>NZ_CP132203.1:0-2400000 GCF_030719035.1 Hahella sp. HNIBRBA332
GACTCGGCCTCCTCGAGCACCGCCGCAGTCCTCAAACGGGGGCGTCCTGCCTCCCAGGCTTCGTACAACCGTCGCACGATTCGTTGTTGCGTCACGCCGGTGAAGACGAAATCCTCGCCGTTGACACGGAGCTCCCCGCCGTCGTCAGAGCAATACACCGGTGTTTTGCGCCCAGTTTGCGGCGGAGCCGCGCCCAGCAACTCCGCGATAAGTCGTTTGTCGATATCCGTGACGACCGGCCGCCCCGTCGAAACCAGTGAAGCCAGCGCCACGCACAGCGGCTCGCCCGGCAGCGATGGCCCAAAGGCGTTCATCGTCACATCCGTCAAAACCACAGCGGAGCGGCGACGCGGAAAGAGGGAAAGCGCGTCGCGCAGTTGGGCCACAGAGGCCGACAAGTGCGCCCGACGCATGAACAATACGGCAAGGCGACGCTTGCCGACCCACATGTCGCCCAAGTCCCAGATCGCATCGGCGCGCAAGGGCGCCAGAGGTGGCTGACTGGGGATATCCAGCCAACCGCGAACCAACGCCAACACGCGCGTCGCCTCGGTCCGATATCGCCCCACCTCTCTCGCCGACGCCGCCACCCAGCCTGCGGCCTCCGAGAAATATCGATACCCGGGTCCGTCAGGGTTTCGCATCAGTTCCCGCTCCCTGTCGTCCACCCAGAGGGACATTCGGGCGGTGCCGCAGGGCAACGCCAAACCAGCCGCCAGCACCTCGTCAAGCACTCCTGAGGAAGCCAGGAAGTCCGCCGCCACTTCCATTCTTGGCGTATTCATCACCCTTAATAGCACCGTTAGGGCTTTCGCGCCGAGACTGCCTCGGGTCACTCGGCCACCTCTTCTAGCAGACCCCAACGTCTCAGATACTTCTCGCCAATCAAGCGCTCATGCTCGGTGCGGCTGCGCAGGTCGCATCCGTTCGGCAGGGATATTTTCACCGGGAGAACCTTGCCGCGCCGGGAGCCTTGTTCCGGCTGGAAGCGAATGCTGAGCGTCGCCTGGACAGGAATAAACGCGGTGGACGTGACGGGGTTGTATTCGTCAAAGTGTCCGTGACAATACTCATGGAGCACAAGGTCGCCCTTCGCCGACTTCTCCAGCGTCACGCGTCCCTGCTGGTCGATGTCCGTCAGCTTAAGCATGACAATCTCAACCGACTCGATTCCATCTTCCAAATCCCAATCTAGTGGGGCGTTCTCCACCAATGGCTCCAGACGATATCGCCGCAACGGCGCTTTGGCCGCCCCAGCCGTCCGCTTCAACAGGTGCTCACTGAACGCCAGGACAATGGCGTCCCGCCGCTCGCGCTTGGCGGCGACCACCTCAATGCTCCCTGTCGTGGGCGAGTAGATGATGGCGTGCTCGGACACTGGTCGCCTGATGCGGGAGACGATACTGTCCTCTTCCTCGAACTCGAGATAGGCGTCCGGCAAGCCCTCCTGGTATACCATCACCTGTACGACTTCAATGTCCTGGCCTTCTTCGTCGGGCATGGTGCGATCAAACAGCTCCACCTTGACCTTCTCGCCCAACCCGAAAAGCGCTTTGATCCGGGCCTTGAAGTCGTCCAAAGACACGGGGTCGACGTGCAGCACCAACGCGGCCTCGACTTGATAGCCGCTCCAGTTGCGGCCATGACGATAGTGGTCGGCGTAACGGATGTCTTCCGCCTGGCGGAACTTCTCAGGTTCATGCAGAAAGGTCCACAAACTGCGATCCCAGGACGACGCCATCGCTTTGAACCATGCGGCGTCGCCGACGGCGTCAAGCAGCGCCGCCTGACCGATGTCGTCAGACATCTGTTGCACCCGTTCGGCGTCCACCCTCAGCCGAATCTGATGGTTTGGAGGAAGACGCTCCGCCCAGGATATGAGCTCGTGCACGGTCTCAGGGGTGTTGTTCTCCCCATTCATTGTGGCGGCGAGCGCCAGTTTTTGATGGAAATACTCTCGTAGAATATCGACCGACGTATGGCGGACGAATTGGCGAATGATAGGCATGGACTGCAACCTTCACTGGTAATGTTAACGATCAAACTTGGAACGCCGAGTGGTGGAAGTCTGGAGAGTGAGCTTCGCGGCATGCGTCCTCGTGGCGCCTAATTTCCTCCCTGTTAAGTGTGGAACGGCGCGCTTGGTAGGCCAAAAGGATTATTCTCGTCCTTGAAACCTCTGTCAAGTAGTGCGTACTCGTTCAGTATCATGCTACTATTTGCTGAACATCGGTCAATAAATACAAGAAAGGAGCCTAACGTGCCAACTCCCCTTGGCGCCAAAGTGCGCGCGCTACGCATCCAACACAAACTCAGTCTGGAAAAGCTCGCCGAGCTGACCCAGTCCAGTAAAAGCTATTTGTGGAATCTGGAACATCAGGAGTCCATCAAACCCTCGGCGGACAAAGTGGAAAAAATCGCCACGGCCCTACACGTCACGCCAGACTTCCTGCTGGACAAGTCCGACGCCACTCCCGACCAGGACGTCCTTGACGCCGCCTTCTTTCGCAAATTCCGCTCCTTGCCGGAAGCGGACAAAAGGAAGTTCCGTAGAATTATTGACGTCTGGACGGAAGATAACACCGGGCGAGTACAGTCTTAAGCAGGCTGTCCTCCACGAATGAGTCTCGCCGCCCCCGCCCAACTCGGGCTCACTATTCCACGCTACAATATCTCTGGGGGCTGATCGCCTCCTGGTTTAAATAAATAGCTGTGCGAATTGGGTCCGTGCGCCTACGCGTATAACATTATGAGGAAAAGCCTCGCCCCTTTTTAGGGGGATGGCTCTCTGTAAGTGATTCGGAGTGAAAGCGATACATGAAATATGATGGGCTCAAGGCCGGGATATTCATCGACAATGACAATTTGATCTACGGGCAGGATCGTGAGGGGCTGGACTACAGCGCCATCATCAAGTTTGTGGAAGATCTCGGGATGATTGTCATTCGCGCTAACACATATATGGCGGTTGATGAAGACAGGGAGTATAAAGACGCCAAATATCGGCAAGAACAACGAAAACACCGCAGTGATATTCGCAATGCAGGTTTCCGAGTGTTTGAAAAGCCTTTGAAAAAGTATCAACAAGAAGACGGGACCGTCTACGCAAAAGGCAATGTAGATCTGGAGTTGGCTGTGGATGCTTTGCTCCAGACTGATAACCTTGACTATGTGCTACTTGGAAGTGGGGATGGTGATTTTTGCCGCGTCGTATCTGCGTTGCAGCACAAGGGGAAAAAGGTGGAGGCGTTCGCTTTCGACAATATTTCTACTGAACTGAGTCAAGGCGTGGATGCCTTTTACCGTCCAGATGGCGAGCATGGCCACAAGATCAATGGTTTTCTGAAAAGAAATCAGGCCGCTCTCAAACAGCCAACCAAGACGGAAAAGAAAGAAAAGCCTTCAAAACCAGTGCGTGAGATCGCCCTATTAAGGCTGGCTCCTGGAGAGAGGATAAGGGCTTTGGTTTCTTGACCGTTAAGGATGAATCTGGAAAAGCCAGCGACCTATTTTTTCATGTATCGCATGTGCGATTTTCCGGGGGAACACGCCCGACGAACACTGAGATGACAACCATTGCAAAAAGTGGGTGCCAGTTGGAGTTTGAGCGAGGGACAAGTGAAAAAGGCAACAAGACCTGTGCTGTTAAAATCATTCCCGTCTCAGCGGATGGGGAATTTGTGGAGTATCTTTCCTTGCGCGATATAAGCTCCAGAGTGCTTGGGTGAAAGCCTCTGACCTGATTACTCCTTATAGCCTCCGCCGTAAATAATTTGCGTATTCTCTTCAAAGGCGCCGACGCCTAGTAGCTGGGCGGCGGTCGCTCCACATTAAATATTCCCGTCGTTTAATCAACTGTCCGCAGTGACCTGCAGCGGCCTGAAACTCCCTCATGGCCGGATGGGCGGCTTGGTCCGATAATGACGCACTCATCAAGCAGTTTGACAGTCAGGACCGCCTAGCAATGTCATCAAGCCATTCCTCGTACAGCCCTTGCAGAGCCATCCCTCCGGAGCACATGAGTGCAGAACAGCGTAGACAGGAGGTCGCTCTTATCCTTGCTCATGGGCTTGTCCGCCTTCGAGAGAAGAATTTTCAAAAAGAGAGCAAGGTGGGACTTGCCTTCCAGGGGCGACAGAGCGTTCATCCAACTCCGTTAAAAACTGAGAGAACAGAGGTCGAATGAGCCAAACAGAATTGATATCCACGCCTTCCATCGCAGCCCGAGTGGCTGCTTTGCCCACGCTACCCATGCCCCAACTCCGGGGGCTCTGGCGCAAGCTGTTCGAGACCGACGCCCCGACGCACGTGCGCACTTACTTAGAGCGCCGCATTGCCTATCGGTTGCAGGAGGAAGAGTTTCGCAAGACAAATCCAGAGCTATTGGAGAGCAACCAACGCCGCATCGCTGAGTTGGTGGAGGCCACCGACCCGAACAAGCCTGTCCGCGAAAACCGGCCGCCAGCTGGCACGGTGCTGACACGTGAATATCACGAAGTTGAGCACCATGTGACGGTGCTCGCTGATGGGCAATATGACTATCAGGGCCGCCTGTATCCATCCTTGTCCATGATCGCTCGCGAAATCACGGGTACGCGTTGGTCTGGCCCGGCGTTTTTTGGGCTGAAGTCAGCCTCGAAACCCAAAGGCGCGCGCAAGGGAGGTGAACGATGAACGACGTCGTGAAACGTCGGCTGCGTTGCGCGGTCTACACGCGTAAATCCCATGAGGAGGGCCTTGACCAGGAGTACAACTCGATCGACGCCCAGCGCGAGGCTGGTCACGCCTATATCGCTAGCCAACGAGCGGAGGGGTGGATTTCTGTAGAGGATGATTATGACGATCCCGCTTATTCCGGCGGCAACATGGATCGCCCAGCGTTAACGCGACTGCTTAGGGATATTGAGGCGGGAAAAATCGATGTGATTGTTCTGTACAAGCTTGATCGACTAACACGCAGCCTGACAGATTTTTCCCGGATGGTGGAAGTCTTTGATCGCCATAACGCCTCCTTTGTTTCCGTCACGCAGCAGTTCAATACGACCACGTCCATGGGGCGTCTGATGCTGAATATCTTACTTTCCTTCGCCCAATTTGAGCGTGAGGTAACGGGTGAACGTATTCGCGACAAAATTGCTGCAAGTAAGCGAAAAGGAATGTGGATGGGCGGTATTCCTCCGCTGGGTTATGACGTCAAAGACAGGCGTCTGGTCCCTAATGAGCGCGAAGCCAAGCTGGTCCATCATATCTTTCGACGATTTGCCGAACTGGGTTCCAGCACGACGCTGGTGAAAGAGTTGCGTTTGGATGGCGCCACTTCCAAGTCCTGGACCACGCAGGATGGCCGGTTTCGTAAAGGCAAGCCCATCGACAAGAGCTTGATCTATAAGCTGCTGAACAATCGCACCTACTTGGGTGAGCTGCGTCACAAGGATCAATGGCATCAAGCGGAACACCCTCCCATTATCGGCCAGGAGCTGTGGGAACAGGTCCAAGCGATTCTATCGAAAAACGGTCGTGTGCGCGCCGCCAACACCCGCGCAAAGGTATCTTATCTGCTGAAAGGCATCGTATTTGGTTATGACGGTCGGGCGCTGTCGCCCTGGCACACCACCAAGAAAAACGGCAAACGTTACCGCTATTACATACCTCAACGGGACGCAAAAGAAGGCGCCGGCGCGTCCGGCCTGCCGCGCCTTCCCGCGGCGGAGCTTGAGGCGGCGGTACTGGAACAGTTACGAGGAATACTGCGCTCGCCCACGTTATTACGAGAGATGGCTCCAGTCGCTGCAGGGATTGATCCTGAACTCGACGAGGCGAAGGTCGCCGTCGCGATGTCACGGCTGGATGAGATCTGGGACCAGTTGTTTCCGGTGGAGCAGTCACGCATTGTCAGACTGCTGGTGGAAAAAGTAGTGGTTTCGCCCAATGACCTGGAGGTGCGGCTGCGCATGAATGGCATTGAGCGAATGGCGCTGGAGTTACAGCCCGCCATCAATTCATCTCATGAGGGAGCTGTCGCATGAGTGGAACGCGCATTCAGAGCACGGGGAAAACCACTCTGATCACGGATAGTCATGGTGCCGTGACGCTAACCACCCCGATCCGTTTCAAGCGGCGCAGTGGGCGCAAGCTGGTGACGCTTCCTGAGGAGAGGAAAGATCCAAGGCCTTGGGATAAGGCGATCACGCCGCTGCAGGTGGCGCTCGCCAGGGCGCATCGATGGTCGGCGTTCTTAGCCTCAGGAGAAGCGGAAACTCTACGTGACATCGCCGCCAAGAATGGCGTGGATAACAGTTACGTCAGCCGCATCCTCAATCTGACATTGTTACCGCCAGATATCGTGGAGGCCATCCTGGACGACGCACTGCCCAACCACATCACGCTATTTGATCTGGCGGTTGATCCACCGCTGTTATGGAAAGAGCAGAGAGAAAGAGTTCAAACAAGTATGTCGAAGAATTGCTGTACGACAGGAGATCAAAGTGAGCGCTCACCTTTCTAATAACGCACTGATTCAGTTGCAATCCATCGATGATTGAGCGTTCATAGGCGACCTCTAATCGCCGGCGCTGAGTGTTGGTAGCACCCAACGCCGACTAACCAAAACCAACTTTCAAGGAGTTGATCATGGCTGACGTCGAGTCTACTACGGCCACGCTTCATTTGAACAGGCGCACCGGGGAATTTACCCTATCCGTGCCCTTGGATTCGGACATCGTTTTAAAGGCCGCCAAGCGTGCTCTGGCGCAACGATTTAAACGTCATTCCTGCAACATGGATGACCCAGGCAAAGTGAAAGAGTATCTGATGATGCATCTGGCTCCAGAGCCACGCGAAACGTTCGTGGGACTTTTCCTGGATACTCAGAATCGATTGATCGCCTACGAAGTGCTATTCCGTGGCGCGATCGACGAGGCCCATATTTATCCTCGCGAAGTGGTGAAAGCGGCCTTACGGCATAACGCTGCGAAAGTTATCGTCGCCCATAACCATCCCTCAGGCGATCCCAAACCTAGCGTTAACGACCAGCTCATTACCTACCGTTTGCTACAGGCGCTTATGCTCGTTGAAATTCCACTGGTCGACCACTTTGTGGTGGGAGGGGACCAAGTTGTAAGTATGGCGGCGCAGGGTATTTTCGGGAAAAGGCCACGGAAGCTGCCAGAGCCAGCAATGTAAAAATCCTATGACGACGGGAATAGACAAGTCCCGTCGTTTCACTCGCTAACCTTTCCAATAGGCAAAAGTCACCAGCCCCGGGACTTCATCCTCTTTAGCTGATACTCCATTGACGATTGGCTCATTAGACGTGTGATCTCTTTTAAGCTCAATCCACGATATGCTTTATATTCTTTATGAGAGCTATTGCCACTTAGCAATGGCGTTTCAAAATCAGCCCTGCTTGCAGCGTTAGGTAAGTATCCAGAGAGGCTTTGTTGGGTCGCTTCTTGAGCGAATGTATGAAGGGACTTCTTACTACGCGAATCCATGTGAATCAACCATCCTTGAAATACAAGATAAAACAAGTGACAATGCTGCTTGATTGCTAAGCATGCTGTCAAGCTAGTAGTACCGGCTAGTTCTGGAGGTCTAATCGAATTAGACTATACCCCCATAATTGCTAAGCTAGTAAAATTTACTTGCATTGTAATTTATTGTAACAAAAATGAAGGCAGACTACACAATCATTGTGTGCAGGGAAATGGAGCAATGAGGCATATAGAAGCGCTCTGTTACGAGTACACTGCAAAGTAGTCCCTACAGAACGGGAAGGCATTTTTCAGTAATGCAAAGGAAGTCATCAGGCATGAACGCTCTAACCACATCTGAACCTGCTACTGCATCTGATAAACAAGGCACACAAACTAACGGCTTATTAATTGGCTGGGTTGTCGCAATCGACAGTCACGGAATGCCTTTGGTTGCATGGAATGAAGAAACCAAACAGTCACCTCAGCCTGCGTTAGCAACCATTCCCGTGAGTGAGCAAGATAGAGGTCGCCAGATAGCCTTATCTTTCGCCCAAAATGCCAACAGCCAACCCATTATTATCGGCTTCCTGTTTAGTCAACTGGATAACGCCATTGCCTACACTCAAACGTCGTCACCAGAAATAGACATTACTTCTCCTTCCCCGACCAAGGTTCGCGTTAACGACAAAAACCTGGATATCCAAGCTGACAAATCGATCACCATACGTTGCGGCAAAGCGAGGATCACGTTAACTGCTGATGGAAAAATACTGTTGCAAGGGGAGCAAGTATTAAGTCGAGCTAGAGGAGCTCACCGTATTCGCGGGGGAAGCATTCAGCTCAACTAATTCTCATTGTTGTGTACCAGGATAAGGCGGTTTAGGACCATGCTCCGACTATTCAATCAAACGCCCATGAAGGCTCAGTTGGATGTGGCCAGGGACGAGACAGGACGCGATATAATTCTGCTCGTGGCAAAAGCATCTTTTACTTTGGATGAGCATCCGCGCTTTCATGAGAAGCAGGCTTCCATCATAGTTCAAAACGAGTTTTGGGATGAGCCCGAGACTTCTAGTCTCAAGTATCCAGCCGATAACCATCTACCTCAGCCGGGAATGAATTGCATACTTATCGGCTCAGCATGGTCGCCTCAGAATAGACCCACTACGCAACTGCAAGTATGCGTAGAGGTCGGCGAAATGCAGCAGCATTTAACAATATTCGGAGATCGAGTTTGGACGGAAAGCGGCCCCAGCTCGCCAGCACATTTCGAAGCCATGCCTTTAACCTACGAAAATGCATTCGGAGGTAGCCACCGCTTATCGCAAAATAGCGGTCCAGGACAGAACACCATCGTGTTTCATCTCGGTAATCCGTTAGGAAAAGGGTTTCGAGGTAAACGCACAGATAAGGAAATGATTGGGCAGCCTTTGCCAAATATTGAGGCTCCTCATTCGTTGATTAAATCTTTAATAGATACGCCAGAACCAGTTGGTGTCGCAGCAATATCACCAACCTGGGAGCCGAGAGTAAAACTCGCGGGAACTTATGATGAGAACTGGAGCCAAACACGAGCACCTTTTCTACCCGAGGACTTTGACTCTCGCTTTTTCGTCAGTGGACCGCAATCGCTATATCGTCATGATCAGTTCTATCATGGCGGTGAAGCTATACATCTTAAACATGTTCATCCAGAACGTCCCACTATCCACTCTAACGTTCCACATTGCGCAGTTACTGCAATGATTGAGTTTGCGGGCGCAAGGCATGTAGTTGAGCTGAGAAATGAGACCCTAATTCTTGAGCCTGAGTTTAACCGTCAGCAAATAGTGATGCGCGGCGTTTTCCCCTGCGAACGAAAAGTGTTGTCGGTTAAGTCAGTAATATTGAGGCTAGGCAGGTAATCAAAGTGACCGTCCATATAGCATCATTGAAAGCGAAGCATTTTTTATGAATAAAGTGGCAATACTTTCATCCGGTGTGGTGTCTTCACTTGCTTTGGATGTCCCTGTTATGTCGGCGGCGGTACAGGCAGGAATTAGTACCCTAAAAACTTACGATTATATCGCCTCAACTGGTGAGCCATACCGGATGTCTATACTGCCAGACGAATGCTTACCTGAGCTACAAGATGGCGTAACTAACCAAACGAGCTATCGCTACCGGAGAATGCTGCAACTACTGGCTGTGGCATTAGAGCAACTCAAGATCAGTGAGAAAGTTACAAGTCCCACTCCATGCTTTATCAATCTGCCTGAGAAACTGAGCTTACGTAAAACGGTAGCGCCGCAGACACTTCAAGAGATAAACCGACTGACAGGCCTTTCCATAGACTGGTTACACAGTCGTGTTTATCACCAGGGCCGCGCAGGTGGATATTCAGCACTCGCGGACGCATATCGTTTAGTTAGTGAGGGTGTCGTTAAAACAGCACTCGTTGCTGGCGTAGATAGCTGCCGATGTTTAAAAACGCTAGGAACATGGGAAAGCGAAGGCCGCTTGCTACTGTCACATGTCGGGGATGGATTTTTACCTGGAGAGGGCGCCGGCTGCCTATTGCTAAGCGCCGCTGATGAAAACTCTAAGGTAATATTAGATCCGCCAGGCGTCAGCCAAGAAGAAGCACACTATTACAGTGACCAGGTTTGTCGGGGAGACGGTTTAACTGCTGCAATGCTTGCTGCCTGTGACCAATTAAACAGTCCTGTTCAGCAGATTATTTGTGGTCTCAATGGTGAGCATTCGCCGACAAAAGAATGGGGCGTTGCAGTGAGCAGGCTTGGAGACAGGCTCGATGACAGCGCAAGCATCATGCACCCAGCAGACTGTTACGGAGATATTGGAGCTGCTACGGCGCCCGTCCTTGTGGCGCTTAGCGCATACATGTTAGAGCAAGGCGATGTCGAAGGCCCTGTGTTGACATGGAGCGCTTCTGACTATGAAACCCGGGGAGCAGTTGCGCTCTCAATCCCAAAATCAGTTTCTTAACGTAGAAGCATGTAGAGGTAAAAGTCTATGGAACTTGGTGAGCCTATTACCGAACCGGAAATTGCATCCGAAAATCATGATGAGTCTTGCTATTTCTGCCGGCAAGAGCCCCAGTTAACTACTGAAGAGAATGTACTGACCGACGATATTGATGAAGACAAAGAGGCTATGGAAGGCTCACTTGGTGAATACAAATTTAAAAATGATGCAGGGAAATTAGGAAAGGCATTAGGAGGTAAGCCTAATGCACGTAAAGTGACTCTTAATGGACACACTCTAGATGCCGCTGTCGCAGCCCATCATCTCATACCCGGCAATGCATCATTAAAAAAAAGCAGAAGCTTAATGAGATACCTCCATATTGACGGAAAAGCGGAAGGAAATATCGGTTATAACATCAACTCTTTACCAAACGGAGTATGGTCGCCAGGAAATTACGGAGTTAGGCCATGGGGAACAGAAGGGGCAAGTTTTCAACGAGATACAGGTATCGAGCCAAAAGATTTTGCTTTTTCAGCAATGGAAGCTTGGCGTTGCCAGTTTCACGATGCTCATGAGGATTATAGTGATTTCGTTAAGGGTGTTTTGGATAAAATTGCCGATAAGCTTCGCGCCCAAGAGACTATTTGGTGCCCAGAGCAAAAACACAAAGAGCCGGAAAAAACTCAGATTTTTGCATTGGTAAACCGTTTAAATACGGTATCAAGAAGAATGAATCGACTACTTGTTTTCCCTACTCGAAACTGGCGTAGAAATATTTTTACCTCTCGTTTTTCCATAATGTATATGAATGAGAAAGAACATCACGATTAATCAAGGAGATGGCAGTGTATTTTGTATTTGACCGCGACTGCATTGGTAGACGCTTAGAAGAGCCAGACGGTGACATTCTCGACATAGACTGGTACTACTGGAGAATAGGGGCGGTATTACCGTCCCCCCCCCCTAATCCGTTGAAATTTACTTTAAAGCGGCTAAATCCCAATGCGTGGGACCACTCTCCTTACATGCCTTCTTATTTTAGAGCGGCTGCGCCTATATTTAGTGACGAATTAATAGCTGCCCTGGAAGAGTGTGGTGTGGATAATCTGGACACATATAATTTAGACCTATTTGATCCAGATAATGGGCAAACGTACACCAATTATAAAGTAGTCAATATCATAGGGCTAATTGCCGCAGCCGATATGCAAAAGTCAGATGCAACAATTCACGACTCCGGCAGTCCACCTCTTTATGATGTAGATTTCGATAGCTTAGTTATCGATCCAGCAAAAGCTGGTGGGCACTATTTTTTCCGGCTAGCTGAGTCTACCAATGCACTCATTATTCACGAAAAGGTGAAGCAGCACTTGCTGGCTAAGGGGTTTACCGATCTGGCGTTCTACGAACCTAGTAAGGTTGCGCTATAGGATGCGGGCTTATTGGAATTAGCAAATGTATTACGCATTCGATCGTGATTGCATCGGTAGATGGATACAGAAGAGGCGAGGAGACATTCCTGAAGTAGACTGGTTCTACTGGAGGATAGGGATGGCGCTCACTGTGCCTCCCCCTAATCCATTGAAGTTTACGCTCAGGCCATACAACCCACACTCAGAAGATGATTCGCATCATATGCCTTCTTTTTTTCGAGCAGCAGCTCCGATTTTCAGTGATGAGCTGATTAGCGCGCTGCGAGAGTGTGGGGTTGATAGCCTTGATGTTTACGATCTTGAGCTAACTGACCCCGACAGCGGCCAAGTCTATACACACTACAAAGTGGTGAATGTTGTTAGCTTGGTCTCTGCCGCAGATATGAAAAGATCTATTGGTACGGCGCATGGTTCTACCAATTTGGCTTTGTACGACGTGGACTTTGACCGCTTGGTTATTGACCCGGGAAAAACCAAGGGACACAACTTTTTTCGCCTGGCGGAATCCACCAACATGCTGATCGCGCATGAAAGTGTGAAACAACAACTACAAGCCAAGGGTTTTACCGATTTGGCTTTTTATAAGCTTGGCAACGTCGCCACATAAGCGTTCCGACAATATTCAGGAAAACAGGAGAGTTTTATGGCAGTCACCGTTTTCGCCAATACCCGTGGAATCTCCCACAAAGGCAGTGGGGGTAAGAGCATTGCGTTTCCAGATGTTTGCAAGACTCCCACTCCAGGAGGCCCTGTGCCAATACCATATCCGAACCTTGCAATGTCTTCGGATCTGGTAAAAGGAACAAAAACCATCAAAACCGACGGGCAAATGGCGACGATCAAAACGGCGCAGTATTGTACGTCCACAGGAGACGAACCAGGCACTGCTGGTGGTGGCATCAAGTCCGGAACCATTAAGAATACAGCGGAGTTCATGATGTATTCTTTTGATGTGAAGTTTGAAGGAAAAAACGTCTGCAGACTCGCTGATCCGGTGTTTCATAACAAAAAGAACACGGTGCTATAAGATGTCTGAGCAGCTCTCCTATAACCCAGAAGTGCTCCAATTCTTTATCGAGGACGCAGCAGCGCTCTGGGATAGCTGGTGGGCACAACGGCAAGAATCAACGCCAGACGAGTACTACATTGCCCAGCTTAAACAGCGGCTGAAGCCTAATATAAAAGGGGTTAGGTTGCTGCGTGAGTATGCCTGGGAAGAGCTTGAGGGCCTACTGGATAGCTCCCATGGTGGTGAGTATTTCGTGGGATGCATGCTCTCTCTGGAGCCTTTCGACTTTAACCGATTTAAACAAATAGTCGATGCCGGCATAGAGTCGTACATCTTCTGGCATGCGTTATTAGATGCTTTGACATGGTCTCCCTCGCCAGAGGTTAAGCAGTTATGCTCTCGTATGGTGACCTCGGGTAAACCTGCCCATGCAGCTCTTGGATACTGCGCGCTTATGGCTATGGATATACAACCAAGCCTTTCCTGGAATGAGCTGATCAAAGCCGCCCAAAAACAGAATAACGAAGTTGCTGTTCGCGGACTGTGTGAATACTGCAGTGCAGACGCCACACCAACATTGGTCACTATGCTCGACCAAATGGAAATGGGCGAAAAAGCAATCGTCCTGGAGCGTTTGGTTAAGCTAGGCGTACCAGCTGCATCACTTCCTCTTGGGCAGTTTGTCTATGAGCCAGGCCCCTACAGGGAAAGGCTGCTAAAAATCGTTTTTCGGAATCTAGATGCGGACTCTGCAGATCATTTAATGCGAGTGCTGCAATCAAAGCCGGAGCCAATACGCTCATGCCTAATTGCCGTGGGGGCAGCCAAGCGCAGAGACCTATTGCCCTGGGTGCTTCAACAAATGGAAAATTTGGAGCATGCCCGCATAGCCGGTTGGGCTGTAGAGCAAATACTTGGCATAGACTTAATGGAGCTAGGCTGGTTGAACCAATCTGAAAGCTTGGACGAAGAATGGCTTAATAGCCCTGTAGACGCTGATCTGAACTGGCCAGATGTAGAGTTGGTGCGAGGAGGTGTTATTGATTACATATAGTAATTCATAGATTGATTACTCTGTTCTCCATTCACGGTACAGGAAGTGGCATGACGGTTGAGCCGGATTACCTGCCTAAATACTGTATCGAATGCACTTTATTTGGTGTGTAGTTACTAACCATTAGCTACTGCACTCTGCGAGCTCAGTGGCTAATTGTGTAATCATCGTGCAGAACCAGGACGAGATGTTCTGGTCAATACCAGGCGCACAGCGCTTCGGGGGGAATATCCGAGTCGAGACTGTAATTTAATTTGTGTATCTGCCTATCACTAGTACCCTATAGCGGGGTTAAGGATAGGTAGACAATGAACCAGAAAGAATTAGAAGCATTTGCCCGTGAGGCAGCCAAATCTCTGAAAACAGAAAAGGATCTCAACGAGTTCCGTCAGATGCTCACCAAGGCGACCGTGGAAGCCGCGCTCAATGCAGAGCTGGATGTGCATCTGGGATACGAGAAACATCAATCTTCAAATTCAGACAATAGCCGTAACGGCTATTCCAGCAAGACCCTCCGTACCGAGGACGGTCAGTTTGAAGTTAATACTCCCAGAGATCGTCAGGGCAGCTTTGAGCCTCTACTGGTCAAGAAGCAGCAGACCCGCTTCACCACCATGGACGACAAGATTCTCAGCCTCTACGCCAAAGGCATGAGCACCCGAGAGATCGTGGCCACCTTTAAGGAAATGTATGGCGCGGATGTCTCTCCCACCTTAATCTCCAAAGTCACGGATGCCGTGATTGAGCGGGTGGTGGAATGGCAGTCTCGTCCTCTGGATGCGGTTTATCCCATCGTATACCTGGACTGTATTGTGGTGAAGATCCGCCAGGATAAGCAGGTGATCAACAAGGCGATCTATCTTGCCTTGGGAGTGAATCTGGAAGGTCACAAAGAACTGTTAGGGATGTGGATCTCTGAAACCGAAGGGGCGAAGTTCTGGCTTAATGTGCTGACCGAGTTACAGAACCGGGGCGTGAAGGACATTCTGATCGCCTGTGTGGATGGTCTGAAGGGTTTCCCCGAAGCGATCAATACCGTGTATCCCCAAACCCGGATACAGCTCTGTATCGTGCACATGGTGCGCAATGCGGTGAAGTATGTGCCATGGAAAGACTATAAGCCGGTCACAACAGATCTGAAGCGGATCTACCAATCGGCCACCGAAGAGGAAGCCCTCTCAGAGCTGGACAAATTTGCCGAACGATGGGATGAGAAATATCCCCAGATCAGCCGATCCTGGCGGCTTCACTGGGAGAATCTCAACACTCTGTTCCGCTACCCGGAAGACATTCGCAGGGCCATCTACACGACCAATGCCATTGAGTCCCTTAACAGCGTCATTAGGAAAGTGATCAAGAAACGGAAGCTGTTCCCCACGGATGATTCCGCGAGAAAGGTGGTGTATCTGGCGATCATGGATGCGTCGAAGAAATGGACGATGCCGATCAGGAATTGGAAGTCAGCGCTGAACCGATTTATGATCGAGTTCGAAGATCGCTTAACGGAGTATCTTTAATAACCAGGCAGATACACAGAATTATTTACAGGGTCTCCGAGTCGTTTGTTCATAGACTAATTCTCTCAAGAAGGTTAGCCTCCGATAAACCCGGGGGGATTCAGTCAGCGCTGAACCGATTTATGATCGAGTTCGAAGATCGCTTAACGGAGTATCTTTAATAACCAGGCAGATACACAGAATTATTTACAAGGTACAGCTCGGTGGAGGTCCTTTGGGCCGAAATGAATCTAATGTAATTGTTAGGAATTTCATGGGAATATGAAGCTAACTTCTTTACTTTTCCTCAAGCACTTACTTTTAAAATAACGACTCATTTCGTGAACTGAAACATCGGTGCTCCAAACCCAATTAATAACACCGTTCATCATTTTTATTGCTCTTTTATCAGTCATCCCTATCATTAGCTGCCTTGCTTCAGACTGGGGCTTACCATACTTTTTATACGTTATTACACTATCGACTGTAGGCATAACCATATCGCAATACTCAGCTATGCCGCTCACATATTGAGAGCTCTCAGCATCATCATATTCGAAACCTTTTTTATTCAATGTGCTAGCGTATATATCATTTGCCCTTTGGGTTATGGAATCCATTCTTGATTTTTCTATAAGATTTTTAGATTCCATAAACTGAATACCTTGAGAGGCTATAGGATTACCGTTCTCTTTTGACACCAAAAACCATGCGTAAGCTTCTTCAAAGTTTCGTTCTACACCCTGCCCATTAATGTATGCTTGCCCAACCTGAAACTGGGCAGCTGCATGTCCTTGCATAGACGCCTGATGCATCAACTCAAAAGATCTTCTGTAATCCTTTTTTACTCCCGTGCCTTCCAGAAGAAGCATACCCAAACCAAATTGCCCCTCAGGGTTACCACTTAAAGCAAGCCTTTCACAGGCTGAAAAGCTATATTGGTTCTGAACTTTACATCTTTGGAGATCGCTGCCTTGAACAGGAAGAGCCACCGAAATGACAAGAAGAGCTAGGGCTTTAATAAATAGTTTCATAATGATCTCCTTGGACAGCCACCAATCCTAACGCGGAGTGCAGGCAACGCGTAAACTACCCCGGCGCGCAGCGCTCTTGCTGCCACGATTTGTTAAAGCTCATTTTCACTAAGTACCTTTCATGCGATCTGGATTGGAAGAGCTTGACTGCCCAATCTAAAAAAATCCTCAGCCTGACGCCCCAATCACACAAACCACAATCCCACTCACAAACTGAGAAAGCATTCCCGGAGCAAAAATCGCCCACGACAAGAATGGATTTACATCTGGATAGTCGAAGGTAATCCATTGAGCAAATGCTAAACTCATTAGCAGAAAACCAAATGCTTTAGCAATCGCTGAAATCATATGTGCTCAATCCTGAGTAGCTTTAGCGCCGCATTCAGCAGCTTGTCCGCTGTAATGCACTGTTAAATTCAACTAGCCAACAATCTTCGGATTTCTCTATCCCACTTTTGGTCATGGATGATTCTTTTGTGCTCTAGGTTGCCGTTTATAATTTGGTTCTTTGTTAGCTTAGAAAGCCTTTCCCAGTCATCTCCAAAAACATAAGTAGCGTTATCGAGGTGGACACTTTCTAAAATATATATACCTTTGGTGGAAAAACCATATACAAAATAGCCGCTAAACCCTGCACGACCAGTAGCAAGAAAATCCGGGTTATACCGCGTAATACTCTGCATTCTTGATTCAACAACTTCTTTCTCAGACTCTTTGAGTCTTTTTGTGACCTCTCCAACGAGAGGCTTTGCCCTAGACCATGGGTACTCACCTGGCGGCAAAATATCCCAATGTAATTGCTTTACTTTGGAACCTATAACACTTCCATTTTTTGCATCTACAATTTCAAAGCCACCAAAACACTCAAGCATTAAATTTGAAAGATGAATATTTCGAGATTCGTTTTCTGAATCTAGTACCAAAATGTCGGTGGAAACGTATTTATTATCATTTATTTGGATAACGTGGAGTGTTTCTTCTTCCGCTGGTTTGAACTCTCTTGGGTACATATCTATATACCTAGTTTGAATACCTGAATGTTCCTGTCCATGCCAATCTTTCCACGTACGATGGTAGGACCTAGGTTCTGGCTCCATTGGGAGGTCTTTACGAATAATCTCTTTGCCGTGCGCATTCTTTGCCGTGACTTTGCCCACTGGCTGAGGTATTAGATAGTCGCCTACCTCAGGGTCTGCTGCGAACCCGATTGCTTCTAGAGTTTCAGAAGTTTCTGCGGATATTTTATGTACGATCTTTATCTCTTCGCATCCTTGAGCAGCGGCCACTAATTTAGTGACTGACCTCATTGATTTACCTTGAAGCTTCATAATCCCTCCTTGAATTTAACGCCGATCAGCACGCGCGGCTTTCTAGTGGTAGAGGCAAGGCCGCAGCGGGAAAGGGTCGCCGTGCCTGGCTTGGTTATGTCGCGCATTCACTGCTTTCGCAACACTTTAATGGTCATTATCTCGTAAATCTTTTGGATCAATTCTTCCGCCGTCTTTTCGAAGATTCGTTCATAGTTTGAGTCGATTTCGAAAGTATGAGCTGGAACGCGACCGAGAACCCGCTCAAAGAGCCTAATTGTAAGCCCATGAGCGACTGGATTCCGAACGGTTGTATAGAACGTGTCGTAATCGGCCTTTTCAGCGGCGGTCAAAACGCCTGCATCAACGAGTTCTTTAGTTATCTGCCGGAACGAAAGTTTCTGAGTCTCGATCACTTCTATTTCTCTATTGAGAAGCTTCGTAAGCTGCTCATCAAGGTTGTCTTTTGAAGGGGAGAACCCTGATGGATTTGCGGTTTCGTTGACCAAGCGCGTAGTGAAAATCTTTTCGTACAACGACGCACAAAGGTTTGCAGAAGTTGAAAAGCACCTCTCGGCGCAAGCCTGCAATGCATCTCGAAAAAGGTCAGACTCCTCCCTCTTATGAAATCTTACGTTCCCTGAAGAGAAATCATTAGCAATTTCTTGAATAGCGTTCACACTTCTCCTCCCAGCGATATAACATGTGTATATCGCGTATGCGCGTTTTTCCATTCCAACAATTTGAAGATAGTTCCTCCAGCCCACTGGTTCCAGTGTAAAAGTCCCGGAAAGGCAAGCTATCTCACGTACGAAAAACCGTGTGTGCGCATATACACTTTCTTCGGGGCTCGTTATTAAAGCAGGATAGAACCCAAGTTATTGAATAGAAGAACTTTTCAGGACAACACCGTCGAAAAACCGAGCCACTCGGTACGACAAAGCGTAATTAACATTGTTGAAAACAGCGAGCTATAGTAGGAGAACCACCCTCCGCGTGAGGGCGTGGATTGAAACGTGTCGTCTAGAGATTAGGGCATGTAGACAGTGGAACTCCCCCGACGAGAGGCGACTTTTCTTCTCACTTACAATTCAATACGCCTCAAAAATTTTCTATAGAAGAATTTCAGCACTGAGGCGTCAGCCCTTCCAGCAAAAAGGCTTCCCCGTATTCCGACTTTCTCTGAACAAAGTTTTTTGCAAAGCCCGCAGGCGTGGGGAGGAGTGAGTTTCCGTTCCACAACAGCTTATGGACTGTAGTGAGACGACAGCATGGTTTTTGGGCGGATGAGAGTTTGGGGCTTGTACAGTTAGAGAGGGACACAGTGCATACTCGAAAGCAGACGTCAGGGAGAAGCGCTACTTTTTTAGTCAATATCAAGTAGCAATAGGCCGCTTTCAGCCAGAAGAGGACATTAAGAGCTTTTACTCTGACCCAGGGTATTCCTGCTTAACGACTCCCTGATCAAACTTTCCTTTCATCACTTTCAACGCGAGGAGAAATACTGGATTTAATTACAGCACACTGCCGACTCATCAAGAATCGTGTTCGTTTTTCCAATATCACTGGCACGGTTTGTCATCTTGTTCTATAAGAAAAGTTTAGGAGTTCAATAGGCTGTGTACCGCCCTAATTAAATAGCGGGACCAAGTGGGCAAGATATATGCACATGCGCGTTATATAAGTGTTAGTGTTCATAAGGTAAGTTGAGCATGAATTTAAGTGAAATAATATCTTTATCTGTTGGTGTGATTGGTACAGCTATAGCCATTTATCAGTTTGCGATACTAAGAGAGAGTAAAAAACGAAAAAATGAAATTCAGTATATCCTCGCTGGAATAAATAATGCTGCGCTTCAAAAGCAAATGTCTTGGCAAAATCAGATTAACACATTGCCAAAATTGGAAACTGATAAAGAATGGGAGTTCGGTAGGGTTCTATTAAGAGCAAGAGACGATTTCCAAGAGATAGTTGGCTTAACTCTGGCACTTGAGGGAACAATCGATACAGAAAACTCTGCCATTAAAAAATTGATGGAGCAAGGTATTGAAATTATGAGGTTAAATAATGCCCTCCAAGCTGAAGGGTTAAAAAATCCAACTATTAAAAAGAATAACGTAGATCAGACAGAGAACACTAACAAATCAATGCATACGACTGATAACACGCAAACTGATTGAGGCGTTATTAACCTTATCAGGAGAATATTTAATGACTAATAAAAATTTAGATTGGGATAAGTATTTTGCAAACGCGAAGTGGAATGAAATTTGTGAAAAATCGCCATTTTTTGATATGCAGCGACCGCCCTCGCTTGTGCATCAAGAGGCTGGTCTTGTCTATCTTTCATCATTGGATTTAGATTTTTCATTATCTGATGGTGACGCGTTAAAAAGTGTTATCACAGATGTACAGTCGGTGTTGCAGCGCTCCCTAGAATCAAAAAATTATTATAAAGCAGCGGTAGCTAGCACAGACTTGGCAATAATTAGTAATTTATTGAGTGAGCTGGGGATTCAAACCTCTGGCCTAATTTAGGTATGGTTGTACATGAAAAGCCAGCGGGATCAAGAGAACTGCCGCTTCGCTCTAGTTTTTCGGTGCCTGCTGGCGAAGTTATGTGACCTCCCAATCGGAGAATTAAATGAAAGTATTTATCTCGGTCGTGCTGCTGTTGACGAGCATGAATGTGCTAGCGACCAAAACTTACACATGTACTTTTGGCTCGTTTAGCGATGATGAAGGGAAGCATGACGGTGAGCTCTTGCTAACTTACCTTTTAGATGAGAAGGCAGAGAAGTCCTACGTCATTGGCAACAATGGAACCAATGAGGTTGCACACATCTTTCGTGGTGACGGCAGGTCATTTATAGAAATTACAGCGTCAGGAAATATTATGGTTACGACCATAACACCCGAATTAATGGCAGTTCATTCACGGAACTCCGTCATGTTTGGCAAACTTCTCCCGTCGCAATACTATGGTAACTGTGTAGTTCAGTAGCCCCATAACTAGGCTTACCAGTTCGTCGCCGAAAGCGGCGGTAGTACGCTCGCAAGATCGCGCCTCTGTACGCGCAAAGGAGTGGATATGGGATTCTTCGGCGGACCATCTAAAGGCACGTTGTTAACGATGTCTCAGGGCATTGCTGCAGTTGCGATGCAGATTCAGATGCTCCAGCAGGCCGAAAGCGAGGAAAAGGAAGTTATTCTCGCTGGCATGCGCAAAGAGGGCGCTCCTACAAGCATGAATGAGCTCATACAAATGGCAGCTTCTGTGATCCGAGAGCAGGATATGGGCTGGTATAAAAAGAATCAATTTCTAGGAATGATCTTTGGGAGCCTAGTAAGTATCGGGTTCTCTATGGCTGACGCCAATTACATTAAAGGTCAGATTGAGCTGCTGTCATGAGGCAGCAGGAGGGGTATATGTCTATAATAAGCATCATTGCATTCATTGTGGCAGCTCATAGTGTAATTATGATTCTTGTGCTCGTGGTAAACCCTGATTGGTATGTGAGCAAGGCTATATCTGCCGGCGTCACTCCAAATATTTCAGCGGCAATAACTACTAAAGTAATAATTGCAGGAGTAGCGTTCGCTGTAGGTATTTACTCACTTTGATCGGCATATAAAATTAGCGGCAGTAAAGGCTCATCTGACCTGGAAGCACTACGTGTGAAACTGCTATATGTTGTTATGTTTCTAAAGTGGTGTATGCGAGACCAAGATAAAATTATCGAAGCAGTAAAACAGCGATCGTCTGAATTAGAAAATATCCGGATAGCGAATATTCATTAAGAATTTTTAAAAGGAGTGGTATATTTAATAAGTTTTGGAAATAATAAATTCGGTAACCATTGTTTCGTATATGTTGAAAAAGGTGAAATAACTGTTTGTGAAAACCAAGCATTGCTAAATGAGTTAATAGCAAGAAAGTCAAAAAAGGTAGGTGTCGCTGCGGCTTTAGAAGACTTAGGTGGTGTGGCAGGGATCATCGGGCTTATTGTCACGCTAACAACTGTTTATTTAGTAGTATCTGCGCCTGATAGGGAATTCCGTAAATATTGTCTACAGCGTTAACTGCTATACTGGGGTTTTATTTTGGAAAAAATCTTCGAAGTAAGGCAAAACATAACAAGGCGTTGAAGTACGTCCCCTTTCGTGGTTCCGCCACACCCGTAAAATGAAGCATAACGCAACGTTATATGCAATTAAGGAGAAAGCATGGTTAGTTCATCACGAGAAGTAGTAAAAGAGTTTGTCTTTAACGTAGAAGGCTTAGGTGAATCAGTTAAAGCAAGAATTACCAGAGATCTTGAGCCTATCTCAGAGATCGGGGAATACTCATGGGATATTAGTCACTTATGGAATACTGCTGGCGGCATCTATAGCCCATCTACCCGTCATGGCAAAACCTATGAAGAAGTCGAGGCACTAATGATGGCATATGCCAAGTCGTTCACAATTGAGCATGGCTATTCAAAAAATGAGTTTTACTAAAGCATAGGCTGTATCGTCCTGCGTAACGCAGCGCCGCTGCTTAGGTCATGAGAAGCCTATAAGAGAGTTAAACCAATAATATCAACAAGAGTAATGTCCACTTCGGGTCGGAAGCAGTCTTTTACTATTAAACTCAGTCTAAAAAGAAAGCACACACCAATTCCCGCTCTGGGGTGATTGGCTAATTTTTTAGCCTAAGGCATTATCCGTGTAATCTGGCCTTTCAAAGCGTCCGCGCGGTTCGCTTGGCTGCTATGGCTCCCACTGCTTGATGGCGTCCCGCTTCCCCCGTCGCTATGGGTATTCCTCGCTGTAGTGGCTGCCAACTCTTGAACTATTCCGATCAGATCCGCAATCACCTGTAATACGTCTACACCTCCGCCGCCCATAACGATAGTCGGCGCTTGGATGGACACGGCAGTGCTGGCTTTTAGCTGTATAACTTGCGCTTGGATCTTCCTGGCCGCGCTGGCGATGTCGGTATGGCTTCCCTGAACGTTTATGATTTTTTTGGCGCAGGTTTGCGTGTCGTTACCGCTGATCGTTGCTGAACGCGAGCCGCCCACGGTGGCTTGGTTGTCGCCTTAGATCGACGCTTTACGGTCTCGCGCGACCACCTGGTTGAGGTCGGCGGCAGTGGTCAGGTTCAGGTTATCCGCCGCCGATAGGCTTGGCCAACACATGTGATCCTGCCCATCAATGATACGCACTTGCCTGGATGCTTCATGAGCAATTCCATAACAGAGAGATAGCTAAATCGAAGAATAATAGCGATGTAAGCTTTAAAGTTAATCTCCTCTACCTCGTGCATTTTCCCCCACCGAATCTGCTATCAAACCGCTCGATTAGTCCGCTATGTAACTAGCTGTTTACAAAGGAAAAGTGATTTTAGAAAGTCGCGGACTTCAAGGTTCACGGAGAGCGAGGGGGAGAGAAAAACTGGAGGGAGAGAGCGAAACAGGGGCAAATACACGGCTTTAGTGTGACTCGCCAAGTCCGCGAGAACCCGCAGGAACCCGCGACAGCACGTAGGAGCAGGCAATAAAAAAGGCCAACCCGAGAAGGTTGGCCTTTCAAATTTGGTGGAGACGGCGGGAATTGAACCCGCGTCCGCCAGTCCTCTGCCATTGGCTCTACATGCTTAGGACCCTCTATTCAGTTAACCTGTTACGACCCGAAGGGCAGGGTGTAAAAGGCGATCTCCTGAAGTTTCGCGAGTACAACTGGAGCAGCTGCACAGGCTAGCTTGTTATGGGTGACACTCATAAAAACCGCGGTACAAGCACCTTGGCATGAGTGCTAGAGCCCTTAGGCTGCTAGAGCGTAAGTTTCGTCGTTTGCGACTATTTTTTACAGTAATTGGAGTACGAGTGTTACTGTCCACTCGACATGCACCTCAGGGTTTGTAACCGGCGTCGAAACCAAGTCGTCCCCGATGATCGTAATATGGGGCGTACTTTACCCGATTTCAAGAGCGCTTTTCCAGTCCCCATTTATATTGCGCCTTATTCTGCACTTCATCATTGGTTTTCCTATTGCAGGGCTTTTCATTCCGCCTTGCCGACCTGATATATAGATAGGACACTCAAATTAAGTAACGGTTTATTATAAATAGGAGGCGTTGCAGTGCTCTCTGTCGACAGCTGGCGGATTAAACGGCATCGCATGACTAACGCCGTTCACTCCGTGCTGATTCTAGGCGGTATGAGTTTGCTGGCTTGGGTGTTGGCGAGTTGGTTTTTCGGGGTGATGGCGGCCTATGCTCTGGCTGGCGTCGTCATAGTATCGCTATTGATTACGCCGAGGCTGGCCCCGGATATCTTGATTCGCGCCTACCAAGCGCAATATCTGTCTCCCGCTCAGGCTCCGGGGTTGTATCGATTGATTCAGGCTCTGAGCGAACGCGCGGAGCTAACGAATACGCCTAAGGTGTACATTGCGCCAAGTAATGTCCTGAACGCCTTTGCAATAGGAGGGAGCGACGACGCTGCAATTGTGGTTTCACAGGGACTGTTGCGCTCTCTATCTCAGCGGGAACTGGCTGGAGTGCTGGCCCATGAAATCGCGCATATTCGCAATGGCGACGTGCGAGTCATGATGATTGCCGACAGTATCAGTCGATTGGTGTTTCTGCTGACTCATATTGGTCAGTTTTTGTTGTTGATCAATCTTCCGCTGATCTGGTTGGGCGCGATGTCCGTTGATTGGGCAATCATCTTGATTCTGCTCCTTTATCCTATCCTCCTATCATTGCTGCAGTTGGGTCTGTCGCGCACCCGCGAATACCTGGCTGACGCCACGGCGGCTCAATTGACTGGAGACCCTGCCGGGCTGGCCTCCGCTCTGCGCGCCATTGAGGAACGGCAGGGAAGCTGGATGGAGCGTATTTTCGCTCCGGGTCGTGGAGAGTCTCAGCCTTCCCTGTTCAGGACGCATCCGCCGACCGAAAAGAGAATCCAACGCCTGCTTGATCTGATGCAGCAAGGCCCGAAGGAAGGTCTGGTTTTTACCAACACAGAGGTCTATCCACAGGACTTGTTAAGAGGTCGCGCTAATCGGCCAAAACGGTATTGGCATGGCTATTGGTATTGAGCTATTGTCCCTTTGCTGAAGTGGCTGACAGGCTGTTTATGGAGTAACCAAAGCAAATAAAAATTAAGCGGTTTAAGCGTTGAGAGGGTGTCTTTTTCGCCTCGGTTTAGATAAACTCCGCAACCCTTTTCATGGTCCCGAGACAGGACCCTGTAGGGAACGCTCCTCAGTTGCGTTGATGAGCCTTGTCCGCAAGCGACGTCAGGCTCAGATCAGCCGGATATCGGAGCGGCGCCGATGATGCGTAAAGGGAAAGATTATGCACATCCGGCGAATGTCGCCGATACAAATCCGCCGAATATAACCGACTTTAGAGTATTTAAGATGATTCGATGGGAACACCCGAAACAACGTCGATTTTACCGGGCCAGCATTCAACGGGACCTGTTCGGCCGCCTGGAGATTCTGTGCGTGTCCGGCAAACTGGATGCGCGCAACGGAAGCTGTAAACCCATTTACTGCAATAATCCAGATCATCTCAAGGAAGAGTTGAGAAAAATATTTCGCGCCAGAAGGAAAAGCGGTTACAAGCTTTTCCCATAACGTCCGTTACTGTCCCCATAAAATCCCGTACTAGCCGTCGACGGCCGTCACGTTCATTCTGACGAGCCATAGGCAATACCGCCCGGGGCGAGAGACTGCTCCTGCAGGTTTCGCCTCGGGCGGATCAATTCGTTCCTGATCTTCTAACTACCAGAAACCGCGTTTATTCAGCGTTATGTTCCATGAGCGCCATCAGGGCTGCTCGCAGGTATCCCATTGCAGCTGATATTCGATTTTTGAGGAGGCGTCGACAGTATCCAATTGGATCTCCGCTTTTCCGCCGTCCGCCGCTTTATAGGCTTTGATGCTGGTATTCGCGCGAATAATCGCGTCTTCCCCACAGGGCGACCAGGAAATCGAACCAATACGGAAGTTATCTTCGATCAGGAAATCCTCCACGATTGGATTCTCCGGGTCCATCCACTCTTTGTTCAGGCGTGAGCCGACGGACTCACCCGCAAAGAAGTAATTCGCCTGCAACGATGCATAGGCGCCCGGCGCGTTGTCCACATATCCGCGATAGTCCAGCGCCACCAGCGCCACGGTCAAACCATGGGGGACGCGAACGGCGACGCCCAGGTTACAGCTCTTCCGGACGCGGCCGGAATCTGCGGTGGTGGAGTCTGCCGTATATTGGTCGAAGAACATGCTGATTTTGGAGTAGTCAGGGGACATTACCGCGCTGGCGGAACCGGATGGGCAACCCGAGCCGCCATAGGCGAAGTCGTAGATTTCAATATCCTCATTAATGAGGTTAGGTTGGGAGATTAATAGAGCGTTATCCGCCGTTGCGCCGCCAGAAAAAAATGCCGCCGCAGTCAGCGCCGCCATGATTCCTTTTTTCATATTATGTAATCCATTTTTTTGATATCGGTATTTTTTTTGAAAGTACGCAGAGATAAGCGTACAGGGAGGTATTGCGCAGGCGCAGTGTTCGCCTGCGCACCCTGCGAGGCTTGACGCTACGTTTACTTTCAACGCCAGCATAATCCGTTAGGGTAAAAAGGCGCCTCCGTTAATTTTACCAAGTTAAATTTACTTAGTTGTTTTTCCCGGAAGGGCGCGCGAAAAATGCGCTTATGTTAAGGTAAGCGCCATCACTCCAGCCCACTCTGAGTCTGCATATGTCGTCCGCCTCCAAGTCCCTGAACACCCTAAACTTCGACAACAGCTACGCCCGTCTGCCCTCACACTTTTATCAGAAAGTGGCGCAGACGCCGCTGGAAGACGCGCATTTAATCAGCTTCAACGGAGACGTGGCGGAGACTCTCGGGTTGGATCGGCGCCACATTAATCCTGAAGAACTGGCGCGCTATTGCGGTGGTGGCGGCGCTCTTGAGGCTGCTGAATCCATTGCGATGAAATACGCAGGACATCAGTTTGGGCATTACAATCCGGACTTGGGAGATGGTCGTGGATTGCTACTGGGCGAAGTCGTGACGACGGATAACCAACGTCTGGATCTGCATCTTAAAGGTGCCGGGCGTACTGCATACTCCCGCTTCGGCGACGGACGCGCCGTTCTGCGCTCCAGTATTCGGGAGTATCTGGTCAGCGCCGCCATGAGAGGCCTCGGTATATCCAGCACCAGCGCGTTATGTCTGGTGGGCAGTGAGGAGTACACCATGCGTAACGGCATGGAACCCTGCGCCATGGTGTTACGCGTCACCCCTTGCCATATTCGCTTTGGTCACTTCGAGCACTTTTATTATCTAGGTCAGCATGATGATCTCAAACTGCTGGCGGATTATTGTATCGAGCGCTATTTCCCCAGTTTGCAAGAAACCGACAATCCCTACCTTGCCATGTTCAAGGAAATTCGCGACCGCACGGCTGACTTGGTCGCGCAGTGGCAAAGCTATGGTTTCGTACATGGGGTGATGAATACGGATAACATGTCGATCATCGGTGAAACCTTTGATTACGGCCCTTTCACCTTTCTGGACAACTACGATCCCAACTTCATCAGCAACAAAAACGATACCGCAGGGCGTTACGCCTTCAAACAACAGCCCGGCATTGCTCTGTGGAATCTCTCCGCGTTGGCTCAAGCGTTACTGCCGTTGATTCCGTTGGAAGAACTAAAATTGGCGCTGGACGGATTCGCCGAGCGCTACAGCACCGCCTTTTACGGAAAAATGGCGCAGCGACTGGGTTTTAACGTGACCACTCAGCGTACTCAGGACAGCGAGCAACGTCGACTCATAGACGAACTTCTTACCCTGTTCACTACTCACAACACTGACATGAATCGTTTTATGCGCGCCCTGAGTCACTACGACGGCGGCGAAAGCAGCTTGGCTTTCATGTCCGGTCTGAGTTGCGATAGCCGCGCTTTTTCAAACTGGAAAAGTGACTATCGAAAACAGGTAGATGCTTCCGCCGCTTCTGTCCCGGACAGAACGCTCGCAATGCAGCAGGTCAATCCCGAGTACATTTTGCGTAACTACATGCTCGAAGAAGCCATCCGGGAAGCGCATCAGGGCGATTACCTGCTGGTGCAAAACCTGCTTCGCATCGTTAAAAATCCCTTTAACGCACAATCCGGCGCAGAACGATACGCCGAAGCGCCGCCGGACTGGGCCGGCGCCATCTGTCTGACCTGCTCATCTTGAACGAGCCGCGACGGTATGCGGCCGCCTACTGACTTACTCGTTTAAATCAGTCGTTCTTCATGGCTATAATGGCGTTCCTATCGCGCAGCTAAAGGAGCATGGCTACCCAGACAACCAAAGGACCCTACTCTCAATAATAAATCCCGGGCACGGATCAGCTGAGGATTCTTAATCTTAAGAATAATAATCTAACCACTCTTGCAGGAACGGCGGACGCATCGCGCGTTAGAGTCGCCTCGGAGCAGGTTTAAAAACAGCCGCCTCCATGCCTGGAAAAGGAACTCATTTTTCAAGGCGACAAAGGATATGCTTAAAAAATCACCTTATTCGTTATTTTTCGCGTTTCTCATCTCCCTTTTTCTATCCAGCGCCGGCTACGCCAAACAGGCGCCCGTCCAAGACATCCTGGAATATCTCAATGGCGTGGCGGGAATGGAGGCGGAAGAGCTGGACAACCCACCGGAAGGCTACCGTTACATCTTGATCCGCTATGAGCAGCCCATTGATCACGACAATCCCGTCATGGGAACCTTCAAGCAACGTATGGTGTTGCTGCACAAATCAGCGGAAGCGCCGATGGTGTTGGCCACAAACGGCTATAACATCTCCGTCAGCACCTACCGCTACAACCTTACCAAAGTGCTCAACGCCAGCCAGCTTAAAATCGAGCACCGTTATTTTGCGGAGTCCAGACCGGATCCTTTGGACTGGCAGTATCTGACAATCAAGCAGGCCGCTTCAGACCATCACCGCATCGTTCAGGCGATTCGTCCGTTCTACAGCGGCAAGTGGATTTCCCGCGGCGCCAGCAAAGGCGGCATGACCGCTATGTACCATCGCCGTTTTTTCCCCAATGACGTAGACGGCACGGTCGCCAACGTAGCGCCGCAGAGCTTTGGTCGTCTTGACCCCCGCTATGTGACCTTCCAGGAAGAAGTCGGCCCGCGCGCCTGTCGTGAGACGCTCAAGCGCTACCAGCGTGAAGTGTTGAAGCGCAGAGAAACCATGAAGGCCTATATCCAGACTTATGCGACCGAAAATGGACTGGAGTTCAATCTGGAAGGTGGCCTGGACCGCGTGCTGGACCTGACCATCGGCGAGTTGTACTTCCAGTTCTATCAGTACGGCGACTTGGAGAATTGCAAAGATATTCCCGCCAAAGACGCCAGCGATCAGGAGCTGTTCGATTTCATGCTGGCTTGGGGACCGTTGACCTTCGTCACCGATTCCGGCCTGGAGCAGTATGAAGCCTATTTCTATCAGGCGATCACCCAGTTGGGCTACCCCCGTCTGCTCACTAGTCATCTGCGTAACTTGCTGATGTATGATCCAAACGATTACAGCGCCTACGTTAGCGAATGGCCGAGCCAACCCTTCGACCACAGAGCCATGTGGGACATCGCCGGTTTCGCTGCGATGAGAAGCACAAACGTCATCATGATCTACGGCGATATCGATCCTTGGACGGCGGCTGCGTTCTTTATTCCGGACTCCAACCGTCGCGGCACCCACACCTTCATGGTGAAAGACGGCAATCACGGTTCCGATATCCTGACCTTAAACGAGCGTGATAAGAGCAGAGCCTACTCCATGCTGGAAGATTGGACTGGCGTAGCGCCACAAGATCCGCCTCTGATGCTGAGAAGCCTGTCCATTAGCAAAGACAGCGCGCTTGAGTTGGAAGAAGAAGGACTACAACGCCGTCCTCTATAATCTATCCTCAGCCTTCGGCGGCGTAGTCGCCGTCGGGGGCTTTTCCAGACTGTCATGTTGTCGAGTCTCCCTGCTTTCCTAATGGGTAGGGGAGGGACGCAACTTGCACTAAAAACTGGCCCCACTCCCCCTTACCAGCCATAATTCCGCCATTCCATGGCGCATCGGGTCTTTGCGTCCGCCGGGTTAAATTTAACAGTAAATCAATAGCTAGGGAGTCACGATGACCAGTCTAAGCAAGTTCAGTTTTATGGCGATTTTGCTTTCTCTTGGCGTATTGCAAGGTTGTTCTGAAACGGACCAACAGACGACGGAGGAGAAACCTTTGCGTCCTGTCAGGACTCTTGTGGTGGGAGCGGTGGAGAATGCGAACTGGCGTGAATTTCCCGGTACGGTGGATGCGGCGCAAAAGGCGGAGTTGGGATTTCGGGTGTCGGGAAAGCTGCACAGTCTGAACGTGAATGAAGGGCAGATTGTGAAGGAAGGAGAGGTGCTGGCGAAGCTGGATGACACTGATTTTCTCATTCAGCTTAAGAGTCGTCAGGCGGATTATCAGCAGGCCCACGATGATTTTTTACGGGGTAAATCTTTGATTGGCAAAGGCGTGATTTCCCAGTCGGATTTCAGCAAATTGCAGGCGCAGGATATTGCGGCCCAGGCGGCGCTGGAGTCTGCGCAGAGAAACTTGGAGTACACGGAACTGAAAGCGCCCTTCGGCGGCAGGATCGCCAAGCGTTACGTAGAAAATTATGAAGAAGTCTCGGCCATGCAGCCGATTTATGCGCTGCAGGATATCTCCTCTTTACTGGTGAAAGTGGATATTCCCGAAGGCTTGATGATAACTGCGCAGGAGGGTACTGAGCCGGAAGTGCAGGCATTGTTCTCGGGCATTCCAGATGAGAGCTTTCCCCTGAAGCTGAAAGAAGTGTCCTCCCGCGCGGATGAAGCGACGCGTTTGTTTAACGTGACCTTCAGCATGCCAGCTAACCCTAACTACAATATTTTGCCGGGCATGTCCGTCACGGTTAGAGGGCGTCCGCCGCAAGCGACAGGGCAGGACGGCGCTATTTTTGTGCCGCCTCATGTAGTGCAGGAAGACGGCGACGGACGCTACGTGTGGACGGTCAGTCATGAAAACGACTCAACGGGCGTGGTCAAGCGTCGCGCAGTGGCTACCGGGGGGATCCAGAACAACGGCATTCAGATTCTGTCTGGCCTGGAAGAAGGCGATGAAGTGGTGACCGCGGGCATGAGTAAGATGCACTCTGGCTTGCAAGTGCGCCTGACCACGGAGGGGAGCAAGTGAATATCACACGGCTTGCGATAGAGAATAACCGGCTCACGATTGTTCTCCTGCTGGTGATTGCTGTGGCCGGAACCATGACCTTCCTGGGAATGCCTCGTGCTTATGACCCGGGGTTTGTCATGCGGGCGGCGCAGGTGGTGACGTACTTTCCTGGCGCCAGTCCCGAGCGGGTGGAGGAGCTGGTTTCCTCTCAGATTGAAGAAGCGGTGAAGGAAATCCCTGAGCTGGATTTCGTGAAAAGCGAATCCCGTACCGGCGTGTCTATCGTTACGGTGAACATAAAGGAAAGCTACAAGGACATGCGCCCGATCTGGGACAATCTGCGGCGCAAAGTCGAGTCTACTTCCACGGACCTTCCTGATGGCGTCGTTGGCCCCTATGTGAACGATGAGTTCGGCGATGTGTTCGGCATTGTCATGACCATTACGGCGGAAGGTTTCAATTATGCGGAACTGAAAAAGATCTCCGATGATGTGAAAACGGAGCTGTTGCGGTTTCCGGATGTCGCCAAAGTGGAAATCTGGGGCGAACAGGAAGAGCGCATTTTTGTTGAATACAACAATGCTCGCCTGTCTGAGCTGGGCCTGTCGCCAAGCCAGCTGTCGCAGGCGTTGGAAGCGCGCAACATTATTATTTCAGGCGGCTCCTTTAATCTGGGGCGCGAGCGCATATCGCTTGAGCCAAGCGGCAATTTTGAGTCGGTGGAAGATATCGAGCAGACCATCATTAATATCCCCGGCAGCAACCGTTTGATGTATTTGAAAGACATCGCCACAGTGGTGCGCGGTTATGTGGACCCGCCGGAATCCTTGCTGCACTCATCCGGTGAGTTCGCGCTGGCGGTGGCGGTGGCCATGCGGGAAGGCGGCAATAATATCGAGTTGGGCGAGCAGGTCTCGGCGATGATGAACGAGCTGTTGCAGCAATACCCCTACGGCATTGAGTTTGATCTGGTCAGCTTTTCTCCCGCAGAGGTAGATCAGAAAGTCAGCGATTTCGTCTCCAACCTGTTGCAGGCGATCGCGGTGGTGTCCATTGTCATGTTGTTCACCCTGGGCCTGAGAACCGGGCTGGTGGTTTCCACGCTGATCCCTTTATCCATGCTGTTGGCGTTTTTGGTGATGTCCTATCTGGATATCGGACTGGATCAGATTTCTCTGGCGGCGCTGATTATTGCGCTGGGGATGTTGGTGGATAACGGCATTGTGATGGCGGAGAACATCATGGTGCTCATGGAGAAGGGCAAGAGCGCGACAGACGCCGCCATAGATTCCGCGATGGAGCTGCGTATCCCCTTGCTGACCGCCTCGTTGACGACCATCGCCGCTTTCCTGCCAATTTATCTGGCGGAGTCCAATGTCGGCGAGTTCACCTCATCCCTGTTTAAGGTGGTGGCGATTACACTGCTGGCGTCCTGGGTTATTTCTCTTACAGTGGTTCCCATGTTGTGCGTGTACTTCCTCAAAGTCACCCAGCAGGAGGAGAGTTATGGGTCGATGTTCTATCGCACCTATCGCCGTGTGTTGACGACCTTATTGCAAAATAGGGCGGTGACTCTTGTCGTTACGTTGCTGGTGTTTATCGTCGCCATGAAAGGATTTGGCTATGTGCCGAAGATATTCTTCCCGCCTTCTGACCGGAATTATTTTCAGGTGGAACTGAAGCTGCCGGAAGGTACGGCGATAGAGGAAACCCGCCGGGTGGTGACTGACATTGAAGGCTATATTGAGTCCGATCTGCAGGTGACGGAATCGCGCAAGGAGGGCGTCACAAAATGGGCCAGTTACATCGGCAACGCCGGCCCCAGAATCATTCTGTCCTATAACCCAAAACCCAATAACAGCAGCTATGCGACGATGATCGTCACCGCCAGCGACGCTAAGCTGGTGGGGGGGCTGATAGACCGGATCGGACGCTATGCTCTGGATAACCATCCAGACCTCGAGGCCACGATTAAACCCATGGCCAACGGACCCTCTGTGGCGAACCCGGTGGAAGTGCGGTTAAGCGGATCGGATGCGGATGTGCTGTTTCGTCGCGTCGACGCGTTGAAAGCGGAGATGCGTGAAATTGGCGGCCTGACCAATATCACGGATGATTGGGGACAACGCATCAAGAAGTTGGTGATTCATATAGATCAACCCCGGGCGCTGAGAGCCGGCGTCACCAGTCAGGATATCGCCGTGTCTCTGCAAGCGGGCATTAGCGGGCTGGAATTGACGGAGTACCGGGAAGGGGAGGATATCATTCCCGTGATGGTGCGGGCGGAAGGCTCCAATCGTAACAATATAAGCGGCGTTCGTTCCTTGTCGGTCTATGTGCAATCCACCGGTAAGTCGGTTCCGCTGTCACAGGTGGCGGATATTGAAGTGGTTTGGGATACCGCGAAGATCTTTCGTCGTAATGGCCTGAAGACCGTCGCCGTCGGCGCTCAATTGGAAGGGGACATCACTGCGGCGGAGAAGTTCGCCGAGCTGACGCCCTGGCTCAAGGAACAGCAGAAAGAGTGGGGGACCAGCACTCGCTATGAACTGGGCGGCGAATCGGAAAGCTCCGGCAAAGCGAACCAGTCCATCGTCGATAAACTACCTATCGCTGGCTTCGTCATCTTGATTTTGATGGTCGGCCAGTTCAATTCCATCCGCAAGGCGATCATTATCCTGAGCACGATTCCGTTGGGTCTGATCGGCGTATCGGCGGGACTGTTGGCCTTGAACAGCGCCATGGGCTTTATGACCTTCCTGGGCGTCGTGTCTCTGGCGGGGATCGTCATCAACAACGCTATTGTGTTGTTGGAGCGTATTAATTTGGAGCTGGCGGAAGGCGTCGAGCATGGTCAGGCGATTATCAATGCCGCGCAGCAACGCACCAGGCCGATCTTGTTGACGACCGCGACCACAGTGCTGGGCTTGTTGCCCCTGTATCTGGGCGGGGGCGAAATGTGGGAGCCATTGGCTATCGCGATCATGGCCGGCCTGCTGTTCTCCACGATCTTAACCCTCTGCGTGGTGCCAGTGTTGTACGCCACGTTCTACCGCGTAAGGTTTTAATCACGTTGGCGGATCTATCCCGGCATTGGGAATGACAATCCCGGGATAGACAGTACTTTTTTACAAGTCAGGCATGGAGCGCTTGGTTAACCTGCATCGGGAACAGTTTCAGGTCCGACAGCGCCAGTCATGGCTGTCTCGCCGAATACCTGATTCTCGACAGCAGGCTAATACTTAAAAGGAACTTCATTAATGAAAACGCAATTCGCAATACTGGCTTTAGCCGCCTCGATCATCTCGTCGCCCGCCATATCGGCGGACACCATCTTCGAATATTACAAAACAACCGCTAGAGCCAAAGTAGACGGGGTTGGAAAAACAGAGTGGGAATCCACGACGTATCGTGAAGCAACGCCAGTGCATCAATCCTACAATTTAAGCGCTTCGGGCAATGGCGCGACGTCCTCCATGCGCTACGATCTAGACTACTCTCCCTATGACAACGGGGCCGTATTAAGGTATTCGATTGATGGCGAAATCCAGCGTGATGAAGAAAGTCACGCTTCCGTCGACTTGGGGCATGGCGGCGCAATCAATCATAAGTTTCGCGCGACAAACAGCGGCTTGCTGAAAGTGAATTTCAACATCGACTCTTTAGCAGTCGGCTGCCCTGAACGGGCGGTGTGCATGAGCGTTGACGGCGAGGTCACCGTAACCGGAAACGGCTATCGGGAAACCATCAGATTCACGCCTAAAAACGGCTTTAAAGACGGGGTTTCCTACTTGGAAATACCCGTGCAGGAAGGCAAGGATTATCTGGTGCAGTTTAGCTCCGGCAACGGTACGTCAGGCGGCTCTAAAACCCAAAGCATTACGGCGGTTTACACTGTGACTTGGGAAGCGCAATACGACTGAGACTATTGACGATCAGGTTAGGGGGCGGACCCCTGGCCTTGTTCCAAAAACGGGGAAAGTGTATGGCGGGTTATTCCACGACTCCACTATCTAAAAAGCTGGGCGTCAAAGAAGGCTTTGTGCTTTACGTGTCAAATGCGCCAGTTGATTACCCTGTGTTGGTTAGCCCTCTGCCTGACAATGTACTTATTGTTGATGCGCTCCGTCCTGATTTGGACATGATCCATTTCTTCACTAAAAGCCGAGATGAGCTGGAAGCGGAGCTTGGGAACTTGGCTGGCCATATCAAGCAGAATGGCATGATCTGGATATCCTGGCCCAAAAAGACCTCCAAGGTGACGACGGATATGACGGAAGATGAAGTCCGGCGCATTGCTTTGCCTATGGGCCTGGTGGACGTGAAAGTATGCGCAGTAGATGAAGTTTGGTCTGGCCTCAAACTGGTGATACGCAAAGAAAACAGGACGCAGCCTTGATAGGAAAAATAGAAAGTGCTCTGGACATAACGCCAGTTATTGCGTGGCATATTGAGTTGGCGGAAGTGATGGGAGTGGAGCCTTTGCCAGATGGTCAGGCAAGGCGACTTATCATGCATCTGTTATTCGAGGAAACCTGTGCAGAGGTGGCGGGAAAAGAGGGCTGGGCGTGTTATGTAGAACAGCTGCTGACCGCATCTGAGTTGAAGTTACTTTTGTTTTTTCATTTTTATACAAGGCTGTTGGCTCACAATGGAGTCAGGCAGTATCCGGTTTTTCAGCAAGATGTAGAAAGCGATTTGCTGGATAAACTAGATCAGGCTCTATTTTCTAAAAGGATTACCGCGCATTGAGCGCTGCTTAGTTGCGCTTTCAACGATCAGCCAGAGGCCGCCGGTTTAACCGGCTGACTCTGGCGCTTGCAGTTCACGAATGGGGCGGATTTCAATGCTTCCCAGTCGGGCGGGAGGAATGCGTCCGGCGAGTTGGATGGCTTCATTCAGGTCGCGGGCTTCCATCATGTAAAAGCCCGCCAATTGTTCTTTGGTCTCCGCGAAAGGGCCGTCTGTGGTGGTGACGCGACCGTTACGGACGCGCACGGTGGTGGCGGTTTCCACGGGTTGCAGTGCGTTGCCGCCGACAAAATGTCCACTTTGCCTGACCTCATCGCCGAAAGCGATGCACTCTCCGTTCAGCGAGTCCCATTCGCTTTTGGTCATGGCGTTAATAATGTTTTCATCGTAATAAACGAGACACAGATATTTCATAACAAGTTCTCCGGGTTAATAGGGCGTGATCACGACAATCGCGTTGATAGATTCAGGTTTTTTCACAGAGCGATGAAGTTATCAATTGGGCGAATCTCTACTCCCCAGCCCATCTCATCACCGATATTGGCGGCGGGGTGCTTCAACGCAAGTTCTTTCGCCTCTTCCAAACTGTTCGCCTCAATCATAAAGAATCCGCCGATCTGCTCTTTGGTTTCCAAAAACGGGCCATCTGAAACAATGGGACCTTTCTTGCTGGGGCGAATACATAAAGAGGAAGACGGTGAGGCAAGAGAGCCTTGCGCGAGTACCGCGCCGCTTTGACGCAGGCTTTGGTCATATTCAGAGCATTGGCTGACGATGGCCTGCATCTCCGCCTCGCCCAACTCCGCGAACTTTTGTACGTTGTAATAAGCCATGCAGAGAAATTTCATGGTGTTTTCCTATTTATGGATATGGCGCGAGGCGGGACCTGGGCGGCGAGTGGGGCTAAATGAGCTTCCCAGGTCCCGTATTGTCAGGGCTCGAGGTTAAACAGCGCTGCGCCATCGGGTACGCTGAACGGCGCTGAGTAATGCTCATGCACAATTTTCCACTCGCCGTCGCGCCGGCGATAGCAAACCGTACCCCGCATCCATGAACTCTGTGCTTCCCCTTGTTCATTCACACAGCCGCAGCGATTGAGAAAGTGGCCGACAGCCAAGTCTCCTTCTGCTTCGATGCGCAAGTCTGCTACCTCAAAAATCATGGGGCCGGAGGTGTAAGATAAGCAGGTTTCCCAATGTTTGCGATAGGCGTCCACACCTTCGAATTGCAACTGCAGAATGGCGTCAAAGGCGCGCACATCAGGCGCATAGTGACTCATGATGCGGTCCAGATCCTTGGCGCAGGCGGCCTCCACCCAGCTGCCCAGGGCCTGACGTATCTGGCTCTCTGTGGTATTTGTTGCGCTCATAACCGTCTCCTTATTTTGTTTGTTTGTCAGTTCGACTGTGATCAGGCTGCTTGGCTGCAGTTAATCATCCAGGGCGTGCCGAACCGATCCACCAGCATGCCGAAGCGTACGGACCAGAAGGTCTGTTGTAATGGCATGCGCACTTGACCGCCTTCCACCAATGCGTTGAACAGACGGTCGGCTTCTTCAGGGGTGTCCGTATCAAGTTGCACGAAGAAGCCTTTAGGCTCTTCAAAGTGCCCGGGAGGCGTATCGGAGGCCATCAGTTTTCTATCTCCGACCGCCATACAGATGTGCATGATCTTGTCCTCCCAACCTGGAGGGTTCTGAGTCGGGTCGGGACATTCTGCGAAGGTCACTGAATACTCAATTTTTCCGCCCAGGACTTGCGCGTAGTATTCGAAAGCCTCTTTGCATTGGCCATTGAAGAATAGATAGGTATTCACCTGAGGCGGCTTCGCTGACAATTGCGCTTGCAGCGCTCTGTGCTGCTCCAATCCCTCACTGGGCGCGAAATCCTCCAGTTCATAGAGCTGGCGGATTTCCAGTTCTACCTCTCCGTCGCCATCCTGCGCTGGCCAGCGACACGCCCATTCGATTGCTTCTTCTTTCGACTTCGCCTGAATCATGGTGTAGCCAGCGATAAGCTCTTTGGTTTCTGCAAAAGGGCCGTCGAATACAGTAGGCTTGCCGCCGGAAAATTTGATTCGGGCTCCCTTGTCGCTGGGCTTCAAACCCGCCCCATCAAGCATGGCGCCGGCGTTCGCCAATTCCTGGTTGTAGCTACCCATGGCGGAGATCAGATCGTCTCCAGGCATGACGCCGGCTTCAGTGTTTTTGTCTGCTTTACGTATGATCAGAAATCGCATGTTGACGCTCCATTTCTATGTCGGTCTTTGATTGCCAGGGGCCTTCAATAAAGCTATCCCCTTTATGTACTTCCTTGTCGATTGGGAAAACGGCAAATCGACATGCTGCAGAAAAAATTCAAAAAATTTTTTAGACGTCCTTTAATGACAAGTCTAGTTCCTCCAGACGTCTTTCCAGAAAGCGGCGTTCGGGCTCTTGCTTTGCCAGTGTCAGCGCCTGCTGATAGGCCTCCCGCGCCTCCTCAAACTGTCCCAGACGGCGGTGCATGTCCGCCTTGGCGGAGTGGGCGAGGTGATAAGAATGAAGCTCTCCCTGGGCGAATATACTGTCGATGATTTCCAGACCCCGTTGCGGGCCGTCGCGCATGGCCACCGCCACCGCACGGTTTAGCGCCACCACTGGCGATGGATTGATGCGCAGCAGTAACGTGTACAGCCCAATGATTTCAGACCAGTCAGTGGCCTCTGCGCTGGGCGCTTCTGCGTGAACCGCGGAAATGGCCGCCTGCAGGCTGTAGGGTCCAAAGCGTTGGTCTCTTAACGCTTTAGTGATCCATTGCACGCCTTCTTCTATCTGCGTTTTGTTCCACAGTGACCGGTCTTGCGCGTCGAGCAGAATCAGGTCGCCTTGCGCATTGGCGCGAGCGGCGCGGCGGGAGTCGCTGAGTAACATTAAAGCCAGTAGTCCCATCGCTTCTGACGCCTCCGCTTTAGACTTCAGCAGCTCCACCAGCAAGCGTCCCAATCGAATGGCTTCCGCAGACAGGTCGCTACGGGTGAGGCTATCGCCAGCAGATGCGGAGTAGCCCTCGTTGAATACCAGATAAATGACATGCAACACGGACTCCAGCCGTTCCGGCAACTCGGATTCGGTCGGCACTTCATAGGGAATGCGGGCGTCCCGAATCTTAGACTTGGCGCGCACGATACGCTGGGCCACTGTGCTGGCTGAAGAAAGAAAAGCGCGTGCTATTTCCTCAGTGGTGAGATCGCATATTTCTCGTAACGTCAGCGCTACTTGCGCCTCAGTAGACAGGCTGGGGTGGCAACAGGTGAAAATCAGGCGCAGGCGATCATCTTCAATATCTTCGTTTTGTTTGTCTTCCGCGTCTGTCGCTTCCGCATAAAGCCGTTCGGCGATATCGGTTAGTGAGGCGTCAAAGCGGGCGCGACGACGTAGATGATCAATGGCTTTGAAACGCCCTGTAGACACTAACCAGGCGCGTGGATTGGCGGGAACGCCTTCCTGCTCCCATTGGTCGGTTGCAGCGGCGAAGGCCTCATGCATGGCTTCTTCCGCCAAGTCAAAATCGCCTAATAAGCGGATCAAAGTCGCCAGAATACGTCGGGATTCCGCCCGATATACCGCCTCAATTTGCTGACGAGCGCTCAATTTCGCGTTTTCTTCCTGCTGCGGCACTTCGGCTTTCTCCCGTAACTTATTGAATGCCAATATCCCATCCTAAGTGATGACGGGAATTGCGGGAAGTGCTGACTAACTTTTGCTCGATGCGCCGTTAGGATATTCGTCGCATGTTAAAGACACGGGGCTAAGATGCTGTATAATCCGCTCCGGTTTTTATGCCGGGAAGCCTAGGGCGTTAGGTTGGTCAACCAAAGCGACGCCGGGAAAATCCCATACGCACGAGCGTTTCATTACAAAAATAACAGTCTCATCCAAATCTGTAGCCAGCATGCGGCGTCCGGTTCGACAGAGACTCTACGTGGAGATTTTTGATGCAAGATATTGTTAACTATCTGAACGGCCTGATCTGGAGCCCAGCTCTGATCTACCTGTGTCTGGGAGCGGGTCTGTTTTATTCTGTGTTGACAAGGTTTGTCCAGGTCAGGCATTTCGGTGAAATGTGGCGACTGCTCCTCTCGGGCACCAGCTCTGACAAAGGGATTTCCTCCTTCCAGGCCCTTGCGGTCTCTCTCTCTGGCCGGGTCGGCACCGGCAACATCGCAGGCGTCGCCGCCGCTATCGGTTTCGGCGGTCCCGGCGCAGTCTTCTGGATGTGGATGGTAGCGTTTCTAGGCGCAGCTACTGCTTATATCGAATCCACTCTGGCGCAGATTTACAAAGAAGAAGATGAAGGCCAATATCGTGGCGGCCCTGCTTACTATTTTGAAAAGGCCATGGGCCAGAAATGGTACGCCTGGATTTTCGCCATTGCGACTATCATCGCTTGCGGTCTGTTCCTTCCTGGCGTTCAGTCCAATAACATCGGCAGCGCGGTTGAGACTGCATTCGGCGCCGGTTCTATCATCAACACTTCTTTCTTCGGTGAAGTGAGCTTCGCGAAGCTGGTTTCCGGCGTTGTCGTCGTTCTGATTCTGGGCTTCATTATCTTCGGCGGCGTAAGACGTATCGCCAAGTTCACTGAAATTGTAGTTCCGTTCATGGCGTTGGCTTACATCATCATCGCTTGCGTTATCGTGGGTCTGAATATCGACCAACTGCCTTCCATCATCGGCCTGATCGTGGGCGACGCATTCTCTCCAATGGCTGGCTTCGGCGCGGCGATCGGCTGGGGTGTAAAACGCGGCGTTTATTCTAACGAAGCGGGTCAGGGCAGCGGTCCTCACGCGGCGGCGGCGGCGGAAGTTCAGCATCCTGCTCAGCAAGGTCTGGTGCAGTCTTTCTCTATCTACATCGATACTCTGTTCGTCTGCTCCGCGACTGCTTTCATGATCCTGATCACTGGCGCATACAACGTTCATGGCGTAGGCGAAGCTTTCCTTGTTCAGAATGTGGCGTCGGAAATCGCGGCTAATGGCCCTGTATTCACCCAGATGGCGATTGAAAGCACATTGCCGGGCGTAGGTAAGCCGTTCATCGCATTCGCGTTGTTCTTCTTCTCATTCACTACCATCCTGGCGTACTACTACATTGCGGAAACCAATGTGGCGTACATCAAGCGCACGGTGAATATTCCTGGCATGGTCTTCATTCTGAAAGTCGCCATCATGGCGTCCACTTTCTATGGCGCAGTGAAAACTGCGGATCTGGCCTGGGGCATGGGCGACATCGGTGTAGGCTTGATGGCGTGGTTGAACATCGTGGGTATCGTGGTGATTTTCTTCATGGCCAAACCGGCTTTGAGAGCGCTGCGTGACTACGAAGATCAACAGAAGAAAGGCGTGACCGAGTACACTTTCGATCCTGAAAAACTGGGCATCGAAAACGCTGATTACTGGACCAAGAAGGCTGCAACCGAAGCGCGTGCAAAAGCAGGCCAAGCTGAGCCAGCCAAAGCGCGTAAACCGGGCGTCGCCTGATCATTTCATGGCAGAGCTTCCGTCGATCTGACGGGGGCGACGCATAAAAAAAGCCGGACTTGATGTCCGGCTTTTTTGTGTCTGCTGCTCAGTAACAGCGGTTTACTTCATGTGGAAAGAGAGATTACCCTTCTCCCAGCATCTCCATCTCGGCCTGCTTGAGCAGGTTCCTGCGTCGCCACCACCATTTGCAGTGATGCGCCCGCGACCACAGGTGATACAGCGAGAGAGTCACCGCAAGAATGCCGCCGGCCCAGGCCAATATATCGATAAGGGAAAGCTTTAACAGGGGAGACATCAGCTCTCCATCACTGAAAAAGAAGTAGTAAACAGGGTGTAACAGCAGGTATCCCCACAGCATCCAGGTCATGAGCGATATCGCCCCGTCCCTTAACCAGAGCCCTTTGGTGCGCCGTGACGCCTGTGTGTAAATAAGTGTCCTTGGTGTCGATTCAGCCACGAAAAATTTCTCCTCTATCTGGACTTTCCCAAACTGCATGTTGATTGCGTTTTCTAAACAGGGCCTTGGGCACTGCAATGGTTACCGTGGCGATATTGAGTATCCAGTAGAACAGCGGATACCAAATACACCACAGAAAGTTTTTGAGCAGTCCCTGGTCGTAATGACGGTCGATCAGGATGCTGACCAGGAACTGCAACAGACATAAAAAGATCATCAGTACGGCGCAGACTTCAAAAGTCAGCACCTGTTCCGCGGTAGGAGCTTCTGAGAATGTGAGCAAGCGCCAAGCGAGCAGGCCGATCACACTGTAACTCCAGTAAACGCTGGCGAGATATTCCAGCAACAGCGGCCAGAACCGCAGTTTGCCTTGAAACAGGCAGCGCCAGCCGTATTTCAGACAGACCTCCGCTCCCCCCTGCGCCCAGCGCAGCCGCTGCTTGTACAGACCACGAATCGTTTCGGGCATTAGCACCCAACAGCGCGCCATGGGTTCGTAGCGAATATTCCAACCGGCCATTTGCAGGCGCCAGCTGACGTCGATGTCTTCAGTCACCATGCTGGTGTTCCAGCCGCCGATTTGTTGCAGAGCGCTTTTTCTGAACGCGCAGACTACGCCTGAGATGGTGAAGAGCGTGCCGTAGATACGTTGCGCCCGTTTGATCAGGCCGATAATGGAAGAGAACTCGCCTGTCTGGATTTTACCGATGATGGTGGAGCGGGTGCGCACCCTCGGATTGCCAGTGACGGCTCCGACGCCGTTTTCACTCAGGAAGTGACGCACCATCCACACCAGCGCATTGCGGTCGAGCAGGGCGTCGCCGTCAATACAGACAAGACAGTCTCCCTTGGCATGCTCCAGCGCGTTATTCAGCGCGGCGGCTTTGCCTTGGTTCTCCTGATGGATGACGCGCAGTCTGGGATGATCCCTGGCGATTTCATCCAGGCGCGCGCCGGTATCGTCTTTACTGCCGTCATTGATGGCGATGATTTCGTAATTCGGATAGTCCTGTTCCAGAAGGCTATCAATGGTCTCCTTGATATTGGCGCCTTCGTTGTAGCAAGGCACCATCACGGAGACCAGCGGGTAATGACGCAGCTTGAGTTTGTGGTCGGGGTGATTTTTCAGGTAGCGGCGCTCCCAGTGAAAAAAGTAATACACCCCACCTGTGATCCACACCAGCGCCATGACGCTGGGGTAGAGATAGATGCACAACAGCAGAATATCCAGGGTCATTTCGACGCCTCCAGCGTGGAGTTCAGCGAGAGTTCTGGACGAATGACGTTGATGTCGGGAATTCCCTTGATGAAATCGTCAGGGTAATAACCAAAACTCTTGATCCCTTCCGCAGAGATAATTTGCATCTGTCGCTTGAGCACATTCGCAGGAATGGCGGAGCCATCGCGCCAGTCTTTCGCTTGCAGTTCAAACACCAACTTGTCTGGATCAATACGCTGCAGCGCTGTTTGCGCCAGCTTGCGCAGCCACTGATCGGGATTTTTCTGCTGCTCCATATAAGGCATCGCCATGACGGCTACATGGTCATAGGCTTTGGCGAAGGCTTCCAGATTTTGTGAAAACCAAGCTTCACTATCGGGGTTCAACACTGGCTGGGCGTACATATTGCGCGCCAGCAATAAGTGCTGGCCATCGCTGGCGAAGTAGCGGGCGCTGCGCTTGGCGAGGCGGTGGGTGAAATCGATCAGGTACTGGGTCTTCAGCTCCGCCCAGCGCTTGGATAGATTCTTATCCGCCTGAATTGCTTCGATGGAGTCGCCTAGACCCCATTCCGCATACTGCTTCAGTGCGTCGGGAGAGGCGTCTTCAAAGTCGCCCAGGAAGGCGTCATCGTGGAAAAGAATGCCATGGAACTTGCCGTACAGACTCAGGTCTTCGTAAATATCGCCAATGGTTTCGATATTCTTCTCGTTGAACGGGGAGAGTCTCAGGTATTGCTCCGGCGCGGGCTTTTGTGTGCGTACATCTGTGACGTAGCGATAGTCCTTACCCAGGTTAAATGCCAGTACTGGCATCCAGGCGTACATGCGTACGCCCGCTCGTGAGCGCAACTGCCATGCGACACGGTTGAATATGTCTGCGCGCACCGGTAGATGGCGATTAGGGAAATAGAGTGCGTCTGCGACGCCATCACCGTCGGGATCGGCGAACGCCTGCAAGTAGACGGTGTTGACCTTGTAGCGACTAACCCTTTCTATGAGGAGATCGATATTCTGCTGAATAACCTTTGGATCGGGGTCGTAAACATAGTCCAGATCCACATGCAGTATGCGCTTCACCATCGGCGGCTTGGGTTCGCCTTTTAATATCCGCCCGAAGTGCTCCAGACTGATTTCCTGATCCATCAGGTAGCGGTAAACGTTCAGGCCGGAGTCAGTGACCATGTTAACCCCTTCGTCGAGAGAAAAGGTGTAGGGGTAACCTTGTTCTTTGGCGATATCGATGGAGTGGCTGTTATAGGCGCCGTAGGGCCAGACCATGATGCGGGGCGACTTGAGACCCCGTGAGGTCATTTGCTTTTTACTGGCCTTGAAGTCTTTGCGCAGGCGATGATCGTAGTTCTCAGTACTCTCATAGACATCGCGATCTTTGTCATATTGAGGACTGACGGCGGCGGGCTGCTCATTACCGAATGGATTGGCGTAAATGCCGTAGTGCAAGTTGTAAGTGTGTGAAGCGAATTCCACCAGACCGGAAGCTTCCATCTCCCGGATCTGCGCCCAGTTCAGGAAGTGTTTGCGGTCCAGGTTGGTTTTGCCGTACAGCACTTCCTTGCCCGGCTCAACCTCCAGCCACTTGCCCACCAGAGCGATAACGGCTGGATAGTTGTAGAGCTTCAACAAGGGAAAAACAGTGGTGTAGAACGACTCATAACCGTCGTCAAAGGTGAGCAGTACGGCGTTTTCCGGCAGCTTGGACTTGCCTTCCTTTGCGTCGATGACCTGCTGGAAACTCACTGGGTGATAGTTGTTTTGCTTGATCCAGTTTAGGTGTTCGACAAAGCGGTCGCGGCTCAGGGTATTGGCGAAGATGCGTTTGGTCGGGTTGAGTTTGACGTCATAAAAATCGTGGTAGCCCAGCACCACGTAACTGTTTTCCGGACGCGCCCAAACCAATGACGAGAGCAACGTCAGGCTTAAGAAAAATATCCGGGCGATAGTTTTCACTGCATAAACCTCATTTCAAAATTGGCGAAAATCAACGTGCCGTTTTCAGGCTTCCCGTCATAAGTGGCTTTGTCGCGACTCACTCCCAGCTTGACGCTGACCTGATCCCGCCAACGCCATTGCTGGCTGTAACTGATCTCCCAGCCAGAGGCCGGATCGTAGCCTTCCTGCCGGTATTGGTTGACGCTGGTTTCCAGAAACTGATCCAGGTCCCAATCGTCAGACACCTTGATGCGGTAGCTGTGACGCAGCTCTGCGCCATAATTGCGGTCGGACGTAGGGTTAAAGTAACTGGTCGGAACTTTGTCGTTATCGCTGCCGCCAGCGCTGATGACGCCTGACAATTTGTATCGAGACGTCTGCCATAGCTGAGTCTCCAGCCAGGCGCTGATAGCTTGGCGATCATTACCGTCGGTGAAGTCGCTGAGAGAGGCGGCAGTCCCCAGAGAAACGTCTGGAGTGAACTTGTACGTGGCGCTAATACCCCATTGACGCATATAGCTGCCGTCGTAAAGGCCCCTTAGCGGCGTTTCTGATGGGTTGTAGCGATAGCTTGCCTGTACTGACAAGTCGTCAAATAAGGACCAGCTGGCGGAACTCCAAAAGTAGGCTTTGTCGTTAAGCTTGCTGCCTGAACCGGCTTCCAATTCCAGTGTGAAAGGGTAAAAACTCAGGTCCGCGCCGACGCCGGTATAGCGAGCGAAGAGGTCGCGCTCCTCCCACTCGCCGTACATTTTCTGGTCGTGGATAAAGAGACGCTGTCCCTCCCAGCGTTGTGAGTACAAACGTGCGTCATAACGCCATTCTCTGGCGTTTTGCGCTTGCCCTGGCTCGCTGTTGCTGCTTTTGACGCGACTTGCATTGACGCTCAGAAAAGGCGCTGATGCTTCATTCCAGCGTTTGTTGATTTCTCTTTGTTCGTAATAGGGATAAGCGGCGTTCAACTCTGCGCGTTTGGCGTTGAGTCCCCGCCAGTCGCCTTTCTCCAGTTGTGTCAGCCATAAACTACGCTTGGCGCTGCCCTGAGCGTTGCCGGCGAGCATGGATTCGGCGCGACGATAGCTGTATTCCGCATCGCTGAAACGGCCCTGCCAACGTTGCACATTGCCTAAATCCATCCATAGCCAGGGATTGCCTGGCGCTTCCACCAGCGCGTCTTGCAATGACTTTTCCGCTGCATCCAGGTCGCCGCTCCAGGCCTGGTGAATGATGCTTTGCTCGCGCAGCTGCTGGTAATTTTCATTGTTGACCTTAAAGCTGCCAGTGAAATCCCATCGCCTTGGGGGCTGCGCTGCCAACAGTTTTTGCAGCAAGGCGCCGCCTTCTTCATATTGCTCGGCGTCCATATGTGCGTAGTACAGCTTTTTACCGAGTTCTAGTGTCGGCGTTTGCGCATAAAGCTTCTTGAGTATCGGTAACGCTTTGAAGGGGCGCCGGGTGGCGGCGTATAAATCCGCGCGCGCTTCTTCTATATAAGCGGGAAGCGGCTGTCGCGCTTCAATGGTCGGCAGCATGTCGCTAGCTTCATCAAAGTTTTTGGCGACGACCAGTCCGTAAAAAATATCCAGTTCGATCTTACCGCGAAGGGAGTGCTCCGCTGGCACTTTGTCAAATAGCGCCTGCAGTTCGGTTATGCCTTTGTCCAGAATATCCGGGCGGGATGATTTGGCCCCGCTGCGTATGTTCAGCGTGGACTTGTAGTAGTCAAGCCAGTAATGGTCGATGCCTTTGAACCAGTCGGGATGCGCTTTGACGATTCTCTCCGCCGCTGTTGCGGCGCCGAGATCAATAGCGGCTTTATAAAGGCGCAGCCCGATGTCGCGGTTGTCAGGGGAGAAGCTGTAATAATCCTGTAGAACGCCGATTTCGCCGACTTTGTCCTGCAATACCGTCATGACATACAGCTCGTTCTCAAAGCGCTCAACGCTGGGGCGAGTCAATTCCCGATAGTTGGCGATGGCTTTCTGAGCGTGAATATCCTCACCCATTTCAGCGCTGGTCAGCGCCAATCCCAACCATGCGTCACGGCTTTTAGGGCTGCGTTTGGTCAGGAGTCTGTAGTGCTCCGCCGCTGCGGCGAAATTTTTCTGATTACGTTGCGCCTTGGCCAAAATCGCCAGGCTGTCGTTGTTAAGCGTTTTGGGGGAGCATGGATTACATAGCGCAAGCGCACTATCCAGCTCGCCATTCCAGGAGTACAGCGCAATCAGGTCATTCAGAACCGCTTTATCATGGGTTTGCTTATATAGTTTGGAGAGGCCTTTGATGGCTTCCTTTAAATGGCCGGCGCGAGCGGATATGACGAACTGCTCCCGTTTTTCGTCGACGGGGCTTGCAGCCAGAGCGGGAATGGCTTGAGAAATAGCGACCGCGCTGACAACCAGGCGCGCAAGTTTGCGCGCGGATAGCCGTTTAGACGGCTCCGTAGGAAATAGAGTCATCGATTTTTAGCCCATTAAGCGTTAAGTCCCTCTAAACAACGGGAGAAATGAACCGCAGGAACTGCTGTACGATCCTTCTGCTAGAGGTCGGAGGCGCTTGCTGAAGTTGTGGTAGAGTCGTTTCGCGCGTCAAGTTATTGACGAGGTTCAATTGCATTTGCAGTTTGCTGGCGTCGTAAAAAAAGCTGACGCTGAAAAATTGATAAAACCTAATTAATTCAATAGCTTGCGAGCATCGCCATTTAACCCGAAAAGGCCTGGGCAGAAAAATAGGTTGATATGGCTATAACAAAAGTGATTAGAGGCGGCAAAAAAGGACTAATGAAATTGCTGGAAACTTGGCTTTTGAGAAGGGGGAAATTAGTGTAGATGGATTAGGCGAAAATTTCTGTGAGGCGCGTCGCACAAGGGGGCAGGGAAGAGATAGCGCTTTCATTTAAAGAAGGGTGAACGATGTTGAAGCGTCCTTGTTGCTAATCAAAGTGAATGAAATATCACACGTCCGTCGTAAGAGGCGGATACGAATCTTTTATCTCCATATGGGCATAGCGAGGTAACGAAATTTTCGTGGCTGGCGTCCTCATTGAGCGCGCTTCCCGTCAAGTTCCAGCGTTTGATTCGGCAGTCTTCTCCCGCACTGATAAGCTGCTCCCCATCCCCGGCAAACAGGCTTCTTATGATGCCGTTATGAGCCTTCCAGACGTTCTTCACATAAGGTTCCGGTAATAAATTTATGTGTAATATATGACCCGTACCAGTCCCGGCGAAAACGCTACGGGCCCCGTTGTATAAGGCCAGGCAACGAATTGGGCCTGCATCGGGGAAGAGTTGAAAGTAGCGCTCACGCGTATCTATTCGCCAAAAGCATAGCGAACCGTCTTCTCCGCCGCTGACAGCTTTTTCTTGTCCCAATAAGGCGAGGTCCCATACCCATCCATGGTGTCCCGTCAGCGTCTCCTGAGGCGTCAGATCGTGGCTCCAGAGTCGAATAACGCCATCCGAACCGGTAGTGACGATGCGGTTCTTGTCCAAGGCTGAAACATGCAACGGGGTCGGGCAAAAGGTGTTAATTTTCCTGACGTGAAAATAGCCCGTTTCACGCTGTACCCATTTGCTTATGGTCCCATCTCTAGAGACTGAGTAAAGGTCGTCTTTGGCGTTTGAACATAAATCCAGAACGGAGTTTGCGTGGCGGGACAGAGTCTGTAGCAGTTGCTTCTGTGGGCCCCATATGCGGATGGTTTTATCCCGTGACGCAGTGGCGAAACGCCTGCCTGAAAGCGCCGCTATCTTCCAGATGTAGCCGTTATGCGCTTGCAAAGTATGTGGGTTCAATAGCGTGGGGATAGGACTGATTGAGCGTGACGGGCGATAGACCAGGTCGCTGCGAAGAATGTACTTCTCTCCGCCTCGGACGGTGTCTCCGCTGTGCCAGAGGCTGTGATCGAACACGATCAGGTCGCCTCGGCGGGGCGTAAATCGAGCGCTTATTTCCGCTGCGGAAGCATCTTTGAAAAACAGGGTGTCGCCGCCGCTGAACTCAGTGGCGTCATTGAGGTAGAGCAGGAAGGTCAACTTTGATTCCGAGCCGTCCGCACAGGCATAAACCCCGTCCTGATGAGGAAAGAAAGTTTGCCCGGCGCTGTAGCGGCAAAGCCGCAGGCGGGGGTTCAGAGAATGTAGGCTCCACATAGGGGCGTCTGTAGCGTCAGATATAGTCTGAGGCAGGTGCTGGCGGCAGACCTCAAATAAACGCCGCGCCAGCATGGGGGCATCCACTACCTGTCTGGCGTTATTGCGATAGCTGGGTGGATATTTCGCGTCCGCAGCGCTGAATCCACGAGCAAGGGCGTCCGCCAATAGTTGTTCACAAAGAACCTCAGAAAAAACGCCGCGCAGAACGAAACATTCTTTCTTCAATTCCGGCGCTAAATCGATACGCTGGACGCTTTCTGGCGAGTGTTGAGAGGTGTTAAAACGACTGACGCTTTTCATAAGCCTGTTTTCCTCCATTGACACTGAAATGTCGTAATGAATTGCATTTGGTATAAGTTGGTTGACCAACCAAAAATAGATTAAAAGCAAATTATCGCGACGGCAATGGAAATTTGGTTAAATGACCAAAATATTTCCAGGGCTAAATGGGGTGAGGGCGACGATGGGTAGAAAGTCCAATACTGAAGAGCGTCGTATGCAGATAGTGAACGCACTGTTGCGTGTGATGACGAAAAAGGGCTACGACGGCGCGACAATCCAGGCGATCGCCGCGGAGGCGGGCCTGACGCCGGGATTGATTCATTATCATTTCAAAGCCAAGCGGGAAATTTTATTAGCCCTGGTCGAGTATGTCGTCAGCATAGGCGAAACCCGCTACCGGAGACTTAGCGTCGACGCGCAAACGCCTGAGCAGCAACTACGGGCGTTTGTTGACGCCAGGCTGGCGCTAGGGAAGGGGGCGGATCCGGAAGCGGTGAAAGCCTGGGTATTGATTGGCGCAGAGGCGGTGCGGGTGGGAGACGTCAGGGAGTTGTATTGCGAAGCCATCGCCATGCAAATGAAAGAGCTTGCGCAGCTACTTTGGAATATCGCGGGCGATCGCCTGGCGGCGGAAGAGATCCGCAAACTGGCGGCGATGGTTCTCGCGACGATGGAAGGCGCCTATCAACTGGCGGTGACCAATCCAGATTCCATGCCTAAGAACTTCGCGGCGGAAATGGTGATGGAGACCATCGTCAGAGCTTGCGGCGGAGAGCTTTCTGGTGCTAAGCCGGTTCCGCCGGGGCGGAGAAGAAAAGGCGACAATCGCTGAAGTCCCACTATTTGGGCGCGGTGCTTTGTCCTTCTGCTACATCTCCTGCTGCGCGGATTTCTGAGTCGAGTGTTTGCTTGAGGTAATCAATGCCAGGTCTCAGAGTCAGTTCCCAAGCTTTTCTGACGTCATCGTCATAGGTCTTGTCGTGACAAAGAACGGTCTCCAGCAGACAACTTAACCACAACTCATACATATTGGGCGTCAGACCCATCGTTTGATGGTTATGCGACGCCTCTATCAATCTCAATGTATTATCGGGCTGGCCGTTGGTGGCGTATTCCTCTAAGGCGTAGACTGCAGAGCGAACGGCATGCACTTGCTGCTCTATGGGGCGGCGATTGAATATAGCGCTGACCTTGGCGTCAGAGGCTTTAAGGCGTACATAGAAATCGTCCACAAAGCGTACGTCGCTACCCACATCACCAAAGCAGCGCGCAAAGCTGTCTCTGAATGTGTTCAGGTTTTGCTCGGATACTAATCCGGCGGTGTTTTTGTTCATTGAAAAAGTATGGTCTCCCATACTCAGTTACGCAATGTGGCGTCTAGTGGAGAATGGTTAGTCGTTTTGCCTGTAATGATGGCGATTAGCTTGGTTGCGGGAGGGACATGGAGTAATCTACGCCGACTCGCAGTATGGCAGTAGTGGGTTATATTTTAATTCTCAAAGGAGACGCTATGCTCGAGCATGGAAAGCAGTCAGTCACTCTGACCCTTGCGCTCGCCGCCGCCTGCGGCGCTTTGGTTTATTCGCTTAACCTGCACCTGATTATTCATCCCTTACAGCTTAAAAATGCGGAACTGGAGCATCAATTGCAGAACCGTACATCGGAAGTGACCAACGCGGAAATCTACCGGGAGCTTGAGCGCAAGTACTCTATGACGCTGGTGGAGCGGAATATGTTGCTGAGCGCCAACTCGGAAAACACCTCTTTGCATACGGAAGTAGCCGAATTGCGAGCGCAAAACAAAGCTCTGGAAGACACGCTTAAACAGCACAAAGCTGCGCTGCAGGAGCGCGATGACAGGCTAAAACTGTACAGCTCGCAAAGAATGATTCTCGATAGAATTGATGAACTGCGGAAGGAACAGCATCGCATCGATCAGAATCTGGCGCAGCTGCTGGCCGGAACCACACCGAACGAAAATGAAGTATCGCGACTCAACAACCGTCTGGAAATGCTGCAACAGCAAATTGCGGCGCTGACTGCGACCCTGGCGCCGCAGAGCTAGGCGCACAGGCCTTCCTATTAAAGCTGTGGACTAACGTATTACCTTGGGAGAATGAGCGTTGAGCAAAAAACCGGTATGGGCGGATTGGGACCATCATCAGAAATATCGGCAGATACACAAAAACCGGGAAGACTATTGTCGGCAGGGTAACCTGCGGGCGGCGGATAGAAAGGGACGAGAGGTCTTTCTTGACGGCCGTTACATCACTGATATTCCGAGCTTCTACCTTTCTTTAGGGGAGGCTTTGAATGGTGAAAACGGATACTTTGGCGCCTGCCTGGACTCCTTGCATGACTGTCTGTTCGGCGGCTTTGGCGTTGCGCCGCCCTTCACAATACATATTACCACCGCGCCCGATATTGAATGCGCCCTGGGGAAGCTCGCTTGGGTCCGGATGAACCTTGAGCGGAGGCTGAAAATGTGTGAGCAGGATGAGTCGATCGAACAGCTTCAGGAGTGGGGCGTATTTGATGCGGTAGAGTTGCCGGATCGTACTTTCTTTAGTGAGCTGGAAGAGATGTTTTCGGATATGGGCGTGACGTTGAGAGTTTACGACTGAGTACGCCATCGTGATATGACGGCATAGTGCCCGATAGCAGATGTTTGATCCTGCTCACTGAGTATTAGATTAGAACATTGTGATCGGGAAGTCTTTGTGCACTCAACGTCTGCTTATTGCCCAACAGAAGCAGATCACTGTCATTCATCGATGGACGTCTTGGGTTTTCCTTAGTCCCATTGTCGTGTACGAACTTTAGATCCTGCTAAACATGTTCGCTAGCTCGTCAACTAAAACCTTGTTGGGTTCGAAGTCGTACCATAGGGGATTATGATCAGGGTTTGAGCGGATTAGGATCTCGCCATGAGCCAAAGCAAACGCTTTACCTTGGCCAACTTCGTCGAAGAGGAGTGGGCGCACTGTAGATGAAACCTTTATATTCAAGCGATCAGCCAGTTGTCGCGCCGGGGATAGAATCTCGTTCTCGCTTTGTAAAGTTCCATGAAACTTGCCTACTCCACCATCGCAGACCGCCAGGACCAGCCAGTTGCAGCCACCAGCACCAACTCTAGCCAAATTCTGTTCGCCGGAAAAAACACTAAGCAAGCTATGAATGATAGGCTGGTGTAAAAGTTCACTTCGATGACCAACTAAGATAACACTCATGAACTGATCCAACGCGCCCAGGGTTTGGGGTGGTCGGAGTACAGAAAAGTTACTGTAGAGTCGGTTTAAGTTTTTTGCTTCTCGGGCTCCGTCGACGGAGTTGGGAATCCATGTAATTAAGGTGTGTTGGGTGTGTGACGGCATTTTTCTTCCCTTTTTTGCTGTTTGCGAAATAGCTGTGTCCCGACTTGGCTAAGGAGGTTAAGCCATCGGCTCCAAAATAAGCGGATTCTTGGCTATCGGGTTCAATTAAACTTCAGAGTTGTGGTTCCGTGACATTCTGAATCTAGCGACTGTCAGCAGCGAGCAACCTTTGTATATTGCGTATGCGCGCTTTCCAATTTTAAGACCTCGAAGATACCTTCTTCAGCCCACTGATTCCAGTGTAAAAGTCTCGGAAATTCGAGCTGCCTCACTCACGAAGAAACGTACGTATGAATATGTGCATTCGTAGGTGGGCTCGATATAGTCATATTCAACAGTGGCAGGACTGATTGACTTATGGTTTTTTCTCGACGTTTATGTATCGAAAGGGAAAAATAGGGACCATACATCCCTTTCTACTATTCAATTTAACAGACCCGCCTATTTTGTTGCTGTGGAAGTTTCTATTTGAATAAAAAAAGCGACCCGAAGGCCGCTAAGGGTGAGGTGGTTCAGGCTATTCTCGCCAACAGGTGGCGGCTGAAGCCTTTACGTAGAAACTCCATCTGGTCTCCCAGAATGTTTCTGTTGGCCAGATACAGGTATTCGTACCGGCTGGGTACGAATGGCACTGCTAATAGAGGCATACCGGCTTCTTCCGGGGTGCGGTCTCTTTTGAAGTTGTTGCACCGGATGCAGGCGCAAACGACGTTTTTCCAGATATCCCTACCACCCCGGGACACCGGCATGATGTGATCGCGACTGAGCAGTTCATAAGGGAACGTCAATCCACAGTACATGCAGGTGCTGTCATCCCGCCGGAACAGGTATTTGTTGGTCAGCGGTGGCGTTTCCATCACGTGTTTGTCGCGACCTTCGGAAGCGATGATGGTTGGAATTTCAAGGGTGGACCGCTGTCCGTCACGTCCTGTTCCGCCTCGCAAAACAATGACGTTATCGCCGGCGCTCCAGAGTACGCGGTCGTTGCAGATCAGCGTGGCCGCTTCTTCCTGGCTCATCCACTGCATGGGTTGGCCGGTTTTGTCCAATCTAAGTATGCGAGGGGCGCTCATGACTACATCTCTTCTATCTGTCTACATTTGCAAAATATTTTTAGGTTTATCTGGTTGAAATTGGCCGCCCCGCCTGGATTCGAACCAGGGTTCCCGGAGTCAAAGTCCGGTGCTTTACCAATTAAGCTACGGGGCAGGGGTGAGGGTAAATTGAGGTCATCCTTGAGGCGGCATCGCCCGGAAGAATGACGGTTTCTAATTGTTGCTGGGGACGACGACCCGTTCGTCGAACTCGTTTTCCATGACCTTTTCCTCTGTCTAATCTATTTCGTTAATCAAAGTGGCAACCCGGGACGGATTCGAACCATCACCTGGCGGGTTTGGAAGCCGCTGCTCTGCCAGTTAAGCTACCGGGCTGTAATACGTTTTAAGCGATAAGTGCTTCTTAAATCGCTAGTAAATGTGGTGCGTTCGGCGAGACTCGAACTCGCATGCCGATCAAGGCGCCTGGTTCTAAGCCAAGTATGTCTGCCATTTCCATCACGAACGCGTGACTCTTTAGCCAGTCAGCTTCGCCTTTACGCGCAACTCCCCAATGCGTGTGGGGATATCCCCGGCGGCGATGCGGGTTAGGTCGCTTCTTTCCAGAACGACGATCAGGTCATTCTGGTTGATCCGAATTTGAGTTCGGTTATGGCCCAGGCGACGGTCCAGTCTTTGTTTGAGGTAAGCCGCCTGGTTGGCGGCGAAACTCTCCGCCAATTGATTGCTGTACACGCTTGTTACCTCGCTATAAATGGCGGCCTGTAAGAGAATTGAACTCTTGTTTCCGGGGAGACAACCCGGCGTCTTCGCCATTGGACCAACAGGCCGTGTTCGTTTTTTCATCGTCAAAATATCTGGCGGAGAGTGAGGGATTCGAACCCCCATGCCTGTTTCCAAGCCACAGTTTTCAAGACTGCTCCATTACCCTTCTGGCAACTCTCCGTTTTACGACTTCCTGTGTCTAAAAGGTGGCGGTAGGCGCAGGACTCGAACCTGCAGAACCCCTTCGGGTTCGACGAGTTAGCAACTCGCTGCCTTACCATTCGGCCAGCCTACCTAAACTCAATAAAAACAATAAGTTATATATTCTGTTGGCCGCTTTAAAAAGGATTTAAAAAGCCAAAGTGTCCACATTGTGTCCACAGATAAAACACATCAAAAACCCAGTGAGCGCTAACCCGCTGGATTCCTATTCCTTGATAAGGGGAGGGGTCCAGAGGTTTTGGCTTCCCTCTGAACGTGACTAAGTCACTAGGGGGAGGCTTTGCCTTTTGGCTTGCTGTTAATTGCGATCCAACTGCGTAAATAATCGCATTGCCAGCCACTAAGCAGCAGGTTGTCCACGAAGCTGCCCTGTATAGGCTGGCTAAGCTTGTGTCCCGACTGTTCACTGAAATGCTTGATCATGAAATGCTTCGCTGTATCTGCAATAGAGTTGTTTATCTAGTTATTCTTGAATAAGCACTACGCGTGCCAACTTTTTAATTCCGTTGTTTTTAAAGGGGAATATTGCTTCTTCTGATCTACCACAAAAGAAGGTGGTTAGGATTGGTGGAGTCGTTAATTCGAAAAATCGAATAATTATTCGCATTTCCGAAGTTGTCTATTTCTCAAAAGGTCCAACAGGTTGAAATAGCAAAGCTAGATTTGCATCGCGAGTAAAACGAGCTGGATTATGCGTGAAAAAAATTAAACACCCGCAGTACTTGATACCGTGCAGATTCGACCTTAGCCCAATAAATCGTCATTTCTTATATAAAATTGTTTGTTATGACGCTTTCATCCTCCTTAGGGAAAGCCTTATTTCCATAGATTATTTCAAAGTATTAAAGCTGCTGGACAAGGAGGGTATCTAATCAGGCTTTGTGACTGAATAGGGGGGGGCGTAAGCGCGTCCCGGCCCGAAGGGCCCTTGCTGGTTTGACTTTTTAGGTGTATTCATGGCCACTCACTCTCAGGACCTCTAAATATCTTCACGAGATTCAAAAAATCATCCAGTGAAACTTCATTAGTAAAAATATACTCACCAGCGGGTATACCTTCTACCTGAATATCGTAACTGTTCTTTAGGTCACCACCCAATGTAGAGATAGAAAACGTAGCTTTGACATCGGAAATCGTGAATCCAACTCCGTGTCTCTCTTCTTTGGATGATCCAAAGTAATGAATTTCTCCAAACTCTTTCCTTACAGCATCAATCAATTCTTGAATCTGTTGGCTATGCATACTGATTAATACCTAACACTTTGGCTGTCCCGCGTAGGTGGCGATAGCAACCGGAGTGTACTTCACCAAATTGTTATGTATTGTTTTTGGCGCGGACTTTATTTACAGCCTGAGTTAGCTGGCTAATTAGTAACTCAGCATTTTCAAGGCTAAGTTCGATTTCTGTATTAGAGGTTACCGCACCTTCAGGAAGAGATTCATCACCTAGATCAAGCGACGTAATATCAACTTCGGGGTGTATATTCCATACTTCTAGATTCACACATTCATCATGAATACCCGCTAGAACTTCGATATAGCCTTTTCGATATTCGATAGAGTTGCACTTAATAAGGTTTCTATCCATGGACTTCCTCAACCTATAAATACATAACGCCCGCTTAAAATGCGCCGCCAAGCGTCATTTTGAAGCGATTGTTATGCGCTTGCCTCATTAAAAACACCAAGAATAGCATCCTTGATCTTATTTGGAGCAGTAATTGTACATATTGTATTGGATAGTGTTCCCGCATCTGCAACTTTAAGACCACCGTATATGGTAAACAGCCAAAAGCTAATTTGGCTATTATCCACTGCTTGAACTCCCCTATAAGAAATAGTTCTAGCGCCAATTTCATTTTCAATTAGCTTTCCAGCATTAAGGCTGAAAATACGCTCCTCAATTAGCTCAACACCCGTTGATGTTAAACATGTACTATAGGCAAATGTTTCTGGGTCGATATAGTCACCCCAATGATACAACGACAAACCCTTGGAAGCTTTAGTAAAGAAATCCACAAATGCCTGACCATCAAGAGGAATTGCTTCTAGTGTTTCTTCTGATGCCCCGAAAACAGACCCATTTAGAATTTCATTTCTTAATCTTTGATTTTTCTCCAATCGTGGAGGCAGAAGTGTTCTTAGGTTTTCTTCTGCATCGCCGTGACTCCCTCCAAATGGAAGCACAGCAGTTAAATAATGTTCCAGATTAGATTTCTCATTATTGCATCGCTCGCATGCTGGTACTTTGGGCAAATTATTTCTTTCGCCGTTTAGAAAGAATTCGCGAGCAAAAATATGATCGCCAGTCTTTGTCGACTCGTTTTCGCAACAGTAGGCGCAAATTTTACCTTTATATTTTTTACTCATTTAGCAGATCCACTTTGATCGCATAACGCCACCATAAACGGCTGCCGAAGCAACGCGTAGGCAGTCCGGTGGAGGCCACGCCTTTCGTGGCCGTAACGAATTTTATGGCCTTGTTAAGCATACTTGTCTCGACCTTCCCAGCTAGCCTTTACTGCGAAGCCGTGGAAATGGAGAAGAACCCCGCACCCCATTTCCTCACCATCACTATACTGCTGCTCGCTATTCTCGAAATTCACATCACCGGAATAGTCGCAGCGACCAAAGCTGTGCCCATTTGCATTTAACTCATCCACAAGAGCCTCAACAAAATCGACAAGAAACTTCGACAAGTTCTCACGCCCTTTATCCTTATTGGATTCATAGGTGTCACGAAGCCGGGAATTTATATATTCCTGCAAAGCTAATATCTTTGAGTAATCCCCAAGCTCTACTTTGTCTTCCATGGCCTTCTCTTGTCTGCTTAACGTTTTGCTAAGGGGCAGCCGAAACGCAGTGTAGGCTGTCCCATGGAGGCCACGTTTGTTGTGGCCGGAATGTATTTGAGCAACTTGTTAGGTGTTTGCATTATCACGTAACCAACTTTTAGCTAGTGCAAAGGCTCGATGACGATTCTTTTGCGAATTACATTTATTAGAGCTAAATAATTCTAATGCCAGCACTATCTCTGAATCTAGTTGCACTCCCTTTTCTATCCAGTCTAAAGCTTGCGGTGCCCAGCCGTCAGTAGGCCAAGTAAGAGCTGCAAGTATTACTTCTTTATAGGAGTAACTAGATAAATCCATATCTTCCATTGGATTAATTAGCTGTGAAACAAATATACTTGGGTTCATTTGTACGCCTAACATTTGTATATCGCGCATGCGCGTTTTTCAATTTCAAGACTTCGAAGATACCCCCTCCAGCTCACTGATTCCAGTGTAAAAACCCGAAAAGTAAACCTATCTCATTTTAGAGAAACCGTGCGTGCGCATATACACTTTCTTGGGGGGCTCGTTATCACAACAAGCCAGATTCCAAGTTATTGAATCGAAACATTTTTCAGAACTATATCATCGAAAAACCGAGCCATCCGGTACAGCAAAGCGTGCGACTTTCTTGACTCCTTGCCAATATGCTGTATTTTTATACAGCATAAAGATCACAGGGAGAGTGAGTATATGGACAGTCCTTTTTTAGAATCCGTTCGCAGAGAAATCTGTCTTCGGGGATACAGTATCCGGACCGAGAAGACCTATTTTCGCCATTCTTTCGCGACTCATCTTCTGGCAGCGGGAACTGACATTAGGACGGTTCAAGAATTACTGGGACACAATGATGTCAGTACAACTCAAATCTACACACACGTCTTGGGAAATCACTACGCGGGAACGGAGAGTCCCCTGGACCGAATCAATACAGGTTAAGCTAGATTAGCAACTACGACTTGATTCCAAATCATTCAATAATTGAAATCGCGATCTTTCCAGAACCAGTTTCCAGTGAGGCTGAGAGCCTAACCCCAACTTCACAAACTCGGCATTTACTCAAACCGCGCAGGCGTGGGGAGGAGTGAATTTTTCTATGAAGAAAGAGGGCCTGCTCCGTGTTCGTATGTCCAGATACAAACAAGCGGGTCACACGAACAAACGTCGGCACATTTACACTAAGGGGTAGGCTTGGTCTCAATAAAAGTGGGATACGTGGATAGAGTAAGTACAAATCCATCCATGGACTCTATCTGCACGTAGTGAAAAGCTATATCGGTGGCTATGACAACCTCCGCGCATGTGGGGAGCCGGTCAAAGTAGGGGGGCTGTTTCTAAAAGCCCTTTAGCATTAACAGCCCATCATTGGAACTACTAATAAAGTGCAGTATCTTGTTCTTGTTATTTATGATCATCTGCTCGACATTACTTAATCTACTATTCCCTATCTCTAAGCGGATGACCTTGGGGGGAGGACCAAAGCGCTTCCAGTAGTCCACAAAGTCTTTATCCTTTGTGACGAGAACGAGGTTGTTCGTTTTTGCATACTCCCAGACGACAGGGTCTTGCGTGCCTTCCCCTAAACTCGGAGCCTTAGCGACTGCAATTGTTCCCGGAAAATCACCAGCCAGCCGAGCGGCAAGCTTGTAAGACAAGTTCTCATCGATTAACAACACTATGCAGCGCTCCCTCTTGCAATATGGTGTGCCGCATACATAAGCGCCGCTCTGATCTTGGCTTCGTTAAGGGAAGGAAAATCAGAAATAATTTCAGAATGACTCATGCCGCAAGCAAGCATTTCCAGAATTGCTTCGACCGTTATCCGTGTCCCTTTAATACAAGGCTTGCCAACCATCACGTCAGGCTTTGTTTCAATGTAGTGCAAGTAATCTTTGGACATATGCCCTCCTGTTTGTTACTGACCCATAATAAGTTTGTGGGAAACTGGTGTCTATTATCTAGTTTAGTGGTTACGAAGCGGTTTAATCCTCCTAGCCTAGCGGAACTGAGGGGTTTCTACATCGTTAAGTGTCCGGCGCCCCTCTTGCTCCTTCCCAAACGCTAGCCCTATAGCAGACTGCTTTAGGCCGTGAGTCGCGCCTGGATCTGTCTTGCTGCAAGCTGAAGAAGTAAAAATTCGAATGGTTTAATTATTAACACTATATAAGGGGCCAACTAGGCCCCTTTGTAGTATCACGTTTACGGCATAAGCCCGCTAATCTGACCTTTCAATGCGCCCGCGCGGCTCGCCTGGCTGCTATGGCTCCCACTGCTTGATGGCGTCCCGCTTCCTCCGCCTCCGTGGGTATGGCTCGCCGTCGTGGCCGCCAACTCCTGAACCACCCCGATTAGGTCCGCAATCACTTGCAACACGTCCACACCCCCGCCGCCCATGGCGATGGCTGGCGCTTGGATGGTCACGGCGGCGCGGGCCTTTAGTTGGATAACTTGCGCTTGAATCTGTCTGGCCGCACTGGCGATGTCGGTATGGCTTCCCTGAACGTTTATGGTTTTGTTGGCGCTGGTTTGCGTGTCGTTGCCGCTGATCGTTGCTGAACGCGAGCCGCCCACGGTAGCTTGGTCGTCGCCTTGGATCGACGCGTGTCGGCTTCGTGCAACCGCCTGGTTAAGGTTGGCGGCAGTGGTCAGGTTCAGGTTATCCGCCGCCGACAGGTTGGCGTGGCCGCCGCTCAGCAGTTTTAACGCGCCCAGAGCTTCCACGGTCTTCACGCCGCCGATGTGCTCCGCGCTGTGTTCGCTGACTTCGGTCAGGCTGTCCTGGTAACGCTCCTGGTTGTCCAGGGCGTCCACGCGCCGGCGGGCGCTTGTGTCGGTTATGTCTCCATGGGTTTCCCGCAGCCAGTCGCCTTTGGCGTTCACGCGCTGGCGCACCGCTTCGGATTGTTGCCACACCAAGTCACCGGGCTGGATACTAGGCGCACCTATGCCCTGTCCCAATACCGTGCGGATGAAGGGCTGATCCGGCAAGCCGTAGGCGAACGCCACCTCTACGATGGTCCCAGGCTCCGGGAATCCATATTGCCCGCGCTCAATACCGCCATAAGACGCCGGCAACGGCACGCAACGATAAAGGGGAAGTTCTGGGTCTTCCTCGCCCTGGGGCGTCAATACGCGCATGTCTACGGCGTAGCGGGGCCGGAAGCGGTCGCAGAGTTCCGGCTTTTGTAATGGGTCGCTGATCGCCACCACCTTGGCCAAGCGCGGCAAGTGCAAATTCCCACTCAGCTCCGGGAACAGTCGTAACACTATCTTTTTAATCTCTTCGTCCACGGCGCAGCGCTCCAAGTCAGATTCATATGGTTGTCGGCCAGGCATACCTGGGTGACGTAATGGGTTTGGTTCAGCCAGACGCCCGGGCGCAGCTTGGGCGTCGCCGGCAGGCGGGCGCGGTTGGTCAAGCCGAAGCCGTTTAATAAATTCGTCGGGATCTCCACGGGCCGCGCCGCCCAGTAACTATGCGCCCACCCGCCCACGTAGACCGCGCCGTCGCCTTGCTGTTGCCAGATCATCTGCGGGATGGCGTACACCTCCGCCAAGGCGTCCATGCAGTGGTAACCGCCGCCCCAGGAGTAAAACGCCGGCGCCTTGGTGGTCGCGTAGGGTTCCGGGGGCATCACGAAAATTAGCCCGGTGTCCTGGCTGATCGCCGCCAGGGTTTCATTTAGCGTGACGTGGCGCAGATTGAGCGGTAAGCGTCGGTTCAAGGTAGCGGTCAGCTCCCGACAGAAAACCCGCTGTTGTTGGTTATCCAAGGGCGTGCAGCTTTCCACGTAACCGATAAAAAAGCGCTGTAAGGCGTTGGGGTCATAGCCCAGGGCGAACTGGACTACACCTGACAAGGGCGCGCTCGCCTGCACGGTAAACACGGCCCGCCCAGGACTGAACAACGCCAGGCGAACGTCTTCAGACACCAATTTAAGCGGGATACCGCCAACGCTCAGGGATTTATGCAGCTTCATGCCAGCGCCTTGTCCACCTTGCTCAGAAAGGTTTCAAAGCCGGTCAGGGTTTCACCTTCGGCGGGCGTCTCCTCCTGGGCGGTGATGGTTTCCCCGGGGGCCTGTTGCGCCTCCGTCTGGCTCAGGTCGCGCCGCTGTTCGGTCTTCTCCGCCACGCTCAGATATTCCGCCAGCGTGAAACTGACGCGCCAGGCCTGGCTGGGGGACAGATCCTTGCACACAAACGCCCCCGTGAATTGCACCTGGCGCACGTTCATCGCGCGCGCCGTATCTTCCACAATGTCGTAAACGCGCAGCTTGCCGGCGCCGTCCTCCGCTTCCGCCACTTTCACCAAGTCGGTTAAGTCGCCGGAGTGCTTCTTCAGGATCAGCAGGGACACGGTCAGCGTTTTCGGCTTGATGCCCTTGTTGGCGCGATCCGTGCCGCTGGTCTGGCCGCCCAGGTCCTCCGTCTCGATGCGCAGATTCCCCGTCACCGTTAATTCGGTCCCGGGGACGGTAAAGTCGTTCAGTCTCATAATCCGAAAGTCTCTTTTAAAAAGGTGAGCTGACCCGTTCCGGCGACGAACAACGCCCCCGCCGTCAGCACGTATTCATGCCCCGGCGCGCCGGGCGCTTGTAGTTGCGCCGCCACTGCCGACGCATCGCCCTGGGCGTAAAGCGCATACCCCGCCTGACCAGTCAGCTGGCCTTTTAACTGGTCGTAGTGGCTTTGCAGTTCTTTTAAGCGTTGGCGCTTACGCGCGATTACGGCTTGTAACTCCGCTATCGGGCTTGGTGTTTCCGACGCGTAACCCTGCGCCGTCGCCAGCTGTGCCCCGACCGCGCGCCCGTGCTGCGCCAGGTGGTGAACTTGGATACCATCGCGCGCCGTCCAGGGTGGCGTCAGGGGCGCATCCGGCAGGATGAATTTTTCCTGCTCCAGGGTGGCCAGCTGCGCCGCCCGCCGCTGCGCCAGTTGCAGTTCCGGCGTGGGGAATACCGCATTGAAGGCCGCCAAGCGTTCGGCGAAGCCCGCCAGATCCCGCGCCACGATCAACACGGCCACCGCGTCCAGCAGGCCACGGGGTCGGCCTGCGTCCTGGGCGTCAGTCAGTTTCGCCGCCAGGCGCGCCGCCGCATTGGGCGCGGACAGGTAACGATAAAGCCCGCTGCCATCGCCCACGCCTTCCTGAAACGGATGCACGCATAGGGTCTGGCCTTCATAGCGCATAAGCGCCAGGTAAGCGTCCCGCGCTGCCGCCGCTTCGCTCGCCTGCGCCGCCAAAGGGTTGCACGCATAGGATAAAGACACGCCTTGCACCCGGGCGCTAGCCTGGGCCAGGGACGCGTCCGCGCCAGCCAGGATCGGCGCCGCCAGGGCGACGGCTTGCGCCTCGATGTTTGACGCGTTGAACGCGGTCAGTCGCCAACGCATCAGGAACGATCCGGCGCACTGGGCCGCATGCACTGCGGAAAGTCCGTCTGCTGGGGATAATCGCGCAGGGCGCAGCGATACGCCCGCCAGCGCTGCGCCTGGCCGTCGCTGTCGCGGTCCTCCACTTTGAATAATTCAATGTCCGCCCGTTTCAGTTCGGCGTCGCGCCAGGCGCGTTCCGCGCTCATTTTGGCGGCCAGCGCCGCCGCGTCATGATCGAAGGGAATCAGCGTCGCCTCGCCCGCGTCCACCTCGGCCAGGATCTGGCGGCGATGGCGGCGCGGATAGGTGGTGGCCTGACATATAAACTCGCCAAACTGGTTTTCTATATAGCGTTTCATCTTCGTGACTGACTCCTTAAAAGCGGGCGTCCAAAATGGCTCGGCCATGTCTGATCGCAGTGTGTCCGCTGCCGTTAGGCTGCATCGTGATATAACAATTTTTATCGGAGATCCCTTCCGCCTGCGCCCAGTCGCCGCCGTCGTAAGACAGGTCCAACAAACTGACCGCCGGCGACACGCGCATGGTGGGATACCATAGGCTACCCACCGTGAAGCGCTCCTTGTCGGTGGTCCATCCTTGCAAGTAGGGAATCGTCAGCGCGCGGTAATAGCGTTGGCATTGCGCCAGGGCTTCATGCAATGAAATCGGTTCGAAGTCGGTGGAGCGGTGGCCTTGCTCCAATTGCAACGCATGCAGGCGCAGCTGGTGATTGATTGCGGCGCTGAAGCCGTAATCCGACGCGTCCTCAAAATGCACTGAGACAATCAGCCCCGCGCCGGTCCTTTCCGGGTCCAGATGCCAGTCGCCGAATTCAAAGGCGATTTCCGCCTCCTGGTAAGGAAACGACGCGTCGCCGGCCACCTCCACCGCCTTCCAGCCCAGCAAAATACTGGTGTCGTGGTTGTGCGCCGCCAGGGCCAGCTTGCCCCGGTAATTGGCGCTGAAGCGGATTTTAAACACCAGGCTCACTTTGTCGGCCTTGTTAAGGTAGGTCAGCGGCTGCAAGGTCGTGGCCTCGATGAACTGGGCCACGCTCACCAGCGCCCGCGATGACGCCGTGGCGGTGCAGGTCAGCGCCAGGCCGATTTTGTCGTCAAGCAGATGGGCGTTGAACTGGCCGTTGAATTCACTCAGCCGGTGCAGCTTCCAGCCGTCCGCCAGGTAGGTTCCCTGGGTTGGGGCCAGCACCTGGGGGCCGGTTTGCCACACGGCGCAAAAGGGGTTGATCAACAGGTTCTTGCGCCCGGATTTGAGGTCGCTGTATTGCGTCTGGCGCAGGTATTGCGGGTGCGGGTCAGGCGTCGCCTGGTGCGCCTCCAGCGCCGCCTGAATCGCCGCCGCCGACGTGGTGCGGCGATCCGTCACGGCGCCGTCCTGGGCAATGTCCGCCAGCTTCGCCACGTAATGGCGCACGCCGTGGGCGTCGGGGCCGCCTTCGACCTGATCCGCGACGATCACCTGAAAGCGCGGCTCGACGCCGCTCACGTCGCCCACCAGGGCGGCGTCCACCCATACGCTGGCGGGGGAATGCGGGACCGTGATAAACAGCGGTTCCGTCTGCTCGATGCGCACGCCGCCCACATAGCCGACGCCAGGCTGTAATTCGAAACGAGAGCCTGATTTCACCAGCTTGAAGCCGTTCTGTATAAACGCCGCCGGGCCGTAGAGATCCTGATTGCTCAGGCGCTCGCGTTCGTCGATGCCCAGCAGGCGGGCGGTGAAATCAATTTGCCAGGTGTCGGCGCTCACTGTTATGTCCGTCAGCGACTGCGCGCCGTTGAACTCCAGCATAAAGTTGCGGGTGATATTGTTGCCGGTGACGCTGCCCTGGGTTTTTCGCTTCTGTTGCAGCGGCACATGGGCGATGGCCACCACCGCGTTATCGTCAGTAGTGGACACCAGGCCGATCCAGTTAAACGCAAAGTCGCCCTGGGTGCTGTCCAGGCTCAGCGAATACACCACCAGGTTAGGGTTGACGTAACCCACTTGGGTGACGCCGCCAGAAAACACCTGGCGGCTGTCTTCCGGCAAGCCTTCGTGTCGGTCGATGGGCGCGGCGGGGTCCAGCCCCGGCACATTCGCCAAGACAAAGGCGTCGATGGTCAGCGGCGCGCCCGCCGCTTGTTTCTGGGCGATCAGCCGTTCCCCGGCGAGGGTGATCACAGGCATGGTAAAAACTCCTTTAAAGTCGTGCGACGAACAGTTGTGAATCGTGGTGAGGCTCCGCCAGACGTAAGGTCAGGCGCAGGCTGTTAGGCAAGGTCGCCGTCAGGGTGTGCTGGTCCCAGTCGAACGTCCCGACGGACACGGCGAGGGTGACCGGGGTAATCAGTTCAAATTCGTAACGGCGACAGGTGCGCCCGTACATTTGCAGGATGATCCGCAATAGCTCCGGGTTGGCGCTCAGCTGACCGTCGGACAGGCGCAGGGTGATGACGTCCCAGTCCCGCCCCGGGGCGCGTTCCTCGATCTCCACATAGCCCACCCCCAGCCGTTGCAGAATACGTTTGAAGCCGGCGACGCTGCCGGCGTCCACCGCGTTGGCGTAGGCGTACTTCACCCGCAGCCGATAGAGGCTTTCCGGTTCGCCGGTAAAGCGCGCGATATTGCGCTGCCAGGCGAGCAGATCCAGCACGCCCAGGGCGCAGGTTTCCGCGTCGGTCTGACGCAGCGGCCAGCGCAGCCAGTGTTCCACCCGCTCCCAGTAACGGCGGGCGGCGCGGGCCAGCTTGGCCAGCTGCTCCCCGCCCAGCCAAAACGGCAATTTAATCTCGATCATGGCAGGGTCACCGTCAGCGACTTCAACCGGGGAATGTCCATCTGGCTGGTGATATCGCTCGTTTTAAAATCAATGGACGCCAGCGCCGGAAACGCCGTGTGTAGCTCCTGCGCCAGGCGGCTGAAGGAAAACCGGCTAAACGGAAAGGTCCGCGTCGGCTGGTAGTCCTGATTCTCCCGAAACGCGGCCCGGATAAACTGCGTCACCGCCAGCCTTAACTGCTCCCGCGCGGCGGCGTCCAGATGACTGACCGCCCACAGATCCGCGCTGACGTCGTGCAGGGTTTCCGGCATGGCGAACACTTGCAGATCATCGCCGTGGCCGTGGTTGCCCTCGTCAGAGATCCGCGCCTGGATGCGCGCCAAAAAGGCCGCGTCGGGCGTGCCGGTTTCAAACAAGATAAAGGCGTTGGCCGTGCCGGGACCGCGCGGCGCTTCATGCTCAAAAAACACGTTGTCCACGCTGACGCCGTCGAAACTGGCGATGATCGCCGTATACACCGCGTCGGTGTGCCATTGGTTCACCGCGCTGAACTGGTTGCGCACCCGCAGGCGCAAGGCGTCGTCGGTCTCGCGATCCGCGCCTGGATGCAACAGCCAGTTGTCCAGATTGGTGACCATCACCCCGGGGATGGGGTTCGGCGTCACCGCGTAATAGCCCGCCGCCAGGTTGTAACCGCTGCCCGTGTCCGCCGCTTCCACTTCCACCAGCAAGTGGGCTTCGCCGTCTTTAAAGCGTTGCGCTCGGGTGGTCTGTAGACGATAGATGCGCCCGTTAATGCTCGCGCTTTGAATCCAGGTTCCCGCCGCGATTTCCAACTCGCCCGACAAATCGCCCCGAGTGAACTGCACGCGCCCGCGCGCCTTGGCCGCCTGCTTGCGCTCCACCGCCACGCCCCAGGCCAGCAGATCCAGGGCGGAGCCGCTGGCGGTCTTCACGAACATTTGCGGCAGCACACCAGTAATCAGCAGATCCACCAGCCATAGCACGGGCTTGGTCACCAGCGCCGACACGATGCGCCACCAGGGCGAATACTCGCTGTTGTTGTTGAACGCCACGCCTTGGGCGGCGACTTCGTTTTCCCAGACGGTTCTTAGTTCCGCCTCGGTGGTCGGAATGCCCGCCTCTTTGACCAGGCGCGCAAAGTCCGCGTGGTGATCGTTCATAGATAAAACTCGATGTGTCCGTATTTCAGGGTTTTGGCGGTGATATAAACCGTTTCCAGATCCGTGCGCGTAACCTTGGCCGTGCCAGGCGTAATGCGGGCGTCGTTCTCCACCCGGGTTTCGATGCGGCTCAGGTTCAACGCCACTTTTTCCGGGTTGCGCTCGCCGATCAGCTCCACCAGCAGACCGCTGTCGCGGATCATGTGTTTGATATCCTGGGCGATGGACGCGCGCCCGCTGATTTCCTGCGGCACGCCGATGGCGTCCAGGCTGATATCGTTGTTAACGATAAAAAGATCGATAAAGTCCGCCATGCATTACCCCGCCGCCATGCTCAGTTCGTCCGCCAGCATGAAGCCGTTTACCGGCCCGTTGGCGTTCACCTCCAGTTTCTCCACCGTGACGCCCCGGTTATTAGTCGTATTCGCATTGCTGACTTGCTGCAGAAAGCCACCCGGCGGCGTTTGGTTCACTCGGCCTTCGTCCAGGGCCGGCGCAAAGCGTTGGATGTTTTCGCGCTCCTGGCGCACTTTTTCCGATAGCTGGATCTCGCCGCCGTCGCCGAGGTCGATCCCGGGAATGGCGTTGATCTTGTCTATCAGCCAATCCACCCCGGCGCCGATCACCGCGAACGGGTCCAGCTGCGCCAGCCAGTCGGTAAACTGCGCCCACCAATCCGGGATCTTTCCAAAGGAATCAATCACCCATCCCGCCAGATCCGCCGCCGCCAACAGGGGGGCGAATACCGCGCTTAAAAAGGCGTTGTCCTCGATGATCCCGCGTAAGCCGGTCCACTTTTCCACGATCCAGCCCAGGGCGGCGGAGACCGCCGCGCTGACTTCGTCCCAATAGATCACCAGGGCGGCCAGGGCCGCGATCAGCGCCACCACGCCCAACACGATCCAGGTAATGGGGTTGGCCAGCAGTGCGGTGGAAAACGCCCAGGTCGCCGCCGCGCCAGTCAGTAATGCCGCCCGCATGGCGCTAAAGGCGCCCGCCGCCAGATAGGTTCCTATCTGCAACAGGAACACCGCCGCACGTCCGGCGCTGACCGCCAGCGACCAGGCGCGCATCGCCCCAGCTCCCAGCAAAAGCACCGCATGCCAGCCCGCCAGGACCAGCTGGGCGACGCCGGCGACCAGGGCGAAGGCGGAGGCCGCCGCCACTAAACCGATCACGGTTAAGGTGGCGATCGCCACCAAACGGGTCAGGTTCGGAAACAAGCGGGTCCAGCGCGTCAGGGTGTCCGCGCCGGCGGTCAACCGATCTAACAGCGGTTGCAGCAAAGGCAGGAACGCGCGCCCCAGGCTGACCTTGACTGCATTCACGCCCGCCGCCCAACGCTGCCAGGGATCTATCATGGCCTCGGCCATGGTCCGCGCTTTGTCCATACCGGTCTGCGCGCCCAGCTGGTCAATGGCGCCGGCCAGACCTTGGGTGTTCTGCATCAGCAGCTTGACCAGGCCCACCGCTTCCGTGGAGCCAAAGGCCGTTTTAAGCAGATCCGCTTTGGCCACCGTGTCGATGTCGCCGAACTTGCCTTGAATACGGGTCAGGATCTCCACCATGGGCAACAGGCGGCCTTGGCTGTCGGTGAACGCCAGGCCCAGGGCTTTCTGGGCGTTGCCGACGCCGGCTAGAAACGCCTTGTATTTGGTGCCGGCCTCGGTCCCGCTCATGGTCGCTTGCAGCGAGCCTAAAACCGCCATTTGTTCCGCCATGGTCACGCCCTGGCTTTGCGCTTCCGCGCCCAGATTGCCAAAAGCCGCCGCCATCTCCGCGCCGGTGGTTTTAAACATCTGCACCGCGCTGGCGGTCTGGCCGGCCAGACGTTGCACCCATTGCGCCTTGCCCATCTGTTCCGCCGTGCGCTGAAACACCCCGTACATGGTGCCCATGTAGTTGGTGATCGTGGCGCTGTCGGATTTGGTGGCCTTGGCCAGTACGCCGCCGGCTTCGGTGAAGGCCGCAAGCTCGCGACCGCTTAGCCCCGCAATCGCGCTTTGAATGTCGTAACTGGAGCGCACAAAATCGTCGGCGGCTTCGCCGTAACGGATGGAAAAGCGCAAGGCGGTTTCCTCCAGGGTGCGCAAGGCGTCATTGGCCACGCCCAGGCTTTTGACTTCCCCCAAGGCGCGATCCATCTCGATGGCCGGCCCCAGCATGCTTTCCAGGGCGACGCCCGCGCCCAGTAACCCGGTTGCACCGGCGGCCATCTGCACAAAGCCCCGGGTCGCGTGCTGGGTCAGCTTATCCAGGCTGTGCTGGATCTTGCCGGCGACGCCGCTCGCTTTATCAATCAGCGACACGCTGAACATCAGCTTTTCGAGTTTGTTGCTCATTGAGTCGTTACCCTTTTAAGGCTTTGGCGATGCCGTTCGCCACGGCGATTTCGTGTTTACTCCAGTAATCGCGCTCTAAAAATAACGCGAGTCCCAGGGCGTCTTCGTTGGGCTCCTGCGCGGACAACCACTTGGCGGCGTAGGCGCGTAACTGGTCATAGCCGTTGGCGGCGATCTGGTCCGCTATGCGCTGCGCTTTTTTGCCACGATGCCCAGGTCCGGGGTGTACTCCTCCAGCACCGCGCCGGCCAGCTGCACCTCCGCGCCGGGCGTGTCGCGGATCAGTTTCACCAGGGCGTCGCGCTGCTCCTGGGCCACGGTCCCGACCAGAAAGTTATGGCTGGGGGCGATCTTGTTGTTAGGCGTCACCGCGTTGACGTACTTGTTGTACGCCTCGCGCGTCACCTGAAAGCTAAAGTCCTGGTCCAGCACGGTGAGGTCGATCATCTGTTTAGTGGTCATGGTTTTCCCCTTGGTTTTCTAATGCCCGTTTGCGGGCGAGTTCTAAATGCTTTTGCTTGTAACACCAGTTCATCACGAAGGTGGCCACGCCAATCAGCAGGCCGCCGAGCGCCACCCATTGATTGAACGTCAGGCCGGCCACGGTGGTGATCGCCGAGGCCGCATAGTTGGTTACGACGGCTGACTTTTCCGGCACCTTAACCACCTCGCTTAGCCTTAACCGCTTTGACGATCAGAGGGGTGACGTTCTTCACCGCCCGCTCGCCAAATAAAAAGCCCAGCACCAGCACGTTGATGGTGATCAGCGCGGTTTGTTGTTGTTCGTTCAGGGTCCAGGCGCTGAACCACATCCAATCCAGATACAGGGTGACGAAGCCCCAGACCGGGCGCTGACAGCCCCGCAAAAACAGCATGAGCGGCCCCAGGATGGGCAGGCGCAGCAAGTCTTTGGCGCTGCCTTCCAGTTCTTTGATGCGCTCGGTTAACTGCTTTTCCGCCGCCTGGCGCGCGTGCTCCGCCTGACGCTTTTTCTCCAGTTCCAGGTTTTGCAGCGCCAGCTGCACATTAGCGCGCTGCGCCTCGCTCATGTCTGGTGGGAAGTAGTCTTTGACCACCTGGTAAGCCGACTCCGCCAGGCCGCCGGTCATCACGTCCACGACTTTGCTTAACAGGCTCATCGGCTCACCTCGGTTTCGTCCAACAGGGTGTATGTGAAACGATTGCCGTATAGCCCCGCCGCCTTGCGACATAAGGCCATCAGCACATCAAAGTCGGCGCTGTCCGCGATCACCTGACAGCCCGCTGACCAGCGATCTACGCGAAGGCTTTGGCCCGTTTCGGTGGCGCGGTGGCAATTAATACCGAAGTGACCTGTCTCGGTGGCTCCCTGGGCGTCTAGCTGGGCGTTGCGGTCCTTGTCCCGAAACACGGTAATCAGCCCGCGCTGCACCAAGGCTTCATATTTCCCTTGGTGTTTGCCAAGTTCCCACACGCCGGGATACTGGCCAGGCTTCACAATCGCCGCGCCGGCTGGGTTGGCTAAATGCTCCCGCCAATAAACGCCCGGGTCCGTGGTCGCCGGGAAACTAAAGCAGTGGGTTTGCCCTTGGATCTGGAACGCCACACACAGCAGATCGTTAAAGGTGTTGGCGTGGCGATCCTGGGAACGGACGCCCACCAGATTTAGGTTGTAGTCGCCGCTTTCAAAAAACCGATAACCCTGATTGCGCACCGCCGCGCGCAGTTGTTCGTAGTTGATAGCCATCATCCGCGCCCCCTTTGGCGTCGTTGCCGTTGCGCATGTTGGTAGTAGTCTTCGCATTCCACGCAGCGGGTGACGCCGCCGAGCTGCTGACGTAGCGGCGGGATGGCGTCCTCGCAGTCGAGGCATTTAGCGCGGCTGGGTTGGCCCAGGGTGGAGCCGGCCAGCTGCCGGGCTAATGCCGAGGCGTTGAGCTTTTCTTGCAGTTCGGCGGCCTGGTCTAAGATGTCTCGCGCCATGGCTTACACCAGCTTTTCCGTTTCCGACGCGTCCACGTAGGGCACGCCGTTAATGCGCACAAAGTCGGGGTCCGTCACGTCATAGGCCAGTTTGTGGGTCAGCTGCTCGCCGCCGCTGGCTTTGGCGTTCAAGAGATCCGAAATTCTTAACTTGCAGCCGAACGCCTCGATGCGCAGTTCGCCGCCGCTGGTCGCGCCGTTAAACACCTGGTCGAACGGCTCCAGGGCGCGAAAGCTGCCGGTGGCCTTGGCCGCGTCTAAAATGGTTTGCAGGTTGGTGGTGTCCACCGTGATATCGCCGGACGCGCTGACTTCGCCGTCTACGTATCCGTTAGGAATGCCGCGCGTTTTGGTCACCGCCGTGGCGTCCTCAATGCTCAGGGTGACTTCCTCCACATGCACCAGCATGTCGCCGATCATCACGTCTATGTCTTTGCCGGAGAGGCGCTTTTGACTCATGGTTATTGCTCCGTGTCCTTAGTGGGACAGATCTAAAATGATGTTGGCGGTAATGTCCTTCGGGCAGTTGTACGGCTGTACTTTCAGGTACACCTCCACCCGGGTTTTTGTCGGCCACACGATTTCGATGCTGTCGTCCTTGGGGCTTTTGATCTCCCCCGGAAAATGTTCGCCCGCAAAAACGACGCTTTTGCTCATCTCGCGCAGCGGGCGCATGAAATAGGTTTTGTTGGCGGCGATGCTGACCGGGGTGGAATTCAGCGAGCGGTTCGCCACCCGCGCAATGGCCAGAATGCGAATGGCGCGCGCGGCCTTATCCACGACACGCAGGTTTTCAATCACCTGGTAATCGCCCGCCGGCACGTCCAACAAATTGCAGTCGCCCCAGTACGTCCCCGGGTAATCCGGGTATCGCTGCACGCAGGACAGGCGGTTGGCGTCCAGGGTCGCCAGAGTGGCGTCCGGCAGCTCCACGCCGTCGCGATCCACAGGGGCGTCCCCCAGGCCCAACACGGACCCGGTCGCCACGCGCATCGGGCTATCGGCGATACTCACCGCCCGATTACACAAGCGCCCCACCAGCACGCCTAAGTCGTTGCCGTGTAATTGTGGTATGACCGCCACGCGAGGACAGGCCGCGCCGTGGGTGATCGCCACCTGGGCCGTCTCGTAATCGCTCCAGCTTTGCGTCTCCGCATCAATCCCAGCGCTGGCCGTCAGCACGATGACGCGCCGGCCTATCGTGGTGCGGATCAATTCCGCCTTGGTCTGCATCGCCTCGATGGCGGCGGCGTCCGCCGCCGGCGAACACAGCGCCACCAGTTCCGGCGACACGGTCAACATGGCTTGATCCAGGGCGGTTTCCCAGGGATCGCCGCTGTTGATCGGCGCGGCGTAGGCCTGCCAGTTTTCGCCGCCATTGGCCTTGGCCGCCGCGACATTGGTTTTTAGGGCGCTGTCGTCCGCGCCCAGGATCTCGTCCAGGTTGCTTTGGGTGTTGATGGACAGCACCCGTCCCAGGTTCTTGGCGCCTACGCCGATAAACAGCGCCTTGCGCTCCACCTCGGGGAAGTTTCCCTGCGAGAGGTTCAAGTTATTGATGGTGACCTTGCCTTGCGCCATGGTTAACCCTTTGTTGCCTGCTTGAATATCTGTTCAAAAATGCGATCAATGAACGCGTCAATATCGTGCTGCGTCGCCCCTAAAAAGCTGCGCGCCGGTAAGGGAATCAACCAGCGCCCCTGGCGCGGCTTGTCGGTCAGCGCGCGCAGCACGGCGCCGGCCTGGCCGAACGTCAGGTTTTGCGTGACCCACTTCAGCGTGGGGCGTTTGCGTCCGCGTCCCTGGCCGCGCGGAATCGTGAATCCGGCTTCGCGCAACTGCCTGGCCTGGCCCCGGGTCGCCGGGGCGGCGTAGTCGGGTTGGCCGTGGCGCTGTTGCATGCGGGCGCGGGTCATCACTTCCGTGACGCCTTCCTGCTGCGCTCGCGCGATACGACCGACCAGGGCGTTTTTAAACGTGATCGTCACCCGATCCGAGCCGGCGAACACCGCCAGGCGTTTGCTTAAGCCGCGCAGCATTTTTTTATTGCCCTGTTTACGCGCTTCCCAGGGCTGACCGTCCAGACCGGTCTGGCTGCGCAGGCGCTTGCGTGACTGACTGCGCACCTGGCGCCCGATCTGTCCCAATATCCGCTTGCGCTTGGCCGCCGGCAGTTTCAAAAGCTCCAGCTGGCGCTTTAATTTCAGGTGGCCGCCGACCTCAATTTTTACGGACATAAGGCGCATCCGTGGGTTGGGCCTGGTCGTCGCCGACGCCGACCGCGTCGGGCTCGTACACCGGGACGCTTTCCACCCGCCAGCGTGCGCCGCCAAACTGGATCGCGCCGGCGGCGTCCGCGACCAGGTCGAGGTTCTCGTAAAAGCCGATGCGAATTTCTATGTCGGCGGTATCGTCGCCGTTCACGTCCACATCAATATCGGGATGGCCCAGGCCGTCACGGTCCCGCTCGGGGTCGTGGTCCATGAGCCAGGTCACCACATGGGCGATCAGCAGTTGCGGCGGGCCGCTGTAACGCTCCACCACCAGCACGGCGTCATACTTCAGACGACACACCCGCACCCCAGCGCCCAGGCGTTTGTCCGCCGCTTCCAAAGTTCCGTTTTCCATCCAGCTGTCCCACTGCTCCGCCGGCGCCAGATCCTGGGCCAGCAGAAAGCAGGTCAGCTCGCGCAGCTTCGCCAACGCCATTACAGCAGCTCCGCCGTAATGCCCGTGGCCGCGCCCAACAACCGACGCAGGGCGCGCACGCTGTCGCTTAGCAAATGCTGCTCGGTCTCGTCCGACTCTTTGGCCAGGTTCTCCGCCTGGGCTCGTCGGTTCATGGTGGCGAAGGCGTTGAGCAGCGACGCTTTGGCGCGGCAGGACACCGCGCGCAGGTAATACAGGACCAGCACGTTTTGCCCGTCCAGCTGCTCGGCGCCGACCGCGTCCAAGGTTTTAAAACCGCCGCCCAGCCATTCCGCTTTACGCATCGCCAGGCTGAAATTGATATCCAGCATGGCCTGGCGCACATGGGCCGCGACCATGTCCCCGTGATACTCCGCCGGGATGCGGTAGACCCGTTGGAATTCCGCCAGAGACAGGTCCGGGAAAAAGCCGTCATTGGTCAGCGTCGCCTCTATAACGGCGTTGCTTTTACCGCTGAAACTCATGGTCGCAGCCTCCAAATAAGAAGGCGGCGCGCACTGGGTTCAGCTGACGCGGCGCGAGGCCGGCAGCGCCCCCAGGCGCCCGCCTGGGTGGGTAGTCGGTTAGGCCAGTCCGAGTTTGGCCTGTAGTTTGGCGATGCGGGTTTTGCAGCCCGCCGCCGGGTTGGCCGCCTGCGCCTGTTCGAAGTACGCCAGCGCCGCGTTCAGGTCGCCGTTTTGCTCCGCGTTCAGCCCGCATTGGCGGTACAGCTTGCCGGCGACAATATCGTTTGCCGTGGGCCAAGCCTGGGCCGTGAGTTTTTCCGCCGCGTCGTCCAGGTAAGGGCTGGCGCTGTCGCCGGCCTTGAACTGACGTTCCGCCCAGTCGTGGACCTCTTCCAGCACGTAAGTGGGCAGATCCCGTTTAAAGTGGCCGGGCATGCATTGCTGTTGCTCGATGGCGAGCCCCGCCCAGGCCATGGCGTTTTCGATCTCGCCCACGTCGAACAACCAGATGACGCAGAACACCAGCACCTCATTGGGGTAGCGCTGGCCGCTGTCGCGGTACGCCTGCAAAAAGTCCATGAACTGAGGCAGCACGCGCGCCTTTAACGCGACCTTGTCGGGGATGCTGTCCAGCTCGGCCAGTTGGTCCCGGCATTGCGTCAGCGCCGCCAGGGCCACCGGGTAATCGCCCCGCACTCGGGGCGACAGGGCGCTATTCATTACTGGCGAATTGCGCGCCATTTCCGCCGCTGTTAGGGCGTCGTTGGCGGCCTGTTTAGCAAGACGGCGCTGTTTGTGTTGAACGGTCAGCAGCGGCATGGCGTTATGCCCAAGCGCCGGAACCGTCGGGCAACTTCACGTTGGCGTACTCAAAGCCGGCGGCCTTGGTCTCGTCCTCGATCACATAGCCTTCGTTCAGACTGTTGAAATCTTCCACGCGGTTGCGTTTGGGGTTGTCGATCACCTGGCGGCGTAAACTGTCGGCCTGGTAGTAAAGGCTCAGGTTATCCAGGCTGGTGATCAGCAGGCCCCGGGCCGGGAAAAAGGGCGCGGTGATCGCCGGCAAACCGCCATAGGTGCGGATAATGGCCTGGTTCTCCAGGCGCTCCTTTTCTGTCGGCTTGTGACCTTGCGCCGCGTACATCTGCGCCTTGTCTTCCGCCAGCAGATCGCGCCCCATGATTACCACTAGGTCGCCGCCGTCGCGATGTAACTCGTCCACCATCTGTAAGCAGGCATGCACAGCCGCGTCCAGGTTGGCGAAATCGCCGCCCTCGCCAATACGGATCTGGCCGGCAGTCGCGCCTTCGACGAACCACTGCGAGCCGGATTTAAATTCCCGTAGTTGCTGCAACCAGCCCTTATTCACGTCCTCGCCGTTGGGGTGGTCGCCAGGCTTGGTCGCAGGTAGGGCGCAACTGGTGCCCAGCCAGCCCACGCGGAGCTTTGACAGGCTGATCGCCTTGCGCACCCACCCGCCATAACGGGCTTGGAAGTCGGGAAACTTGGCCCAGGAATCAATGGTTTTGTATTTGATGTGGGTGTCATATTCGACTGGGTGCAGCTCATAACCTTTACTGCCCAAGGCCAGCACGTCGCTGGTCTGGCGGTCGGCGCTGTCGGTGTCGGTGCGCTTGGGCACAAAGCCCGTCACGCTGCCGATGACTTTTTCCCCTTTCAGTTCATCCACCGCCACCACATTGATCAGCTGCAAAAACTCCGAGCTTTCGGTGATTTTGTCCTGCAACTCCTGGGCGATAGTGGGCTCAACATTGAACTGCTCCGCGACGGAGCCCACGCCGTAGGTGGCCGCCATGGCGGCGCACATATCGTTGAATAGTTGTTTCGTTTTAAAGTTCATTCGGTCCGCTCGTTGGTGGTTGGAGTTACAGCACGCGTGGCGCCGCGTCGCCGACGCCTTCCGGGGTCAGGGTGCCGGGCGCTTCTTCCAGGGCCGCGCTGAACGCCTCCTTTAAGTGGTCGTGCGCGGTCTTCAGGTCGGCGAACTCGGCTTTGATCTCCGCCAGGGCTTGCGCCAAATCTGGGGTTTCCGGTTCTTTTGTTGCGTCCTCGTGTTTGGCGTTCAGCTTGTCCGCGAGGCTGGCGAAGCCGTTCGCCAGGGCGCGGTTAAGCTGGTTGAATTGGTCTTCCGTCATGGCGTGCTCTTGCTCGTTGGGTTCGTGGCTGGGTTCCGTGCGCGCAAACTTGCCCATGAGCCGGGAAAACAGGCTGGTCGGGTTATCCACGCGCAGCGGCGCTAGTTCAATCGGGGCGGTAAACAGGTTGTCCGGGTGTTGCGCCCGGGCGTTAAAGCGCAGCTCCGACGTGCCCAGGCTGGCGGGTGAATCTGTCACCGCCAGGCCTGCTAAGTAGGCTTTGCCGGTTCCCGCGAAATTCGGCTGGATCTCGATAGAGGTAAACAGCTTTTGCCCGCTGGTGTTCATCAAAATCAGCTGGTCCGAGGGGGCGATTCTGGCGAACAGACACTCCCGGCCTTTGTCGTCCTGTTCGTGCTTCACCGCCACCACCTGGCCGAGATTGCCAAAAATGCGGATGTGCTCGTACCAGATGTTGGCCGTGTATTCGGCGGGGTCGTACTGCGTGGCCATGTCGATGATGTCCTGGGCGGCGATGTTGCGCCCGTCAATCGTGGGTCCGCTGGTGGCCACTTTGACAAAATCGGTATGCAGGGTGCGGGGCATGTTTTCGGGTCCGTCAGTCGTTGCGATGACGCCAAGATAGGCATTCCGACCGAGCCCGGCAAAGGCTTTGAATACGCGTTGTTCCTTGTCGTTTTTGGTAGGAATAACAAGGAGTTAAACAAGGATTAACGCCACGAAAAAGCCCTTAAACTGGGCCGCATGTCATCACGTTATCCCCCTGAAATTATCGAAGCGGCGAAGGGCCTTTTTCTTCGCCATATCACGCCGGCGGAAATCCAGCAGCAGCTGGGGATTAATAACGTCCGCGTTATTTACCAATGGATTGAGCGGCACAACTGGAAAGACATGCTGCAGCACGAAACCGTCGAGCAGGCCACCGCCAGGCGGTTAATTCATTTAGTGGAAAAAACCAATAAGGTGGCGGGCGATTACCAGGAAATGGACCGGCTTAGCAATCTGCTGGATAAGCTGGCCGGCATTGATCTGAAGAAAGCCAAAACCGCGCGTGAGAAAGCGCAGGCAGGGGAGGGCGGTAGAGTCTCTGGCGAGCGCCAAAAGAAAAAGCGCGGCGTGAAAAACGACGTCAGCGCCATCACCCCGGAGCGTCTGGAGACGATCCGCAAAGAACTGTTTTACGACTACCAGCACCGCTGGCACGACAACAAAAGCCAGCGCACGCGCTTTATTCTGAAGTCGCGCCAGATCGGCGCCACCTATTACTTTGCCTGGGAAGCCTTCCAGGACGCCATCACCTCCGGCGATAACCAGATCTTTTTATCCGCCAGCCGCTCCCAGGCGGACATTTTTAAAGCCTACATCCTCAAGTTTGCGCGGGAGTATTTCGATACGGAATTGAAAGGCGTGGACGTGATCCCGCTTAGCAACGGCGCGGAGTTGCGTTTTGTGTCCACCAATGGCCGCACCGCCCAGGGTTACCACGGCCATTTATACATTGATGAAGTGTTCTGGATTCCCGACTTTGACCGGCTCAACAAGCTGGCCAGCGGCATGGCGGCGCATAAGAAATGGCGCAAAACCTACTTCTCCACGCCGTCGGTGAAAAGCCATGGCGCGTACACCTTGTGGAGTGGTGAGCGTTACAACGAGAGCCGCCGGCATAAGGTCGAGTTTGATCTATCGCGGGCGGCGCTTCGGGAGGGCCAGCTGGGGCCGGATAAGGTCTGGCGCAACGTGGTGACCGTTGAGGATGCGGCGGACCAAGGCTGCGACCTGTTCGACATAGAGGAGCTGAAGCAGGAATACACCGAGGCGGAATTCAACAACCTGTTTATGTGCGCCTTTATGGAAGCGGGCTTGTCGGTGTTTAAGCTGGACGACTTACTAAGCTGCGCTGTGTGCAGCGGCGACGTCTGGCCCGACTTCAAGCCCAGGCAGCCGCGCCCGTTTGCAAACTATCCCGTGTGGTTGGGCTACGATCCGGCGCGCACGGGGGACCGCTCCACCGTGGTGGTGGTCGCGCCGCCGATGCATCCGGCCGGCAAGTTCCGCGTGCTGGAAAAGATTCAGTTAAAAGGCGCGTTCAGTTACCAGGCGAACCGCATCAAGGATCTATTGGGACGTTACAACGTGCAGTTTGTGGGCATCGACTGCACCGGCCCCGGCCTGGGCGTGTTTGAGCAGGTGAAAGCCTTCTACCCCAGGGCCACGCCGATTCACTACAGCCTGAACGCCAAAACCGCCCTGGTGTTGAAAGCCATGGACGTGATCGAAAACGCCCGCATTGAGTGGGACGCGGAGCACACGGACATTCCCCAGGCGTTCCTCCAGGTGAAACAGACCACCACCGGCAACGACCTGGTCACCTATGTGGCCGACCGCAGCAGCAAAACCGGCCACGCGGACGTGGCCTGGTCAATTATGCATGCCCTTAGCAATGAACCTTTGGACCGTAAGCAGCGCCGTGGCTCCATCGCCATGGCGGTATAAGAGAGCATTAGAAAATGAGCAAACCGACTTCACCAACCGCGTTTAGTTTTGGGGCGCCCGAGGCTGTTTTAGACACGACGCTGACCTCTTACCTGGGCGTGTTCTTAAATCCCCATGGCGACTATTACGCGCCGCCGGTCAGTCTCACCGGGCTGGCCAAGCTGCTACGCGCTAACGCCCATCACGGGACCATTCCCTACTTTAAGCGCAATATGCTGCGTAAGTTTTACGTGCCGTCGCCCGTGCTCAGCGCCACGGATCTGGAGAACGCCGGCTTCGATTACCTGGTGTTTGGCATGTGCTACTTTCAGAAAGTCTTTAACCGCTTGGGGCAGATCGTCCGCCTGAAACACATCCCCGCGCTGAACATGCGCCGGATGAAAGCGCCGGATCAGTTCTGTTTGCTGCAACCTAACCAGGTGGACCCGTTAGCGTTTCGTCCGGGTGAAATCATTCAGTTAAAAGAGTACGACGTGAATCAGCAAATCTATGGCGTTCCCCAGTACCTGGGTGGCCTGCAATCCGTCTTACTGAATGAAAGCGCCACCCTGTTTAGGCGCAAGTACTACAACAACGGCGCGCACATGGGCTTCATCCTCTACACCGCCGACGCCCAGCTGGACCCGGAAGACGAGCAATCCCTGAAAGAGCAAATCCGCGCCAGCAAGGGCGTGGGTAATTTTAGAAGCCTGTACCTCAACATACCCGGCGGCAAGCCTGACTCTGTGAAAATCATGCCCGTGGGAGATATCGCCACCAAGGACGAATTTGAGCGGGTGAAGAATCTAAGCCGCAACGATGTATTAAGCATGTGGCGCATTCAGCCCGCGCTGGCGGGCATCATGCCGGAAAATACGGGGGGATTTGGGGACATAGAAAAGATCAGCCGCGTGTATTACGAAAATGAAGTCATTCCTATGCAGAATGTATTCTTAAAGCTAAACGAAACCCTCCCCCTAAAAAAGGGACTCTATTTTTGCGATCCAAGTTGTTTATAAGCGTCACTTGAGTCTGGTTAACGGTGCATGCATCAGTTTGCACAAATAGATATTAGGACACCGTAAAGGCGTCCTAATTTATTAATCACACTTGTGTAACTAATTTGGGGCTACTAGCGAATAGTGAGCTATATTTCATCGCGCTTTTTACCAACTACAATCGCACCTCTAGTTATTGAAAAAGGCGTCCGTTCTTCCCTTGAACTTGTTCCGTGAATTGGCCGCACTTCTTCCTCTCCCATCGTGACGGGAATCACATTCACTACATCATATCCTTTTGAGTCGAATTCATTATATTTCTGGGCTAGCAGCTCAGCATAGTTATTGTAATCGACGGATTTAGCTTCATAGAACCTTTTAAGCTTTTGCTTAAAAAGTCCAACATCCTTTAATTCTGAATCTAACGAAGCGCGAAACCAACTGGCAATATATTTGTCAGACATGGACATCCCTTAAAAAATATGGTCTTAGTTGCTCTATACCATAACTACGAAACTCTAACTACACTCAGAGTCTTTACGGTACATGTAGGTAGCGAAAAAATAATAAAATAAAAAATATAAAAAAACCACATGGTTAGAGTTCCGAATACTCGGCACATTCTGTGATATCGGAAATCCTTCATGCTGGCTTTATGCTTAAAGTAAATTTAAATATTGATCGAAATAGAGGAGAGGGCTGCCCTTATGGCTGGTGTTTTTTGCACCTCTAGGGGGTATTTTTTGATTGATGTGCTAAAATGTTCCCTCATTGATCAGAGGGAACAAGCCAATGCAAATCAACTGTCCTGAATGTGGAAACAAAGCAATAATTACAAGCCGTCAGGTGCTGGACCCTAAACTGGCTAATCTATATTGCGTCTGTAAATATGCCGAATGCGGCCATTCATTTGTAATGAATCTGGCATTTAGTCACACGCTTAGCCCTTCTTCATTTCAGGCTAAGCGAATGATGGTTGAGATGCTAAGAGGAATGGACAAGGCCGAACAGTTAGAACTGCTGGCCCAGGCGCGAAGCAACGCATAGTATTATTCTGATTCTGTTTTCATGGTTTCTTCTACCACCTCTAATCTCTCCCTAATATGCTCGACCACCAAGTTATAACCAAGCTGGCTTTCCTGAGATAGCTGTAAGTTTGGTCTATCAACCATAGCAAACTGCAAAAACTCCAATAGTTGCTGGCTCTCCGCCAAGCTCTCCAAGGCGTCACTTGAGTTCTTTTTCCTGTACGCCAACTTAACTTACTCCTATTAATCCCTATGTCCGGCGTTACATCAGAAGCTAACGCTGCGCCGTGAGCACAGATTTTTTATCAAAAATAGATCAAAAGAACACACAACTGATATGTAGACAAAACACGTTATCTATAAATATAAGGCACGGTTACTTTTTAGCCGCCAATATGGACTATAAGCCCAAAATGAAGCGGGACAAATTTGTCCCTTAAAACGACAAATAATGACGCAAAATGTGTAACGTTTTTTTACGATTTTTAGTTTTTTTGTGATGCGTGTCACGCTTTTTGGCGGGGCTTATAGACATGAATAGCAAATTTCCGAATTGGATTCGGAGGCTATGGTTTTGATTATATAGCAATATGTTATGAGAAAAACTGAGCCCTGGGCGGGGGAGCCCAGGGGCTTGGAGATTATTCCGAAGGGTTAGCTTGTTTTATCTGCTTTGCTTCTTCAAGCCGCTTTTGATACTCAGGAGAGAGCTTAACGTTTACAAACGACATGAACTCGTCTATCGACTCCCTGGCGATCTCAGCAATATTATGAGAAGGATCATTATATTCTCTGTTTAATGCGCTGGCTTTAAACATTAAAACAATTTCGTGATCGTCAGATATAGGGAGATGGTATTCGATTTCATCAGGACGCTGAGGAAGGCTTGCAACTATCTGATACCAGGCAAGCTGATTGATGTTTACTATCTTTACATCTTCATCAGACGTGGGGTACGTCCAAAAGTGAACCTTAGGATCAATTGGAACTGCATAGTCTTCCCTGTGTGCCCACAAATAAGTGTTAGCCTCTCCCCACATTACCTTGCTGTGATCCAGCAGCCATTTTTTCATATCGGATGATAGAAATAGGCTGTCAATATCACGGTTTTGCGGATGACGTCTTCGCAACTTTATATATAAGGTTAAGCTGCCTATTGCTCCCTCGCCGAAGGGCTTATCCCAATATTTCCACCCCCTTCGAAGTAAAATGATAGACATTCCTTTCTTGTCGCTCCAAACCTCAAATTCACTATCTTTATAAATATCCACCTTGAAAGGCGTTCTAAGAACGCTTGTCGTTTTTTCATTAGGCGGACATTTAAACTCTAAGATCGTTCCGGATAAGTCAAAACGAATGATGGGGGCTGATTTGAAATCAGGCCGTAGCGGGTTTGCTATGGATGCACGAAAGCGCTTAATCCAACGCATTACCATTTCGGCCTCATCTCACGCATTAACGCCATGAAGGATTCTTTATATCCTCCTGACTGTTTAATAACTTGAGTATTAAAATCCACATTGCTCTTTGTCGGGTGATAATGGGGATTAAGCACTGTACTTTTTGAGCTATTGGCAATGATGTTTCTTATTTTGGAGGCGCCAAACAAAGCTCCGATAGCGGTAAGGGTAACGGCGGCAGCGCCGCCAAATGTTGAGATTATTGGAGCGCCCATTGCAATTGAGCCTATCTTGAAGCCCGTCCCAAAGGCGGAAGCAGTAAGTCCAAAGCCCCACGCGCCGTCTATTCGCGCCTGAACACGAATTTTCTCCGCGACTTCTGCGGGAGTCCCTCCCCACTGCTCTAAAATGCCCGCTGTCTTAAACTGCTCAAGCATTTTAGACCTTACACAAGTCCAGTCGTCCGTTTGCGTCTTGGTGATGTCTTTCGCTAAAGACATTCCCCGTCTCTGCATTTCCAGCAGCAATGGATTAGCGGCCATTCCAGGTGCACCTAAAAAAACGGTGTGTTTGTCTAATTGTAAATTAGGCGGCAGTTGTCGCAAGGCGGCCAGCATCAACTCCGAGCCGTTCCCGGTAATGGTCCAGTTAATCTCGCGTCCGATCTTTTGCGCCTTGTAAATTCCTTGTGCGAGCTTAGTGGCGGTAAAGTTGGCGGATGTTTGCTTCTGCTCGGGAGTGGTCCATTCCGTGCCGCCCCGGTACAAGGGAGGCGGGTTATAAGCAATAGTGTAGCCATCGCTTTTAAGGGTATCCGTGGAACCGGAATAGGCATCTTCAATGATGGAAGGCATTATCTCCGTAGCCGCCTCCTCCAAATCGTCACAATTCCCATTGATAGCTGCATATTTGTTAAGTAAGTGGTTTGACGTGGACGAAGCCACTTCCCAGTGATCTCTCCTATACTGCACACGGTAAAACCCTGGTTGATGTCCTTTCGCGTGCTCCACTAACTCAACGTCAGTTATGTACACCCCTGGAGAGAGGCCGCCCACACTGTCTTGACGGATTACATAGCTAATGCGCAGATTTTCCACCAAATCCACATGCTCAAAGGCGTTGCGCTTGTTGGAATAGGATTGAAAACCGCCTGCGCATGATCTAAGACGAGACAGGCGAGACAAGACAAGCTCTTCCTTACCTCCCACTGTTAGCAGGTAGGCAAAGCGGCGACCGATTTCCCCGCCGGGAACATAAATTCTTCTCCCCGACTCATTCCCTACGCCATCAAACATGAGTAGGTAGCCAGAGGCCGCATTTCCATATGATCGTTTAAAGCCGTGGTTTACCAGGCTCGGTTGGCTCAAGCTTGTGCGGGTAAGTTCGGCGGCAGGCGCATTCATACGGGGCAAATCTCCTTATTTAAGGTATCTCAGAAAGGTAAAGCTGGCTGTATGGTAGCCAAGTCCAGACAAACGCTGAATCAGCCTAATGGCATAAATTTCTCTGGTCAATTCTACTGAGCGGAACGACGGGAAAGGGCCAGCCAGTGGATGCTTTCCACTGGCTGGCGAAGGGGACTAACCAGCGGTAGGCGACAGATCCGCCATCATTAGATCAGCGATAAGGAGTTTGGAGAAGGCCGTTCTAATTACCTCCACCGTGGTGAAGCAGTCCGCCACGGCTCGGTGGGCTCCATTCACTGTTATGCCCATTTGCGCGGCGGCCTTGGCCAAGCTCTGCCTTCTGTAGCCGCCTCGTTTGGCGTCCACCTCTCCCCAGTATCTTGCGTAAGCCATCATGGCGCAGCGCCAGTCCGCTTCGATCATTGGCAGTCCATATGCGCTACAGGTCTGCATTAACAGACGGTTGTCGAAGTTCGCGTTGTAAGCCACCACGGTTTTACCGCTGATTACCCGCTTTAGCGAGTGGTAAACATCTGGAAAGTTCGGCTTGTCCGCCAGTTTTTCGTTGGTGACGCCGTGAATCTCGGAGGCGTCCGCCGGCACTGGATTAAGTGGGCGCACCAACTGGTCAAACAATACATTCCCGCGCATGTCCATGACGCTGACCTCTATCACTTCCGCCTGGTCGTCCAGTCCCGTGGTTTCCGTATCCAGCACCACCACGTCCAGGTTGTATATCCATTCTTTAAAAAGCTTCAACAGTTCTAATTGATTACGATTCATTTCTACTCTATCCATTAAACGGAGAGCCCACAAAATCCGGCTCTCCGCTTTGCCTCCATTTTAACACCTGATATCGCCGTATTATTGGCGTTCTCTATTTTTTGCTATCACTCTTATTAACCGGCTGATTGTCGGCTTTCTCTTTTTCAATCTGCTTTCGTGGTTCGTTCCTATCTTTTAACCAGCGGCGACCCTTGCCGCCTTTCACTTGATGCTTCAGCCAGGCGATGACGTGGCCGTTGTGTTTGGGGGGTTTGCGTTCCATTACCGGCGCTTTCCTCTGCACGTTTCACCACGTAGAATCACACTCGGGCTAACGCATGAGCGCGTAGCGGAGCCGACTCGTCGGCCTGGTGCGGATTGTCAGGATTAATGCTTGTGCGGCTGGTAGCGTCCCGGTCAAGTTCGGCTACCAGTGCTCTCTTAATATTGCTCATATCAGCAACCCTTCTATAACTGACTCGTAATAGCTATCCAGCACGCCCCCGGCCAGATCGCTTTGACTACACACGCCATGGCTGGCGACAAGTAGCGTTCCCCACACAGGCTTTAACAGGCTGGCCATGGTCGCCAGTAGGATCTGGTCGCGCCGCTTGGCGTTGAGCAATGCCGCATTTAGCGCCGCCGGGGATCTCAGACCGATTTGCTCCAGACGCCTAACGCCCTTGTAGCCTGCTTTCATGGCTTGGATAGCGAAGGCATGCTCTCCCAGCAGTTCGACGGCTTGGCTCCAGTAGAAGAATAAAGCCGGAGTCGCCTGGGGAAGTTCATGCGGCGCCCTGTAGTGACGCCTGCCCAGCGTTTCGAGCACGGCGAGCCGGCCTTTTGTTTTCGCTTCATGTACCCAACAGCGCAGCGCCTGCCGCGAATTAAGGGTTTTCGACATGCCCGGCGCAATCGCCAGGCCGTTGCAGATCCCCGCCGCCCAGGTTTCCATCGGGCATAAGGGGGCCTCTAAAGTGGGCGCAATCGCCCCTTTATTCATCATGGTGTTAACTCCTTTACATTGATTCCGGGTCAGCCCCGGGCCTGAATCTCCCCCCGATAATTGGGTGGGGGGTGTCGGGATTTGGTAATTTTGGTAAGACGATCCCGAAAACAGCACTTATCTTTATGTTTTTAAATGATTTTTTAGTCACTCCTAAAAAGTAAGAAAAAGGTAATATCAAGGTAAGACAAAAAGTAAGACCCTTGATTTATAACGCTTTTTCCATTTTTAAAAAGGTAATGGGGAAGTAATTTTTTAGGGTTTCAAAAGGTAAGAAACTTACCTCAAAATTACCTAAATATTACCTTTTTAGTAAGTTTGTAAGACATTGATTTAAAATAGAAAAACCTCACTTTTTAAACCCGTCTTACCAAAATTACCAAATCCCGACACCCCCCTGAAAAAACGGGCTTCCTCTGCCTAACGCGCACATAGGCGCACGTATTTACACGTTTGCTTAGCGCTTAAATATCCAGCAATGAATCGTTTTATTGAGACTCCTGGAATAAACCTTCCCTGTTTCAATGAACTTGTAGCGCTGGCTGTTGGGCAGCAGTTTCTTTAGGGCCTTGAGGTCCAGTGACTTCTGGCCGTGAGTGCGACACACCTCGTCAAAATGGTTCAGGTTAACGGCGATGTTTCCCGTCCCGACGGCGTGGTTTAGAACTTCCACCAGGGCGCTGGATGCAAACGCGTTAGGGTCCGGCTGCGCGTTCAGATACTCGAAAGACTCCCAGAACTCCGCCACCGCCGGATGGTCGTCCGCCAGGCGCTCCTGGCGACTGAGAGCCCGTCCATACAGATAATCGCTCAAACCACTGAAAGCGCTTTCATTAAGGGTTGGGAAGATATGCCGCAACGCTTTTGCAGCCGCCATTAACTGGGCGTGGTTTTTCACCAAGCGCTGCAGGCTGGTTTTAATTTCCCCGCGGCTGGTGAAGACTTCCTCATAGTGATTAAACTCGTTGAAGAACGTGTTTAGGATCTGCGTTTCATTCTCCAGCGCCTTAGGCAGAAAGCCCGCCACCTGATCGACGCTTTGCCGTTCGAACCACTGCGCCAGCTTTCGCGTGTCTAGCGTGTGGTGTTCCGTCGTACAGTGACAATGCGTGATCCGTTGCAGCAGGGGCGGCGATCCGTCCACCTCGGCATTTTGCGCAAGCACCAGGCCGCCTAAAAAGAGCGGCTCTTCCGTGTCGTTGCCACGCTTGGCGACGCCCAACGTTCCGACCGCGCGCCCGTTAAAGAAGGGCTTAAACTCGTCGAAATCAAACTGCTTCTTTTTCACGTCCGACTCGTCGCCCCGGTCGGACTCGATCAACACCAGCGGCATGTTAGAGCTTTGCGTGAATGCGCGCCGACGTCCGGCGGCTGTCGCCTTCATGGCGTCGAATCCTTCGTAGTCGTCGCGGCCCAAGAGTTTCCAAAGAAACTCGATCAGCGTGGATTTACCAGCGCCCGGATCGCCCGTCAGTTCAAGAAAGGGGAAGCTCTTATGCTTCGCCCGGATCTGCTGAACGAACAACGAGCCCAGCCAGAAGGCCAGCGCCGTTAATCCCTGCCAGGAAAAGGTGGTTATAAAGTTGTCGATCCATTCCGGGTTAAACTCTCCAGGCTGCACCCGAAAGCCCTTGAAGCTGGTTTTGATGCCGCCCCGCTCCAGTTCAAAATACCCCTCCGCATTCAGTTCCAGTTGTTTACCTTTGCTGAATGCAAAGGTCTGGTAGACGTAGGCCTGGCTGTCGGCGTGGTAACCCACATAAGGAATGGATTGAATCTCTTTGACCTTACGGTTTAACCACTGCTCATGCAGCATGGCCATGTCTTTGGAGCTACCGGAAAACGCGCCATAGCCTTTGGTGATCATCGCCTTATGAAAGCTTGATGGCGTGTCGATGTTGCTCCCGTCAAATGGGATTAACGCATCCGCGTTATTGCTGCTGTACTGCACCCGGAACACATAAAACTTTTCGTCCAGGATCTCGTCGCGCTCTGCATAAAGCAGTTCCGGCACAAAGTTACTGATTGGGAAGGCTGTGCAGTGCTGGCTAAACGAATCGTAGCCTTTACCTAGCGTCAATGCTGCACCGTCCAGAGCTTCGGACAGCTTATGTAAGTCCACAGAAACCGAATACAGCCGGTTCTCAAAGTCGATAACGAAGTAAGAATGACGCTTCCATAAATAGTACGCGTACGCCTTCCACATCACGCTTTGCGCGGTGAACATTTTCCCCCGGTATTGCGCTTCCTGCAGGAACGTATCGTTGATCCTATCCAGGCGGTAAAGGTCGTCCCAGTCCTTGCTGGTTCCGGTTAGAGATATCTCAACTTTTTCACCCGCCATCTGGAGCTTGGTGTAATGGGACTTCATGCTCTTGCGGCCCGCTGCGTCATCATCCAACGCCAACACCCAAGTGATTTTTTTCCCTAGATAGGGTTTTATCGCCTCGCTTGGGTAATAGCCGGCGGCCAGGATCGCCACCGCCTTACGTTCGGAAAAGTGCAGCGCCAGGGCGTGAAAGATCCCCTCTACGATATAAACCCGATCACCTTGTTTAAGCTCCTGGGTCGGCGGCATCCACCACTTGCCCTTAACCGGATCAACCAACACCCATCGCCCATTGACGTTATGGCGTTTGCCGCTGAAGTTAATGCGCTGGCCGTCGTCCTTCTGTTTGTCGATCAACCGTTCCCAATAAAGGGTCCGGTCGCTGTTCAGATAGAAACGTACCGTATTACACCACTCCTGAGACTTGGGCAGCTTGTAATTGCCTTGCTCATACCAGCCCACCATTTCACTAAGAGGGAAACGGCGATTGTGCGCCAGGTAGGCGTCCGCCGTGGCGTTTGGGTTCGCCTCCGTAGTAGGAAAGCGTTCGGAGTAGTTATTGAAAAGTTCCGGGTATATCTCCCGGGTTGTCTCGCTATAGCCGCAATGCTTTAAGCGGTTACAGCTGACGCGCCAGGGCTCTTTCATGCTGACGAAAAGCTCTTTCTTTCCGCAGTTTGGGCACTTGCCCTGCTGTAGGTATTCCCCTACGCGTTTGAAAGCGAACTGGCCATCGCTGGCCAGCGCCTCCGCTATTTCGTTTCTGTTATCAAAAGTTTGCATTGATCGCCCCAAACTCACTTACTCTTTTCACTTTCTTCTAGACAGTCCTTCGTTAACCTAGCAACGTTAATCAGCACCAACCTACCGATATATTTAACCGGCAAATAGCCGCGTGCTATTTGTCCTCTAATTTGTTCCTCCCGAAGTCCAGAGCATGCCGCAAAAGCTTTTTTAGTCATGATTGGAGAGGGGAAAGAAAGGTTATTTTTCATACTTCATACATCCTTTGTGGTTTACAGATTGTCAGTGTGTGCTTGTGTGTGACTAATTATTCTCACCCTTACACATTGCTGTCAACAGTTTTTGCACACTCGGGGGTGCAGAAAATGATCCTTAATGGTACACATTCGGATCCGTTTCGGCACATTCCGACACATTCCGGCACATTTGATCAGTTTTTTTCACCTCCAACCTTGCAATTTTTGCCCCCGTAGGTGTAAAAATGTGCCCGTGTGTGTACAGGTTGTCGATTTGAGGAACAAGAAATGAAGCTAAAGGCAGGTGAACGGCTAAAGGGGTTGCGTGAATTCGCGGGGCTTACTCGGCAGGATTTTTCAAACGTAACTAATATTGAGCTTCCCAGGCTGACCAATATAGAAAAACTCAGGGTGAAAGTTTCAGAGGATGAGTTTGCAAAGGTTGGTTTGCTATTTCCTGAGGTAGTGCAATGGTTGGTTTTTGAGGGGGATATATCACTCGAAGCATTGAGAGCAAGTGAGCAGAAGTATTGCCGGCTAATAGCTGCAAAATTTGAAGCAGGACAAACCCCGGAGGGGTACGGCTTAGAGGAAAAAATTAAGTAATGGCGATAAAAAAAGTTGCTACAGGATGGCAGGTCGATTTAAGGCCAGAAGGGCGTGAAGGGAAAAGAGTAAGAAAAACATTTCCCAAGTTAGTACAGGCTAAAAATTGGGAAACGGATCAAAAGGCAAAAGCTCTTACAGGTGAGTGGGCTGCACCACAGAAGGATAAGAGACGCCTTACTGAGTTAGTGAACACGTGGCATGAACTCCACGGTTATACACTGAAGGACTCTGAGAACCTTCTCAGGGTTTTAACTGCAACTTGTAAAAGGCTTGGCGACCCAGTAGCAACAAGCCTCACAAGTGAGGACTGGCTGATTTATAGAAAAAAACGATTAAAGCAGAAGGTGCATAATAGGGATAAATTTGTCGAGCCAAAGACAATCAATCACGAGCAAATCTATCTTTCTGCCGTTTTCAATAAGCTGATAAGACTTAAAAACTGGAGGCATGAGAACCCCCTTAAAGGCGTATCAAAATTACCAATAGATGAGCCTGACTTATCTTATCTGGAAAAAGACCAAATTAAGGTATTACTGGCTGCGCTGGAAAGTTCTATAAACCCTAACGTTTTGACTATTACGAAAATATGTCTTTCTACTGGGGCTAGGTGGGGAGAGGCTGAAAAGCTTCACGCTGAACATGTCAGGCATGGAAAGTTGCACTTTGTTGGTACTAAAAACAGCAAAGCCAGGGCTGTCCCAGTTTCAGAGGAGCTTATCAAAGAAATACTAACGGGAAGACCTAGCTCTGGCCGACTTTTTAAGGAGACATCATATCGAGCATTTGAAAACGGGATAAAGCGGGCGAAGTTAGTTCTTCCTGGAGGGCAAAAGACGCACATTTTGCGTCACACTTTTGCGTCCCACTATATGATCAACGATGGCAATATTCTCAAGCTCAAATACATTCTTGGTCATGGCTCTTTGGCAATGACTATACGTTATGCCAAGCTTGCCCCTAATCACCTAGCTGAAGCCCTAACCAAGAACCCCCTAGCCACCCTATAAGTGTCCACAAAGTGTCCACAAAGTGTCCACACAAAGGTGCATGTCTGAGTAAGAACGTGCATCCGTGTCTATAAAAATCAATAAGTTATGCTGGTATGTGCTTGTATGTGAAGCTTCGGAGCGAATTAGCAACTCGCTGCCTTACCATTCGGCCAGCCTACCTTTGTTCTTTCATGCAATCGCTGTTTGCTCATTAGTCTCGATTGCAGGCGTTTAATACAAAGAACGCAGTACAAAAATGGTGGAGTCTGATGTGCTTTCGCTCCAAGTAACCGTTCTTTGTTATGTGCTCTCTTTCGTCACGCGACGTTTTTACCGCGCTGCTCGAAAAAAACACATAAAAAAACCCGGTGAGCTTTCGCCCGCCGGGTTCTCGTTCCTTGTGAGGGGAGAGTGTCCGGAGGGCGTTTGCTTCCCTCCGGACGTGATTACGTCATCGAAGGGTGTGGTTCGCCTTTGATTCGCCGAGGTCGTTTGATTTGCTCCAGTCGCTGGAATAACCGCAATAGCAATCGTTATGGCGCAGGCAGGCCGCTAAGCCGCTACTTATTGGCTGGCTCAGTATCTGTCCTGGCTGTTGATTGAAGTGCTTAATCATGAAAAACATGTCGGTATCCGTAATGGAGTCGTTAAATTTAAGTTGCCCGTATATTAGCACTAGTCGTGCCAACTTTTTATTTGCTGCGAGAAAAATCTGAGATCGCCATATTTACCGGGGCCTGAGACGCGTGTGCGGAAAATCTGTAGTAATGGCGATAAGCCGCTTTAAGAAAAGAGGGTTTTCTTATTTTTGAATCAAATATTCGAAAAAAAGAAGTTTTCATCTAAAATTCTCACAATTAAGTCTGTGGCGGAGTGGGTAGAGCGGAGTGGCGATCAAGAAACGTAAATATAAAGTGGTATTTGGCTTTTTAGGCTCCACTATGGACGCCGTGTCCCGTCGCAGGGGGAAGTATGAAAAGCGTTGGCAACGTTGGCGGCCCACTGTGTCCATTGCGCAACATCCAGAAGCGTTTCCTGTCGATCGGTTAGTGTTGCTATATAACCCCCAGGATCGCGAGCTGGCGGACGAAGTCGTTGGCGATATTGGCGACGTGGCGCCCAAACTACAGGTGGATCTGCAGCAATTGGATTTCGATGCGCCCTGGGACCTGCATCAGGTGTTTCCCAAACTGTATCAGTTTATTGACGGCTACCCCTTTGATACGGAGAAGGAGGAGTACTTCTTTCATATCACCACCGGTTCCCATATTCAGCAGATATCCATCTTTTTATCCGTGGGCGCCCGCTATTTTCCCGGCAAGTTGCTACAAACCGCGCCAAGCCGGGATCACGAAGGCGGCAGCAAGGTGGAAGTGATTGATCTGGATAATGCGCCGCGCTCGGTGGCGGAAATCTTCAGTCAGGCGCGCAAACGCGACACCGATTATTTGAAGTCCGGTATCGATACCCGTAATGCGGATTTCAACCAGTTGATAAGGCAGATTGAGACCGTAGCGATTCGCACCCGTGCGCCGATTTTGATTACAGGGCCGACCGGCGCCGGTAAGTCCAGATTGGGCTCTCGGATCTATGAACTTAAGCGCAAGCGCCAGGATGTGAAAGGCGCCTTTGTTGAAGTGAACTGCGCCACGTTGCGCGGCGATAACGCCATGTCCGCGTTGTTTGGGCACCGTAAGGGCGCTTTCACCGGCGCGGTCGAGAAGCGGGACGGTTTGTTGAAGGAAGCCGATGGCGGCGTGCTGTTTCTTGATGAGATTGGTGAGCTGCCTCTGGATGAGCAAGCGATGTTATTGCGCGCTATAGAGGATAAGCGCTTTTTCCCGCTGGGAGCGGATAAAGAAGAAAACAGCGACTTTCAACTCATCGCCGGCACTAACAGAGACTTGCGTCAGGATGTCATCGACGGGCGCTTCCGGGAAGACTTGTTCTCACGCATCAACCTGTGGACATACCGATTGCCGGGGCTGGCGGAACGACATGAAGATATCGAGCCTAATCTGGACTACGAGCTGCAACGCTTTGAGCGTGAAAACGGGATTCGCGTGCGCTTCAGTCAGGAAGGCCGCAAACGCTATCTCAAGTTCGCTTGTTCTCCCAGCGCATTGTGGAAAGGCAACTTTCGCGACCTCAACGCCAGCGTCACCCGCATGGCGACATTGGCGGAGGCCGGAGAGATTGATGTGGCCTTGGTGGAGGCGGAGATGGAGCGTTTAGGGTATCTCTGGGGAATGGAGCTGCGCTCCGCAAGTCAGCAATTAGAGACCAACCTGTTGGATAATCTGCTGTCGCCGGAGCAACTGGAAGAAATGGATCATTTGGATCAGGTGCAACTGGAAGCCGTGGTGCGCGCCTGTCGGGACAGTAGCTCGGCTGCGGAGGCCGGCCGTCGCCTGTTTGCGGCCTCGCGTCTGAAGAAACGGCGTTTGAATGACAGTCAGCGCGTTGCGGCGATACTGGACAAATATGGCCTGCATTTCGACCAGATAAAAAACGCTTGGTAGCGCGTGTACATTTAACGGCGGCGGGAGTATAACTGGCTAGTCCGGCCTGAGCGTGTAAGGAGTTGCGAGGGGAGGCTGAACATCGCCAAGGGGAGAGCCAGTGAGCTGTCCAGGGGGCGCTATAACAAGAAAAGGAGTTTTCTATGTTGCATTTGGGAAAATGGCCACGGGGTTATCGCGGCGTCGTACTGATGCTGGCCTTGGGATTGACGGGTTGCTTCGAGCAACCGGTCGCCTTTGACGACGATGGGGTGCTGGAGGCGCGCATCCGGCGCACGGAGTTTGGCGCGCCGCACATTGAAGCGGATAACCTGCAAAGTCTCGCATTCGGTTCGGGATACGCCTTCGCCGAGGATAATATCTGCATCCTGGCGGATCAGATCATCAAATATAACAGTCAGCGCTCCCGTTATTTTGGGCCGGATCAGACTCCCGGATCCGGCGACTCGCAAAACCTTATCAACGATTTCGGCTATCTGGCTCTGGAGCTGCGTAAGCAGGCGGAAGAGGGGTTGGACGCCATGAGCGACGCCAGTCGGGCGTTGCTATCAGGCTACGCCAGCGGCTACAACAAGTATCTGATGGATGTGGGTAGTGATCATATCGACCCCACTTGCGCCGGCCAGCCCTGGGTGCGTCCCATCTCTGATGTGGACCTGCTGACCTATTCACTTGGCCTGGGCTTGATACCGGGCTCCTCCGGTTTCCTGACGCAGATCTATGTCGCCGCGCCGCCGGGAGACAGCTATTTACCGCAGATGGCGGACAGTGGGCTGCCACCGCCCTGGACCTCCAATTCTCCTGCTCCTGTTGAACTCGCTGCTCTGCCAAACAAATCGACGTTGGGATTAGGCTCCAACGGCTGGGCTTTGGGTAAGCGTAAAACCGCTAACGGCAAGGGCATGTTGCTGGCCAACCCGCACTTTCCCTTCACGGGCAATCTGCGATTCTGGCAGCAACATCTGACGATACCGGGGGCCATGAACGTGATGGGCGCATCGGTGGCGGGCGTGCCCGGCGTGGTGAATATCGGCTTCAATGAGCATGTCGCCTGGACGCACACCTATTCCACTGCGGAACACTTTGTTGTTTACGAGTTGCAGCTGGACCCGGAAGATTCAACGGGTATGACTTATTTTGTGGATGGCGAGCGGCGCCGTATTCAGAAGCGGAGTTATGTCATTGATGTAAAGGTGGCGCCGGATACCGTGTTTGCGCTGAGCAAAGATCTGTATGTCAGCGACTACGGCCCCATGGTCGTGCATCCTGAAGTGCTGCCTTGGGGCGAGACGTCGGAGGGCGGTTTTGTGGGCTATAGCCTCAAGGACGCCAATCGGGAAAATTTCGATCTGATCGATACCTGGCTGGGCTTGAACCTGTCCCGCGATATGGCGGATGTCCGCAAGGTTTTCAAACAGTTTGATGGCGTCATCTTCAATAACACGTTGGTGGTGAATGAAGAAGGCGATGCATTTTATATCGATGACTCAACGGTCCCTGCATTGAGCCCCGAAGCCGAGAAGGCGCTGACCACCGATACCAAGTGGAGAAAGCTACGGGAGCAGCTTGAGTTCACCGTCTTGCCCGGCGACGCTTCTGTCTACGATTTCAAGGGGGCGTCTCCTTTTTCCAAAGCGCCGAAACTCATGCGCTTCGACTTTGTGCAAAACTCCAACGACAGTTATTGGCTGACTAACCCCGCCAGTCCGATACGGGGTGTTTCTACCCTGTACGGGCCAGTGGATAACGAGCAGTCATGGCGCTCACGCATGGGGCAGCGACTGCTGACGGACGCCGCCGGTTGGGATGGACGCTTCACCCTGCCTGAACTAAAAGAGGCGCTGTTGAACAATCGCTCTTATTTAGGGGAGGAGATCCTGGAAGATCTGTTGGCCGCCTGCAGGGCGCGCGGCGATGAGCCGGTAATCGTCAACGGCGAACCTGTGGACCTCACTGAAGGCTGTTACGCATTGAGTTTGTGGGACGGCGTGATGAATGCGGATAGTCGGGGCGGGGTGTTGTTTCGGGAGTTCGCCTGGCAGTTTGATCAAGACCCGCAATGGCGTAAGCCATTTTCTCCTCAGGACCCTCTCCATACGCCTAACACACTTGACCCGAACGACAAGGTGCTGGAGCAATTGGCCACGGCGATATGGTATGTGCGAGCAGCGGGGCTGTCTCTGGAGACGACCTTGGGGGAAGCGCAGTTTGTTGAAATGAGCGCGCTCGACGGCTCTCCGAGCGGCGTACGCTTCCCGTGGAGCGGCGCCGCCCATATCGAAGGCGGCTTCAATGTGTTCAACCCCTGGATTAAGCCGGATGGAACCCTGCTGCCCCGGCATACTTATCCTTTCCTCCCCGGGTCAAACATCAGCGCGGAGGCGATAGGTTATCACCTGGCTCATGGATCGAGCTGGATAATGGCGGTGAGTTTCACCGTTAATGGGCCGGTCGCGGAAGGCTTGCTGACATACTCCCAGTCCGCTAACCCGGAGTCGCCCTACTATCTGGATCAGACGGAGCTGTATTCGCAGCAGCCGCGATTGCGTCCATTGCGCTTTCGCGAGCAGGATATCGCAGCCCATACGCAATCGGAGCTGCACATCAGGCTGGATACCAATTAGAGCGTAGAGCGGCTATCCGGCGCTTATGACCACCGCGCCGTCGACGGCGTCCAGATGGATGCGCGACGGCGTATGTTCCCGCGTCACCAGAAAGGACGCCAGTTCCGCCACAACCCGTTGCTCGATGGCGCGTTGAATCGGCCGCGCGCCGTAAAGTTCGCTGAACCCCGCCTGCGCGATATGCGCCACCAGGTCGTCACTGAAGCTCAGGTTGAGCTTTTGCTCTCTGATGCGTTCGCGCTGGTTCAGCAATTCCAGTTCGCGCCGCGCAATGCTGAGAATGCTGTCGCGATCAAGCGGGTTGAAGCAAAGAATGGCGTCGATGCGATTGATGAATTCGGGACGGAAAAAGTCGCGGATGCCGCTCAACGAAACCTGCCCGCGTTTTTCCGCCGCTGAGAAGCCCATGCCGCCGCCAGCGTTTACGCCCAGGTTGGTAGTCATAATGATGATGGTGTTGCGGAAGTCGGTGGTGCGTCCGAAGCGATCCGTCAACAGGCCTTCGTCCAGCGTTGAGAGCAAGGCGTCAAAGACGCTGTCGTCGGCTTTTTCAATCTCATCCAGCAACACCACAGAAAACGGATTGGCGCGCACGTGCTGCACCAACGGGCTGGGTTTGCCTTCGCCGCCAATCAGGCGCTCAATGTGTCCGGGATGCTGAAATTCGCTCATATCGAGCCGGAACAGGGGGTTTTTGCTTTGGCCCGCGCTGAAGAAATAATCCGCCAGCGCTTTGGTGGCGGCGGTCTTGCCCACCCCGGTGGGACCGGCGAACAGCAGCGTCGCTATCGGTTTTTGCGGATCATTGAGACCGGCTTTGAAAATCTGAATGACCCGACACAGCTGTTCGAGAATGCTGTCCTGACCGATGATGCGGGTTTTGAAATAATCCAGCAGCGCCTCCTGAGATAGCGCCTGTTCGTCCCGCAGGAACAGTTCCGGCAACCCGGTGTAGGCGACAAAGTCGGCGATGACCTGATCGCGGGTGATGGTCGCCTGCTTTTTCTCAAAGGCGTTTTTGACGCAGTGATGATAAAAGCGCACCAGATTTCCCGGCGCTCGCTCGTATTTGATATAGCGTCTGACCAATTGCGAGACGGTCTCCAGCGCATCGTCGCGAGTGTCGATGGCGAAGTTGGTGGCGGCGTAATTGGCGTAAGCCTGCACCACCCGTTGCGCGGAGCGGCCGGACAGTTCCGTGACGTTGATCTGTTCGAATAAATGCAGGAACCCCGGCAGCTTATTGCGCGCCGCTTCCAGCTCTTGCGGGCGCATCTCGCCAATAATGCGGATCTGACCTTTAGCGAGATAGGAGCGCAGATAGGCCGCCATGGAGTCTTCCTGGCCTTCGCCGCCAATAGACAGCAGGCTGATGAAATCGTTTAGCCAGAGCACGCCGTTGATTTGCGCCAGAGACTCCACTACTTCATCGCACACTTCCTGCCACTCTCCCAGATACTTGGCTTTGGCGATGATGCGCTGCGGCGTGGAGCGCCAGAAGGTGAGGGGCGATTCACCTGATTTGCTGAGGCGCGCGGTCACCCGCACAGCTTCCTGCCAGAGCACGCTCTTGCCGACGCCTTGTTCGCCGATCAGCAGGCAACTGCTGCGGCCTTCCAGCAATTCCTCCGCCAGCCGCTGAATCATTTCGCCTCGCTCCCAGGCGACTTCCGGGAGGCGGCTGACCTGGCGTTTGACGCGCTTCGGCAATGGCGCCTGATCCGACACCGTCAGCATGTACTCCATCGCGGCGCTGTTGTGCTGTTGTTGAGAAGGACGTACCTTGCCGCGGTCGAAACTGACCACTTCCAGCCAGGGTTCGGAAGGCATGATGTAGCGGTAGGCTTCTTCCGGCGTGACATTATTCAACACTTGCAGGGAGAAATGCTCGATCAGCGTCTTCAACTGCACTTCGTCATAGTAGTAAAACGAGCGTTGTAGAAACGGCAGAAAGCACTCGCCGAAGCCCTTGTCAGGGTCACGACTATGCACCGCTGCAATGCGGAAAGCGCTGGGCGCCGACAGCGGATACACGCCCTGGTCCGAACGATAGGACAGCAGCGCGTTAATCGTATGGAAGCTGATTTGCGGACTGCTGATCTCTGGGCTGTACAGACATTCTCCCTGCTTGATCGCCTTCGCCAGACATTCCGATGCGGCGCTGCGGATCCTGGAGGGATGCGACTCCATCACCACCAATTCCGTCCCCAGAATCACGCCAATCACATCGCCGCTTTCCAGGGTCCAGCAGGCTACGGGAAATTCTTCAATCGCCATAGTGTCAGTCTCCTTTGCAGGCGGGGCTTATCAATAGGCGCCAATCGGCGAGCATGGGGGAGCCGTTTAACATCAGCCCGGTGCGCAGATCAGTGACCCCGAACTCCCGTTGCGTGGCGGTGGGTGTGGTGTAAAGACGTTGGATATCCAGGTCGCCCTGATGGTCCTGCTCCAGGCGGCGCTGACAGCCTTCCTCCGCAGATAATCCCGGGTAAAACGCCACGGTCACGGGCACTTGCAGGTTGGATTCTTCGATAAAGAGGTGCACTCCCTGTTCATAGCTGAAATAACGTTGCAGCCCGGGACCACGCAGCGCCAGCGCCACGCAATCGTCGCTGATGCGGCTGCCCTGCACCTCGCCCAGGCGCCCCAGCATTTGCTCATAGGCGTTGGTCAGGAAGCGCACGCCCATTTGACCTTTATCCGCCACCAGGGAGCGGATCACCAGACAACCCTGATCCAGCCCCCGGTTCAGATAAGAATGCGTGATAAACAGCACGAAGCTGAAATCGACGCCGAGCTGGAGGTTGTCGCTCATGTTGTAATCGACGAAATCCTCCGCTTTCTGGTAAAGGCCGTTGAGGTAGTCACGCAGGTCGTTCTGCGCCGCCAGCGCTGAAAAATCCAGACGTATGGAGCGCCAGCCATCGCGCGGTCGCGCTGAGGTGCGAAAAGGCATATTGGCCTGCAGACGTTGGGTTCTGCTGCGCTCTTCGCTTTCCCAGGTATAGGTTTGCAGGGGCTCCAGCAATTCGCGCAGGGCGTCGCTAAGATGCCAGCGCCAGTAATCTTCGTAGTTTTCGCCGGGATGCAACAGACTTTGCGGTTGGTGCAAACGTTCGTCCAACGCCTGTAGCGCGGCGACCATTCTTTGATAGTCCGGCAAGGCGTAATCCTGTTCCGGACGCAGCAGCGCACCTGCTATGACGGATTGGTGGCGAAAGCGGGTGATGCGGCTGTCAACGCCATGAGGGCCGTCGAACAGGGTCAGCATGATCGGGTCCAGACTGTCCAGCTCAGCCAGTCGCTGCGCGGTCAGATGGGTGATGACCCGCTCCAGATTGCGTTTCAGCGCGCGTGCGCCCAGCAAGGGATCGAAGCTGGCGTCCGCCAGCCGGTTAAGACAGGCCGGGTCTATGTTCAATATTGTGCTGCGACGGATAAAGCCATCCCGTTCCAGCAGGCGTTGCATGTGCAGTTGCGCCAGGCGTTGCATGTCGCTGTGCTGTAGCGGATTGAACACGACGATGTCGTTGATGCGATTGATCATTTCCGGGCGGAAGAATTGCTCCACGCTCTTGCGGTAAGTCGCTGCGTTGTCGTCGTTGTGATGGCTGAAGCCAAACCGCGACGCCGCCTCTTTGGCGCCGATATTGGAGGTCATGATCACGACGGTCTGGGTGAAATCGGTGGTCTTGCCCATGGCGTCAGTCAGACGGCCGTCGTCCAATAATTGCAGCAGCAAATCATGGACCTTGGGATGCGCTTTTTCGATTTCATCCAGCAACAGAACGCAGGCTTTCTGATAGCGCACTCGCTCCGTCAGTAAACCGCCTTGCCCCATGCCGTCGCCAATCAGGCGGTGTACGGCGCCGGCGTCGACGAACTCATTAAGATCAATGCGCACCAGACAGTCGCTGTTATTGAATAATCGTTGTGTGAGCAGCTTCGCCGCTTCGGTTTTACCCACGCCGGTGGGACCGATGAACAGAAGGGTATTGAGCGGTTTGCCCAAGGGCGCCAGTTGCGCCTTGATGGTCATCACGGTGTCCGTCAGCACGTCCTGCGCCTGCGGTTGACCCACCAGTCGCTGTTCGAAGAAACGGCGTACTTCGTTTTCCTGTAGCGTGGCGTTTTTGTCGATCAACGCTCTACGGAAATGGAAGTTGGTTTGGAACGCCTGATACACCGCTTGCTCGTCGGCGCGTCTGCCTTGATGCTTCACGGCGATATCGCGCAGGACGGCCAGCACCGAGCCGGGCAGGGCGCTGTCGCCGCGAAAGCCCGGCTCTAAGCCCAGCAGAGTAAGCAGCGCCTGGGAGGCGATCTCACAATTGTATTCGCGCTCCCATTGCGCGCGTCGGCGCACGTAAATTTGCGACAGCTTCTCCGCTGGCAGCGGCTCCAGGCGCAATACCTGAAACAGGTCGGCGAAGCCGCGGTCCAATTGCTGAATGCGTTGCCATTCATAAGGCGTCGCCTCCAACACCAAGCCGATTTCCCGGCGCTCCAGATACGGCTTCAGCACATGACTGAGGGTGAGGCTGGTTTGTGCGCTCTTGCCAATGCGAAATAGCGCCACGGGATTGTCGATGTAGAGCACGTCCGGGCTGCGGATGCCGTAGGTCTCCTGCAGGCGCTTTTTAACCCAACTGAGAATTGCTTCAAAGCGCCGCTCCCATTCGCCCACCACGCTCATGCCAGCGATCACCCGTAATGGATCAAGCAGCCAGAGTTTTTGCAGTCGCTCCGGCGCTTTAACGTCGCTGTTCGCCATGTACTGGGTCAGCGTGTGCTGGATCAGGTTGCTTTTGCCGACGCCGGGCGCGCCGACGATGACTACCGGTTGCGGTTTGCCGGAGAACAGGGCGCGCTCCAGCCAGACAGCTTCACTATCACGGTGCAGCGAGGCTTCCAGATCATCTGGATAAAATTGGGCGAGATCTTCCGCTGTCTTTTTCAGTTCGTAGGGGCCGCTGAACTCGCGGCTGGCGGAGAAAAAGGAAAATAGCGACGCTGTGCTTTGTGCGAAGGGGAAATCGCTCTGTTCGACATTCACGGAGACGCCGATGGTGGTGGCGGAATCACCGGCCTGAGAATATAGACGCTTGATGTCAAAGGATTCATCCGCTTTGCGCTGACTGCGGATATAAGCGCCAATTCTCCCCGCCAGAAATTCAATCAGTTGCGTGCGTGTCTCCACATCGTCAGGGATGAGCAGCGTCTGGTAATTCAGCTTGGGAAGACAGAGATAGCGATGCTCGCGAACCTGATATTGCGCCACCGCAAACAAGCCGTCCACCAAGTGCATTCCGGACTTGAAAGTCAGGTGGATCAACTCGAACCGATAGTCCGGCTGGAAACACAACCAGAGCAAATGCTCCACGCTGTCCCGGTCCAGGCGACGATCGTCGAAGGTCTTTTTCAGCGAGGATTGATAGCTGCGCAGGGCGTCGCCATAGCGGCGTCGACTGACAATAAAGCCATCCGTCAGCAGTGGCGTCAGGGTGAACTCGCCGTTGCGGCTTTCCACCAGCGTGGGAAATTCGAGTCGCAGTAAAGTCACTCCTGCAGCCCTCCTGCGGCGTCGTCATAGGCGGATTTAGCGCCGCGTTTTTTATCTTCCGGTTTCTTTTCCTGGCGGATGACGAGTCGGGCCAGCAGCTTATCCTGCAGGGAGCGGGCGGCTTTGTGTTTGACCCGCTCTGAGTGCCCGGAAAGATCCTGATAGGTCTGCGGATCGCCGAAGCGTTCGTCCTGATATTCTTCTTCGCGGACTTTGCGATGGGCTTTCATGTCTTTGTAAAACTTCATGCGGTGAATGCCGGTGGGAACCTTGTATTCGTCCAGCCTGGCGTCATTGAAATCGATGTACATCGGCGCGTTTTTGTCTTCTTCCGTGGCCCAGTCCACTTTGCCGTGGTCATGACGCCAGAAATGTTGCGCGCAGGCGCCGGATAAGGCCCAGCCCACGCCAATCAGAGGCAGTTCTTCCTGAGTGAGCATCTCTCTGCTGACTATATAGGGCGGCAGCGTCACCATCTCGACAAACTCGCCATGGGCGACAGCCTCCGTTCTCGGATTGGCGTCCAAATCGGGGTCTAAATAGATCCACACCCGGGTGTAGTCATGGTCTAATTTTTCGAACCAGCGTTCGTACCACAGGGACAGACGGTCGAGTTGAGGCTGGCCGCCGTATACGAACAACAGGTGTCGGTTGTAGTGCGGGTTGAGCGTGCTCTCGATTTCGATCAGGAAGTCGTCAAAGCGTGCCTGCAGTTCTCGCAACGCCTCTTCATAGTCTTCCGCGCGCATGGCGCTGTGTTGATCCAGTAATTGGCTGAGGCACTCATTTTCCAGCGCGTAGGCGTCTTCTATTCGTTGCGTAAGCGCCTCACGTAGATTGAACAACTCGCCATAGCGCCGGGTTTGCTCCGGGTCCTCCCAAAACGAATTACGCTTGCGGCGTTTGCGTGCGTCCATCTGGTCAAGCTCGCTGAGGCAGGAGATCCAGGTGGGGCTTTCCTGTAGCGCCTGTAAATCGCGGCGGTGAGCGGCGACCTTCTCGGTCAGCTCCATGAAGTAGCCTCTGGCGCGTTTCTCCTGATGAGTGACGCGGGCGTCGAAGCTCAGTGCGTCTGCGCTGACGGTGGCGGTGATCTCCAGAGGATCTTCGTGGGGGCGGGCGCTGAGCGCCGGCGCCAGATGGGCGGTGACGTGCTTGCGCAACAGCCGCTGCACGGAGCGGGCGCCGTAGCGCGGGTCTGAGGGCAGGTTGTTCAGATAGCTCCAGACGGGGTCCTCGAAGTTTAAACTGACCTGACGGTTGCTTAGCCCGGCGGCGCCCTGTAAGCGACGCATTTCTTTTTGCAGCACGATCATTTGTTCTTCTTGCGTGAGAGCGAAGAAGGGCGCGACCTGATCAATGCGGTTGAACAGTTCCGGGCGGAAGTATTTCGCCGCCGTCTGCTCGAAATGGCGTTGGGCGGCGACGTCGGTTTTATCCTCCGTACTGAAGCCGACGCTGTTTTGCATGAACTGCTGAGCCCCCAGGTTGGAGGTCATGATGATCAGCGCACTGCAAAAATTGGCGGACTCGCCGTGGTCATCAGTAAGCCGTCCTTCCCCCAGCACCTGCAGCAACAGGTCGTAAAACGCCGGATCGGCCTTCTCGATTTCATCGAACAGCAATACGGAGAAAGGCTGTTGACGCACCTTGGTCACCAGACTGGCTTCGCCGGTGGCGGTCAGTCGGGTGACGGAATAGGGATCGCTGTATTCGCTCATATCGAAGCGCAATAAGCGCTTCTCATCTCCGAACATAAATTGCGCCAGGGTTTTCGCCATTTCCGTTTTGCCGACGCCGGTAGGGCCTACAAACAACAGCGAGGCTATGGGTTTGCCGCGAGGCGCGAGACCGGCTTTGACGGTAATGATGGCGCGCACCAGGGCTTCCACCGCCTGGGTCTGACCGACAATGCGGCGACGAAAATGTTCGCGGGCTTTATCCGCGTCCAGACGCGCCTGATGATCCACCAGAAAACGCGGCATGCCGCTTTCTTCGCAAAAGGCGGCGATGGCTTCATTTTCAGTGATGGTGCCGCTGTCTTTGTGAGCCGCCAGAATCATATTCTCAAAGAAGCGGATGATCTTGCCTGGATAACCGGAATAGGGCGCGTAGCGGCGTTGCAGCAGGATGATGCGTTCAATCGCGTTGGGGGCGATGCGAATGTTGAAAAGGTCCGCCTGGGCTTGAATCGCCTGCCGCGCGATCTGGTTTTCCTCCTCCTCGCTGCGTTCGGTGAAACGCACGATATGAAAGAGCTGACTATAGCCGGGAGCGCGCAAATCAATGGCGGCCAACTGCTCTTCCGTCACTTCCGCGATGAGAGTGATTTCATTGCGGGTTAGCGGATCGCGCAGGGCTTCGGCGATGCTGACGCTGTTGCCCTGATACTGGCCGACTTCGAACAGTTCGCTGAGGTTGCCCAGGTAAATAAGTTCGCCGTTAGCGCGGGCTTCGCGCACCCACAAACCCAGTGCGTGACGCCAGCCGCCCTGCTGCGTCAGAGCTTGCAGCATTTGCGCCGCAGTAGTGCGCCAAGGAATCTTGTTGGCGTTGACGCCGGTGAAATGACGCTTCACAAATTCGTTGATGAGCGCGGTCTTGCCGCAGCCGCTGGGCCCAACCACCAGCACACTTTGGCGGAACTCGCCAAGCAGGTTGCGATTTAACGTGTCTACATAAGCGTCCAGACCAAACACGCTGGCGCGGCTGCGATGCATGCGACGCGCGGTTTTCGCGATCATCGGCTCGTCCTGCTGGCGACGCAGGTCCGCCAGCTCGGCTGGGGTGTAGAACTCCAGCATCACCTCCTCACGCACGACTTTGGGGGGCGTATACCACTGGCAGGCGATGAGCGAGCGTGCGCTGCCGAAGCGCTTATTACGCAGCATTTCCAGCTGAATGCATTCGCTGACCCGCTGCATGATCTGTTCTTCATCCCAGCAGAGACAAGCGACGGCCAGAGCTGGAACTACTCCGAGAATTTCCCCTTGGCGCAAGCGCCAGATAACGGCTTCGAACGTAATCTCATGTCCTGCATAGCCGCCTTCTCTGGAAGCCGGGACCTTCACTTTCACCTCACGCACTTCCGTCTCGCCTTCCGGCAGATAGTGCAGCAGCTCGACATATTCACCCTGTTTCAGCAGTTGACGCTGCGCGCGCTTTTGAAACTGGCGTGCCACATGGGCGCTGGGAGCGTTCAGCCATGCAATTTCGGTCATATTGCCTGGAAGGGTGAGTGTGACGCCGCTCTCGTGGGTGAGGATGGTGTTATAGAAGGGGAAACTGAATTGTTTACTCATGGCTGAAACATCTGCGCAATGGAAAAGACGTGCCTGTCCGGACGATGCGAACGGAAAAGAGGGTATTCTTACGAATATGGCCTGGGAAAACAATTGAGAGTAAACGTTATGTTCTCAGCAAGCGCCAAACGCGGGGTTAATTGCCCGAGATCAAAACTAAATATGACGAAGAGCGCATTTTCGCAAAATCCCATGAAAACGGGATGAACGACAGGATGAGTCAGGTTATGTTGATAGAGCGTTGCGTCTGTCCAGAGGTAAAAACAGGCGACAACAGAAAGTGGCTTTCCGGAGACTGGGCGAGAGCATGTAAGCGTCGGTCTCAAGGAGGAATGGAAAGCTGCTGGCAAGCTGAATGACTCTACTGCAAATGCTTGTTGAGGTTCCTGTGAACGTAGAAAAATTAAAAGAACAAGTTTGTAAAGCCAGAATCGTATTCGAAGCCCATGGTCGGGAAATCAGCGACATCTATCTGGGCCGATTTCCCTACTGCGCCTGTCGCGCGGCGAGCGACATTCTCGGTACTTGGTTGACGGCGCATGGCTATGACAATGTAACCTTCGTCAGCGGTCTGCGCGGTGAAGAGCCGCACGCCTGGTTGGAAATGGGGGCGTTGATCGTCGATATCACCGGGGACCAGTTTATTGATGGGCCAGGTCGTATATATATCGGCGCGGATAAGCGCTTTCACGACCAATTTGGCCTGCAGGCAACCAGCGAATGCTGCCTGAGCGGCCTATTCGAAGCGCCTTACAGATCCTTCGCCGCCTATATGGAGTCGGCGTCGGAATTTACCCCGCCACCTCCTCCGATGTATGCTCCGCACGCGATGCAAAGCATGGAGTTATAGTTGCCACCGGAGTTAAGTTTGTCTCCCCAAATTATCGCCAGAGCGCGCCAACTAAGCGCCTGGTTTCATGTCCTTTTGTGCGGTTTGTGCCTGTCTCCACCCTGGTTCGCGCTGGCGGTTGCTATGGGCCTGGGAGATCAGCGGCTGTGGGCTGTCTCTCTGGAAGCCGCGCCCTATGGTCTGACAGCGATGGCGTTCGCCTATCTGTACGGAAAAAAGTTTGGGGACTGGTATTTACCTGTCGATGGTGAAAAACCAACATTTGAGATTGTTTGCGCTTCCTGCGTGGTGTCTTTTTTTGCGGCTATCAGCACAGGAGCATGTATTGGTCTGATCTCATCGGTATGGGAAGGGATGGATGGACTTTCTATCGGGCTATTCGCTGGATTGGCCGGATACCTTTACGCGCTGCCGCTGATATTGATTTTAGGTGGACTGGGAGGCTTGGCGCTGACCCGGCGTCTTAACAAATTGGCGGCGGACTTAAATCAGGCGGTTAAGCCCGCTTAAATCTCTGCTTAAGGAGTATGCGTGTCTCCCCAAATTATCGCCAGAGCGCGTCAGCTTAGCGCTTGGTTTCATGCCTTTTTATGCGGTTTGTTTCTTATACCGTTTTTTGCATATGGCCTTTTTACATCTAGCGAAGATATTTTACCGGCGTCCAAGATGCTCCTGATTGATTGGGGGCCAATTATTCTGGGGAGTATGGCGCTTGCCTATGTTCATGGGAAAGTGTTGGGACACTGGTATCTACCGCTCGAAAAAAAAACGGTCTACATTCGTGAAACTACTCACTTCCTGCGTCGTTTCTTTTTTGACGGCGGTCAGTTTCAGTCTGTTGGCTGGGGTGGCGGGAGTGATCGCTTTGAAAAGTGTTGAATCAGGTTTGGGAATCGCTCTCCTAGGTATGGTTGGCGGGTCGCTCATTGTTGTAAAACTGCTTCCATTGATTGCGCCGCTTGGTGGACTGGGCGGCTGGCTAGTGATGAAGCATTGCGCCAAATTGATCGAACAGGAAAGCAACGAGGTTTCCTGATCCTGTCTCTCTGAACTTCCGGCGTATTTTTTACAACGGCTTTGTAGAAAGCGCCTTTCCAGCGCCGTGTATTTGCGGCTTTTCTTTGTTCGTTTTTTGTTTTTTATATTTAAATCAATGGTTTGTTATGGGTTGGCGCGCTTTCTGCTGTAGTAGGGATGAGAGCTTTGTAGAGATATATGCAAAGCGACTTTTCGAGAACCAGCTAAGGAGAAAGACTATGAATTGGGACCAAATTGAAGGCAAATGGGATCAGTTTAAAGGTAAAGCCCAGCAGAAGTGGGGCAAGTTGACGGATGACGATCTCGACGTTATTCAAGGTCGTCGCACCGAACTTGCAGGCCGTATTCAAGAGCGTTATGGCATGGCGAAAGATCAAGCTGAACGTGAAGTCGACGACTTCGCCAAGAAGTTATAACCGGCGTCCCCCAGCCCCCCGATTGTGGCCGCGCAGCTGCGCGGCTCCCCCCAGACATGTTTGCCTGTCACCTTTGGTGATGGGCTTTTTTGTATAAAAAACACCCCACTCACCTGATTTTATAGAGTTTTTGTATCGGGTTTCCGAAATCCGTATGATCTGCCTCAATTTGCCGGCGGGTCACGCTGGCTTGTGTCTATTGGTGTCGCCACACTTGGCGAAGTTAATGCCCGTGAGGGGGAGGGGTTAATGACTGTGTCGGATAAGCAGCCGCAACGGCTGAGGCTGGGCGCGTTGATTGCGTTGGTCGTGGGTTCGATGATCGGCGGGGGGATTTTCTCGCTGCCGCAGAACATCGCAACGAGCGCCGGGGCTGGAGCAGTGCTGTTGGGTTGGTTGGTGACCGGCGTCGGTATGCTGGCGTTGGCGTTTGTGTTTCAAACGCTGTCGCGACGCAAACCGGAACTGGACGCGGGAGTATACGCCTACGCAAAGGCGGGCTTCGGCGCTTATATGGGATTCAACTCCGCCTGGGGATATTGGATTTGCGCCTGGATTGGCAACGTCAGTTATTTCGTGTTGCTGTTCAGCTCTCTGGGTTTTTTCTTTCCCGCTTTCGGCGAGGGTAATACGCCCACCGCAGTGATCTGTGCGTCCGTATTGCTCTGGCTGGTGCACGCCATGGTGCTCTCCGGCGTGCGCCAGGCCGCTTTTATCAACATTATCACCACTGTCGCCAAAATTGTGCCCTTGATTATGTTCGTCGTCCTGGCGCTGGTCGGGTTCAAGGCGGATCTGTTCACCATCGACATTTGGGGCGGCGAGGAGCCAGCGTTGGGGTCCGTACTGGACCAGGTGCGCAACATGATGCTGGTGACGGTATGGGTGTTTATTGGCATTGAAGGCGCCAGCGTTTACTCGTCCCGCGCGCAGAATCGCGCAGATGTCGGCAAGGCGACGGTGCTTGGCTTTGTTGGCGTGCTCGCTCTGCTGGTGATGGTCAACGTGTTGTCCATGGGAGTGCTCAGCCGTGCCGAGTTGGCGGGCCTGAAAAACCCCTCCATGGCGGGCGTGCTGGAAGTGGTCGTCGGCGCCTGGGGGGCCAAGCTGATCAACGTGGGGCTGATCATTTCATTATGCGGGGCTCTGTTGAGTTGGACGATGTTGAGCGCAGAGATTCTCTGCGTCGCGGCGAAAGACGGCGCCATGCCGAAGGCGTTGGCGCGCACTAATTCTCGCGGTTCGCCACGGGGCGCGCTGTGGCTCAGCAACAGTCTGATCCAGTTGTTCCTCATCATCACCCTGTTTTCCTCTGGCACCTACCTGGACCTGTTGTACCTGGGCTCCTCCATGATTCTGCTGCCTTATTTCTGGACGGCGTTTTATGCCTTGATGCTGTGTCTGCGGGGAGAAACCTATGGCGACAATGATCGCGTGCGCGGAAAAGACTTCGCCATCGCGCTGGTCGCAGTCCTGTACAGCCTGTGGCTGGTGTACGCAGGCGGCGTGAAATACCTGTTGCTCAGTTCCATTCTCTATGCGCCGGGCGCGGTGGTTTTCGCCATGGCGAGAAAAGAGCAGGGCGAACGCGTATTTACTCCCCTTGAAACCGGGGTGTTAGTTGTCTTAACTATGGCGGCTCTGGCGGGAATAGCCGGGCTGTATATGGGGTATCTGTCGCTGTAGCGGCGTGATCAATAGAGTTCGCCTTTACAAATCAATGGGTAAGCAAAGGAAGGATAGACGATGACTGCTGCAACGCGCCTGGGCGTTTTTTCGGAAGTGGGCAAGTTACGCAAAGTGATGGTATGTCGTCCAGGGTTGGCGCATCTGCGCCTTACACCGGGTAATTGCGAAGAACTGCTATTCGATGATGTGATCTGGGTGCAGCAGGCGAAGCGTGATCATTATGACTTCGTCAGCAAGATGCAGGACCGTGACGTGGATGTTGTGGACATGCATGATCTGCTGGCGCAGACCATGGCGCTGCCGGAAGCCCGCCAGTGGCTGTTGGAACGCAAAATCACCGACGAACACGTGGGGGTAGGGCTGGCGGACGACGTGCGCGCCTGGATGGGCGAACTGCCTGCCACGACTCTGGCGGAGCTGTTGCTGGGGGGCGTGGTCGGCGGCGATCTGCCGGAAGACTTCGATAGCCGGGAAATGGCCCTGTTCCGTGAGTTTATGGGACGTTCCGGGTTTGTCATTCCTCCGTTGCCCAATTCGATATTCACTCGCGACACCAGTTGCTGGATCTATGGCGGCGTGACGCTGAATCCCATGTTCTGGCCTGCGCGCAGACAGGAGACTCTGCTGGCGGCGTCCATTTACAAGTTCCATCCGGATTTCGCAGGGGCGGACTTTAACGTGTGGTGGGGCGACCCGGAAAAAGATCACGGCGCCGCCACGCTGGAAGGCGGAGACGTCATGCCGGTCGGCGATGGCGTTGTGTTGATCGGCATGGGCGAGCGCACTTCCCGGCAGGCGATTGCATTGGTGGCGCAGTCATTGTTCCGTCATGGTGCCGCGGAGAGAGTCATTGTCGCCAGCTTGCCGAAACTGCGCTCCGCCATGCACCTGGACACGGTTTTCACGTTTTGCGATCGCGATTTGGTGACGGTGTTTCCTGAGGTCGTGAACCGAATCGAAACCTTCTCAATTCGCCCCGGAGACCATGGCGCAGATGGACGTCTCGATATTCGTCCGGAAAAAGCGCCCTTTGTAGATGTCGTTGGAGAAGCCCTCGGCTTGCCCAAGCTGCGTACGGTGCAGACTGGCGGCGACAGTTATGAACAAGAGCGGGAGCAGTGGGATGACGGCAATAACGTCGTGGCGCTGGAGCCCGGCGTGGTCATCGCCTACGACTGCAACACTTACACCAATACCCTGCTGCGTAAAGCCGGCGTGGAAGTCATCACCATTACCGCCGGCGAACTGGGGCGTGGCAGAGGCGGCGGCCATTGCATGACTTGTCCCATTATCCGCGACCCGGTTTAGGCGTTAACTTTTTAGGTAACAAGGAGATTTCTTATGGCGCGTAACCTTCATAACCGCAGTCTTCTCAGTATGTTGGATTTCACTCCCCAACAACTGCGATTTCTGCTGGATCTGGCCAGGGACCTGAAGCGGGCCAAGTACACCGGCACCGAACGTCAGCATCTCAAAGGCAAAAATATTGCGCTGATTTTCGAGAAGACCTCCACGCGCACCCGCTGCGCATTCGAAGTGGCGGCCTACGACCAAGGCGCGCATGTGACCTATATCGACCCGACCGGATCGCAGATCGGGCACAAGGAAACCATGAAAGACACGGCGCGAGTGTTGGGGCGTATGTATGACGCCATCGAATACCGCGGCTTCCATCAGCATATTGTGGAAGAACTGTCGCAATACGCCGGCGTGCCGGTTTATAACGGCTTGACCGACGAATACCATCCCACGCAGATGCTGGCGGACGTCATGACAATGCGCGAATTCAGCGATAAGCCGCTGCATGACATTTCATACGCGTATGTCGGCGACGCCCGCAACAACATGGGCAATTCCCTGCTGATTATCGGCTGTCAGCTCGGCATGGATGTGCGCCTCGGCGCTCCCCGAGAGCTATGGCCCAAGGACGAGCTGGTCGAGCAATGTCGGGAGATCGCCGCTCGCACTGGCGCCCGTATAACATTGACGGATAAACCGCGGGAAGCCGTACGTGGTGTGGACTTCATTCACACTGACGTATGGGTGTCCATGGGTGAGGCGCCGGAGCGCTGGGGCGAGCGCATCAATATGCTGCTGCCGTTCCAGGTGAATGCCGCGCTGTTGGCGGCGGCCAATAATCCCCGGGTGAAGTTCATGCACTGCCTTCCCGCCATCCATAACGCGGAAACCAAGATCGGCGCGCAGATATTCGAGCAGTATGGTCTGCACAATGGCGTGGAAGTGACGGACGATGTGTTCGAGTCTGAGGCGTCTATCGTGTTCGATCAGGCGGAAAACCGGATGCACACCATCAAGGCGGTGCTGGTCTCCACTCTGGCGGATATCTGATCGGGAGACGCGGCGATGAGGATAGTAGTGGCTTTGGGCGGCAACGCCCTGTTGCGCCGGGGGGAGCCCCTGACGGTGGATAATCAGCGTCTTAATGTGCGCCTGGCGGCGGAGCGTCTGGCCGCCGTGGCGCCAGGCAATGAAATGGTGATTGCTCACGGCAACGGTCCACAGGTGGGATTGCTGGCGTTGCAGGCGGCGGCCTATGCGTCGGTGTCGCCGTATCCGCTCGATGTGTTGGGGGCGGAAACCGAGGGTATGATCGGGTACATGATTGAACAGGAGCTGGGCAATCTGCTACCTGCGGAGGCGCCGCTGGCTACCGTGCTCACCCAAGTGGAAGTGGACCCGAACGACCCGGCTTTCCAGCATCCCACCAAACCTATCGGGCCCGTCTATGAAGAGGCGGAAGCCGAGGCGTTGGCCTCTGAGAAAGGATGGCGCATCGCCCGCGACGGCGACAAGTTCCGCCGCGTCGTTCCCAGTCCGCAGCCGCGCCGCATCTTTGAGATCCGGCCCATTCAGTGGCTGCTGGAGAAAAATACGGTAGTGATCTGCGCAGGTGGCGGCGGTATTCCTACGCTGTATAACCGCGACGGCAAGTTGCAGGGAGTCGAGGCCGTGATCGACAAAGACCTGTGTTCCTCTTTGCTGGCGCAGCAACTGGATGCGGACCTTTTGATTATCGCCACGGATGTGGACGCGGTGTATCAGGATTGGGGAACGCCTGACTCCCGCCCGGTTGCGAAGGCGCATCCAGACGCTTTACAGCCGGAGACCTTTCCCGCCGGCTCCATGGGACCGAAAGTACAGGCCGCCTGCGAGTTCGCTCGTAATACCGGTAAGCCTGCGGTGATTGGTTCGTTGCGAGATATCGAAGCTATGATTGCAGGAGAGGCGGGGACCCGCATCAGTACGCAGTTCGCGCCTGGGTCGCTGGAAGTAGTTTAGAGTTTGCCTGATTTCGTGCGGGCTGCGCTCAGTAGTCCGCCCAGTTCTCGACGATTTTCGAATACACGCCTTCCGCAATCATATTCGCCAGCGCCTGATCGAAGCGTTTGCGCAGATTGGCGCGTTGGGACTTCTTGGAGAAGGCGATATAACTTGGCGTTTCTTCCACATTCGGCTGCAGACGTTTGATCTGCGGCAGAGAATGCACTTTCAGGCCTTGCAGACGCCGGTACTCCAACAGAACGCCGCGTTGGTCGCCCACGATGATATCTAGGTTGTCATTGATCAGGCGTAAAAACAGATCATTCAGACTCACCGCGGTGACGAACTCTGTGTTCAGTTCGGTGCTGCGAAAGGCGTCGAATTTTTCGCCGTAGCTGAAATCCTGCAGACCGCCAAAGCGAAACTGGGCCAGTTGCTGCAGGTCGCCGTCGAACTGGATGGAGCTGCTCTCAGGTACGAACAGGGAGACGTTCTCCATCATCAACACCAGCGATGAATAATCCGCATAGGTTTCCCGCACCGGCGTTTTCAGTAACTCAAACACGCCATCCACCTCGCCATTCTCCAGATAGCGCAACGCCCGGCTCCAGGGCAGCTCGATCAACTTCACCGGTTCATCCATACGCCTGAAGGCCTCTTCCACCAGCGCCACGGTGATGCCACGGGGGGCGTTATTCTCGTTGTAGTGATAGGGGACCAAGCGCGTAAAAGCCAGCAGCGTTTCAGCCCAAAGGGCGTGAGGGAAGATCAATATCAATAAAAAAACACACAAACGGAGCATCTAAAGCCTCCGGGGTTGTCTGACGCTGGACGATCACCTGAGTCCGTCTGGCGCCGCCGACTCCGGCGGTGGCCTGTCACACTCCGTTGGCCTGAACCCGCCGCAGCGGGGCCATCGAGTAAGTATAGCTTAGCTTTGGACTGGGTTAGAGTTGTCGGGTTTCATTAGGAGGCTTATAGGAGTCTGGATGTATCTATGCTTTGAAGCTGGAGTGATCTGACGCTAATTAGGATTTGTACGGGCTAAAGAAGCGGCCTTGGCGGCTCTATTTATCTTTCAATGGGCAAGATGAATGCATTCGGTCTGATACATGATATAAGCTGGCGGCCTGTCATTGATCTTTTGCCCGTGGAACAACAATGAAGAGAGCAATTGTCTTTACGTTAACCGCCTTTCTAACCACCGTTACATATGCCGCGCAGCCATCAATTGGTTTTTCGAAGGCTGCTACTTATGATGTCGTTAGCCAAGAGAAAATCAGTGCAGGCGATTACGACTACATATTCTCCTGTGTGACGTCCAGAGCGGTAGGAAAAGAAGAGCGGGCGCATACGATGGTGAAGGCGATTATGGATATCCAGAGCGCCTCGCCGCCGGGTATCAAAATTGCGCTGCACTTAGCTCCAGATCGGAGCCTATGTCAGGAAGGTCGATTGATTGGCGTGTCCTATTACAGTCCTGACGGCTCTGGATGGAAGAGGGTTGGGCGCGGCTCCTGGACATGGAACATATCGACCACAGGCAAAAAAGTCACGGAGCAGGAAATCTCAGACACGGTTTTATACGAGAAAAGTAAGCCTGAATTTAAGAAGAAGTTTGGTGATTTATATTATTCAGAAAAGCTTGATGAATATGTTAAATCCCAACTTGGGCATGAGCCTAAGTACGTCACTACAGGACTTTGGGTGGACACTTACCACGTTGAGTGATGGAGCAGTTATAAGCCCGCCACTGATAAACACGCCGCTTCTATATTGCAAACTCGATTGGGATGAACATGAAACTTACGCTTGCCCTATGGCTTTTGTTACTCTCGCTTTTCTCCCACTCAACGGAGTTGAGAGTGCATGAGCTAAGAAACTATGGCGCTTTGCACTATCTGGAGTTCTATATGATGGAGGAAGGTGGCGTTCCAGTGAAGGCGGCGTTTAAGGCGTTGGAAACTCCCAAGTGCCCGTTCAATATGCGTTTGGTTGGAGGTATGTCGAAGGACACAATGAATGAACTTCGCGAGTTTTACCGACTGAACTATCCCGAAAAATTAAATACATACCTGAATTCGCCGAGGGACAAGTTAGGTTCAGCAATCGCGCCGTTAGCCGCGCTTATACCAGAGGCTTTGGCTTCTACCACTCTCATTAGGGAAGTCGGTGAGGAGTTAAAAGACCGCAAGTGCGCGCTTGGCGAAATCAGCTACGAAAAATTCGTCCCTAGCGTCGAAGAAGGCTTTTGGGTGTCGGATATTTATATAGAAGTGGTCAAATATGCAGAATGACAGCGGGCGAAGGTCCGCTCTTAATGCGGGATTAAAGCCCGACGTTGCAATCTTTAATGTAGGCATCCGCTGGCATTAAGTAATCATCACACCAGAGGTAATGGAATGACTTCATTTGCAATCATCATCAAGCACAAGACACAGCCAGGTAAACGGGACGAAGTGCGCAAGGTTTGGGAGAAACACATGGCCCCTGCGGTTTCCGCCAATCCTGGCCATACCGCTTACTTTTATTGTTTTGATAATGCCGAGCCGGATTCAATCTATGCCTTTCAGCAGTATGCGAGCCCGGAGGCGTCGCAGGCGTTTTTAGAAACGGACAGCTACGCCGCTTATCTGGAAGAGGTTGAGCCGCTGCTTTCAGGTCCGCCGCAAGTCACATCGTTGACTCCGGTATGGACAAAAGGCGCTTGAATTTAGGTCGAAGCGATGTGTTTTAACGGTTTCAGGGGAGTTTTAGATGTTCACTAGAAATTGGTGGCGACGACGGGCTGCGGTAAAGAGCTATATCAAAGTGTTGGGCCCGGCGTTAGCAAAGAAGAGTGGACGCAAGAGAGTTTACCCGGTGAAAAAAGTCAGGGCTTTGGTGAAGGAGCTTGGCTTATCCGAACAATACATCGCCTACGCCATCGCGCTTTACTGTAAAGAAGCGGACTTCGTCAGATACTCTAATAACCACCAGACCTCAGTCGACCAGGCCGTGAGTTATGAATCGGCGCGAAACTTCGGAATGACGATGGCGTTAAGCTCCATTTTTTGGAGCGGAGACTCTGGTCACGGCGCATCGGATGGCGGATTCGACAGTGGGGGCGGCGGCGATAGCGGTTTATAGTGGTTCAACGCGCCAGCGCCTTCTTCACACAGCCGCTCTCAAGTGCCTCCAAAGTAAAGTCGATAAAACTTTGATGGCGATGTAATCCGGCGTCAGCGCAACGCTGACTCCCTTTAAGGCCTGTTGACGCGCGCTTTCCAGCCCATTCACTCTGACGATAGAGCGGACATTGATTTCACGCTCATCTCCCTACGCATTCATCAGTCGCCAAAGGTCGCCAGAGCGATAAGCGATGACTGGCCGTTCGCTCAATCTCTGTAATTCCACTCCAGGCGGGTTTTGACGCAAATACTCTGGTGAGGCGGCCATGGCTGCGCGAATCCAGCCCAGGCGGCTGAATAAGGCATCCACCGTACCCAAACAGTATCGTTAACGAGAATCTCTTTCTCAAAATAATCGCTTCCTGAAATTGACTAATTAATTTATCATCCGATTAAATTAATCGATTGATAAATTAATTGGCTATTCATGCGCAAGAAAACTGAGGCTCAAGAGCCTGAAAACAAGCGCGGGCGACCACTGGACCCCGCATTACAACGGCAGCGCAAAGACGACCTGCTGGACGCCGCCTTTGAATTGCTGCGGGAGAAAAGCTATCGCAGCATCACTATTCGCGATATCGCTGAGAAAGCGGGCATGAAGTCCGCGATGATCAGCTACTACTTCGGTAGTAAAGAAGACCTCTTCATCGCCTTGATTGAACGCCTGGGCGAGCAACAATTTGGTCGTATTATTGAAGTTATCACCCAGCCTGATCCCATTCGCGGGTTTATTCGCGCCGCCATAACCAGAATAGTCGACTGTCCGCCTTTGATTACTTTCATCATTGATGAGGTGCTATCGGAGCGTGGCCGGCTGCAGGACCGATTTATTGATCTGATGCCCCGGCGCATGGCGATGTTTCTTCCTAAGCTAATGGAGGCAGAACAGAAAAAAGGCAATTTGCGCACGGATCTGGATCCCAAATGGGCGGCGTTTTCACTGGTGAATCTGATTATTACGCCTTTTATCGGCGGGCCCGTGCGCAGGCGGGCCTGGGATATGTCCGATGAGCTGGTGAGCAGCGATGAATGGATTGAGCATGTTTACCGCATGTTTATCTCCGGCTGTGGCGTGGCGCCTCAATCCCATTCACAAGCTCACCCGCACTCCCATTCACACCTCCATTCACAACCTGACAATACGAAAGAGGACTGACTATGAGCCTGGCCTGGATGAAACGCCGATGGGCGTTGCCCTTGGTGGTCGCGACCGGCGTCGCGGTGGCGATGGCGATTATCAAGAGCCGTCCAGCGATGGAGCATGCGGACAAGGCGCAGCTTCCCGCAGCGGTGAAGGTGGTGTCCGCCAAGCGTTACGAGGTCAGGCCGCGCATCACCGGGTTTGGCGAAGTAGAGCCGGATGTGGTGTTGGACAGTAAGGCGGAGGTGTCAGGCAAAGTGACCTATGTACATCCTCTGTTGAAGAAGGGGGCCGTATTGCCAGCGGGAACGCTGGCGGTCCGCATCGATGGCCGTGATTATCAGCTGGCCTTAAAGCAGGCGGAAGCGGATTTGGCGGTCAGCCGGGCAAACCTGGAGGAGATGCGGCTGACGGTAGAGGATACGGAGCAGGATTTAAAACTGGCGCAGGAAAAGCTGGCCATCGCCAGGAAGGAGCAAGAGCGTATCGGACGTCTGCTGCAGAAAGGCTCCGCCTCGCAATCCAACTACGACGCGCAGCAGTCCGTGGTGCTGCAGTTGAGGCAGGAAACCCAGAAACTGAGCAATCAGCTGCAAACCTTGCCGTATCAGTTACAGGTGCTGCAGGCCAAGCAGGATATCGCCGAAGCGGCGGTGGAGACGCAGAAGCGCAATCTGGAGCGCACTCACATCAGCCTGCCGTTCAACGCCCGCATTACCCGTCTGTCAGTGGAGGAGAATCAGTTCGTCGCTGTGGGCGCCTCGCTGTATGGCGCTCAGACCATTGATAAAGTCTTGGTTAACGCACAGTTTCCGCTCAGTCAGTTTCGCCTGTTGGCGGAAGGGTTCGCCAATCTGGAGGATCTGTTTCAGAAATTCCTGGAGCAGGACGCCGCCAGCAATATTTTCACTGAGCTGGATCTCGTCGCCAGCGTCGCCTTGGCGGAGGATGGCGGCACGCACTGGGACGCCAAAGTGGAGCGCATCAGTAACAATCTGGAGGCGGCTTCGCGCACGCTAGGCGTGATCGTCGGCGTTGATAATCCGTATCGCACTGTGCGCCCCGGCGTGCGACCGCCGCTGATAGAAGGGATGTACGCCAAGGTGGAACTGCAAGGCGCGCCGCAGTCGTTTTTAGTGTTGCCCCGGGACGCGTTACGGGAGCATGAGCTGTATGTGGTGGATAAAGAGAATCGCCTGCGTCGAATCAAACCTCATTACAAAACCCAGGGCGCCATGCTGCTAATCAGGCAGGATGACGATGCCGGAGATAACGCTATTCACGAGGGGGAGCGTGTCGTCACTACCGACCTGTTTCCCGCCGTGGCGGGCATGTTGGTGCGCCCGCAGGAAGATAAGGACGCCGAAGCGCTGATCGAGCAGTGGGCGCAAGGAAGGCAGACTTTATGATCCGCTTTTTCGCCACCCACCCCACGGCGGCGAATCTGCTGATGGGCTTCTTTATGTTCATTGGCGTGATGACGCTGCCGCAGATCAAGCGGGAAACCTTCCCGGAAGTGAAAAGCTATGAAGTTGAGGTGAAAGTCGCGTATCCCGGCGCCACGCCGACGGATATTGAGCTGTCCGTCTGCAAACCACTGGAGGAAGCGGTGGAAGGCGTCAGCTTCATGGAGGAAGTGCGCTGCGAAGCGCGTAACTCCCTGGGACTGATGACCTTGAGAATGCTTGAGGACGGCGAATTTGACGATTTCATCGATGACGTAAAAAGCGCCGTGGACGAGATCAGCTCCCTGCCGGATCAGTCGGAAGAACCTGTGGTTAAGGAGCTGGGCCGCACGCAAAACGTGGTGACTATCGCGCTGACCGCGGACCTGCCCCGCAGCGAGCTGAAAACCCTGGCGGAAGAGGTGAAACAGCGCATCCTGCGTAACCCGGATATCCCATTGGTGGAAGTGCAGGGCTTCTCTGATCGGCAATTTCAGATTCAGGCGCCCGAAAGCAACCTGCGCCAGTACGGTCTGAGTTTGCAGGACATTGCCAATCTGGTGGCGAAGCAGGATGTGGATCTCCCTGCGGGAGACGTAAAGACAGATGACCGTGATTATCAGATTCGCTTCAGCGACGAAAGGCGCACCGTCACGGACCTGGAGAATCTGGTGGTGTTGCGGGGCGGCAATGGGGCGGAGGTGCGCCTGGGCGACATCGCCAAAATTGTCGACGAGTTCGAGCTGGAGGAGAACAAATCCACCTTCGACGGTAAGCCGGCCGCTTTTTTGAAAATATCCAAAAACAGCCGTGATGACAGTCTGCGCATTCTGCAGGAAGTGGAGACGTTCATTGCGGAAGAGAGCCTGCGTTTGCCGCCGGAAGTGACCCTGAGTCTGACCCAGGATTACACCAGCGTCGTCAAAGACCGCATCAGCATGTTGAGCAGCAACGCCTGGCAGGGACTGGTGTTGGTGTTTGCGGTGATGTGGCTGTTTTTCGGGCCCCGTTATGCGTTCTGGGTGGTGATGGGGTTGCCGGTATCTTTCCTGGCCAGCGCTTTTGTGCTGGGACATATGGGCGTGAGCATCAACATGCTTTCCATGGTGGCGTTGCTGTTGGCGTTGGGGATTCTCATGGATGACGCCATCGTCATTAGCGAGAGCATCGGCACGGAGATGCGCAAGGGCAAACGACCGCTGCAGGCGGCGGTGGACGGAACGCTGATGGTGGCGAAAGGGGTATTTTCGTCATTTCTCACTACGCTGTGCATGTTCACTGGATTGTTGTTCCTGGAAGGCGATATTGGCCAGGTTCTGGTGGTCGTACCGATAGTGCTGATTTCGGTTGTCACTATTTCGTTGATTGAAGCGTTTTTCATTTTGCCCCATCACCTACAGCACTCTCTCGCCCATGCGGAGAAACAGCAAGACTCCCGATTCCGCGCAGGGTTTGAACAACGCTTTGAGAAGATCCGACAAGGGCTTGATCGGCGTGTGTCAGTGTTGATCAAACATCGCTACGGCTTTGTCGGCGCCGTTATCGCCACGTTCATTCTGTGCGTCAGTCTGCTAGCCTCGGGGGTTATCAAATTCTCTGCGTTTCCGGACCTGGAAGGGGACATCGTGCAGGCGCGCCTGATCATGCCTACCGGGACCTCGCTGGCGCGTACGGAGGCCATGGTGGCGCATTACTCTCAGGCGCTGGAGCAAACTGCTTCCGAATTCAACAAGGAGCAGGAGGAACCTGCGATAGGTTCCGTGACGGTGAACTATGGCCAGAATGCGGACGCTTTTGAAACCGGCCCTCACTTAGCCACCATCAGCGTCGACCTGCTCACCGCCGAGCGCCGCAATTTCAGTTTGCAGGCCTTTACGTCACGCTGGCGTGAACTGGCTGGGGGAACGCCGGACGTATGGTCGGTGCTGTTCAAGGAGCCGACGATCGGGCCGGGCGGACGCGCGATTGAAATACGCCTGCGTGGCGACGATCTGGAGTCATTATCGCTGGCGTCTCATGAATTACAGAATTGGCTGGCGGGCTATCCCGGGGTGATCAACCTGCTGGATGATCTGCGCCCAGGCAAGCCGGAGTTCACTTTGCATTTGAAGTCCGGCGCTTACGATCTGGGATTGGACGCGCAAACCATTGCGGCGCAATTGCGCGCTGCGTTTCAGGGCGTGACGGTATTGGAGTCGAGCGTCGGCCTGGAAACCTATGAGGTGGTGGTGCGCCTGGATGATGAGTCCCGCGACGAGTTGGCGGATTTTGACAACTTTCCGATTGTGCATCCGGTCAGCAAGGCGCTGATTCCGCTATCCAATGTGGCGGAGATTACTCCCAGTCGCAGCTACTCGCGCATCAATCGGGTGGATAACCAGCGCACGGTCACGGTATATGGCGATGTCGACATCAGCCTGAACAACACCAAGGCGGTGATCGGCGACCTGCAGAAGCACTTCTTGCCGCAACTGCAGCAACGCTATCCAGATATTCAGCTGAGCATTCAAGGCGAGGTCAAAGAGGGCGCGGCCACTCAGGGTTCGATGAAACTGGGTTTTCTGATGGGGCTGGCGGGAATATTTATCCTGCTGAGCTTCCAGTTCAAATCCTATGTGGAGCCGGTCATCGTCATGCTCAACATCCCGATGGCGTTTATCGGTGTGATTGTGGGGCATGTGGTGATGGGGATGGATATCACCATGCCGTCGCTGCTGGGCTTTGTGTCGCTGGCGGGCATTGTGGTGAACGACTCCATTTTGCTGGTGGAGTTCGTCAAGATGCGCGTACGGCAGGGCATGAATGTGCATGACGCCGCGGCGAAGGCGAGCCATGACCGCTTTCGCGCGGTATTGCTGACCTCCCTGACCACTATGGCGGGGATGACGCCGCTGCTGTTTGAAACCAGTCTGCAGGCGCAGATTCTGATTCCTTTGGCCACCAGTATTGTATTCGGTGTAGGCGCATCTACGCTTTTGGTATTGTTTGTCATCCCTTGTGTGTATACGATCCTTGAAGACTTCGGTCTGACCAGGGCGGTCGTCGGCGAACCCGAGGAGGAGTTTGCGCCGACGCAGAATCCGCCGCCGCTTACACAAGAATAAAAGGACAAAAGGTATGCACCCTAACGCCGAACTGGTGACCCGTTTTTATGAAGCCTTTAAGGATAAAGATTATCGAACCATGCAAGCCTGCTATCACGAGGACGCTGAGTTTCAGGATGAAGTGTTCACCCTCAAGGGTAAAGAAATCGGCGCCATGTGGCATATGCTGTGCGAACGCGGGGCGGATCTGTCGTTGCACTTTCATCATGTCGAAGCCGACGAGCAGCGAGGCTCCGCTCGCTGGCGCGCGGGTTATACTTTCTCCACGACCGGGCGTTACGTGCTGAACAAACTACGCGCCGAATTTGAGTTCAAGGATGGCAAGATATATCGCCACCGCGACCGCTTCGACTTTTGGCGCTGGTCCCGTCACGCACTGGGCGTCACCGGCTGGGCGCTGGGCTGGACGCACATGTTGCGGGATAAAGTGCAGGCCACGGCGGATACAAATCTGCGGCGTTTTATGGAGAAAAATCCTGAATATAAGGAATAAACAGGTAAGAATGCGCCGTCCATTCGAACGGCGCGATGTCTTTTTTTCTCTGTCGCGGTCGTTAATTTCGAACCGCTTCTCTTGATATCCCGCGCTAGAAGATAACCCAATCCCAATACTGCCTTTGATGTTTTCAAAATGACGCCATAGGTTAGCGGCTTGGTTGTCGTAGGAAAAAACGTCGTCGGACTAGGCACTATTGCTTACAAGGGAATTATTCTCTTAGATCGCTTCCCCGAGTGTGGAACATATAACAATATAGAACTACTCGGAGAGTTAAATCATGGCTTACACAGTAAGATTTGAATCCATGGGTGACGCTACCCCTTTTAATAACGGCGAACAGGCAAAAATAAACAATGCATTAGGAATGCTGGAAACAATATTAGCGGAGTCTATTACTCTTCCAAAATGCAGCTCGATCAATAGATGGTTTGGTACGGGAAATATCAAATCGGTTCTCGAAGGCTTGAATAATATGCATAAGTATTTAACAAGGAAGTGCTCTAGCCTGACCTTTGTGTCTGCGCCCAGACACCCCCAAGATTATATTGGCTGGGTCAGGCCGATGGTTAAAGTGGGATTGAACCCTTATGATTCCAGCTTTGACAATCAACTGGGAAAATCTTCCCATAGAAACAATGATAACTTCTTCCATCGCCTGAATAACAACGCGCCGCAAAGCAAGAAGTATACGGTCAAGGAAACGACTGGTACTTTCAGAGCCAACTGCGGATACGTCAACGTGCAAAGCGGGCTGCGAATCTACCTGACGCCGGGCTACCTGAGCGGTAACTTTGATGAAGATGATCGCAATGACGAACAATGGTTCAAATTCCGTTGCGTCGCCCACGAACTTAGCCACCGAATTCTGGATACCATAGATATCGCATATGGAGAATATGAGTGTATCAAGCTGGCAATAGGGTCTGACAAGCGGACGTCGCTCAATAATGCGGATAACTGGGGGTTATTCCTGGCGGATATATATAAGAGACGTAATTTTAGGGTTTTGCCTAAGTTAAATAGATAGGTGAATTTAGGGGGGTAAATAATATGCCTTTACTCCCCTTGAATATAATCTATTCGTTATCTGTGTCGTAATATAATTAATGTGGCTTCTATTTGTTTTTTTATGCTCTAAACAGAATGTTGATAGTTTGGGGGGTATTTTATTTGTCCAGGCAATGCATGCATTCTGCTTTCAGAAAAACCTGCTATTAAACTATCCGCTTTAGTATCTTTTTCCTATTCTATACCTGAACTAGCGAGCGTCTTTGGTTATTGTCCGAACAGCGCCTCGCCCGGGCTCATGCGCTTCATACCGGGGAAGCTGGGCGTCCAGGTCGTCCCAGTTGGCTTTTGATGTGACAAAGTTGTGGGAGAGGGGGCGTTCGGCGATGTCTGAATCCAGAATTCCCAGACGTAGTCTCACTCGCTCAGGCGCTGCATCATTTGAACTGAAGACTGGTGAGGCGCAGGTCCGGCAAAAGTGGCGTTTGCGTCCGGGCGCCATTTCGAAAAAGGCCAGATGCTCCGCACCTTCCTGAACTATCAAGTCCGCCGTATTCACAAACCCATTGGTGGCGTAAGCCGTGCCGCTGCTCTTCCTGCACTTGGAGCAATGGCAATGAATAATCGATTCAATCGGCCCCTGGATTTCAATTTTGACCTGACCGCAAAGACAGCTTCCTTTGTACATATTGTTTCCTGATTTTTTGGGCTATTAAGCGCTGATATTTGTTAGGGGCGATTAAGTGATCAGCATTCGGCTAATGACTGTTCCAGCCAACCTAAATACCAGTCTGTGAATGTAACAAAATTCCCTTCATCATCTTTTAGCGGGCGTATCCCTTGGTTATCGCACCTGAGATCTTCCCAAATAGTTCCCTTGAGTTCTCCGGTTATGATCATCCAGAAGCGAATAGCACACCCCTCATGGCAGATAGGGATTGCGCCATTCACTATTGCCTCCGCCCAATACTGCTCTTCGAGTTTCTGGTCCCAAGCTTCCCATAGCTCATCTTCCATTTCTTCAGTGTCCTCCTCCTCTGGGTTGGGTTCACCCTCCCAGAAAGAAGGCGGCAAATTCCACGCTTCACTATGAGGGAAAGGCTGACGAAGGTCCCCAATCAGTCCTCCAGCTTCCCAGTGGCAAAGGTCGAAGCCTTCATCCTGCATCTCTATTGGAAAGAGCCCATAAAAAGGCCTGCGCCGCCATTTCCAATAGTTGTGATGAAGCTTTTATAGTCGTCTGGAAAGGTAACCTGATACTTCCTCTCAATTGACTCAAAATCCGCTAGTGCTAGCGGCGGATTTAAGAGGTACTTGTGGGTGCTGCTTCCAAACACGCTGAGGCTGGCATCGCGCTCTTTTAACTTGTCTAGTTTTTTTAAGATGTCATGCATTGATAGGACTCATTAGATTTGTTTGGAGATGCCGTCTTGTATCGCATAGCAATGATTCACAGGTCGATTGCCTTTTGATCAGAACCGGAGCAGGTGTAGCAGTTGCTAACACGAGCGCTAGTTTAACCGCCAGACTACTGTCGGCCAAACCAGTGCAGCGAGTTTTCCTCTGAAAACGATAGTGTGAGCCCCACCTTTTTCAATTGCACAGGCTAAAAACTTAATTGGATGCAATTAATTGAATTAACTACTATCTTGATCGTCCGGTGGCGAGGGTTCGCTCTGTTTTGAGGCTGTGCGTCTATGTTGGCGCGGTAAAGGAGTGGTTGATGGCGTTGGATGTCTGGCTTATGTTTTCGCTGGCCTATTTGGTCACTACCTTATCACCCGGACCGAATGTTCTGCTGGTGGTTAAAAACAGTTTCCAGTATGGATGGAAGTCCGCATTTGTGACGGTGCTGGGAAATCTGTCCTGTCAGTTTGTGATCGTATGCCTTGTCGCTATTGGCGTGGGGGAGCTTCTTGAGCAGCTTCCGGTATGGTTCACCCTAATGAAAGTATTGGGGGGGACGTATCTTATCTATCTCGGTTGTAAAAGCTTGAAGGCTGGCGGCAAGTCAAACCTGCCTTTACCGGATAAGACGCAGCGGGTGGCGCAATTCACCTCACGCAAGCTCTATACCGAAGCTTTTCTTGTTTCCGCAAGCAATCCTAAAACATTGATATTCCTATCCGCCTTTCTACCTCAATTCATCAATACAGAGCAGTCGCATCTGGAGCAGTTTGGCGTTATGTATGTTTCAATATGCGTGATTGTCGCTTGTGTTCACCTGGGCTACGCCATGTTAATTAGCCGAGTCGGGCAACGTTTTCTCGCACAGGATATCGAGCGTAAGATATCAAAAGTCTCTGGCGGATTGTTTATAACCATGGGCGGCGGAGTGCTGCTGAGTCAGCGTGTGTAGCGGTCTAAGCGCGTCTCAACGCTGGCTAAATTCATAATAAATATCAAACTCGCCCTCATGGGTTTTGACGAAGCCGTGTTTCTGGTAAAAGTCGTTGGCCTTGCTGTCGCGAAGTGCGCAGAGTTTCACTGGCAGGCCTTTATTCGCGGCTTCCCGCTTCACTTCCGCAAGCACTTTTCCGCCAATCGACCGGTTTTGAAAATCGGGACGAATATAGAGATGGTCCAGGTATAGGTGGTCTTGCTTGTTGCGCAGGACGAAGAAACCCGCCAGCTCTCCGTTCTCCATGATCTTGAAAGTTTCCTCCGGGACGAACGTGTCCAGGAAACGGCTTCTCACTCTGTTTTCATCAAACCGACCTACGGCTTCCAAGCTGGGCTTCATGGCCTGCGTCCTGATTTCTGCGAGTGTGTGGCTGTCTTGTTTGGTCGCATTTTCGAAGCGAATCGTCTGTGCTGGCTGAGTCATGAGTTTATTGCTCCTTCAATTCCTGCTCCACCGGATACCGATTAAACACATTAAAGTGCCCATACAGGTATTTACTGGGAAAGTCGGGGGAGATGACGACACCCTTGGTCAGAACGCCTTGTTTGCCAAAGCGTTGAGTGTAAGGCTCCAGGTAGAACGCGACGGTCAGCGGCGTATGGGATAGTTGGCCCAGCGTGGCGCTGTAGGTGATGGTGTCCACTGTGACCTCCTTGTGCAGTTTGGCGTAGTCGCGAAGGTTCATCTCGCGCAGATCGAGCGTGATAACGGGGGGCGGCGCGTTTTTGTCTTTATTGAAAGGCTGGCGATACAGCGCATTGCGGTGTGCGGCCATATAGTCGCTCAGGACATCAAACAGATAGCGGCTGAACTTATCCCAAAACGGACTCACTTGATCAGGATTGGCGCCGACTAGCCAGTTTTGCTTTTCGGTATACAGACGTCTTTGCTTTTCGCGATCAATATTTTTATACAGCAGGGTCGCGAACAGCGTCTGGTTTTGCTTGGTCCAGTCTGATTCGAGGGGCGTCGGTAAAGGCTGTTGTTCGACCACATGGCGGTAGCGCTGATAGTTGCGCCAAGCCTCGTAGCGCGCCAACGCGCCGAACATGACGTCCGCTAGCGTGGTGATTTCGCTGGGGCGGAATGAGCCGTCCTTGATGGTTTTCAGTGACGTTTCCAGATAGGCCTGCATTTCTTTTTGTTCGCGTTCGTAGATGTCCGTTGCACTATCCAAAACCGGGGTGGGATATTCGTGTCGACCGGCGCTGAGCAGCTGAGCCCCGTTGGCGATTTCACTCATGTCATGCAGTTTATTGAAAAAGCCGACCAGCCATACGACACAGACCAGAATGCAGGCGCCGGCGGTGGCGAGGTGTTTGCCGGTGACGCCGGACTTATCTCTCCGATGGTCCGGCAGCAGCATCAGAATGGAGAGCCCCGCCAGGCTGAACAATCCCAACAGCCCCACCAGCATGCTGTAGCCTTTGCTTTCTGCATAAAGAATACAGCCGCGCAGCAAAACGAGATGGCCGATAAAGAAGGGGATATAGCCCAGATCAATGCCGGCGGAGTAGAGAAAGTTGATCTTCAGCAGGTAGCTGTCGGAGACAAACACAATGGTCAGGATCAGGCCGGCCCAGGACAGCCACTTCGCCGCTCGTTTTTGCTCCCGGTCAGCCTCTTCCAGTCGAAAGGGCTCCGCCTGCACAGGGATTGGTTGCGGCTGTGGGTTTTGCAGCCGTTCCTGCATCTGGCGATATTTTTCCAGAATGATGCCGCAATCGAGACACTGTGTGGCGTCGATATTCAGCGACTGACATTTCGGGCAACGGGGCCGGATGTCTGTTTTTGGCTGTGCTCCCTGCGTCTTTGGCGTTAGCGTAACTGGCGCCTTGTTGGAAGCATCCGTTGTGGCCGGGGAGGCGGCGGTGCGGTCCGCCTGTTCTCTCACTGCGCCGATGGCGCCGACGCGGGCGAATTGCTGCTGATAAGACTTGGCGGTGAATTCGTTTAGCCCTTCGCGACGAAATATGGCTTCGCCGCTGAACAACGACGCCAGCTCCGCGGGGTCGGTTTGGAACAGCTTCGCCAAGCCGGCCTGGGTTTTCCCTTGATCGGCGCCGGGGGAAAGTTGCCCTCTGAACTCGAAGGAATACTGCTTCATAACTGCTTCATAACTGCTTCATAACTGCTTCATACCAACGGACTCCTGAGTAAACAGGCGCAGAAGGCCAGCAGTCGCAGTTTTTCCTGTGCAGAGAGATTGGGCTTGCGAATTTGCGCTGCGGGTTCCGGCGTGGCGTACACCAACGCCGCCAGATTGCCTTCCTGGTCCAGCACCGCCATGGCGTTCTGCGGGTCCCAGGAAGGGGAGGTCGCAGACTTGCCGCGTCTGCGCTTGAGGAAATCCAGAACTTTTTTGGCATGCCCCAGGTATTCGGCGACGGGGCCCAAAGCAGTGTCTTCCACCAGCTTCTCCTGAATCTTGCCCAGAGCATCTTTGCTGCTTTCGTGGACGCGCACGGCCTGCCGCCATTCATAGACCAGGGCGCCTTCCGCATCGCTCAAGGTCGCGCTTTGCTGTTTGCGTTCGATGACGCCGAGGTCCTGTTGTTCCGCATCTATCAGCCGATGCTTTTTGACGCCGACCCAATAGACGGGAAGCTCCTGTTGGTAAATGCGGTGTGCGCCGCGGGCGTCAGTAATGGACTGCAGCATACGCGGCTGCAAGAGGCGGGGCAGACAGATGATAGCCAGCAACAGGAAAATAATGCTGAGGGCGCTGGCCAGGGCGCCCCATTGAAGATAGTGGGTCATCACCCGCAACAGGTGATTCTGCAGCGTTAAAGCCAGCCCGATTGAGGCCAGCACTAACGCCAGGGGACTCCAATACGCGTTGTGATTAACGATGCGGGCGACGGGCGTCCCGGACTCATTAGACACCGTGAGGGATTCGGAAAACTGAACCAGATGCGGCGTCAGCTTGCCAGCTTCGAACAGCAGTATTTGATCGTCCGGCTTGTCCAGGACTGGTTCCTGTGGGGCGGCTTGTAAACCTGCTTGCAGACAGGCGGGGTTCAGTTGCAGGGCCAGTTCTGTGCGTAAGCCAAGTTGATGTAATTTTTTCCGCCAGCCCTGGGCCTGTTCCCAGGTCAGGTTGCTCTTCAGTTTCACCGGCGCGTCGGCGAACACCCTGGCGATCATGACGTCGCTGAGACGTAATTGCGCTTTTAAATTCCGCTGAACCTGAGCAAGTTCCTGGCCGCTGGCGAGCTTGCCGCGAGTAACGATCTGATAGGTTTCCACGTCGCCCTGCATCACTCCGCCACACTGTGTTTAGCGTTAAAAAAAAGCAGGCCGACCGCCTGTAACAACAGGGCGGCCCCCAGCAGGCCGAGCGGCCATAGCGAGGGCGATTGATCCATCGACTCATAGGAGCCGCCGTATGCGGATAATGCGGCGGCGAACCAGAGACAGGCCGCCGCGGCCTTCACTTTGTTGCCGAGCCTGACCCGGCGCGACAGCGCGTTGAACCACGACGGATGTATGCTTTTCGCCAGCGACGGCTTACTACGACTCATGATGAATAATCAGCGGGAAGACAGGGCGTGAAACAGTTCCTTCAGCAGGTCTTTTTCTTCAGCGATGATGCGTTCGTTGAATTTGTAGGGGTAGCGATTGACGCTGGCGGCGGCGATGTCCAGGCAATAATTCATCATGGCCTGTTTGCTTTCCATTTGATCCTGGTATTTGGACTTGCTCTCCATACGATCCAGGCATAGTTCTCTGAGTTCGCGAAGCATCTCCGGATCGGGGCGGGTCTGCGTGAAGCGATCGAGAAACTCATTAATGTCATCTTCAGAAATGAATTCGATATCCGGCGACTCGCGACTGACCCGGCTTAGATGTTCGATGGTGTAGCGGTAGAGAATTTTTACCTCGGCGTCCTGACAACGACCGTCCGCCCAGATCATTTCAATCAGGGGGATCAGCTCAAGCAGGTAGATGTGAGACTCCTTTAAGCCGTGCTTTTGTAAAAAATTGTCAAAGCCTTCCACTACAATGTCCTATTTTTCCAGTCTTGATTAAGAGCGTTTTGCGCCGGAACTCATACAGATACGCGATATTATAGCGCTTATTCAGATTCTCGCCCGAATTTCACAGATTGTGAACTTGGCCATTGAAGCGCGCCTCATCACTGGCGGCTTTAACGTCTTCTGCTAGCCTTACCAGCGATAACCAATAATAGGTCGCGGGGTTTCTCCGTGGTTAAAAATGAAAGGTAAACAAATGAAAAAGACGTTATTCAACCGCCTGATGAATGTGCTTGTTTTATCCGCCGCCGTGGTCTTCTCAGGGACCAGCGCCGCAGAAAAAGTGACCCTCGCCAATGGTGAATGGGCGCCCTATCTGTCGGAAAACCTGAATGAGTATGGTGTGATTTCCGATGTGGTGAAAAAAGCCTTCGCCAATGAAAATATTGACGTGGAATATGTATTCCTGCCCTGGAAGCGGGGCTATGAAGACGCCAAGAACGGCAAGCTGAACGGCTCGCTGATTTGGAGTCGCACCGAGGATCGGGAGAAGGATTTCGACTACAGCGACACTGTCATTAATTTGAAGACGGTCGCTTTTTTCAAGAAAGGCAGCGGCTTTGACTGGAGTGACGCAGCGTCGCTGAAAGGTAAGAAGTTGGGCGGCGTCACCGGCTACAGCTATGGCTTCGATGATGAGGAAAAGTCCGGAATGGTCAGCATTGAGCGGGTGTCCAGCGCGGACGCCAACGTGAAAAAACTGCTGGCGGGGCGTTTGGACGCCTACATGGAAGACCTTGATGTGGGCAGCGAGCTGATGAACGGCATGGGGGTGATGGATCAGGTTGAAGTACATCCCAAGCCGATCAAGGAAAAGTCTTACCACTTGATTCTGAACAAGGTGCAGCCGGAAAACAAAAAACTGATGGAAGCCTTCAACCGCGGCTTGCAGAAGCTGAAAGACAGTGGCGAGTACGACAAGATGATTGAAGCCTCCCGTCGCGGCGAATATAAAAAGTAAATCCCATCTCGAACCGCCGCGTAAAGCGCGGCGGTTTCAATCGATCATCACCATCGGTCGTTGCGTCACCGGATGAGGCAGAATGCGGCTGTCCACCTGATACACCTCTCTGACGTTCGTCGTTGTGATCAATGTCTCCGGCGCGCCTTCCGCCACAATACGCCCCTGGTTCATCAACAGGATACGGTCCGCATATTGCGACGCCAGATGCAGATCGTGCAGCACGCAGAAAACGCCGACGCCTTTGGCCGCCAGTCTGCGCGCCAGTTTCAATAAGGCGCACTGGTGTTTCAGGTCTAAGGCTGAAGTGGGCTCATCCAGCATCAGGTATTGGGGACCAGCGCCGACTCCTGTCCATAGCTGAGTGAGGGCGCGGGCGATCTGCACGCGTTGGCGTTCGCCGCCGGAAAGTTCCTGGTAGTTGCGCTGCGCCAGATGGCCTGCGTCCACCTCTTCCAGCGCTTCCTGACTCAGACGAAACGGATCGCCCCCAGATACTGAGCGCTGCGCGCCCATCAGCACGACTTCCATGGCGCTGAAGGGAAAATCGAGATGCACGGACTGGGACAAGACTGCGCGCCGACGGCTTAACTGCGGCAGGCTGAACTGGCTGATGGGCTCATCGTCCAGCAATACGTGTCCGAGGGAGGGCGACAGTTCCCCCGCCAGGGTCTTCAGCAGCGTGGACTTGCCGGCTCCGTTTGGTCCCAGCGTCACCACCAGTTCCCCAGGACTGAGGCTGAAATTGATCTGCTCCAGCAAGGTTTTGTCATGACGTATCACGGACACGGCGAAGGCGTGAATCATAGCGGGCCTCTCCGTTCTTTATGGTTATCTTGAGGCTTTTTTCGGTTCTCTCGGGGGCATTTTCGGTTAACTTGAAGCGTGGAAGGCATCATGAGCGCACCCCGGATTTCCGGCTTAGCAACAACCACAGGAAGAACGGGCCGCCAATCAGACTGGTCAGTATGCCCACGGGCATTTCCGCCGGCGCGAACAGGGTGCGCGCCAGGGTGTCGGCGGAGATCGTCAGCGCGGCGCCCAGTACTGCGGAAGCGGGAATCAACACGCGATGGTCCGCTTTCCAGAGCAGGCGCACCAAATGCGGCGCCACCAGACCGACGAAGCCGACGATGCCGGACACCGCCACAGCGGCGCCCACGGCGATAGCGGAGAGCGTAATGACGCGGGTTTTCAGCTTCTCTGTGTCCGTGCCCAGATAGCGGGCTTCCTGCTCGCCCAGCAGCAGGCGGTTCAAGTCGCTGGACTGACGCATCAGCATGCCTATCACTGGCAGGGTGATGGTGAACGACACGCCCACCGATGGCCATAGCGCGCCGCCGAAGCTGCCCATTGTCCAGAAAGTCAGCGTGCGCAATTGCTCGTATGTACTGAGATAGGTCAGAAAGCCCACCGCCGCGCCGCACAGAGCGTTGACTGCGATGCCGGCCAGAATCAGGTGCGCCACGCTGGAGGCGGCGCCAAGCTGGCCGACCTTGAAGATCAGCCAGCAGGTGGCCGCGCCGCCAAGGAAGGCGGCGACGCTGAGTCCATACAGCCCCATCCAGCCGGTGCTGAAAGGGAACAACACAATTACCAGCGCCGCCGCCAGCGCGGAACCGCTGGAGATGCCGATCAGTCCCGGATCCGCCAGCGGGTTGCGAAACAATCCCTGTAAAGCCGCGCCGCTGACCGCCAGCGCGGCGCCCACTACGCCGGCCAAAAGTACTCGGGGCAGGCGGATATGCCAGAGAATCATCCAGTCCTGACTGCTCAAGTCAAAGTTCAGCACGGAGCGCCAGGTCAGAGAGTAGGCCCCCAGCATCACCGCGCCGAGAGTGGCGGCGGTCAGACTGGCGCCCAGCAATAGCCAGATGCGGGTGGATTTATGCGGCATGGCGGAGAGGGTCTGCACAGGCGTTTACTCCATCCAGGTTTGACGGAGCTGTCTGGCGGCGACCACCGTGCGGGGACCGAAACCTAGCAGCAACAGTCCATCCATGGCGGCGATTTTGTTGTTGCGTCCCGCCGGCGTAAGCTTGACGCCAGGTATGCTGCGCATGGCGTCGATGCCTCCGGCCTGCTCCATACCCAGGGTGGTGGTCAGGATCAGATCCGGTTGCGCCTGCGCCAGAGACTCTGGCGTCATGGGTTTGTAGCCTTCCACTCCCTGTAGCGCGTTCACCGCTCCGGACAAGCGGATGATACGGTCCGCCGCCGTGTTGGAGCCGGCCACCATGGGAGCGCCGCCGCCGTGCTGAAGGACGAAAATCACCCGTGCGCTGCGTTGGTTTTGCGCTTTCTCCTGCTCCAGTCGCTGCTGTTGCGCCTGCATGTCCGTCACCAGTTTATCCGCTTGCGTCTCGGCTCCAAGCAGATACCCGATCTGGCGAATATTGGCGTAAACCCCGTCCAGATCCTGCGCCGTCGGGACGGTAAACCAAGTGGCGCCGGCGCCTTTCAATTGTTGCAGAACGGAGGGCGGACCCGCATCCTCACTGGCCAGCACGGCATCCGGGCGCAACGCGAGAATACCTTCGGCGGAGAGGGAGCGTTCATATCCTATTTTCGGCATATTCTCCGCCTCGGGCGGGTAATAGCTGGTGATGTCGGAGCCGATCAGACGCTGTTCCTGTTCCAGTGCATAGATAATTTCCGTCACGGCGCCGCCAATGGAGAGGATACGCTGCATGCGTTCAGGAGACGGCGTTGGCGTCGCAGCCTGGGCCGCCACGCTGGCGATCCATAGCAGCGCAACGCCGGTCAGGCGCGCACTCCAGCCACGCACTGAGAAGCCGGCTACGCTCATGACAGATTCTCCACCGACGCCACCAGTTCACGCCACTCCGTCAGTTCCGGCTTGCCGGGCTTGCGGGCGCCGAACAGGGTGAGCACTAACTTGCGGTCGTGATTGAAGCACTCCAGCGAGGTCACCACGCCGTCGCTGGTGGGGCGGCGCACCGCCCAGCAGCTCGCCAGTTGCTCTGTATTTAGATGCAGGTTGAAGTCCGGGTCCAGCACGTTGAACCAGGGGCCGGTGCGTAACAGTTTGTTGACGGTTCCGGTATGGATCTGCACGACGCCATCGTTGCCGACAAAGGCCATGATCTCCAGCTGGCAGTTGGCGGCGAATCGCAACGCCTGCTCCATGGCGTCCGTCGGCAGACGATGAGCGTATTCCTGGCCCGCCAACTGCAACGCTTCCAGACGATCAATCCCCAGTTTGCTCAGCATGGCGTTGAAGTGGTGGACGTCTTTCAACTCCGACCAGGGCTGACGCACATCGTCTTCCGTCACCTTGCCGGCATTGGGATAAAGCGGCGGCGTCTTCGTTTCGGGTACGAAAAACAGCTCCGCATCGCTGGCGAGATGAGCGATTATCCACTGGTCCCAGGCCGCCATATCCGTGTGCTCGGTGGCGTAGATCTTGTGCGTCGCCGCTCCGGTGGCGTCGAAAAACTGAATGCTGCGGCGGACCTGTTCGCCCGCGCCTTCTGTTACCGCATAGGCGTGACGCCAGTGCTTGAAGAAGACACGCAGATCGATCTCGCCCAGACATAAGCCCATGACGCCGGCCGCATTGGCTTTGAAATCATGGTAGACGCCGTGACGTTCGTGCACGGCCTGGTCGTTGCGGGTCAGCGCCATCACCCGTCCTACAGACTCGATGGACGTCAGCATCTCCGCGAAGTCGCCGCCAAGGGGCTGGACGCGCTGTTCCATCTGCGTCAGCAACAGAGCCAGTTCGCTCACTCCCAATTGCTCCGCTGCATTGCGGATGCGCAGACGGGGTTGTTCCCGCCGCATTTGCGTCCAGGATTCTTTCAACCCTTCGGCAGGTTGTTTGATCGCCTCGTCTCTGTTGAGAACCGCTTGAGCCGTCATGTGTTCACCTCGTTAATCATGCAATGGTTCCTGTGGAGAGTGCGGATCAGTTGGCGGCCGGCATAAAACGGATGTTGGGGTGTCCGCTTGCGCCTGCGTCGGAGTAGTAATTGGTGATCTGCAGCTTGTACTTGGTGGCGTCATCGCCGCCGTTTTGGGTTTCGATCACGTAGACCCGATAGTTGGACCAGATTTTGTGCTGACCTTGCAGGTTATAGGCGTACCAGGGCGAGTCTTCGAAAATGCCTGCGGTGGCGTCGGCCAGGTAGTGCATGCTGATGTCCGCGCCGGTATCAGACTGCGTGCCGGAGACATAGTTGTTCAGGTCCGCCACAGGGAGCGGGCCGAATGCGCCGCCGGCGCCGCTGCCGGAGGGACCGCTGTTGGTCCAGAGCGTCCAGTTGAAGCCCTTGATTTCCAGTTTTAGATCCCAGGCCGCGTTGGCGCAGTCGACGGTTGCGTCTGCATCGAAATCAAAGCACTGGCTGCCGCCGCTGACGGGAACAGAGGCGGCGAAGGTGGCGTTGCTGGTGAAGCCGGCTGCGTCGGAAGGCTGTACGTCGAAGCTGAAGGTGACATCCAGGTTGGCGCCGGGGTTATAAGTCAGCGCAGTGGCGTGGAAACGGGCGTAGCTGGCGCCGGAATTGGAGCGCAGCAACCAGCCATTGGCGTCGTTCAGGGACACCGTGTGAGTGGAGATATCGTAGTTATACCAGCCCAGATCCATGACGTTGCCGGTTCTGTCTCCGGAAGCGGTGATGGCGCTCAGCACGCTGTCGCTGGTGAAGGTCAGGCCAGCTGTGTTCACCGCCGCCAGCAGATGTTCTTCTTCCGAGTCCGGCGTGGCGTTGAGAAATACGTTGGCGTTGGGATCGCCGCTGTCTGTGTAGAAATCCTGCTGCGCCGCCGCGAGCGCGCCGCGCACCTGTCCGGGGCCGGAAGCGCCGCCGTTGAGCACCACGCCGGTACGGCGGAAACCGATATGCCAGTCAGTGGAAGAGGCGGCTTCGGCTTCCGTCAACGACAGCGTTTGCCCCGTGGCGAGGTTGACGTAGGTGTAAGCGTCACGGCTGCTGGCGTCGACGATCAGAGACCTGTAGGCGCCGCCGGAGCCGTTATCAGGCGTGGAGCCGCTGTCGCCGTTAGTTGGCGTATTTTTATCGGGATCGCCGGAGCCTCCTCCGCTGGAGCAGGCGCTGAGTAATATCAGAGCAGCGGCGATGGCGCCGGATTTGACTGCAAGGGTGGGGGAGACTGGTTTCATAACGTTGCCTTTATGTGTTTTTTGGGTGTGTGAGTGGGTTATTGCCATAGTGCTGATTGATAGTGCTGAGTGATGTCCGGGCGCTGGCGTCAGCCTTTGATGCGCACGCCCAGGTAGAAAAATCGTCCTTCGTCCGGGCGGAAGTCGCTGGCGTCGCTGAAATCCCGCTGCGTATCCGTCAGATTGTCGATGCCGCCGAACAGGGTGACGCCCCGGGGCAGAGGCTGATTTACCTTGAAATCGAACGTGCTCCAGGACGGCGACTCCATGGAGCCGGCGATGTCGATGAATTCCCGGGATTGAAACACGCCGTCTAAAGACAGCTGCGTTCCCCAGGAGGCCAACGTGTAATCCGCGCCCAGCTTTACCTGATGGCGCGGCCGCTTCGGCAGCTCCAAGCCGGTGCGTTTGTCTTCGCTGTCCATCCAGGTGTAGCCGCCGTGAATTTTCCATTCTGATGACAGCGGGTAGGCGGCGCTGATTTCCGCGCCCCGGGTGCTGGCTTCAGCGATGTTGGTGTAGCGGTGTATGGAGACGCCGTCGCCCCGATCCGAAGTGGCTTCCGGGTCGAAAGCAGTTTCGATCAGGTCGGTAATGTCGTTGTAGAACAGATTGAGGTCCACGTAGGCGCCCTGATCGCCATAGGCGCCGACGCCTAACTGGTAACTGGTGGACTTTTCCGGCTGCAGGTCCGGATTGCCCAGCACCATGTATCCCAGGTGGCTGTGATCGAACACGTAATAACGCTCTTTCAGGTTGGGCACGCGATACCCACGGCCTACGCCGCCGCGCAGAAAAACAGTCATGCTGTCTTCGCGCATGAGTTCATAGCGGGCATTGATTTTGGGCGCGGCGTAAGAGCCGAAATCGCTGTCCCGCTGCAAGCGGATGCCGGGGGTGATTTCCAGACGGTCACTAACGAAATAGTCGTCCTGGAGATACATTTCAATGCTGTGGCGGTCCGTGCCGGCGGGCACTTCAATAGCGTCGTCATGACGCTGTTCAAGCGTCTCTTCGAATCCTTCCAGGCCAGCGGAAAGCAGATGGTCGTCATTCAAGGCGTAGGTCCAGTCTAGGGTCGCCCTGCGGGTCTCCATGCTGGCGCTGCGGCGGTCTTCCTTAACCGCGGTGGCGATGGCGTCCTGGTAGGTGACGTCGTCGAATTGTTCTTGCAACAGTCGGGCCTGAAAATCTCCCACGGTGGTGCGCCAGGCGGCGGAGGCGCCCAGTCGGGTGCGTTCGGCCTTTTCCTCTTTGACCTTACGGATTTCCTTACCGGCGGCGTCGGCGGAGATACGGTTGTTGAGGTCTTCGCGATAGTAGCCGCCCAGCAGTTCATAGGACTGATTCTGGTCGAGCTTCCAGCCCAGACGGGCCGACCAGTCGCCGCGTTCGCCCTCGGCGCCTTGCGTGGTCCAGTTCTCCGGGGTGGCGTCGAAGCCGTCGCTGTCGCGACAGTCTATGCTGAGCGCGCCATACCAGGCGCCGTCGCGGCCTGATAGTCGCGCCGAGGCGCGGCGCGCGCCAATGTCCGCCGTCTCTCCGCCGATGTTGTCTTTGCCGAAACTGGCGGCTTCCGCCAGCGCTTCGTAGTGCAGGCCCTGCTCGATATCCCGGGTGATGATGTTGATAACCCCGCCCATGGCGGCGCTGCCATAGAGCGCGGAAGTGGCCCCTTTGACAACCTCTATGCGCTCAATATTGAGACTGCCGATTTGGGTGACGTCGACGCTGGAGCCGGTGCTGGCGGCGACCGGTTCGCCGTCTATGAGCACTTTGACGCGGTTGCTGTCCAATCCCTGCAGCCAGACTTCGTAGCCGCTCTTGCCGTGGATTCTTTTCAGCAGCAGACCGGGGACGTCCTCAAGCGCTTCCTTGACGTCCCGCGCGTGTTTGCGCTCGATTTCCTCCCGCGTCACCACCTCGGTGCGCACAGGTGTCTCCATCAACAGCTTTTCGCTGCGAGTGCCGGTGACGACGACGGTGTCTAGCACCGTTTCCGGCGCTGACGGATTGCCCAGCGCCTGCTGCGACAGTGCGAGAGTGAGAGGAACCGTGAGTGTGACAAGTAGAAAAGGGTGAGATGTATGCGACACGAACAACCACTATCAACAGTTAAATGATAATGATTATCATTTAATAAAAAGTATTCTCTGTCAATAATGATTCTTATTTACGTTTGTGTGAATGGTATTATTCACGGAGACGCGGATGTTTTTTCTCTTATCAATCTCCTGAAGACTTTCGGGTCTGCATCGGCGTTTTTAAATGAGCACTTTGCAAATAACCCGGTTGCCGTCCCCCTCGTATGTCAGATCGTCAAAGCTGAGCAGATTGGCCATGGCGATGCCTCTGCCATGATTATCCGTGGCCCTTTCCACGCTGATCTGCAGATACTCGCGCCAGTTGAATCCCGGTCCTTGATCGGTGATGGCGACGGTGATGGCGTCGTCGTTTTTAGTGAACTCCACCAGTACGCGTTTGTGTTGGTTTTCCAGAAGCTTCTGGCGCCGCTGCACCTCATTCATCCATTCTCCGCGAAGGTTGAGGTCGGTTTTTTCGTCATAGGTGATGCCAAGGTTGCCGTGTTCCACGGCGTTCACCAGCAGCTCCGCCAAACCGGTGACGACTTTGGGTGGAAAGGGAAACAGATCCGCCAGCAGAATCGACGCCTGCTCGGCTTCCTCAACGGTGGCGAGACTCAATGTCAGTTGGCGCGCCATATGCCGCAGAGATTTGTTTTTTCCCAGCTCCATCATGAGCTTGCGGGACTCTTTTCCGAACTCCAGCGCGGCTTTGATGATGGAAATCAGCACTTCTTCTTCATAGGGCTTGGTGAGGTAGTAGTAGGCGCCGGCCTCAATGCCTTCGCGGATTTGTCCTGACTCCGCCGCCGCGGTTTGCATGATTACCGGAATATCTTTTCCTCTGGGGTGATCTTTGAGTTGCTGCAGAAAGGCGATGCCGTCCATCTTTGGCATCATGCGGTCGAGCAGGATCAGGTTCACGTTGAAAAGATGACGCTCCAGTGTCGACCAGCCTTCGGCGCCGTCTGCGGCGGTGATGAGTTCGTAGCCGGTGTCGGCCAGATAGGCGCGTATCAGGCGCAAATTGCGTTCATCGTCGTCTATCGCAAGTATTTGTTCATGCATGCTGAGCGCTCTTGTCCTTGCTTTCAGGTGGGCGAGGGCTCCGCTTCCGGAATCAGCGCAATGAAGTCGGCGCCGCCCTGTTCATGGTTGCGGGCGTATATGAGCCCGCGATGAGCTTTGATGATTTCGCGGCATATCGCCAGACCGAGTCCGGTTCCGCCTGCGCCGGTGTCTGTACTGCTGCTCTGGACGAATTTGTCGAAGATGCTTTCCAGCTCCGCATCGGGAATCCCGTCGCCCTGGTCGGAAACACTGAAGGCGAACACGGGCTCATCCGTATCCATTAAAGATAACTCTAGCAGCATTATGTTGTTTTGCGATTCATGGGGAAGGGGAGTTAGTCCTACAATTTTCCTTTGTAGTTCGCCTACATCCGCCAACTTCCAGCAGGGACGCTCCAATGACCCGGCCTCTTGCGCCAGCTTCGCCAACTTCTCCGCCTTGCGTGCGCTGAGTCCGCCAACCCGTCGCCAGTTGCAGGCGTAGGCGCTGGCCTGGGCTGAGTCCGGGGGCGGGCGAGCGCCTTCCAGATGGGTGGGAGCGATGACATCGCCTTCCTGAATTAAATAGATGGCGGAATGGCTTTCATCCCAGGGTAACTCTCTGTTCAACTTTCTCAGGGTGTCGGTCAGACAGTTCTCTTCCTGAAAGGGCCAGTAGGGGAACTCTGCGGCGCTGGATTCATTCTGGCAGGGGGCAGGGGAGGTGAACAGCTCTATGAGCTTGTCCGGCTGTTGTAAAAGCAGCGCGGCTTTCTCGTTTAATCGCTCCAGCGTCAATCCGTGCAGAGCAAGCAACTCATGCATATCCGGCGTGCGATGGGCGATGCGCAGGGTGATGCGGCCCTGTTGCGGTGAGAACTTGATCGCATTGCTGAGCAGGTTGCGCAATACCTGGGTCATTTTGGGGCCGTCGCACACGACAAGTGGGGAATCCAGCAAGTCTTCGGTATGAATCTGCAGCTCCTTTTTACCCCATAGCGGACGCAGTTCCTTCAAAAGCTTGTCCCGTATGGCGAGGATATCCACCAGGTTGAACGTGTAAGTCATGCGACCGGATTCCAGTTTGGCGAGATCCAGTAGATTATTCAGCAACTCCAACAGGCCCTCGGCGCTGGTTTTGACTTCGCTGAGATGCTCGTAAACCAGCTCATCTGTATTTTTCACCCGTTTAAGACACAGGCTGGTGAATCCAAGAATGGCGTGCACCGGAGTGCGCAACTCATGGGACATGTTGGCCAGGAACTGAGACTTTACCCGGCTGGCGCGCTCCGCTTTTTCCTTCGCGATGGTCAGTTCCCGGGTTTGTCGCTCCAGTTGCTGGGCATATTCCCGCAACTGCTCGTCCGCGCGCTGCTTTTCAGTGATGTCCTCCAGTATGCCAAGAAGCGTTTCCGGCTCGCCCTTGTCGTCGAAGATGGGCACTTTTGTGGTGTGCGCCAGCCAGGTGCCGCGGGAGGTTGTGATCGGCTCCACCTCTACATTCACCACTTCTCCGGACTGCATGACCTGTTGGTCGATACTGCGGAAAAAATCCACCTCCGCCTTGTTGGGAAATATGTCGTAGTCGGTCTTGCCGATAATATCGTCGCGGTTCGCTTCGAATAACTTTTCCGCCTGACTGTTCCATATCAAAAAGCGGTAGTTGTTTTTTACGTCCTTGGCGAATACCGCGACGGGGATGTGGTCGATAATGCTGGCCAGCATGTCCTTTTGCACGCGAGTTTGTCGCTCGGCCTCGCGTCGATTCTCCGCCTCGCTTTCCGCCACGTTTTTAGCGCCCGCCAACAATTGATTGGCCTGCTGCAGACGCTGCAAAAGGTTATGCAGGGTGCGTATGAACAGTCCCAGGTCATCGTCGCGATCCTTTTCCGGCAGATTGATGAATTGCGGTTGATCCTGCATGGCGCGCAGATGTCGGGTGATCCTTCTGAAAGGACGGATGATGGTGTGAGTTAACTGGAAGCCGGAGCCGAGACAGGTGATGAGTAATACAACGATGCTGATGACAGTGACGCCTTCGATAAAACGCAGTCTTTCCTCGATGCTTTGGGAGGAGCGATGCACGTACTGATCGGCAAGCTCTTGTTGCCGGTACAGCAGATTTATCGATTTATCACGTAAGGGCGATATTTTTTTGTGCAGGATTGTCATGGCGGCCGCTGGCGTCGCGGTCTCCATGGACTGAAACATCTGTTCGCCAAGCAGGGCGATTTCCCGTAAATGGCCCTTCAGCTCATCTTCAATGGCTGACGTGTTTTCCATAATGGCCCGGGAAGGAGAGCGGTTTATCAGTTCGGACAGGCTGCGATAGCTTTCCAAAAACTGCTTTTGCGCCGCACTGCGGGCGTCAGGGTCTGACTCTATGGGAATGCGCTCCAACATGGCGTAAATGCGCGCAAGCCCCAGCCCTACCTGATCAAGATGCTTGAACAGAAGCCTGTCCTGATCAATGATTTTTCTCGACATATCGCTGACGAAATGCAACTGCCAGTGCTGGAACAGCGTCGCCGCCAGCGCGACCATTGTGATCAGCAATAGTGCGGAAAGTATTCGGTTGGAAGTTTTGCGCATGCAGGCGTCGCCGGAATTCCTTTACGTTATGACTGTCTGCCAGAATCTAATTGTTATTAACATGGCAAAATCATCGCCATGTTAATAACCAGGCGCATGGATGCGCCTGCGCGGCGGTTGGCCGCGGAAGACAGGGCCTGACATGTGCAGGCCCTGTCGTAGCAGACAAATAGAAGGAGTCTATTTGTCTGCCTAATTAATAAATACGCAGAAAATATCAAACAAGTGTAGTTCATACCCAAAGGCTCTGCGGCGCGCCTCGCGGCTTGATAGGAGTAAACAGGCCATCACCCAAATAGCATAGAAAAAATCATATCTCCGGATGATACCAATTGGCTGTTTAATGTATGACCATTGGCGTACCAATAAGGCGAAAATAGACAATGGAAGGGTGATGCGATGAATCCATTTAAGAGAACAGGTATGCTCTCGCTGGCGCTGACGACCGGGTTGATGGCTGGTCAGGCGTTGGCGGAGTTTAAGGTGGTGGGATACTTTCCCACTTGGCAAGGGGATGTAAACAGCATTCCTTACGACAAAGTCACTCATATCAATTATTCCTTTGTGCTTCCTACCGCCAGTGGCGGATTACAACCACTGGAAGGCGGTTCACAACGTTTGAGCGCCCTGGTGCAGCGGGCGCACGCTGCAGGCGTGAAAGTGCAGATCGCCGTGGGCGGATGGAACGACGGCGACGACTCCGCCTTCGCCGCGCTGTCGGCGAACAACAGCGCCCGCGCTACCTTTATCCAGAATCTTATGAGCATGGTGGACCAATATGGCCTGGATGGTGTGGATCTGGACTGGGAATACCCCGAAGCGGGCGCAGAAGCGAATAATTTCAAAGTGCTGATGCGGGAGCTGGGCGAGGCGTTGCACGCGAAAGGCAAAATTCTGACCGCCGCCGTCACCGCCACGGACTTTCCCGGCAGCGTAGACGCTGACGTGATCAGCAGCGTCGATTTTCTGAATTTGATGGTGTACGACCTGGGCTATCCGCACTCCACTTATGAGCATGCCCAAAGTGCGTTGAGTCACTGGAAATTCAACGAAGGTCTGCCCCAGGAGAAAGCCGTTCTGGGCGTGCCTTTTTACTCTCACAAGGACTGGGTGGCCTATAAAGACGTTATCGCCCGCTACGGCGCTTCCGCGGCCCAGCGCGATGACGCCGGCGGCCTGGATTACAACGGCCAGCCTACGATTCGCGCCAAAGCGGAGCTGGCTCTGGCGGAGGCCGGGGGCGTGATGTTCTGGGAAATCTCCCAGGATACTCATGACGACACTTCCTTGATGAAAACCATATGGGATGTGGTAAGCGGTTCTACTGATCCGACCGATCCGACCGATCCGACCGATCCGACTGACCCGACCGATCCGACTGACCCGACTGACCCGACTGACCCGACTGACCCGACTGACCCGGGAGCCTGCGATGTGGCGGTTTGGACCGCCTCTGCGGTTTACACCCAGGGCATGAAGGTGAGTTATGAGGGCAAGATTTACGAGGCGAAATGGTGGACTCAAGGCGAGACGCCTTCTCAGTCCGGGCAATGGGGCGTCTGGAAGGAAGTTGGCGCTTGCGATGATGATGGCGGCGCGCCGACCGATCCCACTGATCCGACTGATCCTGGCGGTCCTACAGACCCAACTGATCCCACCGACCCAGGCGGACCTACGGATCCGACAGACCCTACTGATCCTGCCAGCTGCGCAGTATGGCGGGAGGGCGTGACCTATCAGGCAGGCGACGTGGTCTCCTACAGCGGATCCGTCTACACTGCGTTGGTGACTCACACCGCGCATGTGGGCGCTAATTGGAACCCGGCCTCCACACCGACCTTGTGGGAGCAAAAAGGCGAGTGCGATGACGGAGGAAACGATCCCGGAAACGGCGATGGAGATAATCCCGACGATGGCGACGGCGATACCCCTGGGGACGGAGATGGCGATAACCCGGGAGATGGCGATGGAGACAATCCTGACGACGGCGGCCCTGGTCCTGTCAGCGGGTTGCCCAAACATGCCTTGATCGGCTATCTGCATGCGAGCTTCGCCAATGGCTCAGGCTATGTGCGCATGGCGGACGTTTCCAATGACTGGGATGTGATTAACCTGTCATTCGCAGAACCGACGTCCCCAACCTCCGGAGAAGTGGAGTTCCATCTGTGTCCGGTATCCGAATGCGCCAATGTGGAATCCGAAGCGGAGTTTAAAGCCGCGATTCGCGCCAAGCAGGCCAAGGGCAAAAAAGTGCTGATATCCATCGGCGGCGCTAACGGGCAGGTGCAGTTGACCAGCTCGGAAGCGAAAGATGCCTTCGTGCGTTCCGTGTCGGCGATTATCGATAAGTATGGTCTGGACGGCCTGGACATCGACTTCGAAGGACACTCGTTGTATCTGGACTCCGGCGACAATGATTTCCGTAACCCGACCACGCCGGTTATCGTCAACTTGATCGCCGCCCTGAAAGAGCTTAAGGCCAAATATGGCGCAGGCTTCGTGCTGACCATGGCGCCGGAGACCTTCTTCGTGCAGAACGGCTACAGCTTCTACGGCAGCGGTAAGTGGGGCGGCGCCGATCCTCGGTGTGGCGCTTATCTGCCGGTGATCTATGCGATGCGTAACGATCTGACGTTGCTGCATGTGCAGGATTACAACTCAGGTCCTATCGTTGGACTGGACGACCAGTATCACACCATGGGCACGGCGGATTTCCACGTGGCGATGACGGATATGCTATTGGCGGGCTTTCCCGTGCAGAAAGATCCCAACATGATGTTTCCTGCGCTCAAGCAGAGCCAGATCGCGATTGGCCTGCCAGCCAGCGTTAACGCCGGTGGCGGTTTCACCTCCGTGCAAGACGTGCAAACCGCGCTGGACTGCCTGATGAAGAAAGAGAACTGCGGAACTTATCAGCCTAAAGGCGTTTATCCCAATATGCGGGGGCTGATGACCTGGTCTATCAACTGGGATAAGTTCAACAATTACGAGTTCTCCAAGAGCCATAAGGCGTACTTCGAACAATTTGGTCTGTAACCGTCTGTACTGTATATTCAGAAGGCGCCTGAACGGCGCCTTTGCTTGTTTAATATCCAGACTGCGGATATTGTGTGCGGCTCAGTAGTCGTAATCAGAAGACGCAGTCAATCATGGACCTCACCTCCGTCGCAGACGGGTCTAAAAATACGCCGGGTAAAATTCTTCAGGTCAATCACGCTGGCGAGTTTGGAGCCATTAATATCTATCGAGCGCAGATTGCTATCGCACGTCTTACTGGGGCGAAACATCTGGGGCTTCTGGAGGAATTTTTACTCCACGAAAAAGAGCATCACCGCATCTTTGGAGCAGAGCTCAAGCGCCGGGGCATTCGTCACTGTCCCAGCCTTTGGCTGTGTGGCGTAGGCGGTTTTGTGTTGGGACTAATCTCCGGCCTGTTGGGCAAAAATTCAGTGCTGGCCTGCACCGCTGCAGTGGAAACCGTTGTTCTGAAACACTTGCGCGAGCAACTGCAGGCGCTTCAAAAACTGGGCGACCAGGCCGCCTATGACGCCGTAGCCAAGATCGTTATAGACGAAGAAGAACACCAGCAAGCTGGAATGGAAGCTAATCAGGACTGCACCTTCTATCGACCTTACTACAACATTATCAGGCAATGCACGGAAGCCGTAATCTGGATGGGAATGCGTCTGTAAATAACCAATGCGCTTTACGTTGCCTGGTTTGAATTCGGCCCACCCTAATAGGACGTTATGAGCGAAAAATATACAAGAAGGCAAGTTGTATCCGCACTGAAAATACCCGTAATAGTATTTATCAGTGTGTTCTCCCTGATCCTGTTCTTCGGCTTCATCATTCCGCTTTTACTCAAGTTGAAGCTTTCGTCATTCTCCTGGCTAGTATCCTGGAGTTTTTGGAAAGTCATCTTAATCATTATCGGCGTCCTTGCCGCACTGTATCTAGTGGGAATATGCCTCAACAAAGCGGATCAGTTCCTGAAACAACGCTTGCCCTTTAAGGCCTACGCCGCCTATCTGGCGTTTGGGCGTCTTATGCTGACGCTGATGTACGTGTTTGTCGGCGCTATGCTGTATCGTGGATATACAAGTGGAAGTGTTGAAGTCTATGTGGGGATTTTGATGTTTGTCTGTTTTACTTTTATGAATGCCTTTCGGGAGGTGGTTGAGATGGGAGATAAAAGGCAGGAGTAAACCGACCGGTGCTTTAGTGTTTGGGTAGCCATCGGCTTGTTAGGGATTATGTTATGAGTTTTGACAGCATAGTAGTTGATAAAACAGGGGTCTTGAAAAGCTATTACTCTAACTTGAGTTTATTATCTCCGTTTGATATTTCCCGTATTGATTTCATTCAATCTGCGCCTTATTTGGAAATAACGGGAACTCTAGGAGTTCCTCCTAATGCTTACAATAAGAAATATGGCGCAGCCTGTAGCGAAACCACAATCACGCTATGTTTATGGGGTATAGGTCAGGCAAATCGCACTATGTGGTTGAATAGTAGGCAGTAAATTCATAGAGTACGCCTCTTTTTCTCCCCTAATAAGGACTGTTATGGGCTCTTCTTTAATTGACGGCGTTAAACACCATTTCTCCAGCCTTTCTGATCCTCGTCGAGAGACGCTCAATATGCGGCATAATTTCTATGATGTTCTCACCATCGCGCTCTGCGGGATCATCTGTGGGGCTGACGATTGGGTTACCATCACTCGGTTTGGCGACGCTAAAAAAGAGTGGTTTGAGTCTTTTCTGGAGCTGCCCAACGGCATTCCCTCCCACGACACCTTCAACAACATCTTTGCGAAGTTAGATCCCGAGGCGCTAGAGACAAGCTTTCTATCCTGGGCTTCGACGCTGGCGGAGCAGATTCCAGATGATCAGATCGCAATAGACGGCAAAACGTTACGGCGCTCATACGACCGATCCTCTTCCAAACCCGCCATTCATATGGTTAGCGCCTGGTCGACAGCGAACGAACTGGTGTTGGGACAGGTGAAAACTCAGGAGAAGTCCAATGAGATCACTGCTATTCCTAAACTGTTGAAGGCATTGTCATTAAAAGGAAGTCTCGTCACCTTGGACGCGATGGGATGCCAGCGGGAGATCGTGAAGCATATCCGTCACGCGGAAGCAGACTATTTAGTGGGTGTGAAGGAAAATCAGGCCTCATTACACGATGAGATTCACGACCGGTACGTGGACGCTGAGGCTAAAGGCTTCGGCGAGGATTTTGTCGACTTTGTATGCGAACCAGGGCGCGTTGAGGATGAGAAGCGGCGCTGCCGCGTTTCAACGAATCTGGAGGGTCTGGAAAAGCAACAAAGTCGCTGGCAAGACCTGAAGAGTTTCATCGTCGTAGAAACAGAGCGAATGGAGTCAGGACAAAGAACGCTGGAGCGCCGCTTGTATATTTCGAGTCGAGAAGGCGATGCGAGATATTTCCTGAATGCGACGCGAAAGCACTGGCACATAGAGAACAAACTGCATTGGGTGCTGGATGTAGCGTTTAAAGAGGATGACTCGCGGCATCGCATGGGACACAGCGCGGAGAATTTAGCGGTGTTGAGACATATGGCGTTGAATTTACTGAAGAATGAGAAGACGGACAAAGGAGGTATAAAAACTAAGAGGCTACGAGCAGGCTGGGATCATGGTTACTTAAAAAAAGTGCTATCGGGCCTGGCTACTTTGTAGCCACATAGTGCGATTTGCCTGGGGTATAGGTAAACGAGACTGTAATTTAATTTGTGTATCTGCCTATCACTAGTACCCTATAGCGGGGTTAAGGATAGGTAGACAATGAACCAGAAAGAATTAGAAGCATTTGCCCGTGAGGCAGCCAAATCTCTGAAAACAGAAAAGGATCTCAACGAGTTCCGTCAGATGCTCACCAAGGCGACCGTGGAAGCCGCGCTCAATGCAGAGCTGGATGTGCATCTGGGATACGAGAAACATCAATCTTCAAATTCAGACAATAGCCGTAACGGCTATTCCAGCAAGACCCTCCGTACCGAGGACGGTCAGTTTGAAGTTAATACTCCCAGAGATCGTCAGGGCAGCTTTGAGCCTCTACTGGTCAAGAAGCAGCAGACCCGCTTCACCACCATGGACGACAAGATTCTCAGCCTCTACGCCAAAGGCATGAGCACCCGAGAGATCGTGGCCACCTTTAAGGAAATGTATGGCGCGGATGTCTCTCCCACCTTAATCTCCAAAGTCACGGATGCCGTGATTGAGCGGGTGGTGGAATGGCAGTCTCGTCCTCTGGATGCGGTTTATCCCATCGTATACCTGGACTGTATTGTGGTGAAGATCCGCCAGGATAAGCAGGTGATCAACAAGGCGATCTATCTTGCCTTGGGAGTGAATCTGGAAGGTCACAAAGAACTGTTAGGGATGTGGATCTCTGAAACCGAAGGGGCGAAGTTCTGGCTTAATGTGCTGACCGAGTTACAGAACCGGGGCGTGAAGGACATTCTGATCGCCTGTGTGGATGGTCTGAAGGGTTTCCCCGAAGCGATCAATACCGTGTATCCCCAAACCCGGATACAGCTCTGTATCGTGCACATGGTGCGCAATGCGGTGAAGTATGTGCCATGGAAAGACTATAAGCCGGTCACAACAGATCTGAAGCGGATCTACCAATCGGCCACCGAAGAGGAAGCCCTCTCAGAGCTGGACAAATTTGCCGAACGATGGGATGAGAAATATCCCCAGATCAGCCGATCCTGGCGGCTTCACTGGGAGAATCTCAACACTCTGTTCCGCTACCCGGAAGACATTCGCAGGGCCATCTACACGACCAATGCCATTGAGTCCCTTAACAGCGTCATTAGGAAAGTGATCAAGAAACGGAAGCTGTTCCCCACGGATGATTCCGCGAGAAAGGTGGTGTATCTGGCGATCATGGATGCGTCGAAGAAATGGACGATGCCGATCAGGAATTGGAAGTCAGCGCTGAACCGATTTATGATCGAGTTCGAAGATCGCTTAACGGAGTATCTTTAATAACCAGGCAGATACACAGAATTATTTACAGGGTCTAGGTAAACTGGAGTTTGATATTAATCCGGCATCGATATAGGCATTCTATGCCGCATATTTGATGCTTGACCAGAACATCCTTCGTCTACTCTATATATAACAGGGTCTGGATTTCCGTTGCAGATAAAAAAGTCAAATATCAACTCATCAAAAGAAGAAAAAACAAATGACTTTTTAGGGATTCTTATTCCCAATTCCTCTTCTTCTATTAAGTTATCCAATGAGTCTCTTAGGTTCAGTATGTCGGGATAAGATAAAATTAGCATGGAGCCAAGCTTCTCCATATTCTTACCACAGCAAAGAAGGAAGTTTTTATAACTATCTGGAAGTTGGACGGAAAACGACTTTTCTAGGTTTATAATATCGCAGGGCGCTGCGCCAATTAGCTCATCTGCGGTAGCTAACTCATTTTCGATAATTGCTATTTTAAATTCGCCTGGGGTCATGTTGGCTTTATTAACCCCCTTTTATCAATTTGGCCCAAATATCCTGGCGCATCTATATCCATTATTTTTGCTTGTTCTTTTGTCAGTCTGATTAAGAAGTTGTTAAGTCGAGGCGCATTCATTGATGAAAGAGCATGGTTGTCTTTTATTTCGCCAGATGTTTTTGAAAAATAAATATCTACGTTTAGAGACACAAGTAAACGTAAGGGTGAGCTTCTATCTGTCTCATCTTCTAACTGAAACCAGAGCGTAACTCCTCCTTTTAACCAGTTTTCAATGCCATCATTGCCTATTAGGCTTAAATCCAAGTCTGCCTCTACCTCTAAAATGTCGTGGTAATTGAGCAGGAAGTTTTCCAGTGATTCCTCACTGGTATCAGGATTAAACTGCGCAGCATCCTCTCCTACAGAGCTTGTCGTAATCGACAGATTTCCCAGTTTGGCAAAGTTGCCAAGAGAACTGAGTATGCTTGAGACAGATGCTCTAAGGAGAGTTTGCTTATCTAAATCACTACTTATAAATTCAGGGTGCATTACCTCTAGATCCCAGCATGCTAGCCCTATTTTGTAACGCCAAGTATTTGTTGGTAATTTGAATTGCATAGAGACTCCTTAACTTATGGATATTTCCGTGTTACTGTTTTGTCAGATTGTCTAGTCCACTCGGCAATCAGATTATTATTACTATATACTGATACTCTGTGTAAGCTGGAAGCTCTGTTGGAGTTGAAGTTTCCCTTTACTTGCCTCTCAATATCTTCTAAGTCAACATCCTTGGCAGCCTCTCCTCTCAATTGTATTTCAACCGCCCCCGTTTCGTTTAATCCTGATGCTTTTATCTGCTTGTTTGCCTTACTTATTTGGTCCTTGATATATCTATCATTTAAAGCTTCATCACGGGTCTTGATTTCAGTGATTTCATTGTCAACTCTATAATCAGGGTTTTTAACTGGTGTTGTATTTATTACTTGATTCTGGGTTTCTTTTAAAACTACAACAGTTTTATTGCTGCTAATCCAACGCTCAATAGCTTCAAGCTCACCGGTTGCACCAGGGTCTTCATTACCAGCCTCTTGCAGCATTTTTTCAAGAGCTTTTTCGTCTCCTGAAATTAGTGGGTTTGACCGTACTAGGTTGGCTCTATCTGCAAAGCTTGCTTTAGATTGAATGCTTGTTCTGGGCTTATCTGTGAGTTTATGGTCTCCTTCAGTTGGGCGGCCCATAGCCTTCCATACCTCAAAACTATCTTCCCCGCCATTTGCTACCCACATTCGATAATTTACGTCATCCTGAGGGTCGACAGGGAAGATTTTTCCGTATTCATCCGCTATCCCAACGATCACTCCATCTTGCGACCATATTTCGCCATCTGGGTAGACTTTGTATTGAGTGGCGGTCCCATTGGCGTCAGTACCAATCAATGTAAAGTCGTCTTCATTATAGGCGTATGATATATCTCCTTCACTCCATTCCTGGGTGAAGACGGAATTGTCTGTAATCAAAACGCCTGCGACTACTCCTGCTGTCGTACTGACTACCCTACCAAAGGCGCTAGCGATCCCTCTGAGAGATGTTGCCCATCTTGGGTCGTTAGCTGGAATTTTGCCAAACCCCTCAAGCTGTGATGGTAATGGCGTGCGAGTTGGCGTCAGCTCCATCGGTGGGGGGGAGGAAATTTTGGGAATGGCAGTGGAGGCATTACTTAATTTGCACTGCTGTACTCCACTGTCAATCTCATTTGGACTTTGTCTCTCTTCTGCAATTATTGCTTCAAGGTCTTTGACGCTCATAATGACAGCGCCTCCTCTTGTAAGGGGAGACTGCGGCAAAAGCGATATAGCGCTTCAACTCGGGAACTCTTAGAGCCTAGCTCCCAATTGTCAATAAAGCGCTTTCTGATCCACGAATGTTTAGGGTTCGAGAGAAAGTTCCAGCCGAAAGTTATGCAAGCACTTATGTAGTAGTAGGCTTCATGGCGTGCTTTCAAGCCTAATATGTTCATCTGTTGTAAAGCCATTTCAATACGTTGTTGTAACGTATTCAGGTCATAAAATTGCAGGCGTTGGGGATAACAGTCTTTAAAGTCTGTTGCAAGTTTACATATGAACTTTCGTCGTGGAATTTCAGCTAGGCGCTCGTATTGGTATTGGCTAATTTTCAGATAGATATCGTTGTTGCTAGCGGAATGTGCTGATGAGAGAGTTATGTCTGTTTGTCCAACCGAAGCGCCATCAAGGCTTCGTCTTGTTTGACGTAGGTTTTTGAAGTTGCGCTGGTAGCACAATGAATAGGCATCGTCTCTATCTTCCAGCCAGAATGATCCGATATCCCCCATAATCCTTTCTAACTGCTCTTGATCGCAGATTGGCAAGAATTCACGGAGGATGTTAGGGGAGTAATAACGAAACAACCACTTTTCATTATTCGGCCCGAGCACTCGGTTGAGTTTTCTAAAGTGATGGGCTAAGGCTCGGATTGGTTTATAGCTAGCAATGAATATACCCCAGTTTCTTCCCCAGCCTTTATGGAAATACCATTGTGTGAATGTATTTTCGCCAAGTTCGATCAGGTGGGGTGATGCTGCACGTAATGTGCTTCCGACATCGCGAAAGAGACACAGACTATCGTTATCGCTACGTAGAATTGCTTGATAAATTGAGTCGTCTATAGCGCAGTCCGCCAGTGCATAATAGTGACGATACCCAGGGCAACTACGTTGCAACTGCTGAAAGCGAGGGATTTCTCTCATTAACTCTTCTCCGGCGTCTAATCCTAAGCTGAGGAGGAACTGGTACAACACCCCTTTTCGGCTGGTTTGCAAGGGGTTACAAACTGAAATAAAGCAACTGAAATTGTAAATCTGGTGGCAACGGGACTGAATCGGTTATAAGGGCTAAGTCATTTGAAGTAAGGGGCGGGTCGGCTAAGCGAATCTTTCAAGTGAGAAAACCTCAAGCATCAGGATCATAATAAAAATAAGGATCGCCGTTTTCGTCAACGATACACTCATATACTCCGCGTGAATAGCGCTCCAGGTGGAGGTCTTCTTCTTTTGCACTGGCTGCTTCCATGAAGGCGTCCCAGTGTTTTTTATGTTGGGCGTGGCAGGCGTCGAACTGGGCTTCCACGGCTGAGATACAGACGGGATCGTCTTCGCCGCAGGCTTCGATTAAGTACGATTTCTGCAGCTTTTCTCCAGCCAAACCGATCAGGCCGTCGCAGCCTGTCAACAAAAGGCTGGCGAGTAATATGGCGGTTTTGTGGTGTGAGCGCATGTCTTCTCCTCTGATCGCAGGCCAAGTCCTTGAATTAGCCTTGTTTGAAGCGGGCATTATAGGGATGCTTCAGATACAGGAAAGGGTTTTGACCGACTTTGGCTGCGTTTATTGATCTGGATTGCGTCTATCCTCATTAAATCGATGTCAAAATATGGCTCCAATCTGCTATCGTTGCGCCCCTTGACGGCGTTCGGCGCTGGTCCAGGATTTCAATTCAGATGTGAGTGATAAGGTATGAGTACAGAACAGACATTGTATGCGCGTAGCGAATCAAAATGTGAACTTTGCGGCGCGACGGATAATCTCGGGATCTATGAAGTGCCGCCTGCGTCCGATGGTTCCGCTGACCAATGCATTCTGGCTTGTGCAGTTTGCCAGGGACAAATAGACGAGCCGGAGACCCTGGATGTCAATCATTGGCGCTGTTTGAACGACAGCATGTGGAGTCAGGTTCCCGCTGTGCAGGTAATGGCCTGGCGCATGCTAAAGCGTCTGAGCGCGGAGCCGTGGGCCCAGGATTTGAGCGACATGCTGTATCTGGATGACGACACGCTGACGTGGGCGAAGGCCACAGGAGAGGGAGAAGCCAAGGAAGAGGCGGTGCGTCACCTGGACAGCAATGGCGCTGTGCTGGAAGCGGGAGATACGGTCACCTTGATCAAGGACCTGGACGTGAAAGGCGCCAATTTCACCGCCAAGCGCGGAACTGCCGTGCGTGGTATCTCACTGGTGGCGGACAATCCTGAGCATATCGAAGGTCGGGTCAACGGCCAGCAGATCGTGATTCTCACCAAATACGTCAAGAAATCCAAATAAGTCGACGCATATGAAAACGGGGCGCCAGCCGCGCCCCGTTGTTACTCTCTGGACTCTGCACGCCCTTCTTTTCTCTGCGCCGCCGCGCTAAAGATTCTTGAACTCTTTATTGACGTTAAAGCGACTGGACGTGACATAACGCTCCATGGACTGCAGGCGCATTTCCAGCGCCCGCATACGCTCTTTGAGTTGTCGGGCGCGATCCGAGGCGCTTTCACCGTAATCAAACAAAGGGCGGCCATGGCTCGGCGTATGGCTGTTACGCGGCCGTTTTGCCAGTAGGACTACCCCTGCGATGTAAAGCAGAACGCCGAGGCTGCCGCTAAAAATGAAGACCGACAGCATGATGATGCGCGCCAGCCATACCGGTTGTCCGTAACTCTCCGCCAGGCCGGCGCAGACGCCGGCGATCCAGCCAGCGTCAGGGTCGCGATACAGGTTGCGGTTGTAGCCGTTTTGCTTGTTGGCTTCGCTCATGGCGTACTCCTTAATGATGCTGCGGACGGTCGTGACGGTTGTCGTAAGTGCGCCAGCCGCCGTGATCCGCATCTAGTATCGTTTCCAGCGCGTTGATGCGCTGCTCCAGGCGCTCCGCCGTTCTTAGCGCGCTTTCCAGCAGATCGCGTTCATCCTCTGACAGACTGCGGCGGATCTTGCTCTTGGTGCGGTAATGCAGGATCAGCCAGATCGGGGCGACCAGACTGAGAAAGATCACCGTCGGCACGAAAAAGAAAACCATGATGGACGACATTAGCTTTTACTCCCGCTATCGGCGCTCATGCGTGCTTTCAAGTCCGCCAGCGCCTGTTCTACCTTATCATTGCGCTCCAGCTCGGAAAATTCATCCATCAGAGAGCCGGTGCGGCCGAGATCATAGGACTCCACTTGCGCTTCCAGGTCATCCATTTTGCGCTCGTAGGCTTCAAATTTGTTGAAAGCTTCCTCCAGTTTATCCCGATTGCTGGAGCGACGGATATCCATGCGGGAGCGGGCCGTCTGTTCGCGCACCACCAGAGATTTCTGTTTGGCTTTGGCGTCGTCCAGTTTCTGCTGCAGTTGGGCGATTTCCTCATGCAGCACTTCGAGTTGCTCCTCAATCGCTTTCAATTCTTTGCCGGCGATCTGCAGGTTTTCTTCAATGGCGCTTTTTTCCGCCAGGGCGGCGCGGGCGAGGTCCTCGCGGTTTTTGCTCAGAGCGAGGCGGGCTTTGCCTTCCCAGTTTTCCGATTCCTGACGCAGGTAATCCATGCGCCGTTCCAGTTCTTTACGGTCAGCGATGACTCGGGCTGAGGTGGTGCGCACTTCGATCAGCGTTTCCTCCATTTCCTGAATCATCATGCGAATCATCTTGGCGGGATCTTCCGCACGATCGAGCAGGGCGGTCAGGTTTGCATTAATGATGTCGCCGAAACGAGAGAAAATACCCATAAATCAATCTCCTTTGCTGTGTCGCCTGCGCACTCTCTACAAGCGCGTCATGGCTTTTGAAGTCGGTTGTAACGTTACTTAAGCTATAGCGAGTCTTGTGCCAGTTTTTATAACTGACTGAAAATAATGGGTATTTGTAATTTTTTTGCGATATTTCCGCATTCATGGATTGTCTTTTCTGGTTTTAAAAGCTTATTTTTAGCTAAATTGGCTAATAAGTGGTTTTATGGATGGTCGTCGACAAACGCTGATTGGCGGTTCGGAAGAGTTGCATCGCGTGCTGCAGCAGGTGTCTCAGGTGGCCCCGCTGAACCGGCCTGTATTGGTGATCGGTGAGCGAGGAACGGGGAAGGAGTTGATTGCGGAGCGCCTGCATTACCTCTCTTCCCGCTGGGAGCAGCCTTATCTGCAAGTGAATTGCGCCGCGATGAGCGAGACGCTGTTGGAGTCTGAATTGTTCGGCCATGACGCGGGCGCTTTTACGGGCGCAACGCGGGGCAGGGCGGGGCTGTTTGAAAGGGCGGATGGGGGCACGCTGTTTTTAGACGAGCTGGCGACCGCTTCCATGCAGGTGCAGGAAAAACTGCTGCGGGTGATTGAATACGGCCGCTTTGAGCGCGTCGGCGGCAACAAGACGCTGCATGTGGATGTCAGGGTAGTCGCGGCCACCAATGCGGACTTGCCCTCCATGGCGGCGGAGGGGCGCTTTCGCGGTGATTTATTGGATCGTCTCGCCTTTGATGTCATTAGTTTGCCGCCGCTCCGTTTTCGCAAAGACGATATACGTGAGCTGGCCGAGCACTTCGCGCTGAAAATGAGCATTGAGCTGGGGTATGACTGGTTCGCTGGTTTTGCGCCCGAAGCGATGGCTCAATTAATGAATTACCAGTGGCCGGGCAATGTGCGCGAGCTGAAAAATGTCGTCGAGCGCAGCGTCTATCGACATGGCGCCCAGGAACAAATGCTGAGGGAAGTGGTTATCGATCCCTTTGAGAGCCCTTGGCGACCATCAGCGACGGCGTCTGTCGAAGAGAAGCCACAGTTGGCTGAGTCAAGGGTCGTGCAGCCTGAGGAGGAAACAACAAGGGGGACTGATAATCGGGATTTGCGCAGTCGCATGGCGCATTTCGAGCAGCGCCTGATCGCAGAAGCGCTTGCCGCTAATCAGTTTCATCAGAAGCGGGCGGCGGAGGCGCTGGGACTGACCTACCATCAACTGCGCGCTGCGTTACGTAAGTATCCTCAGTTGCTGGGCGGCGATGACGCGTCAGAGCCGTGAACCGTGCTGAACAGCTTCGGGTCGTCGCCGAAATACTTCTTGCGCAGGCTGTCGAACCCCCCTGACGCTTTGAGCTGGTCAAGCGCATCGTTCCAATCCTGCACTTTGACGTTAGGAGAGTTCTTACTGGCGGCTATCCATAGGGGGAGTGTCTGCAGCGGTTGCCCGTATTGCAGGTTCTGCGAATACTCTCCTTGCTTCCAGCCCAATATGGCTTCGGGCTTAGCGGTGTAGATGGCCTTGACCTGATCATCGGCCAGGGCTTCGTACAACTGCTTGCCGGTAAGCGCGATATAAGGCACGTCCTGCGCTTTGAGCATTTCTTCCTGTGGCGTACCGATGATGACGCCGATCCCGCGCATTTCGCGGGCGGTGTGAAAGTCGTTGATGGGTGGACGGCCTTCCTTGGTGATGAACATCACGGGCACATCGAACACTTTGCAGATCCAGGTGTAGTTGGGTTCCCTTTCCTCAGTTCGGCTAAGTGGAAAGATGACTGCGTTGGGGGTTTTTATGGCCAAATACTGGGCCCGGTTCCATGGCAGAAAGTTGGCGCTGACCTTCAGCTTCATCACCTTGTTCATTTCTCCCACCACCTCCATCAGAAAACCGGGAGATTGCGCTGATTTACTGGTGTAGATGGGTTCATCCTCAAGGTAGAAGACGACTTCGTGATCCGCCGTTGCAGTAAAACTCAGTAGTAAAAGCAGGAGCAGCGTCAGAAATCGCGGGCGTTGCTTTGGTGGTGACATGCTGGGGACCCAAAAAAAAGTGTGTAGTCAGCGCTCGCCGAACCCTGCTCAAGGTATAGCAAAGAAAGGGGAGCGCTGCAAAATCCGTTGAGTTTAAGACTGCGTGCGTGTATCAGGCATATTGAGATAAATCATGGTGACGCCGAGAATAACCGTGAAGCGGAACGCGCCCTGTTGCCCATTCCAGGTCTTGGATTGCCACATCAAAAACCATTCCCCGCCAATAGCGATAAAGCCAGTGAACCAGAGGATCACGCCTAGAGTCAGGCCCAGAATGGCCAGCCCTTTGGCCTGATTGAATTGCTCGACGTCTCTGACGTTTTGCAGCAGACGATAGCCGCCCATCCAGCACAGAATCGCAACCAAAGACTCCGTTGCGATGATCAGGGCGTATGCGCTGTGGTGAATCACGGGAGACGTCAGCGCGCGCCACATGCCCTGATTGTCCGGGAAGGTGGTGTCCATGCTTAATACGTGGGAGACGAAGGCGAAGTTGGAGCCATAGTCCGTCAGATTGTTGAAAGCCACCAGGGTGGCGAATATAGCGGCGGCCCACACCAGGGCGATTTTGGAGTATCGTGTGTACATACTGTTCCTTAGTAGTTACTTCTGGTCGCAGCTTGCGGTTTCCGGGCATACCGCGCCGGACTTCGCTGAGCTGTCTGGTTTGCCCAATGGGCTTAACATCCGAGGGCTAGCGCACCCCCTGGAGATATTGCTTTCTTTCCTCCGTTGGGAATTTTTCGATGGCGTAGCGCAACATGGTGCGAGGCATCGAGCGGTAGTGTTGGAGTAAGAATCTTTCTTCCGATGCTTTATCTCTGTTTCCCACCTCCCGCAGCATCCAGCCGACGGCTTTTTGGATCAGGTCTTCGCTATCCTGTAGCAGGATGTCTGCGAGTTGCATAATGTCCGTGAAATCATGGCGGGTGATGTAGTGGTAAGTGGCCAGCACGGCGATGCGCCTTTCCCACAAATCTGAAGAGGCCGCCAGCTTGTAGAGCGGGCGGCGGTCCTTATCGGCAAGAAAAGGGCCGACGATAAAACGGGCGGAGCAATCCACTAAATCCCAGTTGTTGATGAACCGGGTATGGGCTAAATAGGCTTCGTATACCGCCAGTTTTTGCTCCGGTCCTCCTTTTTGGAACCGGGCTACCAGCAGGAGTAAGGCGAGCATGCGTTCTTCATGATAGGGCGACTGCAGTGATTGCAGTGTTTCCGGCAAACTGACGCCACGAAACTCCGACGCCAGCTTACGTAAGGTTGGCATTCTGATGCCCAGAAACTGGTCGCCAGCCCCATATTCTCCCGGCCCGGTTTTGAAAAAGCGCAGGGAGTGCGCGGCAATCGTCTCATCGCCAAGGCTTTGCAGGCGGGTGCGGATGGCGGCGGCGTCGAGTTGCATGGGCGTCGTCTCTGATTAACCTTTGGCGAAGTCCGTCAAAGCGTCGCCGGTCAGGCGATAGATCACCCACTCATCCATGGGCTTGGCGCCGATGGATTTGTAAAAGTTGATGGCGGGCTCATTCCAATCCAGCACGCTCCACTCAAAACGGCCGCATCCTTTGGCGACGGCGATTTTGGCGATGTGGCGGAGCAATGCTTTGCCTGCGCCGCAGCCGCGGCATTCGGGAGAAATGTAAAGATCCTCCAGGTAAATGCCGTGTTTGCCCAGCCAGGTGGAATAGTTAAAGAAATAAACCGCATACCCGACGGGCTCGCCGTCTACTGAGCAAATCAGGGCGTGGGTGGTGGAGTCGGGAGCGAACAGGGAGTGTTGAATCTCCTCTACATTGGTTTTGACTTCATGCTCCGCTTTTTCATAGATCGCCAGCTCTGTGATGAATTGCAGAATGAGCGCGGCGTCGTCCGCCGTGGCGGTCCTGATGGTGATGTCCGTCATGTATTCCTCTAGCAGTGTATGGTTTTATCCTTGGGATAGGGGGCGGCTTACACGGAGCCCTCTTTTTCTATAACCAGAATTCTGGCGGCTCCTATGGGATGGGCGACATGTTCGGTTCCAACTGCGGCGTAGAATATATCGCCGCATTGCAGCGTGGCGATTTTAACCTCTCCCTGGTCCTTGTAATGCATGTCCACTGTTCCGTCCAGTACGGCGAAAACTTCTTCGCCATCATTAACATGCCACTTATACGGCTGATCCGTCCAGTGCAGGCGGCAGGTGACGCCGCTCATGTTGGCGATATCGAGCGCGCCCCAGGCGCGGTCCGCAGTGAACTCTTTGCTACGGATGACTTTCATGGCGTATCGGGTCCTGTGTATGCTTGAGCGCGGACAGTATATGAGAGAAATAGGCCGAGTGAGAACCGGCCGTGCATTCTCGCCGGATAGCGCCGCTCCGAGGCGGCGGGTCAGGAAAGAGAAGCTGGAAAGAAAATCTGGAAAGAAAATCTGGAAAAAAATAGTAAGGACATTTCATGGATTGCAGATTACTGACTCGGGACGACCTGGACGCCTTATTTGAGTTCGAGCTGACTAACCGGGCCTGGTTTGAAGCCCATATTGAACCGCGCCCCGACGACTTCTACACCCGCAAGGGGGTGGCGGGACATATCGAAGATTACCTCCAAGCATGGGAGCAGGGGCGTCAGCTTCCATTGTTACTGTGGGGAGATGAGGCGTCAGGCTTTGCAAACCAGATTGTAGTGGGGCGCGCCAATCTGCGGGGAATTTGTCATGAGAGCGGCGAAGCCTGGATTGGTTACCGTGTGGCGCAGGACTATTGCGGACGTGGGCTGGCCACCGGTGCGGTAAAACATCTGATGGACGAAGCCTATGGCCGACTGGGATTGCGTCGTCTGCTCGCCGCCGTCTCTGTCGCCAACCCCTCTTCGAGCCGAGTACTGGAAAAATGCGGCTTCCGTCAGGCTGGCCTGATTCCTGAGGCGGCGACTCTCAAGAACCGGACGTTGGATTGTTTCGAGTATCAGCACTACCGTGACTGGCGGACATCCCAGCGACCCCTTGCATGAACTGTTTGACAACGCTGTCCAGGTGCGCGTTGATCTCTTCCTGCGGTAACGCGACGCCGAGCAGGGCGCGCCAGAACAAGTCCCCCCGCAGTAACGCCATGAAGTGACGGCCGGCGCGGACGGGATCTGTCTTGGGGATTTCCCCTTTCTGCATACGTTTTTCCAGAAAACCAGCAACAGCGCTTTCCCCGACCGCAGGGCCGGATCTGTAAAAGGCTTCCCCCAGCTCCGGGTCCGCTTGAATCTCCGCCAGTATCATGCGGATGGCCGCCAAGTTGTGCGGGCAAAGCAGGAAGGTGAGAAAACGCTCTGCAACAATGCGCAGGGCGGGCTCCAGACGGCGCTCATCCATCTGCAGGTCGCTCAACTCCTGAATGAATCTGGCGCTGGCGCTGGACACCACGGCCTGAAATAACACCGTTTTGCTCTTGAAGTGATTGTACAGCGTCGCCTTGGACACGCCGGCTTCTTTCGCCACCCGGTCCATGGAGGCGCGGGCGTATCCGCTTTGGTGAAAAACGTTCTTGGCGGCTTCAAGTATTTGTTCAGTGCGTTGTGGGTTAAGTGCCATGGTAGTCGTTAATTTTGCCTTTGTGCTTATCCGTCAAGTCAGAGTAGAATGCAAAAACTGAACTGTACGGTTCAGTTTTTTGAATTGCAATCGACATAATTTTAACCCGGTGGCGGCTGAAAATCAGAAGTTGGGGGTAAAGTCCGACTCTTTGCTCCGCATTTCCGTCCGCGGGCCCGTCTTTATCCTGAACCTGTTTAGCGAACGTGAGACTGCGCCATGTCAAAGAAAATGATCCGTTTGATGTTGTTTTTCAGCCTGGCTGGCGTTGCTGGTTGTGGCTATTACCTGTGGCATGCCGGCAAGGTTTCAACCGACGATGCGTTTGTCGAGCGGGATGTTATCTACCTGACGCCCCGGGTTTCCGGCATGTTGGTGGAGGTTTTGGTGAGCGATAACCAGAAGGTGGCGGCAGGGGACTTGCTCGCCCGTATTGATCCCAAACCTTACGAAGCTGAACTGCAAAGCGCATCCGCCCGCGTGGCCATGCAGCAGGCGGCGATGGTGAAGGCGCAGGCGGATCTGGACGCTTTTATGGCGCGACTGGATGCGCGTAAGCAGGATGCTTTGGCCCAAGTGGACGTCGCCAAAGCTGAGAAGCAGCATCATGAGAGCAACCTGGCGCGTCTGGATGCGCAAATTGCACAGGCGCAAAGAGATGTGGATCGCTATGAACGCCTGGCCGGGCGCAAGCAGGTCTCCGAGCAGGCGCTGGAAGATGCGAAAACCAATCTGGCCACGTTGCGCGCGGAACGGGAGACCGTAAAGGCCTCCATCGACGTCGCCTCCAGCAAGGTGGCGGCGGCTCACTCTCAACAGAAAACAGTCGCCTCCGACGAGCGCAATGTCGCGGTGCTGGAAGCGGCGATCGGGCAGAGTGAGGCGGCGCTCAAGCAGGCGCAAGCGGATGAAGAGCGCGCCCGTCTGGCTTTGCAATGGACGGAAATTCGCGCGTCTTCCAATGGCTGGATCAGTCGTGTGGATAAGCATCCTGGCAGTTTTGTCAGTCCGCAGACCAACTTTGCCATTGAAGTTACCGGCGACGCCTGGGTTAAAGCCAACTTCAAAGAGACTCAGATTGGCGATGTGAAAGTGGGCGATAAAGTCAGCGTTGAAGTCGACGCTTATCCTGGCGTCACCCTCAGCGCTCGCGTTGAGTCTTTCCAGCCCGGCACGGGTTCCCGTTTCAGTCTGCTGCCGCCTGAAAACGCCTCTGGCAACTATGTGAAAGTGGTGCAGCGCGTGCCGGTGAAAATCATTTTTGATGAAGTCCCCGACGGAGTGCAGTTGTGGCCGGGCATGTCGGTCATTCCCACTGTCTACGTCAGCGGCTCCTGATGCCGGCAAAGACAGGAGCTAGCGCCATGCGCCGCCAATCGGAAACGCCAAGCGTAAGGGGCATCCATGCAGAAAACCGTTAATCCCTGGCTGATTGCGCCCTTAGTGGCGCTCGCCGCATTTATGGAGGTCCTGGACATCTCCATCGCCAACGTCTCGCTGCAGCATATTGCCGGCAGCCTGGGGGCGGGACCGGAAGAGACGACCTGGATATTGACGTCCTACCTTGTCACCAACGCTATCGCGCTGCCCATCGCCGGTTGGCTGTCCGATTACTTTGGGCGTACGCGCTTCTTCATCGGCAGCATTATCGGCTTTACGCTGGCGTCTCTGGCCTGCGGCATGGCGCCAGGGCTGGAAATGCTGATTATCTTTCGCGCCGTGCAAGGTTTGACTGGCGGCGCTTTGCAGCCGGTATCCCAGGCTATATTGGCGGATAGTTTTCCCCTGGAAAAGCGCGGCATGGCGTTCGCCATGTACGGCATCGCCGTAGTGGCGGCGCCGGCCATTGGTCCCACGCTGGGCGGCTGGATTACGGAGGAGTTCAGTTGGCGCTGGATATTTTTAATCAACGTGCCCGTTGGCGTTGTGCTGGTCATGCTGGTTAAACGCTACCTGCCGAACGAGCCCGCCAATCATGACGGCTCCAAGGTGGATTATTTCGGCTTCGCCCTGATTGCCATCGGCCTGGGCTGTCTGCAATGGATGCTCGACACAGGGCAGCGCGAAGACTGGTTTGAGTCGCCGCAGATCGTCGCCTTGGCGGTCATTGTGGTAGTGGCCCTGTTGACCTATATCGTGCGCTCGTTCGATCAGAAGAACCCCATCGTCGACCTGACGTTGTATCGTTACCCCAACTTTGCGATGGCTAATGTCATCATGTTTATGATGGGCTTTGTGCTGTTCGGCTCCACCGCGTTGTTACCGCTGCTGATGCAGACGCTGATGGGGTATTCGGCCTTCGATGCAGGTCTGGTGCTGTCGCCGGGGGGATTCGCGATCATGTTTATGATGCCTATCGTCGGGCGTCTGGTGGGCGCAGTGGATTCACGTATTCTGCTGACGCTGGGACTGAGCGTGAGCAGTCTGGCGCTATGGAATCTGGGAGATCTGACGCTTTCAGTGGATCGGGATCAACTGGCGTTGGCTCGGGTGTGGCAGACACTGGGCCTGGCGTTCCTGTTTATACCCACGACGTCCAGCGCTTATGTCGGGCTGCCCACGTCGGCGAACAATCAGGCGGCGGCCATGCTGTCGTTCATGCGTAATCTGGGAGGCGGCGTCGGCATCGCCTTATTGATGACATTTCTGGATCGCGTCGCCACCGTAAACCGCGGCCATCTTGTGGCCAACACCAGCCCGGTTAGCGAAGTCTGGAATCAGCACTTCATGCAGTTACAGCAAATCTCCGGCGACGCCACTCGCGCGTTGATGATGGCTAATCAGCAGGTGGCCGAGCAGGCCCGTTTTATCGCATTCATGGACAGCTTCAAGATGCTGGCGATCCTGTTTGCGCTGCTGATTCCGCTGGTATGGAAGCTGAAGCCGTTGCCCCGCAGCGGCGTCGGCGCGCCTCAAGGCGCTCATTAGAACGTCTGCTGCAGGCGCCGCTATTTGGCGGCGCTGTCGCAGTACAGTTTTTTCAGCAGCGCAATCATCTGTTTGACTTCATTGCCCTTAAGGCGATAAGTCACGCTCTGCTGATACTTCTCCGTCTCCACCAAGTCCGCCTGGCGCAGCACGCTTAAATGCTGCGACATGGCGGACAGGCTCAGTTCCGCCGCTTCCGCCATTTCCGTTACCGTACGCTCGCCGTCGCACAGCAAGCAGAGGATGAATAATCGATTGCGATTGTCCATGGACTTGATTAACGACAAAGCCTTTTCAAAACCTTCGGGGTCAAATTCGGTATCCAGCATAATTTGAAGCCACACATCTAATGAATTGACTAATATTTTAGAATAATCTAAATTAGAAAAAAATCATTTAGATTTTTCTAAATAAATGATCCGCAGCTAAGCTTTCAGCTATCCGAACAGGAGTAGGTCGCTATGAACATTGATCGACTGGTCTTCGCATTCGCAGGTTTCATGGTTTCTCTCGGTTTGATTCTGGGTTACTGGGTGAGTCCCTATTGGTTCCTGCTTTCCGCCTTTGTCGGCCTGAATATGTTTCAGGCGGCGTTCACCGGCTTTTGTCCATTAGCCATGGTGTTGAAAAAACTGGGGTTCCATCCCGGAAGCGCCTTTCACTGAGGCCCTGCTATGCTGACTTTATCAGAACATGCCTCCCGACACCCCAAGTTTTGGTTCCGCTTGAGCGGGACTCTTTGTCTGCTGCTGATTCTTATGGCGGCGGCTCCGACATTGAGTCCCGCGACGTTTTCCTTCCTGAACCCGCTACACATTGATACTGATCCGGAAAACATGCTGCGGGAGGATGAGCCTGTCAGGGTGACTCACAACCATCTGAAACAGGAATTCAGCCTGTACGATGTTGTCGTGGTGGGGATGATCAACCGTGATCATCCTCAGGGTGTGTTCAATGCGCGCTCGCTGAAGAACGTTTATGACCTGGCCACTTTCGCGCAGGGGCTACGCTGGGAGGAGAACGGCCGCGAGCAAGGTGTGGTGGGCGTGGACCTGATTGCTCCGTCCACGGTGGACAATATTGAACAGGCCGGACTGGGAACGGTGCGTTTCGAATGGTTGATGCCGTCGCCCCCGGCTAATGACGCCGCCGCTTTGCAGGTCGCAGAAAAAGCCATGCGTATCCCCATGCTGCGCGACACACTGGTGTCATCGGACCAGAAAGCGCTGGCGCTGTACGTTCCCATCACCTCAAAGGACATCAGTTACCAGATCGCAGAGAAGCTGCGCGCCAAGGTCGCGGAGTTCGAGTCGGATGATGAGTACCACATTACCGGGCTGCCGGTGGCGCAGGATCAGTTTGGCGTGGAAATGTTCAAGCAGATGGCGATTTCCGCGCCCCTGGCGATGCTGCTGATTTTCCTGTTGATGTGGTGGTTTTTCCGCCATCTGCGTTTGGTGCTGGCGCCGCTGGCGGTGGCTATGATTTCCGTGATCCTGACCATGGGGCTGTTAGTGGTGACGGGCAACACCGTGCATATCATGAGTTCGATGATCCCCATTTTTGTCATGCCTATCGCGGTGCTGGACGCGGTGCATATCCTGTCGGACTTCTTTGACCGTTATCCCCACATTCGCGACCGCAACAAAACGATTCGTGAGGTGATGGAAGAGCTGTCGGCGCCGATGCTGTACACCTCGATCACCACCTGTGCGGGCTTCGCTTCATTGGCGTTCACGCCGATCCCACCCGTGCAGGTGTTTGGCGTGTTCGTTTCCATTGGCGTGGGACTGGCCTGGTTGTTGACGGTGACGCTGGTCCCAGCCTACATCATGTTGATGCCGGAAAACTCGTTGCAGGGATTTGGTATGAACACAGACAAAGAAGGCGAAGAGCATACAGCGCTGGCGCGGTTTCTTCATGCGCTGGGAGGCTTCACTTATCGCCGCGCCAAACTGGTGCTGGTGGCGACCCTGGTGGTAGCGGTTGGCGCGGGTTACGGCATTAGCAAAATCCAGATTAATGACAACCCGGTGAAATGGTTTGCGGAAAGTCATCCGATTCGGGTTGCGGATCAGGCGCTGAATGAGCGTTTTGCGGGAACTTATATGGCCTATCTGGCTCTGCAGCCGGCGGCGCCAGCCACTTTGGAGGACGCCCGCAGCCGGGTCGCCATTTTATTGGACGAGACGGATAAGGCCATTCAGGAGCCTGCTCGCGCCCTGATCGCCGGAGCGACTGCGCAAACCCGAGACGAATGGTTGCGTGAGGCGCAGAACGCTGTAGCGAACGCCCGGGAGCAGGCGGACACGGATGTATTATGGGACGCCTGGGATGCGTTGGGGCAGGGGCTGGATGCAGTGAGACAAAGCGCTGAAACCTTCAAACAGCCTGAGACCCTGGCTTATATCGAAACCCTGCAAAAGTACCTGCAGGAAACCGGTCTGGTGGGTAAGAGCAATGCGCTGCCGGACATCGTCAAAACGGTGCACAGAGAACTGATGCAGGGGGAAGCCGAAGCTTTTCGCATTCCCGCCAGCGCACCGGCGGTGGGGCAGACGCTGATCACCTATCAGAGCAGTCATCGTCCTCAGGACTTGTGGCGCTTCGTAACGCCGGACTATCGCAACACCAACCTGTGGATCCAGCTGAAAAGCGGGGACAACAAAGACATGGCGGCGGTGGTCGCCGCAGTTGACCGCTTTTTTGCGCAGCATCCGGCTCCGACGGCGCTCAAGCATGAATGGTTTGGGCTGACCTATATCAACGTGGTGTGGCAGGAAAAAATGGTGAGCGGGATGCTGGAGGCGTTTCTCGGCAGCTTTCTGATAGTGCTGGCGATGATGGCGTTTTTATTCCGTTCCTTGTGGTGGGGGCTGCTCAGCATGCTGCCGCTGACAGTCACGATTGGCGCGATTTACGGCGTGATCGGCTGGATTGGCAAAGACTACGATATGCCGGTGGCGGTGTTGTCTGCGCTGAGCCTTGGATTGGCGGTGGACTACGCTATCCACTTTCTGGCTCGCAGCCGCTTTCTGTATCGGCAGACCGGCTCCTGGCGTGGGACGGTGGATGCGGTGTTTGGCGAGCCGGCGCGGGCAATTACCCGCAACGTGATTGTCATCGGCGTGGGATTCCTGCCGTTGCTGGCGGCGCCACTGATTCCCTACCAGACTGTCGGGGTGTTTATTTCTTCCATTTTGCTGTTCGCCGGCGTGGCGACCTTGTTGATCCTGCCCGCGCTGCTGACGGCGTTTGATCGCTTTCTGTTTAAAAATCTGCAACCAACAGGGGAGGCTGAGGCATGAGTCTTTCATTCAAACGGTGGGCGGCGACCTGGGTATTCGCCATGGCGGGGATTTCGGCGACTCAGACGGGCGCCGTGGATCAGGCGAAGGTGGATGACATTGTACGCAAGGCCAGTCATGCGGCCTACTATCAGGGCGTGGACGGTAAGGCGAGGGTGGATATGCGCATCTTCGACGCCCAGAACCGGGAACGTTCGCGGGAGTTCACTATTCTGCGGAAAGACATTGACGACGCCGGCGACGGCGACCAGAAGTTTTATGTGTACTTTCACAGCCCGGCGGACGTGAGCAAAAGCGCTTTCCTGGTCTGGAAACATGTGAAGGGAGATGACGACCGCTGGCTCTATCTGCCAGCGCTGGATCTGGTGAAGCGCATTTCCGCCAGTGACGAACGCACCAGCTTCATGGGCTCCCATTTCTTCTATGAAGATGTGTCCGGGCGCACCCCGGATGAAGACGATCATGTGTTGCTCGAAGAGACGGATAACTACTACGTGCTGAAAAGCACCCCGAAGAATTCCGGCAATGTGGAGTTCGCCTACTACAAAAACTGGATTCACAAGACCACCTTTATTCCAGTGAAAACCGAATTTTACGATGCATCAGACCGGGCTTATCGCACCTATCAGGCGATGCGGGTGGAAATGGTGGATGGGTATCAGACGGTGACGGAATCCAAAATGAGCGACTCGCGCATTGGCGGCTACACTCAGATGCGCTACAGCAAAGTGGATTACGACGTGGATATTCCAGAAGATATTTTCAGCGAACGTTACTTGCGCAGCGCGCCGCGTCAATATCTGCGTTGAGTGAGGGCGGGAGCACTGATGAAAACACCGCTGCTAATTGTTTTTATCCTGCTTTTGAGCGCTCGCGCCTGGGCGGAAGAACCAGCATTGCCGGCTGGTCTGGGAAGAGATGAACCGCAACTGCCGGCAGGGTTGGGTGAGCCTTCTCCTTCTACTCCAACTGGTGGTGAACCTGATTTGCCTGTTGGTCTGGATTTGGCGGAGCCCGAGTCGAATGGTAGGGACCAAGGGACAGAGGCAGAGCTGACTGCGGTTCCATGGCAAATGTCCGGCTTTGCGGAAACCCGACTCGGCGCCCGGTTGCAGGATGATCCGACGCAAAAACGGGCGTCCATAGGCGAAGCGCGCGCCCAATGGCAGGCGGAGGCGTTTCTGGAGTCGGTCACGTTTAAGGGCGTGGCGGATTTCCTGTACGACCCGGTACTGGATCATCATCGTATCGATCTTGAGCGCGCCGAAGGCTGGTTGGACTTGCGCGAAGCCAACTTTTTGATGCGCCCGGCGGATGCGATGGATATCAAGCTGGGACGTCAGATTCTTACCTGGGGAACTGGCGATCTATTGTTCATCAACGACCTCTTTCCCAAGGACTGGAACGCGCTGATGATTGGCCGTGACGAGGAGTATCTGAAAGCGCCTTCGGACGCCGCCAAGATATCCCTCTTCAGTGATGTAGTAAATCTGGACTGGGTGTACACGCCGCAATTCGACGCGGATCGCTACATTGATGGCGAGCGGATTTCCTACTATAGCGCGAGCAGCGGAGAGATAGTGGGGCGCAATCAGCCCGTGCAGGTGGAAGGGCGTCAAAACGCCTTGCAGGATGATGAGCTGGCGCTACGGGCGTATCGCCTGTTTGGTCCCTACGAACTGGCCGCCTATTATTATCGCGGCTTTTGGAAGAGCCCGGCGGGCGTTAATCCTGACAGCGGCCTGTATACGTTTCCTGAGCTGCAAGTGTGGGGCGCGAGCGTGCGCGGCCCTGTCGCAGGCGGGGTAGCCAATGCGGAGCTGGGCTACTATGACAGTCTGGAGGATGATCGCGGCGACGATCCCTGGGTGCGCAACAGCGAGTGGCGCGCTTTATTGGGCTATGAGCGCGAGCTGCTGCCGGAATTGACTGGCGCGATGCAATTCTATGTAGAGTCCATACAGGATTATGACGCTTTCAGGGCCTCACAGCCGCCTGGTGCGTACTTGAAGGATAAGCGCCGGGAGGTGGTGACGCTGCGTCTGACCCAGCTTTTAATGAACCAGAATCTGACACTGTCATTGTTCAATTTCTGGAGCCCCAGCGAGGACGATGGCTACTTGCGTTTAAAAGCGAACTATAAGGTGGACGATCACTGGCGTGTTGAGAGCGGCGCCAATGTTTTCTATGGGGAAAAAGTGGAAACCTTCTTTGGTCAGCTCAAGGACAACAGCAATCTGTATGTGGCGCTGAGATACGGGTTTTAGTCGCTTTACTCCCATGAAGAAAATTTCATAACTTCGTCAGACCTACGCGGCCAAGGCTTCCAGGCCAATCGGCGGAAAGGATGTGACCTCGGCATGAAGAAACCGGGAAACTTTTATTTTATAGTGCATTGGACTTACACGTTTAAGTTCCCGGGGCATGGCGGTTTCTATTATCAATGACTTACCTATAGGTCCATAACTTACCCATAAGTCCGCGCCAGAATGCTCCCTGTTGTTCCCTGACGGGAACCAACGTGGTTTAAAGCGGTACCTCAATCCAACTTCTATTCAAGTTATACGTCATTATGAAACGAATTTCCGTATTGGCGGCGCTGTTATCCATGGCGTTGCAACCAACCTGGGCGGCGTCCGTGAATGTGCAGCTGGTGCAAGTCACCGTTGGCGACGACCTGTATCTGATCGATCCCGCCACGTTGGCGGTGACTGTGCAGGTGAATCAAACTCAATCTCCCGCCTCTGCGGCGGCGTTTGCTGCTGATGATGTCAAAAATGTGGTGTTTGTGGAGGGAGACCAGCGCCATTGGCGTATCGCCCTGGCAGACAACGCATTTGACGTCAAAGTCGCTGTTGATCATGGCGCTCTGACGTTCGCCATCAGCGCCGACAAGCCGAAGACGCAGATTGACTGGCCGATGTCGGTGGCGCGTCAGGTGTCCGCTTATGGCCTGCCATTGGGCGAAGGCTTTTATATCCCGGCCGATGATGCGGCATGGGCGGACTGGTTGCAGGAAAAGTACGATGAGTCGGCGTTGACCGAGCTGCTGTCCATGCCGTTTTGGACGGAAGTGCGCGCCGGCGGCAACGGGCAAGCGGGTTATTCGCTGACCTGGACGTTGGAGAATCCCTTCAATACCGCCATGACTTTCGATCGGGACGAGGGCGCTTTGCGTCTGGGCGTGAGCCACGAATTCTCGCCGTTGATGCCGGATCGGCCCTATGTGGTGCGGGTGCGAACAGGAGTGGCCACCCCTGTCGCCGGCGCCTTGGCTTATCGCGAGTTGCTGGAGCGTCAAGGATTGCTGACGCTGGACGATAAACTCGCGCAAAACCCCAATGTAGCCAAGCTGGCTGGCGCACCGCATATTTATCTGTGGAGCAGCGGCCTGATCAAGCCGGAGGACATTAAGAGCTGGCGTCCTTTCGTGCGCGAATTCGCCGCCAAGTATCAGACGCAAGGACATCTCGCGCAAAAACTCTGGGCGCAATGTGATAAAGAGGCGCGCAAGATGTTTACCCAGGCCTTCAAGGAAGCGAAGGGCGATGTGGGGTTTGTTTCGAACTACTCTCGCGACGCCATTGTCAGGGCGGTGAATGAGGCGTTGATCAAAGCAATCGATGCGCCGGCGCAGCATCCTTTGCCAGGCGGACATGACCCGGCGATGGAAGTGCTGCGGGGCGACGCCATGCGCACGGCGATGCAACAGGCGTTCGGCGCCATGATGACTCAGCTGGAATCCTGGGGCGGCGGTTTCTCCACCGACACCATCGCTGCGCTGCGCAAGGCCGGGCTGACCAGCGCCTGGTTAGGCGCCAACGATTGGCTGGATGCCTTGTGGCATCCGCAATCCGTGAATGAGGCGAAGGCGGCGGGCTATCTGGTAGGCGCTTACGACAGCTACGGCAGCATTCATGCGCCGGACGAACCGCGTACCTGGTTGACCGCCCAGGTTGGCCGTGAGAATTGGGAAAAGGCGCCATATCGACGGGAAGACGGCAGTATTGTCTCCGGGTTCTCCAGTGTGGGCGCCTACGCCAACCCCTTGGCGATTGAAGAGTATGCGGAGCAGCGCATGACCGCGGTGACGCGTGAGGCCAAGCTCAACAGCCTGTTCCTGGATGTGGACGCCACCGGCATGATCTACGAAGACTACACGGAGGGGCGTAAAACCAACGAAGCTCAGGATGTGGCGGCGCGTATGCAACGTTTGAATTTCCCGCGGGAAAAGCTGGCGCTGGTCACGGGTAGCGAAGGCGGCTCCGCCTTGTTTGCGAACGCCATTGAGTTCGCTCATGGTATGACCATCACGCCGTTCAGCTGGACAGATCCGGATACCGGCAAAAACCGCCAGTCCACCTATTACCGCGGAAATTACTGGCCGCCTGAGGCGCCCTCGCTGTTCTTTGCAACCAAGCCGATCAAGCCGGCGCTGCGCAATATTTACTACAACCCCGCCTATCGTTTGCCGCTGTATCAACTGGCGTTGCACGATAGCGTGGTGGCGACCCTGCACTGGGAATACTCCTCGCTGAAGTTTAAAGAAACCCGCGTGGACGTGGGGCTGCTGCAGTTGTTGTACATGATTCCGCCGATGTACCATCTGAACGCGGCGAATCTGAAGCGCGACCTGCCTGTGATCGCCGCCTACGATAAAGTGTTCCGTCCCTGGCATGAAAAGCTTTACAGCACACGCATGACAGGGTTTGAGTTCCTGTCGCAGGATCGTCTGTTGCAGTCCACTCGCTTTGCGGACGGTACGACGATTACCGCGAATTTTTCTTCTCAGGAGCGTAAAACGGGGCAATCCGCCTTACCGGCCCAGACGGTGGCGATTGTGGCGCCTGATGGCGTCCGCAGTCTGATTCCGTTGCGAGAGATGCTGCAATAACTGGAGAGCTAGAGCATGAGCGAAAAATATCCCGATAGAATCACCATGGAAACCGTGGAGAAGGTGAAAGTGTCTCCTGACGCGGCGACGCTGGCGCTCAAGGTGTCGGGGGAATCTTCGGTGTTCACCACCGAAGCGCTGAAGAAGCTGAAAGATGTCAAAGGCCTTATCGATGGCTTGAAGCGGCTGGGAGTGGATGAAAGTAAGTTATCCCTTGAAAATATCCGCGTGACCTCTAAATCCGGCATGTTCGCCGGGGCTTCATCGGTGACGTTCACGCTCAAGCTGCAATCATTGGCTATCGCTGATGTGCCGCAAACTTTGTCTTTGGCGGCGACCACGAAGAATATCTCACTGGAAGACATCCAGTGGGAATATTCCTATCTGGAGACCAGGAAGCTGGAGATCATGAAGTCCGCCGCCAGGGAAAACAAGCAGCAGGCGTTGGAACTGGCGGACGCCCTGGGCGTCCGCCTGATCGCCGTACACAGCCTCTACCCGAAATGGGACGAGCCTAACCGCCAGGCGATGGCGGGGCTGACGCGCAGCCGCAGCCTGATGAAAGCCAGAGGGCCGGGAGGAGGCGATGACAACGAAGGCTTTGAACTGGCGATCAATCACTCGGATTACCTGGAGGTCCTCATCAAAGCGGAGTATCGAGTCTCGGAATTCGCTGTTTAGTCTGCAGCGTCCTTAAGGTTGATAGCGAGCGATGATTTCCTGTAGTTCGCCGGACTCTTTCAGATCCTGCAGTACGGCGTCAATATCGGCCAGTAATTGCTTGCGCTGTGGCGTCACGGCGAAACGATACCACACGGTGCTGACGTCCTGCTCTGAGAGGACGAATTTATTACCCAGGCGTTTCTCCTTGATCAGCCAAAGACCAACCATTTCATTGATAACGGCCCCGTCGACCCGGTCCGGCGTTTTCAGGAGATGCGTCAGCATGATGCTCTCGCTGTAATCTTCCTGACGTTCAATCAAACCTTCTTCGAAGTAGGGGTCCAGTAGGGGATAGTGGTAGCCGAAACGCACCACCAGGGTCATGCCTATCAATTCCTCTACTTTCTTAAACTGCAAGTTGCGGTCACGCAGGGAAAAAATCACGTCGCGATGGGGAATCACCGGTTTCGACCATAGGAATTTCGCTGGCGCTTTCGTCCACTCCCGGGCCAGGGGAACGACTTCTACATCGCCGGCGGCGACCATACTGTCAACTCGCTTGCGAGGCAGGGCCATTAACTTGAGTTGGTAATTGCGCCGGCTCGCCACGGTGGCCAGCACCTCATACATAATGCCTTGCGGCTGATTGTGTTCGTCGTAGTAGGTGAATGGCGGAAACCCCCCGCCATCGCTCATATTGAACCTGATTAACCTGCTTTCCGGTGCGTTGGTCTCGGCGTCCTGCGCATGTACGGTCGGGAGCAAAAGCAACCATTGCGCGATGACGGCCAACAATACGGCGCGGCGCCACGGATGATTAAAAAAGTTCATTGTTCTATCATCGCCCCTTCGTCATGCGCTAAAAAACAGGCATTACTTGCCCAGAAAAACAGAGCGCTCATGGGAGCTTATTATTTCCGGACTTAAGCATGTGACGTTGTCTTGCATTTAATTCTAGCCGTATTCCCAGAGAGCGTGTAATCAGCGGGGTTTTATTTGGCGACAATCAATAACCATTGAAAACTGTTAAGGTCTTTCGTGTATGGAAATAGTGTATTACGTGGCCGCCAGTCTTGACGGCTATATCGCCGATCCTCAAGGAAAGGTGGACTGGCTGGCGTCAGTGGCGGATGAAAATGAAGACTATGGCTACGAGACGTTTTACAACAGCGTTGATGCGTTAGTCATGGGGAGCAAGACTTATCTTAAAGTTCTGGAGTTGGGCGCCTGGCCATACGAAGGGAAGCCAGTATGGGTTTTCTCGCGGCAGGAGGAATTGAAGCACGCCCCCGGAGTGGAGCGTTGCACTGGCGACCCGTCTACCTTGTTGGCGCATTTCCGCGCTTTGGACTACAAGCGAATCTGGCTGGTGGGCGGCGGCGAGCTGTTGGCCTCCTTCCAGGAAGAAGATCTGGTGGACGAGTATATTATTTCCTATGTACCTGTTTTACTGGGCCGGGGCATTCCGCTGTTTCCCCCCGTAGACGCCTGCGCGCGCCTGGACTTTCAGTTGGCGGAGACCTTCCCCAGCGGGCTGGTGCAGATGCGTTATAAGCGTATATGCGATTGAAATTTATAATTAAATGACGGAAAGTCACGAGAAACGGCGCTTTATGCCCGTGCGTCGTCTCATCTCCAGACGCCCGGCCTATACTGTGTAACTGACGTATGAACATTCGCTAGCTCGCTCAAACTCATGGAGACAACCATGGCATTACCCGAACGCGTGGCAAAATGGCACATCAAGCTGGACGATGACCAAATGACTGTAGCGGAAGCATTCGCCAGCATCCAGAGCATTGCTCTGAAACAGGAAGACATCCCGCTGATTATTCAGTTGGTGGAGAACCCCAAATTCGATATCCCCGGCGTTAACTTGTTCAACGGCGCCACCGGCCTGAAAGCGCATGATTATATCCACGTCCTGCTGGGTCGGGGCGTGTTACCGAAAGACGAGGCCTTCGTGCTTGGCTTCACTATGGGCAGCACCAACCGGGTGACGACGACGGAAGAACGCTTGTACAGCTTCTTCGCCAAGTATCTCTATCCCAAGGTGTATCAGATGAACGACGAAGACCTGCAGGTTTTTAAAGATGCTGTGCGACTGGGCTATGTATCTGACTGTACGCCACTGGACACGGTGGATTTCGAAGAGTATTCAAGTTACACCTTGAAGGACGCCCGCGAGGCGATTGGCCTGGAGGCAGACCTGCTGAAGGCGTACTACGCCATCGAGAAGAAGCGTTATCCCGACAGCCGGGAGTCGCAGCGGAACCTTTAAGCGGCGGACGCCGACAGCAACCATTCAATAATTATTAATAAGGGATTTAGATGAAAAGACCCGCCATGCTGGGCCTGTTCGCCCAGCCGCCGCAACTGTTGAACGTGGTTCTGGCGCTGGCGCCATTTGTGATATTGATCGCGACCTATCTTATTGCTTCCGATATCCGTCTGGCCGATAACCCCAGCGACAAACTGCTGCCCAGCCTGCAGCAGATGGGGGACGCCCTTCACCGACTCGCCTTTGAGCCGGACCGGCGCAGCGGCGACTATGTGTTCTGGGCGGACACGCTGGCCAGCTTGCAACGCCTGGCGATAGGACTGGCGCTTTCCACCCTGGTAGCGCTGATCATTGGTCTCAACATGGGGGCGTTCAACGGCCTCTATTCCCTGGGCAATCCCATTCTTACCTTCATTGCGATGATTCCTCCGCTGGCGTTGCTGCCGATATTGTTCATTTCCCTGGGCATTGGCGAGCTGGGTAAGGTCGCGCTTATTTTTATCGGGGTCTTTCCCATCATGACCCGGGACATGGCGCTGTCCGTGCGCAGCTTTCCTCGCGAACAGGTGGTGAAAGCCAAAACGCTCGGCGCTTCCGATCTGGCGGTGGTTTACAAAATATTGCTGCCGCAGATGATGCCGCGTCTGATTACGGCGTTACGTCTGAGCATTGGCTCCGCGTGGCTGTTTCTCATCGCCTCTGAAGCCATCGCGGCGACGGAAGGACTGGGATACCGCATCTTCCTGGTGCGGCGTTATTTGAGCATGGATGTGATCATTCCCTACGTCATGTGGATCACTTTGCTGGGCTTTATGATGGATTGGGCGCTGCGCTTGATTTTGAAGTGGCGCTACAAGTGGTACGAACAATAGCGGGAATCGAGCGGGACCCGCGTTTGCGGACTACCCTGATTGAATGCGGACATAGCGGAACGGACCGGCGCAGGCCGGCGACGCTTGAATCTTAGGATTGGAAACGATGCAGCCATTGCTTCACATAGAAGACGTATACAAGCAGTACGGTGAGAAACAAGTGCTCGACAATATTGACTTGTCGGTGCGCAAAGGCGAGTTCTGTACCGTGGTCGGGCCCAGCGGCTGTGGCAAGTCCACGCTGTTACGACTCATCCTCGGGCAGGAACAGCCGACTTCCGGCAAAGTGGAGATAGCGGGGGCTCCGGCGCTGTTGCCGGACCTTAGTCGCGGTATTGTGTATCAACGTTATTCCCTGTTTCCCAATCGCACTGTGCTGGAAAACGTCATGCTGGGCAAGACGTTGACGCAAGGACAATGGTGGAACCCCTGGTATCGCAACAAGGCCCACGAAGAAGAGGCCATGGCGATGCTGGCCCAGGTGCGTCTGGCGGATGCGGCGCGCAAGTATCCCCACGAATTGTCCGGCGGCATGCAACAGCGGGTGGCTATCGCCCAGGCGCTGATCATGAAACCGCCCATTCTGCTGATGGACGAACCCTTCGGGGCCCTGGATCCGGATACTCGCGCTGACTTGCAGGTGCATCTGCTGGAGTTGTGGGAAAAGGAGCAGCTGACGGTGTTCTTTGTGACTCACGATATGCATGAGGCCTGCCTGCTGGGCACGCGGCTGTTGGTGCTGTCCCAATACTATTCCGATGACCGGGGCGATCGTCATTTCGCCGGTCGGGGAGGCAAAATTGTCGCGGACCACCCGCTACCGAAGGTGGCCACCAGCCGTGAAGTCATGCACACGGACGCCTTTAAAGAATTAATAGAACAAGTGAAGCAGGAAGGATTTGATCCTGAATTTCTGCAACACGTCAAAGATTTCAACCTCAAACATCCGGACTCATTCCAAACCTTGCTGGATGCGGAATATCGACGGTAAGTTATAAGGAATCCATTATGGTAAAACGTTCTTTCATTTCGGTACTGGCGCTGTTGGCCGCCGCCTTCAGCGTGCTTTCCCACGCTAAGCCCACCTACGTTGACTACAAGCCGATCAGCGACGTGGTCAAGCTGAATGTGGGCGAAGTCAACACCCGCAGCCTCAGTGCGCCGGTCATCACCTGGGGCGGCGATATCGCCACGCTGCTGGCCAATGGCAATCAGACGCAAACGGCGAAAGGCTCCATCTTTGACAAGAAAGGCCTGCAGCTGAAACTGTACCGGGAAGACGCCTTCGTCAATCAGGTCAAAAGCTATGTGGCCGGAGAAACGCCGTTTTTGCGCGGCACGGTAGGCATGATCAGCGCGGCGGCGGAGCTGTTGAATAAAGACCCGCGCACGCAGCCGGTGGTGATTTATCAACTGACCTGGTCTTCTGGTGGCGACGCGTTGGTGGTGAAGTCCAATATCCGCAACGCCAAGGACTTGAAGGGTAAAACCATTGCGATTCAAGCGTATGGACCTCACGTGGATTACGCCGCTCGCATTCTCAAAGATGCGGGGTTGAGCTTCAAAGACGTCAACGTTCGCTGGTTGCCTGACCTGACTGGTACTAATAATGCGCCCATGGCGGCGTTTTATGAGCAGGACGTGGACGCGGCGTTTGTCATCATTCCTGACGCCTTGGCGCTGACGTCCGGCGGCAATGTCGGCTCCGGCTCTGAAGACTCGGTAAAAGGCGCGCGCATTCTGCTATCCACCCGTACTGCTGATAAGGTTATCGCCGATGTCTACGCAGTAAGAAAGGACTACTTCGACGCCCACCGCAGTGAAGTGGAAGCCTTTGTCGCCGGTCTGCTTGAAGGCGAAGAGGCGCTGGGCAAGCTGTTCCAGAACAAAACCAAAGACGTCAAACCTTACCGGGACATCCTGGCGGCGGCGGGCAAACTGCTGTTGGACAGCGAAGAAGCCACCGCGGATGTGGAAGGTTTGTTCGCGGATGCGACCTTCGTCGGCCTGCAGGGCAACAAGCAGTTCTTTACCGATAGCAACTATCCCCGTCGATTTGACGCCCTGAGCAGCGAAGTACAAACCGGTTTACAGCAGGCGGGCATACTGAGTAAGCCGGCGGCGCTGACGAAAGCGGCGTTCGACTACGGTTTCCTGGGCGCAGCGGTCAATGTCAAAGCGGAAGCGGCCAAACCGCGTTTCGACGAAGAGAAAGTGGCGCAACTGGTGAATCAGCGTCAGCAACAGCAGAGTCTGGCCGAGGGAGAGCTGTTCTCTTTCGAAGTTTTCTTCCAGCCTAATCAGAAATCTTTCTCTATCGACCTGTATCAGGACTCTTTTGATAAAGTGGTCGAGCTGGCCAGCACATACGGCGGCGCCATTATCACCGTGGAAGGCAACTCCGACCCAATGGAATACCTGCGCGCCAAGAAGAAAGGCGAGCAGGCGGTTGTGCTGGGACGCATCAAACAGTCCGCCCGCAACCTGAGTCTGGCCCGTGCGCAGGAAGTGCGCGACAACATCATTCAATATGCGGCGGGCAAGAACATCAGTCTGGACCCATCCCAGTTCGCGGTGGTGGGCAACGGCATCGCCAACCCGAAAACCGGTATTTGCGGCGCGGAGCCCTGTGCGCCGAAAAACCAGCAGGAATGGCGTTCGAACATGCGGGTGGAATTCCGCATCATCCAGGTTGAAGCTGAATCCGACGTGTTCATGCCGCTCTAAGGGGATATATGATGTTGAAGAAACTTTCAGTCTGTATCGCCCTGGCGGCGCTGGCGGGGTGCGATAGCTCCTCCTCGCCGGCCTCGTCCTCCGCCCCGGCGGCGACCTCCGAGACGAAACCGGCGCCGGCGGCTAAACCTACCGAACTTTACTCCATGCGTCCGGCGGATAACCGTTGGCCGGCGAGGCAGGGACAGAGCGAATTGAGCGACAACCTGCTGGCGAAGAACTACTACATTGTGTTCGACGGCTCAGGCAGCATGGACAATACCGATTGCGGCGACGGCAAGCGCAAGCTGGATGTGGCTAAAACCGCCGTGAAAAAGTTCGTCGAACAGTTGCCGGCTGACGCCAATGTGGGGGTGTATGCTTTCGATGGCCAGGGTGTTGGCGAGCGTACACATCTCTCCACACAGAATCGTCCAGTCGTGAAACAGATGATCGACCAATTGGTGGCCGGCGGCGGCACGCCTCTGTCCGCGGGCCTGGAAGACGGTGAAACCGCGCTGACCGCGCAGGCCGGCAAGCAGCTGGGGTATGGTGAATATCATCTGGTGATCATCACTGACGGACTGGCCAGTCGCGGTTATGAAACCGATGGGGCGGTGCAGTCCATTCTGCAGAATACGCCGATCAATATTCATACTATTGGTTTCTGTATTGGCGACGATCACTCCTTACATCAGCCGGGGTTGACCTTTTACCGCTCTGCGAGCGACCCGGACAGCCTGATGGCGGGGCTGAATGAAGTATTGGCCGAAGCGCCGGACTTCACGCTTCTGGAATTTCAACAATAGAAGGCAAGGCGACCTCAGGCAGTAGAGATTGGATGCATGAAAGCGCACGTTAAGATTGTAATCTTCCTGCTGGTGGGCGGGCTGCTGGTGATGGCGGGAGTTAAGTTGTTCCTGCTGCAATCCCAGGAAGACCGCCAACTGCAGACCACAGACGCCAAGAACACCAAGGGAACTATTCGTCTGGCCAGGGACAGCTGGGTCGGCTATTTCCCCTTATGTTCGCCGGAAATGAATGCGCGCCTGCGCCGCCAGGGCTATCTGCTCGAATGTGTGGATGACCAGGCCGACTATCAGGACCGTTTCAAGCGTCTGAGCAAAGGCGAGTACACCTTTATCGTCGCCACGGTGGACAGTTATGTGCAGAACGGAGCGGCCGTGAACTATCCGGGCCCCATCATCTCTGTGATCGACGAAAGCAAAGGCGGCGACGCCATTGTGGCGCGTCAGTCCAAAGTGGCGGGCATTGAGGATTTGCGAAGCGCAAACGGCGTCAAAGTGGCGTTTACGCCCAACTCGCCCAGTGAACATCTGTTAAGGGCGATTCGCAGCCATTTTGACCTGACCGCATTGAATCAGTCGACCTCCTGGAAACTGCCGACCAATGGCTCCGGCGAGGCGCTGGAAGCGCTGCTCAAAGGACAGGCCGATGTGGCGGTGGTGTGGGAGCCGGAAGTGACCCGGGCCCTGTCCAATGACGGCATTGTGCGTCTGTTGGGAACCGAGGATACCCAGAAACTGATTGTGGACGTGCTGGTGGCTAACGCTACGGTGCTGCGCAAGGACCCTGAAATGGTGTCAGTGTTCCTGAAAGCCTATTACCAGACGCTGCAGCACTATCGTCGTAATCAGGATGAACTGGTGAAAGCGTTGCGCGACGAATACGGCCTCGACGCCAAGCAATCCAAAGAACTGCTGAGCGGCGTGGAATGGAAGAGCCTCACCGAAAATGCGGAAGACTGGTTTGGCGTTGGACGCCGCAACGCCGGTCGTGAGTATCTGGTGGACACCATCGAGTCGGCGGTGGGGATACTGCTCGACGACAAAGTGTTCAGCCGTAATCCCATACCGAACAACGACCCTTATCGACTGCTCACCAGCGCACCCATCAAAGAGCTTTATGACACCTTGGCTTCGGGTGAGTTCGCGGGTGAAAGCTCTGCGGAGAAAGCGCGTTTTCGCGCGCTTGCGGCGTCAGAGTGGGAGCGCTTGCGGGAGTTCGGAGCGCTGAAAGTGCGTCCGATCATCTTCGCCAGCGGAACCTCGGAGCTGACGCTGGAAGGCAAGCGCGAAGTGGACCTGTTGATGGAAAACCTGCAGCACTACCCGAATTTTCGCGTGGAGATCCGTGGACATACCGGCGTCAGGGGCGATGCGGAGGCGAACAAACAGCTCTCTCTGGACCGCGCCGAAGCCGTGTATCGCTATATCGAAGTCACCTATGAAATCGATCCGAACCGGTTCCGCTTTGTCGGTTATGGCGGTGAAAAACCACTGCCGCAGCTGCCGAACGAGTCGCTACGCGCCTACAACTACCGTCTGCCGCGGGTGGAAATCGTCTTGGTGAGTGGAGAAATCTAGGTATGACCTTTGACACCAAAGCGATCAAACCCGCCAAAATCAAAGCAGAGACGCTGAAAACCTCGCTGACCCAACCGGTGACGCTGTACCCCGCTTTGGTCGGCTTTCTGGGCGGCGCCGCGACCATGCTTTTCGGCATGGGCGGCGCGACGCTGGGAGCATTAGTGGGCGGCGCCGTATTGGCGCTGGGCGGCTGGTCCTGGGAGTATTTCGCCAGAGGCGGCGCCCACGCTAATCGCTACATTGAGCGATACCGCAAGGTGTTGGAAGCGCAGCGCAAACAGGCCATCGCTCACCTTGATACGGAGTTGTCTAAACTAAATGCGGACGACGCCATCCAGCAGCTGCAGTTATTTCAGAAGAAGTTTGAGATCTTCAATCAGGTGCTCAATCGCAAACTGCAGTCCACGGAACTGACCTATAACCGCTATCTGGCCATGGCGGAGCAGGTGTATCTGAACGGCCTGGATAACCTGGAAGGCGTCTCTCTGTCCCTGCAGTCAATCAGCGCGATTGACCGGGTGGCCATCGAAGGCAAGCTGCAGCGCCTGGATGGCGTCGTTTCGGCGGAAGCGGAAAGAACCCGCGAGCAGCTGCGCGGCCGTTTGCAGTTGTTCGATGAGCAAATGCAACGGGTGCGTTCTCTCTATGCGGAAAACGAGGAAGCGTTGACCAAACTGGATCAGGTCAGCGCCCGCCTCGCCAATACGGATTTCAGTAGCGGTCGCGCCGCCATGGATATGGAGCAAGCGATCAAGGAACTGACCACACTAATTGAAAACTCGCAGCAATATGCGCAAAAAAAGTGATGAGGAATAACCAGTGAGCAATTTAATCCTGACCGAGAAAGAGAAAATAGAGAAGCAGGTCATTGCGGAAACCTCCAAATCTGAAGAGGTTGATCCCAAGCTGCAAGCGCAGGCTGACGAGCTGGTGGAGAAATTGGTCGGCATCGATCTCCGCAATCTGGACCAGCGTGACGCCCAGGCCCGGGCCGTGGCCAATCTGGGAGAAACAGTGACGCGTAATATGGCGCAGCAAAGCGCGATGTTGAAACAGCCCATGGCCAATCTGCTGCGCGACGCTCAGGACGGCGGTCCGGTGGCGCAAGGCCTGCTGACCTTGCAGGAGCAGGTCACCGACATCAACCCGAATCGGGTTGACTTCAATATGGGCGGCTTTCGCCGACTCTTGTCGATGATCCCAGGCGTAGGCACGCCTCTGGCGCGCTGGTTCGCGCGTTATCAAAGTGTTGAAGGCGTCATTCAGGACATCGTGGCGACGCTGAAAGACGGCAAGTCGCAACTGGAGCGGGATAACGTCACCTTGCGCAACGATCAGAAGCGCATGCGCGAACTGACCTTCCTGCTGCAGGATTACATCAAGCTGGGGCAGTTGCTGGACAGACAGCTGACGTCTCAGGTGGAGCGTCAGGAAGATGAGGAGAAGCGTAAGTTTCTGGAAGAGGAAGTGCTGTTCCCGCTGCGTCAACGCATTATCGATCTGCAGCAAATGCTGGCGGTGAACCAGCAAGGCGTGTTGTCTACCGAAGTTATCATCCGCAACAACCAGGAGTTGGTGCGCGGCGTCGATCGCGCCTGTAACGTCACGGTTACTGCGTTGTCCACGGCTTCCACGCTGGCGCTGGCGTTGCAGGCGCAGAAGAAAGTGCTGAAAGGCGTGCAGGCGGTGACTCAAACTACCAACGACCTGATCGCGGAAACCGCCAGTACACTGCGCACTCAGGGGGTGGAGATTCAAAAGCAGGCTTCACAGGCGCAACTGGACATCAATACTTTGAAGAAAGCCTTTACCGATGTGCAGGCCGCTCTGGAAGAACTCAGCAGCTTCCGGCGCAACGCCTTGCCCAAGATGGCGCAGTCTATTGTGGATATGGATGAGCTGAGCGGCAAAATGGAGAAATCCATCCAGAAAATGGAAGGGGCGGAAGAAGCCCGCGTGTCTCTGGAAGACGCCATTGAAATCATTGATATCAATAAAGAATAACCGGCTGTCCGTTACTGATGACGGACGCAATACTTTGCAACAAGGAAAAAATTTATGGTACGACGCATAACCTCCATCATGATGTGCCTGGCGGTTTCCGCCTCTGCTTCTGCGGCGGATAAGTTCAAACTTGCCTGGTCCCATTACACGGGCTGGGAACCCTGGGGCTACGCAGCGGATCAAGGCATCGTCAAGAAGTGGGCGGACAAGTACGGCATTGAAATAGAAGTGCAGTTGATCAATGACTACGTAGAGTCCATCAACCTCTACACCGCCAGCGACTTTGACGCGGTCACCGCCACCAATATGGATGCGCTGACGATTCCTTCCGTCAGCGGCGTGGACACGCAAGCGATTATCGTGGGCGACTATTCCAACGGCAACGACGGCATTGTGGTGAAAGGCGCGCATAGCGTAGCGGAGTTGAAAGGGCGGGAAATCAATCTGGTGGAATTCTCCGTTTCCCACTACATGCTGGCGCGGGCGTTGGATAAAAACGGCATGTCTGAAAGAGACGTCACGGTCGTGAATACGTCCGATGCGGACATCGCCAGCGCCTTCATCTCCAACGCCAAAGGCGCGGTAGTGACCTGGAATCCGCCTCTGCAGCAGGCGCGCAATGCGAAAGGCGCGCAGATGATTTTTGACTCTTCCATGATTCCAGGCGAAATTCTGGATATCACATTTGTGAAGACAGACGCCGACGAGCGTTTCAAAAAAGCGCTTACTGGCGCCTGGTATGAAACCATGGCCATCATAAGCGGCGGCGCTGGCAGTAAGGAAGCCATCGAGCATATGGCGGAAGCCACTGGCGCGACGGTCCCCGAGTTTAAAGCGCAACTGCGCACCACCGCGATGTTCTACACGCCAGCCGAAGCCCGCGATTACACCAAGTCCGACGCGGTTGAGAAGACCATGGAATACGTGCGCCAGTTCAGCTTCGACAAAGGCTTGTTTGGCGCTACCGCGCAGTCGGCGGATTTTGTCGGCATCCAGTTCGATAACGGCAAAGTGCTGGGGGACGAGAAGAACGTCAAACTGCGCTTTACCAGTAAGTATATGGACATGGCCGCACAGGGCACTCTGTAGCAGGCTTTGTGTCATAGTGGACGGGGAAGGCGGTATCCCGTCCAAGCAGGCTTCGTCTTTAAGCTTTGAGTCGGTGGGATGAAATCGACTGGAAGGTGTTTGTCGGAGCCTTGCAATTTAAAGTTAATGTTGTAAACATCGTTCGGTCGCTGATGACGGCGACCGGCGAATAACGCCCGATCCTGTGTGCGCCTGATGGCGTGTAGCAGTATGACGTCAGGAGGCCAGGACATTTTTCGTCATGAAGCAATGTAAGCAATAAAGGTGAATTCCAATGCTTTTTTCCAAGCTCCTGGGAGAAGTTAGCGACTCAATATGCGATGTGGATATCGCCGAGGACTGGTCCCAAGGTCGCTCGACCTTTGGTGGGCTGGTGGCGGCGTTTATCTACGAAGCCATGCGCCAGTCGCTCTCCGAGGATCGCCCTCTGCGTGAATTTAATATCTCGTTCGCATCCCCTGTCGCCCCCACAAGACTGACCGTCGCCAGTGAGTTATTGCGCGAAGGCGGCTCAGTCAGCCAGGTGTTGGGGCGCGCTATTCAACAAGGGGAAGTGAAAGCCACTGCTTTCGCCAGTTTCGGTAAAGCGCGTGACACCATCATCAATGCCCCCGGCGAAGCGATGCCTGAAGCGAAAGCCCCTGATCAGTGTATTGAAATGCCATATATCAAAGGCGTCACGCCCGAGTTTACCCAGCATTTCAACTACTACTACGCCTATGGCAACCTGCCGTTCTCCGGCGTGCAGTCGAGAGAAATGGGCGGTTGGGTGCGCTTCCGCCAGCCAGAGCCTGCGATTACTCTGGGCCACATTCTTGGGCTGGTGGACGCCTGGCCGCCAGCGACTTTGCCTTGGGTGAAAACGCCGGTTCCCGCCAGCACGCTGACCTGGTCTATTCAGTTTCCGCATCCAACGCCAACCATACAGCCGGATGAGCTGTGTCTGTATAAGGCATACGTTGAGCACGCCTCGGAAGGGTATGCTTATACCCGCTCCAAGTTGTGGAACGCCAAAGGCGAGTTGGTGGCGCTCAGCCAGCAGACCGTAACGGTATTCGGCTAAGCCGTACAGAGCGAGCCGTGTGGCTCGCTCTACAAGGAAAACAGGTCAATTTGTTTGGATGTGCCTGGCGGCGTGAACAGATCCGTGCGCAGGGCGGAATCCCGCCTAAGATTAAGTCCATTGCGCTTGGCGGCGATACTAAAGCGTTGCTCGATCAGGCGGGCGAAGTGTCCCACTCCACTTTGGCGAGTGCGGAAATCAGACTGATACAGCTCACCATTCCTGCACTCCCTCAGTAAATTGAGCGCCTTCTCCTTGCGCAGCGGATAGTGCTGTTGCAACCAGCTCTCGTAAAGCTCTTTTAACTGATGGGGCAATCGCAACAGGATATAGCCCGCATTGAGCGCGCCGGCGTTGGCGCATTGGGTGACGATATCCTCAATCTCAGGGTCGTTGATGCCGGGAATCACCGGCGCCACCATGACGCCGACGGGTATACCTTCCCGGCGTAAGGTCTCAATCGCTTTGAGACGCGCTTTGGGACTCGCCGCGCGGGGCTCCAGGATATTCTTCAGCTTCACGTCCATGGTGGTGACGCTGATCATGACTTTGACCAGATTCTGAAACGCCAGCTCCCGTAGCAGGTCAATGTCACGCAGTATGAGGTTGCTCTTGGTGATCAGCGTAACCGGGTGTTTGGTATCCACCATGACATTGAGCAGACTGCGGGTGATCTTTAATTGTCGTTCGGAGGGCTGATATGGGTCAGTGTTGCCGCCGATAGCAATGGTTTCGCAGCGGTAGTTGCGCTGATCCAGAAAGACGCGCAGCTTTTCGGCGGCATTGGTTTTGCAGTAGATCTTGGTTTCAAAATCGAGGCCCAGCGACAGATCCAGGTATTCATGGCTGGGGCGGGCGTAGCAGTAGACGCATCCATGTTCGCATCCCTGATAGGGATTGATGGAGTAAGTGAAGGGAATATCGGGGGAATTATTCTTGCTGACAATGGACTGACAGCTTTGCTGAATATATTCCGTTTGCGGGTGCTTCTGATAAGCTTCGTCGTGGACTTCGCTCCACGCGGCGAGTTCCGCGGGGTCGCTCTCGCTGCGCTGCGGGTGAAAACGATTGTGTGGGTTGGCCCCAGTTCCACGCCCTTTGCTTGCTTCGCCGTATTGCATAACCTGTCTCCAAAATACTGTTTAAATGTACAGCATTTTGTTTGGGGACGGCAACAGGAATTTTCTGTGGTATGTCCGGATCGTAATTTCGGGCTCAAACATAAATGATTGTAAGCTTTCGCGTATGATGTTAAATACGCTTTTGCTTCAGTGGGTTAGGAATATGGTGATTTAATGCGTTGGGGATTGTGGCTTTTGTTACTCGGAGCGGCGACGGCTTTCGCCGAAGAAAATGATGCGCCTATATTGGCGTGTTATGAATTAGACGACGTACAGCAGCGTCTCACATGCTACGACGAGGTCGCCAAATCCCTGGGAGAGGTGGAGGAGCCGCAGACCAGCGCGTTACAAGAGCAAAAAGACGACCCCCTCGGCGATATCCGCGAACCCAGCGATATTGATAAGCGCCTGGAGTTTGAAACCTCCTTTTCTGACAACCGCTTTCTCATCATTCCTCACAAACCCAACTATCTGTTGTTGTATTCCTATGTGGACGACCCCAACGAAGTGCCCTATAGCCCGACCAGAGAGCCTATTGCGGACCTGGAAAGCCAAAAGCATTCGGAGACCAAGTTTCAGATCAGTTTCAAAGTGCAACTGGCGCGAAACTTTATCCCCGAGCCCATGAGCCTCTGGTTCGCCTATACCCAGGTTTCTTTCTGGCAGCTGTATAACCAATCCCTGTCCGCTCCTTTCAGGGAAACCAATTACGAGCCTGAACTAATCTTTTTATTTCGTAATAACCTGAGCCTGTTCGGTTACACATCCGAGCATTACGTGTTGGGATTGAGCCATCAGTCCAATGGGCGCACAGAGCCGGCGTCACGGAGTTGGAACCGCATCTACACGGCGTTCCTGTTCAACCAAGGGAGTATGACTTTCAGCGTCAAACCCTGGTGGCGCCTGCCGGAAAGCGGCGATGACGATGATAATCCGGATATTCATAACTTCATGGGATACGCCGAATTTGGGGCGACCTATAAGTACGACGAGAACGTGGCCAGTATGCGGCTGTTCAATAACTTCCGCAGGAATGACAACCATACCACGGTGCAATTGTCCTACAGCTTCCCGTTACAGGGACGTTTGAAAGGATACATTGAGTATTACGATGGCTATGGCGAGAGCCTGATTGACTATAACCATCGCACGCAAAGGATTGGCTTTGGGGTGTTGCTCACAGACTGGTATTAAATGCCAAGTGAGTCCGCCGGCCCGACGCCATCGCGCCGGCGAGGTTTTTAACTATTTTGCTTTTGCTTAATTTTCAATAACAAAATACCAACGCTGCTTAAACAGCTTAATTTCCCTCAAAAATTAGAATGGCTCCATATAGATGTGATGGAGAAAGTGGGAATGAAGCAGAAAGTCGTCGCCGCTCATCCTTTAATTGAACAATATATCACGCCACTGTTTATCGCATTTATCGCCGCCTGCATGCTCGGCCTGGTAGTCAGCGCCTGGCGCTTTGGGGGAATGCAGAGTCTGTTTAACGCTCAATCCGGTCACGGACGGTTACTGCCAGACGCTGACGCGTTGCACGCCGCCTACTATTCCAATGCTGATCCTATTCACGATGCAGATCGCTTTCCAGGTCATGTGCCTCAATACGCCTACGCCAAAGAAGTGCGCAGGGTGGCGGTAGAGCTGGATATGGAAGAACGTCTGCTGTATGCCGTCGCCAGAACGGAATCCAGTTTGCGGCCAGACGTGCGTAGCGACAAGGGCGCTATGGGGCTGATGCAAGTGGTGGCGGGAGCAGGAGGCCGTGAAGCCTACAAGCGTCTGTACAAAAAATCGCGAAACCCCACGGAAAAAGAGCTGGCTGACCCTTATACCAATCTCAAGCTGGGCGGCGCTTATCTGAAAATTCTGAGGTATCGCTATTTTGGTCAGGTTGAAGATCGGACGGTGCAGACCATGCTGGTTCTGGCGGCCTACAACTGGGGGCCAAGTAATGTACGTCGTAAAATCGTCGGAAAGTTTCCGGTGCAAACTCGGGAGCAAGTGTTAAAAGCCCTGCAGCAGGACGCGCCCACAGAAACCTACCAGTACGTCAGGAAAGTAATGCGTTATATGGATGAGTTCGCCAGACTTTCCGGTCGGCCCGCGTAGGCTTATTGTTTTTAGTCGCCTGCGGTGACTCGGGTTTCCAGCCTGTGGAAAGTGGCGTTAGGGATGAGCGTATAAGCTCTTATTATGAATGAGAGGGCGGATAAATCCGGCTATTGCTTTTTCTTGATGGTTCTTACTGCGGCGATAATGCTCGCCAAAACAATGCTGGCGCTTAAGTAGTAGGGCGCCGCCTGCCAATGTCCTGAAATGAGATAATCCATCGCCATCATCACCAGGAACGCGCTCATGCAAAATGGAAACAGGAACGGGGCCAGTTTGGCTCCGAGCACTGGAAATTTTGCTGGAAGCTGCGGAGCGGAAGGCTTGGCCGTAGCCAACTGCTCTTTCTGTTGCACGAAAATTTTGAATAACAAGTTAGCCTCCTTTGTTAAATGGAGTGAGGCGATCTTAGTGATTGCCGACCTTGCTCAAAATGCGTACAAGCCGCTACGTAGCAATGCGAATTTGACTTTATCTTGTGCCAGACCTTGCGTAGAGTACGGGTTTTGACAAACTCGAATGACGAGCTGAGCGAGCATTTAAGAATCTATGAGCATGATGTTTGAAGAGGGGATTGAGCGTCGTCCGCTAAAGGAATATACGGAAAAAGCCTACCTTGATTATTCCATGTACGTCATTCTGGATCGGGCGCTTCCCCATATCGGCGATGGCCTGAAGCCGGTGCAGCGGCGCATTGTTTACGCCATGTCCGAACTTGGCCTGAGCGCCGCCGCCAAGCACAAAAAGTCCGCCCGCACCGTCGGGGATGTGCTGGGTAAATTCCATCCTCACGGCGATTCCGCCTGTTATGAAGCCATGGTATTGATGGCGCAGCCTTTTTCCTATCGCTACCCGCTGGTCGACGGACAGGGTAACTGGGGTTCGGCAGACGATCCTAAATCGTTCGCCGCCATGCGTTACACGGAGGCTCGCCTGGCGAAATACGCGGAAGTGCTGCTGAGCGAAATTGGTCTGGGCACCGTGGATTGGGTTCCCAACTTTGACGGCAGTCTGGACGAACCGTCTTTATTGCCTGCACGCCTGCCAAATCTGCTATTAAACGGCACTACAGGCATCGCCGTGGGCATGGCGACGGACATTCCTCCCCATAACCTGCGGGAAGTGACGCAAGCCTGTATTCACATGCTGGATCACCCGAAAGCCACGGTGGAAGAGCTGTGTGAATATATAGAAGGACCGGACTTCCCGTCCGGCGGGGAAATCGTCACCTCTCGCAGCGATCTGCGTCAGATTTACGAGACGGGACGCGGCTCCGTCAAAATGCGTGCGAAATACACCAAAGAAGGGCAGGACATCGTCGTTACTGAGCTTCCGCACCAAGTGTCTGGCGCGCGCATCATGGAACAGATCGCCCAGCAAATGCAGGCCAAAAAGCTGCCTATGGTGGCGGATTTGCGGGATGAGTCCGATCATGAGAATCCGACCCGACTGGTTATTATTCCTCGCTCTAATCGCATCGACGCAGAGCCGTTGATGGCGCACTTGTTCGCCACCACGGATCTGGAAAAGAACTATCGGGTCAACCTCAACGTAGTGGGCCTGGACGGGCGTCCTGCGGTGAAAGACCTGCGCGTGCTGCTGCAGGAATGGCTGACGTTCCGGACCCAAACGGTCAGACGCAGGCTGGAGCATCGCTTACAGAAAGTGCTGGCGCGTCTGCATATTTTGGAAGGCTTGTTGGTCGCATTCCTGAATATTGATGAAGTCATCGCAATTATCCGCAGTGAAGACAAGCCAAAACCAGTCCTGATGGAGCGCTTTGGCTTGAGCGACGTGCAGGCCGAATACGTTCTGGACACCAAATTACGGCAACTGGCCCGCCTGGAAGAAGTGAAGATCAGGGCGGAGCAGGACGAGCTTGAAAAAGAGCGTAAGAAGCTCGAAGACATCCTGGGTTCTGAAGCCAAACTGCGCAAGCTGGTCAAGACTGAGCTGAAGCAGGATATGGAGACGTTTGGCGACGAGCGCCGCTCTCCCATTGTTGAACGTAAAGAAGCGCAGGCGTTCAGCGAAACCGATTTGATCGCCTCAGAACCGGTCACCGTAGTGTTGTCGGAGAAGGGCTGGGTGCGGGCCGCCAAAGGCCATGATATCGACGCCCAAGGCCTTAGTTACAAAGCCGGCGACAAGTTCCTCGCCGCCGCTAAAGGGCGTAGTCATCAGAATGCTATCTTCCTCGACGATACCGGACGTTCCTACTGCGTGGCGGCGCACTCGCTGCCATCCGCCAGAGGGCAGGGCGAGCCGCTTACCGGGCGAGTCAATCCGCCTTCCGGCGCGGGCTTTACCCATGTGTTGATGGGGCCGGACTCCATGAAGGTGGTGCTGGCGTCGGACGCGGGCTATGGCTTTGTGGCCAAGCTGGAAGACTTGCAATCGAAAAACCGTGCTGGCAAGGCATTGATCTCTTTGCCGAAAGGCGCGTGCGTATCGCCGCCGATTCTGTTGGAGCGGCAAAACAATCCTCACTTGGTGGCGATCAGCAATGAAGGGCGAATGCTGGTGTTTCCAGTGAGTGAACTTCCTGAGCTGGCCAAAGGCAAAGGCAACAAGATCATTGGCATCCCCAGCGCTCGTGCGCAAGCCCGTGAAGAGGTCATGAGCAATCTGGCGGTGGTGGGTGAAAAAGACACCTTGGTGCTGCACGCCGGCAAACGTTTCCTCAAGCTGACCTTCGACGACTTGAGCCATTATCTGGGCGAGCGCGGGCGCCGTGGGCATAAGTTACCCCGTGGCCTGCAACGCGTCGACCGAGTGGAAATCATCGTTGATGAAAGCGCCGAACCGGTATCCCCGGAAGGAGAGTGAATCACTTCTGCGCGCGCTCGTCCGGGCGCGCGATGACCGCAATTATTCATAGCTAAGCAGTTAGATTGAGGTGGAAGACGCCGTGAGCGAAATACTACTGATTAATGTCTCCGGATATGACAAACCGGGACTGACTTCCTCGATCACCCGGATCATGGCCGAGCACGGGCTGATTATTTTGGATATCGGCCAAGCCGTCATTCACGATTACCTGACCTGGGGCATATTGGTGCAGATTCCTGACAGCGAAGAATCCGCGAATGTGCTGAAGGAGCTGCTGTTTTGCATTCACGCCTTGAACTTGCAGGTGCAGTTCAAGCCGGTATCAGAGCAGGAGTATTCCGAGTGGGCGAAAGGCAAGGGCAAGGAGCGCTACATTGTCACGCTGTTGGCGCGTGAGATAACCGCAGAGCAGATCGCGCGAGTGTCCGGCATCACCGCGGAACATTATCTGAATATCGATAACATCAGCCGTTTGTCGAGCCGCCTGTCACTTTACGAAGACCGCACAAGCGCCCAGGCCTGCATAGAGTTCGCTGTGCGTGGGACGCCCCAGAATCTGGATGCGTTAAAGGCGGAGTTCCTGCATGTGTCGAACGACCTGAATCTGGACATCGCGTTTCAGAAAGACGATATCTACCGCCGCAACCGTCGTCTGGTGGTCTTTGATATGGACTCCACGCTGATCGAAGCGGAAGTCATTGATGAGCTGGCCAAAGAAGCGGGCGTTGGCGAACAGGTCGCCGAAATCACCGAAAGGGCCATGCGCGGCGAACTGGACTTCTCACAAAGCTTCCGCAAGCGGGTAGGGCTGCTGAAAGGCCTCTCTGAAAGCGTTCTGGAGAAAGTGCAGGCGCGACTGGTGATGACGGAAGGCGCGGAAAAGCTGATTTCCCATCTGCGTATGCTGGGATACAAGACAGCGATTCTCTCCGGCGGCTTCACTTATTTTGCGAAGGAACTCCAGGCCAAGTTGGGCATTGACTATGTCTACGCCAATGAGCTGGATATCAAAGACGGCGTAGTAACGGGTGATGTGACAGGCAGGATTGTCGATGGTGCGCGTAAAGCGGAGCTGTTGCGGGAAATTGCGGAAAAAGAAGGTTTGCGTCTGGAACAGGTGATTGCAGTGGGCGATGGCGCCAACGATCTGCCGATGCTGAGCGCCGCTGGACTGGGTATCGCCTTCCGCGCCAAACCTTTGGTGAAAGAATCCGCCAAGCATGCGATTTCCAATCTGGGGCTCGACAGCATTCTTTATTTGCTGGGGTTGCGGGAAAGCGACACCGCTTTGTTGGCGGGCGGCGAGTAAGCTGCTCTCCTGTCTGGTCCTGAATAGGCGCCAACTCTATTCAGGACGGGACATCCAAAACAAAAAAGGCGGGCCCCAGGCCCGCCGTGAACACAGCAAAAGGAACGAATGTCGACGCCTGCGAAGCTACTCGCCTTCGCTGAAGTCGTAATTCATTTCCGGTGAGGGCTCCTGCAGATAGTACCCCTGAATGTAGTTGACGCCCGCCTGCCACAGTGTGGACAGTACGGACGCGTTTTCCACGAAAGGCACTACAGTCAGTTTTTTCAACTCCTGCAACTGAGTGATCATTTCTTTCAGCTTCTCTTTGGAGCGCTCATCTTTTTGAATTTCTTCAGTGAATGAACCGTCCATCTTGATGTAATCGCATTCAACGTGCTTGATGGTGTTGAAAGGATTCAAGGCGCAACCGAAACGGCTGATCGAGACTTTTCCGCCCAGGCGCTTAATGCCCGCGGCGAACTCTTTGGCCTGTTTCAGGTATTCGATGGCGTTTTCTTCCGCAATCTGGAATATCAGTGCGCCGCCAGGCAACTTGGCTGCCTTCAACGCCAGGCCCAGCCACTGTACGAAGGTTTTATCCAGCACAGTGTAAGGGGTGATATTCAGGAATAGCTTGGTGTCGTGTCCTTTGGCGCGATGGGCGCTTAGGCTCTTGATGTTTTGCAGAATCACCCAGCGGTCGAGTTTGATTGCAAGCTCGGCGTTGCTGTCGATGGGGAGGAATTCGGACGGGCTGATTTCCTCGTCTTTATCGTTCAGCATGCGCAGGAAGGCTTCGTAATGCTCTTCGCCTTCGCCGCGTAAACCAATGATGGGCTGGAACAGCAGGCGGAAACGGCCGTTGTCCAGGCTACGCTGCAGTACGGCCACCATATCTTCATCCAAAGGCTGGGTGGCGTCGAAGTCGACAGCGTTATACAAGTAAACGCCGTTGCCTTTCTTCTTGCCTTCCTGGCTGTGAATGTGCGAACAGGCCCTGTGGGCGCGACTCATGAGATCTTCTGCTTTCGGGGCGTTCTCATTGATGCGGGCGATACCGATGCTGACGGTGATCTGCGCAGTGCGGTCGCCGACTTCAAACAGATGTTCTTCCGTTTGCTTGCGGATGTTCTCCGCCAGTTGCTCGGAGCCTTTGTCATCGACCTGGGTCGCCAATATAGCGAACGTGTCGTCGCCAAGACGGGCCAATGAGTAATTTTCCGGGCAAATAGACTTCAACATGTTGGCGAAGTCGCCGAGAATGCTGTCCGAGCCAGGGATGCCGTAATCGTTGCGGGCGGTGGAGAAATCGTCCAACTCCAGATACAGGAGGCTGCCCTGCAAGTCGTTGTTGAGCGCCTTGTCGATGGCGCCTTCCAGGTGCTCCATAAAGTGCACTTTGTTGTAGAGGCCGGTCAATAAGTCTTCACTGCTGAACTTGCGCAGTTTTTCTTCCAGCTCGGGATCGACTTCCGGGCGCACGATAATCTGTGTGCAGGCTTCGCCGTCATAGGTCGCCTGTGAACAGCTGAGCACCACTTCCACTTCGGAGTCGTCGCTCTTGCGAATAGTGCAGGTCAGCTCTTTATGTTGCTGATTTTGCTGGGCGTCATTAAACGCTTTAAGAAAATCCTTGAAGGGTTCCTGACTGACGCTGGACAGAACGTCCATGACGGGAATACACATCAATTCATCGATGTCTTCATAGCCGAACAAGTCCAAATAGGCTTTGTTGGCGAAAACGTGCATACCTTCGTTGATGTAGGCGATGGCGTCCATGGAGCTTTCGAGCAACAGGTTGCAGCGCTTTTCCGCTTCCCGCAGATGCACTTCAATGTTGCGACGACGTCGGCGTTCTTCCAGGTCGCTCAACTCGCGTTTGACGGAAAACACCATGCGCGGAAGCGCGTCTACAGGCAATACCTCGCGCGCTCCCAGCTTCAGTCCTTCCAGGGCTGCGTCCTCGTCGAAGGTCTGGGTCAGAAGGATAAATGGAAGGTCTTTTTCCAGTCTTTTGATTTGTTCGAGGCAGTGCTTATAGGTGACTTCCCCGTCGACTTCTTTGGCGATGAACAGATCCCACACCTGAGAGTTTAGCGACTCTTCCAAATCCTCCAGACTGGTGACTCGGTGAGCTCGCGTGGCTCTCCCTGCATTCCGAAGTAGGCTGACTACTTTTTCGGCATCATTTTGCGAGGCGTCCAGGATCAGCAAATGTACCGTTGGATTTTTTTTTTGCATGAACGTGAATTGATCAAACTCCAGTCAATTGGCGTAAACCTTGCCGCCGAACGCACCTAAAGAGCGCCCTACAGCCTAGATTTTACAAAGTTTTATATATGTAAGTTATTCTAGGTCGCTCTTTATTATGCGACAAGGAAATATGTTAAGTAATTTGGCGTTCGTTCCTATAGGGACGGCCACAGTGAATCAAAATCATCTTCGCTTGCGCCCGTTGTTTTTACTTCTTCCTGGGCCTGATTAAGCGATTGATTTAAAAACTTAATCTCAAACTGACTGAAACTGCCGGTAGCAGACACACGGCGACAAAGCTGTACTTTGGTTTCGCGTCCCTGTTTGTTGATGATGACTTTGTGACCCACCTGGAACGGCAGGCGTGGGGTGATGAGCGTCGCCGGCTGCCCGATGGAGGGAAGCTCCGGCAATAACAGTCCGCGTAAGAACTCGCTGCCTTCACCGGTTTTCTGCGTGAGTTGTACGCCGCAAGGCTTGGCGCTCGGCGCCAGCAGCTCCACGCCGAACTGGGTGCCATGCTGTTTGATTTGGCGGATCCAGCGGATGACGGAAATGCTCCAGGGGTGAGACTCATCTTCACGCACGCCGAGCAATTCGCCGGCCTGGACATTACCTGGCACGTCGCCCACCCATTGAATGCAATAGCCGCCTGGACTGGTATTCACCAGGGGCACGATATGCTGCATGTAGTTGGATTTGGTCTCCGTCTGCTTGATGCGGTTGATGCCGGGATAATTGATAGGCGACATTTCCGCAGCGCGGCCGCGATCGTCGCGGGTGGGGCCTGCGTCGAAAGAGGAGTTCCAGACATCGGTTTTGCGCGCGCGCTGCATGAAGTAGTTGACGTCATTGTCATCGTCGTTTTTCGACATCAGCAGGGTATTGAATTCGACGCCGTTGGCGCAGAAAAAGTGCGTAGCGGAAAGGCCGACGCTCAGGAATACGCGTCCGGTGCTGGACATGCGCTTAAAGGTGCGCTTCGTCAGAATGCCCAACGCCTGGCTCAGCGACGACAATACATTGTCGGTCATCCGCACCGGCATGTCCAAGACGCCTTCGGGCGCTTTCTTATGCGTATTCACATAAGCGATGTAGTCCGTCAGTCTGTCCACCAGACGGGCGGTGTCGAAACCGAAAGAGTCCAGGCTGGGCGCTGCGCTTTGCAGACTGCGATAGTGAGGCGCCGCATCTGCGCCGGGATTGACGATAAATAACGCGGTTGTTTCAGCGTCGTCCAGAACATCTGTGAATTGAGCCCAGGACTCGAAGGCCTCGAAGGCGGCGGCGATATCATTCTGGCGCATCTGATTGGGTTTGCAGCAGCCAAGCAACAGCACACGCTTATAGACATGCTCTAGTGTAGTTTCTTCAAATAACTTGGACTGTTCGTCACGTACTTTGGCGTTGGCGAATTTATAGTTGTGCGCAAACTTATAAAGCTGATGAATTTCCAGCCAAACATTGGTTGGGCTTTGGCAATACAGCTGGCTGGCGCGTAATACGCAACGGGAAAGGTCACTGATGGCGCGATGGCAGGCTGTCGCCAGAGACTTTTTGGCGCGGTCCGACATGGAGGCGCTGAGCTGGTCGTGAATCACCAGTTTATAGCCGTTAGCGAGGTGCAGTTGCAGGGCTTGGGCAAGGTTAGCGATTTTGCGCTGTTTTTCCGGCAGAACTATTGAATGGTTAAGAAAATGCTTCGATAACTCCGTGCAGACGTAATAGATAGGTCCACGGATGACTTCCATTAGTTGAAAGCGGTTAGCAGGTGCGGTAATCAGTTGGTTGAGTTCAATAATCGCATGGTATAGCCGTTTGGCGGTTTCACCAATGTTGGCGATGGGCAACTGGCTCACCCAATGTTCCAATTGCTTAACGTTAGGTTCGCAGAAGGACAGCGTGGTGAGCTTGAGCTCAGGAACAGTTATTTTCGGCGCAGTACTTTGACCGTCCATGCATGACAACCATTATAGTTTTCGTGGTGACCTGAACGCATGCCTGCCGATAACTCAATGAATCCAGCGGGATACGCGCGTTTTTTCAAAATAAATGAAAATTCTTGCTTTTAGAATAGCAAAGATTCTTCAAAGGGAGTGGAGGGGCCTCCAAAATCCCTGCTTTTGCAAACTTTTACGATTAACACGGGTGTAACACAAAGCGACAAAAAGTTACATAACCAGTCATCCCTGTCAAAATTTTTTTGCGCCGCGTCTTTGTCTTCGACTAGGCGAAGATGGGCGTTTTGGAGGGGGCTCCGGGGATTTCTCTGACCAGCCGTGGAACCAGATAACCGGGTAGCTGGGCTCTTAACGCCTGCATTAAAGAAGAAAGACGTTCGTCGCCACAGTCAAAATGAGCGGCGCCCTGAACCTTGTCGAGCTGATGCAGATAGTAGGGCGTGACGCCGCATTCAAATAATCTCTCGCTGAGAGCGGCGAGAGTGGGGGCGTCGTCATTAACGCCCTTAAGCAAAACGGTCTGGTTCAGCAACATATGAACAACCGGACGCAGTCGCGCCAAGGCTTCTTCCACGGAGTCATCCAGTTCCGCGCTGTGGTTGGCGTGGATGACCATGATTGTTTTGAATGGGCGGTCAGAGAACAGGTCCAATAGTCCCTGATCTATGCGATCAGGAAGCATGATTGGCAGACGGGTATGGAGTCTTACCTTGCTGATCTGCGGCAGCTCTGCGATGAGAGTAAGCAGTTCATCGAGAACCGGGTTATTCAACATGAGCGGATCACCGCCGCTGAGAATGATTTCACTGACGCTGTCGTCGCCCGGCAAGGTCGCCAGCGCTTCCTTCCATTGCGCGCGGCTTTGGCGGTGTTCGCTATAGGGAAAGTGGCGTCGGAAGCAGTAGCGGCAATGGATTGCGCAAGCGCTGGTGGTAATGAGCAAGGCGCGGCCGTGATACTTCTGCAAGATGCCTTTGGATGCGGTGTAATTCGCTTCGCTCAGTGGATCCGCGCTATAACCCGCCATTGCCTGCTGTTCCAGATGCAGAGGTAGTACTTGCAATAACAGGGGATCATTCGGGTCGCCTTTTTTCATGCGGCGCACATAGTCGCGAGTCGCCCGCACCGGAAACTGCGCATGCCCGGGAAGCGCGTTCTGCAATAGCGTTTCCGGCAACTCCAAAAGCGACAGCAGTTCCTGCGGCGACTTGATCATGTCGGCGATTTGCTGGCTCCAAGAGAGTGAGGGGGCGGATTGGGCGTCAAGTTTCGCGTCGCAGACTTCTACTGCAACCGGATTTCGGGCTATCATTTACAAATTTGCACCACAAGTCAGGTTCTGACCGAATTTTAACATGCGTCGCCGTCTGGCGATCATTCTGTTTCAAGAGGAAGTATGGCCAACTATTCTACCAACGAATTCAAATCAGGTCTCAAGATTATGCTGGACGGAGACCCTTGTTCCATTATTGAGAACGAGTTTGTCAAACCCGGAAAAGGACAGGCGTTCAACCGGGTCAAGTTCCGTAACCTGAAGTCTGGCCGCGTCGGCGAGCGCACATTCAAATCCGGTGATTCCGTGGAAGGCGCGGATGTCGTGGATCTGGATATGGAATACCTGTACACCGACGGTGAATTCTATCACTTCATGCTGACTGACGGCTCTTTCGAACAGCACGCGGCGGATGTTTCCGCTGTCGGCGACACCACCAAGTGGCTGAAAGAGCAGGACGTCTACACCGTGACTTTATACAACGGCGCGCCACTGTCTGTATCTCCACCCAACTTTGTCGAGCTGGAAATCGTTGAAACTGATCCCGGCGTGCGCGGCGACACCGCTCAAGGCGGCAGCAAGCCAGCCAAGTTGACTACTGGCGCGGTGGTGGCTGTGCCTCTGTTCATTAACCAAGGCGAAATGATCAAGGTCGACACTCGTTCCGGTGAATACGTGAGCCGCGTTAAGAGCTGATAACGTCGCATAGGCCTGTGAGGGCCGCGCGTTGACTCATGGAAAGGCGGATTCGTAGGAATCCGCCTTTTTTATTATTTCAGACTGATGTTTTTCTTATTCGACTATGCAACAGCCCGACTGGCGTCCAAGCGCCACAATCGAAACCCTTCGCAAAAGAGCTGATTTCATCAAGCGCATACGCGCTTTTTTCGATGGCCGGCAAGTCTTGGAAGTAGATACGCCTTTGCTGAGCAGCGTCACTGCGACAGACCTTAATCTGGACAGTTTTGATGTGATCAGCGCTGATCCCGAACCCCGATATCTACTGACTTCCCCAGAGCATGCTATGAAACGTTTGCTCGCCGCCGGCTCTGGTGCCATCTATCAGATTACCCGGGCGTTTCGGCGCGGTGAGTTTGGCGCTCGCCATAATCCGGAATTCGCGATGCTGGAGTGGTATCGCCCTGGTTTTTCTTTGCAGGACCTGCAACGGGAGGTGGAAGACCTTTTAGCCAGTCTGGGCTACGAAGAAAAAGCGGAATGCATGAGTTACCGGCAGGTGTTTCAGCGCTTTGTCGATCTGGACCCGTACAGGGCTGAAACCTCGGCGCTGCAGGAAGCTGCGGCGCAAGCCAGTGGTATGGCGGCGTCCGAGCTGAGTCGGGACGAGGCGTTGGATGTGCTGATGACTCACTGTGTCGAGCCCGCGTTGAAACCCCTGGGGGCGGTGTTTATCCGTGACTATCCGCCGAGTCAGGCGGCGCTGGCCAGAGTCGGTGCAGACGCCGACGGCGACGCGGTGGCTTTTCGCTTTGAGCTGTACATCAACGGCGTCGAAATCGCCAACGCCTATGACGAGCTGATAGACCCCGTTGAGCAAAGGCGGCGTTTTGAAGAAGACAATATCGCCAGGTCGGCGGCGAAGAAGCCGGTTATCCCTGTGGATGAGCGTTTACTTGAGGCGCTGGCTTATATGCCGGAATCGTCGGGTATAGCCTTAGGGGTGGACCGGCTTTTCATGGTGCTTGAAGGAAAAAGCCGGTTAGAGGACGTACTGGGTTTTCCTGCTGACAGAATCTAGGCGCAGCGTTGCGGCGACAGACCGGGGGGCCGGTCTGTCGCCGCCATCTTAATCCGCCTTTTGTTCGTCAGCGACTTTTCCTGTCTGCAGAATTTCGCCGAGATCTTCACCCAGGCGCACCGGCGTTTCCGCCTTGAAGCCTTCGCGCCAGCGCATGGAGCCTTTAGGGAAGGTCATCACAACGGTTGAGCCCAGGCAGAAGCGTCCCATTTCTTCGCCACGCTTGATCGTGACTTCGCCTGGTTTGTAGGTATAGCTGCGGACCGTTTTGCCCATTGGCGCTACGCGACCCGCCCAAACCGTTTCCACGCTGGCGACGATCATGGCGCCGACCAACGTCATGGACATCGGTCCCAGCGGCGTGTCAAAAATGCACACCACGCGTTCATTGCGCGCGAACAGCGCGGGTACGTTCTCAGTGGTCAGCGGGTTGACCGAGTAGAGTTTGCCGGGCACATAGATCATCTCCCGTAGCTCGCCGTCAATCGGCATGTGAATGCGGTGATAGTCTTTGGGAGATAGATAAATAGTTGCGAACTCGCCGTCAATAAATGGCTGCGCCCTTTGCAGGTCGCCCCCCAACAGCTCGACGAGGCTGAAGCTATGGCCTTTGGCCTGGAAAATTTTGCCGTAGTCGATGGAGCCAGCCTGCGATACCGAGCCATCCACCGGCATCACCAGTCGTGTGGCGTCAGGGTGGATAGGTCTTGCGCCATCTTTTAACGCCCGGGTAAAAAAGTCGTTGAAGCAGGCATAATCTTCCGCAGACGGAAGTAACGCTTCCTGCATGTTCACGTTATAACGCTTGATGAACCACTTGATGAAGGTGTTCTTTATAAACGGCGTCCTGGAATCCGCCAGCTTGCCAATGGCGCGCGATAGCGCGTGCTGTGGAGTCAGATGCTGGCTCAGAATAAAAAGACGGTCAAATAAGGACATGTTGTGTTCCGTGCGTAAAACCACCGCAAACGCGGCCTGTCAGGGCTGGTCGATCGGCGTATCGGGGTGGTTGCCCCACTCGCCCCAAGACCCAGCGTAGGCGCGCATATTAAAGCCCAATGCCTTCCCGAGCAAATAAGTCAGTCCAGAGCGGTGATGGGATTGGCAGTGAGTGACGATGCGTTTGTCTGCGTTAAGGCCGAGCGCTTCCAGTTCCTCTTTGATTACCGTCAGGTCGCGCAGACGCAAGCCCGCGGATGGGTCCATCGCCCGGGTCCACTCGTAATTGACCGCGCCGGGAATATGCCCATTGCGCATGGCGGTTTGGCGTACTCCCTGGTATTCCTGAGGCGATCGAGCGTCCCATATCGCCAGCGCGGGGTCGCCCAGTTCAGCCTGTAACTGGTCCAGGGTCGCCGTGGGTTCTGAGCGCAACTGAATATCGTAGTCGCTGGGAGTGACGGTCGGCTCCTCGCGAGTAAGTGGTCGGCCTTCGTCATGCCAGGCGACCAGGCCGCCGTTCAAGTAGCTGTAACGCTGAAATCCGATGCTATCAAGCAGCCAGATCATCCGGCCGGCCCAGCCGCCGCCTTCATCGTCATACACCACCACATGGTTGTCATGACGTAATCCAATATGTTGAACAATGGCTTGTAACTGAGACTCGTCCGGTAATAGGCCGGGCGCGGGCGGGCGGCCATATTGCGTCGCCCCCGGTGGAATATGAATCGCACCCGGCAGGTGCGCCGCCTGATAGTTTTCGGTGCGGCAAAGATCAACGAGAATCAGGCCAGGCGAGCCGAGCAGCGGCTCCAGTTGTTCTGGTTCAAGAATTAACGGCAGGGAGTCCAGGTTGTTCGCCATCAGGATGCTCTCTCTTGGTCGGGCGTTCGGATATAAAGAGGCGCCGCTGCGTGGCAGGTCGCGCGGCCGTTGAAAGCCTGGGATGTTAGCAAAAGCGGCTATGAGCGCATAGCGCTTTCAGAGGCTAGCTCTCCTGGTTCTTATTCTGCTGATTACGCACGGCGAAATGGTGCAGAACATGGGAGGCTGAGCTACAGACATGCTTGAAGCTTTCGTATTCATACTCGCTCAGAGGCAGGCTATCCAGGCCCGCGTCCGCATAAAACAACGCAACTGGACGGGTTTTCACAAACAAGGACATGAGGAAAAAGTCGTCCATTTTATTGAGCGCTTTAAAGCTCTCGGGAATCATGGCTTTCACCTTGGGGGAGCTGCCGGGCTTGACCCAAAGGCTGGACGGCTTCTCCATTAGTTTGCTGAACAGGCTGGCTTCAGTCAGGTCCAGATCGAGGCGAGGCAGGTCAGGGCGATTTTCCGCGCCTACGGCGTAATATCCCTTGAGGCGCGTACGCTTGGTGTTGATCAGCGCGATTACGCAGGTATGCAGGCCCACTCCGTATTTCACGCAGCGGGCGGCGTTGTTCATGAGAAATGCGATGTCTTTAAACTGATGCGGCGATTGCAGCATCATGTTGGTCAGTTCGGCGTAAAGGTCCCGATTCCCATGGCGCAACTTCCTGATGTCGGCTTGAGCGGTCTGGCGAGGGGGCTGAACGGTTTTTCCTCTGGGTTTGGCTTGCGCGTGTATAAAGGATTCTTCTGCATCGTCCTCTTCAACAAGCGGCGGAGACGGCGCGACGGTTTCCGGCTCTTTTCGCGGAGTGGGCTTGGGCTCCTGAACAGGCGAAGGGACGACAACAGGGGCTGCGTCTTCCTCCTGGCGAACGGGGAGTTTTGGATCCCACAGGAGCGACTCCGCCAGCCGGTTGCCTGATGCTAAGGGGTGCAGGCGCGCTGATTCGACGGCGATCAGATGCGTTTGCCGAATGACCTCGCTGTGAGAGCTGTTCAGATATACCGCCAACACTTTACAGAGGCGGTTGAAAGTGCTGCTGCGCCAGTCGAGCTGAGCATGAAAGGCGATAAGGTTGCTCAAGCCAACGATAAATTCCGGTTTGTTCACAAACAGGCGCAGGTCGCGATCCTCTGACAAATCCCCGGAGCCAGCGCTTTTATAGCGTCGGGAGATGCGTACAAGCTGCTTCATTAGAGGGAGGTCATGCAGATAGTGTTCATCTACGGCCGTTTGCGGCAACGCAAACGCCTCCTGGATTTTGCTCCAGACCTTAATAAAGGGGGCTCCAAACACCTTTTCTTCAACCGAGCGGCGATGTGTCGAAGAATGCTCGAGTCTTTGCGTCCAGGCTTGCATTTTCTTGGGGGTGAAGCGCCATAGATACCAATTCGGCGCGCCCCAGAACAGGCCGCCCCAGAAGTATTCTTCCTCTTTGCCTTTATGTTTGTGCGCAGCGATGTAGGAGGCGAGATGGCCGGCGAAAAAACTGGTGGCGATGGACTGATGATAGCGTCGCACCGACTCCTCTTTATCCGGCTCAGGCGGAGGCGTTTCCTTCAGCAGTTTTTCCAGAAACTCCACTCCCAGCAGGCTGATGGCGTGGGCCAGCGTCTTTACCAGGCTTTCATCGCTGCGAATCGCCACGTTGGCTTTACCGAGCACGGTCAGCGCCAGCACAGGATCATTTTTGATGAAGTCGCTCATTCCCTGATAGGACAAGGAAGATTTGCTGAGTAGTCCCAACAGAATTTTATTGGTGGCGGTAACGGGAGGCAGCGGTTTTTTAACCAACTGATCCACCCACGCCATGGATTGTTGGGGCGGTGCGGTATCCTGCATAAGTATTTGTGAAATCGCCGGTTTTGAACTTAACTATCAATATAAAAGTAGTTAATAGTGACTGCCTTGTCACTTCAGCAGAGAATGTTCCTGGTATGCTTTTAATTCTTGGAGTGATCGTCGTTCTGGCCAGCGTGTTGGGCGGATATGTGTTGTCGCACGGGGAACTGGCCGCCCTGTGGCAGCCTTTCGAGTTAATTATCATCTGCGGCGCGGCGTTTGGCGCCTTTCTTATTTCCAACCCCTTCAAAGTCATCAAACAGATCCTTCAATCCATTCCGAAAATGATCATGGGGTCGCCCTTCAATCGGGTAGTGTATATGGATCTGCTCAGTTTGATGTACGACCTGTTTGATAAAGCGCGGCGCTCCGGCGTTATGGCGATAGAAGCGGACGTGGACGATCCTCTCAACAGTGAAATTTTCAATCGTTATCCCGCCATTGTGCGCATGGATAAACTGCGTGATTTCATTACCGATTATCTGCGCATAGTGAGCACCGGCAATATGGCTCCCCATGAGTTAGAGGGCTTGATGGACATGGAGCTGGAAACCCGGATGCAGGAGCTGGAGAAGCCCGCCGATGCAGTTAATCGTGTGGCTGACGCCCTGCCAGGGTTCGGGATTGTCGCCGCCGTATTGGGGATCGTAATCACGATGAAATCTCTGGGAGGACCGCCTGATGAATTGGGTGTGCATGTCGCCGCCGCTCTGGTTGGGACCTTTCTGGGGATCTTGGCGGCCTATGGGTTTGTCGGCCCCGCCTCTCACGCGATGCATAACTTGGCGGCGCAGGAAATCAAAGCCTATGAGTGCGTCAAGGTCAGCATACTGGCGACCATGACCGGCCTGGCGCCGCAGTTGGCTATCGAATTTGGACGCAAGGCCCTGAACTCGGACGTACGTCCGAGTTTTCAGGAACTTAACGATTACGTCCGCTCCAAATAGGTGGCGGCGGTCATGTCTGAAGCGCACTGGGTGGAGTGTAAAGGAGGTGGGGCATGATGGAGGAACGCCCGCCGATTATCGTCCGTCGCGTCCGCAAAGGTCATCACGCCCACGGCGGCGCCTGGAAGGTGGCGTTCGCGGATTTCGCCACTGCCATGATGGCGTTTTTCCTGGTGTTATGGCTGAGCGAGGCCGCCACTGAAGATCAGAAAGAAGCGATCTCTGGTTATTTCACCGATCCTGTTGGTTTTGAACAAGGCGGCAGCCCTTATGTAATCGACCTCGAAGGCAGTGTCACGGTTACTGTGACTCAAGATACCGCCGGTAAGCCGCAGGATCAGCCAGATGTGCGCATGCGTGAGGACACTATTCAGGACCTCGCGGCGCAACTTGAACAGCAGAAGCTGACCCGGCTGATGCAGGAAATCATGACGCAGATAGAGAAAAACCCCAAATTGAATGCATTCAAGGATCAGCTATTGCTGGATATCACGGATGAAGGCTTGCGTATTCAGATAGTCGACAAACGGCAACGCCCGATGTTCGACAGCGGCCGCTCAGAACTCAGACCCTACTTCGAAGATATTTTGTTCGAACTGGCGAAAAGCATCGCTAAAGTCAGGAATAAGATCAGCGTTTCCGGCCATACCGATGCTCAGCCTTTTCTGGGCAGAGACAACTACAGTAATTGGGAGCTTTCGGCGGACCGAGCCAATGCCGCGCGCCGCGCCTTGGTGGAAGGAGGGCTGCCGGAGGGGCGCATGGCGCGGGTGGTCGGATTGGCGTCCTCTGTGCTGTTTGATGAAAAAGAGCCCTATAACCCGGTCAATCGCCGCATTTCTATTTTAGTCCTGAATAAAAAGACGCAAGAGGATATCGAAGACGCTGAACATGCTGACAGCGCCTATTCCACGCCAGATTTACTGGAAGAGCTGGATCGTACTCTGGACCGACAGGGCCGCAAACCAGAATTTGATCCAGACAAAGATCTGCCCGTAGACGATAAGCCCGCGCCGAACGCAGACGGATTGACCTGGTGATCAGCCTTACAAGTTCTCCTCGTGGATGTCCTGCTCCTGCAGTGACTCTCTGATGCGTAGAAAGCTCTCCATCCGGCTGGCGAGAATCTCGCCGCTTTCCTGCGCTGACTGCAGGGCGCAGCCGGGCTCCTGGATATGCCGGCAGTTACGGAAGCGGCAATGGCCCAGATGAGGACGAAATTCGACGAAGCCGTCCTCCAGGGTGCGCTCATCAATATGCCACAAGCCGAACTCCCGGATGCCAGGGGAGTCGATCAAATCGCCGCCGGACGGAAGGTGAAACAATTTGGCTGTAGTAGTGGTGTGCGTGCCTTTGCGAACATTTTCTGAGAGGTCGCCAACTTTAACGTCCTCGTCCGGCAGCAGCATTTTGATCAATGAGGATTTCCCAACCCCTGATTGCCCCACAAAGATGCTGGTCTTATGGGCAAGGTGTTGCTTGAGGTCATCCAGGCCGGATTGAGTGTTAGTGGATGCGTCGATCCATTCGTAGCCCAATTGCTGGTATTGATCCTTGAACTGTTGCAGTGTGTCGCGGTTGGCGTCGTTGATCAGATCCTGCTTATTAAGAATGATCAGCGGGGGAATGCCAACGGCTTCGGACGCCACCAGATAGCGATCAACCAGATTGTGATGAGGCTCAGGCTCCGCGGCTATGACGATTAGAATCTGATCAATGTTGGCGGCGATAGGCTTCAGCTGACCGAATTTGTCTGGGCGCTTTAAAGCCGACTCGCGGGGTTGTCTGGCGACAATGACGCCGGAATTGTCCGGGGCGGCCCGCCAGATCACTTGGTCGCCAGTGACCAGGGAGTCAATATTGGCGCGAACGTAACAGCGAAATATCTGACCTGCGTGAGGCGGCTCCAGCGCTTCGACCGCCAGTTGCTGGCCGTAATGGGCGATGATCAGCCCCTCTTGCTCCGCTGACAGTTCTCCTCCGCTCAGTTGACTTTCCAGTTGCGTTTCCTTGCGGGTTGCACGTTTGGTGCGCTCGTCCTGGATCTTCTGGATACGCCATTTTTGCTGTTTGCTGAGTTTTCGCTTCGCCATAATAGGGGGGCTTAACTATCCTATGAACTACACTAGTTTAATATACAGCCTGATGGCCTCGGGTATGCATGCTGCTGGCGACGTAAGGCTTACAAACGGTTATGGATGCCGCTACACTGCCTGATTTTTCTGATGTCGCCGTTTGACGCCGGTGCTACTGTAAAACGATGGAGAAGTTATGTCACGTCGCGATAACCTGATTTGGATCGACTTGGAGATGACCGGGCTGGATCCTGACTCGGACCGAATTATTGAAATGGCGGTGATCGTTACCACCAGCAACCTGGAATTGGTCGCCGAAGGACCGGTTATCGCAGTGCATCAGCCAGACAGCGTTATGGCGCTGATGGATGACTGGAATCGTAATACACATGGGACCAGTGGTCTGACGGACCGGGTCAAGGCCAGCACAATCGGAGAAGCTGAGGCGGAAAAACAGATGCTGGATTTTCTGGCGCAGCATGTGGATGCAGGTTGCTCTCCCATGTGCGGCAACTCCATTGGACAGGACCGCCGCTTTCTGGCCCGTTATATGAAGGACCTGGAGAAATTTTTCCATTACCGCAATCTGGATGTCAGTACGTTGAAAGAGCTGGCCCGTCGCTGGCGGCCGGAAGTGGCTGCGGGCATCAAGAAAAAAGGCTCGCATCAGGCGTTGGAGGACATCAGAGAGTCTGTAGAAGAATTGCGTTACTACCGCGAACACTTCCTGCGTTTAACGGACTGAATATTTTTCCGCTTCCTGCCGCTCCGTTGCATCCGCGAGCGGCTCGCCATGTCGCGCCAGCGCCCAGCGCACATGCTCCTGAACGATGGCGGAAGGGTGCGATAACTTATCCTTCAATGCGGCAATAATCTCTGGCGACGTCGGCGCATTGCCCAGCGCCACAGCGATATTGCGCAGCCAGCTTTCATGTCCTGTGCGACGTATCGCAGATCCTTCGGTGTTGCTGAGGAATTCTTCCTCTGTCCATGCAAATAACTCCAGTAATTCCGCGCTGTCGAGACGATGGCGGGGCGAGAAGTCCTTTTCGCCGGTAAGTCGGGAAAACTTGTTCCAGGGGCAAACCATTTGGCAATCGTCGCAGCCAAAGATGCGGTTGCCCATCATCGGGCGGAGTTCTTCGGGTATTTCGCCCTTAAGCTCTATCGTTAGATAGGAAATGCAGCGCCGTGCGTCCAGAACATTGGGCGCCACAAATGCTTTAGTGGGGCATAAATCCAGGCAGGCGCTGCAACTTCCACAATGGTTTTTGGGGTAGGGCGGGTCGACGGGCAGGGGCAGGTCAGTGAACAGCTCGCCAAGGAAGAAGTAAGATCCCGCTTTGGGGTTGATCAGCATGGTGTTTTTGCCGATCCAGCCCAGCCCAGCCTTTTGCGCCAACGCCCGTTCCAGCACCGGCGCGCTGTCGACGAAGACCCGATAGGCGGACTCCGCAATTTCTTCCTGGATGCGCTTGCCCAGCTGGGCGAGGCGTTTACGCATAAGTTTGTGATAGTCTCTGCCGACGGCGTAGCGGGAGACGTAGGCGGATTGGTCTTGCTCCAGGAGTGCTTGCGCTACCCCTTTGCTTTCCGGCCAATAGTCCATGCGCACACTGATGACGCGCAGTGTGCCGGGCAGCAGTTCCGCTGGACGACTGCGCTTGTCGCCATGGTCGGCCATATATCCCATGGAGCCATGATAGCCCTTGCTCAGCCAGTCTTTGAGCGCATCTTCGTGGCGGCCGAGATTCACATCAGTGACGCCGCACTGCTGAAATCCCAGCTCTTGCGCCCATCCTTTGATGTCGCCCGCCAACTGGTTAAGTTGAGATTGGCTGTAAGTATCGTTCGTCATAAGTTACCGCTTTAATCCAGGGGGCTATTGTGACACATCGGCGCATGGTTGTTTACGAAATGGTCTTTTTCGAGTATTTTGCTAAAATTTACATATGTATAGCGCTATTAATTGAAGTGGATTCTTGAAATGTCACCTGCGCGGGTTTCCCATCCTATGTCGAAGGGCCTATACACGGCGGCGCAAGTGCGTCAGCTCGACGCGTTGGCCATACAGTCCATGGCGGCTGAAAACGGCTATGAACTGATGCAACGGGCGGGGCGTTCGGCGTTTCGCGCGCTGATGCGTCGTTGGCCTGAGGCGGCGAGATTGACTCTTTTCTGCGGTGGCGGCAATAACGGCGGCGATGGCTATGTGGTGGCCGAACTGGCGCGCCGTCATCACTTACAGGTCGAAGTATTCGCGTTGAGCGATCCTCAGAAATTGCAAGGTGAGGCGTCCCAGGCCTATGCGAGTTGCCGCGCGGCCGGTGTTGACGTGGCTATGTGGTCCCCTGATTCTTCTATAAGTGGCGACCTCGTGGTCGACGCTATGCTGGGGACCGGACTATCCGGCGCGGTGCGCGCTGACTATGCAGCGGCGATTAACGCCATCAATGCGGCCGGCAAGCCGATCATCGCCTTGGATATTCCCTCCGGCTTGTGCGCGGACACCGGTATGCCTCTGGGGGCAACCGTGAACGCGGCGATGACGGTGACCTTTATCGGTACGAAGCGGGGGTTGCTGACAGGCGAGGCGCCTGACTATGCCGGCGAGCTTGTGTTTGACGACCTGGATGTTCCCGCTGACATTTACAGTAAGATCCCGGCGGCCTGCCGACGTTCTGATTTTTCACAGGCTGTCGACTTAATGCCTGTTAGAATGCCATCGTCGCACAAAGGTATGTTTGGCCGAGTTCTAGTGGTTGGCGGCGATACTGGTTTTGGCGGGGCGGCGATCATGGCGGCGGAAGCAGCTTATCGCGCTGGTTGTGGCCTGGTGTCCTGCGCCACCCGCGCCGCACATGTTGGCGCAGGGCTATCTCGACTACCCGAAGTCATGTTTCGGGAAATCAACAGTCGGGGAGAGCTGTTGGCCATGCTGGAGTTGGCGGATGTGGTCGCCCTGGGCCCTGGGTTAGGCAAAGAGCCTTGGGGACAAATGTGCCTGCAAACATGCCTCGACGCTGACAAACCTATGGTCGTCGACGCTGACGCCCTGAATATGATCGCCACTCGTAAGCATCGGCTCAATCCGCGCTCTTTAATGACGCCGCATCCAGGAGAGGCGGCGCGTTTGCTGGAGTGCTCGGTGGCGGAGGTGATGCGGGATCGCTTTGCGGCGGCGCGAGATTTGGCGAAGGCCTATAATTGTCATGTTTTATTGAAGGGCGTAGGGACAGTGCTGGCGGCGCCGGATCAAGACGAACTGGTGGTCGTACAGGCGGGCAACCCGGGAATGGCGTGCGGCGGTATGGGCGATGTGTTAACGGGCCTTGCGGCGGGATTATTGGCGCAGGGCATGACTCCATTGGCGGCGGCTGAACTGGCGGCGGCCTGGCATGGCGCGGCGGCGGACTCCGCGACGGAAAGTGTAGCGCAGGCCTCTCTAATGGCCGGCGACTTATTAAAGCAGTTAGGGGCGGTAATGCGTGAGGCGACGGTATGACGCAGATGCTTTCATCCAGGCAGGTAGTGGCTCCTGATGAAGAGGCGATGGCGGTATTGGGCGATGAGTTGTCGCAATGCTTTGCTGCGCCCGGCGTGGTCTATTTGCAAGGACAATTAGGCGCGGGCAAAACCACGCTGACGCGCGCCATGATGCGTGGCATGGGATATTCAGGTTTGGTTAAGAGTCCCACCTATACTCTGGTCGAACCTTATCAGTTGGAAGATAAGCTGGTTTTTCATTTTGACCTGTATCGATTAGCGGACCCGGAGGAGCTGGAGTTTCTCGGCATCCGCGACTATTTCCATGAAAATTCGATTTGTTTGGTGGAGTGGCCTGATAAAGGCGCTCCATTGTTGCCGGAGCCTGACCTGACGGTGGATATTCAAGTGTTGATGAAAGGCCGCAGAATCAAACTGCTGGCGCACACCACGCGAGGCTGTCAGTGGCTGGAGGCGTATGATGCAAAGCAGCAGTCCCGGGAGTAACGACTATACTGGGCAATGAGGTTTACAAGATGACAGTAGCGCTCAGACTGATATTACTCAGTGTGATACTGATTTCTTCCATTGCAGGAGCGGCCACGGTCAGTAATGTCCGTGTCTGGCCGGCGCCGGACCATACTCGTTTGGTTTTTGATATGAGTGGACCAGTGGATCACAAGGTGTTCGCTTTGTCGAAACCGGATCGACTGGTGATTGATATTTCGCAGGCTACTTTGGAGACTGACTTTTCTGCCGTCAGTTACGAAGGGACGCCAATTCAACGCATCCGTAGCGCCCGTCGCGGCGCCAAGGATTTGCGCGTCGTGCTGGACCTTAGGGAGGGCGTGAATCCGAAAAGTTTCGCGTTGCAGCCGAATGACCAATATGGACATCGTTTGGTTATCGATCTGTATGGATCGGGAGGCGCGCAGCAGGTCAAGAAGCAGGCTGATGATCATACGCAGAAGCGCGATATTGTGGTTGTGATCGACGCCGGCCATGGTGGTGAAGACCCGGGAGCCCTTGGTCCTAAAGGCGTTCGCGAGAAGGACGTGGTGCTCGCGATTTCACGTGAGTTGCAGGCGTTGTTGGATCAAGAGCGTGGCTTTTCCAGTCGTCTGACGCGTAAAGGCGATTACTTTGTGCCTTTGCGCAACCGTACTGCGCTGGCTCGTGAATATAACGCCGACTTGCTGGTTTCCGTGCATGCGGACGCCTTCAAGAGCCCGGATGCTAATGGCGCCTCCGTGTATGCGCTTTCCAAACGCGGCGCCACCAGTGAAACGGCGCGTTGGCTGGCGGAGAAGGAAAATACGTCTGACTTGATTGGCGGTGTTGGCGGGGTGAGCCTGGAGGATAAGGATCAGGTGCTGGCCGGCGTGTTGTTGGACCTGTCCATGACCGCCAGCCTGAAGGCCAGCCTTACTGTGGGCGACAGCGTGTTGAGGTCTGTAGGCGGCGTATCTCGTCTGCATAAGAAAAGAGTGGAGCAGGCGGGGTTCGTGGTGTTGAAGTCCCCGGATATTCCCTCCATCCTGGTGGAGACGGGGTTTATCTCCAACCCCTCCGAAGCTCAGCGACTGAAAACCAGTAAGTACCAAAAGAAAATTGCAGCGGCAATATATGGTGGGCTGCAAAAGTATTTTGTCGATGCGCCGCCGCCGGGTACCTTGCTGGCTTGGAAAAAGCAGTCAGGGCAAGGCAAGTTGGGGCAGACATATGTCATCGAGAAGGGCGATACGCTCAGCAGCATCGCCCAGAGAAACAACATCAGTCTTAACGATCTGATGAGTCATAACGGGCTGACTACCGAGTCTCTGCGGATTGGCCAGGTCCTGATAATTCCTACTACCTGATCACGCCTCGCTCCGATAAACCGGCGCCTTGTGCGCCGGTTCTGTTGTCTGCATACATCTGTTACCATCTGCGGCAATTGCGCGCCTTGACCGCGGCTCAGTCCGCTCAGAGTCAAGGCGACTTACTTTTTGATAATTTGTCGAAATACCCGATGTCGAAGATTCATTTACTTTCCCCCCGATTAGCCAACCAGATTGCTGCGGGTGAGGTCGTCGAGCGGCCCTCCTCTGTGGTGAAGGAGTTAGTGGAGAATGCGTTGGACGCTGGTGCGCGCAAAATTGAAATCAACATTGAGAATGGCGGCGTCAAACTGATTCGAATTCGCGATGATGGCGGCGGTATTCAGCGGGAAGACTTACCGCTGGCGCTGTCCCGCCACGCCACCAGCAAAATTGAAACGCTGGAAGACCTGGAAGCGGTAGCGACATTGGGATTTCGAGGGGAGGCGCTCGCCAGTATATGTTCCGTTTCCCGTCTCTCTCTGACGTCTCGTCCACAAAATCAGGGTGAAGCCTGGAAAGTGGAAGTGGAAGGGCGTGACATGAAGCCGGAAATATCCCCGGCGGCCCATACTCCCGGCACCACCGTGGAAGTCCGTGATCTGTTTTATAATACCCCGGCGCGTCGTAAGTTTATGCGTACGGAAAAAACAGAGTTTGGACATATTGAAGAAATTATCAAACGGCAGGCGTTGGGGCGACTGAGTGTCGCGTTTACCTTGCGGCATAACCAGAAGGTCGTGCATCAGTTACGCCCGGCCGGGTCGGAAGAAGATCACGTTCGTCGTATCGGACAGCTTTGCGGCTCAAATTTCATTGAGAGCGCCATTCCTATCAATGTTTCAGCATCGGGGCTGTCATTGAGCGGCTGGGTGGCCAAACCTACGTTCTCTCGCAGTCAGGCGGATTTGCAGTACTTCTTCGTCAACGGCCGGGTGATACGGGACAAGCTGGTGGCGCATGCAGTAAGGCAGGCCTATCAGGATGTGCTTTATCATGGTCGCCATCCCGCCTTCGTGCTCTATTTGGAGCTGGATCCCGCCACCGTCGACGTGAATGTGCATCCAACCAAGCACGAAGTGCGTTTCCGCGAAGGGCGTATGGTCCATGATTTCCTGTTTCGCAGTTTGCACAGGGCGCTGGCCGAAGTGAAGCCGCAGACTGCAGCGGCGGAGGCCATGCCTAATGTGGAAGCAGAACAGGTGCGTCCGGTAATGCAGTGGCCGACGCAGGATGTATTGCCTTTGAGGCAGCAGCCTGCTGCATCTGGTTTTGCGATGACGGGCGCACCGTCTGCAGGCGCTGTGAGAGAGCAAATCTCCGCTTACGGGCAATTGCATGATAATTCAGGGTTTGGCGATAGGCTAAGTTCTGCGTCGGCTGCAGCTGCGCCAGCCATGGATAACGTTGCAGAGGCCCCTCTGGGGTATGCGATTGCGCAGTTGCATGGCGTGTTCGTGCTGGCCCAGAACGCGCAAGGCATGGTTCTGGTCGATATGCATGCGGCGCATGAGCGCATTGTCTACGAGCGCATGAAGCGCTCATTGCACAATAGCGGCGTGACCACTCAGCCTATGCTGGTGCCGATGAATCTGGCTGTCAGCCGCCGGGAGTCTTTGGCTGTAGAAGAGAATGCAGAGACGTTGTGCCAGTTGGGGCTGGAGATCACAGTCGCCGGCGTAGAGTCTATAATTGTTCGGCAAGTCCCGGCGTTATTGCGGAATGCCAATGTTGAAGCTCTGGTGCGGGACGTTATTGCGGAGCTTGCGGAGCATGGGTCTACTCGCAAAGTAGAGGAAACCATGAATGAGCTACTGGGGACTATGGCCTGTCATGGTGCGGTCCGGGCCAACCGGCAGCTGACCATCGCCGAAATGAATGCGTTATTGAGGGATATGGAAGATACCGAGCGCAGCGGGCAATGTAACCACGGCCGACCGACATGGGTGCAGCTGACGATGTCTGAGCTGGATAAACTGTTTTTGCGGGGGCGATAGTGTCAGATAAAAAGGCGCTGCCGCCTGCCATATTGCTAATGGGGCCAACCGCATCCGGTAAAACGGACCTTGCAATGGCGCTGAGCGAGCGTCTCCCCTGTGACTTGATTAGCGTTGACTCTGTCATGGTGTATCGCGGCATGGATATCGGTTCCGCCAAACCAGATCCGGAAACGTTAGCGCGCTACCCTCATCATTTGATTGATATTCGCGATCCGGCTGAACCCTATTCCGCTGCAGAGTTTCGCACTGACGCGCTACGCCTCATGGAGCAAAGCGTTAACGCTGGGCGCATTCCTCTGCTGGTAGGCGGCACTATTATGTACTATAAAGCTTTGTGCCAAGGGTTAGGCGATATGCCCAGCGCGGACGAGAATGTGCGTGAACAGATACTGGCTGAAGCGGAGCAGGTTGGCTGGCCGGCGCTGCATGAGCAGCTGCGCCAATTCGATCCAGTGGCGGCGGCTAAAATCCACCCGAATAACCGTCAGCGCATTCAGCGCGCTTTGGAAGTGTATCGGCTGACAGGGAAGCCGCTCTCGCATTATTGGGCGGCGGATGGAGTGAATCCGGAAAATGAGCTCAATTGGGACAGTGTGAATGGCGCAGCTTTGCCTTACAATGCGCTAAACTTAGCTCTGGCTCCCGTTAAGCGAGAAGATTTACACGGCCGTATCGCCAAGCGCTTTCAGATCATGCTGGAGCAAGGCTTGTTAGATGAAGTCGAGCAGTTGCGTCAGCGTGGCGACCTGAATGTGGGGCTGCCCTCTATCAGGGCGGTAGGGTATCGTCAGGTGTGGTCTTATCTCGAAGGTGAGTTTGGTCGGGAAGAAATGGTGGAAAAAGCGACCGCAGCCACTCGTCAGTTGGCGAAAAGACAAATGACTTGGTTGCGCTCCTGGCCCGAGATAAATTGGTTGTCTGCAGATGATACACAATTAGTCGAAGTCGCTATGCGACTGATTTCACAACGGTTACAATCGTGTAATCCACTATAGGTCAGATCGGAGGTTAGCGCTATACTATTACTCAATGCTGTCCAAAGTGCTGGCAAACCGTCCCTGGTGATAATGCATACACGAGTTAGTAATTTAATCACCGATAATTAGAACTAATAAGTAGGAGAATTCCAATGTCAAAAGGGCAGTCTTTACAAGACCCTTATTTAAATGCGCTACGGAAGGAACGCATCCCGGTATCCATATTCCTGGTAAACGGCATCAAACTGCAGGGACAAATTGAATCGTTCGATCAGTTTGTAATTCTGTTGAAAAACACCGTCAGCCAAATGGTTTACAAGCACGCTATCTCCACCGTCGTCCCTGCCCGGAACGTACGTATCGCCGCACCAGGCGAAGGAGAGAACGAAGCATCTAACGCTTAATGCGGAGCAGCGCCTGATTGTTTGAGCGTCCTAAAGCGGGTGAGCGAGCTGTACTTGTTCACCTGGATATGCTGGAAGAAAAAGATCGAGAAGACCCTCGCGAGCTTACGGAATTAGCTTTATCAGCCGGCGCAGATCCTGTTGCGTTGGTCACCGGAACCCGTAATCAGCCCAGTCCGCGGTACTTTGTCGGCAGCGGTAAGCTGGAGGAAATCAGGGCGGCGGTAATTGAGCACGAGGCGGAAGTCGTACTGTTCAATCATTCTCTTACTCCTAGTCAGGAACGAAACCTGGAAAAAGATCTGCAGGTGCGGGTTCTGGATAGGACTGGTCTGATTCTGGACATCTTCGCCCAGCGAGCGCGAACTCATGAAGGTAAGCTTCAGGTGGAGCTGGCTCAGCTTGAGCACTTGTCTACGAGGCTGGTGCGGGGCTGGACCCACCTTGAGCGTCAGAAAGGCGGAATTGGTCTGCGTGGGCCGGGTGAGACCCAGCTCGAAACTGACAGACGACTCATCCGCGGTCGCATCAAATCTATACACAAGCGTCTGGAAAAAGTTCGCAAACAACGTGAACAGGGCCGGCGCGCACGTCGCCGGGCGGAAGTGCCGACCATTTCTCTTGTTGGCTACACTAACGCTGGCAAATCTACTCTCTTTAATCGCATATCTTTGTCCGATGTTTATGCCGCCGATCAGTTGTTCGCGACGTTGGATCCGACGTTGCGGCGCGTTAATCTGGAGAACTACGGGCCTGTGGTATTGGCTGACACGGTAGGATTTATCCGACATCTTCCTCACAAGCTTGTCGACGCGTTTCGTGCGACATTGGAGGAGACCTGCAATGCTTCGTTATTGCTCCACGTCGTGGATGCGAGCGACCCGAAGCGCAGGGAAAACATCGAGCAAGTTGAGGATGTTTTGAAGGAAATCGGCGCTGACGATATTCCTTCCCTCTTTGTTTTCAATAAAGTGGATCGTCTGGAGGCTGCCGAGCCTCGCCTGGAAATGAATGAAAATGGCGAGCCAGTTCGTGTTTGGGTTTCGGCTGTCACCGGAGAAGGTCTTGAGCTGCTGGAGCAGGCGACCGGAAAGCTGTTGGGCGCTGATATGGTCGATGAGACGCTTTGCATACCGCCCGCGCTGGGGCGCTTGCGCGCCAAGCTTTATGAAAGAGAGGCTGTGTTGTCAGAAGAGGTGAGGGAGGATGGTTCCTTTTCTGTGCATATAAAGATGCCGAAGACCGACTGGCTGCAAATAGCGCATAAGGAAGGCGTGAAACTTGAACAGCTTACCGGACATGTCTGCTAAGCTCAGAGGTTGTGCATATCGACGATCTGGGCGCGCTGCATTGTATGTTGGCGTTATCTTAATTACATTTCAGAACCTTGCCGATCGAGACATAGATAAATAGTATTACGCGCAAGCTTTAAATCTTCACAACGAAGGGGAATAAAATGGCTTGGAATGAACCAGGCGGAAATAATAATCAGGACCCATGGGGCTCAGGCCGTCGCGGCAACAAGAATGACGGACCGCCAGATCTGGATGAAGTCATTCGCAAAGGTCTGGAGAAAGTCGGCGGATTGTTTGGCGGCAAGCCTTCCCGGGGGGGCTCTTCCGGCGGTGGTGGCGTCTCTGGCGGCGTGGCGGCGATTATTATCGTTGTATTGGTGCTGCTCGCTGTCTCCAACTCTGTGTTCCGTGTAGACGAAAAAGAAAACGCGATTGTGCTGCGCTTTGGTAAGTATTTGGATACGCGTCAGCCTGGTCTGCAATTTAAAATCCCTCTGATTGACCAAGTCTTTATTGAAGAAGTTACTTCGGTTCGCAATCAGAAGAAAAAAGGCCACATGCTGACGGAAGATGAAAATATCGTTGATATTGATCTGACCGTTCAATACGTTATTGGCGATCTGCGCAAATATACCCTGGTAATGCGCGACCCCGTCACCACCTTGGACTTTGCGATAGACAGCGCTTTGCGCCATGAGGTCGGCTCTGAATCTATGGATAAAGTTCTGACGGAAGGGCGTGCGATTCTGGCTATTAATGTGCAGGATCGTTTACAGCGTTATCTTGACTTCTACGGCTCTGGCATTGAAGTGAAGAAAGTGAACATCAATGCTGCACAGCCTCCTGCGGCGGTTAAGTCTGCATTTGAGGAGGTTCAGCGTGCTAAAGAGGACGAGCAAAAGGTCATCAACCGAGCGCAAGCTTATAAGAATCAGGTCGTGCCTGAAGCTAGAGGTAAGGCGCAGCGGGTTATCGAAGAAGCCAAAGCTTATCGGGATCAGGTGATCGCGCAGGCTGAAGGTGAAACCCAGCGTTTCTTGAAAGTGCTTGAGATCTACGAGAGTGCGCCAGGGGTAACCCGCGAGCGTTTGTATATCGATACGATGGAGAAAGTTTTGTCTGGCAGCAGCAAGGTGTTGGTGGATCAAGGGCAAGGAAACAACATCATGTACCTTCCATTGGATAAGATGCTGAATCGCGCAGATGCGGCTCCGGCAGCGGGCGCTATCATACCGCGTAATGTCGATACGGGCTCCAGCGGCACTTCCCGCGCAGTGGAGGATTTCCGTTCCCGTAACGAAGTTCTGAGCAGAAGCAGGGGCCAATAATGACTACAAGATTTGCAATTTCTCTCGGCGCTATCTTGCTGGCCATCATTGTCGTCATGCAAGGCGTATACATTGTTCCAGAGACTCATAGAGCCGTATTGCTGCGATTTGGCGGTATGGTCGAATCCGATATCGGAGCTGGGCTTCACTTCAAGATCCCCTTTGTGGATGTGGCCCGGAAGTTTGATATCCGGGTACTGGTAATGGATTTGCCAACCAAGAGTTACCTTACTGGTGAGCAAAAGCCGCTGGACGTCGACTCATACGCGACATGGCGCATAGTGAATGTGGGGCAGTTCTATCGCTCCACCGCCGGCGATGAAAATAATGCGGTGCGTCTGCTTGAGTCGCGAATAGATAACGGTCTGCGTGATCAGTTTGGCCGTCGCACCATGCATGAAGTGGTTGCTGGCGAACGGGAAGAGCTGATGGAAGAGCTGACCAAGAGTCTGGACCAAATTGCCCGTACAGAATTTGGTATTGAAATCAATGATATCCGTGTTCGTGCGATTGAATTGCCAACTCGCGTTAGCGACTCTGTGTACGAAAGGATGGAGTCTGAGCGTCTAAAAATTGCTCAGCAGCATCGTTCACAAGGTGAAGAGCAAGCCGAAGCCGTGCGCGCGGCGGCGGACGCCGAAAGAACGGTTATTGATGCGAATGCCTACAAAGAAGCTGAGCAGATTCGAGGAGAAGGCGACTCCGTCGCATCCAGGATCTATGCTGACGCATTCAGCAAAAATCCGGAGTTTTACTCTTTCTACCGGAGTATGGGCGCTTATGAGCAAACCTTCTCCAGTAAGGGGGACTTGCTGATCCTGCAACCAGATAGCGAGTTTCTTCGATACCTGAAACAACCACGAAGCGCTTCCCAAGGGAATTAACCCAGCCTTAAAAAGCATTGGGAAGCCGCCGAAATAGTGGTAATATTCTGCAACCGGGAACTATCCCGGTTTTTTTGTGATTAAATACCGGCAACTGTATATATTTTGTGTGGCTTTGCTCTCAGTTTTGAACGGCGCAAAGCAAGGTAACGGGTGATCCCAATGTGGCGGGAACTGGGAATTGCGCTCTGTCTGATGTTGGTGTTGGAAGGCGTCCTTCCTTTTCTGTATCCGCGACGCTGGCGAAACATGGTGGTCCGGTTGGCGCAAGTTGATGATGGGACTATGCGGATGGCCGGTCTTGTATGCATGCTTGTTGGGACTGCCCTGTTATACCTGATCAAGCAGTGACCTTCCGTTCACACAAAACGTTGCGCACCAAAAAGGTGAAATGAATGTTTGGCGATACGCAGTCAATGTCCGAATCTGATTTATGGCTTCTCCCTGATGGCGTGGAAGAATTGTTGCCGCCAGAGGCCAAACGCATTGAGGAATTAAGACGACAGTTGCTGGACCTCTATCACTCCTGGGGTTACGAAATGATCGTGCCGCCCCTGTTGGAATTCCTGGACTCTCTGCTTATTGGCGTTGGGCGCGATCTGGAGTTGGAGATGTTCAAAGTGACGGACCAGCTTACCGGACGACTGATGGGAATTAGAGCGGATATGACGCCCCAGGTGGCTCGTATAGACTCACGCCGTTCCCATGATGTCGCCAGTCGATTCTGTTACATCGGCAGTGTTTTGCGCACAAAATCTCCCAGTATGTTTTCCTCACGCACTCCAATTCAGACTGGGTGTGAGCTTTATGGTGTAGTGGGCTCAGCCGCCGATATTGAGATTATTTCTCTGATGCTGGAAACGCTGAATCTGGCTAAGATCAGTCCGCTGCACATGGATATCGCTCATGTTGGCGTCTATCAGGCAATACTGGCGGAAGCGAAACTGTCCAAGATTCAGTCTGAGGCGCTGTTTGAGGCTTTGCGCAGAAAAGCGATTCCAGAGGTTGACGAGATAGCTGCGACTATTCCAGACAAAGCAATTCGTCAAAAAGTCATGGCGCTGCCGAGACTGGCCGGCGGCAAAGAGAAAATGAAAGAAGCGCGCAAAATTTTTGCGGGTAATCCAGATATTGAGTACGCGCTGGACGAAATGAGCCAAGTCGCCGCAGTTATTGGCGAGCGCTACCCGGAAGTGGAGATTTACTTCGATTTCTGTGAAATGCGTGGCTACAAGTATTACACCGGTCTGGTGTTCGCTGCATATACCGAAGGCCTGGGACAGGCTGTGGCGAAGGGCGGGCGTTATGATGAAGTAGGGCGCGATTTCGGACGGGGGCGCCCTGCGATGGGCTTCAGCGTGGATTTGAAAGCTTTATACCGCATGGGCAAGCGCGAATGGGCGCAGCCGGCGGGCGCTATTTTGGCTCCAAACGGTCAGGAAGCAGAGTTATGGGAGCTGATCAGGCAGTTGCGGCGGAGTGACAGAGTTATACAACTGATGCCTGGTGAGGAAGCCGGCCACTGGGCCTCCCACTGTGATCGCCAAATCGTACGGGACGAGTCGGGGCAATGGATCGTAACGCCCTTAACCGAATTCAATCCTAATCAAGTTAAATAGAGATTTAATCATCATGGGCAAAAATGTGGTCATTCTCGGCACTCAATGGGGTGACGAGGGCAAAGGTAAGATTGTGGATCTGCTGACGGAAGAAGTTGCTGCGGTGGCTCGTTTCCAAGGCGGACACAACGCCGGGCACACTTTGGTGATAGACGGACAGAAAACCGTTCTACACCTGATTCCTTCAGGGATTTTGCGCAACAATGTCGCCTGCCTAATTGGTAATGGCGTAGTGTTGGCGCCGGATGCATTGCTGTCGGAGATCAAGACCCTGGAAGACAAAGGCGTGCCAGTGCGTCAGCGTCTATTCCTGAGCCCTGCATGTCCTCTGATTCTGCCTTACCACAAGGCTTTGGATCTGGCGCGGGAAGAGCGTCTGGGTTCGGCGAAAATTGGTACGACTGGTCGAGGCATTGGTCCCGCCTATGAAGACAAAGTAGCGCGTCGCGGCGTACGCCTTGGCGATTTGGCGAAGCCTGAGCGCTTTGCTGAGAAGTTGAAGGAGATCATGCAGTATCAGAACTTTGTTCTGGAGCACTACTATAAGGTCGCTCCGATTGATTATCAGAAGACGCTCGATGAAACTCTGAAAATGGCGGAAGAGTTGCTGCCGATGATGGCGGACGTCACTGACATGCTGCATGAGTTCAGAAAGCGTGGCGAGAATGTTCTTTTTGAAGGCGCTCAGGGTTCCTTGTTGGACATTGACCTGGGCACTTATCCCTTCGTTACTTCATCCAACACCACTGCGGGCGGCACTGCGACCGGTAGCGGTTTTGGTCCGATGTATCTGGACTATGTATTGGGCATCACCAAGGCTTATGCGACGCGCGTAGGCTCAGGTCCATTCCCAACAGAGTTATTTGATGACGTTGGCGCCTATTTGGCTAAGAAAGGCAACGAATTTGGCGCAACGACTGGTCGTCCTCGTCGCTGTGGTTGGTTTGATGCGGTTGCTCTGCGTCACGCCATCCAAATCAATAGCGTTTCTGGAATCTGCCTGACTAAGCTGGATGTCCTGGATGGCTTGGATGTTGTGAAAGTATGCGTTGGCTATCGCACTGCGGATGGCGTTGAAATTACGCGCCCACCAATCGACTGTGAAGCGTTTGGTGAGGTGGAGCCGGTTTACGAGGAGCTGCCAGGCTGGAAAGAGAGTACTTTTGGCGTCAAGCGCGTAGAAGATCTTCCTAAGAACGCGCAAGATTATATCGTCTTCCTGGAGAAGCAGATTGAAGCGCCAATTGATGTTATTTCCACTGGTCCGGATCGTAACGAGACGATCACATTGAGACACCCATTCTCAGCATAAGTTGAAGGGGCGCTTAGCCCCTTTCAGCGAGCTATAAAAAAACGCCCCGTTTGGGGCGTTTTTCGTATGTGGGCCTAGTTGGCGTTGGCGTCAGCCATGGGGGAGACGGCGTCCGGGCCTTTCATTTCAAAAGGTATGCCCTGAACTCTAAGCCAGTTTTCATCAAGCTCCCAGCGAACAAAGTCGAAAGCTTCATTCTTCAACACGAGATCCTGAGCGTAAGTCTGCATTCTGGCGAAATCTTTTTCTGCCTGTAGCAAGGAGCGTGAGTTGTCCCTTTCATCCCTTAGCTCTGGAAACACAATGCGCAACGCTTTTGATAGCGTTTTCTGGTTGGAATGCAGGGTGCCCATGACGGCGATGCGGCCGTCCTTCTCTATGACCCTGAAATGATAGGGGTACTTTGAAAGTACGGGGTCTTCTTTGAGCTCGTCGTTTATGAAAACTATCTCCAGGCTGCCGTATAAAATCCATAATACAAACAGCGCCGATACCAGCATCACTATGGCAAATTGTTTTTTATCCGACATGTCGGTAATTCTATTCCAAGTTTCATTAGCGTTAAGCCCCCGGATTGTCTGTTGTTTTACCTTGGGCGGGGGGTATTATAACCGGATTATTAATGTATGTATTTGCATTCGGATGAGAATTGAAGGATTCTCGCGTCCTAGGTTAAACGGCCTATTAACGCGTGGCGCTGGGCATACTGTCAAGTCGGTACAAGGATATTCCACATGGCGAACAAGAAAATCTATGATCTGGTTCTATTTGGGGCGACGGGATACACAGGGGAGCTGACCGCCGAGTACCTGGCTAGGGCGATGATGCGGGAGGACTTCGTATGGGCGATTGCCGGGCGGAATCCAGAGAAGCTGGAGCGATTAAAAAAACGTCTATGCTCTATTAATCCGGATGTGCGTAGTCGTTTGCATGTGATTCAGGCGGATATCGAAGATCAGGCCAGCCTGGATGCGATGGCCAAAGACGCAAAAGCGGTGATCAATACAGTTGGTCCCTATATCAAATTTGGAGAGCCGGTGATCAAAGCGTGCGTGACGCAGGGCGCAGACTACGCAGACCTTACAGGGGAGCCTGAATTCGTAGACGCGATGATCAGTCAATACGATGAGGTCGCCAAGCGCAATAAAGTCAGAATAGTAAACTGTTGCGGCTTTGACAGTATTCCTCATGATCTGGGGGCTTATTATACGGTGACTGAGTTGACCCAGGGCTTGCCTGCAGACGCCTTGGCCGCCAACCCCGTTAAGCTGGAAGGATTTGTGCGCGCTGGGGGCGCTTTTTCCGGTGGAACCTGGCATTCCGCTGTGCACGCATTTTCGAGAGCCCGACAGGCGCGGTCAGATAAGCGCAACAAGCCGCGCATGTCTGAATCTACCCGTAAAGTCGGGAGTGTGGACTTCAATTTGCGTTTTCGTAAGGAAATCAACGCTTGGGCGTGTCCTTTTCCTACGATTGATCCTCAAGTGGTGAAACGCAGCGCCAGGGCGCTTGAGCAATATGGCCAAGAGTTTAAATATGGCCATTATGTTCAGGTGAAGAAGCTGCCCCGGGTTATTGCAGGCGCTGCGCTTGTCGGCGGCGTATTTGCGTTGGCTCAGCTCAAACCTACGCGTAATTGGCTTTTAAGCCTCAAGCCAGCGGGGCAGGGGCCTACACCTGAGCAGCGCAGCCGGGGCTGGTTTAAGGTGGTGTTTATTGGTTCCTGCGACGGTCGTCGTATAAAGACGCAGGTAAGCGGCGGCGACCCAGGTTATGGCGAAACCTCAAAAATGCTGGCGGAAAGCGGCTTGTGTCTGGCGCTGGATCGACGCAAATTACCGAAATCATACGGCGTGATCACCCCAGTCATGGCGATGGGGCGTCCATTGATGGATCGATTGCAGCAAAGAGGCGTCAAGTTCGAGGTTTTGGAATCGGCGGTTTGACGCTTTTGCCCATATCCTGAGAGAGCCACAGCCCGGCTAGAATCGCTCCACCGCCTATAAGATGGTAGCTCTCAGGATGCTCGCCGAGAAAAGGGATGGATAGCAGGGCGGTAAGCAGCGGCGTCAAATAGGCGAATAAAGCGGCGGTGCTGGGAGATGTCTTGGTGACGCCGTAGTTCCACAACAGGTATGCGCAGAGTGATGGGAATATCGCAACGTAGGCGATAACCGCCGCCAAGTCATAGGTCCACTCGAACCCGCCTTTAATATGGTGTTCCAGAGCATAAAAGGGCAGGATCATCGGTAGCCCTAGTCCCAGCAAAATCGCGAACAAGTCAAAGCCAGGGATGGGGATGGCCCATTTTCTCAACAAAACGGAGTACAGTGACCAAATAACCATCGCCGCCGCCATGATGCTGTCGCCGGCATTCATTTGCAAAGAGAGCAACGTGCTTGGTTCACCGTGTAGTATCACATATAGCGCGCCGAGGAAGGCGAGCGACACGCCGAGTCCGCTTTTAAGATTCAGACGCTGGCCAAGCAGGGGCATTGCTAAAACCAGGGTGGCTACCGGCAACAGCGAGTTCACTAATGTGATATTGAGTGCAGAGGTGAATTGCGCGGAGGTATACAGCAGTGAGTTGTAGGTCGCCACGCCGAGAAAAGCGAGCACGCTTATTTTGAGCCAGTGCTGCTTTATGAGGTCTTTATGACGCAGGAACGCCCGCAAAATAAACGGCGAGATAAGGAGCGCGCAAACCAGCCAGCGATGGAAAGACAGCGCCAGCGGAGGAATGCTGTCATTGAAGCCGCGCGCCACCAGTGCGTTACCCGCCCAAAATAATGATGTTCCCGCCAGTCCTAAGTAAGGCGCTATTCGAAAGAAGAGTGAATCAGAGGCATTGACGTCGCTCACTGCGCGGGTCCTTTTGTGTTGCTGGCAAGGCGGGAGAACGCCTGGTCCTGCCATGAGGGCTTTCGGGGCTTTCAATTCTAGGATAAATTCTATCTGTTCGGCCAATTTTTCCGTTTATATCAATCATTAAGCAGGTGAGAGCGACGAAACTGTTATGGAGCTTTTTGAAACATCCATTGTAGTGATTGGCGCAGGTGTTGTGGGGCTAAGCATCGCCAAGGCGTTGGCTGAAGGCGGGCAGGATGTGCTGCTGTTGGAGCGAGAGGGTCTTATTGGCTCTGGGATATCATCTCGCAACAGTGAAGTGATTCATGCTGGCATCTACTATCCGCAGGGCAGCCTGAAAGCCGAGACCTGTGTAAGGGGTAAGGCGCTATTGTACGAGTACTGCGCTTCTCGAGGGATTCCTCATAAGCGTTGCGGGAAGCTCATTGTTGCAACCCATCCTGATCAGATGGATGCCTTGCAGCAGATATATGAGGCGGCCGCCGCCAATGGCGTGACGGACTTACAGTGGTTGACTCAGGCCCAAGTTCAGGCGATGGAGCCTGAGTTAAAGTCTGTTGGCGCGCTGTACTCTCCTTCTACCGGCATTATCGACAGCCATCAGTATATGTTGTCCTTACAGGGTGATTTTGAACGTGCGGGCGGAATGACGGCGCTTAATTCGCCATTGCTGGGTGGGCGTATTGATGCAGAGTCAGTTACCTTGAGCGTTGGCGGCGCGGCGCCCTGTCAGGTGCGTGCGGAAGTGGTTGTGAATTGCGCGGGGTTGGATGCGATGGGAGTACTTGCTAACGTGGAGTGCTATCCATCTGTTGGAATTCCTCCGATCTATTTCGCCAAAGGAAGTTACTTTTCGCTATCGGGACGCAGCCCTTTTCAGCGCTTGATATACCCTGTGCCGGAGGACGGCGGACTGGGAGTGCACTTGACCCTGGACATGGGGGGGCAGGCGCGATTCGGTCCAGATGTCGAGTGGATAGATCGGCCGGAGTTCAGTGTAGACCCGCAACGGATGGCTAAGTTCGCCCAGGCTATACGCAATTACTGGCCTGCGTTGCCAGAGGGGATGCTGCAGCCGGCGTATGCAGGCGTCCGACCCAAGTTGTCGCCGCAAGGCGCGCGCGCAGAGGACTTTATCATCGATACGCCTGAACAGAACGGCGTTGCAGGCTGGTATAACCTGTTCGGTATTGAGTCGCCTGGGCTGACGGCCTCACTTGCCCTCGCGGAGAAGGTAGCGAAGCGGATATTAAATCATTAATAGTTCAGTCCATTGAGCGTCTTGCAATACTGAAAACATAAACCTCAAGCGCTCCCGCCATTTTCAGCGTGCGCGCCAGCTCATCCGCCGTGCTGCCTGTAGTGACGACATCGTCAATAATAATCAACGGCTGCTGAGGGAGGTCGGATGACGCCGCAAAGCTATTCTTCACATTGCTGCGTCTGTTTTTTCGATTTAGTCCGGTTTGAGGCGGAGACGCCTTTATCCGCCGGCACAGTTTGCTGCTGAACTTTGTATTGGCATAGCGGGCCAGACTTCGCGCCAGCAGCTCCGCCTGGTTGAACCCACGTTTACGTTGCTTGCTGTTATGCATTGGAACTGGTATTAGCACGGGGGGTGAAATATGCGCGTAGGCCTGTTGAAACGCAGGGAGAGCTGCCTGCGCGAGCGCCCTGGCCCAATATCGTTTATCTCCATACTTCAACTGTCCAATGACTTGATTCAATGGGAAGGTGTAGTCAAAAGCGCTGGTGCTGGCGTCAAAGTGTGGAGGTTGACGCAGACAGCGTCCACAAGGGATGGCGTCAGGAGCTATCCGACTGATGCCGCAACGGGGGCAGGGGTGTTTGGGGGCCGCCAGGTCTGCAGCGCAGGCGGTGCAAATATGAGTGCCACACCCCGATTCGAGGCAAAGCAGGCAATGCTTTAGTTGTAAGCTGTTAACCTTTTCTCTGAGAAAGGTTGACAGCTTTTTGGCCCGGCTTATTATGTCTTCCATGAATTTCTCTCGTTTTTGGGTCCACTTTCCTGTGTCGAGGCGGATTATATCTCAGGCCCCGGCTAGTTTTGTATAACAGCAAGAGTTTGATATGACAGCAACTACGCAATCACCTATCCGCCATGACTGGTCTCTGGAAGAAGTTGAGGCTCTCTTCGCCCTGCCTTTCAATGACTTATTGTTCCAGGCGCAAGTCATGCACAGGCAGAATTTCGATCCGAATGAAGTGCAGGTCAGCACTCTGCTTTCCATCAAGACCGGCGCCTGCCCTGAAGACTGTAAATACTGCCCTCAGAGCGGCCACTACAATACTGGCCTTGACAAAGAGAAGCTGCTGGAAGTGGAAAAGGTGGTGAACGAGGCCAAGGCAGCCAAAGAGAAGGGCTCCAGCCGTTTTTGTATGGGGGCGGCTTGGAGAAACCCCCGCGCCAAAGATATGCCTTACGTCCTTGAGATGGTCAAACAGGTTAAATCTCTGGGAATGGAAACCTGCATGACCCTGGGCATGCTGACGGCGGACCAGGCGCTTGAGCTTGCTGGAGCAGGCTTGGATTACTACAACCATAACCTGGATACTTCTGAGAATTACTACGGTGAGATTATCACCACACGGACATACTCCGACCGTCTGGAAACGCTGCAAAACGTTAGAGACGCCGGTATGAAAGTCTGTTGCGGCGGCATCATGGGCATGGGGGAAAGCGCCCGCGACCGCGCTGCTTTGTTCACCCAGCTGGCGAATTTGCCCAGCCATCCTGAGAGTGTGCCGATCAATATGCTGGTCAAAGTGAAAGGCACGCCTCTGGAAGTGCAGGAAGATATAGATCCGTTTGATTTCATTCGCACCATCGCCGTTGCGCGAATCCTTATGCCCAAGTCTCACGTGCGTTTGTCCGCAGGGCGTGAAGATATGAATGAGCAGATGCAGGCAATGTGTTTCCTGGCGGGCGCCAATTCCATTTTCTATGGCGAGAAACTGCTGACCACGCCCAACCCTGAAGCGGATAAGGATATGATGCTGTTCAAGAAACTGGGCATTCGTCCGGAACAGCGCGAACAAGCGCATTCGGAGGATCAGCAGGAAGCATATCTGCATGACGTTATTCAGGCGCACGATCAGCAACAACGCATGGAAAGCATGTTTTACGACGCGACAAAAACTGCTTAAACGTCATGTCTAAATGGGGGCATCTTGCGCAGACGCTGGCGGCGCGAATACAGCAGGACCTTTATCGCAGCCGCTTGACAATAGACAGCCCGCAAGCGCCTCGGGTCATGATTGAGGGGCGAGAGTACCTCGCCTTCTGCAGCAATGATTATTTAGGGCTGGCCAACGATCCACGCGTCATCGCCGCCGCACAGCAGGCTCTGAAGGAGTTTGGCCTTGGCGGCGGCGCATCCCATCTCGTTATAGGTCATCATCGCGCTCATCATGAGCTGGAGCTGGATCTGGCCGAATTCACTGGGCGCGACCGCGCCTTGCTGTTTTCAACCGGTTATATGGCTAACCTTGGCGTGGCGTCTGCACTGTTGGGCAGGGGCGACTACGTCATTGAGGACAAACTCAACCATGCATCGCTATTGGATGCGGGGATTTTATCCGGCGCAAAGCTGTTGCGCTATCGCCATACGGACTCTGAGCATCTGGCGTCGCGGTTGGATGAGGCGCGCGACAGTCGGGCCTTGGTGATCACGGACGGCGTATTCAGCATGGACGGCGATATTGCTCCGTTAGACGATATAGCCCAGATATGCCATAGCAAAGACGCCATGCTGATGGTGGATGACGCTCACGGCTTTGGCGTTCTGGGCGCCAACGGCGGAGGCTGTGCTGAGCATTTTGGGTTGAACCAGAGCGATGTACCAATACTGATGGGAACTCTCGGCAAGTCCTATGGCGCTGCCGGGGCCTTTGTCACTGGCTCGGAAGAACTGATTGAAACATTGGTGCAATTCGCCAGAACCTATATTTACACCACTTCCATGCCCCCGGCGATCGCTGCTGCGGCGCGTGTCAGCTTGTGTATCAGTCGGGAAGAATCATGGCGTCGCGAGCGATTGAATGAATTGGTGGCGCGCTTCCGTAAAGAAGCAGCGGGAATGGGTTATCAGCTGGCGGCCTCTTCCACTCCGATACAACCCATTTTCATTGGCGATGCGGCTACAGCGATGGAGCTGAGCCAGGCGTTACGCAAAGAAGGTATTTTGATAACGGCAATTCGCCCTCCAACGGTTCCAGCAAATACCTCGCGACTGCGCGTGACGTTCAGCGCCGCTCATACGGATGACGATCTGAACCAACTATTGGAAGTCCTCTATAAGTATCGTGGCGCCGCGAATATCGCTGGAGCAGTGAATGTCTGACAGACGCTTTGATTCAGTTCATCTGATTGGCGGCTGGGCGCAGCCGCAGTCGGCGCTTGAGCCACTGACGCAGGCATTTAGCGACGCTTCAGCGGTTACGACCTGGACGTTGTGTGATTCCTATGCCGCGCTTGCTCCCCAGCTATCCGCCCAGTGGAATGAACGAACCCTGATCGTGGGCTGGTCGTTAGGCGGTTCTTTGGCGATTCGCAGATTGGCTGCGGAGAACCTGAAGGTGGCGGGTTTGGCGTTGGTGGCTTGTAATCCATTTTTCCCCGGAGACAGTCATTGGCCAGGGGTCGGCCTGGAATTACTCGACAGCTTCGCCGAAGACTTGAGGGTGGATCGTGGGCGATTACTGAGGCGCTTTAATCTGTTGCAGACCCAGGGAGCAGCGGCGGCGCGGGCGCAAGCTCGACAGACTTTAGGCTTCGCCTCTGATATTGAGTCCTGGTCAGATCGGCAGTTAAGCGCTTCTTTGGAGTGGTTGCGGAGCTGGGACTTGCGTGATGAACTGGCGCGTCTTGATGTTCCGGTCTCCCACTTTCTAGGGGAGGCGGATGCGATTGCGCCGGTCGCTCTGGCGCAAAGTCTTCAGCAAAACTACCCCGCCCACCGAGTGAAAATAATCGGTGGCATGAGCCATTTCCCTGATGCAGAGGCAAGCCGCTTCATTGCGGAATGTCTGCAGTCAGGATGAAAAAGCGTGGACCAACTCGATGAATCATGCAGTAACGTTTAAATCCATAGTGTCGACTTCCTCTCTTGCAGATTTGGAGCGTGGCGTCATGGATAAATCCAAAGTGGCTGAGTCGTTTAGCGCCGCGGCTGCGACCTATGACCATCTGGCCGGCATGCAGAAAGAGGTGGGCGAAAGCCTGGTGTCGCTCAGTCGAGAAAGTTCTCCGCAGGATATTATCGATGTGGGGTGTGGTACGGGATGGCTAACTCACCGCCTGAAAAACAGCTTTCCGGAAGCAAGATTGTGCGCCTATGACTTATCCCCAGGGATGATTGAGTACGCCCGCGCGCATCACGATGGCGTGGCGGCGCTCTGGGCTGTCGCTGATATGGAGTCGCTGCCTGTGGCGGACGCTAGTCAGGACCTTGTGTTCAGCAATATGGCGATGCAGTGGTTGGATGACCCTAGTGTCTGGTTTGCCGAGGTGAGCAGGGTGTTGCGGCCTGGGGGTCGACTGATTTGCTCAACATTGCTGACGCAGACCTTGTTTGAGCTGGAGCAGGCATGGACTGGAGTGGACGGAGATCGGCACGTCAATCGTTTTCTGAGCGTGGAACAGGTTGCTGAGGCGGCGGTTTCCTGTGGCTTACAGGGAGAATGTAGAGAGTCCCTGCATGTGCGTTTTCATGACTCCGCACTCGGTGTTATGAAAGAGCTTAAAGGTATTGGCGCCCACAATATTCAATCGGAGCGCCCGCAAGGCCTGACTGGCAAGCGACGGCTGCGACAGGTGCTTGAAAACTATGAAAAATGCAGACAGGAACAAGGGGTGCCCGCCACCTATCATGTTGGGGTCTGCGTATATAGCAGGATCTAATTCATGGCGAAGACTTTTTTTGTAACAGGGACGGATACAGAGGTTGGAAAGACCTTTGTATCCGCTGCGTTACTGCATGCGGCCGGGGCCCAGGGTAAGCGTACGCTGGGTTTGAAGCCGGTTGCATCCGGTTGCGAGCAGACCCCTGATGGACTGCGGAATGAAGATGCATTGGCGTTGCTGCGGTACGCTACGGTGAAGCTTCCGTATGCGCAAGTAAATCCCATTGCCCTGGAGCCTGCGATAGCTCCTCATATAGCGGCGCGGCAGGCAGGACGCACATTGTCCGCACCTCGATTGGCAGGGCTGTGTCGCGGCGCGTTGATGACGCCTCACGACTTCTCTTTGGTTGAAGGTGCGGGCGGTTGGTTGACGCCGTTGAATCCGCGTGAATATTTAAGTGACCTCGCCGCGATGTTGGATATTCCTGTTATTCTCGTGGTGGGTATGCGTTTAGGGTGCATCAATCACGCTTTGCTGACCGCGGAAGCGCTGCGTGGCGGACGCTTGAAGTTGGCGGGATGGGTGGCGAATCAGGTGTCAGAAGAGGCCATGCCTCAGCTGGCGGATAATCTTGAAACATTGAGCGCTAGAATTTCAGCGCCCTGCCTGGGCGTCGTTCCGAGGGCGGAGACGCCGGACAGTCCCAATGTTCAGGCTTCCCTGCGGTTGGCGCCATTGTTTGATTGATGAATTGGCATACTTGCTGTCATGGCTTGATGGCAGCTTTGTGAAGAAACTTTACAGCTGGTTGAAAATTGAACGGATTGATGGGTACAATCAAAGTTGAGTCAGTCTGATCGTCGAGTGGTAATGCGATGATTTCAAGCGTTTTGCAAAGCGGTGTGCAAGGTGTAAAGCAAAATCTCCAGGGGATGGAAAAAGCGGCGAATGAAATCGCCAAAGTGGAACAACCCGTCGAGGAGCCCAGCGAGCTGCGCACAGTTAACGATGTCGTAGAGTCCATTGTGGACCTTAAGCTGTACGAAAATGGCGTTAAAGCTTCGGCGAAAGTCATTAAAACCGCCGACGAAACCCTGGGAACGCTACTGGATATCAAAGCCTAAGTAGCTGCGGTCGCGCAGTGCCTAGCGAGGTGAACGGGAGCATAAGGTGCAGATAGCCGGAGCGGGACAACCCGCCATCAGTTCTGTTACCCCATACTCGCCTCCCACGAAGGTGAGCAGTTCTGCTGTCGCCATTTCCGATCTGGAGTCCACTCTGCCGCCGGTGCAGCCATTGGAGCCTGGCGCGTCCTCTTCTCCCTCCAATTCTTTCCCTACAGTTATCTATAATCGCTTCGCGCAGACCTCAAGTGTTACGCCGCAGGTGGCTCAGCCTACAACAACAGGGGCGGATGGGGTGTCGGTTACTGGTCAAGACACTCCTGTCGTGGAGGCGGTGCCTGTAACGCCAAATGGCGATGGTGGTGAAGCGGTTGAAGGTGTAATTGAAGGGGCGACTAGAGCTATCCAGGCAGGAGAGGGTGCAGAAGGAGCGCCTGCTGCGCCAAGCCAGTCGGAGCGATCCAGGTCGTCGGCTCCTGATGAGTCTGCTGGCGGACTTAGCGAAAGTGAGTTAGCTACAATCTCCCAGTTGTCGCAACGGGATCTTGAAGTGCGGCAGCATGAGCAGGCGCACGTGGCTGTTGGCGGCCTCTACGCAGGGGCTCCACAATACGCCTATTCTCGTGGACCTGATGGGCGTTCATATGCCGTTGGCGGCGAGGTGCCGATTGACGTATCGTCAGTGCCCGGTAATCCCGAGGCGACGATAAGGAAGATGGAACAGGTCCGAAGAGCGGCGTTAGCGCCGGCGGAGCCCTCTTCTCAGGACCGCTCCGTTGCTGCGCGTGCGACTCAGGCCATATTGCAGGCGCGTTCCGAGCTTGTGCAGCAACAGGCGGATGGGCGCGCGGAGTTGCGGGCTGAGCAACAACAGGAACGTGAACAGCGGCAGCAAGAGGAGGAGAGTCGCGGTTCTTCCAGTGAGCGTGAAAGCGAAGCCATTCGCACCTATCTTGATTTGATCCGCATTGGGCAAGCTTTCGAGCAGGGACTGCAGCCCAGTATTCAATTGGACGAAGTGATCTAGACCTTCTTTACTGATTCTTAACCTTGTCGAGCATGTGTTTGCGCCGCTTAGGCAAAGGCCATCACTTACAAAATTTTACCCGTTGATCATTTCCGGCGCTGTGTTTCTTGTCGTTTCTTTCTTTGTGTAACTATTTGTTTTTAAAGGGCTTAAAAAATGATGGTAAGTATTGTTGCGTACCCGTTAATGAACGGCTATTAAAAATTGGAACTTTAACTCTAATCGATCTTGACAATCACCGTAAGCAAACGTATGTTTCAAACACTTGTTTGATATATCGGTGAGTATTATGGCTCACTGTGAAAAAAATCCAGAACATGGAATAAAAAGGTAGCGGCCTCGTGTTGCTGCGCCGAGTAGAGATTGAGGTAAACGTTATGCCGGATTATAAAGCTCCTTTACGCGATATCAGGTTTGTGATGGATGAACTGCTGAATGTGCAGTCTCATTACAGGGAATTACCGAGTGCGGAAATGACGACCCCAGACATGGTGGACGCAATCATCCAGGAAGGAGCCAAGTTCTGTGAGCAGGTGCTGTCCCCCCTTAATCGGGTGGGTGACGAGGAAGGGTGCACCTGGAGCGAAGACGGCGTAACCACACCTACCGGTTTCAAGGAAGCCTACCAGCAATACGTAGAAGGCGGCTGGCCTTCAATGACTGCGCCGGAAGATTTCGGCGGTCAAGGCCTGCCAGAGTCTCTCGGTCTGGTTATGAGTGAAATGGTAGGCTCATCCAACTGGGCTTGGGGTATGTATCCCGGTTTGAGCCATGGCGCTGTTAACACTGTCATCCTGCACGGCTCCGAAGAGCAGAAAGCGGTGTATCTGCCTAAACTGGTCAGCGGCGAATGGACTGGCACCATGTGTCTGACCGAGCCGCATTGTGGATCTGACCTGGGTATCCTGCGCTCAAAAGCTGAGCCGAATGCTGATGGCAGCTATAGCATCACTGGAACCAAGATTTTTATTTCCGCTGGCGAACATGATATGGCGGAAAATATCGTTCACATCTGTTTGGCGCGTTTGCCAGACGCACCGCAAGGCACCAAGGGCATTTCCCTGTTCATCGTTCCTAAGTTCCTGGTTAATGAAGACGGCAGCCTGGGTGAGCGTAACAGTGTTACTTGCGGTTCTATCGAACATAAAATGGGAATTCATGGCAACTCTACGTGCGTCATGAACTTCGATGGAGCCAAAGGTTATCTGATCGGGCCAGAGAACAAAGGTTTGGCGTGCATGTTCACGTTCATGAACTTTGCTCGTCTGGGAACCGCTATCCAAGGCTTGAGCGCGTCTGAACTGTCCTTCCAGGGCGCTTTGACCTACGCAAAAGACCGTTTGGCGATGCGTTCCTTGTCTGGCGTGAAGAATCCGAACGGTCCTGCCGACCCTATCATCGTACATCCTGACGTACGTCGTATGCTGTTGACGCAAAAGGCGTTTACTGAAGGCTCGCGCGCTCTGATTTATTACACTGCAGTGCAAGGCGACTTTGTTCACCATGGCGCGACTGAAGAAGTGCGCAATGAAGCGGACGAAATGATGGGCTTCCTGACTCCTATCGCCAAAGCGTTCCTGACCGAAATCGGTTATGAATCCGCTAACCTGGGTATGCAGGTTTATGGCGGTCACGGCTTTATCTCCGAGTGGGGAATGGAGCAGATCGTGCGCGACACGCGTATCGCATTGATGTACGAGGGCACCACTGGCATTCAGGCGCTTGACCTGCTGGGCCGCAAAATTCTGATGACTCAGGGTGAATCTCTGAAGCGCTTCACCAAGCTGGTTCACGTGTTCTGCAAAGAGCAGGGGGAAAACGCGGATATGAACGAGTTTGTTGAGCCGTTGGCCAAGCTGAACAAAGAGTGGGGCGATCTCACCATGAAGATTGGTATGGCGGCGATGAAGAACCGCGATGAAGTGGGTGGCGCCTCTGTTGACTACTTGATGTACTCCGGCTATGCCGTGCTGGCGTATTTCTGGGCGCGCATGGCGCTGGTGGCGCAACAGAAGCTGGCGGAAGGAACCACGGAAACTGGTTTCTACACGGCGAAACTGCAAACTGCGCGTTTCTACTTCAAGCGCATCCTGCCTCGCACTCTGTCTCACGCACAGTCCGCACTCAACGGCGCTGCCTGCATGATGGATATGGAAGTGGAAAACTTTGCGTTCTGATTCCGTATAGGGACAAAATAAGCCCGCTGTTGCGGGCTTTTTTACATACTGGTGCGAACCGGTATGTAGCCGGATTCGTAATAGCCAGATAATAGCGCGACAATAAGCACAAACAGAAAGACATTCATTCAGACAAAGCGATTTAGCTCGAGGGAGTAACCATGGCTGATTATTCTGCGCCGCTTCGTGACATGCAGTTTCTACTCAAAGAAGTGTTTGAAGCCGATAAACTTTGGCTCAGTTTGCCGGGCGCGCGCGACACTGTTGACCCGGATACTGCGGACGCCATATTGGAGGAGGCCGCTAAAATAGCGTCTTCTTTGCTGGCGCCTCTCAATCGGAGCGGAGATGAAGAAGGTTGCCAATGGAATGAGGGAGTAGTTACCACGCCAAAAGGCTTCCAGGAGGCTTACCGCACGTTTATTGAAGGCGGTTGGTGTGGGTTGGGCGGTAACCCTGACTTCGGTGGTATGGGTATGCCGAAGATGCTGGGCGCCCAAGTTGAAGAGATGGTGCAGTCCGCAAATATTTCTTTTGGCCTGTATCCTATGCTGACGGCGGGCGCTTGTTTGGCGATTGATGCTCACGCAAGCGAAGAGCTCAAGCAAACTTATCTGCCTAACTTGTATTCCGGCGTATGGGCCGGCTCTATGTGTTTGACCGAGCCGCACTCCGGCACGGACCTTGGCATTATCAGAACCAAGGCTGAACCCAATGGCGACGGCTCTTACGCCATCTCCGGCACCAAGATTTTCATTACTGGCGGCGAGCATGATCTGAGTGAAAACATCATTCACTTGGTTTTGGCGAAATTGCCTGATGCTCCAGCAGGTTCAAGAGGCATTTCTCTGTTCCTGGTGCCTAAGTTCAAGGTGACGGAAGACGGTGGCGTGGGCGAGCGTAATGCGGTGTCTTGCGGCTCAATCGAGCACAAGATGGGTATCAAGGCTTCGGCTACCTGCGTCATGAACTTTGACGGCGCGCAGGGTTGGTTGGTCGGCGAGCCGAATAAAGGTTTGGCTTGTATGTTCACCATGATGAACTACGAGCGCCTTGGTGTTGGCGTGCAAGGTTTGGCGGCGGCTGAACGTTCATATCAAAATGCGGTTGAGTATGCGAAAGACCGTATTCAGGGGCGCTCCGCCACAGGCGTGGTCGCCAAGGACAAAGCCGCTGATCCTATTATTGTGCATCCAGATGTGCGTCGGATGTTAATGACCATGCGCGCTCTGATTGAAGGCAGCCGGGCGTTCTCCACCTATGTGGCGAAGTATCTGGATATCTCCAAATACTCTGACGACGCCGCTGCGAAGCAGCACGCTGAAGCGATGGTTGCTCTGTTGACGCCGGTCGCCAAGGCGTTTTTGACGGATCGCGGCCTGGATAGCACCGTGCTTGGTCAGCAGGTGTTTGGCGGCCATGGCTATATTCGCGAATGGGGGCAGGAGCAGTTGGTGCGCGATGTGCGCATTGCGCAGATATACGAAGGCACTAACGGTATTCAGGCGCTTGACCTTATGGGGCGTAAAGTGGCCATGAACGGCGGTAAATTCGTTGAGTTATATGCTGGCGAAGTGGCCGACTTTATTGAAGCCAATCGCGATCACAGCGAACTGCAGGAGTTCGTAGAGCCGCTGGCGGCTGTCTTTGAGCGCTTATCAGATGTGACGGAGTATGTGCTGGAGACGGTTGAGCACGATCCTAACGCTGTAGGCGCAGCCAGTGTCGAATACCTGGACCTTTTCGGATATGTTGCATTTGCTCACGTTTGGGCAATGATGGCGAAAGTGGCGATTGAGAAGCAAGCTGGCGATAGCTCTGGTTTCTATGACGCCAAGCTGAAAACCGCTCGCTTTTACTTCCGTCGACTCCTGCCGCGTACAGTTTCTCTGGCGGAGTCCATCAAGTCCGGTAGCGGCGATATGATGGCGCTGGATGTAGAGCAGTTCTAAGCCGCTCTGAGGAATAACCTGTCTAGTCCTGAAATAGGCGTCAACTCTATTCAGGATGGGTCAACCTTAAAAGAAAAAGCCCGCAATGCGGGCTTTTTTGTGGTCGTCTGATTTCAAACATGCGTTCTGCTGTAGAGAAAAGTCAGCGGTTCAGCATGACTTGGTCGGCGGACTCGGGATGTGTGATAAAGGGGTTGCTGTTGCCTTGCAGTTCGCGAATCTGCATATCTCGTGCTATCTCCTCGGGAGTGGGAGGGTCGGCGCGGGACCAGCGTTTCAGTTGGTCCAGATTGCCGTATAAAGGCAGATTGTAGGTGGTGTGCATATAAAGAAGGCTTCGGGCGATGTCGCCTTTTATATCGTCAGGAGGGTCAATAATGCCGAATACCTGACGAATGCCGCACTCATTGGCTTTGACTTCATTGCCTAACTCTTCGAATTTGGCTGCGCGGCGCTCCAGTTCAAAGCGTGCGTCTTCTGGATAGATGTTATGCAGATCAGAGGCCATACGGCGATATTCCTCGTTGTTCTCTCTGCATTGTCGAGGTGTGCCGCACTCCAGGTTGTCTCTGATCCAAAGTGTCGAGTAGATGTAGCTTTCGGTGACCAGGATGCTTTTTTTGGTAAATTCTTTTTTACAAAAGAAAGTCTTGCCGCCATCTGCGTACAGTTTGCCCCAGAATTCTTCCTTGAGTGTCTGTTTGGGGTCATTGAATTTGGTTTGGGCATGGGTGACGTTAAGCAAGCCCGCCATGAAAACACCAAGTAGGACGGTGACTGTGTTCCTCATTTGCGGATCCGTAATCTGATTGTTTTTATTCGGTGATACGCAGGGCCGCTGACATGGTCAGGGCTAAGCGGACCCATTTACACCTATATTACAAATTGTCAGCAAAGTACAGTGTAAACAGGGCCGCTTCTGATGATAGGAAGTCGGTGGTGACTGAGTGGAGGGCGTTAACCCTGAACTAGGTTACTTGAGACGATCTTTTATTCGTTTGTAGCCACTACGTAACTCTTCGCCCATTTTTTTTGCGGTTTCACTGACTTCCTTGCCGGTTTGGCCCGCTTCCTGGCCCGCCTGCTGTAGTTTGCCGACAAACTTATCCCACTCTTTTTCAAGATCCTCCCACTCGTCCCGGACTTCCGCCTTGGCTAGATTCAGCTGTAGCCGTAACTCGTCCCTTTCCTGTTTGAGTGAGTCTTTTAGTCTTTTGATCTCGTCTTGCAGTGTGCTCATGCTTCATCTCTCCCGATGATTTAAGTTCCATTAATCATAGACAGCAATGGCGTTAAATGGTTGATCTGCATCAACCTGTGGTGGCTTTTCAGTGATGGGTATTCGGTCAGGACGCAGATAATCCTGCGCCCGCCAGCTCCAATGCAGCGTAAGTCAGGGTAGACCAAACAGGCGTGCTATCCAAGCCCTTTATGGATCTATCAGCGGTCTGGCAGGCCTGGTGAATATTTCGAAGTCGGGCGGCGTTAAAGCGAGGGATGAAGCGTTTGTACAGGACCCAGCGATTCTTGAAAACCCTTTCTTTCTGTAACGCCTGCTCCAGGCCCTGGGAGGTTTGCGAGTGCTTGTAGAGTTTGGCGATCAGGCGCACTTCACGGGCTAATGACCAAAGCACTATGGTGGGTTCGAAGGACTCCGCTTGCAGCGTTTGCAGGACTTTCAGCGCCTGCTTCGGGTTTCGCTCCAGACAGGCGTCCACCAGATTAAATACGGTGAACTTGTTGCTGTTGGATATTCCGCGCAGGACTTGCTCTTCGTCCAGATTGGCGTCGTCGGACAATAGACGCAGTTTCTCCATCTCCTGCCGGGCCGCCAGTAAATTGCCCTCAACATGGTCGCATAATGCCTTTACAGCGCCGGATGTAGGAGTGAATCCTAATTTGTGCAGGCGCTGATTTATCCAGTTGGGTAATTGATCATGGCTGATCGGCCATACCTGGACGTGAAGGCTGTGTGTTTCAATTGACTTGAACCATTTTGTATTAAGGGTAGAGGACTCAATGCGATCGCTGATGATCAGCATCAGGCAGTCTTCGGGTGGGTTTTCGCTAAAGGCGGCGAGACGCTTTTTTCCACCATCGTTTGGCAAGCTATCCAGATGAATTTCCAGCAGCTTTTTTTCGCCGAAGAGGGAGAAAGACTGGGTGTGCTCATCAAGAGCGCTCCAGTCAAAGTTCTTGGGCGTGTGAAAGACGATACGCTCGCTAAACCCTTGCTTACGGCTGTAGGCGCGAATCTCGTCACAGGCTTCCTGGCGCAACAGCGGTTCATCTCCGCTCACCACAAAAACGGCGGGGGGATGTTTGTTCAGGTTGCTTTGCAGCTGCTCCGGTTTAATGCGCATGAGAAAGGCTCAGTTCGCCGCCGGTGTTGAAGCTCGCTCGCTATATACCGCCAGACGATTGAGTATTTCTGTGGCGAGAAGCTTGTCCAGATCGTCGCGGATGCTGTTCTCTTCCTTTTCTTTGCCAAGCACGCTGAGCTTGTCATATTGGTAAGACTGGAACTGCTGTAGCGACGTTGGCTGAATCAACGGCTCGCCCTGTGCGTCGTTCAGGCTGAAAGTGACTTTGCGGGAAAGCTCATACTCTGCGGCATTGGCGCTGCTGTCCAGACTCACGGCGCGGCGGCTGTTTTCAACGCCCCCTATCGCCAGGGTGGGAGCGTCCGTCCCTCCATCGCTGACTTGGACGGAGGCTTGCAACAAGCGATCGCGAACTTGTCCGCAGAGCACTCTGGCGTCGCCCTCCGGGCAGCTCAAGTTGAGCGCCTGGAGGGAAGGGGGGAGTTCCATCTGGCCGCGCAGGTGAAAGCCGCAGCCGCTGATGAGGAGGCTGGCCGCCCCCGCCAGGAGTAGTCTTATACCGGTTCGCATCGCTTTACTTCACCACGATGTTGACCAGTTTCCCTGGTACAACAATGACTTTAACAACGGTCTTGTCTTCCATGAAGCGCTGAACGTTTTCATCATCGAACGCCAGTTTCTCAAGCTCATCTTTACTGGCGCTTGCCGCCGCCTGAATACGTGCGCGCAATTTTCCGTTCACCTGAACGACCAGCTCGATGCTGTCTTTCTCCAGCGCTTTTTCATCCAGTTTCGGCCAGGGAGCGTTCATGACGATGTCCTCATGTCCCAGCTCGCGCCACAATCCGTGGCTGATGTGGGGGACAATCGGAGCCAGTACTAATACCGCCGTCTCCAGCGCTTCCTGCACAACCGCCAAGCCTTGGGGAGAGTCGTCTTCGAAGCGACTTAATTCGTTCAATAACTCCATTACCATAGCGATGCCGGTGTTAATCGCCATGCGCTGATTAAACTCATCCGTCATCTTCTTGATGGTTTCATGAGTCTTCCGGCGTAGTGTGCGCTGGGTGTCGTTCAACTCAGCCACATTCAGGGGCGCGATCCCTTTCTTCTCAACGTGAGTGTGGACCAGTTTCCACAGACGGCGCAGGAATCGATGCTGTCCTTCAACGCCGGATTCTGACCACTCCAGAGATTGCTCCGGCGGCGCTGCGAACATCGTGAACAAGCGAACAGTGTCGGCGCCGTACTTATCAATCAACTCTTGCGGGTCAACACCGTTGTTCTTGGACTTGGACATTTTTTCCTTCGGTCCAATGATGACAGGCTGGCCATCTTCGATCAGGAAAGCCTTTGCCTGATTACTCTGCGTGTCGATCTCAACGCGGACATCCTTAGGGTTAAAATAGGTTTTCTTACCGGACGGGTCTTCGCGATAGAAGGTTTCCGCGATCACCATGCCTTGACACAGCAACTTCTTGAACGGTTCGTCGCTGTCCACCAAACCTTCGTCACGCAACAATTTGTGGAAGAAGCGTGAGTACAGCAAGTGCAGAATGGCGTGCTCGATCCCGCCTACGTAGTAGTCTACAGGCAGCCAGTAGTTGGCGGCCGCAGGATCCAACATGGCGGACTCCAGGTTGGGGCAGCAGAAGCGCGCGTAATACCAGGAAGACTCCATAAAGGTGTCGAAGGTGTCGGTTTCCTGGGTGGCGGGCTGGCCGTTGTAACTGCGTTTGCTCCAGTTGGGATCGGCTTTAATGGGGGATTTGACGCCATCCATTTCCACGTCTTCCGGCAGCCTTACGGGAAGGTCTTCCAGAGGTACGGGAACTTCTGTTCCATCTTCCAATGTCATCATGGGGATGGGGGCGCCCCAGTAACGCTGACGGGATACGCCCCAATCCCGCAGACGATAGTTGATTTTTTTCTCGCCGATTCCCATGGCGGTCAACTTTGCAGCAACCGCATCGAAAGCTTCCTGAGAGGTCATGCCGGTAAACTCACCGGAGTTGACCAGGATGCCCTTTTCAGTAATGGCTTTTTCCTGAATATCCATCTCGTCGGCGTCGATGACGGAAATAACCTGCTTGATGGGCAAGCCATATTTCAGCGCAAACTCGTGGTCGCGTTCATCGTGACCAGGAACTGACATGACTGCGCCTGAACCGTAGTCCATCAAAACAAAGTTAGCGACCCAAATGGGCGCAGGTTCGTTTGTAAGCGGGTGAATAACGAAAAAGCCAGTGTCCATGCCGCGCTTTTCCATCGTGGCCATGTCCGCTTCCGCGACTTTGGTGTTTTTGCACTCGTCCAGGAACTTCGCCAGCTCAGGATTATTGGCGGCGGCTTCCAGCGCTAACGGGTGTTGTGGTGCGATAGCGACGTAAGTCACGCCCATAATGGTGTCAGGGCGTGTGGTGTATACCAGCAGGTCGCCATCGTGGTCTTTCAGCTTGAAGTGGAACTCAACCCCTTCAGACTTGTTGATCCAGTTGCGCTGCATGGTTTTGACCTGTTCGGGCCAATTCTCCAGCTTGTCCAGATCATTGAGCAGTTGTTCGGCGTAATCCGTGATCTTAATGAACCATTGCGGGATTTCGCGACGCTCTACAACGGCCCCGGAGCGCCAGCCCCTGCCGTCGATAACCTGCTCATTGGCTAATACTGTTTCGTCCACCGGATCCCAGTTGACCGTGGACATTTTTTTGTAGACCAGCCCTTTTTCGTAAAGGCGGGTGAAGAACCATTGCTCCCATTTGTAATATTCAGGGCGGCAAGTGGCCAACTCGCGATTCCAGTCATAACCGAAGCCCAACAGCTTCAACTGGTTTTTCATGTAGGCGATGTTTTCGTAAGTCCACTTGGCCGGCGCGACGTTGTTTTTCAACGCGGCGTTTTCCGCCGGCAGACCGAATGCGTCCCAGCCCATGGGCTGGAGAACGTTCTTACCCTGCATCCGCTGGTAGCGGGAGATGACGTCGCCGATGGTGTAGTTACGGACATGTCCCATGTGGAGCTTGCCGCTGGGGTAGGGGAACATGGATAGGCAGTAGAACTTCTCTTTGCCTGGCTCCTCGTCCACTTTGAATGCATCGGTTTCTTCCCAGAACTTTTGCGCTTCCTGCTCAACTTTTTTCGGGTGGTACAGTTCTTCCATCGGTCGTCTTTTTTCGCCTGATCGCTTTAATTAAGGTTTATCGCCCCGGATCAAAAACGTCGGCTTGCAAGCGTGACATAATCCTTACTGATGGACTCTGCGTTGGCAAGGCGCTGGGGCGTGTAAACACAATGGGTTAATGGCGGACTTTCCGCCATGAAAGCCGTTTATTCTAACCTAATAGTGTTGACTACAGATAGGGTTGGAGTAGGGTTGAAAACAAGATCTCGCATATCCGGGAGGTTAAGGTATGAAGCAGGAGGATAAAGCGCCTGAACATGTCGTGCAGGCGTACAACAATATTCTGCAGCGCGTTGAGAAATCTCTCGCTGATGTTGAAGTGAAGACATGGGAGGCCGTTAAGCAGGAGATTGATCAGGCTGTTGAGTTTGAGCAGGGGCTGGCGAAACTGACCAAGGAGGAATGGAACCTCCTGGAAGCCTACGTCAAACGCGACATGAAAGAGCTTTACCACTTTGTTGCAGAAACTGGTAAAGGGTTGCGTGAGTGGTTGCGGTTTGACCTTGACCTGATTGAGCAACGCATCGGCGGCGCACTCTTATCTATCGCAGATAAAACCCTGGTGGATTTGGAAAAGCTGGACTATCAACTGCACCATGATCCGGGAACTTATGTTGCAGGAGAGGTCGCTTGCCCTGGCGTACTAAAATGCGACCAGTGCGGCAAGATGGTTTGTTTGGTGGAAACCTCGCATATCGACAGCTGTCACCGGTGTCAGGGTATTTATTTTCAGCGCCTTACTTCCCGATGGCCATACGAGCCGGAGCTTGAGGGAGAGGGGGATGAGGAAGGCAGGGGCTAGCCTGCCTGCTCCATCGCGACGGCGGGCGCCTCGTTCTGCTCGCGCCGTCCCCACATCAAAGCGCCGGCCAGTATGAGGGCTGCGATGATCAGGATTGGCCAGGATCCCAGACGGGAGAACGGCGTGGCCCCGTGACGCAGCTCCACCGTTCCGCTCAAAGTGGTCGCCTGGAACTGCGGCGCCCGGGAGGCGAGGCGGCCGTGTGGATCGATAATGGCGGTAATGCCGTTGTTGGTGGAGCGCAGCATGAACTTGTCATTCTCCAGTGCTCTCATCTGTGCGATCTGGAGATGCTGATGCGGTCCGATGGATGCGCCGAACCAGCTATCATTGCTAACGGTCACCAACAGCTCAGGTTGTTGCGCCAGCTCTGCGACAAAGTCTGGGTACACGACCTCATAGCAGATGAAAGGCATCAGGGTTGCGTCCCGGAAACGGATCGGGGCCTGTGTTGGTGAACCTTTTTGCATGCTGGACATGGGCAAATTGAAGAAGTCGATGAGCCCGCGAAGCCATGACTCCAAGGGGACGTATTCGCCAAAGGGCACCAGTTTTTGCTTGTTGTATGAGCCTTCGCCCTGGCCGAGTGCAATAAAGCTGTTGTAAACATTTATCCTGGCGTTTTCGCCTCTGTCCGCGCTAAGAATGCCCATCATCAAGGCGGCGCTGTTTTCCTTGGCTTGCTTGTCCAGTTGTTTAAGTAGCGGTCCCGCCTGGCTGCTGAAATAAGGGAGTGCGGTTTCTGGCCAAATAATCAGGTCGCTGTCCCAGAGTGGTTCGGTGAGAGCCAGATAAGTCTCTGTAATCACATCACGATTCTCGCGAAGCCATTTAACTTCCTGCGCAATGTTCGCCTGTACCATGCTGACCTGAATGGGTTCACCTCGTGGAGTCGTCCATTCAATTTGCTGTAATAAGGCCCCGCCACCCCAGGCTCCGACGATTAACGTTGCGGCGTAGGCGAGGGTGGTCAAAGATTTACGGTTACGATAGCTGAGGTTTAAGGCGTGGCAGGTCAACCACAACAAAAAGGCCACGCCATAGACGCCCAGTATTGGCGCCCAGCCAGCCAGTGGCGTTTCGATAAAGGCGACGCCCAGAAACAACCAGGGGAAGCCTGTGAGTAGCCAGGACCTGACCCATTCGAACAAAACCCACATGGCGATAAAAATAAGTCCTTCCAGACCTGGCGATAGACGCCTTCGAGTCAGGCGGGCGGTTATCGCAAATTGTAGCAGGGGAAATAAGGCGATGCCGGCGACAAAGGCGGCGGTCAGGATAAAGGCGAGCACTGAGCTGGCGTTGCCGTGTTCATGGATGCTGACGTAAACCCAGGAAGCGCCGGAGCCAAACAGCCCGAGACCAAACGCCCAGCCTTGCGCCAGAGCCTGCTTGACCTTGCCGAACTGAAATACGCTCAGCAGGATCAAGGCAGCGGGAAAGGCGCAGAACCATAGGTTGTAGGGGGCGAAACAAAGAGTAAACAATCCCCCTGCAGCAGCCGGAGCAACCCAGTTTCTTAGTAAAGCGGACCTCATGCCGTACGGCTGACCTGAATCAGACGAATCTGGCGGCTGTCCGCATTGAGTATCTTAATGTCGAAGCCATTGAAGGAGACTGTTTCACCCCGTTTGGGCAGGCGTCCAAACTGCTTGATGACCAGTCCGCCGATCGTGTCGAACTCTTCTTCGTCCAGGTTGGTGGTGAAGTATTCATTAAACTCTTCCACTGGCGTCAGCGCTTTGACGACATATTGGTTGTGGCCGGTGCACTTGATGAGGCTTTCTTCGTCGAAGTCATGTTCATCTTCAATTTCGCCTACTATCTGTTCAAGCACGTCCTCAATGGTCACCAGGCCGGCTACGCCACCGTATTCGTCCACCACAATCGCCATGTGATTGCGGTTTTCCTTGAATTCTTTCAGCAACTGATTCAGGCGCTTACTCTCTGGAATAAACCAGACTGGGCGCAGAATGTCCTGAACCTTGCTTTTGTTTAATTCGTTTTTCAGCGCCAGTCCAAGCAAGTCCTTGGCCAGTAGAATGCCTACTACTTCGTCTTTGGATTCACCGATGACAGGGTAGCGGGAATGAGCGGACTCAAGCAGCTCATCCATGTATTCCTGGGGGCTTTGGGAAGCCTTGACGACGCTCATTTGAGCGCGAGGAATCATGATTTCCCTGACCTGCATGTCGGTGACCTGCATGGCGCCCTCGATCAGGCTTAGGGAGTCGGGGTCTATAATGTTGCGGTTTTCCGCTTCCCGCATAATCTGCAGGAGTTCTTCCTTGTTTTGCGGTTCATCGGAAAAGGCCTGGGTTATACGGTCAAGCCATGAGCGAGAGATTTGCTGGCTACCCGAATGATCGTCACTCATTGATGTTGTGTTACCCTTCAGCTAACGAACTGTTGGTGGCGTAGGGAGGGGGAAAGCCCAGACTGGTCACCAGTTCTGTTTCGAGACTTTCCATAACCTCTGCTTCTTCGTCAATTATATGGTCGTACCCCTGTAAATGCAGCATCCCATGAATGACCATATGAGCCCAGTGCGCAGCGGCGGTTTTTTGTTGTTCAACGGCTTCGCTGAACACCACCGGGGCGCAAATAACCAAGTCGCCCAACAAGGGCAAAGTTAATCCAGGCGGGTTTTCAAAAGGGAAGGACAGGACGTTGGTCGGCTTGTCTTTGCCGCGATACTGCGCGTTCAGCTCCTGGCTTTCCTCCGCGTCAACAATGCGGATGGTCACCTCATGGTCGCCCGCTTCGCGCAGGGCTGCTTGCGCCCACAGAATCAGCTGTTCTTCACTTGGAAGGTCAGCCTCTTCCGAGGCTATCTGGATATCGACGTCGAGACTCATAAACTGCTTTATTTAAATGCGTTTGCTTCGTTTATATGGGCTTCGGCGACGATTTTCAAATGGAATTTTTGTTAAATGCTTCGTACGCATCAACAATTCTTTGTACAAGCGGGTGGCGCACTACGTCTTTACTCAGAAAATTGGTGACGCTGACGCCTTTAACGTCCTCTAGCACCCTCAATGCTTGAACCAAGCCGGAGGGGACGCCTTTCGGAAGGTCGACCTGGGTGGGATCCCCGGTAACTACTGCGGTTGAGCCGAATCCAATCCGGGTCAGGAACATCTTCATCTGCTCTGGCGTGGTGTTCTGGCTTTCATCCAGGATGATGAAGGCGTTGTTCAACGTGCGGCCGCGCATAAAGGCCAGCGGCGCAATTTCGATCAGCCCTTTCTCCAGCAGCCGATTGACCTGCTCGAAACCGAACATCTCGTATAACGCGTCGTACAGAGGGCGTAGATAAGGGTCGACTTTCTGAGCCAGGTCGCCGGGCAGGAATCCGAGCTTTTCCCCCGCTTCAACCGCAGGGCGCACCAGCAGAATGCGCTTCACCTGGTCATCGGCCAGCGCTTGCGCTGCGCAAGCGACCGCCAGGTAAGTCTTGCCTGTGCCTGCAGGGCCGACGCCAAAGTTGATGTCGTGCTGCAGGACGGACTTTACATAGTGGATCTGGTTTTGACCGCGTGGCCGGATATGTAGCTTGGGCGTACGGATAACAACACCGCCGGAAGAGCCGCTTGCGTCATCCTCTTCTTCGGCCCCGGATTCGCGAATAAACAGATGTACTGTGTCGGGCTCGATGGATGTGGACGCTTCGGTTTCCCTGTAAATGTGACGGATGATTTCCGCCGCTGCCTGGGCGTTCTTTTCTTCCCCAAACAGAGTGAAGGCATGTCCGCGGTAGGCGACGCGCACCTTCAGGCGGCGTTCGATTAAGCGCAGGTTCTCATCAAACTGCCCACATAGCGCTTGCAGTCTGATGGGGTCAGCAGGTTCCAGCTTAAAGCTGATGGCTGGTTCGTTCAAAATATATCGCCTGATAGTGTGATACGGGCCTGTGGCTTAATAGTCCAGGCCATCAACGCGTTCGCCGCGCAGTGAATTGGGCAGGGCCGCAGTGATGGTTACATCGACAAAGCGTCCAATAATGTCATGACTGTCGCTACGGAAGTTCACCACGCGGTTGTTTTCGGTGCGCCCCTGTAGTTCGCCGGGGTCTTTCTTGGATACGCCAGTCACCAAAATACGCTGGGTGGAGCCGACCATTTTGCGGCTGATGTCCTGTGCGAATTGCAAGATGCGCTGCTGCAGGATCGCCAGGCGCTGCTTCTTGGCCTCTTCGGAGACATTGTCCTCCAGGTTCGCGGCGGGAGTACCCGGGCGAGCGCTGTAGACGAAACTGAATGAGTGGTCAAAGCCTATCTCATTGATCAGATTCATGGTCTCCTCGAAATCCGCATCTGTTTCCCCAGGGAAGCCAACAATGAAGTCAGAGGACAGGCTGATGTCGGGACGAATCTCACGCAAGCGACGCAGCTTGTCTGTGTACTCGGCGACCGTATGGCCGCGCTTCATCAGGTTCAGTATGCGGTCTGAGCCGCTTTGCACGGGTAAGTGCAGGTGGCTAACCAGTTTGGGAACGCTGGCGTAGACTTCAATAAGCGAGTCGGAAAACTCGACCGGGTGTGAAGTGGTGTAGCGGATGCGGTCAATGCCGTCGATGGAGGCTACATAAGTGATCAGTTCCGCCAAATCCATGTAATCGCCATCGTGAGTCAGTCCACGGTAAGCGTTGACGTTCTGCCCGAGCAAATTGACTTCACGCACGCCTTGTCCGGCCAAGTGCGCGATTTCTGCAATCACGTCGTCCACAGGGCGGCTGACTTCTTCGCCGCGGGTGTAAGGCACCACGCAGAATGTGCAGTACTTGCTGCAGCCTTCCATAATGGATACGAATGCGCTGGCGCCCTCGCTGCTGGGCATGGGCAGGCGGTCGAATTTTTCAATTTCTGGGAATGTGACGTCCACCATGGGGATCTTTTGATGGGCGACGGAGTTGACCATTTCCGGCAGGCGGTGCAGGGTTTGAGGGCCAAACACCATATCCACGTAAGGCGCGCGGTCTCGAATAGCGTCGCCTTCCTGGCTGGCGACGCAGCCGCCGACGCCGATCAGCAGATTAGGATTCTTTTCTTTCAGCGATTTCCAGCGACCTAACTGATGAAACACTTTCTCCTGGGCTTTTTCCCGGATAGAGCAGGTGTTCAGCAGTAAAATGTCCGCCTCATCGGGGTTGTCGGTGAGTTCAACGCTATGACTCTCACCTAATAAGTCAGCCATGCGCGAGGAGTCATACTCGTTCATCTGACAGCCATAGGTTTTAATAAAGAGTTTTTGCGCCATTCAAAACCACCCGAAGAATCTGCGAACTTAAAAATTGGGACCGCGTATTATACGTTTTAGGCGGGCGGTAGTGTAGGGGGACGTTCAAAAAGTTAGCAATATGGGCTCCAGAGCGCATTGGCGGCTGTGATATGATTGCGCCGGGTTTCAGCATTTCCCTTTGTTCTTAAGGCTTTTAAGGCCGAAGCGGATAGTTGAGCGATTGAATTTACAGGTGTGTTTATGTCGAATAAGACGAGTAAAAAAGTTTTTCGGGTCGTTTACTTTAATCAGGATGAGGTATTCGAGCTGTATGCGAGTAAAGTCTATTCCAGTGAACTGTATGGGTTTATAGAGGTGGAAAACTGGTTGTTCGGTGAGCGCTCCCAGCTATTGGTCGATCCTGCGGAAGAGAAACTCAAAGGGGAGTTTGCGGGAGTAAGCCGTTCTTTCATTCCTATGACGTCCATTATCCGCATCGATGAAGTAGAACAGCAGGGAGCTGCTAAAATCTCCTCGGGCAAATCTGGTGGAACGGTGGCCAGCTTTCCACGTCCTCCGGTAAAGACCGACCGCTAATTTGGTTGACGGCGCAGAGCTTCTGTCGCCGTCATTACTCCTCTCGCAGGCGTATTCTCGCCGCTTATTCGGCGCTTTCTTCCTGTTCCCGCTCGTCCTGTGGGCTGAGATAGCGTTTTAGTTGCGCTTTCAAAGACTTGGGAATCTCCATAATGATGAGGGCGTCTTTTTCACTGTCGTAAATGATGCTTTCATTTATAGCTTCGGAAGAGAATGACAGGCTCATGCCTGAGCCGCGGCCTGCAAAGCGGACGAGTTGTTTCAATTTACGACTGTCCGGGCGCAGCGCTGCAGGGGCCTCTGGTATGGCTTCGCGCATGAAGTGGGCGAATTTATCGGGGTTTTGTTCGTCGATGGCGATGGATAGCTCTTCAATTTGAACGGCTTCTCCCAGCTTCTCTTGGTCTGAGCAAAACTCAACTGCCTTTTTCTTCAGTTTGGCGGCGCTCTTCGGGTCCAGCGATTCCGCAAAGCGCTCTAAGCCGCTTAATACCACTTCTGTTTCTTTCGCCGTGTCTACATGGGTGGCGAAACCAAAACTATGGCAGCCTGCTTCGCCGATTTTGCGCAGGTTGCGTTGTAGATAGACACTGGCGCAGTCCTGCTGATTGCTGGCGAAAAGTGGATCCAGTTCGATACGCAGGGCGAATGTGATGGCTTGTGGGTCCAGGTGCTCAATAGGTTCGATTTGCAGCTCGTTGGTAACTACATTGGTGACGCTGCTCTCCAGAATGAAAATGTAGAGTGTGCGGGCGTCGCCCTGCTGGTCGTGAATCCAGAGCAAATAGCTCTGCGTGGTGAGAGGAATGACATCCAGCTTTTCTTTGAATTCAGCCAAGCCTTTTTCGGTTAACTGCTGGAAGGACATTTTTCCTTCATACCAATCCTTTAACCAGGGCCCGAAACTCTGTCCTTCCGCATGCAGGTTAATGCGGCCGAAGGCCTTGCCTGTTTTGGCTGCGAACAATCGGCGCAAAGTGTGAAAAACGGCCTCATTGTCCGCGCCAGTCTTAGGCAGTTGCTGCGGAATTCTGGTTTGGCTGGCGTCGTCTTCGGAGAATTTTTCCAGTACCTGTATGCTGAGTTCGCTGATCGCCATAGTTGGTAAGCCTTAATCGAGCATGAGTGTGCGAGGGAGACGCTGGGTGACGTTGCGTCGTATTTAAAGGCGGATTGTAATCGCCCCGGTAGAGAGTGCAAGGTTGCTGTGCAGGCATTCTGAGTTTTGCTCAGCGCCCGTGAGATATGTTGCGTTGTCTTGTAGACTTCCTTTATCCATAACAATGATTCAAGGAACCAAGCATGAGTACAGGCTTTACCATTCCCAACCGATTGCTGCTGGGGCCCGGGCCTTCGAACACTCCCGCCAGCGTGCTTGCGGCGATGTCGCAACCTACCATTGGGCATCTGGATCCGTTCTTTATCAATATGATGGATCAGATCAAACAGATGCTTCAGGCCACGTTCAGAACACAGAACAGATTGACGATGCCTGTTTCTGCGCCGGGCTCCGCCGGCATGGAAACCTGCTTGGTCAATTTGCTGGAACCGGGGGATAAGGCGATTGTTGCGACTAACGGCGTGTTCGGCAAACGAATGGTCGAAAACGTTGTAAGAGCGGGCGGCGTGCCAATTGTCGTCGAGTTCGAATGGGGGCTCCCGGTTGATCCTCAGCGGATTGAGGAGGTTTTGAATGAGCATCCCGACGCACGACTATTGGCGTTTGTACATGCAGAAACTTCCACTGGCGCTCGCTCCGACGCTAAAACCCTTTGCCGTCTGGCGCATGAGCGAGGGATTCTGTCTGTCGTCGACATGGTCACTTCGTGGTGCGGTATAGAAGTGGATATCGACGATTGGAAAGCTGATGCGGTATACAGCGGCACGCAAAAGTGTCTTTCTGCGGTGCCGGGGATTGCGCCGGTGTCATTCAGCGAGACGGCGGCGGAGCGCATCCGCTCACGGGTCAAGCCTGTGCAAAGCTGGTTTCTGGATATGAGTCTGGTGATGGCTTATTGGGCGGAAGGCGGGCAGCGGGCGTACCATCATACTGCGCCAGTCAACACTCTATACGCTATTCATGAAGCGTTACGCTTAGTCCTGGATGAGGGGTTGGAGAATCGCTGGGCGAGACATAAAGCTGCGCATGAAGCTTTGGTCGAAGGCGTGGAGTCTCTGGGGCTGTCCTTTTTGGTGGAGGAGCCTTATCGCCTGCCGATGCTGAACGCAATTAGAGTGCCTGACGGTGTCGATGAAGCTGCAGTGCGAAGTAAGCTGCTGACGGATTACAACATGGAAATCGGCGCTGGCCTTGGGCCGTTGCAAGGGAAAATATGGCGTATTGGATTGATGGGCAATAATGCGACAGTGGAATGTGCGAACCGCGCGGTTAGCGCCCTGGGTGAATGCTTGCGGGCATTGGAATAACGGGGCGCGGGTAATAAAAAGGCCCCAAGGCGAAAATCACCTTGGGGCCTTTGGTTTGACTGGGAAAGCCTTACACGAAGTAGTGCTTTTCCATCAGATTACCGATAACGCGGTTAACCTGTGTTGAAAGCTCTTTCTCGTCATCCGCGCTTATGGTGGCGGCGACTTCACCTTCATACGACTCAACGCCTTGGGTGGCGATGACCAGCAAGCCGGCTTTTAGCAGAGCGGTTAATGTGGCTTCAGCCAGAGTTTCCTCAACGACCACCACAGACTTGCCGCGCTCAAACAGGTTGCGCTCCAGAGCGTACGCCAGTTTGTCCTTCAGCTCGCCTTCGACTTTAACCAGTCCAGGCTTGTGACCGTTACGGGCTTCACGTTCGGCGTCAGTAATGGGGGCGAAAGCAGCGATGTCTGCATCGTCTACAGCGCTTTCTATCATGCCTGCGCCGATAGTGACGTTAGTCAGACGGTCAATGATGATAAACGCGCCAGTAGTGCGGTTGCGTGAATAGGGGTCAAACACCAGAGGCTGGTTGAGCGTGACTTCACAAGAGCCGATTTCATTCAGCTGCAATGTATCGGTTTCGCTCTTCTCCAGCGTATTAACGTCGATCTGGTGATGAATGCGGCTAATGGAGCCTGTCGCCAGATGCGTTGCTTGTTTGATGTAGTATTGACGACCTGGCAGCAAGGGCGTTTCGCTCATCCAGACAATGTGCGCGCGCATCCGGTTCGATACACAGGGGACATTGTCCGGGCGCACCAGTACGTCGCTGCGGCTGATGTCGATCTCATCCGCCAGTGTCAGAGTGACGGCTTGGTCTGCGAAGGCTTCTTCCTGCTCTCCTTCAAAGGTGACGATGGATTTGACCGTGCTGGTTTTGCGGGAAGGCAGCGCCATGATGGGATCGCCCTTGCGGATAATCCCTGAGGACACTGTGCCGCTGTAACCGCGGAAGTCCAGGTTCGGACGATTGACGTATTGCACAGGCATGCGGAAATCAGACAGGTTCTTGTCGCGGGAGATTTCCACTGTCTCCAGGATTTCCATCAGCGGCTTGTCTGTGTACCAGGGCATCGCCGGTGAGTTGGAGACCACGTTGTCGCCATCCAGCGCTGAAATCGGCACGAAATTCAGGTCGTGCAGAGTCAGGCCTTTAGCGAAACTCAGATACTCCTGTTTAATCTCTTCGTAACGCTCTTCGCTGAAGTCCACCAGGTCCATTTTGTTCACCGCCACCAAAATGTGCTGGATGCCCAGCAGTGAAGCGATGAAGGTGTGGCGCTTGGTCTGCTTCAGAACGCCGTGACGGGCGTCGATCAGAATAATGGCCAGTTGCGCAGTGGAGGCTCCAGTGGCCATATTGCGCGTGTATTGTTCATGGCCGGGAGTGTCGGCGATGATGAACTTTCTCTTGGCGGTGGAAAAGTAGCGATAGGCGACGTCAATCGTAATACCTTGCTCACGCTCCGCCTGAAGTCCGTCCACCAGCAGAGACAAGTCGAGCTTTTCGCCCGCATTGCCGGATTTGGCGCTGTCTTTTTTTATGGCTTCAAGCTGATCTTCGTAGATCATCTTGGAGTCGTGCAGCAATCGACCGATCAGAGTGCTTTTGCCGTCGTCAACGCTGCCGCAGGTTAAAAGACGAAGCAGCTCTTTGTGTTCGTGCTGCTTCAGATATTCAAGAATGTCTTCGCTAATTAGGTTTGATTGATGTGACATGGACCGTACTCAATTGAATTCTGCTAAATGAATGCTTCCCTGAGGGCGCTTCTTCGCTCAATGGATCAGAAGTAGCCTTCGCGTTTCTTTTGCTCCATCGAGCCAGCTTGGTCGTGGTCAATAACGCGACCTTGACGCTCAGAGCTGGTGGTTAGCAGCATTTCCTGAATAATTTCCGGCAACGTCGTCGCCGTAGATTCGATCGCTCCAGTCAGCGGGTAGCAGCCCAGAGTACGGAAGCGCACGTCTTTCATCATCGGGGTTTCGCCCGGTTTTAAAGGCATGCGATCGTCGTCCACCATAATCATCGTACCGTCGCGCTCGACAACTGGACGCTTGGCGGAGAAGTAAAGAGGGACGAGCTCAATGTTCTCCAGATAGATGTATTGCCAAATATCCAGCTCGGTCCAGTTGGACAGCGGGAATACTCGGATGCTTTCGCCTTTGTTGATCTTTCCGTTGTAAATATTCCACAACTCTGGACGCTGATTTTTGGGATCCCAGCGATGGTTGGAGTCACGGAAAGAGTATACGCGCTCTTTGGCGCGGGATTTCTCCTCATCGCGACGGGCGCCGCCAAAGGCTGCATCGAACTTGTATTTATTGAGAGCCTGTTTCAAAGACTCGGTCTTCATGACGTCAGTATGCTTGGCGCTGCCATGGCTGAAAGGGCCAATGCCCTGACGTACGCCTTCTTCGTTTATATGGACGATCAAATCCAGGCCAAATTTCGCCGCCTGTTGATCCCGGAAAGTGATCATATCCTTGAACTTCCAGGTCGTGTCCACGTGCATCAAAGGAAAGGGTGGTTTGCCGGGAAAGAAGGCCTTGCGCGCCAGATGCAGCATCACCGAAGAGTCTTTTCCGATGGAGTAGAGCATGACGGGGCGCTCAAATTCAGCGGCGACTTCTCTGATTATATGGATACTTTCAGCTTCCAGCTGTTTTAGATGGGTGAGGTTGTAATCAGTCATTTTTTTCAACTGCACTCCTTAGTAAGGGGTCTCCGGTAAGGCTGATGTCCGAGGATTATTGGGTTAAAAAGCTACATCTACTATACCAAACACTTGGTGATTATAAGAAGAATGGCTTTTAGAAGAGTTTATTCTGACGATATAGTTTTCTATGGCCTTTTAGTAGCTTCTGAATTTACGCAGGTAAGCGGCGCTGCACATAGCGGGCTGTTTCTGACGAATTTTCCGGGGTTCCATCCTGTTTGGACCGTGGGGTCCGAACAGAAAACTTGAGATGAAAACCTGGAAAATCCAGCGACGGATTTCTAACGCAGTTTATTCTCGGCGATATACTGCTCAAGCTGGTGGGTTTGTTGTGGCGTCAATTCTTTAAATTGTAAGCCTACGTGGAAGGCGTTGCGAGCCAGTCGGCGCGTGTAAATGACCAGCATCTCGGTTTCGACCTCGGCTATATCTTTCTTGCCCAGAGGCAGAGTGAAGCGAATGTTGATGCAGACTGGCCGCAATGGCGCGAAATTTAAGGCGTTTGGCGTCAACGTCTCCAGGATGCAGCGGTCACACTCAAGCATGAGGCCTGTTCTGGATATGTTATGGATGGCTGCGTCGCATTCCCGTTGGTCGCGTGTGGTGATATGAGCGACGAAATCCGTTGGAATGCGCAGATGATGCCTCAGATTTCTTTGCATGACGGTTGGACTGCTTTGAATCATAGTCGGTTAAGTAATGATACTAACATTCAACATGGAAGGCTAAGTGTACCAAATTGAATTTGATTTAAAATTAATCTTTTTGGCATAGAGAGCACGATTTTTTTGTAACAATGTGGCTATTTTGTTACGGAGTGTAATCTTTGTTGCTGGTTGAAGTTTGAGCGATATTTGATCTATTTTCTCGGGCTGAGCTTAGGTAGAATGGCGGCCTTTTTTTGAATAGACAGGTGATGGTAGATGTCCTCTTCTAGCGGCAAAGTTGGTTTCGTCAGCCTTGGCTGCCCAAAAAACACTGTAGACTCGGAACGCATTCTGACGCAACTGCGTACGGAGGGGTACGAGATATCGGCCAGCTATGAGGATGCGGACGTCGTTTTGGTGAATACCTGCGGCTTTATCGATAGTGCGGTGCAGGAGTCTTTGGATGCGATTGGCGAGGCGTTGCGCGAGAACGGCAAAGTCATCGTGACCGGATGTCTTGGCGCCAAAGAGGATGTAATCCGCGAAGTGCACCCAAAGGTGCTGGCGGTAAGTGGCCCGCACGCTTATTCGGAAGTGATGAACCAAGTGCATCAAGTGTCTCCGAAGCCTGAATACAACCCTTTCCTCAACCTTGTCCCCGATACTGGGGTTAAGCTCACCCCCAAGCATTATGCCTATCTGAAAATATCTGAAGGCTGTAACCACCGTTGTACGTTTTGCATAATTCCGTCCTTCCGCGGTGATTTGGTGAGCCGTCCTATCGGTGATGTGCTGGGCGAGGCGCAACGTCTAGTGAAAAACGGCGTCAAAGAGTTGTTGGTGATCTCTCAGGACACCAGTGCTTATGGGGTGGACACCAAATACCGTACCGGCTTCTGGGAAGGGCGTCCGGTTAAGACGCGTATGAAAGAACTTTGCGAAGAGCTCGGGCGTATGGGCGTTTGGGTGCGACTGCACTACGTTTATCCTTACCCTCATGTCGATGACGTTATTCCGATGATGGCGGAAGGTAAAATTCTTCCTTATCTGGATATTCCTTTTCAGCACGCTTCTCCAGCTGTGTTGAAAAATATGCGCCGTCCAGCCCATGCAGAAAAAGTGCTGCACAGAATTGGCAAATGGCGTGAGCAGTGTCCGGATATTACTCTGCGCTCTACCTTTATTGTTGGTTTTCCAGGGGAAACCGAAGAAGATTTCCAAACATTGCTCGATTTCCTCGAAGAAGCACAACTGGACCGCGTGGGGTGCTTCAAATACTCTCCTGTTGAGGGCGCGACGGCTAACGAGTTGCCTAACCCTGTTGATGAAGCAGTCAAACAGGAGCGTTGGGAGCGCTTTATGGAAGTGCAGCAACGTATCAGCGCCGGTCGTCTGCAGGCAAAAGTCGGCAAGCGCATGGATGTGATCGTGGACGAGGTTGTGGAAGAAGGCGCGGTGTGTCGCTCCAAGGCGGACGCGCCGGAAATCGACGGCCAGGTATTTTTAGACAATCAAACTCATTTGAAGCCGGGAGATCTGGTTACGGTGGAGATTGAGGAGGCGGATGAATATGATCTGTGGGGGCGTCCGGTATAAAGGGCGTCTGCAGTCAGGATGAAAAAGAGCCCGTTTAGGGCTCTTTTTTTTAGGCTTAGCTCAGCTTTTGGGCGAGTATCTCGTTCACCTGCTGTGGGTTGGCTTTGCCTTTGGAGGCTTTCATTGTCTGGCCGACAAAAAATCCAATCATTTTTCCGCGCTTGGCTTCATCCGCCGCTTTGTACTGTTCAACCTGAGTTGGGTTATTCGCCAGTACTTCGTCAACAATAGCTTCGATGGCTCCTGTATCAGAGACTTGCTTCAAGCCCTGCTTCTCAATAATCTCATCCGCCTCTCCTTCGCCGTTCCACATGGCCTCAAGCACATCCTTGGCGGCCTTGCCGTTGATGGTGTTGTCTTTCAGGCGCAGCAACAGCTTGCCAAGCCCTTCTGCGTTGATGGGGGATTGAGATATGTCCAGAGAGTGCTGGTTCAGGCGTTTGGCCAGCTCTCCCATTACCCAGTTGGCCGTCAGTTTGGCGTCGCCGACGATTTTGGTGGCGGTCTCAAAGTAGTCCGCTTGCGCGCGCGAGCTGACCAGTACGCCTGCATCGTAGTCAGATAAGCCATACTCAGAGCAGAAACGGACCAGCTTTTGTTCCGGCAGTTCTGGGAGCGTATTGCGGATCGCTTCAATATAGGCGTCGTCAATTTCAATGGGTAGTAGATCCGGGTCAGGGAAATAACGGTAATCGTTGGCGAACTCTTTGCTGCGCATGGAGCGGGTGCTGTCTTTGTCCGCATCGTACAGGCGTGTTTCCTGTTCGATCTGGCCGCCATCTTCTATCAGGTCGATTTGTCTTTCAATTTCACCTTGAATGGCCTTTTCGACAAAACGGAAGGAGTTGACGTTTTTGATCTCGGTGCGGACGCCGAACTCTTTCTGCCCTTTCGGGCGAACGGAAACGTTGCAGTCGCAGCGCATGGAGCCTTGGGACATGTCGCCATCGGAGATGCCCAGATAGGTAACGATGGAGTGCAGCTTCCTCAGGTACGCGACCGCCTCCTTGGCGCTGCGCAGTTCCGGCTCGGACACTATTTCCAATAGGGGCGTTCCGGCGCGGTTTAAGTCGATGCCGGTCATGCCATGAAAATCTTCGTGCAGACTTTTGCCGGCGTCCTCTTCCAGGTGGGCGCGAGTGACGTTAATCGTCTTCGTTTCGCCGTTTTCAAGCTGGATGTCCAGTTTACCCTGCTTGACAGTAGGGTGATCCAGCTGGCTGATTTGGTAGCCTTTAGGTAAATCGGGGTAGAAATAGTTTTTACGATCGAAGACCGAGCGCTTGTTGATTTCGGCGCCGATGGCCAGGCCGAACATCACCGCCATGCGCACGGCTTCTTCATTCATGACTGGCAGCATGCCAGGCATGGCCAAGTCTACAGCGCAAGCCTGAGTGTTTGGCTCGGCGCCAAAGGCGGTGGCTGCGCCGGAGAATATTTTGGATTTGGTGGCGAGCTGAACATGAACTTCCAGCCCGATAACCGCTTCCCATTCCATGATATGACCTCTTCGCTAATGGTTGCGTAATCTTTATGTAGTGCGGGTGGGCTTACTCGCCCAAGGCCGGACTGCGTTTATGCCAGTCGGTGTTCAACTGATATTGGTGTCCCAGGTTCAATAATCGGGCTTCAGTAAAATAGTTGCCGATCAACTGCATCCCAACGGGCAGGCCGCCCTTGAAGCCGCAAGGCAGGCCAAGCGCAGGCAGGCCGGCCAAGCTGGCGGGAATTGTGAAGATGTCTTCAAGATACATCTGTACTGGGTCGGATGTTTTCTCGCCCAGTTTGAAGGCGACATCGGGCGTGGTTGGGCATAACAACGCGTCGACTTCATTCAGCGCGGATACAAAATCGTTTTTGATCAGGCGGCGGATTTTTTGCGCCTGTCGGTAGTAAGCGTCGTAGTAACCTGCGGACAGCGCGTAGGTTCCGATTAGGATGCGGCGTTTTACTTCATCCCCGAAACCTTCTGAACGGGAGCGTTGATAAAGGTCCTCAAGGTCTTTGGGATTCTCGCAGCGATGACCATAACGAACGCCGTCGAAGCGTGACAGGTTGGTTGAGCACTCTGCGGGTGCGATAACGTAGTAAGCGGGTACGGACAGCTCTGTGTGGGGCAGGGAGACCTCTTTAAAGGAAGCGCCCAGCGACTCATACACTTTTATTGCTTCCTGCAATGCTTTTTCAAGCTCTGCGTTGAGCTGGCTGCTGAAGTATTCTTTTGGCAAGCCGATAGTTATCCCTGTCAGCGGTTGCGTCAGCGAAGCGGTGTAGTCCTCGGTGGGGTTCAGGGCGCTGGTGGAGTCCATGGGGTCGTGTCCGGCCATGACGTTCATTAGCAGCGCCGCATCTTCCGCCGTGCGGGCGAAAGGACCGCCCTGATCCAAACTTGATGCGAAAGCCACCATGCCAAGGCGAGATACGCGTCCGTAAGTTGGTTTGAGTCCGGTCAGGCCGCAAAATGCGGCAGGCTGACGAATCGATCCGCCTGTGTCCGTACCGGTCGCCGCTGCGCAAAGTCCGGCCGCAACCGCTGCGGCGGAGCCGCCTGAAGAGCCGCCGGGCGCTCGCTCGGTGTCCCAAGGGTTACGCACCGGGCCAAAGTAGCTGTTCTCATTGGATGAGCCCATGGCGAACTCGTCCATGTTGGTTTTGCCTAATGTGACGGCGCCAGCCTCCATGAATTTGCGGGTGACGGTGGACTCGTAAGGCGGAACGAAGTTTTCCAGCATTCTGGATCCGCATGTCGTCGTCACGCCCTCTGTGCAGAAGACGTCTTTATGCGCGAGAGGTACGCCATTCAGAATGGAGGCTTGTCCTGCATTAAGACGGGCGTCAGCTTGTTCCGCCTGTGAGAGCGCCAGATCTTCAGTGATGGTGATGAAGCAATTCAATTCTGGATTGAGACGCTTGATTCTGGCCAGATAATCCTGGGTGATTTCACGGGAAGAAAACTGTTTTTCCCGGAGTCCGCTTATGATCTCGCTAATAGTATGTGGCAACATGCGTATCTCTTACTTTTCTATAGCCGGCAAGGCGTTCGCAATAGGTTCTGTTGGAGGGGCGTTCCAGTCGCGTCAATCGATGACTTTGGGAACCAGATACAAACCATTTTCAGTGGCTGGCGCGATAGCCTGAAATTTTTCACGCTGATTGCTTTCCGTGATTGCGTCTTTACGCAGCCGCTGAGTCATTTCCAGCGGATTGGACAGAGGCTCTACAGCGCTGGTGTCCACTTTCTGCATTTGTTCAACGAAGTCCAGAATCTGTCCCAGATCGCGGGTCAGTTTCGCCACTTGATCGCCGGGCGTTTCCAATCTCGCTAGCTTGGCGATGGTCTCCAACTGTTCCGACTGGATAGTCACATTATTCTCCTGCTGGGCGTTGCGGTTGGCTTGATTCGGATCTGATCCGATAATTCGATGTTGAATCCGGGCTGGCGAACGCCATTGCCGCGCTCTTGATCGCACCGGAAACTAAAGAGGGCTATTATAAGAGGGTTTGCGTACAGTCTGTAAATGAATTGGCGATTTTTCCCTGTAAAACGCCCCAAAACAGGCCTTTGTGATGACAATTTTTTAATGGCTTGCGGCTAGGCGCTGGCGGGGCTAAATGATTCTTGCCCTGACCCCTCGCCACTGTTAAAGTTGCCGCAGCATGCCTAACCCCAAAAAGAATACGGATTCAAACGTTCAATGTTTAAACGATTACGTGGTTTGTTTTCCAGCGATCTATCGATCGATCTGGGGACCGCCAACACACTGATTTATGTTCGTGGAAGAGGAATTGTGCTCAATGAGCCCTCTGTGGTCGCAATTCGTAACCAGGGCGCACAGAAAAGCGTTGCGGCGGTAGGCGCCGAAGCGAAGAGGATGCTGGGACGGACGCCGGGCAACATTACCGCGATCCGACCATTGAAAGACGGCGTCATCGCCGATTTTCACGTTACTGAAAAGATGCTCCAGCACTTTATCCACAAAGTGCATGAAAACAGTTTCATCACCCCCAGTCCTCGCGTACTGGTTTGTATCCCCAGTCGTTCCACCCAGGTTGAGCGTAAAGCGATTCGTGAGTCCGCTCTTGGCGCGGGCGCCAGAGAAGTATTTTTGATCGAAGAGCCCATGGCGGCGGCCATTGGCGCCGGTCTGCCCGTTGAAGAGGCGAACGGTTCCATGGTGGTGGATATCGGCGGCGGAACGACGGAGATCGCCATTATCTCCCTGAACGGTATTGTGTACGCCGATTCGGTTAGAGTGGGTGGAGACAAGTTTGACGAGGCGATTACCGCTTATGTGCGTCGCAATTACGGCAGTTTGATTGGTGACGCCACTGCAGAGCGAATCAAACAGGAAATCGGCTGTGCATACGAAGGACTAGAGCTGCGTGAAATCGATGTGCGCGGCCGCAACCTTGCAGAGGGGGTTCCCCGTAGTTTTACCTTGAATAGCGAAGAAATCCTCGAAGCGCTGCAGGAAGCTCTGGCGACCATCGTGCAGGCGGTTAAGAGCGCATTGGAGCAGTCGCCGCCTGAATTGGCGTCCGATATCGCTGAGCGAGGCATCGTATTGACTGGCGGCGGCGCACTATTGCGCGGTCTGGACAGTTTGCTGACAGAAGAAACCGGCTTGCCGGTAATCGTTGCTGACGATCCGCTTACCTGTGTCGCAAGGGGCGGCGGTCGTGCGCTGGAAGTTATCGACAAGCGCGGCAGTGGTCTATTCTTTATGGAATAACAACTCTTTAACGGAGTTGACCACTTGTTTTCGCCATGTTTTATGGTAGCTTTCTGTGTTTGTAGATAAATTCCTTTCCGGACTGTTGGGGAGATTGCGACATTAAAAATATCTTCGTTGAAGGCCCATTTTTAGGCGCACGAATGATATTGGTGGCTGTGCTCTCCATCGCCATCGGATTTGCGGATTATCACCTCAATCTCTTATCTTCGTTACGCGAAACGCTGGCGACTCTCGTCGCCCCTGTGCAATGGGTTGTCAGCGCCCCTTCCGACGTGGTCGACTGGACTGAAGACGCGGTTAAATCGCGCCGCGATTTGCAGCAGGAAAATGACGCGCTGCGCAACAGGCTTTTGATTCTTGAGGCGAAGTCGCAGCGTCTGGCGTCTTTGACCGCGGAAGTTAATCGTCTGCGTGAGCTGCTGAATGCCTCGTCCGTGGTGGATGATTCTGTGCTGGTGTCCGAGATCATCGGCATCAATCCTGATCCATATATGCATGAGGTGGTCGTCAACAAAGGTTCTGACGATGGCGTCTATGTCGGGCAACCTATGCTCGATTCGCAGGGATTGATGGGGCAGGTGACGCAAGTGTCGCCGTTGACCTCTCGTGTTCTACTGATTTCCGATAGCAACCATGCCGTGCCGATTCAGGTTAATCGCAACGGTGTGCGCGGCATTCTCGTCGGCTCCGGCGTGTTGGACCGGTTGCAACTGATTAATGTTCCTGATACGGCGGATATCGTTGTTGGCGACTTGTTGGTCAGTTCCGGCTTGGGCGGTAAATTCCCGGCGGGTTATCCGGTTGCGAAAGTGACTGCAGTGGTGCATGACCCGGGCGAGCCTTTTGCGCGAATCGAAGCGCACCCCTTGTCCGAATTAAACCGCAGCAGACACGTTTTATTAGTGTTCAAAAAGAAGTCGTCGGAGGTGGGAGACAGGGTCTCCGACGAACCTTCGCCTGAAGAAACTCAGTAGGCCTTATGCCCAGAGATGAGTTTCGCCCTGTCTTGTTCGTTTTCACGCTGTTCCTGGCGTTTTGCGTCAGCCTGATTCCTCTGGGTGGATACGCTGCTTATTTCAGGCCTGAGTCCATATGCATGGTGATGTTTTACTGGACGTTGAAGCACCCCGGCGCCTGCGGCATCCTGGTCGGATGGTGTGTTGGGCTATTGTGGGATGTGTTGATGGGAAGCACATTGGGCGTGCATGCCCTGGCGCTGGCGCTGCAGGCTTATCTGGTGCTGAAGATGTTGCAACGGCTGCAAATGTTTCCTCTGATTCAGCAGTCTTTTGTAGTATTCATCATCGTCGGCATCGTGTTGATGTTGTTTCGTTGGATTAACGGCATGCTTGCCCAGCCTGCAACGGATATGGCTTATTTATTGGGCGCCCTGAGCTCGGCGCTTTTGTGGCCGTTGTTTTCGCTACTGATGGAAAAACTGGAAAATGTTTGACGGTAACCCTGGCGGGCGGCGTCTTGTGCTGGCGTCGGGATCTCCTCGACGGCGCGAAATGATCGCGGGTCTGGGGTGTGAGTTTTCTATCGCCAGCGCGGATATTGATGAAAGCGTTCTGCCTTCGGAAGCGGCGGCGGATTATGTGGAACGCCTCGCCAGAGAGAAAGCAAAAACGATATTTGCAGCGCATAGGGATCAACAGGATATAGTGGTGTTGGGCGCTGACACTACGGTTGTGGCGGGAGGCGATATTCTCGGCAAGCCGGTTGATTTTGAAGACGCCAAAGCCATGCTGCGCAGGCTATCAGGAACATGGCATGAGGTGTTGACTTCCGTGGCCTTAGTGGCGGCGGAAGATTGCAAGGTGACGACGACTTTGAGTCGGGTGCGATTTCGGGAGTTGTCCGAGCGGGAAATTCAGCGCTATTGGGATTCCGGTGAGCCAGCAGATAAAGCGGGCGCATACGGCATTCAGGGGTTGGCCGGGAGTTTCGTGGAGCGCGTGGAAGGCAGCTATTCATCCATTGTTGGGTTGCCTCTTTGCGAGACCGTCGTGCTGTTAAAGGAATTCGGAATTAAGATCTGGTCGGACTAACTGCATGAGTGAAGAAATCTTAATCAACGTGACTCCGGTGGAAACTCGCGTCGCTGTCGTCGAGAACGGCATGCTGCAGGAAGTTTATATCGAAAGAAGTCAGCGGCGTGGCATTGTCGGTAATATCTACAAAGGCAAAGTCATCCGAGTATTGCCAGGTATGGAAGCGGCGTTTATTGATATCGGATTGGAGCGCGCGGCTTTCATTCATGCTTCGGACGTAACCACTGTGAACCCTGGCGAGGACCGCAATGGCGGCAATAAGCATCCTGATATCAGCTCTTTGCTGCGGGAAGGTCAGTCTCTGGTCGTGCAGGTCACCAAAGATCCAATTGGCGCCAAGGGCGCGCGTCTCACCACGCAACTGTCTATTCCATCCCGTTATTTGGTTTATATGCCTGATAACAATCACATTGGAATATCCCAACGTATAGAAGACGACGCCGAGCGTGACCGCCTCAAGGAACTCATTCAGCTTTGCGTGACCACAGAAGACGCCAATTCCGCGGATGGCGCCGGTTTTATCATCCGCACGGCCGCCGAGGGCGTCGGCTCGGAAGAGTTGAAGTCTGATATCCTGTTCCTGCAAAAGCTCTGGTTGTCTTTACGGGAGAAGATCAAATCTTCGCCGGCGCCAGGGCCGATATATGAAGACCTGCCGCTTTACATCCGTACTCTGCGCGACCTTGTTCGCCCCTATACCGAAAAAATACGCATCGACTCCAGAGAAAGCTTCCATAAGGCGTTGAAGTTCGTGGATGAATTTGTCTCTGAGATTCGCAATAAGCTGGAATACTATCCTGGCGAGCGTCCGATTTTTGATTTGTACAGCGTTGAAGATGAGCTGAAGAAGGCGCTGAGTCGCAAGGTGCAATTAAAGTCCGGCGGCTACCTGATTATCGACCAGACTGAAGCGATGACGACCATAGACGTCAATACGGGCGCGTTTGTCGGCCATCGCAACCTCGAAGAGACCATCTTCAAAACCAATCTGGAGGCGGCGCGCGCCATTGCGCGACAATTGCGGCTACGAAACCTGGGCGGCATCATCATCATCGACTTCATTGATATGGAGGACGAGGAGCACAAACGCCAGGTGTTGCGTATGCTGGAGAAAATGCTGGAGCGTGATCACGCCAAAACCAAAATCAGCTGCGTGAGTGAGTTAGGGTTGGTGGAAATGACTCGCAAGCGCACCACTGAAAGCCTGGGCCAGATGCTGTGTGAGCCCTGTCCCGCCTGCGATGGTCGCGGTACGGTCAAGACAGCGCAAACGGTGTGTTATGAAATCTTTCGTGAGATTTTGCGTATTAATCGCACCTATGACGCGCAGGGATATCTGGTGTTGGCGGCGCAAGCTGTGGTGGATTTGTTGCTGGATGAGCAATCCGACAGTGTCGCTGATCTGGAAACCTTTATCGGCAAGCGTATCCGCTTTCAGGTGGAGGTGATGTACACCCAGGAGCAGTTTGATGTTGTTCTGCAATAGATTGCAGCGCACACTTTCCGTAGATATTACCAGCCGGCGGCGACTCTGAGTTTTTGTCGTCGGCGCAGGTTAATCAAGCATAGACGTATACCGCCGGCGGCCCGATTCAGTCATGACCATTAAATCCGTGTTAATCAAGATTACGCAATGGATATGGTATGTGGCTATCGCATTGCTGGTCCTGGTCGCCACTTACCTTTCTTTAGGGCGTAACTTCTTCGACGCCGTGTCTGTGTTCAAGGAAGACCTTGAATTACGTCTGTCTGCATCCCTTGGCGCGACGGTCAGAATGGAGGCGTTGGAAGGAAGCTGGGATGGCTTCGATCCCGTCATCACCCTCAAAAACGTCACTCTAACTGATCCCAATAAAGTCGACAGCGCAATGACGCTGGACTCCCTCGTTGTACAGCCGGACATGGTCAAGTCGCTGTTTTCGATGAAACTGGCTTTGAGTCGAGTAGAAATCGGGGATGTCTCCGTTAACCTGGAGCAAAGCTTGAGCGGCGGCTGGCGACTCCCGGGGTTGGAGCAGAAAGCTAATGGCGGAGGGGCTCTGGACTGGCGGCGTCTGGCGGATTACATGGCTTCGCCAGTGCTGGAGTTTCGAGAAATCCGTTTGCACTGGCGTTATCGCGACAGTCAGGTGGCGGGTTGGCTGATTCCTGTGTTGACGATTCAAGTGGATGAGAGTGACGTGGCTGCTTCGGGCCGAATTCTGCGAGCGGGAGACTATGCAGACCTGGGGCTATTTTCTGTCTATGCGCATGACTTGCTGAGCTCGGGGAAGCTGAATGGCGAAGCCTACCTGAGCTGGCGAAGGGGGGAGGCGTTGGACCCTCTGTTAAGCCTTATTTCCGAGCATGGCTTACAGGCTACGGATATCGAAGCGTCAGGGGCTCTTTGGCTGACGCTGGAAGACAATCGCCTCATCGATATGACTGGGGATCTGGATATCCCCCGATTAGCTTGGGCGGATGAGCAAACCACCCTGGCGCCTCTGCAGAATATCAGGGCGCGATTCAACGCCGCGCTGACTGAACAAGGCGGCTGGAAGGTCACCGCCTATGATCTTGGGCTGGATTGGGCGGGTGACAGCTGGCGCGGTGCGCGCGCTTTGGTGGATGTTGGCGCGGAGGGTACGGTCCGGATGGCCATGGATAATTTGAATCTGGGTCTTTTAAGTCGCTTGAGCGTCGCCGCCGGCATCTTGCCTGATGATGCATCGCGGCGTCTCGCGAGTTACCAGCCGGAAGGCGCGCTGCGCAACATAGGTTTTAATCTTGACGCGAACAGGCAGTTTGAGGTGCTCGCGCAACTTGATCAGGTCAGGGTTGCGCCACATGGCGGGGCGCCTGGCGGCGCGGGTATCGATGGCTTTCTGCAGGTGCGTAATCATGGCGGCAAGGTCATCTTCAAAGGATCGGCGATGCAGTTGAGCTTTCCGGAGTTGTATCATGCGGGATGGACGTTCAGCGCCGGCGAGGGGCGTGTTGAATGGCGTGGTAACGATGATTATGTGTATGTTTTCGGAAACGGGCTGCGGCTGAAAGAGATAAATGGGCTGCAAGCGGAGCTGAGCGGCGCTTTTAGCATATTGTTGCCTCATGACAAGACTCGTGAGCTTAACCTGGAGCTGGCGATAGGAGTGGAGAATGCGGATGCTCGAGTGGCCTCTCTGCTTGTGCCGGGCCATATTATTCCGCAGGAACTCAATCGTTGGTTAAATCAGGCGGTTAGAGGCGGGCAGGTGACTACCGGCGGCTACTTCTATTCCGGTGTGGTCGGGCCTTTGGCGACCGCTGCCAATCACCGCTCGCAGATGTTTTTCAATCTGAAAGACGGGCGTTTGCATTACGCAGAGGGTTGGCCTGAATTGGAACATTTTGATGCGCGTCTCGCGATCATCGGAGGCGAGTTGAGCGCTATTGTCGGCGAGGGGAGTATCGCCGGTACCCAGGTTCGCTCAGTGAAGGTGAAGCGCGACGGCGGAGGGGGCGCGGACTCGCTGCTCCATATCAGCGCGAATATTCGGCCACAGCAAAGCGATTGGGATTATTGGTTGAAAAAGTCGCCCATCGCCAATGTGACTGCGCCGGTTGTGGAAGACTGGTCTGTCAGCGGCGCCAGCTCTGGCGTGCTGGACTTGACGTTAGACACGGTCGGGGTTGGCGCGCCTCGCATAGATCTCAAGTTGAAAGCGGCTGGATTGAATTTGCAGTCTGAGCGTAATGATCTGGCGTTAACGGATTTACGGGGCAGTCTTTCCTTCAGCACTGTCGATGGCATTCGGGCGACGGGCATGCAAGGGGCGATATTTGGACAGCCCGCGAACCTGGACGTGACGACCTCAAACTGGTCGGAACAACGCAAGACACTGGCGTTAAAGCTGGCGAGCAAAATAGAGACGCCTACGCTGCTGGATTGGCTTAAGATCGAGCGGAAAGTCCCTTTGTCTGGCCAGCTACCTTATCGTCTTGCTTTGGATCTTGATCACACTGACAAAAGTCGCATCCGGCTGCGGTTGGACAGCGAGCTGTTGGGCGCTGGCATTCGGGCTCCCGCTCCTTTCGAAAAGGCGATACAGGATAGTCTTCCCCTGTCAGTTGTGCGCGACTGGGAGACGCAGGGAGGTCGTGAAAACTGGTCTGTCTCAGTGAAAGATCTGCTGAAAGCGCGTTTTGAAGTCAGTGACGGAAAGGTCAACCGGGGCGCGCTGGCGTTTGTCACGGGGGATAGCGCTCCCGAAGGCATGGAGCTGCCTGCCCGAGGCGTCAATGTGTCTGGACAGCTATCACGATTGTCAGTGTCAGAGTGGCGCGCTTATCTGCCAGAATTCCTCGGCGCTGACATGGGGGATACGCCGGCAAGTGCGCCAGATTGGCTAAATCGCGTGTCGATGCAGGTTGGGAAGCTGGAGGTCGCCGGCGAGTGGTTCAGTCAGGTGGATGTGCGACTGCAACGGGGCTCCGGAGGGCTCGATATTTCACTGGATGATGGCGAGAGACTGACGGGGACTTTGTCTATCCACGATGACGCCCGCAAGCCGCCCTTCGCAAAGTTTCGGCGCCTGTATATCTCTGATAGCGCCGCCACAGTGGTGGAGAAGCGTATGACGCCTGCGGACGTGCCTTTGGCGCAGGTAGATATCGAAGACCTGCGCTTGGGAGGCAAACAGCTTGGAAGCTGGGCCTGGGTGACGCAGCCCAGGGAAGATGGCGTCGTCTTCAGCAATATGTTTGGGCGTCTCGCCGACGCAACAGTGACGGCAAGATTAAGCTGGCTGATGGATCCACAGACCGGCCACCAGACGTCAATTCTCACTGGGGACATGAAAGGCGTCAACTTTGATCGTTTTTATGAAAACCTTGCGGAGGAGGCCCCTTTGACCGCGGAAGATTACAGCTTCAATACAGGCATAGTCTGGCAAGGCGGTCCTACTGAGTTTCAGTGGAAAGACGTTACGGGACAAATCAGTTTCAAGATGAGCAGTGGCGTATTCCGTGAGGCGTCCAACTCGGCCAATATCTTCCGGGTGTTTGGCATTTTGAATACGGACTCAATTACCCGGCGCTTGCGTTTGGATTTTTCTGATCTGTACCGTAAAGGCCTGGCTTATGACCAGATTGAGGGTGAGGCGCGCATTGAAGAAGGGGTGATGAACTTTGAAAGTCCTCTCGCGATCCAGACCCTTTCCAGCGGATTTAAGATAACCGGCAAGACCAGTCTGGTGGATGACACTCTGGATATGCAGATGGTGGTCGTGCTGCCGGTAACGAAAAACCTGCCGCTGGCGGCGGTTTTGGTGGGGGCTCCCCAAGTGGGAGGCGCCTTGTTCCTGATCGATAAGCTACTGGGGGATCCGCTCAGCCGGATGACCAGCGCCACATATAAAATCAAAGGTACATTGGATAACCCTGAAGTCAGCCTGCAGCAAATTTTTGATAACACCAGCGGCGGTTCGGCTTCTCAGAGAAGGAGAGCGGATTGATGAGCAAGTTCACACTGGCGATAGTGCAGTTGGTCAGCACCAGTGATATAGAGCAGAATCTGGCCCGAGTGGAGCGCTGGGTGGCGGAGGCGGCAAGTGGCGGCGCGCAGTTGGTGCTGCTGCCGGAGAACTTTGCATTATTCGAAAGCAAGCGATCTTTGGATATTGGCGCTGCGGAGGCGGACTCCGAGGGCCCTATACGACGATTTATCGCCGGGCTGGCGAAACGTTTTGGGGTTTGGATTATTGCGGGTTCGTTGCCCTGTGCGCAACGTCCTGACGGCGCTTCCATTAATGGTCGCGTGCGCTCTGCCTGCTGGGTGTTCGACGATAGTGGGGACACGGTTGCCCGTTACGATAAAATCCATTTATTTGATGTTGATGTAAAGGACGCTTATGGGGCCTATCGAGAGTCCGCCATATTTGAGCCGGGCGAGCAGGTGGTGGTGATCGATACGCCATGGATCAGAATCGGCCTATCGATTTGCTATGACTTGCGTTTCCCCGAATTGTTTCGGGCGATGGCGGAACAGGGGGCGGAGTTGGTGACGGTTCCTTCCGCATTCACCTATGTGACAGGCGAGGCGCACTGGGAGACTTTACTGCGGGCGAGGGCGATAGAAAATCAGGTGTTTATCGCCGCGGCCAATCAGGGGGGGCGTCATTCAGAGTCTCGACGCACCTACGGGCATTCCATGGTTATCGATCCCTGGGGCAAAGTTGTGGCGGGACTGGAAGAAGGAGAGGGGGTTATTCTCTCCACTCTGGATAAGGCGGAGCTGCAGGAAGTCCGGACCAGAATGCCCGTACTCGCTCATCGCAAACTCAAGTAGCGTTCTTTAATCAATCAGGCGTCGTCAACGACTTCCTTCAAGTAGCGATACAGCTTTTTGGCGGCGCCGCGATTCTTGTTTTCCGTCATGTCTTTTTGCGCAGCGCGAATCAGTTGACGCAGGTGTTGCGCCTCTGTGTTCGGGTACTGATTCATAAATTCAGTCACTGCCTGATCTCCTTCTGAAATCAGCGACTCCCGCCAGCGCTCCAGGCGATGATGCTCAGCCGCCTTTTGTACGGAGCCCAGGTCGAACTTGTCGAGAAATGAGCGAACCTCCTCCTCGTCTACATCCCGCATTAGTTTACCGATAAATTGCAACTGGCGGCGTTTGGCTTCATGGCTGCCGATTTTATTATAGGTGTGTATCGCTTCATGCAAGCGATCAGTTAGCGGAAGCTGGGTGAGTTGGTCTGCTTTGAGTTCCGTCAGCCTCTTCCCTAGCTGCTGCAGCGCCTCCATGGCCCGTTTACGGCTGGATTTACTGGGAGGCAGATCCTCTTCGTCGTAGTAATCGTCTTCGAAATCGTCGTCGTGATGTGAATGGTTCATTGAAATGCTCGAATCAATTCTCGGAAACTAAAATGGTAACACAGCGCTCAAGTAAGATAAGGATAGACAGGCATTCGCCCTTGCGCCTGGTCAGGCGTAGGCGATTGTGGCGAGTCCCAGAAATGACATGAACCCGACCACGTCCGTGACTGTGGTTAGGATGACGCCTCCAGCCAGAGCAGGGTCTATTTTCAGGGTTTTTAGTATCAATGGTAAAGCGGTACCGGCGATGGCGGCCACGGTCAGGTTGATCAGCATCGCTGAAGCGATCAGGACGCCAATGGTGACGTCGTTGAACCAGACCATGGCGGCGGTCGCCACCACGAAAGCCCAGAGCAAGCCGTTAAAGGCTCCCACCAGAAACTCCCGGTTCATCAGCCAGCGAATGTTACTCGAGCTGACTTTGCCCGTGGCCATCCCTCTGATTACCAATGTGAGCGCCTGGCTGCCTGCGATGCCGCCCATGCTTGCGACAATGGGCATTAATACGGCCAGAGCGACTACTTTTGCAATGGTTGCTTCAAAAATACCAATGACTGCCGAGGCGAGAAAGGCGGTGATCAAGTTTATCCCCAGCCAGACTGCGCGGCTTTTAGCGGTCTTCATGATGGGGGCGAACATATCTTCTTCTTCGTCCAGACCCGCCATACTTAAGATTTCGTGGTCGGCGTTTTCGCGGATAACGTCAACCACGTCATCGATGGTGATGCGGCCTACGAGTTTGCCTTTGTCATTGACGACAGGGGCTGAAACCAGGTCGTGGCGTTCGAACAGGGTGGCGACCTCTTTATCGGAAACAATCGCAGGAATCGGCTCGACATCCGTGCGCATGATCTCTCGCACGGTGGAGCTAAGGCTGGACACCAAAAGTGTGGTGACAGGGAGTACACCAATAAAGTCATCTTTTCGGTTCACCACCAGCAAGCTATCGGTCATGTTGGGCAGACTTTTGTGGCTGCGCAGATAGCGAAGCACAACGTCGACGGTAATGTCCGGACGCACGGTGATCATGTCCGTGTTCATCAGGCCGCCGGCGGAGTCTTCTGGATAGGCCAGTACTTCTTCCAGGCGCTGGCGATCCTGAGCGTCCATGGTCTCCAGGACTTCCTGGATGACGGCTTCCGGCAATTGCTGTAACAAGTCGGCGAGGTCGTCGACTTCGAAGTCTTCGGCGATCTCAATAACGTCCTGAGCATTCATTTCGCTGAGGAAGTCGGAACGAATTTCATCGCTCAGATATTGAAGAACTTCGCCATCCAGTTCGTCATCGACTAACTGCCAGAGTAACTTCCGCTCATTGGGCGGAGACGATTCCAGTAAGTGGGCGATGTCGCTGGGGGATAGGCCGCCGTTCAGAATGCGCGCGACCTGCTGCAAAGACCCGCTTTCCAGCGCTTCCGCAATGGAGCGCATACGGACCTTGGCAGTGCTTTTTTCGGTCGCTTGAGGCATAGACTTACATCCGCGTTTAGGGCGGCCCGCAACGGGCAGCGAGGAAATTGCCGGATTAAATACAGAGACGGGCTCTGCGCCGTTGTGGCGCCAGTATAAGCGAGCCCACTATAAAGTGTAAGTTAAGACGAAAAATAGTCTAAGGAAAATCAGGGAATTGTCTTACTTTATTCAAGCGGTTTGTATTGTCTGGTATGTTTGGAAGGGATGGGGCGAAGCGCCCCGAAAGCATTAGGGTTATTCACCCTCTCCGAAATAGTCCTCGATCAGAGCCTTGATGGCGTGAAAGGCTTCCTCTTCGTCCGGGCCTTCTATTTTCAAAGTGAGAAGCGTTCCCTTGCTGGCGGCGAGCATCATGACCGCCATTATGCTTTTTCCGTCAACTTCCTGGCCTTCTTTGGCTACTCTGATCTTACTGGCGAATCGGCCGCTGGTGGACACGAATTTGGCCGCCGCTCGGGCGTGCAGGCCAAGCTTATTAATAATAGTGACTTGTTCCTGGATCATGGGGCGCGATGAATATAAAAGATTGAAATTTCCTGAATGTTGGATTCAGGCCGGTTTAATTGTTAAGCGACAGTGGCTTCTTATTGTTAAAACCTTATTGCGCCAGCTCTTTGTGGCGCACTTGGACATTATCATATTTTTTCTTGAAATGCTCTCCCAGGCACTCGCAGATATAGACGGAGCGGTGTTGCCCGCCAGTACAGCCGATGCTGATCGTCATATAGGTGCGGTTGCTGTTCTGGAAGTGCGGAATCCAGGTCTCAAGAAAGCTGATGATGTGCTGCAGCATCTGTTCCGGTTCCGGATGCTGCTTAAGGAATTCAATGATTTCCTGATCAGTGCCTTTATAGCCGCGCAGTGCGGTGTCCCAGTAGGGGTTGGGGAGGCAGCGTACGTCAAACACCATGTCGGAATCCGACGGCACGCCATGCTTGAAGCCGAAAGACTGAAAGAGCAGAGCCAGCTCTTGGGTTTTGTGTCCGATAACCCTGATCTTTACCTGATCTCGTAACTGGTAAATGGAGAGGTCGCTGGTGTCTATGTAGAGGTTCGCCAGGGTGGCGATTGGCTCCAATAACTGCTTCTCTTTGGCGATGGCTTCTTTCAGCGATGTGCTTTTACTGCTGAGCGGGTGCTTGCGACGCGTTGCATGAAATCGTTTGATCAAGGTGGCGTCATTAGCGTCAAGATAGATGATTTCCACATCGATATTATGCGCTTGCAGAGTGGCGTAAATGGACGGGAAGTCCGATAAGTCCCTATAAAGATTACGGGCGTCTATGCTGACGGCGAGCTGCTGGTTTTGGGTTTTCCCCTGATCCAGCACCTCTTGGGTGAGAGGCGAGAGGAGACCGATAGGCAGGTTATCGATGCAGTAATAACCCATATCCTCCAAGACATGGAGCGCCGTACTTTTTCCGGAGCCTGAACGACCGCTTACGATAATCAGCTTCATGTCTTCCTCTTTCCATCGAAGCTGGATTATTTCTCCAGCACCCTCCTGAACAGGGTTTCGTCGTTGTCACAGTCGCGCAGGTGTTCGCAGAAGCGACGGTCATTGAATTTCTGGGCCAGTTGGCTCAGTAGGTCCAAGTGTTCGCTGGTGGCCTCCTGAGGCACGATCAGAACGAACAGCAGGTCTACGGGTTCGTTGTCTATGGCGTCAAAAGGGATCTTGTCCTTGAGTGTAATCAAGGCCCCTATGATGCGGTCGCAGTTTTCCAGGCGGCAGTGGGGTATTGCGATGCCCTGGCCGATACCAGTGCTGCCGAGTCTTTCACGGCAGATCAGGTTGGTAAAAATGGCGTTCTCGTCCAAAAATGGAAAATGTTGCGCAATCAGATTGGCGATATATTCGAGAACGCGCTTCTTACTCGAGCCCGACACCCCACAGCGTGTGAGGGCGGGCGAGATAATTGACTCAATAGTTAGTGTGGTTTGGGCCATGTTCTGTTATCTGGCGGATGCGCCGTGCATCCGATCAACGTGCTTCTCTTTGTGTTTGAGGATCTGGCGATCTAATTTGTCCACCAGTGCGTCAATTGACGCGTACATATCTTCGTGTTCAGCATTGGCATGCAGGTCAGCGCCGCTTATGTGCATGGTTGCTTCTGCAATCTGACGCTGTTTTTGAATGGAGAGCGTAACTTGGACATTACTGATACTGTCGAAGTGTCGTTCGAGCTTGTCGAACTTGTTGTTAACGTAATCTTTCAGTGCTTCAGTTAACTCGACTTGATGTCCGGTGATGTTCATTTGCATACTTTGCTCCTAATGCCAATATACGGTGCATTATGAATTTTGCACTTCCATGAAAAATACTAGCACATCCAGTTTGTGACTATTTGATTTAAGTCTTATACCTGTATTCCTCCTTTTAAATTAATCGCTTACGTTCATTGGAAGGCGGAATGGAAAGCGCCTCCCGGTACTTTGCGATCGTGCGACGGGCGACGTTGATGCCCTGTTCGCCAAGCAGCGCAGCAATTTTGCTGTCGCTCAATGGTTTCTTCGGTGATTCCGCCGCAACTAACTTCTTGATAATAGCTCTAATAGCGGTCGAAGAACACTCGCCACCCGTGTCTGTGCTGACATGGCTGGAGAAAAAGTACTTCAGCTCAAATACGCCGCGAGGAGTGTGCATATATTTCTGGGTGGTCACCCGGGAAATGGTTGACTCATGCATCTCCACCGCCTCCGCAATATCGTGCAGCACCAGCGGCTTCATCGCCTCTTCGCCGTACTCTAGGAATCCTTGCTGATGTTCGACGATTTGTGAAGCGACTTTCAACAGAGTTTCATTACGGCTTTGCAAGCTTTTGATAAACCAGCGCGCTTCCTGTAACTGATCGCGCAAGTAAGTGTTGTCTGAGCTGTTGTCCGCGCGTCTCACCAAGCCCGCATAGCCAGGGTTGATGCGGATCTTGGGGGCGATTTCCGGATTCAGCTCCACCAGCCACCGGCCATTGTTTTTTTTGACGATAACGTCAGGAACCACATATTCGGTATTGCTTTCCTGAATGCCTTCGCCCGGTCTTGGGTTCAAACTTTGAATCAGCTTTAGTACTTCCCGCAGATCGTCTTCTTTCAGGCGGCTGCGACGCATTAGTTGGGCGTAGTCGCGGTTGCCAAGCAGATTGATGTAGTGGCTGACCACCAGCTTGGCTTGACCTAGCCAAGGGGTGTCTTTCGGCAGTTGATTCAGCTGGCTCAGCAGGCAATCCTGCAGGTTGCAGGTGGCGACACCGGGAGGATCGAATTGCTGGATACGTTTTAAAACTGCGCATACTTCGTCCAGCTCAATTTCTTCTTCCCCCTCAGTTTGCAGACCGCTATGAATTTCATCGGGAGTGAGGGAGAGATAACCATCAGGACTGACTGCATCAATAATCGCTACGGCGATCATGCGGTCAATGTCGGACATGGGGGTAAGGTTGAGTTGCCAGAGAAGGTGGTCTTGCAGGGTTTCGCCTTTGCTGTTGCGGGACTCGAAGTCGTATTCGTCATCCTCGCCGCCGCTGTAGTTGCTTGATCCGCTTTGGAAGACATCATCCCAGGCGGTATCGACGGGCAAATCGTTCGGAATGGAGTCGGACCAGTTGTCCTCTTCAGCGAACCCCCCTTCATCCATGCCCGACTCCTGCGTTCGTTCCTTGCTGGAGTTGTTGGCGAGCATGTCGCTGATCGTATCGTTCTGAACGTGGTTGGGTGATTCGTCCTCTTCAGACACTTCCAGCATGGGGTTGGACTCAAGCGCTTGTTGAATCTCCTGCTGTAAATCCAGTGTTGAAAGCTGCAAAAGTTTTATTGCTTGTTGCAGTTGCGGGGTCATGGTCAGCTGTTGACCCAGCTTTAACTGCAATGAAGTTTTCATAACCATCTGATGCTTACCACCGATTCAGGCACAGATCTTGTGAGTTTTTCATAGTTATTAGGTGCTTTAATCCTAAGCTCTTGAGCCTTGAGGTCCATCTGGGATGGAGACCGCCGGTTAAACTAAAGTTTGAACTGGTCACCCAGATAGACCTCTCTAACCTTTGGGTTGGCAAGGATATCACTTGGGGCGCCGCTTGCGATAATAAATCCTTCACTGACAATATAGGCGCGTTCACAAATATCCAAGGTCTCGCGCACATTATGATCTGTAATTAAAACGCCGATGCCGCGCTTTTTGAGATGCTCAATAATCTGCTTGATATCGTTGACGGAAATAGGGTCCACCCCGGCGAATGGTTCATCCAGCAGGACAAATTTTGGCTCTGTGGCCAGCGCGCGAGCGATTTCCACGCGTCGACGTTCGCCCCCTGAGAGGCTCATGCCAAGGCTTTTGCGAATATGGGTGATGTGAAACTCCTGTAGCAGTTCTTCCATTTTTAGTTTGCGCTCCTTGCGGCTGAGATCTGCTCTGGTCTCAAGGATGGCGTAGATATTGTCCTCCACTGACAGCTTTCTGAAGACCGATGCTTCCTGTGGCAGATAGCCGATGCCCTTGCGCGCTCTCCCGTGCATAGGCAGGCCAGTGATTTCCGCTTCGTCAATGAATACGCTGCCTTTGTCGCTGGGGATCAGTCCTACCACCATGTAAAAGCAGGTGGTTTTTCCTGCGCCGTTAGGTCCGAGGAGGCCAACGATTTCGCCGCTGCGAATTTCAACGGACACATCTTTTACAACAGGCCGTTTTTTGTAGGCCTTGGCCAGATTTCTGGCAGTGAGGGTGCTCATTGTTTATTAGATTTGGGCGGATGATAGATGATTTCAACCTGCTCGGTTTGATTGCCCGATGAGGCTCCCTTTGCCGTGACTAAACGCTTGTCTGTGAAATAAATGATTTCTTCGCCTTCCACTGAGCTGTTGTCCTGAAGAATGCGCGCATGGTTACGCATAACGACTTTACTCTGGCTGCGGTCATAGTCCATGTTTTCTGCGTAAGCGTGGGTTTCAGTTTGTTTTTCTTCGTCAAACTGCACCAAATGAGCAGGCTTGCCGGTTGCTTGGAAGCGACTGATGCCATTGTCATCGGTGTATAAAATGACTTTGTCCGCCTCAATGCTGGATTTGCCTTGGGTAATGACGACATTGCCAATATAGGTGTCGATGCCTTTCTGGCCGTCTCTCTCCCAGCGACCGGCTTTGATGCGCACTGGTTCATCGCTGCCGTTAAGAAGGTCCAAAGCATGGCTTAACGGGGCGAAAATAAAGCCCAGCAACAGCGCCACGGTGAATAGTTTACTTGGGTTGTGCATAAACGCCGGTTACCTGAGAAAGTAATACAATAAGCTTTTTATCAATGTCCGCCTCCATTCCGACAGCGGTTAACTGATTGATATTTGAAGTTATCTTAACGGGTTGATCGGTGCTGATAAAGCGTGACTTGTTGTTGTAGTCAAGCGCTTGCGTTTGCATGAGAATCGGCGCGCCGTCGTTGGATGCGCCATTTACCTCTACATCTCCACGCAGTTTCAAGGTGTCCTGCTTGATAAGCAGTTCGCCCTCCAAAGACTCTACATGCCAGCTTTTCTCCCCTTGCTGGAAGATTTCCAGGTTGGGGCGCGTCAGTACGCCAGTGTCCGTATCGGGGTAGTGCTTCGCCAGTTGGCTTTGCAGGCGGCTGGTGAGTGCGCCTTCTTTGTTGTAGGTGGTGTAAACCGCGTTGATGACAAATGCGTCAGGCTCGTCTTTCAGGAGTGACTCTTCCTCGAAGAACGGGGCGCTTGCTTCGTCCTGATAGGCGACTAGATAAAAAACCAGAAACGCCGCCAAAGCCGCGTAGAGCCACTTGCTGTATTGTCTGAACAGTTCTGTCATGAAGTTATAAATAGGCTTCCAAGGAGGTGTGGAGCAGGCCTTTGGCCGCAAGAATCATATCGCTTACTTCCCTGACTGCGCCTTTGCCGCCTTGGGCGGAGGTGCAGTAGGCGGCATGTTGGCGAACAAACCAGTGACCGTTCGGCACAGTAACGCCAAATCCGCAGCTGCGAATCGCCGCAAGATCAGGCAGGTCGTCGCCAATATAGGCGCATTCATTCAGCTCCAAACCAAGCTTGTCACGAATTTCATTGAGCCCGACAAGTTTGTCTTCGCGGCCTTGCAGTAACTCTAAAATGCCCAGGTCGCTGGCTCTTTTGGCGACCATGGCTGACTTGCGGCCGGTGATGATGGCGACGGTTACTCCAGCTTTTTGCAATAGTTTGACGCCAAGTCCGTCGAGTATGGAGAACGGTTTGAATTGCTCGCCAGATTCGCCGAAGTAGAGAGTCCCATCCGTCAGAACGCCGTCTACGTCCAGGGCCAAGAGTTTAATCGGCTGTAAAGCCAGGATCTGTTGTTCGGTCAACGACGGCGACATCAAATGACTCCTGCGCGTAGCATATCTTGGGTGTTGAAGGCGCCGATGACTTTATTGTCAGCGTCGACGACAGGCAGGGCGTTGATCTTTTTCTCTTGCATCAACCCCAGGGCTTCTGCGGCGAGCATGTCTTTGGTGACAGATCGGCAGTTTGAGGTCATGACTGTATCAATGGCGCTGCTGCGTATATCAATGTTTTTGTCTAAAGTGCGACGTAAATCTCCGTCAGTAAACACGCCTAGCAGCTTGTCATTCTCATCGACAATACAGGTCATTCCCAGACCTTTCTGTGACATCTGCAGTAACGAATCACTTAGTGAGGCGCCTGATTTGACAACAGGAACAAATTCGCCCGTATGCATGATGTCGGATACCTTTAGAAGTAGTCTGCGTCCCAAAGCTCCGCCAGGGTGCGAGAATGCAAAATCTTCCGCTGTAAAGCCGCGTGCTTCCAGCAGCGCTATCGCCAGGGCGTCTCCCAATACGAGACATACAGTGGTGCTGGAAGTGGGAGCGAGGTTAAGGGGGCAGGCTTCTGTGACGACACTGGCGTCGATGTTGGCTTCTGCGATTTGAGAAAGTGTGGAGTTTGGGTTGCCGGTCATACTGACCAACGGCACGCCCATGCGTTTAAGTAGCGGTAGTATGGTGACGATTTCCGCGGTATTTCCCGAATTGGATATCGCCAGAACGACATCTTTGGGGGTTACCATTCCCAGGTCGCCATGGCTGGCTTCTCCTGGGTGAAGAAAAAAGGAAGGGGTGCCGGTTGAAGCAAGAGTGGCGGCAATTTTATTGCCTATATGGCCTGATTTTCCCATGCCTGTCACTACAACTCTCCCTTCGCACTCTAGCATCAGGTCGCACGCTTTGACAAAAGCCTCATCTATGCGGTTGGTTAGCGCTTGAATAGCTTCAAGCTCCATTTCAATTGTGCGTTTGGCGGCTTTTATATATTCGTGATCGTGGTGGCTCATTAATGCAGCGTTCCAGAGTCGGTTTGTTGGAGTGTCAGCTTGGCCGCAGACAGGTGTAAAGTTTTATCATGAGCGGCGAGGCTTGCGTATTATACGACGCTCGGGGGCTGCTGCAACTTACCGGGAAAGATGTGGGCAGTTAAAACATCTTCTGATATATTCCGCAGCTGTTTAGGCTATTTTTGGCAGAAACGCTAAAGCCGCCGTAAGGTTATGTTTTTAGGATGCTTAATGCTTCCAGGAAGGGGGCGTTTACGCGGACTGGGCGATTAAGGTGATTTTAGATGACGCGAAACCCCTCCAATTACGTGGAAGTCAGGGGGCTTACCTTCGCCAGAGGCGACAGGCTTATCTACGATAACGTAGACATCGATATACCCAAAGGCAAGGTCACCACCATCATGGGACCCAGCGGTACGGGCAAGACCACTCTACTTAAATTAATCGGCGGCCAATTGAAGCCCGACAAAGGCGACATTTGGGTGAACGGCTTTAATGTGCCGAAGCTGAAGCGCAAGGAGTTATACGAGTTGCGCGAGCGTATGGGGATGTTGTTCCAATCCGGCGCGCTCTTTTCTGATCTCAGTGTCTTTGAGAACGTCGCATTCCCTTTGAGGATTCACACCCAGCTACCGGAAGCAATGATTCGGGATTTGGTGCTGATGAAGCTCCACGCAGTGGGGTTGCGCGGCGCACGTGATCTGATGCCAAGCGAACTGTCCGGCGGCATGGCGCGTCGTGTGGCGTTGGCGCGGGCTATCTCTATGGACCCGGAAATGGTGATGTATGATGAGCCTTTCACAGGTCAGGATCCTATCGCTATGGGCGTTATCGTCCAGTTGATCCGCTTGCTTAATGATGCTTTGGGGCTGACCAGCGTGGTGGTGTCTCATGATATTCAGGAGTCATTGAGTATTACCGACCATCTGTGCATAGTCGCCGACGGTAAGGTGATGGGGCAGGGAAGTCCTCAGGAGTTGCGCTCCAGCGGGAATGCTTTTGTTAAGCAGTTCCTCAATGGATTGCCGGATGGGCCGGTGCCTTTCCATTTTCCCGCGACAGATTATGCGGAGGATTTATTACGGGGAGACCAGGATGCTGGATTTTCTGCAAAGGCTTGGTAGAAATGGCCTGCTTTCGCTCGGCGCCTTAGGTCGGGCGGGAATTTTTTTGGTGGGGTCGTTACTGGGCGCTCCACGCATGAAAGGTTTGCCGCTAGTACTCAAACAGCTTTACTCCGTCGGCGTCCTATCGCTGGTGATTATTGTCGTCAGTGGTCTGTTTATAGGCATGGTGCTTGGCCTACAAGGTTACAACATTCTAGTGGACTATGGTTCAGAGCAGGCTATTGGCCAGATGATCGCCTTGACGCTGGTGCGTGAATTGGGGCCGGTAGTGACGGCGTTATTATTCGCCGGACGCGCCGGTTCTGCGCTGACAGCTGAAATTGGGTTAATGAAGGCGACGGAGCAATTATCCAGTCTGGAGATGATGGGGGTCGACCCGTTGCGGCAGATTATTGCCCCGCGGCTTCTAGCTGGATTTATCGCTATGCCCTTGTTGGCCATGATATTTAGCGTTGTGGGCGTCTGGGGCGGTAAAATGGTGGGGGTGGAATGGCTCGGCGTTTATGAGGGGTCGTTCTGGAGCAATATGCAGGCGTCTGTGGACTTCTCCGATGACATTCTCAACGGGATTATCAAGAGCATTGTGTTCGGCGTCGTGTGTACCTGGATCGCCGTTTTTCAGGGATATGATTCGGTACCTACTTCTGAAGGCATCAGCTCTGCGACCACCAAAACAGTTGTTTACTCATCGTTAGCGGTGCTGGGACTGGATTTTATTTTGACCGCCGTAATGTTTGGAGATTTTTAATATGCGGATTCGTACGCTGGAGATATCTGTAGGGGCGTTCATCGTCGCCGGCATTGGGGCGTTGTTCTTATTGGCGCTTGAAGTGAGCGGGTTGTCGCTGAGTCCTACGCAGGATACCTACAAGTTATATGCGGAATTTACTGATGTGGGTGGGTTGAGGGTGCGGGGTAAAGTGTCCTTGTCCGGCGTCACTATCGGGCGCGTCAACAGTATTGCATTGGATCCCAAGTCGTCCAAGGCTGTTGTGGAAATGGATATTGATGCGGATGTGAACTATCTGAGTGCGGACAGTGTCGCAGTTATCAGTACCGCAGGCCTCTTGGGGGAAAAGTATATTAATGTCTCTATTGGTGGGGACGAGGAAGCCCTAAAGGACGGAGACTTCTTTTATAGTACGCAGGGCGCGCTAAATTTAGAGAAGCTGATAAGCGACTTTGCGACCAGCAAGTAGGTCGCTGTATCTCTGAATTCAAAATAAAGTCGTGAATTTTGGTTAGTGCTAGTCAGGCAAAGAAACAGTTAGGCAATTTACATGATGTTAACAGTGAAGAATATTGGGAGTGTGTTTGCAGTCATGGCGATGATGGCGTTTGCTGTTGTGGCGCAGGCCAACGCACAGCAAGACGTTTTTGGCGTGGTGCAGGACAGCACTAAAATGCTGGTTACCAAGCTGCAATCCGAAAAGCAGACTTATTACGAGAATCCACAAAAATTTTATGGCGTGATGCAAGATGCGCTTGAAAATCTGGTTGATTTTGACCGCATTGCCGCACGGGTAATGGGGCGATATCGCAGAGAAGCCAGTGATGAGCTGAAAGAAAAGTTTGTTGGAGTGTTCAAAAAGAGCTTGTTTGACGCATACGGCAAAGCGCTGGTGGAGAGTGGCGAGTTTAAAGTCAACGTATTGACTGCCACCATCAATCCAAGAGATGAGGGGCGTGCAAGTGTGGATTTGGAAGTGATCTCTGCATCTGGCAACAAGTATCCGGTTATCTATTCGATGTATAGAAATCGCGACAATAAATGGTTGCTGGAGAATGTCATCGTAAATGGCGTGAATATAGGCCTTGCATTCAAGGACCGCTTTGAGCAGCAAGTTAACGTGCATAATGGCGACATCACCAAAGTTGTAGATAGCTGGTCCAGTCGGATCGAAGAAGATGAACTGACTAGCGAGGCGAAGTAATGTCGGCAAGATTGACCTGCACCAGGGATGAGCAATCCAGAGAAACGGTGCTGAGCATTTCTGGAGCGGTTGATCTCTCCTGCGTGACTGACTTATTGGCTGAGGGCGAAAACTCTGTACGGACGACAGACGCCTCTTCGCCGCTGCGCATAGATGTGTCTCTCGTTGAGAATGCGCAAAGCGTATTGATATCGTTATTGCTGCGATTGGTTGCGGCGGCGGAGGCCAAAGAGCTAAACGTCAGTGTGTCAGGGCTGTCCGGCAAGATGTTTGATATTGCGCGTGTTAGCGGCGTTGAAACTGTTTTGCCGCTGGCGGACGCGCCAGACTGACTTGTAAATATCCCTCCAGTTAAGCAATTTGCGGCTGTCGCTGCAAATTGTTTCCAATCCATAACTTGGGCCCAGCCCCTGCTTGGGTTAAAATGCCTCGTTTAGTTCAGCCAACGAATAACGAGGAGTGGGCGCATGCAACCCGAAGCATTGCAAGAAATTTTGCAAGAAAAGCTGTCCGACTGTGAAGTCCGTGTAGAAGGTGATGGCTATCATTATCAGGTTGTTGCCGTCGGCGAACGTTTCGCCGGCCTTACTCCCGTCAAAAAACAGCAAGCGGTGTACAGCTGCATCCATGATCTGATCGCTGACGGCACCGTACACGCTGTTTCTATCAAAACATACACTCCCGATGAGTGGGCCGCCGCGAATAAATAATTCGTTTTCCAACCCAGGTAAGTTTAATGGACAAATTATTGATCGGCGGTAGCAAACCGCTTAATGGGGAGATTCGTATCTCCGGTGCGAAGAACTCCGCATTACCCATCCTTGCTGCGACGTTGCTGGCGGATGAGCCCGTCACTATCGGCAACCTGCCGCATCTTAACGACATCACCACCATGATTGAGCTGTTGGGCCGCATGGGCGTTGAGCTGATGATCGACGAAAAAATGTGTGTGGAAGTGCACGCCAATACTATCAAACATTTGACTGCGCCCTATGAGCTGGTAAAGACCATGCGGGCATCCATTCTGGTGCTGGGGCCAATGCTGGCTCACTTTGGCGAGGCGGAAGTTTCATTGCCGGGCGGTTGCGCTATCGGCAGCAGACCCGTTGATCTGCATATCCGCGGTTTGGAGGCCATGGGCGCCGATATTCTGGTCGAAGGCGGCTATATCAAAGCAAAAATCAATGGTCGCTTGAAAGGCGCGCATATATACATGGACACTGTGACGGTAACCGGTACAGAAAACCTCTTGATGGCGGCGACGCTGGCGGATGGTAAGACGGTAATTGAAAACGCCGCGCGTGAACCGGAAGTCATAGACTTGGCTGAGTGTTTGATTGCAATGGGCGCGGATATTCGTGGTCATGGCTCTTCTACGATTGAAATTAACGGCGTTGAACGACTACATGGCTGCCGCTACAACGTATTGCCGGATCGAGTGGAGACCGGGACTTATTTGGTCGCCGCCGCGGCGACTCGTGGTCGGGTCAGAGTAAAAGACACTCGCGAAGACATCTTGGAAGCGGTTCTGTTGAAGCTGGATGAAGCCGGCGCACATATCAGCACAGGTCCAGACTGGATAGAGCTGGATATGAAAGGAGCCCGGCCGAAAGCTGTCAACCTGCGCACGGCTCCTTACCCTGCTTTCCCAACTGATATGCAGGCGCAGTTCGTCGCCATGAATACCGTGGCGGAAGGTACGGGAGCTATCGTTGAAACCGTATTTGAAAACCGCTTCATGCACGTGCAGGAACTGCGCCGCATGGGGGCGAAGATTAAGCTGGAAGGCAATACTGCTATCGTGGAGGGAGTAGAGTCTTTGACCGGCGCTCCGGTAATGGCGACAGACTTGCGCGCTTCCGCCAGCTTGGTGATCGCTGGATTGGTGGCGGAAGGGGATACCCTTGTAGACCGCATTTACCATATTGACCGTGGTTATGAGTGTATTGAAGAAAAAATGCAGTTATTAGGCGCGAAGATTCGTCGGCTGCCGGGCTGAAGCAATTCACCAATATCCGGAATCCTGTAATGAGTGCGATCATCACCATTGCCCTGTCCAAGGGGCGTATCCTGGAAGATACCCTGCCGCTGTTGGCGGCGGCCGGTATTGAGCCAGAAGACGATATCAAGAAAAGCCGTAAACTGATCTTCACCACCAACCAGCCCCATGTGCGGCTGGTTGTGTTGCGCGCCACAGACGTCCCAACATACGTACAGCATGGTGTGGCGGATTTGGGGGTCGCAGGTAAGGATGTGCTGATGGAGCACGGCTATGATGGCCTTTATGAGCCGCTGGACCTCAAAATCGCCACCTGTCGTCTGATGACGGCGGCGATGAAAGGCGCGGCGCCTAAATCGGGGCGTATCAAAGTGGCGACCAAGTTCGTCAATATCGCCAAGCGTTACTACGCAGGCAAAGGCATCCAGGCTGACATCATTAAGTTGTATGGCGGTATGGAATTGGCGCCGCTGATGGGGCTGGCGGATGAAATTGTAGATATTGTCGATACGGGCAATACCCTTGTGGCCAACGGCTTAGAGCCGCGCGAGAAAATATGCGACATCAGCTCCAGGCTGATTGCCAACAGCGCCTCCATGAAAATGAAACACGCCAGTTTACAGCCAATACTCGACAAGCTGGCGCAGGCGGTGGGCGCAGAATGATTTTATGCGCCCTTGCTTGAGCAGAGGGTGTTGTGGGCGAATACTAATGAAGTAGCGAATGAGGCGAACTGCAGATATGCGTGAGTTAGATAGCAGTCAGGCGGATTTTAAGTCGCAACTGGAAGCTTTGCTGGCTTTTCAGGAAGACGACAGCGCGGAAGTGAACCGCGTTGTGGAGGGCGTGTTGAAAGATGTGCGCGCTCGCGGTGATGAAGCGGTGTTGGAATATACAAATCGCTTTGATCATATGAATGCAACGTCAATGAGCGCTCTGGAAATTCCGCATCATCGCATGCAACAGGCTCTCGCCTCTATTAGTCCTGAATTGAAAAGCGCGCTGGAAAGCGCCGCCGAGCGTATCCGTCGTTACCATGAGAGGCAGGTTCAACCCTCCTGGATCTATAAGGAGGAAGATGGAACCGTCTTGGGGCAGCAGGTTGTTCCCTTGGATCGCGTTGGCATTTATGTCCCGGGCGGCAAGGCCGCTTATCCCTCTTCAGTGCTTATGAACGCGATTCCCGCGAAAGTGGCGGGGGTCGGCTCCATTATCATGACTGTGCCGACGCCGCGTGGCGAAGTGAATGAGTTGGTGCTTGCCGCAGCGGCGGTGGCGGGCGTCGATCGGGTATTTACCGTCGGTGGCGCCCAAGCCGTGGCGGCCCTGGCTTATGGCACGGAAACAATTCCCAAGGTCGATAAAATTGTCGGTCCCGGCAATATTTACGTGGCGATGGCCAAGCGTATGGTGTTCGGAACTGTTGGCATCGACATGATTGCCGGCCCTTCGGAAATCTGCGTGGTCTGCGATGGCGGCACGGATCCGGATTGGATCGCTATGGACCTGTTCTCGCAGGCGGAGCACGATCAGGATGCGCAGGCGATCCTCATTTCTTCTGACGCGGCCTGCCTGTCTGCGGTGAAAGCCTCAATCGAGAAGCTGCTGCCGGGTATGGAACGTAAAGATATTATTTCCGTGTCTTTAAAAGAGCGAGGCGCTTTTATTAAGGTCGCAGATCTTAAAGACGCAGTTGAGGTGGTTAACCTTATCGCGCCTGAACACTTGGAGCTGTCGGTTGCTGATCCTGATGCGTTGTTACCTGATATCAGGCATGCCGGCGCCATATTTATGGGGCGTTATACGGCGGAAGCTTTGGGAGACTATTGCGCGGGACCGAACCATGTGTTGCCGACCTCTGGAACCGCACGCTTCTCGAGCCCTTTGGGGGTATATGATTTCCAGAAGCGTTCATCATTGATCAATTTTTCCAGTCGCGGAGCCTCTGACGCCGGGCGCATTGCTTCGGTGCTCGCGCGTGGCGAAGGGCTGACCGCCCATGCTCGATCCGCAGAGTATCGCATAGTAGAGGAATAGGTTTATGTCCGTTAAAGACAGAATTACCCGGTGGGTGCGCCCTGAAGTTCAGGCGCTTTCCGCCTATCACGTTGCGGATGCTACAGGCCTGATCAAATTGGATGCAATGGAAAATCCTTTCGACTTCCCCGCTGCATTAAAGGCTGAATTAGGCGCGGATTTGCGCGATGCGGCCATTAACCGCTATCCAGATCCTGATGCTGGCCCCATCAGGGCGGCGTTAAGGGGGCTCTATAGCTTGCCTGCTTCTGTGGATATGCTGTTTGGCAACGGCTCGGACGAAATCATCCAGATTCTCGCGATGGCGGTAGCCGGACCTGGACGGACAATACTCTCCGTTGAGCCCAGCTTTGTCATGTATAAGATGATTGCGACATTCATCGGCGCTGAATATGTGGGCGTTCCGTTGGATGATGACTTCCAGATAGACGCTCAGACGACGCTGGACGCGATCAAACGTCATCAGCCTGCACTGGTTTTCATTGCTCAACCTAATAATCCGACAGGCAACCTGTTTGATGATGAAACGCTGCGCCAGATTGTTGCCGCAAGCCCTGGGTTGGTGGTGATCGATGAGGCGTACACGGCTTTTACCGATGCAGACTATATGACCTGGATCAGCGAATACGACAATGTTGTGGTGATGCGTACGTTCTCGAAGGTTGGGTTGGCAGGGTTGCGTTTCGGTATGCTGTTTGGCGCGCAGGAATGGATTGAACAACTGAATAAAGTGCGCCTTCCATACAACATTAACTGTCTGACGCAAAACGCTGTGTTGACCGCTATCCGGCATTTTCCCGAGTTCGTGAAGCAAACAGAAGCGTTGCGGGAGCAGCGTAGCTGGTTAAGCGCCCATCTTGGCGATGTGGCAGGCGTGACAGTCTATCCTAGTGAGGCGAACTTTATTTTGGTGCGTGTCGACCTGTCGGCCAAGTCTGTCTGCAACGAAATGAAAAAACGCGGTGTTTTGATTAAGTTGCTGGATGGCGGCCATCCCAAGCTCGCCGGATGTCTGCGTTTAACGGTTGGGAGCCGTGAAGAAAATGAGGCTATGCTGAAAGTGCTGTTAGAGGCTTTGGAGGCGGTAAGGGGGTAACCTCCGGTTAATCCCCTTCATTGCCTGCGCGCTGTTGTAAGGTGGCGGTTAGATTTACAGACTGGCCACGCCTGAACACAGTAAGCTTAATCTGATCCCCAGGTTTGTTGTGTGAAACAAAGTCTCTAGCCTGTTGTGACGTCCTCATTGGCATGTCGTTGATCATCAAAAGCACATCGCCAGCTTCCAACCCTGCTTTATTGCCTGGGCTGTCTGGTTGGACTCCTGTTATCAGTAATCCATTGGTATCCGTAAGACCAAAAAAATCCGCCTCATGACGAGCCAGCTCATGCATTTCCACCCCTAAATATCCTCGAATCACACGCCCGTACTGGATTAAGTCCTGAGCTATCGCCATGGCTGACTGCGCAGGAATGGCGAAGCTGATACCCTGATAACCACCAGTGGTTGAGAACACTGCGGTGACGATACCAACCAGTTCGCCCTTGGCGTTAATTAGGGCGCCGCCAGAATTCCCCGGGTTGATGGCGACATCTGTCTGAATGTAGTTTTCATAGGTGGCCAGTCCCAGGTTAGATCGTCCTAAGCCGCTTATGATGCCTTGCGTCACGGCTTGGCCGACGCCAAACGGGTTGCCGATCGCCAGTACGATATCTCCCACTCTGGGTTGAGATTGGCTGACCGGAATTGGCTGAAGTCCGTCCTGTTTGGGCTTTAGTACGGCGAGGTCTGCTTCGCTGTCCAAGCCTACGATTTCTGCGGGAGTCTCCCGGCCATCAGACAGCATGATCTTAATCAGTTCCGTGGACTTGACTACATGGTAATTGGTCAGGATGTGGCCTTGTTTATCAATAATGACGCCGGAACCGAGTCTGCTTAGCGTGGGCTCGGGTGGCGTAATATTTTTGGAATAATTGGAAAATAAAGGATTGTTCCAAATAGCATCGGACAGCGCAGGATTGGGTTCTTCGCTGTAGATATTGACGACGGAAGGCAGCGTGTGCTCAACGGCGTCGGCGAATGAAGTCAATGCCGGTTGGGGTTGTAGCGTCGGATGCTTCATAAAAAAGAGATAAGCGCCGGCGGCTAACAAACCAATTGCCACGGCGATTCCATAGGCTGCTAACTGTCTCATTTTTCTCGTTCTTTGGCGGCACTGGCGCGGAATGTTAACATAACTGCAACGATGGAGGAGTAGGCCATGACTGATATCTCAACAATAATGACACTGCTGAACAACTGGTTACAACCGGACCGGGTCAGGGACTACTGTCCTAACGGTTTGCAGGTGGAAGGACGCACGAGCGTTCGCAAGATTCTGTGCGGCGTTACGGCCAGCGAGCAGTTGTTGGACGCCGCGATTGAGCAAGGCGTTGATGCGGTGCTGGTGCACCACGGTTATTTCTGGAAGGGCGAGAGCGCGGCTATTGTTGGTATGAAGCGCAGACGTATCGCCAAACTTTTACAGCACGACATTAACCTGATCGCCTACCATCTTCCGCTGGACATTCACCCAGACTATGGCAATAACGCCGCTTTGGCTACGCACCTGGGCTTTTCTGTTGAAAGCAGGGTCAAAGCAGGGGATGTGGAAGGACTGTTGTGGCAAGGTGCATTGCCTCAGCCGATGTCAGTCAGCGACCTGTCCGAACACCTTGCTAACCGATTGCAGCGCACGCCTATGATTGTTGGCGGCGACCCTGGCCGAGTGGTCAGCACTGTCGCCTGGTGTACTGGCGGAGCGCAAGGTTTTATTGACCAGGCAGTAAGTTTGGGGGTGGACGTTTATTTGAGTGGCGAAATTTCGGAGCAGACTGTGCACAGCGCGCGCGAGCAGGGCATTGTATATGTTGCGGCGGGGCATCATGCTACAGAGCGTTATGGCGTGCAGGCGCTTGGTAAAGCGCTTGCTGACAGTGTCGACGTGGAAGTGAGATTCTTCGATGGCGATAACCCGGCTTAACCGGATTATCGCGCATGGAAGCGGAATTAATATTTCTCGCTTTCAGAAGCGGCTTCTGGTGGGTTATGCGAGCGGCTTTCGAACCCATAATCCTCTGATAGAGTGCCTTTTTCTTTCGGGTCCGCTTTGGGGGCATAATCCCGAGGCGGTTCAAAGACCGACTCTTCCTCAGCTTTGCTCTTACCCTCTTTACGCTTCACGGATAGCGAAGGCGTAGCGGACGACACCAGCGATTTAAACTCGCTGTCGCTGCACAGGCGCTCTGCGCCGACAGCCAGATGATTGAATATATCGCGATAGTTGGCGTTGAGTTTGCCTAGCATCTCCGCCGTACGAGAGAAGTGCTCAGCGACTTCCGCTTGATAGCGGGTGTGTTGATCTTGCAGATGATCGATCTGGCGTTCCAAACGCCGGTTTTTAGCGGTTTCAGAGTGCAACAGCTTGTGCAGCAGAACGCCCAGGCCTAAACCGACCAGAAAAGTTACCGCCGCTATAACAATGGTAGATCCCATAATTCTTTCAACACTTAAATTTGCAAGGAATTGTGAACCGGAGGAGTGAGGTAGTATACCGACAAAAGCGCTTCGATTTCCATTGCTGGCGGGTAGCTTTTGGTCGCACTGGACCCTCACAACGACGCGGTATGTGAAGGGATCGGGAATATCCCTTACCCGTGTAGTCAATATGTTAAGAAAAAGGCAAAATAAGCGCGCAATTTCGGCCAACTATAATTAGTTGGCGACTTGAATATCATTTATCAGTGAGGCGAGTCAGGCAGTGACGACTCCTATTGAAAAGTATCGACAAGATCTCGAACGCCAGGATTTTTCCTATGACCCCGCGCAGGAAATGGCGGTTGAGAAGCTGCAGTTGTTGTTTGAGCGCTTGACGGCGGCGGAAAGCAAACGTCTTCAGGCCAGCCGTATGCAACGTCTGGCGCGGAAAATCGGACTGACGAAAGCAGATATGACACCCGAGAAAGGCTTGTACTTCTGGGGGGGCGTTGGGCGTGGCAAGACCTACCTGATGGACACTTTTTATGAGTGTCTGCCTTTTAAACGCAAAATGCGCGTGCACTTTCATCGCTTTATGCAGAGGGTGCATCAGGAATTGAAGCAGCTTAAAGGGGAGAAGAACCCGCTGGAAATTGTTGCTGATCACTTCAGCCGTGACGCTCGGGTTATTTGCTTTGATGAATTTTTCGTCACTGACATCGGCGACGCCATGATTCTCGCCACCTTACTTGAGGCGTTGTTTGAACGGGGCGTTTCGTTGGTGTGCACTTCCAATATCGTGCCTGACGGTTTGTATAAGGACGGTTTGCAACGACAGCGATTCCTACCTGCGATTGCTTTATTGAATCAGCATACAGAAGTGGTGAATGTCGATGGCGGTACGGACTATCGCCTGCGTACGCTGCAACAAGCGGAGTTATATCATTATCCTTTGGATGACGACGCTCAGTTGAGTCTGACGCACAGTTATGAGCGTTTGGCCGTGGAAGCAGGGGCTCATCAAACCGATATTCTGATTAATGGTCGCAAACTGAACGCGATACGTCGGGCGGATGACGTGATCTGGTTTGATTTTAAAGAATTGTGCGACGGCCCGCGCAGTCAGAACGATTACATAGAACTGGCGCGTGAATTTCATGCCGTACTGGTAAGCAACGTCCCGGTGCTTGAGGCTAACAAAGAAGATCAGGCGCGGAGATTTATTAACTTGGTGGATGAGTTTTATGATCGCCGCGTAAAAGTGATTATTTCCGCCGCCGCTGCTATTAATGAAATATACCAGGGCGAACGTCTCAGGTTCGAATTCGAAAGAACAGAGAGCCGATTGCTGGAAATGCAGTCTCAGGAATACTTGGCGTCGCCGCACCGCCCATGATATTTCTCTACAGCGACAAGGGGCCGAAATAAGCCCCTTGTCATATGAAATGAGCTTTATCTGATCAGATAAGCTCAATGGCGACTGCAGTTGCTTCGCCTCCACCGATACAGAGCGCCGCAACGCCGCGCTTTTTGCCTAGACGCTTCAAAGCATGCATTAGGGTGATAATGATTCGTGAGCCGGTTGAGCCAACAGGGTGACCCTGAGCGCAAGCGCCGCCGAATACATTGACCTTTTCTCCGTCCAAGCCCAGTTCCTGAATCGCCAGCATGGTCACCATGGCGAAGGCTTCGTTGATTTCAAACAGATCTACTTCATCCTTAGACCAGCCCGCTTTCTGCAGAACCTTTTGAATGGCGCCAATAGGAGCGATGGTGAATTCTGAAGGGGCTTGGGAATGAGTGCTGTGGGCGACGATTTTGGCGAAAGGCTTCGCACTACGACGCTCTGCCTCCTCGCGGCTCATTAATACCATGGCGGAAGCGCCGTCGGAGATAGAGCTGGAATTGGCGGCAGTGATGGCGCCGTCTTTCTGGAAAGCGGGTCTTAATGTGGGGATCTTTTCAAGATTGGCTGAGCCTGGCTGCTCGTCATGTTCTACCAGGATATCTCCTTTACGCGTCGATACTGTGACGGGAACAATTTCATCCTTCAGCGCGCCGGTTTCAATCGCCTCTTGGGCCAGCTTCAGCGATCTGATGGCGAAATCGTCCATGCGTTCGCGGGTGATGCTGAATTTGCCTGCGACTTCCTCTGCGAATGAGCCCATCAGGCGCCCGGTTTTGGCGTCCTCCAGTCCATCAAGAAACATGTGGTCTTTTACTTCGCCATGACCCATGCGGTAGCCTGAACGCGCCTTTGGCAACAGGTAAGGCGCATTGCTCATGCTTTCCATGCCGCCGGCGATCATGATTTCATTGGTCCCGGCGACGATCAGATCATGCGCCAGCATGGCGGCTTTCATGCCGGACCCGCACAGCTTGTTTATGGTGGTGGCGCCCGTCGAGTTGAGGATGCCGGCGTCCAGCATGGCCTGTCTTGCAGGGCCCTGTTTCAAGCCTGCGGGAAGAACGCAGCCCATGATGACTTCTTGTATGTCGTCAGGTTGCAGGCTGGCGCGGGATATTGCTTCTTTGATAGACGCTGCGGCTAGTTCCACAGCAGTCAATGAGCTTAGGGAGCCCTGAAACCCGCCCATTGGGGTTCTGGCTCCCGACACGATCACAACCTCTCTCGCATTCATGTTTTTCTCCTATTGTTTTTGGTGTGTTTCTCTTGTTTTTTGCTGACGGCGTAGCCGTCCGACCTTGATTTCATCATGTCTCGCTTACGTTGCAAATGCAACGTGAGGGCGCGGGATAGTTTTTCGTTAGGGCAAAGTACAAATAGGTGGGTTACGAGATAAATTTTGCGACCTGTTTAGCAATTCTTATATGACATGAATACAGTAAAAAATACCCGTGTTAAAGCGGGTCGAATTTGGTACTCGTTTGCTGCCTGAAAATCCTGAATAAAAGCCATAACTTTCTTATTTTTTCATAACTTGCGTTTTTTATTTAGACTATTGGTGAATCCGGGCTATTGCGTCTATAGTGTATGAGACTTTCATCGTAGAAGATCTCGCCGTGTTTTCACGTCTTTTACATCTTCTAGGGGTCGATAATAAAACAAACAAAAATTGGGTTTACACAGAACGTCTTCCTGCATGGCATGAAGATCTAAGAAAAATAACGGAGTAGCGTTCGATGATAAATAAAAATAAACGTTGGCGTCAGTGGACCAAATTGCCGTTGGCCGCCGCAGTGGCGGCGACAATCTCTGCTCCGGCACAGGCGTTTCAATTTTATCTGGGCGACATTGAAGGCTCGCTGGACACCACCCTCACCGCCGGGGCTAGCTGGCGGATATCCGATCGCGATAAGAACCAGTTGAGTCCTGGCAACCAGGGGCGCTGTGAAGGCGCTAGCTGCGCAGGGCCCTACTCAGATGCCGCTTCCTCTCACAATAGCGACAACGGCAACTGGAACTTTAAGAAAGGCGAGACTTACTCAAAAATTATCAAGGGCACCTCTGATTTAATGTTGCGCTATGGCGACTACGGCGGCTTTACGCGTTTGCGCTACTTCTACGACAAAGAGTTAATGGATGAAGGCCGGGCGTATGATGAAGTCGGTCAGACACGGCCATTGAACGATCAGGCGTTGGAGCAGGCGGGCGCAGACGTGCGCTTTCTTGACGCGTATGTTTGGGGTGACTGGTACTTTGGCGATACGCCAGTGAACGCTAGATTGGGACGGCAGGTAGTCAGTTGGGGGGAAAGCACATTTATCCTTGGCGGCGTGAATATTATCAATCCGATAGACGCCTCAGCCGCTCGGGCGCCAGGGGCCGAAGTCAAGGATGTATTGCTCCCAGTCAATATGTTCTATACATCGGTGGGCTTAACTGAAGACCTTACAACAGAGTTCTTTTACCAGATTGAATGGGAGAAAGCCGAAGCGGACCCTTGCGGAACTTTCTTTTCCAATAGCGACTCAGGTCCTGATGGTTGTGGTGGAATTAATACTCTGGCTCAGTTTCCTGAATCACAGGTAATTAATCTTGATGCTGGTACTGGCGCTTTAGTGAATGAAAGGCTTGGAGACCGGGAGGCTGATAATAACGGTCAATACGGTTTGGCGGTGCGGTGGTATGCCGCTGATCTAGGGGATACTGAATTTGGTTTTTATTACATTAATTACCATAGCAGACTGCCATACGCCTCATTCGTTAAAGGAGAGGGCGCAAGCGGCGTCGGCGCCAAATACTTTATAGAGTTCCCTGAAGATATACAGCTTTTTGGCGTCAGCTTTAATACCAGCACGGATAATGGCTGGTCTATTGGGGGGGAGTTAACCTACCGCCCAAATTTGCCAATTCAGAGAAATACTTTTGAACTGACGGCCGCAAGTAAGAATCAGCCTTACAGCGCTTTTTACGATGCTGACGATTCCGCTGGCGATGTTATACAGGGTTATGAAGAGTTCGCGGTAACGCAAGCTCAGGTAACCTTTATCAAGTTTATCGATCAGGTCCTCGGAGCAAGCAGGCTGACATTCGTTTCTGAAATTGGAGCGGTGTTTGTGCATGACTTGCCAAATGATTCCCGCTTAGGTCGGGACAGCACCTATGGTACCGGGCCGGTTGTCAACGATTCAGAAGCAAGCTGCGACGATGTAAATCTCAATCCTTCCTTTTGCGAGAATGAAGGTTTTGTTACTGACTTCTCCGCGGGCTACCGTATGCGTTTCACCTTGGATTATCCCAATGTGTTTGCAGGCATTAACCTAGAGCCGACATTAGCGTGGAGTCACGATGTTAAAGGTTACGCGCCGGAGCCTGGAGCGCCTTTTAAAGAAGGCTCTAAAGCGGTAGGCCTGACTCTGAAGGGCGTCTATCTGAACAAGTACTCCGCCTCCATTGGCTACACCAACTTCTTCGGGGGCGAGCCGTACAATTACCTCAATGACCGGGACAATGTTTCTGCAAGCGTATCGGTATCATTTTAGGGTTTAGACAAGTTATTTAAGGTTTATGAGGTAGCCTCAATGAGATTGAATGCAATAATAAAACTCAGCGCTTTAGCGTTGGCGATATCGTCTTCTTTCGCTTGGGCCAAAGCGCCAGCGGGTGAAGCAGCTAAATTGGGCGATACATTGACGCCCATCGGTGCGGAAAAAGCCGGTAATGCTGATGGAACTATTCCAGCCTGGGATGGCGGGTTAAAAACAATTCCTGCTGGTTACGACGGCGTCGATTACATTAATCCTTTTGCGGCTGAAAAGCCCAAGTTCGTGATAAGCGCGTCCAATGCGGATCAGTATAAAGATAACCTGTCCGCCGGCCAGATGGCGATGCTGAAGAAATACCCGGGCAGCTACAAGATCAAGGTGTATCCCACCCATCGCACCTCCGCCTATGAGCAAAAGATCTATGATGCGGCGAAGCACAACGCGACTTCTGTAGAGTTGGTGGCGGACGGCAACGGCATCACCGACTACCAGATGGCGGTAGCGTTTCCTATCTTGAGCGGTAGCTCGTCCGATCAGGCCAAACAGATTATTTGGAACCACATCACCCGTTGGCGCGGCGGATCTTTGAGTCGGCGCGTGGCGCAGGTAACGCCTCTGGCTAATGGAGACTTCACGCCAGTTATTTTTTCTGAGCAACTAAGTTATGTGAGTTCGTTGTCTGACTATAAGTCCGGCGCTGACCCCAACGTTATTTTCTATTTCAAGCAGGAAATAGAGTCCCCCGCACGACTGGCGGGCAACGTATTGTTGGTGCATGAAACCCTGAATCAGGTGAAGGAGCCTCGTCGCGCCTGGATCTATAACGAAGGCCAGCGTCGCGTGCGTCGCGCCCCTCAGGTCGCCTACGACGGTCCTGGCACCGCTTCAGACGGCCTGCGCACCACGGACAACTTCGATATGTTCAACGGCGCGCCGGACCGTTATGACTGGAAAGTGCTGGGCAAGAAGGAAATTTATCTGCCCTATAACGCATACGACCTGAGCTCGAAAAAAGTGAAGTATTCTGAGCTCGTACAGCCTGGCCATTTGAATCAGGAGATGGCGCGTTACGAATTACACCGCGTATGGGTGGTTGAGGGCACTCTGAAGCCCGGCTCCAGACATATTTATGCGAAACGCGTCTTCTATGTTGACGAGGATACTTGGCAAATCGGCCTGGCGGATCATTACGACGGCCGTGGCGAGCTGTGGCGCGTTGCGGAAGGGCACCATGTTTACTTCTACGATCAGAAGATTTCCTGGTTCTCCGCAGAAGTCTTATATGACCTGCTTTCCGGGCGCTATCTGGCTCTGGGTTTAACCAATGAAGAACCAAAGGGGTATGAGTTCAATTTGGAAGCCAGCTCTCAGGACTTTACTCCCGCAGCGTTGAGACGGTCGGGAAGAAAGTAAGCGCGTCACACGTGGTATGAGGCAGCTTCAGAAAAAGGAGGGGCATCCCTCCTTTTTGGTTGGAAATCTAAAACCACCTCCTATGGAGGTGGTGATCGTCGTGTAGGCTCTGCCTTAAAGTATGGCCCATGCTAGATACTCTCGTTTGTTACCAGCAAACGAAGGAGTAAAAAGCATGAGCCGATATGAATCCGCTTCGCACGTATTCTATCGCTGTCAGTATCACATTGTTTGGACGCCGAAGTATAGGTACAAGATATTGAAGGGAAATGTTGGCAAGGAAGTATATCGAAGCATTTATGTATTCTGCCGAATGAAGAACTGTAAGGTGGTGGAGCTGAATGTTCAGATTGACCATGTTCACTTGGTCGTGAGGACGCCTCCAAGTGTGAGTGTTTCAGAGTTGATGGGAGTACTGAAGGGAAGGACGGCAATTAGATTGTTTAATAAATTTCCCTATCTAAGAAAGAAGAAGCTCTGGGGTAATCATTTTTGGCAGCGGGGTTACTTTGTGGATTCGGTAGGGGCCAATGAGGAAATAATCAGAAGGTACGTCCGATATCAAGACAAGGTTTCGAAAGAAGAAGCGGAACGTCAGCTGGACCCTGTAAATAATTCTGTGTATCTGCCTGGTTATTAAAGATACTCCGTTAAGCGATCTTCGAACTCGATCATAAATCGGTTCAGCGCTGACTTCCAATTCCTGATCGGCATCGTCCATTTCTTCGACGCAGCCATGATCGCCAGATAGACCACCTTCCTCGCGGAATCATCCGTGGGGAACAGCTTCCGTTTCTTGATCACTTTCCTAATGACGCTGTTAAGGGAGTCAATGGCATTGGTCGTGTAGATGGCCCTGCGAATGTCTTCCGGGTAGCGGAACAGAGTGTTGAGGTTCTCCCAGTGAAGCCGCCAGGATCGGCTGATCTGGGGATATTTCTCATCCCATCGTTCGGCAAACCTGTCCAGCTCTGAGAGGGCTTCCTCCTCGGTGGCCGATTGGTAGATCCGCTTCAGATCTGTTGTGACCGGCTTATAGTCTTTCCACGGCACATACTTCACCGCATTGCGCACCATGTGCACGATACAGAGCTGTATCTGGGTTTGGGGATACACGGTATTGATCGCTTCGGGGAAACCCTTCAGGCCGTCCACACAGGCGATCAGAATGTCCTTCACGCCCCGGTTCTGCAACTCGGTCAGCACATTCAGCCAGAACTTCGCCCCTTCGGTTTCCGAGAGCCACATCCCTAGCAATTCTTTGTGGCCTTCCAGGTTGCCCCCCAGGGCCAGATAGATCGCTTTGTTGATCACCTGCTTGTCCTGGCGGATCTTCACCACAATGCAGTCCAGGTACACGATGGGATAAACCGCATCCAGAGGACGAGACTGCCATTCCACCACCTGCTCAATCACGGCATCCGTGACTTTGGAGATTAAGGTGGGAGAGACATCCGCGCCATACATTTCCTTGAAGGTGGCCACGATCTCCCGGGTGCTCATGCCTTTGGCGTAGAGGCTGAGAATCTTGTCATCCATGGTGGTGAAACGGGTCTGCTGCTTCTTGACCAGTTGAGGCTCAAAGCTGCCCTGACGATCTCGGGGAGTGTTAACTTCAAACTGACCGTCCTCGGTACGGAGGGTCTTGCTGGAATAGCCATTTCGGGTATTGTCTGAATTTGAAGATTGATGTTTCTCGTATCCCAGATGCACATCCAGCTCTGCATTGAGCGCGGCTTCCACGGTCGCCTTGGTAAGCATCTGACGGAACTCGTTGAGATCCTTTTCTGTTTTCAGAGATTTGGCTGCCTCACGGGCAAATGCTTCTAATTCTTTCTGGTTCATTGTCTACCTATCCTTAACCCCGCTATAGGGTACTAGTGATAGGCAGATACACAAATTAAATTACAGTCTCGTCAGCTGCTGCTGGATGTAGATTGATACAAAGCCCCCTTATAGGGGGCTATAAGCAAAGCCACCTTCTAAGAAGGTGGATTTTTACTTTTTTGGTATTCGCTTTTAATGTGAATTATTGAGTTCAGCTTTTATAACGCCCATAAAGCGCTATTGGGGCTTCAAGATGCGTACTGCTGATGAAGCTGCTCTAGCTGCTTGTCTTTTCTTCGCCATAACTGTGCGATCCACTCCTGAAACTCTGAGCGAAACTCAGCATCGTTCATATAGTCCCGGTTCAGAAACTGGTCGGGAATGCGGATTTTCTCAATGCGGATTACTACCTTTTTGATTTGCCCTGACGCCAGCCCCCAAAAACCCAGCGCTTTGCCCGGGTAATGAATAGTAATGTTGAGCATTGTGTGCAGGTGTTCTCCCATCGCCCCCAGAACGAATGCAGCGCCACCGGCCTTAGGCTTTAACAGGTGCTTATAAGGCGATTTTTGATGATCGTGCTTGGCTTGGGTAAAGCGCGTCCCCTCCAAAAAATTAAATACGGTCACTGGGGTGTATTTAAACTTCTCACAGGCTTTTTTGGTGGTTTCCAGGTCTTTGCCCTTCAATGCGGGATTGCGTTCAATCTGTTCCCGGGTGTAACGCTTCATGAATGGAAAGTCCAGCGCCCACCAGGCCACGCCTATTAGCGGCACCCAAATCAGCTCCTGTTTGAGGAAAAACTTCAACATTGGAACTTTACCGTTAAGCACTCTTTGTACAATGGGGATATCGGCCCAGGTTTGGTGGTTGCAAGTGACCAGATACCAGTCATTGGGCTTGAGGTCGCTATCGCCTTCCACATCCCATTGAATATCGTGAAGAAGATATAGCAGTCCGTTATTAATGTTGATCCACAGTCCAGCGATGCCGATCAGCGCGATGGTGCAGTATTTCCGCGTGACGCTGATCGGTATGAGTAACTTGACGAAGGCCAGCGCCAGTACGAAAGGAAATAAAATGGTAGTAGAAAGCAGAATTAAGAGGACAGCTAGAACGCCTCTTAGCCAATGTGGAAGAAAGCTCAACATTAGTCGAAATATCTCGTTATTGTGTTTTCAGGAAGTCAGATTTTGGGTTATTCAGGCGATCGCTCAGACCCGCCTGTCGCTCTTTTGGCGCTTATTCTCCGGCTAGGCGAGTCGCCCCGGTTCTTGTGTGGTATGGATCAGTGTGCTTGCGATACCGCCATCAATTGCTCCCTTGCTGAGATGTATTCTTCTTGTCGGTTTTGAACCAAGCCGCCGTTTTTTCCTGCGCCTGACGTCGTATTTCTGGAGTGATATGCGCGGCGATCGTAGCGATGGCGCCCGCCATGACCGTGAGGTCGTCGGTATAGCCCAGGATGGGGGTCAGATCAGGTATACCGTCTATAAGCGATATGAAATACCCCAAAGCGCCGTAGATGACAGTTTTACACCATACCGGCGTGTTGGGCGATGCGGCGGTGTAATAGAGCGTCAATGCATGCTCTACCGTCGTGACGCCAGCGGCGGAGGCGGCCGCGCCCAGCTTTTTCCATAACTGGACGCCAGAAACCGGCGGGTGATTTTCCGATTCTAAACGGGGTGTCTCGGAGAAGCGGTTACGGGCTAGATTGATACTCATAGTTTGTCCCATGGTCGGATGGAATCCATTTCATTTTACGCAACCACGCCAGGAATTTCTGAACTAAATAACCAACGCTTGCGTTTCCATCGGGTGACCCCAAACGTTCAAAGCGTTGCGGCGTCACCGGGGTGATCGTACTTTTCCAAATCATTGGTGCGGATCATACCTTGTATTTCTGCAATATAAGCTTCTCCTCGGGTGGAGTATTTCGCCAGGCCGGGGGTCAGGCTTTGGCCCGTGACGGCGGCGCCTTGGGCTCTAAGCTTTTCTCTGGTCTTGCGGAGATCGATATAGTGCAGATTACGGTTGAGGTTACGCATGTAGCTCATCACTGAGTGATAGACCGTGTCGAAGCGCGCCACCTCATGCTGCAGGTGGGATGCGCGTTGCGCAGGCTCTATGCCGCATCCGGGTTTGAAGCACCATTGTCCAAACAAGTTGTTGCCTTCGCGTGCGAAGCGGGAGCCGCCCCAGCCGGATTCGTTTGCCGCCTGTGCAAGAACCAGAGAGGGGGGAATAGTATCCACTCTGCGTAACATCAGTTTGAAAAAATCGTTGTTGAAGGCGTTATCAAACGGCACTCGATAAGCTTCCGCCAAGCGTTGCAGGCGTGCGGTATCTTCAGTCGAGAACGTGGTTTGCCGTTGCATCTTTTGGATGAACTGGCGCTCTTCCTTGATTTGTCGATTGGCCTGTTGCACCAACGGCAACAAATAAGAGAAAAACGCCTCTTTTTTCTCTCCGACATCTTCATAACGGCTGAAATCAGGAAGGGGAGCCGTCGGTATCAGGTTGACGTTTGAAGTCTTGAGCTCTTTTTTATTTTCCTTAACCGCTAGGGCGTGTAGGTCATACCAGAGAGAAAATGTAAAAAGCCAAGCCAATGCGCCGCCAAAGGCAATAACGGCATAACTGCGGTAATTCTTCATGTACTACCCATCGTTTTTGCTAGCAGATTTTATTTTGCGTATTTAGTTTAGCTGATTCAACACTTTGGGCTGGAAGACGGGCGGTCTAAGGCCTGCTCCCCACAACGACTGCGCGGAGAGCAGGGGAGGAGGGCGTTTAATCTGAGTTTGCGGTCAACGCTTGTTGCTTGAAGCCGTATATCAATCCAATGCGGTCGCCGTAACGCACTAATAAAATCAGCAGATTGCCGCCGCTGGCGGCGAATCCTTCCATTGTCAGCGTTTCTCCGCCTGTCGGTCGTGGGTCAGCGAAATCCAGTTTGAGAAGGTTTCTGGCGGCCCCGGTGTTGGCGGCGGGAGACGCTTGTGGCGTCATAGAATAATCCGCGTCGTGATTTTCAATATCGCTGAGCGTTTGGCTGCCAATGGTCTGCGTTACCCGACGCTCCTTCAAGTGGAGAGTCGCAACAGAGGCGTCGTCGAAGGTCAGGGTGGACAGGTTATGATTCCCGAACAAGGTTGCGCTCCCGCTGATGCCTAAGCTATTGCCGTACAACACATAGCTGGCGCCGGCGTAATTGATGTCCGTATCCGACAGCCTTACAGCATGAGTAATGCCCTGGCCATCCGTGTCGCTATCGACATTGAACGACAATACATTGCCGGAAGGGTCGCTGACGCCGCTCGCGGAACCGGCTTTGATCCGTCCGGTATACTCGGTTTCATAAGCTTTATCATTGTTGTTGTATTTGATGGTAGGCAATCGCTCCAGCGCCAGAGACGTTGGCGTTTCCGTTGACATGCCGACGCCAGAGGCGGAGCCGTCCGCGCTGCGGCTCATCTGATAGGTATGGTAGATGTCGGGATCGCCCGCCACGGGAGCAGGTTGCGTCTGCGCAATATCGCTTGAGGTCGCTTGCCAGTGATGGATCGCGCCAACGACTGTCATGACCGGGTCGGTGGACAGGTTCTGGCGCAGGCTGATCACACCATAGTCGCCGCCATTGATTACGTCTGTACTGAAGTTTGAGGATTGTCGGCTATGGAAAAGCCAGCCGAAAGTGTTCAGTTTTTCCAGCGTCAGCTCGCGGCTATATCCCCCAGTGGACTTGGCGGCCAGCTCAATCGCAAATCCATCGCTCAAATAAGCGGAGGCCATAGAGGGCGAGGATGTGCTGTCATCATTGGTCGACTTCGTTGTATACAGGCGCGTATAGAAGGGATTGGTCAGCCAGCCGGTCGGGCTGACGCTGTCTTCCCGGGTAATGTATTGAGTTTGCAGGCGCGCCATATCGAAAAAGCCGCTTGGAGATAGATAGGTCAGCGTAGAACCGACATGGGCGTTGATATCATCCTCTTCCGCCTGTGCGCCCTGGTTGAAGACGTCGTCGGAGACTTGCGTCAGGCTGTGGCGCTCCCAGGGAACCTGTTCGACGATAATGTTGTTGATGATTCCCAAAACGGTAGCGGTGAAGCTGGCGATGGGGTAGGAGTAGGTCGTGACCTCTGCGGAAGTATTGGTTTTGATTGTGGCGATGCGGTTGGAGAACACCACAGTTTTGGCTCCGTCGGGCAGGCCTTGGTTGAGGCCGGCGGCGAATAATACGGAGTTGTACAGGCCAGCTCTGTTTTCTAGAACAGGCGCAATGCTGGTTGATGTTGTGCCATCGATCTTTGTTTCGCGGATGGTGGCGATGAATTGGTCGACGAAGTCGTCAAATAAGACGTTGTCGCCAAGAAACGCCATTGCCTCTTCCAGGTCTGCGTTTTCCGGTAGGGTGACTTCGAAGTCTTGCACTCCGTTCATTAATGCGGCCCAGTTCAGCATGCGTGCGGCCGCCTGCGAGCCACAGGAATCCGTGTCGTCGTTGCAGGGCATCATTCCATCAAGTTCACCCTGGGAACTCAGGCTGCTAAAGAAATCCCTGACCGCATACTCTGATGCGGCGGTGATCAGTATCCCTTTGTTTGCGTTAGGCAAGCCCGTGCGAATGACCGAACCATTACTGAGCTCCGCTGCAATCACCAGGTCAATTCTTTGAGGAATGGCCCCGTCGAAGGTGATGGTATAGCTGCCGTCGCTGGAGCGATTGACGGAGTAGTCGTTGCCAGAGATCACTCCACCGGAAATAACATTGCCGCGATAGTCCAACTGTTGAATGCTCAGATTGGCCGCCACCTTGTCTCCGGCGGAAATAGCGTGGGCGGAAGCTGGCAGGAAGGCGCTCAATATTTTTTGGGCGAAAGTGGCTTCTTGCATGCCTGGCGTGGCGAGCACCGCGACGTTGACCTGTCTGGCGTCAATGGGGTCGGGGGGCGTTTCTCCGCTGGCGTCGCCAGCTGGGGGGTCAACTTTGTTGTCGTTTTTGGGCGGCGTATAACCGCCGTTGCCATCCAGAGATTCGTCACCGCCGCCACAGGCGGAGAGTATGGACACAAGCAGCAGGAGCCCGGAGACTTTTTTCAGCTCGCGCAATGACATAGGCAATTCCATTGTTGATTCTTATTGAGGCTGTTGGGGGCTAGTCTAAGGGTTTTTACGGAGGGCGGAAAACCCTGGTTTGAGGAATCTGTGAAGCAGTCCCAGCCGGGGATGCATGGAAATGGGGGAGAGGAAATCGCCGCAGACGACGAAGAGGCGCGTTCTGCGGCGAGAGGCGGTCTTGGTAAACGCTATGAGGGGTTTACTGAGACTAGAACTGCAGGGCGAAGCCGACGTTCAGGCCTTCATCCAGGGTGATGTCGTCGTGCCTTTCAATATCCGCCTTAATGACGCGGTATCCCAGGTAAATATCTGCGTTGGGAATCACGCGGTAGGTGGTTTTGACGTCAAAACGGGAAAACTGCTCGGCGTCCTGGAATGAGGTGATGGAAGGCGCGAAATGGCCCGCCACTTTGAGTCCCAGGCCTGGAACACTGGGGATCTTGATGTGGGCGTATCCGCCCAGGGCGATGGCTGAGCCGTCTACGTCGCTTTCAGTGAACACGTCCAATTGCGCGCCAATGCCAACCGTCGTCGGCAGATTGCCGATGGCTGTTTGTCCCCGTGCATGCAGGTCGCCGTTCAACAGGTGACCGCCGCCTTTGTGATACAGGTAACCCAGGCCAGTTTCAAAATCTCTGGATTGCGGCAGCATATTGACCTGCACATTAACGGATTCATCGCCGATGTTGAAGTCTAATTCGGAAGCGGTTGCGATGCTGGCTCCCAATAGTGCGGCGGCGCCGATAGCCGCGTTAAGCCCTAAAAATCTCATGGATATGGTTGCTCCTGGTTTATACGTTCTGAGAAAAAGTTTCCGGCGAACTTCCGTTAGCGGAATGCGTCCATCTACGAAATAACAAGTAGCGGATTGCGGAAATACGCCCTCAGGCGCTAAAGGCGACAAGCCGACATCTTAACCACAGGCGAATGTCGGCTCAAATTAATAACAGGTTATCTGGAGGCCTGATTAAGTCACCAGCCGTAGGTCATGCCCAGCATGGCGACGAAGTCCGGCGTGATGGTGGTGTTGAGGTCCTCTGCGATAGCGATGTTCAATACCAGCGCATCACTAAGGGCAATTTGCCCTCCGGTCGTTAATTGCAGGGAGAAATTGCTTAGCTCGCGTAACTCGCTATGGTAAAGCCCGGAGTGACTGTCTATCTGTGCGGTAAGCGTGAGATAAGGTAGCGCGCGCCAATGGCCGCCAGCCCGGAGGGACAGCGCCCAGTTTTTCTGTAGTGGCGCAAGACTGAGGTCGCTATCGCCAAGGTAGCTGACGGCGGCGCCGGCGAATGGAATAAAGCGTTGGTCGGGGGCAGTTACCGCGCCCTCCCAGCCCACGCCTGCAGAAAGATCCCAGGCTCCGCTGCCGGTGAGTTTGTCTGCATCTCCCGTCGGGGCTTTTACTTCCAGTTGCGCCAGCCAATCCTGTTCCCAGAAATGCAACTGTTGGGAGTAGCCAAAGCGAATGTCGCCAATGCCGGCGGCTTCATCGCGAAAATTCAGGAGCCTTTCACTATTGCGCTGGTATACATAGGCGAACTGATCATTGGTGTCCCGCGTCCTGCCGCCCTGAGGAAGGCCAAACCATTCGTGCCAGTCGTAGATGAAATCGTCCCATAGGCCTTTGCTGTGGTCCACGTAGGGCGCTCTTAAGGTCAGCTCGGCGTCGTTTTTGAAGCGCCAGCGCAGCGATAATGAGGTTACCGCCACCTCGCCGTCAAAATAGGAGATTTCGTTGGTGTTCTCATGTGTGACATATGTGTTTGCGGTGGCGTGTTGCAAGCTTATCTCAAAGCCGGATGGCGCCGTGTTTAAAGCCGTTTGAATGGACGGCAGACCGAATGTCTGGGCAAGGGGGGAAAAGTTCCCCACTTCGAAAGGAGTAGGGGACAGCGCCATCGTGTGGGTGGATATAAGCGCACAGACACAGGGAAAAATTATCCCGTGAGTTATTTTTTTTAACGACGACATCGGTTGGATGATTCCTTTATGTCATGCCAAGTTATTTAAAAAGTCTCTTTGACGCGTCAGCATCTGCTTGATGTTGAGCTAAAAGAGCGCCCCAGAAAGTTTAGCAGCAGGCGCTAGCCAACGAGGCTGATCAACACCTGCCCTGGCTTGGGTTGCAGGTTTTTCTTCACGGTGAAGAAGTTCAGCCCTCCGTTTTCACCCACTAGACACAGCGGCAATGGATCCTGATCCTGGTTCTTTTCTTTAAACTGCTCGTAGGTGAAGTCTTTGGTAAGAGGAGTGCGCTTGATGACGGCCCCGTGATTCAACCGCTTCATGATGTGGTTGTAAGTGGCCTGAGTGGAGAACAGGGCGACCCCGGACAAATCTTCGGGAATCCACTGAGCGGGTTTGTCTTTATCTTCGGGTTCGCCGAGCTGATAGACCTCTTTAACGCCGAATATGTCGGAAAAACGAATACAGGCGAGAGAATTCAACTCCAGGTTGGGCGTCAACGCCAGAAAGCGTCCCATACCCGTGTAATTGACGCGTTCCAGTAGCTGCTCAGACAGTACGTTACCTAACAATGTCGGCGTTCCTTCCATGCGGGCTTCTTTAATATTGCTCCACCGGGCGTCGACGATCAGCACGCTCACATTCTCATTTTTCAACGCTTTGGCGAGCGCATTGGTGAAAGCGTTGGAGCCAAGAATGATGCAGCCTTGCGGGTTGTCATCGGACAGCGCCAGCTTTTTCGCCAACGGTCTGGCGCCCAGTCCATAGATGAGAATCGTGCCCATGATGATCAGAAACATGGTAGGAGGTAATGCTTCTGCCTCTTCATAACCGATGCCTTGTAGACGTACTGCGAAGAGAGACGCCACTGCTGCGGCGACTATGCCTCGGGGAGCCATGGAGGATAGAAACAACTTTTCCTTCCAGCTTAGGTTGCTTTTCACCGTGGACGCCCAAACTGCGATTGGACGCACCAAAAAGACCAGAAGTAAAAGGAAGGCGAAGCTGCCAGCGTGGATATGCTCCAGATCCTGCACATCAAGGCGTGCAGCGAGGACGATGAACATGGAGGATAGTAAGAGCACTCGCAGGTCTTCTTTAAAGCCCACCAGGTTGCGTATCGACACCAGACGTTGGTTGCCCAGATAAATCCCCATAATAGTGACGCTAAACAGGCCGCTTTCGTGTTGTATGAGGTTGGAAGCGGTAAACAGACACATCACCATCGCCAGGGTGAAGGTGTTGCCCAGAAACTCCGGTATCCAATGATGGCGTAGCGCTGTCGCCACTAACATGCCAGCGATCAAGCCCATCAATCCGCCCACGACGACAGTTAACAGAAAGCCAGACAAGAACAAGGTGGTGGCTTTGCCCACACTGGTGGACACTACCGCCTCGTAAACTAATACAGTGAGCAGTGCGCCGATGGGGTCGTTGAGAATGCCTTCCCATTTCAGGATGGAGTTAACCTGTCCTTTCGGGCGAATCAGCATTAATAATGGCAATACAACGGTAGGACCTGTGACAGTGAGAATGGCGCCGATCAGCAGCGCAAGAATCCAGGGAACGTCAAGGGTGATCCAGGCCAACAGAAAAGCGAGAAACCATGTGATCAGTATTCCCACGCTGACGAGACTGCGGACAGCAGTTGAACTGGTTTTGAGCTCCGCCAGCTTAAGGCTGAGACCGCCTTCGAAGAGGATGATGGCTACCGCGAAAGAAATAGCTGGAAACAGAAAGTCGCCGAAAATCTCGTCAGGGTTCAGTACGCCCGTCGTTGGGCCCAGCACAATACCGCTCAGCAATAACAAGAGTATTGAAGGCAGTTTCAGTTTCCAGGCTATATACTGAGATGCGACGCCAAAAAACAGGATGGCGGCGAGGGCTACGACGACATGTTCGTTCAAAAGGGGAGCTCCGAACCGGAAGAGTTGAGGTTTAGCAGTCAGTTTTTCCGCTAAAGATAGCAGTTGATCCCTGGTGTGGCCAGCTTAAAGCCGATGCGTCTGCGGTTTGAACAACGTGTAACATGGTGCTTCTGATTGCTGTTGAATACGTAGGCGGGATGGATTATTGACGGGAACATATATAGAGTTGTCGCTGTCCCAGGGCTGGCGGCGAATAGGCGACTGGACGTCAAAAGTGTCAAAGTAAGGTTTTGCTACAATATCGATAGCGCTCTCAATGGTAGTAGGCAAACAGGGAGTTTAGGGGTTTGTGGGGTAAATTTAGTAAACGGCTGCGAAAGTATCCTTTAGGGTCGAAGGTCGTGGCGAGCGTCTTGCTGTTCAGCACTGCCGTCGCCCTGGTCTCCACCGGCGTACAGTTGTGGCTGGATTACCGTGCCGAAGTGGCGGCGCTCAACACCAGACTGGATGATGTCGCCAGTACTTTCGAACCGGGACTGGCGAATAGCCTGTGGAGCATTAATCACGATAACCTGGATGTGTTATTGCGTGGACTGCTGCGTCTGCCGGAAATTTATAATGTTTCCCTGGTCACCAACTACCAAGATGTGTTTACTGCGGGCACGCCCCCGTCTGGCGAGCCTTCCTTTAGTAAGGTATACCCCATCTATCAGCCAGGAATGGACAATTACTGGCTCGGAGACCTGACGCTCATCGCCACATTGGAGCCGATTCAGCACAAAATCTGGGACCGGCTGCTTATTATTCTGATAACCCAGAGCGTGAAAACCTTTGTCGTCGCTATTTTCTTTCTCCTGATATTCTGGCTATTGGTCAGTCGGCATCTGGAAAAGATGTCGCAGTATTGCCGCAGGCTGGAGATTGATAATCCAACAGCGACTCTGACGCTGGATCGCAAACCCCCATCCGCTTCCGATGAGCTGAGTCAGGTGGTCACCGCCATCAACAATCTGCGTATTCGCATGCTGGAGCAGACGCGCATTCTGCGGCAATCCGAGCAACGCTCCCAAGTCGAGCGCTCCCAGGCGGTAAAAGCGAATCAAAGCAAGAGTGTGTTTATCGCCAATATCAGTCACGAGCTGCGCACGCCGATGAACAATATTCTTGGCTATACCGGCTTGTTGTTGGATACCCCTGTCTCTCAGGAGCAACGTGAATATTTGTTGGCGGTGCAGCAGAGTTCTGAGTCATTACTGACCCTGTTTAACGATATGCTGGACCTCTCCAAACTGGAAGCCGGCACGACGCAAGTGGATTTGGCTCCCACCGAATTGAGGGCTTTGTTGCAGGCGGCGGTGGCGCGAGTTTCAACGGTGTCGGAGGCGAAAGGTCTTAACGTTGAGACCTTTGTGGATGCAGGTCTTCCGACTCGGGTGCTGACAGACCGCAATATTCTGTTGCGCGTGCTGGAAAGCCTGCTGTCCGTTGCAATTACGGTCACAGTCAAAGGACAGGTGGTGTTGCATGTGCATCCGGTAGCGTTTGACGAAGACCGGGTGCGTATACGCTTTACTGTAGAAGACAGCAGTCCGGGAATAAGCCCTAATGAAATTGATACCTTGCTGTCCAACACTTTTGAGGCGCCGGTTTCGCAAGGGCTCAATGAAGTTGGCACAGGGCTGAGGCTGGCGTTGTGCAAACAGTTCGTCGAACTGATGGGCGGTTCTTTCGGCATTGAAAGTGAGGAAGGCAAAGGCTCGACGTATTGGGCGCAACTATCCTGTCAGCGCGTGCAAAGTTACAGTCCTCAAATTCTCAATGAAGAGAATATTTTCAGAGAAAGCCGAATCCTGGTGGCGGACAGCAATGAACTGAGCCTCAAAGCGACACTGGATATTTTTTCCGAAGAATCTCTGCTGCATTGCGATATCGCTAAAACTGCCGAAGAGGTCAGGGCTCTGGTGAATCAGGCGGTGGATTCCAAAGCCCCCTACAACGCGATGATTCTGGACGAGTCGCTGCCAGGGGATGAGTTTATAGACCTGATCAAGTCCATTAAATCCTTGGATTTGCAAAAAAGCGCGCCGATTTTGGCGTTGTCTTCACATCCGCAAAGGGAGCATGTGTCCGAACTTAAGAGTGCAGGAGTCTCCGGTTATCTCAGTAAACTGGACAGGGAGTCACACTTACGCGACGCCTTGTATACAGTCATGGTTGAAGAGCCAAATGAAACCTCGATTATTCTTTCTCCTAGCCTGATGACATTTGAGGATCGCAGAGACTCCAGACGCTCCGGGTTGCGCGTTCTTCTGGTGGAAGACAACACCGTCAACCGAAATCTGGCGCGTAAGATGTTGGAGAAATGCGGTTGCAGAGTGGATTTTGCGGAGAATGGCGAAATCGCCATCCAACAGCTGGGCTCAACTCACTTTGATCTGATATTTATGGACTGCTGGATGCCAGTCATGGATGGCTATGAGACGACCAAGCGTATTCGTGATAGTGAGCAGAGCTTTTCCCATATTCCCATCGTGGCGCTCACAGCAAACGCATTTCCCGGCGAAAAAGAGAAATGCATGCAATGCGGGATGGACGACTTTCTGACTAAACCTATCCGTTTTGAAGAGCTCAGCGCCATCGTTCGTCACTTTGAGGAGAAAGTGCTGGAGCAGGCTTGATAGGGCTCACTTTGTGACAGATTACGGGTGATGCTGTTAAATTTTGAAAAATTAATGAAAAAAGCCCCAGCCAGCCTCTGAGCTTGGTTGAAAAAGCGGACTTTTTCCCCTAAATCTTAGAGTAGGGAATATTGTTGGGCGTCAGAAGCTGTGTTCTATGGGCCTTCAGCTTCAAGCGTCAAGAAGTGGGAGTGGTATGGCAAAGGAGATTGCGCAGAACTCTATATTGAACACAAACGCCAATGGATGAGCTGTAGGAAGGTCGACTTAACGCTGACATTGAATAGGCGATGTGCTTATGAACATGTTTGTGACTGGAGATACAGCGATGCGTCAGTTTATACGTCATCCTACAGATATCCCTATTCTGCTTGAAAAGAAACTTCCATCCAAAGAAGACTCGTTCTCTCAATCCGGTGTCTGTCATGACACATTAATCCATAAGAGCCCCGCCACTATAGGCGTAAGTTGTTGTCCCTCCGCGTCCTCGCACTGTATGCAAAACATAAGCTGTGGCGGAGTTTGCTGCATGTCGCCAACGCCCTACGAGGAGGGGGAGAAGGTAATGGTGGTTATTGCTTTTGTACGCCCGACCTTTAGAACTCCTGCTCAGGTTATCTGGTGCAAAGAGGTGGATAACGGCTTTGAAATAGGGCTGCGTTTCATGAGCGAAAAAGACGCATTCGCTGCTCGAATGGTGGAGCAGGTATGCCACATTGAGCATTACAAGCGGGAAGTGTTGGCGACGGAAGGTCGCCGTATGTCAGGGGAAGAAGCGGCGAGAGAATGGATTGAAAAGCACGCGCCGGATTTCCCCGAGTTTGGCTCTGGCCTTGAAGTGATTACTCATTAACTGTCAGGGGCGCAACCGCGCTGACAAGTGCGCAATTGTCATAAACACGCCAGGAAATATTCAGGTCGTATAAAGCCAGGCCATAGACTTTCGAGTCGGCTTGGCTTTTTTTGTAGCTCGGCCGTGGGTCCAAACCAATGGTCTCAATAATCAGCTCTCGAAGGTTGGGATATTGGAGGCTGTACTGGCGCAAATTTTGTTCGGCTGCCTCTGTAAAGCGAACTTCCAGGCAGAGCTCCGGTTTTTCAACAGCGTAGCCCCCTTCCGCCTCTATGGCGTCGACATAGGGGATATAAGGTTTGATGTCCAATACTGGCGCGCCGTCTACGAAATCGCCCCCCTCCACGCTGAGTACTTGTAAACCCTCTCGTTCCTGAACGGATAGCAGGCGTACGGCGGAGAGTCCAATGGGGTTGGGGCGAAATGGAGAGCGGGAGGCGAATACGCCGACAGTTTTGTTGCCACCGAGTCGTGGAGGACGCACTTTCGGCTTCCAGCCCGCATCGGCGGTTTTATGGAAGTGAAACAGGATCCATATATGACTGAAAGCCAACAGTTCTGAAACCGCCTCCGCTGATGAAAACTCCTGCGTAAGTACGATTTCTGTGATGGCGTGCTTGATGAGTCCTGGTTGGCGCGGCGCTCCGAACTTCTCTGGGAAGCAGGAGCGGATATGGCCGATAGGGCGGTAAATTAGATCTTCCATTGCTGTGGTTTACTCAGAAAAGATCATCTCAATCCCTAATGTCAGCGATGGATTGGGCTTGAAGTTGTCATCTCTGGGAAACAGCAGTTCCGGCGTGCTTTCTAGGAAGAGCCAGTCACTATAAAGTCGTTGGCGGTAGGTGGTATTTATAAAGTAGGCGCTGGTGCGTGGGTTGGGGCGGCTTTCTCCCAGCCATCCCAGCTGATGATTCATTGCTCGATTCTCATCGATCTTTTGAGAAAGAGAGAAGACTTCTGCAAATTCCCAGCCGTCTCGATTATCGACCCATTGAGCTTCCGACTTGGAGCGGAAGAACCAGCGGTCTGAAATGGCGTTCTCAAAGTAGAAAGCGCTGGTGTGACCCCAGCCCTCGGAATGGTAATAATAGATCGACTCGTCTACCCGGAAGGCCCAGGTATCAGAGAGCGCCCACTCCTTTTCGGCTTTTGCTCTGGCGAATGGGTCTAATGGAATTTCCAGCTTTACACCCAAATCGCCTTTGAGTTTCCATTCTTTCAGTGCGGCGATTAAGCGAAAGAAGCCCGTGCTGGTAGTATTGGTGGTTTCGTCTTCTTTTAACACCCGATTACGGTTCTTTTCCGCCAAGGTTTTGGTTTCATCCGGATCGTTTTCAATCACCAGTTTGAATCGATCTTGGGTATAAGGAAGGTCCAAACGAAATTTGAATCTCGGCTCCGGGTCAATCCCTTCTTCTTTTCGCCAAACGCCAAACAAGCCCACCTTTAAAAAGCTACCGTTGGCGCTCAGTTCAGCCTCTTTGCCGCCAAAAAAACCATCTATATTGCGCCCTAGAGAGCCAAGTCTATTCGACCAGGCGTTGCGCTGATCTACGATCCAAATGAAGGAGCGCTCAGTAATTGTTTCTTGCTCTCCGTCTTCTTCGGTTTCGATGGACTGAGTACTCTCCTCAGCAGGAGCTGGCGCCTCATTTTCAAAGGCTTCCTCTGTTGTTTCTTTTGCGTGGGAAAGGGAAGCTGATATGAATTGAAGTGAGGCGGCGGCAAGAGCCGCACAAAAATATCTGTACGCGAACGTCACCGGCTAATACATCCTGATAAGTGAATGGGAAAGGTTGCGGCGATTGAGAATCAATGAGAGTCCTTTGGTCGCTCGTCATCGACTTCAGACCATTTGTCTTTCTCCTCCGCCTCAGGAATGCGATATTCTTCGGAGGCCCAGGCTCCCAGGTCAATCATTTGACAGCGCTTGCTGCAGAATGGGCGAAACTCATTTTCCTGAATCCATGGGACTTTCTTTCCACATGTCGGGCAGTCCACTTCCAGGGCGGTGCGAGTGGCTGAAGAGGTAGAAGTTTTATCGATCATGCTGCGCCAGTTCTAAATAGTATTCATGCAACTTGGCGACTTCCTGGTTCAGGTGGGCCAAGTCCTTGTCGTTCAGGATGATATCATCCGCATGTTGGCGTTTATACTCTCTGCCGCTTTGAGCCGCAATAATCCGGCGGACCAATTCCTCACTATTTTGATCTCTCTCCATCGCTCTGGCGATTTGCACTGACTCGGGAACGTCTATAACCAGTATGCGGTCTACCAGTTCACGTTGTCGGGTCTCCAATAATAAGGGAGACGTCAGGATGCAATAAGGCGTCGTGCAAGCCTTTAACCAATTGCGGATGCGTTGATTGATGAGCGGGTGTAGCAGGCTCTCAAGCCATTTCTTCTGCTCAGGATCATGAAACACCAGCTTGCGCAGCGCTGCGCGATCCAGGGCTCCATTCGAGGTGATCAAGGCTTGGCCGAAATGCTCTGCAATATGCTGTAGTGCAGGCTCGCCGGGCTCGACCACGTCGCGGGCTACTTGATCGGCGTCGATACAGGGAACGCCTAATTCGACAAACTTGGCTGCGGCTGCGGACTTACCGCTGGCGATGCCGCCGGTAAGTCCGATAATTAATGAGTTATGCTGTGTAGTCTGGTTCATGTAGGGAAAGATACAGCGACTAAGGCGCAGGATACATCCCCAAATAGGCGGATACGATGTCATTTCCCCAGATCATGGCGATCCAGCCGGCAATCGCCAGATAGGGGCCAAAGGGGATAGGGATGTTTTTATCTCTGCCCAAGGTAATGATCATCGCCAGGCCAATAACGGCCCCAACCAGTGACGAAAGCAGAATAATGAGCGGGAGCATTTTCCAGCCCAGCCAGGCTCCCAGAGCGGCGAGCAGTTTGAAGTCGCCGTACCCCATACCTTCCTTGCCGGTCAAAAGGCGGAATAAATGGTAAACCGACCACAAAGCCAAATAGCCGATCACTGCGCCAATCACAGCTTCTGATAGGGGGGCGAAGATACCTTGGATATTGATTAACAATCCCGCCCAAAGCAGTGGGAGCGTCAGGTCATCAGGAAGCAGCTGGGTATCGAAGTCTATCAATGACAACGTAAGCAATGTCCAGCTTAAGCCAATGGCCGCCAGTCCCGCCCAACTCATCTTGAAGTAGCAGACGGCAATGACCGCTAATAAAGCAGTAGCGATTTCCACTAGGGGATAGCGAATAGAAATACCCGTTTTGCACGAGGAGCACTTGCCGCCAAGAAACAAATAACTGATTACCGGAATATTCTCCCAGGCTCTGATTTTATGTCCACACTTAGGGCAAGTTGAGTCGGGTTTGGAAAGCGTGATAAGAGGCTCATCTGTCTTAGGGCAGTCGCAGCCTGGAATTTCAGCGCACTGAGCGCGCCACTCCTGCTCCAGCATTTTCGGCTTCCGCAGAATAACGACATTCAGAAAGCTGCCGACAATCAAGCCGAAAACAATGACCGTGGTATAAAGCAGTGCAGGGTTATGATTGAACTGATTAAAGATATCTAACATCGGTTATATATGAGTACAGTTAAAAAAAGACCTCGCGGGCGCGAGGTCTTTTAGAGATAAGTATATGGTTAGACCACGGAGCCCAATTGGAAAATGGGGAGGTACATGGCGATAATGAGTCCACCGACCAATACGCCAAGCACAGCCATGATCAACGGCTCCATCAGTGCTGTAAGGTTGTCGACTGCATCGTCGACCTCTGCTTCATAGTGGTCAGCAACTTTTTCCAGCATGTCATCTAACGCGCCAGATTCTTCCCCTATTGAGGTTAGCTGAACCGCCATGGCAGGGAAGACTCCAGTGCCCTTCATACTGTATTGCAGCTGGGTGCCGGAAGATACCTCGTCACGGATTTTGTTTACTGCCTTTCTGAATACAGAGTTACCGGTTGCGCCTGCAACTGACTCTAAGGCATCAACTAATGGAACGCCGGCTGCAAACGTAGTAGCTAAAACCCTTGCAAATCTGGCGACAGCGGATTTGTGTAAGATATCCCCCATAATAGGAAGCTTTAGAATGTATTTGTCTAGCGCGTCTGCAAATGCGGGAGATCTTCTCTTTGCTTCTGTAAAGGCGACCACAGCAGCTATCATTATGCCAAGGACGATATACCATGAGCTCTGCAGCGCCTCTGACATATTAATAACTAACTGAGTAAAGGCTGGAAGGTCTGCGCCGAAGCCTTGAAAGAGTTCTTGAAACTGAGGGACCACTTTTATTAGAAGAATACCGGTAACGATAACTGCCACGACTAGCACCGCGATCGGATAAGTCATAGCTTTCTTTACTTTTTTCTTCAGGGTTTCTGTTTTCTCCAGGTAAGTTGCAATTCGATCCAGCATTGTTTCTAGAGCGCCAGATTTCTCGCCTGAGTCAACTAGGTTGCAGAATAGATCATCAAAATATTTGGGATGTTTTTTTAAAGCCCCTGCGAAGCTATTGCCAGCTGCCACTTCGTTTTTGATGTCTAGTACTAGCTCTCTTAAAGAAGGGTGCTCTAACCCGTCTGCGACAATATCAAAGGATTGAACCAGTGGAACGCCGGCTTTCATCATTGTGGCCATCTGCCTAGTAAAAATGGCAATGTCGAAGGGCGTGATCTTTTTGGTATGCTTCCCTAATATACTCTCAGCTTTTTTCTTTACTTTTATTGGGTTTATGCCTTGTTTTCGTAGCTGAGCTTTAACTACTGCGACATTGGAACCACTTACTTCCCCTTTTGTTTTATTTCCTTTTCGGTCGGTGCCTTCCCAAACGAAGGTAGAACTTTTACTTGCTGCCTGGGCCATAATTTAATCCTTCGTTACACGGTTTGCTTCTTCTAGGCTAGTTACGCCCTCAATCACTTTTCTTAGCGCTGACTGCCTAAGATTTCTAAAGCCTTCTTTTTGCGCCTGTTTTGCCAAATCTATCGAGCTAGCCTCATTCATAATTAATTCTTGCATTGCAGGAGTTATCCTCACCACTTCATAGATGCCAACACGCCCTTTGTAACCATCCTTGCATTTACCACAGCCCTTGGGGGTGTGCAATGCAAAGCCGGTTTCAATTTGTTGGTCTGTGAAACCCTCCGCCTTTAGCACATCTGTGGGGACAGTAATAACCTGTTTGCATTCAGGACAAAGTCGCCTCGCAAGTCGTTGTGCAATAATTAAACTCACAGACGTGGCAATGTTGAAAGCCGGTACGCCCATATTGCGGAGCCGAGTTAGTGTTTCGGGGGCGCTGTTTGTGTGTAGGGTGGAGAGAACTAAGTGGCCAGTCTGAGCAGCCTTTATGGCAATGGAGGCTGTATCCAAATCACGAATTTCTCCCACCATCACTACATCGGGGTCTTGCCTTAAAAAAGCTCTTAGGGCAGAAGAAAAGTCTAAGCCAACCCGTGTATTGACATTAACTTGGTTTATACCTTCAAGGTTTATCTCGACAGGGTCTTCTGCGGTTGAAATGTTACGTTCAGTAGTGTTTAGGATATTTAAGCCTGTATACAAAGAGACTGTCTTTCCACTTCCTGTTGGCCCTGTAACTAGAATCATTCCTTGTGGTTGGGCAAGCGCATCCAAGTACATCTTTTTCTGGTCTTCTTCGTACCCTAGCGCGTCTATTCCAAGTTTGGCGCTACTAGGATCAAGAATCCGTAAAACAATTTTTTCACCCCATAATGTGGGCAAGGTGTTTACACGGAAGTCAATTGCTTTGGTTTTTGAGAGTTTCATTTTTATGCGTCCGTCTTGCGGAACACGCCGTTCAGATATATCAAGCTGTGACATAACTTTCAGTCGGGCCGATAGTTTGGCTGCTAATTTTATAGAAGGCTTAGAAACTTCGTTCAATATGCCATCTGTCCTAAATCTCACTCGATAGGTCTTCTCGTAAGGCTCAAAATGGATATCAGAGGCCCCGCCCTTAATAGCATCCAACAGCATTTTATTGATGTATTTAACAATAGGTGCGTCATCTTGTTCTGCGCCTCCTCCATCATCATCTGCATCAACATCATCGCCTGCTGATATATCAATATCGTCTAGGTCAGTGTCTCCCAGGTCCCCTAGAGGCTGTTCATGGGATTCCAAATATTTATCAATAAAGGTAGATAGCTTGTCTTCTTCTACAAGTATGGCGTCGGTACCTAGGCCCGTGTGAAACTTGATTTCGTCAAGCGCTTGTAAGTTGGTTGGGTCTGCCACAGCAAGGAATAGTCGATTCCCCCGCTTGAATACGGGCAGTGCGTGATGCTTTCTGATCAGCTTTTCATCAACTATTTTGTCCGGTATCTGTTCAATTGCTATGCTGGAAAGGTCCAGCAGAGGGACGCCAAACTCAGCTGAAGCTGCGTAAGCCAATTGAGTTGAATTAGCAAGCCCTCGTTTTACGATATGGCTTACGAAAGGTTCTTTTGCTTTTTGTGCGCTTTGCTGGGCTTCTCTTGCGACGCTTTCATCTAGCAAGCCATCTTGCACAAAGCGTCGAGCCAATCCTGTAAGGGGAGGAGTGATCTGAGTGTTCATTGCTACTTTTCAAAAACAGTGCCAGTGTAAAAAGAATGTTCTTTCAAAAGTTTAGAAGTAATCCGGCAGCTTGGAAAGGTGTGCTTGAGATTTAGTTTGCGAGGTGACAAAGTTTGTCACCCATGGACCTAATTTGTCATTCTTGGGTGTAGACTTAAAGGGCTAGGTTTTTTTCTTGGGGGGGCTAAGTTACTGACAATTAACAGAGAAGCAAAAATGGACTTAAGTTGGCACAGGTTGTGCTTTATATCAGGCAAGGCGGCGGACGAAGCGCTGAACCGAAAATCATCTGTCGAAAGACGATTAGGAGAATGTTACATGAGAAGCATGCAAAAAGGTTTCACCCTTATTGAATTGATGATCGTTGTTGCGATTATCGGTATTTTGGCGGCAGTGGCGATTCCTGCTTATCAAGATTACACTGTGCGTACTAAAGTTTCTGAAGGTTTGTCACTTGCTGCGGGGGCTAAAACAACAGTGGCCGAGACTAGGTTGGCCTTAGGGCGCTTCCCGGGCGCAGATAACGCCAGCTATGGTCTCTCTCCTGCTACTAGCATCACAGGAAATAATGTAAGGTCTGTGTCAATTGGTGCTAGCGGGGCGGTTGTTATTACATATAACTCTCAAGATAACGCAATTGCTGGCGCTTCTTTGGTTCTTGAGCCTACTGTTACTGGTGGTGGAATTACTTGGGATTGTACTCGTGGAAATGTACAGGATAAATACAGGCCTGCCAACTGCCGATAAGTTAGTAAGCTGAATAAAAAGACCTCCTTCGGGAGGTCTTTTTGTTGGTAATTTAAAATCATCTTTAGTTGATACTATTAATCGGCTGAGAAGCAAATCTTAAATCGTTGTCTCATACTCGTGCGATCGCTGGTAGCGGAAAAAAAGTATAAATACATGAGTTGAGGTCAACGAATAGCTCCCTTGTATTTTTATGCTTTTCGTGTGCATTGTTTGATTTTTATGCGAGGGAAGTCAGCGTGTCTAATATGCTCTCTGCTTGGGCGGGAAGAGTTCTGAGTAATGGGGCTCAGGACGTTTTAAGTTTCAGAGTGTGTGGGAGTGATCTGGGGGGCGTGTCCGGTATGTGCTTCCTGCTAAAGGGGAAGTCGCCAGTTTCAAGTGCGTAGGGGTTAGATATGCATCAACATACGCTTCACTATATTAATGTGTTTGGCTAGGTGCTGCTCCTGTCCATGAAGATCGTTATGTGTGGTGTATACAGCTTAAGTAGGTCAAGTAGAACTGTGGATGATTGAGCTAATCATTACTATGGTCGATTCATTTTGCTGAGTGGTATTTATAGGGTGGTTTGAAGATATACTAAATTGAATTTATGCGATTATAAAATGGACTTTAAACTACTTTTAAATGGCTGTGTTCTGCTTGGTGACTCTTTGTTGGGGGTGTTTGATGCTAAAATATTCGAGGTTTTGTTTTTTATTTTTGTTGGCTTTATGCTTTATATTGGTTGTTGTGTCAGTTGTGTATTGGCGTGGATTAAGTGGTCCCTTTATATTTGATGATTATCCAAACCTTTCGCCGATGAATAATTATGGGGGGATTACAAGCTTCGATAATCTTCTTAGGTTTCTATTTGAAACTCAAGGGTCTTCCGGGCGATTTATAAGCCTTCTTACTTTTGTTGTGAATGACCAGGCGTGGCCTGCCTCTGCCTTTGATATTAAGTTTACAAATTTAGCGTTTCACCTAATAAATTCTCTTCTTCTGATACTTGTAGTCAAACAGTTTATGTTGCTGGTTTACCCTGGCGAAAAAGAGGAGTGGCTCTATGGGGTTGCTGTAATTATAGCTCTGATTTGGGCTCTTCATCCATTAAATGTCTCGACGGTTCTGTACGCCATTCAGAGAATGGCGCAGCTCGCTTCGCTTTTCTCTCTAATAGCTCTATACGCTATTCTAAGGTTTTGCTCTACTCCGGCACGTCACTACAGCCTCAAAGAATGGATAAAAGTCTCTACTTCGTTTGGAATAATTATGGTTGTAGGGATATTTGCCAAGGAAAATACATTTGTTGCCTTTTTCATTGCAGGTTGCTGTATCTCAGCTTTCGTTAGTGATCCTCAGGCAAAAAAGTATAAAGATGCTTGGCTGGCTATATTTGTATTTATACCGTTGATATTTTTTTCTATTTTTTATTTTTATTACTCAAGCGAGGTTATGTCTGCTGCTTGGGTTCGCCGACCATTTACCCTTGATGAAAGACTGCTAACAGAGTGGAGGGTTGTTGTTGATTATATAGGTTTAATTGTAAGTCCTGGCTCTGTTGGTGGTGGCTTGTATCACGATGACTATGAAATATCAAGGTCCATTTTTGATCCGTTTTCGACTCTCATTTGCGGAGGCATTATTGTATTTCTAGTTTCCATCGCCATTGCTATGAGAAAAAAGAACCCCTTGTTCTATATGGGGGTTATGTGGTTCTTTGTTGGTCATGTTCTTGAAAGCACTTTTGTGCCGTTGGAACTATACTTTGAGCATAGAAATTACTTTCCCATGATAGGCGTGTTAATCGCCATGCTAGGACTGGCCTATCCACTTGTTAAGAAGAATAGGCTTGAGTGGATAGTTGCAATATTTTCTATTATTTTGATATTTTTTGAGGCGTTTTTAACTTGCCAGCGTGCTTCTCTTTGGGGAGATGAGGGAAGGTTGTTTTATGTATGGAGTAAAGAAAATCCAACATCTAGCCGAGCACGGGCTCAGTATATTGGTTATCTAGTTAAAAATGGCTATTTGGATGCTGCTAAGAAAGAGGCTAGCGATGTAAAGTCTAGTATCCCCGGTCTATTATCAAGTCATATTATTGATATATACGTAAAATGCTACTCTGGTGAGAAAGTTGAGGCAGTCGAAGTTAATGAAGCAGTGGCGATAGCTGGGCATGCTGGGTATGAAAACGCCAGCTACTCTATGTTAAGAGCTTTGAGTGAATATGATGAAGGAGAAGCTTGCGATGGTTTTACTCGGAAGGAAATACTTATGCTATTTAAAAGCATGGGGCAAAATGAAAAGTTCGTTAGTGGTGGTCTGTATGCTAGCAACTACTATTACTATCTTGGAGAGCTATACTCTAAGATGAGAATTCTAGGGCCTGCGATGGAGAGTTTAGATAGAGCTTATGAGCATAGAGAGAATATTGCGTTTCCATTGACGCAAGCGAAATGGTTAGCTGATGCTGGCTTAATAGAAGATGCATATGAATATCTGGATAAGGCAAAAAATACTCAGCCACAAACAAGATTTATAAAAGTGAGTGATAGTGATCAAGTTCGTAGTGTGGGCGAATATATTAAGACTAAAGAAATGCATTGGAGTAGCCAAGCAGATGCTGATAGTGATAAAGAATGATAAGGGCGCTTACTATGTATGAAAGTCATCGAATCTGTGTAGTGGTTCCATGCTTTAATGAAGAGACACAAATAGCGAAAGTAATAGAAGCAATGCCAAGTTTTGTTGATAGCATTGTGGTTATAGATGATAAAAGTCAGGACTCAACGTGTAAGGTCGTTGAAGCATTAGCCAAAGCAGACTCTAGGGTTGAGCTGATTCGCCATGAAGTAAATCAAGGCGTTGGTGGCGCGATAGCAACGGGATACAAGTACGCAAGAGATAACAAATACTCTGTGGCTGTAGTCATGGCTGGAGACGGACAGATGCATCCGGAAGATCTGCCAAGCATTTTGGATCCTGTCGTGGCGGGAGAAGTGGATTACTCCAAGGGAAATAGGCTTTTTTCCGGGGACGCGTGGGAAATGATTCCTCGTGTCCGATATCTAGGTAACTCCATGTTATCTTTGCTAACGAAGATTGCTTCTGGCTACTGGCATGTCGCTGATTCTCAGTCTGGTTATACGGCCATAAACTTGAAGGCCCTTGAAACGATACACTGGGATGAGATGTATAAGACTTATGGGCAGCCGAACGATTTGTTGGTTCGTTTGAATGTGTATGGGTTTAGGGTGCGTGATGTTCCAATAAAGCCAGTCTATGGCATTGGGGAAAAATCGGGTATTAAGCCACTGAGAATGATACCTAGGCTTTCTTTGTTAATTACTAAGCTATTTTTCTTTAGATTGTTTCAGAAGTACATTATCCGCGACTTTCATCCCCTCGTTTTCTTTTACGCGCTTGGTCTTTTTCTGTTTCCTTTAGGTATGCTTTCTGGGGGGTATTTGTTTTTGTATCGAATATTTCTGGGATCAGTGGAGGCTACGAGTGCTTTATTTAGTGTTTTTTTGGTGATCATGGGACTCCAGTTTTTGCTGTTTGCCATGTGGTTCGATATGGAAGCTAATAAAGACTTGAAATAGATGGTTTCCTCTAGAATAGTGCGAAGGGCGGTTGCTCTTCTGAGAGGAGTGTTTACTCCTCTCGCGCTTATTTTTCTTGCTTTCTATATTGTGAAATATAGAGAGCAGCTTTGGCGGTCTGTTTCCCTTGTCTCTCTTGATGAGTTAGCTATAGCTGTGCTTCTAATTCTGGTTAGTCATTTGGTGGTGCCTATTGTCAGCCAAAGAGTTCTGGCGACAAATGGAGTAAAGGTTAGTTATAAGAAAGTTTTATATATCCACCTCTCTCGTCTCCCTGCAAGATATTTGCCCGGCGGAATCTGGCAAACTGTCACAAAGTTACTGGATTATGATCGACTTGGAGTTGGCAAAACGGGGTTGCTGAATATATTTTTATTTGAAGTGTTAATTTCCGTTATCACTGCTTTAATTGTTGGTGGTGGACTTATACTTCTAAGTGATGGCGAACTTTTTTACTTCTTTTCCTTCATTCTTGTGATAGTTGCTCTGCTTGGGTTTTGTCTTGTATTTGTTCTAAGGGGGAGTATTAAGCTTTCTTGGACTATAGTAAGCCTGTCTTTGTACTCTATTGTTTGGTTGGGGTATGGGTTTTCGTTTGCTATTTATACAAGCGAGGCGTTGGGTTCGGATTTTAGTCTTTTAATATTAGCTGGCTCATATCTCCTCTCCTGGGTTGTTGGTTTTTTGGCCTTTTTTGCTCCTCAGGGTATAGGCGTGACAGAGTACGTCTTGCAGCTACTGATTGCGTTCAAGGGAGAATTGTCCTTGGTCTTGGTGTCCCTATTTGGATTCAGGCTTGTCGTGTTGGTTGGAGATATGCTCGGTTGGATATTTTCCTTCCTTTTGAAATGGACGGGCTTGCGTGAGGAAAAGGTATGAGAGTGACTATAGTGACGACATCTTATCCACTCTCGTCGACCTCAGTTAGCGGTATTTTTCTGAAAAATTTGGTGGACAGATTAGATGAGCTGTTAGATTGTTATGTCGTATGTCCTGCGGATAAGAACGAGTGCGATATAACGAAGGTGGCTCAAGTTCGCTATGCGCCGTCAAAATTTAGATTTTTGTTCCATTCTTCAGGAGGATTACCTTCTGCTATTTCGCGGCATAAGGTATTAGGACCTTTGCTTTTGGTTTCTTTCATAATGGGAACCTTTTTTTCCTGTATGAGAGCAGCCAGGACTACAGATGTATACTTTGCAAATTGGGCGTTGATGGGGGTGGTGACAGGTATGGTAGCTAAGCTGCTTGGAAAACCTTTGGTTACTACTATACGAGGCTCGGATACATCTGGCGGTAGGCTTAATAATTCGATATTGAAATTATGCTTTAAGTGTTCTGATGCGATAGTCTTTGTAAGCCAAGGTTTAAAACTACGCTATGACAAAGAATATCCTGAATATTGTAATAAATTTCACTTTATCCCCAATGGTGTCTCTACTTTTGATGGCATCCCTGAAAAGAAGAAGGAAATGCAAATAATTACGGTTGGGAGTTTAATTCCTAGAAAGGATATTAAAGTGCAGCTGGAGGCAGCGAAGCTTCTGTTAGAAGAAGGGCTAGGCTTTAAGTGGCTTATAGTTGGAGGTGGTGAGCAATTGGAATCGATAAGATCCTTTATTTCTCGTAACTCCATGGAGGATCATGTCGAGTTATTAGGCGAGCTGCCTCATCATGAAGTTCTAAGATTGTATTCTGAGTCGCAGATATTTGTCCTTTCTAGTCTTTTGGAAGGGCGTCCTAATGTAGTTGTTGAGGCGATGGCAGCAGGGTTGTGTGTAATTTCGACCGATATTCTTGCGGTTAAAGATGTAATCACAGATGGAGATAACGGCCTTTTATTTCCCTGTGGTGATGCGGTAATGTTGAAGAAACTGGTTTATAGAGTGGCATTGGATCAAGAGAGGCGGGAGCTTATTGCGGATAAGGCGGAGAAGTGGGTTGTGGAAGAAAATCTCACATGGCGTTCAGCAGCAGAAAAATACAACCTTCTGTTCAGGGCTGTTGGGGCTGACTGATGTGTGGCTTTTCATTTGGTTATAGCCTATCAATGCATGAGGTCGAAATGCGTACTAATATGGCGCATTCCCTTAATTTGTTAAAGGAAAGGGGGCCGGATCAAGCAGGTTGTGTGTTCAGGGATGGGGCTATTTTTGGGCATCGTCGCCTCTCTATAATAGATATACACTCAAGCTTACAGCCGCTGACTGATGAGACGGGTCGCTATACATTGGTATTCAATGGTGAAATATATAACTATAGAGAGCTGCGAGGGGGCCTAAAGGACACTTGGACCTTTAAAACAGATGGAGACACTGAAGTATTATTGGCAGGGCTTGTGCTTGAGGGCCTCTCGTTTCTAAAAAAAATGGAGGGGATGTGGGCCTTCTGTTTGTGGGACTCTAAATTACGCAAGCTGCTCATGTCTCGTGATAGGTTTGGCAAGAAGCCTTTATTCTTTTCAACAAATGGAAAGGAGCTGTGGGCCAGTTCGGAGCTGCCTGCCTTAAAGGCTCTAATTCCTTACAGCCTGTCTGAAAACCCAAAAAGCTTAGTGAGCTACCTTGAGTATGGGTTTTGCCCTGCTGGGAGTACATTTTATAGCGAAATTGGTGAGGTTAAACCTTCTCATTACATGTGGTGGTCAGAGGGGGCGGGCTTTTCTTCAATGGCCTATTGGAACCCTTTTGATCATAAGGTGGAGGGCTCGTCTTATGATCTTAAAGATTTATTGGAGAGCTCAGTTTCTAAACGTTTGGTTGCTGACGTCGAAGTGGGAGCTTTTCTTTCGGGAGGGGTAGACTCTTCGATCATTTCTTCAATTGCGGCTCGACATCAAAAGATTAAGACTTTCTCTATAGGCTTTAGAGATCCATCTTATGATGAATCTAAGTATGCACAAAGCGTGTCAGCCTGGATTGGCTCTGAGCACCACGCTGAGTATTACGAGGAGAGTGCAATAGGGGATGTTGGTGATTTAACGCTGCGTCGCCTGGGGCAGCCATTTGCTGATGTGTCTTTGGTTCCTTCAATGCAGCTGTGCCGTTTAGCAAGTCGTTATGTAAAAGTGGCTTTGTCTGGTGATGGCGCAGATGAGTTATTCTCTGGTTATCAAAGATACCAGGGGGCTGTATTACTTCAGATATACTTTAAGGCTCCTGTGATTGTTAGAAAGGTGATAGAGAAGCTTGTCCGAAGCCTGCCCGAAACCTATGTCCATCATAGTGCAAGCCTCTTGAAGAAAGCTCAGTTGTTTATTGCGCAATCAGAAAACTATGAAAAAGGGGGGTATATTGCACCCCGAAACTGGCGGCGTTCTGAGTTGTATGAACTATTTGGTTTGACCGGTGAGACTCACCTAGAAGGGGCGGAGTTCGAGCTTATAAAGAGTCCTGATGATATATTGGAGATGATGCACAGGGATGCCTTTAATTACATGGTCCAGGATATATTGCGAAAAGTGGATGCAGCATCAATGGATTCATCTCTGGAAGTTCGATGTCCATTTTTAGACTCTAAAGTTGCAGAGGCTGCACTTCAGGCGCCGCTCTCTACGCATAGAAGTCTATTTGCTGGCAAAAAATGGCTTGAAAGCTCATGTTACTCTTTGGTTCCCAAGTTTGTTTGGAGGAGGCGAAAACACGGCTTTTCTGTTCCGGTAGGTGAATGGTTGTTGTCCTCGCAGGCCAGAGAGATACTGTTATATAGCGGACATGATCTTAATCAGAAGTTTATAGATGGGTTGCTCTTAGAGCATTCGAAGGGTAAGGATCATAGTCAGCGTCTGTGGGCTTTGTACATGTATTTGCTGTGGAGGTTGAGGAGGTAACATGATAAGAGAAGAGATAATACTTGAGCGAGTAAGAGGGAAGAAGGTGTTGGATATAGGGAGTGTGGGTCAATCCGATGAGTATTGTTTATGGGAAATGCTGAAAAAAAATACTCGCAGTTTGACTGGCGTTGACCTGCCAAATGCAACGGCCGTGCTTGCTGACAAGTTCAATGTTTCTCCCGAAGGGTATGAACATAGTCAAGATGATAAAATTGTATATGCTAATATGGAGACAGTTGATCTGGGTGATAAATATGAAGTTGCTGTTGCGGGGGATGTGATAGAGCATGTAAGTAACCCAGGGCTCTTTTTGGATAACATTAAAAAGCACTTGGATGAAAGTGGTGAGTTGATTATCACAACACCTAATGCGAAATGGCTGACTGTGTTATTTAAGCCTAATGCAACTCACACTCTTTGGCATGATATATATACACTGAAAACACTTCTGGAAAGGCATGGCTACAAAATCACATATTGGCGGTATTATGTCGGTAATAAGCCTCATTATAGCTTTTTAAAACGGTTACTTGCGTGGCGGCAACAAATATTGGTGGTGGCCAAGCCTATGTAGGTTGGCTTTGAATTTTTTCAGATACAGCAATTAATCTCTTTATAACATTTACTTGATCGTCATCTGTTAGATATGGGCCAAAAGGTAGACTGACTACGGACTGAGACGCAATGTTGCTAATGGGGGAGGGCGCGTTAGTTTTGTGACTACTCGCTAGCTGTTCCGGTATTGTTCGAGGGTAGTGGACAAATAGAGGCGTTTCCTGCTGTTTCATGAGTTTTATTACCAAGTCCCTGTCTCTTTGAATCAGAACTGTATATTGCCCAAATACGTGGCTGTTTTCGTCTTTTGCTGTAGGGAGCGTTAATAACGACGTGTTTTTTAGGTGCTTTTGGTAGTTGGCCGCCTTTGTCTCACGTAAAAAGATCTCATCTTCTAGGATGTCAAGTTTTTCAAGCAAAATTGCTGCTTGGATTGTATCTAAACGACCATTAATACCAAGCCGGGTGTGATTGTAGCGCCCAGATTGTCCATGAACTCGAATTTGTCTTAGTGCCGCAGCTAACTCGTCCTCATCAGTAAAACAGGCCCCGCCATCACCATAACAACCTAAAGGTTTAGTAGGGAAAAAACTTGTGCAGCCAATGGTGGTTAATGAGCAAGATTTTCTGCCGTGATGTGTGGCTCCAAAGCTTTGCGCGCCATCTTCGATTACAGGTAAATTATGTTTTTGAGCGATATTGTTAATACGTTTAAAGTCTGCGCACTGACCATATAGAGATACTGGCATAATAGCTTTAGTGCGCTCAGTTATGGCAGCCTCAATTTGGTGGGTATCAATGTTATATGTTGCAGGATCTATGTCTACGCATACTGGAGTTGCTCCTAGGAGCAGTATGACCTCTGCTGTTGCATAAAAGCTAAAAGCTGGAATAATAACTTCGTCATTGGGTTTTATTCCTAGCGCCATGAGTGACATTAGTAGTGCATCTGTACCGCTTGAACAAGTTATGCAGTGCTTTACACCCACATAATCCGCAAGTTTTTCCTCAAGCTCATATACTTCTGGTCCCATGATGAATTGCCCATGCTCGAGCACTCTTTGTATTCTTTCGTTTACATTTTTCTTTATGTGCTCATATTGCAACTGTAGATCTATGAACTTCATCATAAGAATTACTTCCGTGCAAGGGTGTCAATATTAAGAATATAAGAGACATTTGTTTTGGGACATGTGTATTCGCCGGCCCCTTCTAAAGGTAGTGGGATTCTCTCACCGTCTTCGCTCATCCATCCTATCTGTTTGGCGGGAACTCCAGCCATCAGGGCGTAGTCCTTTACATTCTCCCTGATTACCGCCCCCGCTCCAATAAATGCATACTTCCCGATAGTCACACCGCAGACTATCGTGCAATTAGCTCCTAATGTGGCGCCTTGCTTTACATAGGTGGTCCTATATTCGTCTTTTCTGGAAACGGTGGCGCGAGGGTTGTAGACATTAGTGAACACCATGCTTGGGCCGCAAAATACATCATCATCCAGTTTTACACTGTCGTAGACTGAGACGTTGTTCTGTATTTTTACGTTGTTTCCAATGAGCGACTTGCCACCAATGTATACGTTTTGCCCTAAGGAACAGTTCCGACCTATGTGAGCGCCGCTACATACATGGGTCCAGTGCCAAACTTTTGTACCTTCGCCAATCACCGCGCCAGCATCAACTATAGCGGTGTCGTGTATGGTGACATTCATAACTTATTTTTTGCAAAAGGGTGTGGTGATGTAGGAGAAGGGCGACATTTGCTATTACGGATGTCATGAACAATTTGTATGGCTGTTCGCGCGTCATCAATTCCAAACCCTCCTCCAGAAAGAATATCTTTGTAGCTTTCAGTATGAAGGTCTGTAAAACCGCCAGAAAATTCTACTTCTTCGCCATCAACAGTTATTGAGCGATAGGTTCTCTGGCTACTAGAAACGCATTCTTCTGGCAGGTCACTCTCATCAATGGATAAATACCATCTAACATTGGCATTCTCGTATTCCAAATAGCCAGAAGCTTTCGTTGGAGAATATAAATGAACTTCGTTTCGCTGTACTTTTCCGAAAAGCCAGAACAGCATGTCGAAAAAGTGTACGCCGATATTGGTCGCAATTCCGCCTGACTTTGACTCATCTCCTTTCCATGAAGAGAGATACCAACTTCCACGTGATGTGACATAGGTTAAATCGACCTGATGCTTATGAGGCTTTTTCTCTTCTTGAATGCTTTTTTTTAAGGCAAGTAAAGCTGGGTGCAATCTAAGTTGGAGGATATTATATACTTTCCTGCCAGTTGCTAGCTCAATCTCTTGTAAGCCATCTAAGTTCCACGGATTTAATACAATTGGCTTCTCACAAATGGCGTGAGCCCCAGAGCGAAAAGCGAAACGTACATGGGCATCATGCAGGTAGTTCGGGGAACAAATAGAAACGTAATCAAGAGACTCTTTAGAAAGGGAGAGGCGCCTTAACTTTTCAATGTGCCGATCAAATCTTTCGAATTCTGTGAAGAAACGGGTTTCAGGAAAATAAGAGTCGATAATTCCTACAGAGTCGCTTTTATCCAAGGCGGCAATGAGTTTGTTGTCCGTGTCTTTTATAGCCTTCATATGTCTGGGGGCAATGTACCCAGCAGCGCCAATCAATGCGAAGTTTTTAGGTTGGTTACTGTTCATTTGAGGTGCTTTTAATAACGTCTATTGAATTTAAGGGATAATTTATTCTACATATACCTAATAAAACTTCTGTGCCAAATTGTATATGAAGAAAAGGAAGGTGGTTTCTAGTAGTGCGGAGGAGGCCCTTCTTCCCCATCTTCAGGCAACAGCTCTCTCACGCTATCAAGCTGCTCACGCAGGTTGTCCAGCTGGCTCTCCAGTTTTTCAATCCGCCTGTCTTGCTGGTAGATCGTATCGTTGAGTGATGTGATCAGGTCGTCCAGGAAAGCAAGCTTGGTTTCCAGGTCGGTGACTCTTTGTTCCATTCGTTAGCCCTTAACCTCAGTCGAACGTCTAGTAGGAGCGGGTAGCCAAAAAATATAGGCCATAAGTCATAAAGTTGTACCCGCGTACTACGTAATATATGTCTCGATTTGCTATTATAAGGACTTCTTAGATGATTTCGATTCTAAATCATCGGGAGCAGAGCGTTCGGAGAAGCCTTTTTAATTTTGTCGGTCGCTTTTTAGTCTAGCTGGTTTTCTAAAGATTTCCGCCCGGGTCTATATGCTGACCGAACCGGCGCTCTGATGTTTAGGCTTGGTAGAGGGGGCTTTCGGTATCATCCATGCCGTATTCGGAATGATATGAAACGCACTCGTAAGTCTCTCTATCTCAGCCATTGGGGTGTTTTTGTTCCAAAATAATTATTTGTAGAGTTAATAAATGAAAGATAATAATTCAGTAAAAATGATGATTGCAGTGATTGCCGGTCTTATTCTTCCTATCGTGCTTGGCGTTGCGCTGAGTCTTTTCGGTATGCAGCCCACTTTTTCCTTCATGGCGGACGGCAGTGGATTAACGAGTCTCTTAACTTCTGGTGCAGGCATTGGCGTTTATTTGATCACCGCTGTGCTATTCATCCTGGCTGGCTTTTTGCCCGCGATATTGTCTGGAAGCTCGGAAGAGTCTTATGAGGAAGATAACGCCAATGACGAGCGCGAGTCAGGCATAGTTAAGTGGTTTAATCCGAATAAGGGATTTGGTTTTATTACTCGCGAAGGCGGCGATGACATATTTGTTCACTTCCGCTCTATTCGGGGCAGAGGTCATCGTTCTTTGCGTCAAGGACAGAAAGTGAGATTCCGGACAGTGGAAGGGGATAAAGGTCTTCAGGCGGAGGATGTCTCTCCCGTTCGCTGATAGGCGCTTTACAGGCCGGCTTTAAAAGGGCGGTTTTACCGCCCTTTAATCTTTCCAGTTACACTGTTGCTCGCCGTGCTGATTGATTTTCCACCATAGATCCGGCGCATCTTCTTCCTCTTCTTCAATCCAGCCGCTTGCAGAACAGCGCACCTCTTTATTGAGGGCGGAGAATGCGCTGCGAGCACAGTCCAGATCAGTTTCCCAGGGCGTAGCGGAGGAGTCGAACCAAACGCTTGTGAAGCGCTTGCCGGAAGCCTTTTCAACAATGATGACGGGAATGTCGGCGCCGTTGTAGCTGGTGCGGATCTTGTGTGTGTTTCCCTCCACCAAGGGCGCTCCCTCAATCGTCAGATGTTTTTTCAACCATTCGCATATATCTGGAATATTGGTGTCCAGAATATAGATTTCGATATCGGGATAGCGGGGGGGATTTTGCATATATCAGGACTCTTTCCGGTTGCCACTGTCGTTGGCGAAATTGGATAAACGTATAATAAGTAAGCGGATATAGCCATACGCCGCCATTACTAGGCCGATAATAAGGAGCGCAAGCACGATCAGGTTGAGCAGGTCCTGAGCCAATGTGGCGGAGTGCGTCGCTTCGGAGATCACCAGCGTCGCCATGGCGCATATTGCTGTGACGCCTCCGCACAGAAAACACTGAAAAGCGCGCGCCTGATCGTAATCCCGCTTTCGCAATAGCTGCATCAGTCGCTTCATGATGCTGGGATGGGTTGATGGCATAGGCTCCGCTCCTGCCTGCTAATTATCGAGTCTAGTCAGGCTCGACTACCAGTAATTCTTCCAGAATATGTTCATAAATACTGCTGAGTTGGTCAATCTCGCTGACCAGGACCTGTTCATTAATTCTGTGTATGGTGGCATTGCAAGGCCCTAGTTCCACTACCTGCGCGCCGGTTGGTGCGATAAACCGTCCATCCGATGTTCCGCCGCTGGTGGAAAGTGTCGTATCAGAGCCGCGAACATGTTTGATCGCTTTTTGGGTGGCTTCTATCAGTGGCCCTTTACTGGTCAGGAAGGGCTCGCCATATAAGCGCCATTCTATGTCGTAGTCCAGACCATGCTTTTGAAGAATCGCTTCACTTCTTTGCTTGATAACGTCCGCGTTTAGCTCGGTCGAAAAGCGCAGGTTAAACATGACATTGAGTTCGCCTGGAATCACATTGGTGGCGCCGGTTCCGCCGTTAATGTTGGAAATCTGCAGGCTGGTGGCGGGAAAGAAGTCATTGCCCTCGTCCCACTTTTCATTCGCTAATTCCGCCAATGCTGGCGCAGCTTTATGGATCGGATTGTCGGCCAGGTGAGGGTAAGCGACATGTCCTTGGATGCCTTTGACTATCAGTGTTGCGCCAATGGAGCCGCGACGGCCGTTTTTGATGACGTCGCCAACAGTATGAGTGCTAGAAGGTTCTCCGACGATGCACCAATCGATGACTTCGCCCTTGTCGACCAGGTATTCCACGACTTTAACCGTGCCGTTTACTGCGTGGCCCTCTTCGTCGCTGGTGATCAGCCAGCCAATGGAGCCTCGATGGTTAGGGTGTTTTTCAACGAAACGTTCACAGGCTGTCATGAAGGCCGCCAGGCTTCCCTTCATATCTGCGGCGCCTCTTCCGTGCAGAACGCCATCTTTCACCTCTGCGGCGAAGGGGGGGTATTCCCACTTCTCTTCTGGTCCTGTAGGGACAACATCGGTGTGGCCGGCGAAAACGACCAGTGGGGCTTGGGTGCCGCGCTTAGCCCAAAAGTTTTGAACTTCTCCGAAAGGAAGGTCCGTTATTTCAAATCCGATGGTTTGCAACCTCTGACTTAATAGTTCCTGGCAGCCTGCGTCATGAGGGGTGACGGAAGGGCGCTTGATAAGGTCCACAGCCAGTTCCAGGGTAGGGGAAAGGGAATCGGTCATGATGCGCTCAACGAGTAATGGGTTGCGATTGGAAATAAGGCGGACGACTGGGGGTCTGTCCGCCTTGCTGCATTTTATATCATTCAAGGGACAGGTAGTCCCATACCGCATTGATATCAGTTATTTGCGTGCAATGCTTCGTTCAACTGAATCGCCGTTTTGTTGGTGACGACTTCAATTCTGCCTGTTTCAGAGTTGCGGCGGAACAATAGGTCGTTCTGGCCGGCCAGTTCGCGGGCTTTGACGATTTTTGCAACGTCGCCTTTGTCGTCCATTACCGCCACTTTAGAGCCTGCGGTGATGTACAGGCCGGCCTCCACTTTGCAGCGGTCGCCCAGAGGGATGCCTATTCCAGCATTGGCCCCGATCAGTGAGTTCTTGCCGACGGAGATAATAATGGCTCCGCCGCCGGACAGGGTGCCCATGGTGGAGCAACCACCGCCAAGATCGGAGCCTTCTCCGATCATTACGCCTGCGGAAATGCGGCCTTCGATCATGGATGCGCCTTCGGTGCCTGCGTTAAAGTTGACGAAACCTTCATGCATGATGGTGGTGCCTTCGCCAATATAAGCGCCGAGCCTGACCCGGGCGGTATCTGCGATGCGTACGCCTTTGGGAACTACGTAGTCAGTCATCTGCGGGAACTTGTCCACGGAAAAGACGCGCAGGGTTTCGCCATTAGCGCGAGCGCTCAGTTGACGTGACGAAAGTTCATCGATGTCGATAGCGCCTTGTGATGTCCAGGCGACATTGGGAAGTAGTGCGAAAATGCCTTCCAGATTGATGCCGTGAGGTTTGACAAAGCGATGGGATATCAGCTGTAGCTTTAAATACACTTCGGGTGTGGAAGAGGCTTTACCGTCTGCTTCAATAATGACGGCCACCGTTGGGCGTTTTGAGTCACGTAATGCCTTGGCTGTTTGTGCTTGTACGGACAGGCTCGCTTTGTCGAATGCGATGGCCAGACTCTCCAGCTTTTGAGCGTCAAGCTCCAGTGTCTGATTGCCGCCGGTGTAGCCCAATGAATCCTTCAGCAGTTCTTTCACCTCTGCTGTGGGGTTCCACAAAGGGGCGGCGAAATAGGTTTCAAGCCAGTCTCCTTTGCTGTTCTTGGCGCCTACGCCAATGCCAAATGCCAACATGATAGTACCTTCTTTGCTTAGTGTTTAATGTCTTGGAATGTCTGTTGCTCCGGTGTCGGGAGACCGCGACTCGTTCAGGTGTATTTTTCTAACTGGGACGGCGTAAAGCCTGTAATGATTTCTCCTGATGGCGTCTCAATCACCGGGCGCTTGATAACGGAGCTGTGCTCCGACAGTAATTCTTTCGTCTTGGCTCCTGACTCTATATCGGACTTATCCGAATCCGAGAGTTTGCGCCAAGTAGTTCCCCTTTTGTTGACTAACGTTTCCACGCCCACTGCGTTAAGCCAGGTTTCCAGATTGCTTTGGGGAACGCCAGTTTTTTTAAAGTCGTGAAAAGTATATGCAATATTGTTGGCTTCCAACCATTTTCGGGCTTTTTTTACGGTGTCGCAGTTGCTGATTCCGTAGACTTTCAAACTCATTGGGTCATTTACCTGTTGCTTTACGAAGTTTCGGCTTTGAGTTGTGCGCTCGTAATGGACTGTTCACAGTGACTCTATGAAGGACTTGATGCGGTGGGCGGCCTCGATGCACTCGTCCAATGAGGCGACCAGCGCCATGCGGACGCGTCCCGTCCCGGGATTGACGCCTTGCTGTTCACGTCCCAAGAAACGCCCGGGTAAAACGGTGAGATTTTTCTCCGCATAAAGACGTTGTGCAAAAGCGTCGTCAGGAATCGGCGTATGCGCCCAGAAGTAAAAGGCCGCGTCAGGCGTCTCAAGTGGCCAGCATGGAGCAAGTATCTCCTTAAAGCTTTGAAATTTACTCACATACTGTTTGCGATTTTTTCGTACATGTTCTTCGTCACCCCAAAGTGCGACGGAGGCTAGTTGCGTCGGGATGGGCATTGAGCAGCCATGATAAGTGCGGTAACGAAGAAATTCTCGAAGTATGCTCGCATCGCCCGCAACAAAACCTGACCTTAATCCCGGAACGTTTGAGCGCTTTGACAGACTGTGAAATACAATGCAGCGGCGATAGTCATGTCGGCCCAATTTGGCGCAGGCTTCCAGTAGTCCAACGGGGGCGGCGGACTCATCGAAATAAATTTCCGAGTAGCACTCGTCCGAGGCAATAATGAAATTGTGCTCATCAGCCAGAGAAATCAGTTTTTGTAGTGTCTCAATAGGGGTAACGCGGCCGGTTGGGTTGCCAGGAGAGCAAAGAAACAGGAGTTGGCAGCGTCGCCAAATGGAGTTTGGGACTGAGTCAAAATCAGGAATGAAGCCATTGCTAGCGCCGCAGGGCAGAAAATAGGGCTCTGCCCCCGCCAGATAAGCGGCGCCTTCATATATCTGGTAAAACGGGTTCGGGCTGACGACAAGGGCGTCCTGGGTGGGATTAATAACCGCCTGCGCAAAGGCGAACAGGGCCTCTCGAGTGCCATTAACTGGCAAGACTTGAGATTCCGGATCTATTCCGCCCGCCAGAGTGAAGCGTTTCTCCAGCCATCCGGCAATGGCCTGACGGAGCTCAGACTCTCCTTTGGTCGTGGGGTAGCGTGAAAGGGCGCTCATATTATTCCGCAACACTTCCATAGCGAACTCTGGCGGTGCGTGTTTGGGCTCGCCGATAGAAAGCGCTATATGGGGCAGATGCTCTGGCGGATGGGCGGATTGCTTCAGCTGAGCCAGTTTTTCAAAAGGGTAAGGCTGTAGACGAGATAGGTTAGGGTTCATATCTTTGTCATTACTCCAGAGCCTGTCGTCAATGGGGGCGGACGACTATAGTTCTTTGCTGTTCTGTTGGTCTAATTGCCCGCAAATATCGTCGCGCAATATTCGGCATAGCTCGGGGTCGCTCAAGGGCGCTCCATCAATATCTGTCAGAACGAAAACGTCTTCCACTCGTTCGCCAAGCGTCGCGATGCGAGCTGTGACCAGTTCCACCTCGTGCTCCAGCAGAATGCTGCCGATACGGGCGAGCAGACCCGGACGGTCTGGAGTGATGATCTCCATGACCGTGCGTTGGTTAACCGTGTCATTACTGAAAGTGACTTCGGTCGGAAAGTAAAAGTGCTTCAACTGCCTGGGCGTGCGTCGCTTGATGACATTGGGGTAGTGCTCAGGATTACTTAATTCTCGCTCCAGACGCTGAGAAATCTGCTTCTTACTGACAGACCCGCTTGTGTCTGCGTCGGCGCTGCTGACAACAAATGAGCCAAGACTGAATCTGTCAGTAGCGCAGTTAATGCGGGCTTCGGCAATATTCAGGCGTAGTTGCTCCAGTGTGGCTGTCGTGGCGGCGAATAAGTCGTCGCGTGCGCGCTGATACACCATGATTTGCATGAAGCCTTCTGCTTCGCCGCCCTTGGCGTCACGAATTAATACGAGCGGCTCGGTGGAGTCGCCATGCCGGATAATGGCGGCGGTCTGCCATGCTATCTCACCGGTGGAATCCTGCAAAAAGTACTCTTCTTCCAGGGCGCTCCAGATAGCGTCGATATTGTTGTCGCTAAAATCCTGTGAGTGCAGTATCTCGCGCGCTTCAGCTTGGGTGTCCGCCACCCACTGACTGCGGTCGGGTGGTGTGTCCAGGCCGCGGCGGATTGCCCGTTTGGTTTCGCTGTAGAGTTGTCGCAAAAGAGCTGCGCGCCAAGTGTTCCATAATTTAGGATTGGTGGCGCTGATATCGCATACAGTCAGTGTATAGAGGTAATCCAGGTGTATTTGTGAGTCGATCTTGCTGGCGAACTCATGGATCACTTCAGGGTCGGATGGGTCTTTGCGTTGCGCTGTCATCGACATTAGCAAGTGGTTGCGCACCAGCCAGGCCACCAAACTGGTATCCCGCTGGCTGAGATGGTGCCTTCTGCAAAATGCTTCGACGTCCTCGGCGCCCAATTCCGAGTGATCGCCGCCACGCCCTTTGGCTATATCGTGATAAATGCCGGCAATGTATAAAAGCTCAAGTTTGGGCAGTCGATACACTAGGCGGGTCGCTAATGGGTAATCTTTGACGCTTTCGGGGTTGCGCAGGCGGATCATGTTGCGAATAACGTGAATGGTGTGCGCATCCACGGTGTAGATATGAAATAAGTCGTGCTGCATCTTGCCGACAATGCGGCCAAATTCAGGGAGATACTTGCCTAGCACCCCATAGCGCTTCATGGATGAGAGTGTGCGATGCAGGGCGTGAGGCGTTTTTAGAATCTCCATAAATAGAGATGTGTTGGCCAAATCGCTGCGGAATTTGTCGTCTATCAGATGTCGGTGCGCTCTGATTGCCCGTATGGTGTTGGCGCGAATGCCTCTGACCTGGGGGCTTTGCGCCATCAGCAGAAAAACTTCTACTAAGGCGAAAGGCTGGTAGGCGAACGTCTGGTTGTTAATGGCTTCGATATAGTCATTGCGGATATGGAAGCGCCTGTTGAGCGGTACAATGACTTCCTCGTCGTCTGCGTGTAGGATAATTTCATCGAAGTATTGCAGTACCACGTCGTTTAGCTCGCCTAGCGCCATGGCGTAGCGGTAGTACTCCTGCATCATTTGCTCGACGCCAAGACCATCTTCACGGTCGACATAGCCCAATAGATTGGCCAGCGAGCGTTGATGGTCGAAAAGCAGTCTGTTTTCGTTACGTCCCGCCAACATCTGTAGGCCGTATCTTAAGCGCCACAGATAAGCTTCGCCTTCACGCAAGGTGCTGTACTCATCAGCGGTCAGGAAGTCGTAAGCCGTCTCGCTGTCACTGCTTTCATTGCAGAAATGTCGCTTGGTGATCCAGCCGATGGTCTGAATATCGCGCAGTGTGCCCGGAGAGGTCTTGATGTTGGGCTCAAGGTTGTATTCGGTATCGCCGTACTTCTGATGCCTTTCCAGTTGCTCGTCACGTTTGGCGCTGAAAAAGCGTTGATCGGTCCATGACTCATCTGAGTAGGCGCGACGGCTGAGCTGGTTGCGAAGCTCTGGCGCGCCCGCGAGGGTGCGAGTTTCCAGTAAGTTGGTGGCGATAGTGATATCCGTCGCCGCTTTGGCTATCGACTCTGATACAGTACGGACGCTATGGCCAATATCGAGATTAAGGTCCCACAGCAGGGTAATGAAGCCCTCAATCGCTGGGCCAAATTCGCTAATGTCAGCGTCATCATCAAGCAGAATCAATAAATCAATATCAGAATGGGGAAGGAGTTCATTGCGCCCGTACCCGCCTACCGCAAGAAGGCATATTTTTTCTGGATCAGACCAGTTTGCGCCTAACCACAAGGCTTTGAGCACTTGGTCGATGTAAGCGGCTCGTCCAGCAACCAGCTCTCTAATAGGGGCTCCGGACTTGAACTGCTCGTGCAGTCGCTCGGTGGCGCATTGCAGTGATTGCTTGAGAAAGCCCAGGGCGGGCTTTCCTTCTTTCAGAAGCGCGGCGTAGGCGTTGGCGTCAAATATGAGACGCTGATCAAGCCTGATTGGCGGCGCTTCCGTTAATGCCTGGTCGCTTTGTTCAGTCATAAACCGGATTTATTGACTAGAAAGACTCTTCGCTGCGCTTGGTAAGAACTTCGTATCCATCTGCAGTCACCAGAATGGTGTGCTCCCACTGAGCTGAAAGCTTATGGTCCTTGGTGACGACTGTCCAGCCGTCGGGAAGCAGTTTGCAGTGGCGCTTGCCCTGGTTGATCATCGGCTCAATCGTAAAGGTCATGCCTTCTTTGATCACCATGCCGGTTCCCGGCGCGCCATAGTGCATTACCTGCGGCTCTTCGTGAAACACCGCGCCGATGCCATGGCCGCAATACTCTCTTACGACGGAATAATGCTGGCTTTCTGCATATTGCTGGATGACATGCCCAATGTCGCCAAGGCGAACCCCGGGTTTGACCAACTCAATGCCCTTGTAAAGACACTCCTGAGTGACGCGCACCAGTCTTTCTGCGGCGATGGTGGGCTTGCCGACAAAAAACATTTTGCTGGTGTCGCCATGATAACCATCTTTAATAACGGTGATATCTATATTAACTGTGTCGCCGTTTTTCAGTATCTTTTTGTCGCTGGGGATGCCGTGACAGATAACATGGTTGACTGAGGTGCAGATGGATTTGGGGAACCCCTTGTAGTTCAGCGGAGCAGGTATGGCCTGTTGGACTTCGGTAATATATTTATGGCAAATCTCGTCCAGCTCGCCGGTGGTGACTCCTGGCTTCACATGCTCTTCAATCATTTCAAGCACTTCAGCCGCAAGGCGGCCGGCGACGCGCATTTTTTCGATTTCTTCAGGGGTTTTGATGGTAACTTTCATGCTCGCTTCTGAGGGTTCCAACTGCCTGCAAAGGCAAAGTGTGATTCTGTTGATTGTAAACGCTGCCGTATTGTAACCGGTTCGTAGAGTGAATAAAAATCCGAGTTCTTTGCTAGGCTATCGTTTTTCTGCGTGCTTGAGCCGCTGAGCGCTCTGCGTTGAAGAGATGAAGCGTGATTTTGGTCTTTAAAAAAAGGGGTGTTTGTGGTATAAAGCGCGCCGGATTGAAATGCATCCTGAAAACAGGTGCGTTGAAGCCATAAAAACACACATGCGTCGACACATGTTTCGGGTGCCGCTTAGATGCGGTTGGAGCATGGGGTGCATGGAGGTTAAACCCAAAACTTTAAAGAGTAAAAGATATGTCAGAAGTTTCAATGAGAGACCTGCTGAAGGCGGGCGTTCACTTCGGTCACCAGACTCGTTTCTGGAACCCTAAAATGCGCAAATACATCTTCGGTGCGCGCAACAAGATTCATATCATCAACTTGGAGCACACTGTACCTGCTCTGAATGATGCGCTGCGTTTCGTTTCCAATCTGGCTGAAAAGAAAAATAAAATTCTTTTCGTAGGCACCAAACGTGCAGCCGGTAAGATCATCAAAGAAGAAGCGGATCGCGCCAGCATGCCTTATGTTAACCATCGCTGGTTGGGCGGCATGCTGACTAACTACAAAACCATTCGCCAGTCCATTCGTCGCTACCGCGAACTGGAAACTCAGAGTCAAGACGGCACTTTCGACAAGTTGACCAAAAAAGAAGTGTTGATGCTGCGTCGTGAGATGGACAAGCTGGAAAGAAGCATCGGTGGTATCAAAGATATGGGCGGTTTGCCTGATGCGTTGTTCGTGATCGACGTGGATCATGAGCGTATCGCTATCAAAGAAGCCAACAAACTGGGTATTCCTGTTATCGGCGTAGTTGATACAAACAGCGATCCAGATGGCGTTGACTATGTTATTCCTGGTAACGACGACGCCATTCGCGCAATTCAAGTATACGCCAAGGCTGTTGCTGACTCTTGTCTGGAAGGCTTGTCCTCTGCGGCGGGCAATGGCGATGAGTTCGTAGAAGTCAACGAAGCAGCTGCTTCCGCCGAAGAAGCTGCCGAAAAGTCAGAGTAATCTTAGGCACATAGAATGATCAAAAAGGGGATGATCTCCCCTTTTTTTTCAATTTTTCTGAACCTGACAAGTGAGGATTAAAAGATGGTGGCTATTTCAGCATCCATGGTAAAAGAACTGCGCGAGCGCACCGGTCTGGGCATGATGGAGTGCAAAAAGGCGCTTGTTGAGGCGGAAGGCGATATCGAGAAAGCGATTGAAGACCTTCGTAAAAGCAGCGGCATGAAGGCTGCTAAGAAAGCTGGTCGTGTATCCGCGGATGGTGTGGTTGCAGTTAAAGTCAGCGATGACAACGGCTACGCAGTAGTTGTTGAAGTGAATAGTGAAACTGACTTCGTTGCTCGCGACGAAAATTTCCTGGGCTTTGTTGGCGACGTTGTTGGCGCCGCCTTTGACAAAAAGTCCGCTGACGTGGCGGCGCTGATGGAATCTGGCCTGGAAGAAAAGCGCCAGGCTCTGGTTCAGAAGATTGGTGAAAACATCAATGTTCGTCGCGCTTCTATGCTGTCTTCCGATGTGGTTGGCGCATATGTTCACGGCAACAATCGTATTGCCGTTCTGGTTGCTTTGAATGGCGGCAACGCTGAGCTGGCGAAAGATATCGCAATGCATATTGCGGCGGTTAACCCGCAGTTCGTTTCTCGCGATGACGTTAGCGATGAAGTGATCGCTAAAGAGCGTGAAATTTACAAGGCGCAAGCTGACCAGAGCGGTAAGCCTGCAGAAATCGTCGACAAAATGGTTGACGGCCGCATCAACAAATTCCTAGCGGAAATTAGCTTGCTGGAGCAGGCTTTCGTTAAAGATCCCGACGTAAAAGTTGGTGATCTGGTGAAGAAAGCTGGCGCTCAGGTAGTTGCTATGGTTCGCTACGAAGTTGGTGAAGGTATCGAAAAAGAAGAAGTGGATTTCGCTGCAGAAGTTGCTGCGCAGCTGAAAGGCTAATTTCTTCTTTTTGTATGAATTTGTGGCGAGGGCGGTATACTCTGCTCTCGCCACATTAGTATCCGGAGGTTGCAAACAGCCTCTCTGCGTCTCTTCAACTTGCCAAGCAAGCGTGCAACACAGGTGAAACTACATATGCCCCCGTCTGCTCAAACTCAGCCCAAATATAAGCGTGTACTGCTAAAACTCTCAGGTGAGGCGCTCATGGGAGAAGAGAACTTCGGAATAGATCCGAAAGTGCTCAATCGCATGGCGTTGGAAATCGGTCAGTTGATTGGTATAGGGGTTCAGGTCGGTCTGGTTATTGGCGGAGGGAATCTTTTCCGTGGTAAAGCCTTGCAGGATGCAGGTATGGACAGAGTGACCGGCGACCATATGGGAATGCTTGCGACTGTGATGAACGCGCTGGCTATGCGGGACGCGCTGGAGCGCTCCAATATCGCGACTCGCGTTATGTCCGCCATTCCTATGAGCGGCGTTGTTGAGCATTATGATCGTCGCCGTGCGATTCGTGACTTGAAAGAAGGCGACGTGGTGATCTTTTGCGCTGGCACCGGTAATCCCTTTTTCACAACCGATTCTGCTGCTTGTCTACGTGGCATTGAGATTGATGCAGATGTAGTGTTGAAGGCCACTAAAGTGGATGGCGTATACTCTGACGACCCTATGAAAGTGGCGGATGCGGTAAAATATGATCGACTCACCTATGATGAAGTGCTCGAGCGTAAGCTTGGGGTCATGGATCTAACTGCGATTTGTTTGTGTCGCGACCACGGTATGCCTGTGCGGGTATTTGATATGAATAAGGCCAGCGCACTGATCAATATTGTGGTGGGTATGGAAGAAGGTACATTGATAGAGCGAGGGTAAAGCCGTGATTAATGATATTAAGAAACAATCTGAACAAAAAATGAAAAAGTCCATGGAGGCGCTTGGTCATGCCTTCGCTAAGATTCGGACTGGTCGGGCTAACCCAGCGATTCTAGAATCGGTCATGGTTCCATACTATGGCTCTGACACGCCTTTGACCCAGATCGCCAATGTGGTGGTTGAGGACGCCAGAACTCTGAGCGTAACTCCGTGGGAAAAAAACATGGTGCCACAAATCGAGAAGGCCATCCTGAAGTCTGACTTGGGTCTTAACCCATCTACGGCTGGTACGGTTATTCGGGTGCCTATGCCCGCGTTGACGGAGGAGACTCGTAAGGAACTGGTGAAGACGGCTCGTGGAGAGGCGGAAAACACCAGAGTGGCGATTCGCAATTTGCGTCGCGATGCGAACGCAGACATCAAAACTTTGCTGAAAGATAAAGAAATTTCTGAAGACGAAGAGAAGCGCGGATTGGATGATATCCAGAAACTGACCGACAAGTATATTGCTGAGGTCGATCGCGTTCTCGCTGAAAAAGAAAAAGACCTGATGGCTGTATAGGTCATGACGGGCGGCTGGATGTTGGAGGGTTAAATGTCGACGGCTGATATTCCTTTGGTTGGAACCAGCAAACCTCGCCATGTGGCGATCATCATGGATGGTAATAATCGTTGGGCGAAGCAGCGTCGACTCCCTGGAGTGGCGGGCCACAAAGCTGGCGTTGATTCTGTGCGGGCTGTAGTCGAAACCTGCGCCCGACATGGCGTGGAAGTGCTGACGTTGTTCGCTTTCAGTAGCGAAAACTGGCGTCGTCCCGAGGAAGAAGTAGGCGCGCTGATGCGCTTGTTTCTTGTCGCGCTGCAGCGCGAGGTTCGTAAGCTCAATCGCAACAATATCCGGCTGCGAATCATTGGCGACCGTTCCAAATTTAACTCTACTCTGCAGCAGCATATGCAGGATGCGGAAGGGCTAACCGCCGGCAACACTGGTATGACGCTTGCGATAGCCGCCAATTACGGCGGGCACTGGGATATTACTCAAGCTGCCCGTCGCGTCGCTGAAAAGGTTGAGTGGGGCGAGCTTCGCGCTGCTGATATCGATGATCACTTGATCCAGCAGTATGTTGAGTTGGGCGACCTTCCTCCTCCCGATCTATGTATCCGCACCGCGGGTGAACAGAGAATCAGTAACTTTCTCTTATGGCAGCTTGCCTATACGGAACTGTATTTTGCCGATGTGTTCTGGCCAGACTTCCGTACTGAGCAGATGGAGACGGCGCTGGCGGCGTATAGCCACCGAAAAAGACGGTTTGGGCAAACTGACGATCAGGTGGATCGTCGCTTGGCGGAAGATGGCGGGACTCAGGCGGAGCACCCTTCCTCTTTCGAATTCGCCACTAATCCAGCTGCAAAGCGTTAATTGTGCTAAAACAAAGAATTATCACCGCATTGATTCTCCTGCCTTTATTTCTGGCGGGAGTGGCGCTGACCGATGTATTCGGTTTTTCTCTTTTTATTGGGGCGATTGTTACCCTGGCTGCTTGGGAGTGGGCGCAGATATGCGGTTTGACGTCTCAGACGTCCCGAGCGAGCTATGCCGCCATGACTGCTGTGGTATTGCTTGCCTGTTCTCATTTGCCCGCCATCCTGATTCTCTCCATCGCATTGATTTGGTGGATTGGCGCACTGGCGATAGTGTTAACTTATCCCGCATCTAAAGGTTTCTGGACGCCGCCTATGATCAGGGCTGTCGCTGGGTTATTGATCCTGGCTCCGGCTTGGAAGGCGTTGGTGGCGATTCGTGGCGGTGTGTTTGTGCTTGAGCCAGGCTTCGACACCAAGTGGGTTATCCTCTATATCTTTCTCATCGTTTGGTTTGCCGACATTGGCGCTTACTTTGCTGGTAAGACTTTCGGTAAGAATAAGCTCGCACCGCATGTCAGTCCTGGAAAGTCATGGGAAGGCGCAGTGGGCGGAATGCTGGCTGTTTCGGTATTACCTTTTGCTATGAATTCGTTTTTGACTCTTACCTTGCCCCAGCTCGTTGTGCTGTGGATGATGACCCTGTCGGCTGCGATTTTTTCCGTCGTGGGAGATTTGATAGAGAGTCTAGGTAAGCGCTTTGTCGGCTTGAAAGACAGCAGTCAGATTCTCCCTGGGCATGGCGGTATTTTTGATCGTATTGACAGTGTTACGGCTGCGGCTCCTGTGTTCTTAGTGTTGGCTATATTTTCAGGTTGGATGCAGGGGTAGAAGTATGAAGCGAGTTACGGTTTTAGGGGCGACGGGCTCTATAGGGCGCAGTACCCTGGATGTGATGGCTCGTCATTCAGATCGGTATGAACTTTATGCTGCGACTGCCCACAGTAATCTGGACGAGCTTCTATCTATCTGTATTAAACATCAACCCAAGTTCGCCATATTGGCGACTGATACGGGTGTAGCGGGTTTGAAACAGCGCCTTCGGGAAGCGGGTGTCTCCACTGAAGTTAGAGTGGGTGTGGAGGCTATGTGTGAGGCGTCTTCCACCAGCGATGTTGATGTTGTCGTCGCTGCTATAGTTGGGGCGGCTGGATTGGCTCCTACACTGGCGGCGGTTAACACAGGTAAGCGCATACTGCTCGCCAACAAAGAAGCATTGGTTATGACCGGCGGGCTGTTCATGGACGCTGTGAGGAAACATGGCGCTGAACTCCTTCCTATTGATAGCGAGCATAATGCGATCTATCAATGCCTGCCAGAAACTGCGCAACGCTTAAACGATTCTGCATCGCTTGCTGCATATGGGGTTACTCGCGTCCTTTTGACTGCGTCAGGGGGGCCATTTCGGCATTTTTCTCAGCAGCAATTGCAACAGGTCACGCCGGAGCAGGCGTGTAAGCACCCGAATTGGTCAATGGGGCGTAAAATCTCTGTTGATTCTGCGAGCTTGATGAACAAGGGGTTGGAGTTAATCGAAGCATGTTGGTTATTCGATTTGGCTCCAGGGTCGGTTGAAGTGCATTTGCATCCTGAGTCGATTATTCACTCCATGGTTGAGTATGTGGATGGCTCTATATTGGCGCAGATGGGCAACCCGGATATGCGTACGCCTATCGCCTATGGGCTGGCGTGGCCAGAAAGAGTAGACGCAGGCGTACAGCCATTAGATCTGTTTTCTGTTGGGAGACTGCACTTCGAAAAGCCGGATAAAGAGCGTTTCCCCTGCCTGAGGTTGGCTGAAGAAGCCTTTGCGCTCGGCGGAACAGCGCCAGCGGTAATTAACGCTGCTAATGAAGTGGCGGTAGATGCGTTTCTCCAAGGTAATATCAGGTTTGTCGATATCCCCGTTGTTATTGAAAAGAGTTTGCTGAAAGGTTCTGTTGTACGAGCGGATTCTGTCGAAACTGTAATTGAAGCCGACAGAGTAGCCCGTCAATATGCCTCGGAAGTCATTAATGAGTTGGCTGACGGAGTTGTTGTTCCGTAAGTCGCACTAGAAGGTCGCTCAGATATATTTACAATAGAGAGCATGGAATTTTTTCAAAAAGCCCTGGCGTTTATAGTTACATTGGGGGTGCTGGTCACCATCCATGAATTCGGTCACTTTTGGGTGGCGCGGCGCTGTGGCGTCAAAATTTTGCGGTTTTCCGTTGGCTTTGGATCCCCTCTGTTGTCATGGAAGGATAAGCAGGGTACTGAGTTTGTGATTGCGGCCTTACCATTGGGCGGCTATGTCAAAATGCTGGATGAGAGGGAGGGGAATGTCCCTGCCGAAGAAACACATCTAACCTTTAATCAGCAGACAGTCGGTAAGCGTATCGCCATCGCGGCGGCAGGGCCCATTGCGAACTTTATTTTCGCTGTTTTCGCATACTGGTGTATGTTTGTGCTAGGTATACAAGCACTAGCGCCGGTTGTAGGGAGCGTCTCGGATAATTCGCCGGCGCAGCAGGCTGGGATTGTAGTAGGCGCAGAGCTGACCAGTGTCGACGGTTCTCCGGTACACAGCTGGGGCGACGTCAATATGCAGCTTGTTGGACGTCTTGGTGACTCTGGCGTTATTGAATTCGGATATCGCCTACCTGACGAAAGTCTCCCTCACGAAGCGACTGTGCCGATTAATGACTGGCTGATAGGTAAAGTTGAACCTAACCCTGTGTTGGAGTTGGGAATGAGAAGCCTTGCTCCCTTGGCGCCTGCTGTGGTTCATGGCGTGACTCCGGGAGGGCGCGCTCAACAAGGAGGGGTTGAGCCTGGCGATAGAATTGTGGCGGTTGAAGGACGCCCCGTCGCTAACTGGTCTGATTTCGTTCGTGAAATAAAAGCTTCCCCTGAAAAGCAAATAACGTTGTCTCTGGAAAGAGCTGGACGATCATTGGATGTCAGTATTCGTCCCGAGGCAAGAGAGCACAATGGTGAAACCTATGGTGTGATCGGCGCGGAAGCGAAAGCGACTGAATGGCCGCCGGGCATGTTGCGGAACGTGCAGTATTCACCATTGGTCGCCGTTGGCAAGGCGCTGGAAGAGACTTGGGATATGTCTCTATTGACGCTGACTGCACTGAAAAAAATCGTTACCGGACGGATTTCGGTCGAAAATCTTGGTGGGCCTCTCACTATTGCTTCAGCTGCCGGAATATCTGCTAAATCCGGGGTGGAGGCCTTTCTCGGTTTTCTTGCTTATTTAAGCATTAGCCTGGGTATCCTGAATTTGTTGCCAATTCCAGTATTGGATGGCGGGCATTTATTGTATTATTTTGTCGAACTTATTCGGGGCAAGCCCTTATCTGAAGAAAAACAACAGCTTGGGATAAAAGTCGGGATGGCCCTCATTGCTTTCGTAATGTTGTTAGCGTTCTATAACGACCTCTCCAAATTGTAGTAAATAATGCTGAATCTTCGGCTCCCATCACGTGTGTTGATTACATGAGAGTATTGCTTTTTATCTTTGTTTGGCTGACGGCCGCTTTTTCTTACGCTGCAGATGATCAATTCGACGTCTCCGATATTCGAGTGGATGGTTTGCAAAGGGTGTCCGCTGGAAGCGTTTTTACCGCGTTCCCTGTCAATGTGGGAGAGAGCGTTGATTCAAAGAAGCTCGCGGATGCTACCCGTTCGCTCTTTAAAACAGGGCTGTTCACTGACATCAAGCTGAGCCGGGAAGGCGATGTGCTGATCATAAATGTGACTGAGCGTCCATCAATCAGCAAAATTGAAGTTGAAGGGAATAAAAATCTACCCACTGAAGACTTAATGGAAGGCCTCAAGTCAGCCAAGCTCTCGGAAGGAGAAGTTTTTCAGCGGTCGACCTTGGAGCGTATAGAACTGGAAATTCTGCGCAGTTATGTCGCGCAGGGGCGTTACAATGCTTCTGTGAAAGCAGAGGTGGAAGAGTTGCCGCGTAACCGGGTGCAGTTGAACATCAACATCAAGGAAGGCCCGGTTTCAGCTATCCAGCATATTAACTTCGTCGGCAATAACGCTTTCTCGGATGATGACTTGCGCGACCTCATGCAGCTCAAACTGACCGGGTTTTGGGCGTCTATTTTCAGCAGCGATAAATACTCCAAGCAGAAGTTGAATGGCGACTTGGAGCGTATTCGTTCGCATTATCTGGATAATGGGTACATCAAGTTCAGCATTGAGTCCACACAGGTTTCCGTCTCCCCGGATAAAGAGCAAGTGTTCATTACGGTTAATGTGAATGAAGGGCCTCAGTACAAAATTCGCGACATTGCTTTGAAGGGCGATTTGAAAGTCGAAGAAGAAGAACTGCGCAAGCTGATTGTAGTGAAGTCCGGCGATACGTTCTCTCGTCAGCTTCTTACCGTAACTTCAGACATCATATCCAAGCGTCTGGGTAACGATGGTTACACATTCGCCAGTGTGAATGCGATTCCTGAGCCTCACGATGATAATACTGCTTCGGTTACTTTTTATGTTGAACCGGGTCGTCGCACCTATGTTCGCCGTGTCAACTTTAGCGGAAATACTTCAACCAGCGATGAGGTGCTGCGTCAGGAAATGGTGCAGATGGAGTCCGCAGCGGCTTCGACAGATTTGATTGAAGCATCCAAGTCAAGGTTGGAGCGTTTAGGATTCTTTAAGACCGTAACCGTAGAAACGCCTTTGGTTCCAGGAACCAATGATCAGATAGACGTGAATTATTCTGTAGAAGAGCAGCCTACTGGTAGTCTTTCCGCAAGTTTGGGTTACTCTCAGGATGGTGGCGCGACTGTCGGAGCCAGTGTGGCGGAGAAGAACTTCCTGGGAACGGGCCGACGGGTGTCATTTGGAGTTAACAAGAGTAAGAGTGTTCAGAGCGCGAACTTCTCGTACACCAATCCATACTATACCGTTGATGGGGTTAGCCGAGGCTTTAGTCTGTTTTACAAAGAAACAGACTATGATGATGATGACAACGATGTCGCTGCATACCTGAAAGACAGTATGGGAGGGGCTGTTAACTTTGGTTATCCAATTGACAGATTCTCAAGGCTGACTTTCAGCACAGGCTATACTCATACACGCATTAAGCTACCCAAGTATCCTGTTCAGGAAATCTCAGATTTCACCAATGAGTTTGGTTCAAACTACAATTTCTTTGATTTGTCCGCTACTTGGAGTCGCTCCACCTTGAATAAAGGGCTATTTCCGACTTCAGGGAACTCGCAGTCTCTCTCTATGAAGGTGACGCTTCCTGAATTGAGCGATTACAACTTTTATAAGCTGAACTACAACAATACTCAGTACTATCCTTTGTCCGAAGATCAGGAATGGGCGCTGAAGCTTAGGGCTGATTTGGCTTATGGAGATGGTTACGGCGATAACGACCGTTTGCCGTTCTTCGAGCATTATTATGCTGGCGGCTTTGGCTCAATTCGAGGATTTAAAGCGAATACGCTGGGGCCAAGGAGTACGCCGCACCCAGATAACCCGGACGACGACGAGGACCCATTTGGCGGTAATGTGCAAATTGAATCCAGCCTGGAGTTAATTGTGCCCTTCATTTTTGTAAAAGACCGTTCGCAGATTCGTAGTGTGGTGTTCTTGGATGGAGGGAATGTATTCGATACGGCAAGGGGATATGACCCTTCGGTAGATGAGCTTCGATTCTCTGCTGGTGTTGCGATGACATGGGTGACGCCGATTGGTCCTTTGTCTTTCAGCCTTGGTAAAGCATTGAATGACAAAGAAGGTGACAAGACTCAGTTCTTCCAGTTCTTGCTGGGGCAGACGTTCTAAAGAAAGAGATGACATATCCTGGCGCGCCGTCAAGAAGCGCGCTTAGGAGTTTGCACTGTCTTCGCGGCATATGGCCGAAGCAGGGGCTTGGTGTTAGCCAAGTTATGTAGAACCCGATAAACTCTGCGTCCTTGCTGGCGGCTTCCACTGCCGATAGAGATAAATGTTTAAGTTTAAGGAGCCCAATATGAAATTGATTCGAATAGCCGCTTTGGCGCTGGCGTTAGTAAGCACAGGATACGCTGGAATGGTGAGTGCGGCTCAGAAAGTGGCGGTAGTTGATCTACGTACAGCGCTGCTTTCCTCTCAGGCGGCCAAGAAGTTTGGCGAGAATCTTAAGAAAGACTTTGCTGACGAAGAAGCCAGATTAAGAGAGGTTGGCGAGCAGGCGCAAAAAATGCAGGAGCGCTTGAAAAAAGATTCCGCAATCATGAGTGAAACAGAGCGCACCAAACTGAATGCAGAGTTGGAGGAAAAGGCACAGGAATTTAATTTTCTGAAAAACAAATATCAGTCTGCCATTTCCAAGCGGGAAGAACTGTTTTTGCAGGAGTCCAAGCCCAAGGTTGACGAAGCGCTGAAGAAAATCGCGGAAAAAGAGAAAGTGGATGTTATCTTGCCCAGCAAGTTAGCGGTGTATGCGAATCCATCTCTGGATTTGACTGCAAAGCTAATTGAAGCGCTTAACAGCGCCAAGTAAGTTTCAGAGGCTGGAATTTATGGGCAAGACAGACCTTTCATATACTTTGGCGGATATCGCTTCGCGGATTGGCGCTGAGCTGCGGGGCGATGGCTCGGTAGAGGTGAAAGGGTTGGCGACATTGCAAAAGGCTCAGTCTGGACAGATTAGCTTTTTGGCTAACAAGAACTATCTGAAGCATTTGAAAGATACTTGCGCGTCCGCTGTCATCATTCCATCCAGCCTCGCTGATCAGTGTTCGACCAATGTACTGGTGATGGATAACTCATACTTCGGATATGCTCTTTGTAGTCAGTTGTTTTCCCCTCAGTGGTCGAGTATGAGTGGTGTATCTCCCTCAGCCGCCATATCTGAAAACGCCAAGCTTGGTGAAGGCGTAACTATTGGCGCTAACGCAGTAATTGAGGATGACGCCGAGATTTGCGATGGGGCGGTTATTGGTCCCGGCTGCTACATCGGCGCGGGTTCTATAGTCGGAGCGAACACTCAGTTGCGTCCAAACGTTACCGTCTATCATGGTGTGAGCATAGGAGCGAGAGTGCTTATCCATAGCGGCGCAGTGATTGGTTCAGATGGTTTTGGTTTTGCTCCCAACAAGGGGGATTGGGCCAAAATCGCTCAACTTGGTGGTGTGGTTATTGGCGACGATGTTGAAATAGGCGCCAACACAACCATTGATCGCGGCGCTTTGGATGACACTGTCATTGAAACCGGGGCAAAGCTGGACAACCAGATACAAATCGCCCATAACGTCAAAGTTGGTGCGTATACTGTTATCGCCGCCTGCGTAGGCGTTTCGGGAAGCTCGTCGATAGGCAAGCATTGCATGATCGGTGGCGGGGTAGGCATTGCCGGCCACTTGGAAATAACGGATCAGGTGCAAATTACGGGAATGACATTGGTGACTCATAATATCAAGGAGCCAGGAGTTTATTCCTCCGGCACTGCGGTGGAGCCCAATGCTTCGTGGCGAAAAAATGTGGCCCGTTTCCGACAGTTGGATCAGTTGGCGCGTAGGGTCAGGGTGCTGGAACAGGGCGGCCGCCGAAAGTCCGATGCGGATTGAAAGCGAACTGTAAAGTATTGAGAATCCGAGCCAACGGCTTTGTATAATCGATATTCATAAACTTATCCGGCATTGTGCAATCATGTTGTTGAGGCTTTCCAAATATGGAAATTAATGAAATTAAAGAATACTTACCTCACAGATATCCGTTCCTGTTAGTGGACCGGGTGCTGGAGATTAAGCCGGGCGAGTTTATTGCTGGTGTGAAGAACATCACTTACAACGAGCCGCAATTTACCGGTCACTTCCCCGATCATCCTATTATGCCCGGCGTGCTTATCATTGAAGCAATGGCCCAGGTGGCCGGAATTCTTGGGTTTGTCACTACAGGCAAAAAACCTGCGGACGGTTATACCTACTATTTGGCTGGGACGGATAAAGTGCGCTTCAAAAGGCCAGTTGTGCCAGGAGATCAACTGCGTCTGGAAGCGAAAATTGTGACTGACAAGCGCGGCATATGGAAATTCGCCTGCCGAGCTTTGGTCGACGGAAATGTCGTTTGCAGCGCGGAAATTTTAACTGCTGAGAGAAGGCTTTAATGTCCATTCACCCTCAGGCGATTGTTGAACAGGGAGCCAGAATCGCCGCAGATGCGGAGATTGGGCCATGGAGTTATATCGGAGCCGATGTTGAAATCGGTTCTGGAACAGTGGTCAATTCTCACGTAGTGATCAAAGGCCCCACAAAGATAGGAAAGAATAACCGTATCTTCCAATTCGCCAGCGTGGGAGAGGAATGCCAGGACAAAAAGTACAATGGCGAACCTACCGTATTAGAGATCGGCGACAATAACGTCATCCGTGAGAGTTGCACGATTCATCGTGGGACGGTTCAAGACCTGGGCGCTACTAAGATCGGTAGTAATAACCTGTTCATGGCGTACGTTCACGTCGCTCATGACTGTGTGGTTGGGGATAATTGTATTCTGGCGAATATGACGACCCTTGCAGGGCATGTGCATATTGGCGATTGGGCGATTCTCGGTGGTGGCACTATGGTGCACCAGTTTTGCAAAATTGGTGAGCACAGTATGTGCGCCGGCGGCAGTATCGTTTTGAAGGATATCCCTGCTTATATCATGGCGGGAGGGCAATCCGCCAAGGCTCACGGGCTGAATGTCGAGGGGCTGAAGCGCCGCGGTTTCTCCAGCGAGATAATATTGGAGTTACGTCGCGCTTATAAGACGCTGTACCGGCAAGGTCTAACGCTTGAGCAAGCGATAGAGAAACTTAAAGCTCCGGCCGCGGAATTTGCAGAAGTGGATACCTTCCTTCGTAGCGTACAGTCCTCGGCCAGAGGCATCGTTAGATAATCTCCTAAGATGACGCCCATATCACAACGACCGATTCGCATCGGCATTGTTGCCGGAGAGGCTTCCGGCGACCTGTTGGGGGCGGGCCTGATACAAGAATTAAAGGCGCTATACCCTCAGGCGACGTTTGAGGGCATTGGCGGCGAGCGAATGCTGAAAGAAGGGTTTAACACCTTCTTCCAAATGGAGCGCCTTTCAATTATGGGATTGGTTGAGGTGCTCGGCAGGCTGCCGGAATTGTTGGCTATGCGCCGCCGCATCGTTGAACACTTTACAGCGAATCCTCCCGATCTTTTTCTTGGTATTGATTCCCCAGATTTCACTATCGGTATCGAATTAAAATTGCGTCAGGCGGGAATTAAAACCGCTCACTACGTTAGTCCTTCCGTATGGGCCTGGAGACAGAATCGGGTGTTCAAAATCGCCAAAGCAGTTGACTTGATGCTGACGCTGCTGCCTTTTGAAGCTCGCTTTTACCGCGAACATAATGTGCCGGTAAAGTTTGTTGGCCATCCTTTGGCGGAAATTATTCCGCTTCACCCTGATAAAGTTGCAATGCGTCATGAACTCGGTATAGACGCGTCGGGTGAAGTTATCGCCGTGTTGCCAGGCTCCAGGGGCGGCGAGGTCTCCCGCTTGGGTCCCACTTTTGTTGAGACCATTGCCTGGCTACACCAACGGCGACCCGATATCCGGTTTCTGATTCCCGCCGCCAATCAGGCGCGACGAGCGCAAATTGAGCAACAGCTGCAATCTCATGGCGGCCGACTGCCTGTGACTCTGATTGACCAGCATTCACGTGAATGCATGATGGCTGCGGACGCTATACTGCTGGCCTCTGGAACGGCGACGCTTGAAGCTATGCTGGTGAAGCGTCCGATGGTAGTGGCTTATAAGCTTGCAACGCTCAGCTATTGGATTATGCGGCGCTTATTGAAAGCAAAATATATCTCTTTACCGAACCTGCTGGCGGATAAGGCTTTAGTTCCTGAGCTGATTCAGCAAGACGCGACGCCTTCCAGGTTGGGAGGGGCGTTGCTGAAGGAGCTGGACGTGGAGCGACGGAGAAGTCTTGAAGACGAGTTTGAAGGCCTGCATAAACTCATTCGGCAAAACGCCAGTGTAGTGGCGGCGCAGGCCATTGCGGAGTTAATTGAAAAAGGGCGTGTCGCAGGCCAAGACGGCAAAGAAGGGCAATAACATGAATAATTCGCAGATCGGCCTGTTCGATCAGGAAGCTGGTGAGCTTGTAGCAGGCGTCGACGAAGTGGGTAGAGGGCCTTTGGCGGGTCCAGTCGTGGCGGCGGCGGTCATATTAAACCCAGAAAAGCCTATTGAAGGCCTGAATGACTCAAAAAAACTAAGTCATCGCCAGCGGGTTGCGTTGTCACGGGAAATCAGAGAAAAAGCGCTGGCGTGGGCGACGGGGTGGGCTACTGTCGAAGAGATTGATCAAATTAATATCCTGCAGGCCTCATTGCTGGCGATGCAGCGTGCTGTGGCAGGCTTGCAAGTTACACCGGATCTGGCCCTGATAGACGGTAACAAAGTCCCCAGGTTGGAAATGCCTGCTGAAGCGATTGTTAAAGGCGATAGCAAAGTGGCGGCCATTGCGGCTGCTTCTATACTAGCTAAAGTAGAGCGTGACGAAGAACTGGATAGATTAGACGCTATATTCCCCGGGTATGGGCTGGCGGGACATAAAGGCTACCCTACGGCTCAACACTTATCCGCTTTGAAGGAGCTGGGGGTGACGGAAATACATCGGCGTAGTTATAAGCCGGTGCAGCAGTTGTTGCAAGGTGATTAAAGTGGCTAAGCATATCGTTAGTAACCTTCCCATCAGCGCCGTCGCCGCTGTGTTGCTATTCTGTTTTGGCGCGTCCGTGCAAGCGGAAATCTATAAGTGGGTTGATGAGCATGGAGAAGTGCATTTCAGCGATACGCGTCAGCACAAAGACGCCAAAGTTATAAAAGTGCAGCCCAATGTTACAGACGCGCAGAAGCGCGACGCTGAGCAGGTTGGTCAGCGCTATCAGCGTATCTATGAGCAGTATAAGGTTGAAGAGGCCGCGCGGGTCGCTCATGAAAAAGAGCGTGCGGCTCAGAAAGCCAAGGTAGATAATTACTGCGCGCAGCTTAGGAAGGATATCAATCAGATTGATCAAGGATACGCCTTCGCCCGCATTAAAGATGACGGCACGCCTGAGTATGTTTCTGACGAAGAAATTGCCCAGAGGCGTAATAAGTTGCAAGCGTTATATCAAGAAAAGTGCGCCCCTTAGCATTCGTTAAAAAAAGAGGGCTTGAAGCCCTCTTTTTAGTTCTGAAGCCCGGCGCTGACCCAGATCAGCGCGCCAAGTCTTTAAGTTTGCCTTTGACGCCTTTCCAATCATCCGCATCAGCCGGCGCGTCTTTTTTCTCCGTGATATTCGGCCAGACGCGGCAAAGCTCTTCATTCAGTGCGATAAATTCCTTTTGATCTTCCGGCAACTCATCCTCGGAAAAAATGGCTTCGGCGGGGCACTCTGGCTCACACAGAGCGCAGTCGATGCATTCGTCCGGATCGATAACGAGGAAGTTAGGGCCCTCATAAAAGCAGTCCACCGGGCACACTTCGACGCAATCGGTGTATTTGCACTTGATGCAATTTTCGGTAACAACAAAAGTCATGGTCTGATCCCTTATTATGAAACTCTGCGCGATTGCTCAGTGACCGTTGGGCCGCGCGATTTAGTATTGTAGAAAACCCTTTCGGCGCAAGCAACCCAGGCATCCTTGCAACGCCCGGGATACCTGAGTTTTCAGGTGTTCTCACTCATCGATTTCAGCTCATACAGCATATTTAATGCGTCTCGCGGAGAGAGCGAATCCACGTCCAGCTTTTGCAAGCGGGTCTCCACTTCGCTTGGCTCGATTCGGGCGAACAAATCGTCCTGGAGCGAAGGCGTAGGAGCCGTCAACGCAGGCTTGGACGCGCCGCTTTCCAGCTGTTTCAATTGCCTTTGCGCCTGATTGATGACCTGAGGCGGCACGCCCGCCAGTTGCGCCACCTGTATTCCGTAGCTCTTGCTCGCCGGACCCTCGTGTACAGTATGCAGGAAGACAATGCTGTCGTTGTGCTCCGTAGCGGTCAGGTGCACGTTGGCGACATTTGCGTGCGTCTTGGGTAGCGCGGTCAGTTCAAAGTAGTGTGTGGCGAACAAGGTAAAGGCCTGAATTTCTTGAGCTAAATGCTCGGCGCAGGCCCAGGCCAGTGAGAGTCCGTCAAAGGTGCTGGTGCCGCGGCCGACCTCATCCATCAAGACCAGACTCTGGCGGGTGGCGTAATGCAGGATGTTGGCGGTTTCCGTCATTTCCACCATGAATGTGGAGCGTCCGCCAGCAATGTCGTCCGAGGAGCCCATGCGGGTGAATACGCGGTCTATCGGGCCGATGGCCACTTGAGCGGCGGGCACGAAGCTGCCGCAGTAGGCCAGGATGACAATACATGCGGTCTGGCGCATGTAGGTAGACTTACCGCCCATGTTCGGGCCGGTAATGATCAGCATGCGATGTTTGTCCTGCAGATCCAGATCGTTGGGGACGAAAGGGTCCTGGCTGACCTGCTCAACAACTGGATGACGACCGCCTTCGATATGCAGCATATGCTCATCTGTGAGGTCCGGGCAGACCAGATTCAGTGTCAGCGCTCTTTCAGCAAAGTTGGACAGCACATCCAATTCTGATAGGGCGCGAGCGCTGTCCTGAAGAGGGGCGAGCTGTTCTGCGATGGTTTCCAGAATCTGGTCATAGAGCATCTTCTCCCTGCTCAATGCGCGGCTCTTGGCGCTCAGAGCTTTATCTTCAAAAGTTTTTAGCTCGGGTGTAATAAAGCGTTCGGCGTTTTTCAGTGTCTGGCGCCGAATATAGTCAGCGGGCGCCTGGTCGGATTGTGTGCGGCTCAGCTCGATGAAATAGCCGTGAACGCGGTTATAGCCCACTTTTAAAGAGGACAGCTGCGTGCGTTCTTTCTCGCGTTTCTCAATTTCCAGCAGGTAGTCGCCTGCGTTTTCACTGATGCCCCGCAATTCGTCCAGCTCTTCATCGAAACCCTGGCGAAGCACGCCGCCATCGCGAATGACGACAGGAGGATTTTCTTCTATAGCGCGGGCGAGAAGGTCTGCGATGTCTGGAAACTCACTGATTTGTTTGGCCAGGCGGCGCAAGTGAGCGTCGCTTAGCTCCTCCATCTGCTTCTGTAAGTCAGGCAGGAGCGTCAGAGTGTCCCGCAAGCGGGCGAGGTCGCGAGGGCGCGCCGAGCGTAGCGCTACCCGAGACAGGATGCGTTCGCTATCGCCAATCTGTTTGAGTGTCTCGTGTAATGCTTCGAACTGATAGTCTTCCAGCAGCTCTTTAATGGCGTTTTGACGCTGGCGCACCTCTTCCTGGCTGCGCAACGGACGATTCAGCCAGCGACGTAACATACGGCTACCCATGGCGGTGGCGGACTTGTCCATGACCCAGGCCAGCGTGTGTCTGGAATCTCCCGCTAAATTAACGTCAATTTCAAGGTTTCTGCGACTGGCGGCGTCAAGGATGATGGAGTCTTCGCGGCGCTCCCGAATCATAGTGCGGATATGGGGGAGTTGAGAGCGCTGCGTCTCCTGAGCATACTGAAACAGGCAGCCGGCGGCTTCAATGGCGACGCTCATGCCTTCACAATCGAATCCAGCCAGGTCTTTAGTGCGAAACTGCTGACATAGCAGGCGTTGGGCTGTTTCCTGCTCAAAATACCAAGGTGGCTGTTTTTGAACGCCAGTGTAGTTTTCCAATAGCGTCAGGAAAGGGAACTGCTCGCTGATTAGAATCTCTGCAGGGCGTAAGCGTTGCAGTTCACTGGCTAACGCTTCGGCTCCGCGCACTTCCTGGATCAAAAAGCGTCCTCCGGCGATATCCAGAGTGGCCAGACCGAATAAATCCTTATAAGCGCTTATCGCTAAAAGTAAGTTGTCCGACTTCTCTTCCAGAAAGGCTTCATCGCTGAGCGTGCCTGGTGTGACGACTCTGACGACCTTACGTTCCACCGGCCCTTTGCTGGCGGCGGGGTCGCCAACCTGTTCGCAGATGACGACGGATTCACCAAGGCGAACCAAACGGCCGATATATCCCTCTGCGGCATGGAAGGGAACGCCCGCCATCGGAATGGGCTGTCCGCCGGATTGGCCTCTTTGCGTCAAGGTGATATCCAGCAGCTCAGCGGCGCGGCGGGCGTCTTCGTAGAACAGCTCATAGAAGTCGCCCATTCTATAAAAAACGAGCTGATGAGGATGTTTCGCCTTGATGCCAAGATACTGTTGCATCATTGGCGTGTGTTGGGGTTTGATTGCGGATTCAATAGCGGACATGACAGAACAAAAGGATTGTGTAATTTTATGAATGAAGGCGGGATTGTAAGGGAAAGCCATGGCCTTAATAAAGGAGGCCGACTACTGTCCCGGAGCGTAATGCATGACCTTCCTATATTAAATTGGGGTTGATGGTGACGGAATGAACGATGAGATCAAGAGTCTGGCGGCGCGTTTAGGCATAATCCTGGGGGAGCGGGGCCTGAAGGTGACGACAGCTGAGTCTTGTACCGGCGGTGGAATCGCCTATGCGATTACCTCTGTCGCGGGTAGCTCGAATTGGTTTGAGGAAGGCGTGGTCACATACTCCAATGAAGCCAAGCAGTCGCGTTTACAAGTGTCGCCAGCGACTCTGATGCGATGCGGCGCAGTCAGCGAAGAGGTTGTGAAAGAGATGACGCTTGGCGCTTTGCAACGTACGCAGGCGCAGCTTGCTATCGCTGTGAGCGGAATAGCGGGGCCTGGAGGTGGGACCGCAGAAAAACCCGTCGGACTGGTTTGGGTTGCGTGGAGATTTCGGAATGCGCTCTTGGCGCAGAGCTTTCATTTTTCCGGGGATAGGGAGCAAGTGCGTCTGCAGTCCGTTGTGGAGGGATTGCGGGGAGCGATAGCGGTGTTGGAAAGCAATTTGTAGAAAATTTAAGCGTGACTTTGGACGTTGGGTTGTGGAATAATGCTGTCAATTTATACAGTAATTCTGGGTTGGAATAACAACTCGTACCGGTTAAATGAAATAAAGGGTGTTTAAGAATGGATGACAATCGTAAGAAGGCGTTGACGGCCGCTTTATCACAAATTGAGCGTCAGTTTGGTAAAGGCGCGGTCATGCGGATGGGGGAGCAGCCGAGAGAAATTATTCCTTCCGTCTCTACTGGCTCGCTTGGACTGGATATCGCTCTTGGCATCGGCGGTTTGCCATATGGACGTATTGTCGAGATCTATGGACCGGAGAGTTCCGGTAAAACCACTCTGACTCTGCAGGTGATTGCAGAAGCGCAGCGCCAGGGCAAAACCTGTGCGTTCGTTGATGCGGAGCATGCGCTGGACCCTATTTACGCAGAGAAGCTTGGCGTTAATATCGATCAACTGCTGGTTTCCCAGCCCGACACGGGCGAACAGGCTCTGGAAATCGCCGATATGCTGGTTCGCTCCGGCGCGGTCGATGTCATCATTATCGACTCCGTTGCTGCGTTAACGCCGAAGGCGGAAATCGAGGGCGAAATGGGAGATTCCCACGTTGGTCTGCAAGCCCGTTTGATGTCACAAGCTCTGAGAAAGTTGACCGGTAGTGTTAAGCAGGCGAATTGCTTGATGATCTTCATTAACCAGATTCGTATGAAAATCGGTGTAATGTTCGGGTCGCCAGAGACCACTACTGGCGGTAACGCGCTTAAGTTCTACGCTTCCGTTCGTCTTGATATTCGCCGCGTTGGCTCCGTGAAAGAAGGAGAGGAAGTCGTTGGTAACGAGACTCGCGTGAAAGTGGTGAAAAACAAAGTGTCGCCGCCTTTTAGACAAGCGGATTTTCAGATCATGTATGGCCGCGGTATTTACCGCACGGGAGAGATTATCGATCTGGGTGTGAAAGAAGGCTTTGTTGATAAGTCTGGCGCTTGGTATAGCTATAAAGGCGACAAGATTGGTCAAGGTAAAGCCAATTCATCCCGGTATCTGGAAGAGCATCCTGAAATTGCGGTAGAGATCGAAACCGCCATCAGAGATAAATTGATGCCAAAGATGCCAGCAAAAGAGAAAGAAGCGCCTGTCGCCCCAGTTGAGGCTGAATAAGGCCAAATCATACTGGACGTGTTTGCTCCATTCAAAATATAAGGGCGGCCTTAGAGCCGCCCTTATTGCGTTTCCTTGTCCATATTCCTTCTCTCTATTTTTCCGTATCGAGTATTGTCCTTTGTCGGATGAAGTGTTGACCGGGCTAGAGGACTTTCTTGGTCATAATCTTGGAAGGCTCACTTTCCATGCCGTTTATGTCCAGTACGGTGACAGCGAAATAGTGAACGCCTCTTTCCAGGTTGGAAAACGCATACTCATACTGCTGATCCCCAACTTCGACGTATTGCCAGTCGTTGTCTGATTCATGTTGGTGGTACACGCGGTAGCCTTCTAATTCATATAGCTCGATTTCGCTACCGTCTTCCCGGGTATATGGCGGTTCCCAGATGATAAACGCGCTACGGGCGTAGTTCGTTGATTGTTTTGCTGCGGCGATTTGGGGAACGTCCCCGTCGATACTGGAAGAGTCGCTTCCAGATCCTCCACCACCGCCACACCCTGTTAAAACAGCGCTTGCTAGAGTGAAGCTGAAAATGGCGGTGATAGATCTACAATTTGATTTGGCGCGGTGAAAAATACTTTTTAAGTATGAAATGGCTTTGAGCTCAAAGTTAACTTGATTCAAATCATTCCCCTATTAGTAGAGTTAGAGTTATAAGTTGGCGTTATAAACAGATAACGCCCCGCGCTCTTAGTCAGGATTCGTGCCAATAATAGCGGGGTGTCGATAATTCATATTAAAAACAAAGAGTTAGACTTTTTGTTTATCTCTTTCTGGATTTGGACTATTGTGAAAAGGGTTGCCTTTTTCTTACCAGAACGCCGGCATTTGAAGTTATTGCTATAAATTTCAAATAGTTAGATTGTCTGCAATTGGCGACAGCCATTGTAGAAACGAAAATGTAACTTGAGCAGTTGTGGAGAGGGAGAACGAATATGAAGTGGGTCGTATTGCTAGCTATCGTGGTCGCGGTCGTGATTTGGGTGGTTAATAGTCGGAAACGAAACCCTGTGAGCGATCCTGAAGTCAAAGAGCTTGATCAGAAGCGCTATTACGTGACGCCACCTAAGCCGGGTGACCTAGAACCTGAGGATAAAAGCGGCACGCAATACTAATTTGGCGGAAGGTTTTAAAGCGGTAATGGCCAGCTGCTTTTAGTCAGAGCGACCATGACGATATAGGCGAACGCTGTATAAGCGCTAAGTCCGAACAGGATGCGAGTCCCTTTTGTCTTGCCTCTCTTGAGCGCGAAAACGCCTAACGCGATGTAAATGATTAACCCCACCACTTTTGCGGTGAGCCATCCATTATGGAAGGGGTATTGCTGGAGCTTGAGCGCTAGTCCTATGGCGCTCAGCAGTAGTACCGTGTCGATAATGTGCGGAAGAATCTTACTTAACTTACGCTGTAAGAGCGGGCTTTCCAGAATCATCCAAATGAAGCGCAGGGTAAAGGACGCGAAAGTCAGCGCAACGCAGGTCATATGAATGTGTTTGAGCAGCATGTAGCTCATAGTGGGCTCCTTTCACAGCTTCTTTATTATTTAGGTTTGTTTGAACGACGGCCGCCTATTAGAAATTCTTTCCTTAAAAACTTAAAGTGTTAGTCAGTATTTCTTTATCTATTGCGCGTGACGCGCAGCCTTCATTAGGTGGTTTCTGAGCGATGAGTAACAACATAAGAATCGATGTGACAACGGACGATTTTGACCTTGGAGAGGAATCGCGTCGATTGACGAAGGGCGATACCCGTATCGGCGCGGTTTGCAGTTTTGTCGGCTTAGTGCGTGATTTCAGTGATAAGCCTGATGTTAAAGGACTTTATCTGGAGCACTATCCGGCGATGACGGAAAAGTCGCTGGTTAAAATTGCAGAGGAAGCTTCTCAGCGCTGGGACTTGAATGGGGTGCGAGTCATCCATCGAGTGGGCGAACTTTGGGCGGGAGATCAGATCGTGTTGGTAGTGACCGCCAGCGCCCACCGTGGTGACGCTTTCGCCGCCTGTGAGTTCATCATGGATTATTTAAAGGTGCAGGCGCCATTCTGGAAGAAGGAACTGACGGCGGGAGGAGAGCACTGGGTAGAAGCCAAAGAAAGCGATCAGGCCAGGGCTGGGGAGTGGAGAGCTGAGCCTGAATAGCAGCAATGAGCTGGGGCGAGCAAAGTGGCGCGAGTGCTTCTGTTATTTTTCCGTAGGCTTGTCCAGATGGGCCAGTTCATCCAGCGTATTGATGTTGCTGAACATCTCTGGACAATCGCTGAAGTCGATTTGCTGCAAGGGGCGTGAATCAAGCCAGCGTTTGACGCTACGTCCTTCGCTTTGTAAATAGCGAAGAATATCTTCAAAACTGCTGGCGGGAAGCAGGCAGTGCAGATATTGCAGTCGCTCCCCATCCCAGGCGATGTTTATCAGGTTGTCGCGTCTGCCGGCAAACATGCGAAGCGCGTATTCAGGCATAAGAAGGGGCGTATCGCAGGGGCTGACCAATAGCCATTTTTTACTCATATACGGTTGGGCGGAGTAGATGCCCGCCAGAGGGCCGGCGAACTCCCCCCAGGCGTCGGAAAAGACAAAAGGCGTCATGCGCTGATACTGCGCCGTATTGCGATTGCAACTGATTAAAACTCGTTCGCAGGTTTTGGTGAATGTGGAGTGAATATGTTCGGCGAGAGGTCGGCCGCGCCAGGATAGCAGCCCTTTGTCATTGCCGCCCGCGCGCTGTCCTTTGCCCCCCGCGAGAATCAGCCCGTCGCAATCCAACATCGTCGACGGCTCAGTCATGAAGCTCTTGAGCGGCAGACTTCCTGCGCTTTGCTGAATAAACCTTCAATACGGGACAAAGCATTATCAACTTCTCTGGAGTAATCTCTGCTGGAGGCGCAGTAGGCGAATTGGATGCCGTACCTGAAGCCATGCTCATGTTCGCCACAGTTAAGAATTTGGGCTTGAATGCCATTTTCAGCAATGTAGCGGCCACGGAAACAAAGTTCAATCTTCTCGCCGAGACGAAATTTCTGACTGCTATGAAACGCCATACCATAGCGATTAAAGTCTATGCAGTTAACGACGATGCGAGTTTTGGAGCGGCTGAACAAGCCAGGCAAGCAAACGGTTGCTGTCAGGGCTGAAGTGGTATGCCGTATTTTGATGCGACGTTCTGATTGGATGGGAAAAGTCACTTCCTGCATGATCTTATGCTGAGTCTGTATCTTTTGGGTAATAGCGTTAAGCCCGATGGATTCCCTTTATCGGGCTTCTCATTTTATTAGTTGGATTTGGATAATAAATGCTCGGTTTCGTGTTTTGTGAGCTGGCGCAATCCGTGTGGTTAACAGCGAGGGGTTAAACAGCAGTATTCACCAGTCTTCCTGTTCTACTCTCCAGCTCTTCCGGCTGCCCGTCTCGCGCACCGAGCAGTTTCGGAGTGCGTCGGTCTCTCCTTTTGCGGCGCTCCTGGCCCTCGTAGTCGTTTTCATCGCTACGTCGGCGATCCGGACGCATGCGGCGGTCATGCAGTTCACCTTCTGTCAGAGGCGCCTGCGCTGGCGTGGACTCGACCTGTGCAGCCTGCTTCAAGGAAGCGGAGCTGGGGGGGGAAGGCCTGTTTCTGGCGTCATTAATGTACATGTTTGGATTTCCTCTGATAGGTTGTCTTTCATTTTTTCAATCATTCCCTATTGTTGTATTAACTCGCCTTGAATTGTTGCGCTTGGCCCTGTTTCCGGTCGGCGTCGCCGTAACCGGAGTTACGCTAAACTTATAACGGCGGGCATAGGAAAAACTTTAGTCCGCCTAGTCAATCGTCAGTGCTTTTGCGGGACTTACAGCGTTGGCGGGAGCGGCGGGAGAGCATCTTGGATAATTGTGTAAAAGCGGTTTTGCGCTAAAGCCGATTTGGTTAAACTTGACCCTTTTTTGGGAAGTCGCAGGTGAGCCGGCGTGGCGAGCAGCGATCTATACACGCATTTTGACGCCCCGGTTTAGCATCGGGCGGAGTCTATGAGTAAGAAAAAGCCCCTACAAATCCAATCGCTCTACAAACCCTGTCTGACAAAAGATTTTAAATTCAGCAGCACGCGCGCGCTGGAGCCGCTGGAAGGAATTCTTGGGCAAAATCGCGCCCAGGAGGCGGTGCAGTTCGCTATTTCCATGGCGGATGCCGGCTATAACATATACGCCATCGGCCGCAACGGTCTGGGTAAGCGGACGATGATCATGCGCTTCCTGGAGAAAAAGCGCTCTGATGCGGTCGCCAGCGACTGGTGTTACGTCAACAACTTTGACGACGTACGCTCGCCAAAAGTACTGCGTCTTCCAGCCGGTCTGGGAATGCCGTTAAAGAAAGATCTGGAGCAACTGTTGGTGCGCCTGCAAAAGGGCATTCCGCAGGCGTTTGACAACGAATCGTACTATGAGCGCGCAGAGCAGATTAAAAACGAGCTGAGCCAGAAGCAGGAAAAATCACTTAGTCGCATCGCCAACGCCGCCAAAAAACAGCAAATCAGCCTGACTGTGACGACGCCGGGCGGTTATCGTCTGGTCGCGACGGACGGCGAGAAGCCATACAGTGCGGAAACCTTTGCGGAACTTCCGGAAGCTCGCCAGCAAGAGTTCGAGGACGCGATCAACAAGTTGGAGAAAAAGCTCCGCACGGTGCTGCGTCGACTTAGCCAGTGGGAGCAGGAATATGCGGACAAACAGCAGGCGCTGAACGAAGAGATTGCGCTGGCGGTTTCTCAGCACTTGATCGACAACCTGAAGAAAAAGTATCGCGAGCACATAGAAGTTGTCGAACACTTGGAGCGTATTCAGGCGGACCTGCTGAAGAACGTCGAGATTTTTCTCGATGACGGCGAAGAGCAGGCGGCTCTGGCTGCGGCCACTATGGATAATAAGCTGCCCAGGCGCTATCAAGTGAATGTGATGGTGCATCATGACGCCAATGGCAATGCGCCGATCGTTGTGGAAGACAACCCCAACTACTACAACCTGTTCGGAGCGGTGGAAAACGTCACTTACAAAGGCACCGTATTTACCGACTTTACCTTGATCCGGCCGGGAGCCCTGCATCGCGCCAATGGCGGCTATCTGCTTATGGACGCCATCAAAGTGCTTGAGCAGCCTTTTGTCTGGGATGCAATCAAACGCACGCTGCGCTCAGGCAACGTGGCCATGAACGCGCTGGAGAAAGAGATAACGCTGTCCGGTACGATTTCTCTGGAGCCGGAGCCAATGCCGCTGGAAGTGAAAATTGTGCTGTTCGGCGATAGGGATACTTACTTGTTGCTGCAGCAGTATGATCCAGACTTTGGCGAACTGTTCAAGGTGACGGCGGACTTTGAAAGTGAGATTTCGCGCACTCCTGAAACCCAAATGCACTATGCCCGCTTTATTACCAGCTTGGTGCGTGAGAAGGGGCTGATGCCTTGTGATCGCTATGCGGTGATGAGGATTCTTGAACATAGCGCTCGCGTCGCGGAAGATCAGAACCGGTTGTCTTTACACGCGGCGGATATCGCTAATCTATTGCGTGAGAGTAACTACTGGGCTAACGAAGCCAAAGCCAAAATGATCCATTCGGAGCATGTCGACAAAGCGCTGCGCAGCGCCGAATACCGTTCCAGTCGAATTCGCGATCAGGTGTTCGACAGTATTCGCGACGGCACTACGCTGATTTCCACTCTCGGAGAGAAAGTAGGGCAAATCAATGCGTTGTCGGTGCTGAGCACGGGCGACCATGAATTTGGCGTGCCAAGCCGGGTGACTGCGACCACACACTATGGCGACGGCGAAGTGATTGATATTGAGCGCGACGTCAAACTGGCCGGCGCTATTCACTCCAAAGGCATGATGATTCTGTCTGCGTATCTGGCTTCTATTTTCGGCAAGAATGGCCCTATCAGAATTTCCGCCAGTATCGCGTTTGAGCAGTCGTACAGTGAAGTTGACGGCGACAGTGCTTCCATGGCGGAGTTCTGCGCGATCATTTCTTCTATTGCTGATGCGCCCATCAAGCAGAATATTGCCATTACCGGCTCGATGAACCAGTTTGGCGACTCTCAACCAGTTGGCGGGGTTAACGAGAAGATTGAAGGCTTCTTTGAAACCTGCTGCATCAAAGGGTTAAGTGGGGAGCAGGGCGTGATAATACCTGCTTCCAACGAGCACAACCTGATGCTGAACAAGCGTGTGTTAGACGCCTGCAAGGAAAAGAAATTCTTCATATATTCCGTCAGGAATGTGGGAGAGGCGCTGGAGATTTTGACTGGACTGCGTGTTGGACAGCCAAATGAAAAAGGAACCTATAGCCGTAATACGTTATTTGGAATGGTTCAGCAGAAACTCAAGCAACTGAAAATGGCGGAGAGACGTCACTAAGGCGTCCCTCCGTGCCTAAAGGCGTGCGGCGTCTCTGGCCGCATGCCTCAGCTCTGGGCTTTAACTGGCTTCACCACCGTCACCAAAGGGAGCCGCGCGCCGCAATGGCTGCAAAAACGGGCTTCTGCTTCATGTAAATCTTTTTCGCAGGAACGACAGGCCAGGCTCAGGTAGTTGTTGCGCAGGACGTTGGAAAGTTCGGCGGTAAAAATACCTGTTGGTACGGCGATGATAGCGTAACCCATCACCATGACCATCGCCGCCAAGCCTTGGCCAAGGTCTGTCCTTGGGGCGATGTCCCCATATCCTACGGTCGTGAGTGTGACGATAGCCCAATAAATACTGCGTGGAATGCTGGTGTAGCCATTGGCAGGGCCTTCTATCAGATACATCAGGCAGCCGAATAAGGTGACCAGCACCAGGATGGAAAACAGAAACACCGTAACTTTTTGCCGGCTTTGGCGGATCGCGTGCAATAACAGGTTGGCCTGAGAAACGTACTTCGCCAGCCGCAGGATACGAAATACCCTCAGAACCCTGAGCACCCTGATAACCAGCAGATAGTGCGCGCCGCCCACGAACAAACTCAGATAGGTTGGGATGATGGAGAGCAGGTCGACAATGCCGTAAAAGCTGAAAATATAGCGAACGGGCTTGTCCACACAGTAAATTCGCAACAGATACTCAATTGTGAACAATATTGTGAAGAACCACTCAATGGCCACGAACCAGTCGCCATACTTCAGCCGGAAATCACTGACGCTGTCCAGCATAACGGTGATAACGCTTATGAGAATGCCGCCGATCAGCGCTATGTCAAAGGCTTTGCCGGCAGGGGTGTCAGCGTGAAAAATAATGATGTAAAGCTGCCTACGCAGCTTGTCGTTAATAGACATGTTTTTCTCGAAACCGGTTTAACGGATAACCACGCCGCAGATTCTAATTCATCATTGAGGATGCGCAACTGTTTACTGGTGAGCGGCGATAGTTATCAAGACTGAGTGGGGAGCAATCAGGCGGCGGGAATATATCGATAAGTCAGGTTTACTCGCGGACCCACGGGCGCCTTCGTTTTAGGTAGTTGGTGGCGCCAGTGGCGCTGCATGTCTCCAGACATGATCAGCAGCGAGTTATGCAACAGCTCTATCGCCAGGGTTTGGCCTCCCCGTTTGGGCTTAATCTGAAACGTGCGCGTCGCGCCAAAAGAAAAAGAAGCAATAATGGGGGCGGGCCCCAGTTCTGGCTCATCATCAGCGTGCCATGAAACGCTGTCCTGTCCGTTTCGATACAGGTTACACAGAGCGCAGTTGAACTCGGCGGAAGCGAGTTCAGAGGCGATATGGCGCAGCTGCTGTAATACTGGAGGAAAAGGAGTGGGGCTCAGACGCAGGCCGGAGTAAGCATAATGACAGTGCGGTTCGCCATACCATGCTTGCAGGCGCGGGATAGGAATAGTACGACCTTGTATGCGCAGGCTGTCCTGACGCCAATCCAAATGCTGGGATAGCTCTTCCAAAACAGAGGCGGCATCAGCCTCTTCCAGTACAGGATGAACGAGGGTGAGCGCACCGTTGGCTATTGTAATGGACTCAATCTGTAAATCTGAATGTTGGCGTAACTGCATGCGTTCTAGTTTATCCTCACGGGTTGTCGACGAGGGCCCCAGTTTCCTGGGTGCGATTCAAATACGCCAGGTAAGGCGGCTCCACAATGGACGCATTCTCCGTGTGCATTCAAGCCCCATGCGCCGAGGCGATACCAGTCTCGTTCTATCAGTAACTCTCCACAGCTGGCGCACCATGTGCTGCCGCCCTGGCTGTCATGCACGTTGCCGGTGTACGCGTAGCGTACGCCGTTTTTCATGGCGATGTCCCGGGCGCGGGTGAGTGTTTCCGGTGGCGTGTGGGGTCTATCCCTCATTTTCCAATCCGGGTGAAAGGCGGAGAAATGCATGGGAACGTCTGGGCCAAGGTGTTCAACCACCCATTGAGACATGTCTTCCAACTCTTGGGAGGAGTCATTTTCACCTGGAATCAATAACGTTGTGATTTCGAACCAAACCGAAGTCTCTTGCTTCAGATAGACCAGGGTATCCAGCACCTCCGCCAGGTGCGCACCGCAGATCTTATGGTAGAAGCGTTCCGTAAAGGCTTTCAGATCAACGTTGGCGGCGTCCATGTAGCGATAGAATTCCTGGCGGGGTTCTGGGCACATGAAGCCTGCTGTCACCGCGACAGACTTTACGCCGACTTCATGGCAGGCTTGCGCCACATCAATTGCGTATTCGTGAAAGATTACGGGATCATTGTAAGTGAAGGCGATGCTGCGGCAGCCGTAATGCCGGGCGGCGTCAGCGAGCTGTTGCGGCATGGCGGTGGCGGCGAGAGTATCCATTTCTCTGGATTTGCTCATATCCCAGTTTTGACAGAATTTACAGGCGAGATTGCAGCCGGCGGTGCCAAAAGACAGCACAGGCGTGCCTGGTAGAAAATGATTTAAAGGTTTCTTTTCAATGGGATCGATACAAAATCCGCTGGAGCGACCATAGCTGGTCAGAACAATGGCGTCATTCTCTCGCGCACGAACAAAGCACAAGCCCTGTTGTCCTTTGTGCAGCTTACAGGCGCGAGGGCAGATATCGCACTGAATACGGCCATCGTCCAGCTGGCGCCAATAGCGAGTAGGGTGACTTGGGGGCGGTTGGAGTTGGGCCATCATTAAAATCAGGTTAGAAACGCCTGCCTCCGCTTACATTTGTCAGCTATCGGACGGATAAACGGTTTTACCCGCTTCCACTAACGGCTATGATAATGAGAATACCACAAAGTGGTTCGCCATTTGTTTTGCGCGCGGTCTTATCGTTAAAAATGATGTTAATCAGACTTCTGCGAAGCCTTCCATACGGAATGCTTCTTCTTTCTCTTACTCTCTGCGCCCGGGTGTGGGCGGCGTCTCCTATTGAACTCAAGGGCGACTTAACCCAGGGCGGTCTGGTAGTCGGACAAACTGCTTCTGACGCACAAGTCTGGTTTGACGACCATAAGCTTGAGCTGACAAAAGATGGTCACTTCGTTTTCGGTTTTGAGCGTGACGATGTGTTGACGCATAGTCTGAAGGTCCGTTTGGCGGATGGACAGGAGTGGACGCAACCCGTCACTATCTCCGCCAGAGATTACGACATACAGTATATTGAGGGCATTCCCAAGAAGATGATGGAGCCCGACCCAAACGATTTGAAGCGTATTCGGGAGGAGAATGCTCAAGTAGCCCGTGCGCGGGGACGCGATTCCAGACTAAACTATTTTTTACAGGGGTTTATTTCTCCTGCGAAAGGGCCTATTACGGGAGTGTATGGCAGTCAGCGGTATTTCAACGGCGAACCGCGCCGCCCTCATTATGGCTTGGATATCGCTGCGCCTCGAGGCGCTTCCGTGATTGCCCCGGCCTCTGGAGAAGTAACGCTCACCCATCCGGATATGTTTTTTTCAGGGGGAACCCTGGTGATCGATCACGGTTATGGTGTGTCTTCCACCTTCATTCACTTGGATAAGATTCTGGTGAAAGTGGGCGACAAAGTGGAACAGGGACAGGAAATCGCCAAAGTCGGTTCTACCGGGCGAGCCACAGGGCCGCATCTGGACTGGCGGATAAACTGGTTTCAGACCAGGCTCGATCCGGCGTTGTTGCTGGCGTCGGAACCTAAAATGATGAGCAACAAGAACCTGCAAGAAAAATAGGTAATTAGCCAAGATGAATGTAATGAACCAGATAGTCTATGTGGTCGAGGACGACGAAGCTGTTCGCGACTCTCTGCTGCTCCTGTTGCGGGCGGAAGGTTACAGTACCAAAGGGTATTCCAGCGCCCAAAGCTTCCTGGAAGAGGAAGTCGCCGATCTGAATGGCTGTCTGGTTCTGGATATCCGTATGCCTGGAATGACAGGCATGGAGTTGCACAAAAAGCTGCTTGAGCTGGGCTGCGCCTTGCCAGTGATATTTGTAACCGGGCATGGCGATGTGGCCATGGCTGTGGAGGCGATGAAGCTTGGCGCTGTAGACTTTGTGCAGAAGCCCTACCGAGAAGAAGATCTGCTGGAGAAGGTGAAAGGCGCTTTGGCGATGGACGCAGAACAGAAGGAAGCGCTGCGTCACAAAGAGAAGTTGCGTCAAAAGATAGAGTCTCTGACGCCGCGTGAGCTGGAAATCATGGAAATGATGATCGAAGGCAACGCCAACAAAGTGATCGCCATTGAATTGAATATCAGCCAGAGAACAGTGGAAATCCATCGTTCGCGCGTTATGCAGAAGATGGGAACGCATTCTCTGGCGCAGTTGGTGCAGATGGTGCTGGCCGCAAGAAGCTGATTTCTGCGGCTTCCGCCGCAGCTTTCCAGAGGGTGAAAGTCCCCCAGGTCTGTAAGGGTTATCGCGTATTAAACGGGATGATACGGCTGTCTATAGTCGCAAGTTCCGGCATTTTTCTCGGTGGAGCATGGCGACGGTAGATAACAAAGCAGTATCCAAGCTATCCAGACAGGACCAGATTCTGCTGGTGGATGATAATCCGGCTAACCTGAAAATCCTTTACGAAACATTGGATGGTCGCGGCTATAAGTTGTTAGTGGCGGATAGCGGCGAGAAAGCGCTTAGTATCGTTCGTAAATCCCACCCTGACTTGATTCTTCTTGACGTCATGATGCCTGGTATGGACGGCTTTGAGGTGTGTCGCACTTTGAAGCAGGATCCGGCCACTGCGTCCTCTTCTATTATTTTTCTTTCCGCACTGGATGACACGGACTCCAAAGTGATGGGCTTCGACGCTGGCGGCGTGGACTACATTTCCAAGCCGTTCCAGGTTAAAGAAGTGATCGCAAGGGTGGAGACCCACCTGAAGATTCACCGCTTGGAGCAGCAGCTGGAAGCTCGTAACCGTGAGTTGCAGATAGACAAGGCGAGCATTCTGTCCGCCATGAGCGAGGGCATATACGGGTTGAGTCGCCGTGGCGAAATCATTTTCGCCAACTCGGCGGCGGGACGCATGAATGCGTGTGACGAAGACAGCCTTCTCGGGCGCTCCTTCGTACAGCTGCATTTCAGTCAGGCGGAAAATCCTGAGGGTGAAAATGCATTCGATTTGGATCGGATGACCGAGCGTCTACAACGCGTTCTAAGTAAAAATGAGGCGTTACGCATCGGAAACGCCTTGTTCACGCGTCCAGATGGCTCTGTCTATCCTGTCGCCTTTACTGTCACGCCGACGGCGCGGGATGATCACGCCACTCATGCCGTGGTTGTGTTTCATGATACAACGGAAGAGATCAGGCAAGCTGAAGAGCTGGAAGCCGCGCGGCAAAGCGCTGAAGCGCAGCGTTCCCAGCTCGCTCATATCTCCCGTTTGAGTATGATGGGGGAGATGGCGGCGGGTATCGCTCATGAAGTGAATCAGCCACTTACCGCCATCGTCAATTACATCCGCGTCGCCAACCGTATTGCCAAGGCGGAGCAGTTGGATAAGGCGCTGATGGATGAAACCCTGAAAAAGATAGAAAGTCAGTGTTTGCGAGCCAGTCAGGTCATTCAACATATTCGCGATTTCGTTAAGAAGCCTTTACAGGGCAAAGAGATGTTATCGGCTAACACGCTCGCCAGAGACATTCTGGAGTTGGCGGAAATAGAGGCTAAGGAGCACGGCATTGAGCTGCGCGCCAATATAGAGCCCTCTTTGCCGGAGCTCTATATTGAGCCAGTGCAGGTGCAGCAGGTGGCTTTGAATTTGTTGCGTAATGGCATGGAGGCGATGGGGCACGCGAATATGCGCGGCGCTGTTAAGTTCAGAGTGGCGCAGGCAAATGGTAAGGGCATTTTATTCGAAGTGACGGATGAAGGGCCTGGCGTTGCGGAAGAGCATCAGAATAATTTGTTCAGCCCTTTCTTCACCACTAAAAAGTCAGGAATGGGAATAGGGCTGACGCTATGTCAGTCGATCATTCATTCTCATGGCGGCGAGATTGGTTTCAGGCCTGAAGAAAGCGGCGGCAGCACTTTTTATTTTACGCTGCCGGTGCGCAACAAGCCGGTAGGCAAGCGGGATCAATCCGCTGAATCAACTCAGTAATATTGCAGGTAAAGGCCTGACTAACAGTCCTGCGCGTTGACCGGGTCCCACCTTGGAGTTAGGGAAGACAATGCGCACGGAACTGTCGGAAACGACGTACTCCGTCTCCTCATCCCTCCAAACTGAATATCCCACCTCCAACTCAGTGAAGTTGGGAGTGTCTTCTGCAATGTTCAACTGGAAGTTCTTGCCTGTATTAATGACCTCGTCAACGACTTGAAATTGCTCAGGCAGCTTTCCGCTATGGGATTTGATGGCGGCGTCATCGCCGGCAATAAGCGCCAGAAGCTGGCTTTTAAGATTGGCAAGTCCCGCCAGATCGTTTTCACCAAATGGATGCACTTTGCCCAATTCCACTGTGAAACTCTCTGCGGCGTACTCTGCTGCGCTCCAACCTGAAAATGTCGCGGCGGGCTTGTTTTGCAGCAGCACGGCTTCCACCCCGCTGGCCGCTAACAGCTTAAGCTGTAGAGTGGGGCACTGCCGAGCTGGAAGGAATGGATAAACAGCGAACTTTTCGATCTGCGAACTTCGAATGGCTGTGTGCAGGTCATAGTGCCAGCACGTCTCTCCTGGCGGAACAAAGTCTTGTACCTGTGCGATAAGTTCCGCCGCTCGATTGGGCTCATATCCAGGGCCTGAAGAGGCGCTTTCCTTGAAAAGGCGATTGAGATTGATGTCAATAAAGCGCTCCTGCGCCCTCATGGCCGGAGGATTTCCGAGGAGAAACAGGCACTCTCGGCGCACAGGATGCAGCCCTTCCAATAGCTCTGAAACAATTTCGTTCAAGATTTCTATTGGCGCAGTCTCGTTGCCATGCACGCCTGCGGAAAAAACCAGCTTTGGGCCGATTGGCGAGGAGGGGGCGCACGTTAGCGCGCCATGGCCGGTGAGGCGGAACGCCACACCGTTATTTTCAATGACTTCCCTTTCTTGCGCTGCTTCCCGCCCCTCAGGGATGTCAGCCAGCGTGGCGGATAAGAAGTCCTTGTGGGGGGCGAATAAAGCGCTCATAGACAAATCAGCTTCCTACGGGTCTCAAGTGGGCCATGAGTTTGTGTTCCAGACGCTTGAAGATATAAATGATGGTGAAGGTCAGGCATAAGTAAATCAGGGCGACAAAGGTAAAGGCCTCAAAAGGCGCATAGTATTTGGAATAGATGTAACGGGCTGCGCCAGTCAGGTCGATAATCGTCACCACGCTGGCGATGGCGCTGGCGTGTAACATGAAGATGACTTCGTTGCTATACGCTGGCAGGGCTCGGCGGAAGGCGTTGGGCAGAATGATGCGACGCATGCTTAACCACCAGGACATTCCGTAAGCTTTAGCTGCTTCAATTTCCCCTTGAGGCGTTTGCTGAATGGCGCCGCGAATAATTTCTGTCGTGTACGCTGCGGTATTCAGAATGAAGGCGAGCATGGCCGGGTAAAACGCGTTAGCCAGCAGAGGCCAGATGAAAGAGTCTTTTACTCCGGGCACAGCGGGCAAGCCATAATAGATCAGGTAGAGCTGGATCAGTAGTGGCGTGCCGCGAAATATATAGGTATAGAGCCAGATTGGTTTGTTTATCCAGGGGTTCTTGCTGGTGCGTAATATGCCCAGTGGAATGGCGATAACCAAGCCGATCAGCAGTGACAGAAAAACCATTTGAACGGTGACCGTCAAGCCGTCCCAGTAGTACTCCAGAGTGCCGACATTAAAAATTTTATTCTGGTTGAGCCAGGTAGTAAGTGTCTCGATCACTGGGTAGTTCTCCTGGAATCAACATGATAGTGAGTTTCCAGCTTTTTGAATAAAAGCTCGGAAATAGAAGTCAGCGCCAGGAATATCAAAAGCACGGGAATAAAGAACATGAATGGAGCCTGTAGCGCAGCGGAAGCCTGGTGGGCGGCGCGCACCATATCCTCCATGCCAATGACGGAGACCAGCGCGGTGGTTTTCAGCATGACCAGCCAGTTGTTGCCAAGGCCAGGAAGGGCGTGGCGCATCATCTGTGGAAACATAATGCGTTTAAAAATCTGCCAGCGATTCATGCCGTAAGCCAGGCCGGCTTCAATTTGGCCGCGCTCGACGGCGAGGAAAGCGCCGCGAAATGTTTCTGACATATAGGCGCCGAAAATAAAGCCTATGGTCAATACGCCGGCGACGAAGGCGTTGATATTGATGTAGGTGTCGATTTCAAACTGGTCGTAAAGCCAGTCTGACAGGCTGTTCATCAGTATTTGGCCGCCATAAAAGATCAGCAGCATCAGAACCAGATCGGGCACGCCCCTGATCACTGTGGTGTACGCGGTGCCTACTGCCTTGGAAATCGGGTTTCTGGATAGTTTTGCGGTTGCGCCCAACAATCCCAATAGCAAGGCGAGCAATAAAGAGAGTATGGCTACTTCTATGGTAACCAATGATCCTTTGAGGATAGTGGGGCCGTAACCTTTCAGATCTAACATAAAATCGCCTGATCGATTGATGATAAGGGGAGGCCGAGGCCTCCTTTCAGATGCTTACTTGCCGTAAACGTCGATTTCGAAGTACTTGTCGTTAATCTTCTTGTACACGCCGTTGCCACGGATTTTCTTGATGGCGGCGTTGAATTTGTTGGCCAGGTCGGTGTCGCGCTTGCGCACAGCGATGCCTGCGCCTTCGCCGAAGATGCGGACGGGTTCAGTGATCATGGGGCCGGCGAATTCGAATTCCTGGCCCGCTTCTTTTTTCAGGAAGCCGCCGTCAGCAGCCAGTGCGTCAACGAACAGCAGGTCCAGACGACCGGCCTTCATGTCCAGGTAGGCTTCGTCCTGGCCAGCGTAACGCTTGATGTTGACGACGTCTTTCAGTTCTTCGCTGACATAGGTGTCCTGAATGGTGCCGCGCTGTACGCCAACAGATTTGCCTTTCAGTTGATTCATGTCGGAAGGATCAATGCCTGCGCCTTTCTTGGCTACCCAGCCAGATGGGGTGTTGTAGTATTTGTCAGAGAATAGAACTTTTTCACGACGTTCTTCAGTGATGGACATGGAAGACAGGATAGCGTCGTACTTACGAGCCAGCAGTGCAGGGATGATGCCGTCCCAATCTTGCACTACCCATTCACATTTCGCTTTCATTTCCGCGCACAGCGCATTACCGATTTCGATATCGAAGCCTTCCAGTTCGCCAGCGGCGTTTTTGGAGGCGAAGGGAGGATAGGTTGCGTCAACGCCGATACGGATTTCTTTCCAGTCTTTAGCTTGGGCTGACGAAAAAGCCAGTACGGACACCAAGGTAATGAGTAACTTTTTCATGAAATTTCCTCAACATTTATTATCAGACTGATGGCTTGGCCACCGTTTTCTAAACCCCATTTTCTGCGAAAGTGCAGCGATGAACCGAAGGACGTCGCGCACGGTTTAATTGGCCCTGTATAGGATTAATACTTCGGAGCCAAAAACTGTCGAACCCGCTCGGAATCCGGGTTGTTGAATACTTTATCAGGAGAGCCTTGCTCTTCGATTTTGCCTTGGTGCAGAAACACCACTTGGCTGGAAACGTCGCGGGCGAAGGCCATTTCGTGGGTCACCACGATCATGGTGCGGCCTTCTTCCGCCAGTGAGCGCATGACTTTCAGGACCTCGCCGACCAACTCTGGGTCAAGCGCTGAGGTGGGCTCGTCAAACAGCATGACGTCTGGCTCCATCGCCAGCGCTCTGGCGATGGCTGCGCGTTGTTGCTGGCCGCCGGACATTTGCGCGGGATAGTAGTTGCGGCGTTCCCAGATGCCGACCTTCTGGAGGTAGCGTTCTGCGCTTTCCAACGCTTCTTTTTTGGGGACGCCGAGCACATGAATGGGCGCTTCTATAATGTTTTCCAGAACGGTCATGTGCGACCAGAGGTTAAAACTTTGAAATACCATGGACAGTCGGGACCGCATGCGCTCCACCTGCTTGATGTCCGCAGGCTTGCGTTCTCCGTTTCGACTGGTGGTGAAGGTGATCTGTTCGCCGTGAACTTCTATTTCACCTGAGGTAGGGATTTCAAGCAGGTTGATGCATCTTAAAAAAGTACTTTTGCCTGAACCTGACGAACCTATCATTGAGATTACGTCACCTTTTACGGCTCTAAGCGAAACCCCTTTCAAGACTTCCAGGTCATTAAACTTCTTATGTACGTCTGTGACTACCAGGGGGGCTTTTTCAGCCATGTAAACCTCCGGTTGAGAATGGGCGATGCCGACAAATCGACTTAATAATAGTAGTTAGCTCCGGCTACCACCTATTCTTTGCTTGTGGTGAGAATAGAGTGTGGCATTTGAGCCTTTCATGCCAGGGTAGTCTCTTAGAAGCTACTCATCTAGAACTTCGCTAAGGGATAGGCGAGTGGCGAGGAAATCATCGAGGTAGGACATACAGATCCCAATAAGTAGCGAGCTGCAGAAGCGTACGCAAATGTGTTGGGAATGTTCTGTAACCATCATATGAGCCAGACCGCTTTAACTTCTATTTGATCCATAGTGCTTGCTCGTGCACAGGATACTTTCTTGTTTTTAGAACTGAGTCTTGTTGTTCTGTCTGTTGTTATTATCACAAATCACGCTTTTTGAACTAGCGGTTCCTCCGTATTCCATCCGAAAAGAATTTTAATGTCAACCAAGCTCTGTCTACGGAAATTACCTATAGACCTGTCGTTAAACTTTTAAACTGCTCTGGTTTCGGAGTTTATTGATTGTTGTATGTTTTTGTTTTTAAGAGGGATTTTTAAGCGCCATCGAGCGCCCGAATATTTTCGTTAAATTGGCGCTTCGACGGTGTCATCGGACAAATGGGGGATTGTTGAAAAGTCTGGATAGGCGGAAAAAGTGGTGAAATAGGAAATGCTACTTCTTTTTTTTCTTTTCTGAGGGCTTGGCAGGGACATAAACGACTCTGCTCAAAGAAAAACGATCATGCCAACTCAGTTTCTCTTTGTCCCAAAGAACCCAAAGATACCCCAGCCCAAGACAAACAGCGGAGGCCGCGGCGCCAAAAAAGCGCAGCAGACACTGACTCCAGTTCACTTTGAAGCCGTCCGGGTTCTGAATACGGATGCGCCAGACCTGCATGCCGAGCGTCTGTCCTATGCGTCGCCAGAAATAGGCGAAAAAGAAGAAAGTAGCCAGAAACAGACTGCTGGAAAGCAATGGATCGCCGATATTTTTACCTGCGTCAGCCTCTATCTGCATCGCTTCAGAGCCAATAACCATCCCCCGTAGAAGCATATAAATCATCGTGGTCACCATCCATACCGCAATCAGCAAAATGGAGTCATAAAACATAGCTGCGAGGCGACGCCACAAAGGGGCGGGTTGGAGTTGCGCGGGGTCTTCCGGAAAGCGATTCGATAGCATAAAAATGAGGACTCTCAAGGCGACTGAAAACTGCGGCGGGACTATACCACAGGTGACTATTTCTGTCCCGGCGCGATCAAATGGAAAGTAGGTGGCACAGCGCGGTGACGCCCGTCAGTCTGCCCGCCAATTGCGGCAGGTTGCGGCGGGACGTAATGCTGTGCATTTGCAGGAGTCGATACGCGAGGAACAGGGCGAAAACGAGCGAGCCTGACATCCACAGTGGCGAGTTCAAGTGGCCCAAAGAAATCAGAGTGATATACCCGGCGGCGGTTAATCCCAGAAGAGCCAGAAACGCCAATTTGGCGCGGGGTAACCCTAATATAGAAGAAAGCGTGCGATCGCCATGGCGCAGATCTTTTTCTATATCCCGGATTTCATTCGCCATTAACACCAGGGATATTAGCGGGCCGAAGGCGATTGAGTCCAAAAGCAACGTCTGCGACCAGTTTCCTGTAGCGCTGAATCCCGCGCCGGTAATCAGAAGAGGACCCATTAATACAAACACCAGTATTAACCCCAAGCCGCGACGTTTCAGGTTAAAGGGCTCAATGGTATACGCCAGACACCCCGCAAAGCCGGCCATGGCCAACAAAGCGATTACCGGCCCTCTCATTAACATAATGGCGCTTCCTATAACGGCAGCGAAGGCGAAACACGCCATTCCCAGAACGAAATTGCGACGGATGGCCTGAATTTGATCGCAGTTCAGGCGCAACTCGGGCTGGTGTTGGTCGCTCCAGTCGTTAATCAGGTTTACGCCGCATTGCGCCAGCAGCGTGGCAGTGAAAGTCAGTATGGCGAGTGGTGCTGAGAAGTCTGCCTCAGGGAAAGTTCTGGCGAACGCAATACCGCAGCAGCCGACAGCGATGATCAGGGAGAATGGTCGTAATGATGAGGCGAATCTGTATTTGTTGGTCGTCGGGGAGGCTGTGGCTGTCATAGTTGTCGGATAATCAAATGGTTACCTGCAAGCATAATCAAAAATTCCTAAAAATTAAGTTTTAATAATGCAAAGTCGCTAAAGAAAACGAGGGATCTGACGCTAACTATATTGCCCTCGTTGAAAATGGCTTTACGGGGAGGGCATAAACAGGTTTGGGGGAGGGCGTTTAAATGCACTTTGCAATGCCGGCGATAAATAATCTGCTTTCTGGTTCCAATCATGGCTCTGGTTCTGAGGCGTCTGAGAAGATGCGTCATGGCAAGGGCGCGGGCGGCAATATCGTCGCGTATGATTTCAGTTACTCCAGCACAGAAGTTTCTTACAGCCAAAGTGGCGGCGGCCGGGATTTTTCTGTTCGAGTTTTTGAAGCCAGAATGTCTGGGCGTCTCGCCAGCTTTGGAGTGAAGCCCGCCAATGATTCTTATCAGCCACAAGTTCCTACCCCCCAAGATGTCGCCAACAAAGTACTGGGCTTTGTAGAGAAAAGAATAGAAAACGCCGCTCGTAACGGCGCTTCGCCGGAAGAATTGGAAAATCTGTTCGCTCAAGCTGCTGAAGGCGTTGATCGTGGTTATGCAGAGGCGCTGGAGGAATTGGATGCTCGCGGCTTGATTACGGATGAGCTGCAAGAAGATATCGATTCAGGATATCAACTGATTCAGGATGGCTTGGCGGGGTTGCGTGAACGTTATCTGCCTTCAGATAGCCCCACTGACCCTCAACCTCAGGAGCCTGACGTGGTCTATGTGCCGCCGGGGTACGGAGAGCCGGATGTTATCTACGTGCCTGAGGGGTATGGTGAGCCAGATGTTATCTACGTTCCTGATGGGTACAACGGCTCTCAGGGCTCAAATTCAGATTCTGACGCTGGGTCTTCTCAGACTGGCGGCGATGCGCCATCACGCCTTGGTGGCATTGCTGAAGCATTGTCCGCCAGACGTTCTTCTCTTTATGCCGCGAATGTGGGCATAAACGTGCAGACTCAGGATGGCGATAACGTGCGTATTCGTATGGTGGAGGCATCCGGCTCGCAATCCGCGCTGAATTATCGTCGCGGAGAAAATGGCGAAGCCATGCAGTTCTCCAGTAACAGCTTCAGAGTTGGCTCTTTTGAGTTTTCCGTTGATGGCGAGCTGGATGAGGACGAGCTGAATGCGTTGGCGGACATGCTGCAACAAGTAGAGGGGATTGCAGCCTCTTTCTTTGGCGGCGATATGGATGCCGCCTTTTCCGCAGCGATGGACATGAATGTCGACAGCAGTGAAATCGCCAATTACGCCATTAACATGCGCAGTTTGCAGTATGAGCGTGTGGACGCCGCATACCGCCGCACTGAAGGCGCTGGCGACGCCTTCCAGTCTTTGGCGAAACACCGGGATATGTTGGCGGATTCCCTGAACAAAGCCTCTATGTTTGCTGATCCAGCTCGCCTGGTGCATGAGTTTCTGAGCCAGATGTTGCAAGCCCGTCAGGACGAAGCGCCCGCCTATCAGACACAATACGTGGACTTCGCGAAAGAGTTGCTGGAGCGCATGTCCGCTTAAGCGAATTCAGTCTTTTACTACGGCGCAGTTTAACCAAGCTGCGCCGTTTGCGTTTTAAGTCCCCACTGCTCCTCTCTCATATGTAAAATTGCGCATTCCATAATCTACAGGGCCGTTTTTTACCCCGCAGGTTCTATGGTAGAGTACGCAGCTCAGCCTTTGGCGCGCAATTCAGTCATCGCGCGGGTCTCACTATCGAAATCACCCAGAACGGAACAGGTATGAAGAGTTCAGAAATACGTAGCGCTTTTTTAGACTATTTTCAGCGTAAGGGGCATGAAGTTGTCGCCAGTAGTTCGCTGGTTCCTGCGGATGATCCTACATTGCTGTTCACCAACGCGGGTATGAATCAGTTCAAAGACGTGTTTCTGGGCAAGGATAAGCGTAGTTATGATCGGGCGACCACTTCGCAAAAATGCGTGCGCGCAGGCGGCAAGCACAACGATTTGGAGAATGTCGGGTATACCGCTCGTCACCACACATTCTTCGAGATGTTGGGCAACTTCAGCTTTGGCGACTACTTCAAGCGTGAAGCGATCAATTACGCTTGGGAATTCTTGACTTCAACGGACTGGCTCAATATAGACAAGAGCAAGTTGACCGTGACGGTTTACGCCTCCGATGACGAATCCTACGATATCTGGGCCAATGAAATTGGCGTGCCGAAAGAGCGTATTATCCGTATCGGCGATAACAAGGGTGCGCCCTATGCGTCTGACAACTTCTGGCAGATGGGCGACACCGGCCCTTGCGGCCCATGTACCGAAATTTTCTACGACCACGGACCGCACATCGCGGGCGGGCCTCCTGGCAGCCCGGATGAAGATGGCGACCGCTTCATTGAAATCTGGAACGTGGTTTTCATGCAGTTCAATCGCACCGCTGATGGTGAAATGCATCCGCTTCCCAAGCCGTCTGTGGACACCGGGATGGGCCTTGAGCGTATCTCCGCCCTGATGCAAGGCGTGCACTCCAACTATGAAATTGATCTTTTCCAGGAGTTGTTGGCTGAAGCTTCCAAGGTGCTTGGCGGCGCCTCTACTGAGGAGCCTGCATTACGGGTTATCGCCGACCATATTCGTTCCAGCTCATTCCTGATTGCCGATGGCGTGTTGCCTGAGAATATCGGGCGCGGTTCCGTATTGCGCCGTATTATTCGTCGCGCCGCACGCTACGGCAACAAAGTGGGCGCGAATGAGCCATTCTTGCATAAATTGGTTGCTAAGCTCGTGGCGTTAATGGGAGATGCTTATCCAGAGCTGAAATCCTCTCAAAGCAAAATTGAAAAGACACTGCTATTGGAAGAAGAGCAGTTCGCCAAAACTTTGGACAAAGGCCTGCGCCTGCTTGAGCAGGAGCTGGAGCAACTCAAGGGCTCCATCATCCCAGGTAAAACGATCTTTACTCTTTACGATACCTATGGATTTCCGGTGGAGCTGACCAACGACATCGCCAGAGAAAGAAGCTTGGCGATGGATATGGATGGCTATGAAGTGGAGATGGAGGCTCAGCGTAAGCGCGCGCGCGACGCAGGGTCTTTTGGAGTGGATTACAACGCCGGCCTGAACATAGATGTGTCCTCTGAATTTACGGGCTATACCGAACTTGCGGGCAGCTACAAGGTGCTGGTTTTGTTCGCTGGTTCAGACAAGTCTGACGCCCTGACTGCTGGTCAGCAAGGCGTAGTCGTGCTGGATAAGACGCCGTTTTACGCGGAGTCTGGCGGTCAGGTGGGCGATACTGGCGTGCTGAAGACCGATACGGGTGTATTTATCGTTAAGGACACCAAAAAGGAAGGTTCGGCGATTGTGCATATTGGCGCCGTCTCTGAAGGTGAGATCAAGGCTGACCAGACTGTTACGGCGGAAGTGGATCGCCACAAGCGTAAAGCCACGGCTCTCAATCACTCCGCTACGCACTTATTGCATGCGGCTTTGCGTAAAGTGCTGGGTGATCATGTCGCTCAGAAAGGCTCTTTGGTGGACCCAGAGCGTTTGCGTTTTGATTTTGCGCACTTTGAACCGATGACGCAGGAACAGATTCGTCAGGTGGAATCCATCGTTAATGCGCAGATTCGCGCCAATACGCCGGTATCTACGGAAGTTATGGGAATGGATGCGGCGCGGGAGCGCGGAGCTATGGCGCTGTTTGGTGAAAAGTATGGTGATACCGTGCGGGTTCTGGCGATGGGGGAAAGCGACTTCTCCATCGAACTGTGCGGCGGTACTCACGTCGAGCGCACCGGCGATATCGGCATGTTTGTGATCACCAGCGAGGCGGGAACCGCGGCTGGCGTGCGTCGTATTGAAGCGTTGACGGGGCAGCTGGCTGAGAACTGGGTGCAGTCCAGTGACGCATTGTTACGTGATATCGCCGCACTGGTAAAAGGCAATCGCGAAACAGCGGCGGATAAAGTGCGCGCTCTGCTTGAACGCTCACGTCTGTTGGAGAAGGAAATCGATCAGGTCAAAGCCAAGCTGGCCAGCTCTGCGGGTAGCGATCTGGCGGCTTCCGCTGTAGACGTAAAAGGCCTCAAAGTACTTGCCGCTAAATTGGATGGCGTTGATCGCAAAGCGCTGATGGATACCGTCGATCAGCTGAAAAACAAGCTAGGTCAGGCGGTGGTGCTGTTGGCGTCTGTTGAAGACGGTAAAGCATCTTTAGTGGCTGGCGTCACGAAAGCCGAATCTGCGAAAGTGAAAGCCGGAGATCTGGTGAAAATGGTCGCGGAGCAATTGGGCGGCAAAGGCGGTGGACGTCCGGACATGGCCCAAGGCGGTGGCGTGGAGCTGGATAAGCTTGATGCGGCGTTGGCTTCGGTAAATGCTTGGGTGGAAGGGCAACTGGGTTAATCCCGCGCATTTGAAAGGCGAAGGCAGGGAGAACAAACGGGCGCGCTTTGGGCGACGCCCCGAGCAAAGGGAAGTGTGTGACGAAAAAATGTAATTACTAAGACGGAAAGATAGAAACATTATGGCCCTACTGGTTCAAAAGTTCGGAGGCACTTCTGTCGGTAGCGTGGAGCGTATCGAGAAGGTCGCGGACAAAGTAAAAAAGTTTAGAGATGAAGGTCATGATCTGGTGGTGGTGGTGTCGGCGATGTCCGGCGAAACCAACCGCCTGATTGGGTTGGCCAAGGACATAATGGATGAGCCGACTCCAAGAGAGTTGGACGTTCTGGTTTCCACTGGCGAGCAAGTGACCATAGCGCTGCTTTGTATGGCGCTGCACAAGCGCGGTTGCGAAGCGCGCTCATATACTGGCGGACAGGTTCGCATCCTTACGGATAACGCCCACACTAAGGCCCGCATTCTTGAGATCAACGAAAACAATATCCGCGCGGATCTGGATGCCGGCCGTGTGGTGGTCGTCGCGGGCTTTCAGGGTGAAGACGAGAACGGCAATATCACCACGCTTGGCCGCGGTGGCTCGGATACCACGGGCGTCGCGCTGGCGGCCGCATTGAAGGCGGATGAGTGTCAGATCTATACCGACGTGGACGGCGTTTATACCACTGACCCTCGCGTCGTGGACAGCGCGCGCAGACTCGACAGCATTACCTTTGAGGAAATGCTGGAAATGGCGAGCCTGGGCTCCAAAGTTTTGCAAATACGCTCGGTGGAGTTCGCCGGCAAATATAACGTTCCCTTACGTGTCCTTTCATCGTTTGAAGACGGTCCAGGCACGCTGATAACAACAGAGGATGATGAGAATATGGAGCAACCCATAGTATCGGGCATAGCTTTCAACCGCGATGAAGCCAAACTGACGGTATCCGGCGTGCCGGATATCCCTGGCGTGGCGTCAAAGATCCTTAAACCGATCAGTGACGCTAACATTGAGGTGGATATGATCGTGCAGAACGTGGGTGAGGATAATCACACCGACTTCACTTTCACTGTACACCGCAATGACTTCAATAAGGCCAAAGCGATCCTTGAGAAGCTCTGTAAGGAGCTTGAGGCCAGAGAGGTGAAGGGGGATAGCAAGATCGCCAAAGTCTCCATCGTCGGCGTCGGCATGCGCTCTCACGCAGGCGTCGCCACCACGATGTTCGAGGCGCTTTCCAAAGAAGGCATCAACATCCAAATGATCTCCACTTCAGAGATCAAAATTTCTGTGGTGATCGATGAAAAATATCTGGAATTGGCGGTGAGAAGCCTGCACGGCGCTTTCGAGTTGAGCGAAAAACCGGCGTAATTTTGGATAAAACATTGGCTTTTGCCTGGAAATAACTAAAATAGGCGACCTGTGTGATGCAGGTCGCACGGAAATATAGAAAAAGATCAACCGGAATTCGCAATTTCTTAACGACGGCTATTAACCGTCCTTTTAAAAATCGGATTCTCGATAATAATAAAAAAGTGCAGTAGGTTGACGAAGGGCTTGTAGAGCGCAGTACATCTACAAGTAATCGACAATTAGGTCATTTTTTGGAATAGGTCGTTCTTTAAGGAGAATAAGATGCTAATCTTAACCCGCCGCGTAGGCGAAACTCTGATGGTTGGTGATGATGTAACCGTTACCGTTCTGGGGGTGAAGGGTAATCAGGTGCGTATCGGCGTCAATGCGCCGAAGGAAGTAGCTGTACACCGCGAAGAGATTTATCAGCGTATCCAGCGTGAGAAGTCTGCTCAGGCTGGCGAGTCGGACCATCAGGACGATTAATTGACGGTACCACAAACTTTTTTTGAATAAGGACTATCATTCTTAAAATTTTGTGGTACTATACGCCCCGCTTTTGCGGAGAGATGGCCGAGAGGCTGAAGGCGCGCCCCTGCTAAGGGCGTATGGGGGAAACCTCATCGAGGGTTCGAATCCCTCTCTCTCCGCCACTTTAAGTTTTTGATGCGCGCTCGTAGCTCAGCTGGATAGAGTACCTGGCTACGAACCAGGCGGTCGGAGGTTCGAATCCTCCCGAGCGCGCCATTTAAATCTTAAGTTGCCAATTTGTTGCGCGCTCGTAGCTCAGCTGGATAGAGTACCTGGCTACGAACCAGGCGGTCGGAGGTTCGAATCCTCCCGAGCGCGCCATATCTAAACTGTTTTTGCAGTATCTAAAACAGTAGATGTTAGGAAGCCAGACCCGGCTTCAAAAAGATGTCTACGAGCCTGAACTTTCTGATTTTCGACCCAGTTCAATTTTCCTCCATCAATGCTGTTTTTCTTCACCGGCGGATCATCACTTACCGCGCTATGGTGTTGAGTTCTCAGTTTTTTTAGGTTTTCACGTCAATAGGGGAAAACCGAAGTTTTACGGTTGCGAACCCCTGGTTTTATCGGTATCTTACGCAAGATTTGCCGCTGAGAAGCGGCCCTGCGTTTGTTCTTTAAGCACATGGAATGCGTCTTCGTTGGCGTTTTCATGCTGGTATATCAAAGACAGGTATCGATCATATGAATGAGCTTTTTCAGCAGGCGGTCACCCTGATGGTAGCGGGAATGGGATTCGTGTTCGTATTCCTGGCTATGCTGGTTGGCGCAACCAATTTGATGTCGAAAGTCGTCAATCGCCTTGCGCCGGAAATTCAGGTAGTCCCCCCTCCCACCGCAGGCAACCCCACGCCGCCTCCGAATAACAATAATGACACGATGGCTGTTATCGCAGCCGCAATCGCTAAACACCGTTCACGCCACAAGAAGTGAACGTAAGGAAATTCGCGAGAGTAAATGAAAGGCTAATAACCCATGACAACAACGAAAAAACCACTAGGTATTACGGATGTAATATTGCGTGATGCGCATCAGTCGCTGCTGGCCACGCGCATGCGTTTAGACGACATGCTCCCCATTGCCGAGAAACTTGATAAAGTCGGCTATTGGTCCATTGAGTCCTGGGGCGGCGCCACTTTCGATTCCTGTATCCGCTATCTGGGGGAAGATCCATGGGAACGCATTCGCGAATTGAAAAAAGCGATGCCAAACACGCCTCAGCAAATGTTGTTGCGTGGACAAAACCTGTTGGGCTATAGACATTATGCTGACGATGTTGTCGAGCGCTTTGTAGATCGCGCTGCGGCTAACGGCGTTGACGTATTCCGCGTCTTCGACGCGATGAACGATCCCCGGAACCTTGAGACCGCGATCAAAGCGGTGCTGAAAGTCGGCAAGCACGCGCAGGGCACCTTGTCCTACACAGTCAGCCCCGTACATACCATTGATATGTGGGTGGAGCTGGCCAAGAAAATTGAGAGCATGGGCGCGAACTCTATCGCGATCAAAGACATGGCGGGCCTGTTGAAACCCTACGTAGCGTTTGAGTTGGTCAGCCGTCTGAAGAAAGAGTGCTCCGTACCCATTCACATGCAGTGTCACGCTACTACCGGCATGTCCACGGCTACCGCGCTCAAAGCGGCGGAAGCCGGGATCGATAACGTAGACACCGCTATCTCTTCTATGAGCATGACTTATGGCCACTCTCCCACGGAAGCGTTGGTCGCCATTCTGGAAGAGACTGATCGCGATACAGGGCTGAATATTCACCTCCTGGAAGAAATCGCTGGTTATTTCCGTGAAGTGCGTAAGAAATACGCCAAATTTGAAGGCAGCCTGAGAGGCGTGGATTCCCGCATTCTAGTGGCGCAGGTTCCCGGCGGCATGCTCACCAACATGGAAAACCAACTGCGAGAGCAGGGCGCTATCGACAAGCTGGACGCGGTGTTGGAAGAGATTCCCCGTGTGCGCGAAGACCTCGGTTTCATTCCGTTGGTGACGCCCACCTCGCAAATCGTTGGCACTCAGGCGGTGTTGAACGTACTGACAGGCGAACGCTATAAATCCATTTCTAAAGAAACGGCTGGCGTGTTGAAAGGGGAATACGGTTCAGCGCCGGCGCCTTTCAATGCGGAACTACAGGCGAAGGTGCTGGAAGGCGCGCAGCCTATCACCTGTCGCCCCGCCGATCTGTTAGAGCCGGAAATGGATAGATTGACAGATGAGTTGAAAAAGCTGGCGTCTGAGAAGGGTGTCAAGCTGGCGGCGGAAGCTGTCGATGATGTGTTGACCTATGCCTTGTTTCCGCAAGTGGGCCTTAAATTCCTGGAGAATCGCGGCAATCCTGCGGCGTTTGAGCCGGTTCCCAGCGCTGATGATGTCAAGCCTGCCGCTCCTGCCGCACAGACGGCGGCACCCGCTGGCGGTCCAGAGGTGTACACCATCGTCGTCAATGGCCAGACCTACGTAGCGCAAGTGTCGGAGGGCGGCGATATTACTCAGGTAGCCCCTGTCGGCGCGGCTCCTGCTGCGCCCGCTCCTGCTGCGGCCCCTGCGCCAGCCGGTGGTGGCGTGTCAGTTCCTGCGCCTTTGGGTGGAACGATTCTGCGTCTTGTCGTTCAAGCGGGACAAACCGTTCAGGAAGGCGACGTACTGCTGTACCTGGAAGCGATGAAGATGGAGACGGAAATCCGCGCCCCGAAAGCCGGACATGTCGCCAGCATCGATGTCAAAGTGGGCGATGCAGTCTCCGTCGGCCAGTCTCTGTTGAAACTGGCTTAAGAGGTAGCGTTGTATGAACGGATTGTCCCAGCTGGTATACGGCAGCGGCCTGTATAACCTGGAATGGGGTCAGGCGGTCATGATGGCCATCTGCCTCGGTTTGTTGTTCCTGGCGATACGCAAAGGCTTTGAGCCTTTGCTTCTGCTGCCGATTGGTTTCGGCGGTTTGTTGGCGAATATTCCTGAAGCCGGACTGGCGATGTCGGCGGTTGAGAACGCGATTCATCTGGGCTCTCCCGAACAGTTGGTCAATCTGGCGGCGGCGTTGAATATTCCTTATGACGTCACGCAAGCGATAACGCCTGAAATCCGGCATGAGTTCATTCTGGCTTACAAGAGCTCTAATGCGGCCATGCATCAGGCTGTCGGGTTTGCGGCTCAGGATATGGGCTTCAGCAGCGGCATGCTGTATCAGTTCTTTGATGTCGCCATCATGAGCGGCGTCGCTCCTTTGCTCATCTTTATGGGCGTTGGCGCAATGACTGATTTTGGTCCCCTGTTGGCTAATCCGAGAACACTGATGCTTGGCGCGGCGGCGCAGTTCGGTATCTTTGGAACCGTCCTCGGCGCAGCAGCTCTGGACGCCAGCGGCTTGATTCCATTCTCCATCAAGGAAGCGGCTGCAATCGGCATCATCGGTGGGGCGGATGGCCCGACGTCGATTTATGTCTCCACCTTGCTGGCTCCCCATTTATTGGGAGCAATCGCTGTTGCGGCATACTCCTATATGGCGTTGGTGCCATTGATTCAGCCGCCGATCATGAAGGCGCTGACCAATGCGGAAGAGCGCAAGATCAAAATGGAGCAGCTCCGCCATGTGTCCAAAGCGGAGAAAATCGTATTCCCGATTATCCTGCTGGTCATGGTTGCCATGTTCCTGCCTGATGCAGCGCCACTGCTGGGTATGTTCTGCTTCGGCAATCTGATGCGTGAGTGTGGCGTGGTGGACCGTTTGAGCGATACGGCGCAAAATGCACTGATCAACATCGTCACGATCATTCTGGGTCTTTCTGTAGGAAGTAAGCTTTCTGCGGACAAGTTCCTGGACGTACAGACCCTTGGCATCCTGGTGCTGGGTATGGTGGCGTTCTGTGTAGGCACTGCATCCGGCGTATTGATGGCGAAACTGATGAATAAGCTTCCTGGCTCTAAAGTTAACCCGTTGATCGGTTCCGCTGGCGTGTCCGCTGTACCGATGGCGGCGCGGGTTTCCAATAAGGTTGGTCTAGAGGCGAACCCGCAAAACTTCCTGCTGATGCACGCGATGGGGCCGAATGTGGCTGGCGTTATCGGATCAGCGGTAGCGGCGGGCGTCATGATCAAGTTCTTGAGCTGATCCTGCCACTCTGAGTTTCCGGCGCAGCGAATAAAAATAATAACCGCGCCGGTAAATCCTGGGCTGGGATGCTACACTAGCCCGAGATGGCGTATCAAAGTCCAGCATAGGTCGAAGTCTAAATGTCGCAGTTGGAATACACGTTGGAAAAGCTAGCGGAACAGATCGAACAATTGGCCTCACAATCCAAATGGGATGAGCTAATTGCGCTGGAGCCTACGCTACGCGAATTGGTGCAGGCGACTATCGCGCAGACCAGCGAAGACGACAAACCTCAACTTATCGCCACACTGACTCGATTACGCAGCATATACGCTGACGCGGTTCAACACGCCGGCTCCAATCGTTCCGAATCCGCCCAGGAACTTACCAGCGTTCGTCGTAGCCTGAAGGCGGCGCAGTCCTATCTAAACACTTCCAAGTTTTAACCTTTCTGTTCAGCGGCTGTCTATTTTCAATCGCGCTGGCGACAATTTTTTGAACGTTTTTTATTCAAATGCCGAAATGCGACTATTTGCGTCATTTATTTGACCACTCTCGGAAAGCGTACTTTAATTCTTGGGAAAGAAAAGGTTACTCCTCGCAATATGGAACCGGGTGACCGAGATGGAGGCTCAGGACATTTCAACAAATGTAGTACTGAGGTTACATGACAAGCAAAGACAGCACTGTCCTCTTGGTTTGCGATGACGACGCGCGCAGACAGGCCATTGAAGTGATACTGGCGTTTCTGGGCGAGCCTGCTCTGGCCACGGATGCGGACAACTGGGTGAAAGCGTGTAAGGACGCCTCATTGAGCGCTGCGGACATGGCTGTGGCGTTGATGGACGCCAGTGTGACGAGTGTGGAAGATTTTCTGGCGAAGCTGGAGGAATGGGATCCGGGCCTGCCTGTGTTGATGCTGGGGGAGCGTGATCTGTCTGAAATAGACGAAGACCTGCGTCGCAAGGTCATTGTCCAGCTCGAAGAGCTGCCTCACTATAACAAGTTCATGGACAGCCTGTATCGCGCGCAAGTGTATCGCGAGCAATACGCCGCCAAGAGCGGTCGCGGCAAACAACGCGAGATTTTATTGTTCCGCAGCCTGGTCGGCACCAGCCGTAGTGTGCAGAAGGTGCGTGAACTGATGTCCCAGGTGGCGGACAAAGAAGTCAGTGTGCTGATCACCGGCGAGTCCGGCACCGGTAAAGAAGTGGTCGCGCGCAACCTGCACTATAACTCCCATCGTCGCAATCAACCTTTTGTTCCCGTTAACTGTGGCGCGATCCCTGCGGAACTTCTGGAAAGCGAACTTTTCGGTCATGAAAAAGGCGCGTTTACTGGCGCCATCACTTCCCGGGTCGGCCGTTTTGAACTGGCGCAGGGCGGCACGTTGTTTCTGGATGAGATCGGCGACATGCCGTTGCACATGCAGGTCAAGATTTTAAGAGTGCTGCAAGAGCGCACCTATGAAAGGGTCGGCAGCAGCAAAACGCTGGAAGCGGATGTGCGCATCATCGCCGCCACGCATAAGAATCTGGAGGATATGATCGAACGGGGCGACTTCCGGGAAGATCTTTACTATCGCCTCAACGTTTTCCCTATAGAAATGCCGCCACTGCGAGAGCGGGCGGAAGACGTGCCGCTGCTGATCAACGAATTGATCTCCCGCATGGAGAAAGAAAAACGCGGCTCTATCCGATTCAATTCAGCGGCGATCTTGAGCCTGTGTCGTCATGAATGGCCGGGTAACGTCAGAGAGCTGGCGAATCTGGTTGAACGGTTGGCTATCATGCACCCCTACGGCGTGATTGGCGTGCAGGAACTACCGCTGAAATTCCGTCATGTGGAAGATATCGAACAGGGCATGGAAGACCTGGAGGAAGGCTACTCCGGCGAGCCCGGTTTGGTGGGGCTTAATTCTCCGGCGGTGTTGCCCGTGAATGGATTGGACTTGAAAGAGTATCTCGCCAATTTGGAGAAGAGTCTGATCAAGCAGGCCTTGGATGATTCCGGCGGTGTGGTCGCCCGCGCGGCGGAACGTTTGCATATTCGCCGCACGACCCTGGTGGAGAAAGTACGTAAGTACAATCTCAACGCTGACGAATAGCGAGAATTTCTTTCCTCACAATTTCTGATTTCACTTCCTGTTGAGCCCGGCGCTGTCCGGGCTCTGTCGTTGTAACTCCCTGTGCTTCACATACACCTGGAAACCAGCCTGCATACGGGCCGGGGCGAAACTCGCCAAACCTTGGCGTGAGAGCCGTTGGCTTGTCAATTTTTCGGCGTGGCGCTTAGTCCTTTTGTCCTAACTCCATGAAACTGCGGCGTTAATCAGGGCTGGCACAGAAAATGATTAATTACGTTTCAGACAGGTTTTTCGTCAATGTTCCAGCGATACGGACAAGTGATCGGAGAGGCAATATGAGCGTACCGAAAATTTTGTCGCCGGCGGATCAAGAGCAGCCGGTAGCGGTGATCCACCATTTGGCCCCCAAACATACCGGGTTTGACGATGGCGCTTATGCGGCGTCCGCAGACCCGGGTTTGGACCGGGCGATGAGCATGTTCGGCGCTATCGCTGATCAGATTTCCCAAACCTATCAGGATCTCAGCGGACGGGTAAATCGTCTGGCGAATGAGCTGGATTCCGTTAGCGTCAATCGGCAAAGAGAATTTGAAGATAAAGCGCGCATCGCCAATCGCCTGAAGACTTTATTGCAGGCATTGCCGGTGGGCATCGTCGTGCTGGACGCGAGAGGTTCCGTGCAGGAGTGCAATCCCGCTGCGGTGGACCTGTTGGGCGAACCTTTACAAGGAGAGCGTTGGGTGGAAATTATCCAACGCTGTTTTGCGCCGAAGGCGGATGACGGACACGAGGTGTCTTTGAAAGACGGTCGTCGCCTGAGCATTCAAACCTGCTCGCTGGAGAACGCCCCGGGCCAGTTGATCGTATTGTCTGATCTGACTGAAACCCGTGAGCTGCAATCCCGTTTGTCCCGCAGTGAGCGTCTGTCTTCCATGGGCAGAATGGTGGCGTCTCTGGCGCATCAGATTCGCACGCCTCTGTCCGCGGCTATGCTGTATGCCGGTCACCTCTCTCAACCTGAGCTGGATGGTTCCCTGCGAGTGAAATGCGCGCAGAAGCTGATGTCCCGGCTCACGCATCTGGAACAGCAAGTGCGCGACATGCTGATTTTCGCCAAAGGCGACGCGCCCTTGGCGCAACGCATCACCTGCGCAGAATTGTTTTCTGAAATTCAGGCGGCGGCAGAGCCTGAAGCGCAACGCAAACAGGTTCCCGTGCAATGGAGCCTCGACTGCGGCGAACGGGAAATCCTGTGCAATAAAGACGCTTTGGTCGGCGCAGTATTGAACCTCTTCAATAACGCGCTGGAAGCGGTAAAAGGCGCGAATCAGCCCCAGGTCGAAGTGAATTTGAGCGCTCCGGGGCAGGGGTTCATCTGCCTGGAAGTACGCGATAACGGCGTGGGCTTTGAGCCTGAAGATGGTCCCCGTCTACTGGAGGCGTTCTATACCACCAAGTCTCATGGCACCGGCCTTGGCTTGGCGGTGGCGCAAGGCGTGGCGCAGGCGCATCACGGGCGCTTTTTCATTACCTCCGGCGGTCTGGGGCTGGGCGCCCGGGCCATTCTCACCTTGCCGGCGCGTCACTCCGCCTGACTCACGAATCTTTGAAGGAGACATGCCATGAATAAACCGACCCTGCTGATAGTGGAAGATGATCTGGAGTTACTGGATGCGCTCACCACTACGCTGGAAATGAACGGGTACGACTATATCGGCGTCGATTCCGCCAGAGAAGCCTTGAGCGTTCTGGAGCAGCGCGCCGTGGATATGATTATCAGTGACGTCAACATGCCGGGCATGAACGGCTTTGAGCTGATGCTGGAAGTACGGCGTCAATATCCCGGCGTTCCGGTAGTGCTGATGACGGCATACGGGCAGATCAGCCAGGCGGTGGCGGCCATGCAAAGCGGTGCGGCGGACTATTTGGTCAAACCTTTTGAGCCGCAGACGCTGCTGGACACGATTGAAAAATACATGGGCGGCGCCGGCGGCGACTCCAACGCCGACGAACCGGTGGCGGTGGACGGCGCCAGCAAACGGATATTCCAGTTGGCGCAAAGGGTGGCGATGACGGACTCTACGGTGCTGATCTCCGGCGAAAGCGGCACCGGGAAAGAAGTGCTGGCGCGATATATCCATCGCAAATCCACCCGCAAGAACGCGCCTTTTGTGGCGATCAATTGCGCGGCTATTCCAGAGAACATGCTGGAAGCGATTTTGTTCGGTCATGAGAAAGGCGCGTTTACCGGCGCCTACGCGAGCATGCCCGGCAAGTTTGAACAGGCGGACGGCGGCACCATTCTGCTGGATGAAATTTCCGAGATGGACCTGGGTCTGCAAGCGAAACTGTTGCGTGTATTACAGGAGCGGGAAGTGGAGCGTATTGGCGGGCGCAAGAGCATTCGTCTCGATGTGCGCGTGCTGGCGACCACTAACCGGGATCTGAAAACTTACGTGCAGGAAGGCCGCTTCCGGGAAGACCTCTATTATCGCTTGTCCGTATTTCCGATCCATTGGCGGCCGCTGCGCGAGCGTCGCGCGGATATCGTGCCCTTGGCGGAACATCTGCTGGCGAACCATGCGCAGAAAATGAAATTGTCTTTCGTGCGTTTCGACGAGGGTGCGCGTCAGGCACTTTACAACCATGACTGGCCAGGCAACGTGCGTGAACTGGATAACGCCATTCAACGCGCTTTGATTTTGCAGCAAAACGGCCAGATCACCGCGGCGGATGTGTGTCTGGAAGGCGTCAGTCTGGACAGCCTGACGGCGCCCGCCGGGCCGGGAATAACTATGCCAGAGCCGATGGACGAAATGGAGGACCTGGATGATGTCAGCGGGTTGGGGCAGGAAATGCGCATGCGCGAATTTCAGATCATTCTCGACACGCTGAAGAGTGAGGGCGGACGCCGCAATAAAGTGGCGGAGAAGCTGGGTATTTCACCGCGCACATTGCGCTACAAAATCGCCCGTATGCGTGAGTCCGGCATCGACATCGACGAACAAATGGCGCGGGCTTGCTAACGTCGTGATCATCCTGGCGAAAGCGCTGAAACTGGTATGTTTTCTGCAGAAACAGTTTAAACGAAACGGCTTTCGACGACATTTTGACAAGACGTTTCGATAGCTTGGGAATGTGGAGGCGGTTATGACAAATCGGGTCGATATCAACAATGTGCTGGCGGATATTCGCAACCTGCGCGCGCAGATGCGGCAGTCGGCGCGCGTCGAGCAGGAACTGTCTGCTGAGCAATTGAAGCCCACCCGCAAGCCAGAAGAAGTCCCCGAGTTCAGCCAGATGCTCAAGCAGGCGGTGGACAACGTCAACGACCTGCAGAAAACCTCGTCAGCCCTCAGAACCGCTTATGAGCAGGGCGACCCGCAGGCGGATCTGACCAAGGTGATGATCGCCTCGCAGAAATCTTCGGTGGCCTTTCAGGCGCTGACCCAAGTACGCAACAAGGTAGTTCAGGCTTACGAAGACATTATGAAAATGCCTATCTGATCGGCTCAGTCATTCTAATAAAGCAGTAAACAAGCATCGAGGTGGACAATGGCTAGCGTTCCCGCACAGGTCGACGCCCAGGGCGGACAGAATAACGACGTGGATCTGGTGGAAAACCGCAGCGATATGATGCTGGGGTTCAACCGTTTATCCCTGTTGCGTCAATTGGTGTTGATGGTGGGCGTCGCCGCCAGTATCGCGATGGGAGCGGCTATTATCCTGTGGGCGAATGAGCCCGCCTATCAGCCGTTGTACCCGGACATGAGCGTATACGACAGCACAGAAGTATCGGACATCCTCAATCAGAGCAACATTCACTTCAAAGTAGAGCCCAAGTCCGGCGCCTTGTTGGTGGCGGCGGAAGATGTCAGCGCAGCCAGAATGCGTCTGGCCGCCGCAGGGGTTACCCAGGACAGAACCATGGGGTACGAGCTGCTGGATAAAGATCAGGGGCTCGGCACCAGCCAGTTCATGGAGTCCACACGCTACCGCCGTGGCCTGGAAGGTGAGTTGTCGCGCACTATCTCCAGCCTGCGCAATGTGAAAAGCGCGCGCGTCCACTTGGCGATTCCCAAGCAGAGTGTGTTCGTACGCGACAAACGCAAACCATCCGCCTCTGTTCTGGTGGAGCTGACTGGCTCGCGCAGCCTGCACCAGGATCAGGTGGAGGCTATCGTCAATCTGGTGGCCGGCAGCGTGCCGGAGATGGATCATCGCGACGTCACGGTGGTGGATCAGCGGGGTAACCTGCTGTCGCAGAACAATTTGACTGAAGACGACTTGAGAACTTCCCGGGAGTTTCAGTATGCGCGCCGTATGGAAGAAGTGCTGACCGGACGGGTGAACAGCATCCTGGAGCCAATTTTGGGAGCGGGGCGGTTCCGCGCGGAAGTGTCTGCGGACGTGGATTTCACTGCTGTGGAGCAGGCGCAGGAAACCTTTAATCCCGATCCCCAGGCTGTACGCAGTGAGCAGGAGATTGGCGAGCAGCGCATCGCCGGCAGTAATCAGGGGGTTCCGGGCGCATTGTCCAATCAGCCTCCGGGCGTGGCCAGCGTGCCTGAGCAAGCGGGCGTCGCTGGCGCTGCAGCCAATGCAACCGCCAACAGTCAGGCGACGGATATCCGCAAACAAACCGTACGTAATTACGAGGTGGACCGTACTGTCAGCTACACTAAACAGCATCAGGGGAGAGTGCAGCGTCTTACCGTGGCGGTGGTCGTGGACGACTTGCGTCGGGTCGGCGCGGACGGAGCGGTCACCACTGAGGCCTGGCCGGAAGCGGAGTTGCAGCGCCTGACCGTCCTGGTGCGGGATGCGGTGGGCTACTCCGCCGCTCGTGGAGATAGCGTCAATGTCATCAACACCCCATTCATGGCGGAGGAAGTCGAGATTGGCGACTATGAAGCGCCGCTGTGGGAGCAGCCCTGGATACGGGAGCTGATCAAATGGGGCGTAGCCTTCCTGATCGTGTTGATACTGGTGTTCGGAGTCATTCGCCCGACCTTCAAGAACCTCTCCAGCGGCGGCGCTGACGCGAAGAATCTGGCCCTGGCCGGCGATGAAGACGGGTTAGCCGAACTGGAAAGTCTGGGCTCTGGCGTAGGTGAGGGAGAAAGTGTAGGCTTAAACGCAGCGGGCGATTTTTTACTGCCCGGCTCCTCTGAGGGATATGAGAAAAAGATTAACGCGCTCAAAGGACTGATTGCTGAAGATCCGGGCCGAGTGGCCCAGGTTGTTCGCCAATGGGTAATGGCTGATGAGTGACGAGAAAGGTGAGAAAAAACCGGTACGCAAAGTCTCCCGCGTGGAATCGGCGGCGATTTTGCTCATGTCTCTCGGCGAAGCGGACGCCGCCCAGATTCTAAAACACATGGGGCCCAAGGAAGTGCAACGTGTGGGCGCGCAAATGGCGCAATTGCAGAACGTGACCCAGGATGTTGTGGAGCACGTCACCACGGAATTTCTTGAAGCCGTCGGCGGCCAGACCGGTCTCGGCATCGGCGCCGACGACTATATTCGCACCATGCTTACCCAGGCCTTGGGTGAAGACAAAGCCGCCAGCCTGATCGATCGTATTCTTCTGGGGGGCAACACCACTGGTCTGGATACGCTCAAGTGGATGGAGGCCCGCGCAGTGGCGGACATTATCCGCTACGAACACCCTCAGATTCAGGCCATTGTGATTTCCTATCTTGACCCGGACCAGTCCGCGGAAGTGCTGTCCAACTTCGATGAGAAAGTGCGTCTGGACATCATCATGCGCGTGGCGGCTCTGGAGACGATTCAACCCCAGGCGCTGCAGGAACTTAACAATATTCTGGAGAAACAGTTCTCCGGCGGCTCGTCTGCGCAGACCAGCAAGATCGGCGGCGTCAAACGCGCTGCGGATATCATGAACTTTATGGACTCCAGCCTGGAGGCGCCCTTGATGGAATCCATCAAGGATGTGGACGCCGATCTGGGCAGTCAGATCGAAGACCTTATGTTCGTGTTCGACAACCTCAAGGATGTGGACGATCGCGGCATTCAATCCCTGTTGCGGGAAGTGTCGTCCGACAACCTGATTCTGGCCTTGAAGGGCGCGGAAGAGGATTTGCAGGAGAAGATCTTTCGCAATATGTCGAAGCGGGCGGCGGAGCTGTTGCGCGACGATCTGGAGGCGCGCGGCCCGGTACGCGTCAGCGAAGTGGAAGCGGCGCAGAAGGAGATTCTCACTATCGCGCGGCGCATGGCCGAAGCCGGCGAAATCATGCTGGGCGGCGGCGGCGAAGAAATGCTGTAAGCCCATCGCCTGTGCAACGCCACACTAACAGAGCCTGCCGATGAAAGACCAACCCGAAACCATCCCCAAGGAAAAACTGACGGCCTACGAACGCTGGGAACTGCCGGTTATGGGGGAGCAGCAGGAAGAGCCCAAGATCAAACCGCCAACGGCGGCGGAATTGGAGAGCATCCGACAGAGCGCTTATCAGGAAGGGCTTGAACAAGGCAAGGAAGAAGGCTTTCAGAAAGGCTTTGAACAAGGGCATGCCGAAGGCAAACGCAAAGGCGAACAACAAGGCCTGGAGCAGGGCCGCAAAACAGGCGAAGGCGAGGCGGTAAAAACCAAGAGCGCGGCCATCGACAAAGCTTTGACGCACTTCGAGGAACTGACGGCGGAACTGGAAGCGCCAATCCGCAAACACCAGGATGAGGTGGAAGAGGCGTTGCTCAATCTGGTGCTGGCGATTTCCCGCGCGGTGGTATTCCGCGAATTGAAAGTGGATCGCTCGCAAATTCTACGCGTGCTGCAGGAGGCCCTGGCGGCGCTTCCCAATACAGAGGAGCTGGTTACTGTTTATCTGCATCCACAGGATCTGGCGTTCGCCAAAGAACACTTGCTGCCGGAAAGGGGAACCCGTTATCAGGCGGACGCCGCCCTGATGGAGGGCGGGTGTCGCGTGGAGACCCGTCATACTTTGCTGGACTTCACCGTTGAGAAACGGTTCCAGACCACGGTGCAGCAAATGCTGTCCCGTCACAGCGATGGCGTCTCCTTGCAGGAAACCAAAGATTTTACCGATCAGATGGGAGAAATGAGCGATCTGCATCGGGACTTGCTGGAGAAAAACGCGGAAGCAATCCCTCCGGCTCCTGAACCTCCCGTGGAGCAGCCCGACATCGAGAACAGCGCGAGGGACAAAGTGAATCAAGCGCCCTCAGAGACTCAGGAAACGCCGGAGGGCGACGATGAGCCTGGTTGAGCGGCTACGCAACTATGAGCGCTTTGTGCCGGCTCAGGCGCGTCCTGAGTTGAGTGGTCGTCTGACCCGCGTGGTGGGGCTCACCCTGGAGGCGGTTGGATGTCCGATGACTTTGGGAGAACGCTGTCTGATCGAAGTGCGCGGTGGTCGCATGGTCGAGGCGGAAGTGGTTGGTTTCTCCGATGAACGGGTCTATCTGATGCCTCTGGCGGCGGTGGAAGGCCTGCAACCTGGCGCCAAAGTAAAGCCGATGACGGGTGTGGGACGCATTGGTGTCGGCGCCTGTTTGTTGGGGCGAGTACTGGACGGCGCTGGTGAGCCATTGGACGGTCGCGGTCCTTTACAGGCGGAGCATCACGTTGAGTTGTTCGGCGCGCCGATTAACCCATTGCACCGCGCGCCTATCCGGGGAAAACTTGATGTCGGCATCCGCGCTATTAACTCATTGCTGACGGTGGGCATCGGCCAGCGCCTGGGACTGTTCGCAGGCAGCGGCGTGGGCAAGAGTATGCTGCTTGGCATGATGACCCGTTTCACTACGGCGGACATTATTGTGGTCGGCCTGGTGGGGGAGCGTGGCCGCGAAGTGAAGGAATTCATTGAAGATATTCTGGGCGAAGAAGGCTTGCGCCGCGCCGTAGTGGTGGCCTCTCCCGCTGACGATTCTCCGCTGATGCGACTGCGCGCGGCGGTTCTGACTACACGCATCGCCGAATATTTTCGCGACTTGGGCAAGAACGTGCTGTTGCTGATGGACAGCCTGACGCGTTACGCCCAGGCGCAGCGGGAAATCGCCCTGGCGGTGGGCGAACCTCCCGCCACCAAAGGCTATCCCCCTTCGGTATTCGCAAAATTGCCGCAACTGGTGGAGCGCGCGGGCAACGGCAAGCCCGGCGGCGGCTCCATCACTGCTTTCTACACGGTGCTGACGGAAGGCGACGACCAACAAGATCCCATCGCCGACGCCGCCCGCGCGATTCTGGACGGGCATATCGTACTGAACCGACGTCTGGCCGAGGAGGGGCATTATCCCGCCATTGATATCGAGGCTTCCATCAGCCGGGTCATGCCTCAGGTAACGACGCCGGACTATTTGCAAAGGGCGCAGCGCTTCAAGCAGCTATACGCCCGCTACCAGCAGACGCGCGACCTGATCAGCGTCGGCGCATACGCGCCCGGCTCTGACAAGGAAACCGATTACGCGATTGAAAGATTTCCCCACATGCGCAAATTTTTACAGCAAAGTCTGCGGGAACGCGCTACGCTGAATGATAGCGCACAAGGGTTGAACCAATTGTTCACCCCGGCTCCGGCGCAAGGCGCCGCGCCCAGAGCCCCGGCGAAACCATAGGGTTTACTCCACATTAGTTCAGGTGCTTTAACGTGGCGGAGAAAAAGAAGTCGCAAAGGTTGTCGCTGGTGCTTGATCTGGCGGAGCGGGACGAAGAGAACGAACGCAAGAAAATGGGCGATATCCGACGCAGAGTGGAGCAGGCGGAAGCTAAGCTGGAGCAACTGGTCGCCTATCAGCGTGATTATCAGGATGAATTAAGGGGTACTCAAAACGGCGTACGCTCAGTGCGTCATATCCAAACCTATCATGTCTTCATCAGCAGGCTGGGCTCGGCTATTGAGCAGCAGCAACAGCAGTTATTGCTGTTGAAACAGCAGTTGTCGCAACAAACGGAAGTGTGGCGGGCGGCGTATCAGAAAAAAAATAACATGCAGGACTTTATTGATCGTTGCAAAAAAGAGGAAGCCTATTACGAGGATAAGAAGCAACAGCGCAACCTGGACGACGCTGTCGGACGACGCGCCTATCACAACAGACATTAAGTTACGGTAGAAAAAGTTTTTTGGTTTTAGCGAGTTAGCTGGAACAGGTGGAAAATGTGCCTGAAAGTCAGTTTTTAGCTGCGGGTAAATAGCGGCCAAGGGAATGAAAACTGGAAATTTAGTAAAAATCAGCTATTGATGAATTAGTAAGATTATGAGTATTGAAATTCACTGCGTACTATTCGTAATATCCTGAATTTCAAATAAAAAGAACACAGAATGGATCCAAACGATCCAGATGGTTTGATTAGGGGAGCGCCAACAGAAGGAGGCAATATGTCTATAACGACAAGCCGCTCTGACGATAATGCCGAACTGACCATTCGCATTAAAGGGCGATTTGATTTCAGTTCCCACCAGGAATTCAGGGATGCGTACGAAAACCCTGAGGGACCGTTCGAGCAGTACAAGATCGATATGACGGAGACGACGTATCTGGATAGCTCCGCCTTGGGGATGCTGTTGTTATTGCGGGATTATGCAGGCGGCGACAACGCTAAAATCTGCATCACGAACTGCAACAATGATGTCAGGAAGATATTGACGATTTCCAATTTTGAACAACTGTTTGTTATTCAATAAAGCGCCCGCAGTCTTCGGGCGTCTGAAACGGACTTTCCGCCATTTATGCGCCTATCGGGTATTGCTATGAAACAATCCCTGGACTCAGAAATGGCCTCGTCCGTTCTCGGGTCTCAAAAAACGCTAAAAATTCTCATCGCCGACGACAATCAGTCCGATCGCATGATCCTGCAGAATATCGTCAAAAAGCAGGGACATGATACAGCGACAGCCGTGGATGGCGTCGACGCCATTGAGAAGTTCTCCGAGTTCCGGCCGGACATTGTCCTTCTGGACGCCTTAATGCCCCGCATGGATGGCTTTGAGGCGGCGCGGAAAATCAAGTTGCTGGCCGGCGAAGACTTGATTCCCATTATTTTTCTCACCTCTCTCAGTGACGCAGAATCGCTCGCCAAATGCCTTGAGGCGGGCGGCGACGACTTTCTGTCAAAACCCTATAACCGCATTATCCTGCAAGCCAAGATCAACGCTTTCAACCGCATGCGGATCATGCATAAAACTCTGTTGCGGCAACGGGACCAGATCGCCGAACACAACGACCATATGGTGCGCGAGCAACAGGTCGCCAAAACCGTGTTCGACAATGTGGCCCATGTGGGTTGCCTCGGCGCCAACAATATTAAGCATTTGCTTTCGCCTCTGGCGGTCTTTAACGGCGACGTGTTGTTAGCCTGTCAGAAACCGTCTGGCGGCATGCACGTGCTGCTTGGGGATTTCACTGGCCATGGCCTGCCGGCGGCGATCGGCGCCATGCCGCTGGCGGAGATTTTCTATGGCATGACCAGCAAAGGGTATGCGCTGGGAGATATCCTCCGGGAAGTGAATCAGAAACTGCGCAAAATTCTGCCGGTGGGTTTTTTCTGCTGCGCCTGTATGGCGGAGTTGAACTTCGAGCAGGAAGAAATCGAGATCTGGATCGGCGGTTTGCCGGATTGTTATCTGGTGCAGGGCGATCAGTTGATCAAGGTCGCTTCCAACCGTTTGCCCCTTGGCATCCTCAAAGGCGAAGCTTTCGACGCGCGAACCTACCGCTTTGAAATGAAGCACGGCGATCGGGTGTATTTGTGGTCGGACGGCATTGTCGAAGCGACCAACGCGAAAGGGGAAATGTTCGGCGAAAAACGCCTGCAGCAGGTTTTTGAGGATAATCTGCAGGAGACTAACCTGTTTGAAAAAATCCGCCGCTCTGTGGTCGACTTCATGGGAGAGGGCGGTCCCAGCGACGATTTGACGTTGGTGGAGCTCACCATGATGCCGGAGAAGGAATTGGGGATAGAGAACAACTATCTCACCAATACCGGCCTCAAAGGTCCGCAGCACTGGCGTATGGCGTATGAACTGCGCAGCGACTCCCTGGCTGTGTTCGACCCGGTGCCGTTGCTGTTGCAGATCGTCATGGAAGTACCCGGATTGCGCACGCGCAACGGCGAAATGTTCACCATTCTCAGTGAACTTTACACCAATGCGTTGGAGCATGGCGTGTTGGGCCTGCACTCCAAACTCAAGGCCAGTCCGGACGGATTTGCAGAATATTATCGCCTGCGCGAGGAGCGCATTCGCCAGTTGGACGGGCATTTCGTGAAGGTGGACGTTCGCCATAAAGGCGCCGTCGCCGGAGGCGTGTTGACGATTCGAGTGGAAGACAGTGGAAAAGGCTTTGATTATCAGAAGCTCGACGGTAAATTACCGGGTCCGACCTGTTATAGTGGTCGTGGCACGGCCCTGCTGCTCTCCATGTGCAGTCGCGTGGAGTACTTCGGTCAGGGCAATATCGTTGAAGTGGATTATGAGTGGCAAGCTTGAATATGAGTTCGAACGATCTGTCTCACCTTGATATGGGCGCCCTGGCGGAATTGCGGGAAGTAATGGAAGACGACTTTCAGATATTGGTGGAGACCTTTATCGGAGATACAGTCGAACGTATGCGCGCTATCCGTGCGACGCTGGTCAGCAATGACCCGGACGCATTCAGTCGCGGCTGTCACAGCATCAAAGGCAGCGCCACTAATCTGGGCTTGCCGGCGTTGTCCGAACTGTGTCGTCAAGGAGAGTTGATCGGCAAGTTCAAGCAAATGGAGAAGGCGCGTGAAGTGTTTGAGTCCATTGAGCAGGAATTTGAGGTCGTGCAGTCCTTATTGCGGGATCAGGTGTAGCGGGCGGCGCATCGTCCCTTCCGGCGGTATGTGTCAGTCATATTCGCTGAAGAACTTATCTTTATTTTCATCTCCCTCCCAGGCTTTGGCCCCGGTCAGGCGTAACTTGGCCTGATCTGTGCATTTATCCCATAAAACAATGGTTTTGCCGCTTTCGCGACAGCGATTGCCGCGTTGGCGTCGGTGAGACCTGTTGCATTCGCAGGTAAGTTGTAACTTGGATTTGAGGACAGTAAATGGACAGCTCAGTGGCATTTATTGATACACCCAAAGTCGCGCCGAAATCGACTCCGAAGCCTTCAGGCAATCAGAGGGATGAGGCTAACGCTATGAATGATAAGGATGATCGCTTCTCTGAGGTGCTGGATCGCGAAGTTGCGGGCAAGACTGACAAAGCGGATAAGAAAGACGTCAAAGCGGAAAGCAGCGATGAGAAGAAAGCGCCTGATGACGATAAAGCGTCAGAGGATGTGAAGACTGTCATGCAGGCGACGCTGGCGGACATGGACCAGACCACATCGCAGAGCGGAGTGAATTTGCCGTCAGGGGAGCAAGCCGTAACGGAAAACGATGAAGAATCCATCAAGGCGATGGCTCTGGTTGAGTTGTCAGTGGATGAAGAAGAGGACGCAGATCCTACCGGAAAAAGCGCGCTGACGCCTTTGGCGCGGGCGGTGCATGACGCGGTTGAGGGCGATGAGGGCGATGAGGAAAACGCAATAGAGAAAAAGGGCGGCGAACTGATCAAGCTGACCCAGGCGCTTACGGCAAACAGTAAGGGCGGTGGGCAGGAGGCTGGCGCGGATGGCGAAACCCTGGACGCCGCGTTGCTGAAGCTGGCGGAGTCGCAGAGCGCGGCCAAACCCAACGCCTTGCACGGAGTCGCCGCGAACATCCGTGCGGAATTCAAAGTCGATGCGGCCGCGCCGCCCTATGTCACCACTCTGCAGCAACCGGTGCAGGGAGACGACTGGGGCGAGGGGATGGCGCAGAAAGTGGTCTGGTTCGTGGGACAGAAGATTCAATCCGCCAGCGTGCATCTGAATCCGCCGGAGTTGGGCCCCATCGAAATGAAAATTCATGTGCAGAAAGATCAGGCCCACGTGCAGATTCAAAGCCCTCACGCCATCGTCCGCGATATGGCGGAAGGGACGGCGCATCGGCTACGGGAACTGCTTGCGGAGCAAGGCTTGCAGTTATCCCAGTTTGATGTCTCCAGTCAGCAGCAACAAACGGGAACGGGTAGCGGTCAGGAATCCGGGGGCGCCGATGGAGGACTGTTTGGCGGGGAAGGGGACGAGGAGGGCGCAGCTGTGGCGGGAATCGAACAAGCCTTGGCCACGGATCGCATGGTGGATTATTACGTCTGATGGTTTTTCACTGAAAAATCAAAGGAATGAACTACACTTATCGACAAGGAGGCGGCGGCTTCCCCAGTGACCTGTTTATCTGTCGATGGTGGAAAATAAGTTATGGCGAAAGACAATAGTGGAGAAGGCGGCGAGGAGTCCGGTAAATCAGGCGGCCTGAGCAAGAAGCTGATCATTATCATCGTTCTGGTTCTGGTGATCGCTGTGGGAGCCAGTGTGGGAGTGACCATGATGCTGCTCAAGTCTTCTCCCGACGAGGGCGCGCCGGCGGAAGGCGGCGATCAAGCGGCTGCGCCGGTGAAGGCGGAGGCTATCTATTACGACATGCGTCCGCCATTGGTGGTCACTTTCGATTACAAAGGCAAGCAGCGGTTTTTGCAGGCGAGCATCAGTTTGTTGACCCGGAATCAGGGCGTGCTGGATGGTGTGGAGCTGCATATGCCGGTCATCCGTAACCGCTTGATAAACTTGTATAGCGGCAAAGATTTCGAAAACGTGCAGACGGACGAAGGTCGTCTCGCGCTGTTGTCTGAGTCGCTGGAAGCAATCAACACCGCTCTGAAGGAGCAGGGCGTGAATGGAGAAATTGAGCAGGTGCTGTTCACCAATTTCGTGTTGCAGTAACCGCGGGCGCGATGTATCGATTCGTCACGCCGAAACGCTGTCAGACCCGGAGACGGGGCTTGTTATAGGCCCGTCTCAGGTGATAGAACTAGATGCATAACATTTCCTGTTAGACCCTGGGTCAAGGTGTAGGGCTGTGCAAGATTTATTATCTCAAGACGAAATTGATGCGCTCTTACATGGCGTGGACGATGGCGACGTCGACACCGAGGAGGATGTCGATGCGGCGGGGGTGCGCAGTTACGACCTGACCAGCCAGGACCGTATTGTCCGCGGCCGCATGCCGACCCTGGAGATGATCAACGAACGCTTCGCCCGCTATACCCGTATCAGTCTTTTCAACCTGTTGCGCCGCAATGCTGACGTGGCCTCCGGCGGCGTGCAGATTCTGAAGTTCGGGGAATATATTCATACGCTTTACGTGCCCACCAGTCTCAATCTGGTGAAGATTCGTCCTTTGCGCGGTACCGGACTGTTTATTCTGGACGCCAAGCTGGTGTTCAAACTGGTGGACAACTTTTTCGGCGGCGACGGCCGTCACGCCAAGATCGAGGGGCGGGAGTTCACGCCGACGGAAATTCGAATCGTGCAGATGGTGCTGGAGCAGGTGTTCCATGACATGAAGGAAGCCTGGAATGCGGTGATGAAGGTGGACTTCGAATACGTCAATTCGGAAGTTAACCCGGCCATGGCCAACATCGTCAGCCCCAGCGAAGTGGTGGTGGTGAGCACCTTCCACATTGAACTGGACGGCGGCGGCGGAGACATGCACGTGGCCATGCCGTATTCCATGATCGAGCCCATTCGCGAAGTGCTCGACGCTGGCGTGCAGAGCGACGTCGACGATGTCGACGAACGCTGGATCAGCGCTTTGCAGCAGGACATCCTGGAAGCCAGGGTGCCGCTGAATGCCGCCGTGGTCAGACAAAAGATTTCTTTGCGCTCTCTGTCGAGGCTGAAGCCCGGAGACGTGATTCCGGTCGAACTGCCGGAAACCATTACGGTGACAGCGAACGGCGTGCCGATTTTCATCGCCAAGGTAGGGCAGTGCAACGGCAATCTGGCGCTCAAGATTGTAGATAAGATTAAGCGGTCGGCGGCGACGCCGACGAAGGAGGCGCAATGGCTGAAGACGACGACAATAAAGAAAACGATTTAGACGATACGAAGTCTGAAGAAGAGGCGTTGGCGGACGAATGGGCTGCTGCGCTGGGTGAACAGGAAGCGACTGAAGCTGAAGGCGATAGAGAGGATGAATGGGCCGCCGCGATGGCGGAGGCGGAGAGTGCGGAAGCCAAAGGAAAAGGCGCTGATGATGATATCCGCACCGCGTCTTTCGAAACCTTTGACGAGACGCTGCCGACCAGCGCGCCAGGGGCGCCGGATCTGGATGTGATTCTGGATATCCCGGTCACCATTTCCATGGAAGTCGGCAACACCCAGATTGCCATTCGCAACCTGCTGCAGCTCAACCAGGGGTCGGTTATCGAACTGGACCGTCTGGCTGGGGAGCCTTTGGACGTGCTGGTCAACGGCACCCTGATCGCCCATGGCGAGGTGGTGATGGTCAACGAAAAGTTTGGCATTCGTTTGACGGACGTCATCAGTCCTTCTGAACGCATCAAGAAGCTGCGGGGGTAGGGTTGAAACATACTGGGTTTAACTTAACTGCGTTTTGCGCCGCCATCACCGCGAGCCTGTGGTTCTGGGCGCCGGGCCTGGCGCGGGCGGCGGAGGAAACCGCCGCCAAGAAACCGGTGGCCGGCGTGGAGGCGGGGCAATTGCTGCAAGTCGGCGGCGCGCTGGTGCTGGTGCTGGCGCTGATCGGCGGAGCCGCCTGGATGATGCGTCGCTTTACCGGTCTGGCGCCGCAGCAACAGCAACATCTGAAAATGCTGGCGGTGCTGCCAGTAGGAACCCGTGAGCGCATCGCGTTGCTACAGATTGGCGATCGTCAAATAATCGTCGGCATTACTCAACATCAAATCACCAACCTGCTCACATTGGACGAACCCCTAGAACTGTCGCCACATAGCGGCGAGTTTGCACGGAAGTTGCAGAGCCTTTTGCGTCGTACTGAAAACGAAGCAAAAGGCGAAGCGAATGGCGCGCAATAGGGTCCTGCGGTTAACTTACCTGATCTTGTTTTTGATGCTTCCTGGAGTCGCATGGTCGGCCCAGGACGCCATCCTGCCGGCGGTCAAGCTGGTGACCAACCCGGACGGCACGCAGGAATACTCCGTCACCCTGCAAATTCTCGCGCTGATGACGGCGCTGACCTTCATCCCCGCTTTCCTGATGATGATGACGTCCTTCACCCGCATCATCATTGTTTTTTCCATACTGCGTCAGGCGCTTGGACTGCAACAAGCGCCCTCCAACCAGATTCTGGTGGGCATCGCGCTGTTCCTGACCTTTTTCATCATGGGGCCGACTTTCAAACAGGCCAATGAAATGGCGCTGCAGCCCTATCTCGCTGAGAAGTTGACGGCGCAGGAAGCGGTGGCCAAAGCCAGCGAACCCTTCCGCGAGTTCATGCTGCGTCAGACCCGCGAGAGCGATCTGGGCTTGTTTATTCGATTGGCGGGCGATGAGAACAAATACGCCAATCCGGAAGAAGTGCCGTTCACGATTCTGATGCCGGCGTTCGTCACCAGTGAGCTGAAAACCGCATTCCAGATCGGCTTTCTGATATTTATTCCCTTTCTGATTATCGACATGGTAGTGGCCAGCGTTCTGATGGCCATGGGGATGATGATGCTGTCGCCGATCATTATCTCATTGCCGTTCAAAATCATGCTGTTCGTACTGGTGGACGGGTGGGCTCTGATCATGGGCACCCTGGCCGCCAGTTTCGGGGTTTAGCCCGGTCAACCGAGGAGAACGCTTATGACGCCGGAAGTGGTGCTGGACATTTTTCGTGAGGCCTTATGGTTGATCGTCACACTGGTGACGCTGATCGTGGCGCCGAGTCTGGTGGTGGGTCTGATCGTCAGCGTTTTTCAGGCTGCGACGCAGATCAACGAACAGACCTTGAGCTTTTTGCCCCGTTTGCTGGTGACCTTGATCGTGATCATCATCGCCGGGCCCTGGATGCTGACCCAGTTGATGGAGTACACCGATATGCTCATCACCAGCATTCCTGACGTCATCGGATAGGGAGCCGGGCGGTGTTCGAGTGGACGGATGAACAGATCGGCGCCTGGGTGGGTATGCACCTGTGGCCTTTGTTTCGCATCTCCAGCTTTATGATGACCACGCCGATTCTGGGTACTCAGATTGTCCCGGCGCGCGTGCGGCTGACGCTGGCGCTGCTGATGACGATTCTGATCGTTCCCTCGTTGCCGCCAGTTCCGGAAGTAGATCCGTTATCCGTCAACTCGGTGGCGATCATTATTCAGCAAGTGCTGATCGGGCTGGCCATGGGGTTCGCCGTGCTGCTGCTGTTTCAGTTATTCGTGGTGACCGGACAAATCGTGGCGATGAATATGGGGCTGGGCTTCGCGTCCATGGTGGACCCTACCAACGGCATCACCGTGACCGCGTTGAGCCAGTTTTATCTGATGCTGGTGACCCTGTTATTTCTCTCCATGGGCGGTCATCTGGTGATGTTCGAGGCGGTGGTGGAAAGCTTCCGTTTTCTGCCTGTCTCGGCGCAGGAGGTGGACGCATGGTCCTGGTGGTATCTGGCCTCGCGCATCAGTTGGATGTTCGCCAGCGCATTAATGATCGCCTTGCCGGCGGTGACGGCGCTGCTGATCGTGAATATTTCCTTTGGCGTGATGACTCGGGCGGCGCCGCAAATGAATATTTTTTCCATCGGCTTTCCGATGACGGTGCTGTTTGGTCTGGTGGTGTTCTGGATCAGCATTGGCGGCATCCTGCCCCAGTTCACGGTGTTGAGCGAGAACACTTTTGATTTCATGCAGGTCATGCTGCAGCCGACGCCGCCCTGATAAGGCGACGCTGGCCCAGGACAGGTTACGATCGCGCAGGATGCCTGAACCCGAAGTAAAACGAGTGTGACGGACGATGGCTGAAAACGACACCAGTCAGGAAAAAACCGAAGAACCCACCCCCCGAAAGATCGAGAAGGCGCGGGAGGAGGGGCAGATCCCCCGTTCCCGCGAGCTGAACACCACGGCGGTGTTGCTGGCGGGCGCGGTTGGTCTTCTGGTGTTTGGCGCGACCATCGCCAAGGCGCTGGAAGGCGTGTTTCGCGCCAGCTTTACGTTAACCCGGGAAGAAGTATTTGACGCCCATCAGCCGATGATTCATCTCGGCATGTCGGCGTTGGATATGGCTATCTCTCTCGTGCCTTTCATGCTGGTGCTGCTGGTGGCGTCTTTGTTGGGGCCCATCGCGTTGGGCGGATGGATGATGAGCGGCAAAGCGGCGGCGCCGAAGTTCAGTCGCATCAATCCGCTGGAAGGCATTAAGCGAATGTTCTCCCTCAAATCTCTGATGGAGTTGATCAAAGGCATCGCCAAGACGCTGGTGGTGGGCGGGGTGGCGCTGATCATTCTCAATCATTCCATTCCTGATCTGCTGGCGATGGGAGCGGAAGATACGGCGGTGAGCATGGCCCATGCCTGCTCGCTGCTGGCGTGGAGCTTCCTGTTCCTGGCCAGCTCCATGATTTTGATCGCCCTGGTGGATGTGCCCTTTCAAATCTACGATCACCAGAAGAACCTGCGCATGACCATGCAAGAGATCAAGGACGAATACAAGGACACGGAAGGCAAGCCGGAAGTGAAGCGTCGGGTGCGGGAGGTGCAATACGAGATGAGCCGCCGTCGCATGTTGCAGGACGTGCCCAAGGCGGATGTGGTTATCACCAACCCGACTCACTATTCCGTAGCGCTGAAATACGACGCCAAGAAAATGGCGGCGCCGATTGTGCTGGCCAAAGGCGCGGATCATATGGCCATGAAAATCCGTGAAATCGCCAAGGCGCACAACGTTGAGATGGTCTCGGCGCCGCCGTTGACCCGCTCCATCTACCACCACTCGGAAGTGGGGGATGAAATTCCTTCCGGCCTGTACCTCGCCGTAGCCCAGGTGCTGGCGTATGTCTTTCAATTACGCCGTTATCGCAGCGGCTACGGTAAGAAGCCCCAGGGCATGCCTGACTTCAAGATACCTTCCCACCTGCGCCGGGATCTGTAAGTTGAGTTAATCTCTGTCCGGCGGCGCTTTTCCATAGGGCGGCACATTTCCTGCAGACACTCTGTGGAAACGGTTTATTCCGTCAACCTTTCGTCGTTTGGAGTGTTATGGAACGAGCTGCCGCGATCAACAACCTGAAGAGCCTGGCCCACGGCAACCTGGGCATCCCGGTGCTTCTGATGGTGTTGCTGGGCATGATGACGTTGCCGGTGCCGCCGTTCCTGCTCGACGTCTTCTTTACCTTCAATATCGCCTTGTCGCTGGTCATTCTGCTGGTGTGCGTGTACGCCATGCGTCCCATGGAGTTCGCCATTTTCCCGACAGTGCTGCTGGTGGCCACCTTGTTGCGTCTGGCTCTGAACGTCGCTTCCACCCGGGTGGTGCTGCTGGAAGGGCACGAAGGCGGCGACGCGGCGGGTAAAGTTATCCAGTCATTCGGCGAAGTGCTGATTGGCGGCAACTATGCCGTTGGTCTGGTGGTGTTCGCCATTTTGATGATTATCAACTTCGTGGTGGTCACCAAAGGCGCCGGGCGCGTTTCCGAAGTGAGCGCACGCTTTACATTGGACGCTATGCCCGGCAAGCAGATGGCGATTGACGCGGATCTGAACGCGGGCATTATTAACCAGGAAGAGGCCAAATCGCGCAGGGCGGAAGTGGCCCAGGAAGCGGACTTCTACGGCTCCATGGACGGCGCCAGCAAATTCGTTCGTGGTGACGCCGTCGCAGGTCTGCTGATTCTGGCTATCAACCTGATCGGCGGCCTCTCCATCGGCATCATGCAACACGATCTGGAGTTCAACGACGCCGTACAAAAATATGCGCTGCTGACGATCGGTGACGGTCTGGTGGCGCAGATACCCTCACTGCTGCTCAGCACTGCGGCGGCCATCATGGTCACCCGCGTCAGTACTCAACAGGATATGTCGAGCCAGGTCATCAACCAGATGTTTGGCTCCCCCCGGGCGCTGGCTATTGTGGCGGTGATCCTGTTTATCATGGGCGCGATTCCAGGCATGCCCCATATGGCGTTTTTGGGACTGGCGGCGATTATCGGCGCAGCAGCCTACTTTATGCGGAAGCGCCAGCAACAGTCGGAAGTGGTGGACGAAGGCGTGACGCCTGGCCCTAGACGTCCTGGCGCGCCCCAGCAACCCGGTGGCGGGCCCGCGCTGGCCCCCGGCGAAAGCGCGCCGGCTGTGCGTGGGCCGGAAACCAAAGAGTTGGGCTGGGATGACGTGGCCAGCGTGGATATCGTGGGTCTGGAAGTGGGCTACCGGCTGATCCCGCTGGTGGATAAGTCGCAAGGCGGACAGTTGTTGGCCCGCATTAAGGGCGTACGTAAAAAGCTGTCTCAGGAACTGGGCTTTCTCATGCCCTCCGTGCATATCCGCGACAACCTGGATTTAATGCCGAACTTTTATCGCATCACTTTGATGGGCGTCACCATCGCGGAAGCGGAAATTCATCCAGACCGGGAAATGGCCATCAATCCCGGCCAGGTCTTCGGCAAGCTGGACGGCATTCAGACCAAAGATCCGGCCTTCGGTCTGGAGGCGGTGTGGATTGACCCTTCTCAAAAAGAACAGGCGCAGACGCTGGGTTACACCGTGGTGGACTCCAGCACGGTGGTGGCGACGCACCTGAATCAGGTGCTCAGCCGTCATGCTTACGAGCTGATTGGCCATGAAGAAGTGCAGCAGTGGCTGGAGCAACTGGGCAAGAAAGCGGCGAAACTGGCGGAAGAGCTGGTTCCCAACACCGTCTCGCTCAGCACCTTGTTGAAGGTGTTGCAGAATCTGTTGCAGGAAGATGTGCCGGTGCGGGATATGCGCAGCATTGCGGAGGCCATCGTCAACTATACGCCGAAGACCCAGGACGCCGGTATTTTGACGGCGGCGGTAAGGGCTTCTCTGCGTCGCCTGATCGTCCAGAACATAGTGGGGGCGGAGCCTGAGCTGCCTGTCATCACTCTGGACCCAGGGTTGGAACAATTACTGCTTAAATCCATGCAACAAGCACAACAGGCCGGCGGCATGGATGACATCGGTCTGATTTTGGAACCGAGCATGATGGAGAAACTGCAACGCTCACTGGCGGAAGCGGCGCAGCGACAGGAAATGCTCGGTAAAGCGGCGGTCTTGCTGGTGTCCAACAGCCTGCGCCCGGTTCTGGCGCGGTTCATCAAACTCAGCGTGGAGCGCATGCATGTCCTGGCTTATCAGGAAGTGCCAGACAACAAACAAATCACCATCGTGGCGACAATCAGTGGGTAATCCCGTGCGGGCTCGTGGAGCCGGGAGGCTAACATTATGAAAGTGAAACGTTTTTTTGCAGCGTCAATGCAACAGGCCTTGAAGGATATTCGTGAAGACCTCGGCGCGGACGCCGTCATTCTGTCCACCAGTAAGACGGGGGATGGCGTGGAGGTGATTTGCGCGCTGGATTATAACGAGGACGATCAGCGCAGCAGCATGCCTGAGCAGGAAGGCTCTCGGCCGACGCCCTCTGCGGTGGCGCGGGAAACCGCGGATCGCCATCGTCGCCTGGAGGATGAAATGTCGCGGGTGCGCGACCGCCTGGAAACGCTGAAAAGCAACGCCAGACCCAAAGCTGAGCCAGCGCCGGCTTTTGCCGCTGTGGAACCGTCGGCGACCGCGACCCGGCAAATCGGCGCCGGAGAAACCGACACTTCGCGCATGCTGGCGGAAATGCGTGAAGAGATCATGCAGCTCAAAAGCATCATGCGCCAGCCCGCCGCCGCGCGCCCGGAAGAGAATCCCGGTCATCGCGAGCTGGTCGAACGCATGCAGGAAATGGGCGTCTTCCGTGAGCTGCAAAGCGCGCTCATCGCCAAAGCGGATCCGCGCAAAGGCGCGCAGGAGCAATGGCGCAACCTGATGGCGCGTCTGGCCCATGGTTTAAAGGCGGAAAATGAAGAACTGATTCACCAGCGTGGAGTCTGTGCGTTGCTGGGACCGACCGGCTCCGGCAAAACCACCACCCTCGCCAAACTGGCGGCGCGTTTCGTGGTTCACTACGGCGCCGAAAAACTGGCGCTGATCACTACCGACCGTTTCCGGGTGGCCAGTCAGCAGCAATTGCAGTCCTTTGGGCGCTTGCTGAACGTGCCAGTGTATGTGGTGGATGAGGAGAACAGTCTGGACGATCTGCTTGACCGGCTCGCCAACAAACGCCTGGTGCTGGTGGATACTGCTGGATTGACGCCTCAGGATCCAAATTGGGAGCGTCAGCAGAAAGACTTGAAAGTGGCTCGTCACCGCATCAGAAATTATCTTGTATTGTCGGCAGTTAACCAACCGCAGGTCATGAAATCCACCTATCATTACTATAAGATGTTGGGGCTTTCCGGCTGTATCATGACCAAACTGGATGAAGCGTTCAGTCTGGGTGAAGTGTTGAGCATGGCCATCCTGAACCGGCTTCCGGTCGCCTATGTCACCGACGGACAGAAAATACCCGATGACATTCATCCGGCGAAAGCGCATGCGCTGGTGGCGCGCGCGGACGCATTGTGGCGGCGGACCCGGCGAGAGGCCGAACAAACTAATAATACCAGTCGCTTCGCTGCGGAACTGGTAGTCTAAACTATTGAGTGCGGGGCCAACGCCGCGCCGTCTAATAACAGGAGATATCTACCGGTATGAGTAAAGTACATCCGGTTCAAGTTATTGCAGTCACCGGAGGAAAGGGGGGTGTCGGCAAGAGCAATGTTTCCATAAATCTGTCCCTCGCGTTAGCGGATTTGGGACGTCGCGTGGTGCTGCTGGATGCGGACCTCGGACTGGCGAATATTGATGTGTTGCTCGGCGTCACCGCCTCGCGCAATATCGGGGATGTGCTGGCGGGGGATTGCACCCTGCGGGAAGTCATGATCGAAGGCCCGGGCGGAATAAAGATCGTCCCGGCCTCATCCGGCACCCAGCATCTTACTCATCTGTCTCCTCTTGAACACGCGGGCTTGATTAACGCCTTTAGCGACATCAGCGACGATCTGGACGTACTGGTCATCGACACGGCGGCGGGGATCTCCGAACAAGTGCTCTCCTTCGTGCGCGCGGCGCAGGAAGCCCTGGTGGTGGTGTGCGACGAGCCTACCTCCATTACCGACGCCTATGCCGTCATCAAGCTGCTCAACAAGAACCACGATATGTACCGCTTCCGGGTGCTCGCCAACATGGTTCGCTCCGAGCAGGAAGGGCGGCATTTGTTCGGTAAATTATCCAAGGTCACCGAACGCTTTTTGGAAGTTGCGCTACAATATGTAGGAAGCATTCCATTTGACGAAGCCGTACGCAAAGCGGTGCAACGGCAGCGTCCTGTGTACGAAGCCTACCCGCGCGCCAAAGCGTCGCTGGCGTTCCGCCAACTGGCGCAGAAGGTGGACAACTGGCCGTTGCCGACGGCGCCGAGAGGCAATCTGGAATTCTTTGTGGAGCGTCTGGTGCACAGTTAGGCGCGCGCCGGACGGAATGCGAGGGCTCGCCCGGCGGCTATATACCGGGTGCTTGCAATGAGGCGTGACGTTTGCGCCGGACATATCCTCAAACACCCATGAGAACGTTTTTGTTGAAATCATCCGGTTTATTGCAGACCTTGCGCGCAAATTCATGTCATTGGCGAATACTTATATGATGTATAGCGAGACGCGGGCGGAGCGCGCCGACACTCTGGTCAGGCAATACGCGCCTCTGGTCAAGCGCATCGCGCATCACCTGATCGCCCGTCTGCCCGCCAGCGTGCAGGTGGAGGACTTGATTCAGGCGGGCATGATCGGATTGCTGGAAGCCGCGCAGAAATACGACGCCGGCAAGGGCGCCAAATTCGAAACCTATGCGGGCATCCGCATTCGCGGCGCTATGGTGGACGAAATTCGTAAGGGCGATTGGGTGCCGCGTTCCGTGCATCGTAACGCCCGTAATATCGCGGAAGCGATACACACTATTGAAGCCCGCACCGGTCGTGACGCGTCGGATGCGGAAGTGGCGGCAGAGCTGGGCATACCCCTGGAGCAATACCACGCCAGCCTGCGCGACGCCAGTTCGGGGAAGCTGTTCAGCCTGGAAGAGCTGGGCTTTCACGGGGAGGGCGGCTCTGACGACGAAACGTTAACCACCGACAATCCCCTCAGCGACATCGAACAAAACGCCTTTCTGGAAAAATTGAGCGCCGCGATAGACGGTTTGCCGGAACGGGAGAAGCTGGTGCTGTCTCTCTACTATGACGAAGAACTCAACCTCAAGGAAATAGGCCAGGTGCTCTCAGTCAGCGAGTCCCGGGTCAGTCAGATTCATTCCCAGGCGACCTTGCGACTGCGATCCCGTCTCTCAGACTGGAAAAACAGCTAAATCAAGCTATTGCCTGCGCAGGTTAATGTTTTTTCGAAATCAGCATCCTGCGGTCATGTTTTCTAAAACAACTTGTATCAAAAAACTGGATAGTACGGCGCGACCAGCTAGACTTACTCAGTAGAGTAATGAAATCAAAGGGTTTCCAGCGTCGCCATTGTGGAGGTTACATTGGACAAGAACATGAAAATCCTCGTTGTAGATGACTTTTCAACAATGAGGCGGATTATTAAAAACCTGCTTCGGGATTTGGGCTTCACCAATACTGATGAAGCAGATGACGGGTCCACCGCGCTGCCGATGTTAAAAACCGGGAAGTTTGATTTTCTGGTCACTGACTGGAATATGCCCGGAATGACGGGAATTGAATTACTCCAGGCTGTTCGCGCCGATGAGAGTCTGAAAAACCTGCCGGTGCTCATGGTGACGGCGGAAGCCAAACGGGACCAGATTGTCGCCGCGGCGCAGGCGGGTGTTAACGGGTATGTGGTGAAGCCGTTTACTGCGGCCGTGCTGAAGGAAAAGATAGAAAAAATCTTCGAGCGGATCGACTCATAATAAAACCGCAGGAATTACTATGACCAATGAACAGCAGCCACCATCCTCCTCCCAAGAGGACATCGAGGCGCGCTTGAGCGAGCAGGCGGCGAGCTTGATGGAGCACGTCAGCAAGGGGGACTTTGGCGAAGCGTTGCGGGTAATTTCCGACCTTAATGACACTCGGGACCGTACGCTGTACCACGAAGTGGGCAAGTTGACCCGTTCGTTGCACGAAGCCATACGCAATTTCAATATCGACATGGGCAATGTGAAGATGAATCAGCAGGAGGAAATGTCGAAGATCGCCGACGCCTCCGATCGTCTCTCCTATGTGGTCGATATGACCAACAAAGCCGCCAACAAAACCATGGATATGGTGGAAGCGAGTATGCCCGTGGCGGTGGAAATGAAGCAGGAGGCCCATGAGCTGAAGGAAGCATGGGGTCGACTGCGGCGGCGGGAAATGGATCCTTCGGAATTCCGCGAGCTGTACAAGCGTATTGATAAGTTTTTGGTGGATCTGGCCGCCAACAGCGACAAAGTGTACACCAATCTGTCGGAAATACTGTTGGCCCAGGACTTTCAGGACCTTACCGGACAGGTCATCAATAAGGTCACCGGTCTGGTCAAGGAAGTGGAAGTGAATCTGGTCAAGCTGGTCGCCATGGCTGGCAAAGTTGACCGCATAACAGGCATTCAGCATGAGGTGAAGGCCGAAGAAGAGTCTATTACAAAAGGGCACGGCCCGCAGATCCAGACCGAAGGACGCTCAGATGTCGTCGCCAGCCAGGACGACGTGGACGACCTTCTTTCCAGCCTTGGTTTCTGAGGAGCACATGAATGGGGTTTGAAGCGGACGAAGAAATCCTGCAGGACTTTCTAGTCGAAGCGGGAGAAATTCTTGAACAGCTCTCAGAGCAGTTGGTGGAACTGGAGCAGAACCCGGACGACCGCGATCTGCTGAACGCCATTTTCCGTGGGTTCCACACCGTTAAAGGCGGCGCCGGTTTCCTTCAGTTGGACGCCCTGGTGGAATGCTGCCATGTGGCGGAAAACGTCTTCGACCTGTTGCGCAACGGTCAGCTCAGTGTCGACTCTGAATTGATGGATGTCGTGCTGCAGACGCTGGACGCCGTCAACGAAATGTTTTCCCAGGTGAAAATGAGGGAAGAGTTGACCCCCGCCGCACCCGAACTCATGGCCGCCCTGGAGCGACTGGCCAGCGGCGAATCCGCCTCCGTGGCGGAAGAGGCTGACGAGCCTGCCGAAGAACCCGTTGAAGAGCACGAAGAAGAAGCCCCTGAGGAAGTCGAAGAACCCGTGGCGTCGGCGGAAGGCGATATTACCGACGACGAATTCGAGAACCTGCTCAACGCCCTGGATGATGAAGACGGCGGCGAGAAAGCGGAGGCGTCTGAGTCGAAAGACGAAGGCGATGAAATCACCGAAGACGAGTTCGAGAAGCTGCTGGATCAACTGCATGGTCCCGGCAAGTTCAGCGGCGTCAAGGAAAGCAAACCCGCCAAGACCGCCCCTGAACCCGCTCCGGTTCCGCAAGAAGAAGCCGCTGAAGCTGTGTCCGTCGGCGATAGTGATGAAATCACTGATGATGAATTTGAAGCCTTGCTGGACGAGTTGCACGGCAAAGGCAAGTTTGACGGCGCTGTATCCGACGGGGCTGAGCAGAAGAAAGCCCCTGCCGCGGAGAAGAAAGGCAAGCCTGCGGCGAAAGCCGAGCCTGAAAAGCCTGCAAAGAAAGTAGAGAAAAAAGAGGAAGCCGCCTCTGGCGACTCCGAACTGATTACCGACGACGAATTCGAAAAACTGCTGGATGAGCTACATGGCTCCGGCAAGGGACCGAGTCCTACTGCGGGCGCCAAGCCTGCCGCCGCAAAACCGGCGGAAAAGGCGGCTGCGAAAAAAGAGCCCGCCAAAAAGGAGCCAGTCAAGAAAGAGCCGCCGAAAGTCGTCAAGCCTGCGCCAGCCCGCGCGGAGCCGGACGAGGAGCGACGTCAGCCTGCGGCGAGCGCCGCTGCTGCGAAAGACGCTCAGGCCAGCATCGCCACGGAAACCACGGTGCGGGTGGACACCAAGCGTCTCGACGACATCATGAACATGGTCGGCGAACTGGTGCTGGTGCGTAACCGTCTCAAACGTTTAGGCGAAGAGTTCGCCGATGAGAACATGAGTAAAGCCGTGTCCAATCTGGACGTGGTCACCAGCGACTTGCAGTCTGCGGTCATGCAGACGCGGATGCAGCCCATCAAGAAAGTATTTGGCCGTTTCCCCCGCGTGGTGAGGGACTTGGCCCGCAATCTGCGCAAAGAAGTCAATCTGGTGTTGCGTGGGGAAGACACAGACCTAGATAAAAACCTGGTCGAAGCGCTGTCCGACCCACTGGTCCACTTGGTGCGGAACGCGGTCGACCACGGTATTGAGTCCCCTGAGGCGCGCGAGCAAAAAGGCAAGCCGCGGGTCGGGCGTGTGGTGCTGGCGGCGGAGCAGGAAGGCGATCATATTCTGTTGTCCATTGAAGACGACGGCGCTGGCATGGATCCGGTAGTGCTGCGTCAAAAAGCGGTGGAAAAAGGCATTTACGACGTGGACGCCGCCGAGCGTCTCACCGACAACGAAGCTTATAACCTCATATTCGCGCCGGGGTTCTCCACCAAAACGGAGATATCCGATGTGTCCGGGCGCGGTGTCGGGATGGACGTGGTCAAAACCAAGATCACCCAGTTGAACGGCACCATCCATATCGAGTCGGAATTGGGGCGCGGTTCTCGTATCGTGATCAAAGTGCCGTTGACCCTCGCCATCATGCCGACCTTGATGGTGATGCTGGGGGATCAGGCATTCGCTTTCCCATTGGTGAGCGTGGTGGAAATATTCCACCTTGACCTGACCCAGACCAATATTGTCGATGGGCAGGAGTGTATCGTGGTGCGCGAGAATGTGTTTCCGCTGTTCCACATCAAACGCTGGCTGGTGAAGGGCGCGCAATTTGAGCCCACCGAAGAGAACGGTCATGTGGTGATTGTTTCCGTCGGCACCAAGCGCGTGGGCTTTGTGGTCGATCAACTGGTCGGTCAGGAAGAAGTGGTCATCAAACCCTTGGGTAAAATGCTGCACGGCACGCCGGGAATGGCCGGCGCCACCATCACGGGTGACGGGCGCATTGCGCTGATACTGGACATACCCAGCATGCTTGGACGCTACGCCAAGTCCAGCAAAGTATACGGTCGGCCGACGTTCAGGAAGAGTCAGTTGGTGACGGACTCGGATGAAACGGAGCCCGCGGCTTCCGCAGGCTGAGCGCCTGTCATAAGGCGCAGCGGCGGAGTGATTTCCAAAAACGGGAGACCGATGAATGGCCTTAAAGGTCCTGGTAGTAGATGATTCGGGATTTTTCAGACGTCGCCTTTGCGAGATCCTGAACTCCATAAGCGATGTCGATGTCGTCGGCACGGCCAGCAATGGCCGCGAAGGCGTGGAGATGGCGCTAAAACTGAAACCCGACGTCATCACCATGGACTATGAGATGCCGGTCATGGACGGCATTACCGCGGTCAAGGAAATCATGCGGGTTCAGCCCACGCCGGTGTTGATGTTTTCTTCTCTTACCTACGAAGGCGCCCGAGTGACCTTTGACGCTCTGGAAGCGGGCGCGGTGGATTTTCTGCCGAAGAGCTTCGAGGCGATGTCCGGCGACGCCTCCAAGATCAAGCGCCTGCTGCACGATCGTATTAAAGAAGTTTCACGCGCCAAATATCGTATGTCCGGGGCCTCCGCTCCGGCGTCGGAACTGGCCAAACCCGCGCCCCCGACGCCTGTACGCGAGCCGTCCAAGCCCGCCGCGCCCACGCCGCGCGCTGCAGAGGCGCGCGCCAAGGCGCCGCCAGCCAAACCGGAGCCGAAGGTAGAGCCAAAACCGGAAGTGAAGGCGGCGAAATCCCGGCGCACGCCGCGTCAGGACTATAAAGTGGTGCTGATTGGCACTTCCACCGGCGGTCCAGTGGCGCTGCAAAAAATTCTCACCCGCTTACCAGGCGCGTTCCCTGCGCCACTGGTGCTGGTGCAGCATATGCCGGCCTCCTTTACGCCGGCGTTTGCCGAACGTCTGAATCGTCTGTCGCAACTGTCCGTCAAACAGGCGGAGAACGGTGAGATTCTCAAGCCTGGATGGGCCTACATTGCGCCCGGCGGTAAACAGACGCTGATTGAGCGCGTTGGCGCCCAGGCGCGGGTCAAGATTCTCGACGGCGACGAGCGACTCCACTACAAACCCTGCGTGGACGTTACTTTTGGCTCCTGCGCCAAGATGTTTCCCGGCAAAGTATTGGGCGTCATCCTGACCGGTATGGGGGCGGATGGCCGCGAAGGCTGCCGCATGCTGAAAGAGAGTGGTTCTGTGGTCTGGTCCCAGGATGAGGCGACCAGTGTGATTTATGGTATGCCGATGGCGGTGGCCACCGCCGGTCTGTCGGATGAAGTTTTAGCCTTGGATGAATTTGCGCCGCGGTTGATTGACGGTGTCGGATAATGGACTTACTCAGCATCGTGGGCGTCCTGATCGCCCTGGTGGCGATCATCGGCGGCAACATGATCGAAGGCGGCGATGTTTCCTCCTTACTGAATCTGCCCGCAGCCCTCATTGTCGTGGGTGGCACATTCGGCGCTATCGTGCTGCAACATTCCGGCAAAGTGTTGAAGCGCTCCTTCAAGCAGTTCATCTGGGTCTTCCTCCCTCCCTATATCAGTTTTGAAGACGGCATTCAGAAAGTGATTTCCTGGAGTATGGTGGCTCGTAAGGAAGGCTTGCTGGGGTTGGAGTCCGTGGCGGAAAAAGAACGCGATCCCTTTTCCCGCAAAGGGCTGCAACTGCTGGTGGACGGCGCGGAGCCGGAATCCATCCGCAACATTATGGAGCTGGAGCTTAACAGTCGCGAGCTGCGGGAGCTGGACGCCAGTAAAGTATATGAAGCCATGGGCGGTTACGCGCCCACCTTGGGGATTCTGGGCGCTGTACTTGGGTTGATTCAGGTTATGAGCCATTTGGAGGATCCCTCCATGCTGGGTCCTGGCATCGCTACGGCGTTTGTCGCCACTATCTACGGGGTCGCGCTGGCTAACCTGTTCTACTTTCCCATCGCCAATAAACTGAAAGGCATTGTTCACGAGCAATCGCTGTTGCGGGAAATGATGATTGAGGGCATCGTCGGCATTGCTGAAGGGGAGAATCCCAAAGCGATAGAATTGAAGCTGAAAGGGTTTCTGCAATGACGCCAGTTACTACCCCTCCATGCCGATAAGCGGGAGTCGCCAGCCATGAGAAAGCGCCGCCGCAACCGAGAAGAATCCCATAACCACGAACGCTGGCTGGTGTCCTATGCGGACTTCATTACGTTGCTGTTCGCATTTTTCGTGGTGATGTACTCAGTTTCCTCCGTCAACGAAGGCAAATACAAAGTCCTGTCTGAAACGCTGGAAGGGGTTTTCAACGCCACGCAGCGCAGTGTCAATCCCATTCAGGTTGGACAACAGACCGCGGCGCCTCCACAAAGCGATTCGCCTGCGATACAACCTTTCGACAGTCCGGAAAGCCAGCCTGGCGAGACGACGGAAGAGCAGGCCGGAGAGCGCTTGCAGGAAATCGCCAATCGCTTTAACTACCGGTTAAAAGGGTTGATTGGGCAAGGCATGGTGTCGATTAACGAAAACGACAACTGGATCGAGTTGTCCTTGCGCAACAATTTACTGTTCAACAGTGGCGACGCCGTGCCGGTGGACGCTGCGTTCAATCTGATCGACGGCATCGCCGGTATTCTCAAGGACTATCCCAACGCCATCTTGGTGGAAGGCTTCACCGACAACGTGCCCATTCGTAGCTCGGTGTATCCCTCCAACTGGGAACTGTCCTCCGCGCGTTCAGCGGCGGTAGCGCGCTTGTTGATTATCGGCGGCGTTGATCCCCGGCGTTTGGCGGCGGTGGGATACGGCGAATATCAGCCGGTCGCCCGTAACGATACGTCGGAGGGGCGGCAAAGAAACCGTCGGGTGGTTTTGTTGGTGGCCAAGGACGCTAAAGTTCGTCTCACCATGCGGCGCTGACCGGGTCAGGCCTGACGCGCCACTTTCCCGCCAATTGACTATTTATCCTGCTGAAACAGGCCATGAGATCCTAGCATTGGCATATATCATGCAATCTCTCCATGGCGAAACAAGGAAAGGCGGATTGCGGCGCAGGCTTGCCGTCATTCCACATCGGGATTGTCATTAATACCCGTCACTGTGAGCTTCTATACTGTCATTAGGAACTCTGTTGCGACGTGGCGAAAGCGCGTAGCGGAAACACGGTGACGAGTTGTCGTCATCTGTCTGAACATCAACGCGGGGAGTATCAACCGTGCGAATCTGGACCGTCGCGAATCAAAAAGGAGGCGTGGGTAAAACCACCACCGCCGTCGCCCTCGGCGGGATTCTGGCGCAACAAGGCAAGCGGGTGCTGTTGCTGGACTTGGATCCGCACGGCTCGCTGACGTCTTATTTCAAATATGATCCGGACAGTATCCGCGGCAGCGTATACGACTTATTCATGCATGAGGGCAAAGTGCCGGCGGATCTACCGCGCACCCTGATCCGCGACACCAGCCATCCCAATCTTAAACTGCTGCCGGCGTCCACGGCGCAGGCCACACTGGAGCGGAAAATGGTGGGCGTGGAAGGCATGGGGTTGATCATTTCCAAGTCCCTGGCGCATCTGTGGGACGATTTCGATTACGCTTTTCTGGATAACACGCCGGTGCTCGGCGTACTGCTCATCAATGCGCTGGCGGCCTGCCAGCATATTCTGATACCGGTGCAGACTGAATTTCTGGCGTTAAAGGGTCTGGAGCGCATGCTGCATACCCTTGGCATGGTAATGAAGAGCCAAAAGAATCCGCTTTCCTATACCGTCATACCCACGATGTTCGACCGTCGTACTCATGCGTCAGTGCAGACCTTTCGCACTCTGCGGCATCAGTATGGCGACGTGGTATGGCGCTATGCGATTCCAGTGGACACCAAATTCCGCGACGCCAGCCGGGCGGGCGTGATTCCTTCCGTGTATGACGCCGCCACCCATGGTGTGCGCGGCTACGAAAAACTGTTGCATGACCTGTTGGAAGCCAACGTGGGGTTCAATCCGCCGTCTCAAGCCCAGGCGGGCGGAGCGGCGTAACGTAAGGGCGGCGGAGGTCGCCGCAGGCATTAAAGGATATTTGTTTAGTAATGGCAGATAAGCAGTTCGCCGATCCTGATAACTACGATAAGGCAGTCCTCGATTATATTGACGACCTGCTGCGCGCGCCTGCGCCGGAGACGGACGATGAGCCTTCTGGCGCTGATTCTTCGGCGCAGCAGGACAAGTCCGGCGCCGCACCAGCGTCTGCAAAAGAGGCTGACGTCACAGAGGCCTCAAGTCTGGCGGGTGAACGTGAGCAAGCCTCGTCCACAGCGAATGACCCACCGCAGACTCTGTCACAACCTATCAAACCGCATCCAACGAAACCGCAACCGGAGACGCCTGCGAACGAACGCGCCATAGCCGCGCCGCGTCACAAAGCGGTTCCGCCAGGGAAGGAGGTGGACATGAATTCGGCGGAGAAAGAAAGCGCATCGACGCACTCTGCGGCGGAAGCGTTACTGGAGCAGGGTCGCATGACGCTTGCGCGCCAACGTATGCTCGCCCGGCAGGCTGAGCAGGCGCGTCTGGCGCTGCAGGAACCGCCCAGGCTGGTGATGCCGATGCCCAAAGTGGCCCCTCCGCCGCCAGCGCCGACGGAGACGGAGAAAAAACCGTCGGTGGCGGAACGAAGCGCGGCGCTGCGGGAAAAGTTAAAGCAGTGGCGTGTCTCTGAGCCGAAAGAAGAAGAGCAGGAGCTGCAGTCGCTGGCGCGTCAAAAACTTGAAGCAAGGCGTCAAGAACGTGACGCGCCGATGGCGGAGCCGGAAGTGACGCAGCAGGAAGAGGTTGACGTTGAGGCGGGCTTCGGCGGCGCGCCGGATGGCTGGGCCGCTAACGGCAGGCCGGTGTGGGCGCAGGAGCGTTTCGAATGCCTTCTGTTTAATGTGGCGGGCCTGAAACTGGCGGTGCCGTTGATTTCTCTTGGCGGCGTACATGCGATGGATCATGAAACCACGCCGCTGTTCGGCATGCCTTCCTGGTTTGTCGGGCTGATTCCTGTGGCGGGAATGAATGTGAGAGTTGTGGATACGGCGCAATGGGTCATGCCTGATCGCTACAAGGCGCAATATCGGGAAAATATCCGTTACATCATTCGATTACATGATTCTGAGTGGGGACTCGGCTGCGATTTCATTGCGGAGGCGTTTACTCTGGAGCCGGATCAGGTGCGTTGGCGCAGCGAGCGCTCCAAGCGACCATGGCTGGCCGGTACGGTGGTGACGCATATGTGCGCGCTGCTGGATGTGGATGGGTTGGAGCAACAATTGAATCAGTCATCCGCCAAAGCCGGTAAAAAGGGCTGACGCAGAACCGGCGACAGACCGGGGTGGTTGGCAAAATCCGCTGGCATAGATCCTGCGTTGTTCTATATTAATTAAGTACAAACGCTAGAAATTTGACGCTCAGCGTCGGGAGAAAGAGGTTAAACGCTATGGCATCCTATTCAGGGCAGGGCCAAAGTTCAGAAGATCCGATTCTGCAATACGTGACCTTCAAGTTGGATCATGAAACTTACGGCATCAATGTTATGCAGATCCAGGAGGTGTTGCGCTATACGGAAATCGCCCCGGTGCCTGGCGCGCCGGACTACGTTCTCGGCATTATTAATCTGCGCGGCAATGTCGTCACAGTCATCGACACCCGCAAGCGGTTTGGCTTGTCGGAAGCGGAGGTTAGCGATCACACCCGGATTGTGGTGATTGAGGTGGATAATCAAGTCGTGGGCATTCTGGTGGATTCTGTGGCGGAAGTGGTTTATCTGCGGCAGTCGGAAATGGAAACCGCTCCAAATGTCGGCAACGAGGAAAGCGCCAAATTCATTCAAGGCGTGTGCAACAAGAATGGAGAACTGATTATTCTGGTTGAATTCGAAAAAATGATGTCAGAAGAAGAGTGGTCCGAGGTGGCGTCCTTGTGATCAGTCTCACCCAATAAGCTGGCGCGGGAGGATAAGTTATGAATCCGCAATTTATGAGTTGGGAGTTGCTTGTGTCCCTGTGTTTCGGGCTGATTGTCGCGATTGCCTGCTTCACAATCTGTCGGATGCAGGCCAAGCGCATTGTACGTCTGGAAATCGAAGTCGGGCAGATGCGGGATAAGCTCAATATGCTCTCCGACAGCGGCATTGGCGTGGGCCGGAAGGTGGTTTCCATTGATCAGCGTCTGAAAGCCGCTGAACTCAAGCAGAAAGAACTGCAAACGATGGATGTGCAAAAGGTGTCTTACAATGAAGCGGCCCGTTTGTTGGCGTTGGGCGCGGAAGTAGAGGATTTGGTGAAAGCCTGCGGCCTGACCAGGGCTGAGGCGGATTTGATCAAGGCGCTGCATTCCAGTCAAAGTGTAGCGCAGAGACCTGCGCGGCATTGATCCGAACCGATTCCGCCTGACAGACAGGCGGACGAAGAGGTTTATCTATAAAAGTTCAGACCCGGCTGTGGCGCTGTCGCCGCAGCCGGGTTTGTCGTTATAGGGTCTCTTTACTTTCTTTTTCTTGCTTCAATAGCGCCACCGCCAGTTTGACATCCTCGGACAGTGAGCTGTCCTCGCCTTTCTTGAGCACCGGCAACACCATGAAGTGTACGCTGCCGTCTGCGCTGGTCACACTGGTGGCGATGATGGCGTCGCCCTCAGTCGCTGCGCCATAGTAATCGGCGATAATATCCGACGGCTTCTCCGTGAGCCCGCCAAGCCGCTCGGCTTCAGTGTTGTCGAAAAGAAGGATTTCGCCGGACTGGGAAAGCTTCTGCAACAGCCTTTCTGTCTGCGGATCAAATGGGAAATTACTGGTGTCGACGTAACGTAACCCTTCCGTTTCGATAAAGTCATACAGCTCTGCGCTAAGCGATGTGGAGGCCTGCGATACCCATGGTCCGGTGTCCTGAACCGGCTCTTCCACTTCGGGAGCGGTTTCGGCCGCCATCTGTGACGCGGTCTCCTCCATAAATTCGGGAGAAACGCCCGTCAGCGTCGCCTCCTGATTTTCCGCCGGAATTTCCATTGCAGTGGATTGCGATGCGAGCTTCGCGTCAGCGTCGTCGCCGTTTGTGTGGTAGAGAAAGACGCCTGCCGCCAGACACAGGGGCGCGCCCCATAAAACGATTTTTTTAACTGACATAATGATCACCTTCTACTTGTCATGTCCGCCGGAAGTGGCTCCCCGTCGGGGAGCCGTCAGCCTGATGGGGTCCGTTAGTGGTACAGGCTGTCCTTCCATGAGATAGACACGACGCGATTGGCTTTGGTCCACTCGCTGTAGTCGTTGTAGCCCTTCCAGCTGAAATTGGAATGGAAAGAGCACCAGTCGCGAGCGAAGTGGTAATGAGTCTTCTGCCAGTTCGCTTCCAGCTTCAAGCGCGTGTAATCGACGCCGTCATTCAAATCATACTTGCGGTACAGCACCACCGCTTCCGGTTTGAAGTCCGAAGTCATCACTGTCGGCAATTCGCTGGTCGGGATGAGGTTGTTGATGCCGCAGCCCCAGAAGAGATAAGTCCATGCATAAAGCAGGTTATCCTTTGGCGGCGTGCGATGCTTGATGGTCTGGTTGACGATATTCCAGGTAACGCCTTCTGTGCCCTGGTCAAAATCCGTCACTGTCTTGAACTCTTCCTGATTGTAGGTAATCCGTGTGCTCCAGGAGACGCCGCCATTAATGCTTGGCGATTCCTCGTTGAGCGTAAAGCCCAGGTTGAAGTCCGTTGATTCGCTCACCTGAGCGCTGGAGATGGTGTTGGAGGGAGCGTGACTCAGGTGGCGCAGTCTGGAGCCGTCCTGATATCCCACTTTTAGCTGGAACGCAGTCGGCACCGTATAACGGTAGTCCGCGCTGGTTCCTGACTCATACAGAGTTTGACGGGAAGGCACGTTGGTCATATCGAACCCCGAGCCTCCGTTGAGCACCAGTTTTACTTCCTTGATCCCTTCAGGATAGTGAGACTGGTTCCAGGCGTTTTGCACGGTGTAAACGAGCCGGATACGTTTGCCCCTGGCGTCGCTGTTATCTAATTCGTACAAAGTGCTGGTGTAAGATTTAATAGTGTCTCCCGCGTGGGCGAGGCCGGCTGTGAGACACAGCCCGGTTAACACTTTTGCATACAGCTTTGCGGTTCTCATACTTATTCTACCTCGCGTCAGCTTTTACTATTTTTTTTGTTGGCCTATGCAGATTGAATTAAGAAAAATTCAAAAAGAACAGGCTTCTGTATCGTATAAGTAGGATTTTTGACCTGCAATTGGCTCATGATAGATTGTCATATTGAGCCCTGATGATGGCGCGAAAAGATAACCCTTAACCTAACCGTCAAAGATGAAAATGGCGTTAAAAAGATGTTGTTGAAAGCTGTTGATCAGGCTGTAAGCCAAGTGTAGCGTGGAGTTTGGCCGCTTAAACTTTGCGTGATATGAAAGGACGGCGCAGGTGCGCCGTCACTGAAGAAAGCTGAACGTTATTTGGTCTCTTCTGGCGCCGTGTTGGGTATGGCGGGAGTCTCCGCTTTTTTCGCCCGAGGGGCGCGGGGTGTTTTGGCGCTGCTGGGTTTTTTGGGCGCAGCGGCTTTAGCCGGTTTACTTGTACTGGTTTTCGCCGTGCTGGATTTGGTCGCTGGCGACTTACGCGCAGCACTTTTGGCGGGCGTTTTCTTGGCGGCTGGCTTTTTAGCTGTGGCCGCCGAAGTCGTGGAACCCGTTTTCTTGGCGGCGGTTTTGGCAGCCGCCGGTTTGCTGGCGGGCGTCTTTTTCGCCGCTGGCTTTCGGGTGGCGGACTTGGTTGTAGACGCTTTTTTCGCGGTGGACGTTTTCGCTGGCGCTTTTGCCGTCAGTGCCGCAACCGGCGCAGGTTTCTTTAGCGAGGCCAGTCCTAAACGATCCATGAACTGCTCCTGTAGCGCATTTATTTCATTGACCACTTTCTGATATTCAGCCTGGATTTTCTTGAGCTCTTTTTCGCGCAGCTCTTCCAGTTCTTTAATCAGTTTCATTACCGGCTCTTTAATTTGCTTTTGAATTTCTTCCGCTTGCTTATAGAAATCCGCAAGAATCGCCTGTATCTGTTCGGTGGCTTTATGCAGTTCTTTGGAAACTACATCTCCTAACTTCTCAATGTTCTTTTTGACGATGCCCTTCTCTTTTTTTGCCATTGTGTTACTCCAGTGTGATAAGCCAAGCGTTATATATTTTTCGTTGAAACCGGCAGGCAATGGATGCATCCGGAATCCGTTTCGCGACAGGATATTTCTCTATCGTTCAGCACAAGAAATAACCTGATAATGTCCTGCAACTATTATGGGAAATATTTGAATATTCAACCTAATTCCAGGACTAATCGCTGTTTTTTTGACCTTTAACGACGCTCATAACAAATTTCTCTATCTCGATGATGATGAAGACGCTGGAGCCCACGAGGGCGATGGCGAGCCAGTCCGACAACGATAAAGCGGTGGAACCGAAGAGGCGCTGCATTGGCGGCGCATAGGTGAAAAGCTGTTGGAAAAGAAGCAGGACGGCGACGGAATAGAGCGCCATACGGTTGCTGATTAGCTGGCGCCAGGACTTGATGCTTTCCATGAGCATGCGTGTATTGAAAAGGTAAAAAATCTCAAACATCACCAGCGTATTCACCGCCACCGTACGGGCGTGCTCCAGCGAGGCGCCGGTGGATTGCGTCCATCCAAACAGCCCGAAAGACCCTAACACCATAATCAATGAAACACTGAGCACCCGCCATAACAGCAGTGGGTCAAGCAGCGACTCGCCGGGCCGTCGAGGAGGGCGCGCCATGATATTCTGCTCCGCCGGCTCGAAAGACAGCGCCAGCGCCAGAGTCACAGCAGTGATCATGTTGATCCAGAGAATCTGCACTGGCGTAATCGGCATGGCGACGCCGAGCACGACGGCGGCGAGTATCATCAAGGCCTCGCCACAACTGGTAGGGAGCACAAAGACAATTGCTTTTTTGAAGTTGTCGAAGATGCGGCGACCTTCCTCTACGGCGGCGGTGATTGTGGAGAAGTTGTCGTCAAGCAGAATAATCTGAGCGGCTTCCTTGGCGACTTCAGTTCCCTGGCGTCCCATGGCGACGCCGATGCCCGCCCGCTTCAGCGCAGGCGCGTCGTTGACGCCGTCGCCGGTCATGGCGACGATTTCTCCCGACTGTTGCAGTGCTTCCACCAGCCGTAATTTGTGGAGTGGCGTGGTGCGGGCGAAGATGTTGCAACGCAGCGCCACCGCCTTCAACGCGTCGTCATCCATGTTGTCGATGTCTGCGCCAGTGACGACGCCATCGCCGACTGGAAGGTGGATGGATTCAGCGATGGCCTGCGCGGTTTTGGGGTTATCGCCAGTGATCATTTTCACTACTATGCCCGCCTGCAGGGTTTTCGCCAGCGCAGGAGCGGTTTCCTCCCGGGGAGGATCAATCATAGCGACAGCGCCGAGAAACTGAATGTCCTCCAGCGGCAGTTGGGAAGGCAGGGCTGACATTGCATTGGGCGCAGCGATGTAAGCAAAGGCCAGCAGGCGTTGTCCCTTCGCCGCACGCTGATTGAAGCGTTCGCTCCAACGCAGAGTTTCTTGTTCTGACAGCGTTTTCGAACAAAGTTGTAGAACTCTTTCTGGGGCGCCTTTAATACAAATAAAGTGGTTTCCGGCGCTATCATGATGCAGCGTCGCCATGAAGAGGTTGTCTGCGCTAAACGGCAGAACGTCCAGTCTGGGATGGTCTTTGCGGGCTTGCTCGCCGTCCCAGCCCGCCTTGGCGGCGAAGGTCACCAGAGCCGCTTCAGTGGGGTCTCCCTGAGGCGTCCAGATATCGTCATGCTTAAGAATGTCTGCGTCGTTACAGAGCAATGCCGTCAGGCTCAGGCGCGCCAGTTCAGGGTGACTCTGCGCGCTGATTAGGCGTTCATCAAAGGTGATTTCCCCATGTGGATCGTAACCGGCTCCGGAAACCTCCATGCTGTTTTCGCCGACATCAAGACTGACTACCGTCATTTCGTTTTTGGTGAGAGTGCCAGTCTTATCAGTGCAGATAACGGTGACGGCCCCCAGTGTCTCCACCGCAGGCATGCGGCGTACGATTGCGTTGCGTTTCGCCATCATCTGGACGCCGAGAGCCAGTGTGATGGTGAGTATTGCGGGCAATCCTTCTGGAATGGCTGCGACCGCCAGCCCTACCGCCGCCAGGAACATATCCGCGGCGCTGTAGTCTCTTAGCCAGTATCCTGTCACGAAACAGAGCACGGAAAGCAGAAGAATCCACCAGGATAATTTTGCGCTGAATTCCGCCATTTGCTTCAGCAAAGGCGTTTCTATTGTGTTGACTTGACGCAGCAGTGCGCTGATTTTACCGAATTCTGTGTTTTCTCCCGTGGCGACTACAACACCATGTCCCTGGCCGCGAGTCACCAGGGAGCCCGCGTACGCCATGCAGGTGCGCCCGGCCAGTTCAGTGTCTGGCGAAGTAGGCTGTATTTGCTTGCTGACCGCTTCCGACTCGCCTGTCAGCACGGCTTCACTGATATGCAGATCGCTGGTTTGAATGAGACGCATATCGGCGGGAGCGCGGTCGCCAGCTTGCAGCAGTACGATGTCGCCAGGAACCAGGACGCTGGCCGGGAGAGATTGCAGACGCCCATCCCGGCGTACGCTGACGGTGAATGTCACCATGCGCCTGATGGCTTGTAACGCTTTCTCGGCGCGACCCTCTTGCAGATAGCCGATAAGGCCATTTATGACCACGACCATCAATATCACACTGGCGTCCAGCCAATGGCGCATAATCAAGGTAATGGCGGCGGACAGCAACAGGACGTAAATGAGTGGGTTGTTGAACTGGCGCAACAGCCTTTTCCAGGCGCCTTCCCCTGACTGTTCCGCGATGATGTTTTCGCCATGACGACGCAATCGCTCTTCCGCCTCGCTGGCGCTAAGGCCGTCCACATTGGACTTCATGGCGGCCAGCGTTTTATCGGCCGGCGATGCGTGCCAGCAATCCGGCGGCGTCACATGCAGGAGGCCTGAAATGGTCTCGCCAGGAGCGGTTGTTGGGCGTTGAGGAGTATGAAGTCCGTTCACAGTATCGCCTTAATCATTCAATGCATAGAGGTCAATAATAGCGCCGAGACAAAGCGAATAATTTTTTCATCGATCGCTTGTTTAGCATATTCAGGCTAATCGCCATGTATGACGGCGTTGCGTAAACCACTATGCATAGAGAGGGCTGGCGAATACCTGTCGGGGATCAAATTTTCCCATAAGTATGGGATTGTTACCTTTACCATCCTTCCCTACAATTGGCGGCGAAATCACTTCGTCAGCGAGGAAACCATGCGCCAGGAAACGTCCGCTCTGATCGACGAGATATATCAATTGACCTTGGATATGAGCAAGTATTCTCCCGATTTGGAGAAAGATAAAGCCGAACTGGAGTCGAAGCAGGAAGAAGTTCGGATTTTATGGGAGCAGCTTGCAGAGTTGGTTTGCGCCGAGCACGTCTGATCCACGTCGGCTGAATTAAGTAGTTTCAGATTGAAAAGTAGGGCGGTGGAGACCGCCCCCAAAACGCTAGGGTTATATGACCTAACGTGATGTGGCTTTAGCGGATGTCAGGACAGTTTGTCCGGTTGACGCCCGTTGCGGGGTATTTCACACATAAACCCTGAATGCGCCAACTAGGGAAATCCCCAGTTGAACTTGAGCTGTTCAGTGGTTTAAGCATTTCCGCTTTTTCATCATTCATCTTTTTGCGTATAACTGATTCCGCCCAGATTGAACATGGCGGTGTCTTTCTGGTTGTTGTTCGGGAAAAAGAAGAATCCCATCCGTTCTGTATGGCCGTCGTCGAAGCTGAATACAGCTTGGTATTCCGTCAGGCGATAAGCGCCGGAATGCTGCGAGTCGCTTTTGGCGACCATTGTCTGGCTGACGCCGCCAGCGGATTTATTGAGTTCGAAGCGTCCATTGCGATGGAGGGTGATGTCCCTGGCGACGAACACCTGGCTACTAAGTCCGCTTACGCTCTGCGCGCCAAATGTCCCCAACATTTTCCAGGTTCCTTCCAGCGTTTCGCCAGCGTCGGCGGGGAAGACGGGATAAATGGCTTCCGCCTTGATCTCCCGGGGCTTTCCGTTCCCCAGTTGAAACTGATATCCCGTCCCTTGCGCCCGCCAATGGCCCCAATCCTCTCTCCGGGCTTGTTTGCAGGCGGTAATGTCGAGATCTGCGATCGCCGCGTCCATGCCCCGATACAGCTCACCGTTTCTAAACAATGTATAAGGCTGAAAGTGGATCAGCATCATGCTGCCGTTATAGCGGTGCTCACGGGCGGCGAAGATTTTTTCTATGACACTGCTTTCAGGGCCGGCGTTAGTAGAGACGCAGGACAAAGCGCTTTGTGATAGCAGGATGGGATGCGCAGACTTTTGCTGCCTTGTTTGATTATATCCGGGTGAATCTGTCGTCCTTTGATTGTGGGACTCCTCTGTAATGGCCGCGTACAGTTCAGGGTGCGTTCGCATTGGATTGAAACGATCGTCTTCAAGCACGTCTGAGTATGTCTTACAGAGTAAGTCTTGATGCTCATTCAGCTTTACGCGTAGTTTCTCCTCTACCTGCAACAGACTATTGCCGATGGCCGGAGTGCGTCGTTTCAGGCTGCCTACGGACGCTTCAATCAGGTCCGCCTGATTTCGCGTACGCCAGGATTGGTAATCCGACGAGCTGGCCTTGACGCCGCAAAGGCGGCGCAGGATGTCCATAGTTAGCACAGGGGTGTAAAGCGTCATAACGGTTTCCACGCTAGGGGGTGTTGACGCAAAAGCAGACGCGCCAGGCAGGCTGCTCAGAAATAGAAGCACGCAAAGCAACATCGAAAAAGGAGCAGATTTGGCGCGGCTCCTGATGTTAATTCTTGTCGAAGTCATTGAATATGACGAGAGCATCATCAAGTAGTGGACTGGTAAAACTAACCAATTGAAGGGCGATAGATAAGCTAGGGTTTCTCCCAGGTGTTTTCCTTTTGATTAAATCGTTTACCGTAATGGCTCGCATCAAAGCTTTGGCGTGTCGGCGAATGCAATTGAGGTGAGCTGTCTTTGCTGTCGCTGCGTTTCTATTGCAAATTTCGCCGGGTTTGCGTCAGCCAAACGAGGAGACTTTAAATGAGAGTTCCTGGAATTCTATATTCCATTTTTTTGCCGATGTTGTGTTTTTGGGGGCATACCGCCAAGGCGTCCAGCGATGCATTGGACGATATTGCCGGTTCGATGAACTCTGCGTTCGAAATGGCGCTGAGTGAGACTGACAATACTGCTTCAGCCGCTGGCGGCGATAATGGGGTTGTACCTGAAAAGGGCGCTTTCTTCACTCCATCAAAAGACGTCAGTGCTGAGATCAAAGAAAAAATGATCGCGGAAATGTTGAAAAAGGTTCCCGCCGATAAAGAGGCTGAACTGCGTGCGGCATTCGCCGGAATCGATATTATGCAGTTGATGGGCGATGCGGTGAAGAAAGACGGTTATCAGGCTAATGATTTAGCTTTGGCCATGGCGGCCTGGGTCACCACATCCTTTAGCATTCTCAATGATAAGGAAACCAATGATGCTGAAGATCGAGCGGTATGGAAGCAATTTCGTCAGGTGATTGCGACAAATCCTTCTCTTGCCGGACTATCAGATCGGGATAAGCAAATTACGGCGGAGACGCTGTACTGGTATTCCGCATTCGCCGCCAACGACTATCAGCAAGCCAAAGCAGGAACACCCGGCTGGAAGCTGGATGAGGTCAAAGACTATGTTAAACGTGATCTCAAAGCGCGCAAAATTCACCCTGAGCTGGTTACGATTTCCGCTGAAGGTGGCTTAGTCGCTCGTAAGTAACTTCGCCGTGCAGGGATGCACAGCCTTCTGTTCTTTTACTCGTAGCCCAGAGATAGCCTGACCAAGTCCTGTACGTTACGGGCGCCCAGTTTGTTCGCCAGGTTGGCGCGATGCAGCTCGACGGTTTTCACGCTAATGCCAAGGATATCCGCGATGGTCTTATTCAGCTTTCCGGCGCAGACATGGGTCAGCACTTGGCGTTCCCGGGGAGATAAGCGCCCCAGCTTTTCCTTGGCCGCCTGTGGGTTGCGCAGGGCGGATCCGGGCTCTGAAATGGCGCTTTTCACGGTTTCCACCAGAATGGAGTTTTCAAAAGGCTTTTCCAGGAAGTTCGCTGCGCCCATACGCATGGCGCTGACGGCTAGAGTGACGTCCGCGTGTCCGGTGATTAGAACGACGGGAATGGAAAGACGACGCGAGCGTAATTCTTCCATTAGCTCCAGCCCGTTCATGTCAGGCATGCGCAGATCGGTCACAACACATTTGTCGCTTAATGGAACGCCTGCGTCTTCCAGTTGTTGGAGTCGCGCCAGCAAGCCTGTGGCTCGATTGAAGTCTTCTACTTGTAAGCCGGCCGCCTCCAGCATCCAGACGGTGGAGCGGCGAAAATCTTCGTTATCGTCTACTAATAAAATTTGTGCTGCGTTCATGCTTGTCTCTTCGAAACGATGTATCCACAAAAATAATTTGGAGGGCCGCGTTTCTGGCGGCTTGCAATCACTTAGTCAGGAGGGCGTGTAGGCGTTGCAGTTGTGGCTAGCGGCACTGTGAAAGAGAATACAGAGCCGCCGTCAGGGTTGTCCTTGAATCCCAGGATTCCACGATGGAGCTCGATAAAGGACTTACTGATAGCGAGACCCGCACCCATACCGTCAGGCTTGGTGGTGAAAAAGGGAGTGAACAGACGACTGCGAAGATACTGGGGGATCCCGCAACCTCTGTCTGTTACGCTGACTTTGGCCCAGTCTTCGGAAATGACTTGGGCGTCAACAATGAGCTCACGCTCTTGGATTGGCGTGTCGCGCATGGCGTCCATAGCGTTGCGAATCAAATTCCCCAAGGTTTGCTCGATCATGATTCTATCCACACAGACATTGGGCATGTCCGCCGCTATCAATAAACGGGTTTTCATCTGGCGTCTATGGGTTTCGAGTTGAAGGAGCTCCAGCACGCCGTTGGCCAGCTGGCGCAGTGATACATCATCTGCGCGCGGCTCTCGCGATGTTACGAATTTACGTATGCGAGCAACGACCGCCGCCGCCTGATGAGCCTGTCGAATCGCTAGCTGCACAGCTTCTTCCGGCTTATCGACGCCGGTATGCCTTTCAAGCAGTAGCTTGGCGGCGTTAAGGTAATTGAGAATGGCGCCGATGGGTTGGTTCAGCTCATGAGTCAAGGCCGTCGCCATCTCGCCGATAGACATACTTTTGGAAGCTTGCTGCAACTGGGAGTGCATGTCTTCAGGTCGTAGCAGCAGTAGTGAAGGTCCTTCCACTTTCTGCACAGATAACAACAAACTAACGCCATCGGCATCATGAAACGGTGCGCTATTTAGCGTATAAAAAGCGCCATTTTCGGGGTATTGCGTTTGCAGTGAAAATGAGTCGCCTTTCAGGTGCGCATTTTGGGATTCAACGGGCTGAAACAGTTGCAGGAATGAGTCGCGATGAGACATCAGGCGAGACTGCGTTTTTCTGCCGCTACTAAACTCACGTAAAAACAGGGTGTTGCAAGCGATGAATTCGCCCTGGCGAGAATGCACGGCGGCGGGATAGGGGAGTGCGTTCAAGAATGGATATTTTTCACCGCCATGGGAGGCGTTGGCGGCTTTGGATTCTTTATACGCAATGATGTCAGGCTGATACGCATTGGCTGCAAGCCTGTTTTTTAACATAAGCATCTTTCTGTCCTCCCTGCACTGCCAGATACCTGGATTAAACTTCGCATTCCCTAATGCTGATGAGCGGGAATGCCGCTTAATCCGAACGTCAAACTGACGAATATCCTAAATGCCTTGCGTGACGAGGCGCAATCATATATTCGGACTATTACCATTTGGTTATTTCTTGTGTTTGCGGTAAAAATCCACTCATTGCGCCTTTATTTTCATATGGTTACTGTGTCTGGATGAATCTTGTGTGACGCTCTTGACCTGATCTTAAAACTGTATGAATATACAGAGGCTAATTTTAGGAGGCGACAAAATGGCCGTAGTGACCCTGTATATGAGTGACAGAGACCCATCACAACAGATGTTTAAATCCAAGAAAGAAGCTGATGATCATGATAAAAAGCTTGAGCTCGCCGAGGGCGTGTCTCATTTCCTGGCGCAACGCCTGACTTCTTTGAATGAAGGTTTGGCGGAAGAAATCGGTATGCTGGTCGCCAATCACAAGGAAGCATTCGCAACTGCGTTCAAAGGCAAGGTTGATGTATTGTTTGAAGAGTCGCCGGAATCTGCTCCCAGCGCAGAGGAAGAGACTAAAGAGGGCGCTAAGGTCAAAGACAGCGGCAAAGTGCGGGCGATAGCCGGCAAGGGCTGATGCCCAGGGGACGTTGTCAGCGTCCCTTGGATGTAAACGGCCTAAAGCTGAATATTTTGCGTCACCACAGCCGGTGTTTGTTGCATGATGATGTCGCCAGCGCGAATGGAAGCTGTCACCGCGCTTTGGCGGCGCAAGACTTCGTAGTCGTCAGGTCCGTCCAGTAGGATGAAGTTGGCGGGTTTACCGACTTCTACGCCGTAACGGTCTTGAATGTTCAGCACTTTGGCGCTGTTATGACTGATCAGGTCCAGTGCATTGCGATAGTCGTCATAGCCCATCATGTGGCATATGTGCAACGCGAAGTCCAAAGTGCGCAGCAGATTGCCGTTGCCGAGGGAGTACCATGGGTCCTGTATGGAGTCTTGACCGAGGCCGACATTGAGGCCAGCTTCCAACAGCTCTTTCACCCGGGTGACGCCACGACGTTTAGGGAAGTTGTCGAACCTGCCTTGTAAATGGATGCTTTCTGTCGGGCAGGATACAAAGTTTATCTGTGACATTTTCAGCAGGCGGAACAAGCGACTGCAATAGGCGTTATCGTAGGAGTGCATCGCCGTGGTGTGGCTGGCGGTTACCCTGTGACCCAAATCGCGTTTCAATGCTTCCGCCGCCAGCACCTCCAGGAACCTGGAGCCTGGGTCGTCTATTTCGTCGCAGTGTACATCGACAAGACGGTCGTATTTTTGCGCCAGATTCATAAGGATTTTGACCGACTCCACGCCATAGTCGCGGGTGAACTCGAAATGGGGAATGCCGCCGACGACATCGACGCCCATTTCTACGGCCTTTTCCATCAATTGAACGCCATTGGGGTAGGAAAGAATGCCTTCCTGTGGAAACGCCACCAGTTGCAGCTCAATCCAAGGCGCCACTTCCTGCTTTATATCAAGCAGGGCTTCCAGCGCCGTCAGCGTTGGGTCGGTGACATCCACATGCGAGCGTACCGCCTGCACACCATATTGAGTCAACATTTTCAGAGTGCGACGAGTGCGTTGCTTAACGTCCTCATGGGTCACCATAGCCTTGCGCTCAGACCAGCGTTCTATGCCTTCAAACAATGTGCCGCTCATGTTCCAGCTAGGCTCGCCTGCTGTGCCTGTCGCGTCCAGATGTATGTGTGGCTCTACAAAAGGCGCGCTGACAAGACGCTCGCCGGCGTCCAATAAAATTTCCACGTCTGAATGCGGAAGCTCCGCCATGGGCAGTATGGCGCTGATTTCGCCCTGGCTAATCTGAATGGCGTATAAACCGTCCTGGCCGCGTAAACGGACGTTGGTGACGTATTTCATTGATGGACTCACCTGATTATTTATTCTGAAGCGGACATTTTCCGTAAATGATCTGCGACTGTCGACAGCTTCTAGCCATATCAGATGCCAGCCATATCAGATGCCAGCAATATCAGAAGACAGGCATGAGAGGTTGTGATGAGGGCGGGGTGTCAGAGAGCTAAAAAAAAGGGCCCTGATGCAGGACCCAATGGGGTATAGCGTTAGACGGCTTCCCTTTGGCCGTTGTCGGCAGTGATCTGGGCGTGTCTGCCCACCGTCGACAACAACGCCTGCAGAGTGGCGGTGGTGGTGTCTTCCGCCAACGCAGCGGCGCTGAAAGGCGCGCCGTTGATCATTACCTTGATGCAGGCGAGGGCGTTGGCGTCGGTGCCTTCGCCAAGCGCGAATTCATCGTAAGCCTCTACAGCGATGCTGATGCGGTAGCGACTTTCCAGTGCGGCGGCCACCGCCTCCACGCCGCCGTGACCTTGGCCGCGGATACCGGAGATGATGGCGTCGTCGCCGAATTCAATCTGTACCTGCACGGCTTCGTCAGTTCTATGCATATCGTAAGTGCGTAACCGCCATCCTTTGGGTGTGCTCAAATAGCGCTCCTCAAACAAACGATGGATGGTGCGGGAGTCAATTTCGCCGCCTTCCGACTCTGCTTCATGCTGTACGACTTTGGCGAATTCGATTTGCAGCCAGCGTGGCAGGCTGATGTTGTAATCGCGCTCCAGTACGTGAGCGACGCCGCCTTTGCCGGACTGGCTGTTGATGCGAACCACTTCTTCGTAGCGTCTGCCCAGGTCGAAAGGATCTATAGGCAGGTACGCTACATTCCAGACGTCGCCCTCTTTGCGTTTGTGCAGACACTTGCGAATTGCGTCTTGATGGCTACCAGAGAACGCGGTGAAGACCAAGTCGCCAGCATAAGGATGGCGTGGGTGCGTACTGATCTCAGTGCAAGCCTCGACGGTATCGATAATCTCGGACATGTCGGACAGATCCAGCATGGGATCAATGCCCTGGGAGTACAGATTCATGGCCATCGTGACTAAATCCATGTTGCCGGTACGCTCGCCGTTGCCTAACAGAGTTCCTTCGACTCTGTCTGCGCCCGCCATCACCGCCAGTTCCGCAGCCGCTACGCCGCAGCCACGGTCATTGTGAGTATGCACGCTGACAATAACGTGTTCCCGTTGATGGATGTTATCGCACATCCATTCGATCTGGTCGGCGAATACGTTAGGTGTCGCCATCTCAACCGTCGCGGGGAGGTTGATGATGACCTTGCGGCCGTTTTCCGGGCGCCATACGGCGTTCACGGCATTTACTACCTCGACGGCGAAATCCAGTTCCGTACCAGTAAAACTTTCCGGAGAGTATTCAAAACTCCACTGGGTTTCCGGATGCTTTTCAGCGTGCGCCAGCACTTCCTGGGCTCCGCGTACTGCAATGGCTTTGATGCCTTCGCGATCCAGCCCGAATACCTGTTCGCGCTGTACGGTGGAGGTGGAGTTATAAACGTGAACGATCGCTTGTTTGGCGCCCTGCAGCGCTTCATAAGTACGTGCGATCAGCTCAGGGCGCGCCTGTGTCAGCACTTGGATAGTGACATCGTCCGGAATACGATTTTCTTCAATCAGTTTGCGGCAGAAGTCAAAGTCAGGCTGGCTGGCAGCGGGGAAGCCGATTTCGATTTCCTTAAACCCACATTTCACCAGAAGGTCGAACAGTCGCTGCTTCTGACTGACGTTCATTGGCTTGATCAAAGCCTGGTTGCCGTCGCGCAGGTCGACTGCGCACCAGATGGGCGCTTGTTCGATAACCTGATCCGGCCAGCGGCGGTCCGCCTTACGGATAGGAGTGAATGGACGATATTTGCGGTGGTCGAAAGCCATGGAAATCAGCCTCGTAAGTCTTCCTGTTCGAATTGAGCGGGCGTTAGTGTTTCCCGCATCCATTTAGGTCTTGAGCACAATGGCTCTGCTTCGCTTGAGCTTGTGGCTCGTTAAGCCGCCCCGCCTTGTGAGCCAGGCTGGCTGACGTCTCGTAGTAAGGTGGATGCGCCTTAAAGAGACGTGCAGTCAGGAAAGCAATAATACCGAGAATGGCGCGCAATGAGTTTGCGTTGTTGATTTGATTTTAATGAAAAATGATAGATAATTTTAAGAATAAACATTTTCGTGAAATAAAATATCCAAATGAAAGAGAAGCTTGTCAAAATCGATCGAATTGATCGCAAAATCTTGGAATGTTTGCAAAAGGATGGCGGGTTATCCAACCAGGAATTGGCGGAAAAAGTGGGGTTATCGCCGTCGCCCTGTCTGCGTCGCGTGCGTGCGTTGGAGGAGGCGGGCATTATTCTGCGGCGGGTGACATTGTTGGAGCGTAAGAAGCTGGGGCTGTCTCTGACGGTGATTATCCAGATCAGCATGGATCGCCATACGCCGGAACGCTTTGAAGAGTTTGAAAATCAGGTTAAAGAGTCTCCGGAAGTTCAGGAATGCTATTTGATAACCGGGCAGGAGGCGGACTACATGCTGAAGGTGGTGGTGCCGGACATGGATGCGTATCAAGTGTTCCTTTTGAACAAGATCACCCGTATCCCCGGGGTGAGTGGGGTGCACTCCAGCTTCGTGCTGCGCAGAGTGGTGGATAATACGGAATTGCCGTTGGGTTATTTATAGGACGTCCGTTCACGATTCGCCCACGAGAAAATTTCTCGGCTAATACGCATGGCTTATTAAAGTTCCTGTTTTATACTAATAGTTAGCTAGCTAATTAATTTGAATCCTCTAACGAACGGAATAGCATGAGCGAGTTATTTTCCTTCACATTGGCGCGCCTGAACCGGCGCTGGCGCAAACTGCTGGATGATCGGCTCAGTGATTTGGGGCTGACTCAATCCCGCTGGGTGACGCTGCTTTATCTGCAAAGGCTGGGCGGCGACCTGACCCAGAAAGAGCTGGCGAACGCTCTATCCATTGAATCGCCGACGCTGGTGCGACTGCTGCACGGCCTGGAAGAGTCTGGGCTGGTAACTCGCACTGAATGTGGACAGGACGGACGCGCCAAACGCATTCGCCTGACTGCCGCCGCGGAAAGCTATCTGGAAACAGTGAATGAACGCGCCGCCGCATTGCGGAGCGAGATGCTTGCTGGCGTTTCGCCACAGGATCTAGAACTGTGCCTGCAGGTTTTTGCGCGGATTGAAAAGAACGCATCGGAAATAAACTGACCGACGCCTCCTCCAATGCTCTGCATTGGCGATTGGATGGCGCATTCATGACGCTTGCAAGGGGATTCCGAAGACTGATTACGGAGCATTTACATGTCTGATACGTTGTTGCAGGCTCTCTTTGATCGCCATGGGCCCGCCTATCGCTGGCTGGCCATGCTCACCGTCATGATGGGGACGGTCTCCGCCGTATTGACGTCGACTATCGTCAATGTGGCCTTGCCGGACATCATGAACCACTTTTCCATAGGTCAGGGCGTCGCCCACTGGCTTTCCACCGGCTTTCTCGCCGCCATGACCACAACCATGTTGACCACCGCCTGGTTGACGCAACGCTTTGGTCTGCGTCACGCGTTGGGATTCGCCATGCTGCTGTTCGCTGGCGCTTCTATACTGGGAGGCCTGGGACTGAATGCGGAGTCTGTGATCCTGGCGCGGGTGCTGCAGGGCGCCGCCGCCGGCATGTTGCAGCCGATTGCGATGCATGTGTTGTTCAGGGTTTTCCCCCGTAATGAGCGAGGGCGAGCTATCGGCATTTACGGGATGGGCGTGATTCTGGCTCCAGCTCTGGGGCCGGTGTTGGGCGGCGTCATCGTGGACCAGCTCGACTGGCGTTATATCTTCTTTGCGCCGCTGCCTATTACCATGGCCGGTTTTCTGATGGCGCTGCGTTATATGCCTCATAGAGAGCCGGAAGTTGAGCAGCATGGTTTCGATTGGACCAGTTTCTTTTATCTCTGCTTGTTTATCGGATGCGCGCTGGATGGATTGACCCGGTTGCAGCATGGCGTCGTGCAACCGCTCTGGCAGGCGATGGGAGCCTTGCTGGCGGTGTCCTCGCTCATCTTGTTCGTGCGGCGGCAGAGACATAGCCGAAGTCCTCTGTTGGAGCTTGCGTTGTTGCGCGTCCCCAGTTTTCGCAGCGCTTTTCTGGTGGCGTTGGGACTGGGCATGGCTTTGTTCGGCTCTACCTACATCATTCCTCTTTTTGTTCAGACTGCGATGAACTATAGCGCGACAGAGGCGGGGATGATGATGGCGCCGGCCGGCATTGCGTTGGGCATACTGTTTCCCTTCAGCGGACGGGCGGCGGATAAAGGCGCTCCTCATCGCCTGGTGATCGCGGGGCTTGTATTGTTTGCCGGAGCCAGTTTGCTGTGGGTATTTATCGGACTTGCGCCGTCATTTTTCTATCTGGCTTCACTGGTGTTGGTAGGGCGCGTAGGGCTTGCGTTGATGATGCCGGCGCTCAGCACCGGCGGTTTGGTGGAAGTCAGCGATGCGCAGTTAGGGCAAGCATCGGGAATGATTAACTTCGCCAGACAATTTGGCGGCGCCATGGGCATTAATATCCTGGCGGTCATGCTGGAGTGGGGGAGCGAGGCGGGTGATGGGCGGCATGTCGCATCCATGCTAAGCTACACCGAAGCCTTTGTTTTGCTGGGCGTCATCGCCATCGCGGCGCTATGGCCGGCGGCGCGCATCGGAAAGACCGACGCCTCCGTGCAAGCCGCGCCGGAGAGCGCCTGAGCAGGCCTAGGCCCCGATCAAGGCCTGCCCGCATACTCTTATGGTCGCGCCCGTGATTCCATAAGCCCCGGATGTGGCGAGGAATGCGATCAGCGACGCGACATCTTCGGGTTGACCGCCCTGTGACAACGAGTTCAGGCGGCGACCCGCTTCCCGCATCAATAGGGGCATTTGCGCCGTCATATCGGTTTCAATAAATGCGGGCGCCACGGCGTTTACAGTTACCCCTTTGGAGGCCAACTGAGGCGCCAACGCAGCTACGTAACCAATCAGCGCCGCTTTACTGACGGCATAGTTGGTCTGGCCAAAATTTCCTGCGACGCCGCTGATGGAGGACAGACAGATAATCCGGCCCATATTACGCAACGCATTTGCGTTCAGCAGAGCGTTGTTGATGGCGACGACAGCCCGGAAATTAACATCCAGTACGCAGCGCCAAGTTTCTTCCGACATCTTCGCCAGGGTTTTGTCGCGAGTGATTCCGGCGTTATGCACGAGAATGTCGACACCGCCATATTGCTCCAGAAAGAATTGCGCCAAGGTTTGCGCCGCGTCCGGCGCGGTAATATCCATAGGCATGGGAGCGCCGTTAATATCGGCGGCGATGTTCGTTAAGGCTCTGCTGGCGGAAGGGATGTCCAGGCACACTACTGTTGCGCCTTCTTCCGCGAGTCGGCGTGCGGTCGCCGCACCGATGCCGCGGGACGCGCCTGTCACCAGGGCGACTTTGTTTTGCAGTGGTCGGGAGGGTGTTGGCAATGGCTGGGAAGGCGGTGCTTTCACCGCGGCGCTGAGCCTGATCGCCTGACCATCCACATAGGCGCTGGCGGGAGAACAGAAAAACGCCAGTGGCCCTGTCAGCCGGTCTTCCTGGCCGGACGTCAGATAAATCAGATTGGCGGTCGCTCCACGTTTACCCAACTCTTTGCCGAGAGAGCGGGTGAATCCTTCTACGGCTTTGGCGCATGCCGCCGCCACTGGGTCGTCCATCTGCTCTGGCGTTGACGCCAACAAAAGTGCGCGCCCATGACGGGGAAATTGCGCCATCAGGGGATGGAAAAAATGGTATAGCGCATCCAGATCCTCGCTCTTGCGACAGCCGGTGGCGTCGAACAGGGCGATGACCGGCGCCGCCTCGCTTGTCTGCATGTCCTCGCATACCCGCGCGCCAAGTTCCTGTAGTCGGGCGCTCACGACGTCTATTACTCCACTTCCTGTGACGCCACCGATCACAGCGGTGGCGCCCTGCAAGGGACTGTCGGCTATCGTCTGCGTTGAGCGCCGAAGTGTAACCGGAGCGGGCAAGCCGAACTTTTTCAACAGTTTGTAGGCTCCTGGATGAGTGGCGAGTGTGAGCAGTAGATCGGACATGACGATTTCCTTTTTCGTAATGACGGAGTGGTCGACTCTTATTAGGCGTAGATCTAAAAGTGGTGGCGAAAACGCTCTTTTCTTCACAGAAAATCGGCGTACGGCGGCTAAAGCCTATATTCTTCGCCGCAACAAGGCTAGGATATAACTCCTTTTCATGTCAGTAAGGGCAGTGCATTGAATCAGGAGCAGAAACTTGAGTCTGTCGCGACCAGAACGCCACAGGGGCGCAAGGCGGTTATCTCGCGGGAAGATGTAATTTCAGCTGCATTGAAGCTGGCCGGGCCGCATCGCAGCGTGTCCACGTTAAGTCTGCGTGAAGTCGCCCGGGAAGCGGGTATTGCGCCCAACAGTTTTTACCGGCATTTCAGAGATATCGATGAGTTGGCGGTGGCTCTGATAGAACGCGCGGGCGCCTCTCTCAGAAAAATCATCGGCGAAGCCCGCAATCGCGCCAGCATGGACACCAGTGTGGTGCGCTCTTCCGTCGAGGCGTTTGTCGAACAGTTGAGCGCCGATGAAAAGTTTTTACATATTCTGCTCCGAGAAGGCAATGTCGGTTCCGACGCCTTTAAATACGCGGTAGAACGCCAACTGTGCTTCTTTGAAGAAGAGCTCTGCGTAGATCTGGTGCGCCTCGCAAAATCCAAAGGCACGGGCATCATGCAACCAGAACTGGTGTCCAAGGCGATCACCCGATTGGTGTTCGCGGTGGCCGCCACCGCACTGGACCTCCCTTTTGAAAAGCATGCCGGGATCAGCGATCAGTTGGAGCGTATGATCCGTATGATTATCGTCGGGTCTCAAGTCCTGGCGGAAATCGAACCGAACCCCGCCGTCGTCGCCACGGAAATGGCGAGCGTGAGGGCGTCTCTGGAGCGTCCAGAACTCTAAGCGGATGCGCTTATTGCGCTTCCGCCGCCCGCAATTCCAACTTTAGCCAATCCTGCCCATCCCGGCGTCCGTCGTCGATAGCGTTGAAATAGCGTTTGTAGAACGTCAGTAGTTTGTCCGGGGAGGGAACGGGGCCGCCGTCCTCATGTTCTATGCGCATCGCGGTGGTGACCAGTTTTCTGATGTCCGGCGCTTGTCTGCGAATGACATTCAACAGCCATTTCATTTCCGCAAATGCGTTGCCAAGACCGCTAGGGCGTTGCAGGCGTCGATACAGAATAATCGTCAGCACGCTTTCTTCCTGGCGATAGGTGATTTCGGCGTGTTGAAAACAAGCCGTTTCGCCAATAGGGCGGGTTCCGGGTAAGAGGGAGTAGGGGCGTGTAAGGATGCCCTCGCGGGCCAGTATATTCGAGAGCGGATACATATCGTCACCTTCGGCGGTTCAGGTTAACCCTGTTATTGTTGTTGGGTAACCGTTGCGCTACGAAGGTTGCGGCGATTAATTCAACGTCTCTCCGACAAGTGGCGCCGAGACGCGGTTGGGGGCGATTTTTATATTTTTTAATTTATCTTTATTTATTCATGCATGTCTGTGGGGCGAAGTTGGGCATGTTCGGTCCCAATCCGCCGTAGGGACTGAATCCCTCCTGTCTGATATCGCATTTGGGTGGACATTGATCGCTTTTCATGGCGGTTTTCATTGCGATTTTGCGGTATTCCTGGCTCGCCACCACATGCCCTTTGCTGAGCAGTATTTCGCTATGTAGCTCGTACAGTCTGGCGCCCAGCTCATGCTGGTGATAGCGCTCTGTCAGAATTTCCGCACAGTTCAGGGCGTGAAGAGCGTCTTCAGTGCGGCCGAGCTGATAATACATCTCCGCCAGTATGCGCCAGTCGTGGCTGGCGTCGCGCTCATCTGAACAGTAATCGATGGCGGACAGAATGGCTTTGACGCCTTTATCCGTCTCTCCCAGTGATTTTAGCGCCAACGCCAGCATGCGATAGGTTTTACATTTGCATTTGGCGTCCTGTAGAAACGGCTCTGCGAGTAGAAGCAGTTGTTTGGCCTGCTTGAAATGTTGATCCTGAATCAGCCGCTCCGCCGCCGCCAACAATTCCGGCAATGCCTGATCGCTGCCGGATTTGGCGAGATGGATAGCGTACTGCACCGGATCGCGATCACGCATCCACTCCGCCGCCATAGCGTGACGTTCGCGGCGAACTTGTTCCGACATGGACTGGTAGACCGCTTCCCGCAGCAGGTTGTGAGTGAAGAACCAGCGTTCGCCATGGGGATGCAAAACACCCAGGCTAAGTAGCGTCGCGAAACGCTCCAGGGGGCCGTTCATCAGCTCTTCCAATTGCGGCTGCGTGAACCCATCCTGGCTGATTGAAATCAGTTCCATGGCGCATTTAAGGCGGGCGGACAGGCGTTCGGTTTTGGCGGCGATGATGTTGGTGATGCTAAAGGGCAATTCGTCGCCCAAATGCTCGTGATTGAGTAAATCGATTAAGAATGACGGATGTCCTTGCGCCTTTAAAACACAGTGCTCACGCCACTCCTCGCTGGCCGCGCCGTGGCCGTGCGCCAGCTCTCTCGCCTGGGGTTGCGTGAGAGGGAACAGCCGGATGGTCTTGACGTCATGCTGGTCGAAGCCGGCGATGAAATCGGTATAGCTGCTGGTGATCAGCAAGAGCGGACAGTAAGGCGTCAGATTCGCCAAGGCCTCGAGAGTGAGGCGCATGTCCTCGTCAAGCTGGTGTATCTCTTCTATCACAACGATCAGCTCCCGTTGCCCCAGCAGCGCAATCAGCAGGGTCTCAAGGGCCTGTTGGCAGCTCTTTTGGAACAGGTAGGGCGACATGCTCGCCACCATCCAGTCGTTGGGGTGCGGATCGTTGCGTTTGACGCCGAACAGGTGGTAGATGAACGGATACCAGTGGCTGTCGATACAGAAGTTGACCAGCAGGTTCAGCAGCTTGTTTTCGTCCACTTCCTGCAAGTTCGCCAGTCGGCGGATCAACTCTGCGCCTGGGTGCAGCTTGGATTTGTCATCACAAGTATTGCGCAGGATGACGCGGCTGAGGTTCTGCTTGGCGGCCTCTTCCACGAAGGCTAACGCCAAGTGGGTTTTGCCAATGCCCGCCACGCCGCTGATATTGCACCAGGCGCCTTCGCCTTCTGCTTTTAGCTGGGTCAGCAACGACTGGAAATACGCCTGCTCCTGATCGCGTCCGATGGTGTGCAGCACCGGTGGCGCGGATTCTGTCAGCGCATACCAAGGTCCGGGCGCGTAGGCCGGATTGGATTTATAGACAAAGCTGTACTCCAGGCGGCTGCAATGAAACAACTCGCTGTGCACCAGGACCACGCCGGATAGCTGCTGCTTGGCGAAGCGTTCAATGCCAAGGCGCTCGCTCATCGGCAGGCGCGCTTGGCAGTGCAGGGCTCCGTGGTGGCTGAATTCGGCCAGGATGGGCTTCACCAACGCGACGATATCGGGATGGCGTCGGGCTATGGCGCGGATGACTCGCATCGCATAAGCGGTTGGCTTCTGGTGGGCGTTTGCTGCGCCCAGCAGGAGCACATGGAATGACGGTGAAGAATAGTGCACGGTGACGTCCAGCTCATCCATCATGGGAGTGAGACTTCTGAGGTCCAGCTCGCCCGCCAGGCATAAGCCAAGCACTTTCCTATGAATGGGAGCTGATACGGGATCAATACTCTCACGCGGCACCACGGCTGGCGTTTCTGTGGGGGAGGCTGGCGTCTCTGGCTCAGAGGCGTCCTCCGCCACGATCAGCTCTTCCACTGGCACATTGTAGAAGCGTGACAGGTTATGAGCCGTGCGCAGCAATATATAGCGCTGCAATTCCGCCCGCTTCAGGGACGAAACGGACACATAAAGTCTCTGCTGTTGGCATTCGTCAGCGACCTGTTCCTGACTCAGTCCCAGGCCTTGTCTAAGCTCCAACAAGCGGTTTCGATGCAAACGGACCCTGCCGGGTCTGCAACTCTGGCGCATATTGTTATCCTTTACTACGTTGAGCGCTGACGACTGCTGTTCGGTCTCTCTCCGAATCACCTCAAACGCTTCCTGTTTTTGTGAGCTTGAAATTCCCATACACCATTGTTTTTAGGGACTTTTATCCTGATTTCCGAGCTTTTTATGAATACGCTTTCATTCGGAAGTTATCAGGGTAAGCGACACGAGAACAACAAAAACGTCATTGACTTTTCAGATGTTCTCTTTCAATAAAAACTATCAATATTTTTCAGAGTTGCGCCTCGAAATGCGCCTGTATGAGGCGCTGATAACGCTTAGCTTTCCGCTATTTTTTTCTATCTGTTTTACAGAAGGCGGAATGTGGCTGTTCCAGTGCAAAGCGACGCGAGTAATAGAGTTCCAGACATCAACGTCGCACAGAGATCGTATGAATGCGCTCCCTGTTATAGTTCGAAACAACAGACCTTCTTTGTGTAACGAAACCTAACAGTACATCAAGTTACTTAGGATACAAAAGGCGAAAAATACGTTTTTATACGAAGTCGACCTTACATTCCGTTACAAAGCCATAGGATTATCCCTCAGAGAGATTATTTAAATGCTTAATTTGGCCTATGCAAATAGTCCACTGGTTAGGCCTGTTAAGTCTGTCGCACTAACCAAATAACTATACGGCCCAGAAACTTCGCGGGGTTTCACGTTACTTAAGAAATTTATTAATAATATGGCGGTAATGTTTTTTCTTTTTTAATTACAAAAAGTTAAATGCATGCCGGTTTTAATTGAAGTTTGGATTTCCGATATGTTTTCTAACTCTGACCGGCAGTCATTTATATCTTTGCGCGCGTATATCGGAATAAGTTCATTATGTCAGGTTCACTTTTTATTGGATAAATGAACCGCAGTGTCAGATCGGTTCAGTTCAAGGGATCAGATGCATCTGCGTCGAATCTGACGCTTATCTGAAACTGGTTCAAAAGGCCGTGTGACCGACCATCGTTTCCATCAACCCCCCCGTCAACAAAAGGAATGGGAACGATGGAAATAAAATACGATGAGACCAATCAGTTAGTTAGTCAGGCCAGAAGCGGTTGCCCGAATTCATTGGATATGCTTTTTCGTGAACAGCGTCCCAAATTGCACAGATTTATTCGCAACCGAGTATCGCGTCAGGAGGATATCGAAGATCTGGTGCAGGATACCTTTCTTTGGGCGCAACAGGGGCTCAGCTCTTTTGAAGGTAAATCCCGATTCTCCACCTGGATTTTGGGTATCGCCAACAACCTGATCCGCAATCACTACAATCGCTCTCCTGAGTACAAATATGATTTTGTCTCCGATGATGTGCTGGATCAGGCGCACAACGAATCCGACACGCCGGAGGCCAGCCTGCAGCAGGAGCATCGCATCAAGCAGTTGGAGTACAGCATCCGTATGCTTCCGAAAGACGTGCAAAAGATTGTTGAGTGGGTGGCGATTGAAAACTATCCCTATCAACGCGTCGCGGATGAACTGGGTATTACTGTTCCCAGCGTGAAAAGCCGCCTGTTCCGGGCGCGGACGTCACTAAAGGAGTCAGTCATGCCGCTGATGTAAGTACTGTATTAAGGGCGCAGAGTGATTCCGCGATCATGGGCGCGGGATCACTCTGTAAGACTTAACTCAATTTCTTGACTGCTTTTTCATAATCTTTCTGCACGCCATCCTTGAAGTCATAGAGGAACAGACGGAAAGCGCTTAAGGCTTCTTTTTTCAAGTCGTCCGCTGTCGCAGATGAGCCCTCCTGCGGTCCCTGAGCCATTTTTTCGCATGCGACAAAGAATTCATCCCGCGCCTTTTCGGCTTTTTCCATACGTTCTTTTAGAGCGTGAGGCTGACAGGTTGCGAATAGCTCATCCACCTGTTTTCGCACCTTGCTGGAGGGATTCGCCATATTGGTCAACATGGCGCCCAAGTGTCCATCAAACTTTTTCGTGAGCTCTTCCCAGCCATCTCCTTCGCGGGGCGTTTCTGCTATGGTTTTACGGCTTACCAGGCCGTCAAACTGGGTTTTGAAGTAATTGAGGTTGTCTTTACCAATGAACTCTTTGACGGGGCGTTCGTGGGTCGCGGCGACGCTGCCGCCTACCTCCACAGTGACGGTGTCTGTAGGAATCGTTGCTTTGCCGCCGACTTTCAATTCACCGCCGACCAGTACCCTCCCGAAACTCATGCCCCCGTCTTTCAGCTCAAAGTAGGCTGAAACTGTGGCGGCTGCAGACCCCGTCGCTGCGCCTGAAGCGGATTCCGCAGCGCTGGAAAGTATCTCGGTGACTTCCGCGTCTTCTAATCCCGGCGCTTTTTTACTGGCGAGTTCTTTGATTTTCTCAATAGTGTCCAGGCTTACGCCGCCCTTTATGGTAATTTTTATGTCGTGAAAAGCGCCGTTGTAGTTGATATTGGCGTTATCGCGCATTTTACGACGGGTATGCTCGATTGTGGCTGTCGCGGTTGAGGCGATGTCCAGGGTGAGGGTGGTTTTGTGGCTTCTCTCCTTCGGCTGGCTGTATTCCAGAGCGCGAATTTGCGCAAAGTCGTTTTTGCTGAACTTCATTTGCGGCGTTTCAAGGTGTTTGCTGATGGTTTCAAACGCCATGATGGCTTCCGGCGCCTCTTCACGCGCCTTCGCCAGCGTGGTTTCCGGCGGTTCCCCCGCTTCCTCTCGATAGGTTTTGACGAACTCGTTGAAAATATTGGCGTGGCGAACGGTCAAGCCTTCCACCAGAGACGCTCTGCCTTTTACGCCGACTTCTTTCTCCATCTCTCTTTTGATTGCAGATTCAAGATGCTTGGGGCCCATGCCAACCACTTTGCGCAGATTATGCTCTACGCGCCCGAAGCCTTTGGTCAACGTATCATGTGAGCGTGTGTTCCCTTCGTACTGCAGTAACTTGTCAAAGTTTTCCAGGGCCATATCTTTGAGCTGGTCGCGAACCAGATCGATGGCTGGCCGCTCCTCGGAGCTTGCAATAGAACTGGTTTCGCTGATGACGGAAGGGCTGCCCTGGCTGGCGGTGTAAAAGGATTCTCCGCTTACAACGGTTGGGCTGCGATTGACGATTACTTCGTTGTCGCTCAGCGCATCCATCGAGTTCAGCGACTCCGAGCTGGCTCTACCGGAAAGGCTGCCTGGGGTGGGGGGCTCCTGTAACGCGGTGTGAAAGCTTTCTTCGGAGGCGGCGGAAGGGCTGCGATTCAGAGATCTTCCGAATAGTTCGAGATTTTCTGCGGTGAGAGGCAGAGAGTTGACCGGGTTTTGAGAGTGAGTTTCTTCCGATGTTATGGAAGCGTTTTCAATGTGAGAAATGTGCTCCTTGAGCGCGCCGAGTCGCTCAAAAAAATCGTCTTGGGCGCGATGTTCAAATTTTTCCGTACGGGATTTGAGTAAATCCTCGTCTTCCATCATCTTTTTGGTCAGCGAGGTCTCTCCTTTGACATGAATGTGAGTATGTTTGTGTTCATAACTGACTTTCACATCTGCGGCCTTGAATCCAAGCTTACCGAAGCCGCCATAGGAAAGAGAATTGACTTTGTAAGCCGCAGAGGCTGGCATGCTGCGCGGCTCCGGCAAGGCGAGCTCGACTGATCCGCTACGCCAACTTTGTAACTCGCCCACATTGGACGCCGCCTCACCGTGAGCCCTTAGAAAGTCCTGCAGTTTCAGTTTCATTTGATCGCTTTGGGTGAGAATTTCACTATCGCTGGCCACCGCTTTTTTAAGCGCCTTGGCTGATTTCGCCGCTCCCGGAGAACTCAAGGTGAGATCCAGCACACTATTGGTGAAGTGGTCGACGAAATCGCTGACGTTATCAAACCCTCTGCCCGAGGTGCGGGACAGGTTAACCGTCGCCCCGACGGATGGCCCCGCCTCAATGATTGGCAGCTTGATTTCAAATCCGAATTTGCCTGCATCGGTTCTTTCCCGCAGCACGCCAAGCGCCTGTGATGTTTGCGCTGTTTCTTTGTGACTGAGATTGACTGTTGCTTTGAGCGGCGTGTGCAGAATGTTCACGCCCAGATCCATTTCCACCGCCAGATTATTGCTGGCGCCGGAATTGTTGAGGTATTTCAGTTTATCCAGCACCTCTTCTTTTATTTTTTCGCGTTCCTGCTGGACGATGCGGTTGGCCACATGTTTGGCGAGGGGCTTGGTCACTTCGGCGGTTTCTACGCTGAACTTAGAGGGGATGAGCTGGTTGACCTCTTTCAGCGCGTAGTTCATCTGATTCAACACTTCCAGGTGATCCGTGGCGGCCTGGATTTCCCGGGGAGGGTTGAACTTCTCGTTAAAGACCCTGCGCTGCGGCTCATCGAGTTTGCTGGTCAATATGTCCTGTAACGCTTGCGTGATTTTGCCGATTTCTTTGGGCGTGGAGAGATCCAGGCCTGGGTCCGGCGCTTTGCCCATAAATTCTTGCAGGTTCAGTTTTTCGAACAGATTCTTAACAATGGCTTCGTTGCCGGCGGAGGACTTTGATTGCCCCAGCACTTCTGCAAGATTTTTTCGCTCCAGGTCCTGAATGATAATTTCGCTGTAGCGTTCTATTTTGGCCTGTGGGTAACCGGTAAGGCTTAAATCATGATTTTCCGCCCAGGCCTTGAATTTCTCCGGCGTCGTTAGCGTCGGCGCAGATTCGGAAGACGCGGAGCGGATGTTGTTTTCCCCGAGCCGCCCTGGGGCGGAGGGGGTGTTTTGCGATGATATCTGTTCTGGACCGACATTCTGGGGGACGGGAACGGAGGGACGGTTGACTTCCATTTCCTACTCCTTTAACCCTGAATCCACTGATTGTTGACCTGAGAGTCATCGCCAACCTGTTTGCGCTCAGGCGCTGGTTCAGGGCCTTTTTCCGCGTAGGCTTTCACCGTTTCAATATGCTGGAGGAGGCGTTGGCTCAACACGCCGGGAGGCGCAATAACGCTGAACGGGTACTTGTCCATCAACCAGAGCCAGCCGGAATCGTTGTCCAGAGAGAGGGTGCCTCCTTCCGTCCCCTGCCAGAATAAATTTGCGCCCAGCAACATTTTCAATAGGGCGTTCTGCTTTCGTAGCGTCTCAGGTTCTTCGCTGTCGTCAGGCAGTTTGAACAGTGGGGAGAAAATAATCAGATGCTCGTCCGCCGCATGCCACTGCAGATTCACAACCAGGGTGTCGTTGACTTCCAGAGAGAGGTAGCCGTGTTCGTCCAGTTGCAGCGAATCTTCTAACTGCAGCTGCTTCGTCAGGTCGGCGATCAGAGTATCGATATTCATAAAAGCGGCCTTTCGCAAGTAACGCCGGACCGCCGTTGCATCACATACCCGCGGACCCGACCTGTCATGGGTTAGATATTCCGTTTGGAGTTACAACTGCTTCCGTAAGGTGAGTAACCACCGCGCCAGTGAAGTTGCGCAAAGATCAGGAAAAAGTGGTCGTGTAAAAATTTTCGCAACCGTTCGCGATTAGCCGTTACCAATCCGATAGACCTAAGGCATCAGGCGAAACGGGACAGAACTATGAGCACGACACTCAACAAACTGATTGCAGAGTTTGCGAAGAAATACGGCATGCCGGATCTGGAGCAGACTCCGGAAGGCCATTTTGAATGGTATGTGGACGCCAATCCGGTGCGGTTTTTTGAGTCCGCCGGCAAGATCTACGTCGCCGCCCAGGTGCGCAAGCTACCTGAAGAGAAGCGGGAGCGCGGCGAGTGCGTCAGAACCGCATTGAAAGCGGCGCTGGCCAATGCCGACTCCCATCGCGAATCCCTTTATATCGACGTCAATCAGGATGCGTTGTGTCTGTATCGCTGTATGGCGTCGAAAGAATTGTCCCTGTTCGATTTCGAAAAACTGCTGGAGTCCTTCATGCACGCTCTGGATTGCATGACTGAGATTGCTGGCTCCGTTGGCGGCTATGTCCGTCGCGATATCCCTGTGCTGGCCCCGCATACCCGGTTCTGAATGGAATGATTTCTCAGTAAACCACTAATAACTAAAGACATTGATGGAAGTAAGGCATGAAATTTAAAGGCTTGATCGCTCTGTTGCTGACATTGGTTTGCTCCGGCGCATTCGCCGCTGAACCCCGCTGGAACAATTCGCCTTATGAGTTGTACGCCAACGGTGAATCGCTGACGGACGTATTGAAGAACTTCGCCGCCAGTTACGGCATCCCGGTGACGGTGAGCGCCCGCATCGCCGGAACGGTCAACGGCAGCTTTAAAGGGGACTCGCCGCGCCAGTTCCTGGACATATTGGGCAAGTCCTTTGAGTTTGAGTGGTACTACGACGGCTCCACGCTGCACTTTTTCCGCGGCGATGAAATCGTTAGCCGCATTATCACGCTGACCAACATCAAAACGGCGCAATTGCGCAGTGCGGTGGAGAAAGTCGGCATTTGGGACGAACGCTTCAGTTGGAAGGAAATGCCGGACAAAGGCATGGTTTATATCTCCGGTCCATCTTCCATGGTGGACCTGATTCAGGAAACCGCCTCCGTGCTGGAAAGCCAGGTGGTGACCATGCCCCGACGCGATCAGTACTCCATGCAGATGTTCCGTCTGCGTTACGCCACGGCGGCGGATCGTGTGCAAAGCTATCGCGGCAAAGAGGTCGTAGTTCCCGGGATGGCTTCCGTGTTGCGGGGCGCTTTGGCCGCGGGGCAGGGTAAAAACGGAGAAACCAGCATTGGCGGGCCAGTTGGCGTCCTGGAAGGTAAGAGAACATCCAGCCCCGTGACTTCGGATATGCCGGGAACCGGCGAACGCGCCTGGGTGGAGGCGGACGGCCGCACCAACTCCATTATCGTGTACGACCGCCTGGAGCGCATGCCCATGTACAAGGCGCTGGTGCGTAATCTGGACCAGCCATCCGAACAGGTGGAAGTGAATGTCTCCATCATCAGCGTCAGCGCCACCAACCTGAAAGAGCTGGGAGTGAGCTGGCAGGCTCGCGATCAGAAACTGGGTGAGTTCGGATACGGTGGCATAGACAGTCAGAAACCGGCGCCGGGCAAGAATCAGTTGGCGATCCTGGGCGGCGCGGACGCGACTTTCTCCACGGTATTGGATTCCGGCCTGGATTACTTCATCGCCAAGGTGAACGCCTTGGTGGAGGACGGCGACGCGCAGGTGGTGTCGAGACCATCCGTGGTCACCAGCGAGCATTTGGAGGCGGTTCTGGACGATAGCACCACCTTCCATGTGCGTGTGCAGGGTAATGAACAGGTCGATCTGTTTCCTGTCACGGTGGGCTCGGTCCTGCGGGTGACGCCCCATATCCAGCGTGGCGAGGAACAAAAGGGCATCAATCTGGAGGTCACCATTGAAGACGGGCAGCAAACCGGCGACGAGGTGGACCGCATTCCGGTTATCAAGACCAGCAGCATCAATACGCAAACAGTGGTGGGGCTGGGACAGAGTCTGCTGATCGGCGGCTTTTTCCAGGATTATGAGAGCGAGTCTGTCGGTGGGGTGCCCCTGCTCAAGGATATTCCGTTGCTGGGCGCGCTGTTCCGCACAACGAATCATAACCGCAAGAAGATGGTCAAACTGTTCCTGATGACCCCGAAGATCATTGATATCCCTACCGGCGGTTTGGCTTCTAACGGCCGCAAGATATACGGCTACGCCTTCCAGGTGGGCAGCTCTAACAAAGACGGCGCCGTGGCGATCCGTGAGTACTTCGACTCGCGCGGTTTCCCCACTCAAATGGAAGTGGAGAAAAACGGAGAAAAGCCAATTTATTCCGTCGTCATCGGAAACTATTCCCGCTGCGATGACACTCAAAGAGTAGCGAAGGCGTTCCCTGACGCATTGAAGGGCGACGCCAACATGATCAACAGCTGCCACCCGCTGACCCGTTAATGCAACGGGCGCGGAGGAGCGGCGAAACGAATGGGCGATTCAACGGTTAAGTGACTGCAAGCAGTGAACTGACCGGCAACAGGTAAATAACTGGTAAGAGCGCGTATGTCTGACTGGAAGCTGAAAATTCTCTCCGGAGCTCACGCAGGAAGCGAACTGGATCTGGCCGTCGGCAAGTATGTATGTGGTAGCGACGATAACGATGATCTGGTGTTTCAGGAGCCTAACCTGCTCGCGGCGCACTTTTCACTGCAAGTCGAAGAACAGCAAATACGCCTGACTCTGCTGCAGGAGGGTAGCCGCTTGTTACTGAATGGCGAAGTGTCCGAGCAAAGAGATTTGGTGGTGGAAGAGGTGGCGCCGGTCGCCATTGACGACTTCCAGTTCGCCGTCGCCAACGGTCCGGCGGAGTGGCCGCAACCGGTGGTCCCTGCGGCGCCGGCGACGCAGCCTAAACCCGCGTCCTCCGCCGCAGCGGACGCTCCCGCAAGCGCGCCAACGTCGCCGCTGCCCAGCCGTAGCTGGTCGGAAACCTTCAATCGCATGAAGGTGGGATTGGGCGTGATGGGCGCCTGCGCCGGCCTGCTGATGATGCTGGCGGTGGGCTCCATGTCTAACGCGGAGAAGTCCAAAGAAGGCGTTGTCGCTGCTGACCGCGCCAACCTGCAAAGTGAACTGACGCAAACACTGGGGTTGCCCAATGTGAAAGTGCTCGCGCTTGCGGACGGGGTGAGCTGGTTGGTGGAAGGTTACGTGAATGACGCCGGAGAGTTGAATCGCCTGACTCGGTGGATGGAGTCGAAAAAGCTGCAGGCCACGCTCAAGGTGAAAGTGACTGACGAGCTCATCAAAGGCGCCGAAATCGCGCTGACCGCCCTTGGTTATTCCAACGTGTCCGTGTTCAAGGGGGACCGTCCCGGTTTCCTGGTGCTGAAAGGCAATGTTGATGATGACGTGGCGTGGAAAAAGAACCGCGGTCGTCTGCAGGTGGATGTGCCTGGCGTAATCGGGTTTGAAGATTTGGTCACCGCGGACACCAAGATGGCGCTGGCGCCGTTGCCCAATCTGGTGGTGAAAGGCATTTACATGGGCAAAACCCCGTTCTTCGTACTCAGCAACGGGGAGAAGTACTTCGTCGGCAGCCAGCTTAATTACGGCTATCGGGTGGAGGAAATCACCCCCCATATGTTGCAGCTCCGCAGAGGAGACAAACTGATCCAATATCGATTAGGAGTGGACTAGGCATGTTAAATCCAATGTTAAGAAACCAACCCGTAGACACCGAAATCAATGCGGAAAATATCAGTAAGGACTCCGGCGGAGTCATGCTGAGAAACGTGATCAACGAGTTAACCAATGCGTCCGCCAGCGTGCGGCGCAAACTGAATTCCGGTCTGAATCAGGACGATTTCAAACGCCACAATGCTTTTAAGGAAAGTATTGACCGCGCCATCGTCGTGCTGGAGCAGACCTGGTCCAAACTTCAGCGTTAGGCGGTCTGGAAGACTGTCTGTTGAAGCACAAGCCCTACCGGGCGAAGAGTAATCTCGATAGAAACTTGAATATTTAGTGAGGAAAACACTATGGCGGAAGTAAGCAATAACTTCACCAGCATGACTCTTGACGACGCATCCAACTTCGCTGTGCCGGACTCTCCTGAGGCGATGAACGCCATGCTGAAGGATCTCTACGCCCAGGCGGAGAAGAATGCGATGGAAAGAGAAATCTTGTCTTTGATTCACAAGTTGATCATGGACGCCATCAAAAAGATCGGTCAAGCGGCTTAACGTTATCCGATTCTCGGGCCCGGCTTTATTTTGGGCCCGGTTATCCCCGCCGCAGGCTTTCTGAGGAGAGCGGCGGCGGGAATATCAGGAACACTGAGAGGATTTGCTTATGTTATATCCTGAAAATCTCATCAAGCGGGTGTCGGAGATCGGCGTCCTGGCGTGTGAGCAGGGCAGGTTACAGGACGCTGAAGTGATTTTCGGCGGCGTGGCGGCGATCGCTGACGATGTAACCAGCCACACTGCCGCAGGGCTGGGTATGGCGGCGACCAAGATCGCCGGCGGCGATTTTGAAAGCGGCGTTAAGCTGTTGTCCGATAATCTGGCCGCGCTGGACTACGAAAATATGGATGCGCTGGCGCTGCTGGTGTTCGCCATGAAACGGTCCGGGCGCGAGCAGGATGCGGAAGAGTTGATACCTCGCCTGACCTCCAATCCTGACTTTAAAGGCTCCCTGGCGGAAGAGATTCTGCTGGCGGCGGAGGGGTAAGCAATGGACGCAGCAATAGCCGCCGTCGCGCCGGATCAGGCGCTTCAGAAAGACTTTGCGCAGCCGGTCAATTCTGGCGCCAACGCGCATGAAATCGCCCGCTTTACTGAGGTGATGGAGGCGGGGCGCCCGCATGCGGCAAGCAATGTGCAAGTGGTGCATCAAACCTACGCGACACAGAACGCGGAAAAACCGTTCATCAGTTTAGGCGACACCATTCTGAACAAACTGCAGGCCATGGGGAAAGGCTATCAGGAACGTATTCACGCGTTGGAGCAACGTATGAATCAGCCTGTCAGCTCGCCGGCGGAAGCCAACAAGCTGTTCTTTGAAGTCAGTCAGATTTCCATTCAGCAGCAGATGGCGTTGGCGGTGACCAGTAAGGTCAACAAAAATGCGGAAAGCCTGTTAAGAGCGCAATAGACTGAAGGATATGCTATGAAAAAGCGACAGATTTGGCGGTCCGGACTGTGTTTGCTGTTACTGCTGCTGGGCGGTTGCAAAACCGAGCTGTACAGCGGTTTGAGCCAGCAGGAAGGCAATGAGATGTATGCGATTCTCCGTTCCACAGGCTTTAATGTGGAGATGGAAGTGCTCGGCGCCGGCAAAGACCAGAACGTGCGTCTGAAGCTGCCCGAGCAGCAGGTGGCCCGCGCCATCAGTGTGTTGCAGAGACAGGGCTATCCGAAGCAACATTTCGCCACTATGGGTGAAATCTTCGCGAAAGACGGCTTGATTTCTTCTCCCACTGAAGAGAAAGCGCGCTTCATCTACGCCATTTCCCAGGAGTTGTCGCACACATTGTCAAATATCGACGGCGTGTTGGTGGCGAGAGTGCATGTGGTGATGCAGGAGGGGGATAAGTTCGACAAGAATCCCAAGCCCAGCACCGCCTCGGTATTTATCAAATACGTAGAGGATGCGCCGATCGAAACTCTGACGCCGAAGATTAAAGCGCTGGTCTCCAACAGTATCCTCGGCCTGGATTACGACCAAGTCTCCGTCGCTTTGTTTCCATCGAGCCTGAAGCGGATCACGTCTCCTGAGGAAGTCACCAATGGCGGCATGATGTATCTGTGGGCGGGTATCGGCGCGTTGCTGGTGCTGTTGCTTGTTGGCGCTTTGTACTACGCGGTGAGAGCAGGTTGGATTCCACGTAAAATTCAGACTCCGGCCATCCAGAAACTGGCATGATCGAACTTATTCCCACATCGGCTCGCTATCGTAACCTGATGTCGCGACAGGTCCACGACTTTTATCGCTACCCGGCGGACTATCTGGATTCCAGTTGGCTGAGCGATGACCCGCATTGGGAAGCGATTGAACGCCTGCAGCGGCGGCCGGACAGCCGTAAGATTATGTCCGACTATATTCTGCAGCGCTGTGGGCTGGCCAAATCCATAGATTGCGACTTCGCCGTCTCCCATCAGAGACTGCCTTTATTGGCGGGGGAAGCATTGCAACGCATGATCATGCTGGGGGGCGCCTTAGCCTACTCAGCGCGCATTCCCAAACGTGCGGAGGCGGTGGCGACGCCCACGGAGTTGCATCGTTTCGCGGTGTCTAAAGCGCCGTTTCTGGCCAGAAATGCGCCGACCTTCTGTATTGATCTCGGGATTGCGGACTGGATGGATCAGGATGCGGTGTCCCAGGGGCTGCGCTCCGCAGGTCTGAATATGCTGGCTTGCGCGCTGAGCGGCGTTCCTCAATCCGTCGTCAAACGCCTGGCGTTGAAATTGCCTCATGCTGTCAGCGATATGTGCGATGCGGCTTTCATGCGTCAGACTGCGCCTGAGCAGACCCAGGAAGCGCAGCGTCTCATGCTTAAACTCTACCGGGAGATTGACCCATCATGCTTTCTGTTATTCGATTGAACGACTCCCAGGCTGACTTTGGCCCCGAGGGGGTACTCAAGGCGGAGGATTATCGCCAGTTGCGGGATGCTGAGCAGATCATACTTGAGGCGCGGCATTCGGCTGACATGATCATGCAGCAGGCGCGGGAAGCCTATGAGGAAGAGAAAAAGCGAGGCTTCGAGGAAGGCCTGCGCGAGGCGCGTCATAAGCAAGTGGAGCTGATGCTCGCCAATGCCGCGCAGATCATTCACTCTTATCAGGAAATCGAGCAGACGCTGACGAATCTGGTGATTGAGTCCGTGCGCAAGATCCTCAATGAATTCGACAAGGAAGAACTCGCCTATCAAGTCGTGCGCAAGGCGCTCTACCACATAGGCGAAGGCGCCCAGGTCACGGTCAAGATCGCCACCGACGTGGCGGCCCCGGTGCGCGCCAAGATCAAGGAGGCGCTGGAGTTCTATCCGGGGCTGGAAAAATTTGAAGTCATCGCTGACCCCAACCTGGGAGACGGCGATTGCCAGATCGAAAGCAACTTCGGCGTCATCCGCGCCAATGTTGACGATCAAATGGAAGCGCTGACCCAGGCGATGAACAGCCGGATATTGGAGAGTCAGACTTTGTAAGTCTCCTTGGCGTAATTCCACGTGTTTCTCCCCCTGACAGTGTCGCCAAAAACGCGACGCTGCATTAGAATCCCGCTGCAATAATCATAAATATCCGCACATGTTCCGAGCGTACAGGGTTGTTTAACCCGCCGGCGATTGCGCCTGCGTTGTTTTCCACTTAATGCAATGGTTTGTTATGGAAATCAGGATTGATGATCTAAGCGGCCCTGAAGTGGCTGAATTGTTACAGGAACATCTTCGGGGAATGGCGGAGAATTCGCCGCCGGAGAGCATACATGCGTTGGATCTGTCGGGTCTCAAAAAGCCCGAGGTCACCTTCTGGACTGTCTGGGACGGCGCTGAGCTGATGGGCTGCGGCGCGCTGAAAGAGCTGGACGCCGGACACGGCGAACTGAAGTCCATGCGTACGTCGACCGCGCATCTTCGCAAAGGCGTCGCCTCCCATTTATTGCGTCATATTCTAGAAGAAGCGCGTCAGCGTAATTATCGCCGCATCAGCCTGGAAACCGGCTCCATGGCGGCCTTTCAACCCGCCCATCAACTTTACGCGAACTATGGGTTCACCCTGTGCGGTCCTTTTGCGGACTACGTTGAAGACCCGAATAGTTTGTTTATGACCATTGAGTTGTAGATAGTGCTAATCGAGCCGTTGCGCCAGCGGCTCGTTTTCGATTCATGCTGGAGACGGTGACGTTTGCTTTGTATGCGAGTCATTGAGGCATTTCCAACAGGTGTTGCGCTAGGTCTGCGATCAGCCGGTAAGAGTCTTTGGAATAGCCGCCGCTGGTCATAATGACGGTCGGAATTTTGTGATTGATCAACATATCCAGAACGAAATGGTCCCGCGCTTTCACCCCGTTATAATCAACGCTCAGGCCGCCCAGTTTGTCGCCCTTTAATATGTCCGTCCCTGCATTGTAAAAAGCCAGCTTAGGCTGTTTAACATGGTTAAAGAGACGAGGGAGTTCTTCTCTAAGAATATACAGATAGATCTCGGTGTCCGTGCCGGCATGCAAAGGAACCATAAACGGAAACTCATCAGGATCGCCCGGATGGAGCCTCGGATACGTCTGAAAGTTATACATATCAAAGTTGTGGACAATTGGGTCCGAGGCGATGTAACTCTCAAATCCGTTGCCCCGGTGCGCGTCCAGGTCGATCATCAGCACCTCATCGGCGCTGCCCATGCGTTTTTCCGCTCGCAACAGTTGGATCGCCAGGGCTGCATCTGAGAAAAAACAAAAGCCTTCGCCATGATCTCTAAAAGCATGGTGGAAGCCGCCTCCCAAGTTGAAAACAATGGCCTGGTCATCAATGGCTGTGCGAGCGGCGGCGAGGGTTCCCGCCACAGCGTATTTAGCGGGAGTGAGCAGGCCCTTTTGTAATAGCGAGGCGGGCAGCCATTTCACCAGTGAAGTTTCCACCACTCGGCTGATGGCGGCTGAGTGACATAGGGACGCCAGATATTCGTGAGAGTGCGCAAGCCCCAGAGTTTCCAGTGAAATCGGCGCGTCGATCTGGAGCCGGTATTTGGCGAGCTCGTCCCCGAAGCGTTGCAGCAGGACGCCCCAGGCCCGACTGTATTTTTTGACGTCAAATGGATGCAGCGCCGCTATGCCCGGGAGGTGGAAATCGTAGTGCGGTGAATAAGCGAGCAGTGAATTCACTAGTTTAATAAGCGTTCTTGTTGGTCTGGGGGGCTCATTCTACTGCCCAGACAGCCTGGCGTCGCTCATTCTTCTTTCATATACTTTTCCAGCAAATACTCGCCCATTTCCTCTCGCGTTTGCGTCAGGGCGTTCCAGAGGGTTTCTGAGTCCTGACTGCGTTCTTCGTAGAATTTGTGGGAGATGACCAGATACCAGTCGGAGATGAGGAAGGGCTCCGGCAGGGTAGTGATAGCGTCGCTGAGCCCCATGTTCTTGGCCAAAGTGCGGCCGATGGATTGGTCGATGACATAACCATCAAGGCGGTTTCGAGTGAGAAGTTCAAATCCGATATCCGGCGTCAGACTGCTGGGGGCAAGAACCCCCATCCTTTCCAGCTTTTGATAGGCGACGTAGCCGACAGGCGCGCCGACGCCGAACTTGAGGCCCTGAAACTCTCCATTGCTGTACTGGAGTTTGCTGTTATTGGCGACGAAGATGGGATAGATGGAGCTCCACAGGCGTCGGCTGGCGTCCAGCTCGCCATTGATGTTGGGGTAAACGCCCCAGGCTTCCCGTTCTTTCAGCCAGATTGCGGCGAAGAGCGCATCCAGGCGGTTTTCTTCCAGATCGCGAATGCAGCGCTTCCAGGGGCGTCGATAGAACTTATACAGCAGGCCGACTCGCTCCGCGGAGATACGAATCAGCTCTGGCAAGACGCCAGCCCGATCGCGCAGGGCGTCCGCATCGGAGAGAGAATAGGGCGGCATAGGATCCGATTCGTAGCAGATCCGGATGGGCGGCGGCTCCGCAAGTGCGGTTGGCGTCCACAATCCCTGTAACAGCAGCAGACCAATCGCCAGGAAGGTGGACTTGGGCATGACGCAGCTACATCAGTGAGGTTGGTAACTTAAGTTTAGAAGGAATCCTGAACGGCGCCCAATGGATAGGGCGCGAATATGCGTATTTAGCTGTTTTAGTTATTTCAGGTATCAGCGTTGCTGTTTCTGCTGATCAAGGCTGTCCACCCATTGCAGCACCGCCGCAACGGCTTCGAACAGATCGGGGGGCACGTAGTCGTTGACCTGGGCTCGCTTCCACAGCCCTCGGGCGAGCGGCACGTTCTCCATCATGGGGATGCCTTCTTTTTCTGCGATTTTGCGGATGACCTTGGCCATTTGATCCGCGCCTTTCACCATGACCTTGGGGACGTCTTCTACGCCTTTTTCATAGTAAATGCCAACCGCCAGATGGGTGGGGTTGGTGACGATGGCGGAGCATTTCTTTACTTGGGCGGGGATAGACGTGTTCATCATTTCCCGGTGAATCTGTTTGCGCTTCCCTTTGATTTCCGGGCTGCCTTCCATCTGTTTGTATTCCCGTTTGACTTCGTCCTTACTCATTTTCTGCTGCTTGATAAACTGCTGTTTCTGTATGAAAAAATCCGCCGCAGCGAGAGCGATGAAAGTAATGGCGGAATACAGGATGAGCTGCTTTAGCAGCGTTCCGACAAAATCCGGGATGCATTCCACTTCACAATAATGCAGCCGTGCGGAATCATTGAGATTGTCCTTGATCAGCATGTAGACCAGATAAGACAGCACACACACTTTGATCAGTGATTTGATGAATTCAATGAAGTTTTTGACGCAAAAGATTTTCTTGAAGCCCTCCACTGGGTTGAGCTTCTTGAGGTCGGGCTTCAGTGACTCTACTGCAAACAGAGCGCCCACTTGCAGAAAATTGGCCAGAATGGCGGACGCCATGACCACGCCGACGGGCATTAACGTCAGGTAAATCAGCTCATACAGCACATTGTCGACCACCATGGGCAACGCCTCCAGAAACGGCCTGTCCATGTATTGCGCGGGCAACTCGATCAAGATGCTAAGGTGCGAGAGATAGGTGTCGGTGGTGGCCAGCAACAACAGAAACATTGCGCAGATGGTTGCCGTGGACACCACATCTTTACTATGGGCGACCTGGCCCTTTTTGCGAGCGTCGCGGAGCTTTTTGGGGGTGGGCTTTTCGGTCTTTTCATCGCTCATGCGTCATGACCCCCATAGCACGTTGAGCTGCTTGAACAGATCAAAGGTGCGCAGATAACGCTCATCGAAAATACGCATCAACACGCCCACATAGAAAGTGAGCATCACCATGCACACCAGGCTTTTTACCGGCATGGACAGGAAGAAAACGTTTAGCTGGGGCGCGAAGCGGCTGACCAGCCCCAGGCCGAACTCCGCCAGAAACATGCAGGCGATCAGCGGCGCGGCGAACAACACGACGATGCTCATGAAGTAATCCAGCTGCGCGAAGAAAAAGCCCGCCGCCGACAGCTCGATCCTCGGGAAAAATGAGAAGATCGGCCAAGCGTGATAACTGGCGTAAATAGCGCCCATAAGCGTGAGGAAGTTGCCTCCCAGAAAAAACAGGGTCGTGAAGGTTTGCACAAACAGAATGCCCACAGGGGAGGCTTGAGATCCGGTCAGCGGGTTCATGGCGCTGGCCATAGTGGAGCCGCGCTGGTTGTCAATAAAGAAGCCCACCGCCTCCAGCGCCCAGAAGGGCAGAGCCGCCAGCCAGCCCAGGCAGAAGCCGATGATCACTTCCTTGAAAATAATGAGCGCATACATCAGCGGCGCCATGGTTTCCGGTTTGTAGCCTTCGTCCACCACGGGGAACAGGAACAGGGACAGACTGAGCACCACACCGTTGCGGATCAACGTGCCGCCGAAGAAGCTTTTGCTCAGGAACGGCATGACCGACATGGCCGCCAGCAGACGCGGCACGGTGAACATAAACAGCGTCAGCGTGTCGCTCATTAAATGGGTCATCATGAGGGGCCGATCAACTCAATGTGGTCAAGGATGTTCATGGAAAAATGGTAGATTTCAATGCCCAGCCAGCGTGCGGTGAGCATGATGGTGATGGACACTGCGATCAACTTGATGGCGAAGGACAGAGTCTGGTCCTGGATTTGGGTCAACGACTGCACCAGGCTCACCAGCGTGCCCACCACCGCCGCTACGATGACCGTGGGCATCGACAGCACCAGCACCAACATCAATAGCTGACTGGCGTAATGAATGACTTCCGCTTCGCTCATTGGTAACTCAACACCAAGCCATGGGTTAATCGGGTCCAGCCGTCCAGAAGCACGAACAGGAGTAATTTAAAGGGCAGCGAGATTGTCATCGGCGACACCATCATCATCCCCATGGCCAGCAGGATGTTGGAGACGATCAAGTCGATGGCGATAAAGGGCAGATACAGCAGAAAGCCGATTTCAAAGGCGGATTTCAACTCGCTGATGGTGAAAGACGGCACCAGCACCAGCATGCTGTTGGTGTCCAGACGCGCTGCGTACTCTTTGGGCCACAGGGTTTCCGCACTTTCCAGAAAGAATCCGCGCTCCTTTTCGGAAGAGTGTTTGGTCAGGAACTCGGACATGGGCTCGATGGCGCTGTTGGCCAGTTCCTTGAGCGATTCTGCGTGATTCAGGTCGAAGCCTTTTTCTTGCACAGTGTCAGCAATTTGATAGCCCACCGGCGCCATGATGTAGATCGACAGCACAATGGCCAGCCCGTACAACGCCATGTTCGGTGGAATCTGCTGTATGCCGAGAGCGTTGCGCAGCAGACTGAACACCACGGCGAGCTTGATGAAGGAAGTGGTCATGATGGCGATGAACGGGATCAGCGACAGCAGGACCAGTGTCCCGATAAGCGGAATCGCCTGTATATCAGTCATGCCCGCCGACCTCGCTGTCGCCGCCGGTCAACCGTACTACGCGCGCCCCCAGACGCCCATCGATTTCCACCAGCTCGCAGCGGGCTACGGTTTGTCCGTTCACTTTCATCGCCACCGGCGCTTCTAGGCTCAGGCCAAGATCAAAGGCGGCTCCCTCGGTCATTTGCGACAGCTCAGCCAGGGTCAGGTTGAGAGAGCCGAGATGAAACTCCAGTTTCAATTCCAGATTGCCCAGATCGGATGGGGCGTCGAGAGGTTCGGAAATGTGTTGTGTTTCTGAAGTCATGGGTGTCACCAGTACTAATTTGTGATCATCTAAGCGGGCGCGGCAGGCGCCGTATCCGGGCAGGCGCAGCATCACCAGATCCGCGGACGCGCCTGGCGGCAGCATCAACACGTCTCCGGGCTCCAGGCCTTTGAAATCATTGAGAGACATCCGGCGCTCCGCCAGCAGCAGTTGCGCCGACGCCAGTGGCGTGATCGGCGCTGGCGCAGGTTCTGCGGGCAGAGTGGCGAGCAATGCGGCGATACGCTCAGCAAGGTGCGGTGGCGGCGTTAACAGCCCAAGTCCGGTATTGCCGGCGGCGCTTATTTGCATGCCGATACGGACGCCGGCCACCATCATGGTGCTGTCCTGGCTGATTTCATCCAGCTCCAGCTCTGTTTGCAGCGCGGAGGAGAGCGCCTGCAGAGGACCGTTTAATTGCGCTGTTAGCAGCGCCGAGAGCAGGGCGTCCGGATAAATGGACGCATCCTGTTCTTCCCCCAGCAGTGCGCTGACAGCGCGTACGTCTAGGTGCAGATGGCCGCGCCGCCCTTCGGCGTAAAAAGCAACGCTGACGAAAGTTTCCAGAATATCCAGCCGGCGCAGACTGAACTGCGCGATGTGCTCAGGTAATTGCAGCGCAATTGGGCGACGGCGGGCGCAGATCAGGTTGTCCAGATCCACCTGCGTTCGCCCCAGCCGGGGCGGCTTCAGCGGCTTAATCATTGCTGCTGGCCTTTGGCGCGGCGCACAGGCTCCTTACCGTATGGGCTGGCTTTTTTGCTTTCTTGAATCCTGACGTCAAAACGTTCATTGGGCAGCTTGCTCCTCAGGGATGTGCTCATCTCTCCCTTTAGTGACACCAGGAACGCCTGAGTTTCAGGGTTGGGGGTATTAAAACTTAACTGAATGTCGCCATGTTTGCGCATGATGGCGATTTCCGTGCCTTTCAGCGGTCCGGAGCTCAACATCAGACGCAGTTCCTCCGGCTGCCCTGATCCTGGTTTGCTCACCAGAATGCGACTCACGATTTGATCGACGATCTTCTGCATTTCCGCTACTTTCTCCTGCGTGGAGACCTTGCTGGTCTCCGTCGCGCTGGCGTTGGCGACGGGGTCACGGGACTGGTTCTGTTGGGCTGGCTGCACCTGGAAACTTTCCACCGGACCTTCACGACGCTCCTGTGGTTGCTCCGTTTTCTCTTTATTTTTCTGCGGCGCCGAGGGCTTCTCGCGACGCTCCTGATGATCGGAAGAGGCGGAGCCCTTGCTCGTTATTTTATTGGCGAGGAGGTTGCCGGGACGTTGGAACTCGCCCGGATGTAGCTCAGGCTTACCGGTCTCCGCTTTCGTAGAAACGCTTCCTTCTGGCCTTATGGGCGCGCTTCTGGCGTCAGCCTGAATCACGCTGGCGTCTGTGGGGGAGGCCTTTGGGTGGAGAGACGGTTGCGTCTTGAGGGCGTGATCTACGGAAAGCCCGAATTTATTTGCATCCTGACCAGCCTGATGGGGGCCGGACACTGGCGCTTTGAGGGTCGTTGCGCCATCAGCGTCAGGGCGTCCCGTTTTGAGGACGGGTGATGGGCGCTCGGATGAGTTTGGATCGCCCTGAAGAGCGCCCGACTTGGCGATGGGGTCAAGCGCCTGAGCGGTTTTATCCGCTTTCTTCGGCGTTGATGCGTGATGCTCAGAGGGCCGAGTTACAGGCTGACGTGAGTCGCCTTTGTCATGCGCCAGCTCGGATTTAGATTGAATATCGCCTTTTGCCTGCGTATCAGACAGGTTTTCCGGCTTGCTCTGTGCAGGATCACGATTAGCCTGGGTCGGCTCTGTTTTGGTTTGGACGTCGGCTTTAGGCGGAATGTTCTCAGGTTTTGTCTGAGCGGACTCAGGTTTATCCGTTACATCAGGCTTGGGTTGTGTATCCGCTTTATTTTCAGGCTTGGGTTGCGCGGGATCTCGGTTAGGCTGAGTGGGCTCTGTTGTGGCCTGGACGTCGGTCTTGGGCGGCGAGTTCTCAGGCTTTGTCTGAACGGATTCCGGCTTATTCGTTACCTCAGACTTGGGTTGTGTATCCGCTTTATTTTCAGGCTTGGTTTGCACAGGATCACGATTGGGCTGCGTCGGCTCTGTTTTGGCTTGGACGTCGGTTTTAGGCGGTGTGTTCTCAGGTTTTGTCTGAACGGGCTCCGGCTTATTCGTTACGTCAGGCTTGGGTTGAGTGTCTGCTTTGTTCTCCGGCTTGGGTTGCGCGGGATCTCGGTTAGGCTGAGTGGGCTCTGTTTTGGCCTGGACGTCGGTTTTGGGCGGAATGTTTTCAGGTTTTGACTGAACGGATTCCGGCTGATTAGTCACTTCAGGCTTAGGCTGGGGGTCTGCTTTGTTTTCCGGCTTGGTTTGCACGGAATCGCGATTGGGCTGCGTCGGCTCTGTTTTGGCTTGGACGTCGGGTTTGGGCGGCGTGTTCTCCGGTTTTGTCTGAACGGGTTCAGGTTTATTCGTTACGTCAGGCTTGGGTTGTGTGTCCGCATTGTTCTCCGGCTTGGGCTGTGCAGGATCACGATTAGCCTGGGTCGGCTCTGTTTTGATTTGGACGTCGGCTTTAGGCGGCGTGTTCTCAGGTTTTGTCTGAACGGGTTCAGGTTTATTCGATACGTCAGGCTTGGGTTGTGTGTCCGCATTGTTCTCCGGCTTGGGCTGTGCAGGATCACGATTAGCCTGGGTCGGCTCTGTTTTGGTTTGGACGTCGGCTTTAGGCGGAATGTTCTCAGGTTTTGTCTGAGCGGACTCAGGTTTATCCGTTACATCAGGCTTGGGTTGTGTATTCGCTTTATTTTCAGGCTTGGGTTGCACAGGATCGCGATTGGGCTGCGTCGGCTCTGTTTTGGCTTGGACGTCGGTTTTAGGCGGTGTGTTCTCAGGTTTTGTCTGAACGGGCTCCGGCTTATTCGTTACGTCAGGCTTGGGTTGTGTATCCGCTTTAATTTCAGGCTTGGTTTGCACGGGATCGCGATTGGGCTGCGTCGGCTCTGTTTTGGCCTGGACGTCGGTTTTGGGCGGAATGTTTTCGGGTTTTGACTGAACGGATTCCGGCTGATTAGTCACTTCAGGCTTAGGCTGGGTGTCTGCTTTGTTTTCCGGCTTGGTTTGCACGGGATCGCGGTTAGGCTGACTCGGCTCTGTTTTGGCCTGGACGTCGGTTTTGGGCGGAATGTTTTCGGGTTTTGACTGAACGGATTCCGGCTGATTGGTCACCTCAGGCTTAGGCTGGGTGTCTGATTTATTTTCCGGCTTGGTTTGTGCGGAATCGCGATTGGGCTGCGTTGGCTCTGTTTTGGCTTGGACGTCGGGTTTGGACGGCGTGTTCTCCGGTTTTGTCTGAGCGGGTTCTGACTTATCCGTTACTTCAGGCTTAGGTTGGGTATCCGCTTTGTTTTCCGGCTTGGTTTGCACGGGATCGCGATTAGGTTGAGTGGGCTCTGTCTTGGCCTGGACGTCGGGTTTGGACGGCGTGTTCTCCGGTTTTGTCTGAACGGGTTCCGGTTTATTCGTTACCTCAGGTTTGGGTTGTGTATCCGCTTTCTTGTCTGACTTGCCCTGTACTGGCTCCTGAGCGATGGGGTTCTGGTCGTTATTGGCGTCCAGTTTGGGCTGTGCGGAGTTTGATTTTGTCGGTTCTTCCAGCTTGGGCTGGATTTCCGCCTTCGGTTGTAGTTTGTCGGAGGCGGTTTTGGGGTCTTGGGTAGTATCAAGTCTGGCGTAAGCTTGACCGTTTTCCTGCTGAGCGGGTTTGTGTCCGTTTGCGTCGGATTTCGCTTCTTGCTGTTGAGTTTTTGGGTCCTGGGAAGTTTCTGAGGCGGCTTTATCCGGGGTGTTTGGTAAGGATGAGGATTGCGCGTCAGGATTAGACTTGGCGTATTCCGGGACGGTTGTTTCCGCTTTGAGCTGACCGAATTGTTCATTGCTTTTGGGCGGAGACAGCTCTGGCTTGTCTCCAGACAGTGGCGGCCTGCTTTGTAAAGTGTCGAGCTGGCTGAGGTCCGCGCCGCTTTTGGCTTGGGGAGCGAAAAGACTGAGCTCCCGTGGCGTTGCTTCTTGGGGCGATGTTTGCTTGGGTTGCTCCAGCTCCGGTTTGTCCAAAAGACCGCCTTTCTCTCCCGTTGAGGATTTCTGGGCGAAAGTCTGAGTCAAAGACGGGATGGAGGTCTTGAGATCCATCTGACCGGGCTTGGGTGGCTGCGTCAGGTTTTCCGTCGCTTTGAACGCATTTTTCACCATTTCAATCATGGCGTTACGAACCTTATCCGGCACTGGTTTTTCCTGTGACTGCTCCTCCGTTTGCCGGAATTTATCCGGGTTGACGGACTTGGTCTCCATTAATTTGCTGAACTGTTGCAGGGAGCTTTCCGCGACCGCTTCCGACTCTTTTTCCCTGTCCGAGGAACCTGATGTGCGATTGGTTATTCTCATAATGATTCTGGATTTCTGTGTTTAGTTTTGGGGGCGTGAAAAATTGGTCTCACTGGCTTCTTCAAGCTCAAGGTCTTCGAGTCGCTGGGCTTCCGCGCTGGCTTCGGCAGTCACCTGCTCGATAAGCATCTGACACTTTTCTACGGCTTTGCCGGCTTCGGCCAGGGCGTGCTCTGCCTGACGCAACGCTGCTTCCGCTTGTTTCTGCTCTTGTTTTGCTTTCTCTATCTGCTCCGCCAGCGAGACTTCTTTCAGGCGCAGCATGCCGATCTGATGTTTGACTTTATCGATTTCCTTAAGGCCGACCTCCGACCCCATAATGCCGTCGTAGAGACGGTGTTCTTCCTGCACCCTCCATATTTCAAACTGCTGCAGGTCGCGTTTGGCTTGCTCCACTTGAGCCTGCTTCTGCGACAGCAACTGACGTTGTTTGAGCGCTTCCGCCTGGGCGTTGCGCTCGCGCAGCTTTTTGATGTCAGCCAGTGCGGACAGCATGATCTACACCGTCTGCGCCAGGGCGTTCAGGGTGGCTTGGAAGTCGCACTTTTCGTCCGTCGCCTGTTTCAGAAAGCCGCGGATACGGTCGATCTTGGCGATGGCCTCGTCCGCCAGGGGATCGCTGCCGCGCTGGTATTCGCCGATTTTCACCAACAGCTCCACGTCCACATACTTGGCCATCAGCTCACGCATTTTGCCCGCCGCCTGGCGATGCTCAGGACTGGTGATGGCGGTCATTACCCGGCTGGTGCTGGCGAGCACGTCGATAGCGGGATAGTGGTTGGCGGCGGCCAGCTTGCGTGACAAAACGATGTGGCCGTCAAGAATGGAGCGCACTTCATCCGCGATGGGCTCGGACATATCGTCCCCCTCCACCAGAACGGTGTAGAGCGCGGTAATGGAGCCCTTGTCGTTGAAGCCCACTCGTTCCAGCAGCTTGGGCAGGGTGGCGAACACGGAGGGCGGAAAACCGCGGCGGGTGGGCGGTTCGCCCGCCGCCAGGCCGATCTCCCTCTGCGCCCTTGCGAAACGGGTCACCGAGTCCATCAGCAAGAGGACTTTTTGTCCTTGATCACGGAAATATTCGGCGATGGTGGTGGCCACGTACGCGGCCTTGGCGCGCTCCATGGAGGGTCGATCCGAGGTCGATATCACCAGTACTGAGCGGGCCAGACCCTCCGGCCCCAGGTTATGCTCGATAAACTCCCGCACCTCGCGGCCCCGTTCTCCGATCAGGGCGATAACGATGACGTCCACGTCCGCGCCCATGACCAGCATGGACAGCAACGTACTCTTACCGCCGCCGGCGGCCGCGAACACGCCCATCCGCTGGCCTTCGCCGCAGGTGAGCAAACCGTCCAAAGCGCGTACGCCGAGACTGAGTGGTTCGCAGATCATGCGGCGCATCATGGGAGAGGGCGCGTCGGCGTAAACCGGGTAGAGCTTCAGGTCTGAGGGAAAGTCCGCGTTTTTACCATCCATCGGATTGCCCATGCCGTCCAGCACGCGCCCCAGCAGATGAGGGCCAACGGCGATGTGATGGGATTGGCCGGTAGTGATCACTTCCGTGGCGGTGGAAATGCCCAGCATGTCGCCCATCGGGGTCAGCAGCGCTTCTTTTTCCTGAAACCCCACCACTTCGGCGAGCAATCGCGGGGCGCCTGCGGACTCCAGGTAGCAAAGCTCGCCAATTTGCGCGCCGGGAACAATCGCCCGGATGATGGTGCCGACCACATTGGTCACCCGGCCCCGCAGGCCGACCGGTTGCACCTCGGCGATGGCCGAGCGCAGGTCTGATAACACATGGCTCAACTGGCTCACGTTCGACTCCTTTAAGCGGAAATTAACTTGCGCAGAAAAACTTTCTTCTTATGGGTGTTACCAACAGGGAGAAAGTTGCATGTTCAATTGCCGGAGATCGCAAACTTGAGTGAGCAAATCGTCAACCGGACCAGCGCTCCTGTCCTGCAGAGCGGGTCGATGTCCACGAATGAAGCCGTTGCCCGGCAGGGCAAGCTGCACGGGGAAAATGTGCAGGTGAAGCAGAGCGCGTCCTCTTTGTTGGAAGACGCCAAAGAGGAAGTGTCCCTTCTGTTCAAGGAGCGAGCGGAGAAAACGTTGGCGCGACGGGAAATGTCCACCGGCAAGAAAGAGAACACACAGCAGATCCTGATCGAGAAAATTAGGGAAATGATGGATCAGGTTCCGGACTTGCTGAAGAACGTCAAAATGAAAGTGCTCATTGAGCGCATGGCCAGTAATTTTCCTTCCACTCCCCAGCAATTGATGCGGCGGCTGGAGGAATTCTCCAAAGATCCAACGCTGCAGTTCGTGGCCTTGCAGGTGTTGGAAAAAGAGGCCAAGGCTGGCGGCGCGGATAAGGCGGAGCAGTTGAAGCTGATTCAAAACGCCGCCACGGAACTGATGAACACCAAAGGCGAGTCGGTGCGAGCGGGACTGAACGTATCGCTCACCGCTTCTGAATTCGCCGACCGCCTGAAGACGGACGTCCAGCTGCTGCGGGACGCCTACCGTGATGCGGTGCTGAACTACGGCGGCATTACTCAGACTTATCGCACTATTGTGGAACGCCACAAAGGGCGTCCATTTGAAACCGTGCGCAAATTTCTGATGAAAGCCCTGGGCGCGGATTACAACGCGCAGGGCCCTTCCATTGAGCCGTCGCGACTCAAGGCCATCATGGACGACATGTATGCTCTCAAGCTGCTGGGCGGCGTGCATGAGCAATGCTGCGACATTATGGGAACCATGCGCGATATTTACGAGCAGCGCGACTGCAAAGACGGCCAGGACCTGATGGGCAAAGTGCTGGACATCAAGGACATGGACTGGGTGCAGCCGTCCCAGATCGCCTCCATTCCGATGGAAATGAACGTGCAGGGCATTGAAAACCAGATCTACCTGTTGCGGGAAGTGGACACGGTGTTTCGTGAAATTCCAGAAAAAACCTACAACGACCCCGCCGATAGGGAGCGCCTGCTGGGCGTCTCCAGAGAAGCCCTTGAGCAGTTGTTCATCAAGGAGCAGGAAGAATGAGAGTGGGGCGACGATCAATTCAGAACAGGAGTGAGTCGAAATAATGAATGCAATTCACAACATGTTGAGCGCCTACGGCCGCAGCATGGGCGTCAATGGCGTGGGAGACGGCGTTACTGCACTGAGTTACGAAACCGGCGAGCGCATTACCCTCGACCAGCGCGACGATTGTCTGGCGGTGTCGCTCAGCTACGAATTGCCGGAGTTTGAGGTGGACGAAGTCGCCGAAAAGCTGCTGCAACTGACCCACTATCAAACATCTACGGATTATCAGATTCAGCCTGGCCTGATGGGGGAAGGGCGTCTGGTGATGACGATTTGCATGAGCGCTTCCGAGGCGTCCATTGACTTCCTGGACGGCGCTATTCGTCGACTGCGTTATCGCTATCAGGAACTGACCGGCAAGCTGGGTAATCTCTGATGGATGTCATTCTGAGCTTGCCCTGGCCGCTGCGTCCGGAAGCGGAGAAAGCGTTTCTGATGCGCTGCCGCGAGTTGGCGGAGCAGGGCGAAGAGCGGGTGCTTATCCGTTGTGACGAGACGCCGCATCCTTCCACTCGGGTGCTGACCCTGCTGTTGAACATCGCTCATCTGGCTCCTTACGGGCCGCCTCAATGGCGGGTGATCGACGCGCAGGAGAATCTGCTGGAGGCGCTCAGACTGACCGGGCTTGACCACTGGTTTAAAAACGGGACGGACGAGGAGGCTATCGCATGAACAACATTTCTTTGCGCTCCAATATTGAAGGGCTTTCCCTTTATAACGCGGCGGATGAGCGCCAGTTGCCGTCGCGCAAGAAATTCACGCCCGCGGGCGGTCAGGTGGTGTCGCATCTGCGCCAGTTGTACAGCAAAGGGGAGGAGTCCTCTTTACTGGACTCTTTCGTCAAACCTCAGGTCAGTTCTGAAAGCTTGCTGTCGCCGGTGGACTTTGAACGTCAGTACGGGGAAGTGCGTGGGCTGTTCCAAAAGCTGGCGCAGCAGTCCCCGGAGGATCGTGAGTTGTTCAGCAAGGCGGAGAAAATCTTGCGGGATAATCAGGACGACATCCGTTACCTCAATCAGTATCGCAATGCGTTAATCGAGGCCTAGACGGATGAGTGAACCTCTCTCCCTCAGTCCCGCCAACCGTGAATGGTTGCTGGCGCTGGCGTTCGTGTATCTGCAACAGAACCATCATAAGAAGGCGCTGACCCTGTTGCAGGCCACCGCCAAACTCTGTCCTGAGGACGTTTATGTGACGCGAGGACTTGCTTTCGCCTGCCTGAAGGCGGCGCGCTACAAGGATGCGCTGACCCTGAGCGACCGCAGCCTTCGTGAGCTGGGCGTGAAGCAGGAGACGGCGCCGTTTCTCTTGATACGCAGTCACGCGCTGTGGGCGTTGGAGCGTCCAGAGGAAGCGCGTAAAAGCCTGAAGAAATATCATCAACTAACAAGGAACTCTGTCGTATGAGTAGAGGAGCTTCTGTTCTGAGCGCGCTCAGCCAGCGCAACGACGTAGTGCTGGCGATTTTCCTGGTGGGCATTATCTTTATGATGATTCTGCCCATGCCTACCATGCTGGTGGATGTGATGATCGCCCTCAACATGGGGGTATCGGTGATACTTCTGATGCTGGCGCTTTACATCAAGTCGCCGCTGGATTTCTCCGTGTTTCCGTCCATGTTGTTGATCACCACCATGTTCCGGCTGGCGTTGTCGATCACCACCACGCGGCTGATTCTGCTGCAGGCGGATGCGGGGCAGATCGTCTACACCTTTGGTAATTTCGTCGTCGGCGGCAATTTGGTGGTGGGCGGCGTTATCTTCCTTATTCTGACCATCGTGCAGTTCCTGGTTATCACCAAGGGGTCTGAACGGGTGGCGGAAGTCAGTGCGCGTTTCTCTCTGGACTCCATGCCAGGCAAGCAAATGAGTATTGACGGCGACATGCGCGCCGGAGTGATCGATATGGACGAGGCCCGCGTCAGACGCGCTAAAGTAGAGAAGGAAAGTCAGCTCTACGGTTCCATGGACGGCGCCATGAAATTCGTTAAAGGCGACGCGATTGCGGGCTTGATCATCACCGCGGTTAACATTCTCGGCGGTATCCTGGTTGGGGTGACGCAAAACGGCCTGAGCGCCGGCGACGCCGCCGCCATCTATTCGGTGCTGACCATCGGCGATGGTTTGGTGGCGCAGATACCCGCTCTGTTTATCTCCATCACCGCCGGTTTTATCGTTACTCGCGTGTCCACGGACGAGTCGGAAAACCTGGGGCGCGATATTGGCGGCCAGATCGGCGCGCAACCCAAAGCCTTATTCATCGGCGGCGCCTTGCTGTTGGGCTTCGCTATGATTCCGGGCTTCCCCACCATGGTCTTTCTGGTGCTGGCGGGGTTGATCTGCTCCGTGGGCTTTATCATGAGCCGTAAAGCCAAACACGCCGACACAGATGATGACGACATCCCCGCCATGGCGGCGGCGGGACAGACTCGATCTCCCAGCAAGACTCCGGAGAAGGATGACTTTTCTCCGACGGTGCCGCTATTGCTGGACGTGGCGGCCTCCTGTCAGCAAATGCTGAAGCCTTCTGAACTGAACGCGGAGCTGTACCGCGTGAGACGCGCGCTGTATCTGGATCTTGGCGTGCCATTTCCGGGTATTCACCTGCGCTTCAACGAGAGCATGAAGGACGGCGAATACACCATTCTGATGCATGAAGTGCCGGTGGCGCAGGGGCGTTTGCCCGCAGATAAAGTTGTTGTGTTGCAGGATCAGGAACAGTTGGACATTCTTGGCATCCCCCATCAACAGGGTGAACTGGCGATGTCCGCCAATCCTTATTGGGTGGAGAAGTCCCATGCTCCCGCGATGGAAAACGCCGGCATTGAATACCTGGATGCGCCGCGACTGTTGATTTATCACCTGTCTTTTATTTTGAAGCGCTACGCCAGCGAGTTTATTGGCTTGCAGGAATGCCGCTACCTGTTGGATCAGATGGAGGGTCAGTATGGCGATCTGGTGAAGGAAGTGCAGCGCGTCGTACCGATTCAGCGTATTGCAGAAATCCTGCAGCGGCTGGTGTCGGAGGATATCTCCATCCGTAACCTGCGCGCCATCATGGAAGCTTTGGTGGAGTGGGGCCAGAAGGAAAAAGATACGGTGCTGTTGACGGAGTACGTACGCAAGAGCCTGAGCCGTTACATCAGCTATAAGTTCTGCAACGGCCAGAATGTCTTGCCTGCCTATATGCTGGACCAGGATCTGGAAGAATCCATTCGCGGCGGCATCAGACAGACGTCTTCCGGCGCTTATCTGGCGCTTGACCCTGACACCACGCAGAATTTCATCAATGAACTGCACCGGGAAGTCGGGGATCTGGACGCTTTGCAGCACAAGCCGGTGTTATTGGTGTCCATGGATATTCGCCGCTATGTCAGAAAGATGATCGAACGTGATTTCTTTGAGCTGTGCGTGTTGTCCTATCAAGAGTTAACCCAGGACATCACGGTGCAACCGATCAGCCGTATTTGTCTGTAATCCTCATCGAGCTAAACACCGAGAGCGGTGGAAATCCTCCATCGCTCTTTTTCTTTCCGCTTTAATCCCTCTCTCCAAAACCTCTCCCCCAACTCGCCCAAATAGCGTCGCTATTCCCAATTTAGACGCAAATATTCCCAAAAACAGCGACTTTTTACGTCTTTCCGTTACTCAACTCATGATCCTCTCCGTAAATCGCGACGGTGATCCCCAAGCGGTATAGCGAGAGGGTTATTCATGACTAAATCAAAGTGAGGTTAAAGCTATGAGCCAGACATTTACGGATGTAGAGGTGGAGAAAACGCTGGCGGAGTCCGAAGCGTTGATCTGGAAAGCGGAAAATATGCGTGAGCAGGGAGACAAGTTGTTTCAATCCCTGGGCATTCCCCGAGGCAGCGCTCAGAAGATATTGAATCACCCACTGGCTTCCGAAGGGTTCAAGCAGCAGGGAATGGAGCAACTACAGGAATGGCGGGATGAAATCACCGAGATCATGAAGACCGGTAGCCGTACGACTGCTCCCATCAAGCGCAAAAAATCCAACCGCAATCTCCTGGCGATATAGCCCTCAGCTTTTTCGGTCTTTCATATTTAATACGAGGAAATTGAGATGACTACAGTCAATCCAACCAACAACCATAACGTTAATCCATACGAGACCACCTCGGAAACCACGCCCACTGGCGATCCCAAGAACGCGTCCAAATTCGACGATACCAATATGGATCCGTTTACAAGGATTATGCTGCTGCAGGAAGAGCGCGTTGGTTTGCTGGATGGCCAGGTTAAATCCCAAAGCGAACGGATGCAGAGCATCAATACGGAAATCAAGGACTACGGCAAAACTATTTCGATGGTGAACGACAAGTCTGCATCCCTGAAAAAAGGGGAGGACAAGCTCACGCTGACTGACGCTGAAGTCAACGAGCTGAAGTCAAAAGGCGTCGATGTCCAAGGCAACGAAGTCAGCAAAGATCAGCTGAACTCTTTTTCGGAAACCCTGAAGCAAAAGCGGGACGGTCTTAACAACGATTCACAAATGGAAATGATTCGCCTGCAGGGCCTGATCAATAAGCAGCAGCAGGCTTACCAGTTGATGACCAACATTCAGAAGAAAGAGCACGACACCATCATGGCGACCATCAACAAGATCAACTGATGGCCTGCGTGTGTTCTGAACACACAGAACTTAATCAGTAAAGGAGACATTCCGTGGCTGAATCAGCACAAGCATTACAAACAGACGCAGACGCCCGCTTTGAAGCGCTCCTGGAGTCGGTGGTGCATGGTCACGCAACCTTGGGCGAGATCAAGGGGATCACCGACAATGAATTGGAGGCGGTCTACACGGTGGCGTACAACCTGTATCGACAGAATCGCAACGGGGAGTCGGAAAAGCTGTTCCGTTTCCTATGCCTGTATGGGCATTTAGACAAGCGATTCTGGATGGGGTTGGGCGCCTGTCTGCAGCAACAGCAGAAGTATGAGGAAGCTGTGCAGGCGTATTCATACATGGCCATTCTGGATGTGGAAAATCCTCATCCCCCTATGCATGCGGCGTTTTGCTATCTGGCATTGAACGATCTGGAGAAGGCGGAAAGCGGCATTGAAGCAGCGTTGCATTGGGCGGGCGATAAGGAGCAATACTCCCAGGTGCGCGCCAAGGCTGAGCTTCTACGCTCGGTACTGCAACAGAAAAAGGAGGGCCTGGCCAATGGTAACGGCGGTTGAAAATCAACATTTCAGTTATCCGATAGGCAATTCAGAGGATCAGGATGTACAGATTTCTGGTCAGAAAAAGGTCGGTTCGCCGCAGATCTCGCTTAACGTGCAGGATCCGCAGTCCGGCCCAACGCAAAATACATCGGGCAAGTCCTTTGCTCCGGATCTGGAGCGACCGCAACCCCGCTCATCCGATGAATTGGTGGCGTTGTTATTGACGATAAAGTCCAAGTCCAGCAATGAGCAGATCGCCTCTTCCCAGCAGGACATTCAGCTGAACCGGACCAAGCAGAACCAAAAGCATGATGAAATGCTGGAGCAGATACAGAAATCCATCGAAGCCGGCGATAAGGCTAAAAAAGGCGGTTTGTTCGGCAAGATTTTCGGATGGATAGCCAACATTGCGACGGCGATCGCCGGCGCGGTCATGATCGCAACCGGGGTGGGGGCCGTTGCGGGCGCAGCCATGTTGGCGTTGGCGGTGGATTCAATGGTGGGTGCGGCCACCGGTCACAGCCTGATGGGCGAGATGACCAAAGGGATAGCCAAGGGGTTACAGGCCATGGGGATGGACGAGAGTGTCGCCAATATTGTTGCTGGCGTCGTCACCGCAGCTGTAACCGTCGCTGTCTGCGTGGGCGCCAGTATGGCGTCCGCCGCCAAGGCGGGTTCAGGGTTGATCACCAGATTGGCGTCTTCGCCCGAGCAGATGCAGAAGATCCAGGTTGCAGGCGCCCAGGTGAAGAACATCGCCTCGGCGACCGCCGGAACTTCCGCTGTAGGCGGCGGCGCGTCTCAGATAACCACTGGCGTATACAAGAAGCAGGCGACCGATGCGCGAGCCAATCAGATGGACATGAAGAAAGAGCTCGCCAAGCTGCAGGCGGCCATGGAGGCGGAGCAGGATCGCTTGAAGGAAGTCATCTCCAAGCTGAATGAGGGCGTCAGTCGCATCCTGCAGATCATGGGGAACGACCACAGCACCCGCATGCAGATCAGCAGGAATATGGTATAGGAGACTTTTTATGAGTGTTAACCCGATAAACGAAGCGAATAATACATTCGCTTTTTCTATTGATATGGAAGGCTCCGCTCCAGTCAAAGGCCCCAAGCAGGAGGCTTCTCTGGTGCTCAGCGACGGTAAGCATGATATTCCGTTGATGCGTTTCAGTCGCGAGACCTATCAACCGCAACTGGAGCGCCCTGACGGCAGCGCAGGGACTCCCGGCAAGCAGTTTGACGGCAAGTTGTCGGAAGCCAGCGCGACCCTGGAAGTGGATATCTTCGCGATCATGAGCTTGATCCACGAACTGGCGCAGACGCAGAAGAAAGGCGCCCGCGACATTCGTCATGGCGAGTACCAGCAGAAGTGGCAGTCGCTGGAAAACGCCGGCAAGGAGCTGCGTGATTCCGCAGGCAAAGAACTTGCGGCGTCCCTGGTGCAAGGCGCCTTTCAGATCGCCGGCGGCGCTGCGTCCATCAAGCTGACGATTTCCTCGACGAAGCAAACGAGCGCGTTGATGAAAGACACCAAACTTGATCCGGCGCAGTTGCAGTTGAAGCTGCAGGTGCCGCAAAACCTGACCAACCTGGGACAGACCTACACCCAGATGGCGGGTGGCGTCGGTACGGTGGTTGCGGCGCCCTTGACCTATGAGTCCAAGCTAGACCAGGAGCAGCAGAAGCAACATGAAGCTGAATCCGAAAAGCATTCGGCGAATATCGACGAAGCCAAGGATTTCATTCAGACCATGAAAGAAATCATGGATGACGTCAGAGCTAAACTGTCAGCTATTGAGCAATCCAAGCACGAAACGCGGCAGAAGATATTCTCTTGATCATTTTGGTAATGCAGTAACAAAAACGGCTGATCTGGATGATCAGCCGTTTTTGTCAGGGCGGGATGAAGAAAGCGTTGGAGGTCAGACAACTATGATTTACGTCGCGCTCTTCCCGCTAATCCCAAGAGAGCGGCGCCGTATAAGGCTAAGGTTGCTGGCTCGGGAACCTTCTGAATTTTGATACTGGAAATATCAAATTTTACTGTGGCGTTGACGTCAAGCGTCAAGCTGCCTGAATCGAATAGAGTAACGGGAAGTTGGGTCAGGCCCGGGGAAAGAGGCTCTTTGAAATTAAGCTCAAAATCAGCGATGTCAAAATAGAAAACAGGAATGTTGTCGGAGGGTGCTTCGTCAGTGAAACTAAAGGTGTTTTTATCCATACCCGCTATCATTTCAAAGGGAGGCGCCGTGCTCTCGCCTGAGCTGCCAAAAGAGTAATCACCGACTCTTGCGCTCCAGGAGCTAATCACAATTTTTCGATCATCCGGCGATCCTACGATATCGTAAGTGAGGCTTCCAAACATTGAGGTTCCAATATTGGGAAAATCCCTTTCAGGAAAGTAGGGGTCAAACACATTACTGACTTCTTTCAGACTTCCTGAAAACTGATAGGTAATGGGAGTGGCGCGAACCGCGGAGGAAAGCGTTAGGACAGTTAAGAATAACCAAACTTTCTTCATGAGAATTCCTTGTTTAAAGTACCCTTTAATTCAACGTATTACGCATAATGCGTGCCATTTTTCATATTCCCTGTCGGTGTCAGCTTTATCTGTGAGGTCAATCTACAGCAACTTATATTTTTGTAAACTTTGCTGACATTTGGAGCAGCTCCACGGCGTTTGTGGTTGTCTTTGCTATTTGAACCCTTGCCGCCGTAGTTCATGTTGTCTCGACACTCAAGTAAGCGAACGTCAATTATAAATAAACGACGTCGCATTATGTATGGGGCGCTGTCGTCTTTCTTACGTTAAGTTTTGCTTTTGTAAAAATTACCGACGTACCGGGAGTTTCACTCCCAAGTTACAAGCGCTCAGCCACACGGGAATCCGTTCCTTATTGCCCAAACGCCCGTCTGTGAACTCCAGTGGGCAAAATAATTCGCTCTATATCTTGGTTCCGTAAGCGAAGGTTTCGGCATAATCACTCCTTCCTGTTATAGGTGAGTCGTCAGTCCTGACTGGGTGTGCAAGCGTGATTACAGCAATGAGATCTGAGTTCGATTATACAGAAAGCGAGGGACTGTTTTGTATGCGCGGCGACCTAAGCTTTGGTTTAGGCTAGGAGTTTAGAAAGGGCGCCTTTTGCGGAGGCCGACCGCAAAGATGCAGTCGGCCAGCATGAAGGGAAGTGAGGCGGCTATAGTTGTTGCACGTAACGGATGGCGTCCCGTTCGTTGGATGTGGTCCAGCCGTCTTCCAATATCGCCGTTAGCAAGTTGCGCAGTGGCGTATGTGCTTTCAGACTGCTTTTGATAATGGGCGTCGAGCGGCGCACTCGGTTGACGTAAAGCAGCGCCACATCGTCCGCGTCTGAGTTATACGCCCAGTCCAGCTCTTTGAAGACGCTGTAAACTTTGTCCATTTCGTAGCTGCACTTTTCCACCAGGTCGCGGGCGATGGCTTCTTCGTCGGTGTTGAACATCTGTGTATGTTTGTCCAGAAAGGTTTTCACGAACGGATCGTTGGAGGCGGCGACTTCAATGTAGGCTTCGTCCGCAACGATAGAGCCCAGAACGCCGCCGACCACCGCGCCAATGGCGACGCCTACCGGGCCGGCCCATAATCCCGCCACCGCGCCTCCCGCTGCGCCGCCGGCGAAACCGCCGCCCAGGTTTGCCGCTTCTCTACCTGTCGCCCGGGTTTTATCTTCGGCGGAAGCGATGTTGTAGATGGCGATGCCGGCGCTCAATAACCAAAGCGCTCGACCGGCTTTGCCCAGGCGAATGGCTTTCGCGGAGACTTTGGGGTTCGCTCTGCCGGAGCTTTCCACGATCTGCAAAAAGACGTGATCCTGATCCGCTTTGCTCAGCTGCGAGAAGGATTTACTGAACAGGCGCTTGGCGTACTTGTCGCACAGTACATCCAAATCCAGCCCCTTCGCTTTGAGGGCGCGGGCTTTGGCGCGTCCGATGTCGCTGGATTTGGTTCTGGCCCACTCCATGATTTCATTACGCATCTGGTTGGCGGCCTGCGCCGCCTCGCTGGGGCTCATCTGACGGCTATTGACGAGATCTTTCAACGATTCCGCGTAGGCCTTGGTTTTCTCCATGTACATCCGGCGGACGTTGCTGTCTTGAATAAAGCGTTGCCCGAAATTGACGGCCTGGATTTCAAACTGCCTGATGGCTTCATGCGCGCTGTTATTGTTGGATTGATTGTCCGGCATACTAGGTTCCCTTTAGTCGTAGTCGCATAGTCGCTTAGTCGCGTCGAGTAATGATTATCTGCGTGCGTCGGAAAAACTTATCGGAGCGCTGAACTCCCGGAACCGCTTCGGCTTTCCACAAAAAGCGCGGCTCCAGCAACCATTCCGCCCGGATCTTGAGACCCGGCCAGAAGATGAAATCTATATGATTGGCGCGTGCGTCGATGAATTGAAATACGCCCCCTGTGTATTCGGCGGAGAGCGTGACGTCTTCTTTCACATGACCTCTGCGGTCGAGGTGTTGTATATGCAGCGTTTCTTCGTAGGGACAGTCTTCGCTGAAGAAGGCCAGATATTCCTGGTCTCGGGTGAAATGCGCTTCGTAGACGAGACCTTCAGGCGTCGGAAAGGGGAAAGTCGCCTTGTCCGCCAGGGTGAGGGCGTTGGTTTCTTCTCTGATCGGGGCAGTCATACGCTTTATGCTCGTGATGTGAGTTCAGTCCTTTAGCTCTTTGCAAAGCGTTCGCCGCTCTACCATAGCGTGGCGGGGAAGGGTTAGGCAAGCTTTTGATGAAGCCCTTGGGCTCGGGGTTGAGATGGTATGGAGCGCACGATGAAAACAGGTGGTCATCGTGCGCGAAGGGCGGTTATTTCATGCCGATAGACTTCAAAAACTCGTCTTCCGTCAGTCTCGGGTGATCCCCGACGAAGGCATAGCCCGCGGGCTTGTGGTCAATGTAGATCTCGCCCGCCATTTTGAACTGCGACTGATCGTCGAACAGACCGCTCCAGAGATATTTCTCACCTGTAGGCTTCAGGTGGTAGTACAGGTTGGTTCCGCAGTGCTTGCAGAACGCTCGCTGCGCCCATTCTGACGAATCGTAAGCGGTGATGTTGTCTTCGCCTTCGAATACGGCTTCCTGCGCTGAGATCGCCATGGAAGGTCCGCCATTCCAGCGTCGGCACATGCCGCAGTGGCAGGCATGGTACTCAGGGTTGACGTTCTTGGCGGCCACTTTCACAGCGCCACACAGGCATTGGCCGGTTAATGGTCCGGCGATAGTCTTGCTTTCGCTCATGTAGTATCCCTCTGACTTTTTACTTGGTTTTATCGTATGTTTCGCAACGGCTTTGGTTTCGTCACAGCTATAGTCTCGACACGACAATACTACCTGTCTGCTACTGACAGCATTGTGTCAGGAGCCAGCAGCCAGATTACAATTTTCCGCCGTGAAGAACAAAAGCGAGTTGCAACGCCTTTTCTCTATTAACCGCAATGGGAGCCCAAGTCATGACTGAGCGTGTGAAATGTGAAAAACTGTCGTGCGACCATATGATCCTGCCCAGCACCGCTGAGCGCACAGGTAACTGACTAAATATCTGATAGCGGCTTGGGCGAACCAGTTGGCTCTATTGCTTGGCGTGTCTTGTTTCTCACGTTATTAACCGCCTTGCTCAACGGATAATACACCCAATCCGTCAGCCCTCGCGGCGCCAGCATTGGGCGGATGTCCACCAGTGGCGTGCCGGAGTTCAGCCAGACGTTAAATTGGTCTGGCGTGAGGAGCAATGGCATGCGGTGGTGTAATGCCTGTAAAGAGGGTGAGGCTTCGGTGGTGATGATGGCGCAGGATTCGAGATAGGCGTCGCCTTTGCTCCAGATATCCCAGATGCCGCCGAAAAAACAGTGGCCGGATTCTGGTTTGATGTAATAGGGTTGTTTGACGCCGTTTTCCAGCTTCCACTCGATAAAGCCGCTGGCGGGAATAATTGCGCGGCGGCGCTGGAATGAACCTTTGAAAGCCTTGCTGGTTTCAATAGTCTCCGCTTTAGCGTTGAACATGTTGTACTTGGCGGTTGGCTCCGGCGCCCAGCTTGGCGTCAGTCACCAGCGCATACCCCTGAAAAAGTTCTTCAGTTCTTCCTGCACTGCGACCATCACTTCTTCTTTGGGGGCGATATTCAACAAATCGTCCTGGTAAAAATGCGACTTCAATCCGGTAGTATCGAATCCGAGCGAGTCCATCAGAGCAATCACGACAGGGGAGTCGGTGACATTGAATCTTCCACACATAGCAGCCTCTGCGTAATGGCGGCGCCTGTGGCAAGTGTAGACCGTAATCCTGTGGTTATGGCGTAAGTTTGGTTGGAGATGACGTGATCGTAACAAACAACATGCAGGATATAAGCCGGTTTATGTCAAATATGCGAAAACAGTGGAAATTCCCTCTTGGTAATATGGCGGGCTGGCGCTTATAGTTATCCCTGCCTGTTTACCACTGGTGAGCTAGTTAAGTTTGCCGTAGCTTGATTCTCCAGAGTATCGCCATGCTTGAGCCATTAAAAATTCTTAGGGAAATATTTCAGGAGGCTGCTGATTTACACGCCGCCAAAGACCTGTCTGAACTGATCGTCGACCGTGTGCAGTCCGCTATGCGGGCGGATGTCTGCAGTATTTATTTGTTGGATGAAACCTCCCAGGAATTGGTGTTGATGGCGACGCGGGGGTTGGACCCTGAATCCGTGGGACGCGTGCGTCTGCCCGTCGGGCAGGGGCTGGTCGGTTATATTGCGCAGCATCAGTCATTGATGAACGTGGACAGCGCGGAAAAGCACCCTAACTTCAAATATTTCCCGGAAACCCGCGAAGAGCGCTTCTCGGCTTTTCTGGGCGCGCCGATTATCAACTTCCGCAAGAATATCGGCGTTATCGCGGTGCAAAAAAAAGAAGCCGCGTACTTCAGCGATGAGCAGGAGGCGTTCGTCGTCACCATCGCCGCTCAGTTGGCCGGCCCATTGAGCCAATGGGTGCAGCAGGATGGCGTGTTTGACCGCGAAGTCTGTCGGGATAAATTCAAGGCGAATCTGAAATTCCGTGGCGTCAAAGGCGCTGCAGGCATGGCGATCGGTCGCGTACATTGGATTGGTAAAGGTCACGACCTGGCGTCGGCGCCGGATCGGGAAGCCAAAGACGCCGAGCTGGAAATCGCCCGCTTCGCCAAAGCGCTTGAGTTGGCGAAAGATGAGCTGAACGCCAGCGGCGAGCGCATGGCGGGCACTCTGCCCAAGGACGTTCTGGCGCTGTTCGGCGTGTATCGCATGATCCTGGAAGATCAGGAACTGACAACCGAAACCGTCAATCACATTCACTCAGGACTCTGCGCGTCTTCCGCGTTACGCAAGACTGTCGAAGCGCATGCTCGTGTGTTCGAGAAAATGGACGACGCTTATCTGCGCGCCAAGGCGGACGATATCCGTCATATCGGCAATCGTATTTACGCCAATCTGCGTGGCGTCGACAGCGCTGATGTCATCGACGTCAGCGAGCCCACGATCATTGTGGGGAACAACCTGAGCATCACTGACGTCGCCCAGTTTCCGCCGGAACATCTTGTAGGGCTGGTGTGCACCAGCGGTTCTTCCTTGTCGCACATTGCGATTCTGGCGAATGCGTTGGGGATTCCCGCCGTCATGGGAATTGGCGATATCAAGCCTGCGCTGATCGAAAATGCAGAAGCGGTGGTGGACGGCTATCGTGCGGTAGTGGTGTTCAACCCCGTGGATGCGCTACGCAAAGAATTCAAGCGTCTTGCCAAGCAAGAGAAGAAACTGATCAAAGGGCTGGATGAGCTGCGCGATTTGCCGGCGCAAACTCCTGATGGTTTTCGCGTCAAACTGTTCGCCAACACCGGCTTGTTGGCGGATATTTCACCTGGCTTGTTACGCGGCGCGGAAGGCGTGGGTCTGTATCGCTCGGAAATTCCGTTCATGGTGCATGAGTCCTTCCCCTCGGAAGAAGAGCAGGTGCAGATCTATCGCAAAGTGCTGGAAGCCTATGCGCCAAGACCCGTGTATATGCGCACCCTGGATATCGGCGGCGACAAGAACCTGCCCTATTTCAGTTTTACGGAAGAAAACCCGTTTCTGGGATGGCGGGGGATACGCTTTACGTTGGATAACACCGGTATCTTCATCAGTCAGATTCGCGCCATGCTCAAAGCCGGGCGTTATCTCGGCAATCTGAAAATACTGCTGCCCATGGTCAGCCGTCTGGATGAAATCGAGAGTTTCAGAAGTCTGCTGCAGGAAGCAATCGGTCAGTTGAAAGAAGCCGGCGTGGAGGTGGATGAACCGCAAGTCGGCGCTATGATCGAAGTGCCGTCGGCGATGGTGTTGTTGGAAGACTTGGCTGAGATGGTCGACTTCTTCTCCATTGGCAGTAATGATTTCACTCAATATATGCTGGCGGTGGATCGTAACAACGCCAAAGTGTCTGACCTCTACGACTGGTTGAATCCGGCGGTGCTGCGCTCCATTGGCCGGGTGGTGAAAGTGGCGAAAAAGCATGGGGTGCCCGTCAGCGTCTGTGGCGAGATGGCGTCTGACCCTGCTGCAGTATTGCTGCTGCTGGGCATGGGAGTGGAGATGCTCAGCCTGTCTGCTTACAACCTGCCGAAAACCAAGTGGGTCATTCGTTCTGTTTCTCATCAGACGGCGGAGAAACTGTGGAAAAAAGCCTCGCGCATGCGTAATGAGAAAGAGATTCGCGCCATGCTGAACGAAGTGCTGGATCAACATGGATTGGGCGGATTGATTCGCGCGGGATCGCAGTAGCCCGGTCAAATCCGGCGCTAGGCGCGATGGCGCTTTAACCTCATGGCGAAGGGCCCCGTTCCAAGGGCTTTTCGCCAAGTATTATTCACCCAAACAGGTGATTTCAAGCTATCGCCATCCTTGCATAATCCCTCTTAACCGCTGCGGCGGCGTCAATAACTTCAAACACCTCTGTCATGTAAGACCTATTAAAAAGCATGTTGCGCAAGACGCTTTATCGGGCCACTTTGGCGCTGTGTATTATTATGCTGGCGACGGCCGTCTGGTTGTGGACGCACCGTTCCATGGAGCTTGAGTTCAAGCGACCTGGATGGTTGTCCGGTTGGGGGCGCGAAGCGCCGTCCGCGCTATATGAGGCGCAAGTGGGGCGAGGGGCGCCTCAATACCCTCCGCAAGTTTCCAGCGAAGGGGCGACTATGCATGGCCTGAAACAAATACGTGACATGGATTAGATAGCGTGAATGCAAAGCTTGCTTGTTAGGAGGCTGATGTATATATCTAAAGCCCATGGACGAAAAACTGATACAACAAGAATTACAACGCGGTTTTAAGTGGCTTAAGTTCGCCCCTCCTGTGGAGGAGGCTTATCGCGCGTTCCATAATCAACGGGTGCAGGCGCGTTTGCCTTTGGTGCATGCGACGGCGCTGGCGTTCATCATCATCTATTCCTTGCTCGACTACTATCTGTTCCCTCAGCAGATCGCTAGTTGGACCATTCCCATTCGTTTGTTTCTGGTGTGTCCGATTATCGCCCTAGCGTTATATGCGGGCATGCATTCCTGGCCGCGGCGTTGGTTTATGCCGCTTTATAACGGCACCTATGCGCTGGGCGGTCTGAGCGTGGTGGCGATTATCTGGATTGCGCATTCGCAAAATGTCATGGTGCCCTACGACGGTCTGTTCCTGGTGTTGATCTACGGCTACTTTCTCATGGCGATCCCTTTCTACGTCGCCACAGTGATTTCCACACTGATCTATGGCGCTTATCTGCTGGTGGAGCTGGATGTCGGCATGGACGCTACGACGCTAAGGTTTAACGCGTTTTTTCTGTTCGGCGCCAACCTGATTGGGGCGGTGGGATCGTATATTCAGGAGCATGCCCAGCGGACGCTGTTTCTGAATCTGCAATTGGTCAAAATTGCTCAGCGCGGGGCGGAGCGCGCTAATCGCTCCAAGACGCGCTTTCTGGCGGCGGCCAGTCACGACTTACGCCAACCTCTGAACGCCATGAGCATGTTGGCGGAAAGTCTGTCCGCAAAGATGGACCGCAATTCGGAAGAGGGGATTATTGTCGGTAAATTGCGCCGCTCTCTCAGCCAGTTGAGCGACCTGTTCAAGTCGCTGCTGGATATGTCGCAGCTCAATATGGGGGTAGTCAAACCCAATCCTCGTCACTTCTATCTGCATGAGTTGGTGCGCCGGGTGGCGATGGAGTTTGACGCTGTAGACATCCCATCGACGCGTCCAGAGCGTATCGACACGGAATGCGATGAAGAGCTGGTCGCATACTCCGATCCTATTCTACTGGAGCGTATGTTGCGCAATTTGATCACCAACGCGCTACAACACGCCGATGCGCAAGCGATCCAGGTGAACTGTCGCCGGCTCAATAATGTGCTGGAAATTCATGTGATTGACGATGGGATCGGGATTCCCTCAAGAGATATCAAGCGCATATTTAAAGAGTTTCAGCAGGGGGGCGATGATGAAGGCAGGCCACGCTCAGGCATCGGCTTGGGGCTGGCGATCGTGCGGCAGCTGGCGGGACTGTTGGGCGGCGCGTTGACAGTGAAGTCTTCCCCTGGCGCCGGTGCGGATTTCAGTTTCACGATTGCGTGCGGACGCGCCAATCTGGTGGCGCCGCAACCGGAAGCCTATCCGGAAACCCGTACCCTTGGCGGTATGTCTGTGTGGCTTGTGGAAGACGATCAACCCAGTCGGGAAGCCATGCGGCAGCTATTGGACGCCTGGGGCGTGCAAGTGGCGGCGTTCGCCGACGCCAAAACAGCGATGGGAAGACTACATGACGAGACGCCGGATATGATTCTGTCGGATTATCGACTGGGCGGCGCTATTTCCGGACTGGATGTGGTGCTGTCATTGCGACGCCAAAGCGGGCGCGACATTCCTGCGGTGATTATTTCCGCCGATGTGGAAATGCTGCAGGTGGAGGCCGGACGCTATCCCAGCATCATATTCGTCGCCAAACCCGTCACTCCGGCGCGTTTATACCTGATACTTAGCCGAGAGTCCGCCCGCGCGGTGGTTGAGAACGCCGCTGAATAAGCACCGCTCAGGCGTCCACCAGATGCAGCCGCGTCGCCACGCTGACGCATTCCGTACGGTTGTGTACATTCAGGTGCATGAACAACGCTTTCAAGTGTGACTTCACCGTGTCTTCCGTCAAACTCAGCTCCGAGCAGATTCTTTTGTTCGGCAAACCCTTGGCCAACAGTTGCAGCACTTCCATTTGCCGGGGAGTGATGGAATCCAGCCGTAGCTGGCTATCCTGAACCGGCGCCTGATTTCGGTGCGTGTAGAAGTCGGGGACGTACTGTTTGCCATTAAGGATCTGACGGATCGCCAGATTGATCTCCATGGCGCTGGAGGACTTGCTGATGAACCCGATGGCTCCACTGCGCAAGGACAGTTCCACATCTTCGATATCTTCAGAGGCGGACAGAATGGCCACGGGGATATATATGCGCTTGCAGGTCAGGTAGCGCAGAAACTTGAATCCGCGTCCGTCGGGCAAGGAAAGATCCAGTAATATCAGGTCAAAATTTTGGTCAGTATCCAGCAAGGTCTGCGCCGCCTGACAGTTAAAAGCGTTCACCAGATCGATGGGAACCTGTTGGGCGGTGAGGGCGACGCGCAGGCCGTCGATAACGAGCTGGTGATCGTCAATCACCAGGACCCGTAAATGATTCGGTACAAATACCGCTGAAGAGGCGCTTATGCTCACGTTGACTCTCCCTGCGCCGTTTGGCGCCGTTTCTTTTTGTTATAAACCAAAAATTATACGCCGATAGAAACACTGAACAGTGAACGATTGCTAGTTTTTGGGAACAGAATGGGATGTTGAAGGATTGCAATTGAGCGCGTCTACTTGTGAGGCGCTCAATATGGGGAAAATGGGGAATCCCAGGACGCAGTCAGACGCGTCCTGGGATAGCAAGATGTCGTCAGGCGGTGGGGGCCTGCGTAGGTTGTGTTTCGATGGCGACTTGCAGAATGCTCTGACGCAGCTCCGCATTCAGCACCAGGCGCGCGTCTTCCGCGATATTGTCGAGGTCTTCGTCGTAAACGATATGGCCTTCCTCATCCACCTGAATGATCTCGTTGCTCTTCAGATTGTTAATGAAGTTGCGGAACAAGGCTTTATCGAAGAACTCCGGCGCGTTGAGGCCATACAGGATGGACATGCGCTCCGCCATGGACGTGCTCTGCTCCTCCAGCGCATTGGCGGTGATCGCGCCTTTACCGTGACGGCGCAGAATGGCGATGGCAATGTAGTAGCGCTCCAGCGTCGGGATGATGGTCTTCGCCAGGGCGTTGAGCAGAACGAATTCGCGGGAGCCGGCCATGGGGCGATACAGATTGTCTTTATCTTTCAGCAGCAGATTGCTTTCACACAGTGTCTCGAGCCAGCGCTCGATTTCCGGGTCCACGTCGTCTTTGTGCCAGCGCAGGAACAGCTCCGACTTGATGTAGGGGTAGATCGAGCTTACCAGCCACACCAGTTTGGCGCGGTCCATGGTGCTGTTATTCTGGAACAAACTGGCGACCAGCGCGGGCAGCGCCAGGAAGTGCAGAATATTGTTGCGATAGTAGGTCAGCAAAATGGCGCTGGAGCCTTCCAGGCTGATGATGTCGCCCAGCTTTTGATGCTGACGTAACGCCAGTCCCATGCTTTCGGTGTATTTGACCCAGTCCGCGCCGCAGCCTTCAGGGAAACTCATTTCGTTACTGTAGGGGTGCATCCGCAGCAGTGAGACCACTGCGTCGCAATGATCCGCGAGCATTTTTTGATCCATCGCCTGCTTGGGTGTGGCCAGCAGCAGGGTGGCGACGATATTGATAGGGTTAAGCGCCGCTGCGTTATTGATGCGGGTGGCCACCATTTCCGCCAGTTCGTCGATCATGTGCGGCATCCATTTGGGACGCACTTCCTGATCGTAGGCCTGATCGCGCCAATGCGGCTGTACTTTGTCGAGCACGTCGGATAACGCGAAGGGCTCGCCGAAGTTGACGCTGACGCGCCCAAAGGAGTTGCGCAGATTACGCAGGGATTTGAACAGGGCGAAGATGTTTTCGTCTTTTTTCTTCTTGCCGCGCAGCTCGCCAAGATAAGAGCGCGCTTCCAGGATTTTTTCGTACCCGATATACACCGGCACGAAGGTGATCGGCTTTTTGTAGTTACGCAGATAGCTGCGCACGGTCATCATCAACATGCCCGCTTTCGGCTGCAAAGTGCGCCCGGTGCGGCTGCGCCCGCCTTCTACGAAATACTCCACCGGATGGCCGCGGGTGAACATGGAGTGCATGTATTCATTGAACACGGCGGTGTACAGCTTGTTGTTCTTGAAGCTGCGCCGCATGAAGAAGGCGCCGCCCCGACGCAGTATCGGGCCCACTACCGGCATATTCAGGTTAATGCCGGCGGCGATATGGGGCACCATCAATCCATTGCGATACAGCACGTAGGAGAGCAATAAGTAGTCGATGTGGCTGCGATGGCAAGGGACATAGACTACCGCGCTGGACTTGGCTGCTTCTTTCACAGCGTCAATGTTGTTGATGTTGACCCCGTTATAAATCTTGTTCCAGACCCAGGTCAGAATGATGTCGAGAAAGCGCACCGCGGCGATGGAAACGTTAGAGGCGATTTCGTCCGCATATTTCCGCGCCCGCTCTTTGGCCTTTTGAGGGCTGATGTTTTCTTTCTTGGCGGTTTCCCGGATCGCGTCCTTGACGGAGGGGCTGCGAATCAGTGTGGACACCAGGGTGCGACGGTGAGACAGGTCAGGACCGACCACCGCCTGCCGCATGCGGCGGAAGTGTACGCGCAGCAGGCGCGCCAGTTTGCGGTTGGCGCGTTGCGGGTCCTGGGTGTCGTCGACGATATAGCGCAGGGAAATCGGTTTGCTGAACTGAATAAAGGTATTGCGCCCGTGAATCATGATGGTCAGGAACTGGCGCAAGCGGCCGGCGATGGACCAAGTGTCCGCCAGCATCAGTTTGAACAGGGAGCGCTCTTTCTCCGGCGTCCGGCCCCAGAACAGGGAGACCGGCACGATCTGCACGTCCAGTCCGGGATCCTTTTGCGCGGCGCTGACCAATTGCTTCAGCCGTTCCGTGATGGTCGGCGTATGGCGGCGGCGAAACACCTGCCCGCGCTTCTCATACAAAAAGAAGTGGCTGCGCGACAGGACGGCGTCCCGCAATGTCAGCGGCGCCTGGGAGGAGGGGAGGCCGGCGAGGCGGCACTCCTGCTCCAGCACCAGTCGACTGCTGAGCGAACTGTGCTGTAGAACGTAGACGACGGGCTTTTCCGGGTCCAGTCCCAATTGCTTGGCGTCGTTGCCGATAACATCTGTCCTGACCCATAAAAATAAAATTTTGCGGAGCAGGTTAAAGAAAAAAGAAGTGATTCCGAGCATGTAAAATACCGTTTAGCCCTGGCGAAGTGCCCGCTAGTTTAACGGCTCCGCCATAGACAGGCAAAGCTCGGAAATGCTTGATTTTCAGCGGCTATATTCCGCGAGGATTGGGTTTGCGCAAACTTTCTGCAATGTAATGTAGAAGCGAAATGGGATTCTTGCAAAGCGGGATGTGACTCCTTATTCTTCTTTTTCTTTGCGTCCTCCTGTTGCGGCTTAACTTTCAAACATTTCATTTAACTTCAATCTGTTGTGAGGACTGGATTATCGGGGAATGGAATGTTGCAAGGTGTGTTTTAAACAACTTATGCGCCGCCTCTTTGGCGCTCGTTCCTTTATATAGCGAACGCGAGACCCTTCAATGATAAAAATTCAGAATCTGGAAAAGAAATACGGCGATATTCAGGCCGTATCCGGCATTTCTTTCGATATTGCTCCTGGCGAAGTGTTAGGCTTTTTAGGACCTAATGGCGCCGGTAAAACCACCACTATGCGTATGATCACCGGTTATGTGCAACCCAGCGGCGGCTCCGTCAGCGTCATGGGCGTTGATGTGGCGCAAGCGCCGCAACAGGCGCAACGGATCATGGGCTATCTGCCGGAAGGCGCGCCTTTGTACGGCGAGATGGCAGTGGCGGCCTTTCTGAGCTTCGTCGGACGGGTGCGCGGATTGCGTGGCGCGCAACTGAAGCAGCGCATGGAGCAGGTGGTCGCCCAGGTTTCCCTTCAGCATGTCATGCAACAACCGATTGAAACACTGTCTAAAGGTTTCAAGCGTCGCGTCGGACTGGCGCAGGCGCTGATTCATGACCCGCAAGTACTGATCCTGGATGAACCCACGGACGGACTGGACCCTAACCAGAAGCACGAAGTACGCAAACTGATTCAGAATCTGTCCAAAGACAAGATCGTGGTGATCTCCACGCACATATTGGAAGAGGTCGATGCGCTGTGCTCTCGCGTGGTGATCATTTCCAAGGGCCGTATCGTCGCCAACAGCACGCCTGCGGAACTGGCCATGCAGTCCCGTTTTCACAAGGCGATATTCCTGCGATTCTCCCAGGCCTATGAGGCGCTGCCATCGCTGGAGGCGTTGCCGGAAGTGGGTGAAGTGGAGCAGGTGGACGATGCGAGCTACCTTCTATTCGCGGCCCCGGATAAAGCGCCGTTGCATGCTGTGAATCAACTTATCCACGCCCGCAACTGGGATGTGGAGGAGCTTCACGTTGAACGCGGCAGACTGGATGACGTATTCCGTCGCTTGACCATGGAGGCGGCATGAACGGCGTAGGCATTGTTTTCAAACGTGAGCTGCTGAGTTACGTCTCGACCTCGTTGGCGTACCTGTTTACGGTCATATTTCTGGTGCTGAGCGGCATATTCACCTTTTATCTGGGACACTTTTTTGAACGCGGCCAGGCGGATCTGGAAGCGTTTTTCAACTACATCCCCTGGCTGTTCGTGGTGCTGGTGCCGGCTTTGACCATGCGCTTATGGGCGGAGGAGCGCAGCACGGGTACGATTGAGTTGCTGTTGACCTTGCCAGTACAGCCCTTCGTGTGGGTGCTGGGTAAATTCATGGCGGCCTGGGTATATCTGGCTGGCGCGCTGGCGCTGACCACTCCGTTCTGGTTTACCGTCAATTATCTGGGCGACCCGGATAATGGCGCCATTCTGGCTGGCTATATCGGTAGTTGGTTTATGGCGGGCGGTTTTCTGGCGTTAGGCTCCATGTTCTCCGCCGCCACCAAAAATCAGGTGATCGCCTTTATTCTTACGCTGGTGGTGTGCTTTCTGCTGGTGGCTTCAGGCTTTCCTATGGTGCAGGATTTCTTCTCCGCCTGGGCGCCGAATGAAGTGCTGGATCTGGTGGCGGACCTCAGCTTCTTCCGTCATTTCGAGGCCATTTCCCGAGGCGTCATCGATCTGCGCGACGTGCTCTATTTCGGTTCCATTATTGTGCTGGGCGTCTGGGCGACGGCGCATCTGGTCAAGCGTACGGCATCAAACTAAGGAGACGTCATGAAGCGAGCGGGTTTTGTCGTAATCGTTGTGATCGCCGCCCTGGCGTTGTTCAATCTGGCGGTGCAACGGGGCATGAGCGGGGTCCGCTGGGACCTTACTGAAAACAGTCTGTACACGCTGTCGGACGGCGCGCGCTCCATCCTGGGCGGCCTGTCCAAAGACATAGAATTGACAGTGTACTACTCCGAAGGCGCCTCCAAGGATCTGCCTGCGTTACGCGCCTACGCGCGTCGGGTGCAGGAGCTGCTGGAAGAGTTTGAGCAACTCAGCGGTGGGAAAATCACCCTGAAGAAAGTCGATCCGGTTCCTTTCTCGGAAGAAGAAGATGAAGCCACCGCAGCAGGCCTGCAGGCGATTCCCGTTGGCGTAGCGGGCGATAACGTCTTTTTCGGACTGGTGGGCAAGGCCGGCGACAAAGAAGAAATTATTGCCTTCTTCCAGCCGAATAAAGAGCAGTTTCTTGAGTATGAACTGAGCAAACTGATCTATAACCTGGATCGTGCGCAACCGCCGGTCGTCGGCGTCATTTCCAGTCTGCAGATCAATGGCGGCTTCGATATGTACCAGCAATCCCAGCAACCGGCCTGGATTGTCATGCAGCAGATTGAGGATTTGTTTGACGTGCGTTGGTTGCCGGAGGACTTCGACGCTGTTGATGAGGATGTAGACGTTTTGATGATCGTACATCCGAAAGACCTGTCCCAACAGGCGCAGTTGGCTATCGATCAATTTGTGTTGAAGGGCGGCCGCGCTTTGGTGTTCGTCGACCCCAATGCGGAGCAGGATCAACCCGGCATGCCGATGATGGCGGCGAATATGCCCCGACGCAGTCAGCTGGACCCATTGTTGAAAGCCTGGGGCGTCAGTCTGAAAGAGAACGCGGTGCTGGCGGACTTCAAAAACAGCATGGTGGTGGGCGTCGGTCAAGCGCGTACGCCGGTGCGTCACTTGGCGTTATTGGGCTTGGCGGAAGACAGCATGACTCAGAGCGACATTATGCTGGCGGGCCTGGAGAGTATTAATGTCTCCACGCCGGGAATCTTGGAGAAAGTCGAAGGCGCGACCACGAGCTTCAAGCCTTTGCTGACTTCCAGCGACGAGTCTGCGCCTATTGAAGAAAGCGCGTTCGCCAATATGCAGAACCCGGAGTCGCTGTTCGAAAAATTCAAAGCCACCGGCGAACAATACGCGATGGCTGCGCGCATAGAAGGGCCGGCCAGGACGGCGTTTCCTGATGGTATAGAGGTTACCGAGGAAGTAAAAGAAGAAGCGGCGCAGGATGATCTGGCGAACGATGCAGAGGGCGAAGACGCCGCTACCGCAGAGCCCAAGACCGTTACCCGGCATGTCGCCCCCGGCGTCGCTCAAAGCGATAACATCAACGTTGTCGTCATCGCCGACACAGACATCCTCACGGATCGTCTCTGGGTGCAGGTGCAGGAGTTCTTTGGACAACGCATCGCCAGCCCCTGGGCGAACAACGGCGATCTGGTAGTGAATGCGCTGGACTATTTGGCCGGCAACGCCAGTTTGATCAATATCCGGTCGCGGGGACGTTTTACCCGTCCGTTTGAGAAAGTGGATGAGCTGCGCCGTATAGCGGAGGAGAAGTTCGCGGATCAACAGCGCGAACTGCAGGAACGGCTCTCGGAGACGGAAGAACAGCTGGCGGAGTTGCAGCAGGCGCGGCAGGGCGGCGAAGAGACCGGTAGCGGCGTATTGCTGACGCCGGAGCAGGAAAAGGCGTTGGAGGACTTCCAGGAGGAGAAACTGCGTATTCGCAAAGCGCTGCGGGATGTGCAACATAACCTGGATCGAGATATCGATGATCTCGGTCGGCAGCTGAAGCTGGTCAATATCCTGATGGCGCCGCTGGCGTTGACGGTGATTGCGCTGATCGTGATGCTGTGGCGCAGACGCGGCGTCAAAAAGAGCGTTTAATAAATTCGGAAGTTGAAGGAGACAGGCGGTGGCGGTTTCGTTTAGTTATCATCCTGCGTTGGTGAGCGGTTTGGAAAGCGGCGCCCGCCGCCATATTTATTTTCACGAAGACAAGCTGTTGCTGCCCGCGCCGGATGCTCAGCCCTGGGATGCGGAAGAAGTCGATAATCCTGAAGGCCCGGTATTTTTGCTGGGAGAAGTCGATGGCGTCAGTTGCAGTGTCGGCAGTCTCAAGCAGACGCCGCCGGGATGGACAGAAGTGGGGTTGCGGGATTACCTGCTCGGTTGCGACGATGTGGAAGATTTTCGGATAGTTAACGCCGCCTCGCAGTTGCTCTACTGGCTGCGCACCCAGAACTTCTGCAGTCGCTGCGGGGAGCGTCTGGGTTTCAATGAGCAAGACCGCGGGCTGCGCTGCCATGGCTGCGGCTACATTTCCTATCCTAAAGTGTCTCCCTGCGTCATTGTGGTCGTACACCGCGGTGACGAGATTCTGTTGGCGCGGTCTCATCGCTCTTTCAGTAAACTGCCTACGTTTAGTTGTCTGGCCGGTTTTATCGAAGCGGGCGAGAGTGCAGAAGAAGCAGTCGTCAGAGAGGTCTTGGAGGAGTCTGGGTTGTTGGTGTCCGACATCGAATACGTTACCTCCCAGGCCTGGCCATTTCCTCATCAGCTGATGCTGGGCTATCACGCCCGTTATGTGTCTGGCGACCTCAATATCGACACCACGGAGCTGAAAGAAGCCGCCTGGTTTAAAGTCGATCAGCTGCCTGCTGTATCGCCGATGAAAACCATCGCCGGTCGCCTGATCGACGCCTATGTGGCCAAGTTCCGGTGACCACGTAAGATGACGGCGAACGTATATGAGACGAACAGACCAATCGCACCGGCGCTGATTATCGACTCCGGCAGCGGCGGGCTTTCTATTTGGGGACATATTCGTCGCCACACGCCTTGGTTGCCCACCTTGTATCTCGCTGACTTCGGCTTTTATCCCTATGGCGATAAGAGCGAGCGGGAGATAGAAACCCGCGTGCGTCATATTGTGGAGCAGATCAGCGAACGCTATCCCGCACAGTTGATTGTCGTCGCCTGCAATACCGCCAGCACGGTGGTGCTGGATCATTTACGCGCCCGCTTTGAACAGCCAGTGGTTGGCGTGGTGCCAGCGATCAAGACGGCGGCGACGCATACTAAGAAGCAAGTGATTGGTTTGCTGGCGACCCAGGGCACCGTGCGTCGGGCGTATACCGACGAGCTGATTCGAGACTTCGCCAGCCATTGTCAGGTTATTAAAGTTGGCGCGCCGGACTTGGTGCAGTGGGGAGAGGACTGGGTACGCGGACATAGTCCGGACATGACGCGACTGCGCGCAATCATCCAGCCGTTTCTGGATGCGGAGGCGGATCAGGTGGTGCTTGGCTGTACTCACTTTCCTTTGTTGAAGCCTTTTCTTTGTCAGTTGGCGCCGGACATCAACTGGGTGGACTCCGGCGAGGCCATTGCACGTCGGGTTGCTTACCTTCTTCAAGCGCAACAGAGCGAAGATAGAGTTGAGTCGGCGAGCCATCGGGCGTTTTATTCCGGCGACAGGCAGGATGGCGAGTGGGAGCGGGGCGCGACAGCGTTAGGCTTTTCTTCCGTGGAACAGGTTGTATTGTAAACGACTGGGTGAGAAGGGCGACGCGATCCATGCGTCAACCAAGCGAAGTTGATTGGGCTTAGAACAGCCGGGTCAACTTGAACATGCAGAAAAACTCCAACAGCGGCGTCGCCCTGTGATGGCAGCAATAAGTCTTCTCCACCTCTCCGCGAAAGCGGGTCTTAGTGAACTCCAACCCTTTGAAGTTATAGAGGAAGTTGCCTTTGGCGTAGACTAATCGCAGCATCTTCTTGAGCAATTTGGCCTCCTGCGCCTCGTCTTCTTCGGATAGCATCAACGGAATCAATCCCAAATCCAAATAGGGAACGCCTTCCTGCTTAAAAACATCCATCGCGTGAGCCATGATGGTGTAAAAAAGCCCTTGCTTGAAATTGGCGCTGGCTCGTGAAATGTTGGGCACGTAGCTGATGATCTCATTCTTGTAATAGATGGGATCGAAATAAATAAAGCCCACCGCTTCGCCATTTTGATACGCGTAAAAATGGCGTTCGTTTTCCTTGTAGTTCATCTCCATCGGGCGGATCAGAAAGCGGATCTCATTACTCTTGCACTTGCGGGTCTTGATCCAGGCTTCGGAAATTTCCCGGGTATGGTCGTCACTGAAGCGCTCCTTTACCGTCACGCCTTGCTTTTCCGCCTGATTCAAAGCCGTGCGCAACACCTGTTTTTTCTTGCCGCTCAGGCTCCAGTCCTTTAGCTCAATGCGTGATTCGGAACCGAACTGAGTCCCATACATGCCGAAGCGACGATGCAGAATATCCACCACCGTCTTGGTCACCTGAACATGATTGGCGTGGGGATAACGATTGTGGAAACGGGTCAGCATCAACTCGAAGTTATGCGGCGCGCATACGGGATCAGACAACACGAATATCCGCCCCCATTTGCGCATGTAGGCGATGTAGCCCACACCGCGGATATCGAAATACTGCATATCCGGTTGCAGAGTGGAGAACGCCTGAGAATGGGAACCGAACTCTTTGAGGTAATTAACGCGTTCAGAGAAAGTAAAGTTGCCTGCGCCTAACTCGCTGAGCGAGTCCAGCGCTATCGCCTGGTTGCTCATTTCCTGACTCCTTCGTTGTTATTTTGTATGTCGCCGGCGTAGGGGGTTAAAACCCTTACTACCGGGTCAGGCTTGTTTGCGTCCGAGTACGGACCAGTAACAATTCATGTTCAGGAGCTTGAAGAATTTTTTGCTGCGGATGTCCAGCCCTTGTCTCTCCATATACTCGGGATAGTTGTAGATGTTGTGCATGGCGTTATTCGCCATCAGCCAGAACAGGGACACCGCGACGTACCAGTAAGCCTGCTTGAACATGCGCGAGACGATATTGCCGGTGGGAAAAGCGAAGTCCCCGACCACAATGGCCGCGCCGGGTTTGGCCAGGGCGATTAAATGACGCAACACTTCTTCCATCATGTTTTCACTGAAGACGTTGAGGAAAAAGTTGGCGACCACCATGTCGTAGTGTTCCGTCTCGTTGAATTTAAAAATGTCGCTGTGGACCTGGCGGATTTTCAGGTGCTGCTTGCCGGAAGCGGTTAATCCATCCTGAAACTTACTGAGCATGGTGGCGGACAGGTCCACGACCGTGACATCCGCGCCCAGCTCGGCGGCGTGGATGGCGTCTTTGCCGTGTCCGACGCCCGCGAACAGGATTTTATCGCCGGGTTTTACATTATCCGGCGTGATCATGCCGATTTTGCATTGATGGATGGATTTGCCGCTATATAGCGCGCTGAGGAAGTCGTAGATCGGACCGATGAGACGATATTTGTCCCTGACGTTCTTTACGCCAACTGCGTTGGTGGTCATGCTGTGTTTCGCCCTTGTTAGTTATTGTTATGGGGGAATACTAATTTAACTTATCGTAACAAGACTGTGCGTCAGGCCTCACTTTTACCTTGCGTGAATTAACGAAATGAGGCCGAAAACCATAAAAATTCAAATGGTTAAATTGGATTGTAAGACAATGTTAACGGTGGTTGTGCGCAAGTTCACATGTATCTAAGTGGATGAGACTTTTGGCGTATTGCATTTAAGAGTAAGTGCTCTAATTAACTTGTTTCATAATTACCGGCGAGGGCTTAACATAGCGACGCCCGCATTGGTTTGGAGACGTCGATGAAGGTCAGCGGCTTGGAAGTCGAACCGGCGGTGCGAACAATCCTATTTGCAGATGATTGAGTCAGGGAATGATGCAGTCTTTTGTTTCCGATGTCGTCGACTCGCGGAAGCGGTTATCACTGACGACGGTCTCTGCGCATATGTCCGCCAACCGAACAGTCCAGACGGTAAGTTTTAAGCATGGATATGCAGAACCTCCTCCCGATTGTGCAGCAGGAGCCGGTGCAATTCTCCTCCAAGGGAGATGAGCTGGTCGGCCGCTTATTCCTGCCCGCCAGGGAAGGTCGCTTTCCTGCGGCGATTATCTGCCATGGCGCTTTTGGCTACAAAGAGCATTTCTATGAGCTGGCTGAAGCGCTCGCGCACCATGGAGTAGCGGCTTTGGCCCTGGATATGCGCGGCCATGGCGAGTCTGCAGGCCCTCGCTTTCATGTAAGCATGCAAGCATGGCGGGCTGATGTGGCGGCGGCGCTGGAATATCTTATTTCGCGTCGTGAAATAGAATCTCACCGAATAGGCGCCCTGGGTTTTTCTTCCGGCGGCACAGCCGTGCTGGAAGCAGCGGCGCAAGGCGCGTCTCTACGCGCGTTGGTGACATTGAGCGCCACCGTGCGTAACGTGCTGAATTGGTGGCAATGGCCGTTTTTTAAAGCCGCCAATCTGGTTGGTTCATTCAAACGTCGCTTGGGATTCGGCGATCTCAGGTTGCCGCTCGCATTTGCGCTGAAGTCGGTTCCTGCTGCGGTGGACCCGCGCATCAATGACGCCGTCGTCGGCGACCCCTATTTGGTGCAGGCGTACTCAGGTTTACCGGTTCCAGGCGCGATCGACTGCTTCATTATTGACACATTTCGGCGCACAAAGAATGTACAGTGCCCCGTTTGTGTGATTCATGGCGCGGAAGACCGCGTTGATCCGCCCGCCAGCGCCAGGCTTTTATATGACAGCCTGCGTGGAAGTAAAGCGCTGCATATTGTTGCTGACAGCGGTCATGTAGGACATATGGACAAGAAGAAAGAGGAGATTATCCGATTGGCTTGTGAGTGGTTCGCCGATCGATTGTAAAACAATCAGTGGCCAAGTTGTAAAGGTGGTCAGATTTTTGCTGTGAGATATATCACGGGGTACGCTGCGGGGCTCCTTCGTTAGGGAAATTGCGGAGACAGTCACACATACAGATGTAACCTAATGTAAATATCATTATCAAAAGACTCGCATAAGCTGGGACGCCAAGCGGCAATGTGTTTAAGGAGAGAGAGGTCTAAGCGAATATGAAGCAATCACTTACGTTAACTGCTTTTGCAAATAAGAATGTATTGATCACGGGGACAACGGGATTTGTCGGCAAGGTCGTTCTGGAAAAGCTGCTGCGCAGCGTGCCGACAATCGGGAAGATTTATTTGCTGATAAGGGGGAATTCAAAGAACCCTACAGCGCGAAAGCGGTTCCAGAATGAGATCGCGACCTCATCTATTTTCGATACTCTCAAAGCGTCGCAGGGAAGTCGTTTCGAGGAGTTGTGTGAAACGCGCATCCATTGCGTCACCGGAGAGGTGACGGAGCCTCTGTTTGGCCTGTCGGAGAAGGACTTTACTGATCTGGCCGCTGACATCGACATTATTATCAATTCAGCCGCCAGCGTTAACTTTCGTGAGGCGTTGGATCAGGCTCTCACCATTAATACCCTATGCCTTAAAAATATCATTGAACTGTCGCGGCGCGCGGGGGATTGCCCTGTCGTGCAGGTATCCACCTGCTACGTCAACGGTTTCAATCAGGGCGTGATGGAAGAGGATATCGTCAGTCCGGCGGGAGAGCGCATGGAGCGTTCAGAGCGGGGTTATTATGAGGTGGAGCCGCTGATCGCGCGTTTGCTGCAGGATGTGGAGCAGGTCTCCGCCGCCGCCGCGGATGACCATAGCAGGGAAAAGGACCTGATCGACCTGGGTATCAAAGAAGCTAATAAATACGGTTGGAATGACACTTACACTTTCACTAAATGGATGGGCGAGCAGTTACTGATGAAGGAGCTGCATGGCAAAACCCTCACCATCCTGCGTCCCTCCATCGTTGAAAGTACGCTGCAGGGGCCAGTGCCTGGCTGGATCGAAGGCGTGAAGGTGGCGGACGCGATCATTCTTGCTTACGCCAGGGAAAAGGTGTCCTTGTTTCCCGGCAAGAAGAATGCAGTCATCGATATCATTCCGGCGGACCTTGTGGCCAACAGCATCATACTCAGCGCCACGGAAGCGTTATTGGATTCCGGTGCGCACCGCATCTACCAATGCTGCAGCAGTGAGGCTAACCCGATCAGGATTCGTGAGGTGATCGGCCATGTGCAGCAAGAGGCGGAGCATAATTATCAGGCTCATGACAAACTGTTTTACCGCAAGCCGAAGAAACCCTTTGTGATGATTCCCGGGGCGGTGTTTCATGCCTTAATGGCGATCAGTTTCCACATGTTCAAATGGAGCTCCCGTCTGCAAGGCTTGTTCGGTCGTAAAGCGTCCGGGCGCAAGTTGAGCAACATGGAAACCACGATGAAACTGTCTAAGGTGTTTTCTTTCTATACCTCTCCCAGCTATACCTTCAGCAACCGTCGGCTGCAGGAGCTGTCCGCCCGTCTTGGCGAGTACGACCAGAGTGAGTTTCCGGTGAACGCGGGGATGTATGACTGGGCGCATTATCTGCGGGAAGTGCATGTGGCGGGGCTGAACAAGTACGCATTGCGGCCGAAAGTGGTGAAGATGAACCCTCCCGCCGCCAAGCCCCGCAGCAGAGCCGCCTAAGTCAAAACCGGCGCGCAGACCGAAACAAAAAGGGGGAGGCGACTCCCCCGAGATACGGCTGAAATATCGTTGAGTCCGACCGGCTTGCCTCTGATCTTTCCCCGCCTGCTGTCTTAATTCATTGCTTAATACTTAGGTCGTAACGGCGTCAATCCATTGAATGCCTTTGCTTTTGGCTGTTTAACGCAAGTCGATATACCAAGGTCTAATACAGAGGGATGATTCGCGGGAGTAGAAAAAAGAAGGCTTCAGGCCTCAACACATACTGGTTCAACAATAATAAAAGAAGAGAGTGCAAGACTATGAGTGCGTCTACTATCTATCCGTCCAAAGCGGAAATCATCCAACATTCCTTTCTCGACGAACAGAAATACCAGGACCTTTATCGGCAGTCGATTACGGAGCCGGAAAAGTTCTGGGCCGAGCACGCGCAACGCCTGGACTGGTTCAAGCCCTTCACCAAAGTCAAAGATACCTCCTTTCAAGCGCCGGATGTGCATATACGCTGGTTTGAAGACGGTTATCTGAATGTTTCCCATAACTGCCTTGACCGCCATCTGGAGCAACGCGGCGACCAGACGGCGATTATCTGGCAGGGAGATGACCCTAACGAGCACAAACATATCAGCTATCGCGAATTACATGCGGCGGTGTGCCGGTTCGCCAATGTACTGAAAGCCCAAGGGGTCGCTAAGGGGGATGTGGTGACGTTATACATGCCCATGATCCCGGAGACGGCGGTGGCCATGCTGGCCTGCACCCGTATCGGCGCGGTGCATTCCGTCGTGTTCGGCGGCTTTTCTCCTGAAGCGTTGGCGAGTCGTATATTGAATGGCCGCTCTAAACTGGTGATCACGGCGGACGAGGGGCTGCGCGGGGGGAAAACCATTCCGCTTAAAGCCAATGTGGACGCTGCGCTGGCGCGTCCAGATCTGGATATGGTGGAAAAGGTAATTGTGGTCAAACGCACGGGCGCCGATGTGGCGTGGCGGGAAGATCGCGATCTGTGTTACCAGGAGGTCATGGCGCAAGCGTCTGACGATTGCCCTGCGGAAGTGATGAATGCGGAAGATCCCCTGTTTATTCTCTACACTTCCGGTTCCACCGGCGCGCCCAAGGGCGTGCTGCACACCACCGGCGGTTACCTGACTTACGTGTCGCTGTCTCACCAATATGTCTTTAACTATCGGGAAGGCGATGTTTTCTGGTGCACCGCCGATTTTGGCTGGATCACCGGCCATAGTTATGTGCTGTATGGGCCGTTGAGCAACGGCGCCACTACATTGGTCTACGAGGGCGTGCCGAACTATCCAGACCTGTCCCGCTTTTGGCGGATTGTCGAGCAACATAAAGTGAACCTGTTTTACACCGCGCCAACCGCGATACGCGCCATCATGGCGGCGGGGGATGAGCTTGCGCAGGCTGCGGATCGCAGCTCTCTGCGGGTGATGGGCAGCTGCGGTGAACCGATCAACCCGGAAGCCTGGGAATGGTTCTATCGGGTGGTGGGGGATTCCCGTTGTCCGATCATGGATACCTGGTGGCAGACCGAAACCGGCGGCATCATGATCACGCCTATCGCTGGGGTGACTGATCTTAAACCCGGCTCCGCGACACGGCCCTTTTTCGGAGTGCAGCCGGCTCTGGTGGATAACGAAGGTAATGAGATCTCCGGAGCAGGCGAAGGCAACCTGATCATCAAAGACAGCTGGCCGGCGCAAATGCGCACCGTCTATGGCGATCACGACCGCTTTGTAAAGACGTATTTCTCCACTTTTAACGGCGCCTATTTCACCGGAGATGGTGCGCGCAGGGATGAAGACGGGTACTATTGGATAACCGGCAGAGTGGATGACGTCATCAACGTGTCCGGGCACCGGATGGGAACCGCGGAAGTGGAAAGTGCGTTGGTTTCTCACCCCAAAGTGGCGGAGGCGGCCGTGGTCGGATATCCGCACGCCATCAAGGGGCAGGGCATATATGTATACATAACGCTTAATGTAAGCGAAGCGCCGACTGACGCCCTGAAGGAAGAGTTGCGACAGTGGGTGAGAAAAGAAATCGGTCCTGTGGCGTCGCCTGACGTTATACAGTGGGCGCCGGGATTACCGAAAACCCGATCTGGAAAGATAATGCGGCGCATTCTGCGTAAGATCGCCGCGGATGAGCATGACAACCTGGGCGACGTATCGACCCTGGCCGATCCGTCCGTCGTTGACGAGCTGATCGCCAATCGGGTCGGAGCGCCATAACGTCCTGTCTTCCAGATGATATCGGCGTTGACGTTATCCCTGTTGCAGGACTATGAAAAGCACATAGATCAGAAATTCTTAACTGAGCAATGAAAGAGGGGGCTCATGTTAATGTCGCAACAGATAATCATCGCCGATGATCATCCGCTGTTTCGCGCCGCGCTCAAGCAAGCGGTCACTCAGGCGGTGCGGTTTGTGGACGTGGTGGAGGTGGAATCCATCGCAACCCTGCAGGATGCGGTGGTGGCCAATCCGGATGCGGATCTGGTTCTGCTTGATTTGAATATGCCGGGCGCTCACGGTTTTTCCGGGTTGGTGTTCATGCGTGGACAATATCCGGGGTTGCCTGTGGTGATCGTTTCCGGCAGCGAGGAGCTGCAAGTGATTCGCCGCGCTATCGATTATGGCGCCTCCGGCTTTATTCCCAAGTCGGCGCCGTTGGATGAGATTTCCGAAGCAATCCAGGCGGTGCTGAACGGCGAAGTCTGGTTGCCGGCGGATGTCGCTGCCAAGATCGATTCCGTCAAGGCGGAGCATTCGGACTTCTCCGAACGCCTGGCCACGCTGACGCCGCAGCAGTTTCGCGTACTGGGAATGTTGACGGAAGGCATGCTGAACAAACAAATCGCCTACGATCTGGATGTATCCGAAGCCACCGTCAAAGCGCACATCACCGCCTTGTTCCGCAAACTGGGCGTGCGTAACCGTACTCAGGCGGTCATCGCAGTGCAGCAGATGGAAGTGGAGCAGCAGCAACAGGCCGCTCACTCCGGTTAATGCGATTGCCAGTGCGGGTTTGAGTCGAGTCTCAGGCCCGCGCCAGCATCTTGTTGATCATCGCCCTCAGCGCGGCCGGCTTCACTGGCTTGTGCAAAATCTGATACCCCCTGTCCTTCGCATCCTGCTTCACCTCATCGGTATTAAGCGCAGTAATCAATACGCCCGGTCGCCGTGTCGGCATGGTTTCCTGAAGCATATCCATGGTATCCAGCCCGTTTTCGCCGTCGTCCAGCTGATAGTCAGCCAAAAGGATATCCGGCGCTTGTTCGGCGCATAGTACTTTGGCGGCTTCGGGCGCCCGCGCGGTGCGCACTGTACATCCCCAGCCTTCCAGCAGCGCGCGCATACCGTCCAGAATCACCTGTTCATTATCAATACAGATAATGTTGACGCCTTTCAGGCTTCCCAGTGCGCGGGGCGTCTTGGCTGCGTCGGCGGGTTTGTCAACAGGTTTAACCCCGAGTGGGAGGGTGACGGCGAACTTACTGCCCTGGCCTACCCAGGATTGCACTTCCACCGGATAATTCAGCATGCGGCAGATCCGGTCGACAATCGCCAGGCCCAGGCCAAGTCCTTTCTTTTCCGTCTGTCCGTGGTTCAGTCGTTTGAACTCCTCGAAGATGGACTCCAGTTGGTCTTTCGGAATGCCGGGCCCGGTATCCCACACTTCAATCCGCACATGATCCTTTAGGCGGCGACAGCCGAGGACGATGCGTCCCTGGCGGGTATAGCGAATTGCATTGCTCAGGAAGTTCTGGATCACGCGACGCAGCAGCTGGTGGTCAGAATAGACGTAACAGTTGCTGGGCAGCGTGCGCATAGTGAGGCCGTTCTCCGCCGCAATGACGGTAAACTCAGTGTTCAGGTGACGCAGCAACTCGTTAATGTTGAAAGTGGTGAAATGCGGCTCCAGAGCGCCTGCGTCCAGTTTGCTGATATCGAGCAGGGTGCTGAGAATCTCTTCCGCCGCGTTAAGAGAGCTGTCGATATGGCTCACCAGCTCGCTGTACTCCTCGTTGTTTTTTACTTTATTGGAGAGTGCGGAGGAGAACAGGCGCGCGGCGTTGAGGGGTTGCAGCAGGTCGTGGCTCGCCGACGCCAGGAAGCGGGTTTTACTCAGGTTGGCGTTTTCCGCCACGGATTTTGCTTTCACCAATTGCTTGTTCAATTTGGACAGTTCTTCGGTGCGCTCTTTGACTCGCTGTTCCAGATAGGTGTTGGTTTCCTTTAACGCCAATTCGGTGCGGCGCATGCCGGTGATGTCAGAGAAGGTGGTGACGAAGCCGCCATCCGGCATGGGGCTGCCCTGAATCAGGATTACTGTGCCGTCAGGACGCGTGCGCTCATACTCATGGGGGCGGCCTTCCGCCATCATTTGCAGACGCCGCTCAACGATTTTCTGCGCTCGTCGAGCAGGCACATGATTCATCAATAGGTTGTAACGCAACAGGTCCGCCACGGGACGACCGACGCGCATGAAGCCTTTGGGGTAATTAAAGATCTCCACATAGCGGCTGTTCCAGGCCACCAGGTTGAGTGATTTATCCGCCACTGACACGCCCAGGTTCATGTTTTCGATGGCTGCCTGCAACAGCTCCCGGTTGAACTTGATGACCTGTGACGCCTCATCGACGATGCTCACCACGTCTTCTATCTGCATCTCCTGTCCCTTCAGGGCGGAGTTAAGCACTACCCGTGCTGTGGAGGAGCCGATGGCGCTGGCCAGATGCTTCTCGATGTGTTTGATCAGCTCTACGCTGGCGGGTTTGGAGGGATAGAGTTTGACCCGGTTACGGCGGGAAAAGTCGCGTAATGCTTCGCGAGTGCGTTCTTCGCCGAGAAAGCGCTCCGACAAAGCGCCAATATCCTCAATGGTGGCCTCGCTCAGCCAGGTGGTGGGGCTGGCGCCGGCGTCCTGTGCGCTGTCGAAAAACGAAGCCACCTGAATTTTCTCAATGACTCGTTGCGTGGTCGCCAGAGAGACGGTGATATAAAGGAACAGGTTGACGCCCACGCTCCAGAGGGCCCCATGAGTAATGGTATCCATGCCTTCGATTCCGAACAGCGCAGTGGGGCGGGTCCATTCCATGCTGAACAGACCGGTGCTGATCAAGGCGGAATCAATTTGGTTGACGCTGATAAGTGAGGGAATCAGCAGGGTGTAGATCCAGGTGGCGAAGCCGAAAATCAGTCCGACAATGGCGCCCTGGCGGTTGCCGTGCCGCCAGACAATGCCGCCTATCAACGCCGGGGCGAACTGTGCTACCGCAACGAAAGACAGCAACCCGATAGAGGCCAGAGAGAAGTGGCTACCCATCATGCGGTAATAGCCAAACGCCGCGAGTAGCATGACCAAAATCGTGGCGCGGCGAATATTTAACAACCAGAAGTGCACATTCTTTTTGCGAGATAGATCCAGCGCCTGTATTCGTAGCAGTAACGGCACAATGATTTCGTTACAGAACATGGTGCTGAGCGTGACGGTTGACACAATCACCATACTGGTGGCGGCGGAGCCCCCGCCTATGAATGACAGTACCGCCAACCATTCATGACCCGCCACTACGGGTAAGCTGAGCACAAAGATATCTGGGTCGACGGTGCCGTTGGGGTAGGTCAGGATGCCCGCCGCGGCGATCGGTATCACAAACAGTATCAGGAAAAACAGATATAGCGGCAGCGCCCAGCGCGCGGTGTAGATATCGCGAGGCTCATAATTCTCCACCACCGTAACGTGAAACTGACGCGGCAGGCAGATGATCGCGAACGCCGCCAATAGTGTTTGCACCAGAAAGTTACTCGGTGAAATAGCGCTGAAGCTGAAGGCGCCGTCTTGTTTTGACTGTTCCAGCCGCTGAACCAGATCACCCAGGCCGTCGAACATCACAAAACACACCAAAATGCCGACGGCGATAAAAGCGATGAATTTGATAATGGACTCAAAGGCGATCGCTTGAATCATGCCACGATGATGCTCTGTAGCATCGATATGACGGGTGCCGAATAAAATGGTGAACAGACCCATTACCCCGGCGATATACAAAGCGGTGTCCTGAAACAGCGGCAACGCCTCACGGCCAGGTTGCAAGGCTCCCTCAGTGAGTACGTTGTATCCCGTTGATACGGCTTTAAGCTGAAGTGCGATGTAGGGAAGGATGCCAACAATGGCGATGATGCTGACCATGACGGCAAGAGTCTGCGACTTGCCGTAGCGCGTGGCGATAAAGTCGGCGATGGAGGTGGTGTTGTGCCGTTTACTGATGCGGATAATACGTGATAAAAGCGGCGCACCAAAAATGAAAACCAACATGGGGCCGATGTAGATGGGAAGATACCCAAGCCCCGTCGCAGCCGCTGATCCCACTGCGCCAAAAAACGTCCAGGAAGTGCAGTAAACCGCCAAAGAGAGGCTATACACCGCCACCCGTGTGCGTTCGTTCACATACATCCGCGGGCTTTGATCTCCCACATAGGCGATGGCGAACAGCAAGCCGATATAAGCAATGGAAACCGTAAAAAGCAAAAAACCGTTAATCATCAGCGGACTTATCTTGGTTGCGGGAAATTAATAGCACGAGTTTCAATGATAAGCGGGCAGGGGGGATATTTCTAAGTTTTCCTTTCTTATGTTCTTCTAATTGCATATTGAAATATATTGCGCCGCTTCGCTGTTCATGTAGTTATTTTGATTATGCGCAAAGGTATTTGTTTCGGTTTATACCTATGTCTAATTGTGTAGACTTTGGTCGGAAATGCCTTTGACCTTTATACGTAACATCCTGAAATTTATAGGCAAAAATACTTATACCAAGGTCTAGATTTTCTCTCGCGGCGGCGGTGTTATCTTGATTACACCGATAAAAATAACAACGCGGAGGAGTCGGTATGTCGAGTGAAAAAGCTTCGGCCAAGGCCGCTTATTGGCGCGCCAACCTGAAACTACTGTTTACACTTTTGACGATTTGGTTCGTTGTCTCCTATGGCTGCGGCATCCTCTTTGTGGATGCCCTGGATACCATCAAAATTGGTGGTTTCCCCTTAGGTTTCTGGTTCGCCCAGCAGGGCTCCATCTACACCTTTGTTGTACTGATATTTGTGTATGTCTGGCGTATGAACAAGCTGGACCGCAAACATGACGTACACGAAGAGTAAACGTAGTAGGAGGCCCAAATGGATACCCAGGTTTTAGTTTATATTGTTGTCGGCGCGACCTTTGCTCTCTATATCGGAATAGCAATCTGGTCCAGAGCTGGTTCTACCAGTGAGTATTATGTCGCAAGCAAAGGCGTGCACCCGATTGCGAACGGCATGGCCACTGGCGCCGACTGGATGTCGGCGGCGTCGTTTATCTCTATGGCGGGCATTATTTCGTTCGTTGGTCGCGACGGTTCGGTCTATCTGATGGGATGGACCGGCGGATACGTGCTGCTGGCGATGTGTCTCGCGCCCTATTTGCGCAAGTTCGGTAAATTCACCGTGCCTGAGTTCGTGGGAGAGCGTTACTACTCCCAAGCGGCGAGGATGGTGGCGGTCGTCTGCGTTATCTTTATCTCCTTTACCTATGTCGCAGGGCAGATGCGCGGCGTAGGCATTGTGTTCTCCCGTTATCTCGAAGTGGATATCAACCTTGGCGTCATGATCGGCATGGGCATCGTGTTTATCTATGCAGTGCTCGGAGGCATGAAAGGCATCACCTACACCCAGGTGGCGCAATACTGCGTCATGATTCTTGCGTATATGATCCCGGCCATCTTCATTTCCATACTGGTGACTGGCAACCCCATTCCTCAGATTGGATTCGGAGATACTGTGCAGGGAACGGACACCTACTTGCTGGATAAACTCAACCAGATTTCGCTGGATCTCGGGTTTGCGGAATATACCAGTGGGTCCAAATCCACTATCGACACATTCGCAATCACCTTGGCTTTGATGGTGGGAACAGCGGGGCTTCCGCACGTTATCGTGCGTTTCTTCACTGTGCCTAAAGTCAGCGATGCACGCTTGTCTGCAGGTTGGGCGTTGTTGTTCATCGCCATTCTGTACACCACTGCGCCTGCAGTCGCTTCTTTCGCCCGATTGAATCTGGTGCAAACCGTTAACAATGCGGAATATCAGCAGCTGCCTGGGTGGTTCCAGAACTGGGAAAATGCTGGATTGTTGGCGTGGCAGGATAAAAATGGCGACGGCAAGATTCAGTACTCTGCCGGAGCGCCTTTCGCTGGTAAACCTGATTTCGCCAGCGATCAACGCGGCGTCAATGGCGAACGCGTGCTGACCAATGCGCCGACAGAGGGAGCGAATGAGCTGTATGTCGACCGTGACATTATGGTGCTGGCTAACCCGGAAATCGCGCAATTGCCTGGCTGGGTGGTGGCGCTGATTGCTGCGGGTGGCCTGGCGGCGGCGTTGTCCACGGCGGCAGGGTTGTTGCTGGTTATATCTACTTCAATCTCTCACGACTTGTTGAAGAGCAACCTGATGCCGAATATTTCGGAGAAGCAGGAGTTGTTGGCGGCGCGTATCGCGGCGGCGGCGGCTATTGCTATAGCGGGTTATTTCGGCATTAATCCGCCGGGATTTGTCGCTCAGGTGGTGGCGTTCGCCTTTGGTCTGGCGGCGGCGTCCTTCTTCCCGGCGATCATCATGGGAATCTTCTACAAGCGCATGAACAAAGAAGGCGCGATAGCGGGTATGTTGACAGGTCTGATATTTACCTTCAGCTACATCGTCTACTTTAAGTTTGTGAATCCTGCGGCGAACACGCCGGAGCACTGGTGGTTCGGTATTTCACCGGAAGGCATCGGTACGCTGGGTATGGTTTTCAACTTCGTCGTCTCAACAGTGGTCGCGAAGATGACTGCGGAGCCGCCCGCGCATATTCAGGAGCTGGTGGAGGATATCCGGGTGCCCAGAGGCGCTGTGGCGCCAGTGGCTGGTCACTGATAGGTAAGTAAATTGAGTAAATAAAAAGCGCCTTCGGGCGCTTTTTTTTGTTGGGCGGAGTCTGTTGACTTGAGAGCACGGCTTAGCGTAGCTGAATCTTGCCGCCGCCGGGCATGCCGCCCATTCCTTCCTGACCAGGAACAACGATAGAGGAGGCTGCTTGTCTGCGCATCTCTTTGAGTTCCTCGATGGTCTGGTGCATTGCTTTGCTCGCTGCTTCGGAGAACATCTTTACGGCCTGTTCCAGAGAGTCCGCCTCCAGCTCAAAATTCAGCGGCAGGGCGCCGGCCGGGGTCATCATTTGAGTTTGGCCGTAGTAGAGTACTTTACGCGATTCATCCTTGGCGCCGTTGGCGTCAACTGGCGTCAGGCGTCTGATGGCGCCGATTTTCTGATCTGTAATCACTTCTTCCAGATACAGATTGTTGACGTCCATAGTCATCTCGGGGGATTGAGATTCATTCATTTTGTCTTGTCCCGAATTGGTTGGTTTTGAATATTAACTTTATTAGATGGCGGCCATATGGACGATTTCAACCCTAATTCATTTTTGCTATGTTGCCGGCTTGGCTAACGACTTGTTTCAAAATGAAAAAAAGGGTGTCCTAGGGCGTATTGGGCGGCTACTGTATATACGCTTTTACCCGTAAGTGCACAGATAAGCGGTGTCAACTGCAACCTTCAGATTAAATGTGGCGTTTGCCGGAATCTCAAACTGGTCTCCCGCATTGAATCGCGTCCAGTTTTCGCTTCCGGGCAGCTTGACGCTTAAGGCTCCGCTTACAACGGTCATCGTCTCATGTTGACTGGTGGAAAATTCATAGTCTCCAGGAATCATGACGCCGACCGTCGCCGGCAGGGTCGCTGTTTGGAAAGCGATGGATTTTACTCTGCCGTTAAAATACTCATTTACCTTCAACATGGTTATTTCTCCAAAAATGGGGAGGCAGTATAACACAGGGTTGTAACGTTCTGTTGCGGCATGTTTTGTTTGGTAAAAGTGTGCGCTGATGGGCAGGTTGCGGGGGAGAATGCTCACTCTTTGTCGATGGCTGAATGATTAAAGTAGAGCAATGATGAACAGGAGGTGGGAATGTCTTCGGCGATGCCAAGCAAGTTATTGAAGTTGAAGGTTTTGGCGGACGTGCCTCGTACCGAGTACGTAGATCCGTCAAAACAAAGCAGATCGCTGGACAAAGGCTCTCGGCTTGATTTCGTGCGCATGCTGCGCAAGAGCGCCAAGGTGGAGGCTCCAACGCCAAAGCGGGCTCCCAAAGTAAAGAAAACGTTTAACGCTGCCGTATGGTTGCGCTTTTTGACGCCCCCAGAGCAGCCCGTTTCTCTGTGGATCATGTATCGCGATGACCGTGGCGAGTTTGCAGTGATGGTCGATGAGGCGAAGTTGAGTACAAGCGCATCAACCATGCTTTCGGGGTGTGTGACGCTGGAAGTGCAGGGCGAGATCACCTATATGAAAGCCTGCTGTGGTGGAACCCGGGACGGTGAAACTTTTGCGGTGGAAGAGCTCTACGTACAACGCCACGCCAGCGATCAGGCGGCGACCAACCAACGCTCCGCCTGATATTTCTCTAAGACATTCCTGATTTGCTACCCAGCTTTCATGGTATTCATGAGGTTGGGTTGCGCCCGGTTGGGTTCCTCTTCGCATTCCTCTTGTGCTGCTTCAGCGATATCATTAACCAGTGATTTGGGCATTCTGCCCCAGTCCAATCCCGTAATACGGTTGAGCGCATTCAGCGCCGACGAGGGTCGGGTACTGCTGATGTGGATAACATTTGTTGATTTAGCCATCTAACGCGCTCCAGAAAAATCCTTGTCATCTAGTAAGCTAATTGCGTGCCAATATTGTTTTTATAATAAAAACATAAGGTTATTGCGTTTCATGTTGAGGACGTTAGATGCAAGGTGACATTTAGCGTCAGTTTGTGACAGAAGTACGAGAATTGGCGAAGAAAAAGAGGATTACGAATTGACTATAGGTCATTCAGTGCTTTCCAGGCGTCCTCGTAGGTTAACCGAACCCCTGTTCTTCGCTTCAGTTGGCGCAAACGACGTATGGCCCAGTATAACTGTCCTCGATCTCTCAACTGACGAATGTCATCCCAGTTGGTGTCTTTCAGAGGCTTGAGTCTTCCTCTCCTAATGGTCCATTGTTCCAATATGAACAACAGTAAAAAGTAAGCTGAAAAAGCAATTCCCAGCACCAATAGCAGTTGAGCCCAGTGGGCTATGTCAGTGAAATCGAACATGTGACCATCCTCTTTTTCTTGTTGGACTCGGTATCCATGGGGTAGCAATCTGAGTTTTGCACAGATGGATAAGGTATTCATCATAGAGTTCCTCCAGGCTAACTTTGCCGTTGCGTCGAGGGGCGCCATACCGTATCATGTCGCGCTCGGTTTCCAGTCAGGCGGCTTTCGCTGGAAACAAAAGTCACAGTTTTTGTGTATGAATAGAAAGCCATTTAGAAACCAGATTTTAAGGGGGCATTTGAAAGTGTTGATCAGTCAGAGCAAAAAATCAGACTAGAAGCCTTTCAAGTGTGTTGGCTTGAAAGGCGAATAAATAGAGCCTTTCGAGCCGGGACCCTCCATACGAAAACCCCGGTCGACTGACGTTGATCGGGGTTTTTGCGTTTTAACCCCTCTCGTTTTGGCTCATTTCCATGAAGAAGGTCTTCTTGTGGGCGCGTCGGCGTAGGCAAGTAAGGTCATATAAGGACGCCGACCCATAAGTTTTTAGTGTCGGCGCAGGAAATTTATGCCTGTTTTTATTGAGTTAAATAAATCTGGGGACGCAGGTTCCGCACCGGTGAAAATTTTCACTGCTGAGGTGGAATATCAAGCTATGTCCCAATTGAAGAACTTGGCGCGTTTGCCAATCATTCATTCCCATATTGCGGCGATGCCGGATGTGCATGTCGGCATTGGCGCGACAGTTGGCTCGGTGATTCCTACTCGTAGCGCGATTATTCCGTCCGCTGTAGGAGTGGATATTGGATGTGGTATGAACGCCGTCAGGTTGTCGCTGAAAGCGTCGCAGCTGCCTGACGATTTAAGCCGGATACGTTCAGCGATTGAACGCGCAGTCCCTGTTGGGCAGCGTGCGCACTCCTCAGTCTCATCCAGGTTTGCTGCATGCAAAACCCTGGCGCCAGGGGCGGACAGGCTGCTGGAGCAGCACCCGAAACTGAGTAAAATGCTGCCGCGGGCGCAACAGACCTGGGTGCGACAACTTGGAACCTTGGGAAGCGGCAATCACTTTATAGAAGTGTGCGTTGATCAAAGCCAGGATGTTTGGGTGATGTTGCACTCCGGTAGTCGTGGAATCGGTAACGTGATTGGGCGCTATTTTATCGAGCGCGCCCGTAAAGATATGTCTCGGCATATCGCCAATTTGCCAGACCGTGATTTGGCCTACTTTGAAGAAGGCAGTCCGCACTTTGCGGCTTATCTGGACGCTGTGGAATGGGCGCAGGAGTACGCAAGAGTAAATCGGGAGGAAATGCTTGGCTTGACGTTAAGAGCCATGCAACCGTTTTTGCCGTCATTTACGACTACCTGTGAGGCGATTAATTGCCACCACAATTACGTGCAAAAAGAGCGACATTATGGCGCGGACGTTTATGTCACCCGCAAAGGCGCGATCAGTGCGAGGGAGGGGCAGCTTGGCATCATTCCAGGAAGTATGGGCGCCAGATCCTTCATTGTGAAAGGCAAGGGAAATCCGGAGTCTTTTTGCTCTTGCGCCCATGGCGCAGGCCGCAAAATGAGTCGCATGCAAGCGCGTCAACGCTTTACTCGCGATGATCTTGAAAGGCAGACCGCGGGCGTCGAATGTAGAAAGGATAAGGGCGTTCTGGACGAAATACCCTCTGCATATAAGGACATTGATGAAGTCATGAAGAATCAATCGGATCTGGTTGAAGTAGTTCATGAACTTAAACAGCTTATCTGTATCAAAGGATAAGCGAAACCGTAAAGCCCATTTGGGGCGAATTTGGAGAATTCAATTATGAGTAAAAAAGCTGGCCGTAAAACGGTTGTAAAAGCAAGAAATCCCCACGCGATTAATCCCTTGATGCGTAAGGGGGGAATCCACGAAAAGAGTGCTGGCGCTAAACGCGCTGCGCAAAAACGTCACACCCGGCAGCTTGCCGGGGAGTGGCGTTAACTTATTCCGCCGTTTGTTCACCTCCTTCGATACGCCCTACCACATCTCGACTATTTCTGATCTTTCTCCCTCCCCCTTTCTTTCTCACGATATTCTCGAGTCTTAATTCTTATACCCGGCTTCTACTTCCGCGCGTTTGGCTTGTAAGCCGTCACCGCTAGCTACTTCCAATTGCATGCCTGTACCGTAAGAGTGGATATTGCTTCATGCATTTCTGATAATGTCCGCCAGCCATACATTCTGAAAGTTAACTGATTAGAGAATGACTGATGACAGAGATTAATAACGCTGGTGCGCCCTTGTCTCCCGCTGATGAGCTACGCGCGAAGCTGGTGTCTGATACAGCGAGAATTAATTGGCGCGAGTTGGAGCGTTTTTATGCGAAGGGACAGGTCGTATTGGTGTCCGTAGAGCTTGATTTGATAGAAACGGCCGCAGCGGTGGCCCAGGACGACAAACAAAAGGTGGAAGCCTGGATTAAATCCGGCGAGCTGGGCGGCGTGTCGGCGGATACGGCGCAGCGCTGGCATGATGAAAGCTATGAACTGTGGGCGGTTGTTGTGGCTCCTTGGGTGCTGGTGCAAGATAAGTCCGCTTGAGTGTTTTAGATAAAAGCGCAGGCTTTGGTATCGGAAAAAGCAAGAAAGGCATTTACGTAGCGCAGGGTGATAATGATGACGCAGGAGCTGTTCAGAGAAGACGCATACGCAAAAGAGTGTGTCGCCAGGGTGGTTGCGATCAAGGAAAACGCAGTATTGCTGGATAGGACGATTTTTTATCCACTGGGCGGTGGGCAGCCCGGCGATACGGGGGAATTGGAAAGCCAGGACGCTCGGATCTGGAAGGTGATAGACACCCGCAAAGACCCGGATGGCGAAGGAATCTTGCACATTCTGGACAGCTCAGAAGGCTTGAAGGAAGACATGGAGCTGACGCTGCGCATTGACTGGGAGCGCCGCTATACGCACATGCGGATGCACACCTGCCTGCATTTGTTGTGCTCCCTGATAGAAGCGCCTGTAACTGGAGGCAATATATCCACGGACAAAGGTCGCCTGGACTTTTACCTGGATTACTCTCCCGACAAAGAAGACTTGGAAAGCCGAATTAACGCATTGGTCGTCGCAGGTCATCCTGTCAGTTATCGTTGGATTACCGATGAGGAACTGGACGCCCAGCCAGACCTGGTCCGAACATTGTCCGTACAGCCACCAAGGGGAGCAGGCCAAGTAAGGCTGGTGAACGTGGACAGAGTTGACTTGCAGCCATGCGGCGGCACTCATGTAAAGAACACCGCTGAAATCGGTCCTGTTGTGATAGGGAAAATCGAAAATAAAGGTAAGGGTAATCGTCGGATAAACCTGGCATTGGCGAGCGTGTGATCATGTTGAAGAGGGTCTTGTCTTATATCAGCTTGGCCGCCTTATTGGCGATCAGCTTATGCTCTCGGGTTTGGGCTGCGCCGTCTGTAGTGGATGTTTCCGCACTGCAATGCGAAGTCAAAGACAACGCGCCTCGTTGTGACGATAAGATCCAGTTCGATATGGGCTACGAGCAAGAGCTGCGGGAAAGTCGCTGCCGATATCGTTCCCTGGAAGGGCTGCCAGTTGGCGACCGATGGTTTGATCGCTGTGTCGACGGTTTTATTGGCGCCTATGCGCAGGTATGTCTGGTTGGACAAATGGGGCGTCTGGGCTGTGGGGCGATCAACCATAGCGGTGAGATTGTTATTCCGCTGGTGTATGACCGCATAGAAATAACTCCCCATAGCGCCATCGTCGCCGTCAACTACAACGGTAAATGGGGGTTTTTCAATCTGGATGAAGATCGTCTGTTATTGGCTCCCCAGTTTTCACGCATCACCAGTTTCAGCGAAGGCTTGGCTTATGTGGAGACGGAGAGTGAGGATATCACTGAGCCTGGTTGGATTATTAATGAGCAGGGCTTACGCGTGGCCTCCGTACCGCGCAAGATTCAGGTGACGGGCCGTTTTTCTGATGGGTTGGCCCCTGCTCGCTCGGATACGCTGTGGGGATATATCAACAATAAAGGTGAATGGGCTATACCTCCGCAGTTTTATTACGCTGGAGAGTTTTCCTCCGGCTATGCGACAGTCTTGGCGATAGACAAGCCACAGCAGTGGGCGATTATCGATGTTTCCGGCGCCGGCGCCCTTTTTTTTGAAGGCGATCAACATCGAGTTGGGGAAGTTGTCGGCGCCGCTGTGGCGGTGACCTTTGATTGCGAGAGCGAGCCGGCTGTGGCGACCAGCGTCAGGTGCAAACGCATGTGCCTGGAGCTGAACAATCCCTTGCCGAAAGCCGCTTGTACGAAAGTAATTGAAACCCGCTGAAGGGCGCTTTTCGGCTTGTGAGATATCTCCTACACGTAGAGCAGACATATAGTATTTTTTTCTCTTCCCAAGATTACTAATATTTAACCCGCAAGATGCACAGACGGACGTAAGGATGCGAGGAAAGGAAGCGACAAGGACGAAGAACAGCCATAGGAATCGGCAAGGGAAGCGTTCAAATCTCAAGGCGCAGCAAGGAATGCTGCGCCTTCTTGCGTTTTAAAGGCGCAATATAGGGAAAACGGCGTCGTCTTACGACACATGGGCGAATATCTCACAAACCAAGCAGAGAAAGCTTATTTTGTGGCGCCTCATGAATCCGTAATATGGGAACCGTAAGGAGACGAAAGCGAACACCCAGGGATAGGGAAGCAGGGATGCAACAAGGATGATGTCTTCACCGCAGGAAGCGGTCAGGGAAAATAGGGAAATTCGAAAGGCGCGGCTGGGAGGCTGCGCCTTTTGTTTTTGGGGTGGAGATATTTTCCCTCGAACTTGGGCGAATATCTCACAAACCAAGCAGAGAAAGCTTATTTTGTGTCGCCTTATGAATCCGTAATATGGGAAGCGTAAGGAGACGAAAGCGAACACCCAGGGATTGGGAAGCAAGGATGCAACAAGGATGATGTCTTAACCGTAGGAAGCGGTCAGGGATTATAGGGATATACGAAAGGCGCGGCTGGGAAGCTGCGCCTTTTGTCTTTCTGCGTTCCAATTGCAGCTTCGTCTTTAGACTCCAACACTTCCTAAAGTCTCGTTCTTACCTATTGCGGACTGCTCCAGCAGCGCAAGTATTGTCACTGCAAGCGCGATCGCGACGAACAGAAACAATCCAAGCCCCGAGAAGCTGCTGCTGAATAGCGCGACCACCAGCACGCTGGCCAGCACCCAGGCCCAGTCGAGATAAACAATCCATTTTGAAAACTTATCCTGCCATGCGGGAGATCGCGCCACGAGAAAAACATCCACGGCCCAAATCGCCAGCCCTATACCTATTCCTATGTAAATTTCCGTCGCCAGTCCGCCGACCCTGGCCGCGAACCAGGATGGGAACAGTATCAGATCGATCGCCAGAAGCAGTGAAAGGACTGCATTGACATAAAGTGTTTTAGCCAGCAACGGGCGATTTTTTACTTGGGTCATAAATCTTCTCCTGATTATTGAGGTGTCTGCGGGTCTATTTTTGAAGCAGAGACTGACGCCAAACAATTACCTCTGAGGTAATGGCGGACAGTTGCTTCTGATGGGCATATTGGCCAAATTGAGGCGGGTGAAAGCGCAGCCTTAATGAAATCAGTGTCGGGAGTAATAGTTATGAGCGCATTTGGCATTAAGTTACGGGAGCTGAGAGAAGCGCGACGGCTCAGTCAGCTTGAGCTTTCTTTGGAGGCGGAGGTGTCTTCGCGACATATCAGCTTTATGGAGACGGGACGGTCCAAGCCCAGTCGAGAGATGGTGCTGCATATGGCGCGGATATTGGGAGCGGACATGGCGACCACCAACCGTCTTTTGACTCTGGCGGGATACAGTCAGGTTTTTGGCGAGCGTCGTCTGGATGCGAGTTCCATGGCGCCGGTGCGCAAGGCGCTGGCGCAACTGATGCAGTCGCACATGCCTTATCCCGCCGTGGTGCTGGATCGACATTACAATTTGATTCAGGCGAACGCCGCCCAGCAATTTATGATGCAACGACTAATGGTCGCTGGTATGACGATCAGTGAGACGCCGAATTTTATGAAGGTCTTTCTGGCTCAGGATGGACTGCGGTCTTTTGTTGATGACTGGGAGTTGCTGGCCTGTCATATGCTGCAACGAATTTGGCGAGAGCATACGTTGGAGGCGGGGGCTGCTGAGGATGAAGCGTTTATTGAGGAATTGTTGAGCATCGAAGGCATTCCTTCTGACTGGAAAAAGCGCAATCTTGAGAGTCTGGATAGCCCTGTCATTAACTTTAATATCAACCTGGATGGCGTGAAGCTGAGAATGTTCAGCTCGATATCCAGCTTCGGCGCACCCTTGGATATTACGGTCAGGGACATTCGCATCGAACATTTCTTTCCGCTGGATGACGCTACGGATGCCTATTGGCGCACCCATTGCGGAGGGCTTTAAGTCGGCTCCGCTATGCTTCACAGCCTTCTATTGACGGAAACGGGCTTTCTGTCTAGAGTAAAAGCTCTAACTCGTTTGTTACGTTATGGCTTATCAGGAAATAGCAGTTTATCCGGTTATAGCGATACGCGTAGTCAAGCAGCGGTATAACAACAACTCAGGGTGGGTGGAGCGTGAGAATTCAGCAACTCAAGAGTCAGGCGATCAGCCGCGCCAAACGGCTGTATGTGGCGACCATGATGCAGGTGGTTGGCCGTGCGTTGCAGGCGATTTCCCAGGAAGATAACGAAATTCAGCGGGAGTTGTCGGCTTTTCCGGAAAACTTCACTTTCGCCATGAAGGTGTTGCCCACAGGGCCGGGGCTGATGTTGCGCAAAGCGGCGGACGGCTCGTTCACTTTCTTGTCCGACTCCGAAGGTGAGGCGGATTTAACCATCTATATCAAGCATATAGAGCACGCTTTTCGCATGCTGTCATTTCAGGAAAGTACGGCGACTGCGTTCGCCAATGACCGTATGGTGGTGGATGGCGATATTTCCAGCGCGGTGCGTATGGTGCGAGCCTTAAACCGCCTGGAGGCCTTTATCCTGCCGAAGCTGGTGGCGGAGATGGCGATCAAAGAATATCCCTCTATTACACTACCGGAAAAACTCATTCAGGGCGCGCGGATATATCTGCGCGTGGCGACCAACTTTTTGTCTGAGCAGAGGAAAGCAGCATGAGCAAAGGGTATTACGAGTTTTTTTGCCCGGTTAAAGTGATCGCGGGCGAGGCTGCGCTGGAGCATATTCCTTTTGAACTCAGTGCATTGGGCGTATCGAATCCTTTAATGATTACTGACAAAGGCGTGCGTGGCGCGGGACTGTCGGATTATGTGATTACTGCCTGCAGCGAGGGCGGTGTAGAGATGGCGTCCATTTTTGACGATGTGCCGCCAGACTCATCGACTGAGGTGGTGCGCAATATCGCTGCGGTATATCGCGAGCAGGGGGCGGATTCGATTATCGCCGTGGGCGGTGGATCGGTCATCGATACCGCAAAAGCCGTTAACATTCTGGTTTCCGAAGGGGGCGACAATCTTGCCAAGTACTCCGGCGCCGGCGTGCTGAAACGTCCGCTCAAGCCCTTTTTCGTCATACCTACAACGGCGGGCACCGGGTCGGAAGTCACCTCTGTCGCGGTGATCGCCGACCGGAAAAAAGGCGTTAAGCTGCCTTTTGGCTCTCCTTTCCTGTTGCCCAACGCGGCGATTATCGATCCGCGCATGACGCTGACATTGCCTGCGCACATTACTGCCGCCACGGCGATGGACGCTCTTACCCATGCCGTCGAGGCGTACACCTGCATGGCCAAGAATCCGCTTAGCGACGCCTATGCCTTTTCCGCCATTAAGAAAATCAGCGAGCACTTGCTGGAAGTGATGGATAACCCGAAAGACCCACAGGGTCGTTTGGAGCTGGCGCAAGCTTCAACCATGGCTGGGATCGCCTTCTCAAATTCTATGGTCGGCTTGGTGCATGCGCTGGGACATGCGCTGGGGGTTATTTGTCATCTGCCTCATGGAATGTGCATGAGTTTGTTCCTGCCTTATGTACTGGAATACAACCTGCGTAAAGGCAAAATTCGCGAGCCGCTGGCGGAGTTGTTGCTGCCATTGGCGGGCGCGCGGGTATACGCGAATACGCCGCCGGAACAGCGTGCGAGACGGGCGGTCGCTGCGATCAGAGAACTGCGCGACGAGTTGTTCGAGCGCTGTAAGTTGCCGCGAACGTTGAAGGAAACGGGCAAAGTGAGTCTGGATCTGCTGCCGAAAATCGCAGATGTCGCGATGGACGATGGGTCTATTATCTTCAATCCGGCGGAAGCGGACTTTGAGGAAGTGCTGGAAGTGCTGAAGAGCGCTTGGGACGATATGTAAACAGCAAGAGCCCGGCTGCGGAGCGCTCCGACAGCCGGGTGTACATTTCTGCGATTGTCGCCTTAGGTGGCGATTACCACACGTACGGCGTCCAGCGTTAGCTGCGCTCCTTTCAGGTATTTCTCCAGGTTTTCCGTTTGTTGGATGAGGAAATCAATCTCATCCTGACGGATATTCGGATTCACTTCCGCCAGCGCTTTCAAACGCTCAATTTCCGTTTGCTGGGATTGCTGCATCGCGGCGATAGAGCGCTCCACTAGCTCGCTTTTCTGCTCCGCCGCGGTTTTTTCCGCTTTGGTGATCAGCGGCTCAATTTGTGGGCGCGCATGACGAACCAAGTCCTGAGCGGTGCGTTTAGGCACATTTTCCCCCAGCTGCTGCAAGTGAGCGGCGGTCAGGATTTTACCCAGCTCTTTGCCGCTGCTGTCGATCAGCAAGCGCACCGGTTCTTTCGGCAGGAAGCGGTAAAGCTGCAATGCCTTGGGGGCCGGGCAGTTGAGGCGGAAAATGGTCTCCACCATCAGCGCGCCTGGTTGCAACGGCGGCAGCTTGATGGTGCATAGCCCGGTGTTGCCGAACTCGCCGCACAGAATCATATCCATGGCGCCGGTCACAATGGGGTGCTCCCAAGTGAGGAACTGCATGTCGTCGCGGCTTAACGCCAGATCGCGATGGAACGTAGCCGTGACGCCATCCTCCGGCAATCCGGGGAAGTGGCTGCACTGCATATGATCTCCGGGACGGAAGATATACGCACGTTCGCTGTGCTGCTCCTGGTCCACGCCATATTGGCTGAATATACGTTCGATGTAGTCTTCCAGCTCTTTGCGGCGCTCGTCTTCTGCGATCTGCTCAACCAAGTCGTTCGCTTTCAGCGGGTCACAGGAGTTGAGTTCCAGCAGTGGGTCGCGGCCTTGCTGCAGCGCCTGCAGCGTTTCTTCCGTGAACTGATGGGTGTCCGCGATCAATTGATTGAATTCATCCCGATCATCCGTTTGCTCCAGCTCGCTTTCCAGGCGCTCGGCAAAGCGCTGGTAAATCGCCGCACCGGCGGGGCAGGGGCGACTGAAAGCGTTGATGCCTTCGTTATGCCAGCGTAGCAGGCGTTCTTGGGCGGAATTCTCGAAGAACGGAACATGGATATTCACATCGTGGCGTTGTCCGATACGGTCCAGTCGGCCAATGCGCTGTTCCAACAAGTCCGGGTTTTGCGGCAAGTCGAACAACACCAGGTGTCTGGCGAACTGGAAGTTGCGCCCTTCGCTGCCAATTTCTGAACAGATCAGCGCCTGAGCGCCGTATTCATCGTCCGCGAAATAAGCGCCGGCGCGATCGCGCTCCAGCAAAGACAAACCTTCATGGAATACCGCCGTGCGGTAGCCGCCGCGTAAACGCAGGAAGTCTTCCAGGTCCAGGGCGGTTTCCGCGTGAGCGCAGATCACCAATACTTTTTCCAGGCGATTTTGTTTCAGCCACTGCGCCAGCCACTCCACGCGGGAGTCGCTTTTAACCCATTCAGCGCCCAGCAGACGCTCTGGGTGCAGCCGTTGCTCCAGGTTTGCGGAGGCGGTCAGGGTGGCGAGTTCTTCCGGTTGGGGTAAAGGGTGTAAATGCAGTACGCGCTGCGGGAATCCCTTGATTGCGGAGCGGGTGTTGCGGAACAGCACTCGGCCTACGCCGTGTTGATCCAACAGCTTGCGCACGGCGCGCTCTACCCGGTGCAGGGCTTCTTCCCGGCTGTCTTCATCGGCGTCGACCTCGAATTGCTGTAGTTCCGTCAGCAGCGTGTCCACGGCATCCTGTCCCAGGTAGTCGGCCAGCTTCGCCTGCAGGTCCTTGGAGTCCAACAGACGCTTCGGACCACTTTCGCCCAGCAACTCTTTGACGAGATCATTGACTGGCTGATACTGGCTTTCCTCTTCCCGGAATCGCTCAAGATCATGATAGCGGGCGGGATCCAGCAAGCGCAGGCGTGCGAAGTGGCTTTCCAGACCCAACTGCTCCGGCGTCGCGGTCAGTAGCAACAGGCCGGGCGCTTTCTGAGCCAATGCTTCGATGTGGCTGTAGGCGGGACTCTGCTGTTCAGGCGACCACTTCAGATGATGCGCCTCATCCACGACCAGCATATCCCACTGGGCGTTCAGGGCGTGTTCGCGCCACTGCTCGTTGTCAGTGATAAAGTTCAGGCTGCAGAGCACCAACTGAGAGCACTCAAACGGATTATCCTCGCCGGATTCGGTTAGCGCTTCGCAGCGCTCATTGTCGAGGATGGTGAATTGCAGATTGAAGCGGCGCAGCATTTCCACCAGCCATTGATGCAGCAAACTCTCCGGCACCACGATCAGCACGCGCTGGGCGCGACCGCTCAATAACTGGTGATGCAGGATCAGGCCCGCTTCAATGGTTTTACCCAGGCCGACTTCATCCGCCAGCAATACTCTGGGGGCGTGGCGGTGCGCTACTTCGTTGGCGATGTACATCTGGTGGGGCAGAAGTTGCACCCGCGCGCCCATCAGGCCATAGCCCTGGGTCGCCTGCTGGCGGGTTTGATAGCCGAGGGTTTCCTGGCGCAGAAGATAACTGCTGAGTTTATCGACCTGGCCGGAGAACAGACGATCTTTCGGGCTGACGAAGTGAACGAAGCTGCTTAACTCCAGCTCCGGCAATTCTACTTTGCGGCCTTTTTCGTCAAGCGCCTCGTAGATCAGATAGCCTTGTTGTTCGATCACCCCGGCTACGGTGTATTTTAATTCGTCGTTATCGCTGACGTTGTCGCCTACCTGATACTGCACGCGGCTCAAGGGCGCGTTGGCGGCGGAATAGGTGCGCTGCTCGGTAGCGGCGGGAAAGCTGATGGTGATTCTGCGATTATCGTTTTCGGTGATGATGCCGAGGCCTAGCTCGGGCTCAGTGTTACTGATCCAGCGCTGGCCGATCACAAAATTCGGGGTACTCAATTTACTCATTCTCGCTGTATTTAACGGTGTGCTTCCGCTGTGGCGGGAGAGGGCGCGTAGGCTCTCCCATGACGCAACGGACACTGATTGCGGGCGGCGCGCGGTGACGAACAGGCGCAGTCCGGCGCAAGGGCGTTATGGTATCACTGCTGGGGTTCTGTTTCCTGTTCGCTTTTTGTCAATGAGCGCGCATTTTTTCCAGTTTGATCCGCGCGGCGACTTTATCCTGCAGTCCTTTCCAGGTCGTGACACCCTGACTGCGGGCTTTTTGCAGGCAGATTAACGCCAATTCAGCGGCGGCCATGGCGTCACAGGCGGCATGATGACGTTGATCGTTATAGAGGCCAAAATAGTGAGACCAGTCATCCAGGCTGCGCAGATGGGATGGCGCTTCCGGACAGAGCGCTTGCAACCATTCCGCCAGATCATAAAAAGGCAATCGGCAGCTGACGCCCAGGTGCGTGCGGGCTTCTTTTTCCAGCATGGCCTTATCGAACGGTGCATGGAAAGCGAGCAGGGCGGCGCCGTGCGCATAGCTTAGAAAAGAATGAATCGCTTCCTTGGGTTGCACGCCCTGGCTGAGGGTTTGTTGAGACAGGCCGTGAATTAGAATGTTGTCGTTGTGCAGGCGCGCACCAGCATCGATCACCAGTTCGAATGTCTGTTCCAGGCAAATGCTCAGGCCGTCGATTTCCACTGCGCCGATCGCGATAACCACATCTTTTTTGGTGTTAAGACCGGTTGTCTCCACATCCGCCGCCACCCAGCGTATGTTTTCGAGCGCCTGTCCCGGCGGAGGCGGCGACCAGCGGGCAAGGGCTTTGACATCGGCGTCCATGGAAAAAAAGTCCGTTAATTGATCCAGGGTCATAATTGATAACTCCAGGCGAGCTTCCTTTGTAGTCGTTGGGCCTGGCGGCACGCTTCCTTCAGAATGCGCTGGTCGAGATCATTGAGCGCATCGGGGTCCACCAGATTGGTCAGTTCCTTGCCTTCCCGCTTGCAGTGCAGGTGATGACGCAGGCGCAACAGTTGAATGAAGTCGAACGCTTCTTCCCAGGCGCGCGCATCCCGGGTTTCCAGAACATTGGCTTCGCTGAGTTGGCGCAGCCGATAAATCGTGTTGGAGGCCTCTATTCCGTGTGCGAGGGACAGGACTCGGGCGGCGTCGACAAAGGGCGTCAGCCCCTGCTTTTTCAGGTCCACGCCTTCCTGGCCGTGCTCCTTGCGGGTGACGAAACCTTTGAATAACCCCAGTGGAGGCCTGTGCTCCAGCGCCGCCGTCGCCAGCATGCGTTGAAACAGCGTGTGTTGCTGGATGCGGCGGCGGATGGGCGCGAACATGCGGGAAGCCAGCGTGGCGTCGCCCCATTGTGTTCTCAGGTCGAAGAAAATGCAGGAATTGAGTACGTTCTGCGGCGTTGCTGCGTCAATAAAGCCATTGAAGCGCTGCTCCCACTCCTGCGCGCTCAGACAGAGCTTGGGATTGCCAGCCATGATATTGCCCTTGCAGAGCGTAAAACCGCACTGGTCCAGTGCTGCGTTGATGCGGGAGGCCAAGGGCAGCAAGCGCTGACGAGCGGACTCCCACAGGCGTGAATCATCCAGCTCGAAGATGATGCCGTTATCCTGATCCGTCAGCAGGGTTTGCTCGCGTCTGCCGGCGCTGCCGAAGGTGATCCAGCTGAACGCCACACCGGGATCGCCTTGTTCTTTGATAATCAGACGGATGACCTGACGGGTACTGTAATCGTTCAACAGGGTCACGATATGGTTGAGCTGCTCGGCGCTGGCGCCGTGGGCGATCATGGTTTCCGCCAAGCGCGCGACGTCGCTCTGCAATGCCGCCAATACGTCTATGGAGGGCGCGTTGGCCAGGGTGCGGGCGATATGCACCAGATTGACCCGTTGCAGGGAAAACAGATCGCGCTCGGAAACGACGCCCAATAGTTTGCCATTCTCCGCTATCAGGACATGGGCGAAGTGGTGTTTGGCCATGATCAACGCCGCTTCAAAAGCTGTCGCATCCGGCGGCAAGGAAATCGGGTCCGCGTTCATGCGGCTGGAAATGGGGGCGTCCAAATCAGCGCTGGGGTCGGCGACGAAGCGACGCAGATCTCTTAACGTAAATATGCCGATGGGTTTGCGGTCGGCGTCTGTCACCACCATGGAGCCGACCCCCCGCTCATCCATAATTCTGACCGCCTTGCGAATACTCAGCGTCGGTTCGCAGTGGACGGCTTGGCGCTCGATAAACTGACTCAGCGGCGTATTGAGGGAATAGTCTTCGCCCAGGGTTGACTGCGCCTGCGCCTGTATCTGCCGGTTCACCTGGTCCAGCAAGCTACTGACGCCGCGCAGACAGAAGTCGCGGAATACCGGGCAGATCGCCAGCATGCGGGAAAAATGCTCTTTGCTGCAGGTAATGCAGAAAGTGTCTTCCAGAGCTTTGTGTAACGTGCGGGTAGGGCGTTCGCCAAGTAGCGCCGCTACCGGGAAACAGGAGCCGGGGCCGATGTCGAACGTAGGGTGTTCGTTGGCGTCGCGGTAGCTGTCGCGTTCTCCGACGATATATCCCTGCTTTACGATATAGAACTTCTCCGGTGCGCCATCTTCCGGTCCGATGATAGGCGCGTCGGCGGGGAAAAACTCGATACTGGATTTTTCCAGCAGCGTCGCCAGTGGGCCGTCGTCCATTAGTTTGAAAGGAACGAAAGCGCGCAGAAAATTCATCAGGGAACGGATGTTCTGAGGGATGGCGTTGTCTGCGCCGGGGGCTTCCGCCAGCGACGTCCGGGAAAGTCCGTTTGGCGTGTTGTCAGGGGATGAATCGGACATAGGGCGACCTTTTTTTAAACTTATTTATAAATAGGCGCGTGTCCCTAAACTATACGTCTTTAGTTGTACTGAGTCCTGCTGTCAGGCTTGGCGCAGATCAATTTACATTAGAAAAACGGCGACGGCGCATCGCCATTGGATCGAAATACTGGACCGACCAAGGTTTAGACTAAGGTCGGGGTTTTACGGTAGGGGGCCTTTGCTACTATAACGACGGGACTAGCTGGGCTATTCCCGCGAGCATAGGGAGGACCCCTGAGTTTTCGGAGGTTCTTTTTGTGCCCCGGTCGTATAGACACTACCGGGAACGACCTTCAATGGTGTGTGAACGCTGAGTGATGGACGTTATTGTCCATGTTAAACCGGGATAGGCAGGTGGAGTCTCCGCTGGCCGCCCGGTATTTTTTTTCGGTACGCTTCCCTTCCGTTGTTCTATCATCCCCTGTCATTCTGGAATCAGCACGGGTTCAACCCCAGGCGTGCGTCGGTGTTGTATTATCACACTCGACGTCTCGAATTTTTGTAAGTGAAGGAGTCTCATTGTATGAGCAAAAAATTTCATCTGGCCATTGCCGTCATCGATATCGAGCAGTCGGTGGAGGAGTACAACGAACGGCTGGGGCGTCCCGCTGATGTTGTGGTGCCGGGTGAATATGCGCTGTGGCGCACCAAGGAACTGAACTTCTCTATTCGTAAGACGGCGCCGGGCGAGGGTGGGCGTTTACGTCATCTGGGCTGGGAAGATTCCGAAGCCAAGTTTTTCACCTGCGATAAAGACTGTAATGGCATTTTGTGGGAAGAGTTCTCCGCCTCGCAGCAAGCGGCGGAAATAAAGTCCGCGTGGCCGGGAACGGATTACAAGCCGGGCAAGAACAAAGACAAGAAGAGCAAAAAAAATAAGCAGGACGAACCGCCGCAAGAACCCGCTTCGTAACCGATAGACTGAACAGTCAGTCTTTCGGAATAAAACGCAGTCCCACCCCTTCGTTTTCAATTCTCACCACTTCACTTTCCACTGACTGACCGGGTTCGCCAGGCAGGTCCAACACGCGAATCTGCACTTTCATGTGCAGTTCTGGCGTGGTTTCTTCGGCGATGATGACAAAGGCTCCGCCCTCGGAAACATCCCGGGTCCGGGTTTCAATGATGCCAAGTTGCGGGCTGGATAACTCAACCCGGAAATTAGCTTTGATGCGGGGGGAGGAACGCTTTTCTCTACTCATAACAACATTGGGCTCGCTGCGAATTATTGTCGGACGTAGGCGGACTTCTTATCAGTGTAGACCACAAAACGAGCGAGAGGGAGGGAGAAGAGGCGCGCCGGGACTGCGCACGCCTCGTTAGATGGGGGGCTTTTTGTCGCCTGCTACAACCGCGGTCCTAGCCCGTCATTCGCCAGGAAAAACGGCAGGACGCTTTTCAACAAACGCCTTCACGCCCTCCTGCTTATCCGCGCTTTCGAAAGTGCGCCGAAAAGCGATTTTCTCCACTTCCAGGGCCTCTGCAGTGGTGCGCCCATAGCTGGCGTTGATGGCGTGTTTGCACAGAGAGATGGCCACGGGAGACTGACTTTTGCATTCCAGCAGGATATCCCGGGCGGCGGCCAGCATGGCGTCGATGCTGGAGAACACGCGGTTGACCAGCCCGATTCTCAGCGCTTCGCCAGCGTCGATGCGGCGGCCGGTATAGATCAGTTCGCGGGCGCGTCCGGCGCCGACGAAACGGCTTAGGCGCACGCAGCCGCCAAAGCAGGGCGTCAGTCCCAGTGAGACTTCCGGCTGGCCAAACTGGGCGCGCTCGGTGCAGTAGATGAAGTCGCAGGCCATGGCCAGCTCACAGCCTCCGCCAAGGGCGTAGCCATTCACGCACGCGATGACCGGAATGGGCAGCGCCTCCAACAGCGCGGTGATCTCCTGTCCTTGGGCGGCGAATCGTTCGCCTTCTTCAGGAGACATTTGCTGCATGGCGGCGATATCTGCGCCGGCGACGAAAGCCTTTTCGCCAGCGCCGGTCAGAATCACGCCGCGAACGGGAAAACCCGGCTCCTGCAGGCGCAGCAGAATGGTTTTCAGCTCGACAAAAAGCTCCGGCGATAAGGCGTTCAGTTTATCCGGGCGGTTAATGGTCAAGGTTGTGACGCCGTTAACGCTGGTTTGTTGTATCAGTGTAGTCATGATCAATCTCCTCAAGAATCCCAAATGGCGCCAAAGGCGGGAATGCCGCGGCTTTCCAGTTCATAAACAACGTTCCAGGTGACCTTTTTGTTCGAGATGCAGATAACCGCTTCAGCGCCGGTATCGCGGTAAGCCAGATAGGCCAGTCTGGCGAGGTCGGGTTTGCCATGGGTGTCGGTATCCCAGATCAAGGCGTCAGGGTGGGCCGCCTTGATGTCGTTAACCAACTCATCGCCGTAGGTTTTGCGTGGATTGCGCGTCGCCCACACCAGCTTCGCCGGCACGCCTTGCGCAACCAGATGCGGCAGACAGGGACCGATCCCGCTGCCCGTTGCGATCCACACTACTTTTTTGAACAGGGTTTCGATATTGCCCACTCCCGCGGTAGGGATGCCCTTGACCCACACTTTTCGGGGCTGGTCATCGATAAACGCCCCCGTCCAGTCGCCAGCCCGGGATATGGCCAACTGAAAACCTTCCCGACCCGGCAACGGAATATTGGCGAACGCATGCCACTCAAACAGCGGGTTCAAACTGAGGTCCGTCGATGAACCAGCAAAAGGCGTCACGCCATAATTGAAGTCGGCGATGACAGCATGGTTTGAGGGCTTGCGGATCGTCACCTCGACTTTACGCAGGCGCAGCCAGGGCGCCAGGATGCTGATGGTTACCGCCGTCAGCGCCCACACCTGAGGAGAGACCGCCAGCGCCGACGGCAGTTCGCCGGCAGGATGCGCAGCCGAGATCAGGATAAGCGTCTGCGCCCAAAACAGGAGGACGGACGCCCAACTGCCGAAGCGGGCGGCGAATTCAAATTGATCGTGGTACTTGGCGCGTAGGTCGGGCAGCGCCAGGACAATCATTAATGTCAGTATGCTCAGATGAACAGACGCCAATATCGGTATCGACGAGGGCAGGGCGGCATAGCTTCCGAGCAGGCTGAAAACCGTGAATGCGGCGTACCACAGCGTACCGCAAAAGAACCCTCCGACATGGATTCCGCCAAAGTGATACACCTTGCCCATGGCCCAACGCCATTTCAGCGGCCAATGGGTAGGCATGCTGGTGGCGATGGCGAACAGCGCGTTAATGACATACTGCTGTCGAATCAGGATGGCGAGGGTGAAATTGACAAGCGCGCCGTTCAACACGGTTTCCATCGGTAGTTGGTCTATGCGCCAGCCGCCATTGGTCAGCCAATACAATACGCCGATGTTCAAGGCGGTCATCAGTACCGCGAGACGGTTATAAGGCATCACCTTCGGATGACGGGCCCACTTATGCCAAGGGTGTTGCTGCGGCATCTTGATGCGGGACAGGTCAATGTGCTTTTTCTGCGGCGGCGCCTTGGGCGCATATTGCAACGCTGTTTTGGATAAAGAAGCCGTCATGCCGGAACCTCCTGCGAGGCGGGGATATTCGCCAGCATCTCTTCCAGGCGCTTCTTATCGACCTTGCCTCTCGGGGTCATGGGAAACTCGTCCAGCGCAAGTACTTTATCAGGGATGCAATAGTAAGGGAGCTTTGCTGCGACGGCCTTTTTTACCAGGGCCGGATTGACGTTGGCGGGTTTGACGAACGCAGCGAGATCGCGGCTGGTATGCTTGATCACCACCGCCTGCTGACATCCTGGCAAAGCCTCAATGGCGCAGGAAACCGAGTTCAGCTCGACCCGGAAACCCCGTACTTTGACCTGATCGTCGGTGCGCCCCAAATGTTCCAGTTCGCCATTTTCCAGCCAGCGCCCCAGGTCGCGGGTGCGGAACATTTTGCCGCCGTTATCCAGAAAAGGATCGTGGCGATAGCGGTCTTCATTGAGCACGTCATTGTTGATATAGCCGGCGGTGACGCAGGCGCCGCCGGCCCACATTTCCCCCACTTCTCCGATGGCGCAGGGTTTTAGTAAATCGTTTAAGATGTAGACCATATTGTTGGGCGTCGGCGCTCCAATGCTCAACGGACCTTGATCCGGCACGTAGCGTCCCATGGTGTTCACAATGGTCACTTCAGTGGGGCCGCAGCAGTTATAGAACTCACAATAGGCGGCCCATTTTCGCGCCAGCGGCTCCGGGCAGGCTTCCCCGGCGACGGCGACGGCGCGTAGATGGGGACAGGCGGCCGGGTCGAGTTTGCTCAAAATACTGGGGGTTGCGATCACCACATTGGCGCGGCTGACAGTCTGCTGAAAATCGCAGCCGCGGATAATTAATTCTCCGCCGTGAGCGAGGGTGGTCAGGATCTCCCAGGCGGCCATGTCGAAGGCGATATTCAGAATCTGCGCGACTTTTTCCCCGGGTTGAACCCCAAGGTTGCCCGGCGCAGTCAGCAGCAGGTTGCAGACATTGCCATGGGTGACTTTGACGCCGTTGGGCGCTCCGGTCGTGCCGGAGGTGAACAGCACGAAGCAGGCGTCGTCTTTATCGATGACAGGAAACGACGGCGGAATAGGGCTGCTTTCGGCGTCATGCCGACGGCTGAGTATTTCATCAATACACAAGCGCTCGCAGTCTGGAGGAACCGGCACGCTGTCATAGTATTCAGAAAGGGTGAGCATCACTCGGGCGGCGGAGGATTGCGCGACCAGCTTTAACTGCTCTTGCGGGCAGATTTTCACGTCCTGCGGCACATACGCCGCCCCAACCTTGAGCGTCGCCAGGACGCCTACCACCATGGGGATGGAGCGACGCACAAACAGCGCGACATGGTCCCCTTTCTTTACGCCCGCCGCAATCAAAACGCCTGCGAGAAAATCCACTTGCTTTTGCAGCTCGCCGTAACTGATCTTTTCGCCCAGATGTTCGACGGCGGTTAGATCTGCATAGGCTTTCATACTTTGTTCTATCGCTAAATATATATTACTAAAGGGCGGCGCCTTATATTCACCCTGGCCATATTGGATAAATTTGATTTGATCTTTGGGAGATAAACCTTGCAGAGGTTCTAAACGAAATTTCTGTATAGATTGGGAAAGTTCTGATTTTTGAATGACGGAAGCGGTGAAGTTCATAAGTCTCTCCTTCTATTTATCTTTTGACAAGGCGAAATCAACCCTTCAAGCCTTGGTTCGCCTGATGTCAATGGACTATGATCGTTGTAAAACAAATGGATTAGGTGAAGCGGCGAGTACTCTCCGATTCTTTATATATTTAACTTTTTGTTTAACTTTTATCTTTGAGATTAGTTCCCGTCAAAATAGGGAATTAATACTTTGGTTACGACTTTTGTTGTTGGGAAAAGTTCAGAATTAATTGAAGAAAAAGTATAAATAAATGAAATTTAAATAAGGTTATATCCAAGGGCTGATAATTGAATTTATAAATGCAAGAAAACTTATTTGTAAGGGCGGCGGGGTGAATCCGGCGCTGGACGATCATTAAGACGTAGCGACCACGGCACTGCTCTCTATCTATGGGTTTACTCCAGAGAATCTGATTAACGGCTTGAATCAAAAAAATTTTTTACCTTTGTACTACACTTGCTACGAGGTCGTTGTTTTTGCCTCAGGCGGAGGCGTGGGCGGCCGATTGTAAAACCAATAACCAAGTGTGGTACGAATGTCCTGGCTCACAAATGTTGGTCTTAGATATAAATTTTGGCTGGTCAATGCAGTTTCGTTCGGCATCATGCTGGCGTTGGTGTTGGCCTCCATGCGCTTGTCTCATAATAGTGGTATTGAACTGCTTGCGTCCGAGTTGAAGGTGGCGGTGCGGGCTCCGGCAGGACAGGTAACCGGTCCGTTGCGTGTGTATGAATTGGATAAAGCGCCGCCCAATACGCTACGGCGGGACGTCTTGCGCACGATTTCCAGCGACGCTGCGGCGCAGCCACGAACGCTGACTCAGTCTGCTGAGTCCTTGCTGTCAGACGAACCTGACATGGTCGTAGTCTATTTGCGCGACGGCGGTAAGATAAAAGTGGCGCTGGGCGTTGCGCCCAGTTTGTGGAAAGTTTTCAAGGATCAGGCGCCTGCGTTCGCAGGGATTGTTTTTGTATTGATGTGTCTGCTGCTGGTGGCGTCGCAATTACTGATCGCCTTCGTGGAGCGTCACGTCAACCGGCTCAAGTCCATCATGTTGCAGGCGCAGAGCCAGAGCGACCTGACGCTGCGGGTGCCTATCGAATGCGAGGATGAAGTGGGGCAAATGGCGTCCGCCTTTAATCAGATGCAGCAAACCTATCAGGAAGCGGTGCTGCAGATTCATAACGCTGTTGCTACGTTGCAGCAGGAAGTGGGATTGCTGGCGCAGTATTCCACAAAGACCCGTGATCAGATGTCTCGTCAGGCCAGTCAGACCGAGAGCGTGGCGGATTCCATGCAGCAGATGCTGGACGCGGCGCAACAGGTGGCGCAGTACGCGGATGAGACGCGGGAAATGTCGGGCAACGCTGATGCGAAAACCGAATCTGGTCTGAAAGAGGCGCAGGACTCCAAGGTCGCCATCGCTAAACTGGCTAAATCAGTGGACTCGCTGGTCGATCTGACCAATCAGCTCAATGAGGATACGCAGAAAATCCAGTCTTCCACCGGGGAGATCACCAGTATTTCCGAACAAACCAATCTGCTGGCGCTGAACGCCGCTATTGAAGCGGCCAGGGCAGGCGAACAGGGAAGAGGCTTCGCCGTGGTGGCGGACGAGGTAAGAACCCTCGCCACCCGCGCTTACACCGCCAGCGAGGGCATCGACTCTATCGTCAACGCCATTCAGGATCTGGAGAAGAAAGTAGAGAAGGGCATTCTGGAAGGGCGGGAAGACGCGGAACGCTGCCTCGCCGGCGCACAAAATACCGTTGGGTTACTGACCGGGGTGAAAGAGCTGGTGCGGGATATTCTGGAAAAGAACACCTTGATCGCCACCGCGGTTGAACAGCAGGGCGCGACTGTCGGCGCCATGAATGACAACCTGCAGGAAATGCGCAACCTCACCCGGGATACTTCACAGATCGCCGGGGAGGTCGCGACCAGCAGCAAATCCATCCATACTCAGGCCACCACGCTGGAGCGCCTGGTGAAGGCGATGAAGGTCAAATAGAGCTGAACAAGTTCTAGTTGCGGCGGAAACGCGATTCTCCGTTTCCGTTCAGGGCAGTACGCGCTGCTCCCAAAGTCGAATCTCCTTGCGCAGACTGCGCCATTCCGGCAGCAATTGTTCCTGGAGCGCGTAGAAACGAGGGCTGTGGTTCATTTCCCGCAGATGGCACAGCTCATGGGTCACCACATAGTCCATCAGCGACAGGGGAATTTTCACCAGATTCACATTCAGCGTGATCATGCCTTTACGGTTGCAGCTTCCCCAGTAACGCCGCATGAAGCGCAGTCGCAGGGTCGGCTGAACTACATTCCAGGTGGCGATGCGCTCATTCCACAAAGTCAGGCGTTCTTGCAACAACTCCTGGGCCTGCTTGCGATACCAGGCGCTAAGGTATTTTTCCGCCTGCGCCGGATTGTCTCTGTAACGGTCGGGTAGACAAATGCGCCCGTCTTCCGTCAGCGCCAGGGCGCGCAAGTCCGGGTGATACGCCAGCCTGAATTCCGCGCCCATGAAATAGTGACAGCTGTCTTCCGTGTAACCGGGCGCCTGCTGAGGTTGCGGCAACAGCGCCTGTTTGTGCTGCTGCATACGAATCCAGTGAATCTTCTCGCCGAGCAGACGATGAATGTCCCGTTGACTGACGCGCAATGGCGCGCGGACTTTGACGCTCTGGTCCCGGTGCACTTCAATCACCACGGATTTGCGGCGGGAGGAGCGCAACAGGTGATACTGCAGGTCCAGCGCCGGATGTGTGCGCAGGTTCATGGCGGAGGCGTTGTCTGTCATCGGGAAGGGGGTCTCTCAAATCGGCTGCTGGCATTGTAACCGCTAACGGCGCCTGACGGGATTACAATGCGCTTGGCGGCATCCCCGCCAGGTATGTAAAAATACAGTGGACCGGTTGATATATGGGCTTCTGACCCCATTAACCAGTCTCATTAACATGGAAATCCATTTTACAGCGGAACTATGACGCATATGCAAAATGACACGCATTCCAAAGCCATGGGATATATCCTGTGGATTTTCGGGTTTACTGGCTCCCATCGTTTTTATTACGGCAAGCCCGTGACCGGTACGATCTGGTTTTTCACTCTCGGTCTGTTAGGCATTGGCTGGATAATTGACCTTTTCCTGATCCCCTCTATGGACCGCGCAGCGGATCGCCGCTTTAAAGACGGCGCCACCAGCTATACAGCGAGCTGGATACTTTTGACCTTTTTGGGCTTTTTCGGCGTACACCGCTTTTACATGGGCAAATGGTTGACTGGTCTGCTGTATCTGCTGACCGGCGGTTTGCTCGGTTTGGGCATCCTTTATGATTTCTGGACCCTGAATGACCAGATTTCTGAAGTAAACGGTTCCTGAACCGCTAACGCATCGCCGTTTCTTTGTCCGTGGGCGGCCAGGAGTCGCCCTGCTGAGGGCTACGTATTGTGGACGGCTTGCGCTGGCGCGCGCGAAGATGTTAGAACGAAACAAGATGGCGCTGAAGGGATGCGGGCGCAGGCTTAACAGTAGAAGAGGGTAGTACCATGCAAGAAGATAAAGATGATCTTTTTGCCGAAGAGATGTCAGGGGTCAAGCCTTTGCCCCGCCATAATAAGGCGGACGTCAAGAAAACCAAGGAAGATACGCCCGGACAGGAGATTCGCCGCAAAGCCGCCGTCAGGCATAAGTTATTAGATCTCAACTTTCTCAGCGGCGACGATCATGTCGAGATACTGAAAAGTAACGATCTGCTGGAATACAAAAAAGATGGCGTGCAGCATGGGGTGTATAAAAAGCTCAGGCTCGGCCAATACCAGATCGAAGCGCGTCTGGACCTCCATCGCAAGACGGTGGAGGAGGCGCGGGTAGAGGTGTTCCAGTTTGTGCGCGACTGCCTGCGCTATGATTTACGCACGGTGATTATCCTGCACGGCAAGGGCGATCGTAATCAAAACCAGGAAGCGATCATCAAGAGTTACGTCAATCGCTGGTTGCGGGAATTCGACGAAGTGCTGGCGTTTCACAGCGCGCAAAAACAGCATGGCGGTTCTGGCGCGGTTTATGTTCTGCTGCGCAAAAGCGACCGTGAAAAGCAGAATAATCGGGAGCGTTTCGGCTCCCGCTGATCTTTGAGAAAACGCAGCCGGCTGGGAGTCGGCGTCGCGTTTTCAGTCTACCTCTTTCCGATCCGGCTTGTTCTCACCACTTCGCGTAGTGATCTTCAGCGAATCCGGGCTGATCGATAATATCGATGGCTTCGCCCTGGGCGGTGACGATGCGGCCGTTGTAGCTGCCGAACATCTGCCGGAAGTTGGAAGCCAGCAGCCACAGATTGATTTTGTCACGGCGGCATCCTCGTGGCGTGAAAGTGAGGTCTATCTTCTTACTCTCCGAATAAACCCGCCAGGGTTGGAAAGGCTCTCGGCGGTTGAAGCGGAAACGTACTGGCTCCAATGGGTGCATCATGCCGTTCAGCCACATGGCGTTCTCCGTCATGCCGGTTTCGTTGACGCCGTTGGCCAGGTTCAGCCCCAGACGACGGCCGGTAGAATCCACCCCGCTGACGCAGGCCCACTTCCATACGGTTTCCCTGCGCATGAAGCCGCAGGACCAGTCAGAAGAACCCATCATGCCCATATGCTCCAACAGGTACTTGTGGCCTTTCCAGATCAGATGGCCGCTTACCGGCAGACCGGCGCTTTTCTGGGTGTAGACCCAGCCGTTGTATCCGGCGGGACAGCACAGGCGCAGAGGGTCCTGGCGCACGCCGAAGTCCAGATAGGCGGAGAGTTGCAGCCCACTCTGCAGAACGACGTCGAGCTTATGCCCGGAGGGGAAGTTATTGAAATAGAATTCGCTTTTACCGTTGCCGAAACTCACGTCGCCATTGTCCGGGGTGACGCTGACGTGGGTTTTACGGGAGAGGGGTTGCAGGAAACTGAATTCCTCATACTCGCCGGTGGCGCCGTTAAAGCAATAGAGAAAGGCGTTGGAAACCCATTTCAGGTCGACGATGGCGACGCCGATAATCAAATCCTGACTGAGCAGGCCGAAAAATTGGAACTGGTTGAACTTCTTTTCCTTGAAGAAGGGGCCAACGGCTTGGTCCATGGGGGTGCGCAGATCATAATCCCAATAGTTAATCTGCCCGACTGGCTGGGAAAAACGGCCCCATGCAGGTTGGCCGTCCTCGCCAATAAGAATGGGGGTGTGGAAGCTGGTCATATTGTCTCACATGCTTTTTTTTATGTTTTCAGGTGTTGTACGCCAGGACAGAGGCTATTCCGTTTTCATTTTAATGTTAATTTAACGGGGTTAAATCTGTGATTCAGGTCCGATTATGTTGATGACGTTCTGTTACATTCCGCTCACTGACTTCTTAGAGACGATAAAAATAAAAATCTTGGGAGGACGGAGATGCGGCGATTATTTAAATGGCTGGCGGGAGCGGCGATGTTTTTACTGCTGACGCGATGGTCCTGGGCGGAGACATATATCTACCTGACCAACAGCACCATGGAAACAGTCACTCTGAGCACCGCGCAAAGCGGTTACGACAACATCCGGGAGGGGGTGGAATGGGACCGGCTGGAGACGGAGGTTCCGCCCCTGGCCACAGTAAAAATTCTGCGCTTCAACCGTGACCAGGGCATCAAGTGGGGTAAAACCTACTTCTTCGACACCACCGTAATGGGGCGCAACAGTACGGCGTTGCTGCGGCAGAAACTCGAAGGCGCCTGGAATTTCAGCAAAATGTGGATTGCGGCGGACGACGACCCCTGGCGTTATGACCGCGACATTCACGCCATCCCCAGAGAGTTTGACGGGGTGGACAGCCACTTGGCGTATCGCTCGCAATACGCCAGACCCGGCGGAGACGATGTGTACTACGTCATCAACAATGACTGGACCCTCAGCGAACGCGTTCCGCAAAGCAATCACCTCAAAGTGCTCACCTATAATGCCTGGGCGTTGTTGCCGGGCTTGATGTCAAAGAATACCTCCAATCGACTCGCCACCATGGCGGAAGCTGTGAAAGGCTACGACGCCGTGGTGTTTCAGGAAGTGTTCGACCCTATTCTTACCGCGCGCTTTCGCAGTGATCTGCAAGCGGAGTACCCGTATCTGACGGAGATTCCTTTCAAGCTGGGACGCATTCTTACAGGAGGCAGTTTTATCGCCAGCCGCTGGCCGATCCTGGAGCAGGACGCCATGGTCTACGAAGGCTGCCGCAATGACGGATGCTTTGCCTCGAAAGGGGCCAATTACGCGAAAATCGATAAGGGCGGACAGATTTACCATTTGTTCGGCACGCACACCCACGCCTATACCGGGGCAGAGGATGTCGCTCTGCGGCGCAGGCATTTGCAGCAGTACAAAGCCTTTATCGACAGCAAAGGGGGCGCAGCGGATGAGCCGGTCATCATTGCGGGCGATCTCAATGTGGATAAGCTCAACTTTCCTGCGGAGCATCAGGATATGCTGGCGATTCTTGACGCCTCCGAGCCGCCGTCTCAGAGCCAGTATCCGCATTCCTACGATGGCGGCGTGAATACGTTTGCGGATTCCCAGCTTACGGAATACCTGGACTACGTGTTGACCTCGAACGCGCACGTCGCGCCGGTGTATTCCCACAATCGGGTGCGTATTCCCCGCTTCATCGACTGGGAGCACTGGACGACTTGGGATCTATCGGATCACTTCCCTGTGGAAGGCGAGTTCGTATTTCCGCTGCCGGCCATTCCGGTGGAATAGAGCCGGGCGCAAGTCATGGCGCCGGCAGATCTTCAGTGAAGCGGCGCATGAACGCTGTTTTGACATGCTCTGGCAGCTTGCCGTAACCGCTGTCCCGCCAGTCCTGCAGTAGCTGTATGTAGTCCTGATCGTCTTCGCGGCGGTATCCCGCAGCCATGGCGATGGATCTGGGCTTGAGGGCGGGCGCGGTGCTGTAGTCGGCGCCGGAAGGCGCATCGCGGTTCCATAACATGTGAGATTCGCCCAGCTCGCCCTTGAACTGATAGAAGGCGTCGTCCGGCGGCAACGCCGTCAGCGTGTATTCGACTTCTATTTGTCCATGCGTCACATCCATGCCGCCAAGAAAGGGGCGATCTGCGCCATAGATCAGATATTCCGCGTCATCCGGCGTCATCGCAGTGGCGGCGCGGCGCCTCTGTTCGGAGGGCGAATGGGGATACAACTCGTTGGATGACTTGGCGATGTCCAGCCTGATGCGGCCATCCTCCGGCAGCTCAAGATCCCGGTTCAGAATATAGGTGGTCAGATAATCATGCTGCTGCAGGGTGATGGCGATAGGGCGTTGCTGGTCATTCAGCGCGATGGTGGCGGAGACGTACTGGTCCGGGCTGCGCCAATGACGGGTATCGCCCAGCAGGTTCAGCATGATGGACTTCCAGCCCGGCATGCCCACCGGCAGCCCGGAATAAGCGAAAGTCAGGTTGTAGGTGAGAAAGGTCCAGGTCTTGGCGTCTTCCAGCCCGACATTGTCGTAGTCTACCCGGCCGTAGGCGACCTGCCGGCTGGCTTCGCCATCGCCATCGCCATCATAAAAAAAGCAGACGTCAGGATTGTAGGTGAATTTGTTGAGGGTTTCCGGGCTGACGTCCTCGCTGATCAGCACGCCGTGCTTGTCATACAGACGGCCGTTGGCGATGTAGTCGCGATAAAAATCGATGAACAGCGTCTGTCCTTCCGCTGCGAAAAAGCGCGGCTTATAGCGCTCCAGCAACTCTCTTTCCGATGCAGAAGGCAGCGTGGTGCGTGGAGGATTGACGGAAAAATAGTCCAGAAAATCCGGCGTCATGGAAAGGCGCTCGGCGAAGGCCAGGCCTGGGGATAATGTGATACAGACAAAGACAAACCGCTTGATTGCCAACGTCGGCTTCATGCTCAGCGAACTCCCTTAACGCAAAGGTCTACCTGACAAAACATTATGTTTTAACTAGGCGAACTATAAGGAAAAGTTTTGTGTGGCGCCACGGTTATAAGTGCACAGGGCGAAAGTAAGCGCCTACATGTGAACTCCAGCGCCTTCGGTTACTACATAGACAAATGACCGTTGGTCATTTAGTCTTCGGACAACATAACAACAAAATGCGAACAGGGCGTCTTTATGAAATTAACTGTGAACGGCGAACCAAGAGAGGTGGATGTGACGCCGGATACCCCACTGCTTTGGGTGATCCGCGATGAGCTGCAACTGACGGGAACCAAATTTGGCTGTGGCATGGGTTTGTGCGGCGCCTGCACCGTGCACCTGGATGGAGAGCCTATTCGCTCCTGTATTACACCGGCGATCGTGGCCCAGGAACGCAAGATCACCACCATCGAAGGCATAGGCGATCCAGAGCGTCCCCATCCTCTGCAACGCGCCTGGGTGGAGTTGAATACACCCCAGTGCGGTTACTGTCAGTCCGGGCAGCTCATGTCCGCCTGCGCCCTGCTGGCGAAAAATCCCCAGCCTTCCGATGCGGATATCGACAACGCCATGTCCGGCAACATCTGCCGTTGTGGAACCTATCCCCGCATCCGCGCCGCCATTCATCAAGCGGCGGCGCAACTAAATCAGAACCCAAGTCAGAAATAGAGGGAGGGGTTATGGAGACCATTGCATTATCCCGCAGAGACCTGCTTCGGGCTTCCCTCAGCGCTGGCGGCGGACTGATAGTCGCTTTGCAGTTGCCCGGCTGTGCATCGTTGCCGCAAGGGATGGAAGCGAATTCGCTGCGCCCCAACGCCTGGTTGGAGGTCACGCCGGACAACCGCGTTATTCTGACATTGGATCGGGTGGAAATGGGGCAGGGAACCTACACGGGAATGTGTACGCTGTTGGCGGAAGAGCTGGATGTGGATCCTGCCGCCATAGAGGTGGTGTTTGCGCCGGTGGATTCCGCCTACGAACAACCTGATTTCGGTCTACAAATCACTGGCGGCAGCACTAGTTTGAGCAGCAACTGGGTGCGATTGCGGGAGGCGGGGGCCATGGGGCGCGCCATGCTGGTCGCCGCCGCTGCGCAAGTCTGGAATGCGCCAGCGTCATCGATTATTACCGAGCATGGCGCCTGCCGGCTACGCGAAGGCGGCCCATCGCTGAGTTATGGCGAGCTGGCTGAGCTGGCGGCGCGGCAGCCCGCGCCAACCAACATTACCTTGAAATCGCCAGAGGATTACCGGTACATCGGCAAGTTCAATCAACGCCTGGACGCCTCCTTGAAAAGTTTTGGCCAAGCGGATTTCGGCATCGACGTGCAGCTGCCGGATATGCTGTATGCGGTGATGGCGCGGCCACCGGCGGCGGGAGGATCCGTGCGTGCGCTGGATGACCGGGAGGCGCGGAATATGCCCGGCGTGGCGGCGGTCATACAGGTTCCCCGCGGCGTCGCCGTTGTGGCGGATAAATACTGGCGCGCCCGTCAGGCTCGGGACAAGTTGAAAATTGAATGGGATGCGGGCGAACTGGGGGCGCTGGATACTGCGTCTGTATTTGATCTTTACCGGCAAACGCTGGCGACGCAAAGCGGTGATACCGTCCGCAGCGAGGGCGATGTCGAGCGCGCATTGGCGTCAACCTCCGCAAGAGTGACGGGGGAGTACCGCGCTCCGTTTCTCGCTCACGCCACCATGGAGCCGCAAAATTGTACGGTCTGGTTTCGGGACGGGCGTTGCGACGTATGGGCGCCCACTCAGGGGCCTGATGTGGCGCGGGCGGTTGCCAGAAGAGAGTGTGGCTTATCCGCCGCCGATATTCATATTCGCACCACGTTTATCGGCGGCGGATTCGGGCGTCGTCTGAGTCAGGATTTCGTCGGAGAAGCCGTCTCCATCGCGCAGCACTTTGATCGTCCGGTGAAATTGATCTGGTCGCGAGAGGAAGACATTCAGCATGATTTATTTAGACCGGCGTCGCTGCACCGGCTGACGGCGGCGTTGTCGCCAGGGGGCGAAGCTCTCGCCTGGACTCATGATATCGCCGCGCCACGGGTGATTGATCATTACGTCAGGGAAGCCGCGGGGGCGGTCGCGCCGACATGGGCGCCGCAAGCCATGGTGCGCATGGCGGCGGGCGTGGCGAAAATGGTCACGCCGGACCAAAGCGCCTATGAGGGCGCGGAGGACATTCCTTACGCCATTCCCCACATCCGCGTGCGCCATATGAAGGCGGACGCAGGCGTTCCCATCAGCTATTGGCGCTCGGTCGGCCATTCTTTCAATGCCTTCGTGGTGGAGAGCTTTATTGATGAGCTGGCGCATCACGCCCGCCAGGACCCGGTGGCCTATCGGGAGGGATTGTTGCGCGATCATCCACGACACTTGCGGGTATTGCGCGCGGCGGCGCAGAAGGCGGGTTGGAATGGGCCGCTGGCTTCCGGCAGAGCACACGGCGTAGCCTGCCATAAAAGCTTTGGAACCTATGTCGCACAGATAGCGGAAGTGTCTGTGGAAAGCGACGCCATCCGGGTGCATCGGGTGGTGTGCGCCGTTGACTGCGGATTGGCGGTGAATCCTGATACGGTGATCGCACAAATGCAAGGCGGCGTCATTTTCGGCTTGACAGCGGCTCTGTATGGGGAGATAACCCATACTCAGGGTGCGGTGAGACAGTCAAACTTTCACGATTATCCGGTATTGCGCATGAATGAAACCCCGATAATCGATGTGGTTCTGGTTGGTGGTGACGCCGCTCCCACCGGAGTAGGAGAGCCGGGAACGCCGCCCATAGCGCCGGCGGTGGCCAACGCCGTATTCAGGCTGACCGGACGACGCTTGCGCGACCTGCCGTTGCGGCTGAAAACATAAATATAGCCGGGAGATTATAATAATTATGGGATGGTTGGTGCTGGCCGCAGGACAGAGCCGCCGCTTCGGCGCGGACAAACTGACGGCTAAAATGAGAGACGGACGTGCGCTGCTTGCGCACAGTCTGGCGGCGTTGACGGCGACGGAGCAACCGGTGCTGGCGGTGGTCAGACCTGGACACAACGCCGTCACTGCATTGTTGGATCGCCTTGACGTCCCCTATACGGTTTGTCCCCACGCGGAGGCGGGTATGGGCGCCTCATTGGCATGGGGAGTGTCGCAAGTACGGGACTGGATGTTTTGCGGCGTGGCGTTGGCGGATATGCCTTACATCCGCGCAGGCACGCTGGCCGCACTGCATGAGCGTGGAGAGGAGGAGCGCATCGTCGCGCCTTTCTATCACGAGCGGCAGGGACATCCGGTGATTTTCGGACGTCGCTTTTACCCGCAATTGATGGCTCTGGGCGGCGACGCCGGGGCGAAGTCGGTGTTGCAGCGTTATAGTGATGCGGTATTGCGTTTTGACGTGGAAGATCGCGGGGTGCTGTGTGATGTGGATACCCCGGATGATATCCATGAAGCGCGACAGGAAGGTTTGGCGTATTCCTTGTCCTGAGGTTCTCTGTGGGAACCTGTGTCCCGCGCGTCGCGCGGGACATGAAAAAATCATCTGACGGCAGCCGCCCGATCTTACTTACTTCTGGCTCACCAGGGCAGCAATTCCCCGTTTGAATGCCAGAACTTGCCTGAGTTTTCCAATGTCAGTTCGTCTATGCGCGCCGCCAATCCCTTCGCTGATACGTCAGGCGTGATATCACCGGAATGCCCGGTCATGTCCGTAATCACATAGCCCGGATGCAGCAACGCCACCGCCACGCCGCGACTTTTCAGATCCAACGCCAGAGACTTGCCAATGGCGTTAAGTCCCGCCTTGGACATACGATACCCGTAATAAGCGCCGGAGCTATTGTCTTCAACAGATCCCATGCGGCTGGTGATCAGTCCAACCTTGGCGCCTTTATGCAAGTTTTCCAGCAACGCGCTGGTGACGCGCAGCGGGCCCAGGGTGTTGATTTCGAATTGCGCGCGCATGGTGTCCCAGTTGGGGCTGGGCAGCGTTTCATGATGCAACAGGCCGGCGTTGTTGATGAGAATATCGATGGTTTGTCCCGCCAGGGCCTGGCGAATCTGTTCCACGCATGCGTCCTGGCTGATGTCGATATCGGTCAAAACGGTCACGTTCAGTTGTTGTAACTCGTCGGAAGCGCGCCGGCAGATAGCGGTGACTTTATCGCCCCGTTGGCTGAAAAGACGCGCCAGTTCCAAACCGATGCCGCGATTGGCGCCGGTAATGACGACGTGAGCCATGTTGTGCTCCTTGTATCCTTGATGAATGGAGGGTTCCCCTGGGAGATGGGGACGCACTGCGAAGGATACAAGGCGCGATGGGGTTATTTGGCGGCGAAGCGGACCAGTCGTTCGCTGAGGCGTTGCACTCGTGAGGCGGCGGCTTCATCGGTGATGGCGCCTTCCGCGTCGATGACTTTGTTGGCCTGCCCCAGGGCCACTTGCTCAGGCATCATCACGCAGCCAATACCGGATAAGATGGTTCTGACCATCGGCAAAGCGCGAATGCCGCCCAGCGCCCCGGGAGAGGCCGCCAGTAACGCCACCCACTTGTCTTTGAACGCCGCCATGGAGGGCTCGCCTTCCAGCGGGCGCGACACCCAGTCGATCATGTTTTTCAGTACGCCGCTGATGCCGCCATTGTATTCGGGAGAAGACAGAATGAATCCATCATGGGCCGCGAGGATCTGTTTGAGCTTGAGCGCGTTCTCCGGCAGGCCGGATGCGCTCTCTATGTCTCCGTCGTAAATGGGAAGAGGATAATCCGCCAGATCCAGAAAGGTCACCTCGGCGCCGGCGGCTTCCGCATAACGTCCGGCGGCCCGCGCCAGCTTCTTGTTGAGAGATTCTTTGCGCAAACTGCCAGCGAAGACCAGAATTTTGGGTTTACTCACATTGACCTCCTTAGTTGAGTAGACTCTTCGAAGAATACCGACGCAGACAGCTTCGCTCCACCTCTAAATTTTGTCGTCTGGCGTCAGGGAGTTTGATCGTATTGCGATAGGTTTGATCGATTTGTAATCGGAGAATGCGATTCAGATATCCACACATCCTGTGGATATCTCTTTGGAAAACGATGGGAGGCCTTTATTTCGTAGGGATTGCGGGGATTTTTGTAATTTATGATCAGTGTGTTTTTTAGGCTGACTGTTTGTCTCTTTTCTATCCAACGGCACAGGTTGCAATATCCGGGGGATTTGGAAATGATTCAACCCGGATAAAAAATTAAGGAGACCCTGTTGTGAAACCTGTCGCTGAAGCCTGTTTGCGGAATCAGGCCCCTATCGCCGAGGCGGTGCGGGAGCCGTTCGCCAATGTGAGAACGGTATTGGAAATCGGCGCCGGCACCGGGCAGCACGCGGTGTATATCGCTGAGCGCATGCCCCATCTGCAATGGCTGCCGACGGATCTGGCCGAGGCTTTGCCGGGGATCTGCGCCTGGGTGGAGGAGTCGGGGCTGGACAACCTTTTACCGCCCAAAGCGCTGGATGTGACAGTTGGCGATTGGGGGCTGACTGAAATCTTTGATGCGGCATACACGTCGAACACTTTGCATTTTATTGGATGGACGCCTGTTGAGGCGTTGTTCGCCGGCGTCGCCAAGCGTCTACGCTCTGATTCTCCTTTTTGTGTCTATGGTCCTTTTAATGAAAACGGAGCGTTTACCAGCCCAGGCAATCAGGGCCTGGATGAGTGGGTGAAAACTCGCGATCCTGACGCTGGACTGAAAGATCTGGCGGACATTGAGACGCTGGCGCTGCGCTCTGGCTTCAAGCTGGAGAGTCTCAAACGGTTGCCAGCGAACAATCTGTTGCTGGTGTTTCGCTTCGAAGGGTGAGGGGGCGGCGCTTGCGGCGGGAATGCCGGCAAGCGTAGCTCAGTCTGGCGAATCCAGCCGTAAGCGGGCGCTGACTGTGGCGTCGGAGGGAATAAATACCCGCTCCTGCGGCGTCATCAGCTCCGCGTAGCGTTCCGGGATAGCGTGAGCGCGTTGCTCAGCGATGAACTCTCTGAAGTCGATAACTTCCAGAATCTCCTCTTTGCCATAACGGGCGAGCATGTCTCCACGCAGTCCCAATTGAATGGCGCGGCGCTCGCACTTTGCCCCGTTCGGCGTATGATCCGGGTCCCATTGCAGACGCACGTTGGAGCTTTGCACTGCTTCCTTCCAGGCTTCCTGAGTTGCGAATTCCTCAGGATTGTAGGAAGAGGGTACCGCCTGGCTCAGGATGTCTTCGAAGAACTGTCGGCGTATTCTCAGGCCCAGCACAACTTCCTGGCCTTCCTTCAAACCCCAGCCGCAACGATACATCATCCACAGGAAGTTGGGTTTAATCCAACTCATGCGGGAATAACTGTATGCGCCGCCGAAACGGCCGTTCTTGATGGCGTACTCGCCGATTTCCGGTCGATAGGCCTGATAAACGATGAGCGTGTCTTGATCCTGATGCGCCAGAATATGTCTGCCGCTGGCGGGCCAGAGAGAGGTCTGTTCGAGGTAGGGGGTGGTTTTAATATCTTTGATTTTCATTATTCACTTCCTTAGTGATCTAGTTACTTCTCCTATTGCCGGGTTTAACCGGCGGTGAGAGCGCATAGGTTAACCGAAGCGAAGGCGCGCGCCAACTGCGGCGCCTTCGCTTGATCACGGCTCAGACTCCCGCCGCTTTTTCCAATTCGGCGATGCCTTGCTCGATGTAGTCCAGCAAGCGCTGCATGGAAGGCAGGGTTCTGCGGCAGGCGGTGAAGCCGAACTCCAGTTGGTCGCGGTAGCTCACCAGCGTGATGTTCAGCGCGGCGTAATCCACTGGAATCGACACCGGGTACATGCCTTCCAGGCGTGCGCCATTCCAGTACAGGGGCTTATCAGGGCCGGGCACATTGGAAATCACCACATTGAACGCCTGCCATTTGGGCGCGAGGCCTGTCAGCAGATTCAAGCCCGAGGGGGCCAGGGTGAGCGCGGTGTAATTGACCGCTTCTTCCGGCGTCATCTGGCGAAAGCGCTCTTTGGACTCCCGCGCAGAGGCTTGGGTCAGCGCCAAGCGACGCACCGGGTCGGCGACGTGGGTGCCGAGGTTGGCCAGTATCATGGCGATTTGATTGCCGCTGTCGCTGTCATCCTGGCGGATGGACATGGGCGCCATGGCGATCAGGGGCTGATCGGGCAGCGCCTGGCGGCTGAGTAAATAATTACGCAAGGCGCTGCCGCACACCGCCAGCACCACATCGTTGACCGTGGCCTGGAACGCTTTGCCGATCGCCTTAAAGCGTTCCAGCGCGTAGGACTGGGCGGCGAATCGGCGTGAGCCGGTAATGCGTTGATTGAGAATGCTTTGCGGCGCACGGAAGATCAGACCGGCGTCGCTGTCATTGCGTGCTTTCAACAGGTTCTTGCCCAGCTCTCTGATCAGTGTGGGGACGGTGGCGATTTGTTTGCTTGCGCCCTCCACCAATTGCGACAGGCTGAGAACCAGATCGCCGGCGGTGGGGACCTGGGCTTCGCGCGCTGGTTTGGCGTCTTTTGATATCGCCCAGATCGGCGGCATCTCTGTCGCGGTTGGATCGAAAGAATACGACTTCACGCACATGCGCATGGCGGCGACGCCATCCAACATACAATGATGCGCTTTGTAATACACTGCGAAGCGGCGGCCACGAATACCTTCGATCAGATGGCATTCCCACATGGGTCGTTCACGGTCCATCAGGTTGCTGTGTTCTGCGGAAACATGCGCCAGCAGTTCCCTGATACGGCCGGGCTTGGGCAACGCCTCGTGGCGAAAATGATGCTCCAGATCGAACTGGGCGTCAGTATCCCAATAATAACGCCCCCAACGCTGACGCAGACGGCGGTTGAACGGCGGCTGCGGCGTAGCGTAGGCGCGCAGTTGCTGCGCCAGCTCCGTCATGTATTTGGCGTCGGCGTCATCGGGGAAACTGAAAATATGCAGACCGCCGACATGCATAGGCTGTTGGCGCTTTTCCAGCCAGAGGAATATCTGGTCGACTGGACTGAGTGGGGTCATAACGTCTACTTCCTGGTGTGATGTGCTTTTTAGTTGTTATGCAAATTCGTTGTTATTGAATTTAATCGTCACGGCAAATTAATTGCCGCTACAAAGCCAGTAGCCAACCCTGGAGTTAAAGCTAAGTCTTTGAGACGGTTCAGTTTGGCGGAAGCCGAAACGGCTGACAACTGCTATCGCAGCCCGCAAGCGGCTGTATCTCGCTTGCGGGAAAACGGGAGACTGGCTGGGGGTCAATTTTTAGGTTTGAAGGGGTCGTTGTCCTCCTCGTCGTCCTCTTCAATTTCCTGCAGGCTGAGAGAAAAGCCGCTGCTGGGCTTCTTGGCGGACAATTCTTCGGGGCCTGCGTCCTCGACCTTTTCATCGCCCAGACTAGTGGGAACCTCCACGCCGGCGTGCAGCTTGATGCGCAGACGCAGGTTGTTGGCGGAGTCGGCGTTTTTCAGGGCTTCCTCCACGCTGATCTTTTCTTGCTGCACCAGCTTGAACAGCGCCGCGTCAAAGGTCTGCATGCCTATGTTTTCCGACTTCTGCATGATCTCTTTGATGCCGTCGATATCGCCGCGCAGGATCAATTCACTGACCGTGGGCGTGCCCAGCAGAATCTCGATGGCGGCAGTGCGCTTGCCATCGATAGTCGGCACCAGACGTTGAGAGACGAAAGCTCTTAAGTTAAGCGATAAGTCCATCAGTAGCTGATTGCGTCGCTCTTCCGGGAAAAAGTTGATGATGCGGTCCAGCGCCTGGTTGGAGTTATTGGCGTGCAGGGTGGATATACACAGATGTCCGGTTTCCGCGAAAGCCAGCGCGTGCTCCATGGTTTCCCGGTCGCGGATCTCGCCGATCAGAATCACATCCGGCGCCTGCCGCAGGGTGTTTTTCAACGCATTGTGATAACTGCGCGTGTCTACGCCCACTTCCCGCTGGTTGATGATGCTTTTCTTGTGCTTGTGGATGAACTCCACCGGGTCTTCGATGGTTATGATATGACCGCCGCTATTGCTGTTGCGGTGGTCGATCAGCGCCGCCAGAGAGGTGGATTTGCCCGAGCCGGTGGCGCCGACGAACAGAATCAGCCCCCGTTTCGACATCAATACTTCTTTCAGGATAGGGGGCAGTCCCAGGCTGTCAGCGTTGGGAATATCCGTCACGATATTTCGGGCGACGATGGATACTTCATTACGCTGTTTGAAGATGTTGACCCGGAAACGGCCAACCTGAGGGATGCTGTACGCCAGGTTCATTTCCAGTTCATGGGCGAATTGTTCGCGCTGCTCTTCATCCATGATGGAGTTGGCGATTTCCATGATTCTGCCCGGCGGAATGGGGGTTTTATCGATGGGCTTCAATTTACCGTGAAACTTGGCGCAGGGCGGCGCGCCGGTGCTCAGGTAGAGGTCGGATCCGTCATTCTTGGCCAGAACGGTCAGATACTGGTTGAATTCCATGCAGAAGTCTCCCGAAGTGATGTCCGGTTGGTTTGGAGCATTGTCGACTTTTTGATTTTTTTCAAAGGGCGCGTCTTTAACAGATAGACGAAAATTATCCTTCCCGCCACCACAAAATGGCCTATTGAGCAGCGCCTGCCGCTATGTAAATCTACGGCCTGTTGCGGCTGAGCTTGCAATGATTTTTCGCAGACTGCAGAAACAGGGAGCGTAAAGTTAGAAAAGTTGGCTGTATGACATATAGTTTTTGTAACGCATGATTTTCCCGGGGAAAGAAATCAACGGCTCATGCAGCTAATTCGCTACTCCATCAACTTCGTCCTCTTGCTTGCGCTGTATTATCTGGGTGGTCGCCTGGGGTTGCTGCTGGAGGTTTACTACGGCGACGTTACGCCATTGTGGCCACCTTCAGGGCTGGCGCTGGCGATGATCTGGTTCAGCGGCTGGCGCTGGGCGCCGGTTATCATCGTAGGCGAATTGCTGTCGGCCATGACCTTGCAACAGTCGATTCTCAACGGCGTTATCGGCGGCATTGGCCAGCTCAGCGAAGTCGCCTGCGCGATGCTGATGATTCGTTATTTTGGCATTACCCCCTATCTCAGCAGCGTCGGCGATAGCCTGCGCTTCATTGGTCTGGCCGCTTTGCTGGCGCCTTTGTTCGGCGCGGGACTGGGCGTCGCGGGACAACTTTCCAGCGGACTGATCACCCCCGGGCAGGCGGGGGCGACCTGGATGACCTGGTGGTTGGGCGACTCCATCGGCATTATGATCATCACCCCATTGATTCGTTTCTGGTGGGTTGAGCCGCCGTCAGGGTACCGTCTGGTGTTGCGCTGGCTGACTCAGACATCCTGGGTGGCCATGTTTTTCACCGCCGCCTTTGTGATCATGCCCGACAAGGCATGGACCTTGTTCTTTCTTCTGTTGCCCTATGTCGTCTACACCTCCATCACCCTGGGGAAGCAGGGCGCGAGCCTGAGTCTGGTCGCGCTGGCGGCGCTGGTGTTGGGAGAGGGCGCGCAGGGAATTTCCAGCGACTTTATGATCAGCGTGAAAATGGCGTTCGTCGGCACCTGTACCTTGCTGGCGTATGTGGTGACCGCCAACTTCGAAACCAATCGCACCATTCGCAGCATGCTGGCCACGGAACGTAACCGGCTGCGCACTACGCTGATGTCGATCAGCGACGGCGTGATCAAAGTCGATGAGCGCGCCCATGTGGTGTTCATGAATCCCATGGCGGAGCAATTGACCGGGTGGAGCGAACGCGCGGCCATGGAGAAGCCCTTCGTGGTGATCTGTCCTCTCAAGACTTTGCAGGAGCCCAGACATCCCGCAAATCCGGTGGAATTCTTCCTGGCGCAGACGCAACGCGATGCGCAGATAGAAAGTTATGCATTCGAGTCCGCCGATGATGGCGCCCGCACCTTGGAAATTCGCATTCGCCGCGTCGTTGGCGGCGGGGGGCGGGGCGATCGTCTCAGTAACGGCGCGGTGATCGTGTTGCGGGATATCAGCGATGAAGTGCGATTGCGCCGGCAACTGGAGCATCAGGCGCTGCATGATCCGCTGACTGACCTGCCCAACCGGCGCGCTCTGGATAATTATCTGCACCGGCTGCTGAGCGAGAACACCAACCATTTGGTGTCGGGCCTGCTTTATATCGATCTGGATCAATTCAAGCTGATTAATGACACCTGCGGTCATGAGGTGGGCGACCTGTTGCTGAAAAAGCTGTCGTCCTTGCTGCGCAAGAACACGCCGGAGCGCGGCATGCTGGCGCGTATTAGCGGGGATGAGTTCGCGTTGGTGATTGAAGGCGTCACGGAGGCGCAAACGCTGGCGGTGGCGGAGCAGGTGCGACAGACCATTTCACACTGTCAGTTGGCATACGAGGACTTGGTGTTTTCCGTTGGCGCCAGTATTGGCGTCACCTTTATCACGGAACAGGACAACAGTCGTCAGGCTGTGCTGTCCCGCGCCGATATCGCCTGTTATCAAGCCAAGGAAAGCGGACGTGACAGAGTCAGGGTCTACCATGCCGGCGATACTGTCATGCTGCGTTATCACGGCGAACTGGAGTGGTTGTCGCAGTTGAAAAACGCTATTCAGATGGGGCATTTCGAGCTGTATCAACAAGGCATCTTCTGTGTCGATGAGAACGGCGACGCCGTGGACATGCCGGGGTGTGAAGTGTTGATTCGCCTACGGAGACAGGATGAAATGGTCAGTCCGGGCAGTTTCATTCCGGTGGCGGAGCGTTTTGGGTTTATGCCCATCATTGATCGCTGGGTGACGGAAACCTTGTTTCGACGCATGTCCAACAGCGTGGGGCTGGAGTTCATCTATAACGTCAATTTGAGTGGCGCCACATTTAACGACCATGGCTTCTTCAAAGAGGTGGAAGGTTGGGCGGAGAAATATCGCATTGATCGTTCTCGCGTCTGCTTTGAAGTGACAGAAAGCGTGGCGCTGGCGGATATCGCCCAGACGCGGGAGATTATCCGCAGCATGGCGCAGAAGGGGTACCGCTTCGCTTTGGACGACTTCGGCAGTGGTTCCGCCAGCTATGGATACCTGAGCGAATTGCCGGTGAATTACGTCAAGCTGGACGGTGGTTTCGTACGCCGGGTACTGGAAGATCCCTCTGCGGAAATCGTGATTGAGTCTCTGGTTAAAATCGCCCGCTTACGGAACATGCATTGTATAGCCGAGTGTGTGGAAAGCCGGGATATCGCCTGCCGCATGGTGAAGCTGGGGATTTCGGTCTTGCAGGGCTTTTTCTATGACCGACCCAAGCCCATGGGGCCGATCACAAAAAGCGAGGGGAACTGAAGAAGATGTTGGCGGTCAATGATGACCGCCAGTTTCCGTCAGGCAGAACTTAGAATGTTTCGCTGACTTCCGCGGCGTTATGCTCCATGATCTGGGGGGCGCCGTACACCGCCACCTGATCGTTCAGGTAGATCAACTCAACGCGACGATTCTTCTCATGATGAGAGGAGGTCAGCAACGGCTCGCGGCTTCCCCAGCCGAAAATCTCCACCTGCTCGGGGCGAGCGCCGTTGTTCAACAGATAATCCGCTACACGCTGTGCGCGCTCTTCGGACAGTCGCTCGTTGTAAGAGGCTTGGCCGGACGCGTCGGTATGTCCGTGTATTTGAATCTGATAGTTGGGATGCACGCTAAGAAAATCCGCATGCTGCTTCAGCGCCGCCATATCTTCCTGGTTCAGGTTGGATTTCTCCAATGGATAGAAGATAACGCGGGGTTGAGGTGGTTCGACGCCTGCGAACTGGTTCGCGCCGCCATACTCTTTTTCCAGGGCTGCGGCTGTTGCGTCGTCAAGTACTAGAACAGTCATATCATTTCCCTCCGTGGTCGAGGCGCTTGTTACTTCGGTTGTTGTGCTGTCGGTGGTTGTTCCAGCAGCGTTTATTGTTTCAGCGGCGTTCGATGTCGTTAATTCTGGGTTGTCATCGGCCTGGGATATACCGTAGCTGTAAAGCTCATCGGCTTCCGAAGTTGACACATCCCTATTATTGTCGGCGACTTCCACGTTATGGGCCGCTGACTTTACAGCAAAGTCTTCGGAAGGTGAAGACTCAGGCGTTAGATTTTGCGAGCTGCAGGCTGCGATCATGGCCACGGAAAACAGAGTGGCGCTGATGCGGGTGAATTTATTTGGGTTCAGTACGGGGTGTTTCATGTCTCTGTCCTGTTCTGTTGTTGGCTTGTGATTGTCATTACAACAACGAAATCAGGCGTGGCGATGGGGGCTCCGGGACAATGCGCTGACGAATCATGGCCAAATGTGGCGGAGGCTCTGATCAAGAGGGGAAATGTTTGGCTTCCAAATGTGCGCACAGCGGCGTGAGCCAATTGAGCAATTCCCGCCGCAACCAGAGTGGATCTTCCACCGGCAGGTCATGCCCGGCCGTAGGATGCGTGACGCATCGGGTTTGCCATGCCTGCGCCATGGCGATAGAGCACTCCGGGTCCACCAGTTTGTCGCCTAGGCTGCACAAAATCAGGCAGGGCCGATTCGGCGCGAAATCAAACGGGCAGCTGAAACGCGCCGCCGCCGCCAGCTGACGCAGGGCGTTGAACGTGCGCACCGGGCGCTCACGGCTCCAGCCGGTCCAGAGGCGTAAGCGATCACGGGTGCGTAATAGCGGAGACAGCGTGAGCTGCATGATCAGCTTTTCCCGGCGGGCGGTGGTGACGCCGGCGCCTTTCAGCACCTTGGGCCAGACACGCAGCCGCAGGCGGTTCCAGGGCGCGCCATAGGGACGCATACTGGCGTTGATCAACGCCAGTCCTGCGACTTCTTCAGGATGATCATAGGTCCATTGCGCCGCCAGCATGCCGCCCATGGATAAACCTACCAGCACTAGAGGGCGCTGCGTTTCCCAATGCTGTCGCAGGCCGGAGATCATGCTGGCGACTGTGGTGGGAGTGGTTTCTTGGTTGCGTACGCCATTGCCGGGGATATCCAGGGCATGCACGCGAACGCCCAGGCCATTTGCGTCCAGGGCGTCCTGCAACAGGGCGTCGAAGCCTTCCCAATGCCGTCTGTCGCGCATCCATCCCCGCAGCAGGATCAAATCAAATTGATGACGCGCCGGGAGCTCATGGGCCTGGTTCATAATCAGGACTCGTACCACAGAGATAGCGCCGCCAGTTCATAGTGTTTGCGCTGGCGCTTGTCCGGCAGCCAGTTGCCGTAAGAGCGCACGGCGTTTTTCAGAAAGTCGATGAAGATGAGGTGGCGGCGCAGCACGCGGCGTAATCGATGGGGGAGGACGGGATGGAAGAAACCCAGTAACTGGATAAGCTGGCGCGGATTCTTTTTGATCCATAGCCAGGACCCCATTTCCATGGTGATCGGCAGGAACAAGCGATTGGCGGCTTTCGCCTCCATGTACAGGTAATCCCATAAATCGCCGTGGGAAGTGTAGACCCGGGATTGCGGTTCGAAAGTGTAGACATGGTTGGGGTAGGTTTCGAACAGCAGGTTGCGCAGCGCGAAGATCTCCGGCAAGTGATAAATCGGTTCTTTACTGTAGGCGTAAGGAAACCAGATCTGATCGTTGAAACCGAAGCCGGAGTGGCAGTCCAACGCCATACTGAACGGCGCCGGAAACAGGCGTTCCCGAATAAAGTCACAGAGAGCCACCGCCTCTTTCTCCATCGGCTGCCCCTTCTGGCCGCGATACCAGGGGATGCGCGTGGTCAAGCGATGGCCGCCCAGCAGAGGCGGGACGCGGGCTTCGGCGTCCACCGGCGCGTTGCGCATCAGGTCGACGCCATTACCGTTGGCGCGGGTCTTGCGCATCATGCCCGCAGGGTTAAGGGCGGGAAGGAAATATAGTTGCAGATGATTCAACTCTTCCTTCAGCCCTTCGTCCCAGGTCAGCTGCTTCAGCAAGGACTCCATGAAGGCCAGGATCACCTGAGTGCCGATTTTCTCCAGACCATGCACGCCGCCGGTGAGGGCCAGCGCGGGCTTGTCAGGGCCGGCGGCGCCGACTTTGATCAGGTACAGCGGCAGTCTGTAACCGCGGAACTCAACAGTATCCAGTATTTCATGCTGGACATTGCCGCCGCCAAGTTCAATTAACTGCTGGATTTTATTCAGTTCATTAACCGGAAAATGAATTTTCGGATACATAAAGCTGAGGGGGTCCCATTCAGTCAGGCGTCCGCCAAGCGTTGCAACGCCATCGTCAGGTGGAATACGGCGTTGCATCCTTTCAAGAAAGGGTAGAGCCTATGCTGTAAACATGAAAGTACTGTGACGTAATCGTCCGATAGAATGAAAATTGCGTTAAACCTTAGCCGCCGATCTGTAACTATGCTTATAATTCGGTAGTAAGTGTGTATGAGGTGTATAGAATGTTTCGTCGGACGTTATTGATTTTAGCGCTCAGCTTCGCCAGCCAGGCTAACGCGGACTCCCTGGCGCCGGAGCATGAAATGCGCAGGTTGTTATTTGTCGCCGAAGAGAGCATCGAAGCGGAAAGGTTCGCCCAGGCGCAGGAGGCGCTGGATAAAGTTTCTGAGCTCAACATTACGCCAACAGTCCAATACTACTTCTACCGGGGACGGGTGGCGATGAAATCGGGCGAGTACGAGAAAGCCCGTGAAGCCTTTGTTCGTTACGTCAACCTCGCTGGCAGCGAAGGCGAGTACTATGAGGAGAGCCTGCGCTCTATCACGCGTCTGGACGACCAGCTTAAGCCGCCCAAGCAGACTGCGGAATCCACCTCCATCGATTGGAGCAAAGTGGTGGAGAACAGCAGCGGCGAATATCTGCAAAAGCTGCGCGGACTTTATCTGGCGGGATCTGATCAGAGCGCGCTGGTGCAGCATATCAACAGTCTGTTGGCCGCCAATGTCTACACGCCTTCCCGCATACGCAAGCTGAATGAAGAGGAAGGCATCGTTTATCGCGTCAGCGTTAATACACGGAATGAAATCGTGCTGCAGGAAACCAATTACCTGAGCGCGAACGTCAGTCACAATATCTCCCGCTTTAAAGTGTTTGGCGTCGACCCCTATGTTCGCTCCGGCTGCGATTTGAATCAGCGCGCTTGTTGGCTGTGGAATCCTGAAAATCAGGATGAAAAATGGCTGATGATTACGGAAAACAAAAGTGCGGTGGATGAGCTGAGTCGCGCTATGACGGAACTGATAAAACTGCTGCAAAGTTAATGGCGGCGGTGGCGTGGGGTCTACAGACTCCGCGCCGTGTTTCTAACGGATGTTATTGTCGGTTTTAAGATGGCGGGCTGGCGCTGATTGGGCGACTGTCGGCGCGCGCGACCACTTCACGTCTTCGCTACAGGTTTCAGAATAAGCACATACCGAAGAGACGGCGCTGACCGGCGTCGCTTTTTCCAGGTCCATCTGAGGCAGGCTGAAATCGTATCTCTTTTCCTTGATTGGCGGCGTTCCTTGCAGTTTGGACACGATGGCGCTCGCCAGTATGAAGCACAGACCTATCAGGGCCGCTTTGTAAAACGAAAATCGGATCATAAAAGGGCTATCTGGCGCTGACACTATGTGTATTTAAGCGCTGTTTGCAGGAGAGTTCCGTCAAGTATCTCCGAAATCGCCCCATGCGGAAGCAGGCTTCTGTGAAACACTGTCAAATGTACGTTGATGTCATTCTGCGTCAGGCAACTCGATCACAAATTCCGTCCCTTCACCCAGTACGCTGTTTACTTGGATCGCGCCGCCATGACGGTCGATAACCAGTTTGACGAATCGCAAGCCCAGGCCGCTGCCTTGTACGCCCTGCTGCTCTGAGGCGTGGGTGCGGCGAAAGCGTTCGAACAGGAAGGGGATTTCTGAGGCGGCGATGCCCGGCCCCTGGTCGCGTAAGTGGATTAAGGTGCTGGCGTCAGCTTTCTCCAGCTTCAGTTCAATGCTGTGATTCTGCGGCGTAAATTTGACCGCGTTCTGTAACAGGTTGACCAGGGCTCGCTCCAACAGGTCCGCATTGGCTCTGATGGGCAATGAATCCTCTTCGCAGTACACCTGCACTGCAATGCCGCGGGTGAGGGCGCTGGGGGAGATGGAGTCCACCGCGTTATCCACGATGTCCAGCAGCTCGCAATCGTAAAAATGAATGTGATCCGCCGCTTCCACCCGCGCCAGTTGCAGGAAGGCTTCCGCCATACCCAGGCTTTTTTGCGTCAATTCGCGGGCGGCGTCGATCTTGGACGCCAGTTTGGCGTCAGGCAGCGCTGCGCTCAGGGTGTCCAGCAACGCCAGCTGCGAGGCCAGCGGTGCGCGTAGATCGTGAGATATGAAGTGAATGGTTTCCAGACGTTTTTGCTGGGCTTCGTGTATTGGCGTGATGTCGGAGAAATTGACGATAATGCCGTTGGCGTTCAAATGGGTGAAACGCATGGGCGCCAGTGAGATCAGGACCGCAGTGTTGCGAGTGTGCAGTTCCATGGATTGCGCTTCGCCTTCCACCAGCACTTTACGCACCACGGAATCCCATAGCGCCGGCGTAAACTTATTGGCGATAGGCATGCATTCGGCGATATAAGCGTTGGCGGTCGCATTGGCGCTCAACCAGCGGCTGGCGTGTTCATTCAAATACAAAATACGGCCGACCTCATCGCCCACCAGCACGCCGTCTGGCATGTTGGCGATAGTTTCGGATACGAACTTGCGCATGTCGCGGATGGCGGCGATGGCGAAGCGCACCTGGGAGATGCGGCGGTCGATAAGTTCGCTGGAAGGTTGGCGACGGGTGGTTTTCTGCATCAGCCGGGGATACAGACGTTGCAGATAGTCGGCGGTCTGCTGGAGCTGGTCCGGATGATCTTCGAAGCGCATGTATAAGGCCATTTTGCCGACAGCGTCGGATACGGGAAGAAGGATCTCCATCATGCCTGCGTCGGCGTTGATATCGATACGCTGCTGTCCTCCTGGAGCGATTTCGCGAAACTCCCACAGAGCGGGCTTAAGCAGGCGGGTGACTTGTTGCGCCCACTGCTGCGGAGAGTCATAGATATCGCCCTGTTGCAGGCGCGGCTCTTCCTCCAGTCGCTTCAATTCCTGATTCAGAAACTGATTGAGGCGGCTCAGGCGTCGCCAGCTCCAGAAAGGGTAGGCGAACACCAGGGAGAGCACGACCGCCGCTGGCGGATACCATTGGTGGTCCAGCAGCAGCAACAGATAACTGAACACTAACACTGATAACGCCAGGGCGAGAGTTAACGGCAGGTTTTTCTCCGGCGAGACGCGCGGGTACACCAGGGCGGCGATCAGCACCAGACTGAGTGACAGCAGGTATTGCCAGGTGGGAGAAATCAGGCGATGCATGTTTTTGCGCACCAGCCCTTCAAAGACATTGGCGTGCACTTCCACCCCCGCCATGCTGGTGGAGGCGCCCGACACCGGCGTCGGCAGAAAGTCGCCCAGACCAGCGGCGGTGGCGCCAACAAATACGACCCGGTTCTGGAAGTAGTCCGGTGGAAGCTCTCCATGCATGACCTCACTGTAGGACAGCGTTGGGAAGCTGCCTGGCGCTCCGATAAAGGGGATCAGGCGATACTGCTCGCGGACGTTGAAGGCGCCGCCGTTATCCTGCTCTTCTTTCTGTTGGCGCTCTTCGGGATACAGATTCTGGTATACCGATAGCGCCAGACTTGGCCAATGACTGTCTCCCAGGCCCTGATACAGATATAACCCCCGCGCGATGCCGTCGGCGTCCAATTCCATTTGAGCGTGTCCCAGGCCTTCTGCGGTGTCGATAAACTGCGCGATGGGCAAAATTTCGGTGAGGTGGCCGGTATTGCCGACGTGATCGATGTGCAGAGGCAGAAACACCTTGCCGGCCTCCGCCATGGCTTGAGCGAATTCCTGGTCAGCCTCAGGAGAACTGTTTTCTGACAGCAGCAGGTCGAACGCCACCGCGCGGGCGCCGGAATTGCGCAGGCGTTTGATCAGGGTGGCGTGACGGTCTCGCGGCCAGGGCCAGCGGCCGTATTCCAACAGGCTTTTTTCATCAATGGCGACGATGACGCTGGTGGTGCTGGTGCTGAGTGGGCGCACCTTGAGACAGAAATCATAAAACAGGTAATCCAGTCGCTGCATCCAGCCGCTGGATATCAACAGGAAACAGAGACCCACCAGAATGGCGGCGAAGAGATAACGCTCGGTGACGGGAAAGCCGCGGCTGTGGCGGACTTGGGGAGCATTGTCCCGCTTGGAAGGCGGGTTGGGCTGCGCATCAGGTTTGCCTGGGATCATCCCATAAGGGCCCTTTATTGTTGTGAGTAAACTAATCCTGACGTAGATTGCGCCCGATACGCCTCATGCGGATAACGGGGCTGGCGGAGCCTACGGCTCTATTCTGACCGCCTGGATCGCGCCGAAGTTCGACGAATAGAGCGGTCCTGCAACCGGTCTGATGCGAATCCAGTATGTCTTTTCCGGCGTCAGACGGAGGTTGGCGGAGGTTTTCTCCACCTGTTGCTCTTCAATGACCCGACTGAAAAACTCGTCTTCCGCCAATTGAAGTATATACCGGTCTGCATTAGGCACGCTTTTCCAGAACACTTTCGCTTTTTCGTCAAAATAATTCACTGCTATGACGTGGGTGTCGTCAAGCTTTCCCAGGATGGTGAATCTCCGCTGCTCGCTATAGGAAAAATCGTCGCCGCCAGCCAGTGTGGCGATACGCCAGAAATATTCGCCTGCATTCAGGTTGCGTTCGGCTTGGGCGCTGGAGATGGAAGAGAAGGGGGTGCGGGTGTAGAGGGCGGTGAATTGGGGATCGGTAGAGATTTCAAGGCTGGACATCTGGGTTGGCGTGTCCAGTCGCCAGCGGAACACGGGGCGCGGTTCTCGCAGCAACGCCCCGGTCAGCGGCGTAATCAGCTGCGCCGGCTCCGCCTTTTGCTCCACTTTGAAGCGCACTTCCGTATCCACGCCTTCCAATCCTCCCGGGTCCACCGCCCGCAGCAATAAGCGGTAGTCGCCATTGCCCAGATCGGGTAGCTCAACCAGAGGAGCGTCAATTTGCTGGGAAAAAACCGGTAGTTCCTTCCCGTCGCCTTTAAATACTTCGATAACGTATGCTGTCGCATTGGTTACCGGGACCCAGCTCAACGTCACCGGAACGGCGTTGTACACCGCCGAGGCCGACACTTCCGGCGCTTCCGGCAACTGGATTTCAGAGAAGGAGGAGCCTGAGCCAATCGTGGCGCCTTGCCCCTTGTAAAGTTTGCGGGAGGCGGTGGCGTTAGAGACTTCCACTATACCCTCCGTGACTTCCGCCACTGTGACGTCGGCGGTCGCCCGCAGACGGAAAGCTGTGCCGCGCACCGCCGCGACGGCGGAGGGCGTGGAGACTTCATAGCGGGAGGCGGGGCCTCTGCGCGGCGTCACTTTCTGCTGCATTTTGCCGCGCAGCAGACGCAGTCTCGTATCCACCATGCCGGTGTCGCCGTAATGGGTCAGGGTATTGAAGATCACAATGGATTGGCGGGATACCGTCAGCTCGCTGCCGTCTGCGAATCCAACCAGCGCGGAGCCTTCATCGGTTTTGATTTCATCGCCGATTTCGAGTTTGGCTTCCGACGTCGCCAGCACATAGTGAGAAGTGTGCGCCTTACGCAGCCACACTTTGCCGCGCAGATTGAGTAAAGAGGCGGACTGTGGATAGTGGCGCAGCCAGGCGACGGGAATTCTGAGTTGCGTGCCGGGCGTCAGCGACCAGGCGTCGTTGAGGCTGTTATAGCGCATGAGCGCGTCCCAGCCGCGATTGGGCGCAAGGAAGCGCTCACCGATGCTTTGCAGGCTGTCATTGGGTCGGGTGGTGTAGGTCCACTCCATCTTGTCGGGCTCTTGGGCGAACCCGGCGTAGGAGAACCAACACAGGAACCAGAACCACAACAGGTGGCGTTTGCTCTGTTTCAATCAGCCTCCCAATATTCACAGTATCGTCAATTGTTGGCCGCGATGACCGGACAATGCGGCCTATTCCACTTCCTCCAGCCGATAACCGTGCTGGTAAATGGTCTTAATGCGAAATCCGTTTTCCGGTTTGATTCCCAGTTTTCGCCGCAGACGGCTCATGTGAGTGTCCACGGTGCGGGTATTGATGTCGCTGCTGACGCCCCAGACCCTTTCCAGCAGGTACTTGCGCGACAGCAGGCGGCCTTTGTTTTCGAACAGAAACGTCGTCAGATCGAAGTCTTTGTCCGTCAACGTCAGCGGCTCGCCGTTCAGTTGAATGGTCCGTTTCTTGTGGTTGATGCTGAAGGGGCCATAACTGGCTTCTTCGGCATCGGTTTCCTCCGTGCGGTTTCTCCGGCTCAGCGCCTTGAGCCGGGCGATGAGTTCGCCGGGCCGCGCCGGCTTCACCATGTAATCGTCGGCGCCGGCCTCAAGCGCCTCAATAATATCTTCCTCCGCTTCGCGCTGAGTCAGGAACAACACCGGGATCGGCCATTCCTGCTGCTGCCGCACTTTGCGGAGGATGTCGATGCCGTCCATATCCGGCAATTGCCAGTCCATGATGAGCAAATCGAAGCTGTCATGGGTGACGGCGAATAAAAAATCTTTCCCCGTATTGTAGTGGCGGCATTGGAAATCTGAGTTCCGCAGATTTAGCAATAGCTGGTCCGCCAGATTCTGGTCGTCTTCTAGAAGTCCGATTTTCATAGTCTGCGTTCGTCTAACTGTTTGATGTATATCTAAGTTTGGCAGTAAACCACCAATCTCGCTAACTTTTGCCGAAAAATGTGCGGAGCGAGTTGAACCGCACCTGATTCAGCGACTTTTTCGACAGACAGCAAACCTTGTGAAAAGCCGGACTAGGGCAATGTCTACTTCAACTTAAATGGTTTTTGTGAGCAATTTAAAAATGTAACAACAAGCTACTTTTTGCATCGCGCCCCGTCTTCCAATGCTTCGGGGCGACCCAAAACTCACTGTAATAATGCCTGTGCGCAGACATCTGTCGGACTTGGCCATGGTCCTGGCGGCGGGGTTGGTTATATGATGGCGCTGCGGCTCTCCCGAAACTCCTGCCAAGGCGTGGACCAATCAGCGGGATGGGCCCAGCACTCCACGCCGGAGCGTGCGCAGCGGTGTCAGGCGTTCAAGCAGGAAATGGAACCGTCCAAAGGCGAGGGGCTGTGATCGCAGGGATCTGAGGTCAGGATCTTACGCGTATAAGCGAAGTGTGCAGTTCTCCCTTCGCGACGCCCTGACAAAGGGATGGACGGCGAATATAAGGAAATAGCGGTGATCGCAATGATCGCTGTGGAGAAGGAAAATGAAAGTAATAAGGACTTTTAAGCGAGAAACAGGATGTAAACTTCATTTGGGTGTGGCCCTTTTTGCGTTGTTGACGGCCTTTGTTTTTCCGACCCGGGCGGAGATCAATTTTTACCCGCCTGTGAATCTGTCCTATTCAGAGGGTTTAAGTTTTAACCCCAGCTTGGTGGCTCAAGGCGATAATCTCTTTGTGACCTGGGACGATAACAGTTCCGGCGTGAAGGAAGTGATGTTCGCGCGCTCTCGCGACAAAGGTGAAAACTACACGCCGCCGAAGCAGCTGTCGTCGCCCTCTGGGCAGTCCAGCGCGCCGGACGTGGCGGTGGACTCCCGCGGTCACGTGCATGTGGTTTGGCAGGATACCCTGTACGGCGCCTCTACGATCCTTTACGTGCGTTCGGAAGACGGCGGCAAGACCTTTACCTCGGCCGTCAGTCTGTCTGGAGATGACAGCGCTTCCGTGCGGGCGGATATTCTGGTGGATTCGGCTAACGTGATCTATGTGGCCTGGACAGACACCGGGACGGAAGAGGTGATAGTGACCCAGAGCGCGGATGGCGGCGTCAGCTTTCAGCAGGTCGCCAAGATTAAAGCCAACTTTGTCTCCAGCGTACGCATGACGGCGGGCGGGGATCGGCGTATCCATGTAGCCTGGACCAATGCGCAGAATGTCTATCACATGTACTCCAGGAACGGTGGGCGCAGTTTTTCTCAGCCGGTTAGTATTTCCGCTAGCAGTGCGGTGTCTTCTTCAGTGTCGCTGGCGGCGGATGCGGGCAGTAATGTTTATATCGGTTGGAGTGAGCAGATCAATAATGAGGCGGAGATCTATGTGGCGCGCTCTGAGGATGGCGGACAGCATTTTGCGCCGCCCGGCAACATCAGCCGCAACCCGGGGGCCTCAATCGGCCCGGATCTGGCCACGGATGCCGAAGGCGTGCTGTATGTCGTTTGGCAGGATACGACGCCGGGCAACTACGAAGCGATGTTCGCTTTCTCCACTGATAGAGCCCTGACCTTCTCACCCGCCGCTAATATATCTCCCAGCGAACTGGGGTCTCTGGTGACCAAGGTGGCGGTCAATGCGTCCGGCGACATATTCGTCGCCTGGGACGATAATCGCAGTGGGAATTTTGAGATTATCGTGGCGCGGGGGATGCAGGGCTTGGCGGCGATCAAGAACGCGACCGCCAAGCCCTCTCCCTTCAGTCCGAATGGAGACGGCGCCAACGATACGTTGAGGGTGCGCGCCGATTTTACCGCCCCGCTGCAATGGGAGGCTTCCGTTCTCACGTCGGAGAATGAACCCGTGAACCTGTTTCGCGGTAATGGGGAAATCTTCGATTTAACATGGGACGGACTGGACCACAACGGCGTGGTGACCCCGGACGGCTCCTACCGCTTCTTGATTACTGGCGTGGATGTGGACGGCGTGGCGGCGGCTCCGGCGGAAGTGTATTTCAGCGTGAACACCGTATCGGACTCGGAACCGCCGCAGTTGTTGAGCTATGAGTCCAACTATGCGGAATTTGGTCCGGACGGCGATGGACGGCGCGATAACGTCACGCTTAAAGCAAGCTTCAACAAAAGTCTTGATTGGACGCTCAGCTATCAGAACCGCGATGGAGTGGAGCTGTTTCGTCAACAAGGCAGCGGCGTTTCGCTGAATAAGCTGTGGGATGGGCGTGATTTCAGTGGGGTTACAGTTGCGGATGATCGTTATGTGATTGCGCTGTCGGCTACGGACACGCAGGGAATCAGTGTGAATGGGGAGTTGCGGGTGATTGTGGACACGGTCGCTCCGCAATGGGCCAATATCAGCGTTACGCCGGACGTGATCACCCCCAACGGTGACCAATCCAATGACAAGACGCGACTGGAGTTCGATCTCAATGAAGGCGCTCTGACCACCGTGTACGTCTACGAGGCGCGGGGCGGCTCCTTAGTGCGGGAGCTGTATCGGGAGCCTCTGATTGGCGAACATCACGTCGCGATCGACTGGGATGGACGTTCCGGCACAGGGAGTGTCGTGGCGCCGGGAAAGTATATCTTTAAAGTGTGGATGCGGGACTATGCGGCCAATCGCGCGGAGCCCTATCCGGTAGTGGCCGACGTCACAGTGAGGTAAGCGGTGGCCGCTCCGCTCGTCGAATGCGGCGGAGTGGTTTATAGTGTAGTCATTATCTACGCCGCGACGGGGCCCGTCGCGGCGGCTTGCTATCTAATCCTATCTGCTGAATAAAATATGAAAATCCAAATCTCTGTTGAGAATAAGTTAAAAGAGGCTTTCACTCCGACGCACTTGGAGGTGATCAATGAAAGCCATATGCACAGCGTCCCTCCCAATTCGGAAACCCATTTCAAGGTGGTGTTGGTGACGCCGCAGTTTACGGATATGCGCTCCGTGCAACGGCACCAGAAGGTGTATGCGGTGCTGGGCGAGCTGATGCAACAGGGCATTCACGCGCTGGCGCTGCACACGTTCACCCCACAGGAATGGCTGGAGAAAGGCCAGGCCCCGGATTCGCCCAATTGCATGGGCGGCAGCAAAAAAGCCAAAACGGAGTCGGGCGGTCAATGAGCCAGTTCTTCCAGATCCATCAGGATAACCCACAGGCCCGTCTGGTTCGTCAGGCGGTGGAAATCATTCACAGCGGCGGCGTTATTGTTTATCCCACGGATTCCGGTTATGCGCTGGGGTGCGCCATCGGCGATAAAAGCGCTGCGGACCGCATCAAAGGCATTCGTCGCCTGGATGATAAGCATAATTTCACGCTGGTGTGCCGGGATTTAAGCGATATCTCCACATACGCCAAGGTGGATAACAGTACTTATCGTCTATTGAAAAACCACACCCCCGGCGCCTATACCTTTATTTTAACGGCGACTTCGGAGGTGCCGCGCAGGCTGTTGCATCCGAAACGGCGTCAGATTGGCATCAGGGTGCCTGATAACCGCATTGCGCAGGCGCTGCTGGAGGAGCTGGGCGAGCCGCTGATGAGCTCTACACTGATCATGCCCGGCGAAGACATGCCGATGACCGATCCTTATGAGATTCGCCAGATGCTGGAGCATGCGGTGGACTTGATCATTGATGGCGGTTTCTGCGGCATGGAGCCCACTTCCGTTGTGGATCTGACCGACGATACGCCGGTGATCCTGAGGGAAGGCGCGGGCGATATTTCCGGCTTCTGAATGAATGCGCCGCCGGATTCTCAGCGGCGGCGCGCATCAACTGATCGAGATGGAGAAGGCGGCGCCGGAATTTGCGGTCATCTCCGCGGCGGCGGACCCCATTTTGTGAAAGCGCTGCACGATGTCCTGCAGGGAGTTATTCTGCGGATTGGAGGAAAGCAGCGAGCTGAACAGCGAGTTGTCGCCCCCGTATGCATTCTGCAGGCGCATCACGTTCTGAACGTAATCCAATGCGGGCTTCTGATTACTCAGGCGCACGAACGTTTGCTTGATATCCGGGTTGCGGTTGATATCCGCTTCAATCTTCTGCTTGGCTTCCGTTGGAATTGCGCCTGAAATTTCCAGCGCGCCGGTCTCGTTGCGACCCAGGCGAACCTGTCCGCGCACACTGGTGACGCCATACTCGGCAAGCTTTTGCCTGAGCGTCTGTTGCACAAAGGCAGTATCTTGCCCGACACCTTGCTGAAACTCTTTGATCATGACCCGGGGGCGGGAGCTTTGTTCCTGCGGCTGACCGGACAGGGTCACGGTTCCTGGTTCAGGATGATTGTCCATGGCCGCGTCGGCCTTTGTCTGCTGGGCGGCGGTGGGCTGTTTCAGGCCTTCGTACGCCTGATTTCCGTATTCAAATAAAGTGCGAATTAAACCCATGACGGCTACCTTGTTATCTCTGAGTGCGTTTTTTCCGGCATTGGAAAGCGCATATACCTGACTTATTTCAAACATATTCAAATGCTGTGCCAGCATTCGGCCGGGAATCCAACATGACGAACGGAGCGCTATTGGCTAACATGGGCGCCTGATTGACGACTCAGAGTAGTTAAATGGCTGACACCTTTTATTGGTACGATTTCGAGACCTGGGGCGCAGATCCCCGCAGAGACAGGCCCTCTCAGTTTGCGGGCGTGCGCACGGACTTGGATCTCAACCCCATCGAAGAGCCGCTGGTGATGTACTGCAAGCCGGCGGAAGACGTATTGCCGCAACCGGAAGCCTGCCTGATTACCGGCATCACGCCGCAGAAAGCAATGTCGGAGGGCGTGAGTGAAGCGGAGTTTATCCGTCTGATCCACGAGCAATTCTCCCGTCCGGGAACCTGTGTGGTCGGCTACAACAGCATCCGCTTCGACGATGAAGTCACCCGCAATACGCTATACCGCAATTTTTACGATCCTTACAGCCGGGAGTGGCGAAACGGCAATTCCCGTTGGGACGTTATTGATATGGTGCGGCTTACCTACGCCATGCGGCCCGACGGTATAAACTGGCCCATGAACGCGGAAGGGGTCCCCAGCTTTCGCCTGGAAGAGCTGACCAAGGCTAATGGCGTGACGCATGAGGCGGCGCATGACGCTATGTCTGACGTTTACGCCACCATTGCGGTGGCGCGACTGATCAAGACGGCGCAACCCAAGTTGTATGACTATGTGCTTGGCCATCGCAATAAGAAAGTTCTGGAAGGACTGGTGGATATCGGGCGCATGAAGCCCTTGTTTCATGTGTCCTCCAAATTTCCGGCGGCATTGGGCTGTTGCGCCATGGTGGCTCCCGTCGCGCGCCATCCAACCAATCCCAACGGCGTGATCGTCTATGATCTGCGCGCTGATCCATCCACTTGGACGCACTTGCCGGTGGAGAAGATTCGAGAGCGTATCTTCACCTCAAATGAGGACCTTCCTGAAGGCGCTGAGCGTATCCCGTTGAAAGTCGTGCATCTGAACAAGTGTCCGATTCTGGTGGAGAGCAAAATTCTCAAAACCATGGACCCGGAGAGATTGCGCGGTTTTCAGCTGGACGGCGACAAGCTGAGATCTCACCTGCAGGCGTTGCGTCAGGCGGCGAATATTCAGCAACTGGTGGCGGAAGTGTTTAACGAGCCCATGGACGACAGCGAAACCGATCCAGACCTGATGCTCTACAGCGGCGGCTTTTTCAGCAACAACGACCGGGAACTGATGACTTTCATTCATGAGCAGTCGCCGGAAGTGCTGGGGGAGCTGGAGTTGCCCTTTGAAGATCCAAGGCTGCAGGAGATGCTTTTCCGTTATCGCGCGAGAAATTTTCCTGGCACGCTGAATGAAGAAGAAATGGAGAAGTGGGAGCGGTATCGTTATCGTCGCTTGTCGGGAGAGTCCGGCGGCGCTTCGATCAGTTTCCAGGCGTATTTCAAGAAGCTGGAGCAGCTTGCCGCCAACCCGGATATCACGCCGTTGCAGTTATCCATTCTTCAGGATCTGCACCTATACGGCGAGTCCATTATTCCCATGGACTTCTGAACTCAGGCGGCTCCACAGCCAGAGAGTCTGGCTCTCGTTGGTGGGGGGCGTAACGAAAAAGACCCGCATTGTGCGGGTCTTTTTTTAGTTAGGATGAGTATCGCTGCGGAGACTGTCAGTATTTAACGCGCAGCGGAAACAGCTTGTTCGCGTTGAGCCAGCTTTCCTTGTTTTTCAGCGGCTCCGCTTTTCCGGGACGCCAATGCGCGCCGTCCTTATCTCCATCCGTGACCACCAGCAGCGCACTCTTATCCGTCACAAACTGCTTGTCGAAGTAGTCCGCCAGTTGGTTTAGGCTGAGCTTGTCCACTTCGCTGGCGATCTGATTCAAGGTGTCGAACTGCTCGTTGCCAACGTCAATTTCCGTCCAGAATCGGTCAGAGCGTTGCTCCAGCGTTTGATCTTTCTCTGTCAGCCGCGCCTTCAGTGCAGCTTTGTGTTTCTCAAACTCCGCTTCGGGAAGCAAACGCAGCTCCTTCGCAAAACGCACGATGAAGTTCTCGGTGGCGGTGTGGATTTGCTTCGGCGTGTGTGACGGAGATTGCACGATAAAGGCCAGGGCCGGCGTATCCAGCAGCGTATAGGGGGTGGCGAACACAACATAGCCCATCTGCGCTTCTGTGCGGATATCGTTGTAGTATTCCGGCGAAATGATCTGTGCGATCAGGCCGAATGCGGCGCGGTCCGCGTAAGTTTTTCCGGGGCCCTGGACATAATAGAGATAGGCGGAGTCCTGATGCGGCGTGTTGATATCTTTAAACCAGTCGCCGCCTTGAATATCCACCACGGCGCTTTTCTGCACATCGACGATATTGGCGCCGGCCAGCAGTTGCGTCTCCACTACTTTGGCGGCGTGCAGCGCCTGCTCACGAGAGATATTGCCGTGGGCGAGGGCGACCAGATTAATATCCTTGAGCGCCGTGGGGGCGAATGCGCGCACGTCGTCCAGCGTAATATTTTTCAGCGCCTCAATCTGTTGCTTTTCCGTCCAGTAAGGCTGCAGTAACCAAGTCCGAGCTTCTGAAGCAAGACGCTCGAACGGTTTGTCCTGAATCGCATTTTTCAGGTCGCGCAACATGTCTTTTTTGAACTGGTTGAAGCGGTCTTCGCGCAGTTCGGGGTGCTTCAATGTGGTCAGAATACGCTCCAGCAGCACAGGCTGTTTGTCGCTGAAGCCGTCAATGCGAAGCGTTATACCGCGCAAATGCTTGTAGAGCTTGAAATCCAGCCCGGCGAGGTAGGCGGGGTAGGAGTATTCGCTTAACTCATCCCGGGCCAGCGAGATAAACAGTTCCGTCAGCGCCTGATCTCTCGGGCTCCTGTTGGCCAGCGGCGAGCGAATGCTCAAGTAGAAGCTGGATTTGGGAGAGTCGAATGACAGGTCTTTGGCGAACCAGACGTCATATCCCGGATGCTCATAAATCTTCTCGGGAACGGGCATGTCCGGGCCGGCCAGCAAATCGAGATCGTCCGGAATGAATTCGTTGGGGCCCGGCAAGTGAATGGCGGCCTGTTGATCCGGCGAGCGGATCTCGGCTTCCTCTTCAGGCGTGAAGGCGCGCACGCTGTAGGGCGTTTCGTACCAGCGTTCGGCCTGATCGGTGGCGACTTCGGGCGCGGACAACACCGCCAGCATATTTTCTGGGCTCAAGCGATCGGCGAATTCTTTCAACACCTTGGCGTCATAGTCGTCCATGGCGTAAGGCGCGCGCAGCACTTGCTCGGGAGAGTGGTCCTGCAGGCGTCCCGCCAGACTGCTCACATAGTGAATGGGCGCGGCCTGATCCTGGAAGCGATAGGCGATATCCAGCATCTTCGCCTGTTCCTGGAAGCGCCACTCCTCAATGCCCTGCTGCTTGATCAGATTGATGTAAGTGAATACGTCGCGGACAACTTTGATCCAATTCTTTTGGCCTTTCTCGGTCAAAGTGATGGAGACGCTGACCACGGAGCTATCTTCCTCGCTGGTGAACAGGCCGGAAGACAAGCCTTCCGCCAGATTCTGCCGCTTCAACCAGGAAAGCAGGCTGCCTTCGCCTTCGTGGCCGATAAGGTTGGTCAGGTAATACACAGGTTTGGCGTGGAAGTAGGGCTCAATGGGCGGCGCTTCGAACATCAGGTGTAGCGAGCGCTTTTCCTTGATCGGTTTCACGGACAACAGCGTCGGCGCAGCGCCGGGCTTGAATAGCGGCGGGCGTTTCTGGTTGTGTTCGATGTCGCGTTTTTTCACGCCGCTGAACTTTTCCTTCACCCAGGCTTCCATTGTGTCCAATGGCTCTTTGCCATAGACAGTCAGCTTCATGATGTCTGCGGAGTAGTGTTGCTCATAAAACTTGAGCAGGGCGTCGCGGATACCTTCGTCAGGACGGTCCGCCAGGGTCTCCAGGTTGCCGACGGCGAACTTGGCCATGGGGTGGGCGGGGTTGATGGCCTGTTTGACTGCAGCGAAAAAGCGGCGGCTGTCTTCCCGCAATTTCGAGGTGTATTCCGAATGCACCGCGTTCTTCTCACGCTCTACATAGGCTTCGGAAAATAATGGCGCGACAAACTGCTGGCTGAAGCGGTCCAGCGCCGGCTCCAGCGAGTCGGCGTCCACGTCGAAGAAATAATTGGTGTGATCGAAAGCGGTGAAGGCGTTGTGAGAGCCGCCATGTTGGTTGATAAAAGACTGGTACTCGTCAGGCTGGGGGTATTTTTCCGTTCCCAGAAACAGCATGTGCTCCAGGAAGTGCGCCAGCCCCTCCCGACCAACCGGATCGGCTCCGCTGCCCACGTCCACATCTATCGCGGCGGCGGCTTTATCGGTTTCCGGGTCGGATATCAACAGCGCCTGTAAACCGTTGTCCAGCGTAACGGCCCGATAAAGTCGCTTGTCATTCGGGCTTTTGGCTATGTTGTTGTTCACTGAGGGCATAGTGTTAGGACTTTTATTGAGAACGCTGCAAGCGGAAATAAAACTAAAAACCAGGATCAAAGTGCCGGCGGCTGCAACGCTAAGGGTTCTTGATCGCATAACTTAAGGCCATTTACTGAGTATAGGTGTTTTGCGGGATAAATTGGCGGGCCGTTGCAGTCTTTTGCTGTGCCGGCGAAGCCAATATCCGGTTAGCTGAGACACGCCCGCCAAGACTTGGTTCAATGATGCTTGGCGGGTTGGTTGGCTTGCTGCAGGGCGTCCAGCGCTGCGGTAGCGATGGTTTTGGCCTCGCTAACGGATTCTCGGGCGCTGAGTTCGCAGATTTTTTTCAACGCGCTTTCCGCGATGGCGGCGTTTTGTTCAATGGTCAGAAACTCTTTTTTGAACGCAATGTCGATGGCTTCGTAAACTTTGCGGATGTTTTCCTGCAGAGCGTCCTTATCGGTGGATGTTTCGTTGATGGCGCGCAAACAGGCTTGCGCGATGCGGATGTATCTCTGGTCTTTATTGGTCATGGCGGCCACATCAGGTTAAACATGGGCCGAGTATATCACAATGGTTCTTGAGTCCGACCTGCTTAAGGATTCTTAATGTGAGTCTTCATCCACTTGTCGCAATCTCTCCCGGACGACGTTATTGCCCGGTATAGCGGACTCAATGAGGCGCGCAAAAAGTGACCGCTATTGCAACTTTAAAAACCGGATATGGCCAGTAGGACAACTCTTGACGTTGGTCAAGACGAGCCCCCTCGGCGAAGGTCTAATTTAAGCTGTCACATAGAATAAATAGTATCCAAAATGCGACTTTTCGCACTGGACAGAAACTCGCATTGGAAAGAAATAAGGAGATTGACATGGAACAGCACATTGCATTGGTTACTGGCGGCACAGGAGGTATCGGGACCGCCATCTCTCAGCGTTTGGCGGAGGACGGCTTTCGGGTGATCGCCACCTGCAGCTCGCCAGCCAAGCGTACACATGCGGAAGCCTGGCGGGCTGAGCAAAGGGAGCGTGGGTTTGATATCGCTATCGAACTCATGGATGTCTCCAGTTTCGAAAGTTGCGCCGCGGCCGCCGCGGATATTCGTGAGAAGTACGGGGTGGTCGATGTGTTGGTGAATAACGCCGGCATCACCCGCGACGCAGTAATGAAGAAAATGCAGATGGAGCAGTGGAAGGATGTCATCGACACCAACCTCAGCAGCGTCTTCAATGTCACCAAGCAGTTTCTCGACGATATGCTGGAAAGGCAGTACGGCCGTATCGTCAATATTTCCTCCATCAATGGCCAGAAAGGGCAGTTCGGTCAGGTGAACTACTCCGCCGCCAAAGCAGGCATTCATGGCTTCACCAAAGCGCTGGCGCAGGAAGTGGCGCGCAAGGGCGTGACGGTGAACACCATCTCACCCGGCTACGTCGCCACTGCAATGGTGATGGCTGTGGCGGAAGAAGTCAGAGAAAAGATCAAGGCGCAGATTCCGGTGGGGCGTTTCGCCGAACCGGAAGAAATCGCCAGAGCGGTATCCTTTTTGACAGCGAAAGAGGCGGGTTATATCACCGGCTCCAACCTGTCTATCAATGGCGGTCAGCACATGTACTGACGCCCGGATGGAACCGGCCGCTGCGGCGGCCGGAGCCTCGCACTCAGTCAATTTGACTAATCCCTTGTGATCTTCTTGCATGAAATCCGTTGATTTCGCCTCCGTTGTTTATACGCTCCGCAATCCCCGTTATCCCGCTTACAATGCGGGTTAGGGCGAATCTAAAGGGTGTTTTCCGGTAGTGATGCCTTTATTGATTTGTAGTTATTTTGATCTAATCCATATTTCGAGCCATTGCTCTAACACAAACAATGAGTTGCGGAATAAAAATAAGTACACTCGTAAAGGTTTATAGCCTAGGCATTCGACAATAAAAACCTTTGCCATACTTATCAGGCTATACAACTGGAAAACAGGAAAGCTTTGCACTGAATCGGTGGAGCTGGGTTCATTAATAAAGTTAAAAAACATCAACCGGAATGGAGTGGATATGAACTACTTCGTGACAGGAGGCACCGGATTTATCGGTCGTTTCCTGGTTCCCAAATTATTAAAACGCGGCGGAACCGTATATTTATTGGTGCGGGAGGCGTCACTCCCCAAGCTGGATGAGTTGCGTGAGCGCTGGAATGCGTCGGATGAGCAGGTAGTCGGCGTTGTCGGCGATTTGGCGCAACCGATGCTTGGCGTCAGTGAAAAAGACGCTACGATGCTGCAGGGCAAAGTGGATCATTTCTTCCATTTGGCGGCCATCTACGACATGCAGGCTTCTGCGGAAAGTCAGGAGCAGGCGAATATCGAAGGTACGCGGAATGCGGTTAAGTTGGCCGATAGCCTCAAAGCCGCCTGTTTCCATCATGTCAGCTCCATCGCGGCGGCGGGTCTGTATCGCGGCATCTTCCGCGAAGACATGTTCGAAGAAGCGGAGAAACTGGATAACCCCTATTTGCGCACCAAGCATGAATCCGAAAAAGTGGTGCGGGAAGAATGTCAGACGCCATGGCGCGTCTATCGTCCGGGCATGGTCGTCGGTCACTCCAAAACCGGTGAGATCGATAAAATTGACGGCCCTTATTACTTCTTCAAGCTGATTCAGAAACTGCGTAGCGCATTGCCGCAGTGGATGCCCACCGTCGGCCTGGAAGGCGGACGCATTAACATTGTGCCGGTGGATTTCGTTGTAGGCGCGATGGATCACATTGCGCATACGGAGGGAGAAGACGGCAAGTGCTTCCACCTGACGGACCCAGATCCCTATAAAGTGGGTGAAATTCTGAATATCTTCGCGGAAGCGGGCCACGCTCCGAAGATGGCCATGCGTATCGATGCGCGCATGTTTGGCTTTATTCCGCCGATGATTCGCCAGGGTATCGCACGACTGCCTCCAGTGCAGCGTATGAAAACCGCCGTGCTCAACGACCTTGGGATTCCAGATGAGGTGATGAGCTTTATCAACTACCCAACCCGCTTTGACAACCGCGAGACTGAGCGTCTGCTTAAAGGGACCGAGATCGCCGTTCCCCGCTTGCAGGATTATGCGCCGGCGATTTGGGACTATTGGGAGCGTCATCTGGACCCGGATCTCTATAAGGACCGTACTTTGCGGGGGGCGGTGGAAGGGCGTGTTTGCGTCATCACCGGCGCTACCTCAGGCATCGGTTTGAGCGCCGCGCGCAAATTGGCGGAAGCGGGCGCCAAAGTGGTTATCGCCGCGCGCACCCTGGAAAAACTGCAGGAAGTGAAAAAAGAGCTGGAGGCATTGGGCGGCGAAATTTATGAATACTCCGTCGACCTCTCTGATCTGGAAGACTGCGATCGCTTTGTCGCCGATGTCCTCAAGGATCTGGGGCATGTCGACGTGTTGGTGAATAACGCTGGCCGCTCTATTCGTCGCTCCATTCAACACGCGTTTGACCGTTTCCATGATTTTGAGCGCACCATGCAACTCAACTACTTCGGTTCGTTGCGATTGATTATGGGATTTGCGCCGAGCATGCTGGAGCGGAGACGAGGGCATATTGTGAATATTTCCTCTATCGGCGTATTGACCAACGCTCCTCGCTTTTCCGCCTATGTGGCCTCCAAGGCGGCGCTGGATGCGTTTTCACGCTGTGCGGCGGCGGAATTCTCCGATAAGAACGTCACCTTCACCACGATCAATATGCCATTAGTGCGGACGCCAATGATCAGCCCCACCAAGATTTACGACTCGGTGCCAACGCTGACTCCCGAAGAAGCGGCGGATCTGATTGCGGAGGCGATTATTCACCGGCCCAAACGCATCGCTACGCGCCTGGGCGTGTTCGCGCAAGTGCTGCACTCTATGGCGCCGAAGTTCAGTGAAATCATCATGAACACCGGCTTCAAGATGTTCCCGGACTCCAGCGCCGCCACTGGCGGTAAAGATGGCGAGAAGCCCAAGGTTTCCACCGAGCAGGTCGCTTTTGCTGCGATCATGCGGGGAATTCACTGGTAACTTCCATCCCTATCGGAAAACAGGTCCCGGCCTTGGCGCCGGGGCCTCGCCTTTCTTAATCAGTATCCTTATAGTCTGAGCAAATCAAGCCGTTGCGCATTAGAAAATTGACTGCAAAACACCTACACTTGCTGGCTCAGGCTGCGTAACCTGAAAGTTTTTTGGCATTATTCCTGTTACGCAGGGCCCCGCGATTTTATAGGGCGGACCTATGCTCGCCATTAATAAATTAAATGGCGCGACAATAGGCTTGGTTCAGTGGAAAAGGTATGATTACGCCACTTTTGTGTGGTGTCTTCCACTCTCTGAACGCAGCAACGTATCGCTGCAATAATTTGTTGAAATAACAAGCGTATTTTGGTGCTTGCATCAAATCAGAAAATGTAATTTAGGAGAAACAACGATGGGCGTTCTAGTAGGAAAACCTGCTCCCGACTTTACCGTTCCTGCTGTTCTGGCTGACGGTCAGATCGTAGACGAATACAAGCTGTCTGAAGCAATCAAAGGCAAATATGCTCTGATTTTCTTCTACCCTCTGGACTTCACCTTCGTATGTCCTTCCGAGTTGATTGCACTGGATCACCGTGTAGAGCAATTCAAAGAGCGCGGCGTAGAAGTAATCGGCGTTTCCATCGACTCTCACTTCACTCACAACGCATGGCGTAACACGCCTGTGGATAAAGGCGGCATTGGTCCCGTCAAGTACACTCTGGCGGCTGACCTGAACCACGAAATCTGTAAAGCGTTTGACGTTGAGTCTGCCGGCGGCGTTGCGTTCCGTGGCGCATTCCTGATCGACAAAGACGGCGTTGTGCGTTCGCAAATCGTTAATGATCTGCCGCTGGGCCGTAACGTAGACGAGCTGATTCGTCTGGTTGACGCGCTGCAATTCCACGAAGAGCACGGCGAAGTATGTCCTGCTGGCTGGAAGAAGGGCGACAAAGGTATGCAGGCTTCTCCAGAAGGCGTGGCCAACTACCTGTCTCAAAACTCCGACAAGCTGTAATCGCTGTCGAGTCGTCTAGTCCTGAAATAGGCGTCAACTCTATTCAGGACGGGGCAAGTGAGTAAAAAAGGCCGCTTTTGCGGCCTTTTTTGCGTCTAAGAGAAGCCCTATAAGATAGGCGCTGTGAGCAGCGCTTATCGATCTTCGGTGTAGAAATAAGGAGAGCCGGAGATCAGTCTGCGTAGTCTTGCTGATCGGTGGTCCAGCCGCCCAATTCTTTCCAGCGGTTTACGATTGAGCAGAATAGCTCGGCCGTTTTCATTGCGTCATATTCTGCGGAATGCGCTTCTTTGTTATCGAAGGGAATGCCTGCTAACTGACAGGCTCTGGACAATACCGTGTGTCCATAGGCCAGCGCCGCCAGTGTTGCTGTGTCGAATGTGGAAAACGGATGAAATGGATTGCGTTTTACATCCCCTCTCTCGGCGGCGGCGAACAAGAACGAGTGATCAAAGGTGGCGTTGTGGCCGACCAGGATCGCGCGATTGCAACCGTTGGACTTTACGGATTTGCGAATAGGGCGGAACAACTCGTTCAGCGCATCGGCTTCGGGTTTTGCGTCGCGCAAAGGATTGAATGGATCGATCCCGGTAAACTCCAGCGCAGCCTGCTCAATGTTGGCGCCGGCGAAGGGCTCTACATTGAAGCTGACCGGCGGCTCAGGATAGAGCATCCCGTCATCCTCCATGCTGATAATAACGGCGGAGACCTCCAGGAGCGCATCGGTCTTGGAGTTGAAGCCGGCCGTCTCGACATCCACCACAACTGGCAGGAAGCCGCGGAAACGTCTGGCGAGAGGGGATTTGGGGCGGTTTTGCGATTCAGACACTGGTTATCTACTTTTGGTTGAGGTGGCGAACGACTCCCGCCACTGCTGTACTGTTATGAGAAATAAAGGTTTTTACGCGACTGCGTGCTTGGGGAGCTGCGTCAGAGCAGCTCAGCCTTCCAGCGAATGGTCTCTCCAGCGCGAAAGGGAACTATTGTTGAGTCGCCCAGCGTCATGCTGGTAGGTATCGTCCATTCCTGTTTGCTCAAGCGTACTTTGCCGTTATTGACTGGTAGGCCGTAAAACTTCGGGCCGTGAAGACTGGCGAAGCCTTCCAGTTTATCCAACGCGCCCAGTTCATCGAAGGCTTCCGCATATAACTCCAGCGCAGAGGGCGCAGTGAAGCAGCCGGCGCAGCCGCAAGCCGCTTCTTTCTTTTCTTTGGGGTGCGGGGCGGAATCCGTGCCCAGGAAAAATTTATCGCTGCCGGAAGCGGCGGCGTAGCGCAATGCAAGCTGATGCTCAGATCGCTTCAGAATAGGCAGACAGTAAAAATGCGGGCGAATACCGCCTACCAGCATATGGTTGCGGTTATAGAGTAAATGATGTGCGGTAATGGTGGCGGCGACATTAGCTCCAGCCTGACTGACAAACTCCACTGCGTCACGGGTGGTGATGTGCTCCAATACGATCTTCAGGTTCGGATAGCGTTCGGTCAACGGTGCGAGGGTCTCATCGAGAAAACGCTTTTCGCGGTCAAAAATATCCACTTCCGCCTGGACGACCTCTCCGTGCACCAGCAGTGGCAGACCAATTTCACTCATTTTCTCCAGTACCGAAAAGATATTGGCGACATCAGTGACGCCGGCGTCCGAATTTGTGGTGGCGCCAGCGGGATAAAGCTTGCAGCCATAAATGATCCCGCTTTGCTTGGCGACGACAATCTCCTCAGGGGACGTATTGTTGGTCAGGTAAAGCGTCATCAGCGGATCGAACGCAGCGCCGGTGGGAACATGACTCAGAATTCGGTTGCGGTAGGCTTCCGCCTGCGCTGTGTGGGTGACCGGAGGAACCAGATTGGGCATGACGATGGCGCGGGAAAACAGCCGTGATGTCGCGGATACGGTTGTCGCAAGAGCGTCGCCGTCGCGCAGGTGAAGGTGCCAATCGTCGGGCCGGGTAATGACTAAGTCAGACATAGAGTATCAACCACCAGGGCAATGCAGAAAAGCAGGGTTACAAAACTGCACGCAAGTATACCAGAACGGAACAGGATTCAGGGTAAAGAATTCCCGCGCCGGGCCGATAATATCGTTAATGTATGTTGTGATCACAGTGTTAGTGAGATTATTGTGCGCAAACTAACAATCGCCTCCATGATGGCCCTTTGCGGGGCTGCTACCACTCAGGCCATGACTTTTTCGGCAGGCATCGAAAAAAGTCAGTGGTATTTATCTTCCTCCATATTCGAGTGCGCGTTGACGCATAACATTCCGCAGTACGGTAGGGCGGTGTTCTACCGGGAGGCGGGCGAATCACTAAGATTCTATCTCGACACCTCACGCAATCCCATGCGTGAGGGCGAGGCGGCGCTGGTGCTGGAGGCGCCGCGCTGGCGTCCTGGCGTTGGCGTCAGAGACCTGGGATACGTAGCGGTGTTGGACAAGCCGCACCCCATTACCGTGGATAACCCTAAAGCGGAGCAAATGATGGATAGCCTGCTGGAAGGGATGATGCCGACCTTTACACGTCGTGCGCGTTTCAATGACGATACCGTCAGAGTGGAGGTTTCTTCCATCAACTTTTCCCGCTACTACGAAGATTATTTGTCCTGCGTTTCAGGGTTGTTGCCTGTGAACTTTCGTCAGGTTGAACGTACAGCGGTATTCTTCAAGCTGGATGAGTCTGTGCTGACGGATCAGGATAAAAGAGAGTTGGACAAGGTGGTCTTGTACGTGAAGGCCGATCCTTCTGTGACGGCGATTTTCGTCGACGGACACACGGATTCCACAGGGCGCAGGATATACAACCGTCGACTGTCCAAAGATCGGGCGGAAGCTGTGACCGCCTATTTGACGGAAAAGGGCTTAGAGTCGGAGAAAATCACCACCCGCTATCATGGCGAACGTTATCCCGTGGTTAAAAACGCCGGCCCTAAAGAGTTGGCTCGTAACCGTCGCGCAACGGTAAGATTGGAAAGAGGGACACAGCCGCCACCTAAAGACGATCTGCTGGATATTTCGACAGAGGAGTTGTAACCCGCTTTATTTTTCGATCAACTCGTTCAATCTGCGCCTCACCTTGGCTGGAGAGGCGCATACGCCTTGCTCAACCATAGAAAACTTTGTACGAAGGGCCTAGAATAACCGCCTTTCGTAATCTCCTGGGAGCATCGTCATGTCTAAGGTCAACAAAGTCGTACTCGCCTACTCGGGCGGGTTGGACACCTCGGTAATCGTTAAGTGGCTGCAAGAAAACTATGACTGTGAAGTGGTGACCTTTACTGCTGATATCGGTCAGGGCGAAGAGGTTGAGCCGGCTCGCGCCAAAGCGGAGAAGCTCGGCGTCAAACAGATCTTCATTGAAGACCTGCGCGAAGAATTCGCACGTGACTTTGTTTTTCCAATGTTCCGCGCCAACACTATTTATGAGGGCGAATATCTACTGGGCACGTCCATTGCGCGTCCCTTGATCGCCAAGCGCCTAGTGGAAATCGCCAACGAGACTGGCGCAGACGCCATTTCTCATGGCGCCACAGGAAAAGGTAACGACCAAGTGCGCTTTGAGCTGGGCGCCTATGCGCTGAAGCCTGGCATTAAAGTGATAGCGCCTTGGCGTGAGTGGGATCTGACCTCAAGAGAGAAGTTGTTGACCTATTGCGATACTCACGATATTGCAGTGGAAAAGAAGAAAGGCAAATCACCTTATTCCATGGACGCCAACCTGCTGCACATTTCGTATGAGGGCGGCATTCTGGAAGATCCTTGGGCGGAAGCGGAAGAAGATATGTGGCGTTGGTCCGTATCTCCTGAGGCGGCCTCGGATCAGGCGACCTATCTGGAACTGACCTATAAGAATGGCGATATCGTCGCTATCGACGGCGAAGCTCTGGCGCCGCACGAAGTCATTGAGAAGTTAAACAAGGTTGGCGGCGCCAACGGAGTAGGACGTCTCGATATCGTTGAGAATCGCTATGTGGGAATGAAGTCCCGTGGCTGCTATGAAACGCCAGGGGGAACCATCATGCTGCGTGCGCACCGCGCGATTGAGTCCATTACTTTGGATAAAGAGCTGGCTCACCTTAAAGACAGCCTGATGCCCAAGTATGCGGAGCTGATTTATAACGGCTATTGGTGGTCGCCGGAGCGTCTTGCTCTACAGAAGTTGATCGATGAATCGCAGCACCATGTCAATGGCGTGGTGCGGGTTAAGCTGTATAAGGGCAACGTTATCGTAGCGGGACGTAAGTCTGAAGATAGCTTGTTCGATGACCGTATCGCCACTTTTGAAGATGATGGCGGCGTATACAATCAGCGGGATGCGGAAGGTTTTATCAAACTGAATGCTCTGCGTATGCGCATTGCTGCCGATAAAGGCCGTAGCATGAAATAACGCCGGGCTCGGCTCAAAATAAAAACCGCCAAATATGGCGGTTTTTTTATGTCTGCCTAGCGCCCTCAGAAGGGAGGGCGCTTTCTTTGCTGTTTGCCTTAGTTGCTAAGGTTCAGTTGCTTGTTGGTTCTGGCTTGATAATCAGCTTCCGTTTCCAGGCCGGTAGTTTCACCTGCCAATGCTGCGGTGGTGTCTACGGCTGCAGATGATATCTCACCGCCAAGCGTGAAGAATGCAATGGACTCCGTTACGCCTTCGGCAAATGAGGCTTGGCGGCGCGCGGTTTCCGCGGCTACATCCGGGTAAGAGGAGGCTTCTGACGACGAGACGATCGGCAGTACGTACATGGCGTGAGAGCCATAGCTGAGACGGCTGATTAATGTGTCGGGAGAGCCTGAAGGCGCAGCGGCGTCAAGCGTATTCGTCGCCCCCATTTGCTCAGCCAGCTTATCCACACCGGATAACAAGTCTGGATAAGGCGTCCCAAAACTGGTCGTTAATTGGGTGGTTTCCGTCTCTATTACGTTGGTCTGATCGCTGACATAGCCGATTTGTGCGTTGCCGTTCACGTCAGGACGACCTGCCAGTTCAATCATTAGTACGCCGGTATCGTCAGCGGAGGTTTGGTAATTGCCGCTGTAGTTGATCGACGTATTCAAGTTGTCAGCGAAGCTGATGGGGTCCACGGCGTCCAGTGCAGCCTGAAACACTCCCAAGAAGGTTTCATAGCTGGTGGTTCCCTGGGCGATTCCGGCTGCGGATAAACCGCCAATAATGGTGGGTGCGAATGATGGAGAGTTCTCCAGCATGCGTACAATGCCTGAGGAGGGCGTCAATAGCACAGCAGCTTTTATGTTGGCCATCGGCGTACTGTTGGCGACGCTGACAAACGGGGTGCCGATGAGCGTGCCCAAAGAGTGGCCCATAAAGAACACGTTGTTGTTATCCAGATCTCCAGCAGCATATAGGCCGCCGCTAGGACCATCCAAATCAATCGAGCTGATGGTTTGTCTCAGGTTTAACAGGTCAATGACGCCTTGGCGGTTTTTATCGCGGCTATTGATAAACCCAGTCAAATTGATAAACAGACTGCCGGATGAGCCAGAAGCGCTGTCAGGATCAAAATTCATCGCTACTGCTTGCTGTGCGGCGTTGGAAGTGTAATCGAAGTGGCGTTCGTTATCCGTGTGGGCGATGCCAGGGATGGTGCTGCCGGCGTTGGCGACCGTGTTTTCGAAGGAAGCTAACGCGCGAATCGCTTTGTCCAACTCAGTGTTCCCACTTGAGCCGCCAGCAACAACGGTATTAATTGTAGTCTGGGCTGCAGCAGCGTCAACTTTTAATGTCGCCATAACAGTGCCGAGGTTGAGTGTCTTATCCACGACAGCTTGGTTGTTTTCGTTATTTGGAGCTAGCGATGCTGGTAGTCCGCTTTCTTGACCTGCCGCCAGTAGTGTAGCCGCCAAGCCGAGCTTTTTCGCAGTCGAAGCGGGAGCTACGCCATGAACGACTTGATCAATCGCGATTGTGGCGAAACATTTTTCAGCTAGAGCCGTTCCCACGGACAACGCAGCGCTTCTATCTGTGGTGATGCCGTGTTGGAATATTACGGTTTTTAGTGGTTTGGGGCAGGCGGAGGTGTTATCTGGGTATATTGCCAGCCAAGGAATGTCCAGCGCCTCTACTGCAGTGGTGGTTGAGTCTGCATCGGTCTGCTGTGGAAATGGGAAGACATAGTTCACTACAGAAGAGGTTGCGTCACGGCTGCTGGTATCACCCTGTGGCAATGATAAACCTGCAGTGCTAAAAGCGGTATTTAATGCATCAGCCAGAGCTTTGTTGGCGGCCCATGTGCTTGACTGAATAGCTGAGCCGTTAGAGTCAGTCGGGATGCCCAGATAATAAGGTGTAGTAATGGTGCCTTGAGAAATCAAAGGATTGACGCTATTGGAGTTATCCAGAAAAGAACTGGTTAACGCAGATACTAGGTTCACTGGTGTGTTGGCGCTACTAACTGACACTGTGCGCGCTTTTGGAGTGGGTAACAGTGCAGAAAAGCTGGCGGTTAAGGCGGTAGCTGCGCAGCCTATCGCTGAGGCGCCTGTGTAGCTGCTACAGGCTGATGGCGCGTCGAAAATAGGGCTGAAAGCCGCCTTTTGTGCGGTGGTTGGGAATGCAGTAACCGCCGCGTCTGCAGCAATTTTTATGTCAGAGTAGTCTACATCTGAATCGCTATCTACGCTTGTACCTGCCGTTATCACCGCTTTGGCGGCGCTGATGCGAATAAAGCCTGTTAATTGGTCGTTAAACCACTCCGCAGGGTTGGCAATGTACTCCATTACCTTCTCGTCCCCAGAGGTGGTGAAAGAGTAGGTTAGTGCGATATTGTTGATTGTAAGCGGATCCATGCTCAGGGCAGAGCGGGTTTTATTATTCAGTGCGAAGTAAGCTTCCGCATAAGGCTCCCAGAAGCTGTTGATAATGGTGCGAACAGGCTCAAGCTGGGAGGAGGGTAGATTGCCGCTACCGGTTAACAGGTAGTAATTAGGGTCCATGGATATGGCTTGCCCCGTAGCATCCTCAACTTCGTTGGTGACTATAACCAGATAACGAGTTTTTGGCTTGAGGGGTTTGGTCGGTTGAATTCTTAAAGTGCTGGCGCCTGATAGCTCGATGACAGAAGCTTTGATGGCTGGCGCATCCGCTATTGCGGCGCTAAGAATGGCGGGGTCGCTTTCAGCCTCCGCCAATAGTGCGCCGGCTGCTAAAGGTAAGGTGGGCGGCTCGGAAATGGATAGGCCCTGAATTGGCTCCCCGCTGGCGTAGGCCAGCTCAAGTAAAAAGACGTTCTGGTTAGGGTTGGGGGCCAGGCTTCCGCCGGAAGAAATAAATGAGTCTGTGCTTAAACTGTCCCCATCAAGCTCGCCGGAGAATGATATGTCGATTGGGGCAATGGTGGATGCGCCGCTCAATGACCCCAGGGCGGCTAGCACTGGGTTTGCGGTTGAGTCTGAAAAAGTGCCGTCCGCAGCGGTTTGATCAAGTAGAAGATCATTGGGAACGGGAACCAGGCTGGCGATAGGGTTGAATAGTGGCCAGATTTTGCCCTCAAACTGCCCCTCCAGTGAGTCGGGTAAATCCCCGTCATACTCATTTTGCGCTCCAGCATTGGCGTTGCCGCCACCGCCGCCTCCACACCCCGATAAAGTGACCGCCGACGCTACCGCCAGACTGAGAAAGGTTTTCTTGAACATAGGTAGGACCTTCTTCCTTTTATTATTGCTTTCAGAATGTTCCCGGCGTGACTGAATTATTCGCTTCAGTTCTTCGCCAAAAAAGTTTTATCAGCATAGGTTAGATTTCATTGGCCTGAAAGCCGTGAAATCATACGCCGCACAATAAAATAAGCCTTTCGCCTGATGTGCAGGTGACATCAGGGCGCTGGCGTTTGGTGATTTTCTTATGCATCGTCAGGAGTTTAGCTCATTTTTTCTATGAGTGGACTCTCTAATTCACAAATGGGAAAAATAGATTAGGCCCAGTCCTTGGAGATACGGTTGCAAAGGCGCTGTATTCGTTAACAGTTTAAGGCTGAACTTGGGGGGCGAATTAGGTACAATTTCCGCCTAAATCAAATAAGGCGGGCACTTGGCGTCCATTGGGAGGCGTCGCTTGCCAGCCAAAGCTGTGACTACTCCAAGAACCATGTAAAAAGAGAGTGCGTGCATGACCACCGTGATTCGTCAAGACGATCTCATCGACAGCGTATTCGACGCGCTGCAGTTTATCTCCTACTACCATCCCGTCGACTTTATTAAAGCGGTTCATGCTGCCTATGAGCGCGAAGAGTCCACCGCCGCTAAAGACGCGCTGGCGCAAATTCTGATCAACTCCCGCATGTGCGCCGAGGGGCGTCGTCCCATCTGTCAGGATACTGGCATCGTGACGGTGTTTTTGAACATCGGAATGGATGTGCAGTGGGATGCGGATATGAGCGTCGAGGATATGGTTAATGAAGGCGTGCGTCGCGCTTATCTGCACCCTGACAATATTCTGCGGGCGTCTGTCTTGGCTGATCCTGATGGCGCGCGTAAAAACACGAAAGACAATACCCCCGCCATTATCCACATGAAGGTAGTTCCTGGCGACAAAGTGGACGTTCACGTCGCGGCGAAAGGCGGCGGCTCTGAAGCTAAATCCAAGTTCGCTATGCTGAACCCGTCTGATTCCGTCGCTGAATGGGTGCTGGAGCAAGTGCCGAAGATGGGCGCTGGCTGGTGTCCGCCGGGAATGCTGGGTATTGGTATCGGTGGAACCGCCGAGAAAGCAATGGAATTGGCTAAAGAGGCGTTGCTTGATCCTATCGACATTCAGGACTTGCAAGCGCGCGGCGCGGCTAACCGCAGTGAGGAGTTGCGTCTGGAGCTTTTCGAGAAAGTGAATGCGTTGGGTATCGGGGCGCAAGGTCTGGGTGGCTTGATGACGGTGCTGGATGTCAAAGTAAAAGATTACCCGACCCACGCCGCCAATAAGCCGGTCGCTATTATTCCTAACTGTGCGGCGACGCGCCATGCGCATTTCGTGCTTGATGGCAACGGTCCTTCATTGCAAACGCCGCCCAACTTGGATGAGTGGCCGGAAATCACCTGGGAGGTGGGCGCTAACGTTAAGCGAGTGAATATGGATGCTGTCACTCGGGAGGAAATTGCGTCCTGGCGTCCCGGCGACACAGTGCTGCTGTCAGGAAAAATGCTGACGGGCCGTGATGCCGCCCATAAGAAAATGGTGGATATGCTCGCGCGCGGCGAAACCTTGCCGGTGGATTTGAATAATCGCTTCATTTATTACGTGGGTCCTGTGGACCCTGTGGGTGATGAGGTGGTTGGGCCTGCTGGGCCCACGACATCTACGCGGATGGACAAGTTTACTCGCACTATGCTGGAGCAGACCGGCCTTATGGGGATGATCGGCAAAGCCGAGCGTGGCCCTGTGGCAATCGAAGCGATTCGTGACAATAAGGCTGTCTATCTGATGGCTGTGGGCGGCGCCGCCTACTTGGTGTCTAAGGCGATCCGTTCCTCTAATGTCGTCGCCTTCCCGGAACTGGGAATGGAGGCGATTTATGAATTCGAAGTGAAAGATATGCCTGTTACCGTGGCGGTGGATGTGAATGGTGAGTCTGTGCATGAAACCGGTCCAGCGGAATGGCGTAAGCGCATTGCTGAAAGCGCTGTGAAAATAGTCGGCTAAGATAAATGTTGGCGATCTTTTTCTTGTAGAGTTAGGCTACAGCGACGCTGGGGCGAGCGCCCTGGCAAACGCTTAATTCAAAACAAGGAGAAAAAGCATGAGCGATACAATTCCAAGCTGCGAGGCCTGTAGACCTGACGCCGAGAAAGTAGATCCGGCGAAACTTGAGAAGTACTTGAGTCAGGTGCCTGAGTGGCGTTTGGAAGAGCGTAACGGCGTGCAAATGATCAGCCGTGACTACAAATTCAAAAACTTCGCTTTGGCGTTAGAGTTCACCAACAAGGTTGGCGCTATTGCTGAGGAAATTAACCACCACCCTGAGCTGGTGACCGAGTGGGGCAAGGTCAGGGTTACCTGGTGGAGTCATACTATTAAAGGTCTGCATGAGTTGGACTTTGCGATGGCTAAGCGGTGCGAAGCAGTCTTTAGCGCATAGAGGTCTGTCGCATCCCGCTGGCGTCTCACAGCTGGTAGGAAAATAATGGAAAGAACATATCGACTGGTAATCGCCTGCCCCGATCGGGTGGGCATTGTTGCGAAAGTAACCACATTTTTGGCTACTTATAATGGATGGTTAACCGAGGCGAGCCATCATTCGGATCCGACCAACGGCTGGTTCTATATGAGAAATGAGATAAAGGCGAGCTCGCTCCCTTTTGATCTGAACTCATTTCGCATTGCGTTCGAACCGATCGCTCGGGAGTTTCAGATGTGCTGGCATGTGGCGGATTCGCAGCAACCCAAGCGTATTGTTCTAATGGCGAGTAAGGAATCTCACTGTCTGGCGGATTTGTTGCATCGCTGGCATGCAAAAGAGATGGATGGGGAAATTGTTGGGGTTATCTCTAATCATGATGATCTGCGTCGTATGGTGGAGTGGCATGACATTCCCTACTATCACGTGCCGGTGGATGCGAGTGACAAGTCCGTCGCATTTGCTGAAGTGGAGCGATTGGTGGATGCGCTGGATGCGGAAGTCATTGTTCTTGCACGCTACATGCAGATTCTGCCGCCGGAATTGTGCGACAGGTATACGGGGCGCATTATCAATATCCATCACAGCTTCCTGCCGTCTTTCGCGGGCGCTCGTCCCTATCATCGGGCGTACAAGCGAGGCGTCAAGCTGATCGGCGCAACCTGTCATTACGTCACTCAGGATCTGGATGAAGGTCCTATTATTGAGCAGGATGTGATCAGGGTGAACCACAGCGATACCATCGAAGACATGGTTCGGCTGGGGAAAGATGTTGAAAAACAAGTGCTTGCGCGTGGCTTGCGCTATCACCTGGAAGACCGGGTGATTGTTCATGAGAACAAAACCATCGTATTTGAATAAAGTCATTATTGACTGACATCAAGCCCGGGGCGTTCGCTCCGGGCTCATTAGTTGGCGTTTCAGGTAGATGGGCGTATCTTTAAGGTATCAGCGTAAACAAAGGAAGTCGCTGACAGGGCGGTTAACAATAACCATCAGCAAATGCCTGCCTTAGGAGAGTCCCATGCTGCGATCCGTGAAAGTGCGTGATTATATGACAACCAACCTGGTTGTATTTTCCCCTGAAACAGAGTTGTTTGAAGCTATTCATAAACTCCTTAAAAACAGCATTTCCGGCGCCCCTGTTGTAGATGGTCGTGGAAACCTTGTGGGGATTTTATCGGAAGTGGACTGCCTGAAAAGTATTCTGAGCGGTAGTTACTACGACTACGAATCTCTGGGCGGCACTGTCGCTGAGTATATGACTGTGGATGTGGATATTATCGGGCCGGAGGAAGATATTCTGGCGGTCAGTGAACGTTTCATTAATGATCGCCGGCGTCGCTTTCCTGTGGTGGAAGAGGGTAAGTTGGTGGGGCAGATCAGTCGTAAGGATGTGCTGCGCGCCGTTTCGGATTTTGTCGCCCCTCAGCGGTTTCATCAGTCGGCCTGACTTGCCATAAAAGATTGGCGCGCACTGGCGAATGTGCGTCGCCAACTTGCCTTTCCCGTTGGCGGGGGGAGGGTTTTTAACGTCTAAAAAATATCTTATTCTCGCCCTAATTAACTTCGTTGCCGTCGCCTTCTATGCTAGACTTGACCGCTTGTGGCGCAGCCCTTGGTCGAGTAAAGAGTGTGCGATTATATGCCGCTTGAACTGACTCCCCGCCGGGTTCAACGACTGCAAGACGAGCGAACCAGGGTTTGGACAGACTGTGGGTAGAACAAGAACCGAACTATCCTTTCTAGAATAGGTTATTGCTATATTATGGCTGAACTCGCCAAAGAAATACTTCCCGTCAATATTGAAGATGAACTGAAACAATCCTACCTCGACTACGCGATGAGCGTTATCGTAGGCCGTGCTTTGCCGGATGCGCGAGACGGCCTCAAGCCGGTGCATCGCCGCGTTTTGTTTGCGATGAACGAGCTGGGGAACGATTGGAACAAGTCGTATAAAAAATCCGCCCGTGTGGTTGGTGACGTCATCGGTAAATATCACCCGCATGGCGACTCTGCCGTATACGACACGATCGTGCGTATGGCGCAGCCCTTCTCGCTGCGATACACCCTGGTGGACGGGCAGGGTAACTTCGGCTCCATCGACGGCGATAGCGCAGCGGCAATGCGTTATACGGAAATCCGCATGGAGAAGATCGCCCACGAAATGCTGGCCGATCTCGATAAAGAAACGGTCGACTTCGCCCCTAACTACGACGGCTCTGAGCAGATTCCCGTCGTACTTCCGACCAAGGTTCCAAACCTGCTGGTAAATGGGTCCTCAGGCATCGCGGTAGGGATGGCGACGAACATTCCACCTCACAACCTGACCGAAGTGGTAAATGGATGTCTTGCTTACCTGGATAACAGTGACATAACCATCGATGAATTGATGGAGTTTATTCCGGGGCCTGATTTCCCTACTGCGGCCATCATTAATGGACGTGCGGGGATTTTGGAGGCGTACCGCACTGGTCGTGGCCGGATTTATATTCGCGCTCGCTATGAAATAGAGCAGGACAAGAAAACCGGTAAGGAAACGATTGTAATTACTGAGATTCCTTATCAGGTTAACAAGGCTAAGCTGGTTGAGAAAATCGCCGAGCTGGTCAAAGAGAAAAAGGTTGAAGGCATCACCGAGCTGCGCGATGAATCCAGCAAGGAAGGGATGAGGGTGGTTATTGAGCTGCGTCGCGGTGAAAACGCGGATGTGCTCATGAATAATCTGTTCGCCCTTACGCCGCTGGAAACCGTATTCGGCATCAACATGGTCGCCTTGATCAATGGCGAGCCCAAGCTGCTGAACCTGAAAGACTGTATTGAATGTTTTGTGCGTCATCGCCGTGAAGTGGTGACGCGCAGGACTATTTACGAGTTGCGTAAAGCCCGTGAGCGCGGCCACATCCTGGAAGGTCAGGCGGTGGCGCTGGCGAACATCGATCCGGTTATCGCTGTTATCAAGGCTTCTTCCACTGGCGCGGAAGCCAAAGAACGTTTGATGGCGCAAGGCTGGTCTCCGGGGGCCGTGACAGGCATGCTGGAGCGCGCAGGCGAAGACGCCTGTCGTCCTGATGACTTGGCGCCTGAGTTTGGTCTGCGTGATGGCCTGTATTTCCTGTCTGAAGTGCAGGCGCAGTCTATTCTGGACTTGCGTCTGCAAAAGCTGACTGGTCTGGAAATTGAAAAAATTAACGACGAGTACCGCAGCATCATCGAGCAAATTGCTGAGTTGCTGGAGATTCTGCAGAACCCAGAGCGTCTGATGGAGGTTATCCGTGAGGAACTGGAAGCTGTCCGCGAAGAATTTGGCGACGCTCGCGTTACGGAAATTACCGCTTCCAAGCGTGACCTCACGATTGCTGACCTGATCGCCGAAGAAGATATGGTGGTTACGCTGTCTCACAAAGGCTACGCCAAAACTCAGCCGCTGGAAGCTTATCAGGCGCAGAAACGAGGCGGCAAAGGCAAGGCCGCAACAGCGATTCGCGACGAAGACTTCGTCGAGAAACTTCTGATCGCCAATTCTCACGATACTATTTTGTGTTTCACCTCTCACGGTAAATTGTATTGGCTTAAGACCTACGAAATTCCTCAGGCCAGCCGTATTTCGCGTGGACGTCCGATCGTTAACATCTTGCCGCTGGCGGAAGATGAGCGCATCACCACCATGTTGCCGGTGCGTGAGTACGCCGCTGATCACTATGTGTTCATGGCGACTCGTCAGGGAACCGTCAAGAAAACGCCGTTGGAGAATTTCTCGCGCCCCCGCAGCAGCGGCTTGATCGCTTTGGCGCTGGATGAGGGCGACATGCTGATCGGCGCAGCCATTACTGACGGCAAGAAAGACGTCATGCTGTTCAGCAGCAGCGGCAAAGCCATTCGCTTCAATGAAGACGATGTGCGACCAATGGGGCGAACCGCTCGCGGCGTTAGAGGCATTCGTATGGCGGAAGGGCAAGCCGTCGTTTCCCTTATCATTCCGCAAGAAGACGCCTTCATACTTACAGCGAGCCGCAAAGGCTACGGTAAGCGGACTGCTGTATCCGAGTTCCCTGTTTACGGGCGTGGAGGTCAGGGCGTTATTGCTATCCAGTGCTCTGAACGTAACGGCGACTTGGTGAGCGCAGTGCAGGTAATCAGTGGCGATCAGCTCATGTTGATCAGTAACCAGGGAACACTGGTGCGGACGCGGGCGGACGAGGTCTCTATCGTTGGAAGAAATACCCAGGGCGTACGATTGATCCGTTTGTCCGAATCAGAAGACTTGGTTGGCGTAGAGCGGATTGCTGAGCCTGAAGAAGATGAGGGTGAATTCCCGGGCGAAGAAGGTGAAGGCGCTGAAGTTGCTAACGAAGATGTTTTGGACTCTGACGAAGCAGGTGAGGAAGGCTCCGAGGCGGAAGAATAACTTTCGCTTCGGTTGGCTTGTCTGAGAAGTTTATTTGACCAAATACCGGAGAGCGGCCTGTATGGCTGATAGAAAGTTTAATTTTTGCGCGGGTCCTTCTGCGCTGCCTACGGATGTGTTGTTACAGGCTCAGGCGGAACTACTGGATTGGCGGGGTAAAGGCCTGTCAATTATGGAGATGAGTCATCGCAGCGACGACTTTGTCGCTGTGGCGGTTGAGGCTGAGCGTGACTTTCGCGAGCTGATGTCCGTGCCAGACAATTACAAAGTGCTCTTTGTGCAGGGGGGGGCTGCGACTCAGTTTGCGTCAGTGCCGCTTAATCTGCTGAAGCTTGGCGCGGAGGCGGATTATATCGACACGGGTATTTGGTCGAAGAAGGCGATTGCTGAGGCTGGGCGTTACCTTAATGTGAATGTCGCGGCGTCAGCCAAAGACAGTGGCTATTCCCGCATTCCCGCTCGTAGCGAGTGGCGTTTGAATGAAAGTGCGGGCTATGTGCACTATACGCCAAATGAAACGATTGGCGGCGTTGAGTTTCTCGATATTCCTAACGTGGGTGATAAACCCTTGGTGGCGGACATGTCTTCCACCATATTGTCCCGTCCCGTAGATATCAGTCGCTTCGGCGTGATATACGCCGGCGCGCAGAAGAATATTGGTCCCGCTGGCCTGACGCTGGTTATCGTCCGGGAAGACTTGCTGGGATATGCTTCCGACAGTCTGCCCACCATGCTGAACTATAAAGTGGCCAGCGAAAACGACTCCATGGTCAATACACCGCCTACTTTTGCCTGGTATCTGGCTGGCTTGGTATTCAAGTGGCTGAAAGGAAAGGGCGGGGTGCAGGCTATGGAGGCGATAAACTGCCGCAAAGCCGACAAGCTTTATTCTTATATTGATGACAGCGAGTTTTATGCAAACCCGATAGATCCGTCTTGTCGTTCCTGGATGAATGTGCCTTTTACACTGAAAGACGACAGCCTGGATCAGAAGTTTTTGCAAGAAGCGGAAGAGGCTGGTTTGCTTAATCTGCAGGGGCATCGTTCGGTTGGTGGGATGCGCGCCAGTTTGTATAACGCATTGCCGGAAGAGGCGGTGGATGCGCTGCTTGGGTTTATGCAAGATTTCGCCGGGAGGAACGCCTGATTCATGACCTCTGAGCAGACCGAACTCGCCAAACTGCGCGAACGAATAGATCAGATTGACCGTCAACTGTTGGCGTTGATTTGCGAGCGGGCCAAGTGCGCGCAAAATGTCGCGGAAGTGAAAATGCGCGGCAATGCAGGGCAGGATGTCGTATTTTATCGTCCGGAGCGGGAAGCTCAGGTTTTGCGGAAAATTATGGACGATAACCCGGGTCCACTGAGTGATGAAGAGGTGGCCAGGCTGTTTCGGGAAGTTATGTCGGCATGTCTTGCCCTGGAAGCGCCATTACACATCGCATTTTTGGGGCCTGAAGGCGCCTTCACCCACGCAGCTGCGCTTAAGCACTTTGGGCACTCCGGTGTTTGTCTTCCTCATTACGCTATTGATGAGGTCTTTCGCGAGGTGGAAGCAGGATCTGCCCATTATGGCGTTGTCCCTGTGGAAACCTCCAATGAAGGTGTGATCAGTCACACTCTTGACGTGTTTGTTAATTCGCCTCTGCTGATCTGTGGTGAAGTGGAAGTGCGTACTCACCACTTCTTGATAGCCCCAGAACAAGTGGATGCCGGCGATATCAAGGTTGTTTATTCCCTGGCGCAGTCATTTTCTTTGTGTCGGCAATGGCTGGACGAAAAATGGCCGGGAGTGGAGCGCATAGCGGTCCCTAGTCATGCGGACGCGGTAAAAAGGGCGTCTGAGCGCCAGGATGCGGCGGCAGTGGCTGGTGAGCACTGCGCCAGGCTGTATGGTATGAAAGTGCTGGCGAAAAATATCGAAGATCATCCTGATCAGATCGCCAGGTATTTAATTATTGGTAAAAACTCGGCTCCGCCCAGTGGAGATGATAAAACATCTCTGATGGTTACAATTCGCGATGAGCCAGGCGCTCTTTACAAGATGCTGGGCGTGTTTCATCGTCAAAATCTGAGCCTGACAAGAATTGATTCACGTCCCGCCCTGAGTGGCGCGCGTCGCTATCACTTCTTTGTGGACTTTATTGGCCATAAAGATCTGCCAGAGGTCGGTGCGGCGATTCAGGAGCTATCCCGGGATGCTCTTGACGTACGATGTCTGGGGTCGTATCCCAAAGGCGTGCTTTAGGCGCGCCGTCCACCGGTATCAGAAGGTTGGCTGTTTTTGTATCTCAGCCCTTAAGGGCGTTTCAATTTATTTTTTACGGACATGGCCGTCAAGCGCGCCTGATTAACAATGTTACAATCCCAAGTTAAATGTTTGGCTGTTGTCGGACTGGGTCTTATCGGCGGTTCGTTCGCTAAAGCTGTGAAACAGCGTTGTTTGGCGGATAAAGTCATTGGTTATGATCGACGCGATACTGAGGCGGCGTTAGCCGTGCGTTTAGGGGTTGTCGATGAGGCGGCCCCGGATCTTGTCACGCTCGCTTCGCGGGCGGATGTTATCGTTTTGGCGGTGCCAGTTGGCGCAGTCGCTCCAGTATTGGAGGAGATGAAGCCAGCTTTGCGAAGCGATCACATTCTCACAGATGTGGGGAGTGTCAAAGGCGAAATAGAAAAAGCCTTTGTATCTGTATTTGGTGAAATGCCAGCGAATGCTGTATTGGGACACCCTATCGCGGGATCTGAAAAGAGTGGCGTTCAGGCTGCCAATAGCGCTTTGTTTGAGAATCATAAAACCATATTGACGCCGGTTCCGGTAACCGACTCTCAAGCGCTGGGAGTCGTGGCTGCGCTGTGGCGCGGCATGGGGGCGGAAGTGCTCTTCATGTCGGTGGCTCACCACGACGAGGTGTTGGCTGCAACCAGTCATCTGCCTCACTTGATCGCTTTTTCGCTGGTCGATACGCTGGCGGGAGCGGATGATAATAAAGAAATATTTCGCTATGCAGCGGGCGGCTTCAGGGATTTTACCCGTATTGCCGCCAGCGATCCGGTGATGTGGCGGGACGTTTACCTGACTAACCGGGATGCGGTGCTGAAAGTGCTGGATGCGTTCGATGCGGATTTAAAAAAGCTGCGCAACGCTATTGCTGATGGGGACGGACAAACGTTACTTGGTGTGTTCACCCGGGCCCGGGCGGCCCGCGAACATTTCACAAAAATGCTTGAAGGAAAGGCTTACGAGACTGATATGGCTAACAATGTGACCTACGTTGCCGGGAAAGGCGGTCCTGTGTGTGGCGAGATACGCGTGCCCGGAGATAAATCGATGTCCCACCGTTCCATCATGTTGGGTTCGCTGGCGGAAGGCGTTACGGAAATAGAAGGTTTTCTGGAAGGGGAGGACGCTTTGGCCACTCTGCAGGCGTTCCGGGATATGGGTGTCGTCATTGAGGGGCCGGATCGTGGTTCAGTAAAAATTAATGGCGTGGGCATGCACGGCCTGAAGCAGCCGCCAGGGCCGCTGTATTTGGGTAACTCCGGAACTTCCATGCGATTGCTTGCTGGCTTGTTGAGCGGGCAGTCGTTCGATGTTGAGTTGACGGGCGATGAGTCCTTGTCCAAACGACCTATGGAGCGCGTTGCAAAGCCATTGCGGGAAATGGGTGCGGAGATTTCCACTTCTGAAGGCGGACGCCCTCCTGTCAAAATTAAAGGCGGCTCCAAGCTTCACGGTATTCATTACGACATGCCTGTCGCTAGCGCCCAGGTTAAGTCCAGTCTGGTTCTTGCGGGTCTTTATGCCGATGGTGAAACCTCGGTGACGGAGCCGGCGCCCACTCGTGATCATAGCGAGCGAATGCTACGTGGTTTTGGTTATCCTGTAGATGTAAATGGCTCCAGGGTGACGATTGAGGGCGGTCATAAGCTGAACGCTACCAAAATCGATGTCCCTTCTGATATCTCTTCTGCGGCGTTTTTCCTGGTTGCAGCCAGCATTACTCCGGGATCGGATTTGATCTTGCGCCATGTCGGCGTCAATCCGACTCGGGTTGGAGTTATTAGTATTCTTAAAATGATGGGCGCCGATATTGAGCTGTCCAATCACAAAGAAGTGGGTGGCGAGCCGGTGGCTGACATCCGTGTGCGCTATGCTCCCTTGAAAGGAATTCGTATTCCCGAGGATCAAGTGCCTTTGGCGATTGATGAATTTCCGGTCCTGTTTATCGCCGCCGTGTGCGCTGAGGGTGAAACTGTGCTGAGTGGCGCAGAAGAGCTGCGGGTCAAGGAAAGCGACCGTATTCAAGCTATGGCGGATGGTCTGGCGGCGCTGGGAGTCAGCAGCGAAGTGAAAGAGGACGGTATTGTGTTGCGCGGCGCGGAAATCGGCGGCGGCGCTGTGGATAGTCATGGAGATCATCGTATAGCCATGGCTTTTGCTGTGGCGTCTTTAAGAGCTACCGGCGCTATTGTCATTAAAGATTGCGCCAACGTCGCCACGTCATTCCCGGGCTTCACTACTCTTGCAAATGAGGTTGGCTTTAATCTTCGGATTGAGGAGACGGCATGAAGGTGAGTTCCGGCATTCCAGTCATCACCCTCGATGGTCCCTCCGGCTCAGGCAAAGGGACCATCGCGCAGCTTACAGCGCGGGCGTTGGGATGGAATATTTTGGACTCCGGCGCACTGTATCGGCTGACCGCCTTGAGCGCTGAGCGGCAAGGTGTTGATTTGGCGGATGAGGGCGCTGTTGCGAAAGTCGCTGAAACCTTGGATGTGCGTTTTGAAGCGGGCACTCCCGGTCAACCGGTGTCCGTTATTTTAATGGGCGACGACGTGACTCTGGAAATCAGAACGGAAACCTGCGGCGCTATGGCTTCTCGGGTGGCTGCGTATCCTTTGGTGCGCGCCGCTTTGTTGCAGCGGCAGCGGGATTTTCAGTCTGCTCCGGGGTTGGTGGCGGACGGGCGCGACATGGGGACGGTCGTGTTTCCTGACGCTCCATGTAAGATATTTATGACCGCGAGCGCCGAAGTAAGGGCGCGGCGAAGATATGATCAGTTGAAGCAGCAAGGCGAGAGTGTTAAAATTTCGCACCTTTTAAATGAGATAAAGGAACGCGATGAGCGCGACATGAATCGGTCAAACGCTCCTCTGCGACCTGCGGATGACGCCGTAGTCCTTGATACTTCTGACTTTTCGGTGGATGAGGTGTTGGAGAAAGTACTCCAGATCTGGTCTTCCCGTCAATCCTGAGTGTCCATCACTACGGTAAATTAATTAACCGGTGATCTTTTTTCGGGAGTATGCCAGTAATGCCCGGAATAAGATTTTAATCGAACAGACCGTGCTTGCTGGCCGCGCGGATGAAAATGTTCAACAGGAAACACAATGAGCGAGAGCTTTGCTGAGCTTTTTGAAGAAAGTTTAAAACAAATTGATATGAAACCCGGCTCTATCGTTAAGGGCGTAGTGGTTGATATCGATGAAGACTGGGTTACTGTAAACGCAGGCCTTAAGTCCGAGGGTGTAATCCCTGTAGCACAGTTCCTGAACGAGAAAGGGGAGCTGAATCTGCAAGTCGGCGACGAAGTTGAGGTTGCTCTCGACGCAGTTGAAGACGGCTTTGGCGAAACCCGCCTGTCTCGCGAAAAAGCGAAGCGTGCGGAAGCCTGGAAAGATCTTGAAAAAGCTTTCGAAGCAAACGAAGTTGTTAACGGCGTTATCAACGGCAAGGTCAAAGGTGGTTTCACTGTTGAACTGGGCGGCATTCGCGCGTTCCTTCCTGGTTCCTTGGTAGATGTGCGTCCGATTCGCGACACTGCGCATCTGGAAGGAAAGGATCTCGAATTCAAAGTTATCAAGCTGGATCAAAAGCGTAACAACGTAGTTGTTTCACGCCGTGCGGTTCTGGAAGCGGAAAACAGTGCTGAGCGTGACGCTCTGCTGCAAACTCTGCAGGAAGGTATGGAAGTCAAAGGTATCGTTAAGAACCTGACTGACTACGGCGCGTTCGTTGATCTGGGTGGTGTTGACGGTCTGTTGCACATCACTGACATGGCTTGGAAGCGTATCAAGCATCCTAGCGAAATCGTTAACGTTGGCGACGAAATCACCGTTAAGGTGTTGAAGTTCGATCGTGAACGTAATCGCGTATCTCTGGGTCTGAAGCAACTGGGCGAAGATCCATGGGTTGCTATCAAAGAGCGTTATCCAGAGAACACTCGCGTTACTGCGCGCGTTACCAATCTGACTGACTATGGCTGTTTTGCTGAGTTGGAAGAGGGTGTTGAAGGTCTTGTTCACGTTTCAGAAATGGATTGGACCAACAAGAACATTCACCCATCCAAAGTTGTTCAACTGGGCGACGAGCTGGAAGTGATGGTTCTGGATATCGACGAAGAGCGTCGTCGTATCTCTCTGGGTATCAAGCAGTGTCATGCTAATCCTTGGGAAGAGTTCTCCGGCAAGTTCAACAAGGGTGACCGCATCTCCGGTAAGATCAAGTCCATTACCGACTTCGGTATCTTCCTTGGTCTGGAAGGCGGCATCGATGGTCTGGTTCACTTGTCCGACATCTCCTGGAACGAGCCAGGCGAAGAAGCTGTTCGCAAGTACAAGAAGGGCGACGACCTGGAGACTGTAATCCTGTCTATCGATCCTGAGCGTGAGCGTATCTCTCTGGGTATCAAGCAGTTGGAAAGCGATCCGTTTGCTGAGTTCACTCAGCTGAACGAGAAAGGCTCTATCGTTACTGGTACTGTTAAGTCCGTTGACGCCAAGGCTGCTGTGATTGCTCTGAACGATGATGTTGAAGCAACTCTGAAAGCGTCTGAAATCAGTCGCGATAAAGTTGAAGACGCTCGCAACGTGCTGAAAGAAGGCGACGAAGTTGAAGCGAAAATCATCAGCGTTGACCGTAAAAACCGCGTGATCAACCTTTCCATTAAGTCTAAGGACATTGATGAAGAGAAGCAGGCGATTCGCGACGTCAAAGAGAAGCAAACTGAAGCTCAAGGTCCGACCACTATCGGTGATCTGATCAAAGAGCAATTGCAGCAGCAACAGTAATTTCTCTTAGATATATTCTCTAAAAAAACGGGCTATATGCCCGTTTTTTTTGTGTTTTTTTAAATCTTTAACTACACTTCTGACGAAGGCTACGATAAGGAAGCTTCTATGACCAAATCAGAGTTAGTCGAGATTATTGCGCAAAAACAACCACAACTTTCGATAAAAGACGTTGAGCTCGCGGTTAAAACGATCATAGAGTACATGTCACAATCTCTGTCCCAGGGGCAGCGTATAGAAATACGGGGATTCGGCAGTTTCAGTCTCCACTATCGCGCTCCACGGGTAGGGCGTAATCCCAAAACAGGTGAGACTGTCCATCTTCCTGCGAAGTATGTACCGCACTTCAAGCCTGGTAAGGAATTGAGAGATGAGGTTAACGCAAGTCTCAAAGCCGGATATTGATCGCCGGCGTCAAACCGCTAATTAATTGTAAGTGCACGTTTTTCTATGCCTGACATCAAATCCAGGTATGGTAAGATAGTGCACCCAATTAGACCGGTTCGGGTGCGCTAATGTCCAAGCTAAAAAAAATCTTTTTGCTATGCCTTATCATCCTGATGGTGTTTGTTGGTGTAGTCTTTGTGTTGCTTAATAATTCCAAGCTAGAGCTAGACCTCCTTTTCTATCATACGGGGCCTGTGAACGTTTCCATTCTAATCGGTTTGGCGTTTGCTGTAGGGTTTCTATTGGGGATGGCGGTAACTAGCCTGACCGTTCTAAAGTTGAAGATTTTCGGTAAAAGAGGGCGCGATCGCGCCATAAAGTCATCTACGCAGGTTGTCGCCAGCAAATCATAAGGGCTTATGGAATACCTTGGCCAATTGTTGTTAATTGCCGTCGCAATAGGCATCGGTTGGCTGATCTGTTTCATTCAGGGGCGAGTTGGTCAGACTGCCAGAGCCATCAAGCGGGGCGGCGAATATCCAAAGTCCTTGCAATACCTTTTTGAAGCGTACGATGCGCCGACTCTGGACTCTTTTGTTCAGGAGTTGGAGATAAATCAGCATACGGTTCAGCTTCACCTCTCAATCGCCAACTTCTTTCGTCGCAAAGGCGAAATCGAAAAAGCGACGGCGATCCATCAGAATCTTCTTTCGCACCCAGACGCCAGAATCAAGCACGGCGAGCAGCTTACCTATGAGCTGGCTCAGGACTATATGTTTGTCGGTTTATATGACAGGGCTGAAGCTCTTTTTATTGAGCTAACGGCGTCCCGGCAGTGGCGGAAGTTGAGTACTGAGTGCCTTCTTGAAATTTATGAGCACGAAAAGGAGTGGGGGGTTGCGCGTGAGCGCGCTTTGACGTTAGACGTTAAGCGGGATCGAGATGTGCAGGTGCGATTGGCTCAATACTGTTGTGAGATGGCTGAGCGAAGTATGCGGCGTAAGGAATATTCGGACGCAACGCGTCATCTTCGAGAAGCGCTGATGTACGATAAGTTTTGCGCGAGGGCGAGTATTCAAGTGGCCCAGGTTTGCGTCGCCACGGAGCAGTATCCCGAAGCGCTCGCGGAATTGAAGCGCATTGAGCAGCAGAATCCGGTATTTCTCTCGGAAGTGGTTGGGCTGGTGAAAGAGATATGCGAAAAGCTTAATGAGCGGGAGCGACTGCTGAAAATACTCCAAAGAATGTGGGAGCTGCAGCCGTCAGCGAAAATAATGATTGCGCTTTCCGGCGCACTCAATGAAAACGAGAATACGGAAGAAGCGATAGAGTTCCTTTTGGGGCAATTGAATGCTCATCCGACACTTGGTGGTGTGAAAGCGTTATTGGTGTTGTTGGCTCCTCATGCGGACCCGGAGCCCAAGCGCTGGATTATGATTGTGAAAGGGGTGTTGGAGACGCTTCTCGAGAAGAACCACTCCTATTTATGTGAAAGTTGCGGCTTTTCAGGGCGTCATGTGCACTGGCAGTGCCCAAGTTGCAAAAAATGGGGTGTGGTGAAGCCGTTGCCTTGGGTTTAGGTTTGATGCGGCTGTTGGTTGGATAATGGTAATAAGTGACGTGAGAGAAAGGTGAGACGATGTTAAGTGGACCAAGAGTCGTAGTGGCTTTGGACTTTTCTGATAGAAAACAGCTTGATGAGTTTGTCGCCAAGCTTGATCCAGGTTTATGTCGGCTTAAGGTTGGCAAAGAGCTGTTTACAACTTTTGGGCCCGCCATAGTTGAACAGCTGCAGGCGCGTGGCTTTGAGGTATTTTTAGACCTTAAGTTTCATGATATTCCCAATACAACGGCGCAGGCGGTGAAAGCGGCGGCCAGTTTGGGGGTGTGGATGGTGAATGTACATGCGTCCGGTGGTAGAAGAATGATGGAGGCGTGTCGAGAAGTGTTAGAGCAAGGATCTTGTGCGCCGTTGCTGATTGCTGTCACGATGCTAACTAGCTTGAGCGATGAGGAGATCGTCGAGATAGGGTTTCCCTGTTCAGCTCAAGAGATGGTTGGCAGGCTTGCGGCCTTGGCGCAAAGGAGCGGAATGGATGGCGTAGTGTGTTCTGCTCAAGAGGCGCCATTGTTGCGTCGTGCGCACGGTGAGAAATTTCGTTTGGTGACGCCGGGTATCAGGCCTGCGACGGCTGCGGCGGACGATCAAACGCGTATTGTCACTCCGGCTCAGGCGATTATTGGTGGAAGCTCGTATTTGGTCGTGGGAAGGCCTATTACTCGAGCGCTGAATCCTTTGGATGCTTTGCAGCAGATCGTCAGAGAGATTGAGTCGGTCTAATTGTGGAATGAGTTGTAGGTGGGCGAGGAGGTGTTCTTCTCGTCGGCCGACGGCATGTAGAAAAAGTGGGCTAAATGCAGGTAATAAAAAAGGCTGGAAAAACCAGCCTTTTTAAATTTGGCTCCCCGAGCTGGACTCGAACCAGCGACCCAATGATTAACAGTCATTTGCTCTACCAACTGAGCTATCAGGGAATGAAACCGTTAGTGGCGCGTATAATAATGACCTTTAATTTAAAGGTCAACACCTCGAAAGCGGTTTTTCTTCAGTGTTTTCAGCAAATAAAAAGCCCGCTGAACTGCGGGCTTTTTAACGTTTTTGAAGACTGCCTTAAGCGTTTATTTGATCGCTTTAGCGATGCGCTCCATAGCCTGTTCCAGATTTTGCATACTGGTGGCGAAGGAGATGCGCAAATGCCCGGGCGCGCCAAAAGCGGAGCCAGGAACCAGCGCGACGCCAGCTTCGGTCAGCAGATACTCCGCCAGGTCCAAGTCGTTGTAGATATTTTCCATGCGGTCAATAACGCCTTGGAACCCTGGGAATGCGTAAAAGGTCCCGTCCACGGGCAGACAGGTTACGCCGGCCATGTCGTTAAAAGCTTTAACGACAAAGTCGTGGCGTTTCTTGAACTCTTTTACCATTTCTCCAATGCATTCCTGTGGGCCATTCAGCGCGGCTGCGGCTGCGGCTTGGGAAATGGAGCAGGGGTTGGATGTGCTTTGCGATTGAATTTTTTTCATGGCCGCAATCGCCTTGGCGGGTCCTGCTGCGTAACCAATGCGCCAGCCGGTCATGGAGTAAGCTTTGGAAACGCCATTCAGGACAAAAGTGCGGTCGTAAAGATCCGGGCAAACACTCAGGATATTGACGAAATCTTCACCAGTCCACAGCGTATGCTCGTACATATCGTCAGTCGCCACCATCACGGAAGGATGCTTGCGCAGCACCGCGCCTAAAGCGGACAGCTCATCTTTGCTATAGGCCATACCGGTTGGGTTGGAGGGGCTGTTCAGAACAACCAGTCGGGTTTTGCTGGTGATCGCCGCGTCCAACTGCTCCGCAGTGATTTTGAAACGCGTCGCTTCGCTGGTCTCAATGATTACCGGCTTGCCGTCCGCGACAATAACCATGTCAGGGTAAGACACCCAGTAAGGTGCGGGGATAATGACTTCGTCACCTTCATCCAAAAGAGCCAAAGCAAGATTGAAAAAGCTTTGCTTGCCCCCGCTGGAGACCAAAATCTGGTTGGCTTCGTAATTCAGGTTATTATCGCGTTGGAATTTGCTGATAATCGCGTTCTTTAGTGCAGGGGTTCCATCGACTGCGGTATATTTGGTCTGACCCGCGTTAATCGCGGCGATAGCAGCGTCCTTAATATGCTGGGGGGTGTCAAAATCAGGTTCTCCGGCGCCTAAACCAATAATATCTTTCCCGGCGGCTTTGAGTTCCGCCGCGCGGTTGGTGACAGCCAGAGTGGGAGAGGGTTTGATTGCTTGAACACGGCGTGAGAGATCGATTTCCAACGGAGTAATTCCTCGATTTTGGTGGTTAAGCTTGGTAAGTTGGCCAATGGCTTGAATTAAGGCGAACGGCGCGCCCAATCAATGGCCAAACGGTATAATTCTACAATGTCGTCGATTCATACGTAAGTGAGTAATGCAAAAGTTTCAGCTTAAAGCGAATTATCAGCCGGCGGGCGATCAGCCCGGCGCCATCGCCGGATTAGTAGATGGACTGCGCGACGGTCTGCTGCACCAGACATTGCTGGGGGTTACCGGCTCTGGGAAGACATTCACCATGGCCAATGTCATTGCGGAAATGCAGCGGCCCGCTATGGTGATGGCTCACAATAAAACCCTGGCAGCGCAGTTGTACGGGGAGTTCAAAGAGTTTTTCCCAGATAACGCAGTGGAATACTTTGTTTCCTACTACGATTACTACCAACCGGAAGCCTATGTACCGTCTTCCGACACTTATATTGAAAAAGACTCTTCCATTAACGACCACATTGAGCAAATGCGTCTGTCGGCCACCAAAGCGCTGATGGAGCGTAAGGATGTGGTGATTGTTGCGACCGTTTCTGCGATCTACGGTTTGGGCGACCCACAGTCTTACAAAAAGATGATGTTGCACCTGGATCGGGGCGACAAGGTTGATCAGCGTTCTTTGCTGCGCCGGCTGGCGGAATTGCAGTACACCCGTAACGACCTGGAGTTGCATCGAGCTAACTATCGGGTGAGGGGGGACGTCATTGATGTGTTTCCTGCTGAATCGGAAGCGGATGCGCTGCGCATTGAGCTGTTCGACGACGAAATTGAATCGCTGTCCTGGTTTGATCCTCTAACAGGGGAGGTTTACCGGCGAGTGCCGCGGGCGACCATCTATCCGAAAACCCACTATGCCACGCCGCGTCAGGTCATACTGGATGCGACGGAACAGATAAAGACGGAGCTGCAGGAGCGTTTGCAGCAGTTTCGCGGCTCCAGCAAATTGCTGGAGGCCCAGCGGTTGGAAGAGCGCACCAAGTATGATCTGGAGATGATGTTCGAGCTGGGATACTGCAATGGCATTGAGAACTACTCCCGGTATCTGTCCGGCCGTCAGGCGGGGGAGCCGCCGCCTACCTTATTTGATTACCTGCCTTCCGATGCCTTGCTATTTATAGATGAATCTCACGTGACGATTCCGCAGATCGGAGCCATGTATCGCGGCGACCGTTCCCGCAAGGAAACGTTGGTGTCCTATGGGTTCCGGCTGCCGTCAGCGTTGGATAATCGTCCTTTACGCTTTGACGAGTGGGAACGCCTGGCTCCGCAAATGATTTTTGTATCAGCGACGCCCGGCAACTACGAAGCCGACCATCAAGGACAAGTGGTGGAGCAGGTAGTGCGTCCCACCGGCCTGGTTGATCCGGAAATAGAAGTATTGCCGGCGTCTACTCAGGTTGATGATCTGTTAGGTCAGATTCACGAACGAGTGGCTCGCGGCGAGCGCGTGCTGGTGACGACCCTGACCAAGAGAATGGCGGAAGATCTAACGGACTTCCTGTTGGATAAAGGCGTTCGCGTGCGTTATCTGCACTCCGATGTGGAAACCGTAGAGCGAGTGGAGATCATTCGCGACTTGCGTCTGGGCGAGTTTGATGTGTTAGTGGGTATCAACCTGCTGCGTGAAGGTTTGGATATGCCGGAGGTTTCTCTGGTCGCCATTTTGGACGCAGATAAAGAAGGCTTCCTGCGTTCGGATCGTTCACTGATTCAAACTATCGGCCGGGCGGCGCGGAACGTACGCGGCAAAGCGATCTTGTATGCGGACAAAATCACCGGCTCCATGCAGCGAGCGATGGATGAAACCGAACGGCGGCGTAATAAACAGATCAGCTATAACGAAGAGCATGGCGTGGTTCCACGCGGCTTGGATAAAAAAGTCGCCGACATCATGGAAGGCGCACGCGTTCCCGGTTCCAAAAAAGGCGCTTCACAGCGCAGAGTGGCGGAAACGGCCTCTTCCTATAATGTAGAAACTGAAGCGAGAACGCCGCAGGAATACGCGAAAATGCTGCAGAAGCTGGAAACCGCCATGTATGAAGCCGCCCGTAATCTGGAGTTTGAGAAAGCCGCGCAGTTGCGGGATCAATTAAAAGAACTGAAAGAAAAAGGCCTGCAATAAAAGAAGAAGTAATGGCGTTACTACAACTATATTGGCCCTACCTGACGGCGGGGGGGATAGGGCTTGCCCTCGCGCTTCTTGCGTTGATGGGGGCGATGAGGCAGCGCCGTCTGCGGAGAGAGCTTGAGCTGCGCAATGCCCAAATAACGGAAAAGCTGTTGGCCCGCGAGGATGAAGTGGCGCGCCTTCAGGATGCGTGTGCGGAAAAAACGCAACGCTGTGAGTCTCTGCAGCGGGAAGTTGGCGTGTTGCAACAAAGTAATGCAGCGGTCAGAGCGCGGATGGAGTCTATCCATGAGCGTTATGTCAGCGCGGAGGCGGCGGCCAGAGGCAAAGAAGCTGATCTATCTGAGTTAACGCAGGCGCTTAGCGCCGCTCAGAGTGAGTTGGCGTCTTTGAAAACCGCTGCAGCGAAGGAGCAGTTACATCATCAGGAGAAGCTGAAATTGTTGGAAGCGTCGCGTGAGGCGCTGACGCAGGAATTTCAACTGTTGGCCAATCGCATCTTCGAAAGTAGCACACAGAAATTGTCCGAGTTCAGTCAGAGCAACCTGAAAACCATTCTCGATCCATTGAATACTCAGTTGAATGACTTTCGCAAGAAAGTGGAAGACGTATACGACAAGGAAGCGCAGCAGCGATTCTCGTTATCTGCGGAAATCAAGAAACTACAAACGCTGAACGAGCGCATCAGTGACGACGCCATTAAGCTGACCAATGCGCTGAAAGGCGACAATAAAGCCGCAGGGACCTGGGGGGAAGTCATTCTGGAGCGCATCCTGGAGCGTTCAGGGTTGGTGAAAGGGCGCGAGTACGAAGTACAGAGCGCCCAGCGGAATGAGGCCGGACGCCGTATTCAGCCGGATGTGATTATTCGTCTTCCAGAGAACAAAAATGTCGTCGTTGACTCAAAAGTCAGCTTGGTGGCTTATGAGCAGTACCATAACGCTGTGGACGACAGCGCCCGCATTGACTACCTGAAACAGCATGTATTGTCTGTGCGGCAACATATTAAGGGGTTGAGCGGTAAGCGCTATCAAGACGCATTAGGTCTGAATTCATTGGATTTCGTACTGCTGTTTATCCCTATCGAAGGGGCCTTTGCGGCAGCGGTGCAGGGGGATCAAAGCCTGTTCAATGAAGCGTTTCAGCAGAATGTGGTGATCGTCTCTCCTTCAACGCTGCTCGCAACTTTGCGCACTATTCACAATATCTGGCGCTATGAGCATCAGTCTCAGAATGCGCAGGAAATTGCGCGGCAGGCGGGTTATCTGTACGACAAGTTCGTCAATTTCGTGCAGGACCTGGAGGAGGTCGGCCAGCGTTTGCAACAGACGCAAGGCGCTTATGATACGGCCATGGGGCGTTTGGCCACGGGGCGAGGCAACTTGATTACACGGGTGGAGAAGTTGAAGCAGTTGGGCGCGCGCGCCGGTAAACAGCTGAGTGAATCCACGCTACAGCGGGCGCAAATGTCGGAGGAGGGCGACTCACGTACGGCGCCTCTCTCTATTGGTGACGGCGCCGGATTATGATCGAGTGGTTTGCGGGCCTTTCCTGGCTCGAAGTCGTAACGCTGTTAGGAAGCAGTTTCTTAGGTTCGATGTTGACCGCCGCGCTCGGTGTTGGCGGCGGCGCATTTCTGATTGCCGTGATGGCGGATATTGTGCCGCCTTTGGCCTTGATTCCTTTGCATGGTATTGTGCAAATGGGCTCTAACGCCAGTCGGGCGGCCTTGACCCGCAAACATATTCAACCGCGCACGATCGCCTTCTTTTTTAGCGGGGCTCTTGTGGCGGCGCTCGCCGCAGTCTGGTTATTGGGACGCGTCGATCCCGCCTGGATTCCCCCGATGGTTGCGCTATTCATCATCTGGCTGTGCTGGGGGCCAATTCCTGAGCTGGGATTGGGGAAAACCAAAGCAGGTTTGTTCTGCGGTGGTTTATTGACGACACTGGCTACAATGATCGTTGGCGCAACTGGCCCTCTCGTGTCCGCCTGGCTTGGACGCAGCGGCGTCGACCGCTGGACCTACACCGCTAACTTTTCCAGTTGTATGACGGCCCAACATTTGTTGAAAATTATGGTGTTCGGGTTAGCGGGTTTTGTATTCACCCCCTGGCTTCCTGTGCTGGGTTTAATGGTGCTGGCGGGATTTCTAGGCACTAAAGCTGGTTTAAAAATTCTCGGTAAACTGCCCGAAGCGCGCTTTAAATCACTGTTCAGATGGGTGCTGACCTTGTTGGCGCTGCGTTTGTTATGGTTATGGTGGCGAGGATTCTCCGCCTGAAACGCTGAATCCTGAAGGCGAATTCAGCCAGGGTTCAGGTAAGAAAGGATGTAATAGCGATAGTAATGATAACTCCGCCTGCGGCGTCGATGATGCGCCTCAGGGGAAAGATGAATAACCCATAGTGGTTGAGGTGGTTTAATGGAAACCTATGAGAGTTTGGTCTCCACCATTGCATTAATGATGGGCGTGTCCTGGGCCAGTGGTGTTAACTTATACGCCGCAGTGCTGATGCTGGGCCTGGGCGGCGCGACCGGACATATCGATTTACCGCCGGATTTGCAGACTTTGCAGGATCCGCTGGTGATCGCGGCAGCCGGGTTTATGTACTGCGTGGAGTTCTTCGCGGACAAAACCCCAGGGGTGGACAGTGGTTGGGACGCGCTGCATACCTTTATTCGTATTCCTGCCGGCGCGGTGCTGGCGGCGGGCGCAGTCGGCGATATTTCGCCGGCGTTACAGATTGCAGCAGGACTGGTCGGCGCCTCAATGGCGGCGACGTCTCACGCCACAAAGGCTGGAACGCGCCTGGCGATCAACACTTCTCCTGAACCTTTCACCAACTGGGCGGCCTCGATTGGCGAAGACGTCATGGTTCTGGCTGGCCTGTGGGCGGCGTTAAATCACCCCTTTATTTTCTTGGTGCTATTGGGGCTATTTATCGCGTTGGCGATCTGGTTACTGCCGAAATTATGGCGGTTCCTGAAACTGGTGTTGCGTAAGATTGGCGGTTTTCTGGGGCTGGTGGATAAAGAGAAGGGGCCTTCTCCCTCTGTGGGGAGTTACCAGTTTGGCTCCTTTTCCACTGCTTCTGGTCCTTCTACAGCCGGCGATGCCGACTTTACGACGCCAAACCCCGCGATTGAGGATAATCTCAGTCGGATTAAGAAGCTGAAGGAGTTGTTGGACGCTGGGGCGCTCACGCAAGAGGAGTTTGAGGCGGAGAAAAAGCGCATACTCGGGCCCTGACCAATAGTTTAAGGGGGCGTCGTGGGCGAACTGTCTAGGACGCTTCCCTCCAGACTTTTATCTCGCCCAGCCAAACCAGATCGGCAGTATTTTCTCGCATGCTTTTTACTATCTGCTGGGAAAGTTGGCTCTCGTCTCCGGCAATCATCACTTCTACATGCACTTTGCCATTGATGTAGTGCAAAATCAGCCGCTTGATTGAGTCATTCGGCGTCAGGCCGCGCCAGCGTTGCTGCAGAATCTCCGTCACGTCTTGGCGTAGCGGCAATAAAAGGGAACTGGCCCGCTTCTTTCCGTCAGTGTCATTCTCTGTATCTATGTGGTAGGTGATGTCGCTGATATGTTCAAACTTTTCTCGAATCTTTCTCGCTACATGCACGCCAATATAGTGCCCTTCCGAGACGCTCAGCGCCGAGTCCACTTGCAAGTGCAGGTCAATGACGATATCCGGCCCCACATAACGTCCACGCAGATCATGCACGCCGCGAACGCCCTCCACCGATAGCGCAAGTTCTCGAAGAGCGCGGACTTGCTCCTCTGGGAGCGCGGTTTCCACCAACTCCTTGACGCTCTTTCCCGCCAGTTCGATGCCAATCTTGCCGATGAAAATCGCCACAATAATCGCCGCTACAGCATCGAGCCAGGGGAAACCGGCAATGACGCCGAGCAGAGCGACCAGGACGACAACCGAGGAAAGGGCGTCGCTGCGTGAATGCCAGGCGTTGGCGATGATCAGGTCGGAGCGTAGTTTTTTGCCGATATCCAGCGTGTAGCGATAGATCCATTCCTTGCCGGCGATAGACAGACCCGCCGCCAGTAGCGCAGGCCACCCTGGAGTGACCTGGGCGTCTTTCTCCCACAGGCGCAGAATGCTGTCGTAAGCCATGGCGCCGGCGACGGCGATGAGCATGGAGCCCAACACTACCGTGCCCAGTGTTTCGAATTTTCCGTGTCCGTAGGGATGCTCTCGATCGGGTTTCTGGTGGGAATAGCGGGTGATGACAATCACCAGGATATCCGTTCCCGCATCAGTGAAAGAGTGGATGCCGTCAGCCACCAGCGCGTGAGATTGTGCGATGACCCCGACAATGATTTTCAGCAACCCCAGCGCAATATCCAGAATCATTCCAATCAGGGTGACGCGATGAGCGGCGCGAGTCTTTTCGGCGGGGGTAGAGTATGTCATGCTGCTGTTTTACAAAGCTTTATCGTGAGAGCGATGAAGAATTGTAGCATGTTCTAACTATCCTGCGCAGAAGATGGAGGTTGTGTGGGATGGGGTTGAGGATAATAGTTGAACCAGGGGCTTTAAGTTTTTTATACTGGTCAAAAAATAACCATAATAAATAGCGGAAAAGGTGCATACTATGAGTTCCCACACAGAAAGGCGTCGTTTTGAACGACTACCCGCGTCGATGAGCGTTCTGCTTGATCACCCTGTGACAGGGCTCCACGCGTTGAAAACAGTCGATCTTTCCGAAGGCGGAGTATTAGTGACCGGCAACTTTGCCGGCAACGCCGAGGTTGGAGATTTGGTTTCACTGAAAGTTGTTGGCTTGTTGCAGGAACGCAGTCCGACTGTTCCGTTGAAAGTGGTGCGCTGTGGCGCTAATGAAATGGCCCTGAACTTTGTTTGATGTCCGCCATCGGTTAAATCCACGTTAAACCTTATCAGTTGAGACAAAAAGGGGAGCGGTAGCTCCCCTTTTTGTTGTTCTGACGGCTGTGGATAACTTGTCACCCTCTATAAATGAATGACTTACATATAAATCTGTGGAAATCCCGGCGAACTTTGCCATGTTTCGCGCCAAATCTAAGCGGCGGATTCAATAGATTTGAACACCCTATTCCGGTGCAAAAAGTGGCGCTATTCTCGAATTCCGAGGAGCTGGGTTAATAAGTGGTTGAAATTTAAGCGCAAAAATAATTGATCAAAAAATAGCCAATTTGCTGGGAGGGCTGGAATTTCGTGGGGTCTGAGATTTTTCCCTACCGATATTAACAAAGTTATCCACAGATTTAGTGGATAAATTACAGTTCTGTCACAGATATCCCCAACATGTAGTTGTTAGTGGTCAAAAATGGTGCAAAACGCAATAAAAGCTTACATTTCACTGGGCGTGGGCGCAGATATGCACTGCGCCGGTAATGGGAAATAAACCTTTTAATGCGATTCTGGTTGGTTATAATACCGCGCCTGAAGTCCACCCCTCTTTTCAACTGTTCTACAGCAGTGGAATAGCCATATGTCATATCAGTTAGCCCGACAGTTTCTGTTTCGCCTTCCGGCGGAAGCCTCCCATAATATTTCCCTGAAGATGCTCAAAATGGCTGATAACGCCGGCATGTTGGGAATGTTTATGCCCCAAATGTATTCTCGGCCGGTCGAGTTGATGGGAATTACCTTCCCCAATGCGATTGGTCTGGCGGCGGGATTGGATAAAAACGGCGATTACATCGACGGCCTGAGTAAACTGGGATTCGGCTTTATCGAAGTCGGCACAGTGACTCCCAAGCCCCAGGACGGTAATCCCCTGCCGCGTCTCTTTCGCCTGGAAGAACGTAACGCGATTATCAACCGTATGGGATTCAACAATTACGGCGTTGATTACATGGCGGAGCGTTTGCGCAAGAAAAAATACGCAGGGGTGATCGGCGTTAACGTTGGAAAGAACAAAGATACTCCCGCTGAGGAAGCCGCCTCGGACTATATCGCTTGCATCAATAAGGTGTATCCCTACGCTTCCTATATCACCATCAACATCTCCTCGCCCAACACGCCTGGATTACGCGCACTACAGTTTGGCGACTCTTTGCGTAGCATGCTGCAGGATATCAAAGACTGCCAGGAGCGCATGAACCAGCAGCATGGGCGCTACGTGCCCTTTGTCGTGAAAATCGCGCCAGACATGTCGGACGACGAAGTACATATGGTTGCGCGCACCCTGCTGGACTACAACATGGACGGCGCCATCGCTACGAACACCACGTTGTCACGTGAAGGCGTTGAGAGTCTGGCTCATGGAAAAGAGCAGGGCGGCCTGAGCGGCGCGCCGCTGACCAAGCGATCCACTCATGTGGTGAAAGAATTGTGCGCGGCGTTGGAAGGGCGGATTCCTGTCATCGCATCCGGTGGCGTGATGAGCGCCCAGGATGCAGTGGAAAAAGTGCGTGCGGGCGCCAAACTGGTGCAGGTGTATAGCGGTCTTATTTATCGGGGGCCGGCGTTGGTGCGGGAAGCGGCTGAAGCGATTGGCGGTCTGGAAGGCTAAGCCCTCAATGAAAAGGCCCGCGATGCGGGCCTAAATGGGGTTGGGTGAACCCCTCCTTTATGAATGAGTGTCTAAGTGAATCAGGATGCTATGCCAGGGCTTCTGTGTATCCCTGATACGCCGGTGTAACCATCCCAATGGTCCGCTCGGCCGTCGCGCCAGCCGTTAATCCACTCTTGACGCATTTGAGGATTGGCGGCGGGACATAAATCTTTTGACCGGCCGCTTACGCCGGCACGGTAACCCTTGAGGTACGCTCTTTCGAACATATCGCGCTTCTGTCTTCTCATTCTTTAATGACCTCACCAATTTCTGGGTTAGACAGGAATTCAAACAGATAAACTTTTGAATCGGAATTTGGACTAGAAAGCATCTCCTTATCGTCTGATCGTGTACGAGGGGATATATATCAGAGTAATAGCGCTACACTTTCAAGTTAAGCCAAATTTAATTTCGATGTACACGAATTATTTCATCTATGTGACGGTTTTTTTATAGTTTTGTGGAATTAAATCCGGTTAAGCGCTTGATCGCCTTAGAACCGTCTTTAACCCTTGATATGCAACGATTTGTAACGGCGTAGGAATATGAATGAATTTTCATTGTTTGCAAGCTGTCCCAAAGGACTGGAGTATGTGCTCGCAGACGAATTAAAGACTCTGGGCGCGGAAGTGCTTAAAACCAATCCTGCTGGAGTTGAGGCGAAGGCGGATCTTGCCGGTGTTTACCGAATTTGCCTGGGCTCCCGTCTCGCTAACCGGGTGCTGCGATTATTGCAGTCCACCCGCACTGCTACCCGGGATGGTCTGTATCAGGCTGCTTCCGAGGTGAATTGGAGCGAGCACCTGCGTCCAGGAGAAAGCTATTGGATCGCGGCGTTTGGCTCCAGTGGCGATATCCGACACTCTCGCTTTGGCGCGCAGGTGGTCAAAGACGCCATTAACGATCACTTTCGCGACCGTGACCTGGCGCTGCCCGTCATCGATAAGCGTTCCGGCGTGCAAACTGTGCAGTTGAATCTGGCGAAGACCATTACATTGGGGCTGGATCTGGCGGGTAGAAGTCTGCACCAGCGTGGATACCGACAAGAGGGCGCGGCGGCGCCTTTAAAAGAAAATCTGGCGGCGGCCATTCTTTATCGCGCTGGCTGGCCAGAGCTATGTGGAGAGGATGGCTGCTTTGTCGATCCCATGTGCGGCTCCGGCACTTTGGTGGTGGAGGCGGCGATGATTGCGATGAATATCGCGCCGGGATTGCTGAACCCACACTTTCTGTTTGAAAAAGCCCCCTGGCATGATCCGGAAGTCTGGCGTGGAGTCTACGAAGAGGCGATGGAAAAAGCGGTGCTGGGCAAGCGACGCTGGCGCGGCGCGATATTCGGCTGTGACCTGAACCCTGCTGCTATCCGCACTGCCAAGCGCAATCTGTCCCGCGCAGGACTTGATCGCTGGGTGAAGCTGGAAACGGCAAGCGCGATGGACTTTACTCCGGATACGGAAGGCTGCGGGCGGCGCTTGCTGGTGTGCAATCCTCCCTATGGCGAGCGTTTGGGGCAGGAATTGGAGCTGCGTTCACTGTATCGGGCGTTGGGGCGGAGGCTGAAAACCGCATATGGTGAATGGAAAGCGGGCATTTTCACTTCCAGCGTCAACTTGGCGAAAGAAATCGGGCTGCGGGCGGACAAGCAATACCATCTTTATAACGGTCCTCTGGCCACGACGCTGTATTTATTTGATATATACGGGAACCGACCTGAGGCGGAAGCGCCGCGCAAACCTCAGAACGCCTCTCTTGAAGGCATCTCCGAGCAAGCGCAAATGTTTCGCAATCGACTGAGTAAGAATCTGGCGAAGTGGAGCAAATGGGCGAAGAAGCAGCAGCTTAGCGCTTATCGGATCTATGATGCGGATATGCCGGAGTACGCTGTCGCCATCGACTGGTATGACGGCGGAATCATCGTGCAGGAATATGCGCCGCCGAAATCCGTGGATGAAGAAAAGGCGCGCCAACGCCTGTTGGACGTTTTGGAAGTCACCCCGGCGGTGCTGGGGATCGACGGTGGGCAGCTGTTTCTCAAGCAGCGTAAAAAGCAGAAAGGCATGCTGCAGTACGAGAAAACGGACTCCAGTCGCAAGGAGCGCATGGTAGAAGAGCATGGTTGCCGGTTCTGGGTGAACCTGTCCGATTACTTGGACTCAGGGCTCTTCCTTGATCACCGTCCAACCCGTTACTGGATTCAACGGCATAGCTCGGGCAAGCGCTTTCTGAATCTGTTCTGTTACACAGGAGCGGCTTCTGTCCATGCGGCGGCGGGCGGCGCTGCGACCACCACCAGTGTGGATATGTCGCAAACCTATCTGAGCTGGGCGGAGCGTAACTTTCACCTTAATAAGCTGAGCGGCCCCCACCGTTTTGTGCGCGCGAACGTCCTGGAGTGGCTGAAAGCCGAGCGCAATACATACGATCTGATATTCCTTGATCCTCCTACATTCTCCAACTCCAAAAAAATGGAGGATGTACTGGATATTCAGCGGGATCATGCCGGGCTGATTGAAGATTGCATGCGGTTGCTGGCGCCGGGAGGGGTATTGATCTTTTCCTGTAACTATCGACGCTTCAAGCTGGACTCAGGCATTGAGGAGCGTTTTGCGGTGGAAAATCATACCACCGCCAGCATTCCTGAAGACTTCAAGCGCAACGAACGGATTCATCAGTGCTGGCATATCCGCCATAACGCTTGAGTAAGTGCGTGTAGCGCCGGGTTTAGAACTCGTATTTCAGACCGGCGCTAAGCTGCATGGTGCGGATCGCAGTCTCCGTGTCGCGGTGAATGCGGCCGAACTCCAGAACGCCCCAGAGGTCGCCAGTGACCTTGATTTCCGTTCCTAGTGCGTAGCTGACGCTGAAGCTGCTGTCGGTGAGGTCTTCCGGAATGTTTTGATGAGCGTCTGGATCGTCTTTAGAGACCTTGCCCTTCATATGGGTGAATCCGAACAAGGCGTATACAGACAGATAATCCGTAGCCGGATACTGCGCGCCCATATACCAGCTGGCGAAGTAGTCCATACCGATATCCAGTCCCGGTTTTGCTTCCTCTTCATCCAGCCCCATGCCAGCGCGAAACTCGGTTTTGACGTAGTCGGTCAGGTAGGAGCCATAGCTAAGCGTGACGCCTGTCGTGCTGGCGCTGTTGCTGCCGCCGACCCGTTTGAAATCGAACTGGGTGGCGCTCAGTCCGACATAAGATTTGCCTTCTTTTTCTCCCTCCGCGCGGCTGCCGGGGCTGGCCAGCAAAACCGCCAATACGGTGAGAACGGTTGTGATCGAACGCGGATGACGAATGCGGCGCTTCATTATTATCTGCTTTCCATGAGTTATTTTTATCGGTGCGGCATGCGACCAGAGTAGAGGCGCAATAGGTTGGGATTGTGACTTAAGCGGTCAACGCAGTCACGGAAAAGCGTCACAAATCAATTTGCCGCCTTTGGGGAGGGGCCTAGAGCTCGGCGATGTCCTGCATCTTGGTCTGGATGACGCGGCGCAGCTCGCTTTTTTCGAATTCGCTGGCGCGATGAATGAGCGGCAGGCGCAAGCGATGTAGATGCAGACAGGGGATCTGGTCCTGGAAGGGCTTCAGGTCGCCTTTGACCAGGATGGGCAGAAAAGGGTCGGATTCCGTACGCATTTTATTAAGCACCTCCAGCGCTTTGCGCATAGCGACGGGCTTTGCCGGCGCTTCTGGGTCTTTGGGCTGTATCAGCATGAACATCCCTTTCTGTTTGATCAGCTCGCCGGGAATAATATGAAAGCCGGTGCGGGTGACGGCCTCTTCTTCAATATGGTTGAACGTGTCGTGAAAGGCGTAAGGATCGGGCAATATAACCAGATTACGGTTATAGTCTTCAGGGAAGTGCATGCTGTAATTGGTATAGATTTGCCGTACGGAGCCTGAGAAGACGCAGAGTTTGTTCTCAAACTTCAAGACGAACTCCTGGGCTTTGCTGCGATCGGCGAGCAAGTCCAGGTCCCAGATCAGATCTGAGTTCACGTTGTTCGATATTTCCATGCGGGCGCGTTTAGTTGGCTGATAGGTCTGATTAAAGCGTGAAGACACTGGAAGTTATCTGCAGTCCAGTAAAAACTTAGCAGTGAAGCGGGTAACCAACAAGCCACAAAGGTTTTCAGAAAGGTAATATATTGTTACTTAACTTCCGGCGAGCTTCGGCTTCCGATGAGCAAACCAATAAATTCAATAATAAAGGTGCAAGTGAAATGAGTCAGGGAACTACCGGCAGTCTCTCCGCAATCTCCAAATCACAGGGGGCGGAGCTTATCCATCAGGATGGGGCGTTGATGCAGGCGCTGGGGCAGGCGTTTTTTGAAGTGCAGGCTCTGGAGCATGTGCTGGCCTGTTTATACGGCGCCAGCCCTCATGGACTGGGGGATACATGGAGTCGCGAATTGCGCAGAATGCTGTACACCGTAGAAAGCGGCGGTGTGGAAAAAACCGTGGAAGAGCTGATATTTGATCTGGAGTTGCCGCAGGATCATTGGTTGCAATTGCAGCAGGCGTTGTATCTGCGCGAATGGGTGATCAGCGGTTTTTTCAGTGAGTTCGGCAGCCGCCTGCAGGTGCTGGAGACAGATGTTGGCGAAAAGCTGGTGGAGCGCATGCGCGCCGCTTCCGAAGAGATTTCCAAGGCGGTAATGGATTTGCAGGAGTTGGTGTTTCAGCGTGAGATGGACTGCGATGAGCCTATGTCGGAGCAAGTGCAGCGGGCGGCGCGGTTTTATTGGGTTGGAGCGGAGTAGGGCGGCTGCGCCGCCCGGCATATTCAGCGGAGGCGGCGGGTCAGTTCAGCCATGACGAAAACGTTGTTCTCCGCATTGAAGCCGGAAAGACCGTTTTCCAGCAGAATTTCCTGTCGCCTTTCGAGAAAGGTTTCAAAGTCCAGTTCCGGCAGAAAATCCGTGATCCGCGCCAGTTCAAAAGGCATGTCGGCGTCGAAGGCTTCGAACAGACGTTCCAGCAACTGGGCGTCAGGGTCGAGGCCGTCGACGTACACGGTGGCTTCCGCCAAGTCGCTGGACAGGGCGCGAATGACGTCTTTGCCGGTTTCGCCCTGCTCAAACAAATGTTCCCGGGATAAGCCGTGACTGTGCTGGTAGCCGAAGTCCCAATCCTCCCAGTCGTCCTCTGGAATGATCAACGCCTTTTGGATGGCTCCATCCGGGTCGGTCCAGGCGATACAGATAGGGTAGGCGTCGTCGTCCGGGCTGCTGGCTTCAATGTCCAGGAACAGGGCGTCTTCCAGATGTTTGCTTTTCATAATCAGACTATTTGGGCTCGGCAAGTTATTGACATTTAATTATATTTGCTCAACCTTATTTCACCAAACAGACTTTGCAGGCGCCCGGGAGTCTGAATACGAGAAACGGCGTTGGGATCAGTTATCGAGAGATTCTGACGACTTGAGTCGTATTTTGTCCGTTTTATAGCTATGGATATATTAATGAAATCCTGTCTAGTCGCATGTTTTTTCCTTCTTTTTTGCATTTCCCCGGCTCAGGCCGCCTCTCCGGATATCCCACAGCAACTCGCCGACTGGTCCGGCTGGGTGTTGCACGACCATATTGATAAAGACTGTACCCCTGCGCATGACGGGGGCGGTGCGAAAGTGTGCCTCTGGCTTGGCGCACTGGAGCTGGATCTGGAGATGAAGCGGCTGGACTTCCGTTTTCAGGCGGAAAGTCAGTATGAGGGGTGGCTGTCGCTGCCGGGCTCCGTGCAATTCTGGCCTCACGAAGTGAAGCTGTCCGGTAATCGGGTGGCGGTCATAAATATGGACGGTGTGCCTTCGATCTGGCTTCAGCCCGGAAGTTATCGGGTGCAGGGGCGCATCAGCTGGGAGCAGTTACCGCAAAGCGTTCCATTGCCCAAGTCATTCGCCATGACCAGATTGGCCGCCGTGGCCGCGCTGGAAGGGCGGGCGTATGTGGACAGCGGTTCCGCGCTATGGCTGGTGCGTGATCAACTGCAGGCGAATCTGCAGCCGGATTCTTTGAAAATCAACGTGTTCCGCAAGCTGATCGATGATGAGCCAAAGCTGCTGGAGACGCGTTTGCAGCTGGATGTTTCTGGCGGGGAGCGGGAAGAAGTGCTGGGCGGCTTTCGCTTGTCCGGCTGGGAGCAGATTTCACTGACCAGCAACTTACCAGCGCGAGTTGAAAAGGATGGTCGTCTGCGGATTCAAGTGCGCCCAGGCTCCTGGACGCTGGTGGCGCGTTTTCGCCAGACCAATCGTACGGATGCTTTCTCTATGGAGCCTGAGCCAGGAGGCGTCTGGCCTGAATCGGAATTGTGGGTGGTGGAGACGCAGCCTCAGTTACGTCGTGTGGAAATAGAAGGGCGCGTTGTTGATCCGCAGCAGACTCTGTTGCCCCAGGAGTGGCGGACATTGCCGGCGTTTCGGGTGGCGGAAGGTTCGCCTCTGGATTTGAAGGAAATTGAGCGGGGCCTCACATCTCTGGCGGGTAATCGTATTCGGCAGCATACCCAGGGCTGGCTGGCGTTCGATCAAAGTCGCTGGATCTGGCGCGATCGTCTGACGGGTGAAATGTCGCAGGGGTGGCGTTTGGAGCAAGGCGCGCCTTATGAGTTAGGGAAGGTGGATCTGTCAGGGCGGGCGCAATTGGTCACACAGTCGCGTCAGGACTCCAATCGGGGCGTGGAAGTACGGCGCGCCGACCTCGACATGACGGCGGTCAGTAGTTCGCCGGTAGAGCGTGAGGCCGCCGCGTTTGTGATTCCCGCCAGCGGCTGGCGCGATGGCGGCGGCAGTCTGAATCTTGAGAATGTCTCCAGCGACGTCAATTTACCGCCGGGTTGGTGGCCTTTGGCCGCTTCCGGCGTGGACCGCAGTGCGGGAACCTGGTTTGACCGATGGTCTTTGTGGGATTTATTCCTGCTGCTGTTGATAACCGCAGCGGTGGCGCGTTTGGAAGGCGTCGTGTGGGGAGGGGTGACGGTAGTGGCGCTGGGATTCGCCTATCACGAAATCTATGCGCCGGTGGCGGTGTGGTTGCTGTTGATTATCCCCAATGCGTTACTGCGCGTGGTTCGTCCCGGCTGGATGTTGAAACTGGTTACCGGCTGGCGTTGGGGAGCATTGCTGATATTGGCGGGTATGCTGCTGAACTATGGTGTGGCCCAGGTGCGTATGGCGATATATCCGCAGTTGGAGCGTGACTCCGGTGTAGTTTACTCGGCAGATCATGCAACGATGGGGCGTGAGGTGGATGCGGAAGAGGATATGCAGAGCGCTTATATGTTGCAGGAATCAATGGAGCCCGCGCCGCCTGCGCTGATGAGCGCGCCAATGTCTTTGAGGGAAAAGCAGCCTGAAGATGTGGCGCCGGAGGCTCCTGCGCCAACTGGGCCAGGGGTGCCGGACTGGAGTTGGAAAAAAGTGAATCTTACCTGGCAGGGGCCGCTGAGCGGTGATGAAAACGCCAAGTTGTATGTATTGAGCCCCATGCAAACAGGGTTCGCGCGTATTGTCCATTTTGCGCTGCTGGTGGTGCTGTTGGCTTGCCTGGTAGGGCGGCGTGGCGGGCGCAACGACAAGGGGGATGACTCGCCGCAACCTGGCGTCACCACTAAGCTGGCGGGATTGGCGCTGCTGGCTCCTCTTGCGCTGATGGCTCCGGCGGAGCGGGCGCACGCCGATACTGGTTATCCCAGTCCGGAAATGTTGCAAGCGCTGGAGCAACGTTTGACTGCGCCGCCGGCCTGTGCTCCCCGCTGCGTGGATGTTAATTCCGCCAACCTGATTCTGGATGGTTACAGTCTGACATTGTCGCTGGAAGTCAGTTCGTTGCAGCCGATTGCTTTGCCGATTCCAGCTCGCGCCGGTTTCTGGCGGCCTGAGAATGTGTTTGTCAACGGGAAGCGCTGGGATCGTTGGAGCGCTGGGGACGATGGCGTCTGGCGTATTCCGCTGGAAGCCGGCGTGCAGGAAGTGGTGTTGGAAGGCAGCGTGCGGGAAGTGGATCAGTTTCAGCTGGCGTTTCCTCTGCGGCCTCATCGATTTTCGGCGAAAGTGGCGGATTGGTCGATGTCCGGCGCGGGTAGCAATGAGCTGCTGAGCTCCAATATCAAGTTTGAGCGCACCAGCATCAGTCAGCGCAGCTCAGAGTCGCGACAATCTTTGTTCCAGGAGCCGGCGCCCGCCTTCGTCAAGGTCTATCGGGAGCTGGACCTGGGGCTGAAGTGGCGTGTGCGTACTCGGGTGGAGCGGGTGGCGCCGTTGCGGGGCTCCATTTCGGCCAGTATTCCGCTGCTGATGGGAGAGTCGGTGACTTCGGGGGATATCGACGTCAGTAATCAGCGGGCGTTGGTGACCCTGGATGATCGTCAGGACAGTCTGGAATGGGTGTCCAACTTGAGCTTCCGTCAGCGTATCGAGCTGCTGGCGCCGACCAATAGCGCCTGGAGTGAGCACTGGTCGATTCTGGTGGGGCCGCAGTGGAGTTTTGAATACACTGGGCCGGTGCCTTATGAAATTATTCAGTCTGGTTACTGGCGGCCAAAGTGGCGGCCTCAGCCGGGAGATTCCCTGTTCTTGTCCGTTTCGCCCAATAAGGCGGTTGAAGGCCGCATGTTGACGGTGGATAGCCTGAATCTGAGTCAGAAAGTGGGCGGCAAGCAGTTGCAATATACGGCGGATATTCGCCTGCGCACCTCGCGAACCCAGCGCTATAGCTTTGATTTGCCGGATGGCGCAGTCCTGGATGCAGTGGAGCTGGATGGAAGAAATGTCGCCCGCGGCGAAGAAAACAATCGGGTGGATGTAGTGCTCGGTTATGGCGAGCAATTCTTGCGCATACGCTGGCATGAGGAGGCGCAAGGAACACAATGGCGTTATCAGACGCCGGCTCTGCAGTTACCGGCTCCGGTCAGCAACGTGCAGCTCCAGATTCAGTTGCCGGATCGCCTGTGGCCGTTATGGGTGGGTGGTCCGCAAATGGGACCGGCCATATTGTTCTGGGGTGTGCTGGCGGTAATGTTGCTGTTGGCGTCTGTGTTGGGTTGGCATGGCGGCAATCCGCTGGGCGTGGGGCGTTGGGCGGTGCTGGCGGCCGGAGCGGCTTTGGGCTGGGTGCAGGGATTGCTGGTGCTGGCGGTGTGGTTTTACGCATTCAATTACCGTTATGAGCTGGCCCGCGGTCTGCCGCGTTGGGGGCGCAGATTGTTTAGCGCGTTGCTGGTGTTGCTGACGCTGGCTGTGCTGGGGTGGGTAATCGCCAGTATTCCCAAGGGGTTGATCGGGCAACCTGCGGATTATGTCGCCGGCAACGGTTCTTTTGCGGGGCAGTTGCGTTGGTATCAGGATGCGGCGACGGGAGAATTGCCAACGGCGTCAGTATGGACGGTTCCCGTGCTGTTCTATCGGGTGGCGATGTTGGTTTGGTCGTTGTGGCTGGCTTTCGCCATGATCAACTGGTTGCGCTGGGCCTGGGAAAAGTTCTCTGAGCGTCTGCCGGAGGCGCCGGTCAAGCCTGGGCGCAAGGATAAGAAAGCGAGTGCGGGGAAAGCAGATGAGAATTCTTCGCAAAACCAACTGGCCAAGCCGGAATCTCCCGTATAGGCTATGTGCAGTGTTTACGGTCGCTGTTGGTCCTGTGTCGACAGCCGTATAGAGTCGGATAACGCGGTTACTTGAGTGAAGTATGAAAAAAGAAGAGTTTAATGAAGGATTATTGGCGTTTCTGAACGCCTCGCCGACCCCTTTTCATGCGGTCGCCAATATGGTGGAAATGCTGGAAAAGGCTGGCTTCAGGCGTTTGCATGAAGAATATGAATGGTCGTTGCAGGCCAATGAGCGTTACTTTATTACGCGTAACGGTTCCTCACTGATCGCATTCAGCGGCGCGCAAGGACCGCTGGAAGTCAGCGGCGCAAGAATGTTCGGCGCGCACACCGACAGTCCCTGTCTGAAAATTAAACCCAACCCGGAATTACTGCGCAAAGGCTATTATCAGCTGGGCGTCGAGGTGTACGGCGGCGTTTTGCTAAACCCCTGGTTTGATCGTGAACTATCACTTGCGGGGCGGGTGACTTACCTGGGCAGCACAGGGGAAGTGAAAAGCACGCTGATCAATTGGGTGCGCCCGATCGCAATGATCCCCAGTCTGGCGATTCACTTGGATCGGGAAGTCAACAACAACCGCTCGATCAATCCTCAGAAAGACCTGCCGGCGGTATTGATGCAATGTAGCGCTGACAGTCCACCAGAGTTCCGTGGCCTGTTGCTGGAGCAAATCAAACAAGAGCATCCCACATTAGATGTGGAGCGTGTGCTGGATTATGAGCTGTGCCTGTATGACACCCAGCCTGCCAATATTCATGGCCTGCAAAACGAATTCCTCAGTTCAGCGCGTCTGGATAACCTGCTGAGTTGCTATATCGGCCTGCAGGCGATGTTGGATGCGGGTTCCAGTCAGCCTTGTTTCCTGGTCTTCAATGATCATGAAGAAGTGGGCAGCGTGTCCGCAGAAGGCGCGCAAGGACCTTTCCTGCGCTCAGTGCTGCTGCGGATTACGGAAGATGAAACGCGTTTGAGTCAGATGATCAGCCGATCCATGATGTTCTCCGCCGACAACGCCCACGGCGTACATCCCAATTATGCGGATCGTCATGATGAAAACCATGGGCCTTTGCTGAACAATGGGCCGGTCATCAAGGTGAATTCAAATCAGCGCTACGCCACCAACAGCATCACCAGTTCGTTCTACCGTCGTCTCAGTGAGGAACTGAATCTGCCTTATCAGGTGTTTGTGGTGCGGACGGATATGGCGTGCGGCAGCACCATCGGACCGCTCACGGCGGCGGAGTTGGGAGTCAAAACGCTCGATATTGGCGTGCCGCAGTTTGCGATGCATTCCATCAGGGAAACCTGTGGTAGCGCTGATCCGCTGACGCTATATGAAGTCAGCAAATTATTCTTTAATACGGCGACGCTTCCGCAGGCGTGACGCGATCAAGGCCAGGGCAGGCGAGATAGTCCAGGGACGGGCTCACTTGTGCAAAGAGGTGTGTGCTTAAGGGGGCGTATAGAAAGATACCGGCATGTCGCGGCTTTTGTGGTGAAAAAGCACGAAGAAGCGAACGATCAAAGGCTAAATATGAGTTTTAATTTTGGATAGAGAAAAACAAGAAGGGAGGTGAAAAAAAGTGGTCGGGGTAGAGAGATTCGAACTCCCGACATCCTGCTCCCAAAGCAGGCGCGCTACCAGACTGCGCTATACCCCGAATGATCTTTACGATCCGAAAAGATTGGCTCCCCGAGCTGGACTCGAACCAGCGACCCAATGATTAACAGTCATTTGCTCTACCAACTGAGCTATCGGGGAACGTCATTTTCGAGGCCGCAATAATAATGACATGGGACTATCTCGTCAACCTTTTCTATTATTAAAAAACGAAGGAAGTTGAAAAAAATTTTAAATCGGTGGGGAGAGGCTATGGAAATCAAGAAGCTGGCGGAGATTAAAAAGATATTGCTGGTAGTGGACCCGACCAAGGAAAGGCAGGAAGTCATTCCCCGAACGATTCGTCTCGCCAAGGCGCTGGGCGCGGAAGTGGAGCTGATGGTGGCGGAATATCAACGGGCGTTGGAATCCAGTTACCCCTTCGACGCCAAGGCGCTCAGTTCGGCGAAAGAAAGCTGTCTGGCCAGTCGTGAACGCTGGCTGGAAGTTTTTGCAGAACAGATGCGCGCCCACGGCATCGCAGTCACTCAGCATGTGCGCTGGGAGAAGCCTCTTTATAAGGCGGTGGTGGAGCGTTGCCGTGAGACCCAAGCGCAACTGATTATTAAAGCCACTCATCATCACTCTATTCTGCAACGGGCGTTGTTCACCAACACGGACTGGCATTTGATACGGGACGCGGATGCGCCGATCTGGTTTGTGCGGGAAGAGCATCGCTGGGATGGTCATATTCAGGTGCTGGCGGCCGTGGATCCGGTAGAGGCGGAGGGCTCCGTCAATAATCTGAATCCGCGCATCCTGGACATCGCCCATGAAATTTCCTGTCGTTTGCCCGCGGAGTTGAATGTCGTGCACGCTTATGAGCCGATTCCTACCGGCATGTTGGTGGAATTCGACGCCATCGTCGCCGATTACGAAGAATATCGCGAGAAAGTGAAATCCAAGCACCAAAAGGCGCTGGATCGCCTGCTGGAGAGCTATGTTGAGTCAAGCACGCACGTATTTTTCGAAGAAGGTTCGCCGGAGAAAGTACTGCCCGCCTGCGTCAATCAGCATGGACATGACTTGGTGGTCATGGGCGCGGTATCCCGTAGCGGCGTGGACCGCATTTTTATCGGCAGCACGGCGGAGCGTGTGCTGGATAATCTGGAGTGCGATGTGCTTGTGATCAAATAGCGGCGTCGGCCGGCGGCGCGGTTAACAAGTCTTGAAGCGGCCGACGTTTTCCTGCAACTGCGATGACAGTTGATTAATGTTCTCACTGTTGGAGGAGGTGGTGTTCACCTGCCGCCAGCTTTCATCCAGCAACGCCTCCAAGGTTTGCATACTTTGCGCGATGCCTTCCGCGTGCTTGGCCTGCTCCTCTGTGGTTTTGGCTACTTGGTCGATCAGGTCGCTGGCTTCTGCAATGCCGCTGTTGGTTTGATCCACGGTTACCGCCAATGTGCTCATCTGCGACACGCTGTTTTGCGTCATGCTGTTGCTCAGGTTGATCATCTTTTCCGTTTCTTCGGCGTCTTTTTGCAGGCCTTCCATGATTTCGCGGATTTCTTCGGTGGAATCCCGGGTGCGTAACGCCAGCTGTCTGACTTCATCCGCCACCACGGCGAAGCCGCGGCCATGCTCGCCGGCGCGGGCGGCTTCGATCGCTGCGTTCAGCGCGAGCAGGTTGGTTTGCTCTGCGATATTGTTGATGACCTGCAGCACTTCCGAGACTTTCTGGCTGCTGCTGGCCAGGCGTTGCATGGAGGCGTAAGAGGTCTCCATTTGCTGGGCCAGTCGGGACAGCGTGTCGGTATTGTTTTGCAGCAGGCGTTTTCCGTTATCCGACTGCGAGGCGATGGATTGGGCGATTTCCAGCAATTTGCCCGCCTGCTGCGCAATGTCCCGGAAACTGTGGGAGATCAGCTGGGTAGATTCGGAGACCGTGACGAATTCGGCTTTCTGTTGCTCCAGACAGTTTTCGCCCTGGTGAGCCACGTCCTGCAAGGATTCCGCTGATTGGCCCAGTTCCTGAGACTTGTCGTTGATGCTGATGCATATCTGCTGGATGAGTTCGACGAAGCGATTGAAAGCCCGCGCAAGCCGGCCAAGCTCGTCCTGTCCCAGATAGGTCAGGCGCCGGGTGAGGTCGCCGCCGCCTTGGGCGATGTCCTCCATGGTGGCGACCACATCTTTGATGGGTTTGCTGATCAGGCGCGACACCAAAGCGGTCAACACCGTGGAAATGACCAGGGTCACCACCAGGAACAACAGCATCTTCACAATGTTGGAGTCCAGAGACTCTGCAATGTACCCGCTGACGCTGCGTAAATCGCTCCAGATGCTGGCTTGCTCCTCCGCCACGATATTCAGCGTGTTATTGACGAGCGGGCGCAACTCGCTGTCCAGCAAGCTGTTTTGACTGCGGGCCACATCGAAGATGGTTTTGGCTTTGCTCTCAAACTGCTTCACCAGCCCGTCGATCTCACCGATCCATTTTTCATGTTCCGGCTTGCGCAGATGCTTCTTCAGATCGATCACTGCATTTTGCGCCCCGTATATTTCCATCAGGAAGGCGTCGGTCTCGGTGGGGGAGCCGGTGCGCAGGAACGCATTCAGATTGATGAGGGCGGCTTGTATGTGATTGCTGACCAGGATGGTCCATTGGATCAACACCTGGGCGCTGGAAGGGTCAAGCGTCACCCTGATGTTGTTGGATAACTCCAGGGTTTTCGGCACAAGGGTTTCCTGCACTGTGGCGATGCTGCTGCGCAGCTCGCGGTTTTTCGGCAGCAGGCTGTTGCGAAACAGATCGTCAATACGCAGGCTGGCGGTTTGCAGGGCGTCGGCGCTCTTCAGTTTGGTGAAATTGGCGTCGGAGAAATACTCTTGCGCCTGAGCGCTGGCCTGGGTGTATTCCTCCAGTGTTTTATCGGCCGGCGTACGCAGGTATTGCTGTTGCAGGCTGGCGCGAGTGGACAGGTTGGCGCTGAGGTCGCTGGTCAGGCGCGCAGTCGGCTCGATGACGGTGGAGAAGTGGTTGGCGCGGGTGGTGATTTCTCGCAGTGACGCGATCACCATCAGCGCATAGGCCAGCAACAGGATCAGTATCAGCGCCGGAACCAGACTCAACTTCAGCATCAATGGAAGATTCTGCAGACGCATTCCGCACCTCAGTAGTTACATCGCTGTTAGCCTGCCGGGGGCATGTCGCTCAGCAGGCTTATCAGCAAATCATGGATTTTTTTCGCTTGCGCATACAGGCTGTTCAGGGAGGCGTTGGCCTCTCCCGAGGGCGCCGGGCTGCGCTGCTCGATATTGAGGCCGGCTTTCATACGGTGGATCTCCGCCAGCACGCTGCGTGCGCCGTCGTAAGCATCCAGCACGGTCAAGGCGCCGCTGGGGATGGCTTCCGGACTGGTAGGCTCCACCTCCAGGTTGCGTTGCAGCCTGCCAAGCAAGTGGTAGTTCTGGTATAGCGCTAGCATCACGTCGCGGATGCTTTTATCGCTGTACTGGTTCTTCTGCGGCTCGGTAAATTTGAGGTTCAGCGCCCGGGCCAATAGCCTTAGCTCATCTTCGATCAACTTGAATTGCTTTTGCGTATCGCCGATATCCGGCGGAGGCGCCAGTACGGACAACACATTGGTGAGCTTCCATAAGCTTTGGTAAACGTCGGCCCCGGACTTGCCCAAAGGGCGCTCAAACTCTGCTTCCGTACTGATGGACTTGGCTTCCAGAATGGCGTTGAGGCCCTGATCCGCTTGCTCCAACAGATCGTACACGTCTTTAGGTCTGAAAATTTGGAAAGGGAGCTGCTTATCTTCGATGGGTGGCAGGTTATTCAGGGTCATCAACTGACGGATTTGCGCATAGGCGTCCAGCGCCTTCGCATAAACCTGATTGGGCAACTTGTCCTGAAATACCGGCGCGTCAGATTCATCAACAGATTTGTTCTGTGCGGCGATCAGGCGCTGGGCCTTCATCTGCATCTGTTCGCTGATCTGGAATACGTTGTTGTTATTGATTATCGCCGCGCCGACATGGCCGCTGAGCGCCCACGCCGCCAGCAGATACAACAACCATCCCGGTCGAATCCGCGGGATCACCATATAGCCGGCCTCAATAGTATGACTTACTTTAAGACTAGCAATAGCTATAAAGAGTGCAAATAAGCGTCGCTTGGATCAATGACTTAGCAGAGAGTTTAAATGCGGCAGCACATTCTCAACCAGTTGCGGCTGGCCTTTGGCGTTGGGGTGAATGCCGTCGGATTGCATTAAGCTGGGATCAAGCGCGACGTTATCCAGAAGGAAGGGCACTAACGTGACTTTTTGTTCACTGGCCAGGTCCTGGTAGATCTGATGGAATCCTTCAGCATAGGCCGGTCCATAGTTGGGCGGAATGCGCATGCCGATCAGAATGGCCTTTGCGCCGGCGTCCGTGATGCTTTCCAGCATGGCCGCCAGATTGTTTTTAATGATGTTGAGGGGAAAACCACGCAAGCCGTCGTTACCGCCCAGCTCCAGCAGGACGATATCCGGTTTGTGCTCTTTCAATAACGCTGACAGGCGGGCGCGGCCGCCGCCGGTGGTCTCGCCGGAAATGCTGGCGTTGATCAACGAGAGGTTGGGGTAGGTGGTGCGAAGCTCGTTTTCCATCAGCGTGATCCAGCCGGACTCCAGCGGGATGCCGTAAGCGGCGCTGAGACTGTCCCCCAGAACGACGATTTTTACTGGCTGCGATTTATCTGTGACAGCCTGTGTGATAGGGCTTACCATCAGACAGCAGAGCGCAAACAGAGTCCAGATGGACTTGATGACATGACGTTGAAACAGATTGAGGAATGAGGTTGCTAGCATGACTTTGGTTGATGTGCTTGAGGTTAAATCGCTGACGAAAAGTGTCTCCAATGGTAGCGGTCGTCTGGACATATTGAAAGGCGTCAATTTGCAAATCAAGGTGGGAGAGTCTTTGGCGATTATCGGACGCTCCGGGTCAGGCAAGACCACACTGCTTAGCATCATGGCGGGCCTTGATCTGCCGTCGGCCGGTCAGGTGTGTATGCTGGGCAAGGACCTGGCGCAACTGGACGAAGATGGCCGCGCCGCAATCAGGGCTCAGCATGTCGGTTTCGTTTTTCAGTCCTTTCAGCTCATTCCCACCATGACCGCATTGGAAAATGTGATGTTGCCGCTGGATCTCGCTGGGGTGGCCGACAGCCGGGAGCGGGCGCGTCAGTGGCTGGATCGGGTAGGACTGCTGGAGCGGGAAGGACATTATCCACGCCAATTGTCTGGAGGCGAGCAACAACGGGTTGCGGTGGCCAGGGCTTTCGCCACGGAGCCGGATATTCTTTTTGCGGATGAGCCTACTGGAAATCTGGACCTGCAAACCGGGCAGCATATCATGGATTTACTGTTCGACCTGAACAAGCAGCATTCGACGACATTGATTCTGGTCACCCATGATCGCGAGCTGGCCGGTCGCTGTGGGCGTTCTCTGGCGCTGGATCAAGGCGTTCTGGAGGCTGCGTAATGACAGGTTCTACGCGACCGCTGCAACTCTGGCTGAGAGAGTGGCGACAACCTTCATTCCGTTTGTTATGGCTTGCGTTGTTTGTCGCCGTGCTGACGGTGGCGTCTATCACTGCATTTACCGGGCGTTTGAAAGCTGTTTTCGATGATGGCGCTTCTCGCTTCCTGGGCGGAGATCAGGTGATTGAGAGCTCCGGCGATCTTTCCGACGCATGGGTGACTGAGGCGCAACAGTTGGGCTTGGAGACGGCGTTTACGCTGGAGTTCTCCACCATGTTGAACCGCGGCGATCAGTTTCAATTGGTTGCGGTCAAAGCGGTGGATGAGGGTTACCCGCTAAAAGGCGAAGTGGGTGTGGTGACTCAGACGGGCGCTTCCACGCAGATTGTGCGACAGGGCCCGGCGCAAGGTGAAGTCTGGCTGGCGCCAAGGCTTTTCTCCCTGTTGGGCGTGCAGTTGGGAGATGCTGTCAGCATTGGGCGTAAGCAGTTAAAAGTGACAGGGTTGCTGGCGAAGGAGCCGGATCCCTCTTTTTCCTTTATAAATGTGGCCCCCCGCGTTTTGATGAACTACGAGGATGTAGCCGCTACCGCGGTGGCGCAGCCAGGAAGCCGATTGAAATATCGCCTGCTGCTGGCTGGCGAAGAGGCGCGACTGGAGCAGTTCAATGCTGACATCGCGCCATCGCTGACGGCCTCTGAGCGCATCGTCTCGGCGAAAGACGGTCGTCCAGCGGTCTCGCGGGCGATAGAACGGGCTGAGCGCTATCTATTATTGGGTGGCGTACTGGGCGTGTTGCTGGCGGCGGTGGCGCTCACCGTCACAGCGCAGTATTACGCCCAGCAACAGAAGGATACGGTGGCGCTGCTGAAAACACTGGGCTGCCGCAGTGGTCAGTTACGCATGCGCTTCGCGTCATTGCTGTTGATTTCCGCCGTCACCGCGTCGATTTTGGGATTAGGATGCGGGCTGCTATTTGAGCAATGGGCGGTGTGGGCCATGGGCGACATGCTGCCGCCTCTGCAAACATCTCTGCCTCTGAACTGGATCTGGCTGCCGCTGTTGACGTTGGCGATTGTACTGGCGGCGTTCGCCTGGCCGGTGTTTCGGGCCCTGGCCAAACAGCCGCCTATGTTTATTCTGCGGCAGGCGGCGGCCAATGCGGACTTTCAGCGCATGCTTGGGTTCTCCAAGTCGCGCATGCTGTCCGCCCTGATTGGTTTTGCGGCGTTACTGATGGTATACAGCGGCGAATTAACAATCGTCGCCGCGGTGTTGATCGGGCTGGCGGCGATGATCGCTGTGGCGGCCTGGCTCATGAAGATGTGGGTGAAGCTGCGTCCGCCGCGCCGCACGGTCACTCCCGGCGCGCTACGGGCAGGCGCTGATCAGTTGAAGCGCCGCCCCTGGTCCACGGTGCCGCATGTATTGGCGTTGGGTAGCGCCTGGGCTTTGTTGTTGACCTTGTTTCTGGTGCGGACGGAGCTGGTGGACAACTGGCGGGCGCAAATCCCTGAAAATGCGCCCAATCACTTCTTTATCAACATCGCTCCTTATGAAGTGGAGCCGATGCGGACCTTGTTCGAGCAGAACCATATTGCCGCGGCGCCGTTGTATCCCATGGTGCGCGGACGACTGACCCACATCAACGGCGAACCCGTGCGGACGGTGGTCAGCAAGGAGCGGGAAGTCGGCGCCTTGAATCGGGAGCTCAATCTAACCTGGATGGCGGACCTGCCGGAAGATAACCGAATCCTGAGCGGTACCTGGTGGGATGGGGCGTTGAGCGCGCAAGGCGGCGTCTCTGGGGTGTCCATAGAAAGCCAGTTGGCGCAGCGTCTCGACGTGAAGCTGGGGGATTCTCTCACCTTTCAGATTGGCGGTGCTGCACTGGAGTCGAAAGTGCAGAGCATTCGCAGCGTGCAGTGGGACAGCCTTAAGCCCAATTTCTACATGGCTTTCGCGCCCGGCGCCCTGGATGGTTTCGCCGCCACCTATCTGACCAGCGCTTACCTGGGCGATAACAAAACCGAGATGGTGAATCAGGTCAATCGTCAGTTTCCTACGGTATCGGTGTTGGAGCTGGATCAGTTTGTGGTGAAAGTGCGGGAAGTGATCGCGCAAGTGTCGCTGGCGATCGAGGCGTTGCTGGCGCTGATTTTCGCGGCGGCGCTACTGGTGGTGGCGTCGTTACTGGCGCGCGAAGCTCCGTCGCGACGTGCGGAGACGGCGTTGTTTCGGGCGCTGGGCGCACACCGGCGTGTCGTGATTGGCGCGACAGTAGGAGAATTCAGCCTGATCGGCGCCTTTGCTGGCGTTATGGGTGTTATCGTGGCGGAGAGTGTGGCGGGATTTCTGCAGTATCGCTTATTCGAGCTGCCTTTTAGTCTGCACTGGGAGTTGTGGTTGCTGGCGCCGTTTATCAGCGCCGCTGCGACGGCGGCGTATGCCTACTGGCGTTTACGGGGCGCTCTGCTGGCTCCGCCTCATGCGACGTTGCAATCCGGCTTCGTGGAGTAGGCTGGCGTAAATGGCGGAGGCGGTTACACAGGCATACAGGCCCGGTAAGGCGGCAGTCAAATACCTGCGCGATTATGCGGAAGCGGAAAGTCGCGGAATTGAGGGTATCGAGGGGCGCTGGCGCAGTGTCTTGGTCATTCCGGCATTTGCAGAAGATTATGAAGGGCTTAAGCATGTGACTGCAGCCCTGACCAATGCTGATTGCCTGCAAATCTGGGTGATAAACGCGCCTATGTCGGCGGAGGCGGACGCATTGGCTGCGACCCGGGCGTGTCTGCGGCAAGCGCAAAGCCAAGGCCGCACCTTATGGCGTCATGGCAATATGCAGCTACAGGAGATCGGTGGCTCAGCGGTTCTGCTGGTGGACAGGTGCGCGCCTGACGTTCTGATTCCCAAAGAGCTGGGGGTAGGGCTGGCTCGTAAAATAGGCGGCGACATTGCCCTGGCTTTGCTCGCTGGCGGCAATCTGCAAGCCTCCTGGATTCACTTCACCGACGCTGACGCCGAACTTCCTGCTGATTACTTCGATCAAGCGAGCCTGGCTGGCGACGGCGTGGCGCTGGTTTACCCGTTTCGCCATCGTGGCGAAGGCGACGCCAGGCAGCAGCGACTGATGCAACTTTATGACAGCAAGTTGCGCTGTTATGTGGCGGGCTTGCAGGCGTCGGGATCTCCCTATGCGTTTCATACTGTTGGCAGCACGTTGGCCTGTCGCGCGGACGCCTACGCCATGGTGCGAGGAATGCCTTTGCGGGCGGCGGCGGAAGACTTTTATCTGCTTAACAAGCTCGCCAAGCTAGGCTCCGTTGTGCAGCTAAAAGGCGAGGCGATCGTGTTAAGCGGGCGGCTGAGTAGCCGGGTTCCCTTTGGAACCGGCCCGGCGTTGCAAAAGGCGCTGGAAGGCGATGGGGCTGTGGCTTTCTACCACCCGGCGACCTACCCGTGTTTGCGCATTCTTCTGCAATCAGTGGCGACGCTATGGCGTCTTCGAGAGCAGCCGGAAGCGGCGGTGGCTAAGCTCGCCTCGGAGCTGAGCGGGTATACTGGACGCGAGGATTTAGCCAACCGCGCTCTGGACGTGTTCGCCATCGCAGGAGCTGTGCGCCGTTTTGCTGCGCAATCCTCCACGGAGCAAGCCTTCTGTCGCCACTTTCACTGCTGGTTCGACGGTTTTCAGACACTTAAATGGATACACTGGTGGCGGGATAATCTGTATCCCAGTATCTACTGTGATCATGAAGAACAAATACGCGCTTTGATGAACGATATAGAGGATAAGGACGAAGTATGAGCCACGCCTCACTCTCTGGTATGGCCGGTGTACAAAAGGCGGCGCCGGAGTCTTTGCTGATGATGTTGACTCCCTGGGAGTATGTCGTGGAGCCGGGAATGGCCATCCGAGGCTGGCGTAGCCGCCCCTCAGGCAAGCCAGTACTGCACTTCATGCATGGCAACGGTTTCTGTGGATTGACTTATGAGCCATTGTTGCGTCTGCTCGCCGAGCATTACGACTTGTTTCTCAGCGATGCGCAGGGGCATGGCGACAGCGACGCCGGCGACGCATTTCGCGGTTGGAATGCAGCGGCGGAAACCGCTTACGCCGCCTGGCGGCATTTTCGTGCGGATTACGGTTCGGCTCCTGTGTTAGGCGTGGGACACAGCTTTGGCGGCGTGTTGACGACGCTGATCGCCGCCGCCCATCATGATGCGTTTGATCAGGTGGTGGCGCTGGACCCGGTATATTTCACTCCAACTATGCTGCGCGCGCTGACCGCCTATCGCTGGCTGCGATTGCGCGCGCCCAATCCTTTGGCGGCGCGGGCGGAAAACCGACGCGATGGCTGGGATGGCATGGCTGAGGCGCGTGAGTATTTTGAAGCGCGCGGCATGTTTAAAGGCTGGCGCGATGACGCATTGCAAGCTTATATCCAGCATGCGTTGCAAGAAACGGAGCGGGGATTGACCTTGAAGTGTCCACCCCGGATGGAGGCGGCGGTGTTCGCAACCTTTCCAGATAAGTTGTGGCCCTCCATCAAACATGTGCGTCAACCCATGGCGATTATTTATGGAGAGAGCTCTTATCCTTTTGTCGTGAAGTCTGCGCAGCGGGCGGCGTCAGTCAACCATCGGGTGCGATTGCAGATGCTCCCGGGCGGGCACTGTTTCATGCAGGAAGATCCGGACGCCGCCTACGCTCATATCCTGGCTTTGGCGGCGTCCGCTGAGTGTTAGCGTAAACGATAGCTATGCAGGCGGGTGAGCAGCGATAAGTCTTTGCGCTGCGCCGCCTCAGTCGCAATGGCGCTGAACACCGGCTTGGCCTGTTGACCGGGACTCGTAGGCCCCAAGGTGATGGTGTTTTGCTTCATGACCCAGCCGCTGGCGTTTATCAAGGCCACTTCGACCACAATATTGTTCACTTCCAAAGCGCTTTGATTGCTATAGGTAATAAAGGCGCGGCCCTGCTTATCTTTCAGTGTCTGTAGCTGCAGATAGCGCTCGGGATTCTTCGGCAAGTCCAGGCGCGATAACTTCTGGCGCGCTTCCTGGCCGTAAGCTCCTGACGCCTCCGCGGCGGCACTGTAGTGGCTGATCGCGGCGGCGGAATTATTGCTTTGCGCTTCGATATCGCCCAGCGCAAGATTGGCGACGGAAGTCGGCAGTAAATCGTTGGCCCGGCGTAGATCCAGCGCGGCTTTGGCGCTGTCTCCTATCTCTTTATAGGCCAGGCCGCGTTTGAGCGTGTGGGCGAAGTATTCCGGGTTCAGCGATACGGCTTTATCGTATTCTTTCAGTGCTGCAGAGTCTTTGTTCTGCTTCTTATAGATGTCGCCGCGCAGGGAGTAAAACATCGCTTCCTCCGGTTCCAGCTTGATGGCCTGATTGGCCCGTTGTAGCGCTTTGTCGGCGTCGCCTGCTTTCAGCGCCTTTACGCCTTCGTCATAGGCTTCATAGGCGGGAACGGTTTTGCGCAGGCGAGCCGTTGCTCTCATAAAGGCGTCTTTGCCGCGATAATTCGATTGGGGCAGCGTCAGGGCTGTGCGGCGGTTCTCTTCTACGCGTTCAGGGGAGGGCGGATGTGAGGCGAACAATCCTTCCAGCCAGTTCTGTGAGCGCCCTTCAGAGAGTTTTACGAACAATTGCTGCAGTTCCACTGCCGCCTGCGTGTCATAACCGGCGGAGGCCATGTATTGCATGCCGTAATGATCAGACTCCAGCTCATGATCCCGACCATACTTCGCCACCGCCATCGTGGCGCCCATGGCGGCTCCGCCCACCAGAATGTCCCGATAGTCCTGGTTGTCCAGCGCCAGTCCCAAACCGGCCACGCCGGCTGATATGAGCAAGTTCGACTGCATGCGCTTGGCGCTGTGGCGGGCGGCGGCGTGGACGATTTCGTGGCCGAGTACGGCGGCCAGTTGCGCCTCGTCATCCAGCTTCGCCAGCAGGCCGCGGTTGATGGCGATCTTGCCGGAGGGCAGCGCCCAGGCGTTGGGAACGGAATTATTGAGTACGACGAATTCGTAGGGCAGGTCGGGGCGGTCGCTGACTTTGGCGAGCTTTTCCCCAACTTGGCGAACATAGAAGGTCAGCTCTGGATCAAGATAATACAGTCCGCCCTGGGATTGTTGTGCGGGTTGGTACTGTTCCTGTCCCAGGCTCATCTCCTGCTGCTCGCTGATGATCATGATTTCGCGTTTGCCGGTAACCGGGTTCACACTGCACCCTTGCAGCAGGATCAAGATTAAGCACAGGCTACATGTAAAGAGGCGTAGCATTATCTTCTCCAAGCGTCTAAATGAATTTCTACAAAAAATGGTCAAGAATAATAACAAAGTATCTAACGATTAAGGTGTTATGAATCTACTGGATTATATTGCTCTCGTCTGGTTCTTATTGAATTGCGTCGGTTACACCTATTACTCGGAGCACCGCGCTAAAACCCGGCCCTGCCTCTCCAATACCCTGGATCTGTATCGCGCTGACTGGATGCGTCGTACGCTGATGCGCGACGCCCGTATCGCCGATGCTTCCGTGGTAGGCAATCTGGAGCGCAACGGCGCTTTTTTCGCCTCCAGCAGCTTATTGATCCTCGCGGGTTTGATCACCGCTATAGGGTATACGGACAAAGCCATGTCCGTCTTTAGTGATCTACCCTATATTGCACAGACCGGCAAGTTCATGTGGGAACTCAAGCTGGTGGTGCTGTGCGCGGTGTTCGTGTATGCCTTTTTTAAGTTCACCTGGTCGATGCGGCAATACAACTTCTGTGGGGTGCTGATCAGCAGCGCGCCGTTGACCTACGAGGACAAGGTCAGTTCCGGCGCGCGTGAGGCGTTGGCCCAGTCCGCCGCACGGGTGGCGAACCTGGCCGGGGATTCTTTTAACCTGGGTTTGCGGTCATACTATTATGGACTCGCCGTATTAACCTGGTTTATCCATCCGATATTGTTCATGGCGATAACCAGCGCTGTGGTGGCTATCCTGTTTCAACGGGAGTTCCGGTCCCGCGCTCTGAAAGCGTTGCGCGCCGGTAAGACCTTTGAGGATGAGGCGGCGGGGAAAGAGTAATCGCGGAGCGTCGACAATATAAAGCATGTGACGCTACCGCGGTTGAATCACTTTTGCGTTTGGGGCGGCTGAGGTTGATGAAGCCCGGTTGTCGACACGCAGGACGTTCATTCAATTTATACAGCGACGGATAACTGAAACATGCAGCAGTACGAACCCTGGGAGAACGACGAGCTTCGTTTCGGCCGGGTATCGAGGTTTCTGGATAGCCTTAATCAATGTCGAGAACTTGGCATTAAAGTGACTTGCGCCAATGCGGATGGCCTGGAGCTGGAACTGCCTTATAGCGAACACATCGTTGGCGATACCGATACGGGCGTTATCCATGGCGGCGCCATTACTACGTTGATGGATACCGCTTCCGGCGGCAGCGTATTATGTTGTCTGCCCGAACTGGAGTTGTGTCCCACCCTGGATCTGCGAGTGGACTACATGCGTCCGGCGCAGCCCGGCAAGACCGTCTTCGCGCGGGCCCGTTGCTATCGGGTGACCGGCACCATCGTCTTCACCCGTTGCGAAGCCTTCCAACGGGGCCCGGACACGACGGTGGCCAACTGCGTCGCCACGTTCATGCGGATTGGGCGTGACGCTTCCCCCGATTGGTTTTGGGAAAAGATCGAGGGCAGAAAGTAATCATGGAATCTTTACAGCAACACGTCGCGCAGGCTCATCGCAGCGGCGACTACAATAAGCTTCTGGAACTGATTCCCTACGCCAGCACCCTTGGTGTGCGCTGTGAGCGTTTCGGCAACGAAGTGGTGTTTATTCTGCCCAAGCGGGAGCAGAATTTGGGCAACCCCATTTTGCCTGCGATTCATGGTGGCGTGATCGGCGGATTCATGGAGTTGGCCGCTGCATTCCATCTCGCTATTTTCCTGGAGATCGACACCTTTCCGCGGATCGTCGACTTTTCTTTGGACTATCTGCGTGCAGGCTTGTATCAGGAGACGTATGCGGAATGTAAGCTGACTCGTCGCGGCAATCGCGTCGCCAATGTCAGCGTCAGCGCATGGCAGAAAAAGCGTAAGGACCCGATCGCATTGGCGCGGGCGCATTTTTTGCTGGGTTGAGGCGCTTTGTCGAGCCGCGGGTCCTTGCCTGCGGCTTGCTTATATTCTCCTTTTATATAGCACTTGTTAGTGCTTTCTTTTTGTGTCGCTCTTGTTTTTCTTATTGATGAGGTCGCTGCACACCGCTGGTTATGGTTTTTTTTCAGGTCAGGCGGATGCGATCACTTCACAATGAATTTCACCGTCGCTGAGACGGGCTTTGACCTTTTGCCCTGTCCGAACTTCTTTCTCGCTGCGAATAATCTGGCCATTTTCGTCAGAGACGATGGCGTATCCTCGCGCCAGGGTAGCGATTGGGCTGACCGCTTCCATGTGACCGCACAGCTTGGCGAAGTGCTGAGATTTGTGTCTTAACACAGACAAGACAGCGGTTTGCAAACGATGATCAAGGGCATCCACGGTGGCGTAGCGGTTTTTTAGAGACTGCCGGGGGCTGGACGCCAGCAGACGGTCATGCAGATGCGTCAATTGATTGCGACGAGCAGATAGCAGATTTTGTGCTTGCCGATGCAGACGCATTTCCAGATCATCCAGGCGCTGGGCGGACTCCTGCAGACGCCGGCCAGGATGCTTGAGGCGTTCTCGAAGCTGGTTGAGGCGCATGCCTTCCTGTCGCAACAGGCGCTGCGCAGCGGCGCCAAGCCTTTGTTCGTATATCAGAAAGCGATGTTTCCACTCAGCCTGGTCCGGACTGATTTTCTCCGCAGCGGCGGATGGCGTGGGCGCGCGAAGGTCGGCGACCAGATCGGCGATGGTGATGTCGGTTTCGTGTCCGACAGCGCTGACGATGGGGATGGCGCTCGCGGCAATGGCGCGGACCACGGGCTCTTCATTGAAGGCCCACAGATCTTCCAGCGAGCCGCCGCCGCGGCCCACAATCAGCACATCGCAGGCGTTAAGTCGGTTGGCGCTCGCTATCGCTGCGACGATAGCCGGTCCGGCTTCTTTGCCTTGAACCGGGACGGGAAACAATAAAACGGGAATGGCGGGGAAGCGTCTTTTCAGTACGGTGAGAATATCGCGCACTGCAGCGCCGGTCGGCGAGGTGATCACGCCGATCTGCTTGGGCATGGCGGGCAATGGGCGTTTGCGGGCGTCATCAAACAGACCCTCGCGAGACAGCTTCAGCTTCAATTCCTCGAAGGCGCGCCTTAGTTCGCCTTCTCCCGCCAGCTCCATACCTTCCGCAATTAACTGAAACTCGCCGCGTCCTTCATAAAGACTGACCTTGGCGCGCAAAGTAACCGCCTCTCCATCCCGGGGGCGCTGTTTCACAAACATATTGCGGTTGCGAAACATGGCGCAACGCACCTGGGCCTTGTCGTCCTTAAGAGAGAAATACCAGTGTCCAGAACTGGGACAACTGAAGTTGGAGATTTCACCGGTCACCCAGACCTGCATGAAGCTGACTTCCAAAAGTCGGCGCACTTGACGGTTTAATTCACTGACGGAAAGGGGAGAATGGGGGCTGAGCTCGCTCATTATGCTGTATTTTTATCCAACTCTGTGGCTTATTTTGCCCATTTGCAGGCGAATTACGGAATTTCTTAGAGAAAAGCGGGTATTAGGGAAGTCCGTAAGTTTACTGATTATGCCTTAAAATTTATAATAGTCCGATTAACTTATTTGCAAGCAAAAAGGCGATTCATATGCTGCGCATAGCTCAAGAAGCGCTAACCTTCGACGACGTTCTCCTCATCCCTGGTTATTCTGAAGTCCTGCCCAAAGACGTCAGCCTGACCACCCGACTTACCCGCGACATCACGATCAACCTCCCCCTTGTCTCCGCCGCCATGGATACCGTAACGGAAGCCCGTTTGGCTATCGCACTGGCGCAGGAAGGCGGCATCGGCATTATTCATAAGAATATGACGATCGAGCAGCAAGCGGCGGAAGTGCGTACGGTGAAGAAATTTGAAAGTGGTGTGGTGAAAGACCCCATCACTGTTTCACCGAACAACACGGTCAGTGAAGTTCGCGCTATCACCATGGCCAATAATATCTCTGGTCTGCCGGTGGTGGACGGTAAGGATCTGGTGGGCATTATCACCGGTCGCGACATCCGTTTTGAAAACAACCTGAACAAGAAAGTTCAGGAACTGATGACGCCGAAAGAGAAGCTGGTCACCGTCACCGAAGGTTACGACATGGAAACGGTGAAGAACCTGTTGCACCGTCACCGTATCGAAAAAGTGTTGGTGGTGAACAACGAGTTTGAGCTGAAGGGCTTGATCACGCTGAAAGATATTCAGAAGGCGCAGGACTACCCACGCGCGTCCAAGGACGAGCAAGGGCGCCTGCGTGTCGGCGCCGCCGTCGGCACTGGCGAAGGCACCGATGAGCGGATCGCTGCATTGGCCGCCGCCGGCGTAGACGTCATCGTGGTTGATACTGCGCACGGTCACTCCCGCGGCGTCCTGAATCGCGTGCGTTGGGTGAAGACGCACTTCCCTGAAGTACAGGTAATCGGCGGCAACATCGCCACGGGCGAAGCGGCGCTGGCGCTGGTGGAAGCGGGCGCAGACGGCGTCAAAGTGGGCATTGGTCCCGGCTCCATCTGTACTACCCGTATCGTCGCAGGTATCGGCGTACCGCAAATGTCGGCCATCGCGAATGTGGCGGCGGCCCTGAAAGACAGCGGCGTCCCCCTGATTGCAGACGGCGGCATCCGCTTCTCCGGCGACATCGCCAAAGCGATCGCCGCCGGCGCCTCCAGTGTCATGGTGGGCGGTCTGTTGGCGGGTACTGATGAATCTCCCGGTGAAGTGGAGCTGTATCAAGGCCGTAGCTATAAAGCGTATCGCGGCATGGGCTCTCTGGGCGCCATGGCGCAAAGCCAGGGCTCCAGCGACCGTTACTTCCAGGACGCCAGCTCAGGCGTTGAAAAACTGGTGCCGGAAGGTATCGAAGGTCGCGTCGCCAGCAAGGGGCCGCTGACTAACGTCGTGCATCAGTTGATGGGCGGCCTGCGTTCCTCCATGGGCTACACCGGCTGCGCAACCATAGAAGAAATGCGCACCAAGCCCCAGTTCACCCGCATTACCAATGCCGGCATCCATGAGAGCCACGTTCATGACGTGACGATCACCAAGGAAGCGCCTAACTACCGTTCAGGCGGATAAGGACGCTCGGGTTGAAGATGGCGCTTATACAATGCTCGTCAGGCGCGGCTCGTACACCGGGTCGCGTGTCGAGACTGGGCGCTGCGGCGTGCGGCGATAGTGGCCGGCGCCGAAAAGATGTTTTTTAAACTATGGCGGGGCTGAAAGGCCCCGCCCTTGTTTCTGTCTGAGGAAGGCTTCGAATGTCCGAAAATATTCATTCCCATCGTATTTTGATCCTGGATTTCGGTTCTCAATACACGCAGTTGATTGCACGCCGGGTTCGCGAAATCGGCGTTTACTGCGAAATTTACCCCTTCGATATGAGCGAAGCGGATATTCGCGAGTTCAATCCTAAAGGCGTGATTCTGGCCGGCGGCCCCGAGTCTGTGACCGAAATGGGCTCGCCGCGTGCGCCTGAGTGCCTGTTTGGCATGGATCTGCCTCTGTTGGGTATTTGCTATGGCATGCAGACCATGGCGGAGCAGATGGGGGGCAAGGTCGCGGGCTCGAATCTACGGGAGTTCGGCTATGCGCAGGTGAAGATCGAACGCTCCGAAGACGGTTTATTTGAAAATATCAAAGATCATGTGGCCGATGACGGCAAGCCTTTGCTGGATGTCTGGATGAGTCATGGCGATAAAGTTGTGACTTTGCCGGAAAGCTTTGTACTCAGCGCCTCCACGTCCAGCGCGCCGATCGCCGCCATGCAGCATGAAAGCAAGCCTTGGTTCGGCGTGCAATTCCATCCGGAAGTGACTCACACCTTGCAGGGACGTCGCATGCTGGAACGCTTCCTGGTGAATATCTGCGGATGTAAGCAATTGTGGACGCCTGGACGCATTATTGAAGACGCCATCACCCAGATTCGTAATCAAGTCGGGCAGGACAAAGTGCTGTTGGGGCTCTCCGGCGGTGTGGACTCTTCTGTGGTTGCGGCGCTGCTGCATCGCGCCATTGGCGATCAATTGACTTGTGTCTTCGTGGATAACGGCCTGCTGCGTTTACACGAAGGCGATCAGGTCATGGACATGTTCGCCAAGAACATGGGCATCAAAGTCGTGCGCGCCAATGCGCAGGATCAGTTCCTCAACAAGTTGGCGGGTGAAAACGATCCTGAGCGCAAGCGCAAGATCATCGGTCATACCTTCATTGAAGTGTTTGATGCGGAAGCGGCCAAGATCAAAGACGTGAAGTGGTTGGCGCAGGGTACCATCTATCCTGACGTCATTGAGTCCGCTGCAGCAAAAACCGGTAAAGCCCATGTCATAAAATCCCATCACAATGTTGGCGGATTGCCGGAAGACATGGAGATGCAACTGGTTGAACCTCTGCGCGAGCTGTTCAAGGACGAAGTCCGTAAGATCGGTCTGGAACTTGGGTTGCCGTACGATATGGTATACCGTCACCCCTTCCCGGGACCGGGGCTGGGCGTGCGTATACTGGGCGAAGTGAAGAAAGAATATGCGGATATTCTGCGCGAGGCGGACGCAATCTTCATCGAAGAGCTGCACCGTGCGGAGCTATATCACAAGGTGTCGCAGGCGTTTGCAGTATTTCTGCCGGTTAAGTCGGTAGGGGTGGTCGGCGACGCCCGTCGTTATGAGTATGTCATCGCGCTGAGAGCGGTGGAGACCATCGACTTTATGACGGCTCGCTGGGCGCATCTGCCTTATGAACTATTGGAAAAGATCTCCAATCGTATTATTAATGAGATTTCCGGCGTGTCACGGGTGGTTTATGACGTTTCGTCCAAACCGCCTGCTACTATTGAGTGGGAATAACCTCACTGATAGTGATCTGTTAATCGGAATTGCCTTGAGGGATTTGTCCCCATAATCGAAGGAGCCTGAGGGCTCCTTTTTGTCGGACGGTCCCTGGCGAAATTTGTAAAGCTGAAAGAGTAATATGCAGGACGGTTTTGATTCGCTTCCCGGGAAACCGGATGAGGACGAATACTGGATGCGGCGGGCGCTTAGCTTGGCCGCGCAGGCGCTGGCGTATGACGAGGTGCCGGTGGGCGCTATTCTGGTGCGGGACGGTCAGGTGCTGGGGGAAGGCTGGAATCAGCCTATTCGCAGTCACGACCCTACCGCTCATGCGGAAATCAGCGCGATTCGTAAAGCTTCCGCAGTAGCGGGGAATTACCGCTTGCCGGGCTCTACGTTGTATGTGACGCTGGAGCCTTGCGTCATGTGTCTCGGCGCGTTGGTGCATGCGCGCGTTTCCAGACTGGTGTTCGGCGCCTATGAACCCAAAGCTGGCGCTGTATGCAGTAGCAGCCGCCTGCTGGATGAGCATAACTTTAATTGGAAACTGGAATGGACCGGCGGCGTGCTGGAACAACCCTGTTCGCAACTTCTCAGCGGTTTTTTTCAGCGTCGGCGTTCCGAAGCCAAAGACGAGCGACGGAAGCAACAGCCATCATCTTAAGAATTCAGCTAACCTCAATGAAAATATTTAAGGATACGGATTAATGAAAGTATTAGTTACAGGCGGAGCCGGCTATATCGGCAGTCACGTAGTGCGTCAATTGGGCGAAGCCGGGCATGACATCGTGGTGTACGATAACCTGTCCACCGGTCACCCCTGGGCGGTCACTTACGGCGAACTGGTGCAGGCGGACCTGGCGGATACAGATGCGCTGGATGCGGTATTTGAGAAGGGGCAGTTTGAGGCGGTGCTGCACTTCGCCGCGAACATTGTGGTGCCTGAGTCGGTAGAGAATCCGCTTAAATACTACAGCAACAATACCCGCAATACGCTCAACCTGTTGGGCGCGATCCAGAAGCACAAGGTTCCTTACATGGTGTTTTCTTCCACGGCGGCGGTCTACGGCATGCCGGAGAACACGGTGATTACTGAGGAAACGCCATTGATGCCGATCAACCCTTATGGCGCATCCAAGATGATGAGTGAGCGCATGATTCAGGATCTGGCGTTCGCGACTGACCTCAACTACACCATCCTGCGTTACTTCAATGTGGCGGGCGCTGACCTGGAAGGCCGTATCGGCCAGGCGACGCCGGAAGCGACTCACTTGATAAAGGTGGCCTGCGAGTGTGTGCAGGGCGTGCGCGCAGGTATGAAGGTGTTCGGCACTGATTACGATACCCGCGACGGCACCTGTATCCGTGATTACATTCACGTGGATGACTTGGCCAAAGCCCACGTTATGGCGCTGGATCATATGAAAGCAGGCGGCGGCTCCAATATTTTCAATTGCGGCTACGGGCGCGGCTTCACGGTGAAAGAAGTGATTGAAGTCGTGAAAGCGGAGTCCGGCAAAGACTTCCCTGTTGAAGAAGTTGACCGTCGCGCAGGCGATCCTGACGCGTTAGTGGCGATGAACGATAAAATCAAATCTGTCCTGGGCTGGAAGCCCGATCATGATGATCTGAATGTCATCGTTAAGTCCGCGCTGAACTGGGAAGCGGTCTGGCAGAACAAACAGAAAGAGATCTGAGATTAAGCAATAGGAACGTGCATCCATGAAAATAGCCATCTTCGGCACCGGATACGTAGGGTTGGTGACGGGCGCCTGTCTGGCGGACGTCGGGCATCAGGTGCTCTGCGTCGACGTGGACGAAAAGAAGATCCAGAACCTGAAAAATGGTTTGATTCCAATTTATGAACCAGGGCTTGAACCCATCGTGAAGCTGAATGTAGAGGCGGGACGCCTGTCATTCACTACCGATGCAGAAGAGGCCGTAGCGTTTGGCGACTTGCAGTTTATCGCTGTCGGTACGCCGCCGGACGAAGATGGTTCTGCGGATCTGCAATATGTTTTGACGGTGGCGCGCACTATTGGGCGTCACATGCAGGACTATAAAGTGGTCGTGGATAAATCGACAGTGCCGGTTGGCACGGGCGACAAGGTTGGCGCGGCTATCAGCGATGAGTTGGCGAGACGAGGCGTTTCGCTGGAATTTGACGTCGTCTCCAACCCTGAGTTTTTGAAGGAAGGCGATGCGGTGGGCGACTTTATGAAGCCGGACCGCATTGTGGTGGGGGCGCAAAGTGAGCGCGCCGTCAGCATGATGCGGGAAGCCTACGAGCCATTCAACCGTAATCACGACAGAATGGTGGTGATGGACGTACGTTCGGCGGAATTGACCAAGTACGCAGCCAACGCCATGCTGGCCACCAAAATCAGCTTTATGAATGAAATCGCCAACTTGGCGGAGCTGCTCGGCGCCGATATTGAGCAGGTGCGTAAAGGCATCGGCTCCGATCCACGCATTGGATATCACTTTATTTATCCCGGTTGTGGATATGGCGGCTCTTGTTTCCCAAAAGACGTCAAGGCGCTCGTACGCACCGCCAAAGATGTGGCTTACGATGCGAAGCTGCTGTCTTCGGTGGAATCGGTGAATGACTCCCAGAAGCACGTGCTGTTCCGTAAACTCAGTGAACATTTCAATGGCAAGCTGGCGGGACGCACTTTCGCGCTGTGGGGACTGGCGTTCAAGCCGAACACGGATGATATGCGGGAAGCCTCCAGCCGTGTTTTGATGGAGTCGTTGTGGGCCGCTGGCGCCAAAGTCCAGGCGTTTGACCCGAAAGCGATGGAAGAGACCCAGCGCATTTACGCCGACAAGGACGAACTGATGTTGTGCGGCACGAAAGAGCAGGCGCTTAAAGGCGCTGACGCCTTGATTATCTGTACAGAGTGGAAGGAGTTTCGCTCCCCGGATTTCAGCTATATCGTCAGCGCGTTGAAAGAGCCGGTGATTTTCGATGGCCGTAACCTGTATGACCCTGAACGCGTGCAGCGTAAAGGCGTACAGTATTATGGCATTGGCCGTGGGCTAAGTATCAGCAAGGGCGCGGAAGCCTGAGTTCAGGTAAAGGAGAAACGCTGTGAGTTTTGAGCTGCACGCGCAGTTGGCGAAGGACACTATAGTGGTTGGCGACTTGCCTTTATGCCGCCTGTTGCTAATGAATGACGCCCAGTATCCCTGGTGCATTCTGGTTCCGAGGGCGGAAGGCGTTCGCGAAGCTTATGAGTTGGACCACCAGGCGCAAGAGCAGTTGACGCGCGAGTCGGCGATAGTCGGCAAGACGCTAATGGCGTTGTTCGAGGGGCACAAGTTGAATGTGGCGGCTCTGGGTAACATGGTGCCGCAGCTGCATATTCACCATATCGTTCGCTTTCCTACGGATGCGGCCTGGCCTAAGCCGGTTTGGGGCGTGAACCCCACGCAGCCTTATTCAGAGCAGGATGCGCAGGCGCTCAAACAGAAGATTCACGCGGCCCTCAGTCCGCTGATCGCCATCACCGGTTGAGCTGTCGAAATCACCCGCCTGGGCCGCTTATTTTGGCGGCGCCAGGCTTCTTTTCCTGCACAAGTCCCCCTCTCAACACCATGCGTAGCTGAGTGGACAGTTTTAGCTTTAGTCGCTTTCTTTCCGCCGCGTCGGCGTCCAAACCTTCTGAACCGCAGTTAAACACCAGCACCACCAGCGCATCGGCGACCGCTTTCGGGTCCCGTAACGGCGCGCCGCCATTTTCTCCAAATCGGCTCAAATCCGCCGCCAGTTCCGTGATGAAATGATCGGTCTCGGCTTTGATTGCTGTGCGAAAGCGCAGGGATACGCCGTTTTTCTCCCGCAACAGCAGGCGAAACAGGTTGGCGTTGGAGTTCAGATACTCGAAGAAAGTATCGATGGACGTTTCCACCAGTCCTCCTTTTTTGGCGACTCTTTTACGCGCTTGCCGCATTAACCGGCGCAGGGTGATGCCCGCTTCGTCCACCAGGGCGAGGCCAAGCTCCTCCAAGTCATTGAAATGGCGATAAAAGGAGGTGGGAGCGATGCCTGCTTCGCGGGCGACTTCTCTCAGGCTGAGGCTGGCGAAGTTACGATCTGGACCGAGTTGGCGTAGCGCGGCGTCCATCAGCGCCAGACGGGTGCGCTCTTTCTGTTGGGCTCTCGTGGTCAATAGAGGAATCCTGATTGGGCGATCGACATGCGCCGCACTCGATTCGAGTGCGGCTTGCTCAAGGCGGGCTAGTATAACTCGTATTTCAGCGGTCTGATGACGGCGTTGAACACATCGACCCATTTTTGCGAGAACTGGCTGCCGGAGCGGCTGTTGATTTCCAGCACCGCCCTGATAAAGGGGCGTTTATAGCGACTGGAGTAGATGCGCGGGTGAGAAATCGCTTCGAAGGCGTCCGCGATGGCGATGATCTTGGCTCCGTCGCAAATCTCGCGGTCACGCAGTCCAATAGGGTAGCCCCTGCCGCTGACATGCTCATGGTGTTGATCAATAATGCGGCGCGACTCCTGCCACTCCGGCATGTTGATCAGCAAGGCGCTGCCTACACTGGTGTGCTTATGAATGCTGTGGTCTTCTGACTCGGAGAGACCACTGCTTTTATGCAGGATATCAAGAGGAAGAAAGGACATGCCGATATCATGCACCAGTGCGGCGGCGCTAAGCTGGGCTGGATCCACTGGTTCGCGGGCATGTCGATTCATCGCCAGCGCAAGCAACAGGACACGTCTGTTTTTACCCAGCCAAAAACGTGAGCGTGCTTCAGCTGGCGTTGCGAGACTGAGAAAAAACAGCAGGTCGGCGTTGGTGTGGACATCATACTTGCGCCATAGCGCCAGCAGCTCAGAATAAACGTCATTTGCGTTGCGTCCTGCAGTTTGCGCGCTGACCTCCGGGGCGAGTAGCGCCAGAAGCTCCTGCATGGCCTCGTTGCGACCGTTCGCGACTGTCTTGGGAAGCTGGCAGAGCAGGTCGCTGATTCTGGCGTTCTCCACCATTTGAATATTTTCGAAGCTGCCGCTGTCGATGGCGACAGCGCAAACCTGAATGCGCTCCATGGCCAGCAACAGTAAATCGCTGATTTCCGGGCGGAAGTTCAATTGCTTGTCGGCAATGCCGGCCATGATGGTGTAAATGCCCTGCATCAACGATCCCAGTTCGATCTCCGCGAACTTTATTTCCTGCGCGATGGCTTCATAGTTGGCGCAGAGACGGGCGATCAGTGTGGCGTCGTTGGGCGCGGCTTCCAGCTCTACCAGATTTTTTTCGAAACTTTCACGCAAGTCCGACAATATGTCTGGCCTGAGAGTGGTTGCATGGAGATAGGGGAGAGGGGATGGTTGAGCCATATCTTATTACCAGCATGGATATAGTCATACTTTGAAGTATAGCCACAAAAATAGTTATTGCCCGACTTCGCCGCACGGGCGCTCCAAGCCTCCCGGCGGCGTTTATGAAGGGAATGCGCGTGTTTACGCAGTAGCGCGCTGCAGACGGCTCATCTCGTCGTGACAGCGCTTCAAAGTGGGATAGATATCCTGCAGAGTAGCCTGAACGCCAGGAGCCTTCACTTCTTCGATGGCGTCGCGGATTTTTTCCAGGGTTTTATCCTCGACCTCTTCCAGTTGCTCGATATACACGTGCTCTGAGTTGTCCTTGATCGCGGCCAGGATCTTGGCGTATTGCTCACGCAGCACGCCGCCAAGGGTATGCCCGGTCTCTTTTTCACCTTTCTCGAAGACAATATAGGGCTGCAAACGGCCGACAGCGCCTTCGCGAATGGCTGACATGCGTTCGAATACCAAACGCACCGCATTGCTGTTCACCTTGTCTTTGGCTTCCGTATAGAAGTCAATGCCGTCATTAAGCACCTTCACCAAATCTCTCAAGCTGTTTGTTTCTGACTTAGTCATCATTGATCTCCTTAGTGTTCCTTTAAACTACTTCTTGCGGGTTGCCCGCATCTCGTTAGTAGTGCAGCAACAGCTGTGCCAGCCGTGTTTTTCTATTTAACATACTGAAATAATTGGATTTTATTTGGGGTGGGGAGATTGGAAGTTAAAGATGCTAAGAAAATCGTGTAAATAAGAAAAAGAATGGCCGCTTTGTTGTGGCTTTTACAAGTCGGCCTGGAACTGTTGGGCGCCGTTAGGCGTCACAGCGAGTTTTTGGCGGGAAGCACGGCTGTCAATTCACCCAATGAGACGGGCTTCATCAAGTGGTGCTGAAACCCCGCTTCTGAAGACCGCTGCTTGTCTTCGGCGTATCCGCTCAGAGCGATAAGGCGGGCGTCTGGCAGCCCTTTTTGGCGTATCTTTCGAGCCAGGCTATAGCCGTCGGTATCGGGGAGGTTCAGGTCCAGCACAATCACCACAGGTTGGATCCGTTCCGCCAGTTCCAGCGCCTCGGCGCCGTTTCCGGCGCAATGCACGCGCCAGCCCAGGTGCTCCAGCAGGGCGGCGGTGGCTGCGCTGGCGTCCGGGTTATCCTCCACCAGTAATAAAGACGGTTTGCTGGCGTGCGTTTCCGGTAAGTGGCGTTCAATCAACGTGAATAGCTGATTAACGTTGACCGGCTTGCTCAAATGGTCTGTACAGCCACTGGCCAGGCAGCGCTCCCGTTCACCGCGCATAGTGGCGGCGGTCAGCGCCAGGACTGGCGTTTCGTGGCCGCGGCGACGCAGTTCACGGGTGGCGGAGTGTCCGTCCAGCACTGGCATATGCATATCCATGATCACCAAGTCGATCGGCGCATTCGATTGCGCAGCCTCTGTCACGATGCGAACCGCCTCCGCGCCATTCTCGGCGTAACTGACGCGCGCGCCAGCGCTTTCCACCAGATGGCCAATCAGCCGGCGGATATCCGGCAGGTCATCGGCGACCAGCAGATGGCCTTTTACGCGATGTGCTCGCGTTGCATGGGCTTCCGCGGCGCCGCAGGCCTCCAGATCAGGCTGCACGCGTTTGACGCCCTCCAGCGGACCGGGTTTGACGATGGCGGTGAAATCACTGCCTTCTCCAGGGCTGCTGCTCAAGCGAATGTCGCCGCCCAGCCGGTGCGCCAATTGACGGCTGATGGCCAGTCCAAGTCCCGCGCCTTCGCCGCGGCGCATGCTGTTGGCGTAAACCTGGGTGAACGGCTGAAAGAGGCGCTTTTGGTCGGCGAGACTGATGCCGGGGCCCGTGTCCAGCACTTTAAACTGAACTTTTTCCTGTTCCTCTTCTTTGATCATCTGCACTCGCACCGTTACTTTTCCCTGTTCGGTGAATTTGATGGCGTTGCCGATCAAGTTTAACAATATCTGCCGCAGGCGGAGGGGGTCGGTTTCAATATTTTCCGGCAGTGGCGAGTCGGCGATAAAGCTCAGTTGCAGGTTTTTATCTAGTGCGGACACAGCCATGAGGGAGTAGAGGTCAGCCAGAAATGCCTGTAGATTAACGCGCACAAACTCCATTTCGAGTTTGCCTGCCTCAATCTTGGAGATGTCCAGAATGTCGTTGAGCAGGCTCAACAGATGCTGCCCATTGCGTTGGACGATTTGCAGATAAGATAGACTGTCAGGAGCATTGTCCTGTGCGATAAGCAGCTCGGTGTAACCCAAAATTGCGGTCAGCGGCGTACGTAACTCATGACTGAGATGCGCCAGAAACTCACTTTTGGAACGGTTTTCCGCTTCCGCCTTCAGTCTTTCCAACCTCTCTGTTTCCATCTCCCGGCGCGCCAGCGCATAACGGATGGCTCTCGCCAAATGGGCGGAATTGAGGTCGGACTTCACCAGATAATCGACAGCGCCTCCACGTAGCGCGTCAGCGTCGAGGCGGCTGTCATCCTGACCTGTCAGCATGATTATCGGACCGTGAAAGCCCAGTTTGGGGGCCTCACGCAGCAGCTTCAGGCCGTCATCCGGACCTAAGCGATAGTCCATGAGACAGACATGATGCTCATCCCTGGCCAGGGCGGAACGGGCAATTTCCGCGTTGCAGGCCCAATCCAGCTCGAATTGCGAGGGCGCTATCTGCTCCAGCAGATCTTTGGCGATGATATAGTCGTCTTCGTCGTCCTCCACCAGCAACAATTTGATTGGCGTGGGGAAGTTCGTCTGGTTCTCCGTCATCAGCGCCCCTCGTAATGATTAATGACCGTGATTGGGCAATTCCACGAATTCGACCCAGTAATGTCCCAGCGCGCGCATGAGATCAACCAACCCTTCAAAGGTTACCGGCTTGGTGATGTAAGACGCGGCGCCCAGATCATAGCCGCGCAGCATATCCTGCTCTGCTTTTGATGTGGTGAGGATGACGACTGGCGTGCGGCGCAGGGCGGGGTCGGCCTTGATCTCCGCCAGAGCCTCGCGGCCGTCTTTGCGAGGCATGTTCAGGTCCAGAAGTATAATGCCGGGAGTCGGCGAGTTGGCGGGATCTTCGAACTCGCCTTCCCGACGCAGATACTGCATCAACTCAAAACCATCTTTCACAAATCGCAGTTCATTCAACACGCGGCTTTCGCGCATGGCTTCCAGTGCAAGTTGGCGATCATCTTCGTCATCATCCGCCATTAAAATGACCAGCGGTCTCTTGGTGTCAGGCATATTGTTCAGGCTCCATTTCAGAAATTGGCGTATGCTGCAGCGGCAGGTTCACAATGAATGTGGCGCCTTGTCCGGGGATACTTTCGGCGTTAATGCCGCCGCTATGGCGTTCAACAATGCGACGGCATACCGCTAGCCCTATGCCGGTTCCTTCGTATTCTCCGCGCTGGTGCAGACGCTGGAAAGGGGTGAAAATCCGGTCTTTGAACTTTTCGTCAAAGCCGATTCCGTTGTCGCTGAAACGGAGTTCGCACCACTCCGTTTCCACACCTCCTTCCAATAGTGAATGTTGGTAGCGCTTCACGCTGATGGTGATAAGCGGCTGCTGTTCAGGAGGAATAAACTTCAATGAGTTGCCAATCAGATTTTGCATCAGCTGGCGCATTTGCGTAGGGTCCGCGTCCAGCGTCGGCAGCGGCGAAGCGTTGACGACTGCGCCGCTTTCATTGATGGGAATCTCCAGGTCCTCCAGCACTTCGGTGAGAATCTCATTCAAATCCACTTGCGTGAATGGCTGCGCCTTGGTGGAAACCCGGGAAAATGAGAGCAGGTCGTTAATCAGGCGTGACATGCGCTCTGCGGCGGATTGCATGCGCCGAATGTAGTCGGCGCCGCTGTCTTCCAGTTTGTCGGCGTACTTTTGTTGCAGGCGGTCGCCAAACGCGCGAATTTTCCTTAGCGGCTCCTGCAAGTCATGGGAAGCGACAAAGGCGAAATCCTGCAGTTCCCGATTGCTGCGTTCAAGCTCTTTGGAGAAGTGGGTCAGCACGGCGGTGCGTTCGGAGACTTTTTCCTCCAGTCGGTCATTCTCCGTCTGCAGAATCTCGGTGATGCGTGTGTGCTGGCGAAGATTTCTTTGCAAAAGGTAGTAAACGAAGCCGATCAGTCCCAGGCTGGTCAGTGTGGCCGCCACCAGGGTGAAAATAGTTTCCCGCTGATTCAGATAGGACTCATGGCGTCGCTGCGCCAGCAGCGCATATTCTTCGGCCTCCATTTCCTCCACCAGCTTGCTGATGGTATCCATGAGGTGTTTGCCTTTGTCTGTGTTCACGATTTCCGTGGCGCTCTCCAGATCGCTGTTTTTGCGTAACTGGATGACCTCGCGCATTTCGCTGATCTTGCTCTGGGTGACCTGACGCAGACGCAGGAAGCGCTCCTGCTGTCCCGGTATTTCCGAGTTGGTCGCCTGCAGTTGGTTAAGATAGATTTCCAGCGAATTCATGGCGTCATGAAAAGGCTCCAGATACGTCTCGTCACCAGTGATCAGGTAGCCCCGTTGGCCGGTTTCGGCGCCTTGTATTGCGGAGAAGGTGTTCTTGATAATGCCGATCACCTGCAAGGTATGGGAGACGCTGTTCTCGATCCGCACCAACTCGCGCATGGCGCGGTAGGACGTGAATCCATTGATGACCAGCAACAACGCCACGGCGGCGAAGGCGAAACGCCAGCGCCGACTCAGCAGTAGAGGGCTCTTATCCATCGCTCTGTTAGGCATTGTCCGCCTTCGTGGCGCTGGCGTTGACAAAGTCGTTGATGCGCGCGCTGCAGCGCTTGCATTCTTCCAGTATGCGCTCCACGCACACCAGAATTTCTTCTTTATCGCGATTGGTCTGAAGCTGGAGCTTGGCCAGCTCTGCATTGACTGAAATGGTATTCAATGGATTGCGGAGGTCGTGCGCCAGTTTCGCGGTATCGGCTTCCTGGGTCATATGGGCATCCTGTCTCTATTTTTTGGAAATGTCTTATACGGGCGTTTCCGTGCTTTCATTCTCTCCATAGCTGTTCAGGCGGTTATAGAGTGTTTTCAGACTGATGCCGAGCATATCCGCGGCCCGGCGCTTGTCGCCTTCCAGCTGGGCGAGGGTGAGGGTAATCAGCTCGCGCTCCATCTCCTCTATGGTTTTGCCCACCTGCAGCCCGGGAGATCCCTGCCGCTCGCGGGCGAAAGGCGACGCCAGATTATCCGGCAGGTCGAGTTCGGATTTAGCCGGGTCGGTCATAATGAAAGCGCGGTGAATGGCGTGGCGCAGCTCGCGCACGTTGCCTGGCCAGTCGTAATCCTGCAGCCTTTTGAGGTTGCTTTCCCCCAACCCGAAAGCGCAGCCATTTTCTTCGTTCAGCTCCTGCAGGAAGCGTCTGGCCAACAGCGGAATATCTTCCCGGCGCTGCCGCAAAGGCGGAATCTGGATGGGGAATACAGCCAGACGGAAGTAGATGTCTTCACGCAGGCACTCGTCTTCCGCCAGCTGTTGTTGGGTGCGGTTGGTGGCCGAAATCACCCTGCAATCCACCGGGATCTCCTCGGCGCCGCCCACACGGATGACTTTGTTGGTTTCCAATACTCTCAGCAGGGTCGGCTGCATGTCGATCGGCATCTCGGTAACTTCGTCGAGAAACAGCACGCCGCCTTTGGCTTGTTCGAATAAGCCTGGTTTTCTGCTGACTGCGCCAGTAAAAGCGCCTTTTTCATGGCCGAACAGTTCGCTGCCGATTAACTCGCGGGAAAGCGCGCCACAGTTAGCAGCTACGAATGGCCCCTGGGCGCCTCCGGCGGCATGGATGGCGCGGGCGACCAGTTCTTTGCCGACGCCGCTTTCACCTTGCAGCAGTACGTTGGCTCTGGTTTGGGCGACGCGCTCGATCATCTGGTAAAGCTCGCGCATGGCCGGCGATTCGCCGATCAAGCTATTGAAGTGGCGGGGCGCGGCAACTTCCGACAGCTCAGGGCTGGTCTTTTCGATCAGTGCTTTTATCTGCTCAATATCAATGGGTTTGATCAGATAACTAATGTTGGGGCCGCAAACCGTTTTCACCAGCGATTTTACGGTAGGGTGGCCTGTGACGATGGCGATGTGGCCGGGTTGCTTGCGGGAGCCATTCAGGGCGTCCAGTACGTGCAGACCGCTTCCATCAGGAAGCATCAGGTCAAGTAATACGATATCGAATTGATTCGCCTGCAGAATGGCGTTGGCTTCAGCAACGCTGGCGGCGGAGCGGGCGTCATGCCCCAGCATTTCAAGGAGTGTCTGCGTGGCTTGTACGAAACCGTCATCGTCGTCCACGAGCAATATACTTGCCAAGGTGTGTTCCCTCGTGTGATTTTGAGTTCCCGCCGGTTAATATACCAACCGGCCGTATCGGGCGCTATCTGATAGTTGGGGCTAAAGTCGCTAGTATCAAGGGTTTACAGGTTAGGACTGATTTTGCGAAAAATAATGTTTATAATACAGCGCTTTTTTTGTCCGTCTGCGGTCGCTCCCGCTGTGGAATGACCACTCCAAGGGCGTCTAGAAGCCTTCTAACTTAATATGATTTTTGGTTTTTTCTGGAAAGAGGTCAGAGAAAAATGCCGATTTACGAATACGTTTGTAAATCCTGCGGGTATGAGAAAGACGTTCTACAAAGCTTGAGTGAAGCGCCGTTAACCGACTGCCCAAGCTGTGAGAAGCCCGAGTTTAAGAAGAAGATTTCAGCGGCGGGTTTTCGCCTGAAGGGCGGCGGCTGGTATGAGACAGATTTCAAAACCGGCAAGAAGAAAAACTTGGCGGGCGATAGCGGCTCTTCGTCCTCTAGCGCGGGTTCAAGCTCTAAAAGCAGCAGTTCCGCGGACTGATCGGCGCGGCCCTTTTTATGCGTATCATGCAGCCGGAGCGTGGTCTCCGGCTGAAAATTAACAGACAGTAATCAGAATTTAAGACAGGATCAGGATTATGCGCAGTCATTATTGCGGTGAGGTCAACGAATCTCTTGTAGATCAAGAAGTAACGCTTTGCGGTTGGGTTCACCGCCGTCGCGATCATGGGGGCGTTATCTTTTTGGATCTGCGAGATCGGGATGGTATCGCGCAAGTGGTGTATGACCCTGATACAAATGAAGTTTTCCAGCTGGCTGAGCAGATTCGCGATGAATTCGTGGTGAAAGTCACCGGTCGCGTGCGCTTGAGACCGGAAGGTAAAGCGAACACCGATATGTCCACCGGCATGGTGGAAGTGCTGGGTAAACAGCTGGAGATTCTGAGTACGGCGAAAACGCCTCCCTTCCAGTTGGACGAATTCGTTCAGGTGGGCGAGGACGTGCGCCTGCGTTATCGCTACATGGACTTGCGTCGCCCGGAAATGCTCAACAAGCTGCGCTTCCGCTCCAAGGTCACCAGCTACATCCGTAACTTCCTTGACAGCAATGGCTTCATGGATGTGGAAACGCCGATTCTGACCCGGGCGACCCCGGAAGGCGCACGGGACTATCTGGTGCCCAGCCGTACGCACGAAGGCAGCTTCTTCGCCCTGCCGCAGTCGCCGCAGTTGTTCAAACAATTGCTGATGATGTCCGGCGTAGACCGTTACTATCAGATCGCCAAGTGCTTCCGCGATGAAGACTTGCGCGCAGACCGTCAGCCTGAATTCACTCAGGTGGATATCGAGACTTCCTTCTTAAGTGAAGACGACATTATGTCCATCACTGAGCGTTTGGTGCGGGATATGTTCCGCGACCTGCTTGAGGTGGAACTGCCGGAATTTCCGCGCATGCCGTTCGCCGAGGCGATGAACCGTTACGGTAGCGACAAACCTGACCTGCGTATTCCTTTGGAGTTGGTGGATGTTGGCGACCTGCTGACCAACGTGAGCTTCAATGTCTTCAGCGGTCCGGCTAATGATCCGAAGAGCCGTGTGGCGGCACTGCGTCTTCCGAAAGGCGGCGAACTGCTGTCCCGTAAACAGATCGACGACTATACCAAGTTTGTTGGCATCTACGGCGCCAAAGGCTTGCCTTATATTAAGGTTAACGAAAAAGCCAAAGGTCTGGACGGCTTACAATCTCCGATCGTTAAGCACATCGCTGACGTTATCGATCAGCTGTTGGAGCGTGTGGGCGCGGAAGATGGCGACATTATCTTCTTCGGCACTGATAAGGTCCGCGTCGTCAACGAAGCGCTGGGCGCTTTGCGTGTGAAGCTGGGTCACGACCTTAACCTGCTTGAGAAACAATGGGCGCCGCTGTGGGTTGTGGACTTCCCCATGTTTGAGGAAGACGGCGAAGGCGGCTGGACTGCTATTCACCATCCATTCACTGCGCCTTCCTGCGCGGTGGAAATGCTGGAATCCGATCCTGAAAACGCCTTGTCCCGCGCTTATGATATGGTGTTGAACGGCACCGAATTGGGCGGCGGTTCCGTCCGTATTCACGATTCTGAAATGCAGGAGACCGTGCTGCGCATTCTGGGCATCGGTCAGGATGAGGCGCAAGAGAAGTTCGGCTTCCTGCTGGATGCGCTGAAGTTCGGCTGTCCTCCCCATGGCGGCCTTGCGTTCGGTCTGGACCGTCTGGTCATGCTGATGACCGGCGCTCAGTCCATCCGTGAAGTGATAGCATTCCCGAAAACCCAGAGCGCGATGTGTATGATGACGCAGGCGCCGGGCAAAGTGGATCCGAGACAGCTGCGCGAACTTAATATTCGTCTGCGTAAAACCGAGCAGCCTGAATAAGTTTGAGCGACGCCAAAGCTCTGTCTTTGGCGTCGGCATGGCGAATCTATTTGTTGAAAGTAAAAGTATTTAGCGGAGAGTAACATGGCGGGGCACAGTAAGTGGGCCAATATCAAGCACCGTAAGGCGTCCCAAGACGCCAAGCGCGGAAAGATATTCACCAAGCTGATCCGGGAAATTACCGTGGCGGCGAAAAATGGAGCATTGCCTGAAGACAACCCAAGGTTGCGCGCGGTCATTGATAAAGCCCTGACCGTGAATATGAAAAAGGACACCATTGAGAAAGCGATTCAGCGTGGCGCCGGCGGCGGCGATGACTCCAACTTTGACGAGCTGACTTACGAAGGCTACGGCCCTGGCGGCGTTGCTGTGTATGTTGAGGTCATGACTGATAACCGTAATCGCACCGTGGCGGAAGTGCGTCATGCATTCAGCAAGCATGGCGGCAATCTGGGCACTGACGGTTCCGTTGCATATTTGTTCAGCAAGACGGGCGTGATTTTATTTGCGCCGGACGTCGATGAAGATGCTGTGATGGAAGCCGCCTTGGAAGCAGGCGCTCAGGATGTCATCTCTAACGATGACGGTTCTGTGGAAGTGCAAACCGCCGCTGAAGATTTTATGGCGGTAAAAGACGCGCTGATGGCGGCGGGTCTGACGCCGGAGTCGGCGGACGTCTCCATGGTGCCGGCGACTATGGCTCCTTTGGATGTGGAAAACGGCGAAAAGGTCATGAAGTTGATCGAAATGCTGGAAGATCTGGATGATGTGCAGAATGTCTACAGTAATGCGGACATTCCTGATGAAGTGTTGGAGAGCATGGGCGGTTAATTCGCAACATGCTTTACATGAGCTTCTCTTGAAAGGCGGCGTTAGCCGCCTTTTTTGTTGGCGCTGGCGCAGATATTGTAAGCTTGCGTCATCCGGGTGGCTCATATAGAAATGAAACGATTCTAACGGGCTAAGTGGCCAATTTATGTTGAAAGTGTTAGGTATAGATCCCGGCTCGCGATTCACGGGTTACGGTGTGGTGGAATGGGGAGGCGGCAAGCCTCGCTATGTCGCCAGCGGTTGTATTCGCGTCACCGGGGAGACATTGGCTGAGCGCCTGCGTTGTATTTATCTGGGAGTAACTCAGGTCGTCAGCATGTATGCGCCTCACGAGGCGGCGATTGAGCAGGTTTTTATGGCTCGTAACGCGGATTCCGCTCTGAAGCTGGGGCAGGCGCGAGGTGTGGCGATTCTGGCCATGGCGGAGCAGGGTCTGCAGGTGGCGGAATACTCCGCCAAAAAGGTAAAGCAATCTGTCGTAGGCAAAGGGAATGCGGAAAAGTGGCAGGTGCAGCATATGATGCAGGCGATGTTGGATTTGCAGGCCAAGCCGCAGGCGGACGCGGCGGACGCATTGGCGATCGCTGTCTGTCATCTGCATACCCAGCAAAGTTTGATGCGTATTGGTTCGGTATCAAGTAGTCGTCGCGGTCGGATGCGGTAGGCGTCTTTCTCTGTGTGTTGGTTAATTGTTGGCCGCTTATATTTGCATGTTAGGAGTATGGCGCCACTGCGCTCCTGAAATTATTGGTTGATACATAAAAGAAGAGGTTTCCCTTGATCGGAAGACTGATCGGTAAGTTGGCGGAAAATCATCCGCCTTTCGTGCTGTTAGATGTGAATGGCGTAGGTTACGAGGTGGAGGTGCCTTTGTCTGCGTTGGGGTATTTACCTAAGTTGGGTGAATCCTGCTCTTTATTCACGCATTTCGTCGTGCGTGAAGACGCGCAACTGTTATACGGATTTATCCGTCGCGAAGATCGTGAACTGTTTCGTTTGCTGCTGAAGGTCAATGGCGTGGGGCCAAAAATGGCTGTGGCGATATTGTCTCACATGTCTCCGAATGAGTTTGTCGAATGCGTTCGCGGCGATAATCTGACTCGCCTGACCAAGATGCCTGGCGTAGGTAAAAAGACCGCTGAAAGGCTGCTGATTGAAATGCGCGATAGGATCAAAGATTGGGGAGCGGGAGATCGTGAAACGGCGATGCCGGAGCTCCTGAGTCAATCTGTTGCCGGGCCTTCTCATCTGGAGGAAGCGGAGGCTGCTCTGTTGGCTTTGGGGTATAAACCGCAGGAAGCCAGTCGCGCGATTAACGCGGTCTATAAGGATGGCATGGGGCGGGATGAGCTGATCCGTCTGGCCCTGAAGGGGATGGTAAAAACCAAGTAGCCAAGCTATGATGCCCCCAACGTTTGACGCCAATAAAGACCTCAAAAATACCTCATGATCGAAGCAGATCGCATAATCTCGCCAAACGCCACTCTGCAGGAAGATTCCCAAGATCGAGCCATACGCCCTAAAAGGTTGGAAGACTATGTCGGCCAGCCTCAGGTGCGTGAGCAAATGGAGATCTTCATCAATGCTGCGCGTGGACGTCAGGAAGCATTAGACCATACCTTGATATTCGGTCCCCCCGGACTGGGTAAAACCACATTAGCGAATATCATCGCCAACGAGATGGACGTCTCCATCAAAACCACTTCTGGTCCTGTTCTGGAAAAAGCCGGCGATCTTGCTGCGCTGCTGACGAACCTGGAGCCAAAGGACGTGCTGTTCATCGATGAAATCCATCGACTCAGCGCGGCGGTTGAAGAGGTGTTATACCCGGCGATGGAAGACTATCAGTTGGACATCATGATCGGGGAGGGGCCAGCGGCGCGCTCCATCAAGCTTGATCTGCCTCCGTTTACCCTGGTGGGCGCCACCACCCGGGCGGGACTGCTGACGTCGCCGTTGCGGGACCGCTTTGGAATCGTTCAGCGTTTGGAGTTCTACTCGGTTGAGGACTTGCGGCATATCGTTGCGCGCTCGGCCAGCCTGCTTGGCGTTTCTATTGATGACGGCGGCGCGCATGAAATCGCCAGGCGCTCAAGAGGAACGCCCCGTATCGCCAACCGCTTACTGCGGCGAGTGCGTGATTACGCGGAAGTGAAAGCGGACGGCGCTATTACCAATGATGTGGCGGACAAGGCTCTCAACATGCTGAACGTGGATTTGCACGGCTTTGATCATATGGATCGCCGCCTGTTGCTGGCCGTCATGGAGAAATTTGATGGCGGCCCGGTGGGGGTGGAGAGCCTCGCTGCGGCCATCGGTGAAGAAAAGGGCACGATTGAGGATGTGGTCGAGCCGTATCTGATTCAGCAGGGTTTCCTAATGCGCACGCCGCGCGGCAGAGTGGCGACGCAGGCGGCGTACAATCACTTCGGATTGACCATGCCGGAGTAGAGATGACAAGGCTTTTGGCCAAATTTTATTAAGGGAATTTAATGACTTCCAGCTCGTTTGTGTGGCCCGTTCGAGTATATATTGAAGACACTGACGCTGGCGGTATCGTTTTTTACGCCAATTATCTGCGTTTTATGGAAAGAGCTCGCACCGAGTTCATCCGGTCTCTTGGGTTCCCCAGACTGGAGACGGTGGATCTTGACGCTCAGTTCGTCGTGCATAGTTTAGCCTTGCAATATCACAGCCCGGCGCGACTTGATGACGAAGTGGCGGTAAGCGCCAATATTGTCAAACTGGGTCGCACCTACATGGAATTTGAGCAGAACATCACTCGAGGCGATGAGGCGGAATTACTGGTCTCGGGTAGAGTCAAAGTCGCCTGCATCGACAAAGTCAGCTTTAAGCCCAGGCCGATCCCAGGAGATTTGGCCTTGGCGCTGCAAAAAGGTATAAACGTTTAGTTTTTGCGGCTCCGCCATGAAAGGCGGCGGCCCGCCTACGATAAAAACAGCAATAGGAGTCCTATAAGTGGAGGATAAACTTTCAATTTGGGCGCTGATTAGCAACGCCAGTTTTTTGGTGCAGATTGTCATGCTGATCCTGCTCGCCGCCTCGATTGTCTCCTGGATGGTTATCTTTCAGCGCGCCAGAATCTTCGGTATGGCTCGTAAGGCGACCACCAAATTTGAGGAGCGTTTCTGGTCGGGCATGGACCTTAATCAGCTCTACCGCGAATCCAGCGCTGCGCCGAACCCTAACAGCGGCATGGAGCAAATTTTCCGTTCCGGTTTCAAAGAGTTCTCTCGTTTGCGTCAGCAAGCCGGCGTTGACCCTGACGCGGTGATGGAAGGTACGCAGCGTTCAATGCGCGTCGCCCTGTCCAGAGAAATGGATCGATTGGAGGCTCACTTGCCGTTTCTTGCTACAGTCGGCTCCACCAGTCCTTATATCGGGTTGTTCGGCACGGTATGGGGGATCATGAACTCTTTCCGAGGGCTTGCGCAAATTCAGCAAGCCACGATCTCTACAGTGGCGCCGGGTATTTCCGAGGCGTTGATCGCGACAGCCATGGGGCTTTTCGCTGCAATACCAGCAGTAATCGCTTACAACCGTTATTCGGCCAGAAGCGAAAGTCTCGCCAATTCCTTTCAGACTTTTGCGGAAGAGTTTTCCAGCATCCTGCATCGCAGAGTTCACGCAAAGTCCTCTTAAAAGGAGAACCAATCCTTGGATTTTACTCGCGTAAAGAAAAAGCAGATGGCGGAAATCAACGTCGTTCCCTATATCGACGTCATGTTGGTGTTGCTGGTCATTTTTATGATTACGGCGCCCATGTTGATGCAGGGAGTGAATGTGGATTTGCCGCAAACGGAGTCAGAGGCGTTACAGGTCTCTCCCGATACGCCTCCTTTAGTGGTGTCGGTGGATGCGTTTGGCGCTTATTTTGTGGAAATCGGCGACGATCGTTCCAAGCCCATGCCGCTGGATGATGTGGTGAAACGGGTAAGCCTGGTGCGGGAGACCAATAAGTCAGTCATGGTCCTGGTGCGAGGCGACCGTAACGTTCCGTACGGAACGATAGTGGGGCTGATGGCGGCGTTGAAGGACGCCGGCGTGGCGAACGTTGGGCTGATTACAGAGAAGCCTTAAGCTGTTATGGGTGAAAGATAAGCTGTGATGGATAGCCCCGGTAATCAACCAAAAAGCGGATACATCGGTCCGGCGCTGTTTTCCGTCATATTGCATCTGGGTATTGCGGGTCTGGCCTTTCTGGGCTGGTCTGCGCATACGCCGCCGACTCCCGTTATTCCACATATGCGGGCGATGGTGATTGACGCCGACGCGTTGAAGCAAATGACCAAGCCTGAGCCTAAGCCTGCAGTCAAGAAAGAAGAGCCGAAGCGGGAAGATGAGCAGCAAAAGAAGCAGCAAGAGCAGGAAAAGCAGCGCCAGGAAGAGCTGAAACGGCAAGAGCAGGCGAAGCAAGAAACCGAACGCAAGGCGGCGGCGGAAAAAAAACGTGAACAAGAAGCCATTGCGCTGAAGAAAAAGCAGGAAGAAGAGCGCAAGAAGAAAGAGGAAGAAAAGCGCCAGGAAGACGAAAAGCGTAAAGTCGAAGAAAAGAAACAGGCTGAAGAGAAACGCAAAGCGGAAGAAGAGCGTAAAAAGAAAGAAGCAGAGCGCAAGAAAAAAGAGGAAGAGAAGCGCCTGGCCGAGCAAAAGCAAAAAGAGCTTGAGCGTCAGATGAAAGAGGCGCGTGAGAAGAAGCGCCAGGAAGAGCTGAAAAAGGCGGAAGAGCTGAAAATGGCTCAGGAAGCGGCGGAGTATGAGCGTCGCTTGCAAGAGCAGCTCGAAGCAGAGAGCACGGCTCAGCGACAGCAGCGCGAACTAACCGAAGTTGAGAAGTACAAGGCGCTGATTTATTCCGCTTTGGTTCAGGTTTGGCTGCAGCCTCCGGGGGAGATCAAAGGCTTGAAGACGGAGCTACAGCTGCAGTTGCTGCCAACTGGAGAACTTTTGTCCGTCAAGGTTGTTAAGTCTAGCGGCAATAGCGCTTTTGATCAGTCGGCGATTGGCGCCGCGAATGCGGTAAGAAAATATTCTGTACCCTCTGATCCCAGTCTATTTAACCGGGAATTCAGAAACGTAACTATTATTTTTAGCCCCAAATAAAAATCACTGCCTATTTGTAAGTGTCCCAATGAAAAAACATATTTTTTTTACACTGGTTTTATTAATAAGCGGGCTGGCGAGAGCCGACCTGGTCATTGAAATCGATAAAGGGAGCAGGGAAGCGATACCGGTAGCGGTCGTTCCATTCGCCAATGAATCGGGGCAGCCTTTGGCGGAAGACATTGCGCAGATTGTTACTGAGGATTTAAAGCGCTCCGGTGATATAAATCCTTTAGATCGCACTCGGATGCTGAGCATTCCCAGTAAAGTCGAGGAAATTTATTTTAGCGACTGGGCGCGCCAAGGACAGCGTTACCTGTTGGTTGGCGGCGTTCAATACGATGCTCCGTCGCAGGTCTATAAAGTTCGTTACGAACTCTATAACGTTCAATCGCAACAGCGTGTAATTGGCAAAATTCTCAGTGGCAAAAGCGAGAAGTTGAGAGACTTAGGGCACGCTGTCGCTGACGCTGTGTATGAGGCGGTTACTGGGATTCGCGGCGTATTCTCCACACGTATTGCTTACGTCACTTTAGAGAAGAGCGGTTCCAAGAATATTTATAAGTTGGAAGTGTCGGACGCGGATGGCCGGCGTTCGCAGGAGATTCTTAAAAAGCCCATGCCCATTATTTCGCCAGCCTGGTCCCCGGATGGGAAAAAGCTGGCATATGTTTCTTTTGAGTCCCAGCGTCCAGCAATATACGTTCAGGATATCGCCACCGGTACGCGTACGCAGGTCACCTCCTATAAAGGTTTGAATAGTGCGCCCACGTGGTCTCCCGATGGAACCAAATTGGCGGTGACTTTGTCGAAAGATGGCAACGCCGAACTTTATGTGTTGGACCTGCGTAATAACTCCCTGAAGCGACTGACCAATCACTGGGCGATCGACACGGAGGCTTCCTGGTCGCCAGACGGCAGAACCATTGCGTTTACTTCGGATCGCGGCGGCGGCCCACAAATCTATTTGATGGATGCTTCTGGCGGCACTCCCCGCAGGTTGACCTTCGAAGGGCGCTATAATTCTCGTCCTCGTTTTAGCGTTGACGGCAAGAAGGTCTATTATGTTCATCAACGTGACGGTTCATTCAATGTGGCGTCACTGGATTTGGAGTCAGGGCAGGATCAGATTTTGACGCAAACCGAAATGGATGAATCTCCAAGTGTCGCGCCCAATGGAAGTATGATAATTTATGCAACCCAGAAAAACGGTAAGGGCGTATTGGCGGTTGTAGGAGTGAATTCCGGATCGAAGTACACCCTGCCGGCCCAGTTTGGCGACGTGCGGGAACCGGCCTGGTCCCCGTATATTTCAAGATAAAACAAGCTAAGTATGTAAGGAAAAGCTATGAATGTACTGAGTATTCGTAATATTTTCGCGCTGGTATTGGTCTCTTTTATTGCAGCAGGTTGTACTTCAACCGATACCAGACCAGACGAAACTGTTGGCGTAGTTGATCAAGACGGCGCTGACGCAGGCGGCGTTGGCCTGGGCAACGGTTCTGGTTTGTCTGAAGAGGAGTTGGCTGAGCAGCAGCGTTTGGCTGAGCAAAACGCAATGACTGCAGAGCAAGATGCACTGCGTGAAGTGCGCGTATTTTACTTCGATTTCGACAAAACTATCGTGAAGCCTGAGTCTCATATGTCTCTGCGCGCTCACGCGGCGTTGTTGGCGGCTAACCCAGCCGTAAAAGTGGTTCTGAACGGCTATGCGGATGAGCGTGGCACTAAGGAATACAACCTTGCGCTGGGCGAGCGTCGTGCGCAGGCGATCGAGCGTTTTCTGGTGGTTAATGGCGCCGGCGACAGCCAGATCGAAACTGTTAGCTACGGCGAAGAGTTCCCAGTTGATCCTGCTCACAACGAAGCGGCTTGGAATAAAAACCGTCGCGTAGTGATTGAGTACAAGTAATCTTATTTGAACTATTAAGGACGGATAGCCGAACTGATGTCTAAGAAAACTATTCGGAATGTAACTCTCCTTGGCGCGCTGGCGTGTGGGGCATTGTCTCCGCTGGCGTTGGCGGCATCGTCAACGACGACGCCGGTGTTGCAGGTGCGTCCGGCGCAACAGCAAGCTCCTTCTGCGGGCGGCTCTGCGGCGGAAATGCTCTACATGTTTGAGCAGATGCAGCAGGAGGTGAGGGAGCTCAGAGGGCAAGTGGAAGAGCTCAGACATCAGGTTGACCAGATGAAGAAGCAAGAGCGTGAGCGCTACATTGATCTGGATCGGCGAATTTTGGAGTTGCAGCGCCAGGGGGCTCAAACACGGGAAACCCGTCCCCCTGTCGCTGTTGGCGGTCCTGCGCCAACGACAGGCGTGGATGCGTCAGCTACGCCAGCGCCAGGCTCTACAGGCGACGCTGATGAATCGCTGGAGTTGACTCCTAATAAGGCGCCGCCATCTGCAGCTGAGCAGCAGGAGTACGATCAGGCGTTTGATTTGATCAAACGGAGGGAGTACGACAAAGCGGTGGAAGCCTTACACGCTTTTATCAAGAAGTATCCGGAGTCGGATCTTTCCGCCAATGCGTATTACTGGTTGGGAGAGGTGTATCTGGTGATTCCCAAGCTTGAACAGGCGCGTCAGGCGTTTGTTGTAGTTGTGGGTAAGTATCCAGAGCATAGAAAGGCGCCTGACGCCATGTATAAGCTTGGTGTGACCTATCATCGTTTGGGCGATAACGCTGAAGCGAAGAAGTATTTGAGTGAAGCCGTCAGCCGTTTTCCGGGAACTTCTCCTGCAAATTTGGCGAAAGATTATTTAAGACAGGTGCAGTGAGGGCGCCTGAAAAAAAGATGCGTTTTTTCTGAAAAAATTTTGAAAAAACCTCTTGTCATTTCCCTCAGAATCAGTAGTATATGCGCCTCGCTTGGGTCGTTAGCTCAGTCGGTAGAGCAGTTGGCTTTTAACCAATTGGTCGATGGTTCGAATCCATCACGACCCACCATTAAATTCCAGATTGTCGCCATCAAGGCGATAGTCATCCAAGAAAGTTTCTTGGGTCGTTAGCTCAGTCGGTAGAGCAGTTGGCTTTTAACCAATTGGTCGATGGTTCGAATCCATCACGACCCACCATGATTCGCAAAGCGGGGCCCTCAAGGCCCCGTTTTTGTTTCTCCCTCGCTCCAATTCATTACGCTCTTGCCTGTATGTCGATGAAAGGCTTAATCGGCGCTCATCATGTCGTATAATGTCGCTATGGCGGTAAAATGCTGTGGATACAAAATACTATTAAATACGGGTCAAAATTGATGAGTGCTATAAGCGACCGAATTTTTGTTCAGGAGCATCTCGCTCGAGAGCACGAAGCCAGTGAGTTAAGTCCAGAGGAAGCGGAACGCCTGAAGGCGGAGATAAAAGAGTTGCTGGTGCAGGAAGACGCTGTGCTGGTGGCTCATTATTATACTGATCCTTTGTTGCAGGCGTTGGCGGAAGAGACTGGGGGCTGTGTCGCAGACTCTCTGGAGATGGCCCGTTTTGGCAATCAGCATCCAGCGTCCACTCTGATGGTGTGTGGCGTTCGTTTCATGGGGGAGACGGCGAAAATCCTTAACCCTGAGAAAACGGTTTTGATGCCCACTCTGGAGGCGACATGCTCACTGGATATCGGTTGCCCCGTAGAAGAGTTCTCTGCGTTCTGCGATGAGCACAAGGACCGCACAGTGGTGGTGTACGCGAATACTTCCGCTGCTGTGAAAGCGCGCGCAGACTGGGTCGTCACATCCAGTATCGCCCTGGATATCGTGGAATACCTGCATGAGCGGGGCGAGAAGATCATATGGGCCCCTGACAAGCATTTGGGCGGCTATGTGAAAAACAAGACCGGAGCAGATATTTTGCTGTGGGACGGCTCCTGTATCGTGCATGAGGAGTTCAAGTCAAAAGGTTTATCCGACCTCAAGCAGCTCTATCCTGACGCTGCAGTATTGGTGCACCCGGAGTCACCAGAGGCTGTCGTGGAGATGGCGGACGTCGTAGGTTCCACATCGCAATTGATCAATGCGGTCAAGAGCATGGCGAACGAGCAGTTCATCGTCGCTACCGATGCGGGTATCTTTTATAAGATGCAGCAAATGGCTCCGGAGAAAACACTTATTGAGGCTCCGACGGCTGGGAATGGCGCTACGTGTCGAAGCTGTGCGCACTGTCCCTGGATGGCGATGAACGGGCTGGAGAATCTGCGTGACGTTCTGATCAACAAGCGTCAGGAAATTATCGTGGAAGCGGATTTGCGGGAAAAGGCGCTTATCCCGCTACAACGTATGCTTAACTTCTCTAAAGAGCGCCAGATGGCCGTAAAAGGCAACGCGTAATTGCATGCTTGTAAAGGCGCTTCGATGTGGGGCGCCTTTAATCTTAAAACTTAAACTCCTTTCCTGCCTCAGCAAAGTCTTTCATCCGTTTTTGGATGACCGCCATTCTTTGATAGTTGCCTTCACTTTTGCTAAGCGCCTGGCGTAACTGCTGCGTCGCTTTGCTGATATTTCCAGTCAGGTAGAAATATTCCGCTCGCGCTTGATGCAGTTCGGCGATTGAGCCTGCTAGTCCATGAGTTTCCGCCAGCTCGTACCAGAGGCTGGGTTCGGCGCCATAGCTGGAGGTCAATCCACGCAGCAAGCGTTCCGCCTCTTTGTGGTCGCCCCGTTGATTCAGGAGGCGAGCCAGATCCATGCTTAGCGGATAGTTGCTTGGATTGCGTTGCAAATGCTTATTAAGCAGCTGAATGGCTTCATCGTTTCTTTTGCTTGCCGCCAGCCAGTCCGCATAGGCGACGACAATAGATATTCGATTGCCGTCTATTTTAAGCAGCTGCTCCATTGCTTCTTTGGCGTCCTGCGGGCGCTCCACTTTGCTGGCGCTGATTACCTGTCCATACAGCGCCGCCAAACGCGAATTTCCCGTGCCGCCGGTGGATTGCGCCTTGAAAAGATTAAATGCGTCTTCGGCATTCTTGGCGTAATGCAGAAGCACGCGGCTTTGCATGATGTAGTAATCCGGGTCTTCTTTGTAGGCGCCAGATGGATAGTTGGCGGCTCTGGCGGCGGTGTCGGATACGCGGCTCTCTGTCAGAGGGTGAGTGCGCAGGTACTCAGGAAATTGTTGTGCGTAGCGATTGTTGCGCAGCATCTTTTCAAACATGCTGGACATGGCGCGCGGCTCCATGCCGCTGGCTGCGAGAGTCTCCAGGCCCAAGCGATCCGCCTCCTGTTCGTTCTGTCTGCTATAGCTTAATTGTTCCTGAATCGAATAGGCCTGGGTGGAGGCTAAAGCCGCTACGCCTGCATCTGAACCGGCAGTGGCGGCGATAATCACGCTCGCCAGAATCCCCGCCATATTGAGGGCGGTGTGCATCTTGCTTTCTTCCAGGCGGCGAGCGAAATGGCGTTGGCTTAAGTGGGCGATTTCGTGAGCGAGCACGCCAGCCATTTCCTGCTCGCTCTGAGCATACAAAAACAAGCCGGCGTTAACGCCTATAACGCCACCTGGAACGGCGAATGCGTTCAGAATATTGGAGTCGACTACAACGGTGGTCAGGTTGTGGTCCTGAAGTTCGCTGTTGGGCGCCAGCTTGTAGATCAGGTCTCGCACGTAAACTGTAAGCAACGGGTCGGCGTATGTGGGAAGCTGAGAGCGCAGGGAGCGTAGCCAGGCTTGTCCCAGCGCTTGCTCCTGGGCGGGCGTAATAATTGCGCCGCTGCTGTCCCCCAGCTCAGGTAGTGTGGATTCGTCAGCGTGAATGGCAGGGGGAAGAGTCAGGCTGAGCAGTAATGGGAAAAGGTATTTTTTGCGCATGGGACCAGGCTTCGGCAGCAGAATCCGTCAAATGGCGGAATGCGGGATTTACACGACTTTAAGCTGTTTTGGAGAAATCTTCTAATACTTTAACGCCAGAGATTGTACGTTAATCGACGGAAAGAAGTGACGTCTTATCAATTACATTATAGCAATATGTGGTTGATATCCCTATCATGCGGGGCGAATCAACCGGTATTTGGAGGGGGCGATGTCTAATCGGGAAGCAGCGGTCAGCACGCTTGATTTGAGGGGCTTGAAGTGCCCGATGCCGTTGTTGAAGACCAAGCAGAAACTGAATGCGATGGCCGCTGGCGAGCGATTGCTGGTGTTAACGACGGATCCAGGTTCGCAAAGGGATTTTTCATCCTATTTGCAACTTAGTGCGCACACTCTGGTGGAGAGCAGAGTGGAAGAGGGCGAGTTTCATTTCCTGATCTTGCGCGGCTGATTCTCTCCGGTGACATTAGGTGTGAGCGCATTTCGATGTTAAAAGTATTTAAGAGCTGGTTTGACAAGTATTTCTCCGACGAGGAGGCAGTCATTCTGTTTATCCTGCTGGTAGCGGGCGTTCTAGTGATGGCGTTTTTCGGCGCCATGCTGGCGCCGGTGATCGGTAGTATTGTCATTGCTTATATTCTGCAGGGGCTGGTGATTAAGCTGCAGCGCATGGGAATGGGGCATATCTATGCGGTGCTTTCCGTGTTTGCGCTATTCGTAGGCGTGACGTTGGCGAGCGTGCTGCTTATCCTTCCATTGATGGTGCGTCAGATCACCTCCTTATTTCAGGAGCTGCCCAGCATGATGACGAATCTGCAAACCTTGATAAAACTTCTGCCTGAACAATACCCTCAATTCTTTACGGAAGAGAGTGTGGTGGGCTTGTCGCGTCAATTGACGACGGAAGTCAGCAAGATTACGCAGTGGGTCTTTTCTTTCTCTTTGTCCAGTATTCCCACTTTGCTTGCGATTATGATCTATGCGGTGCTGGTGCCGATCATGGTGTTCTTCTTCCTGAAAGATCGTGGAGTCATTTTGAACTCGTTGTCGTCGCTACTGCCGACAGAGCGCCGCTTGATGACCAATATCTGGACTGAAGCCAACATGCAGTTCGCCAACTATATTCGCGGTAAGGTGTTGGAGATTCTGATCGTGGGCGTGGCGACCTATGTCGCATTCGTATTGATGGGGCTCAACTATTCCCTGTTGTTGGCGGTTCTGGTTGGGTTGTCAGTGGTGATTCCCTACATTGGCGCGGCGATTGTGACCATCCCCGTGGCGTTGATTGCGTTGTTTCAATGGGGGTGGGGCCCTGATTTCATCTGGCTGATGGTGGCCTACGGCGTCATTCAGGCGTTGGATGGTAATGTGCTGGTGCCATTGTTGTTCTCCGAAGTGGTGAACCTGCATCCGGTGGTGATCATCGTCAGCGTTTTGGTGTTTGGCGGCTTGTGGGGAATTTGGGGTGTGTTTTTTGCAATCCCGCTGGCGACTTTGCTGAAGGCGATTTTTTCAGCCTGGCCAACCGTCAAAGCGGCGGGAGGCTGATGCAAAGGGCGAGTCTGGCGGTTCGGGCTCGCCCCCAACAAGCAAGAAAGCTCTGCAGTTGCGCTTAGAGCGCTTTAGCGGCTTCCAGCACTTCCGCTACGTGTCCTTTCACCTTTACCTTACGCCACTCTTTGCGCAACACGCCTTCAGCGTCAATGAGAAAGGTTGAGCGCTCAATTCCCATATATTCCTTGCCATAAAGTTTCTTTAGCTTGATGACGTCGAAAACCTTGCATACGACTTCGTCTGGATCCGTGATGAGTTCGAATGGGAAGTCGTGTTTGGCTTTGAAGTTTTGGTGGGTTTTCAAACTGTCTTTAGAAACGCCGAACACCACAGTGTTCAGCTTTTCGAATTCGGCGTAATTATCTCTGAAGTCCTGGCCTTCCGTGGTGCACCCTGGAGTATGGTCCTTGGGGTAGAAATAGATCACGATATTTTTGCCCTTCAGGTCGCTCAGTCGAACGGTTTGATCCGGGGTGGCCTGGGCCTCGAAATCGGTAACGGTTTGTCCTGGCTGCGCCATGGCGGCTCCTTATTTCTGTTTCGGTCGAATTGATGGGGATTAATATGTGCGCGAAGCGCCTAACTGTACGTTTACGTTGGCGCTCTGGCGATGGATGTCGCGCGCCGTCAGATTGAGCGCATTGGCTCCAGCACGGCGTCCAGATTCAGGTCGTCGCAGAACAGCATGAACTCTTCGCGCAAACTCGCCAAATGCATATCCGCGGGAATATTTACGGTCATATTGATATTGAACATTTGCGTACCGGAATGCGGCGCGCTGTAGGTGTTGGTCTGTAACTCATCAATAGTGATTTTGCGGGAGTAAAAGAACTGCGCAATCCGATAGACGATGCCAGGGTGATCCAGCGCCACTACGTTGACGTTGTAAGTGAGGGCGCGCGCCGGACGCCGGGCCTGGGTCTGTTTTATGATCAGATTCAGGTCAAGCTTGCGGGCCAAGGGGGGGATTATATTTTCCAGCTTGGCGATGGCGTCCCAGCTGCCGGACACCATCATAACCAGGGCGAATTCTGCGCCCAGCACGGTCATACGGCTGTCAACAATGTTGCACTGGTAGTCTGAGCAGGCTTTGGCCAGTTCGTTAACGATTCCCGGGCGGTCTTCGCCAATAGCGGAAATGACCAGATAGTTTTCTCTAGGCAATGTATTTCCCATTCTTAATGTGGATGTGTAGATGGATTGCAACGCACATACTCCTCCGGGCTCCCGCCACTGTCAAGTATCCCCGGAGGCGCTGCGTTGCAGGTCCTTTTATCCGCCCCAGTCTTGTTAATATTAAGGGTGAGAAGTACCATACCCGGGTTAATAGAAGAAGGGCTCTCGGCGCCGTCCAAGCGCTGTTGTGAAATCGCTTTACAGCACATTCCGGAATTATTCATGGCATTCCTATTCCGCATGGATGGCGAGCGTTGTCCATAGGCGGCGCGTTTTATTCCACAAGCGTCCTGCGACGCCGGTTTGGTGCGTAAAGAACTAGTTGTTAATACGTGGAGAACAAGATGATAAAAGGTAGCTTGGTTGCATTGGTGACGCCCATGCTTGAGGATGGCGCCATTGACTGGCCAAACCTTGACCGATTGCTCGATTTTCATATTGATAACGGCACTCACGGCATTGTCGCCGTAGGCACCACAGGGGAGTCCGCGACCCTGGATTTTGAAGAGCACGAAGCGGTTATCAAGCGGGTTGTGGATTACGTCAATGGACGCATCCCTGTCATTGCCGGCACAGGCGCCAATTCCACGACCGAAGCCCTGCATCTTACGGCGCAGGCGAAAAAAGCCGGCGCCGACGCCTGTCTTCTGGTGACTCCTTACTACAACAAGCCCACTCAGGAAGGTCTTTTCCAGCATTTCAAAAAGCTGGCGGAAGCCGTCGATATTCCGCAGATTCTTTACAACGTGCCAGGGCGCACTGCTTGCGATATGTCCAATGAGACCGCGCTGCGATTGGCGCAGATCCCCAACATAGTGGGGATTAAGGACGCTACCGGCAACCTGGATAGAGGGCGGCGGCTTATTAACGCTTCCCCTGAGGGGTTTGCGGTTTACTCTGGTGACGACGGCACGGCGGTGGAGTTGATGCTCGCCGGCGGCAAAGGCAATATTTCCGTCACCGCCAACGTCGCGCCTAAATTATTGTCCAGTCTGTGTGAATTCGCCCTGAAAGGTGAGGCGGACGCCGCCCGCGCGTTACAAGAGAAACTGCAATCGCTGCATAGCGCCATGTTTGTTGAATCCAACCCCATCCCGGTGAAGTGGGCGATGGCTGAAATGGGGCTGATCAGCTCCGGGATTCGTCTCCCGCTGACGGAGTTGAGCCCTGAACGCAGACCCCAAGTGCGCGATGCTCTGCTAGCGTTGGACCTGATTAGCGAATAACGGACGGCCTCTGTTTTGATGAAACGTTTATTGAGTAGTGTTCTTATTGCGGCGGGGCTGTCGGGATGCAGTCTCATGACTGACCGTTCCAATCAATATATGCAGGCGGAGCGCGGCGATCCATTGGTCGTGCCAGAGTGGTACTCCAGCCGTCGCCTGCAAGACCGTTTCCCTGTGCCGCATGCGGAAAAGGCGTTTGTCGCCAACAAGGACTTCGTGGTCCCACCTCCGCCAGCGCCCGGCTCTGATCTTTTGCAAGAGCATTTCGCCATCAAGAAAACGGCTGATGATATCTGGCTGCTGGCCAGTGAGCCGCCAGGGAAAGTCTGGCCGGCGCTGAAACGCTATTGGGAATCCATCGGCGGCAGTGTGGCGGAAGTGGATACGGCGGAAGGGCGCATGCAGGTGAGCCTGCCTATGAACTCGCTGAAAGCATCTGAGTTTGTCGGCAAAATGCAGTTGCAGCCCTACGTCAGTAATGAGCAGTTACAATTGCAGGTGCGGGTGCAGCAAGGTTTGAAGCGGCTTAGCTCGGAAGTGCGAGTGACGGTCCAGGGTATGTCGCTGGCGGGCCCAACACCTCAACAGGAAGGCCTGTTGACGGATATGCGTCAGTATATGAGTGATCAAGGCGAAAGCCTGGGTAGTTACTCGCTGGTGGCGCAGAATATCGGTGGCGAGTCTCGCGTATCGCTGGTGGAGAATGCTGATCAGCCCTATCTGCGGGTGGACCTCAATTATGACCGCGCTTGGTTCGCGCTGGGGCAGGCGTTGAATGACAGCCGCATTCCCGTGATAGATATCAACCGTAGCGAGGGTGTTTACTTTGTGCGCTTCGTCGAGAAAGAGCACGAGAAAAACACAAGCTGGTGGTCCGGCTGGTTTGGCGGCGAAGAGGAAGAGAAACTGTCCGACAGATTCAACTTCCGCGTTTTACTGTCCCCCGCAGACGATGGCGTACACATTTCCTCCGAGCCAACGTCGACAGGCGTTGGCCGGCAAGAGCAGTTGATCCTGCTGAACAAGATTCTGGATAACATGTCTTAATTCAACTAACTGCGGAGACGCCCTCAATGCAAAAGCTCGAAGAGCTGTATTCTGGAAAAGCCAAGTCGATATTTAAAACGGATGACGCGGACCTGTTTGTAATGGAGTTCCGTGACGATACTTCCGCTTTCGACGGTGTAAAGAAAGCGAAGCTGAGCCGCAAGGGTGAAGTAAACAATAAATTCAACGCTTTCATTATGAGCAGGCTGGCGGAAGCTGGCGTGCCCGTACATTTTGTTCGGCTGCTTTCCGAGCGTGAGTCCCTGGTCAAGCGTTTGCAGATGATTCCTGTGGAGTGCGTCGTACGTAACGTGGCTGCCGGCAGTCTGTGTCGTCGCCTGGGAATTCGCGAAGGAATGGAGTTGACGCCTCCTACTTACGAACTGTTCCTGAAGAACGACGAATTGCATGATCCGATGATTAATGAGCATCATGCGCGCGCTTTCGGCTGGGCGACGGACGAGCAACTGGAGGAAATGAAGGCGCTGACATTCAAAGTGAATGAGATTCTGAAGTCTTTGTTCGATGCCGCAGGCATGACCCTGGTGGACTACAAGCTGGAGTTCGGTCTGGTTGAAGGTAAAGTCACCTTGGGCGATGAGTTCAGCCCTGACGGCTGTCGTATTTGGGACAAGGCCACCGGCGAGAAAATGGACAAAGACCGTTTTCGTCAGGATCTGGGCGACGTCATTGAATATTACGAAGAAGTCGGCCGTAGATTGGGCGTCCAGTTCTAATCACTCTCCTAACGGGGTCGGCCATCGCCGGCCCTTTTTGTAAATAAAGTTGGTTCAGCAACCGTTCATAATCAATAATTAAGCTGTGCCCGGGAGCCTTCGCACGACGCCCGGCCTGACGCAGGCTCCTCTCATTACTTTTAAGCCCATCTGGTAAAGCAGGGCGGGCTATTCGCCAATGAAATAGAGGAATAATTAATGAAAAAAGCAACGATGACGTTATTGGCGGCTATGGCCTGTAACGGCGCTTATGCCGATACGATTGGGCTGTTCGCCGGCGTGAGCGGCTGGAATGCGGACTTTACCGGCGACGTACAGTCAGGTTCAGAATCCGTGGATCTGGAAAAGGATCTGGGATTGGGCGACGACACCTTCATTCAAGGCTATGTAGCGTTCGAGCACTTTGTTCCCGGGTTGCCTAATTTTCGCCTGCAGTACACTGAGCTCAGCCAGAACGGCCAGGGCACACTGACCAAAACATTCGATGGCGTGACCTTTACAGGCGATGTCGATACAGACGTGGATCTGACTCATACCGACCTTATAGCCTATTGGCGTCTTTTAGATAATGTCGTATCACTTGATCTTGGTCTGCAGGCCCGTATTTTTGACGGTGAGATCACCATTAAGCAAAAAGGCGCATCCACCAATGAAAGCACTACAGCCATCGATGAAGTCGTACCGATGCTGTATGGCGCAGTGGGTGTAGACCTTCCTCTTACCGGCTTAAGTGTCGGCGCATCTCTTGCAGGCCTGAAATACAGCGACAACCGTATGCTCGACGTCGCCGCCCGCATCAACTATGAAATTGAGGTGGTGGGTGTTGAGCTTGGTTGGCGTGAAATGCAACTGGAGCTGGACGATGTCAGCGATGTGGACGCTGATGTGGATATCGGCGGACCATATCTCGGAGTGAGCGTTCATTTCTGATGTGACTGCGCCCTGATTGTTTACGGGGCGCTTTAATTGTTTTTGAGCGCCCGGCGCACTGTTTATCGCCGGGCGCGCTTCGAGACTGAATTCGTATAGGGGGATGTAAAATGAAAGTGTTAGTAACAGGAACAGCCGGCTTTATCGGCTCTCATGTCGCATTGAGGCTGCTGGATCGTGGGGATGAGGTCATCGGCGTTGACAACCTCAATGACTATTATGAAGTTTCCCTGAAAGAAGCCCGTCTCGCACGTTTGACGCCATACAAAGGCTTTACTGATGTGCGTCTGGATGTCGCGGATCGCGAAGGGATTGAAGCGTTATTCGCGAAACACAAGCCTGATCGCGTGGTTCACCTTGCCGCTCAGGCGGGTGTTCGTTACTCCATTGAAAACCCGCATGCCTATGTGTCCGCTAACCTGGTAGGGCACATGAATATTCTGGAAGGCTGCCGTCATAACAAGGTTGATCATCTGGTTTACGCTTCCAGCAGCTCCGTATACGGCGCGAACGAATCCATGCCTTTCTCCGTGCATGACAATGTGGATCACCCTCTGAGCCTGTATGCAGCAACCAAAAAGTCCAATGAGCTGATGTCTCATACTTACAGCTCGCTGTATGGGATTCCGACGACTGGTTTGCGCTTCTTCACCGTGTATGGCCCTTGGGGGCGCCCGGATATGGCGCTCTTTATTTTTACGCGCAAAATCATCGCTGGCGAGCCAATCGACGTATTCAATTATGGCAAGCACAAGCGCGACTTCACTTATATCGACGATATTGTGGAAGGCATCATCCGTACACTGGATCACGTTGCGCCGGGCAATTCCGAGTGGGATGGCATGCAGCCCGACCCTGGCACCAGCAAAGCGCCGTATCGCATTTACAATATCGGCAGCAACAATCCGGTGGAGTTGTCCCGCTACATAGAAATTCTGGAAGAATGCCTGGGTAAGAAAGCGGAAAGAAATCTGCTGCCCATGCAGCCTGGCGATGTGCCCGCCACCTATGCGGATGTGCAGGCGCTGATCGACGACGTGGGTTATCGCCCGTCCACCACTGTGGAAGAGGGCGTTAAGAAATTTGTTGAATGGTATCGTGACTATTATCGTGTGTGACGAATGAGCGAAATTAATCAGCTTCTTTTAAATAACAAAAAGTGGTCGGAGAAAATCCGCAAGGCTGATCCCGACTTTTTCCCAACTCTGGAGCGCCAGCAGGCGCCCACTTATATGTGGATTGGCTGTTCTGACAGTCGCGTGCCGGCGAACGAAATCGTCGGCATGCTGCCCGGAGAGGTCTTTGTACATCGCAACGTCGCCAACGTGGTGGTGAACTCCGATCTCAATTGCCTTTCTTCAATTCAGTTCGCGGTGGAAGTGCTCAAGGTGCGGCACATCATCGTCACGGGCCATTATGGTTGCGGCGGCGTGCGTGCGGCGTTGGGCGCGGACCAGTTTGGCTTGATCGATAACTGGTTGCGTCATATCAAGGATATTTACGCCCAGCATCAGGAAGAAGTGGACGCTATCACGGATATGAATGAGCGGGTCAACCGTATGTGTGAGTTGAACGTGAAGCATCAGGTGCGCCACGTTTGTCATACTGGCATCGTGCAGAACGCCTGGAGCCGAGGCCAACCGTTATCAGTGCATGGATGGTGCTATGGGCTCAGCGATGGGTTGCTCAAAGACCTGCAGGTGACTCAATCCGGTCCTGAGCAATTGGGTTCCGTGTATACCTATATTGGGAAATAGTAATTTCTGCCTGCTCCCGGCAGAATCCGACACAAATGGTCAAGGTGTAAAATCATGGGACAGCATATCGTAGCCGAGTTCATGCCCCTTAATGTGGCGGTATTGACCGTTTCCGATACTCGCACGCAGGAGACGGATACCTCCGGGCAGGCTCTTGCGGACGGCGCGCGGGGAGCGGGACATGAAATTATCGATCGGACGTTGATTCCAGATGACGTCTATCTGATGAGGGCAGTGGTTTCCGCCTGGATTGCGGACCCGCAGGTGCAAGTGGTGCTGATTACGGGCGGCACCGGCTTTACCGGTAGAGACAGTACGCCGGAAGCGATCAAGCCGCTGTTCGATAAAGAGGTGGAAGGGTTTGGAGAGTTGTTTCGCGCCATTTCCTACCAAGAGATCGGCACCTCCACTGTGCAGTCCAGAGCGATCGCCGGGCTGGCTAATGGTACGGTGATCTTCTGTATGCCGGGTTCTACAAACGCTTGTAAAACAGCCTGGAATAAAATCATTGCCGAGCAACTGGATGCGAGACATAAGCCCTGTAATTTTGTTGGCTTGTTGAAACAGCCAGAGAAAGGTGCAGGGGGCTCTGAGAAACCTGGCTGCGGACCTCGCGGATGAGCGCCTCCAATTCTCAGGCGCATAGTCGCCACAGTTGTGACGCGCCGTCTTCTGGATTGCGCCCTGTTGCGGACGCCAAGCGTATTTTGCAGGCTGCTGCGCAGCCCATCGTAGGGGATGAAGTAGTCCCCCTGCTTGAAGCGGCTGGCAGAGTGCTGGCGGAAGATGTGGTGTCGGCCATTATGGTTCCTCCTACAGATAACAGCGCTGTAGATGGATACGCAATTCCCAGGGAGGCCTGCGAGGCGGAGCTGGAAATAACGTTGCCGATTTCTCAACGTATTCCGGCGGGAGAAAGTCCTACGCCTTTAAAGGAGGGCTCTGCGGCGCGCATATTTACAGGGGCGGCCATCCCTGAAAACGCCGCCGCTGTCGTCATGCAGGAGCACTGTCGGCTGGAAGGCGAAACAGTGGTTGTTCCCGCTGGGGTGCGACAGGGCAATAATCTGCGTCCGGCCGGTCAGGATATCCAGGTAGGACAGGTGGTTGTCGGCGCAGGTAAAAAGCTGCTGCCGCAGGACTTGGGTCTGATCGCCTCCGTTGGCGTGGCGCAGGTGAAAGTGCGCCGCAAACTGCGAGTGGCGGTGTTGTCCACGGGGGATGAGTTGGTTGAACCCGGCGCGCCTCTGCCGGCGGGCAAAATTTATAACTCGAACCGCTACACCCTGTGTGGTCTGTTATCTCGCTTTCAGTGCGAGATTATCGATCTTGGTGTAATAGCTGACACCTACGAGGCGACGGAGCAGGCGTTATTGCAGGCGGCCGCGGATGCGGATTTGATTATCTCCAGTGGCGGCGTTTCGGTGGGAGAGGAAGATCATGTCAAGGATGCGGTGGAAGCGAATGGTTTGCTGAATATGTGGCGGTTGGCCATAAAGCCCGGTAAGCCCCTCGCTTTTGGTCAGGTTGGCGCGACCCCATTTCTCGGTCTTCCCGGTAATCCTGCTGCAGTGTTCGTAACCTTTTGCATACTGGCGCGGCCTTATATTTTGAAGATGCAGGGCGCTGGTGAGAGTGGAGTGGCCGCGGCGGTGCGTCTGCCCGCGTTGTTTGATATCCCCAAGCCAGGGGGGCGAGAGGAATATCTACGCGTTAGAGTCTCGCTCGATGATGAGGGGCGAGCAGGATTGGAAATGCACTCCAATCAAAGCTCAGGTGTGCTGTCTTCCGCGAGTTGGGCGGATGGATTTGCTGTAGCCCCGGCGAATACGACGATTCAACGCGGGGACATGGTGGAGTATATTTCCTTTATCTCCATGGGGTTGTAAGTACGTTTTTTAGCCGCATTTCATGGAAGGAATCAAATATTTAACAGATGTGCGTAATATGAATAAAAGTGCTTGCTCAGGTCAGGCTTCTTTGTTATCTTACGCACCCGCTGACAGCAGGACCGTAGCTCAGTTGGTTAGAGCGCCACGTTGACATCGTGGAGGTCACCAGTTCGAATCTGGTCGGTCCTACCAATTCCCTTCTTTGTCAGTGATCTTTTTTATTAAATTTATTCAAAAATAGTTTCTTGTCTTCGACCCTTGTGACATATGAATGGCTGGTTTGTATTGACTTTTTAGTGATACGATTGCCGAAAACCAGTCACGGAGCGGGGCATGAAGTATCTTCGAACCTTCTATCAGCGCCTTCGGGATTTTCGGCACAAGAAAAAGCTTACCCTTGAAGACATTGCTACCTTTTGTCAGGTGGATGTCACGGTTGTGGCTGGTTGGGAAAATCCCATTGAATCCCAGCGTTGTTACCCTTCTATCGATAACCTGTTTGATCTTTGCGTAAAGACGGGCGTTTCCCTGGATGCGCTGCTGGATTTTGATCAGAATGAGAAAACCAATCCTCAGTTGGACTTGCCCGGTTTTGAGGTGGGTGAGGAAGGAGATTTGGATACGGTAATTGAGCGTCTGACCAAGGTGATGGAAGAGGCGCTGCCTGATTCGACGGAGCGACTGTTGCTGAAGCGCTTTCGCGCCAGTGACGAAGATAAAAAGCGCTTTATCCTGCAGTTAATGAATAGCGGAGAATGATGCTTCCCTCAGTTCGCGTCTGTTTTCTTAGTTTTTGTCTGTATGCCCTGTTCCAGATGGCAGGGCGCTCCAAATAAAAAAGCGCCCGGTCAGGCGCTTTTTTGGTGCATGGAAAAAGGTGATGGTTTACATCAGGCCTTTTTTGTACACGTTCTCGTAGACATAGTTGGTAGCTTCGACGAAGCCGTCAATGCTGCCGCAGTCAAAGCGACGACCCTTGAATTTATACGCCAGCACGCAGCCGTCTTTGGCTTGCTTCAGCAGCGCGTCGGTCACTTGAACTTCGCCGTTCTTACCGGGCTCTGTGTCGCGGATAATGTCGAAAATATCCGGAGTCAGAATGTAGCGGCCGATAATGGCGTAGTTGGAAGGGGCTTGGTCGACGGGCGGCTTCTCTACCATGTCTGTGACGCGGAACAGGCCTTCTTTCATTGGGTCGCCGGCGATGACGCCATACTTGTGTACTTCGTCGTGTGGAACTTCCTGGATGGCCACAATGCTGCAACGAAATTGGTTGTACAGCTTGGTCATCTGGGCCAGCACGCTGTCTTCGCCTTCTTCCACCATGCAGAGGTCGTCTGCAAGCACGACCGCGAACGGCTCGTCGCCGATCAGCGTCTGGCCGGAAAGAATAGCGTGTCCTAAACCTTTCATTTCATTTTGGCGGGTGAATGAGAATTTATTATTATTTATCAGGCTGCGAATGCTGGATAGAAGTTCTTCTTTGCCGGTTCCCTTGATCTGTTGTTCCAGCTCATAAGAAATATCAAAGTGGTCCGCAATGGCCCGCTTACCCCGGCCGGTAACAAAACCGAAAGAGTTCATGCCAGCGGCGACTGCTTCTTCAACGCCGTACTGAACCAGTGGTTTGCTCACGACTGGCAGCATTTCTTTGGGCATGGCTTTGGTGGCGGGCAGGAATCGGGTTCCGTAACCCGCTACCGGAAACAGACACTTTTTAATCATATATTCTCCTTGAAGTTGTGTAGGGCGTTAGTCTACTTGGATTTAGTTATCTTGCAAATCTCGGTCCACCGTTTCCAAAAACGAAAAAAGGAGGGACTCACCCTCCTATTTTGACACTGATTTCATAACAACTTTATTAACAGTTGTTCAGCCGCACTTACTGTCGCCACAATTGAGACAAGTTTGGCATCCATCCATCAATATCACGGATTTTTGGCTGCATTTCTTACACATTGTCGCGTTTGCAGGGAAAGCGGAACCGTCCGCATTCGCTTCATTTTTCTGTCGCGCCTCGTACTCTGCGCGTTTCTCCGCGATCATGCGTTTGTGAGCGTCGCTCAATTCCTCGGACTCGATAATCCCCAGCGCTTTCATGTGCTTCTCAATGACCGCGCCGATTTCCGCCACCAGAGAGGGGACGAAAACGCCGCCTTTCTTGTAGTAGCCGCCGCTGGGGTCATGTACGGACAGCAGCTCCTCCAGCAGGAAGGTGATGTCGCCGCCTTTACGGAACACGGCGGAAATAACCCGCGTCAGTGCGATAACCCACTGAAAGTGTTCCATGGATTTGGAGTTGATGAAGATTTCATATGGACGACGAGCTTCGTGGTCGGTGCCTTCATTCAACAGGATGTCGTTGATGGTGATATAAAACGCATGCTCCGACACCGGGGGTTTGATCTTGTAGGTCGTGCCGAGAAGGAAATCCGGGCGTTCGATTTTTTCATTCATTTCAACCGGTTGTGGTTGCTCCTGAACCGGTTCGCTCGCCGGCGCAACGTCACTGGGCTTGTGAACTTTGTAGCCGACAATTTTCTTTTCAATTTTAACAGCCATGACTGTATACCCTTGTGTACGGTGGCTTTGCTCAGGTTTTCCCGGGAAAACCTAGCTGCAGGCGCATATTATGCGCCCATTTTTAACATTTTCTATGGAGAAACCCGGCGATTTTACGAAATCGCCAGGACTTCGCCTCAGTATTTTCCGTAAGTGCCTTCTTTCAAGGCGTCGAACAGGTTGGCGGCGGTGTGGGTCTCACCGTCGTACTCAACTTCTTCGTTGCCTTTCAGCTTAATGGTTTCGCCGTCTTCCGTGGTGAACTCGTAAAAGGTGTTCTCCAGGTCTTTTTCTTTCACCAGCACGCCTTGGAACGCTTCCGGATTGAAGCGGAAGGTGGTGCAGCCCTTCAGGCCTTTTTCGTAGGCGTACATGTATATGTCCTTGAATTCTCCGTATGGGAAGTCAGTAGGGACATTGGCGGTTTTGGAGATGGACGAGTCCACCCACAGTTGCGCCGCCGCCTGGATATCCACATGCTGTTTCGGCGTTACGTCATCGCTGGTGGTGAAGTACGCAGGCAATTGCGCTTCTGGATCCTCGGTGAACGGCATCGCTTTCGGGTTGACCAGATGGCGATACGCGAGCAGCTCATAGGAGAACACGTCCATTTTCTCTTTTGTCTTCTTGCCCTGGCGAATCACGTTACGGGAATAGTGATGGGCGAAGCTGGGCTCAATGCCGTTGCTGGCGTTGTTGGCCAGAGATAAGGAAATTGTGCCGGTGGGAGCAATGGACGTATGGTGCGTGAAGCGCGCGCCTTTCTTGGCCAATGCGTCGACCAGCTTGGGGTCGGCTTCCGCTACGCGCTGCATATAGCGGCTGTACTTGGCGTGCAGCACTTTGCCTTTCAGCTTGTCGCCGGCTTTAAGGCCGTCTTTCACCATTTCCGGGCGCAGACGCAGCATTTCTTCGGTGACGACAAAAGTGTCTTCCATGATAGGAGCGGGACCTTTTTCTTTCGCCAGCTCCAATCCCTGGCGCCAGCCTTCCAGCGCCATCTCGCGGCACACTTCTTCAGTGAAGCTGACGGATTCGTCGGAGCCGTAAGGCATGCGCAGCATGGCCAGCGTGGAGCCCAGGCCCAGAATGCCCATGCCGTGGCGGCGCTTGTATTGGATTTCGTGACGTTGACCTTCCAGGGGCAGGCCGTTGATTTCCACCACGTTGTCCAGCATGCGGGTGAAAATGGCCACGACCTTGCGATACTTGTCGAAGTTGAACTTGGCGTTTTCAGTGAACGGGTATTCCACGAACTTGGTCAGGTTCACTGAGCCCAGCAGGCAGCTGCCGTAAGGCGGCAGAGGCTGTTCGCCGCAGGGGTTGGTGGCGCGAATGTTTTCGCAGAACCAGTTGTTGTTCATTTCATTGACTTTATCGATCAGGATGAAGCCTGGCTCGGCGAAGTCATAAGTGGACGTCATGATGGCGTCCCAGATAGAGCGGGCTTTGACTGCGCGATAAATACGGCAGGCGACGCGGCCGCTTTCGTCAGTGATATAGCCGTCTTTTACCGGGAAGTCGCGATACAGGTATTGGGTTTCGTCGTTGACGTCAATATTGTCTTCTTCCGCTTCTTTGCGCGTGATGGGGAAGGAGAAACGCCAATCTTCGTCGTTTTGAACCGCCTTGATGAAGTCTTCGGTGATCAGCAGGGACAGGTTGAATTGACGCAGACGACCGTCTTCGCGCTTGGCGCGCACGAAATCAAAGACGTCCGGGTGATGAACGTCGAAAGTAGCCATTTGCGCGCCGCGGCGTCCGCCGGCGGAAGAGACGGTGAAGCACATCTTGTCGAAGATATCCATGAACGACAAAGGGCCTGATGTAGTGGCGCCGGCGCCGGCTACATATGCGCCTTTCGGACGCAAAGTGGAGAATTCATAACCAATGCCGCAGCCAGCCTTGAGGGTGAGGCCGGCTTCATGGTTTTTTAGCAGAATGTCGTCCATGGAATCCATGATGCTGCCGGATACGGTGCAGTTGATCGTGGACGTGGCGGGTTTGTGTTCTTCCGCGCCAGCGTTGGACATGATGCGACCGGCTGGAATGGCTCCGTTTTCCAGCGCCCATACGAAGTCCGCCAGCACTTTTTCGCGCACGCTGTCGGCTTCCACGGAGGACAGCGCCTTGGCGACGCGCTCGTAAGTGCCCAGGATGTCTTTGTCCACTGGGCTTCCGGACTTGGTTTTCAGTTGGTATTTGGTTTCCCAGATATCGACGGAAGCGGGCTGCATATCAATAGGAGCGATAAGCTGCTGGACTTTGGCGTTCATAATATCCCTCAAATCTTCTAACCCCGAACAAGGTTTATTTTAAAACTGCAGTGTTGTTGGTCAGACCGCCAATTCCAGATAGCGCTGCGAGATACGACTGATTCGCAAGTTAAACTTCCTGTGTTGCGTTACAAAAAATGGCGACCACAATATGTTGTGCACCTTACTTGTGCGGCAGGTTGTGAAAAACCTGGTGTCCGATGAAGTTCTGCGTATGTCCGAGCCTTTGCGGCCCTGGAGAGAACACACCATTTTAAGGGTAAAGACTCCCATTGGAGACTTGACTGTCGAAAAGCGGGCTGTTAGCGGCTTTGACCCTATATATGGCGATTTCCGCAAAGTATAGCACTATATAATGTGATGTGAAGGCTTGAGAAAAAAATCATTTTAGCGTAGGTAAAGCCCTGTTTAGGGCCTTTCATGTGCTCTCAACCGCCGTCTGTCTAAGCGAGTGGCGAATATGACAGCAAGGTTGCATAGTAAAAATACGTCTATCAGGCGTCTACTATATATAGTGTTGCTATAAAGCTTAAAATTTAACCAGAATGATGCGCGGTGAAGGCGTATGGGCTGGAGGAAAGTAAGGCCGTACCAGCCTTACTTTCTATACGGGATTGTCGCAGATCCGCCTCAAGCGGAAGCAGGGTGTGTGGGGATTTTGGGCGCCACTTTAGCGGCGACGCGAGGCTTTAATTTGTTCTGGGACAGTAGCCAGGCGATACAGTCCTTCAATGTCTCTTCCGCGTCACGAGGTCTGATCCCCAAATCTTTGGTCGCCTCGCTGCAATCGTAGTACGCATAGCGTCCCACTACTTCGTAGACGAGGTCGTAGGTAAACGGCGGCTTGATGTGCAGCAGCTTGCACAGTGTTTCCACCACGCGGGCGAGCGTCAGAGTGAGACCGCGACCGGTAGGCAGGTGGATTGGTTTGACGCCAGTGATGCGCTTCAGGGCGGCGCCAATCTCCTTGACTTCAATATTTTCGCCGCCGACAACGTAACGCTTGCAGTTTTCCCCTTTGCTTAACGCGGCGACATGAGCGGCGGCGACGTCGCGCACGTCAACCAGGTTCAAACCGCCGGGATAGGTTTGCCCGAAGCCGTTCAACCAATCCATCACTAATTGATTGGATGGGGTGATGCGGTAGTCGTTAGGGCCCAGTACGATAGCCGGGCAGATAACCACCAGATGAATGTCATATTCGCGGGCCAGTTTTTGTGCGGCTTTTTCGCTGCGGGTCTTGGCGACGTAGTAGGCGTTTTGCGCGTCGTCGTTCCAGTCTTCGCCGCTGCGTATTGTATGCGGATCATATGAAAAGCCGATGGAGGCCACAGAGCTTGTGTACACAACGCGCTTGACGCCATGCTTATGTGCGGCTTTGAAAACATTTTCTGCGCCTTGCAATGCCGGCTCGACAATTTCCTCGACGGACTTGGCGATAGTTTTGTACACCGCAGCCATATGAATGATGGCGTCGCAACCTTCGGCGGCGGCTTCCACGGCGGCGGGGTCTTTGACGTCGCCGTAGGCGAACTCCGGTTTGAGCCCGTTAAGTCCGCGCAAATCTGAGCTTTTGCGCACAAAGGCGCGTACTTCATGGTTTTGGTCGAGTAGTTGCCTTACCACGTGGGAGCCGATATGTCCGTTTGCTCCGGTTACCAATACTTTCATGATGTCTCCAGCGTGATGGTCTTGTCTTTGTCTGTTGTAATAATCTAATCGGTCATAAGTACTATTAGCATTGGAATGCGGGTAGCTTACCTCCATCGGAGACGCGAGCCCAGACGAAATGCCTCTTGCAGACGAATTTTTTGCCCTTTCTCGACTATGCTTAGTACACATTGGTCAAAAGTTATCCGGCCGATGGCGGATCAACCCAAAGGGTCACTATTTTTCATGAGCGATGTGAACCGGACGCTTGCCCGCTCCATTCCAGAAACTGAAATACAGGATGACGCGGATTTACTGACGAGGCTGGAGCAGCGCCTGGGGTTTGTGCATGCGCGCCAGCGTCTGGGAATAGAGCAGGATCATGCTCAACGGGTATTCGGCGGCGGAGGCATTAACTTTTTTCACCCGGAAAATTGGTATTCCATGCAAACCCTCATGCGCTGGACGTTCAAACTGGCGGGGATGTATGAATGGGGGCGACGCAACGCGAGAAACATTCAAGTGACTCACAACCCTGTGCGGCACAGGAAGATTCCAGAGGCCTTTAAGGGCTTTCGCCTGCTGCATCTCACGGACCTCCATGTCGATATGGATGAAGCGATTACCGCCAGACTATTGGAGATAGCGGGCAGCCTAGAGTATGACCTGTGCGTGATCACCGGCGATTACCGGGCGCAGACTTATGGGCCTGAAGAGGGCGCGCTGGAAGGGATGCGAAGTCTGCGTGAACGACTGCGGGGCGAGGCGTATGCGATTTTCGGCAATCACGACAGTATCCGCATGCTGCCGCCTCTGGAGGATATGGGGTATCGCATGCTGATGAACGAGTCTGCGTTGATTGAGCGAGGAGGAGAGAAAATTCAGATCGTGGGCGTAGACGATCCTCACTACTATCGCGTGGACAATCTGCAAATGGCGGCGCAGGGATTGGATATGTCCCGCTATACCCTGTTGTTGTCGCATACGCCGGAAATATTCAAACAGGCGGCGCACGCAGGCATTGACCTCATGTTGTGCGGTCATACTCACGGCGGCCAAGTGTGTCTGCCGGGCGGGGCAGCAATTACTCTCGACTCGGATTGTCCGCGCTTTGTCGGCAGAGGAAACTGGCGTTGGCGCGATATGGACGGCTACACCAGCACCGGCGCCGGCAGTTCGCTACTGCCAGTACGTTTTAATTGTCCGCCGGAAGTGGTTGTGCATACGTTTTATCCGGGTTAAACGTGTTTTCCGTGGTGAAGTAGCGCTGAAACAGTAATGGGTCATCCAGGTGGCGACGACTGGCGAAAGCGACGGCGTGATGCCCCCATTGTCGCATGGCTCCTGCTGACGGCACGCCCATACTCCAGATTAAGAAGCGCTCCAATCGCTGTGTCCCCGCCACCAATCCATCAGGCTGAAACAGGCTCAGTTGCGTACCCTCGTCACGTATCAGGCGCAGGGCGTTGTAGTCTTGCAATTGATAGGTCGGGGCTTCCTCTGGAATGCTCTCGCGGGGACGGTGCTCCAATCCCACTACATAGTGCGCGCCTGAACTCAAGCGTATGACCGGCGTCTCTGTCTTTAGTTCGGGCGGCGGTTGCAGGATGATCAAGCGCTCATCGCCTGGCGGCGCGCCAGCAAAACGAATCTCGGACTGAACGTGATACCACTTATGGTAACAACCACAGGGGTGCACGCTGTCAAAGAACAGTGGGACGCCTTGTGAATCCAGCGTCACCCGCCACATCAGGCCATCCAGGGTTCCTCCCAGAATGTCGAAAGGGCTGGTTTTGGGGCGGCTGTTAAACCAGAAAACGTAGACAAGCTGAGGCAGCCACTGTCCTTGCCAGTAAGTCTGCGAGACCTGCGTATAGGCGGTGGGCGTCGCATCAGTGGTCCAGCTTTGCCCTTCGCGCACTGGGCGTCCGGGGATGTCGAAGTCGCCCCGCGTTTCAATGACCAGATCCGGGCTGTAATAAGCGAATAGCCGCCGCCATTCCTGCTCGGAAAGAGAAGGCAATTCCAGGCTGTCTTGGGGCAATGGAAACATGATAGGAGGCGCACTGGCCTGGGTTTCCGGGACGTAACGTCGCCATTCGCCTGTGGGTTGATATTGTTGAAACATCGCTGTCACATTGTCATTCAGTACGTTTATGCGCCAACTGATCAGCGGTTGCAACACGGCGGACAATCCCAACCACCGGCGTAGCCTGATGTAATCCTCTGGATGATTCAGGGTCTGAAGATGACGCCAGAATGCGGGTTGATCGACTAATTGAGTAGCCTGCTGATGCAGACAGCTTTCCAGCACATCGAGAGAAAATGGGTGAGAAAGGCGCTGGTTTTCCATGCTTCTGGCGAGGCGGCCTTTGGCGTAGGCGCGCGCTAGCCAGTCACGTCTTTGTTCTGCATCCAGCGCATTCTTACTCAGGAGAGACAGCGTGCGGTCTGTGCGCAGGTATTCGTAACTGGGAATCGGCCAGTCCTGTCCATCGAATGTATGTTGACGGGAGACAGCCTGCTGAAAGCGGCTCCAATCATCGGCGCAGGGAAGGACGGGAGACGCTGTTGGCGATTCTGTCGGGTGATAGCCTACGGAGGCGCAAGCGGATAGCGTCAATAATAAGACCGTCAACGTTAGGCGCTTACTGTCGGCAATCATATTGTCCTCGTTACGCATGGGGGCGTTTCCGCGGCCTGCCCAGGCTGAGCCGGGTGAGCGCCTTGAATAGGGCGGACTGCCCCGATTTTTGTCCTGACCCGCTGTTTCCGTAAGCGGCGGCCCGGACTATGATGATTGAACGTCTATCTATACAAGAATAATACTTGCGGAGGGAATCCATGCTGAATTTAGCCACTATTCTTACTGAGAGCGCCAAACGTCATCCTCAAAAGGAGGCGCTGGTGTGCGGAGCCGTTCGCCTGACCTACGACCAGGTTGAACATATGACGAATCAGGTCGCCAATAATTTGCTGGCGGCGGGCATTCAGCCCGGCGACCGGGTGGCGCTAAGCTGTCCCAATCTCCATTTCTTTCCTATCGCTTACTTCGGCATCGTCAAAGCGGGCGCGGTAGCGGTTCCGTTGAATGTGTTACTCAGCGAAGATGAGATCGCCTACCACCTGCGTGATTCGCAAGCCAAGGCCTATATCTGTTTCGAGGGCGTCGCCGATCTGCCGTTGGGGCCGCGAGGCGTTGCGGCCTATAACGCTGTCGCCGAGTGTGAGCGCTTTTGGTTGATTCCCAGCGGAGCGGGATTGGTAAAAAGCGACATACCCGCGCTGTTTGATGAGCTTCTGTCGGGTGATGAACCGGCGCCGGATATTGTGACTCAGGCGGATGACACCGTCGTGGTTCTATATACCTCCGGCACTACTGGTAAACCCAAAGGCGCTGAGCTGACTCATGCTAATATTTTCCTGAATGTGGCGCAATTCGCCCGGCTCAGCGAAGCGCGCCTTGATGATAACCAGCTGGTGGCGTTGCCGTTGTTTCACACATTTGGACAGACGGTGCAGATGTGCGGCGGCTTCTACAACAGTAATAAACTGGTGCTGATTCCCCGTTTTGATCCTAAAGCTGTGGTGGACGCCATGGTGAAAGAGGACATTACCGTATTCTGCGGCGTGCCCACCATGTATTGGGCATTGTTGCACGGCATAGAACTGGATGAGGCCACGGTTGTGCAGATTCGTGATCGCCTGCGGCTATGCGGGTCAGGCGGCTCTTCTTTGGCCATAGAGATTCTGCGCGGCTTTGAAGCCAAATTTCAGGTGCCGATTCTGGAGGGTTACGGTCTTTCCGAAACTTCGCCGGTCGCCTCTTTCAATGTGCTGGACCGTCCTCGTAAGCCGGGCTCCGTGGGCGTGCCTATCTGGGGCGTGGATATCAAGGTCGTCGATGAGAAAGGCGTTGAGGTCGCCCGAGGGGAGCGGGGAGAGATTGTCATCCGTGGGCACAACATAATGAAGGGATATCTGAATCGACCTGAAGCGACGGCGGACGCCATACGCTATGGTTGGTTTCACTCTGGCGATATCGGGTATATGGATGAAGACGGCTATCTGTTCATCGTGGATCGGCTGAAAGACATGATTATCCGGGGCGGCTATAACGTTTACCCGCGCGAGCTGGAAGAGACCATATTGACGCATCCTGCGGTGTCTCTGGCTGCAGTGGTAGGCGTGCCGGACTCGCAATATGGTGAGGAGATCAAAGCTTTCGTTATTTTGAAAGAGGGCGTCAGCGCCGATGCGGATGAGATCCGGGAGTGGTGTAAGAGCAAAATGGCGGCGTATAAATACCCACGCTTGGTAGAGGTGTGCGATAGCCTGCCGATGACGGCCACCGGCAAAATATTGAAGAGGGAGCTCAAATCGCTTTAGGGACTGCGAACGCCAATGCCCTTGGGTCCAAACAGGAAAGGGCATAGGCGATTTGTTATAAAAAATTACGAAAAGATGACGGTTTTTTCTTTTTGAGGGCGCTTACTAGAGGGAAACAGGCAGTAACGACCCTGATATACGACTAAGGCCCCTCAGGCCTAAGGGAAAGAAAATGAAAGCACACATCTTTGCAGCACTGCTTGCGCTAATGATGGTGATGTTCCAAGTATTTCTAATGCAGAACGGCAGCGAAAAAACCGTTACCCAAAAAACCGGCGAGCAAGAAAAAGCGCACGCCGCCATTCAAGAAGTCGCATTCAATTTCACTTGGCAAGAACCGCAACTGCTGAAAGCCGTTGATGAGCAATGGAACTAGCGCGATGGACCGCGCTGTCTGAAAATCTAGTTTGCTAGCCGCCCCTCAGCTCCCTAAAATACCAAGAATAAACAAGATTCTTCAGCATAGGGAATGCATGTTCCCCCGAATTCAGCAGGACTAAAGACTATGGCTGGCTCTCGCAACGTAACTCAGCTACTGGCCGACTGGCAGGCCGGTGATTCGCAAGCCCTTAATCATATTATCGAATCTCTCCACGGCGAACTGCGCACCATTGCGGGCCGCTACATGGCGGGCGAGCGTCAGGGACACATGTTGCAGGCTACCGCGCTGGTGAACGAGGCGTATTTGCATCTGGTGGATGCGGAAGTCGCCTGGAACGATCGTATTCACTTTCTCGCTGTGGCGGCGCAAACCATGCGTCGTATCCTGGTTGACCACGCCCGTGCGCAGAAGCGCAAGAAACGCGGCGGCGACGATATTCAGGTGACGCTGCATGAAGCGCAGATATGCGACGACGGCAGTCAGCCGGACCTGCTTGATCTGGAAGATATCCTGCAAAAACTCTCTAATGTGGATGAACGCAAGGCGCGTATTGTGGAGATGAGCTTCTTCGGCGGCATGACTCAGGAAGAAATCGCAGAATATCTGCAAGTCTCCCTCTCTACCGTGGAAAGGGACCTGCGTTTCGCCAAAGCCTGGTTGGTGAAAGAACTTAAAATCTAGTCATGGCGCTCTGTTCAGAGCGCTATCTCTTTCAATTGCTGACTGACGATTTGCCGGTATTGGGGCTTGATATGCCCCACCAGCGAGTTGATCAGAATTTCCCGATTATCTGACGTGGACGCGTAACGCTGAATCAGCTTGGGAGCGGCCGGGCCGACATGGGCGGTGAGAGCCGCCGCCAGACGCAGCAGATATAAATCCGTTAACTCCTCCTTTACCACCTCTTCCTGGTTTTCAATACGCTGCTCCTGACGCGCCCGGGTTTTAGCCCCCGCCTGAGCAATGGGCTGGATCGTGGTCAGCCATTGCAGCACTTTGCTCATGGAGTCGAGGCGTTTTTCCGGCTTTTTATGCAGCATCGCCGTCAAAAGCCGTTTGAAGAGCGGGTATTCCTGAAAAACCGCCAGATTATATTCCGGCTCCTCGTGCATGACGGCATGCAAGACGGTGGAGGACTTCTCGCCGTCGAACATTTCTCTGCCGGTCAGCATCTCATAAATTAACGTGGCAACGGACCAGACGTCGGTTTGCGGTCCCATGTCCCGCCCTTGCAACTGTTCCGGTGACATGTAGCGCAGGGTGCCCATGCGGGCGCCGCCCAAGGTGATATCGACCCCAGACAGTTTGGCGATGCCGAAATCCAGTATTTTGACGATGCCGTCCTCAGAAAGCAGGATGTTGGCGGGCTTGATATCCCGATGAATGATGTCGCGTTGGTGGGCCGCCTGCAGACCGTAGGCGATCTGCTTGGCGATGCGGACCACCTGATCTGGCGCCAGCGCGCCTTTGGTCAACGCATTTTCCAGTGTCTCGCCGCTATAGTACTGCATGGCGATATACATGCCGCCATCACTCATGGCGCCGACATCATGGATAACGCAAACGTTTGGATGATCCAGGCGGGAAATGGCCTTGGCTTCCTGCATCAGGCGAAAACGCACGCGCTCGTCGGTCGCGACTTCCGGCGCCAGACACTTCAGGGCCACAAAGCGCTCCAGTCGGGTGTCCTCCGCCTTATACACCCAGCCCATGCCGCCTTCACCGATCTTGCGGACGATTTTATAGGGGCCGACCATAACGCCGGGATGCATCTTCGGCAACACCAGAGTGGCGTCGGCGGAGGCGATGTCATATTGCTTGGGGAGGATGTCGTCGACGTGTTCATCAGCCTGCACCAGTTGCAGGACTTCTTTCTTCAGCTCATCGTCCTGGCAATGAATATCCAGGTAAGCCCGTTGTTCTTCTGTGGATAGGTCCGCGATTGCTTCGAACAGTTCTTGTATTTGATTCCAGCGAGATACATCCATAATGCGCAGTAGCTTATTTGTCTTAGTTGCTGCTGTTCGGACCGGCGCCGGATGTCCAGGGCGGCGTGGGTCGGTTTATTGGAGATAGCGGACGCTCCGGCGGCGCGGGGCATCAGTATCCTCCTGTCCTGTGGAAATTATAGCCTCAGGTGCGGGCCAACCTCTGATTATTGCAATGATCCCTCTGCGTAAACATTAACCTGAGGACGGTTCGGCTCGGTTATATTAACTCCTAAGCGCTGAAATGTCGCAATTGCCCGTCGCTGACGTTGCAGACAGTGCTGAATAAGCCAATCATGGTTGGCGGACAAAGACGTTCAAGGAATGGGATATGGCTGAGAAACACCTGCTAATTGTCGCCCACGCGCCTTCTCCCAATACGCAAAGATTAGTTGAGGCGGTTGTGCGCGGCGCGGGGCATGAAGATATCGAAACAGTGACAACGAAGTGGGTTCCTCCGCTTCAGGCGACGTCGGAGGATGTGTTGGCCTGCGACGCGATTATCCTCGGGACGACCGAAAACCTCGGATACATGAGCGGAGCTTTGAAAGACTTCTTCGACCGCTGCTATTACCCTTGTCTGGAGAAAACCCAAGGACTGCCTTATGCGCTGTATATCCGCGCGGGTCATGATGGAACCGGAACACGGCGCGCCGTGGAGAGCATTGTTACGGGGTTGCGCTGGCGTGCGGTGAGAGAGCCGTTGATCTGTCGGGGCGAGTTTCAGGAAACGTTTGTGGAGCAGTGCGAAGAGTTCGGAATGTATGTGGCGGCGTCGCTGGACGCCGGCATCATATGATGAATCTACTGCTATGGCGGAGAAGGGCGCATGCCGCGCCCTTTCAGACTGTCCCTGAATCCTAGGCCAGAACAGGGAAAAGGCCTTTCAGACCGTTGGCGATAAATTCAATGGCGATCGCCGCCAGGATCAGTCCCATGATACGGGTGAAGATATTGATGCGGGTCTTGGTCAGATGACTGGAAAACCAGGGAATCATTGAGAACACAATCCACAAGGTCAGACAGAGTATCAAAATCGCCACGCCCACCATGGCGTAGTGAGCCGCGTCTGTACCCCGGTGGGCGTAAAGAATCACGGTGCTGATGGCCCCCGGGCCCGCTAGCAGCGGCATCGCCAGGGGAACAATCGCGACGGAATGATGATGCCCTTCCTCTTCTGCGGTTTCTTCTTCCGTATGCACGGTGGCGCTGACTTTGGCGTGCAGCATGGAGATCGCCATCAACAGAATCAGGATGCCGCCGGCAACCCGGAAAGAGTTAATGGTGATGCCGAAGAAGTTCAGCAGGTATTCGCCCAATATCATGGAGATCAGCAGAATCAGGCCTACGGCGATGACCACGGATTTGCCGATTTTCTTGCGCTCCGCTCCGCTGACGTTGGAGGTGAACGCGACGAATATGGGAACCGCGTTAACCGGGTTCACGATGGCCATCAGGCCGATGAGAATCTTGGTGTACTCGTGGAACTCAAGCATAGACGGCGCGCCTTTTACTCGTAAGTAAGGGAGGTAAAAATTCGGCGCAATCATAGCGGCGGGCCGCTTAATAATCGAGGTAAGAAATATACCTACCGTTCAGGCGCCGCCATGCTCGTCCGAGTTCCGGCTGCGTATCCGGGACGACTGCGCGCCCCGGATAGCGACAGCTTACTGCATGTAAACGTCGGTAATGGATCTGGCTTCACCGGAGTCAGTGATGGCTTTGAAGCCGGCCTGCAGCGCTTTCAGCACTTCGGGGCTGGTTTCTTTGTTGATCGCCATGTACATCGGGGTGGTTTTGAACACCAGAGCGGGAACCAGATTGGTCATGTCTTCCACTTCCGACGCCACGTAAGGACCGGACAGGCCGTCAGTCACCCACAGATCGATTTGATCCAACGCCAGACGGCGCGGGTTCAGGCTGTCGTTGGCGATGGTGGATACATTGAAGCCGCGCTCGATGAGATAGTTGCTCATGACGTCGCCTTTATAGCCGCCGATACGATATTTTTTGGCTTGATCCAGGCTGGTGAGCTTCAGGTTGGAGCCTGGTTTGGCGAACAGCGTCCATTTGATTTCCGCCAGCGGCCCGATCCATTCGAAATAGGGGGTGCGGTCATCGGTTTTGGATACGCAGTAAATGGCGTGGTTGGGCTTGTTTTTGGAACGGTTCATGGATGTAGCCAGGTCCCGCAGTTTCAGAGAATACTCCAGAGGCGTACGCTTCAGCAGCGCTTTAACCATCTCCGTACACAATCCCGCAATCTCTTCTTCTTTATGGGCAAAAGGCTGCCCGCTCAGAGACATGTTATAGGGAGGGTAGTTCTCGGTAAAAATATGCAGCTTTTCCGCAGCCAAGCTTTTACCGCTGACAAGGGCCGCCAGTAGCATATAAGTCCAAAAAGCCAGTTTGGATCTCATATTCAAATATCACCTCTATTTACTTAAAAACGCTTCGTTGGCGCCCGGATGCATCCCGTGCGCCGGCCTTATTAACCAGGTTTGTGATTGTTCCGGCTGCGAGCGACTCCAAGCCTGCTGCTACCGACAATAACCCATACGTAAACCCCGGAAATCAATTCCGGGAACTCGTCCGTAAAAAACCCTTTATAAACGGAAGATTCTGTCAGATGGATTACTTCAATTTTTTTGGACGACTTGTCTGTGGCAAGTCTTTGGGCTCTGCGTCGGCATACGGCTGATTGCCTGTTTGGTCCGCGCGCCCGATTTGTTATATGAAAGGCGCAATTTTATAACACTTTGATGTAATGTTTGTGAGCTTATTGTAATGATAGTTCATGATTTGTTAAGCGCCACATCAGGCGTGGATTCTTGTCTGACGGGCGATTCAATGGCAAGAGCCGGATGGCGTTGGGCTAACTGGCTCGCGGCCTGTATTCGGTTGGATTTGTATTCCGCGCTATCCTGTCTGACAGTTTTGCCTCGTAGATATACCGATAGGAATACGCAATGGACTGACGTGTTTTTGATAGGCGATAAACGGGATTAAATGTAATGATAGAAGCAGGTAAATGCGCGCCGCCATATAGAACTGAGTCTCGCATTTAAATGGCGAGCGGAAATAGACCATCTATTAAAACGGGAGAGTAGGGTGTTGCTGGAAACAATGCGGCCAAAGTTGATTCGCTTGATGCAGCGTGAGGAAAAAGAATCCGTCATGCTGCCTTTCAGCGTCTATCGGTGCCTGCAGCCGCAGAACCTGCACGGCGTGCCGTTTATTGATCCTTGTCTCATCATCGTGCTGCGCGGCGCCAAGGTGCTGAGCTTGCAGCCGGAGGTGGCGTGTCGGTCGGGTGAGTTCATTTTGGCGCCGGCGGGTATTGAGCTTCAATTCATGAACCTGCCGGAAGGGGAATACGTCGCAGTGGTGATTGGTTTCTGTGTATCCGACCTTGAGGCGATTCCGGTTTCCGCGCCTCCGGACAGAGACGGCGCGGCCATCGCCAGAGTGGACCGGACTCTGGCGGAATTTCTCAACCAATGGATTAATTGGATAGATGTCAGTCCGCCGGAGTTGTGGGCTTTACGGCGCAAGGAGCTGGCGCATTTGCTGTACGCCAAGGGCTACGGGTCTTTGTTGAAAAGTCGTAGCGGGGCGTCCTGGCGTCGAAAGGTGAGTGAGATTCTGATTCAGGAGCCCGCAAAGGATTGGAGTCTATTGGAAGTCAGCCGCTCGTTGGCGGTAAGCGAATCCACTTTACGCCGTCGCCTGCAAGCGGAGAACGCCGGTTTTCGTGACTTGTTGGAGTCCGTACGTTTGGGAATGGGATTGCATCTGGCGCAAACTACGCTGCTGCCTATTTCCCATATTGCGGATCAATGCGGGTATCAGTCGCAATCCCGTTTTACCGAGCGTTTTAAGCAGCGTTTTGGGATGACGCCGAGCGAGCTGAGACAAACCCGGCTGGAGGAATTAGGAGAGGGTATTTTGACGTGAGTGAGGCATATAAAGTTTATCTGGACGATGAGCGCCCAACGCCGCCGGGCTGGACCCGGGTCTATTGGCCGGATGAAGCAATTGCGTTACTGGAGACGGGCGCGGTGGTTGAGATCAGTCTAGATCACGACCTTGGAGACGATGAGCGGGGAACCGGATATGACGTCGTGCTCTGGATTGAGGAAGCGGTGGCCACCACGCGGGGGTTCAATCCGCCGTTGATTCGGGTGCATTCCGCAAATTCTTCCGCCCGAAAGAAGATGGAGTTGGGCGTGGAGAATATCCAGGCTCTGGCGAAGAGATTAAGTGCGGTCGTCGGTTAGGACTAACAAGACAACAGCGGTAAGTCTTTCGCGAGCTTTGGGGGCGGCTCCTTGTGCCCCCGGCCTTCCTGGCGGTTCAGATAATTCCTCCTGACCTGAATGCCTCTGTTCCGATTTAAAATTAAAGCTTCGTCTTGCCTGCTATTGCAGTCTGAATTGCGATCCTGGCGGATTGATCAACTCTCCCTCGTCATCAAAACGGGGCAGGTAATCCACGCCTATCCACGAATGCAGCATCGCCCCCCACAATGAGACGCCTTCCAGCGCCTTGCGCAGCAGCACTTTCGCACGATGTGAGTCGGCGATATCGCTGTTTTCCGGGAACGACGTCAGATACTCCAGACCCATTATGGAGTGGTGTTCGTCCGCTTCCACATGAATATCGAAGTAACAGTGGCCGGCGTTCAATTCGTACATTTTGGGCGCCACGACCTTGAAAAAGTCATTGGAGCAGCGCTCGATGCCGCTATTGATGGCGACAAGCCATTTCTCCTGGTCCTGCTCAATCGCCAGCTGGTAGGCCATATTAACGCAGGCGTTGGTATATAGACTGGTGATGACGTTATCCAGCTCGGAAGCGTGTCGGATAAGCCCATGCTGCAACATCCAGTCGCGCAACAGCATGTGATGGTCCGCTTCACCGAAAGCATGTTTGGCGTAAAACGGCATCATCGGATTATTGCGTAACGAAGTCATGCCGAGCATCAGCCCGAGCACTTTGGGGAAGGTGGCGGAGTGATAGTACAGTTGCTCCGCCACAGGCTTGAACTGTCTGGCGTCGTTGAGGTTTCGCACCCAAGTGAAGAAAGGCAGCCGGGTAATATGGTCGCTGGCGCGGTAGATAGGCTCCACCAGCCAGGCATGCCTTTTTCTCAGCGCATCCATTTTTCCTTGATCAACCACTTCATATAGGGTCTGTTCAGTCATGATCCATCTCCTTTTGACTGTATTGAGAACATTGCTTTGCACCGAAACCGAGTCTTCGGGCGCGTCAATGAAGCGTTAGAACCTCCGTGGAGGTAAAGCTACTGTCCGTAATATCCGGCGCGTGGACAATTTGAAAACCGTAACGAATTGCGACGCCACTGGTGCAATGCGTTATTGCTGTGAGAAAACAATACGCTTGCGGCGCCAAATGAAACGAATTGTATAAGAGGCTAAGAAGTACGGCGTTGCGTTGATGGCCTGCGATATCCTGACGCTAAAGGGGATGGGCGCATATTCGGCGTGAATAGTGGTTGTTGGCGTGAAGCGATTGGGGAGCGGATTTAAATAAAACGTAACCAGAGATCACACAAGCATGCAAAAACAAAACTGAACGCATCAGGCGAACTTTTGACGTTTTCAGGCGAACGCCAGCGGGCTCTTTTGGGTAGATTGAAAGCCTGTCATTTAACTCAGTCTGACTATTAAGGAGACGGCCATGAAAACGACGACGGCGGCATTGTTAGGGCTGTTAGCAGCCAGCATGTCTCATGCGGAGATGACTCTGACCAGTCCGGATGTGACGGATGGGGGCAAGCTATCGAAGCAGCAGGAATATAAAGGGTTTGGTTGCGACGGAGGAAACCAGTCGCCGCAGTTGGTGTGGCGGGGAGCGCCAGAGGGAACCAAGAGCTTCGCCATCACTGCCTATGATCCCGATGCGCCCACTGGCAGCGGCTGGTGGCATTGGCAGATGATTAATGTTCCCGCCGATATTAATAAGCTGGAGCGCAATGCTGGCGTGGTGAACTCAAGCGCTCTTCCAAAAGGCGCGCAGCAGATTGAGACGGATTACGGCTCCGCTGCATTCGGCGGCGCTTGCCCCCCTGCTGGCGATAAGCCCCATCGCTACCAATTCAAAGTGTACGCGCTGGGCGTGGAAAAGATCGATTTGCCTTCCGATAGCTCCAATGCTTTGGTGGGCTTCTATATTCACGCCAATATGCTGGATAGTGCGGTGATTGAAGCGACCTATCAGCGTTAGAACATTTCCTGCTAAATCCTAACCTTTAGGAATAACCAGCCATATTGGAATAAGTGGAATAAGTGCAATAAAGGGAACAGCGAGCGTAGATGCAGGTGTGCTACGCTCGTTTTCTTTTATGTCATCGGGAAAATCAAGGAGTGTTGATGACTGCTGGTGAAGAAATTCGGTTTTGTTCGCCGCGAAATCCCATGGCGGCGGCATTGGTGGAGGAATTGTCGCAGGCGTTGCGATATCTGACCGGCGATGATGGACGCTCGTCTTTCTCCGAGGCGGATGTGGAAACGCCGGACTCGGCTTTTGTGGTGTTGCTGCGAGGGGGCGCGCCAGTAGCCTGCGGCGCGCTACGCCCGCTACTGAACGACTGCGCGGAAATTAAGCGCATGTATTCACGGAGCCCTGGCGGCGGACTCGTCGTGTTGGCGGCGCTGGAGCGGCGCGCGGGGGAGTTGGGTTACCGTGAAATTCGCCTTTCCACTCGTAAAATCAATGATCGGGCGATCGCCTTCTATCGTAAACATGGGTACGTCATTACCGAGCCTTATGGGAAATATCGGGAGACGGACTTGTCTGTCTGTTTCTCCAAACGGCTGCAACCAAATTCCTGAGAAAGGAAACCGAAGCGGCGTATTAGGTAACAGAAAATAACTCGAAAATTTTCCGCTTTGCCTCTATAAATTGTGATAGGTGTCACAAAACAGGGCGCCTCTGCAGAATGTATGACGTTATAAGGACAAGACGGTCAATTCCCCATAAAAGGAATTCACGCCGCTGAAATAGTAGTAAGTAAATAGATAGTAGTAAGTAAATAGTATCCCTTCCGAACCCAAGCGTGTCCCGCTGGATTCTGATCTGCCAAAGCAGAAGGACCTGCGGACAGCCTGATGAATACGCCTGAGAAAATTCGAGGTGGACGCCATGTTCAGACGGTCTATAGCAGTACGCCTTTCCAGCGTGGTGGCATTATGCATTGCGGTGGTGCTAGGTGTGGCTTCCTTTTTCCTGATTCGTTCGGTTGACAAATCCGTCACCCAACTCACCCGGTCGGACTTGCAGCACTTGGTCGGCGCCGCTCACATGGCGGCCAAAGCATACAGTGAAGAGCTGGATAACGAAGCGGTGCGCCTTTCGGAAGTGTTTGGCCTTACTTTTCCCGGTGAATTCAGTATCAGTACTGGAGAGAAAGTGGATGTCGCGGGGCAAAGCGTTTTTCAGATGTACTCTGGCGACACGCCATTAGCGGGTAATTATACGGCGGTAGATGATTTCGCCAGCGCCACCGGCGGCAATGCGACTATTTTTGTGCGGCGGGACGATGATTTTGTGCGCCTGGTGACGTCAGTTAAAAAGGAAGACGGTTCCCGCGCCATTGGCACGCTTCTGAGTCATTCTTCTCCTGCCTATGAAAAAAATCTGAGTGGCGAGGCCTATACTGGCAAGGTGACGCTATTCGGGCGCGATTTCATTACCAACTATACACCGATCAAGAACAACCGCGGCGATGTCGTCGGCATTCGTTACATTGGCATCGAGTTCTCCAGCTCCTTGGCTAACCTCAAGCAACAACTCGGCGCCCAGAAAATTGGAGAGGAAGGGCTGCTCTTCGTTGTTAACGCCGATAAGGGCGAAGCCCGTGGGACCTTTTTGCTGCACCCTTCGCTGGAAGGCAAAAACATAGTGGGGCAAGACGGGCTCGGGCAGGCGGTCACCGCCATGCTGCAAAAACATAACGGGGAAGTCACTTTTACGGCCCAAGACGCCAATGGCGCGCAGCGTACCTATTTAGCGTTTTTCCAGGAGGCGCCTGAGTTACGCTGGGTGGTCGCCGCCGCCATGCCGATGGACGAAATTTCCGCCACCAGCGACTGGTTGTTGAGCGTCATGATTGTGACCACTGTTCTGATTGTGGCGATCTTGTCCGTCGTCATCTGGTTCGCCACTAAGCGGATGGTCGGCAAGCCCCTTGAGGAGGCCGTTTTCTGGATGGAGGAAATGGCGCAAGGCGATTACTCCCGCGATATCGAGGTCAATCGCGAGGATGAGGCGGGCAGGCTGCAAGAGGCGCTTAACACCATGCATCGGCATATGCGCGACATTGTTAAGGATATCGCCTCCACCGCGACGGATTTGGCTTCGGCCTCATATCAATTGTCCGACGCCAGTAAGCAAGTGGCTGCCGGTTCCACACAGCAAAGTCAGGCGGCTTCCTCCATGGCTTCAACCATTGAGGAACTGACCGTCAGTATCGACAGGCTGTCGGAAAACGCCGACGAAGCGCAGCGCCTGTCATCGGAGTCCTTCCATACGGCGGAAGACGGCGCGGTGGTGATCGAGCGGGCGGGAGAGGAAATGCAGCGCATCTCCACAACAGTAAAAGCCTCTTCTGAAACCATCGGCGCTTTGGGAGAGCTATCTGAACAGATCTCTTCCATCATCATGGTGATCGAAACCATCGCCGGACAGACCAACCTGCTGGCGTTGAATGCGGCCATTGAGGCGGCCCGGGCCGGCGAGCAAGGGCGCGGCTTCGCCGTCGTGGCGGACGAGGTGCGCAGTCTGGCGGCGCGCACCACCGAATCGGCGCGGGAGATTACCTCCACTATCGCCAAGATTCAGGAAGGCTCACTGGATGCGGTGGAAACCATGAGTCGCGGCGTAGAGCAAGTGGAGCAGGGCGCCACATTGGCCGGACAGGCCGGAAGCTCCATTCATGGCATTCGCAACAGCGCCAAACAGGTCATGGACGTATTCAGCGACATCTCTCTCATGCTTCGTGAACAGGCTCAGGCCAGCACCGATGTCGCGCGCAATGTGGAGCAGATCGCCACCATGACGGAAACCAACAATCGCGCGGTGCAGGATGTGGCTACCGCGGCGCGGGAACTGGAAAATATGGCCGGCGGCCTGAAGACCTTGGTGGGACGTTTCCGCACCTGATGCGCCGACGCAAGCGGCCGGTTACTCTGCGTTAAGGTGACAAAGGACTGTCGCCTGCAGTATAAAGCGGTTTTAGCCGATGTAGATGGAGAGGACGATGCGTCCGGTACGAACCGCCTTGATTGGCCTGGGATTTTCCGGCCAGACCTTTCACCTTCCGTTTCTTAAAACCCTCCCTGAATTTGAAGTCAGCGCCGTATTGACCCAGCGCGAAGAACTGGCGCAAGCATTGGCGCCGGAAGCGGCGCATTGCCGCACTATGACGGAACTGCTGCAACAGGATATTGAGCTGGTTGTCATCACGGCGCCTAATGTTGAGCATTATCCGCTGGCGCGACAAGCGCTGGAGGCCGGCGTGCATGTGCTGGTGGAGAAGCCGTTCACGCCTGAATCTGTGCAGGCCAAGACCTTATGTGAGCTGGCGGCGCAACGTAATCTTGTGCTCAGCGTTTATCACAATCGCCGCTGGGACGGAGATTTTTTGACGATTAAGTCGTTATTGGAGAGCGGTCGGCTGGGCGATCTCTATCACTTCGAAAGCCATTTTGACCGTTTTCGTCCCCAAGTGCGCGACCGATGGCGCGAGAAACCTGGAGCGGGCAGCGGCTCGCTGTATGATCTGGGCTCCCACTTGATTGATCAGGCGCTGTGCTTATTCGGGCCGCCCCAAGCGGTCACTGCGCAAGCTCTGCGACAGCGCCCAGGCTCGGAAGCCGTGGACTACTTCCATGTTGTGCTGGACTACGCGCCGCTGCAGGTGATTCTGCACGGCAGCGCCTTGACCGCTTTGCCGGGACCTCGCTTTCAGTTGCATGGCGATCGCGCCAGCTATATTAAGCACGGATTGGATCCGCAAGAGGATGCGCTGCGCGACGGGCGGGCTCCAGACAGCCCTAACTGGGGGCTGGAGCCGGAGGATTGTCATGGCGTGGTGACGGACGCGGAAGGTTCCCAGTCGCAAGCCACTCAGGCCGGGGATTACAAGCTTTTCTACCGGCAGTTGGCGGCGGCGATTCGTGGCGAGGCCGATAATCCCGTGCCGCCAGAGCAGGCGATGCAGGTTATTCGCATCATCGAACTGGCGCAGCAAAGCAGTGACGAAGGCAGACGCATCGCATTCACTAAATAAACCAAGGAACATCATGGAAGTAGTAGGACTGGATCATATCAACATCACAGCGCCGATGGATCTTTTGGAGAGCGTGCGCGATTTTTATCTGCATGTGCTGGCGCTGCGACAAGGGCCGCGCCCCTCTGGGTTTCGGCGTCAAGGTTTCTGGCTGTATGCGGACGAAGCGCCGATTCTGCATCTGACGGCCTCGGAAACCGCAGACAGCGACAGTACGACGACGGGGTATCTTGATCATGTGGCGCTGAGTTGCCGCGGTTTGTCGGAAACCTTGCAACGGCTCGCCGAACATGGCCTGAATCATTCCGTTGAGGTGGTTCCCGGGCTGGGGCAAACACAGATCTTTCTACGCGATCCTGCCGGTTTGGGCGTGGAGTTGAATTTTGTCGATGAGTTTCCGCAGGATGCGGATAGGTCAGTCTAAACCCGTCTATCGAAATAAATAGGCTGTTAGCAAAGGGAGACGAAAGCTATGTTGCAGGACAGAATCGATATCATTCGTGGAGACATCACCCGTTTGCAGGTGGACGCTATTGTCAACGCGGCGAATAGCGCTCTGTGCGGCGGCGGTGGCGTAGATGGCGCCATTCATCGCGCGGCGGGGCCCGAGTTGTTGCAGGAATGCCGCACTCTGGGACGTTGCGATACTGGGGACGCCAAAGCCACCAAAGCATACAACCTGCCAGCGCAATGGGTGTTTCACGCTGTCGGACCGGTCTGGCGCGGCGGCGACGCCAATGAGGAAGCGCTATTGGCGTCCTGTTTTCAGGCGTGTTTCCGTCTTGCTGAGCAACACGCCGTCACCTCTATGGCGTTTCCTGCGATCAGTTGCGGCGTGTACCGTTTTCCCATCGCCAGAGCTTGCCAAATTGCAATGAGGGAAGTGATGGCAGGGCTACAGCACAACCCCCAGATTAAACGGGTGATTTTTGCTTGTTTTGACGGCCAGGTTGAAGACGCGACGCGAAAAGCGTATGCGGAGATCGTTGGCTCGGACTAGTGGTCCTGAACCTCAATTTACTGGTCGGGGCATTGGAGAGATGAGTTCAATCGCGTAAAAGCGTCGAGAGAAGAAAGGACGCGATATTCCTCTTGGGAGAAAAGGAATATCGCCGCCGGCGGTTCAGGGACGGGAGCCCGTTTTTGAGTTGGTCCTCGCCCTGATTTCGCTCCTTGCTTTCCGCTGTGAGGCGGTCTACGGTCATCCGTGATGGCGGTTAGCCGCCGACGGTTTTATCCTTGCGCTTCTCAAGACTCTTCGACGACTTCACCGCGGATGTACTTCACTGTGCCGGTGTATTGGCCGTCGATCACTTTCTTGTCGTCTGCAGACTTAACCACTGGGATGCGTTTGCCCTGTTCAAAGCGGTAGTTTCCGCTGTAATGAGCGTTAGGGGTAGGTACGTCCTGAACGCTTTCAGCGCGACGGTCCGCCAGGGATTCAGCGCTTGCTACGCCAGCCATTGCGGAAAGAGATAAAGCAGCGACTACTGAAAAAAGTTTTGAAGTTTTCATTTGAGATTCTCCTCTAGGGTTTTGACTTCAATCGTTGTGTGGTGGCTACTTTATAGATACCATTGTCAGGAATAAACTCGCCTTTCTGAAATTAATTGTTTCTAAAAATGAAACAATACTAAGGGGGAAATCCGGATGGATAGAATTCAGGCAATGCGTGCGTTCGTCGCCACGGTTGATCATGGCAGTTTTGCGAAAGCGGCGGACATTCTTGATTTGTCCCGGCCCGTGCTGACGCGTCTGGTGTCAGGGCTGGAAGACAGTCTGGGCGCCAAACTGCTGCATCGTACGACCCGTCGGTTGAGTCTGACGGAATCCGGAGAGCGTTTTCTGGAAGCCTGTAGAAATGTGTTCTCCCTGCTGGATGAAGCGGAGTCGGATCTTTCCCAGCAAACCCAATGTCCCAAGGGCGTCCTGCGTCTGAGCGCGCCGATGGCGTTTTCTTTGCTGCATCTGGAGCCGGTCATCGCAGAGTTCATGTCCACTTATCCCAGCATTGAAGTGGATATGGAGCTGGCGGACCGTCGCGTGGACCTGGTGGAAGAGGCGTTTGACCTTTCTATTCGTATCGCTCACGAGCTTGAACCGGGCCTCATTGCGCGTCGTATTGGCGGCACTGCGCTGGTCACCTGCGCTTCTCCGGAATACCTGAAACTCAACGGATTGCCGGAAACCCCAGATGACCTGAGAACCCATGAATGTATGGGATTCTCGCTGGCCCGGCGCAACTCATGGAGTTTCTGGGAGAATGACAAGGTGCGCTACGTGGATGTGCGGGGGCGGTTTAAGTCCAATAACGGCATCTTCCTCGCCAAACTGGCGGAGAGCGGCAAGGGCATCGTGCAACTGCCTTGTTTTATCGTGAATGAAGCCCTGCGTGAGAAACGTCTGGTCACGGTATTGAAGGACTACCAGCCGCCGAATCTGGATATCTTCTGTGTATACCAGAGCCGTGAGTATCTGCCGCAGAAAGTGAGATTGTTTATTGATTTTATTAGTGAATATTTTTCTCGTAACTGTCAGAAAATTGTGACTTTGAAAAGCGCCTGAATTTATGGAACTCACATTTCTTGGAACGTCCTCCGGCGTGCCGACAAAAAGCCGTAATGTCTCTGCGGTGTGCGTCAAAATGGCTGAAACCAAGGATTGGTGGCTGGTGGATTGCGGCGAGGGGACGCAACACCGTCTGCTGCATTGCCGACACACTTTGAAGCAACTGCGCGGCGTATGCATTACACATGTGCATGGCGATCATTGCTATGGCCTGCCGGGTCTCTTGGCCAGCGCCAGTATGAGCGGGCGCACTGAGCCCCTGACGGTAATCGGACCGGCGCCCCTGCAAACGCTATTGCAGGCGGTGATTGAGACTACGCAGTTGCGCTTCACTTATGAATTGCGTTTTGTGGATGTCACAACTTTGTTGCATAGCGATTTCGTTGATGCTGACTTTCAGCTGCGCGCTCACGTGCTTTCTCATCGTGTTCCTTCCTATGCTTATTCATTTACTGAAAGGCATGTGGAGGCGAAGCTGGATGTGTCGAGACTGCAAGCGGACGGCGTACCTCCAGGCCCCATATGGGGACGCCTGCAAAAAGGCGAGAGCGTTACCCTGGATAATGGCGCTGAGATTCATGGCGCGGACTATCTGCTGAGAGCGCGAGCGCCAAGACGCATGGTTATTGGCGGCGACAATGACCAGCCGGATTTGTTGAGAGATGCGTGCGTCGGCGCCCAGGCGTTGGTGCATGAAGCGACTTACACCCGTGACGTGGCGGAAAAAGTCGGACAGGGACCGCAGCACAGTTGCGCGCTGGCTGTAGCGCAATTCGCTGAGTCTGTGGCGTTACCCAATCTGGTACTTACGCACTTCAGCCCCCGCTATCTGGATAAGGCGGATAATAAAAACGCCTCCATTCTTGATATTGAGCGGGAAGCGGCGTCAGCCTATTCGGGGTGTCTGTTTTTGGCGAGGGATTTCGAAATATTTCAATTGGACAAGGAAGGGCGCTTACACAGAAGCGGAGAAGTTGTCGTTAATACCTGACAGCGCTGACGGATGTTGCGTCCTGCGAAAATGGTCCGCCGCATCGGCGGCTGGACCCAAGCCCGGATCTGCAGACGGAATCTGCAGACCTCGGTAATAAAAGCCATCTCTCAGCTAAGGTTAAGGTAACTTATTCAGTTACCGGCTCTTCCAGAATTTGCTCTTCGCTTGCAGAGCCTGAAGCGGTGGCTTCACCCGTGTAGATGGAATATTCCTGTGGGCTGATAACGCCGTCTTTGTCGATGTCGACAGACGCCCAATTGTTAGTCAGCTCAGTGTTGCTGCTGGCTTCAGATTCATCAAGCACGCCATCCTGGTTAGCATCCAGAGCTGAGAATTGTTGCTCGGACGGCATTTTTTCAGAGGCTCCCATATCGCCTTCTGCATAGGCGGCGGAAGCGGCCAAAAATGATGACAGTGCAAGTGCGCTCAGTTTGTTCATGTTAATCACCTCTCTGTGATCCTGTGAAATCTTTATGTTGTCCGCAATGAACATTGTCCTTATCCAATGTTGGCCTTCGTACTCCTGTCGTAATCCCTGCCGATGCGGTTCCTCATGCGCTTTAGTGCGCTCACCGTAGAGTTTCCAATTTCGGCGCCAGAAAATAGAAGTTGTTATAAATCAAATGGTTGGATTCGTTCTGGGGAAGGGGAGGCCGGGAACGCTGTGTTGAAACGTCCCCGTTTTGCGACGCCTGGTTGCAGGCGGAGATAAGAAGTCTTATAAATCAAAAGCTTAAGCGTCCGTGATTTGCGACAGTGTAAATTCTGTGTTAGCAGACGCTTTGGGAAATGGCGCGGCTCGACTATTCCCAGCTATATAGCCAGCCGGAGGCCGTTAACTTGTCGCCATCAAAGGCGAATACCAGTTGGTCATGGGCGCCGCGCCAGTCGTATACCCATAGTGAACCTTGCGGTTTGCCTTTCCATTCAGTCATGCGAATCACAGTGTCGAAATGCTGATCGCCCGGTTGGTGGGTGCGGTCGGGGGCGCCCATCAGCTCGCGGGTGTGGGTGGCGTCAAGGCGTTCCGACGCGACTTTGGCGCCGAGAACCTGCATGACCTGATGCTTTTTGCCTTGCCACTTATCCACATCCTCATTCCATTGACCGCCGCTGAAGTGGCCTTTGATCTCGCGTAGTTCCCGATAAACGCCCGGGGCCTGAGCTTCAAGTCCGGGTAAGGGTTTACCAGTATTGGTGGGAGAGGCCTGCGCGCAGCCTGACAGAATAGCCGTTGCGGCGAACGGCGCTAAAAAATGCCCTAATTTGCGGCAAAATGATGTGATGTTTCGCATAAAGCGCCCCTTTTTGGCGAGTTTTCCCTGCGTGTTTTAGAGAACACAAGTCAGAGTTTTCGCGTCTCGGTACCGCCTTTGATATTGCGGATTGTACTTATATTTGTCAGGAATAAGCAGTAGCGCAACCTTTCTGGATTGACACTAAACAGCTTAGCTTCTACGTTAATCGAGGCTGTTTAACGCTGTTCAAATTTGAAGATTGGGAAATAGGCTTAATCTCTAAGGCCACTTTCGGCCTGGAAGGATTTTGACACATTATGCGTTTTAACAGCCTCAGTGGAACGTCGATTGCAGTAACGGACCGCGCCGCCCAAACCCGGGCGCTGATAATAATCAAATCGATCTCCCTACAAGGGAAAAATAAATCACCGGGAACTTGGATTCCAAGGAGAAATAACAATGAAAAAGAAAGCTAGCGGCTTATCTGTGGCCACTCTCATGGCGGGCGCTTTGGTAAGTTGTTCCGCACTGGCCGCCCCTGGACATGCCCACGACGCCTATCAACTGCTCGAACAGGAAAAAGCGTCGGACAACATTTATAAAGCCTATTTCCCTAATCAGGATATCGCTCGCAAAGCGGCGATCAGTTTTCACGCGCAGATGCTGGAGTCTCATTATGACGACGGCTATCTGGTCATGCAGTTGCAGCCGGAGGAAATGAAAAAGCTGGAGCAATTCGGCTTCACCTTCGAGACCGCGACGGATTTTATTGAACAACGCAACTCCATTCTTACCCAAATGCAGGGCTTGAGCAGCCTGGGCGTCTTTTCCGCGCAATCGGTCAACGGTTCCGTAGCGAGCTCGGAGGCTATGCTGGCGGGTATTCCCGGTTACCCCTGCTATGAAACCGTAGAAGAGACTTTCGCCGCGGCGGAGGGTTTCGCCAGCAGCCATCCTGAACTGGCTGAGTGGATCGACGTTGGCGACTCCTGGGAGAAAAAACAGGGACTCGGCGGCTTCGATATGCGGGTCCTGAAACTGACCAACAAAAACACCGGCGGCGACAAGCCCAAGCTGTTCATTAACAGCGCTATCCACGCCCGTGAATACACCACCGCGCCTTTGGCTCTGGAATTTGCGCGCTGGCTGGTCAATGGCTATGGAACCAACGCCGACGCCACCTGGATCATGGATAACCATGAAATACACTTGATGTTGCAAACCAACCCGGACGGACGCAAGAAAGCGGAAACCGGCTTATCCTGGAGAAAGAACGCCAACCGCAATTACTGCGGCTCCACCAGCAACAGTCGCGGCGCGGACTTGAACCGGAACTTCACATTCAGCTGGAACAGCACCAATGGCGAAGGCTCTAGCGGCAGCCAGTGTAATGATACCTATCGCGGCCCCAGCGCGGGTTCAGAGCCGGAAATCCAGGCCTTGGAAGGGTACGTGCGCAGCCTGTGGCCGGACCGTCGCGGCCCTGGTAAAAACGACCCGGCCCCTAGCGACACAAGCGGTATTCACCTGGACATTCACAGCTACAGCGAACTGGTGTTGTGGCCATGGGGCGACACCAATCAGGCGGCGCCCAATGGAACGGCGTTGCAGACACTGGGACGTAAATTCGCTTTCTTCAATGGCTACTCACCGCAACAGTCCATCGGTCTTTATCCCACCGACGGCACCAGCGATGGCGTCAGTTACGGCGAGCTGGGTGTAGCGGCGTACACCTTCGAGCTGGGCACGTCTTTCTTCCAGAGCTGCAGTACGTACGAGAGCAAGATCAAGCCGGACAACCTGAACGCATTGATCTACGCGGCGAAAGTCGTGCGCACGCCTTACATCACGCCAGCGGGTCCAGACGTCACCAGCCTGTCCTTGAGCGGCGGCGCTTCCAGCGGCGGTGTGGAGCCGGGTACGCAGGTGACTTTGACCGCATCCGTTACAGACACTCGCTTCAACAACAGTAACGGGACCGAGTCCACGCAAAACCTGACGGCGGCGGAATACTACGTTGATACCCCGCCCTGGGCCAACGGCGCCCAGGCCATCGCCCTGTCCGCTTCTGACGGTTCATACAACTCGAAGACGGAAGGCGTCACCGGCGTGATCGACACCACCGGCATGAGCGAAGGCAAGCATATCGTCTATGTGCGCGGCAAAGACGCCAGCGGCGCCTGGGGTGCGGTGAGCGCCGTGTTCCTGGTTATCGACAGCGATCCGACCATTCCGCCTGCGGAATACTGCGACGCAGCCAGCAACAGCTCGAATGACGAGTGGATCTCCAGCGTACAGGTTGGCGGCTTCCTGAAGTCTTCCGGCGCGTCCAAATACAGCGACTTTACTGAAGCCCAGGGCGGCGAAGTAGTGTCCCTGGTGAAAGGCGGCAATAGCGTCACCTTTACGCCTGCATTCTCCGGCCAGTCGTACAAGGAGTACTTCAAGGCGTGGGTCGATCTAAATGGCGACGGCGACTTTGACGACGCCGGTGAGGAAGTCTTCGACTCTGGATCAGCCTCTTCTTCGCCCGCCAGCGGTACGTTGACTATCCCGGCGAGCGCGTCCTTTGAGAAGACCACCATGCGTGTCGCAATGCGTTATAACGCGGCTCCAACTCCATGTGGAACCTTCAATTACGGGGAAGTGGAAGACTACACCGTATCCCTCGGCGATGGCGGCGAGCCGCCGACAGATCCAGACGCTTATGAGAATGACACCGACGTCAGCATCCCGGACAATAACGCCACTGGCGTCAGCAGCCCGATTGATGTGACTCGCAGCGGCGCTTCCGGCTCCGTGAGCGTAGCGGTGAAGATCAAGCACACCTATATCGGCGACTTGATCGTGGATCTGGTGCATCCGGATGGAACAGTCTATAACCTGCACAACCGCACTGGCGGTTCTACAGACGACATCGACCAGACCTACACTGTTGACGTGGGGGCGAAGGATTCCGCAGGAACCTGGAATCTGAAAGTACGTGACAGAGCCAACCGCGACACCGGCAACATCGACAAGTGGGGCATTACTTTCAAGTAAGTCTGCCTGACGTGCGCCATGGCGATGACGCTATCGGCATACTGAACTAGATTAAGGCCGTCCTTCGGGGCGGCCTTTTTTGTAGGGTTAATTTCTTTATAAAATTTTTATGTCCCGCGGGTATCGCAACAGGGCTTATGGGGCTAGAATTTTAATGCTTCCTGCGGCGCCGAAGTCGTTAAGGATAATCGATATTCAGGGAAGGTCCGCTGCGAACGGGAGAGTTCTTGTTCTTCATCACCGGCTTCGTTTGATTGTCGCCTTGTTCTTAACAGTAGCGCTGGCGGCCGTTGTGAAGTGTCCGGGCGCGTCGCGTTCGGGGTACGCTATCAATCGATACAGCCCGCCCTCGTGCGGTTAACAAGTTTGGGTGTCCTTCTTGTCGGCTGTCTAAGTCGGGCGGTGAAGGAGATCTTTCAATGGAAAACCCACAAAAAACACCCGTCTCTTCTTTCGTTGAACACAAGCTTTATAAAGTTTCCGGTATCGGCATTGCGACCTTTTTGGGGTCGGCATTGGCTGGCGGCATTCTGTTGGCGAAGAACTTTCGCAAGCTGGGCAAGGAGTCTCATGCCCGCAAGGCGATCGTTGGTTCGTTGGCGGCGACAATAGGCGTTATTATCGCCGCTCTGCTGGTTCCGGCGGAGTGGCATGTGCCCAAGCTGGTGTACTTCGCCCCGCAGATCATGGTGATGCTGCAGTTGGCGAATCTGTTTCAGGGCAAAGCCATCAGAGGGCACCGCGAAAGCGGCGGTGAGCTGGCGTCCAATTGGGCGGCCGCGGGCGTGGGCGTCACGGTGCTGCTAACCCTCGCCGTTTTAGCGGCTCCCGTCTTGTGGATGTTGCAATAGCGTAGGCTGAATACGCCTGGAGCCAATGCGTTCAGGCGGGCGTGGGCCTGCTTGAACGCATTCATCCGCTGTCAGCCCGCCTCGCGCTTGCGACGCGCGGTGACAGACTCGCCACCGATCCCCCAGTTGTCCGTCTCCACCTCATCAATGATCACGAAAGTGGTGGCGGGATTCTTGTTCAGCGTTTCCTGCAAGAGACGGGTAACGCCTTCGATCAATGCCGCTTTTTGCTCTGCGGTGGCGCCTTCGCGGGTGATTTTGATATTAACGTAGGGCATGCTGGCTCTCTCTTGTTGAGTTGGTTCGCGACTATTAATGGCCAGATGTATGGCAGGTAATAGTCAGGTGTATGACAGGGCCTGACGGCGTTCACTTTGCTCCACGCTTTTCAAGGCCAGCAGTAGCAATACCCCCAGCACCATTACAGCGGCGGCCAGATAAAGGCCGTCCGTATAACCGCCGCCTGTCGCCGCCAGCCTGCCGGTAAGGGCGGGGGAAAGAATCTGTGCGACGCCGTAGGTCAGGGTCATTTTGCCCATCATTTTGGCGGGGCGTGACGGGTAGAAACGTCCCGCCATCGTCAGCACCAAACTGACGATTCCCATAAACGTGGCCCCGAAAAGCGCGCCGCCAAGCAGCGCCATGGCGAGGCCGCCCTGTGTCGGCGCCAGTATGCTCAGAGCATGCAAGGCCGCCGCGATGATCAAAGCGTTGATGTCGCCGATGCGTCGCGCCAGTAAATCCCAAAGGATACAGGCGGGCGCGGCTGCGGCTCCTACAAGAAGAAATACAAAAGCGCCTTGCCCCTGTAAGGCCGGTTGCTGATCGACGATGGCGACTAAAAAGGTGGCGCTGACCACATACCCTACGCCAGCGCAAAAATAGGCGGCCATGAAAATACCCATATAAAGACGCGAGGGCGGTCGGTCTTGCATTGCGTCCTCATGTTGAGAACGGCTGGCGGCGGTGGGCGAGGGCAACCATAGCCAGGCGGGGATAGCGAACAGCAATCCGCATAGCGTCAACGCCACCCATTGCTCGCGCCAATCGAAGTGGGGAGTCATAAGATCCACGGCGAGAGAGCAACACAGTATACCCAGACCGACGCCGCTGAAATGAATGCCCAATTCGCTGCGGTGGCCGTTGCGGATAAGCCAGTGCATGATCAGGCCGGACCCGATCAACAAGCCTGCGGCGCTGCTCAATCCGGCGATGAAGCGCATGAACGCCCATACCCATACGTTGTCGCACAGCGCCATGCCGGCGGTGCTGATGAGGGCGATCAGTAAACCTGAGCGGTATAGCTTGTCTTTCAGCGTCAGGCTGCTGATAGAGGCGGCGATCAAGGCTCCGCACAAATATCCCAGATAATTTACGCTGGCCAGCCAGCCCCCTGCGAAAGCCGATAGTCCCGCCTGCTGTTGCATGATGGGCAGTAGCGGCGTGTAGGCGAAGCGCGCCACGCCTAACATCAGCATCAGACTGAGTATGCCCGCCGTCAGCACTTGTAAGCGTTGTAGTTGTGCGCTCATGGTTCACTTCCGGTTGTATCTCTGGGAGAGAAGATAAATAATGCAATCTATCAAAACAATCGAATAATAGAGAAGAAAATATTCTCTAATGGAGAATGGTTATGGAGTTAGTCGCGTTGCGCACCTTTCTCGCAGTGGTGGAGGAAGGCGGCATTCTCGCTGCGGCGAGTCGGCTCAATACGGTGCAATCCAATGTAACGACGCGTATTCGCCGCTTGGAGAAGGAACTGGAGGTACAGCTGTTCTTTCGCAAAGGACGTGGACTGGAGCTGGCGCCTGCTGGACGGGTGCTGCAAAAACACGCGCAAGAGATACTGCAAATGGCGCAACAGACTGCGGCCGCAGTGCGCTCTGCAGGCGAAGCTACTGGCGAGTTGCGCATCGGGACCATGGAGACTTTCGCTGCTGTCAGGCTTCCCTCCGCGCTGAAAAAAGTGCGCTCCCGGCATCCCGGGCTGGATCTGCAGGTACAGACAGCCACATCCGCGGATCTTATTGAACGCGTTCTGAGCCATAAGTTGGACTGCGCATTTATCGGCGGCCCCCTGGATCATCCGATGTTGATCGCGGAGCCTGTGTTGAGGGAAGAGCTGGTATTGGTGACGGCGAAAGGCGAGGGCGACCTGCAGGAGCCGCTGATTTTGTTTCGCGAAGGTTGCGTCTACCGCGCTCGCGCGCTGGCCTGGCAGCGGGAGTGTGGTCATCAGATTGCATCGGTCATGGAACTGGGGACGCTGGAAGGTATTCTGGGCTGTGTGGCGGTGGGGCTGGGATGCACGTTGATGCCGCGCAGGGTAGTGGAGCAATCTCCCTATGCGAGAGAACTGGCGGTCTCCGAATTGCCGGAGCATATCGCCCACACGCCTACGTTGATGATTCGCTATCGTGACATCCCATTACGGGGAGGCATGCAGACTTTGCGGGACGCCGTCGCCGGCCGGTTCCCGCCAACATAACGCCTGTGCTACTCCCCAGTCGGCTTTGTGATTATACTGTCACCGCATTCAGTAGTGAGTATTCAGCAGTCAGGAGCCATCAGTCCCATGACCGATTCGTCCGATAATCTTTCCTCTTCTTCTAGCCAGCCCAAAGGCGCCACTGGCCTAAAACGCATTATTCTGGCGACGGGTTATTCGATAAACGGGCTGCGAGCCGCTTGGCGAAATGAGTCCGCTATCCGTCAGGAAATGGTCGCCGCCTTGATTCTGATCCCTCTGGCGCTGTTTTTGTCCGTCACAATGGTGGAGAGAATATTGATGATCGGCAGCGTCTTGCTGGTGTTGATCGTGGAGTTGATCAACTCCGCCATTGAAGCTGTGGTCGACCGCATTGGCGCCGAGCGTCATGAGTTAAGCGGACGCGCCAAAGACATGGGCTCCGCAGCGGTGCTGGTGGCCTTGAGTCTGGCTATGTTCACCTGGATTGGCATTCTGATTTAAGTCTCTCGCCGCATGGGCGTTATGTTCATGCGGCCGTCTCGTTATAGTCTCCCGCAGTCCGCATTCTTCGCTTCTTCCTCTGTCTCTTCTGTCTCACCTCCTCCCCCTCGTCAGACGTCCTTTACTCGCTTTGATATTTCCTTGATGTTTTCTTGAGATTTGCTTGGCTCGTGGTTTTTTAAACTCTGCAGATAACTCTGATGAGCGTGCGTTATTTGCAGGAGGGGGAGTTGATTCGGGCCAAACTTATTAATCAGGAAGACAAATAGCTTCCTTCTATTTGTCTTCCTCGGCGCGCCGCCGCATCCATGCGCCTGGTTATTAACATGTCAATATCATTGCCGTGTCAATAACAAGCTACTGGGAGCGGGTACTTCAACGTGGCTTATGTCGTTGGCGGTGCCCGGATATTTGCTCTGCGCCTTCAATACGAAATTCTTCGCTACGGTTTTTCAATTGCGTGGCGATGAGGGCGTTGGTGGTATGAATTGACCACAGATGAATCCGGCGCCCGCGTCAAAGTCTGGTTTTGGGTCGCCTGAGTTCCAGGTTCTGCTGACCTCTCTAAACGATAAAACAGCTAAGCGCCGCCCGGTATGCCGGGGGCTTCCCTGGCTGTTTTGACGTTTCTATTCTTATCCTGAATACCCTGCTTACCCTCTTGTTGATTCCTCTCCAGACATCGCCTTTTTGTTGCTTTGATCTGTTCTGACGTCCAGGTCAATGGCGCCGGATTTTTACAATCTCTGCTTCTCCCTTGTGGATATTCTGAACCCATGACGACATGAGACCCAGTGCGGCGTTGAAGCTCAAGGGCCTCAAGCATGGCGTGGAAAACATGGGAGGAATTTCGACAATGAAACGGACTTGGGTATTGCTCGGAGGCGTTTTGGTGCTGGAGTGTCTGCAAACCGGGTTGCTCTGGACGCGGACTCAGGAAGCCAAGACCCAACCAGTACAGGCTATGGCGTACGAATCACCGCCAGTCGCAGTGACAGAGCCTTCTCCACAGTTCACCAGTGATGTGCATGCGTTGGAACTGCAGATCGCCAAACTGGGGCAGCTGTTGTCTCAACACAGGGAGTTCACCGCTCCCGCTGCGACGGTTACTCAGAGCCTGTCCGATAACGGTTCTACGGTGCAGGAAGAGCGACCCGTGCTCACTTATGACGAAAACTTTCAACGAGGGTTGTCTGTGGTGGAAGGCGCCGTATCGGCGGGCGCATGGGGACAGGAAGACAACCGCAGAATGTTCGAACTGAAACGGACCCTGACTCCGGCTCAGTACGACGCGCTGGTGGATGAAATATCCACGGCGATCAACCAGGGCGCGCTGACTATGCAGGCGCCCCCAATCTTGTAAGCAATCATAAAGGAATATCTGTATGAAAAAACTAGGCAAAGCATTAATGATGGCGGCGGTATGCTCAGTCGCATCAACAGCGATGGCTCAAACTAACGGAGCTGTGCAGGTCGGGGACTGGCTCAATAATGCTGTTATGTTGAGTGCTCAAATTGGAGAGCAGGCTGTGGAGAACAGCGGGCAAATTTCCGCTCATCGCTCGGGGACTTCTATTCACTTTTACGGACAGGACCCAAAGAGCAATAGAAGCTTCGCGTGCAATGTGAGTAAGGGTGACGACTTGTACGACACGGCTTACAACGCCCTTACCGATTTGCGCGAAGGAGGGAGGGTTATTATCCTCCGCCCTGGAAATAGCAATAAGTGCAGTGATTTCATTCTAACAGGCGTTTTCTTTAACTTTAATCAGTAATAGATGAGTTCAGCCCGGCCTCAGAGCTGGGCTTTTTATGTAAATCAGCGTAGAAGCACGAAATACTCACCTTGCAGTACGCCTTGCGTCGCACGCATATCCTCTACTGCGCCTGCCAGGTTTTTTTCCATTCAGATCCCTGCGCCGTTGCTTACAAGCGCTATTGGTTTGGCGATATGCGGAACTTGAAAAAACGGGATTCTGATTCACGCTATGTTAAAGGCTTGTAAGGGAGTCAGGACTGGCTAAATCCATCCACTTGGCATACCCTAGAAAACTGGCGCCAAATGTTGGCGAAAGGGGTTAAATTCCATATTTGGAATTGTTTTTACAAGGAAAGTTGCAAAAAATGAATGGTAAACGACGCGACTACGCGCCGGGCGTTATGGCGTCCGATATATCTCATCCGTTGTCTTCGTGTTATTCGCACGATATTCCTCCGTGTGATGCGGCGGACAAATCCACTGACGCTTTTGAATCCGCGCAAGCGCGTCAGCAGGAACATTATCTTCCCAACTGTTTATTTAGAACCATGATTCCCACCTCCCTAAAGACAGCCAGCACGTCTGAACCAGCGCAAGGCGATGATATTGAAGAGTGGTTGGATCATGTGGACCGTTTGATCTCAACGCCAGGGAAAAGCGTATGAGCTATAAAAGTCAGGATAAATAAAATGGAAAAAATGGATTATTTCAGAATGGACGCGACAGCGAAGGTCACTTTGGACTCGCTGAAGGAATTATACCTGCTGCCCCAGATAAGCCGATATCAACGGCTACAAACTGCTTACCCCTGTGAATCGCCGGTGGAGTACAACCTCTACGAAGGCGTCGCACGCTATGGCGATACGCGTCGGCGCATTCAGCTCATCGGCACCTATGCGACAGGCAGTCGCTCGTTTTGCTGGGCCTGGGCGAGCCCTAATCCACTGCCGGAAACAGTGATTCAGGCCAGCCTGCAATTGGTGGCCTGGGCGGAGGCCGCTAAAATAGAAAGCTGGGGCGTCATCAAAGGCGTCTGTGAACCCGTGGAGCCTGTGGTGGTGTCTTCCATCGCGGCGGGCGTATTGAATCATGACTATGTCTTCGATGTATGGGAATTCACGGAAACGCTGCATGGCTGCGTCTTAGTGGAGCACTCCGACGACCTGCCCAAATTGGGGTTGCATGCTATCTGTCGGGTGCTGCAAACGGCGTTGCGGCGCCTCTCCGCACGCCAGAAAACACCAGTCCTGGAGTATCTGCGTCAGGAAGGGTTCAAGCTGCGTGAGGAGGGCTCTTTCTGCTATGGCTCCAGGTTTGACGGCGAACTCACGCTAACCTTTGACGAGCGGGGCGGCGTGCGCCAGATTACACCCAGCCATTGAATTCTTGGCGTAAGGCGGCCGCTTAGGATCCAACTATCCTCTTCTTCGGGTAACGAAGCCTTCACGAAGTTTTAACAGTGTTTCATTAGCATTGTCTCGCTTTGGCGGCTTCACCATTAAACAAAAACCGAAGAAGAGGAACCCAGAGTGCCTGACTATAACAGACGACAATTTCTGTCACTCATGGCGGCAGGGACCGCCACGCCGTTCTTGCTTACTTTCAGTGCGGATAAAGCGCTGGCCGGACTGAGCCGCGCCGCTTATCCAGATAAAGCACCCTTACCGCTCAACCGAACCGACCCCTCCGCTGTATTTGACCTGTCCGTCGCCTCCGGCGATCCCACCGCCAGCGGCGTCATGCTGTGGACTCATATTCGTTCCGGGCAATATGATCCCAGCGAAAGCCTGACGTTCCAGGTAGCGGTTGATCCTGGGTTCACCCTGCTGGCGTTGGAAGGCAAAGTGCGAGGCGAGCAGTTCGGCGCGGACCGGGACCATACCGTCAGGATCGACCTGGATGGCCAGTTGGATGCTGACAGCTATTACTACTACCGTTTTCAGTACCGGGGCGTATTCAGCCGTACGGGACGGTGTCGCACGGCGGCGGCCGTGGGGCAGTCTGTGGACAGCGTCAAATTCGCGTTGTTGACCTGTCAGGATTACACCAATGGATACTACGGCGCTTTGAACTGCGTCGCTGACGATAACAGCATTGATTACGTGGCCCACCTGGGGGACTTTATTTACGAGAGCGTCGGCGATCCCCGCTACCAGGACCTTCCCTTCGAGGACCGTAAAATAGAGCTGCCCAGCGGCTTCCCGGTGGCGATGAATCTGGAGGACTATCGCTTTCTACACCGCACCTATCGGAGTGATCCTTTTCTGCAAAAAGCGATGGAGAACCATACCTGGATCATCGCCACTGATGACCATGAAACTTGTAACGATTGCTATTGGGATTACGAACAGGACACGCTGGGATGCCCGGACCACCCCTATAGCACTGATCCGCAATTCGGTGATAACGCCGATTTGAAACGCCAGCTTAAACTCGATTCACAACGGGCCTGGGCGGAATATATTCCTGCGCGTATCGACATCGACGAGGGCCGCGCCCATCCGCATTTGTATACGCGTATCTATCGGCAATTCCGGTTTGGCGATCTGGTGAATCTGAACATGCTGGACACGCGTACATACCGAACGCCTCATCCATGCGGCGAAGAGGCGTTTCTGGGGCGTTACGTTCCCTTTGGCTGTGGCAATCTGAATAATCCTGAGCAGAGCATGATGGGGGAGACCCAGCGGGAATGGCTGATCAATTCCATGTCGGGCTCAACAGCGCGTTGGAATATGCTGGGCAACCAAACCTACATGGGGCGTTTGGGCATTGACCTGGGTGAAAAGGCTAAGCTGCCATTCAACGTTGACGCCTGGGACGGATATGACGCTGAGCGGATATGGCTGATGAACGAGGTGCAGTCCAACTCAATCGAAAATCTCGTCGTGGTGACTGGGGACTTACACACTTATATGGCTTCTCAAGTGAAGAAGAATTACGCGGATCTGAATCCGTTTAACTTCTCTAATCAGGTTGGCGTTGAATTCATGACGCCCTCGCTGACGTCCGCAGGCCTGTTTGATGTGCTGTTGGCGCAGGCGCCGGACGACGAAGTGAGAGACTTTCTGCTGAATGCGACCAGCGAGGGCGCTGTACGCCTGACCAACCCGCATATTCGCATGTTCAACAGCAAAGACCATGGCTATTCGACGATTGAATACACCGATGGCTACTGCGAGTGGGTGGCCTACAAGGTTAACAAAAACCTCAATAGCGGCGAGCAGCAGCGCAAAGCGCTGGCGCGTTATCGTAAATACGAAGCCTGGCCCTGGATGACGCAAAAGTCGGTGCAAGGCTACTAGGCACAGATAAATTTACTTTGTTTTGCATATTTTTTAGCCTGTTTTCTTCATGGAAAACGGGCTTTTTGCGTCTAACTGCTAATATTTAAATATACGTGACTATCAAACCATGGAGGTGTGAATGGTCGTTAACCCTTCCTAACAACGCCAGACCTTTAGGTCGGGAGACGCTTATGTTCGCCAACATGAAGCTCCGTACGAAGCTGGCCGCAACTGGCGTTGCGTTGCTGCTTCCCCTGATTTGGGTAACCTATCTTCTGTCCGATGAAATGGACATCCGCATCAATTTCGGCGCGCAGGAAATCCTCGGCGTTGAATATCTCAATCCATTGCAAAACCTATTGGATCTGGCGGGTGAATATAAAGTCGCCGTCGCCGCCAATAGCAGTGTGACGCAAATCGTCTCGCGGATTGAGAAAGCCATGTCCGCTCTGGAGAAAGAGCAGCAACGTTCCGGCGCAGCGCTTAAAACGGCGGAGCAATATGCGAACCTGCAAAAAGCCTGGGGCCAGGCGCGCGCCAAGCCGGGCGTAGAGGAAGCGGACGCACTGATCGCCGCCACCCGGGAGCTGATCGCCAGGGCGGGCGATACCTCCAACCTGATTCTCGACCCGGATTTGGATACCTACTACGTGATGGATGCGCTGTTGCTGAAACTTCCCAATAGTCTGGATTTATTGGCGCAGATGCGAGAGTTCGGGATTGGATTGATGAATAGCGGTTCGATGAGCGCAGATGATAAAACCCGTATGGTTGTGTTGTCTGGACTGCTGCAGTCGGATCTGGACGGCGTGAACTACGACAGCAAAGTAGCCTACGAAAACAATGTGGTGGGAGACATGCCCAAATCTGTTGGAAAAGCGGTGGATAGCTATACCCAGGCTATTGGCAATTTTCTTGGCTTCGTGGAAAAAAACATTACTGGTCGTAGCCTCAATGTTGACGTAAATGGCTTCAAATCTGCAGCGCAGCGCGCGGTGGAAGGCAATATGGCGCTTTTTCAAGAAGCTTCGCCTGCGTTGAAAGACATGTTGCAACGTCGTATTGATGGGTTCTCATCTCATAAGTTTGGGCTGTTGGCGGGAGTGATTCTGTTTGAACTGCTGGCGATTGCTTTTAGCGTCATGACAGTGCGTCGGATATTGAATCAATTGGGCGGCGAACCGGAATACGCTGCGGATATCGTGCGGGCTATCGCCGCAGGCGATCTGACCCGGGAAGTGAAGATCAACGACGGCGATGCGACGAGTTTGCTCGCAGGCATTCGCAATATGCAGAAAGCACTGCACGATCTGATCGGCAAAGTCAGCGACAGCGCAAGCAAGATCCTGTCTTTCTCCGCGGAAATTACCCAGACTACGGAAGCCATCGTCACCAGCTCCAGCCGTCAGAGTCATGCTACTGCGACCATGAGTTCTGCGGTGCAGGAAGTCGCCGCGAGTCTGCATGAAATGGTGGCCAGCGCCGGTGAGGCGCGATCGTTGTCGCTGGAGTCCAATCAACGCTCCAGCGAAGGCAAGGATATCGTTGAACAAGTGTCCGAGGACATTCGCCGACTCTGCGATTTTGTGGGGGACTCCGCCAAGTCGGTACAGAGCCTGGGGCAGCAGTCAGAGCAGATTTACTCCATCGTCAATGTCATCAAGGGCATCGCCGAGCAGACCAATCTGCTGGCGTTGAACGCCGCCATCGAAGCCGCCCGGGCGGGAGAGCAGGGGCGTGGATTCGCCGTGGTGGCGGACGAAGTGCGCAACCTGGCTGCGCGCACCGCATCGTCGACAGTGGAGATTACCGATATGATCGAGCGCATCAAAGATGATACTCTGGCTGTCGTCAAGCGTATGGATTCCGGGGTGGAGGAAGCCTCCCGCAGCGCCGGACGCGTGACCTTGACGGTGGACACTATCGCCGCCATCAGCGACCTGTCGGAAAGTGTCAACCGCTCTGTGACGGAAATATCCACGGCTCTCGAACAACAGGCTCAGGCCAACGAACTGCTCAGCGAAAATGTGGATGAAATCGCGCAACTGGCCGAGCAGAATCACGGCAGCGTCGAGAAGACCGCCGACAATCTGAGTGAACTGAAAGCCTTGGCGGATACACTGGAAACCGCCATCGCCAGCTTCAAGGTATGACGGCGCTAGCGCCGTCATCATCCGTTAAAACGCCTTAATTCGCATAAATGTTAGAAACCCTGACTGCAGAAGCCTAAAATAAGGACTGGTTGTCAGCTTAAGGATGTGCATGGAACTTTTTAAACGTCTTCCCCCAAATACCGCTGGTATAGACTTTTTTGTGGGAGATATTCACGGTCACTACAGTGAATTGATGAAAGCCCTGGAGGCGATAGATTTCAAGTTCGATCAAGATCGGCTAATCAGCGTCGGCGATCTGATTGATCGCGGCGAAGAGAACGAACGCTGCATAGAGCTACTGCATGAGCCCTGGTTTCACGCCTGTCTGGGCAATCATGAATGGATGATGATTGGCGCCTTCGTATATGAAGATCGATATGATCTCAGCCTGCAACGCGGTAATGGCGGCGAATGGCTGGATAATCATGATACTGATCAATTGACTGAATGGGCGCATTTGCTGCAACACTCCTGTCCGCTGGCGATAGAAGTTCCCGGCAAAGGCGACAGGCTGATTGGCGTCACCCACAACGATGTGATCAACAGCGACTGGACCTTTATGGCGTCGGCGCAACGAGGCGATATTGACGAATGCGTGTGGAGCCGGACGCGTTTTGCGTCGGCGCTGACGAATCCCGCATTGGCGGAGCCTATCAAAAATATCGACGCAGTGGTGTCCGGCCATAATTCTCATACGGGCATACTGCTTGCCGGCAACCAGCTCTACATCGACACCCTATGGAAGAGCGGCCAGCTAACCCTCCTGTCAGCAATGGAAGTCTTAGCGGTCGCGGCGCGCGGTAAGGTTTCCGCCTAGTCTCGGTTATTGACCCTGCATTAAATCTGTTTGTTTTTTGAGCTAAACTTGTGTTTGCGGCTACTACAGCCGCTCGCATGAGCGTAATAAGCAAAAAAGGAATTTGCATATGAAAAACAGACTGTATTTGGTATTCACCGCTACTATTCTGATCCTCCTCCTCGGCTCTACGCCGGTTGTTCTTGCTGATGTCCTTAAAAATGGCGAAACGCTTGAAAATCTGTCCGGCGATAGGGGCGGCGAAGCGTTCTACACCATTGACGTCGCAGAAAAATCACTCAGTCTGGTTGTGGAAATCTGGGGCGGTCAAGGCGACGCTGACATGTATGTCGCTTTCAATCGCGAGCCCAACAAATCCGACTTCGACTGCCGGCCTTATGAATGGGGCAATAAAGAGACTTGCACCTTCAAGCCGCCGGAGCAGGGAACCTACCACATCATGTTGCACGGCTATGATCAATATTCGGGTCTTTCTCTGAAAGCCACGTACGTGCCGGATAGCGGCGGCGATCCCGATCCGGATCCGAAATGCGCCGATGGCGGGGAAGGGCCGTCAGATGTGCAACTGGAACTGCTGACCGCTCACAATAAGGCCCGCAGCCAGGGGCGCAGTTGCGGCGGCGTCTATTACGACGCAGCGCCTGCCTTGACTTGGAATTGCAAACTCGGCAAGGCCGCCACCAAGCATACAAAAGACATGGTGGATAATAACTTCTTCAGTCATACCGGGTCTGACGGCTCCAGCGTCGGCGACAGAGTGAGAGCGCAAGGTTATGAGTACCGCACGGTCGGCGAGAATATCGCGGCTGGGTATTCTTCTGTCGAGCAGGTCATGGACGGATGGCTGAAAAGCCCAGGACACTGCGCCAACATAATGAGAAGCAGTTATACAGAGCTTGGGGCTGAAAAAATCAGCACCTCCACCGCGGACTACCCGCATTATTGGACCTCCGTCTTTGGCGCACAGTAGCCCGCCAGACTCTTAAGCTAAACAGACCGCAGCCGCCGCTGCGGTCTTTGTTGGCGATCAGGGCTCCGTCAGGAGGGGATGGCGTCCAGATTCAACGTGGTATCGAATTTATGCCTCTGCATGGAGATCAGGGTGCGGAACTTGCGCATATTGGGCTCCGCATACAGTACTTCATTACAGAACTTATCGTAGGCGGTCATATTGGGCACTGTCACCACTAAGACGAAGTCCACCTCTCCAGTGACTTGGTAACACTGCTTGACCTCCCTGGCGGCGGTCGCTCTCTTAAGGAACTGCTGATACAGATCCAGACGATCTCGCTCCATCACTACTTCCACCACCATATGCAGACAAGCGCCGAAGGCGTCCGGGTCAAGAATCGCCACCTGCTTCTGAATATAGCCTTCCTCACGCAGCTTTTTCACGCGCTTGAGACAGGCGGGCGGCGACAGCCCAACGTTTTCCGCCAGGTCGAGATTGGTTTGGCTGCAATCGTTCTGCAGTAGCGAGAGGATTTTCTTATCAATACGATCTAGCGGCATGAGTTAATAAAATTAAATAAATTGATAAACAAACGAATTATATGAAAAGAAGCCGGCGAAAGAGAGGAAATAATTAAATATCTAACTCTTAAAATAGCAGGCACTAATGTGCTTCAAGGGAAATGTCATGTCCGCCTCACACTCTGGCAGTAGCTGGTTTGCGCGTTTAAAGCAGGAATCAGTCGAGCTGGCGAAAAGTATCTTCAAAGTCTATTGGACCCTGATCAAAGTCACGGTTCCTGCTCTGGTGGCGGTGAAACTGTTGGATATGGCCGGAGGAACCCAGTTGCTGGCCTGGATATTGTCTCCCGTTATGACTCTGGTAGGGCTGCCGGAGTCTATGGGCGTGGTCTGGTCCACGGTGTTGCTCACCAATATCTACACCGGTATGGCGTTGTTAGTGGATATTACCGCGCAGGATCCATTGACGGTGGCGCAAGTGTCCGTACTGGGCGCGATGATGTTGGTGGGGCATGCGTTACCGGTTGAAGGCGCTGTCGCCAAGAGTGCAGGCGTCAGCTGGCGCGCCACTCTGGCTATTCGAGTGGGCGGCGGCCTGGCGCTTGGCGCCTTGTTGCATCTTTTTTACAGTGCGACAGGTTTGCTGCAGCAACCCGCGCATTTCTTGTGGCGTCCGGCTGAGGGACCTGCGGATATGTGGTTGGTGGCGCAAATCAAAACCCTGATCGGCATATTTTTCATTATTGTCATACTGCTTACTTTCTTGCGCATTCTTCGGTGGTTGGGCGTGGAGAAGTGGATGCACGCATTATTGTTTCCGGTGCTGCGCGTGTTGGGAATCGGACGTGAAGCGGCGAACGTGACCGTCATAGGCGTCACTTTGGGATTAAGCTTTGGCGCAGGGTTATTGATAGAAGAGGCCCGCTCGGGCCGTCTCACACGTCGGGATATTTTTCTGACTATCGGTTTCCTGGGACTCTGTCACAGCCTGATTGAAGACACGCTGGTGATCATGTTGCTCGGTGCGGATATGTCCGCGATTTTGTGGGGGCGCTTGTTATTCGCATTGGTCGTGATCGGCGTTTTGGCGAGGCTGCCAGCGCTAAATCGACGTCTGCGGGAAGCGGCGGCGTAATCTGTCTGCACGGCGTGCGTCATATTCTGGTCTATGCTCAATCAATAGCCGGCTCGACACACGCCGGCTTTTGTTTCCAAGGAGCACAGGAGAATACGAATGAGCGCCATCCCCATGTATTTCCCTCCCGCGCCTTTCCATATGGAAGACGCGCGAATTTGCGCCACCCTGGTGAATACCGCCTACGACATGTACGACCAATGGGTGGATCAGAAAAAGCCCCATAAAGATCATTTCAAGTGGACCCCGAAAGGGCCGGCGATGAATTATAGCCAGCCCATTTGGGGGGCCGAAACCATGCTGTGGATTTTCAAAACCTCGGAGCCTTTCGCCTTTGTCTCCTGGACGGATGCGGGAGATGTCTATCTGATGTTTCGCGGCACGGAGTCTCTGGACGACTGGATTGACGATGCAGAAGCCGGACAGAGTCCTTATCCGCAGGTGTTTGGCTATGGCAAAGCCCATGACGGCTTTCTCAAGCTCTACGGCACGATGAATCAGGCTATTCTGGAGGTGTTACAGCAAGTAAATAATCCCAAGAGCCTTTTGATTGGAGGGCATAGCCTCGGCTCATCTCTCTCGACACTGGCGACGCCGGATATTATCAATCACTCTGGCTATAAGCCCGGCGTCGTGAATGTCCGGCATTACAATCTTGCCAGCCCGCGCGTGGGCGATCCTGAGTTTGTAAATGCTTACAACCAATGCGGCGTGCCCACTTATCGCATCGTTAATACCACGGACTTAGTGCCAGAAGTGCCTCCAGGCGTATTGGATCGAGATCTCTACGAGCATGTCGGCATCCCTGTCGATTTCACCGCACAATACGGATCGCTGGCGGGTAATCATAGCGCCTCAGATTGCTACAGTTACGCGCTGAACCACCCCGACAAACCGCAGTCAGACTAACTAACGAAATTAGTCATATAACTCATAAAAGCGGGCGGCGCTGATGGCGAAGGTTAACAGCCCGTCCGCTTCATAAAGTCGGTGGTGGTGAGTTGGCGTCATGCCGATTTTCTGCAGTATGGCGACCGAGGCCAGGTTATCCTCTTTCGCAACGCCAAAAACCTGATCGAACTCCTCCCGCCCCAGCGCATACTCAATACAGGCGATCGCAGCCTCCTTGGCGAACCCTTGCCCTGCATGGGCGCGTGCGACGCCGTAACGTAAATCGAAGCAACCGGGGCAGGAGCTCTCTTCGACTCCCACATAACCCACATACTCCGTACTGGACTTGCAAATGATCATGAAAGAGCCAAATCCACGCTGCCAATGCTCCACCCGGTTGCGTACGTAGCCTGCAATCTGCTCTGGAGAATAAGGACCTTCGTTAGGCAGAAAACGAGTCGATACAGGGCAGGCAAGGAAGTCTTTGAAGAACGGCAAGTCCGTGGATTCAATCGGGCGCAGAATTAATCTCGAAGTCTCAATCATCGTTACAGCGGGCGTCTCTTCTTAAAAAGGTCGCTATTAAAGGCGATTTTGCGAAAAAAGGGAATTAAATCAATGGCCTTTTAATGGAGGTGAGATTTATGTGCTGGTGTTGCTTGATGTGAGTCGTCAGGTGGGAGCAGAGGCTTAACATGCGCTATTGCAATTTCAGTTTGACGATGAGCGAAGTTTTATAGGGAGGTTGGTCCTATGGCAGGAGCGTAAATAGGGTGTTGTTGGGATGTTATATTGGGCGTTATCTTTATAATTAGTAGTTATAAGTTTTCTGGTTAACTATAATCCGCCTCGAACAGATTAGGGTTTTGCATTCCTAATTGGAGTTTTGACGGTATTTGTAATTGTTTATCGCTTTAGACGAAAAAGGATGTGTTTATATCTTTTTATCCTTATTTTTAAGGAGAGGCGCAGGCATTTTCAGGTTAACGCTTTGTTAAATATATTTATCTTGCGGCCCCTGTGAGCCAAGCCTTTCTGAGTGTGATGTAGTCCAGATCAAGCGAAGGTTTTATGCCTTCGGGAAATATCTACATAACTCTCTGTAGCTTTTAATTAGCATTGGATACTCCGAAGTTCCTAGTCCGAAAATACATGCTTAGATTGCACTTTATATGCAATTTAACTCGTTGACAGGAAACAGGTATTCGTTTGAAATAGCAATCCTGACAGCAAAGTTGTAATTTACGGGTATTGCTGAAAATTGGACAGAATGGCGCTATTTTTTCCGATTGTATTTGCAGTTAGTCGGTGAAAATGCCGGTTGAAAGGAGATCCGGTTGCTCGATATGGACGCCTTAACGCTGTCGTTATTTTAGCCAAGTGCGCTTTTTATAAAAACACAACACGGATGACAGATACTATGAAATCTGCTCTTTTGACATTATTCTCAGTAATATCGTTGAACGCTTCGGCGTCCTACGTTGATATCAAGAACCATTGGGGTATGCCCTGGCCGGAATCGACCAGTGTTACTTTGGACTACGATATAGTCATTGATGACTTACCTGATGACAAAAACGTCTTTATTTATGAAACGGCTTTCAATTTTGACTATTTGTCTAGGGATGGAACATGGAAAAGTCTGCTGGATGACCCGTATCCGCTGCAGTTTCCTAGCCCTTGGGATAGCTTGAAAGAAAACGGTGTTTACCATTACTCCTTCGAAATCAGAGATCTGTTAACAGATTATCTGGATAGCACGGATGGATTGGGGATGATTAGGGTAACATCTGTCTTTTCAGAGATGTTGTTCCACGACGATAGTTGTGCGCCTATGCCTGAACCCGGCAGCGATAAGCCTGAATGTACGCCGGATCAGTATAAAGAAGCAAAATTGTACGGAGACAAAGGCTATTATATTTTCGTTGATGAGCCTTCTCTGGTTGGTCTATTAGGTTTAGGCCTTGTGTCAATGGTGGCAGTGCGCCGTAAGAAAGAAAAGGCTTAGTTCTCTGTCAGAGTGGGGCGCACATAGCCCCACTCTCAAGCCTTTTAAGTTTCAGTCTCGTCTCAACAGCGGCTATTCGTCGTTCCTTTTTTCTATCTGTCTCTCCTCCTGTTTATCTCTCCTTAAATAAAAATTACCCCATGCTTGTATTGGTTGGTTGTTTTTTGTTCTACACTTCATGGTAAGGGACCGGAACCGAGTAAAGCGTAATTGGATGGCTTAGTTGTCGAAAACGCAGGCAGTAATCCGGGAGACAGTATGCTCACAATTGCTATGATTCTGTTTTTGTTGTTGTTTTTAGGGGTCTATGCACTAATCCGAAGATCTCCAGAAAGATGTGAAGGGTGTGGGAAGGAGTCCTTAACAAAGCCATGTGGAAGCTTTGATCTATGCGAGCAATGCGAGCAAAAATGGGATGTTGCTCGAATGGCTGTCAGCTACACCGTTGCTCCTGTCTCTAGATCAGTAAAAAAGAGAAAAAGTCACATCTAGGTCCATTTGATTGATATCTGGGTTTTTCTACATATATCTCATGAAAGCCGCGATTACCTCCTTGTCCTTTTCTCATCAGTGCCTATTGGATACAAAACAACGCCGTAACTGAACTGATTGTCACGCCATTGTATAAATAATGGTCACTTTATCTGATCATTATTCGGGAGTGGCGCATGGCGGGTGATTTAAACCAGAAGGTTTGGTGGGAAAGACGCAAGTTGACGGCGGGCGTTAAGATGGCGTTAGCGCTTGGCGCTGCACCTGCTGTAGCGCAAGCGGGTGTGGTGGTGCTTGAGCCGGTTGCGGATACGGTCTTGCAGGAACAGCTAGCTGATTCCAGCCAGGGCGGCAGTCCCTATCTTTCTTTATCTCCAGAAGCCAATGTTCAGCGTGCGCTGGTTAAATTTGACCTCTCTTCTTTGGCGGATTACGCCGGTAGCATCACTTCGGTCAAGCTGGCTTTGAATGTCGACTTTAACGGCAATGATTGGGCTGGAGGCGGTTCGTTGATCGATCTGCATCGTGCGCAGGAGGATTGGAGCGAGAGTGAGGCGACGTGGCGTTGCGCCAGCGCTTTGGTTTGCGGTTGGGACGGCGGAGGCTTCAGCGCTGCCGCCACTGATAGCGTCGATGTTCAGAACATTAATAGTGGTTCTGTGCAGTTTGACGTGACGACGGACGTTGCCCAAATGCTGGCGACAGGGTCCAACTATGGCTGGGCGTTAAAGAAACGTCGGGAAGACAAAGACGGCGGTATAAGTTTCAGTTCCAAAGAAGGCGCAATAGCGCCGAGGCTGATTGTGACAATCAGTGGAGGCGTAGACCTGCCCCCGACGATAGAAATATCTGCGCCTACATTTCCGATTCTTATAGATTCCGACCCCACTTCTTTTGTCATTCACTACTCAGATGACGTTGGCGTCGATTTGAGTTCGTTAGTGGTGACGTTGGATGGCGTTGACCTGGCGACGTGCTCTGCAGCCCGTAATATGGCGACTTGCACCTATTCTGGTTTGACTGAAGGCGTGCACTTGTTGCAGGCGGGGATTCTGGATAACTCAGGCAACGCCGCCAATTATGCGGTGACCCAGGCCAGCTTTTTATATCTGAAAGAGCTTGGCGGAGGCGGCGTCGCTTCAAAATGGCATACAGGATCAGGTGCGCCTTCTGCATCATTGGGCGTGGAAAGCGATCTGTATTTGGATAAGAGTAATGGCGACGTCTACGAAAAGCTAAGTGCGGGATGGTCATTGGCGCTAAATATTAAAGGACCGCAGGGCGTTGCAGGTCCGGCCGGCCCGCAAGGGGCGCAAGGTGAGACCGGCCTAACAGGACCACAGGGGCCGCAAGGCGAGACAGGGCCTCAAGGTCCCCAAGGTATTGCTGGACCAGTAGGTCCTCAGGGGGCAGCTGGACCTGCTGGAGTTCAAGGGTCGCAGGGAGAGCAGGGTGAAGTCGGTCCTCAGGGACCACAAGGCTTGCGAGGTGAAACTGGAGCGCAAGGACCCCAAGGAGTCACTGGGCCGGTAGGACCACAAGGTCCCCAGGGGGATGCTGGACCTGCTGGCCCCCAAGGCGAAGTGGGTCCGGCCGGTCCACAGGGGCCTCAAGGTGAAAAAGGTGAGCCTGGGTCAGCCGGAATCGCCTCCAATGTATTTGCCGGGCTTATTAACCTGGATGCGTCAGGGAGTTCAGCGATCCCCAGCGGCTGGGCATTAAACGAGGTCAGCGATGGGCAGTTCGAGTTGACACACAACCTGAATACTGAGTCCGTCTCCTTTGTCGCCACGATGCAAGCATCGATTGGGGGAACCGGCGACGCGATTACTATCAACCAGCTAACGCCTGATAGCGTTACTTTCAGTCATGTTGACTCCTCTGGCGCGTTAGTGACCGGAAATAGTTCAGGTTTGAGCGCTCACTTTATTATCGTCGCACATTCAAGCATAGCGCCGGTTCCTGTCGGCGGAGGCGTCTCATGTAATGCAATTCTGTCGACAAACCCTGGCGCCGCCAGCGGCATGTACGCTATTGACCCCGATAGTGATGGGCCGTTGACGTCGTTTGACGCATACTGTGATATGGAAACTAACGGTGGCGGTTGGACTTTGGTGGCTCATCTAACCGATGGCATGTCTGGTATACCTGTTGTTGACAGTCTATCTTCGTCGGACATAGGGGTCGTTAATTCAGGCGCATGGAGCCAACTGCACGACAATATGAGCGTTGGTATGATGTTTATTGATGAATATGGCAGAGTTTCAACCATAAGTAAGGAAAAACTTGAATCAGGTAACTGCTTGCCGCTACAAGATGCAGGTAGTCTGAGTGAAAAGAGTGACTACAATCCTTCATTTAAAGCCGCCACGATTTGGCACAATGAAGAAGTTGATTGTAATCACGCGGGTTCAGACTACTCAATGATAGTGATTCCTAATCCAAACTACTCTGGAAACACAAATGCTGGTGCGGCGCTTTATCAGCACTCAAGTGTGAAGTTTGATGTATGGCCATACTCATCTGGCGTGTCTTATAACGAGCAAAATGAGCTTTTCTACTTCATAAAATAATATGCCTTCAGCTTAAGTACGTACCGCCCTGGGCTTTATAAAGTCCAGGGCATCCATTGCTGAATCTATAATTTATGAGAGTTTCATATGCAACAAAGGAAAAGGCTTACCCATCCCGTCGGTGGGGGAGCGTCCGACAATACAAAAACCGAAGCGTTCATAAAAGCCCACAGCCTGTGGGTTTTGTTCATTTACATCGACCTTAATGGCTTGTAGCTCATCAATCGCATGTCGCAACAAACATCCGCCTACACCTGTTCCGCGAGCTTCAGCGGCGACGAAGAGCATCTCGATATTTCTATCCGCGACGCCCACAAAGCCTAGTATTTTTCCCTCCACATTCTTGAGGGATCTCAGATTTACCGCCTCCAGGTAGTCATTCAGTATCAGCGGCTTGAAGAACTGAATATCTTCCTCTGATAAAAAGTCATGGGTGGCCCTTACGGAGGATTCCCAGACATCGACGATTTCCGGGTATTCGTGAGCTTCGACCTGACAGAGTTGCAGTGTTGAAGAAGGTAGGCGGGAAGTTTCAGGCATAGGTATAACTCCGTTTAGTGAGCATGAAAGATACTGACTTTAATGATGTTTTTCAAATCATTAGAGGGAGTTTCAAGGGGAACGAGAAATCATTGCAATAAGTGGATAATAAGTAAGCTATGACCCCGATCTTTGCGCCGGTCAGGTTGTATAGCGACCTTTCGGTATCATGCGTCGGGTGATTTGAGTCTTTTCGAGAGGTGAGTAACTCAGGGCTCGCTTGCATCAAGCTTATCTTCAGAGTCGAGATGTAATAGATTGCATTTAGCTCGACGAAGATATTTGTCTATAGTTCTGGTAGATACCTGCCTTTGTTCAAACTGCTCAAGGAGTTGCTCCAGTACATAGGTAATTCTTTCTTCATCTTCAGGAGCCAAGTCCATGCCTATAATGGTGCTTTGAATTGTCCATCTAAAATCCGAAAAGCAATCCATTGTGCAATTATTGCATGTGTTCTCTATATCCATGATGTTATCTAAAAGCTCAATGGTGTCGGACAATGCTTTTTGACTAAGACGGCGTTTGACGATTTTATCGCGGCTGCTCTTTGCTAAGTTTTCAATAATATAGTCGCATACCTGCGACAGACGAGTCAGGTCATCCAATTTACTGTCATCCAGCAGGGTTAGACAGATAGCGAAATAAGGGTAATTAATGAGAGTTTTATTATTAAATCGTATGATTCTGTCTCTCTGCAGCGTCAAGTGGGTGATTATTTTCGCCTGCAAGTCAGTGATGAAGCCATCATGAGAGAAAAGGTAGTGTTGCTCTGGCCAGTTAACCAGGAAGCAATACTCGAAATCATAGCAAGCAAGCGCCTCTTGAATATGTGCGCCAACGCTTAATGGCGCGCTCTCATGACTGCATCTTTCAAACAGAGCGATAATATTGCCTAAAGAGCTATTAGACCGCATTTGATCCATTAAAAGGTGAGACAGCTCTCTATTGGCTTCTTCAAGGTCTGTATATTTTTTCTCCAGTTCGGAGAGCTTGTCAGTGTTTTGCTTTCTCTTTTTTTTGTTTATGACTGGCGCCTCGTGATTATCTAAGGAAGATGATTTATTGCTTGGTGTAAATAAGTGGAGCATAAACGTAGTACCTTATTTCAACGGATAAACAGGGCGTATGCTTATACGAAAAATGACTGCTTTTGGATTGTTAATGCCTCTTCTTGAGCCATGGAATCGGCGATTGAGTTAACGGTCTCGGCCAATAGAAAAAGCGGCTCCATATAGCGCTCTCTCTCATTAGCGTCAACAAGCATCTTAAACGTGAAATGCTTATTGACGTTGATCCAGTAATTCTCGTGAAAAATGACATGAGGGGATTCTAATGCAGCCTCTGATATATCTTCTACATCGGATAGTAATAGGTAGTCTCCATCAGAGAATATCCATGTGTTTTTACTGATAGATAGCCTAAATATGTAGGCTGGAATATCATAAAAAGAAAGCGTTTTCTGCACGGAAGCCGCCAGAAGAAAAGGGTCCTTAACTACTAAATAATTAGTTAGCAGCCCAATAATTCTTTTGAAGTGGTCACTGTTATCAATTAAGTTGCAGCCGGAAGTTTGTGTTCTGTATACACAGCTTTCGGTAGATTTGGGGCATAAATCTGACATCAGGGTTGGTTTTGGTGCACACAATTTGGCAGCCTCCGAGACAATAATGGAGATCTTATAAAATTTCTTCTCGAAGTTAATTGCGTACCGATACGGAAATTATGGTGTGATTTTAAGTAATACTACGTATTAGCGGCTGACAGGAGTTTGCCTATTTCTAAGCTTGAGCATCGCTGTCCGTTATAGTGAGTACATGTAGACGGTTTATACACACATCGACATAGCTGGTGTGTTGTACTCTTTGATAATGACTATTGAAGCCTCTAATTCAACACTATTTTGGGCGTAATTGTGGCGTAAATTTGGCGTAAACCTGCGTAGAAAAGCGGTATAAAATGGGCTTTTGAGTGAATATTAGCCGCACGTTAAAATCGCTGAAATGCCGCAGGATTAAAGGGTTTTGGGTGGTTTTTGTAGTATCGAGCTAGGCGGGGTGGCGCCCTGGGCAGGATTCGAACCTGCGACCTTCCCCTTAGGAGGGGGACGCGCTATCCAGCTGTGCCACCAGGGCGTCAAGAGCGCTAAATAATAGCGGCATTGAACCTTTCTCTCAACCCTCTATTTTCCAAGTGGGCAGCGCGTTTGCGTGGTTTGTTCCAGTTGGGAAACTTTCCAGTGCGGCGGCTGTCTATTACTCTTATAGACACATGACCCCGCTGTAAGGAGCCCCTGATGTTAGATGTACGGCCGATGTTGATGGTTTCCAACTTTCCCGCGGTCACTCGCGGAACCCTGGAGACCCTGCAGGTCAACTTGGGGTACAAGTGTAATCTTAGCTGCACGCACTGCCATGTCGCCGCCGGTCCCACCAGAACCGAGATGATGACGGAGACGGTAATTGCGGATGTGCTTGAGTTTATCTCAGTAAAGAAAATCAAAGTGCTGGATCTCACTGGCGGCGCGCCGGAGATGAACCCTTACTTTCGTTCTCTGGTGACGGAAGCGCGGGGGATGGGCGTGAAAGTCATGGACCGTTGTAATCTCACCATCATGCATGAAGACGGACAAGAGGATTTGGGTGATTTCCTGGCGGAGCAAAGCGTTGAAGTTGTGGCGTCGCTGCCGTGTTATGCAGAACAGAATGTGGACAAACAGCGTGGCAAGGGTGTTTACCACGAGAGCATTTCCGCGCTGAAAAAGCTGAACGCTTTAGGGTACGGGCGCGAGGGAAGCGGGTTAACCCTTAATCTGGTTTACAACCCCGGAGGTCCTTTCTTACCGCCAGCCCAGGAAAAACTGGAGGCGGACTATAAGCGCGAGCTGTTGGAGCATCACGGTATTGAGTTCAATCAGCTATTCGTGCTGACCAACATGCCAATCAGTCGCTTTGGCAGTGTTCTGTTATCGAAAGGGCAGTTCAATGAATATATGCAACTGCTGCACGCATCCTATTCCGAACATAACTTACATTCGGTGATGTGCCGGACGTTGATCAGCGTGGATTGGCAAGGATATGTGTACGATTGCGACTTCAACCAGATGCTGGATATTCCCTTGATTGCGTCAGACAAGCCCAAAGTGCATCTTCGGGACTTGATGGCCGAGAATCTGGACGGTTCCGTTATCGCCACAGCGGATCATTGTTATGGCTGCACCGCTGGTCAGGGCAGCAGTTGTGGAGGCGCGCTGGATTGAGCATACCCGTCAGCGTCATCATTCCTACTTTGAACGAAGCCGAATCCATTTCGGCTTTTTTACGGGTATTGCAACCGCTGCGCGAAGCAGGGTGGGAGCTTATTCTTTCTGATGGCGGCAGTCGTGACGAGACGGTGTCTCTCGCCGAACCGAGAGTGGATAAAATTATTGTCAGCACTCCAGGACGTGCGGCGCAAATGAACAACGGCGCCGAGAGCGCCAGCGGAGAAGTCTTGCTGTTTCTGCATGCGGATACGCAATTGCCTCAAGACGCGGTCGCGCAACTGACTGCGTTTGTCGCGTCCAATGCTGACTGGGGGCGCTTTGATGTAAGGTTATCTGGACGAAGATTTATGTTTCGCGTGGTGGAAACCCTGATTAATCTGCGTTCCCGCATCACGTCGGTTGCGACGGGAGATCAGGCGATCTTTATTCGTAAGGCGGCTTTTCAGCGACTTGGCGGCTATGCGCGCATTCCGTTGATGGAGGACGTCGAAATCTGCAAGCGACTACGACGTCAGAGCAAGCCATACTGCATCCGCGCCAGGGTAATTACCTCCAGTCGGCGCTGGGAAGTACATGGCGTTTGGAAAACCATCTTTCTGATGTGGCGATTGCGTTTTGAGTATTGGCTCGGCGTTGCTCCTGATAAGCTGTTTCGTCGTTACTACGGGAGGCCGGGAAATGTCTGAGTGCTGCCTGATTCAGTTCGCCAAGCGACCCATCGCCGGGTTGGTGAAGACGCGTTTGATCCCGGAATTGGGCGCAGCGCGGGCGCTGGATGTGCATGAAGCCCTTTTGCGCAAAACGCTGAATGTCTTGCTTGAATCCGACCTTGGCCCGGTAGAGTTGTGGTGGGACGCCCATTGGGATGACGCCGACGCCATGCAACGCTTTCTGATTGCGACGGTGGAACCCTCGCACATGGCGCAGGCCAGGAAGCTGATGATCCGCTATCAAGAGGGCGCGGATCTGGGAGAACGCATGAGTCAGGCTTTGGCGCAGGGACTAAGGCAATCCCAAAAGACGTTATTGGTGGGAAGCGACTGCCCGGTTATCACACCAGACTATTTGCGCCAGGCGATGATGGCGCTGGATCACTCTGATGTGGTGCTCGGGCCGGCGGAAGATGGTGGGTATGTGTTGATTGGCGCGCGCAATCTTACCTCGCTATCTCTCAATGACATGGCTTGGGGCGTTGACACGGTTCTACAGGCAACAATTGCGCGAGTAACCGATGCGGGCCTGAGCCATCAGCTTCTTCCTGTCTCCTGGGATGTTGATAACTACTCTGACTACCTTCGCTGGCGCCAGCAGGAAGAACGTTCGCAGTCTTGCCTTGACTAATCTGTATTGAGCAGTTTTTGTTCCGCTACTTGCTTGATTATTAAAGAATCTAATTGCTATCCCTCCTTGAATTTAAGGCCCGTACAGCTACATTTCATGTATAGGTAGTGAGAAGCTGGAAGCGCTCACGTAGCAGATATACGCGTGTCGGCGCTAAGCTCAGTGCAAGACACGCATAGTGTTTGGCGGGCAGGCCTGAAGAATATTCATGATGAAAACAGCGCTAGTGACAGGGGCGGACGGATTTATCGGTTCGCATTTGGTGGAGATGCTGCATGCGAGAGGATACCAAGTCCGCGCGCTCAGCTATTACAACTCGTTTAATGACTGGGGGTGGCTGGAGCAGTCCGCCTGCCTGAAGGATCTGGATGTGTGGAACGGCGATATCCGTGATCCGCATTATTGCATCCAACTTACCAAGGGCGTGGATGTGATTTTTAACCTTGCTGCGCTGATTGGCATTCCATACTCCTATACCGCTCCGGATACCTACGTCGACGTCAATATCCGCGGGACGGTGAATATTTGCCAAGGAGCCCGGCTCAATGGCGTCGGGCGACTTGTGCATGCGTCAACCTCGGAGGTTTATGGCACCGCCAAGTACGCACCAATCGATGAGAAGCATCCCTTACAGCCGCAGTCTCCCTACAGTGCTTCCAAAATAGGCGCTGAGTCCATGGCGCTGAGTTTCCATAATGCGTTTCAGCTGCCGGTGACGGTGGCGAGACCGTTCAATACTTATGGTCCCAGGCAGTCCGCCAGGGCGGTTATTCCCACCATCATCTCTCAAATCGCCTCGGGTAAGTCGTCGATCAAGTTAGGAGACCCCACGCCTACGCGGGACTTTAACTTCGTTGAAGACACTAGCATGGGCTTTATTGAGTTGGCGGAATGTGATCAGGCTATTGGTCAGGTCGTCAACATTGGTTCCAATACGGAGATCTCCATTGGCGATACCTTTGAACTGATTTGTCGGCTGATGCAGGCGGAAGTTGTGCTGGAGTCGGATCAGCAGCGCGCGAGACCGGCAAATTCGGAAGTCTTTCGTCTTAAATGTGATAACTCTTTGATTAAAAGCCTCACTGGGTATGAACCGCAATATACCCTTGAGCAAGGACTGCGCAAAACTATCGACTGGTTTACGCGCCCTGAGAACCTGCGACGGTATAAAGCGGATATCTACAATGTCTGATCTCTTGTCCTCTGACCATCGCCAGAAATACAAACCTCTGTTTGATTTTATTCGCAACGCCTTTCCCAACGAGGGCATGATTCCCTTGCATGAACCGAGATTCAGCGCGCTTGATAAGCAATATGTGAATGAAGCGATTGATTCAACCTTTGTCTCCAGCGTGGGGGCTTTCGTTGACAGGTTCGAGCGCCAGATTGCTGAGTACACCGGGGCGGGCTACGCCGTCGCCGCGGTGAATGGTACGGCCGCACTGCATCTGGCGTTGCTCCTGTGCGATGTGCAGCCGGGAGATGAAGTCATCACCCAGGCGCTAACCTTCGTCGCTACTGGGGCGGCGATTTTATACTGTCAGGCGAAGCCTGTGATGGTGGATGTTGACAAAGATACGTTAGGCATGAGCGCGGATGCATTACGAAACTGGTTGGAGAACAACGCCCGCAAGGAGGGTGGGGGGGCGATCAATCAGGGTACGGGGGCGGTGATAAAAGCCTGCGTTCCAGTGCATGTGTTTGGCCATCCCTGCCGGATCGATCAGATTAGAGATGTTTGCCAGGAATGGGGAGTAAAGCTGGTGGAGGACGCTTCCGAGTCGCTGGGCAGCTTCTACAAAGGTCGCCACACGGGGACATTTGGCGACATGGGAGTATTTAGCTTCAACGGCAACAAAGTGGTCACCACCGGCGGAGGGGGCGTTATTGTGACCAATAATGAACGCTTCGCCAAACGCGCCAAGTTTTTATCCACGACGGCAAAACAGCCTCATCCCTATGAGTTTTTTCATCCGGAACTGGGATACAACTACCGTCTTCCCAACTTGAATGCGGCGCTGGGCTGCGCTCAACTTGAGCAACTTGAAGAGTTTATTGAGGCCAAGCGAGAGCTGGCGCACACCTATCGTGACTTCTTCAATCTGGCGGGAATGCCCTTGGCCTTTGTGGAAGAGCCATTGGAATGTCGCTCGAATTACTGGCTGAACGCTATTTTGACGTCGAGTGAACAGGAGAAAACCGCGTTACTTGAAGCAGCCCTGAATGAGTCCGTACAGATGCGCCCAGTCTGGCGTTTGCTGCATGAGCTGCCAATGTTTGAGGGCTGCGCCCATGATGGATTGACGGTTTCCATTGAGCTTTCGCGCAGGCTGGTCAATCTCCCCAGCAGCGTGGTTCAAAGGCCATGACGACATCCCGAAGAAAAATCTGTGTCGTGACTGGCGCACGCGCTGACTATGGCCTGTTGTATTGGTTGCTGAAAGAGATAGAGACGGATGAAGCGCTGACTTTGCAACTGGTGGCGACAGGCATGCATCTTTCCCCAGAGTTTGGTTCCACATGGAAGCAAATCGAGGCGGACGGATTGCGCATATCAGAAAAGGTGGAGATGCTGTTGTCTGGAGACTCGCCTCAGGCGATCAGCAAATCCGTTGGCCTGGGGGTCATCGGTTTGGCGGACGCCTATGCACGGCTACAGCCGGATCTTCTGGTGTTGCTCGGAGATCGCTTTGAGGCTTTGGCGGCGGCGCAGGCGGCTATGCTGGCGCGTATTCCCATCGCTCATATTCATGGGGGAGAACTGACGGAAGGGGCCGTGGATGAGTCCATTCGCCACGCTATCACCAAGATGTCGCAATTACATTTTGTGGCGGCGGAAGCTTACCGCCGCCGAGTCATTCAACTCGGTGAAAATCCGCAAAGAGTGTTTAACGTGGGCGCGCCTGGGGTAGAGAACATCCGACGCCTGCCCTTGTTGAGCAAAGACGAGGTGGCGGCCCAGTTAAATGTCCATATGGACCGCCCAGTTTTACTGATCACTTATCACCCTGAGACGCTCAGCGAGACCGCGCCGGTGGAGTCGATGCAGACGCTGCTGTCTGCGCTGGATGAATACCCGGACGCGCTCAAGATCTTTACCTATCCTAATGCCGATGCCTATGGCCGCGATCTGATTGATTGTCTGCATCGTTATCAGGAGCGCTGTGGAGACAACGTGGTGGTGTCCTCTTCCCTTGGCCAGTTGCTGTATCTGAGCGTCATGCGTTGCGCTGACGCGGTGGTCGGCAACTCATCCAGTGGTTTGATCGAAGCGCCAGCGCTGGGGCGGCCTACAGTGAACATCGGCGATAGGCAAGGGGGACGCTTGCAAGCGGCATCCGTCATCCAATGCAAAGAAGGGCGCGCCAGTATTGTCCAAGGGATCTCTCGTGCGCTGGAGCCTGCATTCGTGGCGAGCTTGAACGGGATGACGCCGCCATATGGCGGTGGCGATACTGCCCGACAAATTGCAGCGGTTCTCAAACAGGCTCCATTAAAGGCGCTATTGCTCAAACCATTTTACGACCTGCCGCAAGGAGATGTGGAGTGAAGACGCTGATCATTGCGGAAGCCGGCGTGAACCATAACGGCGATGAGGCCATGGCGTATCAGCTGATTGAGGTGGCGAGCGTTGCTGGCGCCGATGTTGTGAAGTTTCAAACGTTCAAAGCGGATCTGTTGGCCACCGCGGCGGCGCCCAAAGCGACGTATCAGAAACGGGGAGCCCTGGCGGAGGAATCGCAACTGCAAATGCTGCGTCAGCTGGAGCTGGACTACGCGGTTTTTCGGCGCTTGCGGGATGAGTGCGAGCGTCGTGAAATCGGGTTTATGTCTACCGCATTTGAGAGCCGCAGTCTGAAGTTTCTGGTGGATGAGCTGGGCGTGGAACAATTGAAGATTCCCTCTGGCGAAATCACCAACGCGCCTTTTCTCCTTGAGCATGCGGCGGCTGTTCGAGTTTCGGAGAATGGACGCCTCATTCTGTCTACCGGCATGGCTACTCTGGGCGAGGTTGAGTCTGCGTTGAGCGCGTTGGCCTTCGGGCTGTTGGCGGAAAGTGGAGAACCACCATCCCCGGAAGCCTTCGAAGCCGCCTGGGGATGCCGTGAAGGGCGCGAGGCGGTTCGCGCCAAAGTGACCTTGCTGCACTGTACGACGGACTATCCGACGCCGTTTGACGATGTGCGATTGCCGGTCATGCAGACCTATCGACAAGCGTTTGGGGTCAGGACGGGGTACTCTGATCATACGCAAGGCGTCGCCATCGCATTGGCGGCGGCGGCGCTGGGCGCTGACGCCGTGGAAAAGCATTTTACTCTGGATCGCAACCTGCCGGGGCCGGATCATCGGGCGTCGCTGGAGCCTGACGAGTTGCAGCAAATGGTGGCGGGCATCCGGGCCATTGAGCTGGCGCTGGGAGAGTCGGTCAAAGTTCCCAGCAAAGCGGAAGTGGATAACCGAAAAGTCGCCAGGAAAAGCCTGGTGGCTGCGCGAGCTATTAAAAAAGGGGAGCCTTTCGATACGTTGAACATCGCCGTCAGCCGACCTGGCGGGGGCATGTCTCCCTTCCTGTACTGGCAGCTGCTGGGCGGCTCTGCGACTCGGGACTATCAGGCTGGGGAGCTTATTTGTGAATAAGCCAGTGCTGCTGATCGGAGGAGGCGGACACGCTCGGGTGTTGATAGATATTCTCGTCCTAAACGGCGCGGAAGTCATTGGCGTACTGGACCCAAGTATTGCACAGGGAACGCAATTGTGGCGTGGAGTGGAAGTGTTGGGAGGTGATGAACGCTTGAGCGATTATGACCCCTCAACGGTGAATCTGGTTAATGCGCTGGGATATTTGCCGGGCAAGACGGCGCGCAACCAGCTTTTCGCCCAGTTAACTTCCCAAGGGTACCGCTTTCCTACATTGATACATCCTTATGCCGTTCTTTCTGATGATATTAGGTTGGGGGAGGGCTGTCAGATAATGGCGGGAGCTATTCTGCAGCCGGGCTGCGTCATTGGCCCCAATACCATCGTTAATACCCGCGCGGTCATAGAGCATGATTGCGTTGTAGGCTCGGACAATCATATTGCGCCAGGAGCAGTCTTATGCGGAGGCGTGCAAACAGAGAACGGCGTGTTTATCGGCAGTCATGCGACCGTCCTGCCGCAGGTTCATATTGGCGTTAATGCGTTGGTTGGAGCCGGCGCCGTAGCGGCAAAAGACATACCTTCACACGGCAAACTGGCGCCGCCTAAAAGCAATTTGATCTCCTGATGCGGCAAATCCACGCTTTTGCCTTGTGTCGCCTTTGTAACGGACTGTGGCGAAAGCGTAACCGCCACTAAAGAATAAAGGAGAAAAGCCGATTAACAATTATGCAACGCGTCGCCAATTCACTCTTCTTCGCCTCCACGCGCCAAGCGTTGAACGGGGCGCATATCAAAGGCGGAGGGACTGGAACGAAGATTGCTGTGTTGCCATATATGTAATCGGGTCGGTCCAGCGGGATTTATCCGACTGGTTTGGAGGGTAGAAGTATGTGTGCCGATTGGCGTCAGGTATTGATCCAGCCGCAAGCAAGTATTGAACAGGCGATAGAGGTCATAGAAAAAGCCACTTTGCGCATTGCTTTAGTTGTCGACGAGCAACAAAGGCTGTTGGGCACGGTGACTGATGGTGATGTGCGCCGGGCGCTGATCAATCACACCCCTTTGTCCGCTTCTGTCGTGCGAATTATGGAAAGCGAGCCGAAAGTCGCGGAAATCAATGATTCGCGGGCGCGCATTCTCACCATCATGGAACGGCGCAAACTGCTCCATATCCCTGTCGTTGACAGTCAGCGTCGGGTAGTGGGGCTGGAAACTCTGCTGAATATCGCGCAGCAACCGCGCTACGACAATCCTGTCATGCTGATGGCGGGTGGTTTGGGAACGCGCTTGCGTCCGTTAACCAACAACTGCCCCAAGCCGCTTTTAAAAGTCGGCAATAAGCCTATTTTGGAAAACATACTGGAGAGCTTCGCCTCGTCTGGTTTCTCTAATTTCTATATTTCGGTGTATTACAAGCCGGAAATGGTGATGGACTACTTTGGCGATGGCTCCAAGTGGGGCGTCAATATTCAGTATGTGCGTGAGAACACGCCTCTGGGCACCGGTGGTGCGTTGGGACTGCTGCCGAACGACATGCCTGATTTACCGGTATTGGTGATGAATGGCGACATTCTTACCCGTGTGAACTTCGAACACTTGCTGCGCTTTCACCAGCAGCAGCGAGGGGCCGCGACATTGTGCGTGCGCGAGTACGAGTTTCAGGTGCCATACGGGGTTGTACAGGCGGAGGATCAACGTATTACCAGTATTGTAGAAAAACCCACGCACTCTTATTTCGTCAATGCCGGCATATATGTTCTGGAGCCGCAAGTGATACGGGATATCAAGCCCGAGCAGCACCTGGATATGCCGACTTTGTTGCAACAGTTGATGGAAAGCCGGAAGGATGTGGCGATGTTCCCCATTCACGAGTACTGGCTGGACATCGGTCGCATGAACGATTTTGAAAAAGCGCAGAAAGACTACATGGAGGATTTCGCGTGAGCCGTTTTACCTTGGTTAGCCAACAGGCGCCGTTATGATAGATGGTAAACGCGTACTGGCGGTCATTCCCGCGAGAGGAGGCAGTAAAGGGCTTCCCGGTAAAAATATTCGTCCCTTATGCGGCGTTCCTTTGGTGGGGTGGCCAATCAGGGCGGCCCTTCAGTCCCGTTATGTGGACCGGGTATTGGTGTCGACGGACTCGCCTGAAATTGCTGAGGTGGCGAAGAGTCAGGGCGCGGAGGTTCCTTTCCTGCGACCCAATGAGCTGGCGGGCGATTGCGCGCCGACAGCGCCGGTACTGCTGCATACCCTGGATTGGTGCCAGCTGCATGGCGAATCCTATGATTATTTAGTGCTGCTTGAGCCGACGTCTCCGCTCACTGAGGCGACCGATGTGGATAAGGCGTTGGAAATGCTGTTTGGATCGCAGGAAGCGCAAGCGATTGTCGGGGTGGCGGATGTCGATGTTCACCATCCAGTGTATTGCGCGGTGATCAATGAAAGCGGCTTGCTGGTTCCTTATCAAGGCGGAGACTTCGCCGCCATGCCGCGTCGACAGGATATTCCTGACGTGTATTACTTTGACGGGACCCTCTACATCTCCAAAGTCGAAGCTTTACGTGAGAAAGGCGGTTTCTACCATGATCGAACTCTGCCTTACGTGGTGCCTAAGTGGAAAGCCCTGGACGTGGACACTTTAACGGACTTCATCTGCGTGGAAGCTGTCATGCAGCGCAGAGAAGAATTGAAGTCTATGTGAACCCATTGAGCGTGGCCCTATGTCTGATTATCAAAGCCGATTGTTGAATGTCATTCCTGGTGGGGCGCATACCTACTCCCGAGGTTTTGACCAGTTTCCCGCCAACGCGCCGCAGATTCTTACTTCCGGCAAAGGCGCTTATGTATTTGACCCGGACAATAAGCGTTATCTGGATTACGGTATGGCGCTACGCTCGGTGATTCTGGGGTATGCGGATGAAGCGGTGAGTATGGCCGCCATTGAACAAATCTGGGCCGGCAACAATCTCACCCGGGCGTCGATTGTAGAGCTGGAGGCGGCGGAACTGCTGGTGGACATGATCGACGCCGTGGATATGGTCAAGTTTACCAAAAACGGTTCTACCGCTGTGTCGGCGGCGGTGAAGTTGGCGCGCGCTTATACCGGGCGCGATCTGATTGCGCGCTGCGGGCAACACCCATTTTTTTCCTATGATGACTGGTTTATCGGCTCAACGCCTTTGACGCGAGGGATTCCGCAGAATGTGGTAGAGCAGACCAAATGCTTTAACTACAACGATTTGGCGTCACTGGAGCAACTCTTCGCCCTTTACCCGCAACAAATTGCCTGTGTCGTCATGGAGCCCGCGACAACGGAGCATCCTGCGCCGTCGGCTACTCACGAAGGAGAAACCTTTCTGCATGACGTGCAGCGCTTGTGCGCGAGCCATGGCGCTGTCTTTATCCTTGATGAAATGATTACAGGGTTTCGGTGGGATCTGCGCGGGGCGCAGCATAAATATCGCATTAAACCGGACCTCTGCACATTCGGCAAAGCCATGGCCAACGGCTTTTCGGTGGCGGCGGTGGCCGGACGCAGAGAGATCATGGAGCTGGGCTCTATTGAAAAGAGCGGTGCGGAGCGCTTGTTTTTGCTATCCACGACCCATGGCGCGGAAATGTGCGGACTGGGGGCGTTTGTGAAAACGGCGGCCATGTTGCGGGAGCGTGATGTTGTTAATCATATCTGGTCATACGGGGCCAAACTGAAGTCCGGTATGAACGCTCTGGCGGCGGAAGCAGGAGTGGCGGATTACTTTCGCGTTGAAGGCATAGACTGTTCTCCGGGTTATCTGACGTTGGATAGCGGTGGAAATTCTTCGATGGCGTTGCGCACGCTATTCAACCAGGAAATGATCCGGCAGGGCGTGTTGATGCCATGGATCGCCTTGTGTCGCGAGCATGGCGAAGCTGAGCTGGAGCAAACCTTGAGTGCGGTAAAAAACGCATTGAGGGTATACGCGCAAGCGCTGGAGTCCGGATGGGAGAACTTTCTGGAAGGGCCCATCATCAAACCTGTTTTTCGCAAATATAACTGATCTCAGCTATATAACATTGTATATACGGCGTTTTTCGACGCGGGCGGACGGCTGGCGCTCGAAAATACAATGGCGTACCAATTGCAGTCACTATAAAGAACTGGCGGGCGAGACAAATTTTCGTCACCCCCGGCAAAGAACAGCAGCCTGTGCGAGAGAGGAATCCATGAAAACTCACAATCCACACGATGACTTTGTAGAGATTCAACCTATAACGCAGACCCCACAATCTGCGCCCAAACCCGCCAAGCTGCCGCCGGTGACGTTGTCTCAACAGGATCTGGCGGACATTAACGCCCACCTCAATCAGAGCCCGATAGACCTGCTGAAAGTGCCGGCAGTGCGAATGATACTGACCCGTAACCGTATGGCCCAGGTGAATCGCGAGAGTATCGAGCGGGCGGCGAACGTCGACTCCGCCGTTATCGATAACTGCATTGAATACAACATGTCCTGTCTGGCGGATGATGTCACTCATAATCGCCCGGAGCGCTTGATCGCTCCCTTGTGCCAGATCGGCTACATTGCGCGAAACATGCCGAAAATGCGAGTGCTGACAGTTGGGCCGCGTTCAGAGTCGGAGCTGCTTTGCCTGATATCTTCCGGCTTCAACGAAAATAATATCCGTGGTCTGGATCTGTTCAGCTTTTCTCCCTATATCGACGCTGGCGACATGCACGCCATGCCTTATCCGGACCACTCTTTTGACATCATTATCCTTGGCTGGGTGCTGGCATACAGCAAAGACAACAAGAAGGCGGCGCAGGAAGTTTTGCGGGTGGCCAAGCCTGGCGCTCACATCGCTATTGGCTGCCAGGTGCAGGAAATTGTGGATGAGGCGTACTGGGAGCAATGGTCGAAAGCCAACAACAAACCCCATGTCACTGCGGGCACCAAGTTCAAACATACCAATGAGTTGCTGGCCTTGTTCGGAACCTCCATTGACCGGGTTATTTTTCAGGAGGACGCCCATCCAGAGTTTGAGGGCAAAACCTACGACATCATGACGATCTTCCGGCTGAAGTAAAGCGAATTCTGGGACTGACGCATATCAGGGGGGGAGGCTTTATGTCCGCATCTGAAATCATGAGGCAAGTGTCAGAACACTATGACCTGCGAACCGGTTGTCGCCAGTATCATCTGGAGTGCCAGCAGTCATTCACCCGATATCTGACCATGCCGGGATATTCATCTTTCTACAACAACGGCTTTGATCGCCTGCAGGTTTTGGATGCGGCGCATGTTGAACGCATCATGCAACAGTTGCGAAGCCTGCAGAATGATGATCGCAGCGCCTGGTTGGACCCACATGTGGAGACCATTAGATTTGACTACCGGAATGATGCGGGCTGGATAAGGGAAATGTATGGGGCGGTGCTGAACGTGGAAATGGACCGCATCCTGGTGAACTTCTTTCAGTCCGAGTACATGGTTCACTCGTTGTGCTTTCATCGCACATTCCCTACGCAAGTGGAGGACGATGTCTCCTATCGCTGGCATCGGGACGCAGGGCCTACCGGACATATAAAGATCATTATTTATTTCACTGGCGGAGAAATCAGCGGCGCTGGAACGGAAGCGCTGGATGTCAATGTCACCTATGAGTTGGCGGAGCAGGGGTATTCATTTCCTCCCCTCAACGAACGCCGCTCTGATCTGGGCGAGTATTTCGACCGCGCCAATATTGTTTACAAGCCCTACGATCACTGCACGCAAGCGGGGGAGGCGCTGATTTTCAGACCGCGGGATGTCCTGCATCGCGGCGTGTTTTCTCGGGATCCTCAATCTCCCAGATATGTCGCGACGATGCTGTTGCTGCCCAGTCCGCTGCATTGGACCCAGGCTCATGAGTTATGGCCGCTATACGCACAACAACGCTTCGCTGGGAAATCCATTGATATGCAGCATGGGCCAGTCCTGAAGGGGCAGGCCAAAGTCATGGTGCCGTGAAGCCAGTCAGAGTCAGTCACATAGATAGGGCGTTATAGAAGTTGAATGAATGTATGAAGCAACTGGAAGGGAAAGTCGTCGTTATCACTGGCGGATGCGGACTGCTTGGCGGGAAGTTTTGTCGCGCGGTGCTGCAGGCCGGCGGCAGGGTGGCGGTGGCGGATATAGATTTATCTCAGGCTGAGTCTTTTGCAGAGAGCCTGCAAAGCGAATTTGGCCGAGAGTCGGCGTGCGCCGTCAAATGCGACATCACTGAAAAAGAAAGCCTCCTCAGCGCCATTGCTGAAACCGAACGCGCAATGGGCGCGATCAACGCCTTGGTTAACAGCGCCTATCCCCGCAATAAGCATTACGGCCGCAGCTTTTTCGATGTGGAATATGAAGACTTTTGCGGCAATCTGTCTTTGCATCTGGGGGGCTACTTTTTGGCGTCACAGCAGTTCGCGAGGCATTTTGTACAGCGGGGTGGCGGCAGCATCGTGAATATCGCCTCTATCTATGGCGTGACGGCTCCCCGCTTCGATATTTATCAGGGGACGACGATGACGATGCCGGTGGAGTATGCGGCGATTAAATCCGCGCTTATCCATCTCACGCGTTACATGGCGAAGTACTTGCGCGGCACAGGCGTAAAGGTCAATGCCATCAGTCCTGGCGGCATTGCAGACGGCCAACCGGAAGCTTTTTTGCAGGCCTATGCGGAATATTGCAGCGAAAAAGGCATGTTGGACCCTGACGATATCTGCGGCGCGCTGGTGTTTTTATTGTCCGACGCTTCACGTTACATCAATGGCGGGAACCTGATCGTAGATGATGGTTTCTGCCTCTAGATCCGTCGCTTCTTAAAAGTATTAAACTGAATAAATATTGCTATGAATACTGCTATGAAAAAGCTGAAGAGATGTACTCGGTGCCTGCTGCCTGAGACTTATGAAACCATCGAATTTGATGCGAATGGCGTGTGCAATATCTGTCGCTCCTGGGAGATCAAGGCGGACCAGATTGATTGGGGCGCTCGCAAGACGTTGCTGGATCAGCTGATTGAGAAATATCGGGGTAAATACGATTACGACTGCATTGTGCCGTTCAGCGGAGGAAAAGACAGCACCTATCAGCTTTACTATTTGGTCAAGGAATACGGCGTCAAACCGCTGGTCGTACGCTTCAATCATGGCTTTATGCGCCCGACTATTGAAGAAAACTGTACGCGGACGTTCAAAAAGCTGGGGGTGGACGTCATTGAGTTCACGCCCAACTGGAAGATCGTCAAACGTTTGATGCTGGAGTCTTTCCGCCGTAAGACGGACTTTTGCTGGCACTGTCACACGGGCATTTATTCATACCCCATGCAGATTGCGGTTAAGTTCAATGTACCATTGATAATCTGGGGCGAACCGCAGGCGGAGATCACCGCGTATTACGATTATCTGAATGACGAGATCGAGTACGAGGATGAGAAGAAATTCAATATGATCCGCAACCTTGGCATCTCCGCGGACGACATGTACGGCATGATCAATTCGCCGGAAGACCCCATTGACCGCCGCGATCTGGCCCCGTTCACTTATCCTAGCCTGAAAGACCTCAAGCGGATCGGCTACGCCTCCGTTTGCCTGGGAAGCTTTATTCCCTGGGATTATGAGAAACACGTGAAGGTGATCAAGGAAGAGCTGGGCTGGCGGACGGACGAGGTGGAAAGCGCGCCGATAGCGGTGAACACCACTTGCGAAAAAATTGAATGTTTTATGCAAGGAACCCGCGACTACATCAAGTATTTGAAGCGCGGTTATAGCCGCATCACGCAAATAAACGCCATGAAACTTCGCCGCGGCCGCATTTCTCTGGAAGAGGCGGAGCGATTGAATGAACTGGATGGACGTCGACCGGAGTCTCTGGATATTTTCCTGGGGTATGTGGGGCTGACCGAGCAGGAGTTCAATGAAATCGTGTCAGGAATGGTCATACCACCTTTCGAGCCTGACTTTGATCATCCTGTCCGCGGCGAACCGCTTTGGGACGCCATTAAATGGTACCGTGAGGATGAGCCGGGATGAATATCGGCGTATTGAATTATGGCATGGGCAATATCAAGTCAGTACTCAACGCCATTGACGCCGTGGGTTACGATGCTCACGTTGTGGCAGCGCCTGAACAGCTCGCCGAACTGACGCACCTGATCATTCCTGGCGTTGGCGCTTTTGGTAACGCCATGGCCAATCTGGCTTCGGCGGCCTTACTGGAGGCGATCCATGACCACGTTCAGCAAGGGCGTCCGTTGATGGGCGTCTGTCTTGGCATGCAATTGTTGGCGACGCAAGGCGAAGAGGGCGGCGTGAACGCCGGCCTTGATCTGATACCCGGCGTGGTGCGCCATCTGGAAGTCGACGCTCCGGTTCCGCACGTTGGATGGAATTCACTGATTCACCATCAGGAACACCCCATCTTTCAAGGGGTGAAAAAGCACGTAGACTTCTATTTCGTGCATTCTTATTACTTCGCTGCGCAAGATCGCCGCCATGTGATCGCGGAAACTGAGTATGGCGCGTCATTCCCCGTCGTGGTCGGGCGGGATAATATTGTCGGTGTGCAGTTTCACCCTGAAAAGAGCCAGGATAACGGTTTGAAAATTTTAGAAAATTTTTGTGAGTGGGACGGACAATGCTGAAAAAGCGCATTATTCCCATGCTGCTGCTGAGTCAGGGGCGCATGGTGAAGGGGAAGCAGTTTTCCGCTTTTCGGGACACCGGCGATCCGGTTTCCGCCGCTCGCATATATAACGCTCAGTTTGCGGATGAACTGGTGTTTCTGGATGTCGACGCCAACCGCCAGGGAAGCGACTTTGAGCAATTGCTGAGTCTCATCGATAAAGTGTCCTCCGAATGTTTTATGCCGCTGAGCGTCGGCGGCGGTGTGAACTCAGTGGAGCACGTGCGCCGCCTGGTGCAGTCCGGCGCCGATAAAGTCGTTATCACGACAGCCGCGTTAGAAAATCCGGGTTTGATTAACGATGCGTCGGCTATTTTTGGCCGCCAATGTATTGTCGTCGGCCTGGATGTGAAACGTGAAGGTGACGCATACCGTTTATATTCTCATTGTGGGCGTTACAAAACTGAGCGTGAACTGGAAGAGTTTATTCGTGATATGACTCAGCGCGGCGCTGGTGAGTTTATCGTCAATGCGATTGATCGCGACGGCATGATGCAGGGATATGATCTGGAGATGATCAAGTGCGCCAAAGCGGTTACCGAGCGGCCTGTTCTTGCCGCTGGCGGCGCCGGCACGTTCGCGCATCTTGCCGCGGCCTTTCAGGAAGCGGACGCGGACGCCGTGGTGTGCGCGAGTATATTCCACTTTGGCGACAACAACCCCATTCGCGCCAGATCACACTTGTTGAACGCTGGCGTTCCTATGAAGCTCATCAAATAACCATGCAGCTATCTTTAGCCCCTGAGCGTTTGGCTCATTATGTCAGTCAGCAGCTTGGTCATTTTTTCCCGGATGGCCGCAGTGTAGAGGCGGCGCTGTCGCAGTCTTTACCTGAAGCGTTGAAGCGACTGGAGTTCTGCTTTTCCCATATTCGTCTGAAATACTATGTCGAAAATGACGAGGCCGTGTTTAACCATCTCCACGGCGATCATTACGCTACCTTTTTGTATTTTCTCGCTAACCAGGCCTACCGTGACAGTCAGGTGACGCTGGCGGAAAAGGCGTTTCTTCTTAATAAAGCCTTACACGGGGTAGACGCTTTCTATGGCGTGGAGCTGCCGCGTATCTTCCTGTTGGTGCATCCGCTTGGAACGGTGTTGGGCTCAGCTTCTTACAGCGATTATCTGACGGTGTATCAGGGCGTGACCATTGGCTCCACCTATCGCGGCGACTACCCAACGATTGGAGAGGGCGCCGTGTTCTGTTCCGGCTCCAAGTTGATTGGTAACTGCCGCGTCGGCGCTAATGTTACATTCGCCGCCGAAGCGTTCGTGCAAGGCATCGATACGCCGGATAGCAGTCTGGTCGTGGGGAAATTTCCTGACTGCCGGATGTTGCCTAACAAGCTGGATAATCGACGGGTCAAGTTTGGTTGAGAAGTGAGTTTGATGTTGGCGGGATGCAAGGGAAGGCGCATGAGGCAAAAAAAAGCGGCGGGCTGTTCAGCCCGCCGATAGTGGCTTTTACCTTTTCACAAAATACAGCTTGAGATCGTGGCCAATAACTTTGCCGATATCAGCCCCGAATACTTCGGTCTGCAGTTGTTTCAATATTGGGCCTGAGGGTTGCACTTTATCGTCCCGGTCTTTGACTTGCGCCAGCTTCCAGTCCACCTCATTGCTGAGATAAGTCAGCACTGACTGAATCTGCGCGCGGTCTTCACCGGCGAACCAGGTGCTGCGGCACCCTGTCAGGTTGTAAAAGTGCGGATGGCTGAGTAATGGCGCCCAGGCGGGATCATCTGCATTTTCGATGATGGCGCAGCGCAGCAAGCGGATATCATTGGAGCGACGCGTCAGCCGATAGTGCTCAATAATACTTTGAGCCTTATCCGTTACCTGGGTTAACTCGCTGTCGCCAGTTGAAACCTGTACGACGCCGCCCTTGCACACCATTCTTTTGATGCTCTCGATCAGGTTAAACTCCGCCTCGCTCAGTGAGGGAAACTTCTCAATCTTCAAGAAGTGAATCGTGGACCCGTCGTCAATAAAGCGTTGAGCGATGGAGTAGGGCCAGAACACGATATTTTCCAGATCGTACTGCTCCGCTTTGCGGGCGCCAAAAGCGAGGTTCGCCAGATTTTCGTCGACGGCGATAACATCCACGTCATCAAAGTAGCGGGCGAACTCCACTGCACGCTGTGACGACTCGGCGCCGAGAATCATGGCGCACAGGCGTTCGGGTAACTGTTGCGCCCGTGCGCCTAATACGCTTTCCAATTGTTTGCGCAACGATTGCTCGCTGAAGAACTCTATGTTGCGCCACACTGGGCAGGCCATAGCGACTTCCGCGGCGTCTTCCAGCAGCTCCAGTTGTTTTTCCTGAAACCCTTGTTTGTAACCTTCGTCTTCCATTGGCAAGTAGAAGCTGGCCTCCATCAGCGTTTGCATTGCGTCTGGCCAGTCGTTCAGGGAGAAAGCCGACAAGTAGCGCGAATAGGCTTGCGGGAAGAGAGTAACGTACATGGCGGCGATGATAAGAGCGCCGGCGATATCCGTCACGCTGTTTTCCGTTGTGCAGGAGAGTAGAATTTTTCTGTTTAAGTCGCTGATTTGATAGGTTTCGTCTTCGGTGGCATAGAGGGCTCCGCCGGTCGCGACATTATAGACGCCAATGGCGATGGCCAGCTCCTGCAGTCCTTCGCGTAATTCACCGGAGGCCATCACTTCTTCAAGGATGGCTTTGCGTATCAAGGTGATGAACTGCTCCACATCTGCATTGGGCATGACAGTTCTGGTCAGCGCCAACAGCAGTAATGGGTCCTGGGCGGCGTCATTGATATCAATGCACACGTCAGGGTTGCGCAGATCGTATTTCAACGTCAGCGCCTGAGCGGTAAGGCGAGCCAGATTCTGATGAGGCAGATCCTCTTGCTGCAACAGATCGATCAAGTCGCGCTCGATAACTTCGGAGCGTCGCTCTACCTGCAGATGGGCGCAGCACTTGATCATGCCTGCGTACAGAGTGGGCCACTTCAGACCGTATTCCAGTAAGCGCCTGTAGTGCATATAGGCAATGTCGTAATTGCCCATTGCGGCCTGACAGTGCGCGATTCCCAGAAAGGCCGCAGCGTAGCTTTTATCTTGCTGCAGCGCCTGCTGGAAATATTGCTCCGCCTGGGCGGGCTGATTTTCCATCAGGTTCAGATAGCCAAGGTTGGCGATCAGTTGCGGCGCGTTACGGTCTTGGGCCAACGCTTGGTTGAAGAACCGGCGCGCTTCATTAAGCCGTCCTTCATCCAGTTCTATTCGTCCCAGCAGGCCCAGCGCCGAGGCTTGCCCTGGTTCCAGCGCCAGTGCTTGCTCTATCAACGTTTTGGCGGCGCTTCTGTCCTCACTGCGCTGTTGATGCGACGCCCCTGGGCGATTGGAAGCGCGGTATATCTCGTTCGCCTCTATCAGTAGATGGGCGGCTTCAACACGGGTGGATTGAAGTTTTTCGTTTGCTTGCGCTGTTGCCTGCATGGTTCTTACCTCTGCTAGCTCAATTCAATCTCTGTTTAGCCTTGCAGCAGCTGCAGCACCTGCTGCGGCTGTGCATTAGCCTGGGCCAGAATCGACAATCCGGCTGACTGCAATACCTGGGTTCGGGACAACTCGGCGGTCTCCGCCGCGAAGTCCGCATCGCGGATTCGCGAGTTGGCGGCGGTCAGGTTTTCTGAAGCGATCGCTTGGTTGGAGATGGTCGACTCGAAGCGATTCTGTATCGCGCCGAGATTGGCGCGCTGGAAGTTGATAGTGTTCAACGCGTTGTCCACCGCGCTGAGAGCCAGGATGGCGCCATCTACCGTGGAGATGTCGATGTTTTGCACCAATTGTCCGGTGGAGTTGGAGCCGTACGTGCCGACTTCGAACCCGCTCTTTTCTATCTGACCGGTCAGCGTATCCAATTCGATGGCGCCGGCCGAGAGCAGGGTGATGGTGCTGGCGGTAACGGTGTCTACAGTGCCCAATCCAATCAAAGATGTGGTTGTGGACGCGTTGGATATCTGAATATTCCTGCCATCGTCGGCAATCATTCTATAGCTGCTGCCGAAGGCTTCCGCTTGCACCCCGGTCTGTCCGGACTTGTTGTTGATCGCGGTGATAACCGTTCTTTGCACATCCGCCACGGTGTCGTTAGAGCCGTAGGAGATGTTGATCTGCACGCCATTGATCTGGAAGTTGAAGTTTTGTGCGCTGCCGGTCACCAATGCGGTGGCGTTCTGGATCGTATCGTTTACCTCCGCGACGACGCCGGTCTGGTCGCTGACCTTATTGATGGCCACGGCTTTGGCGATGGCGCTGGAGTCAGTCTGCGTGCTGGAGGATGTGTCAAAGTTAGTTTGCGTTGGACCGATGGGAACGCCGTTGATAACCAAATCTCCGGCGGCGAATGGGTTAGCGTCCACTTGGTCGCTGATGGCTCCGCTGTTATTGCCGCTGAAAGTGCCTACCGACAAGCCCGCGTTACCTATGTTGCCGGTTGTGGTGTCAAGCCCGATGGCGCTGCCGTCGCGGGATATGAGCGTAAAGGTGCCCGTATAGGTGATTGCTGCGGAGGCGGTGGTGTCGGACGGTGGTAAACCGAAAGCGGTGGAGTTGAGGGCGGTGCTTTGGATGACAATGTTACGGCCATCCTCCGCTGTCAGTCTGATGCCGACCGTCGGGTTACCGTCAAAGGTGGCGGTAACGCCAGTTTGTCCGGATTTTTCATTGATCGCCGCTGCGACGTTCTCGAGGTTGACCTGTGATGACAGGTTAGAGGAGATGGTCACAGCGATCGCCACGCCGTTTATCGTCACGGACGCTGACTGGGTAGTGGCGATAAAGGTGGTGGAGCCGCTGACGTAGGTGCCGTTAATCACGGCTTCTACGCCGGTGGACTCGGTCAGTTTATTGATGGCCGCCACTTTGGCGATGGCGCTCTGGTCCTGGTTGGCGCTGGAGAACGCGTCGTCAACACCGGTGGAGGCGCCGATGGCGATGCCGTTGATCACCAGGTCGCCTGCGGCGAGGGCGGCGGATTCTGGTTCCGAGGATATGCCGTCGGTTTCCGCTGCTCCCAGTTTGTCCACGGTAGCGCCCTCAATACCGAAGGTGACCGACTCTCCTTCGTTAGCGCCGATTTGGAAGGTCACGTCTGTGAAGGTGCCGTCCAACAATTTGGTGCCGTTGAAGTTGGTTTGCTCCGATACCCGCTTGATCTCTTGAAGCAGCTGGTTGACCTCTTCATTAAGCGCTTTGCGATCCAGCCCGCTGTTAGTGGCGTTGGCGGATTGCAGCGCCAGGTCGCGAATACGCAGGAGGTTTTCGCTCATCGCGCCAAGCGCGCCTTCCGCTGTTTGCGACAGCGACACGGCGTCGCCGGCGTTGCGGATAGCGACGCTTAATCCTCGTACCTGAGAGGTAAAGCGGGTGGATATCGCCAAACCGGCTGCGTCGTCCCGCGCGCTGTTGATACGAAGACCCGATGACAGGCGCGCCAGAGCGGTCTGGTTGGCTGACTGCGAATTGTTGAGATTTCGCTGCGCGTTAATCGAGGCGATGTTGGTATTAATTATCTGAGGCATAACTTCCCCCTATTGCGTCTATACCAGCCGGGCCGTTTCCTTCGTAAGAGCCGCTCGGATGCGTAGCAACCGGCTACCTGACTTTGCCTGCCCCTGTATGCGAATAAAAATTGCGCAGACAGGGACGTTTCCACTGCCTATGCAAAAGCATTGCCAGAACTATTGCGAAATTTTATGTGTTTGATTTTTAATCACAAAAAAATGCGAATAAGTTTTCAAAGAAGAAGGGGCCGAGGATTTTGGCAGGAGTTTGCCAAGCAGCGGTCAAAAAGTTGCCGCTTGCCGCCAAGGGAAAAATAGAGGAGTCCACGGGGCGCTTCCTTATATAGATGGCATGGCCTTGCAAAGAAAGGCGGCGCAACCTGATGCGTCCCGTTTGCAAGCGGCTGTGGATATGGCGGCATGATAATTGCCGAGTCTAAGGTCTAAAGGAGTTAAAAGTGGCGAAAACAGGAGTAATGGCCAGATCACTGCTACGCTAACTTTGTCTGTTCACTAAAAATTTTTCGAGTGACGGAAAATTGCCGTCCCAATTTTCTCGTTCGGAAAAACTAAAAAAGAGATAGAAGCAATGACCGATCAAGCGGAAATACTTAAGCCTTTCATCGAGCGCAGGGAAAAGAATTTAGCCTACTTCAAAGATCACTTTCCCGGCATTTATAAGCACTTCCTGAACTATCAGATGAAAAAAGCCAAGCTGAATATCATCCCTGACGCAGGCGAAGTGGATATTCACGATGAAGGTCGTTCCGTTTACGATGGTAAAGCCAAGGCCTATGCGTTAAACGAAATTAAAGAGTTCACCAAGGCTTATAGTGAAGGCGGCAAGGTGGTTTCCATTGACCCGCCGTTTCCCGGCGATTACTGCTTCCCAAGGTTTTTCTTCAAAGCCGCCGACGCCATTATTCGGAAGTCTCCCATTAATAAGTCGAACTTCAATCACTTTTGGCTGGGCGACTCCTATCCCTGTATTGTCTTCCTCGGGTGCGGCGTGGGTTATCACATTGAGGCCTTCCTGGAACAGCACAAGGTCAACTACGCCGTGGTTTTTGAACCTAATCTGGACCATTTCGCCGCGAGTCTGTACGCCGTCGACTGGGCGGAGATCTGCAGCAAGTATGACGGCGCGGAAGGGCGCACCATTCACTTTCTGCTGGGCGGGCAGGAAGACGAATACTCACAGTGGGCGCTGCTGTGGAATAACCTGGTTACGACGCCGCCGGCGTTTCCTCTCGCGACGCTGTTTTATAACCATCGCGGCTTGAAGTCTCACGATAATTTATCTGAGAAAGTGTGCGACGACCTGTATGTGTTCCTGGTTTCCTGGGGCAATTACGATGATGAGGTCAATCAGCTCAATCAGGCGGCGCACAATATATATAGCGGCGTTGAACTATTGCCGCCGCCTGTCAACGACATTACTGATGTGCCGGTGTGCATTGTCGGGGCGGGCCCCTCCCTCGACTTGCGCATTGATCAGTTACGGGAGATGCAGCAGCGCGGCGCGTTGATCATTTCATGCGGTTCGTCCATTACGGCGCTGCATCCCATGGGAATCAAGCCGGATATTCATGTCGAGCTGGAGTCTGACTATCAGTATGTGGTGGGGCAGTTGGAGCGACTTAAAGATCCTGATTATTTGAATTCAATAAAGGTCATCGCGCCTATTCATATCAGTCCGATCGTTTACCAATTGTTTGGCGAACGGCGCGCCTACATCAAAGAAGAGTGTGGGCTGGCGACCATGTTTTCCGAGCATGGGCAGATCATCCGCGGGGGAACGCCCACTTGCACCAACCTCGGGTTAGCGTGGGCGCTACATTATGGATTCAAGAATATCTTATTGTTTGGAATGGACTTTGGCTTCACAGACAGACGCCATCACCATGCGCAAAGCTCGATCTATTACGACGACGACGCCCATGAAGCGTTCAAGCGCAGCGTGGATTACGACGGTCAGCATGTGTTTAAGGTGGAGGGCGTTGACGGCGGCTCCGTATTGACGTCACCGCAATATTTCGCCGCCAAACGCAAAGCGGAAAACAGCCTGCGTGACTTCCCGGAGCGAGGCAAAGTCTACAACTTCTCTCATGGGGCCAAGATTGAAGGCGCTGAGTGGGTGGCGCCCGGACCATTACCGATTTCCCTGACGGCGCTCAACGAGAGCAGCGACAAGAAGCAGAAGGTGGTGGATTACCTCTACGCGTCGCAGCACGAAAAAATACCGGTAGACGTGCTTGAGAAGAAGCGAGACCGCTTAAATGTCTTATTCGGACAGTTCAGCGACGATGTTTCCACATTTTTGCAGGCGCCCATTACCACCAAGGATGAAATGAACAGAGTCTGTAACCGCATTAACACTTACATGGAAGATCAGGTGCAAGTTAAAGCTAAAGAATTTTATTTCCTGTTGCGGGGCTCTATCAGGCATTTTCTTTATATCGGCTTTGCGCATGCGCTGGCCATTCAGAATGATACGGAGAGGCTGACTTTCATGGAGGAGTGGAGACAGACTATGCTGCGCTTTCTCCTTGATGTACATAAACATTTTCTTCAGGTTATGTATAAAAAATTCGACCTCGCCACAGATCCCTGGGTGTGCCGTTCGATTAATGATCCAGACGACTTCGCGTGAGTGCGACATTATGGGTTTAAGGCTTACATTTCATTACAAAGAGCAGGCAAAAATTAACTAAAGAATCTTCTCCTGAAGCCGTTACTAAGGACAACGGGTTAGCGCAGTTCGACCGGCCCAGCTGTGTAGAAGCGAGAACCTCTTAACCGAGTGAGAAGGGTTACAGGAGAAGCAAATATGCCTCAAATAATTAATACCAACATTGCGTCGTTGAATGCGCAGCGTAACCTGAACGCTTCACAGCGGTCAGGGGATACGGCGCTGCAGCGGCTTTCCTCGGGTCTCCGCATCAACAGCGCAAAAGATGACGCGGCAGGTCTGGCGATTTCAACACGTTTCGACGCTCAGATTCGCGGCACCAACGTCGCGGTTCGTAACGCGGGAGACGCGATCTCATTGGCGCAGACCGCTGAAGGCGCATTGAGTTCAATGAAAGACAGCTTACAGCGTATTCGTGAGCTGTCACTGCAATCTGCGAACGACACTAACTCAACTATCGACCGTGAAGCCTTGCAGGAAGAGGTTGGCCAGCTGATCAGCGAGATTGAAAACATCGCTGCAACTACCAACTTCAACGGTAAGAAACTGCTTGACGGCTCTTTCCAGAATTCCGTATTCCAGACTGGCGCCAATTTGGGGAACACCATTAGCGTGTCCATCTCCAAGCTGGACACCAGCACTTTGGGAACAGCGGACACCAGCGGTATTTCCAGCAGAACGACTACGACCGCTCTGGTTGTAGGCAGCACCGGCAATGAAATGGTTGCAGGGGACATCGTCATTAACGGTATCTCCGTGGGCGCCTCTGTGGGTACTGACGACACGGCTTCCACCAGTCATGCAGCTTCCAGCGCCATCGCCAAAGCGGCGGCGATTAATGATGTATCCGATCAGACTGGCGTCACCGCGACTGTCGATGCAAACTATGTCGCTGGCACCACGACCGCTGACGCGACTGCGGCGAACGTGTCCTTGAACCTGAACGGCGTCAGCATCAGCCTGAGTAAAGGCACCACCTTGACTGTCGAGCAGAACCTGCAAGCGACAGCAGACGCCATTAATGAAAAATCCGGCGCCACTGGCGTGCGTGCGGTCTTCGATGGCGACACTGCCAAAGGTATCTCTCTGGTGGCAGACGACGGTCGTAACATCGTATTGACCGAAACTACGAGCAACACCTTGGCCACCTTTGGTCTGGCCGCCGCAAGCTCCTTGGGTAACGCCTATGTCGGCACCTACTCGCTTTCAAGCGACGATGGCAGCGACATCGCTCTGACCACTACAACTGGAAACATTGATAACGCCGGTTTTGAAGTGGGCACTTTCAGCGGAAATAATGCAGGTATTGTGAGCGATAATGGCACCACTACTGCTTTGGTGACTGGTGACATCGTCATCAACAACGTGGGTATCGGGCCCAGCTTGAGCACTGACGACACGGCTTCTACTGCGAATGCGGACGGTAGCGCCATCGCGAAAGCGGCTGCGATCAACCGTTCGTCTGATCAGACTGGCGTTACCGCGCTAGCTAATGAGAACCGTGTTAACTCAGGCAACCTGACGACCACAACAGAGTCCGCTACGATCACAGTCAACGGCGTCTCCATCACTGCGAGCTTCAGCACCACTGACGACGTTGCTGTGAAGCAGGCGGCGATCATTGACGCGATCAACCAGAAATCCGGCCAGACTGGCGTTACTGCGGAAGTACTGGACTCTGACTCCTTTACTCTGGTGGCTGCGGACGGTCGTAACATCGACATCAGTGGCGCCACAGCGATGGCCAGCATCACCACCACGACCTTTGTCAGCTCTGTGACGCTGTTGTCTGGCGGTCAAATAGATGTTGAATCTAACACCAACTCTGCCGGCCTGGCGAAAGCGGGTCTGCGAATCGGTACATTCGGCGGCGCTGAGAGCGGCTCCCTGCTGCAAGATGTAGACATCTCAACGGTAGCTGGCGCTGAAGCGGCTCTGAAAGCAGTGGATAACGCATTGCAGACCGTAACGTCCAAGCAAGCGGAACTGGGCGCGATCCAGAACCGTTTCCAGAACACGATTGCGAACTTGGAAGTGAACAACGAGAACCTGAACTCCGCCAACAGCCGGATCAGGGACGCAGACTTCGCCTCTGAGACCGCCGCGTTGTCAAGGGCGCAGGTACTGCAGCAAGCCGGTATCTCGATATTGGCGCAGGCTAATGCAAGACCCCAGCAAGTCTTGTCGCTCCTGCAGTAACGGAGTGAACTAACGTGAAATACCGGCCGGATGTTCTCTTCCGGCCGGTTTAAGCGTTAAGACATGCTAAGAGGTGAGATATGAATGACGTTAAGACTACTGAACTGAGTATGGCGGCAGTCACGAAACCCGTGATCCTGCCGTCTGCTCAGTCTGCGACGTCGTCACCTCCGATTGAACCTAAGGTTAAGTCCGGGGTAGCCACGTCTACGCCTGATACGCAGGCTGCGAAGCAGAGTTCTGCAGCCAAGCCCACCGACGACATTGCCAACAAGCAGCAACAACAGTTGGAGAAGGAGCAAAGCCAGGAGCTGAGGGAAGCGGTGACCAAATTGAATGAATACGTTCAATCTGTCCAGCGCGACCTGCAGTTCGAACTGGATGAGGATTCGGGAAGAACGGTCATTACTGTTTTGGACAGAACCACAAAAGAAGTAGTGAGACAGATTCCTGATGACTTGGCCCTTAAGCTGGCGCGCAACTTGCAGCAGGATGAACCAGTTAATCTGTTCTCCGCCAAGGCATGAGGCTTGGCGGAGAACAGATAGGGTTCGGCAGGGATTTACGATCCGTAACAAAAAAAGGGGCAAAGTTTTGCCCCTTTTTGCCGATAAATAGAGATATGATCGTACACACAATCCGCGAGGTTGGCTTCACATGGCAAGCGTTTCTTCAATAGGCATCGGCTCGGGAGTATTGACCAGCGATTTGATCGAGCAGCTGGCCAGTGCTGAGCGTGAGCCGACGGAAAAAAGGCTGGATCTCAAAGAAGATGAAGTGACGGCCAAACTCAGCGATCTGAGTCGTCTGAAAAGCGCAATCACCGACCTGCGTTTGTCCGCCCGAACATTGAGTACGCCGGAGTCGATGTCCAGCAACACGGCGACCTCCAGCGGCTCTTCTATTGGCGTCACCGCCAATACCTCCGCGAAAACTGGCTCATATGCGCTTACCGTCAGCAATCTGGCTGTCGCGCAGTCATTGAGCTCCGGCACTTTCGCTGATAAAGACACCACAACTGTAGGAACTGGAACACTGTCGTTCACTGTCGGCGGCGTTACCAAAAACCTAACTGTAAATAGCAGCAACAACACGTTGCAGGGGTTGTCCGACGCCATTAACGATATGGGGCTGGATGTTAATTCCTCCGTTATCTATAACGGCACTTCCTATCAGCTTGTGTTATCCGCTTCAAAAACCGGTGTGGCGAACGCTATTTCCATTTCGGCGACGGATAACGACGGCAACAGTACAGATGGTTCCGGGATTTCCCAGTTTATTTATAACGCCACTAACCAGAATTTAACTCAGGACGTCGCAGCGGAAGACGCCGCCTTTACTTTGAACGGTGTTGCCATCACCCGTTCATTGAACACCGTCGATGACGTGGTGGACGGCCTGACTCTTACTTTAAATGCTGAAACCGCAAGCGCAGTCAACGTTACCGTTAGCAAAGACCTGAATGCTGTGACCGAAAGGGTCCAGGATTTAGTGGATAAATATAATGCTTTGCAGGAAATCATTAATGAAGTCACTGCTTTTGACAGTGATACTGGAGAGAAAGGCACTTTGCTGGGCAGTTCCACTGTGCGCACTATCTCCACCCAGTTGCGCTCTACATTGAGTTCAATTGTTCCCGGGCTGGAAAGCGCTAACGTCCGTAGCTTGTCTGAATTGGGAATTACGACCAACTCAGAATCGGGACAGCTGGAGTTCAACAGCCTTACGTTCCAAAACAAGCTGCAAAGCTATCCGAATGACGTAGCGGCTTTGTTCGCCGACCAGGGGCGTACGACGGATGCCCAGGTCAAGTATGTCAGCGCCGGGATAAATACCAAGATTGGCTCGTACGCCGTCGATATCACTCAGGTGGCGACACAGGGCGCTTTCACCGGCAATGTGGCGCTGGGCGGCTCAACAGTCATTGATGCGGATAACGACACCTTCAAGATCAAAGTCAACGGGGTGGAGTCGAACACCATTACGCTGACAGCCGGGACTTATACTGACAGCGAGTTACTTGCGGAAATTCAGACTCAACTGGATGCGGATACGAATATCGCCGGATCTGGCCTGACCGTCTCACTGGACGGCAGTAATCAGCTGGTATTTACCTCTGGAACATACGGCGCTTCATCCAAGGTTGAGATCACTGCTATCGACACCAATACGGCGGCGCAGCTGGGTTTGACTATCGCCACTGGCGTAGATGGCTTGGATGTCGCTGGCACAATCAATGGTAAGGCCGCCACTGGCAATGGCCAGTACCTGACCTCCTCGGAAGGCGATTCCAAAGGACTCAAACTGCAAATTACCGGCGGCGCCACTGGCGCGCGCGGCACAGCGACTTATATTGAAGGGGTGGGAGACCAGATGGTCGACCTGGTGAACAACTACCTGTCCGCCGAAGGTTTGATTACGGTCGCCATCAATGGCTTTAATTCACAGCTGGAAAAAATCTCTGAAGACCGGACGGAGTTGAACGATCGCATTACCGCCCTGACGGATCGGTTGGCGCGTCAGTTCACCGCCGCAGATTTGATTATTTCCCAGCTCAAGAACACGGAAAGCTTTTTATCCACACAGCTGGAAGCGCTGCTGGCCAGCAGCACTGGAAGTAAGAGTTAAGCGGCGGGCCTGATCCAGGCGCTTAAGATCACAGACGAGTAATTATGAGGTTGCTATTACAATGAACGCGTTACATCAGTATCAGAGCGTGAATCGTCAGACCAGCATCGTCGATGCGGATGGGCATAAGTTGATCCAGCTGTTGTTCGATGGGGCGCTGGAGCGCATTACCATGGCGAAAGGGCAGATTCTGGCCAATAACTTTGAAGGCAAAAACCGGCTGATTGGCAAGGCGGTTGAAATCGTCGGCGGTTTGCGCGAGTTTCTGGACAAAGAAAAAGGCGGCGATATTGCACAACGTCTGGACGCCTTATACGAATATATGGAACGCCGTTTGTTTGAAGCCAATCTGCGCAATGACGCAGCGATTCTGGACGAAGTGGCGAACTTGCTGAAGCAAGTCAAAAACGGCTGGGACGGCATTCGTCAGGAAGCGTTGGAAAAAGGACTCGTCTAACTTGGCCTGAACAGGCCGCTTTCTCGCAACCTTATGGAAACTCCGTCCGCTGTCGGCGGGCGGAGCTTCTAAACAAGGTTAAGCCGTCCCCTTATTCGGCGTTTCAATTCCCCATCAAGCCTTCCATGTGCGCCTCCACGCTGGCGGATAAGGCGTTCAGGTTATAACCCCCTTCCAGAATAGATACGATGCGCCCGCTGCTGTATACCCGCGCCACATCCATCAACAAGCGCGTGACCCAGCGGTAGTCTCTTTCTTCCAGCTCCAGATGCGCCAGGGGATCATGCTTGTGGGCGTCGAATCCTGCTGATATGAGTATGAGTTGCGGACGATGATCCTGCAGACGTGCGAGCCAGTCCCGTTCAACGCAGCGCCGGAATTGCAGGCCGCGAGTGTGGGCGTCCAGCGGCGTGTTGATGATATTGGGGCGGTCCACCGCATGGTGACTGAAAGGGTATAGCGGATACTCAAAACTGGAGCAGAACAGGACTCGCGGGTCATCTTGAAAGATATCTACTGTGCCGTTGCCCTGATGTACGTCGAAGTCCACGATGGCGATGCGCTCCAGACCATGAAAGTCCATGGCGTGGCGGGCGGCGATGGCGATATTGTTAAAAAAACAAAAACCCATGGATTGGCTGCGCTCCGCATGATGGCCTGGCGGGCGCACGGCGCAAAACGCGGTATTCGCCTGGCCGCTGAGCACCATGTCCGCCGCTTCCACTGCGGAGCCCGCCGCCAGGTAAGCTGCGCGCATGCTGTGGCGCATTAAGGCGGTGTCCGGGTCGACCATGATGCGGCCTTTGTCCGGATTCAGATTCTCCAGTTGTTCAACGTAGCGAGAGGGATGCACCCGAATGATTTTGTCGCGGTCGGTTTCCTGCGGCTCGACCAGATCCACTTCCTGCAGTATGCCAGCGTGCTCAAGCCGGTCCATAATCGCCTGTAATCGCATGGGGCTTTCGGGATGCCCTTCGCCCATGTCGTGCAATGTACAGTCTTTATGATAGAAAAGGGCGGTTTTCATCTTTGTTTTCCTTTTAGAGGCTTTTAGTCTACTGCAAAGCGATAACGGCTTGAAACCGGAGATGGGGCGAATGTTATAGTCCGCGTCCGCGATGGTTTCGCGCCCATTCCTTAACGCCAAGTCAGTCAAAGCGGGGGATATTGATATCTGTCAAAGTGGCCGGTATTGGTCTATGTATCTTAGGTATCGGCGGCGGTTCCGCAGTCGCCGGATCCAGAGCCTGTCAACGCAAATGGAGAAAACAGATTGGGAACCCGACATTTAGAAGCGCTGTTCAACCCTAAGTCCATCGCGGTGATCGGCGCGTCCGAACGCTCTAATAACCTGGGTGGCATGGTGTTGCGCAATCTGATGTCCACGGACTATTCAGGGCGTTTGGTGGTGGTGAATGACAAGGGCTATCACGACGTGCATGGCGTCCCCTGTGTGAAACGACCCCAGCAAATGCCGTTTCGGCCGGATCTGGCGATTATTTGTACGCCTCCAGAGAGCGTGCCGCGCATTGTTCGGGTGCTGGGCTCCGTCAAGGTAAAAACAGCGATGATCCTTACCGGCGGCCTGTCGCGCACTCACAGCCGCAGCGGCCGACCGTTGATGTACTCCGTCCAGGAAATTGCGTCTGAGTACGGCATACGTATTCTGGGGCCGGAAACCATCGGTATGCTGTCCCCCGCCAGTAATCTGAACGCTACTTATATGCATATGGGCGTGTTGCCGGGCAAGATCGCTTATATCGGCCAGTCCGGCTCTCTCGCCAGTGCAGTGATTGACTGGGCGTTCACCCGGGGAATCGGCTTTTCGCACCTTACCACCCTGGGAGACGGCATTGACGTCGGGCTGGACGACCTGATCGATTACCTGGCCCAGGATCGCAGCACCAAAGCTATTTTGCTGCACATGGAGAACATCCATTCGCCCCGACGTTTTATCTCCGCTGTGCGGGCGGTGTCCCGGGGTAAGTTGGTGATCGCCGTGAAAAGCGGCCGCACTCCGGCATCACAATGGCGTCCCGCAGAGTTGCCTTTGGGAGTGGTGGACGGCGACAAAATTTTCGACGCGGTGTTCCGGCGCGCCGGGGTGCTGCGGGTGAACGGCGCTGATGAGATGTTCGATGCGCTGGAGACTTTAACCCGGATGAAACCGGTGCGTGGCGAGCCATTGCACATCATCAGCAATGGTCTGGGCCCTGGAGTGCTGGCGGTGGACCGTTTGGCGTCTTTAAATGGTGAGTTGGGTTCATTGTCGCCGGAAACAGTGAGTGAACTGGGCAAGCATCTGCCGCCTTATTGGACGCGCCGCAACCCGATTGATCTCAACTACGACGCCAACCCGGAGCTGTATCGCCGCACTCTGGAGATTCTAGGACGCGATCCTCATGTGTCCAATGTGCTGGTGTTGTACGCCCCGTCCCTGACGGAGGACAGTCTGCAGGTGGCGGATGCGGTGATAGAAGCAAGCAAGCGTTCCCATCTGAATATTTTCACCTGCTGGCTGGGGCACAGCACGGTGTATGACGCCAGAGAGGCCTTTTTCCATAGCGGCGTGCCCACATTTTCCACGCCGGATAAGGCGGTGAAAGCCTTCATGCATATGGTTAACCACCAGCGCAGCCAGCGGGTGTTGCGGGAGACGCCGGAGTCATACACCGACCCGGTGGTGGATCGTTCCCGCGCGCGCAAGACCATTCAGAAGATATACGCGTCAGGGCGGCGGGTGCTGACCAATGCGGAGTCGCGGCAGATTCTCACCGACTACGGCATAAATATGCAGGATACGCGTTACTGCGAAACAGAAGAGCAGGTGGTGGAAGTGGCGCAGGAATTCGGCTCGCCGGTGGATATCCGCATTTTGCACGAACACAGCTGTATCCCCTTTAAAGACGAGAAGACCGGCCGCGGTCGCTATAAGGGCAGGGTGAAGGGGCTGGTGGAGGAGGCGTCCATTCGCGATTCCTGCCGCTACCTGTTGACGCACTACAGGGAGCACTTCCCGGACAGCGGATTTTTAGGCTTTGCTGTGCAGCCCAGTTTTCAGACGGTTGGCGGAGTGGGGTTCAGTTTAGGGGTCACCCGCGATCCAGTGTTTGGACCTTTGATGGTGTGCGGCGCCAGCGGCGCAGCAGTGAATGTGTCGGCGGATCGCAAGCTCGCCCTGCCGCCGTTGAACATGGTGCTGGCTCGGGATCTTTTGCTGCAGACGCATATGTTTCGCCTGCTGAAAGACTATAGCTATAACCCGGAACAGGATATCGCCAAGATCTGCGAAACCCTGGTGATTCTGTCGCAGATCATTATCGACATTCCTGAGATCAAAGGCCTTGAGGTTATGCCGCTGTACTTTGACAAACACGGGGCGGTGGCGGTCAACGCCATGATTGATCTCGACAAGCCGGCGAAGCTGGCGATTCAGCCTTATCCGCAAGAACTGCGGGAATGGATCATGCTGCCCAAGTCGAAGCGCAAGGCGGAAATCCGTCCGGTGCGTGGAGAGGACGAGCCGAGTCACATTGAGTTTTATTCCGGGCTGTCGCCGGAATCGATTCGTTACCGCTTTTTCCACTACCGGAAATCCTTCACTCACGATGAAATGGTGCAGATGCTGCAGATCGACTACGATCGGGAAATGGCCTTTATCGCCATGTCTCCAAAGGAAAGCGGTTATGGCGAGGATACGCTTGGCACCGTGCGCGCCTGGACCGATGCGGACAATCTGCAGTGTGAGTTCGCCATCATCGTGCGCGATGATCTGCGTGGTGAAAACCTGGGATGGGTGCTGATGCGCAAGATCATTGAGTACTGTCGGGAGAAAGGCACAGTGGAAATGGTGGGCTCAGTGTTGCCGGATAATAAGCCGATGTTACGTCTGGCGGAAAAGCTGGGATTCAGTATTCGCTACGATGACGAGGAAGGGGTTATGGCCCTGCGTTTGCCGCTAAACGCGCCAGATGAGTGGCAAGCGGAGCGCTTGAAGCGCAAATAAACAACGCAGGCCGATCCGTCGTTGAAGGAGTCGGCCCGCGCTGCAGCGCTGATTTATTCCTGAATCACCGCAGACATATCCTCTCCGCCCAAAACCTTGATCAGGTCTTCGGTCATGCGGGAGAACTCAAGCGTCATCAGGCTGAAGTCGGCGGCGAAACGCTCGGCGGCCTCGCCAGTGTCGCCATCCTTCAACTGCTCCTGCAGGGTGTCCATAAACTTGATGCGTTTGATCTTTAGATCGTCGCTGACCGCGAAGCTCAGCTTCTCGTCCCATTCCAGGGACAGCTGCGTCACCTGCATGCCGTTTTCAATATGCGTGGAGATGGCGTCCGTCAACGATTCGGTGCCTTTGCAGCGAATGACGGTGTCGGAACCGTCGCCGGAACGCAGTTCACAGTTGTCGCCGGAAACAAAAGGCGTTGGCGTGTTGTCTTTTTGCACCCAATCGGAGAAGTGCACTGCGGGAGCCTCATTCAACGCCACGAAACGAATCGGCAGCGTGCCCATGGACTGACGCAGGAAGGATGTGAACTCGTCGGCGCGGGTTCCTGAGGACGTATCCACTACCAGCAATCCTTTATCCAGATCGATGTAGGCGGACATCAGGCGTGAACGCTTAAACGCCTGAGGCAGCAGAACAGTGATGACCTGTTCCTTCAATTCGTTCTTTTCCTTCTTGCGCAATTTGCGCTGCTCGCGCTCTTCGATTTCCTGAGCGCGTTCTTCCACTTCTTCCTTAATGACGCTGGCGGGCAGAATTTTTTCTTCCCGTTTCAGAGTCAGCAACAGGTAGCGGCCTTGTTGATAGACCAACGCGTCGCTGACCAGTGGCGCAGCGGGAACCCAACCCAGGCGATACGTGTCGTTGGCCTGGCAAGGGGTGAAAGCATGTTCGCTCAAACCGGTTTCCAGGTCTTCCAAAGGCCAGGGCACGGGTTTGGTGAAACGATAAATCAGTGCGTTTTTGAAAAGCATAGGTCTCTATTTTCTTAGTGAAGAAGGAAATCGGGCCGGGAATTATGGTGGACCAGAAGGAATTTGGCTAGTTGAGGTTTCGTAATTCCCGTCCCGCGCGAACGACAGCTGGGCGAAGGCGCGCATCGGCGCCGGCCCTGATCGCATATCAATACTTTTTATTGTTGTTGCGGTAAAGCGTCGTGAAAAACTCAATTCTCTGGCGGAATAAGCCCGCCATCGGTTCGGCGGCGTCGCCCAGTACCATCATGATCTGATTCTGGGCGTTATAGGCGGGCCAATTGGGCAGCGTCGGATCACTGGGCGAAGCGCTGCGCATGAAGTTGACCAGATAGCGTTGAAAGCGCTGCGCCATGGTGATGTCCTGAGGCTGGAAATTGGCGTACATCTCTGGAATCAGACTATAGGTTCCGAATGTGAAAGGCAGGTGCCAGCCGTGAGGCGCGCCGGAAAATTGCTCGCGCAGATATTGCGGCGCGTAGTTAAAGTAATAGAACCAGGCCGCAGCGCGGTTGGATTGTTCCAGCGCCAGCCAGCGGTTAGGGGCATTGTAGCGCATGTCGGAAAATACTTTTTCTGCGAACTGCGTGTCGCTCCAGTCCTTTGGATACAGGGCGCGAGCGGTGTCCTTCTGATCGCCCAGCGGCGCCAGAATGGTTTCCTGGGTCAGGCCCAGTTGCGGCGCGATGCTGACTTCATAGCTGTTGACGCCAGTCAGCAGAGGAACCGGCGCGATCAGCTTGCGATCCACCGCATCCAATAAGGTGTAAGGAGCCGCTTCGTCGCCGATGATCGGGCCGAACGCCGCATCCGGCGGCAGCTCGTTATTCAGCTTTATCAAAGTTCCGGCGGGAATGGCGCGTAGTTGAGCGGCGTCCGCATCGGCCGCGACGCCAGCTTGCGTCGCGGCTTTCATGCCTGATTTTTTCGCCTGATTGCGGTCTTCCAGTTTGAGCCAGGGATCGCCGCTTTGTGCGATGACTTTATGAAACAGCCCCAGCGCTTTCGGCGAGGCCATCAGATAGTAAGCGCTGACGGCGCCGGCGTCGTCACCCGCCAAGGTGACGTTGCCGGGATCGCCGCCAAAGGCGCTGATATTCTCCTGCACCCATTTCAAGGCTTCAATCTGGTCCAGCAACCCGAAGTTCGCGGGGGTGGTGACGTCCTCGCGAACCAGGGCGGGATGATCAAAGAAGCCGAAGTAGCCCAGGCGATAATTAAGTGTGACCACCACAACCCCTTGGTTAGCCAACTGTGCGCCGTTGCTCAGTGGATAACTGACGACGCCGCTGCGGTAGTCTCCGCCATGCAGCCAGACCATTACCGGCTTAGGCGCATCGGGAGCGCCGATTGGCGAGGAGGGCGCCCAGACATTGAGCGTCAAGCAGTCTTCACTGATCGAGGGCGCGGGCAGCCTGGTATTGGGGTCCTCTTGTGCGGATTGAGCGCACGCCGGACCAAATTGGGAGGTGACGCGTACGCCGCTCCAGGGCTGAACCGGCTGCGGCCGTCGCCAGCGATTTTCTTTGATGGGCGGCGCGGCGTAGGGAATGCCTTTGAAAGCGCGTACGCCAAGTTCGTTGACGCCCCTGATCAGTCCTGATTTGATCTGGACCAGCGGGCCGTTAAGGTCTTCCGCTTGGGCTCCGGACAGTAATAACCCGGAAAGCAGCATCGCTTTGGCCAATGTTGTTAAGACTTTGTATCCGGTGTTTCCTGAGTGCATTCTAAAACCCTTGAACTAACTACATGGCGTTGATTTATGGGCGGTTTGCGCCGTGCTTGCTATAGTCCATTTGTTATATTTTGGCGGCGTGATTTAAAAGTCTTTTATAGTCAGGGCGTTAGGAATCCCAATATGGATGGCGACGCGGGGGCGTTCCATGGCTTGTATTTATATCCGGGACCATCAATGAATAGTTTTCAATGGATATCCGGTTCACAGCCGGATATAACTGTGAGTCGTTTAATGCGACGCATGCAGCGTCTGAGTCTTGTCCAATGAATATCGATGAAATCAAACACTACTGCCTTTCACTTCCCGGCGTGGAGCGGATCGAGTATGGAGAGCCTTCCAATATCCTGGTGTATTACGTGTTGGGGCGGAAGTTCGCCTACTTTAAAACCAGTGCGCCGGAGCGCTGGCGTTTCAGTGTGAGAACTACCCCTGAACGCTTTCTGGAATTGACGGATCAGGAAGGGGTGAAACCGGCGCGCTACATGCACCGGTTTCACTGGGTGTCTATCGTCGACGCCGCCGCGTTTAACGAGGACTACCTGCGCGATCTCATCGACTGGTCCTATGATAAGGCGGCCGCAAGCTTGCCGAAAAAGCGTCGCCTGGCGTTGGCGCAGCTGTCTTCGGAAGCATAAGCGGACGGCTGGACTAAGTCGCTACTTGGTCCAGCCGTCGACGATTTCCTGCAGTTTGCCGGATTGTTTCAACTTTTCCACCGCCGCGCTCATCTTGGCGATGAAGTCATCGCGGTAGGGAAAGTTCTGATTCTTGGAGTTAGAGAACGCCAGATAGGCGACTTCTTCGCTGATAACCGCAGCGGGTGTAATCTTAAGGTCCTTGAGGGTGGGGTCGGAACGGTTGTTCTCCAGCGTCCACAATACGGAAAGCTTGTCATTGGGATGGCCGTCTATGCGTCCCGCCGCCATTTTTTTCAGGTTGGCGAGAATATCGGAAGCTTGGCTCATATTGAACATAGCTTTCTCTTCATCGGATAGCGTAGCGAAGCCGCTTTGCAAGCCAACGCGCATGCCTTTGAAGTCATCCGGCCACTTGCTCAACTGCTTTTTACTGGCCATGTCCTGCGTGACGAACATCGCCACAGTCTCTGCCAACAAGGGAACGGAGTAATCCATCCAGGGGCGGTCTTCAGGGCGGTAATAAGGTGGGAACAACGCAAACTCTTCACCGCTCTCCATCTGCGCCAACGCGCGTTTCCAGGGCAGGGGCTTTAGCGTAATTGCATAATCCGGCGTCAGCTTAGCCGCCTCCATGATGATGTCCACGTATATTCCCTTGGGTTTGCCGTTCTCTGCATAGCTATAAGGAGGGTAGGCTTCATCCATCAACAGGGTGACGGACTGCGCGGCGGCGAACCCCGCGAATCCCAACATCAGGGCGGCGAATAGAATTATTCTTTTCATACAGACTCCTCTTCAGTGGTTGTCATGAGTGAAAAAGCGAACATGTGGAAACATCAATAACCAGCGGCGGCATTTACGTCCCGGGTCCATTTGTTGACGATTTGCTGCAACCGGTTCTTATCCCTCATGCGCGTCAGGGATTGATTCATTTTGGCGATGAAATCCGCCCGATACGGCCATTGTTCGGGCTGGATGTTGGAAAAGGCGAGGTAGGCGACCTCCTCGTTAATAATGGCTGCGGGGGTGATTTCCAACGTGGCCAGAGCCGGGTCCTGACGGTTGTGCTCCAACGTCCACACCACCGACAGATAGTCATTGGGATGACCGTCTATGCGATTCAGCGCGATTTGTTTCAGGTTGGTAAGAATATTGGGCGACTCAGAAATGACGAACAGCTCCTTTTGTTGCGGCGACAGCGTGGCGAATCCCAACTGCAGGCCAATGCGCAGGCCTTTATAGTCCTCCGGCCAGCGAGTGGGCTTGAGACGCTCCAGCAACTCGGGTGGAGTAAATAACACGACCGTTTCTTTAAAAAGCGGAACGGAGTAGTCCATCCAACCACGACTGACCGGGCGGTAATAGGGCGGGAGCACGGCGAAGGCGCGCCCGGTTTCAACCAGATTGAGCGCTCTTTTCCAAGGAAGCGGCTTAAACTTGACCTTGTAGTCAGGAATGGATTGCATCGCCTCTTTGATGAAGTCGACATAGATGCCTTTGGCTTCATTGTTTTCGGCATAGCTGTATGGCGGATACGACTCGTCCATAAGCAGGACTATGCTTTGTGCGTCAGCCCTCGTATACCCGGCCAGCAGGAGAAGAAAGGCGATGATGCTGAGTGCTTTCATATTGCCCATATGCTGGAGGCGGTTTATTAGAAGATATAGAACAGCGTTGGTTGTTTTTCAAACGGGGTTAGTAAAGATGGATAGAAGATAATGGCTAAGAAGATCATACGGCGGCTAGTAATATTTGTGGCGATGGTTGGGCTATTTCTAAGCGGAGTAGTGGTAGGCGTCCGTTACAATTTGACGGATCTGCTGTGTCCGATGGAGGCCTCTCCTTTTCGGTTGGAGACGGACTTGGTCAGCATGGAAGGAATCGTATTCCCTAAAGGAACTATCGTGCCGTTGCGGCGTTGCGCCTACATGCAACGGTTTGAGTGGAATTTCGCCATTGATAACTCAGTGAGGCTCACACCGGCGCAGGAGGAAGACCCTGAACACTACGGTTTTTCCGTCATCGCTCCAGTCGGGCAAGCCCAAAAATAAGCGGACACCATGTCGTTTAGCCACCACGTTTTTTGCCCGGCAGGCGTTTTTCGACTTCACTTGTATAGTACTAATGCTTCATTGAAGACGGAAAAGGGTGACTGCTGTGTCAAACCTGAGTATTCGCTGGAAAATACAAATCGCATTCTTTGCTGTGGCGGTGGTGACAATTATTTACAACCGCACTCTCGCTGCGGTGGAGTTGCAGGCGCTGATTGATCTGGCGGAAAGCCGTCAGGTAGCGGCGACGACCATCGCCGCCATGCAGGAAGAATATCGCTCATTCATGTTCAATGCGATTTGGGAGTCCAGCCTGCAGTTTCTGGTTCAGTTCGCCGTCATTTTTGTCCTGGGCAATTATTTCGTCCGCCCGATCCTGGCGTTGACCAAGTCGCTGAAATCCGTGGAGAAAGGCGACTTTACCATCGAGGTGGAAATCACCAGTGAGGATGAAATCGGTCAGTTGGGTCGTCAGTGCAATCAAATGCTGGCGACGTTGAACCGGGTTATCGCCAGCGTGAATGACTGCTCTGTGCATATGGGACAGTCTGCTTACCAGATCGCCGCTGTCGCCCGGGAGATTGAGCGCATCAGTCAGGCGGAGGCGACCCGTTCGGAAGAAGTGAATGACGCAACGGAAAGTCTGCACCGGATATCCGAGAAAGTGATGGAAATCGCCCAGACTAATCGGGACGAGGCGATTAAATCCGAGCAAAGCAGCACGGAAGGCATCGCCCTGGTGCAGGAAGTATTGGATTTACTGGTGCGGTTGGCGGAGGAGATTCGCAGCGCCGCCAGTCAGGTGTCCAGTCTGCAGTCCTCGGTGGGCACCATCGTAACCGCCCTGAAGGATATTCTGGAGATCGCCGATCAGACCAACTTGCTGGCGCTTAATGCGGCCATTGAGGCGGCGCGAGCGGGAGAGCAGGGACGCGGGTTTGCGGTGGTGGCGGATGAAGTGAGGGCATTGTCTCACCGAACCGCCGAGTCAGCGGAAGAGGTCTCACGCATCATTAATGATCTGGATCAGAACGTGACCACCAGCTGCAATACGATGTCGCGACTGGTGGATGAAGTGCAGTCCAATCGCGGCAAGGCGGAGCGCACCCGTGGCATCATCAGCGACCTTGAAGTGCATGTGAAAGGTTTTGTTGGTAGTTCGGAAGAAATATTCAGCAATGTGGAGACGCAGCTAAATCAGTTTTCCGCTCTGGAGACGACGTTGTCCTGTCTGTTTGAAACCTTGCGGGAAAACAGCGCCAAGATCGGCAATACCGCCAACATCAGCGACTCGTTGTTTGGTTTGACCCAACGGCTTGACCACGAATTATCCGGACTGGATTTTCGGCGGCAGAAAGTGGCTGAGGTCAAAACCAAGGACTCGGAAAGAAGGGCGGCGCCGCGGGTGGAAGGGACGCTGCTGGTGCGTATCGAGTCGGACGGCGGCGGCAGTGAGGGACTGAGTCAGGACGTCAGCGAGACCGGCATGAATCTGGTGGTGAAAGAATACTATGACGTGGGAGATCGGTTGGTGTTGTCGATTCGTCTGCCGAGCCGGGATCAGAACCGCTATGATCAGCAGCAACCGGTGGCGGTCAACGCCAAAGTGGTTTGGAGAAAAACGGAAAGTCAGGGACGTTATCGTTACGGCGTGCATTTCATCGATTTGAGCCAAACCTCTGCGAACTACGTGAAGGAGTGTTGTGAATTTTATAAAAATGTCGCCTGAGAAATGACTGCGAAGCGGCGCGTACGCGAATAGTAATAAAAATATCAAACGTTGTTCATGCGCCTGTGACAAGCTGGAGCGCAGTACCACTAACCGCTTATGGCAGGCCGGTCATCCGAAAGTTAAGTTTTATTCCCCACCGGTCCATGCCAATATGGGACGTCAACTAGGGGAGACAAACATGTCATCGAAAAATAAGCGGCAGCAAACCCTGGGCGAAGAGATCGTGAACGCGTTGACTCATGGCATTGGAGCTGTGGTGAGCGTGTCGGCCGTGACGTTGCTGATCGTCTTCGCCAGTCTGCAGGAGGATCCCTGGAAGATCGTAGGCGTGTCCATATACGGCGGCGCGCTGATTTTGTTGCTGCTGGCGTCCACTCTGTACCACGGCGTACAGCATCCGCGAGCGAAATTCTTTTTAAATCTGTTTGATCACTGCGCTATCTATCTGCTCATTGCCGGCACGTACACGCCGTTTTTGCTGGTGAATTTGCGCGGCGTTCTGGGTTGGAGCATGTTCGGCGTAGTTTGGGGACTGGCCCTGGTGGGTATTGTCTGCAAGCTCTGCTTTCACGGACGCTTCAAAACCATTCACCTGTTTAATTACCTGATTATGGGCTGGGTGGGCATTGTGGCGACGCCGGAGTTGATGGCGACGCTATCCAGCAATGCGTTCGCCATGATCATCGCTGGCGGGTTGGCTTATACCATCGGTGTTGTCTTCTACGTTTGGGATCGCTTTCCATACGCCCATTCTATCTGGCATCTGTTCGTGTTGGGCGGCAGCACCTGCCATTACATCGCTGTCTATAACGGCGTTCTGTAAAACAAGGCGCGGCTGAGCTGCGCCTTGTTTTTGTTCTAAACGAATTCGTAGCTTCCCATATACAGAGACTGATAGGTATAGGACGCGTGCAGTCTCTGCGCATATTGGCCGTGACCAGCGCCGGCGGCGATAAACAGCGGCGTCAGATGCTCGTCGGTGGGATGCGCCTGCACGGCATAGGGAGCGGAGCGACGATATTCGAATAGCGCTTCCCAGTCATTCTGCGCCAGCTTTTCCTCCATCCAGGCGACAAACTCCTGCGCCCATTTCGGGGCCGCCGCTTCATTGGGACCAATTTCTCTCAGATTATGGGTCACTGAGCCGGACCCCAAGATGGCGATTCCGTGTTCCCGCAAGGGCGCCAGCGTTGCGCCAAGTTCAAATAACTGCCGCGGCGAGAATCGGCGCGGCAGGCTGATCGCAACGACAGGGACGCTTGCTTCCGGGTCCATCAGGCTGAGTGGAGCCCAAACTCCATGGTCTAGCGCTTGCGATGTCGCGACCTGCGGCGATAGCGGCGCCAGCGTCGCCATAACCTGATCATTCAATTTGTCGCTGCTGGCGGGCGACCAGCGATACCTGTAGAGCGCCTCTGGAAAGCCGTAGAAATCATACTGGATATACGCCGGCGCGGTGATGTTCACTGTCAGCGCCTCTGTGCGCCAATGGGGGGAAATCGCCACGACGCCTTGCAGACCCGTCAGGCGCGAACTTAACCCGCGCAAGAAACGGTGAGCGGGCGCTTCTGCATGGACGATCAAGTCCGGCGATCCGTGAGAAATAAACCAGGATAGTGCTTTCATGGCGATCTCCTCAGATGTAACAGTACGCTATTAATATGGCGGGCGAATAGCGTTCATTTATTTGTCTGCAAACGACGGACCCTGTGCATGTCGTGCCCCTGATGACCAACATATCAATATCATCATCGCTATGTTGGCCATGCTTGGGATCAAGACTGGCGCAATGCGGTGCGATGGACGGATTTACCACTGACAAGGTCGCGGAAGGAGAAAGCGCCGTCACCCAACAGGGCTTGCACTAGAGACGCGGCTAACAGAAATGCAGGATATTCCCAACCGCCGCCCTCGGCGCTGAACGCCCACCCATTGGCGCCATGCACAAAAACGATGGCTCCCAACAGGATCGGCGTCAACGCCAGGGCCACCCATTGCGTGCGATAGCCGATGACCAGCAATGCGCCGCCGCCCAGCTCCGCCAGGATCGCCAGATAAGCAAACCAGCCGGGCAGGCCGAGAGAACCGAAAAATCCAGCAGTTCCAGCAGGGGTGAACACCAAAAGTTTCAACAGGCCGTGAGCGATGAACATCGCGCCCAGGGACAAGCGCAACATCAAGGCGGCGTAGGGGGCGGTAGCGGTATTAATCATGACTGAAGCTCCGAAAGAGTAAATTGAGTTAAGTTGCTGACAGTATGATTTCTCTTTTAATGGCTAACAATTGATCGTATTGTGATAACACTGTTAACGATACATTAACAATAGAGTTGTTCCTATTATGGATACTGTGACCTCGATGAAGGCGTTCTGCGCGGTGGTGCAGGAAGGCGGGTTTTCCGCCGCCGGCAGGAAGCTGAAATTATCCAAAGTGCTGGTGAGTAAATACGTCGGGCAACTGGAAGACCGACTTGGCGCCCGCTTGTTCTATCGCACCACCCGCAAGGTCAGATTGACGCCAACCGGGGAAGCGTATTATTTGCGCGTCACGCCCTTATTGCATGAACTGGATGACATCGAAGCGCGGGTGCGGGATGAGCACGGCGAGCCGGAAGGTCTGTTGCGGGTCGCGGCCCCCACCTCGTTTGCGGAAATTCACTTGATGCCGCTTGTAGCCGCCATGCTGGAGAAATATCCGGGGCTGATGCTCGATATTCGTCTGGCGGATCGTTATGTCGATCTACTGGAGGAGCAGGTGGACCTGGCGGTGCGCATTGGCTATCTGCCGGACAGTAGTCTGGTGGCTCAGAAACTGGCGGATATTCCTGTCGTCTGGTGCGCCAGCGCAACCTATCTGGAGCGTCAGGGGACGCCACAGACGCCAGCGGACCTGATGCGACACAGAGTGGTCTTCGATAGCAACTACAGTGGGGGAGACTATTGGCCTGTGGCGCAGGAGGGCGGCATTGCGCGGTTGCCTTTACATAAGCGCGTCAGCGTCAACAGCGCACGGGCGGCGAAAGAGCTGGCGCTGGCCGGAATGGGATTGGCGCGTCTGCCGGCCTTCGTTATCGGCGATGAGCTGGCGTCCGGGGAATTGCGCCCGGTGTTGCAGGAATACTGGCCGGAAGCCTCCGCCGTTTATGCGGTATATCCCCATCGCAGACACCTGTCCGTGCGGGTGAGACTGTTCGTGGAGGAGGCCAAGGTTTATTTCGGTACCAATCCACCGACTCCTCCCTTAGTATGATTGCCCGTTCAAGGGCGAACTTTGCTTATACAATGGTCGTACGTAGTTTTATCTATGATACGACTTGAATAAAAAATGCCGAATAATAACTGTTAACCAGGATCACATAATTAGATAACAAAGATCGCAAACCAAGATAGAGGGAGTTTATGAGTACACACGAAACCCATCCTGCGCCGGCCGACATTGCAAAAAACGCCTGGGCCGACAAAGAGACCTACTTGCGCATGTATCAGGAATCCATCGAGGATCCGGAAGGTTTCTGGAGGCAGCATGGAACGCGAATCGACTGGATCAAACCTTACACCCAAGTTAAAGACGTCGACTACTCGCAGCAGAACCTGCATATCCGCTGGTTCCACGACGGTACATTGAACGCCTGTTATAACTGCCTTGATCGCCACCTGCCGCAACGCGCGCAGCAGACCGCCATCATCTGGGAAGGCGATGACCCCGCCGATGACGCCAAAATCACTTATCAAGAGCTCTACGACAAGGTTTGCAAACTGTCCAATGCACTGAAGGACATGGGGGTCAAGAAAGGCGACGTAGTGACCATCTACATGCCGATGATTCCAGAAGCCGCCATGGCGATGCTGGCCTGCGCACGGATTGGCGCGCCGCACTCAGTGGTGTTCGGCGGGTTTTCGCCGGAAGCGTTGGCCGGACGCATCGAGGACTGTAAGTCCCGCTTCGTCATCACGGCGGATGAGGGCGTGCGCGGCGGACGCATCGTGCCTCTGAAAAAGAATGTCGACGCCGCAGCGGAGATTACCGCCAGCAAAGGCGCGGAAGTGGATAAAGTGCTGGTGGTCAAACGCACCGGCAATACAGTGAACTGGAGTGAAGGTCGCGACGTCTGGTATCACGACGCCGTCGCCAATGCGTCAACCGACTGCCCGCCGGAAGAAATGGCGGCGGAAGATCCGCTGTTCATCCTTTATACCTCCGGCTCCACCGGCAAACCCAAGGGCGTGCTGCACACCACTGGCGGCTACATGGTATACGCCTCTATGACTCACCAGTACGTCTTTGACTACAAAGACGGCGATATCTACTGGTGCACCGCAGACGTGGGCTGGATCACAGGTCACAGCTACATCGTATACGGACCGCTGGCGAACGGCGCCGTGACGCTGATGTTTGAAGGCGTGCCGAACTATCCTGACGCCTCCCGCTGCTGGCAAGTGGTGGATAAGCACAACGTCAATATATTCTACACCGCGCCTACCGCAATCCGCGCACTGATGCGTCTGGGCGACGAACCGGTGGTGAAGAGCTCCCGCAAAGCACTGAAACTGCTTGGTACTGTCGGCGAGCCGATCAATCCGGAAGCCTGGGACTGGTATTACGATGTCGTCGGTGAAAAACGCTGCCCCATCGTCGATACCTGGTGGCAGACCGAGACCGGCGGTATTTTGATCACCCCGCTGCCGGGCGCTACTGCGCTGAAACCGGGCTCCGCCACGCTACCTTTCTTCGGCGTTAAACCTGCGTTGGTGGACAACGAGGGCGCGTTGCTGGATGGGACTGTATCAGGCAATCTGGTGCTGCTTGACAGCTGGCCTGGCCAGATGAGAACTGTTTACGGCGATCATCAGCGTTTTGTGCAGACCTATTTTTCCAGCTATCCCGGTATGTATTTCACTGGCGACGGCGCCCGTCGCGACGAAGACGGTTACTACTGGATCACTGGTCGCGTGGACGACGTCCTGAACGTCTCTGGTCACCGTCTGGGCACCGCTGAAGTGGAAAGCGCGCTGGTGGAGCACGACGCGGTGGCGGAAGCGGCCGTAGTGGGCTTTCCCCACGACGTCAAAGGGCAGGGCATCTACGCCTATGTCACCCTGGGCGTGGGCTTCGAGCCTTCCGACGCACTGCTGAATGAGTTGAAACAGATGGTGCGCAAGGAAATTGGCCCTATTGCGACGCCAGATGTAATTCAATTCTCGCCAGGCCTGCCGAAGACGCGTTCCGGCAAAATCATGCGGCGCATTTTGCGGAAGATTGCTGCGGACGAGACGGACTCCCTGGGCGATACCTCTACTTTGGCGGATCCCTCGGTTGTGGATGATCTGATCAGTAATCGCGTCAGGGCCTGATCCAGACTTCTGAAATGACAACACAGCCCCTCCACCGTCAGGCGCGAGGGGCTTTTTTTGTTCCCGCCGGATAATCCGGGCTAGAATAGCCGCCTGTTTCTATTAAGCCGCCCGCTGGAACAACCGCCTATGCGCACTTTCAAGTTGTACGGAACCCTTGGCTGCCATTTATGTGATGTGGCGGAAGAGGTAATCAACGATGTGTTGGAAGCCAATCCTGACGCATTGAACTTTATCGCCCTTGCGAAGGTCGATATCAGCGACAGCGATGATTTGATAACGGCGTACGCCGAACGCATTCCAGTGCTCGCCTGCGCGGAGACCCAGGCGGAACTGGCCTGGCCCTTCGATCATCAGGCCTTTGTGAATTTTCTGAATCAGAACCTGAGGTAAAGATGCTGATTGTTGTATCTCCAGCCAAGACGCTGGATTACGAAACTCCCGTTCCCACCACTGAGAATACACAGCCGCGCTTTCTTCCCCAGAGCGCTGAGCTGGTGGATATTCTCAAGCAACAGGAGCCCTGGCGTCTGAGTGAACTGATGGGCATCAGTGATGAACTGGCGACGCTGAACGCCAACCGCTATCAGTCCTGGTCGCTGCCGTTCGACGGCGACAACGCCAGACAGGCGCTGTTCGCCTTCAAGGGCGATGTGTACACAGGCCTTGACGCCTATAGCTTGAGCCAGGGCGCCATAAACACTGCGCAGCGGCAATTGCGCATACTGTCCGGCCTGTATGGCGTTTTGCGTCCATTGGATCTGATGCAGCCCTATCGTTTGGAGATGGGAACTCGTCTGCAAAATCCTAAAGGCGCGAACCTGTATCGTTTCTGGGGCGATACCTTGACTCAGTCGCTCAACGAAGAAGCGCGGGAGACAGGGGCGGATGTGCTGATCAACCTCGCCTCCAATGAATATTACAAGGCGGTGAATGAGAAGAAGCTTGCCGTGCCGGTGATTACCCCGGTATTCCTGGACATGAAGGGCGGCAAGTATAAGGTCGTCAGTTTCTGGGCGAAAAAGGCGCGAGGCATGATGACCCGCTACATACTGCAAAATCAGTTGCAGCGCCCTGAAGATATCAAAAGCTTTGATACGGACGGCTATAGTTACAATCCTGCGTTGTCCGACGGCGCGCAATGGGCGTTTACCCGGGACCACTGAGCGAAGCGTTCGAGGCGTCGCCAGCGGAAACAACGAACTTTAATGACATGAGTTGATCCACGTGAGTGCAAACACCACCAAACCCAAGCGAGAAATCCTCTTTACTCTGATCTCTGTGATGATCGCCGTTGCGGTGGGGCTGACAGGCGTCGAGTTCGCTCTGGGCTACTTGTCGAAACAGGCCGCCGCCAGTGAAAAAATGGATCCGGGACTTCTGCAATACGACGCCCAGCTGGGGTGGCGCCTGGCGCGAAGCTGGAGTGGGACTCACGAGCACCAGGATTTCAAGGTGCATTATCAGACCAACCCGCTGGGGCTGCGCACGCCGGTATCCACGTTGTCGGCGGATAAAAAAGTGGCGGTGGTGGGCGATAGCTTCGTATTCGGGCTGGGCGTCAATGACGGCGAGACTTTCACGGATCTGCTGAATGGCCGCAGCCCGGAGTGGCGTTTCGCCAATTTTGGAACGCCTGGCTATAGTACCGACCAGCAATTGTTGCTGTACCGGGACCTGGTGAGCAAGTTCAAACCAAGCAAGACCTTATTGGTGGTCTACCTGGGCAACGATCTGCTGGACAATCGCCTTGCGTATCCCTTGCAGGCGATATACGGCAAGCCTTTTTTCTCTCTGAACAACGGCGAGCTGGAGCTGAATAATACGCCTGTACCGCAAACGCCGAAGCCGGCAGGCTATCCTTATACATTCTCCAGCGAAATGACCCGAGGTTTGCCTGAATCCGCCTGGAAAAGCAGCCTGCGCGCTATGCAAATCGGTCAGCGGCTGTTGGCCTTGATGGATGATCCTGAGCAGTATCGCTCACATTTCGCTGAGAAATTCGAACCCGACTTGCAACTGATGCAGACCCTGGTGAGTGCGATGCGCAAAGAGGCGGAAACTGTCGGCGAAGGGGACAACGCATTCATGGTTGCGTTGCTGCCGGGGCGCTCTTATATCGCTCAGACCCGTTCTTTGCCGGCCTATTATCAGGAGTTTGTTCGCAGCGCCCTGAAGCAAGGGTTTGAAGCGATGGGCGTACCGGTTCTGGACGTAGCGGCGGAGCTGAGTGAGCAGGCGCAGCAGGGTGGGGAGGATTGGTATCATCCTAATGAAGGGCACTTCACACCCGCCGGCCATAAAGTGGTTGCGGACATACTTTGGAGTGGCTTACAGGGGCGGCTGCAATAACCAGCGGAGTGATGGGCTATATAACTTTTAGCTTTAGGCGACCCGGTTCTTTGTCTGTTTACTTATTAACCTTGCTGCGTATAATGGGCCCCGAATTTGGGAGGAGAAATTTATGTCCGTTGAGCAGTTTGAAAATCTGAGCCTGGTGGTTTTAATTTCGGTGTTGGTCGGCTTCATGGCCTTTATTATTTACGATTTGGCGAAGCGCTCCAAAGCAGGCAAATTTGGTACTTTTATCCTGTTCACTGCATTGGGACTGGGTGTGCTGGGCTTTGTGATCAAAACCGTTCTGGTTGAAGTGTTGAACGTGTAGTCGCCTGAGATTTTCAAAAAAGCCGCCCCGGAGCAGTCCGCGGCGGCTTTTTTAATACTTTTGCAATCTGTTTATCTGGAGAGAAATTGTCCAGGCGGGCAGGTCAGCAGGATTCCCGCACTACCAGCTGCGCTGTCAGCAATCGATTGTTGCTGGTGTCGCCTTTCAGAACCGCTTGTGCGGCCAGACGCCCTTTGGCGACGCTGGGCTGGTGGACCGTCGTCAGGCTGGGACGCCAGTGCGCCGCGTCCGGAATGTCGTCAAATCCAACGATTTTAACGTCGTCCGGGACTTTGAAGCCCAGATCCAGACTGGCCTGGATCGCGGCCAGAGCAAGACGGTCGCTCATGCACAGTAAAATGTGTGGACGCGGACGGGCGGACAAGGCTTCGCGAGCAGCCTGATAACCGTTCTGGAAGTTGCTGTCGGGAGTATGCCAGATCATTTCCGGCCGAATGTGTCGATCCATCGCCTCCGCGGCGGCGAGGTAACCGTTGAGACGGCGTCTTGAAATCGATATATCATCCCCAAACATTTCGGCGTCTTTAATGCGCCGCACCTCATTTAGGTCAAGCAGGCGCAGACCAATAATGGCCGCTTCGCCGTCTGATCGTTTAAAGGCGTGTTCCGCGCTTTCCCGGGCGCCGCTGAAATTGTCCACGTTGATGGAGGCATGGCTCTCGCCAAGATCGAAGTCGACGGTAATCAGCGTTTTCTGTTGCTGGAGAATGCGCTCTACGATGCTTTCGTCATTGGGGCGGCCGTACATGATAAATGCGTCGGGTACGGATTCAATGGAGCGGTGCTTGTAATAATCCGCACGGGTAGGCAGCAGGAACATGTTGACGCCGTTGCTGTCGAACACCTCGGCGACGCCCTGCAGAAACTGACTTGCGACCGGATCGGTAAAGTTAAAGTGCAATCGGTCCGCCACCATGACGCCAATAATGCCGCTGGTGCCGCGACGTAAGCTGGCGGCTGTGGCGTTAGGGCCGTTATAGCCCAGTCGCAAACATTCTTTGAGGATATGGCTCCTCAACTTGGCCGATAGTTGGTCCGGCCGGTTATAAGCGTTGGATATGGTCGCGGTTGATACACCCAGCTCCGACGCCACATCTTTCAAGGTCAATTTCTTCACTGTTGCTCCTTGTTATTCGTCGCCGTCGTCCGGCAGGTTTTAATAATCATTCCACTTCCTTGTATGTTGATGAGTCCGGTTCGGCCCCTCGTGAGGGCATACGGATAAACAGAGGGTCCTGTCGCGCAAGGGGTATAGCGCGACATGGCGGCATAGGGAGTCTAATTGGCTGGAAATTTATGTCCACTCATTTTACGGTAAAAATTAGGTATTTTTACGTAAAAAGTGAAAGTTTAGCCTGAACCATACAGATAGACTTGTATTGTGGGAGAATTGTTAACAAGTGTTCACTTTTTCGCGGAGCTAAATATAATGCGCATCCCTTTTATATTCCCCTCGTTTCTGAGGGTGTTCTTTGTAGTTACGGGTACATCCCCTTAAGGTAGTTTAATGAAGTCCTTTGTTGTTAATGCGCTGGCTGTCGCAGCCCTGTCCGTTTCCTGTATGTCTGTTCAAGCGGAAGAAGTTCAAGATTCCCGCAGCCTGTATTTTGCTCTGACTGGTGGTTTCACTTTTGGCGGAGATGAACTGGCGAAATTTAAGTACACTGATGGCGACACTGCCAAGTTGGAAGCCGGCGGCCTGGTTAACCTTGGTGTGGGCGTGTTGTGGCAGTCTCAAGAGCAGCCTATCGCTGCCCAGTTGACTTTTAACTATCAATTTGACCATGCCAGCGCAAAAAATGGCGATGCGACATTTGACCGCATTCCTCTTGAAGCAGTGGTATTTTACACAGGTGTTCAAGATTGGCGTTTCGGCGCAGGTGTCCGCTATGTAGCGAGCCCAGAGCTGGAAATAGAGCTTAACGGCGATACCGCTACGGTTGATTTCGAGCCTACAGTTGGATTTGTTGTTGAAGCTGGCTATCAAGTAACCAACAATATTTGGTTGAACGTTCGTGGCGTTTCTGAGAAGTACGAAGCGGATACAGCAACTTTCGGCGGCAGAACAATGTCTGTTAGGTCTAGTGAAGAAGTCAGCGGCAACCACGTTGGCGTGAATCTGGTTGCGTTGTTCTAATTAGCCGCAAGCCAACTCTCTTGTGTAAAAGCCTCCGCCGTAAGGTTGGAGGCTTTTCTTTTTTATAGGGGCTGTCCGCCTGCGTCTAAATCTTTCTCTTTACTTCTCCCGCCTCAACTCGACCATAAGTCCAATTCTGGGTTGGTTGTGGTCTTTCAATACCATTTTTGTTGACCAATAAGACCACTTTTTCTTCCTGATTGATGTGATTATCTTCTGCCTGCAACTTTCGGCGTGATATGGACACTAACGCCGAGCGATTGAAATATAAGGCATTGTCACGGTATGCGATTGTTCACACAAATTGACTAGGCTCTTGGGCGGATTGTCTTGGCAGGGGGAATGCCTACACTGGTATGCGCCTTGGTACGTCGCATGCATACCTGTTAGAAAAAACAGAAGATGACAGTTAAGCAATTTAAATACCAAAAAACTACCATATTGGAATATAGGAACTAGTTATCACTTTTGTGGTATCTAAATGGTATTTTTAAATTGACTGAAAGTCTCAAATAGGTATTATCTGGTATATGAAAGCATTTCCTTGCGCTTTTTTGTGATTTGCCGCTTACGGATATTGTGAGGAATACATAGGGCAATGCGACCTGATTTTCGGAGAGAAAAAGGAAAATTTAAAAGAGGTTCCGAAAAAGGGGCGACTATTAAGTCCAGGTTGGATTGCGTTATGAAAGCGCTTTCGTTCAGTGATGGGTTGTGTAGCGTCGGCTGATGGGCGAACGGGAGAAAAGCTCTGGTTGATGAGGCTTCATAGATGGAGCGCGCGCCGGAGTTGCGCCGATTGTGATCGTTAAGATGGCGAACGGACTTTTCCTACTTCTAATAACGAATCGATAACCTTAGGACGATCCTATGTATATGGACAAAAAACACAGCAAATCCGGCTTTATGAAGACCGCGCTCTGTGCGGGTCTCATCGCCGCATCCCAGGCCTCCTGGGGCGTAGAATGCAGCCAGGTGTCCGGCGCCTGGCAGGACGGCGGAAATTACTCCGCCGGTCAGTATGTTACTTACAACTCCGGCATTTACTCCGCTTTAGTAAACCACACCGCTCATCTGGGCGCTGGCTGGACGCCGGCGGTTGGTTCTTTGTGGCGTTATGAAGAGCCAGACCACTGTGACGGCGGTGGAGATAACGGCGGTGATTCTGGCGGCGATAATGGAGGCGACACCGGCGGAGACAATGGTGGAGACACCGGTGGCGATACTGGCGGTGATAACGGCGGCGACACTGGAGGAGATAACGGCGGCGACACTGGAGGAGATAACGGTGGCGATACTGGCGGTGACACCGGGGGCGACACTGGCGGCAACAACAACGGCGGCGATGATTGCGACGCCAGCGCGCCAGCCTGGAGCTCCGCCACCGTTTACACCCAAGGTAAGGAAGTCTTCCACAAAGGCGCTGTTTACAAAGCCAAATGGTGGACGCAAGGCGATGAACCCGGCGCCAGCGAATGGGGCCCATGGGAATTGGTAGATGCGTCTGGTTGCCCTGGCGATGGCGGGGATAACGGAGGCGACGACGGCGGTGACAATGGCGACGGTGGAGATAACGGAGACGGCGGCGATAATGGCTCCGATGATCCGATCGACACCACTGGCTGGCCGAAGCCCTTGATGGAGAACAACAAGCCTTATCAGAACACCACAGGCAGCGTTGTCGGCACTTACTTTGTTGAGTGGGGCGTCTACGGCCGCAACTTCCCGGTAGAGAAAATACCGGCGCAAAACCTGACTCATTTGCTTTACGCGTTTATCGCGGTGTGCGGACCTAACGAATCACTTCGTCAGGCGAACCCGCAAGGCCACTCCGTTCTGATGAACGAATGTAGCGACCAAGCTGACTACACTGTCACCATCCACGACCGCTTCGCGGCGCTTGAGAAGAGCTACCCCGGCGACAAGTGGGATGATCCCATGCGCGGTAACTTCGGTCAGTTGAGACGTCTGAAGAAAACCAACCCTGACATCACAATCCTGCCCTCCATTGGCGGCTGGACTTTGTCTGATCCATTCTTCTACTTCGCCAACGACGCACAGAAGCGCGCTGTGTTCGTCGACTCAGTGGTCGACTTCCTGAAGACCTATAAGTTTTTTGATGGCGTTGATATCGACTGGGAATACCCTGGCGGCGGCGGCGCTAACACCGGTCTGGGCTCGCCTCAGGATCGCGATGGCTACGCGGAGCTGATGCGTGACTTGCGCGCAGCGCTGGATACGCTGGAAGCGGAAACCGGCAGAGAATACCAGTTAACTTCGGCGGTAGGCGCCGCGCCAAGCAAGATTGACTCCGTGAACTACTCCACTGCGGTGCAGTACATGGATTACGTCTTCGCTATGACGTACGACTACTACGGCGGCTGGAACAATCAACTGGGTCATCAGACCGGTCTGTATGCAGGCGATCATGAGATCCACGAAGGCTTCAGCTCTGACGCGACCATCAATAACCTGATGAGCGCTGGCGTGCCTGCCAACAAACTGGTGTTGGGCGCAGCCATGTACGGACGTGGGTGGAAAGGCGTGACCGGCGGGACGGAAACTGATCCATTCGCAGGAACTGGCGGCGGCAAGCATGCAGGCACTTGGGAAGACGGCGTATTGGATTACCGCGCCATTGAGCAGAAGTTCCTGGGCGGCGCCAACGGTCAGGGCATCGACGGCTACAAGTATTTCTACGATGAAAAGGCGCAAGCGCCATTCTTGTGGAACTTCTCCAACGGCTCGTTGATCACCTTCGATAACGCCCGTTCTGTCAAAGCTAAAGGCGAATATGCGCGCGATAAAGGTCTCGCCGGCATATTCACCTGGGAAGTCGATGCGGATAACGGAAATATCCTCAACGCCGTTCATGAAGGCTTGGGGCATCCGCAACAGTAGCCCTTGTTGGGGGTAGAATCGGCACTACCCCCTTTTTTTACTACCGACGGTTTTTACTACTGACGATTTTGACTAGTGACGATTTTAACCAGTGATGGTTGTCACAAGCAGTGAAGGTCGTAGCTAAATCATCACTGACTTAGATCAAGTAGTAGCCGTAACGCTAAACCGGATGGGCTAAGCCCCCATTCGGTTTCCAAAGCACAGCGATGAGATCGCGTGCGGTAATCAACATTTTTTCGGATAAACACTAAACCGGCATTGACTGCTTTTGTCCAACGAGTGAAAAATGAAAACGCTTTCATGCAAAAGAGTGGTAAGTCAGCGCATTTTTCCTTCTGGAAGAGTTGAAGTGTCTATCCGAAAAAGTGCTCTGGTTTCTCCATTCAAAAAACCAATAAATAAGGAGAACTCGATGAATAAGAAACACTGGCCGGCTTCCGCGCTAATGACGGTGTCCATCGTCGTCGCGGGTTGCGGCAGTTTCGTCGCCAATGCGGAGATTCCGGAAGGGGTCTATCAGATAAAATCCAAGAAAAGCGGCTTATGTCTGGATGTGTGGAGCGGTTCCACGCAACAGGCCGCGCGCATCGTCCAATGGCAGTGCCATGACGGCAATAATCAGCGCTGGAAAATTACGCCCGCAGGCGGCGGCGCCTACCGGTTGTTGGCTATGCACAGCGGATTGGCGATGGATGTGGAGTCCGCTTCCACCGCTAACGGCGCCGGGCTGCAGCAATGGCCGGATAATGGCTCCGGGGCGCAGCGCTTCAAATTTGAAGGTCTCGGCAATAATGAGTTCCGCATCATCAATAGCGGCAGCGGCAAGTCTCTGGATATCGAGGAAGCCAGCGTCGAGCCAGGCGTCAGGTTGCAACAATGGGACTGGAACAGCGGCGACCATCAGCGTTTCTATCTGATGACCGATGGCGGCCCCACGCCTCCTGGCGCGTCCATTCCCGGCAAGATTCAAGCCGAGGATTACAGCGCTTTCTCCGACACCACGCCAGGGAACACCGGCGGCGGTTATCGTCAGGACGATGTGGATATCGAAGCGACGGCGGATCAGGACGGTGGCTTCAATGTCGGCTGGACGGCGCCTGGCGAATACCTGCGTTATAACCTGAACGCCGCCGAATCCGGCGAGTATAAAGTCACCTTACGAGTCGCTTCCATCTACGTAGGTAAACAGGTGGTCGTGAAGCTAGACGGCTCGGACGTCAGCGGCGCGCTGGCGGTTCCTAACACAGGCGGTTGGCAAAACTGGGCGGATATCAGCTTCAATGCGAACCTGTCAGCTGGGGCGCATCAGTTGGAAGTTGGTTTCCTGACTGACGGCATCAACCTGAATTACATCAATTTCGCCAAAGGCGGCGATCCTACTGATCCCACTGATCCGCCCGGATGGACCCTGGTATGGCGGGATGAGTTCAATGGCGACAGCATTGACCTGGGCAAGTGGGAGCACGAAGTCAACGCTAATGGCGGTGGTAATAACGAGTTGCAGTACTACACTGCGCGTTCGCAAAACTCCTGGGTATCTGGCGGCAAGTTGCACATTCAGGCGCTGAAAGAGCGCTACACAGGACCCGAAGGGACCCGTGACTACACGTCCGCCCGTCTGCGTACGCTCAACAAAGGCGACTGGAAATACGGCCGTTTTGAAATCCGCGCCAAGCTGCCATGGGGGCAGGGCATGTGGCCGGCCATCTGGATGTTGCCGACGGACTGGGTCTATGGCGGCTGGGCGGCCAGTGGTGAGATCGACATCATGGAGGCGGTCAACCTGAAAGGGGCTGGCGGCAATAATATCTACGGCACGCTGCACTACGGCGGCGAGTGGCCCAACAATACCCACACCGGCGATCACATGGCGCCTTCCTCCAGCGTGGTGGATCAGTTCCATACCTACGCGCTGGAATGGGAGGAAAATGAAATTCGCTGGTATATCGACGGCGTACACTATCAGACGCAAACCAGCTGGTACTCCACCGCGGCGCCGTATCCCGCGCCGTATAACCAACGCTTCCATATGATTCTGAACCTTGCTGTCGGAGGCAACTGGCCGGGCAATCCGAATGGATCAACCGTGTTTCCGCAATCGATGGAAGTGGATTACGTGAGGGTGTACCGCAAAAACTGAGGAAAACGATTTTCCTCAGTATGGACGGATTAAGACAGTATCTCGTTAACAACAAGAAAGCCCCCGCCGCGACTTCGGTCGCCGGCGGGGCTAAAACCGCGGCCCGCCTGTTAGCAGTTAAGGTTGGTCGGCACAGCGTTCGGCACTGAATAGATAACAACAATGTGTAACAACGCAACGCCTCCAAGGGCATATAAAGGAGAACGTTCTTATGACATACCGAGGAAATCAAACCCGCCTGAAGCGTTTATCTCTGTGTGTGGCCATGCTGGCCGCGATGCAGGCGCAAAACACTATGGCGGAAACTCTGCATGCCGCTGCGGCGCCCACAGGTTTCGATGCGCAGCAGTCGGCGCAGACGGTGTCGGAATTGGGGGTGACCTGGCAAGTGACGGACAATCTGCAGGACAGCTATAACAGCTTCCTTGCGGATTTGACCATCCATAACCGCGGCGCCACGGACCTGGAAGCGTCCGGGTGGACCATCTATTTTAATTTTGTGCGCGACGTATTGGCGGTGACGCCGTCGGATCAATTCAATGTCGAGCATATCAACGGCGATTATTTCAAACTGACTCCGGCGGCGGGCTTCACTGGCCTGAAAGCGGGGGAGTCTCTCAAGGTTCAACTTAAAGCCAGCTTCTGGGCGATCAGTAAGTCCGACGCCCCGGCCGGCTTTTATATCGTTAAGAACGACGGCGCTGGCGGCCAGAGCGTTGAGGCGATCACTGATGTGACGCTGGGCGCGCAAACGACGCCAGAGCAAACGCAACGCTTTGATGGCGACAATATGCCGTTGGACACGCCGGAAGTGCGCTTTGAGCGCAACCGCCAATATCTGGCGGCGGCGCAAACCGGCCCAACGCTGTTGCCGACGCCGGCCTCCATGACTGTGAATGAGGCGGAAAGCCTCACTGTCGCAGCGCCTTTCAAACTCTACTTCGATCGTCGCTTCATGCGTGAAGGGCGTTATCTGCAAAGCCAGCTGCAGGCGCTGGGCGTGCCGGTGGAAGTAGTGCGCCGCTGCGCAGACGCGGCTAACGCTATCTGCTTGCAAGGCGCGCAAAATCACGGGCGTCCTGGCTCGGATGAAAGCTATCAGTTGAGCACCAGCGCGGCTTCTGGCGTGCGCATCGCGGCGGACTCGCCTACGGGCATGTTCTATGGCGTGCAATCGCTGCTGGGCCTGCTTCCTCTGGAAACCTACCAGGGCGGCGGACTGCCTGTGCGTCTGCCTGTTGTAGAAATTTCCGACGCGCCGCGTTTTTCGTACAGGGGCATGCATCTGGACGTGGCGCGGCATTTCAGCCAGCCCGAAAGCGTCAAAAAGCTTATCGACGTCATGGCGTTGTACAAGCTGAACAAACTGCATCTGCACCTTTCCGATGATGAAGGCTGGCGCCTGGAGATTCCCGGCCTGCCTGAGTTGACCACTGTCGGCGGTAAACGGGGACATTCCGAGAACGAGCTGGATCATCTGGTTCCATCCTTCGGCTCTGGACCTTTCGCAGGCAGCAATAACGGCTCCGGTTATTTCTCCCGTCAGCAATACGTTGAATTGCTGCGTTACGCGGCGGAGCGTCATATCGAAGTGGTGCCGGAGTTTGACCTGCCCGGTCATGCCAGAGCGGCGATCAAATCCATGGAATCCCGCGCCAAGCAGTTCGCCGACGCGGGCAAGCCATATCAGGGCAGAAATTTCCTGCTGAGCGATCCTGAGGACAAATCGGAATACAAGTCTGTGCAGGGCTGGAAGGACAACGTCGTGAATCCATGTTTGCCGACCACATACTTCTTCATCGACAAAGTGGTCGGCGAGGTGTCGCGTATGTACCGTCAGGCTGGTCTGCGCATGCCTGCTTTCCATGTGGGGGCGGACGAAGTGCCGACGGGCGTCTGGAAGAAATCTCCCGCCTGTACCCGTATGTTTGGTTCAGAAGAGCTGAGCGCGGACGACGTGGAAATGCTGAACCGCTTCTTCAACGCCACGGTGACCGGCATTGTCGCCGCCCACGGGACCAAGATCGCCGGCTGGGAAGAACTGGCGTTCATGCATGAAGACGGCGGCAAAGTGGTCAATCCGCATTTTGTCGGCGGCATCATGATTCCGTATGTCTGGAACAACGTGTGGGGCTGGGGCACGGAAGACAACGCTTACAAGCTGGCTAACGCCGGTTACCCTGTCGTGTTGGCCAACGCCACCAACCTGTACTTCGATCTGGCTTACCAGAAAGACCCGGAAGAACCCGGTTATTACTGGGCCGGTTTTGTGGACACCCGTCGCGTGTATGAATTCACGCCGATGGATGTATTCAAAGCCGCATGGGTGGATCGCATGGGCAACCCGCTGACGGACGATATGTGGAATGATCGCACCCGTCTGGCGGCGGACAAGCAGGACATGATTCTCGGCGTGCAGGGCGAGCTGTGGAGCGAGAACGTGAAAACAGAATCTGACCTGTTCTATCTGGCGCTGCCCAAGTTGTTGGGATTGGCGGAGAGGGGGTGGTCGCCGCAACCGGATTGGGCGAACGAGGCGGATCAGGCGCAACGTTTGAGCGGACTGAATCAAGCCTGGAGCGGATTCGCCGCGCGGGTCGGCGCCTATGACCTCAAGCGTCTGGACAGCTGGAACGGCGGTTATGACTTCCGCGTACCGCCTCCTGGCGCCAAGGTGGCTGACGGCATGCTGGAAGCGAACCTGTCCTTCCCCGGTCTGGAGATCCGTTACACCCTGGACGGCTCCGAGCCAACAACCGAATCGCCACTGTATGACGGGCCTGTCGCTGTCAGCGGCGGCGTTAAACTCAAAACATTTACCCCTTCGGGTCGCGCCAGCCGCACAGTTGAGTTGAACTAGCCGCGGATTGGTAATTCTTGACCTACACTCCGGAGTTTTTGCTGGGAACTCCGGGGTGTCTTTTTGTTGCTTGCGCACTCTTTCAATCAGGCGGACAATGCCAGTTCCGGATCTATCATAGGTCGCCGCGGTAGGTGTAAGAATAGGGCGCTTGTATTCGGATACGAAGCAACCCTGCCAAGGAGATCCCATGAGCAAACAAGTGCAACCCATTCCCGACGGCTTTCACTCCGTCACCCCTTATCTGATTATTAAAGGCGCCGCTGACGCGTTGGCTTTCTACAAGCAGGCTTTCGGCGCAGAAGAAACGCTCCGCATCAATGGCCCAAACGGCGCTGTCGGACACGCGGAAATCCAGATCGGCGACTCCCGTCTAATGCTGGCTGATGAATACCCGGATATGCAGTGCTTTGGCCCTCAGACTTTGGGCGGTAGTCCGGTGAGCCTGATGCTGTACGTTCCAGATGTCGACGCTACCTTCGCCAAAGCGTTAGCCGCCGGCGCCAAAGTACGTACTCAGATAGAGAATAAGTTTTACGGTGATCGCAGTGGCAGCCTGGAGGACCCTTTTGGTCATGTCTGGCATATCGCCACCCATGTTGAAGACCTCAGTGAGCAGGAACTGGCGGAGCGGGCGAAAAAATTTATGGAAAGTCAAAGCTGACGCACATAAGGACGCATGCCGGAGTCCTCGTGTAATGGATTCCGGCTGCTTCTCACTTCTTTTCCTGTCTCTCCCTGTCTCCCCTTGTTAACTCCCCCCAATCACTTCGGATGATTGTTCTGGTAAGCGGCGGCCTGACCTAAAGTCGTGTTTTTATTCACCGGTGGACGTGTTTTTATCGAAGCCTTAGCGTGGTGGACGGTCATGCGCATGACCTGCGTCTGCGACGGGACTTATCGAATCAGAAGGAAAACGCGAGATGAAAATAGCCATACTGGGTGGCGGAGTCGCGGGCGTCAGCACGGCGATTGCGCTCACGCAAAAGGGTTTTGACGTGGCGATATACGAGCGTCGTTCAGCGCCAACGGATGTCGGCGCGGGCATTGTGATATGGCCAAACGCAGCCTATGTGCTCGATCAGCTTGACGTTCTGAATGACATTGCTGCGTTATCCGGACGCCCCACGCACATGCGTAGACTTTCCCATCACGGCGAGGAGCTTGGCTCCGTGGATATTTTCGATATTAATCGGCGCATGGGCTATCCCAGCCTGTCTGTATTGCGGCGGGATCTGCAAAGGGCTTTGCTGGAGAAGCTCGATGCGTTGGGAGTCGAAATTCGCTATGGCCATGCGGTAGCGGATTTTGAACAAGAGGGGCGGGACCGGAGCTGCATCCGCTTCGAAAATGGCGCGCAGGCGATGGCTGATGTGGTCATCGGCGCCGACGGGCGAATGGACTCTCCATCAAGGCGCTACGTGCATGGCGACAGTCGGCCGGTATACCAGGGTTTTATCAACTGGGTTGGGGTCTATGAAGCGCAAGAGGATGTCTTCACTGATATGGCGGTGCGTGATTACTGGGGCGTGGGGGAACGTTTCGGCATTGTGCCGGTCAGCAAACGGGCGGCGTATTGGGCGGGAGCGATAGTCAGCAAGTCCATAGAAAAGAGCAATCCGGAGCTGTACAAAAAGGAGCTGCTATCCGTCTTCTCTACGTGGCCGTCGCTTGTCGCTAAGATTATTGAAGAAACGCCCGCTGAGAGCATTCATAAGGTCTATGTGCATGACCATGATCCTATCGGGTTATGGCATAAGCGCAATGTGATCATTATCGGTGATGCGGCCCATGCGCCGCTGCCCACGTCTGGGCAAGGCGCCTGTCAGGCATTGGAGGACGCCTGGCATTTGGCGAACTGTCTGCAAGAAAATCCCCGCGACCTGGATGCGGCGTTTACGGCTTTCACCGCTTTGCGCTCGGAAAAGACGGCGGATATCATTCGGGCGGGGCGCTCCCTGGCCGCAGCGCTGTTTAATACAGATGCATCCTTTTGCGAGGCGAGAAACGCCAGCAGCAAAAGTTCAAACTTCGCAGAGATCGCCAAAGGGATAGCGCAGTTTTGGGGGCGTGGTCTGCCTTTGAATGCTTAGCTTGCGCCGCCGCATGCCGGGCCCCTGAGGGCCCTGAAGCATGGATCGCAGGTCGGTATTCCCGCTGGAACTTAGCTGTTCTCGATACGGAAGCCGACTTTCAGGCTGACTTGAAAGTGGCCGACTTCGCCGTTGACGATATGGCCGCGGGTTTCCGTGACTTCGAACCATTCGAGATGCTTGATGGTGCGGGAGCACTCCCGAATGGCGTTTTGAATGGCTTCATCAATGCTGTTTTTAGATGAACCGACCACTTCCACTTTCTTGTAGGTATGATGATCTGACATGTGAACTCTCCTTTGTTTCTGTGACGGACGCTCCTTCGTCAGTGTAGCAAGAAATGCCCTTGCTTAAATGTCGTCGTCGGAACGGCTTGCTTCCGCCTGCTCGGACATCTTCATCATCAGCGCCATGTTAAGATTCCGGTCGAAGGTCTCGCAGCAGGCTTCCGTGCGGATTTTGCACTGACCGCTCTCGGACTCATAATTCAATTCGTAGCCGGTTTTTTCGCCGTGTTCGGAGCAGACCATGTCGCCCAAAGTCTCCTGATAGGCGTTGACCAGAAAGTCTTCCGCTGCGCTTCTGTCTTCATCCTGGCGAAACTCTTCGGCGCTCACTTCCACGCCGTCCACTTTGTATTTAACGTTGCTCATAATTCTGAACCCTTTGATGTTGTGGGCTGCAAGGATAAACCCTAAGCGCCCCGGTTTGAAGGCTTGATCATGGCGAGGGGAGGGCGTGATAAAGAGGCGAGGAAGGCGCGTCGCTCAAGGTGAAGGGATTTCCTCGGGAGGCGCGTCCAGGTGGATAACTCTACGCTGCGACAGGTTCAGTTCGGCAAGATCCTCTCCCCAGTATTTCTGTATTAAGCGGTCTATCAAACCGCTGCTGCGCGCGCGATTCATACTGTCCGTCATCGCGTCCGCATGGTCCTGGGCGTCGTGAGAAAGATAGAAATAGAAGTCGCTTTGATATTGCAGCAGCAGGTTTTTCTCAATATCCAGGCCGGGGTATTTGTGTGACTCACGGATAATCTCGTTCGCCCCCCGGGGGAAATAGTCGATGCCGCGATTTCCCTGGGCCAGCGGTCGGAAAGCGGCGGTCCAGTCGCCATCGAAAATCATCACTGGTAGGCGATTATGCTCCCAGACGCGTCGGTCGTACCAGGTCTTGCCGATCGCCGCCACTTTGTTCAGGGTGCGAAAATCTTCCAGGTCGCGGACCTGATCGTAAATAGCCTGACGACCTTCGGGGATCAGCAAAATCCGCTTGCTGATCAGGCCATTGGTGATGGGGACAGGCACCCGGACGTGTTGACTGTCGCGCTCCGCCGTGGGGAGCATCCAGGCGATGGTGACGTCGCCTTTGTCCAGCATCTGAATCACGCGTTTCTGCGGGAACGGCGGCGAGGTGACGATTTCGTACTCGTAGCCCGCCTGCGACAGTGCGCTTTCGATGAGTTCTCTGTAGTAAGCGCCGTCTTTGCCGGCTTCGACGAAATGAGCGACCTTGAGCTTAACGGTTTCTTTTTGAGCCCAGGCTGGCGCAGATGAGATAGCGGTCAGCAGACAGATCAGTCCGACCAAGTAGCGCTGCGTTAGAAAAAGTATGTGAGTCAATTAATATGCCTCTAAGCGTCAATACCGGGACCCTCCATTGACAACATCCCTTGCTGGCCGCTGGATCAGGGACTGACGACTCTCTCAGGCCATTGCGAATGAAGAAGGAGTTCAGTCACTGGTAGACACAGAGAATACTGCGCATCTATTTAGTTTAGCAGGTGATGGAAATATTTCCGGGCGTGGAATTACCCGGAGTGCGCTGCGTAGGGCGCGTATCGATAGTATTTGGGCGTGACGCAGATGCGCGCATGAAGCCAGGACACGCCAAGACCCGCGGTACTGAGCCAGACGGGCTGCTCGCCGATGCGCGCCAGTGTCTCCCGGGCAAGGTATATCCAGAAAGCCTCGATCTGTTGCGGCGGCGCATTGCGGATAAAGCGAGCCAGATGAGCGTAGTCGCACTGTTTCGTCTGCGGTCGGGGCGACACCAGTCGGGCGTCGCCGCCCAGATTATTGAACGCAGCCACCAGATCGGACTGTCGAGAGGTGCGAAACGGCTTGGCGAAAGGCCGCCAGTCCGGCTGCAGGCGCGCGAGCGGACTGCTGTTGATCAATACGAACTCACATGCCTGACTCTCATTGGCGTTGGATAGTGGTGGCGACTCCCAGAAATAGCCTGAACTGTCGACGGAGGCGAAAATTGAATTGAAGAAGGCTCGGAACGCTGGGTTCTCCTCCAGAAACTGCAAAGCTTCCAGATAGCTGAACGGGGTTCCTTGATGAAACAGAGCATACCGACAGCCGTCATAGTGTGCGAGTCGGGTTGCTTCTACGCTGAAATCCACCATGACGGTGAGCGGCCTAAGTGGGATACAAGGGCGCGGGCTCGCCCTGGGTGTTGGATTCGGCTTTGATCGCCTGCTCGCTGTTTACCGCTAACTTCAGCGCCAACTCGCTTAAATCCGTGTTAGCGGCACTGGCGTTCGGTCCATAAAGGTCGCGCTGCAGTTGGTTGAGCGGCTCTCGACTGAGTTCGCGCAGTTGATTGAGCACATGGTGAGCATAGCGCTGTTCCAGGGCGGCTTGCTGCAGCCAGCGCGTATACAGGTCCACAAACTTGACGACATCGTTCTTCGCCAGCTTTTTCAATTGGTTCAGCTCAATATGCCGGGCGCCTTGGCGTGGGTGCTCCCGCATCACAGGTTTCACGATCGCGGGTTTGCGCCACCAGGCGTATATCGTGGCCAGCCAGGCGATCAGCAACAGCCCGGATAGGGTGGGCCAGAAAACTCCGCTGTCTGAGGAAGCGGGAGCGGGCGTGGACAACGGTTCAGGCGTTGAGTCCAAGGTTAAGTCGGTCTTGTCGTCCGTCAGCGTTGTCTGCGACGGTGCGGTAGGCGTATTGGCAACGGCGGATTGCGCGCCTGGCAATACAGTAATGGTGCGCTCCGGTAACGTCGCCACGCGCTCCACATCGTTGGTCACGTCCCACCAGGGGATACTGACGGCGGGCAGGGTGTAGGTCCCAGGCTTGATCGCCACCAGGGCCTGGGTTTCCTTGCGTTGGCCGGTGACGCCTGCAGCGTGCTCTTCCGTGTCGATGCTTTCAGGCTCCGGATAGACTTTTACTCCGTCCACACTGACGCTATTGAGTGGGGGGATCTGCACGCCTTCGATGCCTAACGCCTGTACGCTGATAGTTCGGGTTAAGGAGTCGCCGACCTTGATTTCACGCGCTGGATCACTCCATACGTCGCGGATGCTCAGGCTTTGCGCCGGCACCCATTGCTTGCCGGAAAAAGAGGCGGGCGGCGCTTTGACGTCAATTTCCACGGCGGGCGACTTTTCCTCGCTGTAGAAACGGCGTCCAATGCGGCGCTGGGCCAGCGTTCCGGTGAAGATCTGCTCGGGAATGACAATCTTGCCGGCTTTCTGCGGGAAAATAACGTACTGGCGCTCCACCACGCTGAAGCGGCGGGAGCCCAGGTAACGAGTGTACTCTTTCTGTTTACCCAGCTGTTTGGCCAGGATGTCCGTGTGGTCGGGATGCGTCAGCTCGCCCCGCAGCATATCGTCGCTGTAAAACAGGCGGATAGTGTAGATCAGTTGCTGTTGCACGTAGACGGACTTGTTGTCCACCTCCGCTTCCAGGAAGACGGGCTTTTCTTCCTTCGCCACCGCTTGCTGGCTGGTGTCGACTACCTTGATGGCGATCGACTGAGATTCATTGTCTTTGTACTTGACCGCTGGAATCTCCAGGTCGCCGCTGCGTTTGGGCAGCAGGGTGTAGACCCAGGTGATGACGGAGTTGTTCTTGTTGTTCTCGATCTGCACCCGATAGCTTTGCTGACGGTCCATGACCTCGAAGTCTTTGTCCAGCTCGCCGACATCCGGCTGCGGTATGGACAGGGTGTTCAAGTTGAAGAAGTCCAGGGCGGAGTCGACTTCCAGTTTGCTGGTGATCGTCAGTTGTAAGGATTCATTCTGTCTGACTTCCTGACGGTCCACACTGACGTTGAGACTGTCCTCCGCCCAGGCTCCCAGGCTGAGTACACATAGCATAAGCAGGCATAAAAACCGGTTTACAGGAGTTACCATAGGGGTCTACCGCTGTCTTGTTTGGACGAGGAAGGACGCGAGCCTTGTTGATATTGCTGCAGAAACTTTCTGCGCAGCAGGCCGCCGGGGTCGTCAGGAATCCTGCGCAGCCATTGCTCCGTTTGCTGGTCCTTCAATGAAATACTATTGTCTGATTGGGCGGCGGAAGCCGCGTCCGACGGTTCTTTGTCGGAGTCTTCTTCGGGCTTGCCCTGACTGGCTGTCTGGGTTTCTTTGTCGCCATCCTTCTTCTCGGCCTCTTGCTGCTCGGCGCTGGCGGCTTTGGATGCGTCGTCCTTAGGATCAGCTTTGTCTTCTTTATCTGCTTTTTGCGCTTGCTCTGCGTCTTGCTGTGTATCTTTGTCCTGGCTGGAGGAGGCGTCCTGTTTGTCCGCATTTTGACTTTGCGGCTGCTGCGCAGGATTGCCGCCTTGCTGGCCCGGTTGGCCTGCACTGTCCTGATCGGAAGGCTGCCCATTTGGTTGTTGCGAGTCGGATTGATTCTTTTGCGAGTCCGATGAATTCTGCTGCTGACTTTGTTGTTGGTCGGCGTTCTTCTGATCGGATTGCTGCTGATCTTTATTCTGGTCCTGGCTGTTCTGTTGCTGTTGCTGTTGCTGCTTTTGCTGTTCCAGCATTTCTTCCAGCCGACGTTTGTTTTCCTCGGCTTCGGACATCTCTGGATTGCGCTTCAGCGCTTCTTCGTAGGCTTTGATTGCTTCTTCGTAGCGCTGCTGGTAAGCCAGACTGTTGCCGCGGTTGTAATGGGCCTTCGCTGTATCCAGTTTGCCGAATTCCGCTTCCGCTTTCGCGTAGTCGCCTGCGCGGAAATAGGCGGCGCCTTTGCCCATCGGGCTGCCATAGGCGTCTGCGGCGTCTTCGTACTTTTTATCCTGGTAATACTCCCAGCCCCGTTGATCCGGGGTGGACCAAAGATTGTTCCACTCGATGGCGTGGGAGACTTGTGGTTTCGCCAGCAATACCAGCAGGCACAACGCGACGCCAGCCTGCCGATACTGCCAAAGCAGCAGAGGGATCACGATCAGCAGCAGGAGATAACCCGCGTCATGCCATTGTTCCCCTTGCAGCGTGTTGTCTTCGTTGGCGTCTTTGAAGCTCGTGGTATTGGCGCTGGGTAGCAGACGCCGCAGGTCGGCGTTGTCCAAGGTCATTTTAGTGAAGCGGTCGCCAGGGCGGTCTGCGATTTGACGCATCAATGAGAAGTCGGGCTTGGCCACGACGACTTGATCGCCTTGTTTGATAAAGCCCCGGTTGGGGATGGGGATCGGTCCGCCGTCATCCGTGCCGACGCCCAGTATGGATATTGAAACCCCGGCTTTGCTGAGCTGATCCTTGATTGGCTGCACGTCCATTTCTTCCACGCCGTCCGTGATCAACAGAATACGGGCGTTGGCGGCGCCGGCCTGCTTGATCACATTCAAGGCGGTTTCAATACCTGCGGCGGCGTTGCTGCCCATTTCCGGCATGATAAACGGGTCCAACGCAGGCAGCATGGCGCGTAGTGTATTGCTGTCCTCCGTCAACGGCGCGACGACATGACCGCTGCCGGAAAACGCCACCAGGGCGGTTTGTCCTTCCTTGCGGGCGTCCAGCAGGTCATACACTTTTTGTCTGGCGCGGGTCAGGCGATTGGGCGTTAAATCGGTCGCCAGCATGGAAAGAGACAAATCCAGAGTGACCACCAAGGCTTCCTGCTTCAGGGTGACTGGCGTTTCCTGCTTCGACCAAGTAGGGCCAGCCAGCGCGATGACGGACAACACAAGAATCAGCGGCCACAGCCAGAAGCTGCTGCGCTTGACGGTTTGCGGCGGCGTCTCGCTCAGCGCGGCGAGAAACTCTGGCGGCAATAAGGTATGCCAGGAGTTTTGACCGTTTCTGCGACGACGCATAAGAAATAGTAGCGCCAGCAATGCCGGCGCCAGCAATAACAGCGCGGGGCGCAGGAAGTGAAACTGGCTTAGGAACTCCATCATGGCGCTTCCTCAAACTGCGTCGGCGCGCTTCGGCGGATCAACCCGGTCAGGGCGGGCGCAAGCCAACAGAATGAAAGCAGGGCGACAGCGACCAGTAAGGGCAGCCAATACCACTCCGTCTTAGGACGGAAGAAGCGTTGCTGCTGTTTGATCGGCTCCAATTGGTTGATGGATTCGTAGATCAGCTCAAGTTCCCCGGTATTGCGGGCGCGGAAGTATTGTCCGCCGGTCTGGTCGGCGATGCTTTGCAACAAGGTTTCGTCCAGGTCGGCGGAAGGATTTTCCTTGCGATAACCGAAGATGCCGCGGCGGATAATTTCATCTGCGCCGACGCCGACGGTATAGATTTTAATGCCGGCTTCAGCGGCCAGTTTGGCGGCTTGCTCAGGGGAGACTTCGCCGCCGGTGTTGGCGCCGTCGGTCAGCAGCACCAGCACTCGGGAATCGGCGGGGCGCTCCCGCAGGCGCTTGATCGCCAGCCCGATGGCGTCGCCGATGGCGGTGGCGTTGCCGGCGATGCCCAGAGTGGCTTCATTCAACAGTTCGCCGACGGTGATCAGGTCGTAAGTGAGCGGCGCCTGGATATAGGGTTGCGCGCCGAACAAAATCAATCCCAGGCGATCACCCTGGCGGACCTGAATAAAGTTAGTGACCACAGACTTCACGACGTCCAGGCGAGTGGCTTGATAGCCTTTCAATTGCAAATCGGTTTCCTGCATGCTGGGAGAAATATCCACCGCCAGCATGAGATCGCGGGCTTCGTAGTCCATGGGAATGGGCTCACCCTGCCATTGTGGTCGGCAAACCGCCAACACCAACAGAGTCCAGGCCAGGACTTGTAATATCACGCTCCAACGACCGCTGGGCGCGTTGCTTGAACCAGCGTCGGCGCCTTCCAGCACCAGTGCGGCTTGTTGATAGAAGGGGACCCGCAACGCCAGATTGCGCCCTTCTTCATTTTTATGGCGCTTTTTCATTAACCAGGGCAGGGGAAGCGCCAGTAACAACCATGGCCAGGCAAGCGTTAGCACCGCAGCCTCCTTATCCAGCGCTGCGCGGCCTTGTAGGCGGCGTCCGGGGGTAAGGCGGGACGCGGGCTGTACAGGCTTTGCAGGTAGGCGTCGATATGGCTGTGCTGGCCAGCGGGTAAACGTTGTTTCAGGAAAGCTCCCCAGGCGTCGCCGGATAGCGGCAGGGCGGCTTTTAAGCCCATGGTGCGGCAATGACGCTTCAGCACGAGGTTGACGTTAGCGAGAAAATCGCCGGGACGACCATGGTCATTGAACTCGCGCCAGTGTTGTTCAAGGACGGACAGGGAGGCTTTGGTTCGCTTGTGACGGCGATACAGCCATATTCCGAGCCAGACGAGCCCCAGCAGCGCGAAAAAACATTCCAGAATCACGAACCACCATCCCCAAGGCAACGGCCACCAGCCGGTGGGCGAGGGATCCATGATATCCAGGAGTTGTAATGACTGCGTCGGGTCCATCAGGCGGCTCCTCGTGCGCCGTTGGAGAACTGTAGCTGGTGTAGCTTCTCCGCCGGATCTTCCCAGGTGGAGAGACGGGCGCAGGCCAGTCCGATCGAGGCGAGCTCCTGCAGCAACTGGTTTTGCCACTGCTCGTATTCACTTTTCAGACGCTGGGACAGGCGCTCGTTGCGAGTGTCCAGGTCCAGGTGGGAGTGCCCGTCGGTAATGCGAAAGTTGCCTGGGGGCAAGGTCTGTTCCAGTGGGTCAAACACCTGGAACGGCAGCACCTGACTATGTCGACGCAAATCGAACAGCAGATTTTTGCTGGTGGCGTCGAACTGGCGCCAGTCGGAAATAATAAAGCACTGGCTGCCGGGGCGGGCGATACGACGCAGCTCCAGCAGCGCATCGTTAAAACTGAACCTGACCTCGCTCTGCTGCAGGCTTAGCGCCTGATTGAACGAGTTGACGCACTCCAGAATACGCAGCGCCTGACGGGGGTGTCGGGACGGCTTTAGCGCTTGATGGCCCAGGTGAGAGAACACCAGTCCGCCGATACGATCGCCTTGCGCCAGACCGGCCCAGGCCAGCAGAGACGCGATTTCCGCCGCCAGCACGGATTTGAAGGCGCGACGGCTGCCGAAAAACAGGCTGATGGACTGATCCACCAGAATCAGTACCGGGCGCTCAACTTCCTCGTGAAAAACTTTGGTGAACGGGCGACTGCGTCGGGCGGTGACTTTCCAGTCAATGGAGCGAGGATCGTCACCTTCCTGATAAGGGCGATACTCTGCGAAATCCATACCGCGCCCGCGAAAGCGCGACAAGTGCGCCCCCGCCTGTTGCTGCAATTTACGCGGATCAAAGCGCAAGCTGAGTCGGGCGGCGGCGATGCGCAGTTGAATGAGTTCATCCAATTGGCAATAAACGCGATGTTGATTCATTGTGTCCTGTGGGCGCTTCAGGATTAATGTCAGGGAACCGGCACCTGCTCCAGCAAACGGGCGATGACCTTGTCGGTGGATACTCCTTCCGCTTCCGCTTTGAAGCTGGTGATTAGACGGTGGCGCAGTACGTCGAAGGCCATCGCCTGCACATCCTCGGGGGCCACGAAATCCTTGCCGTTCAGCCAGGCGTGCGCGCGGGCGCAACGGTCCAGTGCGATAGTGGCGCGGGGGCTGCCGCCGTATTCGAGCCACTCAGCCAGTTTGGCGTCGTATTTTTCGGGGAAGCGGGTCGCCATGATGATCTGAACGATGTACTGCTCAACAGAGTCGGCCATATATACGTTCAACACTTCTTTGCGAGCCTGGAAAATGGCTTCCTGCTCCAGTGGTTGGGATTCTTTGACTTTAGGCCCCGCCGCTTCATGGCGAGCCAGGCGCAGAATGTTCAACTCGGACTCTGAGTCAGGGTAATCAATGCGGACGTGCAACAAAAAACGGTCCAGCTGCGCTTCCGGCAACGGATAAGTGCCTTCCTGCTCTATGGGGTTCTGCGTGGCCATGACCATAAACAGACCATCTAACGGATAACTGCGTCCGCTCACGGTAACTTGTCGCTCCGCCATGGCTTCCAGCAGCGCGCTTTGCACTTTGGCGGGAGCGCGGTTGATCTCATCCGCCAGCACTAAGTTGTGAAAAATGGGGCCTTTGCGAAACTCGAAGTTCCCCGTCTCTGGACGATAAATGTCGGACCCGGTAATGTCCGCCGGCAGTAAATCGGGAGTGAACTGGATGCGCTGGAAGTCGCCTTCAATATTGGAAGCCAGTTCTTTAATTGCTTTGGTTTTGGCGAGGCCGGGCGCCCCTTCGACCAATAAGTGGCCGTCAGCGAGCAGAGAGATCAGCAACCTATCGAGCAGGTGTGACTGTCCGATAATGGATTCACTGAGTTGGTTCTTTAGATCGAGAAGAGTGGCCTGTAAGGACATGCTTAACCTAATACCAGTGTTTGCGTTGTTCTTCCAAAAACGTCAACAAACCCTCGACGCATCCGCCGGAGGTTCCGGGCCTGTAGCGGGCTTAAGATGTTAGGAAACTCAGCTGCAGGCGTCCAGCGCCAACGTGACAGCATTCTGCAATAATTAACTTTGTTTCGTTATTAATTATTCGTCATAACATTAAACTATCAATGCGACGACTGCGGTCGCCCTCAAATCGACAAGCGAGTTGCGCAGCGAAAATCAAAAGCCGCCTAGCTGTCATGTTTTAAAGTGCGTACTGTAGAATGCCGATTCAAGGGTGATTAAGATTTTTTAACCTTGATTAAGCCAGAGTGGCGCAGCTACCCACTTTTGATATGCGCGTTGGAGTTGTTCGTGGAAATCAAAGAAACAAGGGCTGAACGCTATTACGAACGGCAGCCAATCTTCAGTAAGTCCGTTTTCTTAATCTCTGTGATATTTTTCCTGTTCGGCGGAGCTTTCGTCGATAAGTCGCTCCTAGATGAGTATTGGGTGGCGGTTCTTATCCTGGCGATGGTTAGTGTGCTGGCGTGTATTGAGATAGAGCGTCGCGAAAAGACCCGTTGGGTAGAGGCCGTCTTGTTAAAGTATGAGGGCGACCAGCTTATATTTGAGCAGAGAGACGGGGTTCAAACGCGAACCGTTGAGGTTGCACTGGAGAAGGTGAAAAAGATTACCTATGGGAAAAAATTTATCTGCTTTGAAGGCGCGCACCCATATTCCAAATTAATAGGTATTCAGAAAAGTCTCCGGCCTCACGTAGGGGAATTAATCGAGAGTATCCGGGCTGCGCGGCCTGATATTCATTTCGAATCGCAGTAGCAGTAATTGAATGAAGTGTTGTAAGCGGCGGACCTATGAAAATTGAAAGGTGGAGAAAAGTAGCCTTCGAAGAGAAGTCTTTGTGGCTGGAAAAAATAGTGCTCGGCGTTGTGTGGTTATTGATCTTTACATCCGGCCATAACTTATGGAATCCCTATCCAGTGCTGGGCCTGTTAGCCCTTCTGCTTGGATTAGGCGCGCTTTGGCGCGTTGTACGAGGAACCAAGTACCGCTGGGAGTTGGAGACATTATTGTCGTATGACGGGGATAAAGTGGTGTTCGACCTTTATCCTGAGCGTAAAGAAGTGCGTCCCATAGAGGTTTTAATCGCTAAAGTTGAGCTGATACGTTACAGCAACACATTTGTGTATTTTGAAGGCGCGTATCCCTATGCAAAGGAAGCTTCCTTCGCAAAAAAGTTCCTGCCTCATATCAAAACGCTGATCAGCAAAATACGAACTTCATATCCGAATATTAAAGTTGAAGAGGTCTGATAACGCAGCGGTTAAATGGGGTGGTTAAAATCCGTTCTTTTGTTGCGTGTTATTGCCTAGGTATTTCCACCTACCAATGTGGTTGTGATAGAACGCTTTTTTGCAAAGCGTTCTCCGTAACTCTATGAAAAAAATAATAAAAAAATTTCGTTAGCGGCGATTTTTGATCTTTTGTAGTAGGTACTAAACTGTATTAAAAACGCGTATCCGCCCTGCTAGGCTCTCGGCTCCCAAACAGCATAAACAGATTTCAATACCTGAACTATTCTTAAAACTGCAGGCGTCATCTCACTCAGTTCACTGCCTCGTTGTAAAAGAAGTTTTGGGGTCGTTGCTTTTTTTGAGCCAATAATAAAAAGGTGCAAATTTAATGAAGCAGATTAGCGTAGAGACCAGGGAGCAGTTTTTTGAACTTTTAGAGGAGGAGTTCAAAAAGAAACTGGATCCTGGCTTAGCGGAGGATGTGAACCGGTTCGCCCGGCTTTATCTCGAAATGTCGCCTCTGGACGAAATCCGTAGTCGCCGTCTGGCGGATATCTACGGCGCTGTCGTCGCCTGTTGGCACTTCCTGCAAGAACATCATCAAGACCAGCCCAAGGTCACCGTATTCAACCCTGACCTGGAAACTCACGGCTGGCAATCCACCCACACCGTTATAGGCATTCTTCACAATAACATTCCCTTTATCGTCGACTCGGTGCGTATGGGGCTGAACCGCATGGAGCTGACGCTGCACTCCATTCAGCATGCGGTTCTGTACATCGAGCGGGACAGCTCCGCCAAACTCAAGCGCGTTATCGGCCGCGATGAAGAGCCGGCGCGGGAGTTGGGCGAGTCCATGGTGTATGTGGAGATTGATCGTCATAATGATCCCGCTGATCACCAGCGCATCAGAGAGGAACTGGAGACCGTTCTCGGCGAAGTGCGGACTGCGGTAGGCGACTACGAGAAAATGAAGTCGCACGCGCAAGAACTCATCAGCGAGTTCGAGAAAGATATTCCCAATGTCAAAAAAACGGATTTAAAAGAAGCGAGCGAGTTTTTGAAGTGGTTGGCTGCGGACCATTTCACTTTCCTCGGATACGATGAGTATCAGTTCAAGAAAGCCGGTAAAGACACCATCATTCAACAGGTTGCGGGTTCTGAATTGGGTATCTTGAAGAGCCATCCAGAACGTCCCGCGATGATGAAGTTGAGCGATCTGCCTCAAAAAGCCCGTCGGCAACTACTGCAATCTGAAATTTTCACCTTCGCCAAATCGTCGCAACGCTCGCGGGTGCATCGTCCCGCTTATCCTGATTATGTGTCAGTGAAGAAGTTCAACGAGCAGGGGGAAGTCATTGGGGAGCGCCGCTTCCTGGGTCTATATACCTCACGGGTTTACCACCAGCGTCCTGACGATATTCCATTGGTCAGACGCAAGGTCAAGCATGTCCTGAAGCGCTCTGGTTTCAATCCTAGCGACTACGCTGGCAAAGAGTTGGATCAGATTCTGGCGGTTTATCCCAGAGACGAGCTGTTCCAGTTGGGGCGCGATGATTTGTTCGATGTGGCCATGGGGATTCTGTATATCCAGGAGCGCCGCAAGATTCGTCTGTTTATTCGCGAGGACGTGTACGGTCAGTTTGTCAGCGCCATCGTGTATGTGCCGAGAGACCTGTACAGCACCGATCTGCGTCTGCGCATTTCCGATATTCTGGTCAAGGCTACCGGCGCAGAAGACGTAGAGTTCACCACTTATTTCTCCGAATCCGTGCTGGCGCGTACGCAGTTCAACCTGCGCGTACCGCAAGCGGAGCGTCGCGACCTGCGTCCTGCAGAGCTGGAAGAGCGCATCATCGCAGCGGCTCAGTCCTGGCAGGATGGCCTGATGGAGAGCCTGTACGAGGCGCATGGCGAAGAACAGGCCAACGCCTATATTCATCTGTACGCCAATGCGTTCAATGGCGCCTACCGAGAAGAGTTTTCACCTCGCCGTGCGGTGATCGATATCGAGCATATTGCGTCACTGAGCGATGAACGCCCGTTGGCGATGAGTTTCTATCGCGCTCTGGAAGAAGATGAAAGCATTCTGCATTTCAAACTTTTCCATGGCGTTGTGCAGGTGCCTTTGTCCGACGTGTTGCCGTTGTTTGAAAACCTCGGTCTGAGAGTCCTGGGCGAGCACCCGTTTGAGGCGGTTGATCGTAACGGCAAGGTGGTCTGGATTCATGACTTCTCTCTGCAGAGCCGCGGCGGTGAAGTGATCGATATCCAGAAAATCCGCAAGAAGTTCGAAGAGCTGTTCCTGCGCGTTTGGACCAATGAGGCGGAGAATGACATCTTCAACCGCCTGGTATTGGCGGCCCAGATGGATTGGCGGCAGATCGCCATGTTCCGAGCCTACGCCCGTTACATGCGTCAGATCCGCTTCAGCTATAGCCAGGACTTTATCGCCAATACCCTGGTTAATCACGTTCATATCGCCAAGTCTATTTACGAGCTGTTCGAAGCGCGTTTCAACCCAGCGAAAATTCAGAGCGAAGCCCAGTGTGGCGCTGCGCAACAGAAGCTGGAGATTGAAATCAACCAGGCGTTGGATGAAGTTGAACACTTGAGTGAAGACCGCGTACTGCGTCGTTATGTTGAACTGATCAAAGCGACATTGCGCACTAACTATTATCAGCGCGGCGAAGACAATGGCGTGAAGGGATATATGTCCTTCAAATTCAGCCCTCGCGACATCCCGGAAATGCCGCTGCCGCTGCCAATGTTCGAAATCTTCGTGTACTCCCCGCGTGTAGAAGGCGTGCACTTGCGCGGCGGCAAGGTCGCCCGTGGCGGTCTGCGCTGGTCTGATCGCTTTGAGGATTACCGGACGGAAGTGCTGGGGCTGGTGAAGGCGCAGCAGGTCAAGAACTCCGTTATCGTTCCTGTAGGCGCGAAGGGTGGTTTTGTCGCCAAACAGCTGCCGGAGAATGATCGCGAAGCCATGCTGAACGAGGGTATTGCCTGCTACAAAACCTTTATTCGCGGTTTGTTGGATGTCACCGATAACCTTTCCAGCGGTGAAGTGATTCCGCCCTTGGATGTGGTGCGTCACGATGAAGACGACTATTACTTGGTTGTGGCGGCGGATAAAGGCACTGCGACGTTCAGTGACATCGCCAACTCCTTGTCGGAAGAGTACAACTTCTGGCTGGGCGATGCGTTTGCATCCGGCGGCAGCCAGGGTTACGACCACAAGAAGATGGGCATCACCGCTCGCGGCGGCTGGGTTTCTGTCGAGCGCCACTTCCGTGAAATGGGCGTGAATACAGCGACTGACGACTTTACCGTGGTGGGCGTGGGCGACATGTCCGGAGACGTGTTCGGCAACGGCATGTTGCGTTCTGAGCATATTCTCATGGTGGCCGCCTTCAACCACATGCACATCTTTATCGATCCTAATCCAGATGCCGCGTCCAGTTTCGTAGAGCGCAAGCGCCTGTTCGAGCTGCCGCGCTCCACGTGGATGGATTATGATAGCAAGTTGATCTCGGCGGGCGGCGGCGTGTTCTCGCGCAACGCCAAGTCGATTCCGATCAGCCCTGAAATGAAGGCGCGCTTCGGCATCAAGCAGGATCGCCTGCCTCCCAACATGCTGATCTCACAGTTGTTGAAAGCCTCGGTGGATCTGCTTTGGTTCGGCGGCATCGGCACCTATGTGAAATCCTCGGAAGAAACGCACGCAGACGTGGGCGATAAAGCCAACGACGCGCTGCGGGTCGACGCGAGCGATCTTCAGGTGAAAGTCATCGGTGAAGGCGGCAACCTGGGCATGACCCAGTTGGCTCGTATTGAATACGCCTTCAACTATGGCCGTCTGAATACCGACTTCATTGATAACGCCGGCGGCGTCGACTGTTCTGACCACGAAGTTAACATCAAGATCCTGCTGAATGAGATTGTCGCCGGCGGCGACATGACCATGAAGCAGCGTAATAAGTTGCTGGCGGACATGACTGAGTCCGTTGCTGATCTGGTGTTGATGAATAACTATCGTCAGACCCAGGCGTTGAGTATTGCGGAAACTGATGCGGCGACTCGCATTGAAGAATACCGCCGTCTGATTAATCATCTGGAATCTATCGGTAAGCTGAATCGCGGTCTGGAGTTTATTCCGGACGATGAAACCATCACCGAACGTAAATCCATGAAGCGCGGCCTGGTGAGACCGGAACTCTGTACGCTGATTTCCTACGTCAAAGGCTGGCTGAAGGAGACCCTGATCGACAGTGATCTGGTGGATCACGAGTATCTGGCCAACGAACTGCACACTGAATTCCCTCAGGTGCTGGTGGAGAAATTTGGTCGTCAGATGCGCGACCACCGCCTGCGTCGCGAGATTATCGCCACTCAGGTCGCCAATGACATGGTCAACCACATGGGCATCACCTTTGTGGACCGTCTGCGTCAGTCTACTGGCGCGCCAGTGGCGGCGATCGCTCAGGCGTACGTTATCGCCAGAAATGTATTCCAGGTGCAGAATCAATGGGCGGCGATTGAAGCCTTGGATTATAAGGTCGGCAGCGGCATGCAGATCGCAATGATGTCCGAACTGATCCGTTTGGTGCGTAGAGCGACCCGTTGGTTCCTGAGAAATCGTCGCAGCGAACTGAATGTCATGGAGAACATGGATAAATTCTCCACCGGCATTGACTACATCGCGCATCACTTCAAGGAGCTGCTCTCCGGCGACCAGCTCAAACTGTGGCAGGAGCGCTATGACGGTTATCGTCAGGCTGGCGTGCCGGATGAACTGGCTGCGACAGTGGCGGGAACGCCGTATCTGTACTCCGCTTTGGGCATCATTGAGGCGCAGGAACAGACTAACGCCAGCCTGGATTACGTGGCGCGTATGTTCTTCCGCATGGGCGAAAGACTGGATATGCAGTGGTTTGCGCATCAGCTCAATATCGCGCAGCCGGCGACGCATTGGCAGGCGCTGGCGAGAGAGAGTTTCCGCGAAGATCTTGACTGGCAGCAGCGTGCTCTGACGGTCGGTATCCTGCGCATGACGGACGCGCCGGAAGACATTGATCAGCGTATCGACGCCTGGTCAGAGTGCAATACGGACCTGATCGAGCGCTGGCGCGGTATGTTGACCGAGCTGAAAGCGACGAAAGATCCAGAGTTCCCTATGTACTCTGTGGCCCTGCGTGAGTTGTTGGATCTGGCGCAGAGCACTACGCACGCCACCACCAAGGTCTGATAATGTAACTTAACGCTGTCACAACCCTCCGTCCAACATAGGGGGGAGGGTTGTGATGGTTTGTTTTTATAGAGTTGATCAGTAACAGCAGAGTGTTCCAGAGATGCGGCAAATCATCGTCGACATCTATATATCCGCAGATGAGTACTTGAACGTTTACCGCGGTAGCGCAAAAAGCGTCAACGCCGTAAGCCGGGAAGGGCTCAGGGTTCAATTTCCCGCTAATATCCTGCAGCGCTTCGTAACCCGAGAGGGTATTCGGGGTTCATTTGTCATCACTTTCGATGACTCCAATAAATTTCAGTCCATTGAGCAACTGGCTTAACGCCGGTTTTATTCGCCTTGCGTCAGCCAATCTGGGTGTTGAAGCGCAATCTTCAGTAACGCCGCGACGCTGATGGCGTCCGTAATTGCGCCGCTCAGCGCCATGTCCACGGCTTCTTGCAGCGGCAAGCGTTGGACTTTTAACTCCTCTGTTTCATCTGGATTCCAACCGACTTGCGTAAGCTTGCGCGCAACATACACCACGCCCTGTTCGTCGGTGACGCAATTACTGGTGTGCAGGCGCATTAGCTCCGACAGCTCATCGGCAATCAACCCCGTTTCTTCTTGTAGCTCTCTGCGCGCGGCGTCCGCTGTCCATTCATCGTGAGGAGCGCCGCCCATAGGGATCTCCCAGGAGTAGCATTCGGTCGCATAGCGATATTGTCCCACCAGCCAGGTGTAGCCATGGTCGTCGACCGGCACGATGCCGACCGCTTTGTTCTTCATATGCACAACGCCATAAATGCCGGGCTTGCCGGTGGGGGCGATGACCTCTCGATGCTCCACTTGAATCCAGGGGTTAACATAAACCTGATTGCTGGAAAGAGTGCGCCAGGGATTGATTTCAGGAGAGTCGGACATAATGGATTCCTTGTGCGACGTAGCTCGATGGCTTGAAATGATAAGAATGAGTGGAAACTTATAACAAAAACGCCGGGGGAGAAAAGCTCCGCCGGCGTTCGGGAATGGTGTAGGTTGAGTCTGGCGTCGATATCAGGAGTGTTTGACGAACCAGTAACGTTCCCAGGCGACCAGAACCCGTTCCGGGTACCAGGTTTTGCCCAAGCTGCCGTTGTAGCGGGCCAGAGCTCGAATCAGGTTGCCTTTCTCTTTGTCCAGGTAGTGCTTGAGAATGGTGCAGCCATAGCGCAGGTTAGTGGCGACATCGTGGAGGTTATCATCCGGTCGCCCGATTTCGTTTATCCAAAACGGCATCACCTGCATCAGGCCGCGCGCGCCGGCGCTGGAAACTGCGTAGGGATCAAAGCGGCTTTCCACATGCATTACCGCCAGTACAATTTCCGGATTGAGGCCGGCGCGGGATGCTTCCAGATGCACCAGTTTCAGTAATTCAAGACGCTGATTGGTGTCTTTGATGTACTTTTCCATGCGGGTGGACATATCCACCAGCCATACTTCGGCGTCAAAGCGGTCAATAAAGCTTTGGGCCTCGTTAACCGTGCGCTTTAATACGGCGCGCAGCTCCGGATCCGGCTCTTGTTGGCCGGCGGCAAGGGCGGAGACCGGCGCAAGCGCCAGCAGCATGAAAATTCCGAATAACCAAGACAAGCCCTTGCCTCGAACAAGGGCGGGGCGCACTGAATAACTGTACTGCATGATTTAATTGACTATTTTTTCAACTTCTCTTTGATGAAGTTTACAACAGTATCCACTGCCATATCTGTGCTGTCGGTATCACGGCGGCCTTTGTATTCCACATTGCCTTCCGCCAGACCGCGATCACTGATGACGACTCGGTGTGGGATGCCGATGAGCTCCATTTCCGCAAATTTAACGCCGGGGCGTTCATTACGGTCGTCCAGCAGAACATCTACGCCGGCTTGCAACAGTTCTGCGTAAAGGCTTTCTGCTTTCTCGCGCACTACATCAGATTTATGCATATTCAAAGGAACCAGGGCGACCTGGAAAGGCGCCAGGGCGTCCGGCCAGATGATGCCTTTGTCGTCGTGGCCCTGCTCAATCGCGGCGGCGACCACCCGGGAGACGCCAATGCCGTAACAGCCCATTTGCATCACGGTAGCTTTGCCGTTTTCGTCCAATACGGTGGCGTTCATGGCGGAGCTGTATTTGTCGCCCAGTTTGAATACGTGTCCAACCTCGATGCCTTTTTTGAGCACCAGGATGCCTTTGCCATCGGGGCTGAGATCGCCTTCCACCACGTTACGCAGATCGGCGGTTTCCTTTATTTCGCAGTCACGTCCCCAGTTAACGCCGGTGAAGTGCTGGCCTTCTTCGTTGGCGCCGCAGACAAAATCCGCCAGCACGGCTGCGCTGTTGTCGACAATAGTGCGAAGAGACAGATTCACGGGGCCAATGGAGCCAGGCTTGCAGCCCACCGCCGCCTCAATGGCTTCGTCGCTGGCGAACGTCAACGGGGACGCCACGCCAGGCAGCTTCTCCGCTTTGATTTCATTGAGAACATGATCGCCGCGCAGCACCAGAGCGATTATCGGAGCAGTCTCTCCTTCTTCCGCTTCGCCCAGCACCAGCAGAGTTTTCACGGTTTGCTCCGCAGGCAGTTTCAAAAATGCGGAGACGCTTTCAATTGTGCGTTGATCAGGCGTCGCTACCTTGGTCATGTCTTTGGACGGCGCAGGCGCCTGCTTGAGAGTGGTCAGGGCTTCCGCTTTTTCTAAGTTGGCGGCGTAGTCGCTCTCAGTGCTGAACGCGATCAAGTCTTCCCCGGAGTTGGCCAGTACATGGAACTCATGGGAAGATGAACCGCCAATGCTGCCGCTATCCGCTTGCACAGGACGGAAGTCCAGGCCGAAGCGAGTGAATATGCGGGTGTAAGCGTCGTACATGACCATGTAGGTTTCGTCCAGTGATTCCTGACTCACGTGGAAGGAGTAGGCGTCCTTCATCAGGAACTCTCTGGCGCGCATGATGCCGAAGCGAGGGCGGCGCTCATCGCGGAACTTCATTTGAATCTGGTAAAAATTAGCCGGTAGTTGTTTGTAGCTTTTCAGCTCATTGCGAATCAGGTCGGTGATGACTTCTTCATGAGTCGGGCCGACGCAGAAATCGCGATTGTGACGGTCGTGAATGCGTAGCAGCTCGCAGCCGTATTGCTCCCAGCGGCCGGATTCGATCCATAGTTCTGCTGGCTGCACCGCCGGCATCAACACTTCCTGGGCGCCGGAACGGTCCATTTCCTCTCTGACGATATTTTCAACTTTTTTCAGAACCCTCAAGCCAAGGGGGAGCCAGGTATAGAGACCTGCGGCCAGCTTGCGAATCATGCCCGCGCGCAGCATCAACTGATGGCTGATGACTTCCGCGTCGGCAGGGGTTTCTTTCAGGGTGGCGATCAGGTATCGACTTGCGCGCATATATCTTCCCAGGAATACAAATAAATAAGGTTAACTACCGGTAATGGTTTATTTTTACTGCCGCACTATTGTAGAAGCGATGACTCCTTGCGTACAGGCGCGATTGTATTAATTGCGAATACGGCTCAGAGGGCGGCCCGACGGCCGCCATGACGATCGGATTTATCGCAGTTTTCCCCAAAACGGCCCATCCAAGCGGCCTTTTTCGCGTCATACAACAGTTTGTCATGAGAACGCAACCGGCCTCATGGTTTATGCCATATACCTGCTTGGCAACCCTGGGGCGATGAGGCAAACTCACCAGCGTCCGATGATACAGTTGAGCCTATGATGCTGACCGCGCACGAAATTCAAAACATCATCAGAACCGGCGTGCCGATGGCGGAGTCCATCGATTTCCGGGTTGATGAGGTCTCAGGCAAGAACGCTATCGCCCGAATCCCGTTTTCAGAAACCTTTGTGCGCCCCGGAGGGACTCTTTCCGGACCCATCATCATGTCGCTGGCGGATGCATCCATGTATGCAATTATCCTGGCGACTTTAGGGCGTGTGGAAATGGCTGTCACCAGCAATTTAAACATCAACTTTTTGCAACGGCCCAAGCCGGAAGACCTTTTGGCGGAGGCGACTCTGCTTAAACTTGGCTCCCGGATTGCATTTTGTGAAGTAAATCTGTACTCGCCGAACAGCGATGGTTTGGTCGCACACGCAACGGGAAGTTACGCGTTGCCGCGGTAAGGGGGGGAGGAGCCCGCCAGGCGCGTCGCAGCTAGTAGACTGCTGTACCGCAATAATAGCCGTACCCACAACAATAAAAACCAAATGAAATGACTTTGATCAGAGTACTAACTCAAGAACGATCAGTACTAACCTCGTGGAATAACTACAGGAAGTTATGACTATGAACATTACCGCCAGTAAAAACTCAGAAGCGCTGCAGGAGCTCGAACAGCGCAGGCAGCCCGTGCAAGAACGCAGCCGGGAAAGAGTCGAGCTGATATTAAACGAAGCTGCCATTCTTATCAGTGAAGTTGGCGTGCAGGGAGCGAAAACCTCGGAGATCGCCCGTCGCGCGGGTATTTCCCTAGCGTCTTTGTATCGCTATTTCCCCAACAAGGCCGCTATAGTCAAGGCCTTGGCTGAGCGTCATATCAAGACGTTGAGCACCGTCATGGAGGAGTTTGTAAACGAGTTTGATCTGGAGGAAGGGTTTGACAAGCTTATCGACACCTTCGCCCATTTCTACCGCTCTGAGCCAGGTTACAAAGAAATCTGGTCGGGCGTCGAGGCGATGCCTGAGCTTCAGCAATTGGATCTCGGCGAGTTGTTTGATAACGCCCAGGCTATTACCAATCGCGCCAAATTGCTGTATCCGCAAGTAGAACAAGAGCGTCTGTGGTTAATATGCGTGATGCTGCCCAGAGCCTGCGGCGCTATCCTGAGGCTGGCCATGACGATGGAAGAAAAGCCTGAGTCAATCATGCTGACGGAATTAAAGTTGATGGTGAAGTCGTACTTGCGTCAACGTTTAGGTGAGCTGGACGCGGCGGCGTAACGTCGTGTGATTGGTTACCCCGCATTGGGCCTGAGGTCAGGGAGTGCGGAAACATATAAATGAAGACGTACCGCAAATAAGCAAGCGTCATCCCTGTCGCCAATACTTGGCGGCGTCTTCTTACGGTGTATTACCGGAGGACTGAAAGCGAGTCAGTCAATGACGTCTTTCAGCGCCTCCTCAAGCATATCAAATTGAAAACTGAAGTTTTCTTCCAATAAACGGGCTGGTATCGCCTTTTGTCCCGTCAACAACATCCTCGATAGCTCCCCCATCGCTAGCCTCAATGCAAACGCTGGCGCTGTGCAGAATGCAGGGCGATGAAGCAGTTTCGCCAAGGTGGCGGTGAACTCAGCGTTAGTGACCGGCGTAGGGCTGACAGCATTGTAGGGGCCGCTGCATGTAGGCGTTTCGAGCAAATGCAGCAGAACTCTTAGCAGGTCTTGAATATGGATCCAGGGCATCCACTGGCTTCCGTCGCCGAATTTCCCCCCCAGACCAAGTTTAAAAACGGGTAGCATTTTCTGTAGGAAACCCTCTTTTCCCACCACCAGGCCGATACGGGCGATGGCGACGCGCATGCCAATACTCTCTGCACTTAGGGCGGCGGCTTCCCATTCGCTGCACAGTTCATGTGTGAACTCCTCGTGGGGCGGGTTATGCTCTGTCACTAATAGGTCTTGCTGGTCTCCGTAATAGCCCACGGCGGATGCGGAAACCATTGCTTTGGGGAGCGTTTCCATTTGCTTGCACATGTCAATCAGGTCGTGGGTCAGCGCAATACGGCTTTGCTTCAGCTTTTGCTTACGCGCTTGTGTCCAGTGTCTGTCTGCTACGGGCTCGCCAGCCAGATTGATGATGGCGTCAACCGGTGTTTCTATCAGGTCCGCGCGCAGCTCTCCGATACTGCGGCAGCGCTCTCCCACAAGATGAGATACCTGTTCAGGTCTTCTGCTGAACACAGTAGTGTCGTGTCCACTGGCCCATAGCGCCCGGCACAGTTGTTTGCCGATAAAACCTGTACCCCCGGTCACCAGGATGTGCATGCTTGGATCTCCTTAAACTCTTCCTTTCAACATGTGAGTCGTCGACTGTGCGTGAGTAGTGCGCAGTGGCGATTGGGCTATCTTGTGCCTAATCGGGCGTCTATACAATAAGTTGTTTAAAACTCGACTCTTAGCTCGCTCAGTTAAGGATTTAGCGGCGTAAGCATCTCGCTGCAGTAAGTATCTGAGGCGGCTTGTGGTCTCTCGCAATTATATGCGACCTTGGTCAGCGTGCGCTGGACTGTAGAAGGTCGCGAACAATTCCTTCAACGGCGGCGATGAATAGAGGGTGCTCCCCAAGGGGTGGCAGCAGAGTGATGTCGACGCCAGACTTTTTGGTCAGCGCGGCGGTCATGGCGGGGACATCCTCTCGCAAATGTTTCCCTGCGGCGAAAAAAAGAGGCAGGACCGCTATGGACTGCGCACCCTGATCTTTAGCTTTTATCACGGCTTGTTCCAGTGTGGGTTCCGCAAGCTCCATGAACGCCAGGGAAACCTGAGTGGCGCTTTGGGAAAGGCGTTCCGTCAGTGCGATAAAAGGCTGCAACCAGTTGTTGTCACGGCTGCCATGAGCGAGAAGTATTGTGTGGTCGAAAGTCATAATGAATTGTCGAATCTCCAAGTATGTGCATGGTACGCCGATTAGGCCGGTTTGGTTTGCTGCTTTCTTATTAAGAGGCCTATTTTCTTGACTTGGACGTCTATAATCGAGAGCTTACTCAGTTTTAGGCGGGAAACGAATATCCACTTTGGTTTTTGCGTTGCGTTTTGTGCTGATGGTTACGGAGGGGTGATGTGGTCGGACGGCGAAATTTTACGTTATTGGTTTGGCGAGCAGGATGAGAATGGGTTGCCGCCTCAGGAAAATCTCCGGCGTTGGTTTTCTGAGGCTAAGAGTTATGACCGTGAAATTCGTCGGCGCTTCTTAACGACGGTTGTCCTGGCTTCGGAGCAGGGGTTGCAGCATTGGCGTGATAGTTCCGAAGGCGTACTGGCCCTGATTCTTCTGCAGGATGTTTTACCTCGTTATATCTTCCGTGGCGGCGCCATGGCGTTTGACCAGGATAAGGAGGCCAGAAAAACGGCGCGGGAAGGGCTCAAAAAGGCGCTGGATGTCAGGCTTGAGCCGGTTCAGCGAATCTTTTTCTACATGCCGCTTTTACATTCGGAGAAAGTGTCCGATCAAGAGGAGTCAGTCGCGCTTTATCGACAGCTCGCTGCGACCTGTGAGGCGGGTCCGTTAAGGGACTTTGTCAGTGGCTTCGCAGGCAAGGCGGAAACGAACCGGGACGTCATTCGCCAGTTTGGGCGCTTCCCCCACAGAAACAAGGTATTGAGGCGCGCGAGTCGGCCGGAGGAGGTTGAGTTTTTGCTCTCTTATCCGGCCGTTTACGACTGATCTTGCCTGACGGCTAATTTCTTACTCTAACGCTGCCCACCTGTGAGGATTTTCTGTCTCCTGGGTCACAATGTTGACCTTTGCTGGCTGAGCCTTGTATCCCCCTTTGTTAACATGCGTGGTTCGTCACAGTTTCCTGGACTTTGCGTCAACGGCTCCTGAGTGACGTCTGGAGCCTGGAAGTAAAATAAGAGTTAGTTATGTCTAGTAGCCTTGAATTGGACTTTCCCGCTGTAGATCAGTCTTTATGTGAATCGATTCAATACCAGGGAAGAAAGGCCTCAAGGGTCAAGAGCGAGCAGCGACGCCGAGAGATATTGCAAGCCGCTTTACGTATCGTAGCGAAGGAGGGCGTGCAAGGCGTCAAACATCGCGCCGTGGCGAAAGAGGCGGGCGTCCCCTTGGCCTCCACCACTTATTACTTCAAAGACATCAATGAGTTAATTACTGACGCTTTCATGCTGTTCGCGGAAAAAAGCCGTGAGAAGCTGGAGTTCTTCTACTCTGAACTACGCCGTCTCGCCGAAGTGTATGACGCCGCCTCTGTAATGGAGGATGAGGGACGCAAGCGTGAATTCGCCAACGCGTTAGTGGAAATGGGGACCAACTATGTGCTGGGGCAGGTCCGGCACCACAAGTCTGAGCTTATGTCTGAGCAGGCTTTTTTAATGGAGTCTGTGCGGGATGAGAATCTGAGCGCGTTGGCGCGGCGATATAAAGACGCTTGGTTATCCGGTTTGGTGGAATTTATGCAGTCGCTCGGGTACGAGACCTATGTCGAGGATGCGGCCATTATTATGGGAATGGTGGGCAATCTGGAGCAGGAGGGCGCGCTGCAAGGCGGTCGTATAGACGAAGATAAGGTGCGCAGAGTCTGGCGACGCCTTCTTTATATGATGCTGGATATACGCTAGGCTTCGGTCCCCCGCTTTTGTTTTATGAAATGAAAAAAAATCAAAATAGGGGTTGCGCGCTTTCGGAACGCTAATTATAATGCGCCCACTTCTGTTGAGGAGCGCCTCGAAAGAAGCTGCAAAGCAAGCTAACATCATGATTAGCTTGATCTTTTAAGCGGGAATAGCTCAGTTGGTAGAGCACAACCTTGCCAAGGTTGGGGTCGCGAGTTCGAGTCTCGTTTCCCGCTCCAAATTTTCTCTTCAAGTTTCCATTTCAATCCTTTCAAATAATCCAGTACTTATTCCCAGTCTCCTATTGGTTTCTCTGGATTTTCGGCGTTTTCTTCAACCATCGTCTAAACTTAAAGCCAAGCAGGTCTGTATGGTCTGTAAGTTGGTATCTACCCTGGGGTATTAGGTTATGGCGAGTGTTTTGGACTCTGTTGATCAGCGCACCAAGCTGGTGGGTGAGAATCGCTTGGAGCTTCTCTTGTTCAAACTGGGGATGAGACAGATTTTCGCGATCAATGTGTTCAAAATCCAGGAAGTGCTAAAACTACCCAACTTGACGCAAATGCCGCATCGCCATCCTGTCGTATGTGGCGTTAGTCATATTCGCGATACCACTGTTCCAGTGATTAATCTGTCTCAGGCGATAGGGTTTCGGCCATTACAGCCGGATAAGGACTCCACTATCATCGTGACGGAATACAATCGCACAGTGCAGGCTTTTCTGGTGTCCAGCGTGGACCGTATCGTCAATATGACCTGGGAGCAGATTCTGCCTCCGCCTAAAGGGGCGGGCGGTTCTCATTACGTGACAGCGATAACCTATTATAACGACCAGATTGTTGAAATTATTGATGTGGAGCGCGTGCTGGCGGATATTCGTCCGTATTCCACTGACGTTTCCGACACGGCGCTGACGGAGAATATTCGAAAGGTTGCTCAAGGTAAGGAAGTGCTGTTGGTGGACGATTCGCCGGTAGCGATCAGTCAGGCGATTGGGACCTTGCAGAAAGTCGGGCTGAAAGTGATTACCGCCAGAAATGGTCTGGAAGCCTATAACCTCCTCAAGAAATGGGCTGATGAAGGCGTCAATGTACCTGAAAAGCTTCTAATGGTGGTGACCGACGCTGAGATGCCGGCGATGGATGGTTACAGGCTGACTACGGAAATTCGTAACGATCCCCGCCTGAAAGACCTGTATGTGGTGCTGCATACCTCTCTAAGCGGCAGCTTCAACAAGGCGATGGTGGAAAAGGTGGGGTGTAACAACTTTTTATCCAAGTTTCAGCCGGATGAACTGGCGGCGTTAGTGCAATCGCGGCTTAATTCATTGGCGGCTCGCTAGGGCGCTGCAAAGAGCTCTTCTCTCGACCCTTGTCCTCTGATGTAGACCTAATTAGACTGCCTGTTTCCGCCTGCTTAGAATAGGCTGTTTTATTTTTTCGCGTCGACAACCCACGCATTTTGTCCCTTCCCTGTATACCCAGTGCGCTATGCCTGCGTTGAGGCGAGAGCGCGCTTAGGAGAGAGTTATGACGGATATCCGAGTTACCGAGTTAAATATTTACCCCATTAAATCCTGTGCGGGCGTTAGTCTCAGCAAAGTGGCGATTACGAATTGGGGGGTGGATCGCGATCGACGTTTTATGCTGGTGGATGCGAATGGCAAATTCATCACGGCGAGAAAGCATCATCGGCTGGTATTGGTGAAGGCGGTTACTGCGGATAATGGTTTGATGTTGTCGGCGCCAGGAATGAGCGGCTTGTATATTGAGGCTCCAGATCGGCAAGATGCATCCATGGAGTCTGTGCAGGTATGGAAAGACGAGGTGTCTGCGGTGTTTGTCGATGCGCGCGCAGATGCTTGGTTTAGTGAGTTTTTGGGCGAGCAGGCGCGTCTTGTGTATATTCCTGAGCACAGTTTTCGGCAAGTGGATCGGGCTTATTACGACGCGCCGCAAAAAGTCAGTTTTGCTGATGGCTATCCTATTTTGGCCACCTCTGAGTCCTCTTTGGAGGACCTGAATGGCCGCTTAAATAATCCTGTTAAAATGACTCATTTTCGCCCGAATATTGTCGTGGCTGGCGCCGATAGCTTTGCGGAAGATCATTGGCGGCGATTGCGCATAGGCGAAGTGGAGTTTGCGGCGGTTAAGCCTTGTTCAAGATGTGTCTTTACGACGATTGATCCTGCTACGGGCCATAAATCTCCGGACACTGAGCCTTTGCGTACTCTTGCGTCTTATCGTAAAACTGAGCTTGGTGCGATATTCGGGCAAAACCTGGTGCAATTGAATCACGGGATTATTTGCGTTGGCGATAAAGTGGAGTTGCTCGACTAAGTGGTTGGGGCGCGGGTCTCTTTTCAAATAACGAATTCAGAAACTATTAGATTTTAGAAGGTTACGATGGCATTGCTACGGCTGAAAGATGTTTCCCTGGCGTTTGGAATGGCTCCGTTGCTGGATCATGCGGACTTGGTGATTGAGTCACAGGAACGGTTATGTCTGGTCGGCCGCAACGGAGCAGGTAAATCCACGCTTTTGAAAGTGTGCGCCGGTGAAATCAAGCCGGATGGCGGCGAAATAAATAGAGGCAGGGATCTGAAAATGGCCTATCTGCCGCAAGAACTACCGGAGCGAGGCGACGCCAGTGTGCGCTCTGTGGTGGCGGAAGGGCTGGCGGAAGTGGGGGAATGGCTTGCGGCCTATGACGCGCTGACTCAGCAAGGCGCAGAAGGTAATGTGGCGGAGCTTGAGCGCCTGCATAACAAGATCGAGACACATGACGGCTGGCGTTTGCGTCAGAAGGTCGAAGCGGTGATGCAACGCCTGGAGCTGCCGGGCGATAAGTCTATCTCTGAATTGTCAGGAGGCTGGCGTCGACGTGTATTTCTGGCGCGCGCTCTGGTGCAGGAGCCGAACCTGCTCATGCTGGACGAACCCACCAACCATCTGGATATCGACATGATCACCTGGTTGGAGGAAGAGCTGTTGCAGTTCGGCGGCAGCGTACTGTTTATCTCTCATGATCGTGCTTTCATCGACCGTCTGGCGACTCGCGTCATTGAGCTGGATCGCGGCAAATTGTCGAGCTGGCCGGCGCCCTATGACGCCTATCTGGCCAAAAAAGAGGAACAGCTTGCGGCGGAGGAAAAGGAGTGGGAGCGCTTCGATAAGAAACTGGCGGAAGAAGAAGTTTGGATTCGTCAAGGAATCAAGGCGCGTCGTACTCGTAATGAGGGGCGAGTCAGAGCGCTGAAAAAACTGCGGGAAGAGCGCAGGCAGCGACGCGACCGGGTAGGGCAGGTGAGTCTGAAGGTGGAATCCGAGGAGCGCTCAGGCAATTTGGTGGCGGAGCTGAAAAATGTCAGTTTTGGGTATGCGGACCAGCCCAATCTTGTGAAGGATCTGAGCTGGCAGTTGATGCGCAAAGATCGGGTGGGCTTACTGGGTCCTAACGGTTGTGGTAAATCGACGTTTATAAAGTTGATCCTGGGCGGCTTGGAGGCGACGGAGGGCGTTATTAAGCGCGGCTCTCGGCTGCAAGTGGCCTACTTTGACCAATTGCGCGGGCAAATCGACCCTGAAGCCAGCGTCTGGGATAACGTCGCCAAAGGAAAAGATTTTATCGAGGTTGGCGGTCGTAACGTTCATGTCACCGGCTACCTGAAAGACTTCTTGTTTTCCCCGGAAAGATTGCGTACTCCCGCCAAAGCGTTGTCCGGCGGTGAAATTAACCGGCTGTTGCTGGCCAAGCTGTTCACCATGCCGGCGAACTTTTTGGTGCTTGATGAACCTACCAACGACTTGGATATGGACACGCTTGATCTGTTGGAGAATCTGCTGGCGGAGTTTGACGGCACAATTCTGCTGGTGTCTCACGATCGTTTCTTCATCGACAACGTTGTGACCAGCACGCTGGTGTTCGAGGGGAATGGCAAGATATCCGAATATCCCGGCGGTTATAACGACTGGTTGACGCAGCGTCCAGTGGTCAAGGCCGAAGCCAGGTCTGCTGAACCCAGGGCTCAGGCCGCTAAGCCAAAAGCGGCGTCGGACGGCGGCAAGGCGGCCAAGCTCAGCTACAAGCTGCAGCGCGAACTGGATGCTTTGCCCAAGGAAATTGAGCGACTGGAAGCTGAAGTGGCTGCTATGCAGGAAGAGGTGTCCGCCGCTGATTTCTATAGTCGTCCCCATGAGGAGGTGAGCCATGCGCTTACGTCTCTGGCGGAGTTGGAGCAAACTCTGGAAAAGACCATGGAAAGGTGGATGGAGCTTGAAGAAATGGCGGGCGGGGGCTGATCGAGGGTTACAAATTTAAAAATATTGGCATCCGCAAATCCGCTACACTTGAAAATAAAAGGAGTAACTTCAGCAGCCGACGGACTCCGTTGAGAAAGTATTAGTCTTCTGTCGCCTTAATTGATTACGGAGAGATAAAGCTATATGCGGGTGCGTTACGAATTCCGTTTCGATGATAATCGAGTGTTGGACTACATCATCGAGACGGAGAGAGAAGACAAGAGCATGCACTCAGAGCCGCCCGCCGAGTGGACTGAGCTGAAGAATTGTCAGTGCTCGAACTGCCCTCTCAAGAAGGACGCTGAACGCTATTGTCCCGCCGCGCTCGACATGCAGAAGATTGTTGCGGACTTTCGTTCCGAACCGGCTTTTCAGAAAGTCGAGGTGACTGTTTTCACCAAGGAACGCAATTACCACAAGCGCACAGGCCTGGAAGAGGCGCTGCGCTCGTTGATGGGGTTGGTGATGGCGACCAGTCACTGCCCCATACTCGGTGAGTTAAGGCCCATGGCCATACACCACATGCCGTTTTCCAATGGCGAAGAATTTATTCTCCGGTCTGTCTCTATCTATCTCGTGCAGCAGTACTTTAAGTTTCGCGATGGGGAAAAGCCGGATTGGGAGCTTAAAGGGCTGGTGGAGCGCAACCGCCGTCTACAGCTGGTGAATCAGGCGTTGTGGCAACGCATTCACTCCGCCTGCGACGGCGATTCCAACTTGAAGGCGTTGTTGAGCTTTTTTTCGTTGGCGTCGAGCGTCACATTCTCACTGGAGACACAGTTACAGAAGCTGCGCAAGTCTTTTGAGTCTGGAGAGTGGGTGGCTCCGCTATAGCGGAGCGCGTTAGACCGGATTTATTTCATTGAATGCTCAGTCGCTGATGCGGATCGCCAAAACATCGCATTTCGCGCCGTGCAATACGCCATTCGCCGTGGAACCCAACAATAACTGCAATCCGTGGCGGCCGTGGCTGCCGACAATGACCAAATCAATGTCATTCTCTTCCGCGTAGCGGTGAATTTCCCCTTCCGGGCGTCCTACCAGCACCGCCGTAGCGCTATTGGTCAGCGCGTGCTCTTCTATCAGTTTTTGCAGTTTTTCTTCGCTGTGTTTTTGTAGTTGTTGCTGGATATCTCCCAGGTCCAACGGAATGTCGCCGCCATAGGCGTAACTGATGGGTTCGATAACGTGCGTCAGATGCAGGCGGGCCTGAGTCGCCTGTTGCATCTTCAGGGCCTTGGCGATGACTTGTTCGCCTTCATCGCTAAGGTCCAGGGCGACGAGAATATTCTTATACATGATGTGCTCCTTTTGGCTGTAATGGTCCGAAAGTATTTTCCAAGTGTGTAACTTTTCGGTAGTGTCCGCAAAACTGAAAACAGCTTAATGCTAATGAAACATGCGTTGAGATGACAGCGGACAAAATCAGGTGAAAAAGTGCTTCCTGGTTTCGTGGGAGCTGCGACGCGTTGAGTGGCCTTTGGACAGGATGAACGGCTAATGACAACAGCTTTGATAATCATTTTTTGTGTGGTGGGAATTGTCGGCGGCTCAATTTTCTGGGTGTTGCCAAGTCCGGAGGAACGACGACGCATGCGCTTGCGTCAGCAGGCCCTCGCGGCGGGGTTTAGAGTGCGACAGACTGCGCCGGAAAAGCTGGATGAAGCATTGAAAAACCTGGAAGCCGATGCGTGGCGCACCCACTTTTACTATAAGGCGATACCGGCGTCGCGAACTCCTCGCAGGGTGCTGTACGCCAATCAGGGTGGCGAGTTGAAGCAGCAGTCCATAAGCGGAAATTTTCCTCATGAACTGCTTTCAGATGATGATCTGCGTGAGCTGTCTTCCCAGGTTAAAGCAGTGCAAATTACGGGGCATGAAGTGGGTTTCCTGTGGGAGGAGAGGGGAGCGCCGGAAGACTTGGAGAAGGTGCTGCAACGCATTAATAAGGTAGCAGTGGCCGCTGGCGGACGCTGATAAAGCACGCCTGAGTCAAGGTTGTAAAGCAAGATTAATAGCGGCGTGTCTAAGCGCCGCTATAGGCTTTGGCGAGACTGTCCAGATCGCTGATGATCCTTTTTGAATACAGGTTCACGACGTAGGAAACGTTGTTCTCGTTGTAGTTGATATAAGAGTTCTTGATGAATTCCCATTTGGTCGAAATGTTGTCTAAAGTCTTGCGCGTGGCGTCGGTGTTTTGCTGTGACGCCAGGAGCCGGGCGATGTTTTTGTCAAAGCTGATCGCCTGAACATCCATGGGCTCCTCGCTTTTGGCTCCTTGGAATATTTGCGTCACGTTGGAGGCGCTGCGGGCGGAATACTTGGTCAACATGCTTTCCAGGATGATCTTGGAGTTGCGCACCAGCTCAATCACCTCCGGGGGGCGGTGGCCTGAAATTTCCATGGTTTTGTCGTAAGTCCTTTCCGTGGCGCCTACCAGGTCGATATTCACCTGCGCCATGTCGCCCACCAGCCGCAGGTCAGGGTAGCCCACCTTCACAATGTCGTTCATATTGGTGGTCAGCAGTTCCTTGTACTTGAGCCAGGTGGCGCTCATAACGCTCAACTCTCCCTGCACCTCAACGATGCCGTCCTGAGATTCCAGGGCTTTAAAGGTTGCGTTCATAAAATCGATTTCCTGGTTCACCTCGGATTGGATGTCTTTGTCGCCAGGATTCAAAGTGAAATTGTAATACGCATTGATGGTCTGATAAGAGTGCGTCTGCACGTCGTGCAAATGCTTGAGAATGGCTTCAGCTTGCGCATTGTTCAGCGCAAAGGAATGTGACGAATACAGGGCGAGAAGTGCAAGAAAACAACACCAGAGAGGATTCCGGTGTATACCCGATTGGCTCATAGACACGCTCTCCAGGAAATTTGGGCGCAGAAGGCCACCTGCTATTTTTATAATTATGTTTCCGACTTGCCGGTGCGGCTTTCCACTGTTTTTTTTAAATTATTTCCAACGACGCCTTCAATGGCCGGCCTGGCTACCAACCGCCGGTTTATAAATAGAAAAAATAGGGGAAATGCCTGCGCTAGTCAAAAAGTTATAAGCTTATTGTCCTATTATGTGGGGGCGCTCAGGGCGCATCCAAGGGACGCCTAACTTAAAAAGTAAGGTGAAATATACTGCATAATTTCATGAAAAATAAATCTTAAAAATTTTTAAAGCGGCTGAAAATGCCATAAGTGTAAGCAATTATTGACAAAAATCGCCGCCAAATTTTCGGGAAGAGATTGACAAACGAGCCAAAATTATCCATGTTGTTGCGACCTGATTCAAACGAGCGTATGAATTGTTGTTCGATGCATCGGCTTTGATTCCGAAGCTCCGGAGAAGGGCGGCCCGGCAAGGCGTCCGTTGGGGACCCGTAAATAGGGCAATAAACCAGTGCTAAACAATGCTTGGAGATCCGTTGATGATTTACGCAGGTAAAGCCATCACAGTCAAAGAGATCGAGGATGGTATCGCAGTACTAACTTTCGATTTGCAAGGCGAGTCTGTAAATAAATTTAACCGCTTGACGCTGACTGAGTTGGCGGAAGCGACCCAGAAACTACAAAGTCAACAAGGCATTACTGGCCTTGTCGTTACCAGCAACAAAGATTGTTTCATCGTTGGCGCTGATATCACTGAATTCCAGGAATTGTTTGCCGGCTCTGAAGAAGAGCTGGTCGCCAACAACCTGGAAGCCAATAAGATTTTCTCCGCTGTTGAAGATCTGCCATTCCCCACAGTGACCGCCATTAACGGCATCGCTTTGGGCGGTGGTTTTGAGATGTGTCTATCCACTGACTTCCGCGTCATGTCCACCAGCGCGAAAGTGGGTCTGCCGGAAGTAAAACTGGGTATCTTCCCAGGATTCGGCGGAACAGTGCGTTTATCCCGTCTGGTTGGCGCCGACTATGCGATCGAATGGATCTGCGCAGGCGGCGAAAAGAGAGCGGAGCAGGCGCAGAAAGAAGGCGCTGTAGACGCGGTGGTCGCTCCAGAGAAGTTGATGGATGCAGCCCTGTCTGTGTTGCGCCAGGCGATCGAAGGCAAGCTGGATTACAAAGCGCGTCGGGAAGAGAAAACCGGCAAGCTGAAGCTGAACCCGATGGAAAGCATGATGGCGTTTGAAACCGCCAAAGGCTATGTGGCGGGCCAGGCTGGACGTAACTATCCGTCGCCTGTTGAAGCCATCAAGGTGATGCAGAAGCACGCGGGCATGACTCGCGACAAGGCGATCGAAGTGGAGGCCAAAGGCTTCGCGAAAATGGCGAAAACCTCTGTGGCGCACAGCTTGATCGGTTTGTTCCTGAATGATCAGGAGCTGAAGAAAAAAGCGAAAGATCTGGAGCCTAAGGCCGGCGAAGTCAAACAGGCGGCGGTATTGGGCGCAGGCATCATGGGCGGCGGCGTAGCGTATCAGTCCGCGCTGAAAGGCACGCCTATCCTGATGAAAGACATCAATCAGTCCGGTATTGATCTGGGTCTGAAAGAAGCCAAGAAACTGCTGACCAAGCGCGTCGACAAAGGCCGCATGAATGCAGGGGAAATGGCGGATGTTCTGAACCGCATCACTCCGACGTTGAGCTACGGCGATTTCGGAACGGTGGATCTGGTGGTTGAAGCGGTTGTTGAAAACCCGAAGGTCAAAGACATCGTTTTGCGTGAAGTGGAAGATCTGGTGCGGGAGGATACAATCCTGACCTCCAATACTTCTACTATCTCCATCAATCGTTTGGCGCAGAATCTGAAGCGTCCGGAAAATTTCTGCGGCATGCACTTCTTCAATCCAGTGCACATGATGCCTCTGGTGGAAGTTATCCGTGGCGAGAAAACCAGTGAAAAAGCCATCGCCACCACTGTGGCGTACGCCAAGGCGATGGGTAAAACGCCTATCGTTGTGAACGACTGCCCTGGATTCCTGGTTAACCGTATCCTGTTCCCCTATTTTGGCGGCTTCATTGGTCTGGTGCGCGATGGCGCCGATTTCCAGCAAGTTGACAAGGTAATGGAGCGCTTCGGCTGGCCGATGGGTCCTGCTTACCTGCTCGACGTAGTAGGCATGGACACGGCGAAGCACGCCGGCGACGTGATGGCGGAAGGTTTCCCGGATCGCATGAGCTACTCCGAAACCACCATAATCGACGTCATGTTCGATAAAGGTCGTTACGGTCAGAAGAGCGACAAGGGCTTCTACGCTTACGAGCTGGATAAGAAAGGTAAGCAGAAGAAAATTGTCGACGACAGCGTTGATGCGCTGATCAAATCCGTGCAGAAGTCTCAGCGCGACTTCTCTGAAGAGGAAATCATCGAGCGCATGATGGTGCCTTTGTGCATCGAAACCGTTCGCTGCCTGGAAGACGGCATCGTCGAGACTGCGGCGGAAGCGGATATGGGCTTGATCTTCGGCATCGGTTTCCCTCCGTTCCGTGGGGGCGCGTTGCGTTATATTGACTCTCTGGGCGTGGAAGAGTTCTGCAAGATCGCTGATAAATATGCGGATCTGGGCGCTCTGTATCATCCGACCCAAGGGCTGCGCGACATGGCTAAGTCCGGCAAGAAGTTTTTCGGCTAATTGCTGATAGAGAATTCCCGACGGAGAAAATGATATGAGTCTGAATCCAAGAGACGTTGTCGTTATCGACTGTGTTCGCAGCCCGATGGGGCGCGCCAAGGCGGGTTGCTTCCGCAACGTGCGCGCAGAGACGCTGTCAGCGACGTTGATTGACGCATTATTCGATCGCAATGACAAAGTAGACCCTGCGGAAGTTGAAGATCTGATCTGGGGTTGTGTAAACCAGACCCTGGAGCAAGGTTTCAACGTGGCGCGGCAGATTTCCCTGCTGACCCGCATTCCGCATACTTCGTCAGCGCAAACGGTAAACCGCTTGTGCGGTTCCGCCATGTCCGCAATTCATACTGCGGCGCAGGCGATCATGACTGGCAATGGCGACGTGTTTGTAGTGGGCGGCGTTGAGCACATGGGGCACGTGCCTATGACTCAAGGCTTTGACCACAACCCTGCCGCAAGTAAGTATTCCGCTAAAGCATCCAACATGATGGGGCTGACGGCGGAAATGCTGGCGAAAATGCACGGCATCAGCCGTCAGCAACAGGATGAGTTTGGCGCTCGCTCCCACCGTTTGGCGCACGAAGCCACGCTGGAAGGACGCTTCCGTAATGAAATCATCTCTATTCAAGGGCATGACGACGATGGCTTCCCTGCGCTGATCGAGAATGATGAAACGATTCGTCCTGAAACCACGGCTGAAAGTCTGGCGCAGCTGCGTCCCGCTTTTGATCCTAAGAGCGGCACGGTTACGGCGGGTCAGTCTTCTCAGTTGACGGACGGCGCTTCCGCTATGTTGCTGATGTCCGCTGAGCGGGCTCAGGCATTGGGACTGACGCCAATGGCGAAAATTCGCTCTATGGCTACCGCCGGTTGCGATCCCGCCATCATGGGATATGGTCCTGTGCCGGCGACCAAGAAAGCGCTTAAGCGCGCAGGCCTGAAAGTGGAAGATATTGATTTCTGGGAGCTGAATGAGGCCTTTGCCGCGCAGTCTCTGCCAGTTATCAAAGATCTGAAACTCATGGACGTGGTCGACCAGAAAGTTAACCTGAATGGCGGCGCTATCGCTTTGGGTCACCCTCTGGGTTGCTCAGGCGCGCGTATCTCCACTACCTTGCTGAATATCATGGCCGCCAAAGGCGGTACGCTGGGTGTATCCACCATGTGTATCGGTCTGGGTCAGGGTATAGCGACCGTTTGGGAGCGCATCTAGCACGTTGAGGCTTCGGCTCGGGAGATTAGGGTCGGAAGCAATGAAATCCGGCGTTCCGTAAGGGGCTCCGGATTTTTTTATGAGTGGAGATGTTGGTCTGGAAAGCTGAGTAAGGTTTTTACTGAGTTTCCTGGGAGCGATTCTGGGGTTCGCCGTCTCGCATCAGGCTTTTGATCTTGTCGGATATCTCTTTGATCTGATCGTTCTTGTTGGGAATTTCCAGGCGTGTGCGCTTGAGCGCCTCGCGAGCGTGCTTGAAGTGCTTTTCGGCCCCGGCTTTATCGTTCTGCGCCACCAGATTTTCCGCCATTTGCAGTTGGCTGCCGACTTCTACATCCAGCGCCATTTCCCGCAGGTGATGGCTGTACTCTTCATAAAGAGGGACGGGTAGCGAGCCGCGCAGCTTGAAGCGTTGCAATTTTTGCAGGCACTCGGAAAGGGAGCGCTGGATGGCGGCGATTGCTGCGTCGCTGGTCACTATTTTTTCCGCCTGGGGTAGAAGAACGCCGGTTTTCAGATCACGCTCCCTTTGTTTCAGGTTATCCAGTAGGATGCGTAGCTCTTCGGACTTGCGATCCATTTTGGTCATGGATTGCGCGATCTCGATCATGGCGTGATTGAGGCTGATGGCGATGTTGGCGGAATCATCCACTCGCATGATGACCTGAAATAACGAATTAATTTCTTCGTATTTTTGTTTTAACGATTTAAGTTGGCTTTGACGATAAGCTAACGCCTGCTGTCGCGAGTACATAACGCCGCTAACGATGATCGAAGCAGTTATGAAAATAGCGAGTAAGACGATTAAAGTTGTCATATAAAAGGCGACGGAAGCATTTTTAAATTTATGTGTCGTTCTTATTAAGTGTTAACGACATTGCGGGGTAGGGCAAGTTATCGGGGTTAAATAGACGCCGACAAATCGGGCCTAGCCGGCTATTTTTACTTTAAATACCAGATTTTCTGGCAATCACTTGACCCGTCGACTACAACCTCTAATATATGACGGCTATTTCAACTAGGAGCAAAGAACCATCCGCTATGGGTAAATCGCTGGTAATCGTGGAGTCCCCTGCAAAGGCAAAAACCATAAACAAATATCTTGGTTCGGAATATGTAGTCAAATCCAGTGTGGGGCATATTCGTGATTTGCCGACCAGTGGAGGTAAGGAAACATCATCTCCGAAAGAGCGTGCGGCGGAAGCGGCGAAAATGCGCAAGCTGCCTGCTGAAGAGCGCGAAAGCATCAAGAAACGTAAAGCCCGGGATCAATTGATCTCTCGCATGGGAGTTGACCCTGAAAATGATTGGGCGGCCCGCTATGAAATCCTTCCAGGTAAAGAAAAAGTCGTTGAAGAACTGAAGCGTCTGGCGAAAAGCGCTGACCAGATCTATCTCGCAACGGACTTAGACCGCGAAGGAGAGGCGATCGCCTGGCATCTCAAAGAATCTATTGGCGGCGATGACTCCCGTTATCGTCGCGTGGTCTTTAACGAGATCACAAAATCCGCCATAACTGAGGCGTTCAAAAGCCCCAGTCAGCTTGATTACAACCGCGTAAACGCCCAGCAGGCGCGTCGCTTTCTCGATCGTGTGGTCGGCTACATGGTGTCGCCGCTGCTGTGGTCCAAGATTGCGCGAGGCTTGTCTGCGGGGCGGGTGCAATCTGTCGCGGTGCGGCTGATTGTCGAGCGTGAGCGTGAAATTCGCGCCTTTACGCCGGAAGAGTACTGGGAATTGCATGCGCTGCTTTCCAAGAGTAAGCAGCAGGCTAAATTCCAGGTCGCCAAGTACAAGGGCGAGAATTATCGTCCCACTAATAAAGAGCAGTCTGACAAGCTGACTGCGCTGCTGGAGTCGCAGGCGTTCAAGGTTGTCAATCGCGAAGATAAGCCCTCTGTCACCAAGACGCCGGCGCCATTTATCACTTCTACCTTGCAGCAGGCGGCCAGCACCCGTTTGGGGTTTAGCGTCAAGAAAACCATGGTGTTGGCGCAGCGCCTCTACGAGGCGGGTTACATCACTTATATGAGAACGGACTCTACCAACTTGTCCGCTGATGCAGTGAGCGCATGTCGTGAATTCATCGGCAAAAAGTTTGGCGATAAATATTTGCCTGACAACCCGAAAACTTACGTAAGTAAAGAGCGGGCGCAGGAGGCGCACGAGGCGATACGTCCTTCCGATATCAATGTGGGGGCCAATCAGATTTCCGGTCTCGAAAAAGACGCCGAGAAACTGTATGACCTTATTTGGCGTCAATTCGTAGCCTGTCAGATGGAAAGCGCGCGTTTCCTGAGCACCAGTATTCAGGTGCAGGCGGGGGATTTTGAATTAAGAACCCGTGGTCGACTTCTGCAGTTTGACGGCTTCCTTAAAGTGCTGCCTGCACAAGCGAAGAAGGATGATGAGGCCGAGTTGCCCGCGTTCGAAATTAACGATCAGTTGGATCTGGATAAACTGGAGCCGACTCAGCACTTTACCAAACCAGCGCCGCGTTATACGGAGGCGACCCTGGTTAAGGAGCTGGAGAAGCGGAGTATCGGGCGTCCTTCCACGTATGCGTCAATCATTTCCACTATTCAGGAGCGCGGCTATGTGAAACTGGCCAACCGGCGTTTCTATGCGGAGAAGATGGGCGATATCGTTACCGATCGTTTGACGGAAGCCTTTACGGATCTGATGGATTACGGTTTTACGGCGAAGATGGAAGGGCAGCTGGATGAAATTGCCTCTGGCAACGAGGGCTGGAAGCAAGTTCTCAATGCTTTCTACGCCGACTTCGCCAAAAAGCTGGAGAAGGCGGATATGGAAGGCGGTATGCGCGCGAATCAGGCTGTGCAGACAGAGATAACCTGTCCGACCTGCTCGCGTCCAATGCAGATTCGCACGGCTTCCACCGGCGTATTCCTTGGCTGTTCCGGTTATGCGCTGCCGCCGAAAGAGCGTTGCAAGACGACGATCAACCTGATACCTGGCGATGAGGTGATTCGTGCGGACGATGAAGAAGGTGAGGCGAATGCGCTGCGTGCGAAAAAGCGTTGCCCGATTTGCGATACCGCCATGGACAGCTATGTCATCGATGAAACCCGCAAGCTGCATGTATGTGGTAACAATCCGGATTGTGAAGGCTATGAAGTAGAAGGCGGCCAATTTAAAGTGGCTGGCTACGACGGGCCGACGCTGGAGTGTGATAAGTGCGGCGCCGAGATGCAGCTCAAAACCGGACGCTTTGGAAAGTACTTTGGCTGCACCAGCTCGACCTGTGGAAATACCCGTAAGTTGCTTAAGAATGGCGAACCTGCTCCGCCCAAGATGGAGCCTGTGGTGATGCCGGAGCTGGCGTGCGATAAGGTTGACGATATCTTCGTGTTGCGCGACGGCGCTTCTGGATTGTTTCTGGCGGCGAGTAAGTTTCCCAAGAATCGTGAAACCCGTGCGCCGCTGGTGGAGGAGTTGATCCCTCACAAGAAGGAAATCGATCCTAAGCATCACTACCTGCTGGAAGCGCCTACGCGCGATCCGGAAGGAAATCCGGCGATAATTCGCTTCAGTCGCAAGACCAAACAGCAATACGTCATGTCAGAGAAGGGCGGCAAGCCTACTGGCTGGTCGGCTTTCTATAAAGATGGAAAGTGGGTGGCTAAAGACAAATAGTCGGTAGGCAGTGAAAAGAAAAAGGGCGGTTTGATCACCGCCCTTTTTTGTTTGCCTGATATTTGGGTTAGCGCTTTGAGATAAATGTGTTGGTGTTGGTCTATCTCTTTAATCGCGCTAATAGGCTGGATGTGTCCCAGCGTCCTCCCCCCATGGATTGCACTTCGGCGTAAAATTGATCGACGAGGGCGGTGATGGGGAGGCGAGCTTTGTTGTTTGAGGCCTCACCTAAGCAGATGGAAAGGTCCTTGCGCATGAGGTCCACTGCGAAGCCGTGCTCGTAGTCTCCGGCAATCATGGTTTTGTGGCGGTTGTCCATTTGCCAGGATTGCGCGGCGCCTTTGGAGATGACGTTCACCACTTGCTGTGGATCCAGGTCGGCCTGCTCTGCAAAGTGCAGCGCTTCCGCCAATCCCTGCACCAATCCTGCGATGGCGATCTGGTTGGCCATTTTGGTCAACTGGCCGCTGCCAGCGTGTCCCATCAAGGTTGCTGCGCGACTGTAGTGTTTGAATAGGGGTTCCGCTCTCGCAAAGTCTTTCTCTTCGCCTCCGCACATGATGGTCAATGCGCCGTTCTCTGCGCCTTGTTGTCCCCCGGATACGGGGGCGTCAAGAAAGCCGATGTTGCGCTCCTGGGCGGCTTCAAACAGTTCTTTGGCGACACTGGCTGATGCAGTAGTGTGGTCGATGATCAGGGAGCCTTTGCGCAACTGATTGATTAGGCCTTCTTCGCCAAGATAGATGCTGCGCAGATCATTGTCGTCGCCGACGCAAGAGATAATGACGTCGCATTGGGCGGCGTCTCGCAGTTTGCGAATGAACTTGCCTGTGTGGGTCTTCAGCCAGCGTTCCGACTTCTCGACGTTGCGGTTGTAAACGGTGACTTGGTGGCCATTGTTGGCGAGGTGGCCGGCCATCGGGAATCCCATGACGCCGAGGCCGATGAAGCAAATTCTTCCTGTTGCGGCGGTTTCAGTTGATTCCATGTTTATCTTCCTGGAGTGGTTAAATCCGATGGGTTAATAGTGCGCGGGTTGCTCCAATAAAGAAAGGCCGCATAAGCGGCCTTTGCAAGTCAACCGGCAAACTAATTATTTGCTTGGGTAGTCTCTGGTGGTGTGTCCGGTGTACAGCTGGCGCGGACGACCGATCCGGTAAGAAGAGCTCACCATTTCATGCCAGTGAGAGAACCAGCCAATGGTTCTCGCCATGGCGAAGATGACGGTGAACATGGAAACCGGGATGCCGACGGCGCGCAGGATGATGCCGGAGTAGAAGTCCACGTTGGGGTAGAGTTTCTTCTCTACGAAGTATGGGTCTTCCAGGGCGATGCGCTCCAGTTCGCGTGCGATGCGGAACAATGGGTCGTTCTCGCAGCCAAGCTCTTTCAGTACGTCGTCGCAGGTCTGCTTCATGACTTTGGCGCGCGGGTCGAAGTTCTTGTAGACCCGGTGTCCAAAGCCCATCAGGCGGAAAGGATCGCTCTTGTCTTTGGCGCGCTGAATGAACTCTGGGATGCGGGACTCGTCGCCAATCTCCAGAAGCATATTCAACACAGCTTCGTTGGCGCCGCCATGTGCAGGTCCCCATAGCGCAGCAATGCCGGAAGCGATACAGGCGAAGGGGTTGGCGCCGGAAGAGCCGGCCAGGCGTACGGTTGATGTGGAGGCGTTTTGTTCATGGTCCGCATGTAAAACAAAGATGCGATCCATGGCCTTGGCGACCACTGGGTTAACTTGGTAAGGCTCGCAAGGAGTGCCGAACATCATATGCAGGAAATTGCCTGCGTAGTCCAGATCGTTTCTGGGATACATGAACGGCTGACCTGTGGAGTACTTGTAGCACATCGCCGCCAAAGTGGGCATTTTCGCCATCAGGCGGAATGCCGCAATTTCGCGGTGGTGCTCGTCAGAGAAGTCCATAGTGTCGTGATAGAACGCGGACAGGGCGCCGACAACGCCGCACATGATCGCCATTGGGTGAGCGTCGCGTCGGAAACCGTTGAAGAAGTTTCTCAGCTGCTCGTGGATCATGGTGTGATTTTTAACCGTGCTACGGAACTCTTCCGCCTGTTCCGCAGTAGGCAATTCGCCGTGTATCAGTAAGTAGCAGACTTCAAGATAGTCGGACTTTTCGGCCAACTGTTCTATAGGATACCCACGGTGTAGTAGTACGCCATTGGCGCCATCTATATAAGTGATTTGCGATTCGCAGGCGGCTGTTGATACGAAGCCTGGATCGTAGGTAAACAAACCTTCTTCAACCAATCCTCTGACATCTATGACGTCTGGGCCGGTGGTGCCGGAATAAACCGGAAGCTCGATTGTTTTACCATTGACCGATAACGTCGCTTTCTTGTCAGTCATGGTGCTCTCCTATATCGACTTAAAGTGATGCGTACGTGTTTACCGGGCATAGACGCCCGGTCGTGTTTACAGGCCGACTTCTAAGTAGGTCTGACGTTGATTGCGCAATGGCGTCGGTCGCTTCCAGCGCCGGTTAGGTCCGGCGGGTGGCGGCTGACGCTCGTCAGTGGCCTCTCAGCCTTTATTCTGGCTTTATACAAGGTCGGCTTAATAAAAAGCGAGGTCATAATAATGGTCTGACCGACTTTTTTTAAGCCCTTGTAATGAAAATACTGCCGAGGATGTTTAAAAAACACCAATTAAAATAGCTTATAAAGAGGAAGGGCGTTGCTTTATCAGTAAAGAATGCGGCGCCTGCGAATACGTAAAAAATACTTCCGGGTATTGAGCCGAGGGGCTTTACGCTGCGTATGGAAGATTAAATTGCCGGTTCAAATCCGAAAAGCTCATGTCCGGCGCTAAATTAAGTGGCTTATAAACGGTTGTTGCGTTTGTAATTTACCAGGTGGGAAACTATAATCTGCAACCCGTAAGCGGAGGCCTCATAAGGATTCCCGCCGCCAAATAGGTCCATTCTTAAATAATCCGCCTGTATGGCTATAATCGAGTGTGAAGCTGTGAATAGCAAAAGACCTGTTAATCTAGATCTGACGAAATTCCATTTTCCTCTACCCGCAATTACATCTATTCTGCATCGGATATCAGGTGTAATTATCTTCATTGCAATGGCGTTCCTGTTGTGGGGGCTCGACGCATCTCTGGCGAGCAAGGAAAGTTTCGCTTCCCTTCAGTCAGTCATGGACAGTTTTCTTGCAAAACTAATTCTGTGGGGCATTCTTGCCGCATTGTTCTATCACTTCGTCGCTGGCATCAAGCACCTCATCATGGATGCTGGGATCGGTGAAACCCTGAAGGGCGGGCAGATCGCAGCGAAGGTTGTGATAGCCGTGTCTGTTGTGCTCATTCTGTTGGCGGGAGTTTGGATATGGTAACCAGCGTCACCAATTTAGGCCGTAGCGGCGCATACGATTGGATGGTGCAGCGGGTCTCCGCTGTTGTGTTGGCTCTTTATACTGCATTTATGGTTGGCGTCCTGGTGTTTACGCCGGATCTGACCTATGAAGTATGGAGCGCGCTGTTCGCCAAGACTTGGATGAGAATTTTCTCCCTGGCCGCGCTGGTGGCGCTTGGCGCCCACGCGTGGATCGGTTTGTGGACGATTACCACCGACTACATGAAAAACGGCGTGATCCGTTTCGTTGCGCAAGCAGCGTGCGGAACCATCATGTTCGTTTACTTCATCTGGGGCGTGCAAATTTTGTGGGGGCTGTAATCCATGTCTAAACTTAGAACTCTTTCATACGATGCGATTGTAATCGGCGGCGGCGGCGCTGGGATGCGTGCGGCGCTGCAATTGACGCAGTCCGGCGTAAAAACCGCTTGTATCACCAAAGTATTCCCAACTCGTTCTCACACTGTGTCCGCTCAGGGCGGAATTACCTGCGCTATCGCCAGTTCGGATCCGAATGATGATTGGCGTTGGCACATGTACGACACCGTCAAGGGGTCGGACTACATCGGTGATCAGGATGCAATCGAATATATGTGTTCGGTCGGTCCTCAAGCCGTATTTGAGCTGGAGCACATGGGGCTGCCTTTCTCCCGTACGGAGACTGGACGTATCTATCAGCGTCCTTTTGGCGGTCAGTCCAAAGATTTCGGTAAGGGCGGTCAGGCTGCCCGTACCTGCGCGGCAGCGGACCGTACTGGTCATGCGCTGTTGCACACTCTTTATCAAGGCAACCTGCGCGGCGGCACAACCTTTTTAAATGAATGGTACGCAGTCGATCTGGTGAAAAACCAGTCGGGCGCGGTAGTCGGGGTGACGGCTATCTGCATCGAAACTGGTGAGACTGTATACGTTAAAGCCAAGGCGACAGTTCTGGCTACCGGTGGCGCAGGCAGAATCTATGCCTCCACCACTAACGCACTAATCAATACTGGCGATGGCGTCGGTATGGCTCTTCGCGCAGGCTTCCCGGCGCAAGACATGGAAATGTGGCAGTTCCATCCAACTGGCATCGCCGGAGCAGGCGTGTTGGTGACGGAAGGTTGTCGCGGAGAGGGCGGCTACCTGATCAATGGCGAAGGCGAGCGTTTCATGGAGCGCTATGCGCCCAACGCAAAAGACCTGGCTGGTCGTGACGTCGTCGCCCGCTCCATGATTATGGAGATCCTTGAAGGTCGTGGTTGCGGTCCTGATAAAGACCACGTATTGCTGAAGCTGGATCATTTGGGTGAAGAGACGCTGCATCTGCGTTTGCCTGGCATCGTGGAACTGTCAAAAACATTTGCGCACGTAGATCCTGCGAAGGAGCCTATTCCAGTTGTGCCGACCTGTCACTACATGATGGGTGGTATTCCGACTAACATCGGTGGTCAGGCGCTGACTCAAGATGCAAACGGCAACGACAAGGTTATAGACGGCCTGTTCGCCTGCGGCGAAGTCGCATGCGTATCCGTGCATGGCGCAAACCGTCTGGGCGGCAACTCGCTGTTGGATTTGGTTGTATTTGGTCGTGCAGCGGGACTTCACATCGAGAAGATGTTGAAAGACGGCTATGGCGTGGATGACGCATCCGAATCCGATATCGACGCGACCATGGCGCGACTGGACAGACTGAACAGCGGCTCTGGCTCCGAAAAAGTGGCGGAAGTACGTAAAGACCTGCAGAACACAATGCAGCTATATTTCGGTGTATTCCGTGATGGCGAAAGCATGCAGAAAGGTCTGAAACTGCTGGAAGAGTTGGGCGGTCGCGTGAAGAACACAGTGCTTGAAGATAAGAGCATGGCGTTCAATACCGCTCGTATCGAAGCTTTAGAGCTGGATAACCTGTACGAAGTCGCTTATGCGACAGCTGTTGCGGCTGAAGAAAGAAAGGAAAGCCGCGGAGCGCACGCCCGTAACGACTACACAGAACGGGATGACGACAATTGGTTGAAGCACTCTCTCTACTTCCCTCTGGACAAGCGGGTAAGCAAACGGGAAGTGAACTTTGCGCCTAAAATTGTGGAGCCATTTCCTCCGAAAGCTCGTAGTTACTAGTGTCGTTGGGGAGACAGAGTTATGTTGGTAAGCATCTATCGTTATAATCCGGAAGTTGACGAAGCTCCCTTCATGCAGGATGTGGAGCTGGAAGTTCCTGCGGGCAAGGACCTGATGGTTCTGGACGTGCTGGGACTGATGAAAGAAAAAGATCCGACCCTGGCGTATCGTCGCTCATGCCGTGAGGGCGTGTGCGGCTCTGACGGCATGAACATGAACGGCAAAAACGGCTTGGCGTGCATCACTCCTCTTTCTCAGGTGGTGAAGAACAACAAGCTGATTTTGCGTCCGTTGCCAGGGTTGCCGGTTATTCGCGACCTAGTTGTGGATATGGCGATTTTCTACAAGCAGTACGAGAAAATTAAGCCATTCCTGGTGAATGACAATCCGCCTCCGGCGATTGAGCGATTGCAGTCACCCGAAGAGCGTGAAAAGCTGGACGGCCTGTATGAATGTATTCTATGTGCGTGCTGTTCTACTTCATGCCCGTCGTTCTGGTGGAACCCAGATAAGTTCGTTGGTCCCGCAGGCTTGTTGCAGGCATACAGATTCCTGGTTGACAGTCGCGACACTTCTACCGAAGAAAGATTGGCGAATCTCGACGACCCGTTCAGCGTATTCCGCTGCCGGGGAATCATGAATTGCGTAAGTGTATGCCCGAAAGGTCTGAATCCAACCAGAGCCATCGGCCACATACGCAATATGCTCTTACAGCGTGCTACTTAAAACTATAATTTAAAAAATTACACTGTTACGGTCGTTGCTGAATTAGCTGTCTATACTAAGAAGCTAATAGCGCCCGCGTGTTGCAAAACATGCGTGCGACATAAACAAACTGAACTGGTAGGAAATCCACTCCCTCCTTCAATCGGACGGGGTGGTTTACTGTTGTAAACCTACGGGGTTATGCAGATGTCCTCTGCGCTATCTGTGGTTTGGCACGCCTTTGCGACGCTGGAACGAGCCGTAATCAGTGGCCTTAAGCAGATAGTTCCCTGATGCAACCAAGGCGAGCTATATGCACGAAAGCACGATGGAGCAGCTGTGGCGGACTTCCCATTTGGCAGGTGGGAACTTTGCCTATGTTGAGCAACTCTATGAGACCTATCTCACCGATCCTAACGGCATACCCCAGGCCTGGCGTGAGTATTTCGACAAACTGCCAAAAGAGGAAGGACTACCCAGTCAGGATATTCCTCACTCCGTCATTAAAGAACAGTTCCTGAAACTGTCACGCAGACGCGCAGCGGCTGTCGAAGCCAGCCCAACATCATTGGTCAGCACCGAGCACGAACGTAAGCAGGTCAAGGTGCTGCAGCTGATTAACACCTACCGTTTTCGTGGACATCAGAAAGCCAAACTGGATCCTCTCAACCTGATGGTGCGCGAGCATATCGCGGACATGGAGTTGGAATATCACGGCTTGACCCGAGCGGACCTGGATACTGTATTTCAGACCGGCTCATTGTGCTTCGGCGTAGAGACCATGACGTTCGGCGAGATTATTCGTGGTTTGGAGTTTACCTACTGCGATACCGTCGGCGCTGAATACATGCATATCGTTAACACTGAAGAAAAACGCTGGGTTCAGCAGCGTCTTGAATCAGTGCGCTCGCATCCTGTTTATGAGAAAGAGCGTCGCTATCACCTATTGGAAAGATTGAGTGCGGCGGAAGGTCTTGAAAAATACTTATCTTCGCGTTATCCAGGCACCAAGCGCTTTGGCCTTGAAGGCGGCGAGAGCTTGATTCCTTTGCTGGATGAATTGATTCAGAGAGCGGGAAGCTACGGCGCCAAAGAAATCGTTATCGGTATGGCGCACCGTGGCCGTCTCAACGTGTTGGTCAACACCTTGGGCAAAAACCCCAAAGCCTTGTTTGACGAATTCGAAGGCAAGCGTCTGTTGGATGAAGGCTCCGGCGACGTGAAGTATCACCAGGGCTTTTCTTCCAACGTTCTGACTCCGGGCGGCGAAGTTCACTTGGCGTTGGCGTTCAATCCTTCGCACCTGGAAATCGTTTCTCCGGTGGTGGAAGGCTCTGTAAGAGCGCGTCAGGATCGTCGTGACGATACCGGCGGTGATGCAGTTGTGCCTGTCATCATGCACGGCGACGCGGCGTTCGCTGGCCAGGGCGTCGTCATGGAAACGTTCCAGATGAGCCAAACCCGTGGCTACGGCGTTGGCGGCACTGTCCACATCATCATTAATAACCAGGTCGGTTTCACTACTCACCGCCGTGAAGACGCGCGCTCCACCGAGTATTGCACTGACGTTGCGAAAATGGTCCAAGCGCCAATTTTCCACGTTAACGGCGATGATCCGGAAGCGGTTCTGTTCGTTACACAGGTGGCGATGGATTACCGCAACACTTTCAAGAAAGATGTGGTTATCGACCTGTTGTGCTACCGCCGCCGCGGACACAACGAAGCGGATGAGCCTTCTGCGACTCAGCCGTTGATGTATCAGTGCATCAAAAGCCTGCCAACCACCCGCCAGATTTACGCTCAGCGGTTGATTAACGAAGGCGTTATCACCGAGGAAGAATCCGCTCGCCTGGAAAACGAATATCGTGATTTGCTGGATAAAGGCGAACACGTCGTTAAAAGCTTGGTGAAAGAGCCTAATAAAGAGTTGTTTGTTGACTGGTCTCCCTACCTGGGCCACCAATGGACAGCCAAGTGCAAGACTGGCATCAGTCTGAAAACGCTGCAGAAGCTCGGCCGAAAAATGGATGTGCTGCCCGACGGATTCGTGCCTCAGCGTCAGGTCTCCAAAATCTTGGAAGACCGCAAGAAAATGACCCAAAGCGCCATGCCGGTGAACTGGGGATATGCAGAAGTTATGGCGTATGCGACCTTGTTGCATGAAGGCCATAGCATACGTCTTACCGGTCAGGATGTTGGCCGCGGCACTTTCTCTCATCGACATGCGGTTCTTCACAATCAGAAGGACGGTGGTTTGCATATTCCGTTGCAGCATTTGGCGGAAGGGCAGCCCGTATTCGACATTTACGACTCCTACCTCTCTGAAGAGGCGGTGTTGGCGTTCGAATATGGCTACGCCACCACCAACCCGAAAACGCTGGTGATCTGGGAGGCTCAGTTCGGCGACTTCGCTAACGGCGCCCAGGTGGTTATCGACCAGTTCATCACCAGTGGCGAGCATAAGTGGGGCCGTCTATGCGGTCTGACCATGTTGCTGCCGCACGGCTATGAAGGGCAGGGACCGGAGCACTCCTCAGCGCGTCTGGAGCGTTACCTGCAGTTGTGCGCTGAGCACAATATCCAAGTCTGCGTGCCGACTACCCCTGCGCAGGTATTCCATATGCTGCGTCGTCAGGTTAAGCGTCCGCTGCGTAAGCCTCTGGTGGCGATGAGTCCGAAGAGTCTGCTGCGCCATAAAGACGCGGTCTCTACGGTTGAGGAGCTTGCCGAAGGTCACTTCCACACCGTCCTTGGCGAGATCGACGACCATATCGATCCGAAGCAGGTTCGTCGGGTCATTATGTGTAGCGGTAAGGTGTATTACGACTTGTTGGATAAGCGTCGTAATGAAAACATACAGGACGTGGCGATTATCCGCATAGAGCAGTTGTACCCGTTCCCCGAAGACGACTTGGAAGAAGTTTTGTCTGCGTACAAGAAGTTGACCAATATCGTCTGGTGTCAGGAAGAGCCAATGAACCAGGGCGCCTGGTACTGCAGTCAGCACCATATGCGTAACGTCCTCGCGAAGACGCACCCGAAACTCTACCTCGAGTACGCTGGACGTCCGGGCTCCGCCGCTCCTGCTGCGGGCTATGGCCATGTCCATGCGGAAGAGCAAGCTAAATTAGTTAACGATGCCTTTACTATTTAAACAGGCGCTTAGTTAGTACAAAGGATAAAAGATGGCGATCGAAATCAAAGCTCCTACTTTCCCAGAATCCGTTGCGGACGGCGTAGTGGCGACTTGGCATAAAAAACCTGGGGAATCCGTGGCTAGGGACGAGCTACTGGTCGATATCGAGACGGATAAAGTGGTGCTCGAGGTTGTAGCGCCTGCAGCCGGCGTCATTGAGAAAGTTCTCAAAGGCGAAGGCGAGACGGTGCTTAGCGAAGAAGTTATTGCAGTATTTAAAGAGGGCGCGGCTGGAACGGCGGCGCCTGCTACGGCGGAAGAAAAGCCACAGGCAGCTCCTGCGGCGACTGAAGCCAAGTCTGGTCAGGAAGCGATTCTGAGCCCATCCGCGCGTAAAATGGCGGAAGAGAACAATCTGAATCCTTCCGACATTCAAGGCACAGGTAAAGGCGGCAGAGTGACCAAGGAAGACGTGATTAACCACTTGTCTTCCAACACTACCAGCGTTACCGCTGAAGTGAAGTCCTCCGCTCAGCCTGCAGCGGCGCCGACTATGCCTGCTATCGAATCTCCAGCGGGAGCGCGCCCTGAGAAGCGTGTGCCGATGACTCGTCTGCGCGCAAGCATCGCGCGTCGTCTGCTGGAAGCTCAGCATAACTCTGCAATGCTGACTACCTTCAACGAAGTCAACATGAAGCCGATCATGGATCTGCGTAAGCAATATAAAGATCTGTTCGAGAAGCGTCATAACGGCGTGAAACTGGGCTTCATGTCCTTCTTCGTTAAAGCGGCATGCGAAGCGTTGAAGCGTTTCCCCGCTGTGAACGCTTCTATTGATGGCAACGACATCGTTTACCACGGTTATCAGGACGTTGGCGTAGCAGTATCCACTGAGCGTGGCCTGGTTGTGCCTATCCTGCGCGATGCGGATCAGATGGGTCTGGCGGAAATTGAGTCCACCATCGGCGACTTCGGCAAGAAGGCGCGCGACGGCAAGCTGGCTATCGAGGATATGACCGGCGGAACGTTCACCATTTCCAATGGCGGCGTTTTCGGTTCATTGATGTCCACGCCGATCCTGAACCCGCCGCAAACCGCCATTATGGGAATGCACAAGATCCAGGAGCGTCCGATGGCTGTAAACGGCCAAGTGGTGATTCTGCCGATGATGTACCTGGCGCTGTCATACGACCACCGCATGATCGATGGTAAGGAAGCGGTACAGTTTTTGGTGACTATCAAGGATCTGCTGGAAGATCCTGCGCGGATTCTGCTGGATCTTTAATTCAGCGCTTTCGCCGCCGAGTTTTCCGGCGCGTCATGCTCCCTCCGCGCGGTTGCGGAGGGGTATTGCCGGAAAACCTTTTATGTACCTATAACTAAGAATTGGAAAGTAATATGGCAGATAAATTCGACGTAATCGTCATCGGTGCGGGTCCCGGTGGATATGTCGCTGCGATTCGCGCGGCGCAGCTCGGATTGAAAACGGCGTGCGTGGAAAAATGGAGTAACGATGCAGGTAAGCCAGTATTTGGCGGCACCTGTCTGAACGTGGGATGTATTCCTTCCAAAGCGCTGCTGGAGTCTTCACACAAATTCGAAGAAGCCAAACACGACTTTGAAACCCATGGCATCATGGCGAAAGACGTCTCCGTTGACGTAGCCAAAATGCAAGATCGTAAAAACAATATCGTCAAGAACCTGACCCAGGGCATTGCTTCTCTGTTTAAGGCGAATGGCGTTACTTCCATTCATGGCGCAGGTAAGCTGCTGGCCAACAAGCAAGTGGAAGTCACTGACAATGCGGGCAATGTTACTGTGTATGACGCAGAAAACGTCATCATCGCAACAGGCTCCCGTCCAGTCGAAATTCCTCCTACCCCGCTTAATGAGCATGTTGTCGACTCCACCGGCGCGCTGGAATTCAGCGAAGTGCCCAAACGTCTGGGCGTGATCGGCGCTGGCGTTATCGGTTTGGAGCTGGGCAGCGTTTGGGCGCGTCTGGGCTCAGAGGTTGTGGTATTGGAAGCGCAGGATACCTTCCTGGGTTCAGTGGATCAGCAACTGGCAAAAGATGCGCTCAAGCAGTTCACCAAACAGGGCCTGGATATTCGTCTGCGCGCCCGGGTAACTGGTTCAGAAGTGAAACGTGGCGTGGTGAAAGTGTCTTACAGCGACACCAAAGGCGACCATGAACTGAAAGTGGACAAGCTGATTGTCGCCGTCGGCCGCGCGCCGAATACCGACAACCTGTTGGCTCCTGATTCTGGCGTAAATCTGGACGAGCGCGGTTTCATCTTCGTTGATGATCAGTGCAAGACCAACATGCCGGGCGTATGGGCGATCGGCGATGTTGTGCGTGGCCCCATGCTGGCGCACAAAGCGTCTGAAGAAGGCATCGTTGTGGCGGAGCGTATCGCTGGCCACAAAGGCCACGTCAACTATGACTGCATTCCCTGGGTTATCTACACTCATCCGGAAATCGCCTGGGTTGGTAAGACAGAAGAGCAGTTGAAGGCGGAAGGTGAAGAGTACAAGGTCGGCACATTCCCATTCGCCGCCAGCGGTCGCGCTATGGCCGCCAACGCGACAATGGGCATGGTGAAGATCCTGGCTCATAAGGACACTGACCGTATTCTTGGCGTGCATATTGTAGGTCCTCAGGCGTCGGAAATGATCGCTCAGGGCGTTATTGCGATGGAGTTCGGCTCCAGCTCAGAGGACTTGGCCATGACTGTATTCGCGCACCCCACGCTTTCCGAAGCGGTGCATGAAGCAGCTCTGGCGGTGGAAGGCAAAGCCATCCACATCGCCCAGCGCAAGAAGCGCTAAGGCTAAATAAGGAGGGGGTCGCCCCTCCTTTTGTTTTGAGAGCGTCGGGAAGGAGCGCGACCGCCCCTTCGGCGAGCGCGGCGTAAGTGAGACGTCAAAGCGTCTGGCTGGCCGCCGTTGAAGAGACAGGGCGCCGGACAGGGCTCTCGATATAAAGAGTGTGTTAGAGAGGTCACCTAAGCGGACATAGCGCAGTTTTGCGCGCAGGCTGAGAAGTTTGAGTCTCATGCTGGAAGCCTGCTCGCGAGAATATGAAACGTTGTGCTCGTTTGCACGGTGGTAAATAAGTCGAAAGCTGACTAAAAAGCGGAAAACGTTATGAATCTTCATGAGTATCAAGCTAAGCAACTCTTTGCGGACTATGGTCTGCCCGTCTCCAAGGGCTTTGCCTGTGAGTCTGCGCAAGAGGCCATGTCTGCCGCTGACTCCATTGGCGGAAGCCAGTGGGTGGTTAAAGCGCAGGTTCACGCAGGCGGCCGCGGTAAAGCGGGTGGCGTTAAGTTAGTATCTTCCAAGGAAGAGATTAAGGCATTTGCTGAGAAGTGGCTTGGTCATAACCTGGTAACCTATCAGACCGACGAGAAAGGTCAGCCTGTTAACAAGATTCTGGTTGAATCCTGCACGGACATCGATCAAGAACTGTACCTGGGCGCGGTAATGGATCGCGGCACGCGTCGCATCGTGTTCATGGCGTCTACCGAAGGCGGCGTTGAAATCGAGAAAGTTGCTGAAGAAACGCCAGAGAAAATCCTGAAAGCAGTTATCGATCCGCTGGTGGGCGCACAGCCTTACCAGGCGCGTGAACTGGCGTTCGCACTGGGTCTGAACAGTGATCAGGTCAAGCAGTTCACCAAAATTTTCCTGGGCTTGGCGAAACTGTTCCAAGACTTGGATTTGGCGCTTCTGGAAGTGAACCCGCTGGTTATCACGAAAGCCGGCAACCTGCACTGTCTGGACGCGAAAGTAGTTGTAGACGGCAACGCACTGTACCGTCAGCCGCGCATCCGCGACATGCATGACCCTTCGCAGGAAGATCCACGCGAAGCTCACGCAGCCAAGTGGGAACTGAACTACGTTGCGCTGGAAGGCAACATCGGCTGTATGGTGAACGGCGCAGGCTTGGCCATGGGCACCATGGACATCGTTAAGCTGCACGGCGGCGCGCCGGCTAACTTCCTGGACGTAGGCGGCGGCGCGACTAAAGAGCGCGTTACCGAAGCGTTCAAAATCATTCTCTCCGACGACAACGTAAAAGCGGTTCTGGTCAACATTTTCGGCGGCATCGTTCGTTGCGACCTGATTGCTGACGGCATTATCGGCGCTGTAGAAGAAGTTGGCGTCAAGATTCCTGTGGTCGTACGTCTGGAAGGCAACAACGCCGAGCTGGGCGCTAAGAAACTTGCCGACAGCGGGTTGAACATTATCGCAGCGGAAAGTCTGACTCATGCTGCTGAAGCCGTGGTTAAAGCAGCGGAGGGTAAATAATGAGTATTTTGATCGACAAAAATACCAAGGTCATCTGCCAGGGTTTCACTGGCTCCCAGGGCACATTCCATTCTGAACAGGCGATTGCGTACGGCACCAAAATGGTTGGCGGCGTGACTCCTGGTAAAGGCGGTCAGACTCACTTGGGTCTGCCTGTGTTCAACACAGTTAAAGAAGCTGTAGAACAAACTGGCGCGGAAGCGTCTGTTATCTACGTTCCTGCGCCTTTCTGTAAAGACTCCATCCTGGAAGCGGCTAACGCAGGCATCAAACTGATCGTGTGCATCACTGAAGGCATTCCTACTCTGGACATGCTGGATGCGAAAGTGAAGTGCGACGAGTTGGGCGTACGTCTGATCGGACCTAACTGCCCAGGCGTTATCACTCCTGGTGAATGCAAGATCGGCATCATGCCTGGTCACATTCACAAGCCAGGTAAAGTCGGCATCGTTTCCCGTTCCGGCACCCTGACTTATGAAGCCGTTAAGCAAACCACCGATTTCGGCTTTGGCCAGTCCACTTGCGTGGGCATCGGCGGCGACCCGATTCCTGGCTCCAACTTCATCGACATTCTGGAAATGTTCCAGAAAGACGCTCAGACTGAAGCGATCGTTATGATCGGTGAAATCGGCGGAACTGCGGAAGAAGAAGCGGCGGAGTTCATCAAGAACAACGTCACCAAGCCTGTTGTTTCTTACATTGCCGGCGTAACTGCGCCTGCTGGTAAGCGTATGGGCCACGCTGGCGCGATCATCGCGGGCGGCAAAGGCACTGCGGCTGAAAAGTTTGCTGCGCTGGAGCAAGCTGGCGTTAAAACAGTTAGAAGCCTGGCCGATATCGGCAAGGCGCTGGCTGAAGTGACTGGCTGGAAATAAGTTTTCCGTCTGTCTGAAAAGCCGCCTTATGGCGGCTTTTCTATTTTGAGTCGATGGTTTATCGCCTTCGCCCCAGTCGGTAGAAAGGCCGGCATTCCACTCCCAAATTTCACTCCCGCCCTTTTAACGCTATAATCCCACGCAATTAGGCTCATATTTGGCGTAATTTCTGACGCCGTCATAACTGGTACTTTAATAAAAACTTGGGGAAATAGCTTGGCCTCTGTGGATTCGCAGCGTCGTGTGTTGTCGGGAATGCGACCGACGGGAAAACTCCATCTGGGTCATTACCATGGAGTGCTGAAAAACTGGGTACAGTTACAGCATGAGTACGAATGCTTCTTCTTCGTCGCCGATTGGCATGCTCTGACCACTCACTACGAAACTCCTTACGACATTGAACAGTCCGTATGGGAAATGGTGATAGACTGGCTGGCCGCGGGCATTAATCCGGGTTCCGCCACTATGTTTGTACAGTCACGCGTGCCGGAGCACGCGGAGCTGCATCTTCTTCTATCCATGATCACGCCTTTAGGTTGGCTGGAGAGAGTGCCGACCTATAAAGATCAGCAGGAAAAACTCAAAGAAAGAGACTTGGCCACTTATGGGTTCCTGGGTTATCCGTTGTTGCAGAGTGCGGATATTCTGGTGTATCGCGCAGGCTGGGTGCCGGTAGGCGCGGATCAGGTGTCACATATTGAGATGACGCGCGAAGTGGCGCGCCGTTTCAACCACCTTTATGGTCGTGAGCCGGGCTTTGAAGAGCAGGCGGAAGCAGCGATCAAGAGAATGGGCAAAAAGACCGCCAAACTGTATGAGAGCTTGCGCAAGCGTTATCTGGAGCAGGGCGATAGCGAGGCCCTGGAGACTGCGCGGGCGCTGCTGAGAGAGCAACAAAATATCTCTCTGGGTGACAGAGAGCGTTTGTACGGATTTCTCGAAGGCGGGGGTAAAGTTATTCTGCCCGAGCCACAGGCCTTGCTGACTCCTGAGGCGAAAATGCCGGGTCTCGACGGCCAGAAAATGTCCAAGTCGTACGGCAATACGATTGGTTTGCGTGAAGACGCAGACAGCATATCGGAAAAAGTCCGCACCATGCAGACGGACCCACAGCGGGTGCGTCGTACGGACCCGGGCGATCCGGACAAATGCCCGGTGTGGCAGCTGCATCAAGTGTATTCCGACGAAGCCACTAAGTCCTGGGCGCAGCAAGGATGTCGCTCCGCTGGTATCGGCTGTATCGAATGTAAAAAGCCGGTGGCCGACGCCATCATTGAAGAACAGCGCCCGATGCGTGAGCGCGCCAAGCGCTATGAAGAAGACCCCGGGCTGGTGCGCAGTATCATCGCAGAAGGTTGCGATCACGCCAGAGACGCCGCCAAGGCGACCTTGGAAGAAGTTCGCAGCGCCATAGGTCTGGCGTACGACTGATAATGCAAAACGCCGACGCCCCCTCGGACAGCCAGGCAGAGCAGCTTCCCGTTCAGCAGGAACTGCCATTGGCGATGGTGGGGGGCAGTCCGTTTACCGAGCTGCCTTCTGATCTGTATATTCCACCGGACGCTCTGGAAGTTTTCCTGGAGTCGTTTGAAGGTCCGCTGGATCTGTTGCTGTATCTGATCCGTCGGCAGAATATGGATATCCTTGATATCAACGTAGCGGAAGTCACCCGTCAGTATATGGAATACATTCGGGTGATGGAGGATATGCGCTTCGAGCTGGCGGCGGAGTATCTGGTGATGGCGGCGATGCTGGCGGAAATAAAGTCCCGCTTTCTGCTGCCGCGACGCAAGGACGATGATGAGGAAGAGGATGATCCCCGTGCGGAATTGATTCGACGCTTGCAAGAGTACGAGCGTTTCAAAACAGCGGCGGAGCGTATTGATGAGCTGCCGCGCATGGATCGTGACTTCTACTCGGCGAATCCGGAGATACCCAAACTGCAGCGCGAAAAGAAGCACCCGGACGTGTCATTGACGGAAGTGTTGCTGGCGCTGCAGGAAGTACTGAAACGCTCAGAGCTGTTTGAGCATCATCAGATTGAAAAGGAAAGACTTTCCACTCGGGAGCGTATGACCCAGGTTTTGGAAAGAGTGTCGGCGGACCACTTCACCCTGTTTACGGATCTGTTTCCCTTCGATGAGGGCAAATTAGGCGTCGTAGTGACGTTTCTGGCGGTGCTGGAACTGGTGAAAGAATCATTGTTGGAATTGGTCCAAACCGAGATGTTTGGCGAAATTCATGTACGCGCCCGAGGGGAAGTGGAGAACGAACCTGAGGCGGAAGCGAGCGAAGGTGACGATGGCGGTTAATCTGACGCAGTTGATCGAAGCAATGTTGTTCGCCAGCGATAAGCCCCTGACGGTGGATCAGTTGATGACGATGTTCGTCGAGGATTTCACACCGCCACAACGGGATGAGATTAAGGCTGCGCTTAAAGAATTGACGGCGGCTTATGCGAATCGTGCGGTCAACTTGGTGGAAGTGGCCAGTGGTTATCGGTTCCAGGTGCGCGATGAGTTTGCGCCCTGGGTGGGGCGCCTGACGGAAGAGCGTCCGCAGCGTTATTCGCGCGCCATGCTGGAAACGTTGGCGATCATCGCCTATCGGCAGCCCATTACACGAGGCGACATCGAAGACATTCGCGGTGTGGCGGTCAGCAGCCAGATCATGAAAACGCTACAGGAAAGGGAGTGGGTGCGTGTCGTTGGTCATAAAGACGTGCCAGGCCGACCGGCGTTATTCGCCACCACGCGCCAATTTCTCGACTACTTTAATTTAAAGACATTGGATCAGTTGCCGCCATTGGCGGAAGTCAGAAGCCTGGAGGAAATCGGCCGGGCTCTGGAACTGGATCTGCAAGCAAATGCGGCGGACGCTTCCGAAACCATGGAAGCCGATCCGCCATCCTCCGACGCCACGTTGCATTGATGATGGCGTTGGTGATTACAGTTAAGGCGAAATAGATGATAGAACCTTCCGGTGAAAAAGCGCAGGGCGAGAAACTTCAGAAAGTGATCGCCCGGCAAGGGCTTGCCTCCCGTAGAGAGGCTGAAGAGTGGATCAGCGGCGGTCGCGTGCGCGTTAACGGCAAAGTGGCGCATTTAGGCGACCGCGTCACGACTGAGGACAAGATCTCGGTCGACGGCCACAAGATCGCCATGGTGGACGCTGAGGAAACCATGGTGCTGGTTTACAACAAGCCGGAAGGAGAGGTCACCAGCCGCAAGGACCCAGAAGGCCGTCCCACCGTATTCGCGCGCTTGCCCAAGCTGAAAAGCGGGCGCTGGGTGGCGGTCGGGCGCCTGGACATCAACACGACAGGTCTGTTGATCTTCACGACTGATGGCGAGCTCGCCAATAGATTGATGCACCCATCTTCACAAATAGACCGTGAGTATGCAGTGCGCGTGCATGGCGAAGTGACTGAAGAAATGTTGACCCACTTGCGGGATGGCGTGCTGTTGGAAGATGGCGTCGCCAAATTTTCGGATATCAAGGAGGCCGGCGGTAGTGGCAGCAACCGTTGGTTTCATGTCGTATTGCAGGAGGGGCGCAACCGCGAAGTGCGTCGCCTTTGGGAGTCTCAAGGCGTTACCGTCAGTCGTTTGAAGCGGGTGCGGTATGGCTACATGTTCCTTCCCAGCCGCGTGCGTTTGGGCAACTGGGAGATGGCGGGACAAAAAGACGTCAACGTGCTCTATGAAATGGCGGGCATGCAGCCGAAGACCGTTGCATCCCTGACGCCGCATACTCGGGAAAAATTGCAGCGCCAGCAAGGCAAGAGCGGCGCCTCCAAGCCCAAACCCTCCACCGGCCGTACGGGAGCCCGCGCCCCGGCGCGTAAGCCCGCTGCGGCGTCAGATGAGCGCAGAGCCAAGCCCTCGCGCACTCCCGCTGGCCGTAAACCTGGCCCAAGCAGACGTAAGCCTTAGTAAAGCTGGAAACCGCGGCGACCTCAGTTCGCCGCTTGGTTGAGCGCTTCTTCTTGATTCTGGGGCGCAATTTTGGTCCTGTTGCGACCCGCATGCTTGGCGTCATAAAGGGCCTGATCCGCCCGCTCCAGAAAGTCGTTCCGGTTCTCTACTCCATCATAGGTTGCTACGCCGATGCTGATCGTGAAGGAGATATCGTGGTCTTCATGTTGAAATGTGGTGTTCGCAACGGCCACGCGGAGACGCTCTGCAATAGCGTACGCGCCCTCTGTGTCAGTCTTGGCCAGCAGCATGGCGAATTCTTCGCCGCCGAAACGGAAGCATAGGTCTGAGTCGCGGCAGTTATCCCGAACTACTTTGGCCAACTGCTGCAGCAATGCGTCGCCAGCGGCGTGGCCATAGGTGTCGTTGACCTTCTTGAAGTAGTCTATATCGAAAAACAGCATCGACAGCTTGTATTTGTAACGGGTCGCCAGAGACACTTCTCTGTGTAACTGATAATCAAAAGCCCGTTTGTTGGCGACGCCGGTCAGGGAATCTGACAACGCGGCGTTCATGGCTTCCTGGTAGCGCAAGCCATTGCGCAGAGGGTACACCAGGCTGCCTAGTAGCGTTTCGATGATATGGATATCGCTGTCTGTAAAGCGGTCGCCCCGATAGAAAGTGATTTCCCCCAACGCTTCTTCCGCCAGCGTGAGGCGATAATTCAATTGATGCGGCGTTCCCCGTTTACGGGCCCCGCAAGTACGATTGTTGTAAACGTGAGAATAGCCGTCTATGGCGACCAGCGCCCTGGCTTCACCTACGAAAAGCTGCAGTAACTCTTCAACCTCAAGCGTCGTTTGCAGCTTGCGCAGCATTACCCCGGCGATCTGCTCCAGCCGCAGAGTCAGCGAGTCATTGGAGGTGGCGAGGGCAACAACCTTGTTATCAGCGCTCATTCGTTCTGTGGTCAGGTTGGACATGGAATGCTCCCGTCGATAGATACTACATGCGTGTTGCGTATGCCTGAGATATCCGCCGTCAGCGGCGAAAACGGCGCTTGCAAGGCTAACTCTGCCATTTCAATGCCAGCGGATTTTAATTCTTTGAAAAACAGCAATATGTAGTCAATTGAACCTAGGCAGAAACTTGCCGGTGTGACAGGGATTCGGCGTTAAGAAGTGGGCGGTCGGCAACAGGCGTCAAATTGTTGGCGGCCGCTGAAGAGTAAAAGACCCTAATTTTATTGAGGATTCGCTGCTGTATCTTTGTCTTGCTGATAGTAATGGTTCACTTTTGGATTCATAACCTTGCGCCAGAGGGGCGGCGCCAGCGCCAGCAACACCATGGTGGCGTAGCCGGCCGGGAGTTGCGGAGAATCTTCGTAATGCCGCAGCGCTTGATAGCGACGCTTGGCGTTGGCGTGATGATCTGAATGCCGCTGCAGCTGAAACAGCATTAGATTGGTTAGCAAGTAATTGGAATTCCATGAGTGCTGATGGGTGACGCGTTCAAAGCCGCCATCGTCGTTGACGCGTCGATGCAGGCCATAGTGCTCCAGATAATTGACGGTCTCCAACAACAAGATAGCGACCAACCCCTGACCGACAAAAAACAGCGTGCCCATCAGTCCCCAGGCCAATGCAAAACCCGCCAACAGGGCTGCGCTGACGCCATACCACCAGATCAGCTCGTTGTGAGGGGTGAGTGATGTCAGCCCTTTCCTGGCCAATCGCCGTTGTTCCAACGCCCACGCATTTTTGACATTGAAGAAGATGGCGCGAGGCAGGAAATGATAAAGGGACTGGTTGTAGCGGGATGAAGAGGCGTCCACTGGGGTGGCGACATTTACATGATGTCCCCGAATGTGCTCCACCTTAAACCCGCCATAACCTACCATAGCGAGCAGTAAGCCGCCCGCTGTTTGCTCCAGAAGGGAGTTTTTGTGGATCAGCTCATGAGCGACGGTAATAGCCAGGCCGCCGACGACTCCAATGGAAATCACCCATCCAGCCTTTCCCGCCCAGTGATAGAGATCGCTACTGAATATGGGCGCGCCCCAGATAATCAGGCATAGATACGCGGGGACGCAGGATAGGGTCAGCAGGGGATAGTACAGGCTTTTTTCCAAATGGGGCGTGTGAAGTTGTTCATCAGGGTTGCTGGCGTCTTTCCCAATGAGTGAGTCCAAAACCGGAACAACACCGAATACGAACAGAACCGTTATCCAGGCTCCTGCGTCGCCCAGGCCGAATTGAGAAGTCAGCACCCAGCTCAGGATGGGGAGGCTCAGTGGAATCATGAAAACCAGATACCCCCACTTTTTTATTTGCAGCATGAGTTGTGGACGAATAGATCCAGACATAGGAGGCTCCTTTTTCTTGTTATCTGAGGAGTGATTTTGTTTTATTGTTTGACAATCCAACAATTTGATCAAGCGATTTTTACTTTTACTCATCCGTTTTCATTGGGCGGGGGTATGCTAGAATCGTGTCTCTTACCGCAACTCTTTGCTTAAACTGAGTTTTTAGGAACACACCGATATGAAGTTTCAGGCGCCGGAAAGCTTGGCCGAACAAATTGCGCAACATTTGGGTAGATTGATTATTACCGGAGAGTTGCGGGCCAATGAGCGTATTCAGGAACTCAAGGTGGCTGGCGACTTGGAAGTCAGTCGCGGCTCAGTGCGCGAAGCGTTGTTGATTCTGGAGCGTCGGCATTTAATTGAAATTTATCCGCGCCGTGGCGCTGTGGTGTCAGACCTTACCGTCAACCAGGTGGAAAGTCTGTATGACGTGTATGCCTCATTGCTGGTGATGTTGGCCCGTAAAGTGGCGGAAAGCTGGCGGGAAAGCGATTTGGCTCCAGTTATGAATCAGGTGCAGCAAATCAACCGTGCAGTGATGAATGAGGAAGCGTCTTTCGAATCGGTCATCGACAGTGGCTTTTCGGTGATGAGTTATTGTCTGACGCTAGTGAGCAATCCTTATCTGGAGGAAATCCTGGAAAATCTGCGCCCGGCGATCAGTCGCACTTATCATTTGGCGATCAGGCGTAAGAAAGGGGAGCTCTATCAATCGATGAACTTCTACAACGGCTTATTGCAAGCCGTGCAGCAACGGGACTTCGCCGGCGTGAAGCTGGTTATCGAGAGTTTTGCGGAGCATCAAAAGAACCTGGTGATCAGTATCCTGCAGGAATCCTCCTGACTCCCGATACTAGGGCGAACTATTCCCTGCGTTCCGCTACATGCAGATAGCGAAGATAGGCGATCAGACCGTCTTCCGCCTCCTCCAGCGCCTCATAGGGCCCCAGATGGATTTTTTCCCGCGTGCGGTAGTACCACTTTCCTTCCACAGCGAAGAAGCGGTCTGAGCGGTGATGTTTGTTCGATTGCTTGTCGTTACTACGTTTGCTGATTTCCATTGCGTACAACTCCTGTTCGACTAAAGATTAATTTAGTGACATGTTGACTGATTTTCAATCAATAATTTTGGCGACGCTTTGTCCCATCATGGCTGCTGAGCCCTTGTCACATCACAACTTCAGCGGATACAAGCGCTTAGCCAAGAGCCGCGGGAGCACTGCGTTTCGCGCTGGTCCGCCCGGGTTTAATCCGTTAAACTCCCGCTCCATATCTGGACAAACCCTGTGACAGCTCCTGCAGCCTCCGCATCATGAGACTAAAATCCATCAAGCTTGCCGGTTTCAAGTCGTTCGTAGACCCGACAACCGTGCATTTCCCCAGCAATATGGCTGCGGTGGTGGGGCCTAATGGGTGCGGCAAATCTAATATTATTGACGCTGTGCGTTGGGTGATGGGGGAGAGCTCAGCCAAGCACCTGCGCGGCGAGTCCATGACGGACGTCATTTTCAATGGCTCCAACACCCGAAAGCCGGTGGGGCAGGCTTCCATCGAGCTGATCTTCGATAACGCCGGCGGCGTGCTGCAAGGTGAGTTCTCCCGCTACAACGAAATTTCCGTCAAGCGCAAAGTCACTCGTGACGCGCAGTCCCTCTACTTCCTTAATGGCAACAAATGTCGTCGTAAAGACATTACGGATCTGTTTCTCGGCACCGGTCTGGGGCCGCGTAGTTACGCCATTATCGAGCAGGGCATGATCTCCCGCCTGATTGAATCCAAGCCGGAAGAGTTGCGGGTTTTCATCGAGGAGGCGGCGGGAATCTCCAAATACAAGGAGCGCCGCAAGGAAACCGAGTCCCGGATGAAACGGACGCGGGAAAACCTGGAGCGGCTCTCTGATATCCGGGAAGAACTGGATCGACAGCTGCAACATCTGCATCGTCAGGCCAAGGCGGCGGAGCGCTACAAAGAGTTAAAGGCGGAAGAACGCGACAAGCGTGCGCTGTTGAATGCTCTGAAATGGCGAACGCTGGACAAAGAAGCCACTGGTGTGCAGGAAGAGTTGCGCGGTCAAGAGGTTGAGCTGGAGCGCCTGTTATACGAGCGCACCTCTCTCGACAGCCGTCTGGAAGGTTTTCGTGAGAAACGGGCGGACGCCAATGAAGCGGTGAATCGGGCGCAGGCGGATTATTACGGCAGCGGCGCTGAAATCGCCAAACTGGAACAGCAGATTCGCAACGCGAAAGAACGCGAGCAGCAATTACAGGTGGAAATGCAGCAGTTGCAGGAAACCAATCGCGAACTGAACGAAGAGTTGGAACGCGAGCAGCAACATCTTCAGGAGCTGGAAGAAGAGTTGATGATGATTGAGCCGGAGCTGGAAGAGCATCTGGCCAAATCGGAAGAATCCACGGAGTTGTTGGCTCAGGCTGAAGACGCCATGCAATTGTGGCAACAGGAATGGGATGACTTTTCTCGTAGCTCCGCGCATTTGCAGAAAACGGCGGAAGTGGAGCAGTCCCGCATTCAGCAGGCGGAAAAACTGGTTCAGCAGTTGATGGAGCGCAAACGCAAGTTGACGGATGAACAAAGCCTCATCGGCGGCGCTTACGATGACGAAGACTTAGAGATGTTGCGCGAACGTATGCAGGAACTGGAAATGCATGCGGATCAGCAGGCGCTGGCGCATCAAGAGATGAGAGCGCGAGAACAGAGCGAGCAGGAGAGTAAGGAATCGCTCAGCGCCAGAATCAATGACGCCCGTACCCGTGAGCAAACTCTGAAAGGGGAGCAGGCGTCGCTGTTGGCGCTGCAAAAGCACGATAGCCAGGCTTCCAGACAGGAAGCGCTGGAGTGGCTGGCGCTACATGAGATTGATAACGCTCCGACGCTGGGAGAGCGATTAAGCGTCGCGGTGCAATGGGAACCGGCGCTTGAAGCGGTGCTGGGCGCTCGCTTGTCCGCACGTGTGGTCAGTCGCCAATTTCTGGAAGACTTGCAAGACGCACCACCCAAAGGCGTGGCGCTGGTGTGTGAGGATGAAATCGCCAGCGAGGCATTGCGGTTCGCCAGCGCCAGCTCCGTCAGCAGCGCGGTGGCGGCGTGGCTGGATGGCGTCCGACCTGCGGACAGCTTTTCTGCAGCGATTGAGCGTCGTTCTGAACTGTCTGCCGGCGCTTTCTTCCTGACGCCGGATGGCATGCAGGTTGGTGAAGACTGGATATTGGCGCCGCCGGCGAAGCAGACCGGCGACGGACTGCTTGCACGCAATCGTCGGCTGGTGGAATTAGAGCAGGAGATGGAAGCGGTCGCGGCGCAGTTAGAGTCATTGTCGCTGGATAAAGAGACGATCGACGCGGCGTTAAGTCGATTCGATGAAGAAAGGGAGAGCCTGCAAAAAGAATCGGTTGAGATCAACAAGCAGTTGTTGCAGACCAAATCCGATTTGAGCGCTAAAGAGGCGCGACGCGAGCAGGTCCAGCGCAGGGTGGAGTCCATCGCCGCGGAGATTGCGGAGATACAGTTCCAGATCGACGAAGAACAGATGGGGCTGCAGGAAAGCAAGGGCGTGTGGAACGCCGCCTTGATGGACCTGGAAGGCAGCGTGGAAAAGAAAGAGCAGTTGCTCAATCGTCGCGATGACGTGCGCCAGAAGCTGGACGGCCTGCGCACGCAGGCGCGTCTTGATCGGGAGCATGCGCACCAGATGCAGCTGCGCGCCAGCGCGCTCAGCACGCGGAGAGAGTCGATACGGCAGGCGCTGGAAAAAAGCGACGCCAACTTGCGGCGCAACCGTGAACGCATGCAGTGGGTGGAGGAAAGCCTGCAGACCCTGCAGGATCCAGATGATGCACTGCAGGAGCGTCTGGAAGGCTATCTCGAGTTGCGCATGCAACAAGAGGACATCCTGACCCGCGAACGTAACCGCCTCGCGGATTTGGAGCAGTTGATGCAGGGCGATGAGTCGTCCCGGCAGCGTAATGAGATGGTGATCCAGAACATGCGCAGCCGGATTGAATCATTACGCATGCAGCATCGGGAAACGGATATCCGTAAAAACGCCTTACGGGACCAAATGGCGGAGGATCAATACGACCTTGAGAATGTGATCGGACTGCTGGCGGAAGATGCAGACGAAGGACAGTTGCAACGGGACATTGAGCAGATCGTCGGAAAAGTGGAGCGTCTCGGCGCTATCAACCTGGCGGCGATTGAGGAATATGAGGCCCAGTCCGAACGTAAAGTCTATCTCGATGGTCAGCATGAGGACTTGCAGGAAGCGTTGGAGACTTTGGAGAACGCGATCCGAAAAATCGATCGCGAAACCCGCAACAAGTTCAAGGAAACCTTCGATCAGGTCAACGAAGGGCTGCAGAATTTGTTTCCCCGCGTCTTCGGCGGCGGCAGCGCTTATCTGGAGCTAACCGGGGAAGACCTGCTGGAAACCGGCGTCGCTATTATGGCGCGGCCTCCGGGCAAGAAAAACAGCACCATTCATTTGTTGTCGGGTGGAGAGAAGGCGCTTACCGCCATTGCGCTGATCTTCTCTATCTTCCAGCTCAACCCCGCGCCATTCTGTATGTTGGACGAAGTGGATGCGCCATTGGACGACGCCAACGTGGGGCGCTATGCTCGAATGGTGAAAGAAATGTCGGATCAGGTGCAGTTCATCTACATTACCCACAACAAGATCGCCATGGAAATGGCGGATCACTTGATGGGGGTCACTATGCATGAGCCCGGCGTGTCGAGACTGGTTTCCGTGGATGTTGAAGAAGCGGCCGCAATGGCTGCGTTGTAAGGGCGCGCTGGATTGTAAAGCAGCGGCGAATTGAATAAATTAACTCGCCAATCGATAAGAAATACAGGCGGGATCAGGTTGGCGAATACCATGATGATGTTTAGTTGGGGATATTAGATTAATGGATATCAGTTTGCGTGAATGGCTGATCATGATAGGCCTGCTCATAATCCTGGGCGTGGTTATAGATGGTTTTCGCCGAGTCAGAAGAGCGCGCAAGGATTCATTGGAAATCTCCCAGGGTATGGGAGGCAACTTCGAAAATACGCCTATCGATGATGACTTTAATCCAGAACTGCCAGGCAGTGGCTTCAGGGTGATCAAAGACGGCAAGCCAGCTGCGGAGCAGAATTACACTCGGCCGATTAAGGAAGTCAAATACAAACCTACCTTCAAACCCTGCGAGAAGCTTAAAGAAAGAGAGCGCCTGCAGGACGAGGAGCATTACGACCAGGACATGGCGGAGCCGCCGATTCTGGAAGTGGATGAGGCGTTGGAAGCGTCCATGTCCAATCAGGGCTACGGGCGCAGAGAGCCGGAGTTTGTCGAAGAGGACGTGAGGGATGAGCGCCTGCCGGAAGAGCAGGAGAGTTTCTCGCCTTATCAACGCTTCGAGCAGGTTAGGGATGAACAATATGAAGAAGAGTCCGTCGAAGAGGACGCAGAAGCGGATGACGACGGGCGCTATGGAGACAGCCCCTATAAAGAGTTTCTGAAGCGGGATAATTTCCGCGTGCAGGGATATCAGGGCGGGTACGACAGTCTGCATGAACATGAGCCAGAGCCTGAGGTGGAGTTCGAGCAGGAAGAGCCACAGGATGAAGTTGAAAAGGAAGAGGATCTGCATGCGGAGCCGATAGACAGGCCGGTCGCCCATGATGAATCCCAACATGAACCTATGCTTGCGTTTAAAGACAAGTTTCTGAAGAAAATCAGTGCGATCCAGCAGCAAGCTGGACTCAACGCCAGCTCCCAGCGTAGTGAAGACGCGCCGAAAAACCGGGAAGAAAAGCCGAGCCGAACCGCTCCAACAGGGAAACAGCCGAAGACGCCGCAAGAGATTCTGGTGATCAATGTGCTGAGTAAGGATGAAGAGGGCTTCGATGGCGAGGCGCTGCGTAATCTGGTTGAAGCCTGCGGTATGCAGATGGGCGATATGGCGATCTTCCATCGTTACGAACATGACTTCGATGAAGGACCCGTTCAGTTCAGCATGGCGAACGCCATGGAGCCGGGCGTATTCGGAAAGGACATGGCGACACAGCGTTTTCCTGGCGTCTGCTTCTTTGTGCGTCTGCCTGGGCCGGATAACAGTATGCGCGCCTTTGACTATATGGTGGAAACCGCGCAATGCCTGGTGCGTAATCTGGGCGGCGAACTCAAGGATGAAAATCGCAGCGTCATGACGGCGCAGACTATCGAACACTGTCGTCAACGCGTCAGGGAGTTTGAGCGTCGCATGTTGTCGTCCCGGGTATAAACCCAGGGCGCCGCTTTCGGGAATGTCCCGGAGTATTGGCTTGTAACGAAAAATACTGTCGTTATATTCGCTATACTTTAATCCGAATCAAAGACTTAGCAATTCCGCCGCATTGGGGTTCCCGTGCGGCGGAGTCGTCTGATAATTATTCAATAATCTGCCTCGGAAGAATGAACTCATGTCGGAAGTCCCTGCCGCCATTCAGGAAGAGCTGAATACGCTTCGCGAAACCATCAACGATCATAATTACCGTTATTACACGCTGGATGATCCCTCGATTCCCGATGCGGAGTACGACCGTTTAATGCGTCGTCTGCGTGAAATCGAGACGGAGTTTCCCCAAACGATTACGCCGGACTCGCCGACTCAGCGCGTGGGCGCTGCGCCTGCGGATGGCTTCGAGACAGTGTCCCATCGCCTGCCCATGCTGTCCTTGGATAACGCGTTCGAAGAGCAGGATCTGCTGGACTTCGATCGTCGCGTGCGCGAGCGCCTTAAGGAAGCGGAAGACGTGCGCATTGATTACTGCTGCGAACCGAAACTGGACGGCATCGCTATCAGTTTGTTGTACCGCGATGGTTATCTGGTGCGCGGCGTTACGCGCGGCGACGGCTCCGCCGGCGAAGATATCACCGCCAACGTGAAGACGGTAAAGAATATCCCGCTTAAGTTGCGAGGGGAGGGATATCCCGCGGAATTGGAAGTTCGCGGTGAAATTTATCTGCCCAAGGCCGCCTTCGACGCCATCAACAAAGACGCGGCGGCGAAGGGCGAGAAAACGTTCGTTAACCCGCGCAACGCGGCGGCGGGAAGTCTGCGCCAGCTTGATCCGCGCATCACCGCCAGGCGGGCGTTGGAAATGTGTTGCTACAGCGTAGGCTATTTCGAAGGCGAATTGCCGGGGACCCAGCACGATATTCTCAATCAGCTGCAGCAGTGGGGCCTGAAGATCAATAGCCAGATGAAGTTGGCGTCAGGGGCGCAGGAGTGCCTGGATTACTACCGTCATATCATGAACGTTCGTAACCAATTGCCATACGAAATTGATGGCGTGGTGTTCAAGGTTAACCGTATTGATCTGCAGCAGGAGCTGGGGTTCGTTTCGCGGGCGCCGCGTTGGGCTATCGCGCATAAATTCCCCGCCCACGAGGAAATGACCGAGTTGCTGGCGGTGGACTTCCAGGTTGGCAGAACCGGCGCCGTGACGCCAGTGGCGCGCTTGAAGCCGGTATTCGTCGGCGGCGTCACGGTCAGCAACGCTACCTTGCATAACATGGATGAAATTCGCCGCTTGGACGTGCATGTGGGCGATACGGTCATCATTCGCCGCGCGGGAGATGTCATTCCGCAGGTGGTTAGCGTGGTGCAGGATCGTCGCCCGGAAAACGCTGTACCGGTGGAGCGTCCCGAGCACTGTCCAGTTTGCGGCTCCGATGTGCTGCAACTGGAGGGCGAAGCGGTGGCGCGTTGCTCCGGTGGGCTCTACTGCTCTGCGCAGCGTAAGGAGGCGATCAAGCACTTCGCATCCCGCAAAGCTATGGATATCGACGGCCTGGGCGACCGACTGGTTGAGCTGCTGGTGGAGAAAGAATTAATCGATTCTCCCGCCAGTTTGTATTCTCTAAAAGCGCCGGATGTGGCGGGGCTGGAGCGCATGGGCGAAAAGTCTGCGCAAAATCTCATTAATGCTATTGAGGTTTCCAAGCAAACCACTTTTGCTCGCTTTATCTATGCGTTGGGCATTCGGGAAGTGGGGGAAGCCACGGCCAAGGTGCTGGCGCAGCACTTCCCAACTCTGGATCTGCTGAAGCAGGCCACCGAAGAAGACTTGGTGGCGGCGCCGGATATCGGTCCTATCAGTGCGGGGCATATTCGCTCCTTCTTCCAGCAAGAGCACAATCTGGAAACCATTGATGCGCTATTGAGGCAGGGCGTGAGCTGGCCTGAAGTGGTCGTGCGCAATACAGAGACGCTGCCGCTATCCGGGCAAACCGCTGTAGTGACGGGCACGCTTGCGGATTACAGCCGCGATGAGGCGAAGGATCTATTGATCCGTCTCGGCGCCAAGGTGTCCGGCAGCGTGTCCGCCAAAACCGGTTTTGTGGTGGCGGGGGAAAAGGCGGGCTCCAAACTTACTAAGGCGCAGGATCTTGGTGTGAAAGTGCTGGATGAAGACGCATTCAAGCAACTGTTGGAAGAGCATCAAGCGCATTTGGGCGGCGACGCCTGATTGCACTGATCCCTTTTCTCCTTGTAACGGCCGCTTCTGCGGCCGTTTTGCATTGTGGGGTTTGACACGTACGGTCTGTCGTTTTCAGGTAAGTAGAAGGAAGTTAGTTGTCTGTCGGGTATAAATAAAAGGGCGGCAGTGTGATCCCGGTTGGGTTTCTGACCCCCTGCTGTGGTTACAAAAAACAAAGTTTTATAAAATTTTGTAAAACATAAATAATAAAGCGTGGAATGCACATCTATGGGTCACCTGGGTCTGGCCCAGCGCAGCGGAGTTAAGTTGGCGCTGAAAACGCCTGCGCTGGTTATCACTTCTCTACTACTCGCCTCCTGCGGCAGCGATACAGCGCCGCCCGAAGCCATTCGCATTTTGGGAAAACCACCGGGAACCGCTTATCTGGGCGTTGAATACACCTATGAGTTCGGTGTGGACGGCGGCGATGGTCTGGTGGACTTTTCCATGACCAACCAGCCGCGCTGGCTGGCGTTGGAGTACGTCGACAACACCTTCCGCAAAGGCATTATCATGCGCGGCATCCCTGGCGTTAACGGGGGCGGAACGGCGGAAGACGCGCTGACGCCTGGCGAGGCGCAGGAAGTCTCACTGACAGTGTCCGATGGATCCAGCGTGGGGGAAACCCGGTTTTCTTTGTTTGTCGACACGAACACCTATGAATCCGAGGCGCTGACGGTGGCGGAAAACGACGTTGGCGAACGCCCCTCGAAGTTGATCGACGCCAACAATAACGGCCAGGAAGACGAAGGCGAAGAGAAAGAAGTTATTCCGCTGTGCTTCACAGATGCGGAGGGTACGCCGCTGTTTTCTGAGGAAGACATCGCTTTCTTTGAGGAGCGTCAACAGGATGACTCGCTGGCGGTGCGTCCCAAGCTCCACTACTTGCCGGTCTTTCTGGAGCAACCCTCGGTTCAGCGCGTCATATTGCGCTACTCACTGACCAGCGGCTCCGGCGACGGCGCCACCCCGGGAAGCGATTTTCTTATCGAGACTGCGAGGAAAGACGGACAGGTTATTTCGGTCGCGGACGGCTTTCTGACTTATGATCCGGGCGTCCGTTATTGCCATATTCCGGTATTTATTAATGACGACCGCGATGCGGAAAAGACCGAGAACATTGCGGTGTCGATCACTCACTACGAAGGGGGACTGCTGGAGTTCGCTGATCCGGTCAATACCACCATCTCTATTACAGATAATGAGCCTGTCGCCAGCTTTAAGGTGTCCAAGGCGTCGGTGTCTGAAGGCAATTATCTGAATGTGGAAGTGACGCTGGATAAAGAGCCGGAACAAACAGTTTATGCAGAGTTTGTCGTGGATGCGGACAATAGCGATGGCGACTTTGAGGGCGCAGAGGCGGATTTGCGTCTCTACACCGGAGAAGGTGGGGCGGGCAGCCTGATCACGGATGGCGTCAGCGTGCCTTTCGAGGCGGGCGAAACCAGTAAAACCGTCAAACTGCAGGCGACGACGAATGGCGACGCCACGTTGCGGGACGAGAAAGTGACTTTCAACTGGCGACGTAGCGGAACCGTGAACCCTGGCGAGGAGCCCCTTTCCGTCTACATTAACCAGTGGTTGAACGCGGTGGAGCTGCCACTCAACGCCGGCGCAAGCGTCTCCGAGGCCATTTCGGGATCGCAATCGGAGCTGTTTCTCGCCCGGGTGAATGGGGAGGAAAGCGGCAAGCCGGTCAACTCAGATATCATGATCTATGATCGCTTTGGCGTCCTGCACCAGAGTATCAGACTGGAAGCGGCGACCTACGCAGTGCGCATCAAAGACATCTGGTTGTATGAGAAGATCAATCCGGCCAATGAGGATGAGATCACCCAGGATATCTACGCTTTGCTGGAAGTGGGTGGTTTGTTCGCGCCTCCGGCGGAGCCGCTGCAGGAAAGCGATTTGGGTGGTAAAGACGTAGTGGTGCAGAAATATCAGCGTATCAATAATGTCGGCGCCTTCGAGTTACAGTGGGCCAAGCAGATTGGCAGCGTATGGGATGACGAGCCCGGCGCGCTGTCTGTAGATCTCAGCCAGGAGGTGCTGGTGGTCGGCGCTACCTCAGGCCTGGTCGGCGAAGGGGAAAATTCCGGGCGTCGCGACGCCATGTTGATCAAGTTTGATAAAAACGGCGCACTTATGTTCGCTAAAACCTTCGGCTCCTCCGGTGATGATGTGTTGCTGGGAGCGTCTCCTGAATCCTCCTCCAATCATAATGTCGTTGGTTTCAGCGACGGAGCGGTGGAGGACAACGGCTCCAGCCTGGGCGGCTATGACGCCGTCATTGTGTCCTACAACGATGATGGCGATCCCCGTCGTGTGGCTCAGATCGGCTCCAGCTATAACGATGCGGCGCTTGATGTCAGCACTGTCAGCAAAGGCTTTGTCTCCGCCGGTTACACCAATGGCGTGCTGGTCAGTGGAGAGCGTAACCGCGGTGGTCAGGACGGCTACCTCGCCTATCATCAAAACGCCAGTGAGATTACGGCCTATGCGCAGGTTGGCGGAACTGCCGCAGATTCTGTGTTGGACGTTAAGTCGCTGGGCAATGAGGTATATCTGTCTGGCGTGACGGCGGGGGATATTTTTGACGCTGGCGCGGCCCAGGGCGGCGAAGATGGCTGGCTGGCGCGTTATGACATCGTGAAAGAAGAAGTGTTGGCTGACGGGGAAGAACCAGGCGAAGGCGAACAGGTGAGCAAGCTGAAGAATATTTGGCGTTTCCAGCGTGGCGCGGCGGCCAACGAAAAGCTTTCTAATCTGGCGACATTCGGCAGCGCTAAATTGATCTCGGTGGAAGAAGCCCAGACTGACAGCGGCGTGACGGTAACGCTGAAGCCGCTCTCCATCGTTGATGGTGTGGACTTGAACGCCGCCTGCCGGGCGGACCCTAACGGGGAATGTTGATGGGGCGTCTGGGTTAAGCCCAGGCTTCCACCTCAAAATGAGCGATAGCTTTCAGGATGTCTGTGGCGGTCAGTACGCCAATCACATCGCCCTGAACATTGCGCACCAAGGCGCCGTCCAGGTCTCTCTCCACCAAAACCAGGGAGATCCGGCGCAAATCGGCGTCGTCGCCGACCATCAGGTAAGGCGCGCACAGCGCAGCCAGCGTCGCCTCTGGCTGCTCCAGTTTCGCCTGCAACAGCTCGCGCTCAATCAGAAAACCCACGACTTCCTGGTCGTCCCGCACTGGCAAGTGTCTCACTTTATGCTCGCGCAAAAAGCTCAATCCTTCATCCAGGCTCCAGTCCTGCTTGCCGTAAAGCACTGGCGCTGACATAACGTCCTGGGCGCTGAGGCGGGAGATGTCGCCTTCTGCAGCGCTATCCTGTTCGCTTCCGGAATAGGGAAAGTCTTCTCGCATTCCTTGGTCCTGAGGACCAATAGGATGGATGGCGGATATGGATTTAAGTTCTTCCACTGATTTGACGCGAGGGTCCACGCTCAGTGGTGTGATGATACGGTGGCCGGCGTCGACTATGTAGATCGGCATGGATGAGGCTCCTTGCAACCGGGGCGCCGCGTTTGGCGCTCCCTATGCAATCCAGTCTACTCCTGGCTGAAGCGTGTTGGCAAAACGCGCTTGATCAGGCCGTCTTCGATCGGAGCGGGCGTTCCCTCCAGCATGTCCGCTATCATTTCGCCGGCGAGCGGCGCCAACGCCAGACCTTTGGAGCCCATTGCCGTCACAATCAGCAAGCCTGCTCCTTCTTGCTCCGGAATGAGCGAGCCGATAGCGGGTAAGTAATCCGGCAACGCGCTTCTGACGGAGGCGCGTCCTTGTAGGACAGGCGTGGTTTTGGCGAATTCGGCGCGCAGGGCGGGGGTGAGCTGGAACAGCTGTTCAAGATTGGCGTCGTTGTCCGTCTCAGTCACCTGCGAGTCAGCGCAATTGGGTTTAAATGTGGCGCCTGTGACCAGCCTGTCTTCAATAGGCGGCATCAGATAGCCTTCGCCACATAAAACGGTGTTTAGTTGCGGTAATGCGGTGGACTCCACCTGTAGCGTGGTGACTTGGCCGCGAATGGGTTTGAGAGGCAGAGTGGCCGCTTCAGCAGGCAGCATAGACTGGTTGTTGGCGGTTGCCAGTATCGCTGTAGCGCACTCAAGCACCCGGGCGGACTCGCCAGAGTCAGTATGGATACGCCAGCCGCCTTCATGGGTGCGTTCCAGTGCGCTAACTGTCGTATTCAAGCGGACCTCAATGTTAGGATGCTGCAGCAGGTGGGCGCACAGTTGCGGAGGAATCAGCCAGCCGCCGCCGGGCAGGTACGTGGCGCTTGCTGGCAGGCTGACGCCGGCGAGTTCCGACGCTTCTTGTTGGGTGAGAGAGCGGATAACCTCACCAGGGTAGCGATTGTGTTGGAAGAACTTCTGCTGTCTGACGGCTTCCTTGTTGTTATGCGCAAGTTGCAGCACGCCGCAGGGGTTCCATATGGGCGCAGGCAGGCTTGCGATCTGCGAGTAGAAGCGTTCGGCATACAAAAATGCATTGGCGTGAATGCGTGTGTTGATGCTCCACTCCACACCGGGTTTTATGTATAGCGCGCCTTGTGGGTTGCCTGACGCCTCCGGGGCGATTCGATCAGCCGCTTCCAGTACGGTTACTTTCCAGCCGCGAGAGGCGAGTGCATAGGCGGTATTTGCGCCAGACAGGCCCGACCCGATCACCACGGCTTCCTTGTGGGGAAGGGCGGTGGGCTGGCCCGGTTCTTCCGCTTGGAATACGCCGACGGTCATGTCCCTTTTATAGCCGAACCCGGGCGCTTTGCTGACGTTAAAGCCATGCTCTTTCAAGCCGCGACGGATGAAACCCGCCGCGGAGAATGTGGCGACGGTGCAGCCCGGGGCGGCGTGGCTGGCGATCAGTGGAAACAAAGACTCGCTCCACATCTCGGGATTCTGCTTGGGTGAGAACCCATCCAGAAACCAGGCGTCGGCTTTAAAGCTGCACTCGGTCAGCCAGTCTACGACGTCGCCCAGGTACAAGGTCAATGTGACGCCCTGGTCGATGAAGCGACAACGGTGCACGCCTCGCATGGGGGCGGGGTATTGCGCTTGTAACTGTCGTGCGAACTCCGCCAGTTGTGGCCAGGCCTGATGACTGCGTATCAGGTCTTCCAACGCCAGCGGACAAAACTCCACGGAAGTGAAGTGCAGTTGCCCATCCGCGGGACCGCATTCCCGCCAGAGCGCCCAGGCCATGAGGAAGTTGAGGCCGCTGCCGAAGCCGGTTTCCGCAATGGTGAATACGGAGCCCGGTGGCGCCTTGCTGAACCGCTCTCTCAGGCGATTGCCCGTGAGGAAGACATAATCCGTTTCCTCCGGGCCGCTTTCTTTGGAAAAATAAATATCGCCGTAAGCGTTGGAGATCGGCGCGCCGCTGTCGGACCAGGATAGATCTGCGTAATCAAGTTGCGGACCGTTCACTGCTGGCTTGCAACCTCATCCAGTTTGATGGAGTTGATGGTGACGGTTTTGACAGGCACATTCTGATAGGGGCCTGTATTTTGTGTGGGCGCGTTGGCGATCTTGTCCACCACTTCCATACCAGAGACGACTTCGCCGAACACCGCATAGCCTGGTCTGCCGTTGGCGCCATTCAGGTAAGCGTTATCGATGACGTTAATGAAGAACTGCGACGTCGCGGAGTTCGGGTCATTGGTTCTGGCCATGGCCAGGGTTCCGCGATTATTCGCGAGGCCGTTGTCGGATTCATTCTTGATCGGCGCTTTAGTGGCTTTTTTCTCCATGTTGGGCTTGAAGCCGCCGCCCTGGATCATGAAGTTGGGAATAGTGCGGTGAAAGATCAAGCCGTCGTAGTAACCGTCTTTGATATAGCTGATGAAATTTTCAACGGTGACTGGAGCCTTATCGCTGAACAACTTGATTTTGATGGCTCCCTCGGAAGTGTTGATGGTGGCTGTCGGCAGGTCGGCGGCTATCGCCGTCAAACTGATTGCCCAGAAAGCCAGGCCAAGTAATCCTCTTTTGCCCGCATTTACGCTGTGTCTCACTAGATTTCTCCGTTGCTTTTGGATTCGTCGTGGATGTCCGGTTCGCCTTCGCCCTCCGAGATGGCGGGTTCCGCTGTCTCAGAAGCCTCGTTGGCGGGAAAACCGTGGGCACGATTCTTACCTTTTCGTTTTGCCATGTAAAGCGCGCTGTCGGCCTGAGAAATCAATGTGTTGGGAGAGTCATCCTGAGAAGGGGCGAGGGCGCTGAATCCTACGCTGACGGTAAGGCGTTTCAACTCCGGCGAGCCTTCGTTCTCCATGTTGAGTTCGTAGATCTGACGCACAATCTGTTCCGCCACGCGTTGCGCCGATGTCTGGTCCGCATGAGGCAGAATAACGGCGAACTCTTCGCCGCCATAGCGGGCGACCAAGTCTGCGGCGCGACGAGACGTTTGCGTCAGGCAGTCGGCGACGTTAATAAGGCAGTCGTCGCCACGCTGATGTCCGTAGGCGTCGTTATAGGCTTTGAAAAAGTCCACATCCACCATCAATAGCGCCAGAGATTTATCGTCCCGCAGGCATCGATTCCATTCCGCCTCCAGGCTCCTGTTAAAGTGCCGGCGATTGGCGACCTGGGTCAGACTGTCCATCAATGAGAGCCGCTCCAGTTCTGCATGCGCGGCGCGCAACTCTTCCTGCTCATACAGCAGGAGCAACTGTTGCAGGAAGTTTTTGCGGGTTTCGTATTCCACCCGGTAGCACACCAATACTGAAATCAGCGTAACAAAGGTGTGTAGAAACAGCAGCTCGGTGAACTGTGAAGCATGCAGATGCATGAGAAAGTGCATCGCCAGCACCTGGGACAGCCACATTAGCAGGGCGAAGGGGAAAATGTAGTGGAACTGCAGGCGCAGCACCGTGCAGACGAATATGACGGAAATGATTGATCCGGTCTGGTAATGAAACTGATCAATGGCGGCGGCCTTCACGGCTATGGCGATCAGGCTCAGGTGAATGCATAACGCCCCCAGGCACAGGGTCATTTGATAACGATTGCGCACCCAGGCAAGTCGGCTGGCCAGCGTTACCAGGATGATGCCGAGAGCGTCCGCCGCCCTGATTTGCAGGGTTTGCTCAAATAGAGCGGGAATCACTAAATGATCGGCGAAAGTAAAGAAAACCAGCACCAGCGCCCCCAGTAGAGGGTAGACCCGGTTCAGGTGCAGATAACGGTTCAAGTGATAACGCTCAAACTCGCTTTCCAATTCGCCTTCGAATTGCAGTCCGTGCATGCCGTTGTCCAGCAGTCTGCGAACGTAGGTCGCAGTGTCTGCGGACATATCCTGGTGACTGTTCGGTAATGACAAATCCGCCCCCTGGGGTGTGGTTGCTGCAAGCGTCTCAGGTATTGAAAACCGGCTCTTCTATAAAAGTGTAACCAACCATGCTTTTACCGCCAGCGTTATAAGCGACAAATTATTAGAAATTCCTTAAAAGTTTCAGGCATCTAGGCGTCATAGCGAGAGAGGCTGCGGCGTTGGCCGCTAATACCCGGTAGTAAGTCATTAATACTTGGTTGTAGGCGATAGCAAAACCCATACAAAAATTAACCGATCTCGGGTGTACAAATTTTAAACGCCTTTCCATTATTAAAGAGCTACTACTCAATAAAAAAGGAGTTATAGTCATGGCGACTCAGCAGCAAGCTATTGAAAGATCCCGCCTAGGTCGCCTCCTGGTGAACCGGGGATACATTACCGAAGGTCAGCTTAACGAAGCATTAACGGCGCAGACGGTTAATGGTCAACGCCTTGGCGAATTGTTAGTAGATTTCGGCTGGATAACCAATAAGGAGCTACAGCGCACTCTCCGGCACCAAAGCCGGTATCGCTACGCCGCGGCGTTCGTCGCTATGGCCGTGGCTCCGTTCCAGCCCATGGTGGCGTTCGCCGCCTCCCAGACCGAAAATGAATCCTCACCAGTAGCCTCCGAAACCCTGTATCAAAATACCTCGGGGCTGCAGGCGCTGGATGACAATGCAATGAGCAATGTCGGCGCGCAAGGCTTCACTGAAGAGTTCCAGCAATTTTACAACATGGCCGCGAAGGCCCAATTGGAAGGTCAGAACTCTGCAAATCCTGATGAACTGCAAGGCCTGGACGGGGTTCAGGTGTTAGGGTCTCTCGGGAAACTATTGCTTCCTATTACTAATGTTTTGGACGCCGAAGTTGAAGTGGTCGGCGTGCAAATCGATCCCTCCCGCATCAAGCCTTTGTTTAATGAGGACGGGGGCATGAACGTGACGCTTCCGAATCATATCGAGCGGGTCAGTTTCAACAATATTCGGCCGATGGGGGTATCGGCGGATGGTCCCACCATGGGCAGTATTCATTTGGAAGGGATCGAGTTCAGCGATAACTCGTATATCGTGGTGAAACCCTACTGAGTAGACGGTTACTCCGCACGGCGGGCGAGGTAGTTAGAGCGCTCCGCCTGTTGCGGATCTTTCCCTTGGACGATGTTGTTTCAGGCCGCGTTGTTTGCGGCCTTTTTTTATGTCCGAGAATCTAAGCCTGCGCTATGGCCTGGCCTTCGCCAACGCTTTTCTCCGCGCCGTTTTTGCCATACAGCTGCATTTGCTGGGATTGGCCGCGGATGATCTGCATCATCTTGGTCGTGCGCTGTTGTGAACGGGCGATAATGCGTCCGTTGACCTCGTTCAGCTTGTGTATATTGGCGAGGCTGCTTTCGCACTGGCGGTACAGCTTCATCACGGGAGGCGCTTTTTCCTTCAGCAGGGAGAGAAAGCGGTCTATGGGCAGGCCTGTCTGGCTAACCCACTGCGTGCGAGTGCGTGCGTGGCTTTCGATTTGTTGCAAGAGGGGGAGTTTGTATTCGATGATGCGCTGCAGCGTTTCAATATCGCTTTGCTCCAGAGAGTCGCGTTCCTGCTGCAGCACATCTTCAAGTTGGGAGAGAGTTTGTAGATCCTGTTTAAGCAGATCAATAAATACTTTCAGATCGGCGGACATGATGCCCTCACAGTGTTATCAGAAGTCTTGCTCAAAATTAAGCAATTTTTCTGCCACACTGCGTGAATTGATCTGATAGGATCCGTCGGCCAGCGCTTTTTTGATCTTCTCCACCCGCTCGTTATCCACGTCGGGCAGTTTCGCCAGTTGCTGTTCGACTTTTCTGATGTTTTGAGCCTGCGAGCTGAGGACGAATTTGTCCCCGGAATCTCCGCTTTTTTCGGGAGCCGCCGCATTTTTCCCGGCGTCTACATCGACTTTCTCAGTCTTCTGCAGATTTTCCCGGGACTTGATATCGTTCACTGGCGGTGAACCGACACCCTTGATATTCATGGCCTTACTCTCTTAAAAACTTTAATTACCTAATTTATCGGCTCAATGCAGAGAAACTTTAGCGAGATTTTTAGAATTATTTTGTGAACATCGCCACTCTAATTGAAATAGTGCCGCCGGTACGTTCACAAGGGCGTTTTGACGTGGCCTGATCCTATGACTTCCGCCCGCACCATGCGGTTGCTGGAGCTGTTCTTGACCATGATCTGTTGACCGCGTCTGCCGTCCGCCATGGCGACTCCCGGCATCTTCACACTGAAATGGGAGGTGGCCGCTTCTATCACCACCATGTCGCCTTTATTAATAAGTTTAGGCGCTTCCAGCATATTTGGATAGGGCGCGGAGCCTGCTGTGACGGGACGTCGCGTGATCATGCCGACCACGTCTTCGGTATTGGTGTAGAAACCGTAGCGTAAGTCGATGATATTCAACTCTTTGGTTTCCAGGTCTTCCGGCGTCAGGGCGTAATCCCGAGGCACGGCGGACTTGATGGTCACAATTTGTCTGTAGCGCTCCATTTGTACGGGCACGTAGATTTGCCACGGACTCGGGGAGTCGCAGCTTACCTTCAGCGTCAGTCGTCCGCCGTTGGAGCTGGCTTCCTTGACGGCTGGCGTCTGTTCGCAAGGAGAGAAGTTAAGGCGGGAGTCAGGTTCGGAAACCTCGTAGACAACCCGTTCTTGAAGCTGTTCAGCCGCCGCTGCGGCGAATCGCATCATAAACTCTTCCACCGCAACGGAAGTTTGTTGCCGCCAGACCGGAATGGAATTGCATAAGGCCGGGGCTGAAAAAACGAGAATGCCGATATACATCAAGCCGGTTATGCGTATTTTCATTTTTTGTCCTATGCTTTACTTAGCTACCGGGTAGCCGCTTGCGCGTCGCCAATAAAATGACGGTGTGCGACAAGGCACGCAAAGTTTGTGCCGGGCTGGCGAGCTCATGCGGGGCGCCATCTCGTCAGCGCTCCGATCCGATAGTTCGGTAATCTACAACAAACAGCGGAGCGCCCTTTATGGCCGGGGTATTAGACAGCGTAAACCAACGTACTCAGTTAGTCGGACAGAACCGCCTGGAGTTGCTCCTGTTTCGGCTGCAGGGTGAGCAGATATACGGAATCAACGTTTTCAAGGTTAAGGAAGTTCTGCAATGCCCGAAGCTGACAATGATGCCTAAACGACATCCTGTGGTCAGGGGCGTGGCCCATATTCGCGGTGAAACTATCCCTATACTCGACATGGGAATGGCTACAGGACAGATGCCTGTTCCCGAAAAAGACGTCAATAACTGCTTTGTCATCATCACGGAATACAATCGCAAAACCCAGGGCTTTCTGGTGTCCGGGGTGGAGCGTATCGTCAATATGAATTGGGAAGATATGCATCCGCCGCCAAAAGGGGCGGGCAAAGACAATTATTTGACGGCGGTGACTCGCTTGGAAAATAAGCTGATTGAAGTCATTGATGTAGAGAAGATTCTCGCTGAGGTTTCTCCAACGCGGGATACCGTCGCGGATGAATTCATCGATAAGGAACTGGCCGCCAAAGCGATTGAACATAAAGTGCTGGTGGTGGACGACTCCACTGTGGCGCGACGCCAGATCGTGCATTGTATGGATGCGGTGGGCGTTGAGGTGGTCACAAAAAATGATGGCCGCCAGGCCTTGGATTATCTTCGCTCGCTGGTCGCCGACGGCAGCAACATCGACGACCATCTCAGCCTGATGATTTCAGATGTGGAGATGCCGGAGATGGATGGCTACACACTGACCACAAACTGTAAAAATGACCCTTCCCTGAAAAGCTTGTACATCATGTTGCACACGTCATTAAGCGGCGTATTTAACAAGGCGATGGTGGCGAAAGTCGGCGCGGATGATTTCATGGCCAAGTTCAACCCCGATGAGTTGGCGCAGAGAGTCACATCCGTGCTGAAAACGATAGAAGAAAGAAGACAATAACACCGGCTGGCGTACTTACCTTCAGCTGTCGACGCGCATAGCGCATAACTGGTCAGGGCGGGATTTTTTCTGGTTAATAACGCAGACTACGATAAGTTTCGGGATTTCCTCCAAAAAGCATGCGGCATTGTGCTTGGCGATAATAAGCAATACTTAGTGCAAAGCCGCCTGCGGCGGATCATGGCGGATGAGAAGATTGAGACCGTGGGCGAGCTGGTCGACAAAATGAGTCGATCCATGCGCTCACCCTTGCGGGAAGCGGTGGTTGACGCCATGACCACCAATGAAACTCTGTGGTTCAGGGATGTTCATCCATTCCGGATTCTGGAAGAAAAAATACTTCCAGAGCTGAGCGCCAACAAAAGCGTCACCCAGATTCGTATTTGGTCGGCGGCTTGTTCCACAGGGCAGGAGCCGTATTCCATTTCCATGGTGACGGATGAGTACCGCCGCAAAAACCTGGGCGGTATGCGCGCTTCCCTCAGCATTGTGGCGACGGACTTATCCGCCAGTGTGCTCAGCGCCGCGCGCAAGGGCGAATACGAAATGCTGGCGATTGGGCGAGGGCTCTCCAAGGAGCGTATGGCGAATTACTTCACCAAGACGCCCAACGGCTCCTGGAAAATCAAGCCTGAGATCGCTCGTTGCGTGGAGTTTCGATCGCTGAACCTGCTGGACTCCTACTCATTGCTAGGAAAATTTGACGTAGTTTTCTGTCGCAACGTGCTTATCTACTTCTCTGCGGAGCTGAAGAAGGACATCCTGTCTCGCATGCATTCCGCTTTGAAACCGGGCGGCTATCTGATACTCGGGGCCTCGGAGTCACTGGGCAATCTCCCTGATAAGTTTGAGATGGTGCACTGCAGCCCCGGCATCATTTATCGAGCGAAATAGCTTACCGCCAGACCGCTACAAAATATTTACGCAATCGGAAAGATTAGAGGTTGCCTTTCGGAAGGCATTCGTATACATTAGCGCACCTCAAAACAAGGGTTGCAATAATTCTGTTTTGGTTCTCTGGTGAGGTGTCCGAGCGGTTGAAGGAGCACGCCTGGAAAGCGTGTATACGGTCACCCCGTATCGAGGGTTCGAATCCCTCCCTCACCGCCATTGAATTCCCTTCTAATTCAATCACTTAGAAATTCATGTATACGGCTTGGGCTAATTCTGGGCTAATACAGCAGGTTTCTAGATCTCCTATGTCCCATATAACCTACTGATTACTAAGAAAAAATCTGATTTTTTTCTGGGCTATTTTTGGGCGAATCTGAGAGCTTTTCAGCTGTTCCTGTTTGATAATAACGACCACCATTAAGGCTCATGTGTTGAGCAAGGGGACATAACGCCCCCTTATCTCTGTAGGTTCAGTAAGGGGATAAGGCTAAAACCCTCCGCTATTACCTGAACTAAAGTTGGCGAAGAAGAACCCTGGCGTGCTCGCGTCGTCCGGCATGCCTAATCCTGAGGGGCCAGAAAAGCCTGGGCCTGATCCATTTGGGCCTGTGAAGCTTGGGCCAGAACCCATTGGTCCGCCAAAGCTGGGGGCTGAACTTAACCCCAGAGGGAGAAGCATTGTCGCTGGGGTATTCGGCAGCTTTGCCGCTGCTCGTATCGATTCAACCTGGTCTGGCGTTTCGACGCCAAAGTTCGCCTTTAAGCTCAACGAGTTACACATCGTATTGATGTCCGCGCCCGCCTGGGTTTTCATGTGTTTGGTCATCGCCCAGCCGGCAACGATGGTTCCCGTCCGGCCCTCTCCGTAGCCGCAATGCACGAGAGTGGCTCCTCTTTTCCTGTTTGCTTCAATGATTTCTGCTGCCTTTAGAAGTTGCGCAGGAGTGGCCGCTTTAAAGTCTGCGATTTTGAAATGGTAGTAAGAGATCCCGTAAGTCTTCAGAAGCGTCTTTGAGTGCTCCTCCAGTGCGTATTCGTTAGAGCTGATAATGCAGGTGACGCCTTTCTTCTTTAAAAAGTCGACTTGAACAAAGCTAAGCGTATGAGGTTGGTCATGCCCTGCATAATTCGGCTGAGATGAGCGTACCAGAACGCCAGGCAGAACCCACTGGAAATTCCGGAATCCAGACTGCGCTGTGTGGCCGTTACTGTGATAACTGTTTAAACCGTAAATCATGATCGTCTCCTAAATGGGCTTTCGTGCATCAATCTTTGTTACTTTCAAAGACGACAACGAAAGAGCATTTGGATGCGAGCTTCCTGATTTTTTTGGTAAACCAGCGGCGGGAGATGCTAGATTTTGGTGTTCAATATATTGGATATAGATGGAAAGCAATGAAGGGTCGTCAGAGTGTCAATATTTCAGCGGATAGTCGTTCAGGTTGGAGGGGCAATTTTTTCTGGCTTGCCCCTTCTTTCTAGTCCGTTGTTGCACCCGCCTAAAATCTTTAGGGATATCTGCATGCTGTATGCAATTCAATCTTAAATAATTATTCGTAATGACGGATGTGTTTGGCGCGAATGAAGTCTCTAAGTCGATACTTCAAGCATCCACTTATTTAATCCCAACCCGCCTGCCAGCAATACGATGAACAGAATCAGTGAGAGTGCGATGGGCTTTGCTCCGGCTTGGCGTATAGCGCTCCAGCGGGTTTTGACGCCCAGAGCGGTCATGGCCAGGGTGAGGGCGAGCTGGGAAGTCCATTTCAATGCTTCCAATACAAACTCAGGTAAGGTTATCAGGCTGTTGATGGCTGCGGCGGCGATAAAACCGAAGACAAACCAGGGGATGGCGATCCTTGTCTGAGTGTTGGCGCCGGCGGGTGCTCGGAATAGCAATACGCTGAGGGCGATGATGACTGGGGCCAACAACATCACTCTGATGAGCTTGGCGACTACCGCGAATTGCATGGCTTCTCCGCTGATGGATTGTCCTGCTGCTACAGCCTGGGCGACCTCGTGCACGGTGCTGCCGATATAAATCCCGAATTGCGATGGCTCCATCCAGGTAAAGCGGTATATGACGGGGTAGATAAACATCGCGAGCGTGCCGAAAACAACCACTGTCCCCACTGCGACCGCGACGTCCTGTTCTTTTGCGCGAACGACGGGCTCGGCGGCCATAATCGCGGCGGCTCCGCATACTGCGCTGCCTATGGCCGTAAGCGTTGCTATCTCCTTGGGCAGACGCAGAAGCTTGACGCCTAGATAGATGCCGATAGAGAGCACGGAAATGATAACGATGGCGTCCAGCAATATGGTGCGCCAGCCGATAGCGGCGATTTGCTGAAAGCTGAGGTTGAAGCCGAACAGGATGATGCCCAGCCGCAGTAGTTTCTGCTGACAGAGATTAAGGGTTGTGGAAGCGCCTTGGCTGCTGTGTGTATTAACAGCGCCGTAAAGCATGCCAAGCAGCGAGGCCAGGGGGAGGGCGCTGAGTCCCAGGGCGGCGATAAAGGGAATTTGAGCGAGTAGGATGGCGCATACGGTAAGCGCGATCAGGCGAATTAGCATGGTGTAAGCCCCTTTATATTTTCGTTAAGGGGACTTTAAGAGAGCGCATATGATAAGTATATTGGATGTTTCTTAAGTCATAGTTTAGAAAATCCGATGAATGTGAGTTTGCGGCAATTGCGAGTATTTGAGGCTACCGCCAGACTGGGGCGGCTAACCTTGGCGGCTGAAGAGCAGTGTCTCAGCCAATCGGCGGCAAGTCAGTCCATCCGGGAAATGGAGCGGACGCTGGGGTATGTCGTGCTTAACAAAGTAGGGCGGGAGCTGGAGCTGAGCGACGCTGGCAGGCGTGTACTGCCTCGCGTACGGCGAATTCTTAGCTTGGTGGATGGGTTGACGCTGCCTGACATTGAAAAAGTGGCCGGTCCTCTGCGTGTGGCGGCCAGCGTTACAATTGCATCCTATCTGCTTCCTTCACTGTTGGCGGAGTTCGTCAAACGCTATCCTGAAGTAGAGCCCGATTTGCAGATACAGAATACAGAGGCGGTGCTTTCTTTACTTGAAAAAGGGCGTGCGCACATTGGCATGATTGAGGGGCCAGCCCTGCATCCCTCATTGCACATCGCACCCTGGCTGTCTGATAGGTTGTCAATATTCTGCGCGGCGGGGCATCCTCTGACGCAGGTTGATCGCGTTGGGGCTGAGGCGCTGGAACAATTTCCGTGGATAGTTCGCGAGACGGGCTCTGGCACGCGCGCGGTGTTTGATGCGGCGATGCAAGCCATGGGTGTGCGGCCGCGCATTGCCTTGGCATTGTCCCGACAGGAGGCGATCAAACAATCTGTGCGGGCAGGGCTGGGAGTGGGCTGTCTATCGGGGCTTTCGATTGTGGACGAAGTGCGCGAGGGCCTGCTGGTTGAACTGAATACCCCCCTTAATCTGACGCGTCAGTTCTCCTGGGTATGTTCACCGGACAACAGAGAGTCGACCGTGGTAAAGGCGTTTATCGATTTATTGCAGGAGAGGGAGCGAGAGGCGAACCGTCGCCCCCTTGAGGAGAGAGAATGAGCATGAAAAAGCAGTATTACGACATTATCGGCGATATTCACGGCCATGCAGATGAATTAATCAAGCTGTTGCAGCTCCTTGGCTATGTGGATGCTGGCGATGGTTACGCGCATCCAGAGCGCAAAGTCATATTTCTCGGAGATTTTATTGACCGCGGCGAACACCTGCGGCAACACCGTAAACTGTTGGCGCTGGTCATGAAAATGGTGAGTAATGGTCATGCGTTGGCGGTGATGGGGAATCATGAATTTAATGCGCTGGCGTTCCACACTTTGCACCAGGGAGAGTATCTGCGCCGACGTACGGAAAAGAATATTCGCCAGCACCAGGCCTTTCTGAACGAATTTGAATCTGAGCCTGAATTGAAAAAAGACGTGCTGGCGTTTTTCCACAGCTTGCCACTTTGGTTGGAGTTGGACGGTCTACGGGTCATTCACGCCTGCTGGCATAATGATTATATCGACATCGTTCGCGCACGCTCGCCCTATGGATTGTTGGATTTGGACATGTTGATTGATGCGTCCACAGAGGGTCATCTGATGTTTACCGCCGTTGAAACTCTGATCAAGGGTGTGGAGATAGGATTGCCTGATGGAATCGTATTTCATGACAAAGATGGAACCGAAAGAGGCGCAATTCGCGTGCAGTGGTGGCGGCGAGACGCAAAGTCTTTAGGAGAGGTGGCGTTGCCTATGGGCTTGGATATTGGCGACGCTGCGCAGCTTCCGCCGCCGCAAACAATGCCCAGGTATGGACAAGAGCAGCCGCCTTGCTTTGTCGGCCATTATTGGCTGGCGGGCGAGCCGGAGCCGTTGGCTTCCAATGTGGCCTGCCTCGATTATTCTGTGGCCAAGCAGGGGAAATTAGTGGCGTACCGCTGGAGTGGCGAGTCGGTATTGCGGAAAGAAAACTTTGTTCACGCTTAAGTGTGAATTGTTCCCGGTCAGTTTTGGGGAAAGTGAAATACAGCAGAATGCGGCGTGAAGCCGGGTGGTCGTAATCTCCTTCCGGGACGTTGAAGGAGAGTTATCAGAAGGAGTGACGGTTAAAAGTATGATGAATGCAGAATCCATTAGATATTTACGGGAGCAGGGGCGTCATGAAGATGCGCGCAACCTTGCCGTGCAATTGACGGAAGATTTTCCTACCGACGCTGAGCTACAGTACGAGGCCGCCTGCGTTCATGACTATTTGGGATTGGAGGCGGAAGCTGTTCCGTACTACCTCAACGCAATCTCTGGAGAGTTATCAGAGCCACTGCTGCGAGGCGCATATTTGGGGTTGGGCAGCACTTATCGGGCACTGGGAGAATATATGCTGGCGCTGAATGCCTTTGATGAAGGGCTGGCGCAGTTTCCTGATGCGCATGAGTTGCAGGTGTTCAAAGCCATGGCTTTGTTCAATGTGGGGGAGTCCCAGCAGTCGGTTGAAGCGTTGCTGAAAGTGATCGCCGCCACTTCGCAAGACCCCTATGTGCAGGAATACCGGAGAGCCATCGCTCTTTATTCTGAAGATCTGACGAGAACCTGGCGGGAATGAAAGAGTATTTTCATACTGACTAAAAAAGGACGAAAAAATGAATGGAATAAATAAAGGCGTGAGTTTTTTCACTGGGGCGCGAGTGAATCTTAGGCATATGGCCGTCTGTTTGCCGCTGTTTTTGGCGGCGCCGGCGGAGGTTTGGGCGGATGGGGACGCCGCAGACCAAAGACAGTCCGCTGCAAAATCCATGGTATATCGGGTTGATAATGTCCAGGTGAATATACTGGAGAGTTATCCGCCTATGCTTGAGATCCGCGCTGAAGGCATGGTTCCCACTGCTGGATGGAATAATGCGGAACTGGTCGCTTTTCAATACATTCAGGCTCCGCCCGATGGGGTCTACGACTTTGGTTTTGTCGCCATGCCTCCAGACCAGCCAGCTGCGGAGGTCATCTCCTCCATGAGCGTGACCTATCGCATGGCGGTGATACCGGACGGGCTGAAAGGCGTTCGCGTTCATGCGGAAAGCAATTCGAAAGCCGCCATGCTGGGTGAGACTGACGTCTCGCAATCCAAGAAGGTCTGTCTCAAAGGGCGGCTTACTGAAGAAGGCGTGGAATGCCCTGCATTCCGGGATACGCAAGGACGTTTATATACCTTGGGAGGCGACTTGAGTGGGTATCGTCCGGGAGATGAGGTGTACGTCACAGGCGAAGCTGCGGAGTATTCATTCTGCATGCAGGGCGTCACTATCTCGGTCGACTATATCGGTGCTTCCGCTCCGAACTGCTATGACGTTACCCAGCAGCAGAACGCCGATTAATTCGCAAAGTTGGGTAAATGATCGCCGAGGCGCATTTCAGCAAGTCAAAACGCTATTACGAAGAAGAATATAGTCAGTGGCTCAAACACATTGACCGTTGGAGGAAGTACGCGCCCCTGTGGGCGGGCTTCCTGTTTGCGGCAGGGGCTGTGTTATGCGCTATTGGCGGCGTTTACCTTTTATCATTTGGCGTGGTTGCGCTGATATATGGCGCTGGCGCTTTCATTGTGATTCCCGCTCGGAAAAAGCGATGGCTCGCCCATCGAATGAAGAGCGGGAAACGCGTCGTTGATATCAAGATTCGCTTCTACAAAGACGGGATTGGCTTTGGCTCAGGCGATGAGAAAAGGTGGCCCGAGTCAGTGCTTATAACCGAAACGGGCATGTTTGTACGAATGGAAAGCTACGGCCAGTTTATTTATATCCCCGAACATGCAATACAACCCGCTCAGGCGGCTGAAATACTTGGCGGGATCTATACTTAACAAAAAACGCTGTTTCTGTTTATATTTGTCTAGTCGGTCAGGAAATAGAAATAATAGTTATTTGAACGGTGATCATTTTTTGTAATGGATAAAGCTATTTCTTGATGACTGCGAATGAATACTCTTCTGATCCTCAAGCTTTCATGTACGAATGTCAGGCAATCCAGATTGTACTCAATATGATCAGGGAATGAGTTGCTGCGCTCTATCGGTCAGGCAAGCGTTTATCCGGGTAAAAGTGAAGGGAATGCCGGGTTGCTTGCTATCAAAAGATCAAAAATAAGAAAACTTGGCCACGAAGACGAAAGGATATGTCTGTTCCATCTTGACAGGAATATCGCCCTGCATATACTTTGAGCAGTCTGTAAGTAAATCTGATATTTATGCAATACCATTTCGAAGTCCTGTCTATAGTCCTCGTCCTGTTTTCATAAGTAATAGAAAAACTTCCAGCAAAGCGGCCTTATGCAAGGCATTGATTTACCAAAGATTATTTTAGGATATGACTATGTCCAATACTGTTACCGGCACTGTAAAGTGGTTCAATGAATCCAAAGGTTTTGGTTTTATCGAGCAAGAATCCGGTCCTGACGTTTTTGCTCACTTCAGCGCCATCACTGGTTCTGGTTTCAAAACTCTGACCGAAGGCCAGAAAGTTGAGTTTACAATCACTCAGGGACAGAAAGGACCTCAGGCAGAGAACATCGTTCCGCTGTAAGCGGCGTATTTTTGGCGTACCTGAGCAAATTTTGCAAAGGAATCGCCGTCTGATCGACAGATGAGACACAAAGGGCAGGGCTTGTCGCCTTGCCCTTTTTTGTTGTTTGATACATCACATCGCGCGGCGAAGATCTTACGCCAGCGACACTTCGCAGTAATACCATCCAAAGGAATTTCACCTTGAGCGCCACCGCTTTTTCCTCTCTTTCATTGCATCCTGGGCTGTTGCAGAACCTTTCCACGCTTGGGTTTCACTCTATGACGCCCATTCAGGCGCAAAGCTTGCCTTCGATACTGGAGGGAAAGGATGTTATCGCTCAGGGCAAAACCGGATCTGGAAAGACTGCAGCCTTTGGCCTGGGGGTGTTGAATAAACTGGATGTAAAACGCTTTTGCGTGCAGGCGCTGGTTTTGTGCCCTACTCGGGAGCTGGCGGATCAGGTCGCCAAGGAAATCCGTCGCCTGGCGAGGGCGATTCATAACATCAAGGTGCTGACATTATGCGGCGGCATGCCTTTCGGCCCGCAGATCGGCTCATTGGAGCATGGCGCGCACATCGTCGTGGGGACGCCGGGGCGAGTGGAAGAGCACTTGCGTAAAGGGACGCTGGTCCTGGATCAATTGCACACTTTGGTGCTGGACGAGGCGGACCGCATGCTGGAGATGGGGTTTCAGGCGGCCCTGGACGCTATCGTTGAAAAGATGCCGGCGCAGCGGCAGACATTGCTGTTCAGCGCGACCTACCCGAAGCAGATTCAATCTATCGCTGAGCGGGTGATGCGCAATCCAGTGATGGTTAAGGTGGAGTCATCTCATGACAACACCAGTATTCAGCAGTATTTCTACAAGGTGGAAGGCGATGCGCATCGCTTGGAAGTATTGCGATTGTTACTGTTGCAGTACAGGCCGGAATCCACTGTCGTATTCTGCAACACCAAGCGCGAGACGCAAGAGGTGGCGGATATGCTGGTGAGCCACGGTTTTAGCGCCGTGGCGTTGCATGGCGATCTGGAGCAGAGAGAGCGGGATCAGACTCTGGTATGCTTCGCCAACAAAAGCGCTTCAATTCTGGTTGCGACCGATGTCGCGGCGCGAGGCCTGGATATTGACGCTCTGGACGCGGTCATCAATTTTCATATCGCCCGCGACCCGGAAGTGCATGTGCATCGTATTGGACGCACCGGCCGCGCGGGTGCGAGCGGAGTGGCGTGCACCCTCTACAGCGAATCCGAAATGCACAAAATCGCTCGCTTGGAAGAATACCAGGAGATTATTGTCAGCGCTGAACCTGCGCCCGCAACCAGTCTGCTGAAAAATCCCGCCTACAAGCCGCCGATGGAAACGTTGCAGATCGATGGCGGCAAGAAACAGAAAGTGCGTCCAGGAGACATACTCGGTGCGCTGACTGGCGAGAATGGGGTGGACGGCAAACTGGTGGGTAAAATCCAAATCTTTGACAACTGCGCCTATGTGGCGGTGGCGCGGAACGTTGTTAAGCTCGCTATGGATAAGCTGGGCAAAGGGAAAATGAAAGGACGCTCGTTTCGAGTCAGAAAAATCAGGAATTGATGAGTCGGGGCTTCCTCTGGAGAGTCAGCCCCAAAGCGCATAATCAAAGAGCAGGTTAGTTACTTCTGGCCTCTTTGCGTGGCGCAGGTTTCCCAGCGGTGGAGCCCCTTCTGCGTTGTCTGCGAGGCGCGTTCGCATTGTTTCTCGTCGCGCCCTCTTGCCGAGGGCCTTTTTTCTCGGTCTTTCTATCTTGACCGCGCTGCTCCCCATTCTTGGCTGCTTTAGGTTTCTTCGGCTTGCGCGCCTTCAAGGGTTGCGTCGGCAAGCGCGACTCCGGCAGTCGCTGTTCAGGCTCAAATCCTTCGATTTCTTCACGCGGCAGACGTTTTTGAATCAGTCTTTCGATATCGGCGAGTAACTTGAACTCATCCGCACTGACCAATGATACTGCTTGCCCTTCCGCGCCCGCGCGGCCAGTGCGCCCGATACGGTGTACATAATCTTCCGCCACTTGGGGCAGATCAAAGTTCACGACTTGTGGCAATTGGTCAATGTCGATGCCACGCGCAGCAATGTCCGTCGCCACTAAAATCTGTACGCTTCCGGCTTTGAAATCCGCCAGCGCTTTGGTTCTGGCGTTCTGGCTTTTGTCGCCGTGGATGGCGGCGGAATTGATGCCTTTGGCGCAGAGTTGTCGCGTCAGGCGGTTGGCTCCGTGTTTGGTGCGGCTAAACACCAGAGCTTGATCCCAGTTATTGTCGCGAATGAGCTGCGCCAATAAAGAGGACTTTTGCTTTTTATCAACCGGGTGAATCCACTGCTTGACCGTTTTGGCTGTTGTGTTGGGCGGACTAACGGAAATCTCCACTGGATTGTTAACCAGCTCCTTCGCCAATTTACGAATATCGTTGGAGAAGGTGGCGGAGAACATCAGGTTTTGCCGACGCTTTGGCAAAACATCCAGAATCTTGCGAATATCGTGAATGAACCCCATATCCAGCATGCGATCGGCTTCATCCAATACCAGCACTTCCAGATCCTGAAAGCGCACAGCGTTTTGATTGTACAGGTCGAGCAGGCGTCCAGGCGTCGCCACCAGTACGTCTACACCGCGACGTAAGCGCATCATTTGCGGATTGATTTTTACCCCGCCAAAAACCACGGTGGAGCGTAAAGGCAGTTTGCTGCTATAGGAAGACACACATTCGCCGACTTGAGCGGCGAGTTCCCGCGTTGGCGTGAGGATCAAGGCGCGTGCCTGATTTGAGCGCGCCCGGTCGCCTTTCGACAAACGCTCCAAAATAGGCAACGTGAAGGCGGCGGTTTTGCCGGTTCCCGTCTGTGCGGCCGCCATGACGTCTTTTCCTTCCAGAACGACAGGAATTGCTTGCAACTGGATAGGTGAGGGCGATGTATAGCCCTGTTCAGAAATAGCGTCGAGAATGGGGGCGGACAAGCCGAGGGAGGCAAAGCTCATATAGGATAACTTCTTCTTGCTGATTCATTGGGGCCAGCTGGCTGGCGGACGTGCAGCTTACAGTAAGCGTCTGTCCATGGCCATCATTTGAGCAGAGGACATGCCCCGATTGACAACGGTGTCGACAGGCTTTTTCAACGCGCTCCTGCGCCTTTTCGCCAGACAATGGTGGCTGGGCGTACGTAATTCACGTAGAGGGCGTAGGTAAAATACAGTAAGGGATGCCTGCTTGGCGTTAGGCTAGAATGCTGCGCCTAATGGACATTAGACCGCCAGGTCTTTGTATTTATTGTATTTTGATGTTGAGGATGTTTATGTCTAAATCCACATGCATGGTTTTCGCCGTGGTTATGTCTTTAAGCTCCGCCTGTGCAAATGCATATGAGCACCAGTTGGGCGCTTCTCTTGGTTTTGGCGATACCCGTGGCGAAAACTCTGATGTCGGCTTTCACGTGCAGCTGAACTATAGCTACTATTTTCATCCGTCCCTGGCGGTGGAAGCCACTTGGTTCGCCCAGCAAAATATCACTTCCGGCTTTACCTCTTATATTGGTAGCCTTGGTGAGTATACCGAGTCTACTGAATATGATGGTTTTGCACTGAGCATTAAAGGCGAGACTGCGCTTTCAGAGAGATTCAATGCGTTTGCGAAAGTGGGTGGCGCTTACACCGATTATGGCGTGAGCATCGACTATAAGGATCGCGATAGGCAGGATGAAGACAAGACATTCACTGGCCTGCGTCCGTATGGTGGTCTCGGTCTCAATTGGAAGAGAAAAGAGGGGGGGGTTAGGGGTGACGCTTTTGGAGTACCAATATATAGGTTTGCCTAAAGGCTCGCATTCTAACGTCCTTCTTACTGGCATTACCTACTCCTTCTAGCACTGTTCTTTTCCGTAGTCACCTTACTCACGTTCCAACGAGCGTGTCTGTCGTCTTGAGTCTACGGTGAGGTTTGGCCAGAACACGACGCTATATCAAAGGTAGAGTCTGGCGGCCGTTTTGAGCAGTATGTTGAGCGTGCAATTTCGCTCATGCTTTTAACGGCCGCGATTTATTTTTAATGTAAGTCTTACCGAATATAAATCGGCATTATGTGACGGTGGGCGACTGATTTATCCCGGAATTTCGTAGGGCGCGCGCCCGATGGGCTGAAAGCGCTAAAAAGAAAGGGATCGAACAGAAATGCTATTAACCGCTTAGCGACGGAAAGTCGCCTGGCTTTCGGCGTTGTGATCGCTTTCGTCTTTCGACTTCAGACAAAACTCGCCGCCGCCTTCGAATCTGATTTTTATTCTGGCGTTTTCACAACTGATATCTTTGATCGTTTTGGACTTGATATTGAAAAGCGACGCATAGTCTACTTCTCTTTCGCCTTCGCCGGGCTTGTCGTCAAAATCTTCCCACTCTTCCCAGAAGCCTTTGCCTTCATCCAGGAAAAAACGGAACCAAAGCTTGTGGTCTGTTTTCAGGTTGAGTAAAACCGGCGTATCGTCGGCGCTATCGGCTTCCAGTAAAGCCTTAAATTCTCGTACTTTATAACCATTCAGTTTTTTTACGCGGAAGTGGGTATCTTGGAATTCTCTTGCCATATAGGTGTGTTGTCCACGGTGGGTTAATGGGAGGGAGGGGGTACTGTACCCCTCATCGCAGCCCAGAGTCCAGTTATAACAGCCTTTGCACTGAGATTACCCACCGTGAACACCCTTATATTGCGGAGTTGTTCGCCCTATAAACCATTGATCGGCGAAGCGAAAACTGCGGAGCCTCTAGAGTGTGTATAAAAATGCCGTCAAATCCTGTTTTTCCTGCTTGTTCAATTTAACGCCGAGCACCAGGTTGAAAAACTCCACGGTGTCTTCCAATGTCAGCAGGCGGCCATCATGTAGATAGGTTGGTGAGTCTTTTATACCCCGAAGTGGAAAAGTCTTGATGGGGCCGTCTGCGCCGGCGAGCATGCCATTGATCATCTCTTCGTTATAAAAACGCTCTACTTTAAGATTGTGCATCAGATTGTCGGTGTAATATGGCGGAACATGGCAAGCCGCGCACTGGCCTTTGCCGAAGAAAATTTCCTGTCCTCGTATTTCGGATTCCGTGGCCTTATCAGGGTTGAGCTTACCAAAAAGGTCCAGTTTGGGCGCGGGTGGAAAGTCCAGTAGCGCCTGAAACTCGCCCATGAAATGAACTTGGCTGCCCCGCTCCAGAATATTGACGCCTTTCTTGGTGGCGATGACCGGGTCGCCATCGAAATAAGCAGCCCGCTGTTCGAATTCGGTGAAATCCTCGACAGTCTTTAATGCTCGTTGTGAGCCAAACAGGCGTTGTACGTTCACGCCCCGCAGGCTGGGGGTGTTGATGCGATGGCGACGCTCCTGCGGACGTATATCGCCTACCAGGTGAGTGGCGTCGTTGGTGTGGCCATTGGTGTGGCAATCGAAACAGGCCACGCCCATGCTGGGTAGGGCGGATCGTCGGTCAGTTGTGGCGTTAAACTGTTGTTGTGGAAAAGGCGTGACTAACAGGCGCAACCCTTCCAGTTGCTTGGGGTTCAGGACGCCAGAAAACATTTCGTAGTAATTCTGCAGGGTCACCTCTTTACCATGGGAGACATCGCCAAGGTCCGGGCGGGTGGTGAGATAGATTGGCGCGGGAAACTCTGGTAGAAAATGATCCGGCATGACAAAGTCCATATCAAAACGCGTCAGGTCCCGGCCTTCCTGCTTTTTGATTTCATCAATATGAAACTGCGGAAACAGCATGCCGCCTTCGCTGTGATTCGGATGCGGCAGCGGTAGAAATCCCTTCGGGAACACGCCTTTCTGCTTGATCTGCGCGGGCGTCATCGTGGCGAGCTGCTCCCAGGTCACGCCATTGGCCAGCTTCACCCGCACGCCTGTTTGCACTGGCTTACCCCTAGACATGGTTATCTCTGATGATGGCTTGTCCGCCAGATCGTAACGTTCTTCCAGTAATGTTTTATGACGTGCGATGATTTCATCCTTGGCGTCTTCCATGCGTTGCTTGACACTGTCGAAGGACTCTGAATCCACGACAGGCGCATATGAGTTTCCTACCGCGGCGTTTAACGGTGAGGCCAACCCTAAGGCTAAAAGGCTCGCGGCAAAGGCGAATCCATTGTGTTTTTTCATGACTTATCCCCTATCCAAACCATTGAAAGTCAGTCTACACATTGCCCTTAAATCGCGTGATTGATTGTCTAAATTACCGCGTTGCACGCAGGTCTCTAGACAGGCTGCGTATCTGTTCCGCCGCCGCTAACGCCTTTTGCGCCAGACGCACAATCTCTTTTCCTTCCGGTGTGATTTCCACTAAATGACGATTACGCCGGAATATCTGGACACCGAGATAGTCCTCACATTTTTTCAACTGAATACTGAGTGTGGACTGCGTGACATGGCAGCGCTCGGCTGCGCGATGAAAGTGTAATTCCTCTGCGACCGCTACGATGTAGGCCAGTTCCTTCAGCGTCATCAGGAGCTCCTTTTTTGTTATGAGATATGGCGACTTCCGCGTCGCTGGAGTGGCCGCGCCAGAATAAAAACACACGGCGGCTTATCAGGCACAAGATTAAAATCCTTAAAAAAGAGGCTCCAATTGATTGCGCAAAGCTTCAGAATAGGTTTTTTAAATGGAACTAAATTACGTTTATCCAATAGACATGAAGTTACACGCTGCAGATAACTTTATCGCTATGCATTATTTTTAGGGCTTGGTGTAAGGATAAGGTGAAGGTGAAGGGGCTGTGACTGGGGGAGGTCGGGTCTCTCAGCCCGACTGCATGACGCACGCCATGCAATCGGATAATAGAAGAACCGAGGGGGCCTTATCCGCCCTGTGCGGCGGAAAAATCGATATGCTCTTGCTTGAGCGCGGTGATGAAATCCTGGGTGCGCTTTTTAATTGACGCATAATCCAGATGATACTGCGTATCATAGAAGGCGGTTGTGGGATACAAGCCCAACTGTGGTTCGCCTATCATCTGTACGCCCAAGTTGGTGTAAAACTCCTTAATCTGCTTAAAGCCGGACGTTTTACGGTATTCGGGGAAATCAATGGTGTTCGGCCAGGTGGCGAAAACCTTGATGTTGTTGGCCTTGGCGTATTCAACGAACGCTTTGATGGCTTGCGCGCCCCTGGATTCGGCGTCAATACCTATGTTCACTGGCTGATACAGGGACAACCGGCGTTTTACTTTGTCCGAAACGGCGGGAAAGCTTTCCGGCAGTCTGTCGCCATGCTCATTGGAATCGAAGGTATTAAGCTGTTTGTTCTCTTTAGAGGCGAAGCGCCAGACGTCAACAATTCGAGAGAGGTCGGTCGCCATCAGTCCCTCGACAATATCCGGCAGCGGCTTTTGTTTGAACCAGGCCGCTGCGCAGCCCAAACCGTAGTTAAGTTCAATAGGATTCCAGCTGTCGTGCTTATACTGCGGGTACTCAAAGGCCAGTAATGCCGTATCTCCAGGTTTCAACGCGCGTTTGGCCTCACTTAAAGTCAAGTCTGGCCCCATGGATGCCTGCAGACCGAAGTTAAGCGCGTTCAGATGGAGTTCGTCGCTCAGCATCTGTGCGGAAAACCCGGCGCGCACGCCGGAGCCTCCGATAAGCAGCAGGTTGGGGCCCTGCATGCGCTCAGCCAGTTCTATGCGGGCGTTCACCTGATCGCACAGTGTTTGCGAGGACGCTGTCGGACGGCCGATAGTGCTGGCTGTAATCGCGGTGTTTATTGCCATCAGGGCGGCCGCGGTCGCCAGCGCGCCGATAATAAACTTAAGCGGATTGCCGCGCTCCTGTTGCGAATCAGTTTGAACGTGCGAGCGTGGTGTCTCGTTACTCATTTTGGTCATGATTTACGTCGTTTCCGTGTTACGAGTCCTGATGCTTTAAAACTGGAAGTAAAGGAATTCTGTTTCCGCCGCGGCGTTGATGGCGCGCAGGGAAATATACAGCAGCACGCCCACCGCGATGGAACTCCACGCCCGCATGCTGACCAGCGACGGCAGGTAGCGGCGTGGCGCCGGTAAGGATCTTTCTATCTCGTCGAAGTCCGCAGTGGGACGTTCCGAGCGCAGCAATTCCAGCGTGCTGGGCGCAAAAAACGCAATGATGGCGGCGCCAAGCGTCCAAATCAGTCCCATGTAGAAGTCCGTGCGGTAGTTTTCAGCGAACAGGTAGACGGAGTTCTGCAATCCCAATGCTTCGACCAGTGGGCGGAATTCCTCCGGTGCGGAGAGGCCGTGGAAGCCGAACATAGCGTTATAGAACGCCATGGCGGCGTCAAAACTTTCTGCGCGAAACACCACCCAGGCGATAACGACAGAGAAGAATGTGATCGGCAGAGAAAGGTTGCTGACCAGGCCTTTCAGAGGCCTCAGCATCGGTTTGTCTGCAATGGCCCGCCAGCCGTGGTTGATCATCAGGTAGGAGCCATGCAGGCCGCCCCAGATGACAAAAGTCCAGGAAGCGCCGTGCCAGAGTCCGCCCACCAGCATGACAATCATCAGGTTGATGTAACGGCGCCAGCGGGATACGCGCCCTCCGCCCAGCGGGAAGTAGAGATAATCCCGTAAAAACCGCGATAAGGTCATGTGCCAGCGACGCCAGAAATCGATGATGGAGCGCGATTTATAAGGCGAATTGAAGTTGGCGGGCAGTTTTACGCCGAATAGCATCGCCAGGCCTATCGCCATTTCTGAGTAGCCGCAGAAATCGAAGTAGATCTGGAATGTGTAGGCGAGGGCGGCGGCCCATGCGATAAAGAAGTGGATATCCCCGCCCTCGGTTGCCCGGGCAAAGAAAGGCGTCGCGAATGCGCCCAGAGGGTCTGCGATCATGGTTTTCTTCGCCAGTCCAATGGCGAAAATAGCCAGACCGACGGCGGCGAGTCGCATCAATTTGTCGTTGGAAGGCGGGGCCTCGAATTGGTTCATCATTTCCTTGTGATGAACAATGGGGCCGGCGATCAACTGCGGGAAGAAACTTACGAACAGGCCATAGCGGGCGGGGTCGGTGGCTTCGTCGCTGTCGCTGCGTGCGACGTCAACCAGAAAGGCGATCTGCTGGAAGGTATAGAAGGAAATGCCAATGGGTAACGCCAGTTTTGGCCAATCCAGTTCAATGCCGAACAGAGCTTCGATATTGCCTTCGATGAATCCGAGGTACTTGAAGACGGCCAACAACCCCAGGTTAAAACACAGGCCGACGACCAAGTCGCTGCGGCGCTTGCGGGTGCGAATACGTTCGGCGATCCACAAGTTAATCGCCAGGGAGCCGATCAGCAAAGGTAAATAGCGCCATTCCCACCAGCCGTAGAAACCGAGGGAGAGAATGAATAGAACAATAAACGCCGGGCGTTTCCCCAGCGCTCTGCGCGCCAGATAAAACAGCAACAACGACAGGGGCAGGAATACAAATAAAAATTCGTTTGAATTAAATAGCATACTTAAATAACGTCCCTGCATTATTTAATTGGGCGCAGGCAGAAACAATAGCAAATTCAATCCATAAGAAGCCGCCGTCAAAACAGGGTTTGATGGTTGCGGAAGTTGGATTAAATCCTGGTGTTGTTCTGATTGAGCAGAGCGCCGCCTGTTGCTCCGCGCCTTATGAAATTAATAACAAAGTGTCCGCTTTTCCTCTTGTACGGCGGCGTGAGGAATGCGTCACGGGCGTTAGTTTACGAGTAGATTGCTGCAATAAAAAGACCATTAGAGATAAAAGTCCTATCACTTATCAAAGAGTGAGAGGACTTTCATAATTAAAGGTACTATCAGGGCGCATTTTATATATTTAACGCCCTGTTTTGGTTCGCAAAACTTATATATTAAAAGTTGTTAATTTGTCATGTTAGTCCGCATATACAGATACAGGAATTGAATAACCGTCATCAAACTTGATAATGATGGCGCCGGCTCTGGAATCGGAGCCGCCCATCTTCTGGGAATCGATGCTGATCTCCAGCTCTTTGGTTCCGTCCCCGGATATCATTCCGTTGGAGGGCGATACTTTTATCCAGTCCGCATGCTGATTGATCAACACCTTGAAGTCAGTGTCCGAGCCGCTGTTGCTCAGCTTGATAGTCTTGGCTCCGGGAGACTGGGCGTCCAGCTCTACGCGATACGCGTCCGACGTGATTTTAATAGGGCGCACCGGGATCATCTTCGCCACACCGTATTCAAAGGCGCCTATATCCGGAGCGCTTCCGACGACCTCATTGGAGTAGTTGGCGATATAAGTCCCTTTATCAATGGCGGCGCTTTCTTCCAATAAATTGAATTTACCTGCAGGAGCATCTCGGAAGTGCGGTGTTTCATTGGTCAGGCCATTCGCCTCTGCGCCGCCGTAGGCCTGTACCACGCCCGCCGCCGCCTGCGTGCTATACAGCAGATCAAAGTCGAAGTCGGAACCAGGTTCCTGCGCAATATCGCGAATGCTGTATTGACGCTCTGACCATCCCGCGCTGCTGACCAACAGATTGTTGCGAGTGACGGCGTTGAAGGCGCGGTCGCCGGAGTAACCGGTGCCATGCAGGCTATTGGCCTTGGCGTAAACGGTATTGTGGAACAGGTAGGTTGTGCCTTCCGGTTTGACGGTCAGCCCGCCCGCTTTGAAGGCGGTCCAGGCCATACCGCGCTCGTCGCCCAAGTCATGGATCAGGTTACCGGCGATAAAACTGGGGCCGCGCATGTTCGGAGCGATACTGACGCCGTTATAGCCCGCTTCCAGGCGGTTGCCGAAAAAACGCACATTGTGTTGCCCGCCATCAAGCTCAACCAGGTCGTCATTGCTGAAAGCGAAATAGTTGCCGTAAATATCGCTATCGCGAATGAATCCGCCTTCCCGGGAACCGTTGGAGCGGCTTTCCACTACATCATTAAAGCGATGCTTGTCGCCGCCGACGAAATCGTTGTAACGCAGCACGACCTGTCCGCGGTAAGCCGGTTCGGAATGCTTGGTGGAGACCAGATATGCATTGGGACCGGAAGGGTGTCCGTACTCCCAGGTGTTGGCGCCGGTTCTCGGGTCGTGTACATAGCTGCGCTCGACGACGACAACGCCGGTTGATTCCAGCCAGAATGCAGAATCGTAATTGATGGGATCTTCGTCACTGGGTTTTTCGTAAGAGATGCCGTCGTTAACCGCCCCTGAAGTGCGACCCCAGCCAGAAACGTCGAGATTGCGGAAGCGCAGGTGATGAGCCTTCAGGCTGTGGATCGCATGCAGTCTGCCGCCTTTGACTTTCAGGTTTTCAAACATGATGTAGCTGGCGGCGCCGATTTTAATAGCGGTGTAATTATCGTAGCCGCCATCAATGACGGTTTTTCCGTCGCCGACAATCTTGGCCCATCCATCCTCTGCACCTGAGATGTTGAGCGCTTCCAGATCCAGCATGCCGCCATCGTAGATGTCAGCGATGGAATACACTTTATCCGGGTTGATGGGCGGGTCAGTAGGCCAGGTTTTGAACTCCGCCAGGAAAGACTGGATAACAGAGCCATTTTCCAGCAAGGATACCTTCACCTCATACTCGGTATTTTCCTCCAGACCGATAATGCCGCCAGCAAGCGCGTCATCGGTAGGGTCCGCAACAAGTGAGTAGGCGTCATGCCAGACGCCGTTGCCTTTCTTGCGGTAGTACACCTTGTTATTCATGTTCTGCAGGTCGGTGCTGCCGTCCAGAACCAGACTGACGGACTCCAGCAAGGGGGTTGCGGTAATGGTCGCATCCAGTCCGGCGGAGGGCGGCTCAAGGTCGTCAATGACGACAGGAGGGACGGTTTCCTTGTCCGTCGATTCATTCTGGAGTGGTGGCGATGCGCAGCTGGTGCAAATGGCTGCGATGTAAAACAGTTTCAACAACATACTTATACCGCGAAAACGATGTGAATTTATCGTTTGACGGAAGGAGCTGTTTACTCGATGTCTCATGATCAAATATCCCTTTGTGCCGAAGCAGGCGGTCGATATGACTGCCAGCTCCCTGGTGAATGTAGAAAGCCGGGTTTGAGCCCGGCTTTCATTGGCGGAACGATCAAACAGGAACCGGCTGGTTCCCGACTTATCTGCAAAAACAGAACCTTCAGTCAATATAGGACGCCAAAACCTGATTTTCCACGAGACAACATTAACAAGGAGTTTAATGCGCGACCTATCACGCCAGCCATGTGGCGGGCGTCAACCGATAGATACGGCGAGTACAACGAAAAAATCTCCGGCGCGGTGTCATGTATGGCGTTTTTATTGCTTCGGTAATTACTATAAGCCATTGATAAAAAGGCTTAAATTTCCCGCTTGGCATAGTCCTGGCCAGTAAGCCTAGGGTATAAGGCTTGTTGAAACTTAAATTTATGTAAGAGAATCTATGCGCATTTTGCTTAAGAGCCCTAAACCCGCCGCGTCAATGCTGGATTTTCTAATGTTTCACTTGTTAATAGACTCCACGTCGTCACTTTTTTACGTGAAATGAAACATTAGAAAATTATCGTTAATGCACTTAAAGTGTGCCCCATTCGACAAAACTGCATTCCGGTAAAGCATGAATTACGGAAACGAGAGAGCTGCATGAGTAAGGAAATATCCGCCGCTGATATCAGCGTTATTATTCCAATCTACAATAGAGCCGATAAGCTGAGAGAAGCTCTTAACTGCATATACAAGCAAACCGTCCTGCCTGGAGAAATTGTGGTGGTGGACGACGGTTCGAAAGATGACCCGGAAGCGGTCGTTAAAGAATTCAATGATCCGCGAATCAGGTTCAAACGTCAGGAGAACGGCGGCCCAGGCGCGGCCAGAAATGCCGCTATGGCGATGGCCACCGGCCGTATTCTGGCGTTTCTGGACTCCGACGACGATTGGCTTCCAGCCAAATTGGAGATGCAGATCGCCAAGTGGAATGAATTGGTGCGGGAAGGTAAAGATTGCGTGATGCTGGACACGTTCACGTCTTCTTCGTGTAACGGAGTTGTGAAGTGGCATAGAAAAATCGTGAAGGATGGCTCCAGCTTTGATGGCCTGATTCTGGAGAACACCATTAACGGCACTTCCAGTGTGATCTGTGAGAAAGACCCTGTGCTGCAGGTCGGTGGATTCCCCGAGACATATCGTTTCGCTGAAGACCGGTTTGTCTGGTTGGCGCTGGCGCGTGCGGGCGGCTGTTATACCGTCCCGGAAATCCTGGTTATCAAAAACCATGAAGGCGACAACCTGACTGACGACATGGAGAAAAACCTGCAGCATAAGCTTGAGTTTATTCGTCATGTTGAGCGCGAATTTAAGCTGCCCAAGAAAGACGTCGCCAAAATGAAGCTATGGATGTTCGCCGATTTTTTAATGGCGTACCGTCGTCGCGGCAACTATGTGAAGTCGGCGGAAATGGGCGGCAAGATGTGGGCTTGTGGAGATCTGCACCTATTAGCTTCGCATCCTAAGGCCCTGGCGGCCATGGCTCTCGTGATGGGGCGTCAGAAGCTACTGGCGATCACAGGTAAAAGATAAGCGCCTGCTGCTAAATACAGGCCCAAATAAAAAGCCGTTCCGGTATCCCCGGAACGGCTTTTTTAGTTTGCTCTATGCGCCCCTTATGATTTCATCAGGAAAGCCTTCAGGTCCGCGATCCAGGTTTTATGCAGCAGGGTGTACATCGCCAAATAGGTCACCATGCCGATGGCGATGATATTGGCGGACAATAACGCTGGATGCAGCGAGGAGTAGTAGGTGACGAAAGCGTATACCGCACCTACCATGCAGATAGCGGCGACGATACTTTTGTACACCGTGCGCAACCACTCGCTGGGTTCGATATGTAGCGCTTTTTTTAATCCAAGCACTTTCGCCGGCGAAGCGATCAGCGTATGCACGATAAAGGCGCAAGCCCCCGCCAAAGCGCCCATCTCCGCGCCCATCACGGCGGTGAAGGCCAGGGCGGAGCCGGCTGCGATCAATTCAGAAGGCAGCGTCAGCTTGTTCTTGGCCACCGCCGTCAATGCTGTGGGCACATAGATGAGAGTGTTGCCTACCGCCGCCACCAACGCCAGGATCTGAATCAACGGCGCCGCCGGCCGCCACTCTTCGCCGAACAGCGTGGGGATCAGGTAAGGCGCCACCAAAGCCAAGCCTACAAACATCGGCAATACGATGAAGCAGGTGGTCAGAGTGGTGAAACAGAACATTTTCTGTAAGTTGGGCAGGTCATGCTGGTTCCTTGAAAACGCAGGCAGGGCGTAGCTGAGCAAGCCGCCGTAAATAGCGCTTCGGGGCATATCTATCATTCTGCGCGCGAGGCCATAGACGCCCACAGCGGCGGGACCGGCGGTGACGCCCAGTATGATGGCGATGCCGCGATTCATGGCGTCCCAGCTGGCCCCGCGTAGCGCAAGCGGCCAGCCTATGGATAATAGCTCCCCGAACACGGACATGCGGAACCGCGAGCCGATGTGCAACTCACTGGACCGAACCATGATCACTAAGCTTACAAACGCCATGATGACGCTTTGCACGATAATGGCGAAGCTGCCGTATCCGGTCCAGGCGAGAGTCAGACCCACTGCCGCGCCGATGAGTTTTCCGCCCATGGTGCGTTTAGCCAGAGACTTGAATTTGCCCTTGCGACGTAAATCCGCGACATAAATATGACCGGTGGTCAGCAGGGGGATGTGCAGCACGGAGATGAACATCAGCCATTGGAAGCGTACATCGTCGGTGGCGAACAGACTTCCGGTCATGACCGCCGCGGCGGTGACCAGGCTCACCACTAATCCGCCCCAGAAGGCGGAGTCAAAGTGCGTGGCCTGAACATCGTTCTGACGCACCAACGGGTCTTCCAGAAAAGCTACGTAAATAACGCCGATGCCTTGCCCGATGGAAAGGGCGAACAGCGCCAAACCAAGCTCGCCGGGACCCAGCAGCTTGGCGTAGATGAAGAAAGTGAAAACGGAAATGAGTACGATGCTGAATTTTTCAACGAAAACCCACATCAACTTCCATGCCCGATGGTTTAACACACTATTGACTCCGTATTACAAACTGACGAAAACGCCATTACACCAGCCAACAACGCATGTAGCGGTCGATTTTGTTGTAACAGTTATCCGATAAAAGCACAGGTCTGCCCAACAGCAGAGCCAGTATTGCGCCGTGCAGGCGATCCGTATCGACCTGTCCATAATTCTGGTAAAAATCCACGGCCTTGTTGATCAGCGAATTGCTGAAGCGCACCCACAGTGGCGATGTGAACAGATTGACGTCGTGCTTACGTTCCAATCCTGATACGCGGTTGAACAGACGAAACTTCTTCATATCCATGGGCGTATAAAGAGAGTTCCAGTCGAAGGCGTCCGCAGCGGCTTCGGCGCCCGATACGGATTCGCAGTCCTTGCGGCGGAACATCAGCGTACGCTCGGGCATTTGTTGCGGCCAGGTCCATTCGTCGATCAGCATAGTGGCCATATCCGGGGCCATGAACAGTTGCTCCGGGGCCAATGCTTGCGACATAAAATTAAAGGATTCCTGGTCGCGCACGTACATCTTGAGGTTCTTATGCTCACGATACAGCGTGCAGTTTTGCAGAAACTTCTCCGGCTCATTGAAGTGCACGGACTGCGGCATGATCAGGATAGGGTTGTTGGGAAACTGCTTCATTACTTTTTCCCGCAACGCCTGGTGAATGGCGTAGATATCGCCAAAGTTGCCGCCGCCATGTAACAACAGCACCCAATCCTCTGGGATGCGCGTGCGGAAAAAGCGGTCTGCGTTGCTGGTGGAGAAGCTCATTTCCACTTGGGCGCCCAGCTCTTCCAGCAGCGTCAACGTGCCTTTGTAGATCAACAGGTCGCCCAGGTTCAGGTGCAACGGGTAATCCAGGTAAACAACCTTTTTACCGCGCAGCTCAGGACCGAAGGTTTCCAGTAACTGCGTCTTCAACTCGCGCCAGCGCGCCCGGTTGGGTTGCATTGAATTGACTCCGGTCGGCTCCATCATTTGTCCCATTATTTGCTCTCCGCTGCTTGCTGGCCCGGCGCCACGCCGGCCTTCTTGAACCGATGTCGAATACGACGCCATCTGGATACGCCCTGGTTCTGGGAACAGGAGGCGATATAGGCTTTGGACGCAGGCGTTGACGAAACGCCCGGGAGTTTCCAGGAGGCTATGGCCTGTGGCAGCATGCTCAGCCCTTGCATGAATCCGATGGTGGAGTCGAGAATCAGCCCGGCGCGGAAGCCTTTATACAACGTGAGCAATGTGCTCAGGCACAAAGAGGCGAAAGGCGTTCTGAATTTAACGTCCATATAGAAACGGTTGCGCACATGGAAACGCCAGCGTGGCCCGTTCCAATTGACCCGACGCTCCGCGGCGACCTTGTGGCCGATCACCACTTCTGGCGAATAGCGGATTTTGTAGCCGCAGTTGATCAGCTTGCGCGATAACTCTGCTTCTTCCTGCAGGAAAAACAGAGAGTCGTCGTAACCGTTTACCTGATCGAATACGCTACGGCGAATCATGTGTCCTGCGCCAACAAAATGCGTGGTGTAGAATGGTTTGTCGCCCCATTCATGGGCGTTCTGGGTGTAGCTCCAACTGCTCAGGTCCTCGCAGCGGGTGCCAAAGCGCAGAATACGAAATCCAATGGCGGCGAGATCTTTTTGCCGCTCCATGATTTCCACGGCGTTGGCGATCTGGCGCTCGTCGGTGAACTCCGCGTCGTTATCCAATGCGACGATATAGTCGCCGTTGCCCTGAAAGGCGGCCTGATTGCGTCCGCCTGGAACGCCCAGGTTGTTAACGTTGCATACGAGATCTACGTTCGGATATTGGCGGCAGAATGCGCGCAGTTGATTCAGGCTCTCTGGTTTCGAACCTTGATCCACAACGATTACGCGTAGCTCCACGCCGGTTTGCGTCAGTGCGCTGGCGATAGCGGCTTTGGTGTCTTCCAGCCGATCCCAGGATAGTATGGTTATGTCCACTGTCGTCATAAGTCGCCCAGCTCCATGGTGTGAGGTTGTCTAAAATGTTCAAGCGGAACAGCCCTTTTACAGGCATTCCGTATACCAGGTTTCTCTACGCTGATTTGCTTTTGTTGGCTTTGATGCGTCATATCCACGCTCAACTCAGCTGCGCCGAACGTCGCCCGCGTCTTGTCGTCAGACTTTGCAATGCAGTGACGCCAATACGCGCGGTCATTTTCCAATTGCGTTTGCTGGTCAGCCCTGGCAAACCGCTGTAAAAAGCTGATGCGGCCTCTTTCCAGCGTTGCTCTCGCAATCTGTTGCGGCACAGGGATAAGTAGTAATTGGCGTATCTTTCTTTCAGCGGCTCCATCGGCACCCCTAACTTCCTGGCGGCGGCCAGATGTTTGAACAATACATTGATGGTGTCGGTATAGAATCGATCGGATTTAACGCTGGTGATGTTGTCGCCATGATGTACATAGGTGTAGGCGATGCCTTTGGAGCACCCAACCCGGCCTTGCTCGGAGATGGTCATCCACAGATCGTTGTCCTCGGCGAACACCAGTTCGCTGTCGAAGCCGCCGACTCGCTCCAGTAGAGATCTGCGCACCAGCACCGCCTGAGTGGCGGCGAAACCCAGGCCATACAGAGCTTGCAGGAATGGACGCTGGCGATAAGTCCAACCGTCTGGAAAGGTTTGCTCGACAGCCGCTGCGAGACGCTGGTTAACGCTATAGGCTTTGAAGAAGGATGGATGTTTCAGGATGTCATTCTCCATGACCTCGTAGTCGCTGATCACCAGATCCAGACTGACGCCCTGCGCTGCGCATTGTTCCAGTAGCGCAATCTGACGCTCCAATTTGGTTGGCGTCCAGCGATCATCGGAGTCGAGAAACGCCACCCACTGTCCACGGGCTAACTTCAGGCCGCTGTTGCGGGCAAGGGAAGGGCGGCCGGAGTTTTCCTGCAGGTGGTAGCGCACGCGCGCATCCTGTGAAAATCCGTTGACGACTTCCGCTGAGCGGTCTGTAGAGCCGTCGTCGACGATAATTAACTCAAAGTCGGCGAAAGACTGCGTCAGCACGCTCTCTATCGCCTGAGCGACCGTTTTCTCCCGGTTATAAACGGGCATGATGACGGAGATCAGTGGCGCTTCTGCGGTCATGTCGGAGTTTGCTGTTGTCACGATAGTATTCCTGATTGCTGCCGTCGGCTCTTAAAACGTGTAGCCAAAGTACTCGATCTCGTCCTTGTATATCCGACTCACCAATTGTCTGGTTTCTTCGTCGTAATACTGTCGATAGTCTTCACCGTCGCCTTTGATTTTGTGGGGCAGCTCAATGTGCTGAACGCCCATACGCTGACAGGCTTCCTTGAAATCCGCTTCCAGATTTTCGAAGCGGCCGACGTAGTCGAGGGAAATGTCGCCGTTGTCGTCTTTGATCCAATAGGTTTGCGGACGCAGCATGCCTTTGCCGGCGAAGGCGTGCATGAAGTCTTTGAAAGACATGTCGCCTTCGATGCCGAAAGAGCGTTTGTGGGCCTCGTCGCGAATCACGTTCTTGTACATGGAGTAAGCCCGCGCCCAGGGGTTTCGAACGAAAGTAAACTTAAAGTAGTTTTTGTACTGCTCGTCGGAAACGGTAATTTTGTTCTTCGGGTTCATATCGCTGCGGCGCTGATGCCTCACACTGCGTGCGATATCCAGCAGGCGCGCTTTGGATGTCAGCATACGCAGACTAAGTCGCGGTTTCGCCATTAGCCTGATTGATCTGTGATCCTGGCCATTGCGTCCCTGGTATCCGTCAAGGTGCCCCAAAGCGCTCTCAATGCTGGTGCCGGCGCACTTGGGGATATGGATAAAAATGCATTTGAATTCATGTGAGACCATGACTAACTCCATTCTGGCGTCAAATCAAAAACGCGACTGCGCAAGCCTGCGCAGCTGTGGATGACGCGACTCATGCGCGCGCCTCCGCTGGGTCCGGCTGCACTTCGTACAGCGGAGTGGGCGAGAGTTCTCGCGAAAGCCCATACTTGCCCGCCACGATGACAATGATCGAGAACATGAACATGTCGAAGCTTACGTGGTTCGGGATAATGAAACCGATATAATTGACCGCCGCCTGAAGCAGCAGAATGCTCGCCATTAATGCGAATACGGATGACTCAGGGTGGAAGGTGAAGGCGCGGGCGATGCGCCAGAACGACATCACGAAAGTGGCGATCAGAATGACCAGTCCGACGTAACCGCCGTTGAGGCGCGTCTCAACGTAACCGCTGTGGGCGTTGCCGATGAAGCCCCAGACTTTGACGAACGATTCTACATAGACGCTGGCCCAGAATGCGCCGTATCCATAGCCGAAAGTGGGACGATCATCCAGGCTTGGCCCTAACAGTTCCCAGATGATGGTGCGGTTGGTCAGCGATGGGTCGCGTCCCAGAGACAACAGAATCAGTTCATAAAAATAATTAGCCAGTACGGCGCCGATCAACAGGCCTACCGTCACCACGATAAGGCGGTTGAAAGTCTTCTGAGAGTTGCCGATCACCCGGCTGCCGTTGAAGATGGTGGTCAGGCCTATGCCGCCGAACACCATAGCCAGTGCGGTGGCCGAATTACTCAGAATAATCGCCACCACCAGGCCGCCGATTAAAACCCTATCCTGCCGGCTTTCGTACATGCGTAAGCCATAGAAAGTCATCAGTGCGTAAACATAGCAGCGTGCGCCCGCGTTTTTGTCGCTGAATATTCCCAATAGCGCGCCTTCCCGCAGGCCGCCCTGAATAAAGCCGTTTTGGGGAGATATCACAGCGTATATCAACCCGGCTATGGCGGCGGCGCCCAGAATTCTCGCGATAAGGCTGAGCAGATATTCCGGCGTGTATTCCTGCAGCAGCGCCAGCGCCGCGACAAAGACGATCATAAGACTGATGATGCGGCGTACTGACACGCTGGGTTCGACTGACCATAGAATGGACAGCACGATATAGCCGACTAAAATCAGCCAGTAAATATGGCGTGACACGAAGGTGCCCAGGGAGCGGTCGCGCAGATTCAGTACGAAGTAACCGCCTATGCCCAGGATGCAGAGACCGACCAGCTGGCGCACCATGTTGCCGCTGGCGGACTCCGCAATCATTTCCGCGCCGCCGTGGCCGCTTCTGCCGCCTCCAGACACCAATCCGGTCAGAAACGACATAAAGCCCGAGTAATAAAACATGACCAGGCCGAGAAAAAAATCTCTTAACTGATTGCGCGTAATCGTCACAAGATACGCCCGTTTTCGCAGTTAACCGATGACATCCGAATTCAACGCCCCCAGACAGTGACAGAACCGTTTAATACCGCACTGTAGGCTTGAGCGGATAGGGCGTCGCGATAGCGATCAGCCCGTGCTTTCAATTCAGCATTGCCGCTGGGGTGCTCCATGCACTTGCGCAACGCTTGCGCCATGGCGTTGACGTCGTCAACCGGCACCAGTGGCGCCAAGCGTCCCTGATCCAGAATTTCATCCGGTCCAGAAGGGCAATTGGTCGCCAATACAGGAACGCCGGTGGCCATGGCCTCTACCAGGACGTTGGGGCTTCCTTCAAACCTTGAAGACAGCACGAACAGGTCCGCCGCTTTCATTTCCGCCAGAGGATTGGCGGCGTAACCGGGCAGATCGACTTTTTCGCTCAGTTGCAGCTGGTTGACAAGCGCGCTCAGCTCTTCACGTAGCTCGCCTTCGCCAAAGATGACCAGTTTCAGGTTGGCGATATCGGCGACTTGCGCAAAGGCGTGGATGAGCGTGTCGAAACCTTTTTGATGACTGAGCCTTCCAACCGCGACTACGACCCGCATGGAGGGATCTTTTAGCCACGGGTGGCTGGCGGGCTCGTCCATCATTGTAAGAACTTTGGCGGTCAATACCGGGTTGGGCGCGACGACTATGTCCTTGGGGCGCAGCGACTCGGTTTCAATCAGATCGCGTGCGACGCCGCCGGATACTGCGATGATCGGGTTCGGCAGGCGACGATAAATTTTGGGGGCAAGCCAGTAGGTGAATCTCATCACCGCGCCAGTGTTCACCTTTTTATCCAGGGAATAGGTGTTGCGCTCGCTTACAACCAGACGACGCAGCATGCCTGTCATGGCGCAGGCCAGGGCGGCCGCCACGTTCACGTGGGTCAGCGCGGATAGAATTCTGTCTGGTCGCGCTTCACGCAAGTAAGCCGCCAACCTGGGCACGGAACTCAAGGTGCGTGGTGAGCCAAGCTCCACCAGCTTCACGGCCGAGGATAGCTCAGCCTTGTTTACGCCGCCCTCCGTCAGCAGGACCATGGTCACCGCTGTATTTTGTTCCGCCAGAGCATTGGCGAGCCGCACCATCATTTTCTCTGCGCCGCCGCCCCGCAGGTCATGCAGGACGATGGCTACGCTTTGGGTTTTCATGCCATTCGCTCTCCGAACAGCTTGATGTAAGCGTCGGCGGCGTCGGCGTAACGGTATTTGCTCACCGCTTCCGCTTCGGGCGCTATAGGTGTCGTTAAGTTATCAACAATGGCTTGCGCCAAAGCAGCCGGGTTCTGGTTGGGCGCCAGGCCGCCATAACGACCGTTGTCCAGTAATTCACGGGGACCGGTCTCGCAGTCGCTGGAAACCACTGGCACGCCCAAGGCGATCGCTTCCACCAATGCCGTAGGCAGGCCTTCGTGGCGAGAAGACATGACGAATAGCTTGGCGTGTTTGATGATCGCGTAAGGATTAGGGGTGAAGCCGTAGAAAACCACTTTGTCGGTCAGGCCGAGATCCTCCGCCTGCTTTTCCAGTGCTGCGCGGTCATCGCCTTCACCCACAATAACCAGTTTGGGTAGCGCGGGCTGTATAGTCAGCGCCTGTTTGTAAGCGTCCAGAAGCAGGTCGAAGCCTTTCTGCTCACACAGTCTTCCCACTGCACAAAGATAGTCGCCCTGAATTGGCGCGGATTCTTCCGCCAAAGTAAAGATGCGCTCATCTATAATCGGGTTGGCTCGCGCTACGACCTTGTTGCGGTTATAAGGCAGAAACGCCTTGATTTGATGCGCGAGATCTTCTGAGACCGTTACGATGCGGCTGCGGGTCAGCGCATACATGCAATACAGTGCTTTGATGCTGCGCGGCGCCAGCTTCTGGTCTGAGACGTCAAAGGCGCAATGACGCGTGAACAGCTTCATGACCCGCGGCAAAAACATCAGTGCGATCAGGCTGATCAGGTTGGCGGTTTCCTTTGATGAGATAACGACGCCAATACGGTTGTTTTTCACATGGCGACGCAATCTCAAAAATTCGCTAATGAGTTTAAGAGGGCTCTTGCGACTTGGCTCCACTAACGTGACGGGCCAATCCTGGCGCAGTTGACTGATGTCTTCTTCTCTGGAGAAGAAAACATAAAATTCGGGGTCGTACCCTTGCGCTTTTAAACTGGTGGCGAGATTCGCCGATACGCGCTCCACACCGCCGCCTTTGGAGAAAGTCTTCAGCAAAAACAGCACTTTTTTACTTTCTGCATTACGTTCGCCGCGGTAGCGGTTTTTGTACGCCAAGTAAATCGTATGAGGGTTGGTGATCAGATAGCGCCAGAACAGTTTGCGTGGGTTGAGCAGCATGCGGTGCATCCACTCCAGGCCATTGTTCTGCACCCATTCCGGCGCTCTTTTATAGTGTCCGGTCAAGAAGTTGTAGCAACCGCCACAGCTGATCACCACTGGTATTTTCAATCTGTCTTTGTGGCGAATGCAGAACTCCTGCTCTTTGGGCTTGCCCAGCCCCACCCATAACACGTCTGCGCCAGACTGGTTGATTTCTTCCACAATGTTCAGTTCATCCGCCGCAGAGAAGTAACCATCGCGTACGCCTACGATTTCCGCGTTGGCGTAGGTGTTGCTATAGATGTTCGCCGCCTGCTCCACCACATCTTTGAGGCCGCCCAAAAAGAAATGCTTGAGGGTAGGGGCGTAGTGAACGGGGATGTCGTGAATCATGTCAGTGGTGGCTGAGCGTTCTGCGATAGGACGTTCGGAAAACCAGCGGGACAAAGTGACGACGCTTTGTCCGTCCGCATGCACCAGATCGACATTGTTCATCAGCTCAAGGTATGCGGGGTCGGAGCCCGCCAGTGAAATCGCCTGCCCATTAGAGGAGAAAATCAAAAACGCCGACTGGTCCGGAGTGTAGTTTTGGCAGATTTCCCCCACCAGCAACGCGAGTTGTTTGCGGTCGAGACAACTGGTCTTGATTCCGCCGACGTTGGTGGTTGTGGCTTCGTTAAGCATTCTGACAGTCCCTTAAACTTTGAGATCAATATCTGATGTTTGAATTAATAAAAAGCGGTGTCGCCAACAGGAAGCGAACCGCGCCGGCGCGCCCGTCAATGCAGGTGCGTCGGCGTATACGACTAGCGGGCGATACTGAGTCCGCGACCGATGCCGTAGTAATCCAGTCCGTGTTTTTTTACGGTTTCAGGATCGTATAAGTTTCTACCGTCGAAAATGACCGGGCTCTGCAATGTCTGCTTGATCATTGCAAAGTCCGCTGCGCGGAAAGACTTCCACTCGGTGCAGATGACCAGCGCGTCAGCGCCTTGCAGCGCGGACTCTTTAGTGCCCACTAAAGACAGGTCGTCGCGGACGCCGTAAATACGCTGGGTTTCTTCCATGGCTTCCGGGTCATATGCGCGGACTTTCGCTCCGGCCCGCCACAGTGCTTCCATCAGCACGCGGCTGGAGGCTTCGCGCATGTCGTCGGTGTTGGGCTTGAAAGACAATCCCCATAACGCGATGGTTTTGCCTTCCAGCTTGTGATCAAAATAGGCGCTGACTTTTTTGAACAACGTTTCTTTCTGACGGTAGTTAACCGACTCTACCGCCTTCAACAGCTGCGCGTCGAAATCAATGCTGTCTGCGGCGCGCACCATGGCCTGCACGTCTTTAGGGAAGCAGGAACCGCCATAGCCGCAGCCCGGGTAGATAAAGTGGTAGCCGATACGTGGGTCCGAACCAATGCCCTTACGTACGTTTTCTATATCCGCACCGAGCTTTTCCGCCAGATTGGCGATTTCATTCATGAAACTGATTTTCGTCGCCAGCATGCAGTTGGCGGCGTATTTTGTCAGTTCCGCCGAGCGTACGTCCATAACAATCATTCGGTCGTGGTTACGGTTGAAGGGCGCATAGAGCTCGCGCAGCTTTTCGACGGAGCCCGGATTCTCTGAGCCTACAACGATACGGTCGGGTTTCATGCAGTCAGTGACCGCCGCGCCTTCCTTCAGAAACTCAGGGTTGGAGGCGACGTCGAAGTCAATGCTTTCGCCACGTTCGTTCAATTTTGCGGCGATGGCGGCGCGCACTTTGTCCGCGGTGCCGACAGGAACGGTGCTTTTATTGATGACCAGCTTTGGCGAGGTCATGTGGCTGGCGATGGTGGCGGCGACGCCCAAAACATACTTGAGGTCCGCAGAGCCGTCTTCATCCGGCGGCGTGCCGACAGCGATGAATTGAATTTCAGCATGCTCGACGCCCAGTTTTGCGTCAGTTGTGAATTTTAGCCGGCCCGATTCAAAGTTAGCCTCTACGATAGGCGTGAGGCCAGGTTCGTAAATTGGAATGATCCCCTTCTTCAGGTTTTCAACTTTCGCCTCATCGACGTCGACGCACATTACATCGTGTCCGACATCGGCAAGCACGGCCGCCTGAACAAGGCCTACATAACCGATTCCAAATACTGTTACTTTCAATTCTCTTCTCCTTGAAGATTAATTCAGCAATTGGCTGTTTTTTGTATTCGGCGGCGCGCAAATAATATTCGACATTCCGCTTAAATGAAGACTTACAAAAAATACGCCAGATTTATTACAGGTTTTACTTACAGCATGAAATTGTTCATTAATCGCACCCCGGAATAGTGGAGTCGGGGTTGTATCAGGTTGAGGCCGCCATAAAATTGCTTAAAGAATTTGAGATGTAAACTCTTTTTGCATCAAAATGGAGCCCCGAAGAATACATTCTGTCGCGACCGCTCCTCTTTGGGGCGGCGCGGGGCCTGTAGCCGCCGTAACCAAGCTGTAATACGCGAAGATACATTAAATTCCTTTCATGAAATGAAATTGTCTTTCCGAAACATTATTGTGTTAAAAGCTGCTTCACGGACGAATACAGACGCCTATTACAATACCAGAAGTAATGCCATGTTATTTATAGAACTTTTTGGCTAGTACAAAGGAAATATATGTGTGCGTTTCCGGTATTTTATACGTATAGGAGTACATTCTTGCTGAATTTTATAAGGTTTCATCCGTATTAAACGATATAATGCGACCCACTCGCAGAAGTGGAACCTTATAAAATTTTTCATAATGAACTTAAGAATGGGCATGTTTTAATGCGCGCGGCGTTTTTTTGTCGCAGGCATGCTTCCTGCTTGGTCATCTGATGGCTGAGATGAAACGAACCATCATGTTTGTCTTAGGTGCTAACAATCTCAAGTAATGCTAAAGGACTATGAAGAATGACAGTTGGCGGTAGTACCAAATCTAAACTTCTTTTTAACTTTAACAAGCATATAAAAAAATCCGTCCGCGATCGTCGCGGCGAGCTTCGTATTCTGGCCGCCTGCATCGCCGCTCTGAGCGGCTCTTCGGCATGGGCGGCAGCGGAGCCTTTTTCTTTCTCCGCAGGGCCGATCAATGTGTACCCGCAGGTGAAGGTGGAAGAAAAGTATAACGACAACATCTACCTGCAGAAGGATGACAAGAAAGAATCCTTCGTCACTATCGTTTCCACAGGCGTAATGCTGGAGGCGCTCAAAGGCGATGATAGTTACTATCTTGGATATAAGATGAGTTCAGGCAGCTACGCCAGCGCTCACACTGACGACTATATCGACCACTTCGTCAACGGCAAAGCGTTCTGGACGCTGAACCACCGCAACACGCTGGAATTGCTGGGGCGTTTTGAAGCAGGACATGAAGATCGAGGCACTGGCATCAAGCAAGGCCCTGACGTCGCGCCGCTGGAAGATCTGATCGAATACGACCGTTCCGCCGCTGCGTTGACCTATACTTTCGGCTCCAAAACCTCAGACGGGCGTCTGACGCTGAAGCTGGCTGGCGCACAGACTGAATACACCAATCAACGGGACGAGACCCGTCTGCGTGATCGTCGGACTCTTGAAACCGGCGCAGGCTTTTATTGGCGCGTGGGCAACAAGACCGGTCTGGTGCTGGATGTGTCGCGGACGCATACGGATTATATGAATGATCCGTCTCCTTCGGATGGCGCCGGCGGGAGCAAAGACAGCGATTACTACAAGTTTTTGGCTGGGGTTTCCTGGGCGGCTACGGACATTACCAAAGCCACTTTTAAAGTCGGGCGCGCGGAAAAACGTTTTGAGGACGAGAATCGCGAAGACTTCTCCGGCGCCAGTTGGGAGACCATCGTCGACTGGGCGTTGAAGCCTTATTCAAAGCTGCGTTTCACAGTAGAGCGTAGCGCAGAGGAGTCATACGGAAGAGGCGACTTTATCGACGAGAAACAGGTCGGCGCCTCCTGGACGCACAACTGGAACGATCGGGTTACGAGCAAGGTCGCATACAACTGGACCCGCGATGTGTACGAAAATGATCCCGAGTCCCGTAAGGATGATACTTCCGAAGCAACGCTGGCGTTGGATTACGCGTTCAGGGAGTGGTTGAACGTTGGCGCGTCATGGAGCTTTAAAGACAGAGATTCAACATTGGACAGCTATTCCCATACACGCAATCTGGCGACCATATACGTTAATGCAGGGTTTTAAAGTTAAATGCGGATAAAGTATCTTGTTCGTATCGAAATTTATACAGGTGTGGTGTTTGGATGAATCATTACAGGAAGCATTGGGTAGCCATGGTCAGCGGTGTGTTTCTGTCCGCTTTGATGCTGCTGGCTTCAATATTGATTCCGGCGCAACGGAGTTTTGCGGAAGAGGGGTTGTCTGAGTATACGCTTGGCTCTGGGGATTATGTGCGTGTTCAAGTGTATGGCGAAAGTGATTTGACGCTGGAGGCGCGGCTCAGTGATGCGGGTACGGTCTCTTACCCCTTTTTGGGAGAGATCAAGGTGCTGGGTATGACAGTGAGCCAGTTGCAGGAGCTAATCGCAGAAGGTTTGAAGGATGGGTATTTGGTCGACCCCAAAGTCAGCGTCACCATATTGGAATACAGGAAGTTTTTCATTAACGGCGAAGTAAAGAATCCGGGCGGATTTTCCTATCAGCCTGGGTTGAACGTGCGTAAGGCTGCGTCGTTGGCTGGCGGTTTCACCAACCGCGCAAACAAGAACAAGATTTTTATCATTACCGAAAACGATCCGAATCAAACCCAGCGTCCTGCGGACCAGAGCACTCGCGTGCATCCAGGGGACATTATTATTGTGGAAGAGAGTTTCTTTTAAATGGATAACTTAAGATCAACGCCGCCGCGACATCTGGCGGACACGCCCGGCGACAAAGAGATCATCGATCTTCGACGTTATTGGAACGCTATTCTTGAATACAAATGGGGCATTGTGTTTTTGGTCTTGCTGGCGGGCGGCGCCGGCTATGTGGCGCTCAAGTACATCAAGCCAATGTACCAGGCGACCACGACGGTGCTGATCGAGAATAACCAACCCAAAGTTATTAACATTCAGGATGTTTATGGCCTGAACAGCAATAATCAGGAATATCTGCAAACCCAATACGAGATTCTGCGTTCCCGCAGTCTGGCTGAAGAAGTGGTGAAGCGGCTGGAGTTGGTCAATATGCCGGAGTTTGATCCGTTCCGGCAAAAAGCCTTCAACTGGAAAGAGTGGGTTCCGCTGGCGCAGATTGAATCCGTGTGGCCATTTGATCCAGAGATGCTCGACTTCATGCGCATCAATAAAAAGCCGTTGTCGGAAAAGGCCAAGTTTGAAGCGGTGGTCGGCATATTCATGTCGCGGTTAACGATTGACCCGGTGCGCAACACCCAGTTGGTTAAAGTCCGCTTTGACGCCAGGGACCCTAAAATAGCGGCGTTGATCTCCAATGCTACGGCGACGCAATTTATTGAAAGTCATCTGGCTGCGAAAATGGCGCTGACAGAGAAAGCGACCATGTGGCTGGGAGAGAGTCTGGAAGGGCTGCGCGATAAGCTGCGTGAATCTGAGAAGCGCTTGCAGGAATTCCGTGAAGCTGAGAAATTGGTGGATGTAAGAGGGGTTAAAACCCTGAACGCGGAAGAGTTGTCCAAATTAACCGAGCGTAATGTTGAGGCGCGCCGGGTGCGTATGGAAGCCGCCAACGTGTATCAACAGATGACTATCTTCGGCGAAACGCCTCCCCCCGAATACCTGTTGGAGCTGCCGGCGATTCTGGAAAACCCGTTGGTGCGTTCTTTGAAAGAAAGACAGGACGATGCGCAACGTAAAGTGGATGAGCTGAGTAAGCGTTATGGCGAGAAACACCCGAAAATGATTTCCGCGATGGCGGAGCTGAAGTCCGTCAAGTCAGAGTTGGAAACCCAGTTGCAGCGCGCTGCGCGGGGTATCGAGTCCGCCTATAAGATTTCGGTGGAGAATGAGCGTTCAATCGCGAGACAGCTGGATCAGGCCAAGAACAGTTTGCAGGGTGTAAACCGGAAGGAGTTCCAGTTGCGTGAACTGGAAAGAGAGGTGGAAACCAACCGCAAGCTATACGACTTGTTCATGTCCCGCGCCAAGGAAACCCACGAGGCGACAGGTTTGCAGGCGGCGCATGCGCGTATCATCGACTCGGCGATTCCGCCAGGGTCGCCCTATAAGCCTAACAAGAAAATGATCTTCCTTATGCTAGTCATGGCTGGTTTTGGCTTGGGTGTTGTGCGCGCTTTCATTCGTGACGCTCTGGATAACACTATTCGCAGCACCGCCGATATCGAGGAGAAATTCCGTCTGCCGGTATTGGGGTTGCTGCCGCTGGTAAAAAGTAAGAAGTCGAAAGCGGCGTTTGAAGGCTTTCTGTCCTCCATGCACAGTCACTTCGCGGAATCCATCCGCAGCTTGCGTACAAGCTTGATTCTCTCCCGTGTGGACCAGCCGTATAAGGTGATTCTGGTGACGTCTACGGTTCCGGGTGAGGGTAAGACCACCGTAGCGTTGAATCTGGCGGAAGCGCTGGGACAGACTGAAAAGGTGCTTTTGATAGATGGCGATATGCGCCGTTCTATGCTGGCCAAGTCGATTGGGTTGTCGCCAGACACTCCTGGATTGTCTGACCTTGTGGCCGGCACCGCGGAAGTGGAGCACTGTCTGCATCGTCTCAATGGCACCAAGGCAAGTGTATTAACGGCGGGGACGCAGCCCACTAATCCATTGGAGATGATTTCCAGCAACCGTTTCCACTTGGTCCTGGCTGTTCTCAAGAAGCGCTATGATCGCATTATCATCGATTCTGGACCCACTCAGGCGGTGAGCGACTCGTTAGTGTTGTCTTCTTATTCTGACGCGGTGGTTTATATCATCAGGTCTGAAGATACGCCGGCGCCGCTGATTCAGAAAGGCATTAAGCGTCTGCGTGAGGTTAACGCCAACCTTGTTGGTGCAGTATTGAATCAGATTGATGTGGCGAAGCGTAAGAATCAGCATGAATACATTCATTATTCTTCTTACAACACCTATCCGCTCAAGGAAACGAGCGTGACAGCGGCGAAAACCAAGCGTCGGGTTGAACCAACCGGAGTGTAGCTGTTCCAATAATCTGAATCACGAAGCCCGCTTGTACGCGGGCTTTTTTGTGCATGAGATGTGCATTCTATGCCGTGTAAGAGTGTTGTTCTTAATCGCCCCGCTCAATGTTGGAATGGAGGGGATGAGGGTTTTCGGAGCTAACGCCTTCGCTGCTCCTTCGTCATTTCTCCCTTCTTAATAGTGGTATTTATTGCCCGTCTTTTACTCGTCGTCAGAGCCTGACAGCGGGCGTTATAAACTTTGTTTGTATGTGGTTTTATATTGTTGTTTGTACCGCTGAGATGCGGGTTGGAGCAGGAATAAGAAGTAAGAGAGAAGTTGTTTAATGGTTGGCGGGGATGCTGAGATATGTGTGGGTTGACGTGGAAATAAGCTATGTGAGCTTAAGTGGCGGATAGTGTTTGTCCGTCCAATCCATCACCGGATCTGCAGAATGTGCGGTATGTCTGACTGGATGCTTATTTGTTGAAATTACAAAGCTTTTGCAGGAGTGAAAATAGTGTGTGGGGAGAGAGGGCGGCCTTTCCCGTGTTGGTGGGAAAGGCCTGAATTCGGTGCGGTTCTAGTAGGCTTTTTTACCCACGAAACCTTTGAAGACGGTCATAAATATAATCTTGAAGTCCATGCTCAGCGACCAGTGGCGAATGTACTCCAAGTCATACCAGATACGGCCGGACATGTCTTTCATTTCTGCTGTTTCGCCACGGAAACCGTTGACCTGAGCCAAACCGGTAATGCCAGGTTTGACCTTATGGCGCAGCATGTAGCCTTTGATATGCTGGCGATAATACTCATTATGCGCAACCGCATGTGGACGAGGGCCGACAATAGACATGCTGCCGCCAAGAACATTGAAAAACTGCGGCAATTCGTCCAGAGAAGTGCGGCGCAGGAAGCCGCCAATTTTAGTCAATCTAGAGTCATTCTTGGTGGCCTGTTGAATGTTATCTCCATCCTGACAGACCGTCATTGAGCGGAATTTCCAAACCTTGATAGGGCCGCCGCCAATGCCGTAGCGAGTCTGCTTGAAGAGGACGGGGCCAGGCGAAGTCAGCTTCACCGCTGCGGCGATAATCAGCATCGGAATCGCTGTCACCATTATAAAGAACAGGCCCAGAGCAATATCAGTCATACGCTTGGCGAAGCCGTGATCCACCAGCGGAGAATCATAAACGCTGATGGCGGGAATGCCGCGAATGGTGGTCAGGCGCGAGTACAGCAAGTTGAAGCTGAAGAAATCCGGAATAACGTAAGCGGTAACGGTGGTGTCCGCGAGTCTGTCCATCATGTCTTTGATTCTACGCTCAGCGCACATTGGCAGAGTGATGTAAATGGTGTCGACCTTGCCGCTATGGACATCCTCATAGAGTTTGTCAAAGCCGCCGCACAGCGCTTTTTCTTCAATAGTGACGCGTCGCGTCAAATCCGTCATATCTACACGGTCGTCGTAAAAGCCGGCGAGCTTATAGCCGAGCCAGGGCATATTGCTCAGAGAGTCGTAGAGTCTGACGCCCAGCGTTGTGGCCCCGACAATACCAACGCGTTTGGAGCTGACATTGCGTCTGCGGATGCTGAACAGCGCGAAGCGACGCAACAAGTGCAGACTGACCAAGCCTGTTGGTACAGCGATCGCCCAATACGCCAGCGCCTCCAAATTAATGTTCGGCAAAAGGCCCAGGATGGCGAAAGGCGAGATCAGCACCAATGCGAACATCCAGGATCTAACGACATACCATGCAAGCTTGCCGGTAGTCAGGCCGCGCATAAGATAATAAATCTGGCTAATTTCCGCACAAAAGCCGAACGTAATAACGAACATGATGCTCAGCCAGGAATAAGATTCATTCCAGGCCACATCAAAAAGCGCTAACGTTCCCAGCAAGCAAAAATGGATAGCCAAGCTATCTATTGCGCGAAATAGAGCGAGAATTTTTGAATATTGCGGCCGAATCAGTGGCGACATGCCAGAGCTTAGCTCCGGTTCAGTCTTCGAACCGCTAAATTGAAAGATTCCCATGATCAGTAACTCCTCCTGGACGCCGGCGAAACAGGATTCCGGCCTGCTAGACTCTCTTTATAAAGGCATTTTTCGGGCCACAACATAAACTGCGCTTATTTATATATATGCGTATATTCCACAGTGCTATAAATGCACTGATTTGGTGACTGCTTATTACGTTGTGACCCAACTCCGTACATGTTCGGCTAACTATACAGTGATCAGATTACATATTTTTTATTAAATAAAACTCAGAACGAGGATCGGCGACTAAACTAACGATTATTTTGTATTCCGTAAATCGGACATTTAGCCATATTTTCAATTAGATTGTTTATTTGCGACGGCAATACCAATCTCCGCCAAACTCTAAAATTCCCTGCGGCAAATGCGTTTGCTCCACCAGTTTATTAAAGTGGTATAAATTGATCGTTAACTTTGCATTCATCGTTTTCATGACAGGTTTGTCCGCCTTAAAAACGATAACTGACGGCATTTCCGAGTCGTAAAAATCTTTTAGGTCGGCTTTGGCGTGGAGCACAAGTTTATGCGTAAGTTTACTAAATTCAACTGTTATTTCACCTGAGCAGGCATCCAGAGTCTTGCGTACGCTCAATCCTTCGATTGATGGATAAAATGTCACGTTTTCTGTTGGTGACTTATACTTGCCCGCCCAGAGTTCTATTGGAACTCCTCCGTCTTCTCCGCCTGAAAACATCAGCCTGGCCTTATCCGACGTCGCCATAATATACGCGAAGCCTTTTCCTTGATTTATGGTCCATAGCTTATCGATATAGGCGAGAGCTTGTCCTTCATGAGAGACAGACTGATCGCTATATGCATAACGGGTCAGGGTGCCGAGGCTAAACACGAACCAGCGATTTTGTATAAATGGCAACTCGCCAATAAGCCCAAATGGGGTGGCTCCCGGGTTTGGCCAACCCCAGTAATGATCATGGGTTCCAAGCCTTTCTGATGCGAAATAGAGATCAGGAAGGGTCAGCTCAATACGATTTTGATTCGCTTCCACCACGCCTGGGATGCTATAGCTGAAGGCATAGGGATCATTTGGATCGCCGCCGGATAGCTGCACGTCGTCAAAAAAATAGTCATACACTCTGGTCGCGCCCGTCCGTGGCGTAAACACCACGTGAATATAGCCTTTCTCCTGCAGGCTGGGCGCGTCTTCCATGATGTAAGTCTGCAGGCTCACCTTTATATAACCTACGGCTGGATCGTTTATGTAATAAAACCACTGTTCATTCCAAGGGCTTTGGGTTGGCGAATGTGGCTTAATATCGTCCAAAGTAGTCGCTGCGGCATAATTAATGAACAAAGTCATTAATACGGTTAAGGCGCGTAATATCATTTTCAATCTCCGGATAAATTGCTATCCATAAAAAGATTTATATCTTTTGGTCTAGTTCTAAGCAGGATAAAAACCGCCGGCGTTCATATATTGTACTGATGCCCCCAGCGGTCTTATTGCCGAATTAATACATCGTTACATCGTTATATATGTTCCGTTATCGACATATATTGGCGTCGCCGTAATAGGCTCCCGTGGTGCAGGAGGTTCCGGCTGTGCAATGTTCATCCGATTGGCAATAACATTCGCCTCTTGCGTTGCAGCCGGGAGTTAAATAATTATCGAGCGGATCTTCTCCGCTGATTCTGCGCCAGAAAGGGTTTGTGAAAATATTGTAAGGATCCATTTCCGCTTTAAAGGCGAGAAAGTCATTCCATTTTGGATAACGAGTCGGCATATCCTCAAATATGGCTACGGAGTTTTTCCCCCAATGCGGTCGCGCGTGGTATTTACGGAGGGACATTTGTTCTATTTCAAGGTTAACGAAATAGTTTTTGGGAACTGCTGCGCCTTCCTGTCTCAGTGTGTATTCGATGCCCAGGTAGGCGGAGTCACGCCCTGCGTTCATGCCCAGGTAGCTGGGAGAAGCTTTCCCAAAACGAAAATAAATGCCGTTTAAAGGAAAGCAGGTACGCGGATGCGCGGCGAGTATTTTTCTGACGTCAGCGATCCAGGAAGGTAAGTCGTCAATGGGAATGGCGACTTCCTGTAAGGCGATAGGCAAGCGGTCCCAGATACATTTATTGGGATCTTTGCATTTGAAATACTGCATACGGTCGGAGTGGCCAATGGGGGACTCCAGCACTTTTCCCGTGTCCACATCGCGGTAATAAGAGGTGGAGCGACTGCTGAACCTCACCGCCGCCGCCAGGCACTGCAAGCCGGACCCAGGCGCTTCGTGCAGTGCGTCAAACAGCAGTCCGAAGAAGAATTCCTGGGCGTCGGAAACGTCAGCCTGTGCGTTGTAAGCGTTTCCGGGAGTATCCAAAGGAACGGGGTTGTAGGTAGTGACTGTGTATCTGCCGAGACCGGGGAACCAGGCGATATTGGCGGAATAGTTACTGCGGGCGATGTTGAGGATAACGTCTTCCAGCTTATCGTCGAAGCGAAAGCCTTGCACGCTGGCGGCGACTTTAAAGGCTTCTTCCAGTTGAATGGTTACTTCCACCACCACGCCAAGCACACCAAGATTTACTCTGGCGGCGTTAAGCTGTTCGCCCGTGAGAGTGCGCACATCGCCAAGGCCGTCGACGATTTTCAGCTCTGTTACATAATCGGCGATCATGTTGCTGGGTTTGCTCAGCGTGGAGCCATGGGTGCCGCTGCCTAGCATGCCGCCGATGGTGAACGTGCCGAGTTCGGTCACCATATTCACCGCCAGCTCCTGGCTGCGCAGGAACTCATTCAAGTCATTGAAGCGCATGCCTGCCTGTACGGTGATGGTTTTGGAACTGGCGTCGAAAGAGACGACCTTATCCATATTTTTCAAGGTGATCTGAACCTCGCCGTCCTGAGTGCAGGCGGCGTCAATCTGACTGGCGAACTTGCGGTTGCCCGTCATGACAGTGTGTCCATCAGCCAGTGCGTTACGGACGATGTCCTGTACTTCTTCTATGGAGGCGGGGTCATAAATGGCCCCGGGAGAGCACTCATAAGTGCCTTGATAGTTCTGTAGTTTTTCGGACTCCTGATTGCGGGAGTACAATGATACGGAAAAGCCGGAAACAAGAATTAGGATCAGCAATAAAAGACTGGTTTTTATACGCGTCATGTTCGTTCTCCAAAAAAGTTATGCTTATTTTTTTGTGGGCCGAACCAGCGCATTCATGAACTGCCTGATATGCGTCTAGCTGAATCTCGGAAGAATGTAGGTTTCAAGGACCTCCCTGACTTGTTGTGAGTGACATGGCATTTTTTCGCGGAAAAAGTCGGCGTAATTTGCTTTGTAGGCATCAGCCGGGCGGGGGCCGATTTCCGGTCGCCATAGGGCGTGGTTGGTGGTGGCGAAGTTCAGATCTTGATGTCCAAGTATGCAAAGGGGTCCCTGCGCCAGATTGCGCGCGTCGAACAGCCAGAACTCTTTGCCGTTGGACTGGGGGCCGCTGGGGTGTTTGCGTACGACGGCGGTGAAGATATAGCCGTCGTCCTGGGCCAGAGAGCCTGGTCGCGACATAAACTGCGGGGTGCGCATCACACAGTCTTCGGGGAACTGATAGGCGTCCGCAATGAGCATATTGCGGCAGTCCATGTGTATCAGCGCCGAAGGAATGGCGGTTTGCGGCAGGCTGTCGTTATTGAACAGACGGTTGGGGTATTTGCGATATGCATCCGCCACCCGTTTGACCAAATGTTCGGGTCGATAGCCTATCGCGGCCCAATAGATATGGTCGAAGGTTTCTGGAAACTGGAAATGCCCGCGGTAGGCCGGGTCGTTCATGTCCCACAACAGATGTTCGTCGCGGATAAGGCGGAAATCCTCTTTGATTTCCCAGGCGGCGTCAGCGCTGACTTTAATGCGCGCCTGCACCAGTCCGCCGACATCCACCGGCGCTGTAGGATACCCGGCTACGTCGGAAGGAACCCAGCCGCCAAAGTGCAACAGCTCCAGGTAAAACTGCTGTTCAGACTTATCCATCGCTCCCAGATACTGTCCGTATAGTGTGACTTCACCGTCGTAGTCGTCGTAGTTGCACATGATGTCGGAGGTATCGAAGTCCAGTTCGATATAGTCCGCCACGACCTGTTCTGCGCCGCTGGTCAGGTCCGCTTTGCGGATGATCCACACGGGAGTGCGGTGCTTCTGTGGAATGACGATGCGGGTTCCCATGATGCGGGTGGCTTCTACTCTGGCCGCGGTTTCGAAGATGAGAATATGGTTGCGGGTGACGCCAAGGGAGTGGGCGGTGGCGGTGAGAAAAGCGTTGGCGCCCTGGCGACTAACCACGTTCCAGGCTTCTAGCGCTCCCTGCAAGTTCCACCTGATCAGGCGTAGATAACCATCGGAGGTTCCCAGCTCGCCCATGACGCCGCCGTAATTGATGGTGAAGCACTCGCCGCGCTCCAGGTCAAAGAACGGATGCCCGGTGGTGCGTATTTGAGGGAACAGCCACTTGTCTGGAGTCAGAGCGTCTGCGATGGGCGGAAGACTGGTGCGCCATTCGCCTGGATTGCCGACAGGCGTGACCAAGTCCAGACTCATGGCGTCGAACTCATAGGGAGGGCCGCCTTCGTAACTCAGTGCGAAGCGGTTATCCCCCATGTAATTCGGCGCGGTGTTGCAATAGTTCATGAACCCCAGGTTGGGGCTGTAATAGACCGTGCCTCCCAGCAAATAAAATTTGTCGAACAGCCCACTGACATGCTCCTGCATGATGGACGAGTGGGTTTCGATCATTTTGCGCTTGAAGGCTGTCTGATTGGGGCCGAAGTCGAGGCGGGTAAGGGCTCCTTTGCCAGTGGGCGTCAGTTGATTGCGCTCCAGAGGAATTCCCTCCGCCATAAACACATGGCCATGTATGTCGCCAGGCAGGGCGCCGGCGATGATATCCAGCACCCCTTCTGATGAGGTCAGGTCTCCTTGCATAATCGAAGTCGGAAATGAGGACTCCGGCAAAGAGGGATAGTAAGCCAGCGCCGCATTAGGCATTAGTGAGACGGCTCCGGCGGTCTTGATGAAATCTCTCCGATTCATGCTCTTTCCCTGTGCGTTATAAATAGAAACGTTAAATATGAACGGCGTTAAATAAAAAGGGCTGGGCGCCCTATGAACAAGGCATAGTGTTCTCCGTAGTTAATAGACGGCGTGGTTACTCAATCCGGGCGAGGCGACATGAAGCGGGTATTGCGATGGGGCGATCCAACTTATCCATGTGCATATCCTTGGGCGGGGCAGGGCGCTGGTCCCTGTCCGGCCGGTCGTTCGATCCGGTCGTTTGGGATTACATCTGACTCACGCTTCTTCGAATGAAGAAAACATGACTGATAGTCGCATCATCAAATATAAGGGATAGCAGATGGCCATTAAATGTCCAATTAACGAAAGCAATAAGTTCGTTTTTGTTGGATAGGGCGATGAAATTAACGATTGTCCACAGTCCCTAGGGTAAACGGCCAATCGAGCTCAGCGCCGAAACTGATTAAGGTGTCGCCCTTGAAATAGCGTGCGGAGGAACGTCCCGCGACGCGTTGTCCAAGTTGTTGAAAGTAATGGTGATAATTTGTCGCTTATGGATGCGGATCCTAACTGCCCAGTCAATTTCCGTCGCCATGATTATCGCCGTATTAATTATGGGAGGGCTTTCAGGCGCAATGCTTCACGTTCTAAATTCTGTTTGTCATAATGCGGACATATCACCCTTGGCTGGGGTGCGGATCATCAGCGGCGCGCTTCGCGCCCGACATGCCCTGAAAATGCGTGCAGACGCGCTTTCTGAAGGAAAGGACTCAAGCTCCGTCTACGCCGGTATGCTTGAACATCGAATGACCGATATGTGACTAATGGACTGGAGCTGCAGCGTGATCACCGTGTCTCCTCAAATTCCCAACTATGAAATGCTTGATGAAGTCGCTGAAGGTGGGATGGCCAAAGTGTTCAAGGCCAGACAACTTCTCGCGGATCGTATCGTCGCCATCAAGATTATTTCTCCGGCTATCTGTCTCAACAAAGAGTTCCGTCAACGGTTTATTCAGGAAGCGCAAATCACCGCCAAGCTGAATCATCCGAATATCATTCAGATATACGACATTGCGCCTTTTGAAGATACCTTCTTTATTTCCATGGAGTTTATGGAAGGCGGCTCATTGACTGAGCGCATCCGCTCCGGTCGCCTGACTAGAGACGAGTCGACGCACATTATTCTGCAGTTGGCGGAGGCGATGAATTACGCCCACAAGCTGGGCTATATTCACCGCGATATCAAGCCGGGCAATATTTTGTTTCGCGCAGATGGTACGCCGGTGCTGTCGGATTACGGCATCGCCAAGTCCCTGTATCATCGCGGCGACCTCACCACGACAGGCTCGATACTGGGCTCGCCTCCTTATATGAGTCCTGAGCAGGCCATGGGGCGGCAGCTTGATCATCGCGCCGACTGGTATAGCCTGGGCATCGTGTTCTATCAGATGCTGACGGGGGCCGTTCCGTTTGAGGCTACCGATCCGATCAGCCTGGGCATCAAGCACAAACAGGAACCGCCGCCGCCGTTGCCGTCGCATCTGCGTATGTATCAACAGTTGATGGACTTGTTGCTGGCGAAAGAGCCAGAGCGTCGACTGTCGTCGCTGGACGAGTTTCGCGCCCATCTGGAAGCGATTAAAAATGTCCCGGTGGATACGGAAGCGACCTGTCTGTTTACCGTCGAGTCGCTAAAAACGGCCCATGGAGAAACGGCGGCGCAGGAGAGCCCTACGTCTACCCGCAGAACCGAACGGGGCGGCTCTGTGTCCTCCGGCGTCTGGCGCGCGTTAGGCGTTGCCTTGATGATCGCAGCAGTAGTGGGATATGGGGCGTATAAAAATATGACCCGGCCTGCGCCGACATTTCCTTTCGTCGTGGTGACGGAGCCGGTGGGGGCGACAGTGACGTTCGCCGGCGAGGAGAGCGCCTATACGCCTGGCGCGCCGTTACCGGAGGGCGACTATGAGGTAGAGGTGACCGCCAAAGGGTTCTGGCCGAAAACCTTTACTTTGAATCACAGCGCCGACCACCGCTCGCATTATGTTTCGCTGAAGCCGGCTAAAACCGCCTTTACGGTGGATGTGACGCCTGCGGACGCGAAAATTCGTATTCTTAATATTCAGCCCAAGTACGAAGAGGGCATACCGCTGGATCCAGGCCGCTATTTATTGGAAGTCAGCGCGCCAGGATATGAGAAGCTGACCCGATGGACGGAAATCAGCGGAGAGCAGTTTACCGAACAGGTGTTCTTGGTTGAAAAAGATGCGCTGGAATCTCTGAATATCGCCTTTGTTGATATTCCCGGCGGCAAATACCGCATGGGCTTTGATGACGGCGGCGTATTATGGGGCGGCGATCCAGGTCAGGAAGTGACGGTAGCGCCGTTCAAGATCATGGCGTATGAGGTGACCTTTGAGCAATGGGACGCCTGCGTCGCCGATGGCGGTTGTACGAACAAAGCGGATGATCGTGGATGGGGCCGTGGTCGTAATCCGGTGATCAGCGTGAGCTGGAATGATGCGGAAGAATTCGCCGCCTGGCTGTCCGCTAAAACCGGCAGAAGCTTTCAGTTACCCACCGAAGCACAGTGGGAATACGCTGCGCGTGCAGGCAGTCGCAAGCGTTTCTCTTGGGGGGATCAGGTCGGCCACAAATTCGCCAATTACGGCAAAGACGATTGTTGTGGCGGTTTGGTGAGCGGCGCCGATAAATGGCAATTCACATCGCCAGTTGGCTCGTTTCCCGCTAACCAATGGGGCGTGTATGACATGCATGGCAATGTGTGGGAGTGGGTGCAGGATTGTTGGAGTGAGTCTATGAAAGGCGTTCCGGCGGATGGTTCCGCGCGCACGGCGGGAGACTGCAGACGCCGCGTTCTGCGTGGCGGCTCTTGGTACAGTCCGCCCAAGTCAATGCAGTTGGTCAGTCGCGACGCCAATGGCGTTGATGTCCGCTATCAAGTAAACGGATTCCGGTTGGTGGAGACGCCGGCTCAAGCTCCCGCAGCGGGGGGCGCCGCTCAATAGGCGAGAGCATTTGCGGGTTGCTTTGGTCAACCAAGGCGGTACTCTAGCCGATCATAAAAATAGTTATGACCGGAGATTGTCGATGCCGCCTGAGATAACCATACTGCTCGCCGTTCTGCTTTACATGCCTTTGCATTTAACCCTGATGGCTGTGTGCGCGAGAGCCTTCGGCGTCAAAGTCAGGGAGATCAGCATTGGTTCCGGGCCTCTTCTGGCGCAGTTCGGCATTGTCAGCATTCGAGCAATTCTTCTCGCCGGTTACGTCAAACTTAAAGATACGCGGGAAGAGAGAGGTGAGAAGGGTGACGTTAAGCCGGCGCCTGACGCCTATGACAGCCAACCGGCCTGGATCAGGGCGGTAATTCCGCTTTCTGGATGCTTCTTTGTACTGGCTTTCGCATTGGGCATGTACGAAGACGGTTGGCGTAGTTTCGGCGCTGCCTTCGCGCAGATTTTTCTGGGGGCGCTCAGTCCTTTGTCCGTTGCGCAGGAATATTTGCGCGAAGGCGCCGCTTTCGCTGCCAGCAATAACTTTATCCTGCTATTCGCCCTGGTGGCGACCAAGCTATCCGCATGCAACTTACTACCTCTGCCCCATATGAACGGAGGGCAGGCGTTGATGGCGCTGTGCAAGCCGCGCCAAACCGATGCGCAGCCGAAATGGATGCTCTGGCTAATCCTACCGGGACTGCTGCTGCCGCTGAGTTGGATTGGCGCTTATGCCGTCTTTATCTGGAATGCAGTCACTGGCGGCTGAGTTCGTGCCGCCAGCGTATTATTTGTCAGCAAGGTTGTGATTGGTCTGCTGGGCTACTGCTTATCCGTTAAATTAATAGCCGGACAACGCATAGGCGGAGACTTCCCGCACGATTGCTTCGATATCGCAGGCATAGAAACCAGAGCTGTTGAAGCCGTTGATCTCCAATACATAGAGCTCCCCGGCGCAGACAGCGACGTCCATAACGAACACGGGAGCCGGACTCCATGTGGCCGCCATTTCTTCAGTGAAGCTGATTACCGTCTCAGGCGCGCCAGCAAAGACCTGCATTCTACCGTCAGCGCGGTAATGGCTGGCTGCGACGACCATTCCTGCGACGATAAACAAGCGCCACTCATGTTCAATGTCTTTCGGTTTCGCCGCCACCATGGGCAAAGACAAATCCACTGTGAAGCCGCCGGGTCTGAGTTTATCCGCCCAGTCCCTGAAGGCTTTGAAGGTAGTGATCGTCCCTGCAAACTCTTTCAAGTCTCCATTCGGTCGAATGAAAAAGACTTCCTCGTCGTTAGCGCCGCTTTGCGCAAATTGTTCCATGGTCAGAATCCGGGCGTCTGCGTTCAACAGGCGGTTGCCATAGTGGCGGAGAGCTTCGGAGAACAAAAACTGTCGTTCATCAAAGTAAGCGCAAGGGCTCCATTTGCCGGAGCGGTGCGCATGAGTGATGAAGTTGGAGGAGCCATAGAAAATAGTAGGTCTGTCGTTCGGGATATCAGGCAGATCCGTTGCGAACGGAATGACCCGAATCATGGCGCAGTCATAGCCCAGCCCGCGACAGGAGGATTCTATCTTCGCTGCGTCATCGCTGTCGCCAAGGTTGCTTTGCACGACCCAGAGCAGGTTCGCGGACGTATTTGATGTGCTCTCAGAAGGTTTATTACTCATAGTTTGATGGAGGGCTCGTGTGAATAAACAGGCGTATGAATAAGCGTATGAACAAAAAGACGCATGAAACAAATAGCTCTGTAACTCTTCGTCTGCGCCATTGAAGATCGCATGGCATGCTTATATACTCGCTTAAGAACTTAGGTTTTGACGTTTTCTGGAGCCGATTTATGCGCATGCCCCGTGAAAGGTAATCTGAAGCGTTCTGCTTCCGCCAGCCGAGTTATTCTTGTTTCCCCTGATCTCAGGGTCTTACCTAATTAATTGATATTGCTTTAACTTTCGCGTTTCAGTCCAGAAACAGCGTCCACCTTTTTCTCGCCAGCTTGATCAACGCCTTCAGATAAACGGCTGTTTCCAGCACTTTGCGGCATTCCATTTCGATAAAACCGACCTGAGCCTTTTCGAATCTGTCATAGTCGCCGGTTTCGATGGATATTTTCATATAGCGGTCGCTGTACAGGTCGTTACAGGACTTAATGCAGTACTTGTCGTGAGCAATGAACTGCATGGCGGCCGGCTTCAGGTGTTTGGGCAGACTTTCCAGATTGCAGGAGTCCATAAGGCCTTCTGAGGTGGAAAGGTAATACTGATAGGGCAGCCCTTTGTGCTTTTTGCTGGCGTCGCTTTGGTACTGCGGCAATTCGTTGCGGAAGGCTTCGAACTGTGAGCGGATGTGGCGCACGTAATTATCGAAAGGCGTTTGTAGATAGCCGTTCATCAGTGCGCGTTTGCTGTCGATATTGAGGTCTTCCGACGGCCGCGTCAGGCCCAGCGGCAGCCAGCGTCGCCAGCGGCTGACCTGTAACTTGCGGGCGATCGCCTTCACGGCTTCGTCGATTTCCTTACGGGTGGACAGCATCAAGCCGAAGTCTTCGAACAGCATCTCCACCAAGGCGTCCATTTGCGCCAGCGCCTGCTGCTGCGCGTTGATCAAGGTCAGGTAATAGCGGGCGGCGGGAATCAGAATCTGAATCAGAATGGCGCCCAACACCACGGCGACGATGCGGGGATCAATGGCGGCGATCCAGCTTTTGCCGGTTTCCGGGTGCAGAATATCCTGCAGCGGCGAACTGAAAATGCTGACAATCAATGCGATCAGCACGACGCTTAACGCAATCCAAACGAAAAAAGAAACGCGTAGAAATCCCCAGGTCCACGGCATGCGGCCTATCCTTCGATATTGGGCTGATGAAAGGGAAATATTAGAAAATTAAAGCATTTGAAAGTCAAAGAAAGGTCGTTTCAGCAAGAATATTACGAAGTTCTAGGAGGAGGCCTGGGCTTCCCATGCTGCTCCGTTGGTCAGGGCGTGCAGACGAAAGTAAAAGGTGGCGCCGCAGTTCGGCTCGGAATGGTAGCCGATCTGGCCATGGTGACGCTGAACGATTTCTTTGGAGATGCTCAATCCCAAGCCAGTGCCGCCTTTGAGGCGAGTGTCGGAGCTGTCAGCCTGGGCGAATTTTTGGAAAATCTTATTGCGGAACTCCGGGGGCACTCCTGGCCCCTGATCTTGCACGGAGACTTCCCAATAGTGGGCGTGAGCGCTCAGCGATAACGTCACAGCTTCGTCGGCGGGAGAGAATTTGACGGCGTTGGAGATCAGGTTATCCAACACTTGCCGCAAACGATCCCGATCTGCTTTTACGAACGCAGGTGACGCTGGCGCCTCAAAGGCGAGGCTGACGGACGCTTTTTCCGCGAGTTGCCGATTGGCGCCCAGGGTCTCCTCGATGAGGTCTCGTAAGTCCAGGCGTTCGAAGCTGAACTCCAGACCGCCGGATTCTATTTTCTGTATATCAAGCAGATCATTGATCAGGCGCAGTAAGCGTTCACAGTTACTATAGGCGATGTGCAGCATTTGCCTGGCCTGGTCGGGCAACAGGCCGAGGCGACCGGAATCCAGCAGCGCCAGTGAGCCGTTGATGGCGGTTAAAGGCGTACGCAGTTCATGGGAAACCGTGGAAATGAATTCGTTCTTCAGAATATCCAGACGCTTACGTTCGCTGATGTCGGCGATGAAACCGCTATACCCGTCCATTTTTCCGCTGGCGTCTTTGCTGCGCTGCAAATGGATTTCCACCCAGGGCGCCCGTTCCAGTTGCAAGGCGTTCAGGCGCAGTTCCAGAAACATACTGGACTCTTCCAGCCGGGCGATTTTCTGTAGCGCATCCCCCAGCTTGTCGCAGTCATCGGGGTGAAAGTAGCGAAACATTTCACGACCGATGGCGTCTTCGGGGTTTTCCCCGGTCAGGCCGCTCCAGGCGGGGTTAAGCACTCGCCACTGATAGGCTTTATCGATCTGAAAGATTACCTGCTTCAACCCTGTGAATAATTCCTGATAACGGGTTTCGGCTTTGACCAGTCGTTGCGATTGATCGATGACCGCTTTCTCTATTTTGACGGTATGCGCCGTCTCCAGCAGCAAAACGGCGGTGAGCAGACTGCCGAACAAGACAGCCAGTATCAAGGCAATCCAGGGCGTGAAGGACGCGTCCTGCATTACGAACAGATGCGTTGGCGTTATGGAAATGCGCCAGATCCGCCCTGAAATATCCATCTGCATGGTTTGGGTGAACATATCCTCCAAAGGGTTGTCCGGCGTGCTTGGGCGAGAAATGAACAGTGCCTCGGGTTGCTCTGGTTCGGTGATATCGAAAATTTCTATATGGAACAGCTCAAGATTGATGTCCTGGGATAAACGGTCAATCAGATTGCCGATCTGAACTGATCCCACAACAAACCCCATGACTCTGCGTGTTTGATCTGAATTGGAGTTCTGCGGCGGGCTGGAGTAAACCGGCGTAATACAGATGGCGCCTTTGCCGTAGTTGCCCGCCAGCGTAATCGGCGCTGTCAGTGTCAGTTCGCCCTTACGCATGGACTCCAGAATGGCGCTGCGGCGTATGTCGTTGGAATACAGATCGAACCCTTGTGCGGCGCGGGTGACTTCATTATTGGGCGTGACATACAACACCGGGACATAGAAATTGCGCTCTGAAGCCGGAACCTGCTGTTGGCCCAGTGTTTCGCGTATTTGATAGTCCTTTTCCAGCAACAACGACGCCCAGTGCTCGAAGTTTGAGCGGCTGGCGTTATCGATATAGGGCGCCCAACCCAGCCCGCTGATATCGCGATGGAAGTTGCGGAACTGTGAGGCGTAGCGTTCAAAATCCTGCGGCACTATGACCTTGGAGCCCTCAAACAGCAGGGCGAGGGCGTTGACGGCGTTGGTGATCCCCTGTACTTGATTGAAGGTGGACCAGTGCAGTTGCACGCCCTGCTGGCGCACGTCTTCTTTAATCTGCTTCTGGTCCGCTTGCACCAGATAATAATGAGAAATCACAGCGAGTGTGAACGACGCCATTCCAGGCAACGTCACCAGCAGTCGTCGCTTCAGCGTGCTGCTCTCCTTCTGAAGCCACAGCAACAGAATCGGGGCGAAGATCAATACGCCGAAGGTGTCGCCAAACCACCACGCCAGCCAGTGAGCGCCTGCGTCCTGGATATGTATAACGTTCAGGCTGGCCATCAGGCCAATGCTGATGGTTGCGCTGATAACGCAGGCCACGGGGCCGCCGAGTATGAGTAAGCGCGCCACATCTTCTTTTTTCTCCAGGGAAGGGCTGAAGTTTGCGCGCATTCGGATCAGGGTGACGCCGATGGCCGCCTCCAGCGGCGCGCCGATGGAAATGACCAGCGCCAGCAAGACTTTGCTGAAGGAGTCGGCCTGTTGCGATATCAGCTCCACGGCGAAACTCGCGCACCAGATGGCGGGCCAGATGCCGCGGCCGTAGTGGATCATTCCCGCCAGTGCGATGCCGGCGGGAATCCATACCGGGCTGGCGTTGCTGCCGGGCAGCGACAATAGCAGGCCGGCGCGGGCGGTGAGGAAATAGGCTATAGCCAGTGCGCACGCCGGAGCCAGAACGCCGAGCTTCGATGGCCGCTGATGTTTCGCCATGGGCGCGGGCAACCTCCTGTCGGGCTGAAAAAAGATCAGCGCCATGTTGATTATAGACACAAGTTTGCGCCACGTTGGCCGGATATAACCTTGGGATATTTAACGCATTGAAATCACTTACAGTTTTTTACATTTGTTTACCCTTGGGAACCGCGTCGTCATGGGTTTGGGAGGTTGACTTCGGTATGATGCGCATGCCTTCGCAAAGGGTGACAGGTAGTTTCTTTTAGAAGTGTCAAACATTTAGCCGCAGGCGCTTTCCCCTCTTTTTCATATGGATTTCTTTTTGATGTGTCAGGGTGGTCAATGATCTCAGTAAAACAGTTTTACGCAATCACACTTGTCGGTTTCAGTGCGGCTATCTCCGCTAACAGTTACGCGACGCCGGTAAATCTTGGCGCGGCGGCGAACTACAACGGATTCTTCCATGGCGACTTCACGTCTTCCCCTAACGACAGTGAAGGCGCGTTGGCGGTAGGCGGGAACGCCAGTCTTACCGGTTATACGCTGAACGCTTTCCGTGAAAACGATGGATTAGCGATAGTCGTTGGCGGCGATTACAGCCATGTTGGCGGCGATATCCATGGCGACGCTTTGGTTGGCGGCCAGTTCACCACCGCCAGCGCAGGCATTTTTGGGACCGTGAAGGATCATGCGGTATTGCCGATTAATTTTGACGCCGAATTCACCAAGTTGACGCAACTGTCAAAAGAGCTGTCTTTGGCGGATTCCCTTGGCGTAACCGAACAGTGGGGCGCTCTGACTTTCAATGGCGACAGCTCTGGCGACCAGCAGATCTTCAATATCAGCGAGAAGGATTTCGAATCTGTCTGGGGCTTCTTCGCCAAAGACATCGGCCAACACCAGGAGTTGATCATCAACGTGGCGGGCGACGTCATCGATATCGACCCCGCTGACTACAAAATCAAAGCCAGCGACTGGTCTTGGGTGGGTAATGAAACCAGCGTCATTTTTAACTTCTATGAAGCGACGCAGATCAACCTGTCCGCAGGCTTCTATGGGACCATTCTGGCGCCGGGCGCAGATATCTTTGCTAACGGCGGTCATGTTGACGGTCAGGTGATTGCGCACTCCTGGCAAGGCGCCAATCAGTTGAACTGGCGTCCTTATGAGCACAATGTGGAGCTGCCTGAACCGACGACGTTTGGCCTGATGTTGTCCGCGCTGGCGGTTGTAGGCGCCGGCGCATTGCGTCGCAAGCAGCAGGCGTAACGGGCGAAGACAGTCAGTGGCTGTGAATTAATAATGATGAGAGAAGGCCCCGAATTCGGGGCCTTTTTGATGGTTACTGGTTGCTGGTTGCTGATCAGGAAGAGGCGGGCGCTTCCGCCGCCTCAGCGGCGTCGCCTTGTTGTCCCAGGTTGACGTCGCTTTGTTCCGGCTCGGTCACGGGGGCGGCGCTGACGAAGCGGGCGCGCTCCAGATCCAGCAGCGAGTCAACATGACTGGCGTCGATCTTGAACACTTGCGGGCGATCAGAACGGGTGAGGATGTAATAGTCGCCTTCCGCCGGTTTGCCGAAAGTCAGCTCAAGGGATTGCTCGCCCTTGGCGTTTTTCTCTTTTAGCTGCAGCGTAAAATGAAGCTTGGGTTCGCTTAGGTTATATTCCGGCTTCACTTCCGCGCCCAGTACATCCTCAAAGCGCATGTCCGCCAAGGACGCAAGCAGTTTGTGGGCGGCTTCCTCATTGGTGATTTCGCCGTTCTGCAGGTCTTCCAGGTCCCATCTGTCGCCGTTTTTATTCAGCACGATATCTTTGATTTTGACCTGACTGATACTCTCTTCGGGCACGGCGGTCAGCTTGCTGTCCACCCAGTCTTTGCCCGTCATGGGCAGTTCATGAATGGCGTAATTGACTGCGAAGACGGCGTCCTGTTCATTCAGACGCGCGTGAACTTTGCGATATCCCGGGGATGTGCCCAGATAGAGCGTGGCCAGCGTGTCCCCCCCTTGGGACAGTTCCAGTTTGCGCTGGAACTTATCCTCGGCGACTTCAAAGCGCTTGGCGCCGGACGCGGTGGTGGCCACAGGCCAACTGGCCTTGATCTCTTTCAGCTTGGTCAGCATGGCGTCCACTTTACCGTTAGCGACGGGCAGGTTGTAGTAACTGGCCACCACCCAGCCGTCCTGTTCTTTCTTCAGGTCGACTTTCGTCGTTTCTTCGCCGTAGATATGGATGGCGTCAGGCTGCCTGGACTCCAGGTCAAGCAGCGCCTGGTCGGTGTGGGTGTACGCCGGCTGTGAGCCAGGCCAATGCAGGGCGACGATAAGCGCCGCCTGCGCCACCAAGGCGATGGATAGTAATTTGGTCCACTTGGCGTTCATCTATCAAGCCCTCCCTAATTCCAGCATGCCGGCGTAATAGCTCTGCCGGCGGTTGAACCATAAGCGGAACAATGCATACAACAACGCCAGTCCGGCGATCGCCAGGCCGTAGTTCAGGTATTCCCAGAACTGTTGGCGCTCTGCGCTCATGGGGTAGAGCGTATTGGCGAAATGGCTGCGTGAGCGGATTTGCAGCAGACTGCGATCCTCCAGCGACCAGTCCACGGCGTTTTGCACCAATTGCATCGAGTTGAGATAAGGCGCTCGTTCTGTGGAGCTGATCAGGCTGATGGTCTGGTCATTCAGGAACTCGTTGGAGGAAAACAGAATGATGCGCGCGGACTCCGGCGATTTATCGATTACGCCGCCGAAGTGCGTTTTCTCTTCTTTGTCTTCTTTCTGTCCGGGCTTATCGCCGTCAGTGGAAGTTTGATCCGCTTTTTGCGCGTCGTCGGCTTTGCTCAACAGAGGCGACTCCTTGCCTTTGAACGAGGACTCGAAACGCCCTTCCAATGCGACGCCCACCAGATAGGATTCCGGTTCGCCCTCGCTGGTCCAGGGACTGACGTGGCCGTCGGCAGAAACCCGAGGCGTTACGTCCAGCTTATCGGAAGCCCAGGATTGCGGCGAAGAGCGCAGCAATTCCGTGACCTGCAGCGCTTTGGTTTTCTCTTTATCCAGCTCAATGGGGGAAGCCCAGCTCATGGTGACGTTAGGCAGACCGGAGGTGATTGCGGAATCCTGATTCATGCCGGTGTCGCGAATGTCGGCGAAGTAAGGGTAATCCAACAGACGTATCTCCCGGAACGACATGCCGCCCACATTACGCGTGACTGGAATGGGGAAGCTGGCGTTCTGTGGGTCCAGCACCATGGACTGAGCGAGATTGATCCCGTAATTCTGCAGCCATGTCTCCAGCCCGGAGGTGTGTTTGCCCGCCGTGAGGGAGTTGGAGGTCATGCGGGTTTGGTAGGGGGATGTGGACAACAGTACTGTGCCGCCTTTCATCAGGAACTGGTCAACGGCGAACAGCTGCTTGTCGGACAGGGACTCCGGCGCCGCCAGCATGAGAATATCTGCATCTTCTGGGACCAGGCCATCCTTCAGGTCGACTGTTTTAACCGTCATGGTTTCCATCAGCTTGTCGTGCAGCGTTTTGAAGCTGGGAGAGCTTGGCTGACCGAACTGCTGCATGTAAGGCTTGGCGTCGCTTTCCGGAACCACCAGCGCCAGCGTCTTGGTGAAGCCCGCTGAGAAGCGCTTCAGGCCGCTTTCAATATTACGCTTGAGACCTTCTTTGTCGAGAGAGTCGGGTAGGGCGATCTGCACGTATTGTTTGCTGTCGTTCATCAGCAGATAGAAATAGAAGCGCTCATCGGACAGCAGGCTGGTGGCCATCGGTTGCATGCCGAAATCCTGCTGAATCTGCTGCGCCAGCGAGCCGTCGCCTGCGTTGGGGTCCTGCAGTTCATAGCTGAACTTGCCGTTGGACTCCTGTTTGATCTCCGCCAGTACGTCGTTCAAATCCTGCGCCAGGGTTTGCAGTTCTTTCGGCAACTGCTGGGTGGAGGAGACGTAGCCGTTCAATTTTACCGGGGTGTTAATCGTGGCGAACAGGTCGCCCTGGCTCTGGTAGGCGTACAGCACTTTCTTGATGGCTTTGGTGATGTCGTATTCCGGATTGCGCAGGCGCACGTCCAGGTCCGATTCATTGCGGTCCTTCACTTCGATCAGGTCGCGGAAGCCCAGTACTTCGAATTGATCGCCGTAGCTGATCAGCACGTTGAAGTAGGAGTTCACCAGTGACGCCTGATACTTATCCGACACCTGGAAAGGCACAGGGCGGATGCTGTATTTGTTGTTGGCTTCGTCTTCCAGCTCGGGATTGCTTTGCGGGTCGACGAACTCCACGCGTACTTTACCGCCGCCGGCGACTTCATACTCTTTGATCAGATCCCGCAGCTGGGGAACCAATGGAGCCAGCAGAGGGTGGGTTTTGGCGGAGAAGTAACCGCGAACCAGCAGAGGCTCCTGCAATTGGTTCAGGTAGTCGCGGGTGGCGTCGTTGATGGAGTACAAATTGCCGTCGGTGAGGTCCGCACGCAAGGTTTTGACTTCGCTCAGCCACAGGTTGGCGGCGAACAGGTTGGCGATCATCAGGCCGGAAACGGCGTACCAGGCGCGATGGTTGGAGCGGGCGCCATCGCTGTTGGCCCAGCGCTGTTTCTCCAGCGCCAGCACGTTAAGCGCGAGGAACATGCCGACCAGACTGAGATAGTAATACAGGTCGCGAATGTCGATGATGCCGCGTGTGACAGACTCAAAACGGGAGCCAGCGCCCAATTGTTTCAGGACTTCGCCTGTGGAGTATCCAAACAGGTCCACCAGCGTGTCGGACCCTAACAGATACAACAGTGAGCAGACCAACACCGTGACGATCAGACTGACGATTTGCGAGTCATTCTTAGCGCTGACATACAAGCCAATGGCGAGGTAGGCTGCGCCAAGACACAGAGTGGCCACATAGGCGCCGATAACCGGTCCCCAATCCAAATGCCCAAGGTAAGACACGGTGAAGGGGATCGGCAGCGTGAGCGCCAGGGCAATGAGCAACAGAATGAAGCAGGCGATAAATTTGCCCAGCACCAATTGCAAGGGCGTCACGGGCAGCGTCATCAGAAACTCGATGGTGCCCATGCGCTTTTCATCGCTCCACATGCGCATCGTCAGCGCCGCCACCAGGAAGATCAGCAGCAGCGGCATCCATTCAAACAGGGGGCGCACGTCTGCGATATTGCGGGCGAAGAAGGCTTCCACCCAGAAGAAAATAAACAGGTTAACCGCCAGAAAGGCGGCCAGGAAAACAAACGCCACCGGCGAAGAGAAGAACTGAGAGACTTCCTTGCCGGCCATCCGTAATACGCTTTTTTCAGGCAGCATAGGGAACCTCCGCGACTTGATTCACTTCCTTGAATACGGTTTCCAGGTCGCGCACTTCCGGGTGCAGCGCGAGGATGGGCACATGGGCGTTAATCAGCTTGCGCGCGACGTCGGACACGAAGCTCTCGTCCACATGCAACAGGGAAGTGTTGAGCGCGTAGGTGGACGTGCCGCCATCGGTGGCGATCGGATGGATGTCCTGTAAGGCGCCCAGGTCCGCCAGCGCGCTCTTTATCTGCGTCTGGCCTGCACTGCTGCGCAACAAAAGACGCTGCGACTTTTGCAGGTCCGCCAGAGAAGAATCCAGCGCCAGTTCTCCGTGACGAATCATCAGTACGCGGTCGCACATGGCGCTCACCTCTTGCATGATGTGCGTGGACAGTATCACCGTGGAATGGCTGCGCAACGACGTGATGAGATCGCGCATGTGCTGTATCTGAGAAGGGTCAAGGCCGTTGGTGGGTTCGTCGAGAATAAGAATTTTGGGGCGGTTGATGATGGCTTGGGCGACGCCAACTCTTTGCCGGTAACCCCGGGATAAGGTGCTGATGGAGTTAAGCGCCTTATCCCGTAAATCGGTGCGGGCGATGGCGTCTATCACCGCCTGACGGCGCTTGTTCGCAGGGGTTCCTCTTAGTTGTGCGGCGTAGTCCAGATAATCCACCACGGTCATTTCCGGATAAGTGGGTGGATTTTCCGGCAGGTATCCCATCTCGGCGCGTAACGCGAGTGAGTTTTCGCGCATATCTTTGCCATCGATGAGGATGCTGCCTGACGAAGGCTCAAGATAGCCCATCAGCATTTTCATGATCGTGGTTTTGCCGGCCCCGTTATGGCCAAGCAATCCGACGATGCGGCCGCTTTCGATATTGAAACTCACGTTATTGACGGCGGTGAAGTCGCCGTAATGACGGCTGAGGTTCTGGACATTGATCATGGAATCATGTCTCCCTTCTGACATTTACAACGAATAATGCTTATTGATTGTGCTCGGCGTTGCGCCGATATGATTCCGGGAGTGTGGGCCTTTGGCCTTTCGACGTCAAAACGCCAATAAACCCGATTCCCGGGCGCGATAAAAAATAGGGGCTTAAATATAAGAAAAAAATACCTCGACCGAACAAAATTAATGAAATTTAACCACTTGTCGCGAATCAAGCGCACGCCGGAAAGTCCCGGCGCGCAGGGGAAAGGTCAGGTGGAAGGATTATTATTAACATGGCGATGATATTGACATGTTAGTAGTCAGGCGCATGGATGCGCCTGCGCGGCGGCTAGCCGCGGGAGACAGGGCCTGACATGTGCAGGCCCTGTCGTTGCAGACAAATAGAAGGAAGCTATTTGTCTGCCTGACTATTAATCAATTGCAAGGCGTCGCTGAGGCTGGCGGCGAAGCCCAAAGCGCCTTCGATGGGTTTGACATTGGCTTTGGCCAGGGTGCGCAAAGGTTGAAACTGCAAGTCCGCCAGGATGAGTCGGCGCCCCCGTTGCTGGCTCAATTGGACGAACTTGTTGAATGCGGAGAGCCCGCCGGCATCCAGCAGGGACACGGCGTCCATGTACAGAATCAGCCCCTGTTTAGTCTCGGTCAGCATTTCCAGCTCGGAAAACACCCTGTCCGCTGCAGCGAAGAATAAGGGGCCGTTGATCTTATACACCGCCCAATTGTCAGGTAGCGGCGTGGAGATCAGCTTAGGATGGCTGGAGATATCAGAGACCTTGGTCATCATCGATATATCGCGCATGAACAGCAGCGCCGCCAGAACGATGCCGGCGGAGATCGCCAATACCATATCGAATAACACAGTCAGCGTGAGGCAGGTCATCAATACAAAAATATCGCCAGTAGGCGCTTTCTTGATCAGTGCGACGACTTTATGCGCTTCGCTCATATTCCACGCCACCATTAATAGCAGCGCCGCCATGGAGGCCATCGGCAGATAGGCGAGCAAGGGACCCAGGGCGATCAGACCTGCCAGGACCACTGCAGCGTGAACCATGCCGGAGACGGGGGACTCTGCGCCGGAGCGGTAGTTGGCGGTGGAGCGTGCGATGGCGGCGGTCGCGGTGATGCCGCCGAAAAATGGAACCACCAGATTGCCAATGCCCTGGCCGAGCAATTCGCCGTTGGCCTGATGGCGGCGTCCGGTCATGCCGTCCAGAACCACGGCGCACAGCAACGACTCGATAGCGCCCAACATGGCGATGGAGAACGCCGCTGGCAGAAGCCGTTCAAAGGTGCTCCAGGTCCACGCCAATGGCTGACCGTCCGGCCCAGGCTGCAGCCAGGGCCAGGTGAAGTCCGGAAATAAGCTGGGAATGCCGTGGCCCACGCCACCGTCGGCGAGCGGATAAGTAAAGCGAGAGCCGATGGTGTCTACAGGATGCCCCGCCGACGCCAGAGCGAGTGACACGGCGACGCCAAGCAGAACGGCGGGTAAATGTCCGGGGATCGGCATTTTCAGTCGCGGCCACAGTATCAGTAACGCCAGAGTGAGTGACGCCACCAGGACATTCGCCCAGTCCAGCGTCGGCAGCGCCAGCGCCAAGGTATGGATTTTGTCGATATAGGATTCCGGCATTTCGGCGAGCTTGAGTCCGAAAAAGTCTTTCACCTGTAAAGTGGCGATAACGATAGCAATACCGGAGGTGAAGCCCAGGGTGACGGATTCCGGGATGTATTCGATCAGTCTGCCCAGGCGGGCCAAAGCCAGTCCGACCAGAATGAAACCGGACATCAGCGTCGCCATCAATAGTCCTGCGAGCCCAAACTCGGATGCGATGGGGAACAAGATCACCACAAAAGCGGCGGTGGGACCGGAAATGCTGAGGCGGGAGCCTCCGGTCAGCGCAATCAGGAACCCGGCGATCATGGCGGTGTAAAGGCCGTGTTGCGGCGGTACGCCACTGGCGATAGCCAGCGCCATGGCCAGGGGAATGGCGATAATGCCCACGGTCACGCCGGCGATCAGGTCCTTGCGAAAGCGATGGAGGTTATAGGGTTCTTTGATGCAGCTATCGACAAAGGCGCTAGCCAGACGTACCGAACGCAGATGCGCGCGATGTGGCATATGGACTCCGAAGATGTGAGGTTAAGGGACTCGTCGCCGGAGTGGTCCGCCGTGAGGGGGGGACGCAGTCAGACGCGCCCTTAGTTTAGCATGGCGCGAGGTCAAAATTGTTATGTGATTGATTTTAAATGAAATTATTGGTGGTTTGAGGCTTGGGTCGTTCTCAGCAGCTTTAGGCGAAGTCAGCGCAAGCCTGGAAGGTCATATCCTCGCCAAAATAGGGATGCCTAAAACTCAGTGACTGCGCATGTAGCAGTAGACGGTCGCTGGCGGCCAGCGCTTCCGGAGAAGCATAGAAACGATCGCCCAGAATTGGATGTCCAAGGGACAGCATGTGTACGCGCAGTTGATGCGAACGCCCGGTAATGGGGTATAGCTCCACCAAGGTGGCGTTTCTTTCCCGCGATAACACTCGATAGCCTGTCACCGCTGGCTTGCCGTGTTCGAAACAAACTTTCTGTTTGGGGCGGTTGGGCCAGTCGCATATCAGAGGCAGATCCACTTCGCCCTGGTCTTCCTTAATTACGCCCCAGACTTTGGCGATATAGGTTTTGCGCACTTCGCGCTCCATGAACTGCCGTTTCAGCTCCTTTTCCGCCTTGCGCCTCAGGGCCAGCACCAGCACGCCGGATGTCGCCAGGTCCAGTCGGTGTACGACATGGGATAGAGGGTGTTTCTCCTTTACCCGGCTCCAGATACTGTCATACAAATGCGCGCCGCGTCCCGGGCTGGTGAGAATGCCGCTGGGTTTGTTAACGACGATAATATCTTTGTCTTCATACAGCGTTTCCAACCAGGGTTCGGTTGGGGGAGAGTAAACGAAATTATCTTGCATGGGCGGAACGGCTGGCCAAGTGGAATAATAAGCTCCCAGGGACGGGAATCCGGCAGTTATAAGGCGGTTCGCAGGATAAATCAATCAAGTATTGTTATCGCTGAGCCGGCGGTCATACACTATCTCAGCGCTGATCTTTGGCGCGCCTGCGCCCAAAGCAAGCCAGAGATCTGATAACAATAAAACCATGGCGGGGGATAGAGAGTATGGAGCGTAGTTACCTGACGACCTTATGTTTGTTGATTTTCCATCAAATTGACGCTGCTTACTGGAAAGAGTGGGAGATGTTTCAACTTCCAGGAGGCGTACAGGGATATCTGATTTTCAACATGCTGGCGTTGCCCATACTGCTTTACGGGTATCGACAGGTGTTGCTGAAGAAACGCAACGCGCCCCTGTTTTCCTACGTCTGCGCGGGTCTCGGCATCCTCACGTTCCTGATCCATGCCGGCTTTTTTCTCACTGGTTACACGCAGTTCAAGTTACCGCTATCCATCGCGTTGATCGTCGCCTGTCTGGTCAGCGGTCTCTGGCAGTTTTTTCAGACCCGGTTATACGAAAGACATCAGCGCTGACGCGATGGCGTCAGCCTATGCCAGGTCTTGACGAAACGGTGCTTGTCACCCAGTGAGACCGCCCTGTTGTCACAGGCCTGAGCAAAAGCCTCGCGACATCGCCATGAGCACACAACTGTACGCGAGATGTAATGAATCAAGACGAAATCCGCCAGCTGATTATTCAATCCGCCGACACCAGAGGCTTCACCGATCGCCTATTAATAAAAGAGCTGCGGGCGCAACTGGCGCCATGTGCTCCCTCTGAGTTATTTGAAGGTTTGTACAGTCTATTCCTATCCGACGAAAGCAATTATAGAGATCGGCAAGAACTGGCTGGCAGGCTGCTGTACAAGCTATACCCACGGTTACGCCTGGATCTGCGGCGGGTGATAAAAGATTGCTTGGCGACCTACTACATCAGTGTGGAACAGCTGCCGCAATACCTGGTCTTGCTCTGCGGCATAGAGCGCGTTGTGATGGTCGTGAATGAACTGGCTGCGACGGAACTGACAGAAAGAGAAAGAATCAGTCTGAATGTTTTCAAATTTTGGCTGGGTATGGACTGATCACTCCGATACGCCTGAACCTACATTGTCCGCCTTATAAGATTTATGTCGCGGCAACCACAGCGATATCACCGCGCCTCTCCATTTTTATCCCGCATTAGAAAAAAACTGAAACTTAATCGTATATTTCGTCACCAAGAGAATAATGCAAATTTCTAGTGGGGACATATTGATGACTCATGGCTATGAGACCGTACAGAGTTTTTTATCTGCTTTAGGTAAAAAAGTGCAATCGAATTAAATTTGGATCGAAACGGGGTTTGTTTGTTAGAGGATGATAGAGGGTTCGTCTGGCAACTTGAAGTCTTAGGAGATGAGGTGCTGCTTTCATGTGAAATGATGAAAATAAGTGATCAGGACGGCAATTCGGCTATTTCCCTTTTGGACTTTAATCTTAATCTAAATAAAACAAAAGGCGCATGGTTCTCTCGTAATGCCTCTTCTGGAATGGATTTGCTATGTATATGTAGACCGATTATTTATCTGGATGAATATTCTTTTGAGTCATTGTTGCTCGGCTTTATGAAGTCCAGTGCTGACATTAAAGAAGAGTTAGAGTTTCAATTAAGTAAAAAAGCGGGCGCAAAGGAAAAAGAGGTGTCCCGACCAAACTTTGCTTCTTTCGTATAAGTCCATATCAATAAAATTCATTAGAATAGCCAGGAGAAGTCAATGGATCCTATCGTTGGGAACGCTGCTAGTTCAAGTCATCAGGTAAACACTGCAAATCCAGCCCAAGGCGTTGTCGGTGGTCAGAGTGTCGCTACTAGACAAAGTCAAGGAGGTCATAGCGTGGGAGGAGATGTCGCGTCGTTGGAGACGTCTCATGCTGAGGCCCCATCGGGGTTAAAGGCAAAACCTTCTGCTCAAGAAATTTATGATCATTTCAAAGGTGACTATAAGAGTGATGATAGAAGTAAACCTTATGAAATTATGAGAGAAGTTACCAAAGATAAAATTAGTTTCGACACTGAAAAGCCAAGCCTTAATGGAATTCAGAAACGGGCATATCAAGCGCTAAAAAATATGCCTATGACACTAAGGCATTATTCTACTAATCAGCAAGCAAAAGGCCAAGAGCCGCCATTTAAAAGTATTGCTTCAAACTTTGAGTTGGTGCATAACGGAGTCAAAGATCTTTCGGGCGGAAGTTCGTCAAATACGAATCAAAAGGATTGGACTCATTGCGGTAACACAGCATTTACTTTCTTTCTTGTTAGTATCGACGGGCAAGTAAGCGACAAAGCAAAATTTTTGGATAACTGCACTCATTATGCTGAGGTAGATTTATCGAGTGATAGTGCGAAATCATTAGGAGAGATATGGGCTTCGAAGGATTTACTGGATGAGCGTGATCTCGGTTCAGCAGTAGCAATTAAAGGAACCCCCTCTGAGTTCAAAGATTTGATATGCCTTCATTTGGCGAAAAAAGGGGCGCTTGGAATGAATGTAGACGCTAAGAACGCTGTGGAAAAGCTTGATACAGCTGTATTTAAGGGTCTGCCCGAAGTTAAAGTTCCAGGGGCTGTTCAAGTTGCCGAATGGAAAGCTAAATGATGGGCTTTAGTCTATATAGAAAGGCTGCTCATTCTTTTGCGTCCTGCTTTTGTCGGTATGTCGCGGCAACCACAGCGATATCACCGCAGTCGTCGCAATAAATCCAGCGGAGGTCCACAGGCAGGCGGCCAGTCCGGCAGTTTGGAACAGCCAGCCTGACAGGATGGTTCCGCATAGGCGCCCCAAGGCGTTGGCCATGTAGTAGAAGCCGACGTCGAGGGAGACGCCTTCTTCTTTGGCGTAGCTGACGATCAGGTAGCTGTGCATTGAGGAGTTGACGGCGAAGACGGCGCCGAACATCAGCAGGCCTGTGACGACGATCAGCCCCGGCGGCGCTTGCAAATACAGACCCATGGCGATCGCTGCAGGCGTCGCCGCCAAGGCGGCCGCCCAGACCACTGCGCTGGCTCCGTCTGGCGTTTTGCCCGCCGTTAGTCTGGGGGCGGCGGATTGTATAACGCCGTAGCCGATAATCCAGGCGGCGAGGAAGCCGCCCACACCCCAAAAGTCCCAACCCAGCTGTTCGCTGAGGAAAACGGGCAGGGCGACCACAAACCAGACATCCCGCGAAGCAAACAGAAACAGCCGTGCCGCGGACAGAATATTGACCGCTCGGCTTTGCGAAAAAATATCCCTGAACTTGGGTTTGTTCTTCGCTTTACCCATGTCCTGTTTCAGCCAATACAGACTGGCGATCCAGATCACCATGATCGCTATCGCCATACCCGCAACGGATCCGCGAAATCCGACCAGCGCCAGCAGGGCTCCGCCAAGAAAGAATCCGACGCCCTTCAGCGCATTTTTAGAGCCGGTCAGCAACGCCACCCACTTATATAACTTGCCTTGGGCATTGGCGGGGACCAGCAGCTTGATCGCGCTTTTTGCGCTCATCTTATTGAGGTCTTTGGCGACGCCGGACAGGGCCTGGGCGCTCATTACCCAGGGAATGCTTAACCAGGAGGAAGGAACCGTCAGCATGGCCAGCGCGATGACTTGTAGCGCCAGCCCCAGGTTCATGGTGCGATTGAGACCGATGCGGGCGCCGAGCCATCCTCCGAAAAGGTTGGTGACGACGCCGAAAAACTCATAAAAGAGAAACAGCAGCGCAATGTCCAGTGGCGCATAGCCGAGCTGGTGAAAATGCAGCACCACCAGCATCCGCAAGGCGCCGTCAGTCAGAGTGAACGCCCAGTAATTGCCAGTGATCAATAAATACTGACGCACCTGCGGCGACAGGCTGGCGATGAAGGACATAACGACTTCTGCTCCCAATGCCTCTGTTATGCGGCGCCGACCATGCGCGCCAATTCCACCGTGCGGTTCGCGTAAGCCCACTCATTGTCATACCACGCGTAGACTTTCACTTGCGTCTCGTTCACTACCATGGTTGACAGGGCGTCGATGACGCTGGAGCGGGGATCGGTGCGGTAATCAATGGACACCAGCGGGCGCTCCTCATAACCGAGGATGCCTTTCAACTCGCCCTCCGCCGCCTTTTTAAACAGTGCATTCACTTCCTCCACAGTGGTGGGCTTCTCCACTTCGAATACGCAGTCAGTGATAGAGGCATTGGCCAGGGGGACGCGAATGGCGTGTCCATTGAGGCGGCCCGACAGCTCGGGAAATATTTCCGTGATGGCGGTGGCGGAGCCGGTGGTGGTCGGAATCAGGCTCATGCCGCAGGCCCGGGCGCGACGCAGATCCTTGTGCGCGGCGTCGAGAATGGTCTGAGTGTTGGTTATATCGTGAATGGTGGTGATGGACCCATGGCGTAAGTGCAGGTTTTCATGAATGACTTTCACCACGGGGGCCAGGCAGTTGGTGGTGCAGGACGCGGCGGTGACGATGCGATGCGCCTGCGGAATGAAACAGTGATCATTGACGCCCATCACCACGTTCAAGACGCCTTCTTCTTTCACTGGCGCAGTAACCACGACGCGTTTGACGCCCTGAGCGAAGTAGGCCTGCAGTAACTCTTTTTTGCGCATTTTGCCGGAGGCCTCAATCACGACGTCGCACTCCGACCAGTCTGCGCCGGGGATGGATTTTTCCGCACTAAGAGCAATGTGTTTGCCATTGATGTCGATGCCATCATTGCTCGCCATGGCCTCATGCGCCCAGCGACCATGAACGGAATCAAAATTCAGCAGGTGGGCGTGAGTCGCCGCATTGCCGGCGGGGTCATTGATGCGTACAAACTCCACCTCTGGCCAATCCCAGGCGGCTCTAAGCGCCAGGCGACCAATGCGGCCAAAGCCGTTGATACCGATTTTTATTGTCATAACCAACTCCTGTTTGCGTTGTTTATCCAGCTATATGGCGATGCCTGCAGACTTTAGCAGCAGGAACGGGCGCTGTCGGGTTTTATCGTGCTGGCGCAGCAGCTTTTCTCCGCGGAGGAAGTCATCGCCTCCTGCTTGGCGGCGCTTGTGTCGCCATAGGTGGGAATGGCCTCCAGGCTGTGAAAAGCTTCCCAGGCGACGCCGTCTGGATCCACGGTCCAATGTTTGTTGGAGCGGGCGTAACAGCAGGCGGCGCCTTCTTCCTCTTTCATGGGGCGACCAGCGTCCTCCATTAACTGTCGCACCAGATCAAGCTCATCTTCGCTCTCCACCTGGATGCCCAGGTGATCCAAACCCTGTTTGGCGGAGCGATCAGAAATGGCGAAGTTGACCCGGGGATCATCCAGTTTCCATTTTGCGTAGTCGTCTTTAAGGATAGTCGGCTCAACAGCGAACAGACCCGAATAAAAGCGGACGCTGGCTTGCAGATCTTTGACGCTCAGGTGTACATGCAGTCGTTTCATATTGCTCTCCTTATATATGATTAAAGATATATATTTGGCTTTGGGGAACCTGCAGGCGTTAGTCGCAGCAGGCGGAACTGGCGCCGGGCCTGGCGCACATATCGGCGAGTCTGCTCCTGACCTCCTGCATAAACGCCTCGTTACCGGAGGCGGTATGTTCCAGGGTGGCCTTTACCCAGTAGGGCAGGGCCGGATTCAGACGATAGTAGACCCACTGTCCGCGCTTGCTGTCCAGAAGCAGGCCGGACTTGCGGAGCTGCGCCAGATGACGAGAAATTTTCGGTTGAATTTCCTGTAAGGCGTGAGTCAGTTCACACACGCATAACTCGCCTTCGCTTTGTATCAAGAGCATAAGACGCAGACGGGTTTCATCCGCCAGACACTTAAAGAATGAGACGGGAGTCATGATGATTTCCTGTTCCGTATATATGGAATATCATATATATGATATTCCATATGTATCAACACTAAAGAAGTGGGACAGATGCGTGCTGAAAGTCACAAGGCGTGAGGAGGTGTGAGGAAGTGTAAGGAGGAGAGAAGAATGTAACGGTAGAGAGAAAAGTAAAAATACAGGGCGCTGCTTGCGAGCGCCCAGAGGGAGGCCCAATCTCTATTGCGCAGCCGCCAGCTTCGGCTTGATTAAGCTGTTGGTCAGCGCCGTGCCGGCGAACACTACAAGGCAGCCGCTCAGCATATAAATCGTGACAGGCTCATCGAGTACGACATAACCCCAGAACATGGCGAACACTGGAATCAAATAGGTCACGGTGACCGTTTTGGTCGGACCGATACGGGAGAGCAAGCCATAGAAAATGATGTACGCCAGGGCGGTGGAGAAAACGCCCATAACGATCACTGAGATCCAGGCGGCGGCGGAAATATCTCCTTGCGGCATATAACTCCAGGTGAACGGGGCCAACGCCAGTGCGGCGGCGATCTGGCTGGCGGCGGCCAGCACCATAGGCTGCACGCCAGTGAGAAAGCGCTTGGTGTAATTGGCTGAGAAGCCGTAGCTGAGGGTGGCGGTCAAGGCGGCCATAATCGCCAGGGTGGGACCGGTCAGCGAGAATTCGCCTTTACTGACGATCAGGATGGAAACCCCAAGAAATCCGATCAACAGCCCCATTGTTTGCCAGCGGTTAAGCCAGTCTCCCAGCCAGAGCGCGGCGATGATGGCGCTCCATAAAGGCACGGCGGCGTTCAGAATGGAGGTGAAGCCGGCGCTCACGTGCAGTGTGGCGAAGCCTAACAGGACGAAGGGCAGGGCGGAGTTGCTTACTCCCAGGAAGATATAGTGGGGCGCATGAGCCCAGCGTACTTGATGTCGATACTTGACCAGCATAATGGGCGTCAGGCAGAGCGCGGCGATGGTAATGCGCAACTGCACCATCGCGACCGGACCGAATTCCGGCGCCGCGATACGCATGAACAGGAAGGAGGCGCCCCATAATCCTGCGAGGGCGAGCAGGTTGATCAAGTCTTTCTTTTCCATTGTCGACGCTCATGCAGATACGGCTGAAAGTGGCAGCATGTCTTCTTTTGCAAGCCAATGATATAGGTGAAAATATCCGGTTATTAAAGGGCTCAGAATGGTGCTTTTTCCAGCTCTAAAAGCGCTTGCTTTCTATGCAATCCACCGGCGTAACCGGTCAATGAACCATTGCCGCCGATGACGCGGTGACAGGGAATAATGACGGAGAGGGGGTTACGTCCTACCGCCGCGCCGACCGCTCGCGTGGCGCTGGGACGCCCCAAAAAGTTGGCGATCTGCTGGTAGGTAGAGAGCCGACCCGACTCAATATCCGACAGGGCGCGCCATACCTCCTGCTGAAACGCGGTGCCTTTGGGCGCCAGCGGTAAATCGAAACGCTGTAACTGGCCGGCGAAGTAGAGCTCAAGCTGGCGCGCCGCCTCCTGCAAAACGGTGCAATCAGGATTATGACGCCATGATGGAGTCAGCTCCGGGTAGTATTTCTGGCCATCGAAATAGCAACCGGTAAGCTCGTTATTCTGAGCGGCCAGACGAACGCGCCCCAAGGGCGAGTCAATATCGATATAGTCAATCATGGGATATCTCCAAACTTCTCCATAAATGCATGACGGCGTATCCGCGCCAAGGTCGCCAGTCCTCCGCCGTCAGCGCCGCCTGTTTGGCGTCTACGCCGCCCAGGGCTTTGCGCACGCCCACATCGGAGGCGGGAAAGCCGTCGGGCCAGGACATGGCGCGCAGAGCGATATATTGGGCTGTCCAGTCGCCAATGCCTGGAATGGCGTGCAACCGTTTTATTTCCTGCTCCACATTGGTGGCTGGAGTCAGGGTTAATTCGCCACGCAGCATCGCAGCGGCGATTTCCTGAATGGCGCGTACTCGCGTTCGGATCACGCCAAGGGAAGCCAGTTCCTCAATGGGCAGGTCGACCAGCGTCGCAGCGTTGGGAAAAGCGCGGTGGATCTCCGGAAATGGGGTATCGATAGGCTCGCCGAATTTGTCCACCAGCCTGGCCAGTAACGTCCGCGCCGCCGCGACGGTAATCTGTTGTCCGAGAATGGCGCGCACGGCGATTTCAAAGCCGTCCATGCCGCCGGGAATGCGTAATCCGGGGTCGCCTTGCGCCAGCGTTCCCAACACTTTATTGATCTCCTGCGGGACGCAGGAAACATCGAAAAAGGCGCGCAGACGATTAATGAGGTAGCCAATGTGGCGACTGAGCGTACTGTCCAAGCGTATGCGGATGCGAGCGGCCTCTGCTTCGTGGCTGGCCTCAAACCAGCCCACGACGGGGTTCTCTTCTGCTTCAACTCTGACAATCCTTCGATAACGTCCGTCGACGACTGCGTCCACGCCGGCAATGGTTCTGGCGTTGAGAAAGTTGAGCAGGGCGTCCCAGGCGTAAGGTGGACGGTAGGGCATCTCAAAGCTGATCATATCGGTCTGCGATGGCGCTGAACGTCGCCGCACCTTGGATGGGATCAGGCTGTAGTGCTTTTGAAACAGGTCATTAAAGCGGCGGGTGCTGTTGAACCCGGCCGCCAGCGCCACATCCGTCATGGACAAGTCGCTCTCTGTCAGTAGCTGCTTGGCCAGCAACAGACGATGCGTTTGTGAATACTGAATAGGCGACACGCCGAACTCGTTCTGAAACAGATCACGCAGATAGCGGTCGCTGACGCCAATCCGCGCAGCCAGTTGCGCCAGTGAACGTCCACGCAGAAACCCTTGCTCAATCAGGTTGGAGGCGGCGCGGGCGAGCTGCCGCTTGCTATCCACCGCCGCCAGTCCGGGAGCGAGTTCCGGCCGGCATTTCAAACAGGGACGAAAGCCGCCGTTTTCCGCTGCTGCGGCGCTACGGAAAAACAACGTATTTTCCTTCTTTGGCTTACGGACGGCGCAGACGGGTCGGCAATACACACCGGTGCTGGTGACGCCGACAAAAAAGCAGCCGTCAAAGCGCTGGTCTCTGCTGATCAGAGCGTTATAACAGGTATCATGGTCGAGGTTGGCGTTTGTCATCATAGAGGCTATGCTAGTCCTCAATACGAAGCCTGTCTCGCCATTTTCGGAACTGTTGTTTTTTCATTCCCGACAGACCGTTTTTCACTTCAGGCAGTTCGTTGTATTATCCGGAAGACCGGTCCCTGCAATTGCGCTGAATGATAACCAGGAGCTTATATGGCCTATACGCCCGAGCTGATTGACGAAATCGAGATCCTCGCTAAATACAATCTCACCACGACCCAGGAAGGGCTAAAAGTGCACCAGACTGCAGGGCAGAAAATGGTGACGGCGGCGAAAAGGCTGCATGCGAAAGGGCTGATCACCCAGGCGGACGGCGGCTATCTTACCAGCCTCGGCCACGACGCGGCGGAACACGCCCAGGCCCTGCTGACCATATTGAAGCCGGTTTGAGTGTCTCCGGGGCTCAGCAGGCGCTGAGTCCCGATTCATTGGTGCTGTCCTTCTGCCGACGCCCCACAAGCAAAATATTCCTCGGCGTTATCTCGCGACTACAAAACTCCCGCATTGTCACCTCATAGCCCTGCTCTTGCAGAAACAGAGCGCGATCAAGCGCCAGCCAGATTTCCAGTGGGCGGCGAAACAGATGTCTCACCAGTTCTATTCTGCGCACTTCGCGATAACGAGAGCGGCCAGCTGCTGCGAACTGAACGTAGTCGATATCCTCAGGCAATATGAGTTGTTTTTCCTGCGCCGCCCATGCGCAGAAGGCGGTGAAGTCGCCATTCAGCATCGCTTTGGGAAGCGATGGCGTGGGAAGGTATTCGTCTTTATTGCGTAATTGACGCTGTAGCGCGTCGAATCCGAGACGCCATTGGCTTTCCTTCTCTCTCTGTGCGCGTTCTTTCGCTGAAGCGGTCACTGTCTCCTGCACCGAGAGGGAAACGTCTTTCAATGACAAGGTTAGACTGGCTTGACGGGCGGCTGCGGAGAGCGGCTGGTAATGTGCGCCGAGACAGAGTTTATGGTAGCAACATGGCGCGATGGCGAGGCCATCCGCCGCACCCTCCACACAGGCGCGCAACAGGTTGACGTGTAACTGCCCGCAAGCGTGAAGACCCAGGCGCCACCCTCCGCGATACTCCTCCTTATAGGAATCGAACGGCTGTAGCAAGTCCTGTCGAACATAGCGGATCGGCAATTTCTGCTTATCAGCCAATGCCTGTCCGCTCTCACATAATTGCGCGTCCAGTTCAAAACAATACATCGTCACGTCGTTGGCGCCCGTGATGGCGCGAGCGAGGTGGCCTTTGCCTGAGCACCAGTCGTGAACGCGTCCGCTCAGCGGCGGAAGGGCGGCGGCGAAGGCGGTAACCTGCCGCCATTTGCGTCCGGGCGCATGCACGGCGTCAAAAGACGAAAATGTCAAAGGACGACTTGACGCAGCGACCAACTCACTGGCCCGCAACAACTCCTGCAGCCAGGGAAAAAATGGCTGAGCAATGTCCTGAAACCGGGCTGGTTCGGTGGAGCAGATGTCGACCTCTGCATCGGACAGACGACTGACCGCGTTATAGAGTTCCGGATGCGCATGGCGCCAACTCGGATGGACTGTTTCAAAAGGGCGCGGCTTCCAAAAATAGTCATGCTCGGCGAGCAGGGCGTCGAGGGATTGGAAGCGTTGAAGCAGATCCAGATCGCCCCGCTCAGAGAGGGCGTCAGGATGCAGCGGGACAGCGGCTGGCATTAAGTTTAATAATTGATCAGGTGGAAGGTGCGCAGATTTTATAGCGAATTCGGTGTTTGGCAAGTGAAATGTTAATGCCTGATAACGTGAAAGTCCTTGGTGGAGGAGCGCTTCGCCGTGACCTTGCGCGCGCCTTTCGTTATATTGCACGGGTTTTGCTTAAGCCAAAAAACACACTCGCTTTTTCAGGTAGGAAGATATCCATGATGAGTACGACCGAACCGCTATGGAAACAGATGCTGGCCGGCGCGCAAATGCTATTTGTCGCATTTGGCGCACTGGTGTTGATGCCTCTCATTACCGGACTGGATACCAATGTCGCATTATTCACCGCCGGCATGGGCACCTTGTTGTTCCACCTGATTACCGGCGGCCAGGTTCCTATCTTTCTGGCTTCTTCATTTGCTTTTATCGCGCCGATTATGGCGGCGAAATCCACTTTCGGGTTGCCCGCCACTATGGGAGGGCTGATCGCCGCTGGTCTGACCTACATGGTTTTGAGCGCAGCGGTGAAGTTCAGAGGAACCGGATTTCTGGACCGTTTATTGCCGCCGGTGGTGGTGGGGCCGGTGATCATGTCCATAGGTTTGGGCCTGGCGCCGGTGGCCGCCAACATGGCGATGGGCAAAAGCGGTAATGGCGCTCTACAGTTGGTGCCCTACGATACGGCATTGATGATATCCCTGCCTGCGCTGGCGTTGACATTGGTGGTGGCGGTCATGGGCAAGGGGCTGTTGCGTTTGTTGCCGATATTGTGCGGCGTGGCGTTTGGATATGCGTTGTCGTGGATTTTCGGCGTGGTGGATATGACTCCAGTTCTCAACGCTGATTGGATTGGGCTGCCCGCTTTTGTGGCGCCGGAGTTCAGTTGGGGAGCGATTCTGTTCATGATACCTGTCGCGTTGGCGCCGGCCGTGGAGCATATCGGCGATATTCTGGCGATCAGCTCGGTCACTGGCAAAAACTACCTGCAAAAGCCAGGCTTGCATCGCACTCTGCTCGGCGATGGCGTGGCCACCTCCGTCGCGGCGGCGTTTGGCGGGCCGCCCAATACGACCTACTCAGAGGTGACGGGCGCTGTGATGCTGACCAAAAACTACAATCCCAAAATCATGATCTGGGCGGCGGTCATCGCTATCGCGTTGGCGTTTATCGGCAAATTCGGCGCGGCGTTGCAGACGATTCCGGTCCCCGTGATGGGAGGCATATTGTGTCTGCTGTTCGGTTCTATCGCCGCGGTGGGAATGAATTCACTGATTCGCCATCAGGTGGATTTGAGTGAAGCCCGTAATCTGGTGATAGTCGGCGTCACGCTGGTGTTCGGGATTGGCGGTATGGTGATAGGAGATGGAGAGTTGGGTCTGAAGGGAATATCACTGTGCGCATTCGTCGCGATTATTCTGAATGTGCTATTGCCGATGCCCGCTGGGCGGCAGGAGCATATTGAGCGGGTAGAGGATATGATCTGATCACGGTGAGGGCGGCATTGGCCGCCCTTTTATTAATCTGGCGTCCTATCAATGGGAATGAGGAACGGGAACATGATAGATGTCGCCTCCCACTTCCAACACATAATATTCTGGCGAGCCTCTGTAGCGCATAATCATCATGGACTTGGCGGCCTCAATATAGTGAGCTTCCACTTTAAGGGGCAGTTTTGCGTTAGGACGCATTTCCTCGCCTTTTTCGTTCAGTACTACCATCCTGCCGTCACTGGTCATCGTAATCCTGAATGACGCATATTTGTCCACATTTTTAGGGTCGTGTTTTTCCCCGGTATTCGGATGGTTAGGGAAATTTGGGTCTCCGTCGCTGGGTTTGGTTCCCGGAGTATGAGCGCAGGCGCTGAGGGAAAGGGAAGATCCCAAAGCAAGGGTGTAAAGCAGCTTCATCATTCTCATTATCATCTCCTTGTTTTTACGTTTTTTATTTAGAAAGACAGCTGTATGCGGCTGTATAGGAATCTTTTCGGGTAATACCCAGGATAATCCAGCTCACTGTTCAGGATTTCTTTGTTTTTATCAAAGATGTTGTCGACGCCAAACTGCAGCTCTCCGAAGCGGCGTGGCAATTTGTAATCCAGGCGAATATTGAAGGTCCAAAGATGAGTGTCAAAGTCTCTTTGATCATCAGAGGCGAAAGAGGCCTTTATCTTTTGGTCAGTGTATATGCTCTCCATTCGCATAGAGAGGTGTCTGGGGAGATAAAGCGTGACGCCTAATGGGAGGCTGTGTGTTTTCACTCGGTAAATAGACCCTGAGCTAAACTGCTTGTCCTCTAAATCCTGATCTTCATACTCGTAGGCGATATCCAGGGTGGCGGAAGAAGAAAGGGCGCCAAAGTAATAGAGTCTGTAGTTTTCAAACTCATGATGTGGTCTTTCCGGTTCTTCCTGTAGAAGCTTTGGACGAATATCTACGGTGCGTCGCATCGCTTCCAAGCCGGCGCCGAAGCGGCTACCAAGCTTATAATCCATTGCTGCGGCGTAGGTCTTTATATCTGAGCCATTAGGGTCGTCATACAGCTGATTGAAACCTAGGATATGCGCCGGCTCGATGGTGCGGTCTGCGGCAATATCGCGTTTGAGGGATCTATATGTCGCCAGTCGGAATGTAAGCTGTTCAGTTGGCGTGAATTCAACACCGAATTTGGGGGACCATTGTTTAATTTCGTCAGTGGCGCTGTCGCTAATATCGATGTCCGGTAACGGGAATGGAAAATCAAAGAAAGTGTTGCGCTCTACTTCAAGCCGCAAATTATCGTAGGTTGCGCCAATCAATAGAAATACTGATTCTGACGGCTGGATTCCAAAATAGGTATATATATTTCGGTGGGTTATGTCGTCGTCGTTATTGATATATCCAGCAGGGTTCTGGATGTTCGTTTTCGTTTCAATCGAAGCCCTGCCAGCGCCTATTTGGGCATAGAAGTTTGAGGCGGTATGGATATATTGCACCTCGTAAGTACGCGGCTTACGGTCTGAAAAGGTATCTGCGGCAGCCAGCGCTTGCTCTTCCTCGAACTCCTGGCGAATAGCGGAAAACAGCCAACTGTTGTGATTGTCCAGGCGACTGGCTAATCCAACTCTGTAGGTTTTCGTATCTACACTGCGGCTCTCTGGATCGGTGTCTGGGGCAATGGTTTTCAGTTTAAACAGATGATCATCTTTTTCAGCCTTCCGCGCTTCCAATTGAATGCTGATGGAAGGATGGACTTGCCATTGCAAAAGCCCGTTGTAGATATTCTGTTCCTGATCCAATCCGTTGCGGAAGCCATCGCTTTCATAGTGATACTGGCCGAAGCTGGCGCTCACCGGGCCCTGTAAGCCGGAGACGACGATGTCTTCTCCCCAGGTGTCGTCGCTGCCGACAAAGCCGTTGGTCAGACCGTAAACCCCATCTTGTAGAAACAAGGGATGGTATTCATTGACGCCGCTACGGGATGGGCCAAGTCCTTCCACGATAGGCAGTCCAGTCTCGTAGAGTTGCGGTTGCAGCGGATAAGCGGTGATGGGCTGCCAGAGTTGCGCCTGCATCAGTTCGGAAACCCGGGCGGCCTGATGATTGGGTTGCGACAGGTAGCGATCCGCCAGCAAACGATGGCCGTCGGCGCTGGTCGGATCTTGTCTGAGCGCTTCCCAGCCCTCTAAAAGCACCGCCTGGTCGAAGCCCGCTTCACCATAGGCGCGAGCTAATGCTGCGCTGCGGGCGGCGGAGTCGCTTTGCAGCAGCCCGTCTGAACGGTACACGGCGCGATTGCGGTTCAGCTGCTTCGATTGTTCCAATTCTTCTATGGCTCCGACCGGATCATTGCTGAAGAGCTTGTTGACGCCCTCATAAAAGTATGGCGTTGGGTCCTGCGGATCGCGCTCTTTCGCCAGCAGCCACTGCTCATTGGCGTCGTCGCTGCGTTTTTCTTCAAAATAGGCGCGCCCCAGATAGCTGCGTAAGACGGCGTTGTTGGGGGACAGACTGACGGCGACTTCGAGGTCGTTGCGTCCTCCCTCCAGATCGCCGCTGCGTAATTTGGTCAGCCCCAGACCCAGCCAGGCGTCAGGAACGCCCGGGTCTGTTTTGATCGCGCTTTGGAAATGGGCGTCGGCGTCGGACAGTTTGTGTTCGAATAACGCAATAAATCCCGCAGCGATTTGAGCCTGAGGATGAGCGGGGGAGACTTCCGTTGCGCGTCCGGCTGCATATTTTGCATCGCTATATGCGCCGGAAGTAAGCTGAAGCTCAGCCAGACGGGTCCATGCGATGACGCTATGGGGCGCGCTCACTGTCGCTCTTTCGGCGGCGGCAATGGCTTCCGGCAAATTTAAGTTAGCCTGCCAGGCGTAAGAGAGTGCGAGCTGTGCGGACGGGCTGTCAGCACGCAGGGTGACGGCGTCCTGCGCCAGTCGCAATGCCTGCTGAGATTGACTGTTGACCGCAGCGAGCACGGCTTTCATCGCCAGTGCGAGATGCCCCATGCGCTGATCATCTTGCATGGGCCTTAAGAGATCGTCAGCTTCCTGTTGCTGCCCGGAAGTTAACAATATTGCAGCGCGGGCCAGCTTGATGGACGGCTCGTCAGTTGTGCTATTTGAATACTCGCGTAACGCTTGTAACGCCGCATCCGGGCGATTGCGGCCAGTCATTTCCTGGGCCTTGGTCAATGCGTCGGCGGCAGCGCCATCGCTTATGGCGACCAGCTCGGTCAGCACCGTGCCTGGAGGGTAATAAATCGCCCAGGCCACAGTGTCCTGCGTATTGACCTTTAAACTGCGCAGGTGCGCGCCCGCATCGCTGCGTGCTTGCTCGCCCTGGGTCAGCCTCTGGCGTTCCGTGTCGGTGAAAGCCAGCACTTTGCCCTCGATCACCGTGACGGAGCCGCTTTGCGTAGCCTCCACGACGAACTCGGTGCCTTCCACCATTGCGTTTACGTAGGGAGTATCGACTTCAAACCGGTTGACGATGCGGCTGAGAAAGTGTGCGACGCCTTGCTTGAGCTGCACCCAGAAACTTTCTTTCTCAACGTTGTCGGGAAAGCGCATGATAGCGTTCTGATTCAGGCGCATGTAGGTGTTGTTGCGGAGATAAATGGAGGCGCGACTATCCTGGCCCGTGCGCAGAGTGTCTCCTGGACAGAGATACTGCTCAGGCTTTAACGAGGTCCAGGATTGTTGGGGGAATGACTTTTCCAGCGTTCCCTGGACGGCGATGACTTTGCCCATCCAGTCCGCGCAGGGAGGCGCGGCGACAGAAGCTTCCGACAGCGTCAGGCTAATGGATAATAATGCTCCGCATGAAACACGACACAGCAATTGGCCACGCAGCAATAGGCCCACGGCGATCTCCTTAACGGGTACCGCAATATTGATGTTCAGGCTGACAACTACGTGAGGACAACGCGCCGGATTCAGGAGACAGCTTCCGGCAAGCTCAATATCCGCCCAGATAGATGACTATGTTTATATATCGATGCGACTTTAATGATTGGAATTATCCCTAAGGATTAAATCCGGATACAGAGAAGTCCACCTGTCTTTTGGCTTATTCAACACTCGGAAAAGTGTCGCATAGTCATGTAATAATTCTGAGAGGATTGTAGCAGTAAATCCAGGCATTAGTGCCGGTAATTCAGTGGAAAAATTCCAATAAACTCATATAAATGGACTAGACCTTGCTTAATTGGGAAACAAATTCCCGTGGGGTATCGTATGTTGACTGTGAGGATATTGCATCACATTGGCGCAGGTAATATTTGCATACGGAATCGGCGCTATTTTCGTGCAGGCGCGCAAAAAGAGCCCGAGCTTGCGCAATCTCACCCAGATCCAGGTAATGCAGCGCTTGCCGAAACGCGATTTCATTATCATAACTCCAGCTGTCCTGCATCAGACTGAATAAGGCGACAGGATGCTGTTTGCCTTGTAGTAGAAATCGTCCCAGGGCGCGTAGAGAGCTGGACTGGATATCAGCGCAGGTCTCACTGATCAGCGTGTCCGTTCCCAGTAATTTATTGGCGTTTTCGATGCGCGATGTCGTGTTGACAATATCGCCCATCGCCCGGTATTCAAAGTGGTCGGAAGCGCCGAAATGGCCCAGCACCACCTCGCCGGCGTGCAGGCCGATACGAGTGGGGAGCGGCGAATCCGGATACTGTTGATTGAACAGGTCTATGGACGCGCGCAACGCCTTCAATGCAGGCTCGATCGTCGTCCAGGTCTTATCGGTAGGTATGTGCGGCCAAAGCGCGATTACGCCATCACCCGCCACATCGGAAATGATGCCGCCATGTTGGCGAATTGGCGTGAGCACGGCCTGATAGTAGCTGTCCATAATCTGACTCAGTCGCTCCGGCGGCACGTTTTCGGACAGCGTCGTATACCCTGCGGCGTCGGTTGCGAGGCACACGCCAAACAGCTTTTGTTGTTGCGGCAGCCCTGGCTGGCTGGCCAGGCGCTTAATTTCATTCGCCGGAATATAGCGACCAAAGGCCAGCTCCAGACGGCGTTTCTGCTGGTCGATAATCTGCATGCGCCGCCATACTCCATGCAACGCCGCAGCGGGAGTGAGTCCCAGGACGGGCGTCATCCAGGGAAGCCAGAAATAACTCTGTACGAACAACGCGTACGTCAGCGCCATATAGCCTGCGCCAAGCAAACACAGCATCAGCAACCCGCGTCCGGGGGAGGCAAGATTGCTCAATATGAACGCCAGTGCGGCGTACAGCAGCGTTACGGCGAACCAGACTCCCAGATGATAACGTACGGCGCTGTTTTCCAGCAGATTGGCGTAAGCGGTGGCGGCCAGCTCTACGCCACTGATGTCCAAGCCGGTGTCTGGGGTGAAGGGGGTATAAAAGCCATCGCGCTGGTCGGGTTGGTATTCCGCCGCATAGCCGATGAAGACAGTCGCATCGCGTAGGAGATCGGCGTAATCATCAGGGCGGGCAAGGAGATTCTCCATAAAGATGGTGGGAATAGAGCGGGGCGGACCATAAAAATTATACAGCTGCGTTGGCCGCAGTTCCTGCAAACGGGCGACGACGGCGCCGCGATCAGGCGCGCGTTGCAGCAGCGCCGCAGCGGGCATCGCCCAGCGTGACGGGTTGGCAGGCTGGAGTAGCCAGAAGCGGCTGATTTTGGAAGACACCTTCGGCAGTGCAAAAGGCGCTGTCGTCGCCGCTGCATTCGCGAAAATGGGGTGCGGTTCGCTGACGCTGTCCGCGACAATGCGGCGGCCATCCACATTGGTGATGCGCCGCATGCTGAAAGCGAACAACGCCACTTTGCCGCTGCGTGTCATAGCGTCGGCGAAACGTGCGTCCGCCACAGGGTCGCGGGCTTCTCTGAAATAGATGTCGAACGCAATCAAACCGACCTGCTGAGCGTCCAATGTGTCCACCAGCTCCCCGTAAACTGAACGGGGCCATTCGGTGAGCCGGGCCGGCGTCTGTAAGTACGCTGCGGTGTTTTCCGTAATGGCGACCACTGCCACTTTAGGAGGAGGGGACCTCTCTCCACGCAGATGAAACAGCGTATCCAATCCGAAACCTTCCTCCATGCTCTGACCGACCGGCGTGATCAGGCTGAGCGCCAAAACCAGGCTCAGCAGCAAGGGCGGCAGCCACAATCTCAAGTGCTGTCGAAGAGGCGGACGGTATCGTGGTTGTTTGGACATCTGATTAATTTTTACGGAAAAATCACTCACTAGCGCGTAACATATAAAACATAGCCGGGGACGGCGTAATAAGAAAAAATGATGTCGGAGCTAATACAGTATGAGTCTTTTATCGCAGATTCCACTTTTCTCCGGGTTCGACGCTGAACAACTCCAGCAATTGGAAAAGCACGCTGTTTTTCGGTGTTTCCAGAAAAACAGCATTGTCATTACGGAAGGCGACCACAGCGACTCCCTTTATATCATCGTCTCCGGACGGGTCAGAGTGTTCTGTAGCGATGAGAACGGCAAGGAGGTCATTTTAAACGACCTTAAAGCCGGCGAATATTTTGGAGAACTGGCCTTATTTGATGACAAAGAACGCTCGGCTTCGGTGATGGCCACCGAACCATGCCGCTTTCTGATGCTAAGCAAATCCAGTCTGTTGGAAGGGTTCAGGCAGACGCCCGAACTTGCCTACAACCTGATTATCCACCTCACCCAGCGCGTGCGCGCTCTCACCCATAATGTGAAAAATCTGGCGTTGATGGATGTCTATGGCCGGGTCGCCAGCACTTTGTTGCAGCTATCGGAGCGCAAAGGCGACCGCCTGATTACGGAGATTCCTCTGACGCAGCAGGAAATCGCCAACCGGGTCGGCGCCAGTCGGGAAATGGTCTCGCGCATCATGAAGGATCTTGAGATTGGCGGGTATATCAAAGTGGAGAAAAAGAAAATCGTCATTAACGACGCGCTGCCAGCCCATTATTGAGTTGGCGCGCGCCACGCCTTACTGGCTATTGCGTCACGAGTGGGGCGGCTATCTTTTTGTTTTGCGCCCATAACTCAAGAATGGCCTCGTCGCTGATTAGCGGCGGGTAGTGCAGATAGTCGCTGGATAGGGCGACTGGACGGACGCCGGGCTGGGCGCCTTGATTTGCTCCAGAAATGCGGTCCTTGCCAAATACCGGGTTCTGCGCCGGAGGGGCGTCCTGAGCCAATGCAGGATGTTTGTCGTCATTCATGGACATCCTTTCAAAGGCGATGCTGGCGGCGACGGCGCAGCAGAGGGCGACGGCGACCAGTGGCGCATCAATATAGACTTTCATAGGGCGGCTCTTTTTGTAGTTGCTACTACTCTCGGAGGTTGAGATTCCGGATCAGCTTTGAAATTGCAATAGCTATTAGACCAGCGGACGGAACAATCCTCTGTAACACAATGCGCTTTCAATTTGTGGAAAATTCACTAACCGACCGTCCTCGCGAAGCATCTCCACCGTAACTCCGGCGCAGGCGCTTTGGTTGAACTCACCCGCTTCCCGGATACTGCCGGCTAGTCGCAAGGGGCCTGTCCAGGAGCCGCGAACGCGGCGGTTGGCCCTCTGTATTAAATATAGTCCATTTCTGAGAGGGTAGGACTGTTATTGTGAAAATTCCGGTGTTTTTCTTGGGGGCGACTATTCGGAAAATGGAATGCTCTTTGGCGAAAGACGTGGTCATCAGCTAAAACTCATAGAAGCGCTGATAAAAACAGAAGGATGAATGGGCTGGAGTTGAATCGCGGGACTGCTAAAATCCAGAATGTCGCGCTACGAGCATTGAGCGAACAACATCGCTAGAATCCACAGGAGACGCTATGAAGAATGTTGATGCCAAAGTAGTAGAGGATTTCGGAAATGAATGGGGCGCATACCCTCAGGATGAGGTAGCTCAATGCTCTCTCGAAAAAGCTTTTAATCAATACTTCGATATCTTTCCCTTTAATCTCCTCGATAAAAACGCAGCCGGCTTCGACATGGGGTGCGGAAGCGGTAGGTGGGCAAGTTTTGTCGCTCCGCGCGTAGGTAGTCTGACTTGCATTGACCCCAGTGAAAAGGCGTTGGGCGTCGCTAGGAAGAAATTATCTAGATACAGCAATGTCAGCTATGAGTGCGCGCCGGTCGATGGCGTTTCTATTGAGCCTGGGAGCCAGGATTTCGGATATTGTCTGGGGGTGTTGCATCACATTCCTGATACGGAAAGTGGAATAAAGTCCTGTTCCGAGTTGCTAAAAAGCGGCGCTCCATTTTTGTTGTATCTTTATTATAACTTTGAAAACAGAGGGGTAGCCTTTAAGTTGCTATGGCGAGTCTCTGATGTGATCAGAAAGTTTATTTCCAGCCTGCCATTTGCTGCTAAGAAGCCTCTTTCTACTTGTATCGCTGCTCTAGTCTATTTTCCTTTTGCAAGAGCTGCTCTGTGCTTCGAAAAGCTGGGCTTTGAAGTGGAGAGAATGCCTTTGTCTGATTACCGTGGTAAAGAGTTCTACTATATGAAAACGGACGCTCTGGATCGGTTTGGAACTAGGCTTGAGAAGAGGTTTAGCCGTGAGGACATCACAAAGATGCTGGAGAGGAACGGCTTTCGTGACGTTAAGTTTTCTCCCAACATGCCATACTGGGTGTGTTTGGCATTTAGAAAGTAAGCTAAACCATCTATGGATGGTCGGCTATGCGTTCAAAGCAGAGTCGTTAGGTTGGCTTGTCCATTCTGAATAGAGTTGGTGTGGCTGATGTTGCTAAAAATAATGACCATCGACTGCTTTGTGGCCTAATGGCCGCCCTGCATTGGGCGGCTTTGTTTTAGTGCTGATTTATCTGGTATATGTTTAAAAAACGAAATCGACAATTGTATTGAGGCTAAAATTCTTCAATAGGCCTATCAAGCGCTGCGGGATTAAATAGCCTGTGGGTCAGGGGTGGGGCAATGTGCAAAATTTGTGATCCGCTTGTCTGTGTGCTGACATTAAAGGGAGTATGTTGCTTGTAAAGGGACTACAAGTTGAATTGGGCCTGTTCTATCAGGCGTGAGCCGAAGGTAGGTAAAGACTCCAATACATCAGCGAGGATGTGTTCACTTTAGCTTGCTTCGGATAACTGCTTTGAGATGTACAGAAATCATGAGCGAACCGCAATTCGACTGTGTCGAGCAAATAGGAGCCGCCTTGGCGGCGCATTGGTATAACGCCCTTGCAATAGAAATCAGTCCGGGACAGCTGGTATCTCGCTTGTTGGCCACTGGCGACGATGTGGAGATGTGTCTGGGAGGGTTTGAGTGGATTTGTGATGGTGAGGAAAGGGCGGCCCTGATCGGACTGCCCGATAAAGATCCTCATGGCGCGAAGATAGCCTTACCGGAGAGCATTGATGACGGTCATCACTGCCTTTTTATTCTCAATCTGGCGGCGTTAATCGCCAACAAAATCGGCGTTTCCGACGACTTCACTGCGCTACAGGATTCTCAAATCACCGACGACCTGATCGCGATGCTGAAAACCGCGATTGAGTACGAAATGCTGCATTCCCTTGGCGACGTTAAGCGACAACTGGAGCAGGGCGGCGTGAAGTTCTCTGCTGACGCAGTGGTCGGCGTATACCGCCACGATGAACTGACCCCCACCACTCTTGAAGACTACGCCAATGGCCCGGAACAACTGGAATTCTGCTCCCACAAAATCGCCCCGGAACATGTACTGGAAATAGTGGCCGACGCCTTCTACCGGTCTGACGAGAGAAAGACATGGCTGAAACAAGGCGGACTGTTTGTAGTGGAATGTGAACTGTGACTGATTGAGTCAAGCGGCCAGAGTCAATCTCAGCTGCAGTGTGAGGCCCGCTCTTATGGTCACCTACGGATACCTTCTCTGTGAGTTAGCTTCTTTTTATAAAGATCAAAAATAAACGCGATGCTGTGGGTTTCATAGCCTGTCTGTGCGCCTGTCTCGATGAACCACTCTTGCAGTTTTGGGAGCGCTTCTTCCTTTAACAGTGAGCTCGAAATGGATAAATATTCCTTTGGCAGTGCAGTCAAAGTGATTGTCCATTTCGGCTCATATAAACCTTGCTCGATAAACTTATTAGGCGATGAATGGCGAGTACGAAGGCGAGAATACGTGGCTTTCAGGATGGTGACAGGCTCTTGCATACGGAGCCTGTAGCGATAGGAGCTTAGTGAGTACTCGTCTCCGAACCTAAAAATCGCCGATAACTCGCTATATTGAGGTACATCGATAAGAGCCTCCGATAAAGCTTTGCTGTTTAACGGAAAGGCATGATCTTTGGGTATTTTATATCTCAATTGGGTGGGAATCTGATTCACTGCTAATTAAATCTGGCGGGTAAACGACCTGAGATAATAAAGTGAAATGAGCCGCTTGTGTATTGGGCTAGGGTTATTTTCGAACAACAGATGAGCGCTTGTCTTAATTTCAAGAACATTTGCCGCAGCAAGGCAGGATTTAAATGGGCCGCCCACCCGCATACGACCGCCAAGGTCGTTTTTCAGGCAATAAAAAAGCCAGCTAAAAAGCTGGCTTTAAGAATGCTGGTTGCGGGGGCAGGATTTGAACCTACGACCTTCGGGTTATGAGCCCGACGAGCTACCAGACTGCTCCACCCCGCGACAACGAGGTGCGTATACTAAAGATCGGATTGGCGTACGTCAATGGTAAATTCCAAAAAACTTTTGAGAAATCGCTATTTATCGACGAGCTTGGGGCGGGGGCCTGAATGAAGCGCTTCTCGTGGCGCAAAAACTTGGAAGGAATTGTTTGCGGACTCTCTCCTGGGTAAACGCCTGCATCCAAAGGTGAATGCCCGCTCTAAGGTTAATAAGCCCAATGCCATTGAGCTTTAAAGCGCAGGTTGCAGGGCGGATAGTACATGGACGGGCCGGCCATCAGGATAAGCCTGCCAAAGCTATTTTTCAGGCAATAAAAAAGCCCGATATAAAATCGAGCTTTTAGGAATGCTGGTTGCGGGGGCAGGATTTGAACCTACGACCTTCGGGTTATGAGCCCGACGAGCTACCAGACTGCTCCACCCCGCGACAACGAGGTGCGTATACTAAAGACCTTGTTTGCATCCGTCAACCCCTTGTAGAAAAAAGTTAACGGGGCGGTCAAATATTGCGCTGAGTTGGGTGCCAGTGCGAACAATTTCTGGATGTTTGACTATTATTTAGCTCAAGCGTGGGAGTTTAGGCGTTGATCGTCTCTTTGCATCGGCGAAGCAAACGTCAATGTTTCGTATAGTGGCCTGGACTCAGGTCTTGAGAGCTAATAATAAATCAATGAATTCAAGAAATGGCCCGATGGGGCATTTGAGAGAGTGAGTCAGAACTTCGATGGATTCTCTGGAAGAGCTGTTCGCCCTGGCGCGTAAAAATGAAGAAATTGCGCGTAACCTGTTCGATATTGAGGTCGCGATCCTTAATGTCGCCAAGGTGCAGCCGTTTCTTGAGCATCTGCTGCAAACCGTGCAGGACAAATTTGGCGTTAAGTATGTCTGGTACGCCATGGTTGAAAGCGCTCACACGGAATCTCTGATAAAAACGCTGAAAGCCTCGCCGGATCTTATGGGAAAGTGGGTGAGCGCGCCTTCCGTTGAGTATCTGGCGGCCACTAAAGGTGCGCGGGAGCCGTTGATGGATCACGCCGATCTGTATCGCTTCTTCTTTATGACGCCGCCGGAAATTCGCACTCAGATTCGCTCCATTGCGATACTGCCGCTGATTCTTGAGGGGCGTCTGGCGGGTAGTCTGAATTTGGCCGCCGACGATCAGGAGCGTTATCGCGCCGATAAAGAATGTTTCTTTTTGCGTCAGCTGAGCGTCAAGGCGTCGCTATGTCTGAGTTCTGTGGTGGCGCGGGAAAAAGTCGCTGATCTCGCCACCCGCGATCCTTTGACGCAATTGCGCAATCGCCGGGAAATGGAGGACGCGTTGGAAGTGGAGGTGAGCCGATCGGCGCGCAACGACCAGCCTTTGGCGCTCGCGTTTATTGATTGCGATGACTTCAAACTGGTCAACGACGCCTACGGACATGATGTAGGCGACGAGTATCTGAAGCATGTCGCTGAGGGGCTGTGTGTGATGTTGCGCAAGTCCGACCAGGCGTTTCGCTTCGCCGGGGATGAGTTTGTGGTGCTGTTGCCTGACCAGGATCAGGACGGCGCAGAGCAAATTGCGGAGCGGCTGGGCGAGTATCTCTACGCCAATCCTTTGATCATTGACGACATGCGTATTCCCGTCAAAGTAAGCATTGGCGTGGCGTCCACCAGTCAAATCGGAACGGGGAGCGCGCGCTCGCTGTTGAAACTGGCTGACAAGCGCTTGTATGAAAAGAAAAAGCGTAAGCCCTGCGCTGCAACTCGCCTGTCGTCACAGGATCAGTGCTGACGCTCTCGCAGCACGCTTTCCCGATATTCTCCCGGTGTTACCCCTGTCCATTTCTTAAAAGCACGGTGAAAGGTGCTGGGCTCGGTGAATCCCACTTTAAAGGCGATTTCGTTGATGGACATTTCCCGGCGCGACAGATAATAAATCGCCGCGTCCCGCCGCATATTGTCCTTGATCTCCTGAAACGAGGTGTTTTCCTCCTTCAGACGCCGCCGCAGGGTTTGCGGGCTGACATTGATCTGGGACGCGATGAACTCAAAATCCGGCATTTGCTGGCTGAGATCGCGCCCCACCAGCGCACGGATTTTCGATGTATAGGTGTTGCTGTCGTCCGGTCGCGCCAGCAGGTCGGCGGGGGAGGTTTTCAAAAATTCCTTGAGCGATGGCTCATCCTGAATCACAGGTAATTGCAGATAGCGTTTATGGAAATAAATGCGCGTGTCCGGCTGATTGAATTGCAGTGGGCAATAGAACAAATGACGATACTCACTGGAGTGCTCCGGTTCAGGATAATTGAAGCGCGCTTCGTCCAGGGCCACCCGCTGTCCGGTTAACCAGCAGGCGAGTCGGTGCCAGATCACCAAAAGACTTTCCTGAAAGAAGTGATAAGGGTCGTGAAAAGTCGCTTCAGCGTCGACGATGAGCGCCGCCTGATCGCCCTGTACTTCCAGTTTCAAGGTCACTGGCTTGTCGAACAGAGAATAAAAGATACGGCCGCGACGCAGCACGCTCTCCAGATTATTGCAGTGCACCACCAGATAACACATGGTGGCGAAGGTTCCGGTTTTGCAGACGGTGTCCGTCAAGCCCATAAATTCGTCCTGCAGGGCCTTCCAGATGCATTGCATCAATTTGGTGTACTGCGGTCCGCCCACACGACTGCGTGGGTTTTGGTACGCCTGCAGGGGAATGCCTGCGCAGCGCAATAGTTCGGCAACGTCCTTGCCTTGTCTTTCCGCACCGCTGAGCGCAGCGCGAACAAAATGACTGGAAACCGTAAGTTTTGCCATGTTTTTGGGTATACCGGCGGAAAATGCTGTTCGTCACGCCCTTGTGGGGCTCTAACTTATTGGAATCTATGGAAACTCTGATTCGCTCAGTCTTAACTAATTGCCTGTTATGATCAAGGATGATTTCGCCAATGGATTTGGCGCGCAATCCCATTGGCGCCTGCTCAAGGGGCATGATAATGGAGGTTGCTGAAGCGACGCGCCCGGCAATCAGGGCGTATTCGTGTCGATAATGATAATAAAACGGTGGTTTCTTTATATGGCTGCGCCCTTATCCTCCCTGAAAATACTCGATTTCTCCACGCTACTGCCCGGTCCCTGCGCCACCATGATGCTGGCGGACATGGGGGCGCAAGTATTGCGAATTGAATCTCCCACGCGCACGGATCTGTTAAGAGTCGTCCCGCCGATGCTGGGTGAGGTCTCCGCCAGTCATGCCTATCTGAACCGGGGAAAACGCTCTCTGACTCTGGACCTGAAACAGCCGACGGCCGTCGATATCGTCAGAAAGCTGATTGCTGAGTACGACATTCTGGTGGAGCAATTCCGGCCGGGGGTGATGCGGCGATTGGGGTTGGATTATGAAACCCTGCAGGCGATCAACCCTCGATTGATCTATTGCTCCATCACCGGATACGGGCAAAGCGGGCCCTGCCGGGATCGACCTGGCCACGATATTAACTACCTGGCGTTGGCGGGCGTCAGCTCCTATAGCGGTAGAACGGAAAGCGGCCCGTCGCCGTTTGGCGTGCAAGCGGCGGATGTGGCGGGAGGCTCTCATCACGCGGTGATGGGGATTCTGGCGGCGGTCGTGCAACGACAATCAAGTGGCGAAGGGCGGCGCATCGATATTTCCATGAGCGATGCGGCGCTGTCGATGAATCATATGGCGATGGCGGGTTATCTGGCGACCGGAGAAGATCCGCAACTGGAGGAGGAAATCCTCAATGGCGGGGGCTGCTATGACTATTACCGCACTCAGGACGGACGCTATCTTTCCGTTGGCGCCTTGGAGCCGCAATTCGCTGAGGCGTTATGCCGCACCCTGGGCGTGCCTCAGATGCTGCCGTTGATGCTGAGCCCACGAGAGTTGGATCGGAAGGTCAGCAAGCAAAAATTCGTGGAAATTTTCCTGGGTAAAACCCTGGCGGAATGGCAGCGGATATTCGCATCGGTCGACGCCTGTGTGGAGCCGGTTTTGACCTTGTCGGAAGTGGAAAAACATCCTCACTTCAACGCGAGGGGTATGTTTTGTCAGGTACGCGACGAGGATGGCGCGAGTCGCAAGCAGCTGGCGTCCCCCATCAAATTTGAGGGAGACGCCTTTGTTCCTGGCCGCGCTGGCGCTGCATTGGGGCAACACAGCCGGGAAGTATTGATTGAGTTAGGCTTTAACGACACTGGGATAGACGCCCTGATGGAACAGGGAGTTACCTCATCGCCGAAAAGGCTGTCCCAATAAAGTTAGAATGTGCCGCTGACGGCGTTGTTGATGCGCTCCAACTCTCTGCCTGCCTCAGAGTTGTCCGTCACCGGCGCCACGATGCCAGCGCCTACAGTGTTGGCGACTGCGCCGGCGGCATTGATTGCGGCGTTTCCGAAATCGCCCTGGGCTGCGTACTGTACGGCGCTGCCAGCGAACATTCTGGCTTCCCGCATGTGGGCTTCGCCTTGGGACAATGTGCCTCTCTCATGCTCAGACACGTTATTGGCGATACTCTGCGCTTGGTCGTTGGGCAATGGCACGCCGTTTTGTTGCAGGAAACTGTTTACGCCGTTGACCGCTTGGCCATAGTAGGTTTGGGCTCCTTCGGTGCTGGACGCGAGATAAGCTCGGCCGTTTGACGAACCGGTTGGGTGAGAGGATGAGCCTCCTCCCAGATCTGAGCCGCCAAGTCGCGCACTGTCGCTGGAGGGCGAGGCATGGTTAAGGCTCGACGATGGATTGGTCGAATTGGGTTGTTGGGTTGATTGCACTTGATTGGCGGATGATACGCCATGGATATTGGTCATCTGACGACTCCTATACTCGCATGAAGCTACTTGGGTGTGCCGGCTGGGCGTTAGTCGACGCGCTCGGCGCTTTATTGCCGGCGCCGATGGCGTCTACTAACTGCTCGCGGGTTTGGGTGGCGCTTTCAATAAAGAAATCCAGTAAGTTGTTTAATTGAACCGCCTCGTTAACCTGTTCTGTCAGATACTGCATATGGAACGTCAGGCGATGGCTTTCCGGGTTGAGGGACAGGGTGGCGCCGCGAGTGCTTTTGCCCAGAAAATTCCACTCAAGCAGTTGCTCCAGCAGAGCGGCTTTGCTTGCTTCCGCGCTGGGCGCATGGCCGAAATCCGCATGTAGCAATAACCAGGGGCTGTCATGGGTTTGTACAATGGAATAGAGATGGCCATCTACAGAGAGAGAGCAGACGCCGTTATCGTCGAGCTTCATAAACGGCAGATTGTAGTCCTGGCCTAATTGGCGCAGGAAAGAGTTGATTTTAGTTTGGCCGGATTGGTCAACCATCTTGAACGTTCCCTCATACTGACTATTTGTCTGCATTGGGTAACGCTTGCGATAGTAAAGTTGCGCCGGGTTTTAGCCCTGGCGCAACCAGATAGTAGGGAATTGAGGTTTAAGGCAGTCGATAGGCCGCCAGTTCGCCTTTCCACATGAGCGGCATCAGCACCAGTTTTTGTTCAGGAATGTAGTCCAGGTCGGCGCTACCGGGGGGAAGTTCGAATTCCGCCGGCGCTGTGGTCAGAGAGCTGAAATAGAATAGGCGGCCGCGCATGAAGTCCGTCGCCAGCAGGCCGTTTGCGCCATCGTCGGTCACGCCGTCCAGGTTGCCAAGTGGTTGGTCGTCAATCAAATCGCTGATGTGTTTGTCGGACAACTGAACCTGTTTGAGGCGGCCGGGGATGCGTGTGCTGAAGTCCTCCTGCAGACCCTGTCCCCAGGCGGCCACCAGCAGTCGATCGCGCTGCGCCCACAGACCATTGGGCAAATTCAGTTCCGCAGAGCTTAGCCAGATTTCCAGGACGCCCTGATGCAAGCGGTAAATACGCTGCGCCAAAAGGTCGGAAATATAGACGTCGCCGTTGTCGGTGACCGTCACATCGTTGAGAAACTGGGCCTCCGGCGCGTCATAAATATGAGCGATTTTTCCGGTAGTGATGTCGATATCCAAGACGCGGGTCAGGTCCGCCACGTAAAGGTGGTCTCCATGGATACCCATGCCCTTGGGCGCATTCAGTCCTTGCACCCAATGCTTTTGCACGATGTCTCCATGCTCCGTCAGTACCGAGATATACCCCATGCCATTGGCGGCGTCAGCACTTCCATTCATGCTGGACAGCAGAATCTGATGACGTTTGCGGTCATAAATCGCTGACTCTGGCTGGTCGAATCCTGAGGCGGTCCAAACGTTTTGGAGGGCGGGTTGTGTGGGCGCGGCGGTCTCCGCTGACGCGAGGATGGGCAGGGCGGCGAGTGCGAGTAGGCTGAGCATTCGAGCGTGCATGATATCTCCTGAGGCAGAGCAATTAAGTTGTGGTTTACAGGCGCTCAGGTTATGTTTTTATGGATCTTTTATAAAATTATGAATAATAAAGTGACAATATATGTATCTTTTTGTCGCTTGAAGCGACATATGAAGAAAGGTGTCATATGAATCAAGAGCAGGGCGTTAATCAGGGGGGCGACCGGTCAGAACTGATTGCCGTGCTAAAAACCGCGTTGAAAGCCAAAGGACTTACCTACCGCGACATCGCAGAAAAATTGGGCGTGTCGGAGCAGAGCATTAAGCGGCTTTTTCGCGACCAGGATTGCGCACTCAGCAGGCTGGAAAAAATCTGTGAGGCGATTGGCGTCTCTCTGCTTGATTTGATGCTGGTGGCGCGCAATCGTCAGGAGCCTCTCACTCAGATCACGCCGGAACAGGAGGATTTTCTGGCCTCCCATATCAGTCATTTCAATATATTGTTCCTGCTCACGCAGGGATATAGCGTCACCGATATTCAGGCGCGTCATGGTCTATCGCAGGCGCAGATGTACTCTTTCCTACGCGCGCTGGAAGTCTGGCGTTTTCTGGATATCAAGCAGGGACTGGAGATTCGGCTGCGAGTGGAGGGGCATTTGAGTTTTCCTCTGGGAGGGGCATTGCATGAGCATATTAAAGGCATGAACAGCCGTTTTTTGTCCCAGGTCCTGGACGAGTATGAGCAGGAAGACCGGCTGTTTGACAGCGGGTTTCGGCGGGTTTCCCAAAGCACCCTGCAGCGCTGGCGACGGGATATGGAAGAGCTGATTCGGCAGGTGCGGCGCAGCGCCTATCAGGACGAACGGCTGCTGCCGGTGGATCAACTGGTCCCGGTGAAGTGGACATTGTGTTTGAGTCCGTTTGACTGGTTTGCGCAGTTAGAGGTCGATCCTGAGGATGCATTGATCGCTATACCGCAACAGGGTGTTTAGGCGGTTTCAGTCAAAGCTTCGAGTGGGGCAATCAAGAGGGCGCGCCGGCGTTGTCGCGGAACTCACCGGGCGTTACCCCCGTATGACTCTTAAAGCTGCGGTGAAAGGAGCGCACTTCCGCGAAGCCAAGCTGGCGGGCAATATCCGGAATAGGGACGTCTGAATGGGTCAACATATCCTGCGCCATTTCCAGACGCACCTCGTCGAGCAGCAGCTGGTAGCTGCTATGGTATTCGCTTAACCGCCTTTGCAGCGTGCGAGCGGTGACGCCGAGCCGTTCCGCCACCATGTCCTGGCGGCTGACGCCATGGCGCAATTGGTGGCGAATGGCGTTCTTCACCCGGGTCAATAAGCTCAGATCTTCTTCATCCAGGGTTTTGATCTGGGCGCTGGCGTGGCTTTCCAACGTTTGCCGCAGTAACAGGTCCGGCTGCCGCAAAGGCGTGTCCAGCAGCGAGTCGTTCACTACTAGGCCGCTCATCGGGCTGTCGAAGATGACTTCGCATTGGAAAGCTCGCTGGTAGGCGGGTTCGAACTCAGGGCCGGGGGACGGGTGTTCAAATAGAACCTGCAAGGGCGCGGCATTATCCGCGTTTGCCAGCCAACGGGCGAAGTTGACCCAGGACGCCAGCACATTGGCGATCATATGCGGACGCACGTCCGGATCAGGGTAGGCGCAGTCCCAGCGAATCAGAGTCTGCGCGCCCTCTCGCGTCAGACTGGTGACGCCCATGTCGCCGACCAGCTTCTCAAACGGAATGATACGCTCAACCGCCTCCCTTAATGTGCTGCAACTCATGACGATATAGCCCAGCACGCTATAGGAGCCGGGTTGCACATAACTTCCGCTTTTCAATCCCAATAATGGGTCCTGGGCTTGGTGCGCCAGATCTCGCAACAAAGACTGAAACTGATCGCCATTGATGCGCTGATTCTGCCCGCCTTGCAGGATGACCGGATCGACGCCGGCGGCGGCGAGGGCGCGCTTGCAATCCAGGCCGGAGTCGGCGGCGAAGCGCAAATATTGATTAACGGCGGGAACGGAGGCGAATCCCAAGTGTTGGTTGGCGTTCATTTCTTAGTCTATTACATCGTTTATTGACGCATGTCGCCAAATGATACCGGGGCTGTCTTAATCCGACAGTGACTGACGACGGATTTTAATTAGTATATGCCGCAGAGAACAGGCCCGAAATGGCGACAGATCATAGGGCCGGGGTCCGTTGAATTAGCGACGCCGCTATCGACGGACGCAGACAGCGACAGAAACAGGTTCACACGGGGAGACAGGTATGCGGCGTTGGAATGGCTGGGGCGATGAAAATAACGGGATGGAGCTGCCGCCGGGCGGCGTTGGATTTCTGCATGAGCGCGTAGGTAAGGCGGCGCCGCTCGCTGATGCGTCGCTGGAGAGCGTGCTGGCGCGAACGCCGTCGTCGCGTCTGCCTGCGCATCCTCTGATTACGACTGACGCCGAAACCCGCGTCAGGCACGCGCGCGGACAAAGTCTGCCGGACTGGCTGGCCATGCGCAGCGGCGATTTCCTGTATTTCCCCGATGGCGTGGCTTTTCCCGAAAGCTCGGAGGACGTACGCGAATTGCTGGACTTCTGTCTGGCGCGGGACATCGTCGTGATTCCCTACGGCGGCGGCACCAGCGTGGCGGGACACATCAACCCGTTTGAGTCGGACAAGCCCATCCTGACGATGGACATGGGGCGGATGAACAGCCTGCTGGAGCTGGATGAAGAGAGTCAGCTCGCCACTTTCGGCGCAGGGACCCCCGGCCCGCATCTGGAAGCGCAATTGCGGGCGCGGGGATACACCCTCGGACACTTTCCGCAATCCTTTGAACTCTCCACGGTGGGAGGTTGGGTCGCCAGTCGCTCCAGCGGGCAGCAGTCCCTGCGCTATGGCCGTATCGAACAGCTCTTTGCCGGCGGCCGCGTTGAGACTCCGCGGGGAACTATGTATATCCCCACCTTTCCTGCTTCGTCGGCGGGGCCGGATATTCGCGAAATCATCCTGGGTTCGGAAGGGCGCATGGGGGTGCTCACGGAAGTGAAAGTTCGGGTGACGCCTCTGGCGGAAAAAGAAGATTTTTACGTCATTGTGTTCCCCTCCTGGACTCAGGCCAAAATCGCCGCCCGCGAGCTGGTTCAGGGCAAGGTGCAGTTGTCCATGCTGCGGGTCAGCAACGCGGTGGAGACGGAAACGCAGTTGGCGCTGGCGGGGCATCCTAAACAGATCGAGTGGCTGGAGCGTTATCTGAAGTGGCGCGGGGCCGGCAATGGCAAATGCATGATGACCGTCGGCGTGACAGGAACGGCGGACCAGTGTCGCGCCGCCAAGAGTCAGCTCAATGCGCTGATTAAACGGCAACGAGGCGTTAACACGGGCACATTGCTGGGTCACAAATGGGCGCAAAAACGCTTCCTTATGCCTTATCTTCGGGAAGCGCTATGGCGTGACGGCTATGTGGTGGACACCCTGGAAACCGCCACCGACTGGGATAATGTCGATCATTTGCTCAATAAAATCGAAGCTAATCTACGCGCGGGCCTGGAGCGGGAAGGGGAGCGGGTGCATGTGTTCACGCACTTGTCGCACTTCTATGGACAGGGCTGCTCCATTTACACCACCTACGTATTTAAATCCGGCTCCAGCTATGAGGAGACGCTGGCGCGCTGGGAGCGCATGAAGCGTTCCACTTCCGAGATTATTGTCAACAATCGCGGCACCATCAGTCACCAGCACGGCGTGGGTAAGGATCACGCCCCTTTTCTGCCGGTGGAGAAAGGAGAGCTGGGTATGTGCGCGATCGCGGCGTTATGTCGTGAATTTGACCCCCAACAATTGATGAATCCGGGAACATTGATCGCTAGTGTGGAGGAGCCGCAAACCACCGCCAAAAAGGCTATCAAACGGGGGGATGCATGGACAACCTGAGCTACTGGCGGCCACAACAACGGGAAAAGCTCTGGGATATGCTGGAGTCCGGCAAGCATGTCTGGGACGTGGTGATTGTCGGCGGCGGCGTTACCGGCGCCGGCGTATTGAGGGAGGCGGTAAGATACGGCCTGAAGGCGCTGCTGGTGGAAAAGCGCGACTTCGCCTGGGGCGCTTCCAGTAAGTCATCGAAAATGGTGCATGGCGGATTGCGCTACCTCGCCTCGGGACAGCTTTCGCTGACCCGTCACTCTGTGCGAGAGCGTCAGCGTCTGTTGGAGGAAGCGCCGGGACTGGTGGAGCCGCTGAATTTTTTAATGGGGCACTATCGCGGCGAATTTCCTCCGTGTTTTATTTTTCAGCGCGTGCTGGATGTATATGACCGCATGGCGGGCGCGAGGAATCATGAAGCCTATGGGCCGGAACAGACGGCCTATCTGGCGCCGGGTCTGAACGCGGAGGGGCTGCGTGGGCTCAGCCGCTTTGGCGACGCAGTGACTGACGACGCCCGCTTGGTGCTGAAAATTCTGCGTCAAGGCGTGGCGGAAGGCGGCGTGGCGATGAACTATTGCGGCGCTAGAGAAATTGTGCGCGTCAATGGACGTATGCATGGCGTGGTGCTGCATGACACCATCGCCGACCGCAATTGTGAAGTGCGGGCGCGGGTGGTGGTGAACGCCACCGGCGCCTGGTCTGATCAATTGCGCATGCAGGAAGGCGTCGATGCGCAAATTCGCCCTTTGCGCGGCAGTCATCTGGTCTTGCCTCACTGGCGGTTGCCGGTCGCCTATGCGGTGAGCGGATTTCACCCGGATGATAAGCGTCCCGTCTTCGCATTTCCCTGGGAAGGCGTCACCGTAGTGGGCACCACGGACCTCGATCATACACAGGACATGGAGCAGGATGTCAGCATCAGCGCCGCCGAAATGACGTACTTGATGCGGGGCGTGAACCACATGTTTCCGTCCCTGCGGTTGCAGCCGGAGGAGGTCGTGTGTACTTACTCCGGCATTCGTCCCGTCGTATCCAGCGGCGCGGCGGACCCCTCCAAAGAAAAGCGCGAGCACTCGATCTGGAATGATAATGGACTGATTTCCGTCGCGGGGGGCAAACTGACCACATTCAGATTGATTGCGTTGGATGTGCTGCAGGAAGCCTCCCGTTATCTCGACGGCGTTGCGTTCAATGCTTCGGACGCCCGGGTGTTCGCCAATGGCGCGCCGCCTTACAGTCCGGAATGCGGCGTCTCGCCGTCGATGTATCGGCGGTTATGCGGACGCTACGGCTCCGCCGGGGCATCTATGTTGGAGAAGGACAAAGAGCGCCTGCGGCCCATCACCGGAACCAATCTGCTCTGGGGAGAGATTGATCATGCGTTGCAAAACGAATCCGTGGTTCATCTGGATGACCTGATGTTGCGACGCACCCGTCTGGGCCTGTTGGCGCCGAACGGCGCAGAGGCCATGTTGGAGGAGGTCGGCCGGCGTTGTCAGCGTTATCTCGGATGGTCGGAGGCGGTTTGGCGTGACGAGGCGGATCGCTATCGAAATCTGTTTCAGCGCCACTTTGGCGTACCGGGGATGACAGCGATCAGCGATGCGACGCAGACGCAGCGCAAGACAGAGGAGAGCGGCGCATGACCACGGTCGCATCCGCCCGCACCTACGTAATGGCTATCGATAACGGCACCCAAAGCGTGCGCGCCCTGTTAATCGACGACCTCGGCAATGTGGCCGCCAAAGGCAAGCAGCCTATCGAGCCCTATTTTTCAGAGCAGCCAGGCTGGGCGGAGCAGCATCCTGAGTATTATTGGGATGCGTTGGGAGAGGCTTGTCGTCTGATGTGGCGCAGCAGTCCGGTGGCGCCTGAACAGGTGGCGGCGGTCACGGTGACGACGCAGCGCGGTACGGTCATCTGCGTTGATCGGGATGGTAATTCTTTACGTCCTGCCATCATCTGGCTGGATCAGCGCCACGCGCAGGCGCAGGATAAATTGGGCGGCGTCTGGGATGTGTTGTTCAAAGTCGCCAGGGTGGAGGAGACCGTCAAGCGTTTTCGGGAAAAGACCCAAGCCAACTGGCTGGCTCAGCAGCAACCGGAACTCTGGCGGCGCACGCACAAGCTCCTATTGTTATCGGGCTACCTGAATTTTCGTCTGACCGGAAATTATGTGGACTCCATCGGCAGTCAGGTCGGATACATTCCCTTTGATTACAAGAAGCTGTGTTGGGCTTCGGCGCGAGACTGGAAATGGCGCGCTATGCCGGTAAGCCGAGAGCAATTACCCGATTTGGTGGAGCCGGGTCAGCCGGTAGGGACGTTGACTGTTGACGCCTCAGTTTGGCTAGGTCTACCCGCTGGCCTGCCTGTTATCGCTGCGGCGTCTGACAAGGCCTGTGAGATTATCGGCTCGGGCGGCTCCGCCCCGCACATCGGCTGCGTGAGTTACGGCACCACCGCTACTATCAACGCCACTAACGCCAAGTACGTGGAAGCCATTCCTTATATGCCGCCGTATCCGTCCGCGATCCCTGGGCGCTACTGTACGGAAGTCATGATTTATCGTGGTTTCTGGATGGTAAGCTGGTTCAAGAGGGAGTTTGGTCTGCGCGAGGAAGGCGTGGCGAAGGAACGAGGCATTGAGCCGGAGCAATTGTTCGACGAACTAGTCGACGCCGTACCGCCAGGGTCTATGGGGCTGACTTTACAGCCCTACTGGTCGCCCGGCGTGCGCAGCCCAGGGCCGGAGGCGAAAGGAGCGATTATCGGTTTTGGCGATGTGCACACCCGCGCTCATATGTATCGGGCGATTTTGGAAGGGCTGGCGTACGCCTTGAGGGAGGGGCGGGAAAAAATCGAGAAGAAGTCTGGCGTCAAAATGCGCGTATTGCGCGTATCCGGCGGCGGTTCGCAGAGCGACGCCGCTCTGCAACTGACGGCGGATATTTTCAATCTCCCGGTGGAGCGCCCTCATACTTATGAAACATCCGCGCTGGGCGCCGCCATTGACGCGATGGTTGGACTGGGCGTGCACAGGGATTTTGACGCCGCCATCGCCGCCATGACCCGTGTAGGGAAAACCTTTCAGCCGCGACCGGAGGTGGTGAGAGTCTATGAGCGTCTATATTCGGAGGTCTATCTGAAGATGTATCGGCAGCTGCAGCCACTCTATCAATCGATCAGGGAGATAACGGGATATCCCGGATAGAGTGTGACGAGACTAAGTTGGACATCAGCGGGGGATATAAACAAAAAGGGGCGACAAACTGCGTCACCCCAAAGAAACCTGCTAAGGATAAAAATGAAACAAAAAGGCAAGGAAACCTGGAGATTTGAAGCCCAAAAGAAGCAGGGGGTACAACTTAACCCCCCTGCTCTAAGTGGGGGATACTACTCAAATCCACGATTAAATCTTAGTGTCTGCCGGCTCGATTCTCAGTTGTGTTTGAGTAATGGGTTGTTTTGCTTTTGTAACAAAAGGATATAACGGAGCGGCTGCTGAAACATTTCTGTTATTGACGTAAGTATTTGTTATTCCAGGCCAGAAAGGGCTTTAAGTTTATAGCCCGATTGGAATAAGGGGGTTACGTAAAGAGTGTTTTTCTGGCAGTTTCGTCGCATCTGGATGGAGATTGTCGAGCAGACATAAAAAAGCCGGGGCGTCCCGGTTTTTTTATGTCTGATGGGCCGCCAGATGAGAGGCGGCGGCCGTCTGATTAATCTACATTATTCCGCGTCTTTGACTTCGTCGCTGACCTCCGGCCACAGGGCCAGGGCGATAGTGGCGGTTTCGTAGGCGTATTGCAGGCGGCGCAAGGCGACTTTTTCCACTTGCTGAGCCTTTGGCGTCGTGGTGCTGCCGTCGATGGCGCACACGCTGGTGCCCGCCTGAACGGAAACGAAGCCCGCGGTGGTTTTGAACGCCTTCAGGTTGATGCCGTCGTGAATGCGGCGATAGCAGCTAGTTGTGCACTGCTCCAGACTGGAAAACTGGCCAATGACCGCGAACTGATTCTCGGAGATGCGACAGACTGTATCCAGAGGCCGGGTCAGATGGCGCAGGCGGCGAGACACGCCGTTGGCGATTTCTTCAAGTATTGCTGGGTTGAAGTGCTTCTTGATGGTCTGCCAGTTCTTGATGCCCAGCAGCAGGTAGCTTGCAGCGCCGCCGCGGGACTCCATTTGACGCAGCGTATCAGTGAGACGCTCGCGAGCCAGCACCTGATTGCCCAGGCCGGTCGCCAGATCCAGCACATTGCGTTCCTGCAGTTCCTTGATGTTATCCATCAACAGTTGATTGGCCACCAGCAGAGTGTTTTGCATATCGGAAATCCGGTCTGCGGCGAACACGCGGGGCAGCAACTGTTTGTTCATCTCTGATTTATAAACGAAGTCGTCGACGCCGCGATCGAAGGCTTCAGCCAGTGCTTCCACGCCTTCTTTGGCAGTCAGCAGAATGATGTAGGTAAAGTGATTGCTTGCTTCGTCAAGTTGCCGAACCTTGGCCGTCAGTTCCAACCCATCCATTTCGGGCATCAGCCAGTCGGCGATCAATACGCTGACAGGGCGTTCTTCAAGCATTTGCAGGGCGGAGGGAGCATTGTGGGCGATACGCACATCGTGATAACCGGAGTTTCTCAATGTCTTGGCGATCATGGCGCTGCTGAATTTGGCGTCGTCGACCACAAGGATGGATAAATCTAGATTCGGCATGGAATAAGTCCAGTTCAACCTTATTGGTTATACATTTAAAAATTCTCGATAGTTCAATAAACGCTCCGACGGATGGGGTCGCCGGGATGGGTTGTATGAAGTGAGAACTTTCGTAACCGGCCGCGATAATCGGCCCGGGCTTGCCCGCCGTCAGGCCTGGGCGGTTGGTCCGGACGTGCGTTCTTGCAAGACTTTATTTGAAATAACTTAGTTGTCAGAAGTATAGCTGCATTTTTCGTGCGAGTTATAATAAACGGCTTGTAGTTTATTGCTATCGGACACATGGCGGATCTTGGCGACATGGCCAGGTGTAACGTTGTGTTTACAGTTTTGCATGCAGCCGCGTCAGGATTGCGTTGGTGGAGTGTGCCGAGAAAGTTATTTGTTAGTGTGTCGGCCAGGAATGCTGATGAGAGTCCGTATTCGTCGCGGAGCCGACGAAAGACCCTCGCCAGGCGCGACCTTTACGGCGCGGGCGGGTATGATGGGCGCAAACGTTAATGACTATTTGGAGAATTGAATGCCTTCGTTTGATATTGTTTCAGAAATAGACCGTCACGAACTCACCAACGCGGTGGACCAGGCCAATCGGGAACTGGAAATGCGGTATGACTTCCGGGGCGTCGAGGCTTCATTCACCCTGTCTGAAAAGTCGGTGGAAATGGCGGCGGAGCAGGAGTTTCAGCTGGAGCAGATGCTGCTGATCCTCAACACTACGTTGTCCAAGCGCAAAGTCGACCTGCGCGTACTGGGCGACTCAACAGATCAAAAATCCGGCAAGCAAGTGAAGCGCTCCTATGCCTTGAAAGAAGGGTTGGAGCAGAAAGTGGCCAAAGACATCGTCAAGAAGATTAAAGAAAGCAAAATGAAAGTGCAGGCCTCTATCCAGGGCGACCAAGTGCGCATCACTGGTAAGAAAAGAGATGATCTGCAAGAAGCTATCCAGTTGTTGCGCGGCGACGAATCCCTGGACGTTCCGCTGCAATTCAACAATTTCCGCGATTGATTCTTTCGGGCCGGTCCCTGGCCGGCCTTTCCTTACCGCATATTAAGCTCCTGGGTGCTGGAGCTTTGTCTCACCTGACTATATCCTGAGCCAGAATTTCTTCCCTAAACAAAAGGTTGTGAAACTTGGAAACGCCGACCTCCTGGCGCGACGGGGTGCGCTATTACCTCGATAAACGCCTGTTGACCATTTTTGTATTTGGCATCTCCAGCGGCTTTCCCGCTGTCATGATCGGCTCGGCGGTCACAGCCTGGTTGAAGGACGTGGGCTATTCGCGCACGGACATCGGTTTTTTTGGTCTGGTGTTCCTGGCTTATTCGACCAACTTTTTGTGGTCGCCAGTGGCGGACCGAGTGCGTCTACCCTGGTTGACTCGCGTTCTGGGACAGCGCCGCAGCTGGGTGCTGATGATGCAGGCTCTGGTGGCGATGTGTTGCTGGGCGATGTCAGGAGTGGATCTGGCGGACGACTTGCTGCTCGCCAAGTCCATTGCCCTGGCGCTGGCGTTTTTCGCGGCGACGCAGGATATCGCCATTGACGCCTATCGTATTGACGTTGTTCCGGAAGGGGATGGCAAGATGATGTCGGCGGCGTCCGCCATGGCCACCGCCGGTTGGTGGACTGGCTACGCGGGCCTGGGCGCTGCGCCGTTTATTCTGGTCGGGCGCTGGGAATGGGGGTGGGCGGACATGTATGTGCTGATGGCCGCCGTCGTGGTGGTATTGATGGCGTTCACCTGGTGGGTGGCGAGCGAGCCGGACAATAACCGTGAGAATGGACAGCAGGCGGCTGAATCCCGTTATGCGCGGGTGCTGGGATCAAAAGGCGAGGCGAAGCCGCTCGCCATGTTTGTCGCCCTGATGGCGATGATCGCCCTGGCGGTGTGGTCCATTATCGGCAAGCCAGGGCTGGCGGAAGAGTGGCGCGCCTCCACACCGTTGACCTTATTCATTGCAATGGCGGACTTGGCGGCGTTAGCCTGGATGATCCGCACCTTATGGCGCTGGGAGTCGCAGGCGGTGGAGGGTGAGCCTGACAGTTCCGCAAATCGCTGGGATCAGCGCGCGCTTATCTGGCTGCTTACTACGTTCATCGAACCGCTGGCGGAGTTCTTCCGGCGCAATGGCGTGCAATTGGCGGCGTCGATCCTGTTGTTTATCTTCCTGTTCAAAATCGGCGAGGCCTTTCTCGGCAAGATGTCGGTGGTCTTTTATAAAGAAGTTGGCTTCACAGACGAAGAAATAGGCATCTATTCCAAGGCCGTTACCTGGTGGGTGACGATTGTCTTCTCGATCTTGGGCAGCTTGGTCAATATTCGCTATGGGCTGTATCGCGGGCTAATGATCGGCGGCATCGCCATGGCCGCCTCCAATCTGATGTTCGCCGCGTTGGCGATGGTAGGGCCGAGCGTGCCCATGCTGGTGTCGGCGGTGGTGGTCGATGGGTTTACTTCTGCATGGTCCACGGTTGCGTTTGTCGCGTTTTTATCCGTGATGTGCAACCGCGCCTTCACTGCGGCGCAGTATGCGCTGATGGCGTCTCTCGGAACCTTGGGGCGGACCTTGCTGGCCTCATACAGCGGCGTATTGGTGGATAGTCTTGATGGCGACTGGGTGATGTTTTTTATCATCACCACGCTGATGATTACACCCAGCCTGATCTTTTTGACCTTCTTGAGGGTGCGTCTGGAAGCAGTTTTGAAGTAAAGATGAAGGTGGCTTTGGTCAGGGCGCCCATTGAAAGCGTTTCAGAGGGATGCGTCCGTTGTGAACCTCGACGCCCTCATGGGTCAATGCGCTTTGCTGACGAAAAAAAGCCTTCGACTTCGGTGGAAAAGAGATTTTCCCCTGGCTGTTGATGACCCTGTACCAGGGGATGCTGGAGCCGTCTGGAAGTTGTTTCATGGCGTATCCCACATATCGAGACAACCCGGGCAGTCCCGCCAGGCTGGCGACTTGGCCATAGGTCGCTACTTTTCCGGGAGGAATCTGGCTGACAACGAACCAGATAGCTTGCAGTTTTTCCTGTTGGCTGAGTTCAGACATGAAGGCGGTGCAGATCGGTCAGTGAATCTATTAGCGAAAGGAAACGGAGTCTCGCTTCACGGTGAAGTAAAAAGCAAGGGGCCGAAGCCCCTTATGGCTAGATACGCAGGGCGCCGTCCACTTCGATGACGCGGCCGGAAAGGTAGTCATTTTCCAGAATGAAGCATACTGTTTGCGCAATTTCATTCGGCTGCCCCATGCGACGCAAAGGAATCTGCTTGGTCATCATCTCCAGCGCTTCGGGTTTCATCGAGCCGGTCATTTCAGTTTCGATAAAGCCGGGAGCAATCGCCATACAACGAATACCGAAGCGCGCCAATTCCTTCGCCCAACTCACGCTCATGCCCACGACGCCGGCTTTGGCGGCGGAGTAGTTGGTCTGGCCGATGTTGCCGGCGCGGGAAATACTGGAAATGTTGATGATGCAGCCCTTGCGGCCGCTTTCCAGCATCTTGGCGGCGGCTTCGCGTCCGCACAGAAAGACGCCAGTCAGGTTGACGTCGATGACGGACTGCCATTGCTCCAGACTCATACGGTGAGTGACCTGGCCATCTTTATATTTGATCAGCATGCCATCCCGCAGGATCCCCGCATTGTTGACCAGCGCGTCGACGCCGCCGAAATCTTCGGCAATTTGGGCGAACACGCTTTCAACGTCGGCTTCCTTGGCGACATTGCACAGGTAGTACTTGGCTTCAGCGCCCAGCTCCTCGCATTTGGCGACGCTTTCCTGCAGTTTCTCTTCAGACAGGTCGATCAACGCCAGGCGGGCGCCTTTTTCGGCGAGATAAAGCGCCATCGCGCGGCCCAGGCCCTGGCCGCCACCGGTAATCACAACCATAGAATCTTTCAATTGCATAACTTGTCCCACTCTCTCGATAGTGAAAAAACAATAATCTTTGTCCGTCGCGTTGAAATAGAAATAAACAACTCCATCTATAGTAACGACAGGTGAAGATACATACGCTTCATAGAGGGGAGCGGACCGCCAGGGGCGGGACTCCTCCACGCTGAATTACCGCTTACTATATTGAATTATATGGTGTTCTAGGGTTTGCGGCTGCGCCCGGAGGCGCTCGTAAAGCCAGTATTATGGCAGTAATTTCGCCGACCACCAAACGGTCCAGGAACCGATTTCCACCTGCATAACACTGGCTGATGTAACGACGGAATCATGCTAAGCAGAATACCTTTTCTTATCCCCCTCATAGCGCTAATTGAGATTTATCTGATCATTGAAGTCGGCGGGGCCATTGGCTTCTGGCCGACTGTATCGATTTTTATCGTCACCGGAATTATCGGTGTGACCATGTTGCGACGGCAGGGATTTTCTCTGCTTCGCAGTCTGCAGGCGAAAATGCAGGCGGGCGAGCTGCCCGCAGGAGAAATGCTGGAAGGCGTCGCGTTGCTGATTGGCGGAGCCATGTTGGTGACGCCAGGCTTTTTGACCGATTTCATGGGGTTCGTTCTGCTGACGCCTTTGACGCGCAAATTGCTCATAGGCCGTATTGGCGGCGCGTTGTTGCGTAGCGGGCGAGTAGTAAGAAGCAGTTATAGCCAGACGACCTATTCTACGTCCTCAGAGCGTGACGCTCCCTTCCGCGAAGGACCTTCCGGCGGCCCACGCCAAGGCGCTGGCGGGGATAAGGTAATTGAAGGCGAGTACACCCGAGAGGACTAGGAAAAAAATTTAAAAAAATTATAGCCGGGGTGTTGAAATCCTCGCCCCGGGCCCCATTTAAACCTCCACAATTTAAGCACTCGGCGTTCTTGGTCCAACCCGGATGTCCGGCTGCTGTTTAAAACCAAAAAGTCAGCTAGTTAAATGTTCTAACTGGGAGAAAAAGCGAAATGAAAATTCGTCCGTTACACGAACGTGTTGTCGTGCGCCGTAAGGAAGAAGAAACCAAAACTGCCGGTGGTATCGTACTGCCCGGCAATGCGGCAGAAAAGCCTTCACAGGGTGAAGTTCTGGCTGTGGGCGAAGGCCGTATTCTGGATAATGGCGATGTCCGTCCGTTGGCGGTCAAAGTCGGTGACAAGGTGGTATTCGGCCAGTATGCCGGCAGCACCGTTAAGATTGATGGCGAAGAGCTGTTGATCATGAGCGAAAGCGACATCTTCGGCGTTATCGAAGGCTAACACTCCGAAACTAAAGACTTTTGTCATCAACTAACAAGTAATGGGATTTTGTTATGGCAGCTAAAGACGTTAAATTTGGCGATTCCGCGCGTAAGCGCATGGTGGCGGGCGTTAACACCTTAGCCGACGCAGTTAAAGTCACTTTGGGCCCGAAAGGCCGCAACGTGGTTCTGGACAAGTCCTTCGGCGCGCCTACTGTCACCAAAGACGGTGTGTCCGTAGCTAAAGAAATCGAACTGAAAGACAAGTTCGAAAACATGGGCGCGCAAATGGTTAAGGAAGTTGCTTCCAAAACCAACGATGAAGCGGGCGATGGCACCACTACTGCAACTGTACTGGCTCAGGCGATCCTGAACGAAGGTCTGAAGTCCGTTGCAGCGGGTATGAACCCAATGGACCTGAAGCGCGGCATCGACAAAGCAGTTATCGCTGCGGTCAAAGAAATCAAGAATATCTCCCGTCCTTGCGAAGACTCCAAGTCCATCGCCCAGGTTGGCACCATCTCCGCCAACAGCGACGAGCGCATCGGCAACATCATTGCTGAAGCCATGGAAAAAGTTGGTAAGGAAGGCGTTATCACTGTTGAAGAAGGCAGTGGTCTGGAAGACGAGCTGGACGTGGTTGAAGGTATGCAATTCGACCGTGGCTACCTGTCCGCCTACTTCGTAAACAACCAAGACAGCATGAGCGCTGAACTGGAAGATCCTTTCATCCTGCTGGTTGACAAGAAAATCTCCAACATCCGCGAAATGCTGCCTGTGCTGGAAGCTGTCGCCAAGTCTTCCAAGCCTCTGCTGGTGATCTCTGAAGATCTGGAAGGCGAAGCGCTGGCGACTCTGGTTGTCAACAACATGCGCGGCATCGTGAAAGTGGCGGCGGTTAAAGCGCCTGGCTTCGGCGACCGTCGTAAGGAAATGCTGCAGGATATCGCTATCCTGACTGGCGGCACCGTCATCTCCGAAGAAGTTGGCCTGAACCTGGAAGGCGCTACTCTGGATGACCTGGGCACCGCTAAGCGTGTTGTCGTCACTAAAGAAAACACCACTATCATTGACGGCGCTGGCGCTAAGAGCGACATCGAAGCGCGCGTTGCGCAAATCCGTCGTCAAGTCGAAGAAACTTCTTCCGATTACGACCGTGAGAAGCTGCAAGAGCGTGTTGCCAAACTGGCTGGCGGCGTAGCCGTTATCAAAGTTGGCGCAGCGACTGAAGTGGAAATGAAAGAGAAGAAAGCCCGCGTTGAAGACGCGCTGCACTCCACCCGCGCTGCGGTTGAGGAAGGCGTGGTGCCTGGCGGTGGCGTAGCGCTGGTGCGCGCACTGCAGGCCGTTTCTGACCTGACCGGTGACAACGCTGATCAGGACGTAGGCATCAACCTGCTGCGTCGCGCGATGGAAGCCCCTCTGCGTCAGATCGTCGCTAACGCTGGCGGCGAGCCTTCCGTAGTTGTGGACAAAGTCCGTCAGGGCGAAGGCGCATTCGGCTACAATGCCGGTACTGAAGTATACGGCGACATGCTGGAAATGGGTATTCTGGATCCTGCGAAAGTTACCCGCACCGCACTGCAGTCCGCTGCGTCTATCGCTGGTCTGATGATCACTACCGAGTGTATGGTTTCTGACCTGCCTGAAGACGACAAGAAAGGCGGCATGCCAGACATGGGCGGCATGGGAGGAATGGGCGGCATGGGCGGCATGATGTAATCATCCCCTCATAACGCTCCCGCGGAAAAAACCCGGCTTCGGCCGGGTTTTTTTATGGCGCGAAGAGCCTGAAGCGGGTGGTGGGGTCTATTAAGAATGTTTAACCTCAAACACGTTGCCAATGTTGCAAATATTCTTTAGAAAACACTGCTATGCTTTTGTTACCATGTAAGAATTTATAGCCTGTGTTTTGAGGCGAAGATAAAAGAATTCTGCTGTTCGCGACAGTTGTCTTAAACCTCCCGGAGGCGGAGCCCGGCCAGAGACAATGGCCGCCGAGGCTTGGCGTAGTAGGGTTTGTCGGTTCAACAATTAGAATGTAGTCCATTGCGCGTATGCATATGCTCAGTGGTTGATTGGGAAGGTTGTAGGCCAAAGAAGTGATAAAAAAAATTGTAGGATTGGTTATTATTGGCGGCCTGACCTATCTGGCGGGGTTAGTATTACTCGTGCCTGTGGAGTTTGTGTGGCGTCAGGCTGGGGGTCCCGCCAACCAACTTCCCGTGCGGGTGCAGAAGCTGCAGGGCACGCTTTGGGAAGGCAAAGCACTGATTTCTCATTCTTGGGCCACTGGCGTGCTGGATTGGGATGTGTATCCATCCGGCCTGCTACTGATGGGCGACGCTCTGGCGCTGAACTTTCGCGCCAACAAAATCGATATTGACGCCAAAGCCGCACTGGATGGATTTGATCAAGTCCGGGTGCTTGCTGATGGTTCTCTGGATTTGGCGGCGCTGGCGCCTGCGTTGCGCCGCCATCGTCTAAATCTGAGTGGAGAGCTGAAGATCAGCGGCTTGGATGTGACGCTGGATACAAATACAGGTCTTCCTGTGCGAGCTTCAGGGCGAGCGCAGTGGGCGGGCGGACCGGTTACCTATCCGATGGGCCGGGAGAATAAGACCGCCACAATGCCTCCGTTGCAGGGGCTGATTAAACAGGAGGGTGAGGAAATTCACCTGGAAGTACTGGATAGCACGGAAAACAAACCCGTTATGAGCGCTCAGGTAACGCGGGACGGCACAGCGAAGATACAAATTCGCAAACGGTTGCTGGACCTGGCGGGCGCGCCTTGGAGTAAACAGGCGAATCCTGACGACATTGTTTTCCGGGTGCAGCAACGGATACTTTAACGACCCATGTTGACAGGCCATATTACTAAGATAACCTGGGTGCTCTTGCTCGCCATCGTCGTGACGCTGGCGTGGCAAGCCGCAAGGGTGACCTGGGGCGTTTGGGTGGGAACCCCGGACATTATCGTCATGCCGGTCGGCGGCGTGGCGAATGCAAACAAGAATCAAGCGATGCAGGCTAACTATCCTGCGTGGAATTTATTCGGCAAGGCGGAAGATACCTCCGCCAAAAAGGCGTTGAGCCAAGTGGACGCTCCAATCACTGCGTTAAGGCTGGATCTGTATGGGGTCGTAGTCGGCGGTGAAGAAGGCGGTTCCGGCGCCATCATTGCGGAAAAGGGAAAATCGGCCGAATATTATCGTATTAATGAAATGCTGCCCGGCGGAGCCAAATTGTCAGCAGTGTTTCCTGATCATGTGTTGATCAGTCGAAATGGCGCTTTGGAGAAGCTGGCGTTTGACGATTCCGTCGCCGTTGCGGGCAGCGCTATCGAACAGGTGGCGAGACCCAGAGACAGCGGCAGGATTGACTCTCCCGAAGAGTTCGTCAACGTCGCGCAGAAGAGACTGGAGGAAGACCCGCGGGGAGCATTGGCTTCGGTGGGTCTGGCGCCGGTGAGTGGCGGCGACGGAGCGTCCGGCTACCAGTACGATGGCGCCAACCCTATGTTGGGTGCCATGAACCTGCAGAAAGGGGATGTGATTCGTTCGGTGAATGGTCATGTTCTTGGAAACATCGAGCAGGATAGACAGATGATTCAGCAGCTGTATGAAAGCGGCATGCTGGAGGTGGAAATAGAACGGGATGGGGCGACTTTCACTATCAGTTACCCATTACGCTGAGCCAGTTACCCGCTGCGCTAAGCGACTTCCTCAAAGTAATGAAAATCAAAAAAAGATTGTTGAATGGACATGAAACATTTTAGAGCCTTTACATTTGCCTGGTTGTTGATTGCGGGTTTTTTCTCCGGCGTGGCGGGGGCCGAAGATCAGACATGGAAGGTCAACCTTAAAGACGCCGATATCCGCGCCTTCATTACTCAAATCGCCGACATCACCGGCTACAGCTTTGTAGTCGACCCCAGGGTGAAAGGCAAAGTCACCGTGGTGTCGAACGCCGCCATGGGGCGTGATGAAGTCTACGAAATGTTTCTTTCCGTGTTGAACGTACATGGTTTCGCGGCGATTCCTTCCGAAGGAATCATCAAAATTGTGCAGCAGAACGAGGCTAAACAAACCGCGGAGAACACCTCGATTTTCAAGACGGTGCCGCAGGAGCAGTTGGTGACCCGGGTCATACAGGTCAAGAACGCCAACGCCCTTGAGCTGGTGCCGATATTGCGTCCGATGGTGGCCAAATATGGACACCTTGCCGGAGTCGCCGCCGCCAACGCCCTGATTATCAGCGACCACGTCAATAACATCGCCCGTATTGAGCGCATCGTAAGCGAGCTCGACAGCCCCTCCAACTATCAACTTGAAGTCATTCAGCTGAAAGACGCCTGGGTAGGCGACATGGTTAAATTGTTGGAAGAGCTGGCGCCTTCCGAGCTGGGTAAAGGCGCGCCCAAAGGGCCCGCCAACAAGTTCAGCGTTGTAGCCGATGAGCGCAGCAACCGTCTGATCCTGAAAGGCGATGAGAACTTCCGCGATAAAATGCGCCTTCTTATCGCCAAGTTGGACCAGCCTGCGGCGGTGAGCGGCACCACCAAGGTTATCAACTTGCGTCATGCTGACGCGGAGGCTCTGGCTGAGTTGCTGAAAGGTCTGATGGGTGATATTGCGCCGGCAAAAGGCGAGGGAGCGGCAGCGGCGGCGCCTGGCGGCGGCAAAGTCAGCATCTATCCGGATGAAGGGTTGAATGCGCTGGTGGTGCGCGCGGAGCCTTCCATGATGAAAGAGATCGAGGCGATCGTTCAGCAGCTGGATGTGCGTCGTGCGCAAGTATTGATCGAGGCTGCGATTGTGGAAATCAGCGATGGTCTGAGTCGCCAGTTGGGTGTGCAAATGGCCGCTGGGGATTTGACTGGCAAGTCTGGTCCGGCCACTGTCACTAACTTCACTAACGTAGGCATTTCCGCCTCGGCGATACTGGCGGCTATCGCCAGCAACTCGACGCCTTCCATTGGTGGCGATATCGCTGCAGTGGCGATTGGCGAGGCTGATGGCAAAAAAGGCTGGGGCGCGTTGATTCAGGCACTGGGCACCAGTGGTCAGGCGAACCTGCTGTCCACGCCAAGCATCATCACTATGGATAACCTGCAGTCTGAAATTATCGTTGGTCAAAACGTGCCATTCCGTACCGGACAAACTGGCACTGGCACCGACGGCACCAGTAACCCATTCACTACTATTGAGCGTCAGGACGTGGGCTTAACCTTGCGTGTTACGCCAAGCATCAGTGATGGCGATCTGGTCAGATTGGAAATCGAACAGGAAACCTCTTCCATTGCGCCCTCCAACGAAAGCGCGTCGGATATCATCACCAATAAGCGTCAGATCAAGACCTCTGTCTTGGCGGACAATGCTGAAACCATCGTGTTGGGCGGTCTGATGAGCGAGAACTACAAATTGTCAGAAGCCAAGGTGCCATTGTTGGGCGATATCCCTCTGTTAGGCGCGCTGTTCCGTAGCACCAAGCGTGAAAAAGATAAGCAAAACCTTCTCGTATTTCTGCGTCCAACCATCCTGCGCAACAAGGAAGAAGCCAAGAAGGCGAGCCAGGATAAATATGATCAGCTGTGGGAGCTTAACCTCAGCATCAAACGCAATCATAAAGGCGATAAGCATGCAGAAACCATGATCAAGCCTTCTATGGACAGCGTATACAGAGAGAACGCGTTCGAGCAGTAAGACTTCTCAATGCCGGCGGCGGACAAGCTCCGCCGCCTCACGCCTGATATCTTCCTTCTATCTTTCTTTTCTAATTATCAATCTCGTCGCTGGGTTCCAGGGGCGGCATCGGACATCCCATCACCGCCGTTGCGGCGCGCAGCAACTCATATTCCTTCAAGCTGACATAACCATCGTAGCTGACGCATTGTGCGAAGGCCTCGACCACGGCTGGTTTAAGTAATGCTGACAGCTGTGACAATCTGTTGAGCGCATCCGTGAGCCGATCGGAAGCAAGTCTGGAGTAAAAGGTCGCTTGCAGGTGGGGGAAGTTCTGCGACATCACTTGTTTGAAGAACTGGCTGGGATTGTTTTCTGGATCTGCGCCTGAAGCGGTGACGCCCAAACGCGCAAAAGCGGAGATCATCAATGCAATTTCATCACCGGCTTGCTCATAGCGAGTCAAGGTTTCTCGTTGAGGAGCAAAGCCTTCATCCAGTTGCGTGCGTAACAGGGCGAGGATGGCGAATTCCGAAAGCGTCGTGCGTTCGTCCAGAGCAACAATTTGTTGCGCGGTGACGACGACTTGAGAGCGAGTGGCGACGGCCCCTCCTTTCAATGCGCCAAGACAGACTTCTAAAAGCGGTAAGCGATGATTGGCCGGTAATGTCGTGATCTTGCGTTCAAGGCTGTCGACTTCTGGCATGCTCTTTATGGGAGTTCCCGAGGAGTGCAGGATATTCTCGCCCACCGGCAATCTGACTGGCGATTCCAGTAGCAGTAGAGCATAGATCATGCTTTCCGCCTGACTTGGCGTGTGCAGGGCGTCGCCAAAGGTGGCTTGCAGCTGTTGCAGTGTTCGCTGGCTCCAGTCATGCGTCGCCTGTGTATGACGTCCAACCTGCCTGGCGATGCCTGTGCTTTTGATTTGCTCCGTGCAAGGCGGCGCGCTCCCGGGTGCGAATCCCGATGTGGCTGGATGGGCGCTAGAGGCTGATGCTGTAGTTTGTTGGGCCTGGCCTTGATTGCGGCGCGCTCTCTGTTTGGTCAGAAAAAGTGGATCCACAGCGCGAATGCGTTCATCTAGCGGCGGATGGGAGGCGAACCAGGCGCTCAGTTTCAGGCTCTCTCCAAAGCACATATGGTTGACTTCCTGGGCGTTGGACGTATGTCCCAGGTAGGAGTGTGTCTGGTTTTCCCTGATCTTGAAGAGTGCGCCAGCGATGCCTTCTGGATTGCGGGTAAACTGCACCGACGATGCGTCCGCCAGATATTCCCTTTGGCGGGAGAGCGCAGCTTGAATCAGGCGGCCGAAAAACAGGCCTATATAGCCCAATATGAACAGAGTGAATCCCGCTGCGACGACGATTATGATCCCACGCGCGTCGCGTGAGCGCCCACCGCCGCTTCGGCTGGACATTCGCAGCAGAAAGGCCCCGGTGGAGCCTATCAGGAGGATGCCGGCAAGAACGGCGATAATCTGTACATTCAGGCGGGTGTCAGCGTTCAGAATGTGGCTGAACTCATGGCCAATGACGCCTTGTAACTCATCCCTGCTTAGTGAGTTAAGCGCGCCGGCAGTGACTACCAGAGACATATCCTCAAGCGTGTAGCCCGCCACAAAGGCGTTGATGGCTTCTTCCTTGTCCATGATGTAAATACTGGGAATGGGTACGCCGGAAGCAATGCTCATTTCCTCCACGATATTGACCAGGCGACGCTCATTCGGGTTCTGAGTCGCCGCATTGATCTGGCGGGCGCCAACCATCTGCGCAACGGAGCGTCCGCCGTGCCTCAACTGTAAAAAGCGTTTGCCTGCGCCCACTGCGACGATGGCGATGACCGCTAGCGCGACCCACCAGGCTGGGCCGGCCAGCCAGACGCCAGGGGTCATACGCGCATCCACAAAGTAGTAGTAAGCGACGAAGCCGGCGATATTAATGGCGAGTGCGATACCTATCAGGGCGGCGGCGAAATGGAGCAGGAGTATCCCGGAGAGCTTGCGCGCGCGCTCTTGTTTGGCGAAAAAGTCCATGGCTTGTCAGGAATCAGTTAAAGCTGACTTTGACAGCCTGACGAGCCTCGGCGGACTCGATTTCAAACATCTCTGTTTCTTTGAAGCCGAAAAAGCCGGCGATAAGATTGCTGGGGAATTGTTCTCGATAGGTGTGATAGGTCATAACGGCGTCGTTGTATGCCTGACGGGCGAAGCCAACTTTGTTTTCCGTGCTGGTTAGCTCTTCCATTAACTGTTGCATGGTTTGGTTCGCCTTGATGTCCGGATAGTTTTCAGACACAGCGTAGAAGTTCGCCAGAGCGCGGCTCAGCATGCCTTCGGCCTGAGAAAGCTGCTTGATGCGCTCTCCTTCCTCAGGCCGTTGCGCCGCCGCCTGTTGCGCATTGATAGCCTGGCTGCGCGCCTGCATGACTTTCTCCAACGTGTCCTGCTCATGCTTCATAAACGCCTTGGCGGTTTCCACCAGATTGGGTATCAGGTCGTGACGGCGCTGTAACTGTACGTCTATTTGGGCGAAAGCGTTCTTGAAGCGATTCTTCAGGGATACGAGTTTGTTGTAGATGGATATCAGGTAGAAGGCGACGGCGATGATGACGACAATGCCGATAATCGCGGAAATGCTCATTGATAGGCTCCCGTAATAGAATGTTTTCCCGCATGTTAAATGAGGGCGTTACGCAAGTTCCACCCTCACGCTTGGCGTCAAGCGTGATGAGGCGGCGGTCAGGTTTGCGGCGCGTGACTGACTTTCATGAACTCTATGAATTCTTCCGGCGGCACCGGCTTGCTGTAATAGTAGCCCTGCGCCAGCGTACAGCCGTCATGCTTCAGGAAGCGCTCTTGCCGCGGCGTTTCCACACCTTCGGCGATGACATCCAGGCGCAGGCTTTTGCCCAGCTGAATGATGGCGTGCACGATTTGGGTGTCGTCTTCGTCTTTCATCAAGTCACGGACAAATTGTTTGTCGATCTTGATCTTGCGGATAGGCAGCTGCTTCAGGTAACTGAGCGAAGAATAGCCGGTGCCGAAATCATCCACGGCGCATTGAATACCGAATTCACTGAGGTGGCGCAGGGACGTAATGGCCTGATTCAGGTTCTCCATGAAGCTGGTTTCAGTGACCTCCAGCTCGATCAGAGAAGTAGGGATTTGGCGGCTTTCGATAATTTTCAGCACATGAGGCGCGAACTCTTTCTGTCTGAGCTGGTTGGCGGACAGGTTTATCGCCACCTTGATGTTGAAGCCCTGGCTGCGCCACTGATGAACCTGAGCGCAGGCTTCGTGCAGCACCCAGTCGCCAATCTCCAGGATGGTCTCATTGGCTTCGGCAATGGGGATGAAAACGTCCGGGGGAACCAGGCCGCGTTCTGGATGACGCCAGCGCAACAGCGCCTCGCAGCCCACAACCTGCTTCGAATTCAGGTCCATTTGCGGCTGGTAGACCAGAAACAGCTCGTTGTTCTGTATGGCCTTGGAGAGATCTCTCTCCAGTTTTTTTCGCTCGCGAATTTCGCTGTCTAGGCTGGCGACGTAGAACTGAAAGTGATTATTGGCGACTGACTTGGCCAGCATCATGGTTTGCTCGGCCTTTTGTAGAATCTTCTCCGCATCGCGGGCGTCGTCCGGGTAAATGGCGATGCCGATGGTGCAGGATACGGGGGTTAATTGGTCCTCAATCTCGAACGGACGACTGATTTCCCGTAGCAGCGATTCGGCGAAAGCCGCCACCCGGTAACTGCTGCTGACATTAAACAGGATCAGGGCGAATTGATCGCCGCCAAGTCGGCAGACCGTATGCACGCCGTCCCGTTGCGACAGCAGTCTCTCGGCGAAGGCCTGTAACAGCTTGTCTCCCTGGCTGTAGCCCAGTTGTTCGTTGATCGACTTAAAGTCGTCGATGCCGACGCAAAAAACCGCAAACTTCTGGTTCAGCGCTTCGGAGTCGTCCACCGCTGCGGCAATGTAGTTACTGAACAGAGATCGAGTCGGCAGGCCGGTGAGGGAATCGTACTGGGATAGTTTAATGATTCGCGCTTCCGCCGCCTGACGCTTCTGTTGGTGCTCCTCTATGGACTGCAAAAGGCTGTTGGCGGCGCGCACCCAACTGCCCAATTCGTCTTTTTCGTGTTGGCGGGGCACTGGGAGTGACTGCAGTCCGGGCTCAGCAGGGTTGATGCGTAGTAACGAATTGATGATGGCTTTAAGCGGCGCGGTTAACAGAAAGTGGTAGACCAGGTGCAGGACAAACGCCAGGAGTAGGGCGCGCAGGAGGCCGGTTAAGAAAATCAGTATGGAGCGTTCGAAAAACAGCGCTGACTTGGGTGCGGTATCCACGACGATTTTTAGCTCGCCGTAGTAGGTGGGCTGTGGCGTCGGACGAAATAAAGAGATGGCGTATTCACGCTCTTTGCCAAAGATGGCGTCGGTCATCCAGCGGCTTTGGGTTTCCTGCAGGGGTTTGGAGAGCTCTGCCAGAATAGTCTGATTGGGATGGGAGATGGCCGCATAACGGATGGACGGTTTTTCGAACAGGCCTTCCAGAACCTGTTGCGCCAAATCGGGATCAATGCTGTATACCGCCTGAGTGGCGGGGTCGCGCACAATGGCCAGAGTTTGTCTGGCTTCGTTGTCCATTTCCTCCACGGCGCGCATGGATTCGAAAATAATCTGACCAATGCTGAGTAAAACGCCTACCGCCAAGGCGGTAAACAGCACCCAGTTCATTAATTTGGCGGACAGGCTGTGTCGCCATTTTACTGGAGCGTTTTGCTTTTCTTGAACCATGCTGATTGATTGCTTCGACGCCGGCGGTGGTGTTTGTGTCAATCTTATTATCCCCTGCTATAGAAAGTGTAGTTATATACGGGGCAAAGTAACAGCATAGGCGCGCGGGAGTAGAGAGGGGGGGAGAAACTGAATATGTGGCGAGTGAAATAAAAACCGGAGAGTGGGGAGGGAACTGTCTGGGTGTGAGTCACGCCGGGGCGCGGGGCCCCGACGTTGGAGCGGATTAAGCGGCCAGGTTCTTGGCGACGAAATCCCAGTTCACCAGATTCCAGAATGCGTTCATGTAGTTAGGACGAACATTTCTGTAATCGATGTAGTAGGCGTGCTCCCAAACGTCAACAGTCAGCAGGGCAGTTTTGCCGTCAGTCATTGGCGTGCCCGCGTTGCTGGTGTTGAAGATTTCCAGAGAGCCGTCAGCGTTTTTGACCAACCAGGTCCATGCAGAACCGAAGTTGTTAACGGCTTTGTCAGTGAATTGGGTTTTGAAGCTTTCAAAGGAGCCGAAGGTTTTGTTGATAGCGTCCGCCAACTCGCCGGTAGGCTCGCCGCCGCCGTTAGGGCTCAAACAGTGCCAGTAGAAAGTATGGTTCCATATTTGGGCGGCGTTGTTGAAAACGGGGCCGCTCTTGGAAGCCATAATAATTTCTTCCAGAGACTTCCCTTCGTATTCAGTTCCTGGAACCAGACCGTTCAACTTATCGACGTAAGTTTTGTGGTGTTTACCGTAGTGGTATTCGATAGTTTCTTCGGAAATGTGCGGCGCAAGCGCATTCTTTTCGTAAGGGAGAGCAGGAAGTTCAAATGCCATGAGATTTTCTCCGTCTTTTTAAGTGTGTAATCCCGTGTAAGTCTCTGATTCTAGAGTATACAGACTGAGTAGGAAGAGATAGCTCCGAATCTCCGGAAATTCAGCCTGCAGGCTCAGGGTCATCACAGTATCACCCTGGGTATTGATGCCGGCCAGATGGCGACCGACAGAATTCTTTTGTTTGATCGCGCAGAATGATATCACCCGCATATATGGAGTGCTATCAAGGGTTTTTCAAGATTATTTATCAGACTTATTAATAAAATTAATAAGCTAGGTGAGTGATAGAACCAGATGGCTATAAGAAATGCGGGCGGTTTATTGGGGATGCCGGCCCATAAAAATGGGCCGGCAAAACGTTAGTCAAAGTGAGCCAGCGAGGAAGTGAAAGGCGTATGCTCCGGCACGAAGGGGAGGCATTTTTCCACTTTGGCGATCAACGCTTTGTAGTCTTCCGCAACAATGTTGATATGTCCCAGTTTGCGGCCTGCGCGTTCTTCTTTGCCGTACAGGTGCAGATGCGTGTCGCTGAGCGTCAGTACGCTTTCACGATCCGCATGGCGACCGATCAGGTTGATCATGCAGCTGACGCCGACAGGCTGGGTGTCGCCTAACGGTAAGCCGGCGACGGCGCGCAAGTGGTTCTCAAACTGCCCTGTATGCGCCCCATTCATGGACCAGTGACCGGAGTTGTGCACTCGCGGCGCCATCTCATTGGCCAGGAGGCCGTCTGGCGTTTCAAAGAGCTCCAGAGCCAGGACGCCCACATAGGACAGGTGCGCCATCAGCTTTTCAATATACTCAGCCGCTTTCTGCGCCAGTTCGGCGCTAATGCGCGGCGCCGGGGCGATGGTGTAGCGCAAAATGCCGCCATGATGAATATTTTCCGCCAGAGGGTAGGTGACGGTTTCGCCTGAGCTGCTGCGGGCGGCGATGATGGAGATTTCCCGGGAGAAATTGACGAAGGACTCGACAATCAGTCGGGGGTGTCCAATGCTGTTCCAGGCTTCTTCCGCCTCTTCGGCGGACTTCAGGACCGCTTGGCCTTTGCCGTCGTAACCTTCCGTGATGGATTTCGCGACAACCGGAGTTCCCAGCTCACGAGCGGCTTCAGCCAATTCTTCCGGGCTGTTGGCCAGACGATATTTGGGCGTAGGGATGCCCAATTGAGTGAACAGCGCCTTTTCGTGTTCTCGATTCTGACATACGCGCAGCGCCTCCACGCCTGGATACAGAGGCTTACGAGCGGCGATGTTTTGCGCCAGATCTAGAGGCAGGTGTTCAAACTCGTAGGTCACTACATCAACGAAATCGAGGAAGCGATCCAGCTCTGACTGGGTGTTGTCGGGGTCGCTGAAAATCGTTCCAAGGCCCGCAGACGGGGCCCCGGAGGTGTCGTAAAGCGCAAATTCAAAGCCCAGCGGCATACCCGCCAGCGCCATCATGCGGCCAAGTTGGCCGGCTCCGAGAATGCCGATTCTTTTCATGATTGCCTTGGATCAGCGTTGTTGAGAACAGTGTCTGTCTGCTGTTTGCGGAACGCTTTGACTGCGTCCATGATATTGCTGTCCTGCAAGCCCAGAATCTGGGCCGCCATCAGTCCTGCGTTAGTAGCTCCGGCTTTGCCGATCGCCAGCGTACCCACAGGGACTCCTCCGGGCATTTGTACGATGGATAATAATGAGTCTAGACCATTCAGCGTTTTGGACTGCACAGGGACGCCCAGTACCGGTAACGAGGTTTGTGACGCGGCCATACCGGGCAGATGGGCGGCGCCGCCAGCTCCGGCGATGATTATCTTGATGCCTCTGCCTTCGGCGGACTTGGCGTAGTCAAACAGCAGGTCCGGCGTGCGGTGAGCGGAAACAACTTGCACTTCATAGGGGACGCCCAGCTTGTCGAGAATCTCGGCGGCGTGCTCCATGGTAGGCCAGTCGGATTTGGAGCCCATAATAATGCCAACTAAAGGCTGCATGATTTCTCCTTAGTAACCCTGTCATTATTGGATAAATTCGCCTATGGGGCGCGAATTTGCGGGTGGTCGAGGCATACTGTTTAAAAAAGAGGCGCATAGTTTAGTGAGTCGGTACATGGGATGCAAACGAAAGCGGCCCTTGTCGACTCCCGCTGCAAACCGTGGCGATCAGGCGTGCGCGACGCCTTTATCTGGCTCATGAAAAACGGAATAATAGCGGGTTGCTTCATGCCTGTTCTGTCGCAATTATTGTGAAGCTGGATGAGGGCGCGTGTACGGAAACTTCGGCATTGTCTAAAATGCCACGGCGCAACCGCGCAGAATCGGGCGTTTGCCGATACACTATATAAATACAGTCCACTAGCGAGGATACATGGAGACAATTAAGCCCGAGAAAGACGAGGTTGATCGATTTCAATCACAGCGCCATAAAGCGCCTGCGACGAAACCTGCTGAGCCCAAAAAGGCTGCGCCGGTTGCGGAGGCCCCGGTGGAGGCTTATGTCAGACTGTCCCGTCCCGCGCAATGGGCGATCGTCTTTGTGTTCATTCTGGTGCTGACTTTTGCGCTGATTGGATATTGGCAGGTCAAAAACCAGCAGCAAACCATTCTGTCTCTACAAAACCAACTGCAGCAGGCGACTCAGTACATATCCCAAAGTAAGCTGGTGACTGCGCGTCTTGAAGGTCAAATTAATCAGACCGACGCCACCATGGCGCAAAGCGGCAATGAAATGGCCAGGGAACTGAAGACCCTGGACTCCGAAATCCGTAAGTTGTGGGATGTGTCCAATAAACGCAATAAACAGTTGATTGAGGACAATCAGAAAGCGCTGAAAGCCCTGCAGGGTGATTTCAAGCAGTCACAGGAGCGGGTTAAGGCGCTAAGCGGTGAGATAAATGGCCTGACGGTTATCGGTGAAAACCTTGGCAAGTCTCAGGAAGCGCAGGCGCTGCAGATTTCCGCACTGGCGGATGATATGGGGCGCACCGATGAAGCATTGGAGAGGAAGCAGGCTGAGTTGGCGCAACTTCTGAAGCAAAGTTCCGACAAGCTGGAGAAAGCTTTGTCGGAACAGACCGTGGCTCTCGCCAAACTTGAGCGCATGATCGGAAAAATGAACGAGCAGAATCTGGAGGGCAATCTCAAGGAGCTTGAGAAGAAAGTCAGCGCCATCGACGCCACCCGCAATCAACTGGTGCAACGCTATGTTGAGCTGGATCGTCGCATGAACGAAATCGGGCTGCAATTGAAGGCAATGCAGAAATAGCACTGGGTTGTGCGCCTAAGTGAGGCTTGGGCGCTTTCCTGCAGCTCGCGAATCAATCTTTATTCTTTTACGGCCGCGGCGTGTTGACGATTGTGGTCGCATCAAAATCCACCGCTTGAAATTGCGGCTCAATTCTTACTTCCACATATTGGCGAAAAAGCAGCGCCGCTGCGACAGACGTTTCCAGCGTCGCTAATTTGTTAGGGTCGTATAGTGCGGCTTCTCTTTCATCATTACGCGCTCGTTGTGCTTCTTCATAAACAGGGCCACCCGCCGCAGGCGGGGAGAACAGGCCGGGAACGAAGATATCCGATAGCTGCGGATTCTGAAGCAGGGCGAGAGAGATGGAGTCCAGAGTGGTGCGTTCTACTGTGTCTGCAATGGGGATATAGTTTATTTGCGCCTCGGAGAAGGTGATATCGAGCGCTTGTCCGTCATCAAGCTCAATATGCACGCTAGCTTCCGTGGAAGGCTCATCCAAGGCTTTCCATTCCATTTCGTAGGGAAGCTCTTCGGCTGAAATGCTCAGCGCTGCGACGAGCAGTAACGCCATCAAAGCTGGTGTGAATAAACGATCCTTTTGTGGATCTGGCGCGGTGGCGAGGACATCCGAGTCGTTCATGAGTAGTGACCCTTGCGCATTTTTTATAATTGATTGTGACTGATTGTAGCAATTCAACAGAACGGGAATGTGGAGCCGTTTCAAAATACGACTTATTTATTGTCATTTATCGTCTCTGTTGAAAATTTAATCTAATCATTCGGCTGGCGCATGCTTGTGGGAAAAATAACTGTAAAGAAATGTAGTGCAAAGTAACTCCTTGTAGCGAATTCTTGCTCCAATTCTCAGCTGGCGAAGCATACGGTTGTTAGAATCATCGCCAGCCTGGAGAGTTGTACGCCAAGGGGATCGCCCCCACACAACCCTCTACCTCAATAAACAAGAGCCATGATTTGTGAAATGGTCATGAAAGCGACGCCCTTATAAATGGGGGAGTGAGTATGCAACGATATCCGAGCCTCAGAACGTTTGTATTACTGCTGGTGACGGCGGTGGGGATGAGTGGGTGTAAGATCTATCAATCCGTGGGGAAGAGCGTAGGGGCCTTTGTGCATCCGGTTAGCGGCCCTAAATTTGTGCATATTCCTGACTCGGAATGGGATAGTACGTCCTCCGCACTTATATATTTTTACCGACCTCACAGTGACTGGGCGTCAGAAGAGATAGAGTCGCCCAGTGTGTATGTCGATGACAGCCAGTACTTCAACTTTCGCGACAACAGTTATACCTGGCTGCAGGTGGCTCCAGGCGAGCGGCGTATTACTATGCGCAGGCCCTTACTGGGCTTTGAAGGTATCGGCGGATTTACTCTGAGCGATATGACGGATCAGATACTCAGTGTTGATGCAGGCAAAATTTACTATCTACGTTATTCCGAAATCAGCAAACCGGATCCAAACCCGGAAATAGAAGCGGACTCGCCCTGGGCGGAAGGGGATTTGCAGTTGGTGGCCGCTGACTTCGCTTATAACGAAATCGTGGAGACCCGCTTTCTGAATAGCGATCTGCTGGCGCCTAATCACGCCGCTACATCTATTGTGAAAGAAAATATCGAATACGCATTTGAGCGGGAGCAGGAAGAAATAGAGGTCGCCCGCGAGGAAGAAATTGAAAGGTTGAAAGAGCAGGGCCATTACCGTCCCGATAAATGGTGGTGTATGTATATGTGCGGCGGCGGGCCCACCAAGCGGCTGAAGGCGGATCGTATGCAGCGTGAGCTGGATCAACGCAAAGAAGCCTACGAGGCGCAGCTCGCGGAAAACGAAAGCTCATCCTGGTGGTGGCCGTTCTGATAGGACGCGTGATGCCACATTAAATTTTCAATTCTGTGCTGTCACCCGGTTCTATAGGGTGACATCTGGGTTTAACATCTATCATTTACTGTAAGGGCTTCAATTGAAGCAGAAGCTGCGGCGACGCCGCGCTTCTGAAATATGGGTAAGGTTTTCAGCCGGTTAGTTTTGGAAGTAAGCGGCGACAAATCAACGGCGGACAGGAAACAGAAAAAGGACTTACTGAACTATGAGCGTGACGACCATGTTTCAAGACCAAGTGCAAAAGACCAGAAGCTTTGTTGACCGTGTGAAGGATGTATATGGCAAAGCCTACGATAAGGCGTTGCAGACGGGAAAAGGCGGCTTGGCCGGAGCGACGCGCATCAGTGCGGCGCTGGAGCCCAAGGTGCGACAAAGTATCGACTCGGCCCATCATTTCTTTGACAGCATCAATCAATCTCTGGCGGATAAAGCCATTCCCGAATGTCGGCGTTCTAATGTCGAGTCAGCTCGTCTGGAGGAAAAGTCATGCGCAGCGCGACACGGAATCAGCGACGTCGGCGCTTCGCGCCAGGATATTTGAGATCGAGCCCGCGAAGTCACTGCGCTTTCGGATATGGTAAGGTAGCCGCATTTTTCACACTGTTGTTAGGAGAAAAATCATGAGGCTATTACATACGATGATCCGGGTTGGCGACCTGGATCGTTCCATCAGTTTTTACACTGAAGTGTTGGGTATGCGTCTGTTGCGGCGCAAAGACTATCCGGAAGGCCGTTTCACATTGGCGTTCGTCGGCTACGGAGACGAGTCGGAAAGCGCCGTTATTGAACTGACTCACAACTGGGACACTGCTGCATATGAGTTGGGTTCCGGGTTTGGTCATCTCGCCATTGAAGTAGAAGACGCTTATCAAGCCTGTGACGCTATTCGTGAAAAAGGCGGGCAAGTGGTTCGGGAGGCGGGCCCCATGAAGCATGGAACCACAGTGATTGCGTTCGTCAAAGATCCTGATGGTTATATGATTGAGCTGATCCAGCGCTAACTTCTCTTCTGGCTAATGGGGCTTTTATTTCTCTATAGAATAAGCGCCGCGATTTGGCGCTTTTGATCGACATTTCAGCGAAATAGCCATTGCGAAAACTTTTTTAAACATTGCGCTTGACACACCATGGGGCGATCAGTACTATGCGCATCGTCTTCACGGGGCAGCCAAGCGGTTCGCGGGGTTGATTCGGAAGCGCCTCTTGATTCAGAGTGACGTGGGGGTGGTTAGCTCAGCTGGGAGAGCATCGCCCTTACAAGGCGAGGGTCGCAGGTTCGATCCCTGCACCACCCACCAAATTCTGAAATAGAGATCGCGGAGCGGTAGTTCAGTTGGTTAGAATACCGGCCTGTCACGCCGGGGGTCGCGGGTTCGAGTCCCGTCCGCTCCGCCAATTTCTAGTAAGTCAAGAGCCAGTTCATCTGGAACTGGGTGGTTAGCTCAGCTGGGAGAGCATCGCCCTTACAAGGCGAGGGTCGCAGGTTCGATCCCTGCACCACCCACCATCTTCCCCAAAGATGGATTTTCGCGGAGCGGTAGTTCAGTCGGTTAGAATACCGGCCTGTCACGCCGGGGGTCGCGGGTTCGAGTCCCGTCCGCTCCGCCAACTCTTATCCCCTCCTCTTACGCACTTCTTATTTTAATTTCTACTCATAATTTTCTGATTCCAATCACTAATTTATTTTCCTCCCTGCATTATTTTATAGCCTTTCTTTGTCATTTTTCTGACATGGCAGTTTGATAGCCTGGACAATAACCATTAGCAAGGAGCCGTACCTGTGCAAGAATATATTGATGATCTCATTGATGTTGATTATGAAGAGTTTGATGACGACGAATTCGTCGATGACGCTGTAGAGCTTTAATTCAGTTTCTTCTTGTCTCGCTCAAGTATTTTCGCCTGTCGCTGTATCCCCGTCCACCCGGCCAGAAGTGTGCTGGTCCTTGAACGGCTTCGGATTGACGCCAAACCACCTCTTAAAGGCCCGATGAAATGCTGCAGGTGAAGAAAAGCCCAGTAGGTAAGCGATCTCGCCAATCGTTAAGTCTGTGGCTTTGAGGTAGGTAGCCGCGACCTGTTTGCGAGTCTCGTCCAGAACTTGTTGAAATTGAACGCCTTCCTTTTTTAATCGCCTTTGTAGTGTCCACTCCGATAGACCCAGCTGTCTTGCTGTTTCAGTGAGCCCCACTTCGCGTCCTTGCAGCATGGGGGTGATAATCTGCTTGACCCGTTCAGTCAGACTGGTGGCTCCAACCAGGGTGGTGAGCTCCCGGTTGCAGATGCTGACGATTTCGCTATGTGTAGCCGGATTGGCGTAAATAGAAGGGAGAGTTAGCGCTTCTTTACGAAAAATCAGTGCGTTACGAGAGCGACCGAACTTAACGGGACAATTGAAAGCCAGTTGATAATGTTGAGCGTAAGGCGGCGCCTCAAATTCGATTTCCACTTCTTTCAGTAGCCGCTCCTGTCCGGTAATCCAGTGCGCCAGCGCGCTCCATCCGCTGAGCAGGCAATCCACCACGAAATAGTTGAACTCGTTATAAGGGCTGATGGAATAAAACTGGGCGACGCCACTTTCTTCTGTCAGATAAAACCGGCTGCTGCCGCGTTTGTTGACGCTGCTCAGGCTTTCATAGTGAATCCATAGCCGGATCGCCCGCTCAAGATTGGAGCTGGTCATGGCTGCATAGCCGGAAAGGCCCATATGGGTGATGCGCAGCGCTTGCCCCATGAATAATCCCAGTGCGGGCTGGTTGGCGGTGCTGATCAGGGCCTGCCCGATGCGCATGAAGCGGGATATGCTGATTCGCGCCTTGGGGGAGGCGAGAGTCTCCGTCGTAACGCCGTATTCGTTGAGGACCGGCATTGGGTCAACGTTAAGCCGGTGACAGGCTTCGCGCATTAATTCTACGAAATTGACGGATATGTCGCCGAGCTGCATACGGCTCTTCCCCTGGCAGTGTTTAAGGTGGTGAGTGGGTGTATTTTATAGATAAAAAAATGTTATCCAAGGGTATTGGCTGTTTTACGTGGCAGGGCTAATTTATACGGCATATCCCGTAGCTATGATTGCTGCGTATAAATCGAGGCGGAAGCCGTTCAGTTACTGGCATTTCGCCCATTAAAGTGAATATTCAGGAGTGTTTCATGCAACAGAACTCATCTGGCGCGAGCAAGTACCCGCATCTGTTGGCCCCTTTGGACTTGGGCTTCACCACCCTCGCCAACCGGACTCTAATGGGCTCCATGCACACAGGGTTGGAGGAGTCGCCGAATGGCTTTCAGCGCATGGCGGCGTTTTACGCTGAGCGTGCGAGAGGCGGGGTGGGGCTCATCGTAACCGGCGGTATCGCTCCGAATCCAGAGGGTGCGGTCGCTCAAGGCGCTTCCAAGATGGATTCCGAGGCGGATGCGGAAAAGCACAAGATTATCACTCAGGCTGTGCATGAAGCGGGCGGCAAGATCTGTATGCAGATTCTGCATGCGGGGCGTTACGCCTATCATCCCAAGCTGGTGGCGCCTTCCGCCATTCAAGCGCCTATCAATATGTTCAAGCCGCGTGAACTATCCACTGAAGAGGTGGATGAGCAAATAGACGCCTACGCTGACTGCGCGGCTCTAGCGCAGCGGGCGGGCTATGATGGCGTTGAAATCATGGGTTCGGAAGGTTATTTCATCAACCAGTTCATCGTGAGTCACACCAACAAGCGGACCGACAAGTGGGGCGGTGATTACGAGAGCCGGATTCGCATGCCGATCGAGGTGGTGCGCCGTGTGCGTGAAAGAGTCGGCCCGAACTTCATTATCATTTATCGTCTTTCCATGCTTGATCTGATTGACGACGGCAGTAACTGGGAAGAGGTGGTGTTACTGGCCAAGAAGATCGAAGAGGCGGGCGCCACCATCATCAATACCGGTATCGGCTGGCATGAAGCGCGCGTTCCCACGATCGCGACAATGGTGCCGCGAGCGGCGTTCACCAAGGTAACGGCGAAGCTGAAGAAAGACGTCACTATTCCATTGGTGACCACTAACCGCATCAATATGCCGGATGTGGCGGAAAAAGTGCTGGCGGATGGCGATGCGGATATGATTTCCATGGCCCGTCCTTTCCTGGCGGATGCGGATTTTGTCGTGAAGGCGTCGGAAGATCGTGCGGATGAAATCAATACCTGTATCGCCTGCAACCAAGCCTGTCTCGATCATACATTCCAGATGAAGTTGACTTCCTGTTTGGTGAATCCTCGCGCCTGTCATGAAACCGAACTGGTTTACGTGAAAACCAATGCGAAGAAAAAATTAGCGGTTGTTGGCGCAGGGCCTGCCGGTTTGGCCTTTGCAACAGTGGCCGCCGAAAGAGGTCATGATGTAACACTGTTTGACGGCGCGGATAAGATTGGCGGCCAGTTCAATGTCGCCAAACTGATTCCGGGTAAAGAAGAGTTTTATGAAACCTTGCGTTACTTCGACCGTATGCTGAAAAAACATAATGTTGATGTGCGCCTGAATACCCGTGTGAGCGCTGAAGACTTGAAGGCTGGCGGTTACGACGAGGTGATTCTCGCCACGGGCGTTTCTCCGCGCATGCCCGAAATAGAAGGGATTGATCATCCTAAAGTGATGGGATATCTGGATGCGTTGCTGGGGCGTAAGCCGATAGGGAAAAAGGTCGCCGTTGTCGGCGCTGGCGGCATCGGTTTTGACGTTAGTGAATTTATTACGCATGAAGGCAAGTCGCCCAGCCTGGACGTTTCCGCGTTCATGAAAGAGTGGGGCGTGGACTTGGCGGTAGAGCATCGTGGTGGCGTTCAGGGCGTTGAAGCGCATATTGAGCCCTCTCCCAGAGAGGTTTATCTGTTGCAACGCAAAACCTCCAAGCCGGGTAAGAATCTTGGCAAAACGACTGGCTGGATTCATCGCGCTTCACTGAAGAATAAGCAGGTTCGGATGGTCGCCGGCTGCGAGTACGTCAAAATTGATGATGCCGGCTTCCATGTGAATATTAACGGCGAGGCCAAGTTGTTGCCGGTGGACAACGTGATTATTTGCGCAGGCCAAGATCCTCTGCGTGAGCTGCAGCAGCCGCTTGAGGCGGCGGGTGTGTCGGTGCATCTGATTGGCGGCGCGGATGTGGCGGCGGAGCTGGACGCTAAACGCGCGATTAATCAGGGCAGTCGACTGGCCGCAGAAATCTGATTTCCCTCTACTGGACTCAGTCTGTGCGCTGAGTCCAGTACAGCCTTTCTTTTTTTGCACAAACCAGGTCGATTGGCCTGGTTTGTGCGCCCTTTCCCTAACTTCACGCGATCTGTCCGACTGACATTTCCAAGGTTGCGTGCTAAGTTTTCATCAGCTTCATTAATAATCAACGGGTGCGCCGGAGCCGTTTTATATGGCCCGGGAACAAAAAATATCGGTGTTTAAACGCTTGGTAAGCGCTAACGAAACAATTTTCTGTTATTTTGTTGCGCTTACAAAAAATAACAACATCGACAATGGGCTTCTGGACAACGCAGCTTAAACAACAAGCAAAGAAAGAAGGGCTTATTATCTAGGACATTGGCATGCCCAAACCTCAAAAAGATGATATTTACGAAGCGGTTCTCTTTCTGGAGGATCAGTATGTAGCGCGGCAAATGCGCTATTCGGAATTTGAGGCCATATTGGACGGCGTGGTTGCTCTGAATGATCTGGCTGATACGGAAATAACGGCGGTTTATGCAGAGCTGAACAAACAGTTGATACCTCGAGCGCTGGTATTTTTTACGGTCTATTTCGACGAGGAAGGCGTCGCGGATTCGGAATGGAACGTGCCGCTGAAGCGGTTGGCGAAAATTTCCGGTTCCGGTCCTGATCTCGGCGCAGGTCCGATACGGCTTGCCTGTCGCAGTCAGTGCGCAATTTCATGGCATCAGCGGGATTTGTGGGATCCGGACATGAAGCCTGGCGGCAACGACTTTCAGGTGATAAAAAAGTCCCTGCAAGAGAATCGTCTGGGCTTCGAAGTGGTTGGTGAAGTGGTTGAGGGGGATGAGGATATTCCTGTCCTGACACCCACTGAGGCCGCGCCGCAGCCAGCGGCGTCCGCGTCTGCGCTGGAGGAGCAGGAGCGTATTCATCGCACGAAACTGGCGCGCTTGCTGAAAGCGCAACGCCTGCGCATCAAAACGTTGAATAGTCAGCACGAAGCGGAAATTGAAGAGCTCAGGCGTCAACACCGATTGGAGATGCAGGCGCTGAAGACTAAGGTCCAGGACATGGAGCAAAGTCTCCAGCACACCAAGGTGCTTTACGATCAGACCAAAATCAAACTGCAGAAGCGCAGCGATCAATACCTGTCTCTGCAAGAGGAAATGGTTCAGTTCAAGAAACGCCAATCCATGCTGGAGAAAGAACTCAGCAAAGGAGATGGGGGTGAGGAGGCGGAACGTCTGCGCCAGCGCCTGGAAAGCGAACTGACGATTGTGAAAGAGCAATTGCAGCGTCGCGAGGCGGAATTGGTCTACCGCGACGAGCGTGAGGAGCAGTTGCGCCAGGAGATTCAAACGCTAAAGGATGAATCTGAGGATGGCGGCGGAGATATTCTCAATAAGCTTTCCGAGCTGGATGTGGTCTTTGTCGTTTATCATCCCGGCGCGGGTCATATCACTATCCCGGCGAAAGATGTTTTGCGCTACGTACAGAATCCTATCGCCTATGCGGCGGAGCGTTGTTTTGTAACGGAGCGGCACTACAAAGAGTGGCTGGACCATTACGAAAACGCGGTATGCGAACACGAAATTCCTGGCAAGGGGTTGTGTGGCGAGAGCGTCCCTCGCGTGACCGTACCGGCGGAATTCGTTGCAGGCGAAAGCAACCGTTGCGAGAAGCATCAAGAATAGTTCGTGTCCTCTCTGTTGTATCAACCCGATTGCGTGATTCAACCGCTCAGCCATCCCGTGGCTGAGCGCGCCGGCGTTCGCCTATGGATGGCGCGGGGCGATTTGGTTCATGAGCTTGTGTCAGGCAACAAGTGGTTCAAGCTTAAATACAGCCTGTTGGAAGCGGAACGAAATCAAGCATCGGGATTGCTGAGCTTCGGCGGCGCTTACTCCAATCACTTGCATGCGCTCGCCGCGGCGGGTCGTATGCTGAATATTCCCACCTTTGGCGTTGTGCGCGGCGCCTGGCGGCGTGAGCTGACGTCAACTTTGCAGGATGCCCAAAAGTGGGGGATGCGTTTGTTGTTTGTCAGTAATCAGGCGTATCGCCGCAAAGATGACCCTGCTTGGGTGGAGGAAAGCATTGCGGACTGGGGGCTGTCAGAGCTTATCGATACGCAAAAGCTGATGGTTATCCCCGAAGGCGGCAGCAACGCGCTGGCGTTGAAAGGCGTGTCTGAGTGGGCGCAGCAAATCTATTCTCGTTTTCCCTCGGCGCCTGCGTCAGTATTCTTGCCTTGCGGCACCGGCGGCACGATGGCGGGGTTCGTCGCTGCTGACTCTCATCATGAGGTAGTTGGCGTGCCTGTATTGCGAGCCGGCGACTCTATTGCAGAAAAGATCGATGAGTTGCTGACTCTGAATGATCGACGACCAGGAACGGGTTTTCGTTTCCTGTCCGGCTATGAGTTTGGTGGATACGCGAAGACAAACACGGAGCTGATGGCCTTCATTCAGGCATTTGCCGATCATACTGGCGTTGGTTTGGAGCCCGTCTACACAGGAAAAATGGCGTATGCGGCGCTGGACTGGTTGCGCCGCGGCGAGGCTCCTAAAGGCTCGGACGTTGTGCTTGTGCACACTGGCGGTATGCAGGGCGCGCGGGGTTTTGTTGAGCAACTTTGATCCCTTCTGCTAGTTGTTCAGTGTTGCTCTTGCTGATTCCGCCCAGTCGTCGCTAACGACGAAATATCGGGCTGTTTCCAGCCATCCGCCCGCCGGCGACTCCGCCAATGCGATTAACATCTGTGGACGGCCGCTCCTTTCTGTAGAGTTCAATTCCCCAAATAACTTTTCCCAGCTCATAACTGGGGCCTGATCGTCGGGATGTATTGAAAGGGGCGATAGCCAGTGTGATTTAGGCGTGAGTATCCAGTGTGTGGCTGTTCCCTCCAATTGGGGCAGGGCGCTGACGGGTAGCCAGCCGCCGCGCAGGTGGTCGGGGGAGGCGAGTGGCGATGCGCCGACGTTGCCAGGGTCAAGCAGTGGATAGAACAGATAGCCTTTCATAACGATCTGACGACCGACTTCGTGAACGCCCAGATGCGCAAGCGCTTGTCTGGCTTCGGGCGTTTCCGAGAGTAGAATCTGGCTGGTGAGCAGCTTGTTCAGCTTAAGGTCCAGCCGGTCCAGGTAGTTGGGGCCGAACCAGTGTATGTCTCCGCCTTTCGCCGAGGGTGTTGGTAAGCCGAGATAGTATTTGATGGCGACTTCCTGATGTACATAATGGCCGTCCGGGGCCTGCAGGATAAAATCAAACTCGCCGTAAGTCTTTTTTCTGTCTTTCACTTGCAAGCTATGCGCAATCACACGCCAAGCGCTGAGCCGATCAACGCCGAAGCGCCAAAGCGATTCAAAGTAAGGGCCCAGAAAACGGCTTTTTAAGCCTTTCTCCATACTTACCAGATCCATGGTGAGCGTCTGGTCGGTATCGCTCAGCGCTATGGGCGCTTGGCGATCGAACTGTGTTGGCGCCATGTCAGGAATGGCGGCCAGTTCCGGGCTGTTACAAGTCCACTGTAAGTCTCTGAGCAGTTGTTGTGGCGTTCGCTTCACAAATTAAACTTCCGTTAGTACCCTGGCCGGCGCTTTGGTCGATGGGCGCAGTCACAGATTGGGCTGCAGCGGGGCGCGAGGGTGAGGAAAAAGACAAAAACCGCCCACGGGGCGCATACAAGCCGGGGCAGTTTGGGTAACATAACAAAAACGCTTGATTAAGGGCATGTATGGAACAGTTTCGTAATATCGGTTTGCTGGGCCGGATGGGCAGTGTGCAGGTGGTGGAGACGCTGAAGCGGCTCAAAAACTATCTGGTCGGCGAAGGTTACGCAGTGATCCTGGAAGAAGCTACCGCAGCGGTGTTGCCAGGGCATAACGTGCAGGTGTCCAGCAAGAAAATGCTAGGCGAGATCTGTGACTTGGTGATTGTGGTCGGCGGCGACGGCAGTTTGCTGGGCGCAGCGCGGGCGCTGGCGGGGTGCAATGTGCCGGTGCTCGGCGTCAATCGCGGCAGGTTGGGCTTTCTCACTGATATTACGCCAACAGAAATGGAGCCCCAGCTGGCGGAGGTGCTGTCCGGAAAGTATGTCGAAGAGTCCCGCTTTCTGTTGGACGCCTACGTCAAACGTAATGGCGAGCCCGTGGGCTATGGGTGCGGCCTGAATGATATCGTGCTGCACCCTGGTAAATCTACCCGGATGATCGGCTTCGACCTTTATATCGAAGGGCAGTTCGTCAACAGTCAGCGTTCCGACGGACTGATTGTTTCCACGCCGACCGGCTCTACGGCGTATGCGTTATCCGCGGGCGGCCCGATCATGCACCCGCGTCTGGACGCCATTGTTCTGGTGCCCATGTTTCCCCATACCCTGAGCAGCCGTCCGATTGTGGTGGACGGCAACAGCGAAATTAAGATCATTATCGGCGACTACAACGAAACCTATCCCCATGTCAGTTGCGATGGGCAGACCCACGTCACCTGCGCGCCGGGCGATACGGTCACGATTTGCAAGAAGCCGCAGAAGCTGCGTCTGATTCACCCCATGAACCATAATTTCTATCAGATCTGCCGGGATAAACTGGGCTGGTCGAGCAGTCGAGATCAGGGAGGGCAGTAGTCTAATGTCCGAGAGCCAGAAGTACCGAGGCTTTGACTTCATCGGCGACGTCCATGGATGCGCCAGAACCCTTGAGGCATTGCTGGAGAAGCTCGACTACCGGAAAATCAACGGCGTATACAGTCATAAGCATCGTCAGGCGATTTACGTTGGCGATATCGTCGACCGCGGTCCCCGTATCCGCGAGGCGTTGCATATTGTGCGGGATATGGTGGAGCACGGCAGCGCGCGCATTGTCATGGGGAATCATGAATACAATGCCCTGGGTTATTGCACTCGGGCGCGCCCAGGCAGCGCCCACACTTACCTGCGCGAACATACGCCTCGCCATGAACGCTTGATTCGGGAAACACTGGATCAGTTCGCTAATTACGGACATGAATGGAATGAGTTCCTTGAATGGTTCATGACGCTGCCGCTGGTGATTGACGACCAGAGTTTCCGGGTTGTGCACGCATGCTGGGACCATGAATTGATATCTCAGTTTCTGGAGCATCACCCCGATGGCCTTATTACGGAAGATTTTCTGCACGCATCGACCGTGCGCGACAGTTTTGCCGGCCATGTCATGGACAGGTTGTTGCGCGGCACGGATATGAAACTCCCGGATGGCATGTCCATTCACAGCAGCGACGGCTTCGTTCGCACTGCTTTTCGCACCAAATTCTGGAAAGCGGAGCCTGAAACCTATGGCGACATTGTGTTTCAGCCAGACGCTTTGCCCGACGAAGTGGCGGAAAGGCGCTTGTCGGAGCGGGAGCGGCGCATGCTGTTGTTTTACGGCCTGGAAGAGCCGCCCTTATTCGTCGGTCATTACTGGCTGCAGGGCGCGCCGCGTCCTATTCGTCCCAATATCGCCTGCCTGGATTACAGTGCAGTGAAGTACGGCAAGCTGGTGGCCTACCGACTCGAAGCGGGAGATCGCAAGCTGACGGCGGACAATTTTGTCTGGGTTGATGTAATGCGAGACGCGGGGGACGCCGCTGGGCGTTGAGCATATGGAAAAGGTTTGCGATATCCCTATCGAAGAGGACATTGAATCTCTATATCGCTATCTGCGCAGCAGAGGCGTTGCAATATGGGTGACCGAAAATGAGGGGCGGCAGGAAATATGGGTGAATGATCCCGCCGCCAAGTCTGTCGTGCTGGACTGCTATCAGCGCTTCAAAGAAGATCCTGGCGTTCGCGAGCGGCTGGATGATGCTGTAAGTGCGCAATCGCAGCCTAAAGGCAACAGTTTGTCGATGCAGTTAAAGCCTTTCCCCTGTATCGCATGGTTACTGCTGACGTTGCTGGCGGCGGCCTTGTACACCGGCTTTGGCGACTTTCAGAGCAGTCGTTATTTCTTTATTATCGATCGTTTCCAGTTGCCTTATGGGGACTTGTCTACTCGTGTGCAATCCTTATTGATTACGTTGCAGCAGGGCGAGTGGTGGCGTCTAATCTCGCCCGCTTGGTTGCATTGGGGGCTGGCGCACTGGTTGTTTAACTCCCTTGCGCTGTGGATATTTGGGCGCACTCTGGAAGCCTTGTTCAGTCGTGGTGGATTTATAGCGTTCATTTTGGGGTCGGCCGTATTCAGTAACCTTGCTCAATATCTGGTGGCGGGGCCGGCGTTCGGCGGTTTCTCAGGCGTCGCCTACGCTCTGGTTGGCGCGCATGCGGCGGGTTGGGCGTTAGCGCCGGGTATGCGGATATGGGCGCCTTCCGCGATGGTGATTTTCAGTATTGTGTGGATGTTGGCGGGTATGTTGGGCGTCACTGATCAATTTGGCGTGTCGTTCGCCAATACCGCTCACTTCGTCGGCTTTTGGTTTGGCTTGATGTTAATGGCGTTGTGGCTAAAAACAAGTGGGAAAAAGATGGGGAAGGCATCAACGGAGCATAACGGATAAACCAAGTTGCAGAGCTGATTTATCCAGCCTCCGTTGATGCGCATCCCCCAAGTAGCTGTGAATACTCTGATGAGAGCTGTGTGGGATCAAACACACAATGCAAATGATAATGATTATCATTTGTAAGTCAACACTTTTTCACCAGAATTTTATTGAAATGTCGGATCGCCCTTATGTTATAGTCCGCAACATTGTGCTGGAGACCCCTTATGTCCTTTGAAAATGCAGTAAAAAACCTGACTCCGGAGATCTATGAGGCCATGAAGACAGCCTTGGAGTTGGGGAAGTGGCCGGACGGCAAAAAATTATCAATGGAACAGAAAGAACTCTGCATGGAGGCGCTCATCACCTACGAAATTTCCCACAATGTGCCTGAAGAGCAACGAGTGGGGTATATAGAAAGAGATCGGCCGACGCCTTGCGCTTTGAAGGCGGCAGCGGCTGAATCCTCCTCTGGCGTATGGACGCCCGAAAGCGGCGTTTCCAAGCATTGATCGAAGCTTCGCTTTCGTTGCGACGGGAGCGCGCGTTTCGACAATAACAATAATCGAGAGATGAATTTAGAACCAAGGGGACTCACTTGAGGGAAGTAGCTCAAGGCTGTCTGGAGAAAATGTTCAGCCAGCTCGGTAACCCCGTCAACTACAGCCTGGTGGTTGGCGACGAACGGGTGGAGTTGAATCCTCTGCTCGGCAAATCACTTCAGATTAAATTCAGCGGTAAGATTGTCTGCAGTCATTGCGGCCGCTCGACCAAAAAGAGCTTCAGTCAGGGGTTCTGTTTTCCCTGCTTCAAAAAACTGGCGCGTTGCGACAGTTGCATTATGAGCCCGGAAAAGTGCCATTTTTTCGCCGGAACCTGTCGGGAGCCTGAGTGGGGAGAAACCCACTGTATGGTTCCGCATGTGGTGTATCTGGCTAACTCATCGGGAGTCAAAGTCGGCATTACCCGTAAAACCCAGACGCCCACGCGTTGGATTGATCAGGGCGCAACTCAGGCTCTGCCCATCATGGAAGTCACCACACGCCGGATGTCCGGTTTGGTGGAAGCGGTCTTCCGTCAATCGGTGACGGATAGAACCAATTGGCGCGCAATGCTTAAGGGTGATCCTGAGCCGCTGGATCTGGTCGCGGAAAGAGATCGTTTACTGGCCGAGCTGGAAGGGGCGCTGGAAGGTTTACGCTGCGCCGAGGGCGCGGATAACATGGAAATATTGACGTCTGCGGAGGTGGTCGACATCGCCTTTCCAGTGATGCAGTATCCGCAGAAGGTGGTTAGCCTGAATCCGGAAAAAGAGCCGGAAGTTAGTGGTACATTACTCGGTATCAAAGGGCAGTATCTGATCCTGGATACCGGCTGCATCAACATTCGCAAATTTACGTCATACGAAGTTTCAGTCGCCGCTTGAGCGTATATGGAAGCTCGCCTACGGAAAACTTGAGCATAATTACTATGAAAGAAAGTCAACCTCGCACTATTTATCTGAAAGATTATCGTAAACCGGACTTTTTGATCGACGCCACGGACCTGAACTTCCAGCTTTATGAAGATGGGGCCCGAGTCACTTCTCAGCTGCACATCAGACGCAACCCTGACGCCGATGCGTTTCGTGATGTTCTGGAGCTTGATGGCGTTGAGCTGCAACTGGAGCGTTTGCTGCTGGACGGGCGCACGCTGAACCCGGATGAGTATCAGCTGGACGACGAGACGCTGAGACTGGAGCGTTTGCCCAAGCAGTTCGTGCTGACCGTGGTCACCTGGATCAAGCCGCAGGAAAACACCTGCCTGGAAGGGCTGTATCGCTCCAGCTCGATGTTCTGTACTCAGTGCGAGGCGGAAGGTTTCCGTCGCATTACCTATTACCTGGATCGCCCGGACGTCATGTCCTCCTTCACCACCACAATTGAAGCGGAGAAGGGGCGCTATCCTGTATTGCTGTCCAACGGCAATCCTGTCGCTTCTGGTGAGAGCGGCGATCGTCATTGGGTGAAGTGGGAAGATCCTTTCAAGAAGCCTTGTTATCTGTTTGCTCTGGTCGCCGGCGATCTGCGCTGGGTGGAGGACAGCTTCACGACCATGAGCGGGCGCGAAGTGCAACTGCGTATCTATGTCGAACCGCAGGACCTGAATAAGTGCAGCCACGCCATGGACTCTCTCAAGCGCTCCATGACCTGGGACGAAGAAGTATATGGTCGTGAATACGATCTGGATATTTTCAATATCGTCGCCGTCAGCGATTTCAACATGGGCGCGATGGAAAACAAAGGGTTGAATATCTTCAACTCCTCCTGCGTGCTGGCGAACCCGGAAACGTCTACAGACAGCGCGTTTCAGCGTATAGAAGCGATTGTCGCTCATGAATACTTCCACAACTGGTCCGGCAACCGGGTGACCTGTCGCGACTGGTTTCAGTTGAGCCTGAAGGAAGGCTTTACTGTTTTCCGTGACGCGGAATTTTCTGCGGACATGCATTCGCGCGCCGTGAAGCGCATCGAAGACGTCGCCTTGCTGCGCACCATGCAGTTCGCTGAGGATGCGGGCCCAATGTCGCATCCGGTGCGTCCGGATTCCTATATGGAAATCTCTAACTTCTACACGCTGACAGTGTACGAGAAGGGCAGTGAGGTGGTTCGCATGCTGCACACACTGCTGGGGGCGGAGAAGTTCCGCGAGGGCTCTGATCTCTATTTCTCCCGTTTTGATGGCCAGGCAGTGACTACCGATGATTTTGTCGCCTGCATGGAAGAAGTCAGCGGGCAAGACTTTGCTCAGTTCAAGCGGTGGTACAGTCAGTCTGGAACGCCTGTGGTGTCAGTGACGGATCATTATGATGCGGAGACGAAAGAGTACCGTCTCGACGTCAAACAAAGCTGTCCTCCTACGCCAGGGCAACAGGAAAAGCAGCCGTTCCAGATTCCGTTGGCGGTTGGTCTGCTGGACAGTTCGGGCAAAGACATGTCCTTGACGCTGAAAGCAGGTCAGGGCGAAGCCTCCGGCGCGGATGGCGATCTCACCCGAGTCCTGCAGGTTAGAGAGTCCGAACAAAGCTTTGTTTTCACCGGCGTAACGGAAAAACCGACGCCTTCGCTGTTGCGTGGTTTCTCTGCGCCAGTGCGACTGAATTATCCCTATGACAGAAATCAGCTTACTTTCCTCATGTCTTTTGACAGCGATGGCTTCAACCGTTGGGACGCGGGACAGAAACTGGCTGTCTCCGTCTTCAATGAGTTGATAAATGCTGAGTTGAAAGGCGAACAAGCGGAAATCGACGAACGCTACATCGACGCTATGCGTCAGGTATTGCTGGATGACAAAGGCGATCACGCCATGCTGGCGAAAATGGTGCAGGCGCCCGGCGTGTCGCTACTGGCGGAACAGGCTGAAGTGGTCCATGTCGACGCTATACTCAACGCCCGTCAGCGTGTGCATGAGAGACTCGGCGCCACTTTGTCGGAACTGTTGTTGAGCAAATACCGTCAACTGCACGCTCAATCGGGCAATGCATTGGACAGCGTTTCCATGGGCTTGCGCGCTTATAAGAACGCTTGCTTGATGTTGCTTGCTCAGGGCGGCGCGCAAGAGTCCGTCTCCTTGGCGAAGCTGCAGATGCAGCAGGCGCAGACTATGACGGATGAATTCGGCGCTCTGGCTGCTCTGGTGAACGGCCCTGATGTTGAGGCGGCGCAATCCGCTCTTGCCGACTTCCTGTGTAAGTGGAAGAAAGATCAGTTGGTCATGGAGCAGTGGTTCAGCGTGCAGGCGGCCAGCGAGCATCATGGCGCGCTGGATAGCATCCAGGCGTTGACGGCGCATGAGCTGTTTTCTGAGCGTAATCCAAACAAGGTTCGTTCCGTGATTGGAACCTTTGGCGGCCAGAACTGGCGTCACTTCCATGCTGCGGACGGCTCCGGCTATCGCTTCCTGCGCGAGTGGATCATAAAAATGGATGGCCTGAATCCGCAGATCGCTTCCCGTCTGCTGACGCCGTTGACTCGCTGGCGTAAATTAGAGCCGCAGCGCTCTGCGCTCATGCAGAAAGAGCTGCAGGAAATCATGGCGCATCCAGGTCTGTCCAGAGATGCGTACGAAGTGGTGTCAAAGAGCCTGAAATAGGCGTAACTTGTAGAGAAAATGTCGATAAAAGCCCGATAAGTCCCGGAGGAATAGACAAAATTACTTGCTGAACTAAGCTTTTACAAACAATAAAGCCCTGTTGAAGCAGAGCATAATAAGAATAAAGCAGGAGGGGACCTCTAAGTCCGGCGCTCAATCACTCAGCTGAGCGCTGCGGCCGCCGAAAGAGTCGTTCAATAATCCAGCTGTCTTCGATTAGGAATAAGAGTATCTATGATGCAGAATAAAAAAGTACTGCTTGGAAGCTTGTTGCTGTTTTCCTTATACGCCGCCTGCGCTGGGGCGGCGGTAAGTCCCGCTGAAGCCAAAAAACTAACGGGGGAGCTCACCCCTTTTGGCGCAATCCGTGAAGGGAATGGCGCGGATATTCCCCGTTGGGAAGGGGGAATGACTCAGCCTCCGAAAGAGTATCAGCGTGAGGGGCAGCACCACCCGGATCCCTTCAAAGAAGATAAACCCAAAGAAGTCATTACAGCCCAGAACTTCACTAAGTACGAGAAGTACCTGAGTGAAGGTTTAAAGGCGCTGTTCAAGACTTATCCCACCACTTTTAAGATCCCGGTGTATGTCACTCGACGCTCGCACTCCGCGCCGGACTGGGTAAATCAAAATACCTACGAAAACGCCGTCAAAGCTGATCTGACTAAAGACGGAAATGGCGTTACCGGCGCATATGGCGGCATACCATTCCCTGTGTTGCATGGTTCGAACGAGCGCAAGGCGTTACAGGCGGTCTGGAACCACCTAACGCGCTGGCGCGGCGTTTTTGTCACGCGTCGCGCATCTGAGACGGCGGTACAGCGCAACGGTGAATTCAGTCTGGTCAATTCTCAGCAGGAAGTGTTCTGGAACTTTTATAACCCGGAAGGCAGTGAAAAGGATCTGAAGAATATTCTGTTCTACTATCTGTCGTTCACCATTTCACCTGCGCGTCTCGCCGGCGGCGCGGTATTGGTGCATGAAACCTTGGATCAGGTGAAAGAACCTCGGCAGGCATGGGGTTACAACGCTGGACAGAGACGCGTCAGAAGGGCGCCGAATCTGGCTTATGACTCGCCCATCGCCGCCTCGGATAATCTGCGCACGGCGGATGACACGGATATGTACAACGGCGCCCCGGATCGATACGACTGGAATTATCTGGGGCTGAAGGAAATGTACATTCCCTACAACAGCTATCAAATATCCCAGGCCGGTTTGAAGTATGCGGATGTGCTGGGCGTTTCTCATATCAATCCTGACTATACGCGTTTCGAGAAGCACCGGGTGCATGTCATTGAGGCCAAGCTCAAGGCGGGCGAGCGGCATATATACTCCCGACGCGTGTTTTATATCGATGAGGACAGCTGGAATATCGCTTTGGTGGACCAATACGACGGCCGCGGCGAGCTGTGGCGGGTCAGTATGGCGTTCCTGAAAAACTTTTACGAGCTGCCTTCCACATGGACGGCGCTGGACGTTTTTTACGATTTGCAGGCGCGCCGGTATCACGTGCAGGGCTTGGACAGCGAAGAGCGCTCCACCCGAGTGTTCACCAATGAGGTTCCAGATCGCCGTTACTTCAGTCCGCAGTCGCTGCGGCGGCGCGGCATACGCTAGGGCGCTTGCAGTTGGTGCGATAGCGGCTAATTTTTAAGGGGCGTCGTGAGGCGCAATGTGCAAAAGGAAGATGTGGGCGTAGACAGTGATGGGCTCAGAAAAAGGCAGGAATAAATGAAGTTAACGACGGTTCTGCGGAAAATGACGTTCGCGTGCGCGTTATATGCGTCGCTGAACTCTCCTTGGTCTCTGGCGGGCGATGTGCTTAGCACTCCGGCAATGAAAACCGAATTAGCGCCATCCACGTTGCTGGTGGATGTGGTGAAGGCCGGTGATCGTCTGGTGGCGGTTGGGCAGCGGGGACACATTATTTATTCCGATGATCAGGGAGGAAGCTGGACGCAGGCCAACTCGCCTGTATCGACATTATTGACCTCCCTGTATTTTGTGGACGCCAAGCAAGGCTGGGCGGTGGGCCACGGCGCTGTGGTGCTTCATACCGAGGATGGTGGCGTCAATTGGAGTAAACAGTTTGACGGTTTTGCGGCGAATGAGATGGTTATCGCTCAGGCGCAGAAACGCGTGGCGAATTTGAAGGAGCAACTGGAGTCGGCGCCGGAAGAGGAAGCAACAGATCTAGAGTATCAGCTCGAAGACGCCAACTTCGCTCTTGAAGACGCCATGGCGGATGCGGAAGTCGGCCCGGGCAAACCATTGCTCGACGTTTGGTTCAAAAATGCGCAGGAAGGATTCATCGTTGGCGCCTATGGATTTTTCTTTCATACGGAAGACGGCGGAGCAAGTTGGACCAACTGGGCGCCCAGACTGGAAAACACTGAACGCTTTCACTTGAATGCGATTGCGCAGATCACTGGCGGAGCCATGTTTATTGTCGGCGAGGCGGGATACGTTTTTCGCTCGACGGATTTTGGCGCGACTTGGGAAACCCTTGAGTCGCCCTATGACGGCTCGCTGTTCGGCGTGAGTGGCAATGGCAACGTCAATGAGGTGTTTGTGTTCGGCCTGCGTGGGCATCTGTTCTATTCCCAGGACTCGGGCTCCACATGGGAGCGCGTAGGGGTTGATGTGGAAGAATCGCTGATGGGAGCCGCCGTAGGCGAGGATGGACGCATGGCGGTCGTCGGCAACTCCGGGGTTATGTTGTTAAGCCAGAACTTCGGCGAAGACTTCAAAGTGCATCCGCAGGCTGACCGCCAGGGATTGTTGGCGGCGACATTCCTGTCATCCGACCAATTGTTGCTAGTCGGCGAGGGCGGCGTGAACGTCCTCAAAAGCATAAGCAAGCTGAACTAGCCATAGTTCGATAGCAACCCACAGTAGAACAATCAGACAGGGGAAACTTGAATGTCGAACAAGTTGCACGATCAAGGCGATCACTTCATTTTAACGCCAAAGGCGGAGCCATGGCTGGAACGCCTGGTGTTTAACAACCGCCTGATCATTCTAATCGCTTTCCTGGCGATTACCGTTTTCATGGCCTTCAACGCGGCCAAAATCAAGCCGGACTCCAGTTTTGAGAGACTGATTCCGCTGGAGCACCCTTACATTCAAAACATGCTTGAGAATCGGGATGACCTGGAAAACCTGGGTAACTCCATTCGCATCGCCGTGGCGGTCGAGGAAGGGGATATCTTTACCGATTCTTATATGGAAACCCTGAAGCAGATCACGGATGAAGTGTTTTATCTGCGCGGCGTGGACCGCTCCGGCGTACGCTCTGTATGGACCCCCAATGTACGCTGGGTGGAGGTCACTGAGGAAGGGTTCCAGGGCGGCACAGTCATTCCAGATGGATACAACGGCGGTCAGGAAAGTCTGGACAAGCTGCGCCAGAATATCTTGCGCTCTGGCGAAGTAGGTAGGCTGGTGGCGGACAATTTCCGCTCCGCTATTATCTATGCGCCTCTATTGGAGATCGACCCGGATACCGGGCAATCGTTGAATTACGAGCAGTTCTCTCGTGATCTGGAAAAAAATATCAGAGAGAAGTTTCAGGCGCAAAACCCTAATATCCGCGTCTACGCGATTGGATTTGCGAAGAAGCTGGGGGATTTGATAGAGGGTATGCGCTCTGTCGTGCTGTTCTTCCTGGTCGCCATTGTTCTTACCATCGTGCTGCTCTACTGGTACTCGCGTTGTTGGTCCGGCACATTGACGCCGGTTCTGGCTTCCATTGTGGCGGTAACCTGGCAGGTCGGGATATTGCGTCTGCTGGGATATGGAATAGATCCATACTCCATACTGGTACCATTCCTGGTATTCGCAATCGGCATTAGTCACGGGGTGCAAATCGTCAATGCAATGACCATTGAGTCAGCCCGCGGGTTCGACGCCACGACCTCTGCGCGTTTGGCGTTCAGGGCGTTGTATATTCCTGGAATGCTGGCGCTGGTGAGCGACGCGATGGGGTTCCTGACGCTTCTGTTCATTAAAATTGACGTCATCAAGGATCTCGCCGTCACCGCCAGCATTGGCGTTGCAGTGATCATTATCACCAACCTGGTGTTGCACCCGATTATTCTTTCCTATGTAGGCATCACCAAGACCGGGGTCAAGCACCAGAAGAACCGGGGCGAAGAGCGCGATCGTAAGTGGCTGCGTATGTCTTATTTCGCCCATCCCTCGGTGGCCCGAGTATCTTTGTTGATCGCGTTGGTCGGCGCCGGACTGGGAATTTACTACAAGCAGGGCTTGAAGATCGGCGATCTGGACAAAGGCGCGCCTGAGCTGCGTCCTGACAGCAGATATAACCGGGATAATGACTTCATCATCAACAATTACAGCACCAGCTCGGATGTAATGGTGGTGATGGTGAAGACGGATAAGGAAAAATGCTCCAGTTATCCGGTCATGAAAGGGATGGATGAGCTGCAGTGGGTGTTGGAGAACACGCCTGGCGTTGAGTCGACGGCGTCGTTGGCGACCGTATCCAAAATCGTCACCAAAGCGCTGAATGAAGGCAACTTCAAGTGGTACGAACTATCCCGCAACCAGCAGATTATTAACTCTTCCATCCAGCGGGCGCCGTCCGGACTGGTGAACTCTGATTGCAGCATGACGCCGTTGTTGGCTTTCCTTGAGGATCACAAAGCGGAAACCCTGCAGCGGGTGGTGGACACCATAGAAGCCTTCTCTCGCGAAAACGCCAGTGAGGACTACCAATTGCTGCTGGCGGCGGGCAACGCCGGCGTGGATGCAGCCACGAACCAGGTAATCTCCAAAGCCAAAGACCTGATGCTGATCTTCGTTTACTCGGTGGTCAGCGTATTGTGCTTTGTGACGTTCCGATCTATCCGGGCAGTGTTGTGTATTGTTGTGCCTCTTGGCTTGACCTCGATCCTGTGTGAAGCGCTGATGACGCAGATGGGCATTGGCATCAAAGTCGAAACCTTGCCAGTGATTGCACTGGGTGTGGGCATTGGCGTGGATTACGGCATCTATATCTACACCAAGTTTGAGCACTATATTCTGGAAGGTAAAAGTTTGCAGGATGCGTATTTCGAAACATTGCGCTCCACTGGTAAGGCGGTGATGTTTACAGGCGTTACGCTGGCGATTGGCGTATGCACCTGGATATTCTCGCCCATCAAACTGCAGGCGAATATGGGGCTGTTGCTGTTCTTTATGTTCCTTTGGAATATGATCGGCGCATTGTGGCTGCTGCCGGCGTTGGCCCGCTTTCTGCTTAATCCAGAGAAGATGGTCGCCAAGGCGAAAGCCGCAGAAGGGGGCGTCTGACACGCCGGGCGGTATAGTCGTCGTATATCTCTGTAACGAACAGGGCCCGGTCAAGGGCCCTTCTTTGACTATAATTAATTGGTAAGCGTCTGGAATTGAATAGTAAATTGGGTTGTAAAGCGGCTTGTGGGCCTATACACCACCCGGTATACGTAAAGCAGTCTTGAAAGCAGGTACTCATCTCCCAATGCCATTGATTAACGCTACGCTGCGCTTCTTGGTTCTGAGCATTGCAGCTCTTTGCGCCACATTGACGTACTCCGCAGACACGCCTTCTCACATCAGTATCGCCACCGGCAATGAAACCGGGGTGTATTTTCCTACCGGCGGCGCTATTTGTCGCTTGGTGAATAAGTCCAGCAAGGAGTACGGCTTTCGCTGCTTCGTTGAAAGCACGGACGGATCGCCTTACAACCTGCGCGCATTGCGCGCCGGAGAAGTGGACTTCGCAGTGGTGCAGTCCGATTGGCAGTTTCATGCCTATCATGGCAGCAGTATTTTCAAAGAAGCGGGGCCTCACAAAGAGCTTCGCTCTGTATTTGCTATCCACCCGGAAGCTTTTACCATCGTGGCGCGTAAAGACGCCAATGTGAAAAGTTTTAAGGATTTGAAGGGCAAGCGGGTCAATGTGGGTAACGAAGGTTCTGGCCAGCGTGGCACGATGGAAGTGCTGATGAATGCGTATGGCTGGTCCCTCAATGATTTCAAGTCCGCCTCGGAAATCAAGGCTATCGAACAGCCACGGGCGCTGTGCTCCGGCCAGATTGACGTGATGCTATATATTGTGGGCCACCCAAGCGGCGCGGTGAAAGAGGCGACCACCCTGTGCGACAGCGTGCTGGTGTCAGTGGAAGGGGGCGAAATCGACAAATTGGTCCGCGCCAACACCTATTATCGCCGCGCAGTGGTGCCCGGCGGAATGTATCGTGGCAATGAGCGGGATGTGAACACCTTTGGCGTCGGCGCTACCTTTGTGACGACTACGGCGGTATCGGATGAAGTGGTCTACAGCGTGGTTAAGGCGGTTTTTGAGAATTTTGACCTGTTTCGACGTCTGCATCCCGCGTTGGCCAATCTGAAGAAAGAACAGATGATCTTCGATAGTCTGACGGCGCCGTTGCATGCCGGCGCAGAAAAATACTATCGGGAAATGGGCATGATCGGTAACTGATCGCCAAATCTCTTCTCTGTAAGGCCAACCTTAACGTCGGCGCAGCGCTTTTTTGCGGATGTTGTCCCACAACAGCTGATAGGCGAGGGTGGCTGGCGATCTTGGCGCGAATACCGGCAAGGGCTCGCGAAACTCCCCCATCTTCTCCACGTCGCTGCAGTATGGAATAAAGCCGATAGGCGTCTTGCCGAGCGTTTTCCTGCAGCTGGCGGTGAACTCCTGGTGTATGCTCTTGCGGCGATCAATCATGGTCAGCACGGGATACAGCTTGGCCAAATCGATTTTCTTTTGCTCCATCATCTCTGTCACATGACGATAAGTTTCAAACGACAGATGGGTCGGTATCATGGTAACTAGCACGGCGTCGGCGGCCTTGAGTACGCGCAATGCCAGCTCCGATAAGGTGGGAGGGCAGTCCAGAACCAGTACCCCATAAGTCTCGCTCAGCATGGATAGCCAGGAGTCGAGCTTGCCTCCGCTGACGCCGGTGAGATTCACGTCGATATTACGATTGCTCATATCGGATGGGATAATATCGAGGCGATCATAGCCGGTTCCCTGAATCAGCTCGCCCAGCGCAAGCTTGTCCTTGATCAGCTTGCTCGCTTTCTTGCGTTTGCTGTTCTCAACCTGGAAATACCAACTCGCCGCCGCTTGAGCGTCAAAGTCCCACAATAACGTTGGCTGGCCGCTTCCTGCGCTGAGATAGGCAATGTTGACGGCGGTGGCGGTTTTTCCCACCCCGCCTTTGAGATTGTATACCGCTATGGTTTTCATGAAGTCAGATGGCGCCTTGTTGTTATGGTCGGTTGGAGCCTTTATTGACCGGCGGTGACGTCATACTTCCATGGAGCGCCGGTGAGTGTGGACAGTCAGGCTTCGCCGACAGGGTTTTATAATTCGGTTACTCTGTCAGAGTTATATAGCCTTTAACTGTAAAATCAAGAAACAATCGCATGCCGGGACGCTTTTGGCGTGGTAACGCAGCCACATAGTTGCTAGAATCTCTGCCCCTGAAATTTGTGTGCAAGTGGTCTTTGGTATGGACCACCACTGGTGAAGGATAGTTTTTTATGCCCGTAATTACATTGCCTGACGGCAGTAAGAGAGAATTTTCCAACCCTGTAACCGTGCTGGATGTCGCTGCCGACATCGGTCCCGGGTTAGCCAAAGCCGCCGTGGCGGGCAAAGTGGATGGAACACTGGTTGACTGCTCTCATGTTATTGATAAAGACGCCGAGCTGGCGATTGTAACGGAGCGGGACCCTGAAGGCGTGGAAGTAATCAGACATTCCAGCGCCCACTTACTGGCGATGGCGGTGCAAAGCATTTTTCCCAGTGCGCAGGTAACTATCGGTCCCGTTATTGAAGATGGCTTTTATTACGACTTTGCATTTGAGCGTCCTTTCACCCCAGACGATCTGGTTAAGATCGAAGAAAAGATGCAGGAGCTATCCGACGCCGACCTGCCGGTCACTCGCTCGTTGATGTCTCGTTCCGAGGCTGTAGAACTGTTCAAGAAAATGGGTGAAGAATACAAAGTCGAAATCATCGCCAGTATTCCCACTGAAGAAAATCTGTCTTTCTATTCTCAGGGCGACTTCATTGATTTGTGTCGCGGTCCACACGTCCCCAGTACAGGCAAAATCAAAGCCTTCAAGCTGACCAAAGTGGCGGGAGCATACTGGCGTGGCGACTCTAACAACGCCATGCTGCAACGGATTTATGGCACTGCCTGGGGTAATAAAAAGGACCTCAAGGCCTATTTGCATAGAATTGAAGAGGCGGAAAAGCGCGATCACCGTAAAATCGGTAAAAAGCTGGGCCTGTTCCACATGCAGGAAGAAGCGCCAGGTATGGTGTTCTGGCATTCTGATGGCTGGACCTTGTATCAGGTGATCGAGCAGTACATGCGCAAGCAGTTGCGCAAACACGACTACAAAGAAATCAAAACGCCTCAAGTGGTTGAGCGTACTTTGTGGGAGAAGTCCGGGCACTGGGAGAAGTTCCGCGACGATATGTTCACCACTCAGTCTGAAGATCGCGACTTCGCCATCAAGCCGATGAATTGCCCCTGCCACGTTCAGGTGTTCAACCAAGGGCTTCGTAGCTACCGCGATCTACCGCTGCGATTGGCCGAGTTTGGTTCCTGTCACCGTAATGAAGCTTCAGGTGCGCTCCATGGTCTGATGCGGGTGCGAGGTTTCACTCAGGATGACGCGCATATTTTCTGTACCGAAGAGCAAATTCAGGAAGAAGTCGGCAAGTTTATTGACTTCCTGCACGAGGTTTATGCGGATTTCGGCTTCTCTGAAATCATATATAAGCTGTCCACGCGTCCAGAGAAACGTGTAGGTTCAGACGAAATCTGGGATAAGTCAGAGAAGGCTCTGGCTGATGCGTTGGACGCTAAAGGCTTGCCTTGGGAAGAACTGCCCGGCGAGGGCGCGTTTTACGGTCCGAAGGTTGAGTTTTCACTGAAAGACTGCTTGGGACGTCTGTGGCAGTGCGGTACTGTGCAGGTGGATTTCTCCATGCCAGGCCGCTTAGGTGCGCAATACGTATCCGATGAGCAGGTCAGAAAAACGCCAGTCATGTTGCACCGAGCGATTCTGGGCTCCTTTGAGCGATTTATTGGTATTCTTATCGAACATTACGAAGGGGCCTTCCCTTCCTGGTTGGCTCCGACACAGGTGGCTATCCTCAATATTACCGATAAACAAGCGGAATATTGTAAAAAAATAGGCGAAATCCTGAATGATAAAGGGTTTAGGGTGTGTCTGGACTTGAGAAACGAAAAAATCAACTATAAAATTCGCGAGCATACTTTGAACAGGGTCCCCTTTTTGGCAGTGGTCGGGGACAAAGAAGTCGAAACTCAATGTTTAGCTATCCGGACTCGTCAAGGCGAAGACCTCGGCGTGATGTCCATTTCTGCGTTTGAAGAATTGCTTCAAAACGAAGAAGCCAAACGCAGCCGTAGCTAGAAACGATTAATTAACACGGAGAAAACACGATTAAGCGCAATACGCCACAAGGCAAATCCGATCGTCCAAAAATAAATGAAAACATAACTGCTTCGGAAGTTCGGCTGATCGCATCCGATGGGAAGCAGGTCGGTATAGTTCCTATAAAAGAAGCCTTGGAAAAAGCAGAGCAGGAAGGCTTGGACTTAGTGCAGATCGCGGATTCTGACCCGGTAGTCTGCCGCATAATGGACTACGGGAAAAAGATTTTTGAAGAGAAAAAGCAAAAAGCTGCTGCCAAGAAAAAGCAGAAGCAAACGCAAGTAAAAGAAATGAAATTTCGACCAGGGACGGAAGAAGGGGATTATCAGGTAAAGCTGCGCAACCTGATACGTTTCCTAGAGCACGGGGATAAGGCCAAAGTATCCATCCGCTTCCGCGGGCGGGAAATGGCTCACCAAGAGCTCGGGCTGCAGTTACTGCAAAGGGTCGAAAAAGACCTGGAGGAGTTCGGCGTCGTGGAGCAAAGGCCCAAGATGGAAGGGCGTCAGGCTATGATGGTGGTAGCCCCGAAAAAGAAAAAGTAGCTTTGTTAAGCGAAGCTGCTCATTTATATCTAAATGAATGCGGAGTATTCATATGCCTAAGATGAAAAGCAAAAGCTCGGCGGCGAAGCGGTTCAAAAAAACCGCTAATGGCTTCAAACACCGCCAATCCTTCACCAGTCATATTTTGACCAAGAAGAGCACCAAGCGTAAGCGTCACCTGCGTCCTAAGAAGCAAGTGAACCCTTCGGATGTTCCATTGATCAAGCGTATGCTCTGCCAGTAATTAATACGGAAGGATTGAAATATGCCTCGAGTTAAACGTGGTGTAACGGCTCGCCGTCGCCATAAGAAAGTTCTGAATCAAGCCAAGGGTTACTACGGAGCGCGTAGTCGTGTATTCCGTGTAGCCAAACAAGCGGTTATCAAAGCCGGACAGTATGCTTACCGTGACCGTCGTCAGCGTAAGCGTCAATTCCGCGCACTGTGGATCGCCCGTATTAACGCCGGTGCGCGTGACAACGGTCTGTCCTATAGCCGTTTGATCGCTGGTCTGAAGCGCGCCAACGTCGAAATCGACCGTAAGGTCCTGGCGGATCTGGCTATGAACGAAAAAGCAGCTTTTGCTGCTGTAGTTCAGAAAGCTAAAGAGGCCCTGGCGTAATCTAAATTTTCAGCAAATCCTTGATTTTGTTGATTAATATTTGATAGGGGAAGGGGCTGCTCTTCCCCTATTTTTGTTTCTCGGAGCGGAAAAATGGAGAATCTTGAAGGCATTGTTGATCGCGCCAAAGACGCCGTCGCCAAGGCGGAGAGCGAACAGAGCCTTGAACAACTAAGAGTTGACTACCTTGGCAAGAAAGGGCAAATCACCCAACTTCTGAAAGAGCTGGGGCGTCTTGACGCTGCGGAGAGACCTGCGGCGGGGGCAAAAATCAATGAAGCCAAGCTGTTGGTGCAAGACCTGATCAACGAAGCCAAAAGCGAGCTCTCCAGTAAAAACGAAGCAGCCAAACTGGCTGCGGAATCAATCGACGTAACTCTGCCTGGGCGTAAAGAGTCATTGGGAACTCTTCATCCTGTCACTCGGACGATGTTACGTATTGAAGACTTCTTCGCGCGATCTGGATACACAGTGGAAGAAGGCCCTGAAATCGAAGATGACTATCATAACTTCGAGGCCCTTAATATCCCCTCTCACCATCCGGCGCGCGCCATGCACGATACCTTTTACTTTGATCCGACGACATTGCTACGTACGCATACGTCCCCGGTACAGATTCGGGTGATGGAGTCAAGTAAGCCTCCATTTCGCATGATATGTCCTGGAAGAGTTTATCGTTGCGACTCGGATATGACCCATACGCCAATGTTCCACCAAGTCGAAGGTTTGATGGTGGATAAACACGTCAGCTTCGCTGACCTGAAAAGTACAATCGTTGAGTTTCTGCGTGAGTTCTTTGAGAAAGACCTTGAAGTGCGCTTCCGTCCTTCATACTTCCCGTTTACAGAGCCTTCCGCTGAAGTGGACATTGAGTGGGGAAGAAACGAAGACGGTTCAATCAAGTGGCTCGAAGTAATGGGCTGCGGCATGGTTCATCCTAAAGTGTTTGAAGCTGCGGGCGTCGATTCTGAAACCTATTCAGGGTTTGCCTTTGGTATGGGCGTTGAGCGATTGGCGATGCTCCGGTACGGCGTGAACGATCTGCGGATGTTTTTCGAAAACGACATGCGTTTTCTTGACCAGTTTTAACCTCAGACGTGATTACCCCTTAAAACACGGTAAGGATTAATAATAGGCTTTGTGATATGAAATTCAGTGAATATTGGTTACGAGAGTGGGTCGATCCGCAGCTGAGCTCAGAGGCTTTGGTTCAGCAAATCACTATGGCGGGCCTGGAAGTGGACGCTGCTGAGCGCGTAGCCAAGCCTTTTAGTGGAATCGTGGTGGGTGAGGTGCTGTCAGTCGAGCCCCACCCTGATGCAGATAAGCTTCGCGTTTGTAAGGTATCGGATGGTCAGGAGCAGTTCCAGGTAGTATGTGGCGCTCCTAATGTCGTAGCGGGAATGAAAGTTCCGTTCGCAAAAATTGGCGCTGTGCTGTCCGGCGACTTCAAAATAAAAAAGGCCAAGCTGCGGGGCGTAGAGTCCCAGGGCATGTTGTGCTCAGAAGAAGAGCTGACGCTGGCGGAAAAATCCGATGGCTTGATGCCGCTTGCTGCGGATGCGCCTGTTGGCGTTGACGTTCGCAGCTATTTGAAGTTGGATGACAATATTATTGATGTTGACCTGACTCCCAACCGTAGCGATTGCCTCAGTATTTTGGGGATGGCGCGGGAAGTGGCCGCTCTCAATAAGATTCCTTTTGAAGCCCCTGAAGTGAAGAAGACGGCGGCGGTTATTGACGACGTATTTCCTGTTCGTATCGACGCTCCTGACGCCTGCCCGCGATATGTCGGGCGCGTTATTAAAGGTGTGGATTTGTCTGCGCCTACACCTCAGTGGATGGTTGAAAAATTGCGTCGTAGCGGCATTCGCAGCATTGACGCTGTGGTGGACGTTACTAACTTCGTAATGATCGAGTTAGGTCAGCCTATGCATGCTTTTGACCTCAACGAACTTGCGGGCGGTATCGTCGTTCGGATGCCCACGCCGGGAGAAAAGCTGGTTCTGTTGGATGGTCAGGAGATAGCTATTAATCCTGATACATTGGTCATTGCTGACAAAGAAAAGCCTCTTGCCTTGGCAGGCATCATGGGGGGCGAACACAGTGGCGTTTCTGAAAAAACCAAGGACATATTCCTGGAAAGCGCGTTCTTTGCTCCTTTGCATTTGGCGGGGAAAGCGCGTTCATACGGTTTGCACACGGACTCATCTCACCGCTTTGAAAGAGGTGTTGACTACGCTCATCAGGCGCGGGCTATAGAAAGAGCCACGGAGCTGTTGCTTGAGATTGTGGGTGGTCAGCCTGGCCCGGTTACAGAAGTTTGCAGCAAGGAGCATTTGCCCGCCAAGACATTGGTAAATCTCCGTCATGCGCGCGTTGATGAGTTGCTGGGCGTTCATCTTGATCGCACAAGAGTAGAGGAAATGCTGGCGAGGCTGGGTCTTAGCGTACACAAGGTGGCTAAGGACGGCTGGACTTTCAGCGCGCCGACTCATCGCTTCGATATTAGTATTGAGGTGGATCTGATCGAAGAAGTGGCAAGACTGTATGGCTATAACAAGCTACCTGTTACCGAGCCTATGGCGCCATTGGGAATCAAGCCGTTGCCGGAAAGCAAGGTGTCGCTACGCCGCTTGAAGCTGCATTTAGTGTCGAAAGGGTACCAGGAAGCGATTACATACACTTTCGTAGATCAGAAAGTGCTGAGCCTGCTGACTCCTGAGGAAGATACCATTACCTTGGCGAATCCTATCGCCAGCGATATGGCTGCGATGCGTACGACCCTCTGGGCAGGCCTTTTGCAGACGGCTTTGTATAATCAAAATCGCCAACAAAATCGCATTCGTCTTTTTGAATCTGGTCTACGCTTCCTTAGGAAGGACGGGCAAATTCAACAAGACCCGATGTTGGCGGGGTTAATTATGGGAGCCAGCATGCCGGAAGGCTGGGAAAGCAAAAAGCGCACGGTAGACTTCTATGATGTGAAGGGTGATCTGGAGTCGCTTCTGGAAATCCCTGGCTGCAACTTGAGTTTCCGGAGCGCTCAGCATCCTGCATTGCACCCCGGGCAGACGGCTGAAGTACTGAAAGACGGGCAACCTATCGGTGTGTTAGGCGCACTGCATCCCAGAATTGCTAAAACTTTGAATTTAAATGGCCCACTTTATTTATTTGAGCTATGCTTAAATTCAATAGCAGACGGGCAAGTGCCTTCTTTTAAAGGAGTTTCCCGCTTCCCGGAGATCCGAAGAGACCTTGCTATTGTAATAGATGAACAAACACCTTACGCGGATGTCGCCCTGGCGATTGCTCAGAGCGCAGGGGAATGGCGTGTTCACCACGAACTGTTCGATGTATATCATGGGGAATCGGTCGGTGCGGATAAGAAGAGCCTGGCCATCAGTATCGTGTGGCGCCATCCTGAAAGAACATTACGCGACGAAGAAATCACGGAGGCATTTGACAACGTGGTGAAAGAACTTGGTAATCGTTTCGGTGCGTCTTTGAGGAGTTAGTCATGGGAGCTTTAACGAAAGCAGATATGGCTGAGCGGCTTTATCAGGAAGTGGGTCTCAATAAGCGTGAAGCAAAGGAAATGGTCGAGGCCTTCTTTGACGAGGTCAGGGATGCATTAAGCCACAACGAGCAAGTAAAGCTGTCAGGATTTGGCAATTTTGACCTGAGGGACAAAAAACAGCGTCCTGGCCGTAACCCTAAAACTGGTGAGGAAATACCTATCACCGCCAGACGGGTTGTTACTTTCAGACCAGGTCAAAAATTAAAGGCTAAAGTAGAAGCTTATGCTGGAACCCAGTCATAACGACGAGCTCCCACCCATTCCAGGAAAACGCTACTTCACTATTGGTGAAGTTAGCGATTTATGTAGTGTTAAGGCTCACGTACTACGATATTGGGAGCAGGAGTTTCCTCAACTCGCTCCCGTAAAGCGGCGCGGAAATCGCCGCTATTATCAACGTCAGGACGTGTTGATGATTCGCCAGATACGAGACCTTCTATACAATCAAGGGTATACCATCGGCGGCGCCAAGCAGAAATTGGCAGGCTCCGAAACCAAGGAAGACGCTACACAGGCCAAGCAACTCATTCGTCAGATGATTGTTGAGTTGGAAGAAGTGTTGTTGGTCCTCGAAACCTGATAAGTTTCGAGGACTATCACCCCAAAGTAAAAAACTAAATTATTTGGTTTTTTAGGGGTTGAAGGGCGAGGTGTTTTTATCTATGATACGCACCTCTTCGAGTCGGGGCGTAGCGCAGCCTGGTAGCGCACTTGCATGGGGTGCAAGGGGTCGAGTGTTCAAATCACTCCGTCCCGACCAATTTTACTTACTAATATCAATAAGTTACGCCACTTATCGGTTCTGTTTAAATTTTGCTCTTGCAAATGTTTTGCAAAACCTCCCGTTAAATTCCGGCTATTTTTAGGTCTGCACCGGCATTTATCCACCTAATTTCGCTGTGTCCGGAATCGTAGTTCTTCACCATTTTTTCTGAAGCCCATCCGCCTAATTTTTTAGGGTCTTTCCCTTGGTGTCTCTGTACAGTTTTTTCATCCAAAGCTCCTATATCATGAAAAGTTAGTTTTTCTTCTTCCGTGATTACGGCAAAGACCAGCTTGAGCTGACGCGCTATGAGGTGGGAATCAGTCACGCCCAGCCAAGCAGAATAGTCGATGGAGAGGCTGTTGCTACTAATAAGGCGGTAGAAAAGTGTACCTAATAATTGGTATTGATAAGTTGGTGGAGCCAACTAAATTTTAGTGGGAGTGAGGTGATTTTTTGGCGCATTTGAAGCTGAAACACCGAGGTATTATGTATGGTTGGTTTCATTCTGATTGATTAATTTTGGCATTAAATTGGCCGGTAATGCAGCCGCGAAGAAGCTGTTACATGCATTAATGAAAAATTCAATTATATCCAATGCTTAGAGAACGCTTCTTCTTTGCCGGCAGCTGTTTTGGACCATATCAGAGTCATGAGAACTTGCTGGGCGACACAAAGTGTTGTTGGCTAGAGGCAAGCCAGCTCTAACAAAGCCGCTGACTCCATAAGCATGTATAGTTTGGTAACTGTTGAGCTTAAGGTGCTTGGAATAATGTTAGGTTAATTGCCTACTTTCATAAGCAGGCCTAGTGTTTTTATTTCCTATAAATCTTGCTATTAATTCTTGCTGAGCGATGGTGCTTAGTTGACCCGTTAGTATTCTGATCAAAAGACAGAAAGCGCCAATTGCACAGCTCTTGGTATTAATGTAAACCCTATTATGTGAGCATGGTCTGGAGAGTGTAGGTGGTTGCCAATTTTAAATAACTCTCAGGAGGGGAGGTTATATGTGGCTTGGGATAAAAGTGCAGGTTTAATCAGTGTTTATGGAAAGTCGCCTTTAGATTCAAAGAGCCCCCCCGAGGTAGGTGATCATGTGAGTCTTTCTAAAGGTAATGGTGAGTTGTGGGTTACTGTATGTGTGTTATCTACTGACGGAAGCAGAATGAGAGGGATTATTAGCGAGGTTAGTGGAATGGAAGGCGCAGAGGCGGACTGCCAAATTGGGAAATTGGTTAGCTTCGCTAAGGAGAATGTCAGGATCCTGAAGCGCCAGGGTAAGCTATAAAACCACGTGGGAGTCAATCAACTATCATCTCTATCATTATCTGACGTTGGGAGAATGAGCCAGATTCTGAAGGTAGAGGACTTAGAGTAAAAATGGTGATGAAAGCCCCCCTTGTAGACCACTCATGGGAAGTCATTGGAGAGGAGAAACATCCACCGCGTTTAGCGCTGAAAGAAGTGCTAGCTAAGATGGAGCAGCTAAAAAAGGTGGCGGCGGTTATTCAAAAAAATGAGGGTAGTAATAAGTTAGAAAGAATACTTCGTTATACATGTTTAATGCATACATTGGCGAAGTGTAAAGATTTCTTAGAAGATGATAAGGACCCTGTTCGTGAAGAACACTTCCAGTGCTTGTTCGCCCATGCTACCAGCCAGCTCTTCGAAGCTCAGCAGAGAATTGATGCCGAACTCGGACATTTAGACTTATAAGTCCCTGTTAGGATGTAGGGAAGAGTATTATAAGGACGCAAAATGGATATTCCTAAGTGCAGGGAGTATACCCAAATTAAGGTTGATGGAATAACTAGTTTGCTTGAGCGCTCCTTACGTATAGATAGAGAGTGCTTTGACATCAAGCTAAAGTTAATGGATGCGAAGGTTAGGCTGGCGAAAGCAAGACAATACGAAGGCGATCCACCAAAAGGCATGTTAAGTGAGTCGGATGAGTCGATGGAAATATTACAGCAGCTATTCGGCGTGCACCTTCAATGGTTGCCGTAGACGTGACTAGCATGCATGAGATTAATCTCCGCCTATCCCTGCGGATGGGCCTAGACTCATACCATGATACCGATAAGGGAATGAGCTGAGCTGTAGTCAAGACGGCGTTTCTTCAATTGCGGTTGAGACATGGGGGGTAAAATGAATAGCGAAAGTAAGTATCAAGGCAGCTGTTTCTGTGGGGTTGTTCAATTTACGGTAAGTGGTAAACCCGAAGGGATGGGCTATTGCCATTGTGAGTCGTGTCGACGCTGGTCAGCATCACCAGTCAATGCTTTTACTCTGTGGAAGCCAGAGCAAGTCGTCGTGTTAAAGGGGGCAGATAGCATTGGCACATACAATAAGACCCCTAACAGTTACCGCAAATGGTGTAAAAACTGCGGAGGTCACATCTTTACAGAGCATCCAGGAATGGGGCTGATCGATGTCTTTGCTGCTGTGATTCCCGACTTTCCTTATGAAGCCGGTGTGCATGTCCATTATCAGGAGCACCGATTACCGATCAAGGATGGGGTGATGAAACTGAAAGATGTGCCTTTGGAGCTGGGTGGGTCTGGCGAAGTTATCCAAGAGTGAAGCTACAGACTTCGCCACGGGAGAAATGTCATGGTTAAGGTGTCAATTACTCAAAAGCCTCCGGTATTGTTGGATCTGCAAGCATCAATACATCTGGCCGTAGAAATAATTGAAGAAGCGGCGAGTAATGGAGCGAAGCTGATTGTTTTTCCCGAGGCGCATCTTCCTGGCTACCCAACTTGGATATGGCGTCTTAGGCCGGGAGGCGATATTGCGCTGGGTAATGAAATCCATGCCAAGCTCCGGGCCAATGCGGTTAATCTTAAAGCGGGTGATTTGAAACCTATTGCAGAAGCAGCCGCCAAGTACCAGATCGTCGTGGTTATGGGGGCGCATGAGCTTGAGTCAGAGTTCAGCGGATCAACTCTATTCAATTCGTTGTTTGTCTTTGACGCTGATGGCTCTTTGCTGAACCGGCATCGAAAACTGATGCCAACTAACCCAGAACGGATGGTGTGGGGAATGGGGGATGGTTCTGGGCTAAAAGTAGTGGAAACCGCGATAGGTCGGATAGGGTGTCTAATCTGTTGGGAAAGCTATATGCCACTGGCGCGGTTTGCTCTATATAGTCAGAACATTGATGTCTACGTAGCTCCGACTTGGGACAATGGCGATACTTGGGTTGCTTCGATGAATCACATAGCCAGAGAGGGCGGATGCTGGGTCTTGAGCACTGCGACGGCTATTACAGGCAGTGATATCCCTGATGACTTTCCGGGCAGGTCTCAGCTGTTTAAAAACGAAGAGTGGATCAACACTGGTGGAGCTGTCGTAGTGAAACCTTTTGGCGGGATTGCTGCAGGGCCTATGCATAAAGAGAAAGCCATACTGTATGCTGACATTGACCTTGAGGCCTCAAAAAACGCAAGAAAATCTCTTGATGTTGCTGGACATTATGGTCGACCCGATCTCTTTAAATTAAATGTTGATCGTAGCACTGTTTCTCCTGTGTCATTTCAGGATGACCAATCTTTGAAAAAAAGCCCCTGGGGAAGGGGCTGAGTCTACTCTAGCTCTAAACTAGTGAGGTTTACTCAGTGTGAAATCTTTTCCTTGAACAGGGCGACTTTGTCCCGAAGGTATTTGATCCTGTTTTCGAGGTTGTGTTTGTAGGTTTCGAGTCTTGGTTTGACTTCTTTGTCCACGGCTTTTTCGGCCTGCATTTTGGCGTAGGCGGACATCATGTTTGCGTTCCAGCGTATTCTGCCGCGCACGTCATAAGTGGCTGCGTCGATGTTGCGTGCGAAGTCTTTGAAGGTGTTGTTTTTGGCTCGGATTCGGGCGACGACGGCTTTCAGACTCTTATCTTCATTATCCAGATCTGCGCCAAGTTGATTCAGAACCTTTTTTCCTTCCTGTTCAACTGTGCTCAGGCCGGATTGCAGTTGGCGTTGTAGTTGGTCCTTTAAAGTGGTTAGCCGGTCCATTTGGCTTTTTGAGTTTTTTGCCGACATTTTAGCGCCTTGAAATCGGGTTATATGGCTAAATTAGAATCAAATACTAGAAGCAAAAATTAGAATAATCATCCTAATTTGCAGGCAGTCAGCAGGTGACTCAATGTGGGGAATCCGCCGATTTGAAATCGGCGGGAGCAGAGTGGGATTAGTCGATCCAGGTTAGAATCTGGCGGACAAGCTTTTCAATACCTGTGGCGGCTTCTGAAATCCGGCCCGCCAGCATATAGGCTGGCGTGGAGACAACCTTACGTTCTTCATCCGCTACTACGTCGTCCACGGCGCAGTCCACGTGCTGCCCGCCCATACTTTCAATCGCGCCGGCGATGTCTCTATTGTCGCCAATGGTGCATTTGACGCCGGCTCCATAGATATGAGGGATCATGGTTGGAGCGATGCAGATATAACCAGACGGTTTGCCAGCTTCGGCGAAAGCTTTGGCGACTCGCTCCACCTGTGGGAGGATTTTCATGTCGACGCCGTCGACAGCGAAAGTGGACAGGTTTTTCGCGGCGCCAAATCCTCCCGGAAAGATCAGTGCGTCAAACTCATCAGGATTAAGTTCCGAAAGTTCTTTGATTTCGCCGCGCGCCAAACGGGCGGACTCCAACAATACATTGCGTGACGCTCCCGGCACAGGCTCTCCGCTGATGTGGTTCACCACTTGCACCAGATTAATATCCGGGGCGAAACACTGATATTTTGCGTCGTTGCTGTCCAGCGCTAAAAGAGTGATGACGGACTCGTAGATTTCCGCGCCATCGAGGTACCCACAGCCTGACAAAACCACAGCAATATTAGCCATTGTAACTCCTCCCTTTTTCTCAGCTTAGCTTTAATCAGTCTTAACTATTTATGCCGACATACTTTAGCCCGGCGGGTTTGCATTTTCTATGCTATGGTGAATTTAGACTCACCAGAACAATCCGCCATGAATTTGAGATCGCTTTGGTTCAAATTCGGAGCAATTTGTGTCTGCTTCGCCGTGATTTTGATCATGATCTTTATGGCGGGGTTGCAGGTATTTTTTGCTCCAATGGCCAGGGACTTGGAATCTCAGCGCGCCCGTCTTGATATAGACAGGGTGACAGGCGCTTTATTTCATGAATTAACCAACCTGCATCAATATACCTTGGACTGGGCGGCCTGGGACGATACCTATCGTTTTGTCGAATCACCTTATCCTGAATACATAGAATCCAATCTCGGCGACGCCACATTCGTTAATCTCAAGATCGATGCGATGATGCTTTATAAGCCCAATGGCGAAGTGGTTTGGGGAAAGACGTGGGATCAGGAAGCCGGAGAGACGCTGCATGTGAAAGAGCTGCCCTTGGACGGTCCGCCCGATCCTGGTTTTATCCTGGGGGTGGCGCTCGGTGACTTTAAGGATCCCTACTCGGGGTATTCCGGGATCATGGGGACCGAATCCGGGCTGATGTTTGTCAGCGTGCGCCCTGTGTTTCGCTCGAATCTCACTGGGCCAGCGAATGGCGTGCTGCTATTTGGCCGCCTGGTGCGCGGGCGGTTGTTGCAAAATGTGCAGCAGTTGGTGGGGGTCCCTTTCGCGGTTTTTTGGATGCATGACCCAAAGCTTGGTGATGACTTGCGCGATATTGCGGACAGATTGACAGTGGATGAACCTATCTATACCCAGGAAGTCAGCGACTCCAAATTGGAAGGCTACACGCTGATCCCTGATATTGAGAGCGATCTTAGTATTCTGGTGCGTATCAACGCCGACCGCGATTTCTTTAATCTCACCGCAGCGACGTTCGACCGGGCGATGAGCTATGCCTCCTATTTATTGACGACGGTATTGGGTATCTTCGCCTTTCTTGTTTGGATGCTCGTGCTGCGTCCACTGGCGCGTTTGGAGGCTTATGTCCGGCGTGTTCAAAGCCAGCCGCAATTGGAAAAGCTGGATCTGCCCAAGCTGCCGAGAGACGAAATAGGCAAGCTTGGCAGGGCGTTTCATCAGTTGTTATGTCAGTTGCAGGAGCAGAGTGAAAAGCTGCGTGAGATGTCCTTTCGTGATGAGTTGACGGGGCTGGCGAACCGTCGAGCGGTCATTGGATATCTGGATGAGCGCTGGAAACTGGCTTTGGAGCAGAAGTCAGATATCGCCATTATCATCTGTGACGTCGATTATTTTAAGGACTTCAATGATCACTATGGCCATGACATGGGCGATGAAGTGCTCAAAGAGGTCGCCTCGGCGTTGCGTCGAGGCGCTAACAAGCGCCTTGATCTTGTCGCCCGTTATGGAGGAGAAGAGTTTTTAGTCGTGTTGCCTGGAGCTGACTTGCACATAGGAGAGCAGGTCGCTGAGCGTTTGGTTAAGCGCGTCTATGAAATGAAACTCCCTCACCACTTTTCGCAAGTCGCGCAGTATGTGTCAGTAAGTTGTGGCGTCGCGGCAGGGGCTCCTGGCGAAGACGAGACTAAAGAAGAGTGGATCCGGTTGGCGGATGAGGCCTTATACAAAGCCAAGGAATCTGGACGAAATAGATTCGCGGCGATCAATCCTGCGGACTTGCGCAATGTAAAGCGCAGTGGTTCTTACAACTCTGTCAATCCCTAAGCACTTGTCCATCCGCCCTCAGGCGTTATATTAGTCGCCTGACTCCGCTTCCAACGTTTTGGTGATCCATTATGCGTCTTGCTGCACTGCTTTCGTCGGCTTTGAGCTTCGTTCTATCCGGCTGTGATTCTTTTACAGTAAGAGAAGCGGAAATTCAGGCCAGTATTAATAAGCAGCTCCCCATTCAAGGCATTATCAATGTACAGGTCCGTGCGCCGGAAAATATGGGTGGACTGGGAACCATCCTGCCTGACCTCATGAGCCAAAGCCTGTCCGTTCAGGCGCAATTGGACTTGCAGCGGCTTACTATTGCGTTATTGGGCGATCGAGGCGGATATGTCATGTTAGATGCCGAGCCGATACTGTCCACTCGCATTTTGGGCGTCAGTATTGAAGAGCCGCTCCGAATTACCGGAAGCGCGGAGGTAAGATGGGAGGCGGATTCAGGCTCTCTGTATCTGGATAACATTCAAGTGCTAAATGTCGAGTCTCGATTTATTAATCGTTTCGTGCCCGAAGGCGTTCGTAAGCCTTTATGGAGCAATATTAGCGATTGGCTGAACGCCTATTATGGAGCCTATCCCGTCTATAAACTGAAAGAGCCCGTCGGTATTGCAAGTAGAGTTGTTGGCTCTGTGCGAGAGATCACGGTCGAAGATGATATGGTGAGGTTCCGCTTATAGCGGATAATGACGTCTGGCTTCCTGCTCCAGACGCCCGCAAATCCCTGTATGTCCTTTAGGATAAGGAGATTCTCGGATTTTTATTCCTATAGAGATGACTAAAATTCATCTTTACTTGTCGGTGATTGGCTGATCGTCGTCAGGAAGTCGAGTCATGCCGGGCTCTTTAACCGGGTGGCTAAAGAAGTAAAGTTGTATTAATGAAGTAGGTACCAGCTGTGATTAAACGTTTTGCATCTTATGGCGCACTGGACGCGTTCATAGCAGCCAACACAGTGCTGCTGGTTCAATGCTGGCCTGACGTTAACGGCGAATGGGTCGCTGAATTTAAGGCCTAATGGAAGAATCTTTTAAAGAAGCCGGGTGATGAGAGTCTCCCGGCTTTTTTCTTTCTATATCCGAGGCTTCTGCTAATCTCAAAGAGAGCGGCCAGGGCTTCCGGCAAATACCGTCATGTCCCCGGCTTAGTGCAGAAACACTGATATCGGACAACTGATAGACACCGCCGACATGGAGCATCGACTGATTCTATGGTTGACCATATGGGGAGTTAGCCTTCTCTATCCTCTCGCAGTGAGAGGGGCGGATAGTGTTGAGCTGGTTTTGTATAACTGGGCGAATTACATGCCTCCTGAGTTACTGGACGCCTTTCAAAAGGAAACGGGGGTTCAGGTGCGGGAACTTTATTACTCCTCCGATGAAAGCAAACAAGCCTTGCTGGCGGAAACCCAGGGAGTTGGGCTTGATTTGATTGTCAGCGCCGGCGCATCCATGCGGGAATATGTGATTCCAGAATGGATTGATGCCTTGCAGCCAGAGCTATTACCTCATTTGTCCAATGTGGATGAACACTGGATGAAGATGTTCGGAGAGGTGGGGGGTTACGGCGTGCCTCTGTTATGGGGAACCGTCGGCATCGCTTACCGAAGCGACAAGCTTCCGCAGCCGCCTTCCAGTTGGCGAGACTTCTTTAAACCCCATCATACTCTGCGACAAAAAATCATGGTGATCGATGACTCCGCTGATGCATTTGGAATGGCGTTGGTGGCGTTGGGATATTCTATGAATGCGACGGACCTGAACCAGGTTGAGGCGGCGGGCGTGTTGCTGGAGCAGCAAAAACCGTATGTGGCGGGTTACGCCTATCCCCTCATTGATGAAAACTCGGAGCTGATCAAAGGCCATATTGTAATGGCCATGATGTACAACGGAGATGCAGTGGGGCTGCACGAACTCGACCCAAGAGTAGAGTTCGTAGCGCCGGCCGAAGGCACCAATTTGTGGGTGGACTATATCGGCGTGGTCAAGAAAAGCCTGCATAAGGAAGAGGCGCATCAGTTTATCGACTTTTTACTACGCCCCGAGAACGCCGCTAAGCTGTCTGAGTTTCTACATTATGGTTCCGCAAATAAGGCGGCGGCCTCAAAATTGTCAAAAGAGCACCTGGAAAATCCTGACATTTACCCGCCGAAAAATGTGATGGATAAGGCGGATACTTACAAAGTCATTTCGCCGGAGGTGTTAAAGTTGCGCAACCAGATGTTTCGTTCGATTAAGCGTTAGAATGGATACGCCGCCATGCTAAAACTGCAGTTAAGAGCGCGCATCTTTCTATTCGTCCTGCCTTTCATTGTATTGCCGCTGCTCATGTTCGGCAGTCTCTCGTATCTTTATATTCGCGAGAACACCATGCGGATACTGGAACATCAGCTTGATCTTTCTTTGCGTAGCGGGCGTGATGAACTCAATAAGGATTTTAGCTCCGCCCGCGCCAATCTGGAGTTGTTCGTCTCCAATGACATTATTCGCCGCTATCTGAATCTCCCTGATACGGTTCGCTACAAAGTCATGCAGCCCGCATTGCTGGGATTGTTCGCCGACTACCGTAAAGCCTTTCCCTCATACGTCGACATTGCCTTGCTGTTGCCGGACGGCAGTATTGATTCAAGGGATGCGGAGGATCCTAAAGCTCCGCCTAAGTACCAGGATTTTATTGAGCGTGTGGCGGCCCAGCGCCCGAGCTATGCGGAGCAATTGTTTTTCGTGGAAGAGGGCGGATACATCGAATATGTGCAGGCGCAGCGAATTGATCATCGCAACGAGGCGGTGGAGTATCTTGGCACGACGGATCTGACCAAAGGTTATCTGTTGGTGGTGATGCGGATCGAGGATGTGATGCAGATGCTGCGCAAAAAGCTGAATAATCCAGAAGGGTACGTTGTGGTCAGTGATCCCCAGGGAGAATCATACTTTCTCAATGATAAGGAACTGAAGCTCTGGGGGCCTCAGGTAAAGCAGATTATTACCTCGGGAATCGGGCGACTGAGAGGTTTTACTTTGGGGGAGCAGGATTATCTGGGAGGCTTCTATCGCGTTAATGAGCAGCTTTTTATTACCGGTATCGTCACAGAAGAGGTGGTGGACCGGATGGTGACGCCTATCCTGATAGCTTTGGGCTGGTTTGTGGTGATTGTGATTATTGTGGCGTTTTTGTTGGTTTATTCGAAGCTAAACAAGCTGTTGCTGGAACCAATTAACCGTCTCCAGCGCCAAATCGCCGCATTTCGCAGTGGAGCGGAGATCGCCTGGGTGTTTGACGGTAACGATGAGCTCAGTCGGCTCAGCGCGGAGTTTGAGGAAATGGCTTCTACCCAACGCGGGCAAATAGAGCGTGTGAAAGGACTGTCGAATTTGGATCCGCTGACGGGCTTACCTAATCGCACCGCCTTTGCCGGCATCTTGGAAAAGGCGGTCAGTTATACCCGCAGGCAGGACCAGGCTTTGGCGGTGCTGTTTATTGATATCGATCACTTCAAGCGCATCAATGAGACCTACGGTTCTAAGGTCGGGGATGAGCTGTTTCGGCAGGTGGCCGACCGGATCGGCGCCAGTCTGCGGCTTTCCGATGAGGTGGCGCGACAGGTGATGACGGAATTTGGCGATATGGACAGAGTGTTGGTGCGCACTGGAGGAGATGAGTTCACGGTCCTCTTGAGGGATATCCGTAAAGCGCATCAGGTCTCATTGGTGGCTTCCCGTATTCTTGCTGCTTTTGAACATCCGTTTACCTTGGATGAACATAGCGTTTCCATGTCCGTCAGTATTGGTATTGCCTTGTATCCCGTAGACGGGCAGTCGCCGGAGCTGCTGTTGAAAAGTGCGGACTTGGCTATGTACGAAGCCAAACAAGCGGGTGGGGCCTGCTTCCGCTTCTTTACGCATGCCCTTAACACTTCCGCAGAGAAGCGATTGCAGTTGGAGCGGGATATTCAGGATGGCTTGGTCGTAAAAGAATTTACGGTGTACTTACAACCTCGTGTTAATTTGAGGACCGGTGTCGCTACTGAGTTTGAGGCGATGGCCCGATGGAATCATCCGCGCCTGGGTGTTTTGCTGCCTGAGCAATTTATCTCTGTGGCGGAAGAGTCCGGTCATTTGATTGAGTTAGGCAAACAGTTACTGGAGGCTGTTTGCAACGCGATTAAGAGCCTGCAACAAAGCGTTGGTAATGACGTGACCGTGTCATTTAACCTCTCTCCGCATCATTTAAGGATGAACGAAGTGCTTAGCGAGATCAGTAATTGCCTGGAACGTTATGGTCTGCCAGGGGAAACGCTTGAGCTGGAGATTACGGAGGACTTGCTAAAAGCGGAAAACAAGGACGCCTTGATTCTCTTGAATCGATTGCGTGAGCGTGGGGTGTCCGTGGCGCTGGATGATTTCGGCTCTGGAGATTCCTCACTGTCGGCGTTGCGTCGTGCGCCTATTGATACGCTGAAAGTCTCGCCAAACTTCATGCAGGAATTGTATGTGGATAAAGAAAGCCCGGTTGTTCTGAGGGCGATCTGCGATCTGGCGCGTAGTCTTGAGCTGAAGGTAGTGGTGCAGGGCGTGGAGAGTCGGGCGCAGGTGGAGCAGGCGCTTACCGTCGGCGCTGATCAGGCGCAAGGGCACTACCTTTCAGAAGCGGTTCCTGTTGATGATGTGAGAGTGGATTTCCGCATTAAAATCTTTGACCTGCCTACTGGCGAGCGCGGCGGTGTAAGAGTTTAGCTTCATTCCTGACTAACCTTCCTCGGGGTGTGTGCAGTCGCCGTCGCCATGTTTATAATGCCTGTTCACTTTGCTGTGGCCTGAAATCGGGCCCGATTCACTGAGATATAAAACAGGTAACTGCTACCATGACGGTAAGAACCCGTATTGCACCATCTCCCACCGGCGATCCTCACGTAGGAACCGCTTATATTGCGCTTTTCAATCTGTGCTTCGCTCGTCAGCACGGCGGTAAATTCATTCTGCGTATTGAAGATACTGATCAGACTCGCAGCACGACGGAATCAGAACAAGATATTCTGAGCGCTTTGAAATGGTTGGGGCTGGAATGGGATGAGGGGCCTGATGTTGGCGGTCCTCATGCGCCTTATCGTCAAAGCGAAAGAAAAGACAGTTATCGGGCTTATGCTGAGGAGTTAGTCGCTAAAGGGCATGCATACTACTGCTTCCGCACGCCGGAAGAATTGGATGTCATTCGCGAAGAGCGTAAAGCGAAAGGTTTGCCGCCTGGGGTAAAAGGCGATCTTGAGTTGCCTGAAGATGAAGTAAAGCGTCGTCTGGCCGCCGGCGAACCTCACGTTATCCGGATGAAAGTGCCGGACGAAGGCGTGTGCGTGGTGAAAGACATGTTGCGTGGCGATATTGAGATCGACTGGGGGCAGGTCGACTGCCAGATTCTGTTGAAATCCGATGGCATGCCCACTTATCACCTGGCCAACGTGGTGGATGATCATCTGATGGAAATCACCCACGTCATTCGTGGCGAAGAGTGGATTAACTCGGCGCCTAAGCACATGCTGTTGTACAAGTATTTTGGTTGGGAAATGCCAACGCTGTGCCACATGCCGTTGCTGCGCAATCCTGACAAAACCAAGCTGAGCAAGCGCAAGAACCCAACCAGTATTAATTTCTATGAGCGTTTGGGGGTGATGCCGGAAGCGCTGCTGAATTATCTGGGCCGGATGGGCTGGTCTATGCCTGATGAGAGCGAAAAGTTCACGCTGACCCAAATGATCGAGAATTTCGACATTAAACGTGTTTCGCTTGGCGGACCGGTTTTTGACATAGTGAAGCTGCGTTGGTTGAATGGGCTCTGGATGAGAGAGAATCTGAGCGAAACCCAGTTCCTGGAGCGACTGGTGCGCTGGTCTTACAATAATGACTACGCCGCCAAGATGATTCCCCATGTCCAAAGCAGGGCGGAGACATTTTCTGATGTAGCTCCGTTGGCGTCCTTCATGTTCAGCGGCTATTTACCGATTAAAGAGGAAGATTTCGCTGCCTCTAAACTAGAGGCGGAACAGCTCAAGAAGGTGCTGCAATATTCGTTATGGCGACTGGAAGCGCAACGCCATTGGACCAAAGAGAATATCTTCGCTGACCTGAAAGCGCTCAGCAAGGCGATGAGTGTGAAGATGGGCGACTTCATGATGCCTATTTTCGTGTCTATCGCGGGTACGCCAAACTCTTGGTCAGTCGTGGATTCCATGGAAGCCCTGGGGCCCGATATGACTCGCGCCAGGCTGCGTTTTGCGCTGGAAGTATTGGGCGGACTATCCAAGAAAGATCTGAAGGCGGCGGAGAAAGAGTTTGCTCAAATTTCAGCCGCTATCGATGCTGCTGAAAAAAATTAGAATTTTTTCAAAGGTAACGCTTGACTCAATGGGGGGATCTCTCTAACATACGCCTCCGTTGTGACACGGGGCCATAGCTCAGCTGGGAGAGCGCAACGCTGGCAGCGTTGAGGTCGACGGTTCGATCCCGTCTGGCTCCACCAAGTTTCTAGTCCCCTTCGTCTAGAGGCCTAGGACACCGCCCTTTCACGGCGGTAACAGGGGTTCGAATCCCCTAGGGGACGCCAAATTGAAAACCCTCATATCGAAAGATATGAGGGTTTTTTTATGCTTTTAAACTGAAGTTTCCCTTTTCTTCGCCGATAACCAACTAGTGACTGCAGTTTGTTGGGCGGAGGCTTCATGCAGATCCAATCCTCTTCCATTCAGTTGTCCAATCAGAGTGTTTCGCAGGAAAAAACGCTGGAGCGCGAACGTCTTTTGTTTGTCTCCTCGCAATCTTCGCCGGTAGATCCTTCCGGTTCTTATTTGCTTAGTCAGCGACAGTCTTATTTTAATTATGACGCTAATCAATCTGAAAGCGCTCAGGTATACACCAGGGTGCTCTCTGGCGATGGTCAGACAGAAGTGATGGGCAGAGGCTCGGCCTTATCGCAGATCGTCCAGGTTGGTTTACAGGGGGAGGAGGCGGTACAGGTGATCGCCAGCGGGGCGACGGGGGGCGTATCCGTTGCGGGCGAGGCCGTTGTTGCATTCAGTCGCTATTCTTTTGTCTCTGAATCTCAAAGCTCCACGACCGTTTCTTCTGGTGTTATCAATCTGGAAGATGGGAGAGAGGTCGCGTTCACCTTATATCTCAATCGTGAGCGTGCGAGCATAGTTGAAAGCCAGTCTAATCTTCTGGTCAGCGCAAGAGTGATGACCGATCCGCTGGTGCTGAATTTCGGAACGGAGGCCGCGACGCTGCGTAATACTTCCTTCAGCTTTGATCTGAATGGAGATGGGCGGCAGGAAGATATTGCGGAGCTGGGCGTTGGTAGCGGCTATTTGGTGCTGGACGTAAATGGCGACGGGAAAATTAATGATGGCGGTGAAATGTTTGGGGCGTATAGCGGCGATGGTCTTGGCGACCTTTCTCGTTATGATGCGGACGGCAATCGCTGGATTGACGAATCCGATCCTGTCTTTTCCCAATTGCGTGTTTGGGCGGCTTCGGAAAATGGCGATAAGCAGCTATTGTCCCTGAAGGAAGTGGGCGTTGGAGCGATATATCTGGGCTCGACGCCGGATTCGTTTGAGTTGGTGGGTGATTATGGTCGGGTGCTCGGGCGCACTAAGTCCACGGGAATAATGTTGATGGATAATGGCGACGTGCGCACTTTGCAAGAAATTGACCTTGCGCATTCCGCTCCAACCAGTATTAGGCCCTCCTCTTCTGAGGTAATCGAAGAAGCCAGGGCTGAACTTAATCTAGGTGACGCTCAGGCCTCCTCAGATGACGTACAAGGTTCAAGGTTTGTGCTTGGCATGCAGGATGTGCTCGCCAAGCTAAACGAGCTTAGAGAGCAGCAGAAGCAATATTTGGAAGCAATGGCTCCTGCTTCAGTGAAGTTCAAATCGCCGCTTGAACAACTATTGACGCGAATGGAAGAAGAGCGCCGAAAACTGCAGCGGCGCTTACACAAGGACTAAGGGGAAGGTGTGTAAAACTGGTTAGCGAACAGTTTTGGGGAGAATCTCTGAGGGTTCGCTTTCAATACCGTCAGTGTCGACTACTGTTACCGCAAAGTAGTGTTCGCCTGGTTTGAGGTTGTCAAAATAGTAGGAGTCGGCAGTGGCTGACATCTGAATGGAGCTCCACTTATCGTCCTTTATGCTTTTGTCTGAGCTTGTGGGTTCAGCTGGCGTGAAGCTGTGGTACACACGATAACTGGCAATTTCTGACAGCGCCAATGGTGAGCCGTCTTCGCGGGTAGCCGGGGCGTCCCAGAATACATATACGCCGTTATCTGTTGAGTGGGATGAGCCTTCACCTCCGCCACAACCAGTAACCAGGGTTGTCAGAAAGATAATGCCTGTGAATATGGGTAAGGATTTATTACGTAAGCAAGCAGATAAAATTGATGCAAATCCTGCAAATGACATGGACTTCACTGTAGGTACCGCCTTATACCAGCTCCTGATTTTGCGATGGAGTTTAAACCAAGCCTGTGACGGGATTCTGTTTATTTCGGTAACGAATTGTTTCGCAACAAAAAATTACAATATGTAAGGGCTTGGGGAGCACTGCCAAAGCCCCTGTTGCTCGTGTGGAGACGGGAGATATTGGAGTGGGTTTGGTTTTGAAATGTTGTAACAAGTCTGCGTATTAATGGAATGATGCGGATAGCAATACTCGATAGGCTGTTATTCGCAACCTGCCGAATGTGGCATGGCGTACTGGTAGCGCTACTGCTAATCTTCGCTAAAACAAAATGTTATAAAAAATAGCTGGATAGCGGCCCGTTATCCGGTCGCGTTTCGCCCTTGCGGAGTTCCTTCATGGCTAATAAAGGCGTGTTTAATTTGCTCGGTTCCATTCGCTTCCTGCCGTATTTTTTGACGCAGGCGTTTGGAGCTTTTAACGACAACCTTTTCAAGCAGGGTATCTTGCTGTTGTTCGCATACAAGCTGAGCGAAGAAGAAAGCGCAACGCTGGTAAATGTGGCGGCGGGTTTGTTTATCCTTCCCTTTTTCCTCTTTTCTCCTTTGGCGGGCCAGCTCGCAGATAAGTTTGAGAAGGGAAAGTTAATTCGAATCATCAAGTTGGTGGAAATTGCGCTCATGTCGCTGGCCGCCTTTGCTTTTATCACTGAGTCCAAAGTTCTGCTGTTGTTTTTGTTGTTTATGATGGGAGTGCAGTCTGCAGCGTTTGGTCCTGTGAAATACTCCATTCTCCCACAGCATTTGAGGCGTGAAGAGCTGTTGGCTGGAAATGCGCTGGTGGAGATGGGGACTTTCCTGGCGATTTTATTCGGCACTATCCTCGCTGGTGTTTTGTTTAGCCATCAAGGGGGCGTAAACCTTATCGCCGGCGGCATTATTGTTTGCGCTATTGCTGGCTATGTCGCCAGTCGTTCGATACCGCAGGCGGACTCGGTCAACCCGCAGCTAAGTATTAATTGGAACCCGATTACCGAGACCATGGGAACAGTGCGTGATGTAAAAGACAATCGCGCGGTGTTTCTCTCGGTGATGGCCATTAGTTGGTTCTGGTTTCTGGGGGCGAGCTATCTGACTCAATTCAACCTTTTTACCAAAGAGTATTTATTGGGGAATCCAGCCGTCGCCACGGGATTGTTGACATTGTTTTCTATCGGCGTTGCGGCGGGATCGCTGCTGTGCAGTAAATTGTCGGATGGCAAAGTGGAGCTTGGACTGGTGCCTATTGGCTCGCTGGGTCTGACCCTGTTTGGCGCCCATCTCTACTTTTCGACCCCTGCCGTTAATGCCATAGAGTTACGAACGTTTGGAGAATTTCTGGCTGATCCCTCCGGTTATGGCGTGTTGCTGGATCTATTGTTTATAGGCTTGTTTGGCGGTTTTTATATTGTGCCTTTGTATGCATTGATCCAGGAGCGCTCGGAAGAAAAGAAACGGGCGCAGGTCATTGCGTTAAATAATGTCATGAACGCTATTTTCATGGTGTTTAGCGCGGCTTTCGCCATTATTATCTTAACGCTAGTAGGGCTTAGCATTCCCGAATACTTCCTTGTTTTGGCGATCATGAACGCCGTTGTCGCCGTGTATATATTCAAGCAAGTGCCGGAATTTGCATTGCGCTTCTGCATATGGCTGTTGGGCCATACTATGTATCGGGTAACGCATCGAGGATTAGATAATATACCTGAAGAAGGACCAGTCGTTCTGGTGTGTAATCATGTCAGTTATGTCGACGCGATGCTGATCGGTGGCGCCGTGCGCAGACCTGTACGCTTTGTTATGGATAAAGGGATATATGAAATGGCTGGGCTGCACTGGTTCTTCAAACTTGCGCGCACCATTCCCATCACCTCCGAAAAGAGAGACCCGAATACCTATTATCGTGCTTTCGAAGCGATTAGCGAGGCGCTGGAGAATGGCGAGGTGATTTGTATCTTCCCGGAGGGGCGACTGACAAAGACGGGAGATATTGATGCTTTCAGGAAGGGGATTGAGCTGATTGTCCAGCGCAACCCTGTGCCTGTAACGCCAATGGCGCTACGAGGATTATGGGGGTCATTCTTTAGTCATAAAGACGGTGTGGCGCTGGCTAAACTGCCTCGGCGCTTCTGGTCCAAAGTCGAGTTGGTCGCGGACGCAAGCTGGGAGCCCGAAAAAGTCAGCTCCGATGCATTGGAAGTGAAAGTGAAAGCTTTAAGAGGGGAGTGGGCCTAAGCCCGCTCCGCTTTTCGATATAGGGCGCTAACGTTCGGCGATAGCTCCTTTTTTAACGCCTTCGTACGCGCGCACGGTAAACCAGTTTTGCGGGCGTTGCTTTTTCAGAGTCTGTGCAATATGTTCGGCGATCCACTCGACGGTGGAGTCAGTGTCAATCATGTATATCCGCTTCTTGGGCATCAATAGCTCAAAATCACCTTGGGAGGCGGTATATTTAAAGCGTATGTGCTCAACGCCGTTGATGGTCTCTTCCTGAGCGACATCTTCCCAGCTGCCGATATAGATATCTTTCCATTTTTTGGCCCATTGGTACTCGGTGAGCTGGCTGCGTTGTCCGTCTGCGAATATTTCCAGTTTGGAGCGGTGGCCGTGAGCAATGCGCTGGCAGTTGCCGGCATGCTTTTTCAATCCGTGAGTGTAGTGGTAGTAAGCGCCTTGGATGTTTTCCTCACGCAAGCGGATTTTTACCTTCTTCACATTGTCCGGCACCACGCTTTGCAGGTGTTTGGTCAATAGTGGCTCCACTGACTCGATATCGATTTCCGTCAGGGGGAGAGCGGCGATGGCGTCTGCGGGGCAGGAGATATAAAACTGGGCGTCGCCGGGAAAGCCGCAGCTGACTTCAACACGCTCTCCCTTTTGCTCAACATTTATGTCCAGCAGGTCTTGGGGAACCGCCAGCTTGTGATCAATCATATCCTCCGCAGCCTGACGAAGGATTTTTTTTACGTCGCCGAAATCGAACACCATGCCTTGTTCGTCCAGGTCGCCGGAAAGCTCTATATCCATAATCCAGCTTTCTCCGACGATGCCGCGGAGAGGGTGAAGGTAAGAAAAATCAAGGACGGTAAGGTGATCAACAAACAGACGATTCATAAGGGGTGGCTATAAAATAAGCTATGTGTGCGAAATTAATGCTGCGTTATATCGCTTAAAAGCGTGTAAGTCCAGTAATGTTGAGTATTTTCCTGGGACTTCTCCCGCCCCGCCATTCAGCGAATGGGGGCGGGAGGCGACAGGATAACAATCAGCCGAATATGCCGGAGATAAAGGCGACGCCTGCGGCGAATACGCCGATGCTGATCGATAAAGCGATCATATAAGCTTTATTGCTGGCGCTACGCTGTGATTCCGCGTACAGCTCAATGGTGCGCTGAGCGATGTCTTCCGCCGTTTCCCGGGAGATGTCATGCGCTTGCTGGATGGCCTCTGCCTGCAAGGTTTGCCAGAACTCAGTGTCAATAGACTGCACTGTCGTCATGTGATCTTTCAGCTCGTCCAATTGCTTCTGGGTGATGGCGGGAGAAGCGCCTGTGGCGGACGCCGCCGGCGCGGCGTTTTTAAGCTCTTCCTTGATTTCATTCAGCTCTTGGCTGATTTCTCTGGCCAGCTCAGCGGATACCTCTTCTTTGAGTGCGGCGAAGCTGGTTGTAATTTGGTTTTCAATGCGGCTATAAAAAGTTTCTATACGCTCATCATGTCTGTTTTGTAATTCTTCCGACAAGCGTTTGAGATGGGCGTACTGCTCATCGAACAGATCACTCAATAATTCGTGAACGCGTGTGTTCAAACTGGTTTTCACCGTAGAGCGCGCAACCTGCTCGATCATTTCTATGGGCAGGCTGAAGGCTTTGCCGTTGACAGGCAGGGCGTCATGAGGCGAAGGCGGCTGCTCTTCCTTAGCTTTGACGTTTTTGGCGGTAGTATCTTCCGCATCATCCACGTCATGGTCGCTGAAAGCGAAATCCATAGCGGTCAGATCGATGGGCGCCGAAGCCAGATTGCCGGCTTCAATGTCCCGGTTGAGCTGTTCCAGAATGCTATGCAGGCCGTCAGTTTGCGGTGGCTTGGTGAGAATGTTGTAGATACCGAAGCGTTTGGCTGCGTCCTCAAACTCCTTGGACTTTTTCGACGTGCACATAATGATCGGAATGGCGGCGGTGTCCGGATTGGACTTGATCGCCTTGGAGGCTTCCACTCCGTTCATACCCGGCATCAAGTGATCCATAAATATCACGTCGGGCGGCGAGTTCTTGCTCAGATAATCGAGCGCCTCTTCCGCGGAGCCGGCCAGATTTACGTTCATGCTGACGTTCTCAAGTAGCTTGCTGAGCGCAAACCTCGCTACTTTGGAGTCGTCAACGAGTAACGCAGTTTTAATTGTCATGGTGTACCTCAAATACCAATGTCACCGTCACAGCGGGCTAACATAGCTGACTTTGGGTGTTTGTTACCAGCCTTCTAAAGGCGGGCATTGAGTTGCTCTATAACTTTTCAGGCGATAGCAAACGCCGGGGTTACTGCTACGGGCGGTAAATATCTCGCCCTCCGGCGTCGTCAGCGTCGCCAGTCCATATGGTTTGCCGAATTTAAACGTACCGCTGATCTTACTGCCATTAGGGTTCAGTAATTCCCCCTGTCCATGAAACTTCCCTTCAAAGAACTGTCCGGTGTACTTCTTGCCGTCCGCGTAAATGAGCTCTCCTTTGCCCTGGAACTGTCCGTTGGCGAAGCCTCCCTCATAATGAGTCCCGTCCGGATATGTCAACGAACCGGAGCCGTGATATTTGCTTTCAGAAAAACCGCCAACGTAGAGCATACCGTTTTTGCCGGTCAGCGTACCTTCGCCGTTTAGTTTTCCATCAACCCAGTATCCTGTGTAGATGTCACCACTTTTCAGCGTCAGCGTGCCTTCGCCATTAAACTGGTCGTCTCTGAAATCGCCGACATACAGATCGCCGTTAGGCTGTTTGAAAGAACCGTGTCCATGCTTGCGGCCTTCATGCCATTCGCCGTTGTATTCCGCACCGTTGGCCATTTTCAGCAAGCCTTTGCCATGGAACAACTTGTTGACGAACTCTCCCTGGTAGCGGGAGCCGTCTTTGCCGACATAGGTTCCTTCGCCGGTTACCACGCCGTGTTTCCAGACGCCATCTTTGTATTCCACAACCGTGATGCGTTCCAGCGTTACGCTGATTGTGCGGGAGTCGCCCCGGGCGAGATCGATCTTATTGCGAAAGGTTTTGTAGCCTTCTTTACTGACTTCTATGTCGTATTCGCCAGCGGCCAACTCTACTTCGACGGCGCTGGCGCCATAGGACTTTCCGTTGATGAGGACATTGTCATTGGCGATATTCGATCGGATAAACAACTTGCCGGTTTCCGGCATAGTGGAGGAGGGCGACTGTTGGGTTTCTTTCGCAACAACCTGCTGTGGTAAAGAGAGCGTCTGGTCCGCATCCGCTGAAGCCAGTAGCGCGCCGTTCTCCGCATCTTGCAAGGCGTTCGACTCTTCAAGCGCCTGCTGTTGTTCGGCCGTCAACTGATCGACGAACAGAATGGCCTCTTCCAGCGATTCCCCCGGCGCGTTTTCAGTAGAGCGGAAACTTTCCAGCTGGGCGCTGAGATCCGCACTGCCGATGGGCGTGCCGTAATCGGTAGTTTTAATATCGCCTGCCCTGCGCTCGGTCGCGGGGGATAAGCTATCCGCCAGCGCCGGTATGTTGATATCTTGCCTATGGGCGAAGCCGGCGGTCACCAGCAGCATCAGGACAAGCGCATTGATAAATAAAAGTGGTCTCAGATCGACCATTATTACTACCTTGCCTACCAACCCATGTATAAATTGTAATTCATCTTAGCCCTTAATCCGGATGATTGTAACCAAATAGGCCACGGCTTCTATTAAATGCATATAGTGTCACATTGCTGTTGGTATTGGCTCACGCTAAATGTCTGTCCTTGTTAAGTTTTGTTGCGAGTTTGCAACTCCTCCCAAGCGCGCATATGGACATCCGCCTCATATTCATAGGGGCTTTTGAAGGGCGTAAGTATGAAGTCAAAAACTGCGAAGGTGAAGCCGATTGAAAACCAGGCGATAAATAAAGTTTCTATAGTCGCCGCCTGACTTTGCGGATTGGCCTCCACGAATGATTGCAAACTGGGAAGAATATCCTGAACCATCGCCACGGGATTGAACCGGGACAGCACCAAGGGCACCCAGAATGCGATGAACACAGGAAAGAATGTAAATGACCACAGAAAGCGCCGCAGTAAGTAGATGAGCGCTGATTTCATATAGCGGGTGCGCAGCTCCGGAATTTTCTTGATTTCATTCAAATAGCGCTTGCGTTCCACCCAATAGGCTTCAATCTCTACTGGAGCTGGAGCTGGAGCTGGAGCTGGAGCTGGAGCTGGAGCTGGAGCTGGAGCTGGAGCTGGAGCTGGAGCTGGAGCTGGAGCTGGAGCTGGAGCTGGAGCTGGAGCTGGAGACTCGCCGGACGGCGTTTCGTTGTTGTTTTCGCTTGTCATAGAGTCTGGTCTTTGCCTTTGGGTTCTGACATATTCGTATAAAAAGCTACATCCGATCTACCGATGTCAGCGTTTTAGCATGTATAGAATAAAGTCTGAAATAGTGGATGTAACTACATGACAGATCAAGTAAATCGCCCCAAGGGCGTCACCAGTGTCGCTCTTATCGCTCACGATAACAAAAAGGCCGACCTGATCGCCTGGGTGGAAAAAAATAGCGTTAAACTGAACAAATGTACAGTCTACGCGACGGGTACGACGGGAAAATTAATTGCTGAAAAAACAGGAGTGGAGGTTAAGCGCTGCCATAGCGGTCCACTTGGCGGAGACCAGCAGATAGGCGCTTTGATCTCAGAGGGAAAAGTTGATTTGCTGATATTCTTCTGGGACCCGTTGGAGCCGATGCCGCATGATCCGGATATCAAGGCGCTGTTGCGCCTGGCGACATTATGGAATGTGCCCAGCGCCTGCAATTCGGCGACCGCTGACTTTTTGGTTAACTCAAACTTGTTTGAAGATTTTCTCCCGCAGCGCCCGGATTTCGACTCCTATCTCAACCGGGATGTTCCTGGTAAATGATTGTTGGCCATAGGAATGCGCAATCGAGGAGATAGGAAGATATGTCTGGCGCGGCATTCGGTAAATATCTGTTCTCTCTGTTACACTTGTTTCAATTGTCATTCTCTGAAGGCGCGGCTCTGAGCTTATCTGGCGGTCTTCAGTAGAGCGGCGCAAGGAACTAAAACTAACTCGACACTCGTAAAGATTGGCTGGAAATAAATGTCTGACTCGTTGTCTTTGGATATCGCCCATCCCACATTTGAATGCATTAGCCGACGCAAAGTAGATGCGTTGAAAATTGAGCTTCAAGAATTCCGGCACCTGAAAACCGGAGCCAGGCACTTTCACTTGAGTTCCGAGCAAAAGGAAAACGTATTTCTGGTTGCATTGCGTACCGTGCCGACGGACTCCACAGGCGTCGCGCATATTCTTGAGCATACAACGCTATGCGGCAGCAAAAATTTCCCGGTGCGTGACCCGTTTTTTATGATGACCCGGCGGTCATTGAATACCTTTATGAACGCTTTCACCAGCAGCGACTGGACGGCTTACCCGTTCGCCAGCCAGAACCGCAAGGACTATTTTAATCTGCTGGATGTTTATTTGGATTCCGTGTTTTTCGCGAATCTGAATGAGCTGGATTTTGCGCAAGAAGGGCACCGTTTTGAGTTCGAAGAAGCGGCAAACCCCGATTCTGACTTGGTCTACAAGGGCGTTGTCTACAATGAGATGAAAGGCGCAATGAGTTCGCCGATGTCGCAATTGTGGGGGGCGGTCACCAAATATCTGTACCCGACATCCACTTATCATTACAACAGCGGGGGCGAGCCTGACCACATACCCGATCTGACCCACGAGCAACTGCTGCAGTTTTACCGTAAGCATTATCATCCCAGTAATGCCGTGTTCATGACCTTTGGCGACCTGCCGGCGAATGAGCTGCAGAAAGTGTTTGAAGATAAGGCGCTGAAGCAGTTCGAGCGCTCTGATGATATTCCTGTTATTAGTGATGAAAAACGCTACTTCTCGCCGATTCGCGTGCAAGAAGCCTATCCGCTGGCGGCGGAAGAAGAGTCCGCCTCCAAATCACATGTTGTTATGGGTTGGCTGCTGACGCCGAGCGGCGACCTCGAACGCAACCTGGAAGCTCACCTGTTGTCCAATGTTCTGTTGGAAAACAGCGCTTCGCCGCTGATGCATGCGTTGGAGACTACGGATTTGGGCCATTCGCCGTCTGGCCTTTGCGGCTTGGAAGACTCGTATAAAGAAATGGCGTTTGTGTGCGGAATAGAAGGTTCTGAGCCTGAGCGCGCTGCGGCGTTTGAGTCTTTGGTCGTGGGCGTGCTGGAAAAAGTGGCGGCGGAAGGCGTGCCTCTGGAGAAGCTGGAAGCTGTGCTGCACCAGTTGGAGCTGAGTCAGCGTGAGATTTCCGGAGACTCTTACCCTTATGGCCTGCAATTGATTCTGGCGGCCATGTCGCCTGCGCTGCAAGGCGTAGATCCTGCGGAATTATTGGATATCGATCCGGTGCTGGTGAAATTGCGGGAGCGCATCAAGGACCCGGAATATATTAAAACCCTGGTGAAAGAGCTGCTGCTGGACAATCCTCATCGCATTACCCTGACATTGGCTCCAGATGCGCAGCTGGAAGCTCAGCGGGAAAAGTATATTCAGGCTAAATTACAGGCGGTAAAGAGCCGTTTGTCGGATGAAGAGAAGCAGAAGATCGTCGCTCAGGCGCAAGCGCTGATCGAACGCCAGAACCAAAAAGACCCGGAAGATATTCTTCCTAAAGTGGGTCTGGATGATGTTCCTCTGGATATTACTATTCCGGAGCCGGTGAAGGTTCAAGGCGCTTTGCCGTTGACGGCTTATGCCCAGGGAACGAACGGCTTAATCTACCATCAGGCGATTTTGCCGTTGCCGGAGCTGAGCGATGAGGAATTGTCGCTGTTGCCCCTGCTGACGTTCTGCCTGGCGGAAGTCGGCGCTGGAGAACGCTCCTATCTGGAAATGCAAGAACGTCAATCCGCCTACACTGGCGGCGTATCCTGTTACTGGGAAATTCGCGGCGAGGTGGCGGATGAGCAAAAGTGCAAGGGCTTCTTGGTAGTTTCCGGCAAGGCGTTGCAGCGCAATCAGGCTGAGTTGATTGGTTTGATGAAAGAGTTTTTGTATCAGCCGCGCTTTGATGAGCTCGATCGCATCAAAGAGTTGGTGGCTCTGCTGGCTTCCAGACGAGAGCAGGGCGTTACCAGCAATGGTCATGGTATGGCGATGATGGCGGCGGCGAGTCGCCTGAGTCCTGCAGGGGCGATTGGTCACCGCACTGGCGGTCTGGCGGGCATTCAGTGGATCAAGGCGCTGGATAAGTCCTTCACGGATAAAGCGAAATTGCAAGCGTTCGCAGACAGTCTCAAGCAATTGCACCAGAAGCTGATCGCCAATCCGGCGCAGTTCCTGAGCGTCGCTGAGCCGGCTAACCTGGATGCGTTTAATCAGGCGGCGGCTGAGGGATGGGGGAGCGCCTCGTCCGATTCCGAGGCCAGTCTGCTTAACCTGCCCACCACGCGAGAGCATTGTCAGGTGGGTTGGATCACCAACAGCCAAGTAAGCTTCTGCGCCAAAGTCTATGCGACGGTTCCCAGCGATCATGCTGATGCTGCTGCATTGACCGTGTTGGGGCACTATCTGCGCAACGGCTTCCTGCATCGGGCGATTCGCGAGCAGGGCGGCGCCTATGGCGCGGGAGCGGGGCAGGATAACGCCAACTCCGTATTCCGCTTCTATTCATACCGCGATCCGCGGATAGAAGGAACGTTGGGCGACTTTGATGAGTCCATCACTTGGCTGCTGAATCGTGAACATGATCCAGCGGAGCTGGAGCAGGCGGTGTTGGGCGTAGTGAGCAATATTGATAAGCCGCGTTCTCCTGCGGGTGAGGCGAAGTCCGCTTTCCACAGCGAGTTGTTTGGTCGCACGGCCGAGCAGCGGAAGCAATTCCGTCGTCGAGTGCTTGGCGTGACGATGGAAGACCTGGAGAGGGTTGCCAAAACCTATCTGCTTAACAAAGACGCCAGTGTGGCGGTGGTGAGTGGAGAGAACGCCAAAGACACGTTCAATAAACTGAACTTGGCCATCCACAAGATATAAGCCGCCTTGCGGCGTGTCTAATGCGTCAATAAAAAGCCCCGGGGATGCAGGTCGCCGGGGCTTTTTTTATTAGCGAATGTGGCGTTCGATGCCGGTCATCATCATGATGCGGGTGGATATTTCCTCGACGGAATAGTCCGTGGAGTTGAGGTAAGGGATACGCTCACGGCGGTACATCAGCTCCACTTCCTCTACTTCATAGTTGCATTGCTTGATGGACGCGTATTTGGAATTGGGTTTGCGCTCGTTACGAATGACGGCAAGGCGCTCGGGGTCTATGGTGAGGCCGAAAATCTTTTCACGGTAGCTACGCAGCGATTCCGGCAGGCGTTGGTCCAGAATGTCGTCTTCGGTCAGGGGAAAGTTGGCGGCCTTGATGCCGTATTGCAGCGCAAGATAAATGCACGTGGGGGTTTTACCGCTACGGGAGACGCCGACCAAAATGATATCCGCCTCATTATAGTAGCGAACGCGCGCGCCATCGTCGTTCTCCAGGGCGTAGTTCATAGCGTCGATACGACGGTTGTAGGAGGAGTTGCTGACGATAGAGTGGGACTTCCCGACAGTGTAAGTGGATTTTGATCCCAGCTCCTGTTCCAGGGGCTCCAGGAAGGTGCCAAATATATCAATCATATATCCCTGGCTTTTGCGTATTTCTGCGCGAATTTCACTATTGACGATAGTGTCGAATATGACGGGTTTATTCCCGTCTATTTCTGATGCTTTATCTATGCGGGCGACAGCTTTGCGGGCTTTTTCCAGTGAGTCGATATATGGCAGGGTGATCTTTTCAAATTCTATGAATTCAAACTGCGCCAGCAGACTCTGTCCCAGGGCTTCGGCGGTAATGCCTGTGCCGTCGGATATAAAAAATGCGGTTCTTTTCATGAAGTTTAACCTGCTCAAAGCATATAAAAGGCGGAAGTAATAGTTAGTTATGATTTAAATGTATCTGCGCGTTTCCTTTGTCGCGAGTCCCGCCGCCGACAAGACTGGCCTGGAATGTCACATTTGAAAGACTTGATCGTAATCGCCTAATTGCTAATTGTCTTCCTGTATTGTTGGGTGCAGAGCTCAGTATACAGATGCTAGACTACGCCGGATAAGTCGCTTATAAAGTGAATCACAAATAAGATTAGGCATAAACATCATAGGGATGGCTGCTACTTGTAGTTATCTCGGTAAACGGTTACAACTGTGTGGCGCCGCTGAGCTATGATTTGCGACATGCTTCGTAGTTTGACGCCAAACGCTATGATTTGACTAGGGAGAAGCACCTTGGAAGATTACATCATTTGGTTTGAAAGCCTGGGTATGGGCGATATCGACAAAGTGGGGGGGAAGAACGCCTCACTTGGCGAGATGATCAGTAACCTGGCTCACGCCGGGGTTACCGTTCCGTTGGGGTTCGCCACTACCGCTCACGCTTATCGTGAGTTCCTCCAAACTGAGGGATTGGATAAGCGTATTCATGATGAGCTGGCCAAGTTGGATGTGAACGATGTGGTAGCGTTAGCGGAAACCGGTTCCCGTATTCGCCAGTGGATCACTGACACTCCTTTCCCCAAGCAGTTGGATGAAGCGATCGCCTCTGGCGTCGCCAAACTGCAAGAAGGCAATCAGAATATGGCGGTGGCGGTTCGTTCCTCCGCTACTGCAGAAGACCTGCCGGACGCCTCTTTCGCAGGCCAGCAGGAAACATTCCTCAATATCGTCGGCGTCGACAACATCAGACACGCAGTGAAAGAAGTCTTTGCGTCTCTGTTTAATGATCGCGCTATTTCCTATCGCGCCCACCATGGCTTCGAGCACAGTCACGTGGCGTTGTCCGCGGGCATTCAGCGCATGGTGCGCAGTGAATCCGCATCCAGTGGGGTTATGTTCACCCTGGATACGGAGTCAGGCTTTAAAGACGTCGTGTTTATCACTGCGTCATACGGTTTGGGCGAAACGGTTGTGCAGGGTGCAGTGAACCCGGATGAGTTCTATGTTCACAAGCCCACATTCGAAGCCGGGCGTCCCGCTGTATTGCGTCGCAATCTTGGCAGCAAAGCCATCAAGATGGTATATGGCGATCACGGCTCCGCCGGCAAGTCCGTGCAGACTGTAAACGTCGATCAGGAAGATCGCGGCAAGTTTTCGCTGACTGATGCGGAAATTTATGAGCTGACGCGTCAGGCGTTGGTTATCGAAAAGCATTACGACCGTCCGATGGACATCGAGTGGGCGAAAGACGGCGACGACGGCAAGCTATATATCGTACAAGCGCGTCCAGAAACCGTTAAGAGCCGCGCTTCCGCCGTCATGGAGCGTTACCTGTTGAAAGAGAAGGGTAAAGTGCTGTGTGAAGGCCGTAGCATCGGTCAGAAGATCGGAAGCGGTCCGGTTCGCGTCATCACCAATATTTCCGAGATGGATAAGGTTAAGGATGGCGACGTATTGGTCACTGATATGACCGATCCTGATTGGGAGCCTGTAATGAAGCGCGCTTCGGCCATCGTGACGGATCGCGGCGGCCGCACCTGCCACGCGGCGATTATCGCTCGTGAGCTGGGCATCCCTGCGGTGGTCGGTTGCGGAGACGCCACCGAGCTGTTGCAGGACGGCGTGAATGTGACAGTCTCCTGCGCCGAAGGCGATACCGGTATGATCTATGAAGGTCTGCTGGACTTCGAACTGCAGAAAAACAGCGTTGAATCCATGCCTAAACTGCCGTTCAAAATCATGATGAACGTCGGTAACCCGGATCGCGCGTTTGACTTCCAGGCGTTGCCCAACGAAGGCGTGGGGCTGGCGCGTTTGGAGTTCATCATTAACCGTATGATCGGCGTGCATCCCAAGGCGCTGTTGAACTTCGACACCCTTCCTCGTGATGTTAAGCAAGTCGTGGAGAAGCGCATTTCCGGTTACTCTTCTCCTGTTGATTTTTACATCGAGAAGTTGGTCGAGGGCATTTCCACGTTGGCGGCGGCGTTTTACCCGCAGCGCGTCATTGTGCGTTTGTCTGACTTCAAGTCCAATGAGTACGCCAACCTGATCGGCGGCACCATCTATGAGCCGGAAGAAGAGAACCCCATGTTGGGCTTCCGCGGCGCCTCTCGCTACATTTCGGATTCTTTCCGCGACTGTTTTGAGCTGGAATGTCGCGCGTTGAAGAAAGTTCGCAATGAAATGGGCTTCACCAACGTGGAAATCATGGTTCCGTTTGTACGGACAGTGGGTGAAGCCAAGCAGGTAGTAGAGCTGCTTGAGCAAAATGAACTGCGTCGCGGCGACAACGGTCTGCGTCTGGTCATGATGTGTGAGCTGCCTGCCAATGCATTGTTAGCCGAACAGTTCCTGGAATACTTTGATGGTTTCTCCATCGGTTCCAATGACCTGACTCAGCTGACGCTAGGGCTAGATCGCGATTCCGGCATTGTGGCGCACTTGTTTGATGAACGTAACGATGCGGTGTTGCGTCTGCTATCTATGGCTATTCAGGCCTGTAAGAACGCTGGCAAATACATTGGTATCTGCGGACAGGGTCCATCCGATCACCCTGATTTCGCCAAGTGGCTGATGGACCAGGGTATCGATAGTGTCTCTTTGAACCCTGACTCTGTGCTGGATACTTGGTTTTTCCTGGCGGAAAAACACGCATAACGACAGCATTGGATATGTTTGCAAAGCCGGCTGAATGCCGGCTTTTTGCGTTTAGAAGGCATATTGTCTTATCAAACGCGCCTCAGAAACGTTCTACGTCTCGGCGTAGAGGAAGCAAAGGAGACTAAATGGTGGATGGGAAGCGTAGCGCTTTGATACTGGGGGCGAGTGGCCTTGTCGGTGGATTATGTCTTCGCCGCATACTTGCGTCAGCGTGCTATGAGCAAGTTACAGCAGTCGTGCGCCGCCCTCTTGAAGTAGAAAGTGAAAAGTTGGCTCAGAGAGTGGTCAACTTTGATCGGCTGGAGCAGGAACTGAGGGATATACGTGCGGATGACGTGTTTTGCTGCCTTGGTTCAACCATGAAAAAGGCGGGCAGTCAGGAGGCATTCAGTCGGGTCGATTATGCCTACCCTGCTGCTGCGGCTCGTGCTATGAAGCGTAATGGCTCCAGTCACTTTTTGCTGGTATCGGCTCTAGGGGCGTCAGAAAAGTCACTGTTTTTCTACAATCGCGTCAAAGGAAAGGCGGAGCGGGCAGTGCTGGAAGAAGACTTTCCCTTTGTGACGATTTTCAGGCCCTCGTTGTTGCTTGGTGAGCGTCATGAGTCTCGATTTTTGGAAGGAGTTGGCGTCAAAGCTGCGGCTTGGTTGAGCCCTGTTATGCAAGGACCGCTTAGAAAGTATGCCGGACTGGAGGCAAATAAATTGGCGTGTCGTATGGTCCGGGAAGCGGAGCAAGCTCTAACCTCAAGCCGATCATCCGTTCTGACGCTTGAATCCGATAGTTTGCAAAGGTCTCTATAAAAGACGGTCATGGCCGTTTAAGTTTCTTAGTAAAAGCCTTTTAATAATGCCTCTGCACTTTCATAAAAATATGGAGAACTAATAAGTGAAATATGTCACTCCGGATTTATGCGACGCATATCCACAGCTGGTTAAAGTAGTTGAGCCAATGTTTCAAAACTTCGGCGCCAAAAGCTCTTTTGGTGGAGAGATTGTGACGGTTAAGTGTTTTGAGGATAACTCCGTCGTCAAGCAGCAGGTGGATCAACCTGGGCGTGGTAAGGTCATGGTGGTGGATGGCGGCGGCTCCAGAAGGGCTGCGCTATTGGGGGATATGCTGGCGGAAAAAGCAGCGGCCAATGGGTGGGAAGGCATCATTATCTATGGATGCATCCGGGATGTAGATGTTATTCGCCAAACTGATCTTGGAGTCCAGGCATTAGGTACTCATCCCATGAAAACGGATAAAAGGGGAATGGGTGACTTGAATGTGGACATTACGTTTGGCGGCGTCACATTTAAACCCGGCCATTATGTCTATGCAGACAATAATGGCGTGATTGTATCTCCTGAGCCATTGAGTATGCCTCAAGAGTAACAGCCGTCCACAGAAACAAAAAAGGCGTCGAGCGACGCCTTTCATGGATGTCAATTGACGACCTTGGTGATCTCTACGCCTATGATGTATCTGTCCTCAGATACCGGAGTACATCTGATCACTTTGACGATGGTCTCAAAAGAAGGAAATGCCTCGTTGGATGAGGGGAGGGATGTCTGGAACTCCGCGCCTTCGGCGAACGGCTCTCCGATTTCGATGGACATTCCCGCTCCGCTGAGGTCTTTGCAAACCCCCGTTAAGCTTCTGCCTGTGTCGGCGATCGTCAACACAATTTCTGAGTCAACTTTCATACGGATGAAGTCACGTTTTTCGCTGTAATCGCGCATAGTTGTCAGTCTCATCGCGGCCTCACTTATTGTTATTGGGTCCTTAGTTTTATACGCTGCTAAAAAGGACCTGTCAAAGCTGGATTTGTTATAAGTTGGCCTATTGGTAGAACATTTGGTATGTGCTATTGAATCAAGGCACTACATATTGATAGCATGAAAACCTTTCCCCCCTTCCAAGCACACCCGCTTTCATTATTCCGGACGCGTTTTCAGCTCACTGAGGTATAAAAAATATAGTGATGAAAGTATCCGGTTATAAAAGGCTTTAAAGAAGCAAACGGACGTCTGCTTCCTTATATAAGAATAGTGTAGCACTCGTCCGCAAACATACCCGGATGCTATTGCGGACAAGTTCTTAGGAGGCGACTGCGTTACCAGCCAGCTTTTTTCTCTCTTTTGAACATGGGGACAATCAGGGCGATAATGACGCCAAGTAACACCAGTCCTCCACCCAATAGCATTTTGTCGCGCTCGTCGCTGTCTTTCAGGCGCAAATTTTCTGCAGAGAGCAATTCCACTTCGTTTTTCAGCTTCTCATTACTTTCTCTGAGCTCGCGATTACGGGTATCCAGAGCGATTGCGTTTTCGGAAATGCGCTTGATATTGCTAAGCTCCAGCTGAAGCTCTTTGTTGGACTTTTCCAGCTGCTCTCGAGCGCCGCCGAGGTTAGAGTTTTCGCCCTTGATCTGGTTGTACTCGTTCTGTAGGTCGTTAAATTTCTGCTGTAACGCGGTATATTGCTGCGTCATTCTATTGAGCTTGTCTCTGGCGACGGGCTCATTGATCAAAAAGCGGGTGGGTAGCCAGCCTTCAATACCTTCAGGGGTGCGGATAAGGCTATATCCAGACTCTGCGTTGGTTTGCAGATGCTCAACCGGCGTACCGCTTTTTACGCCTTTGTGGACGATACGAAACTCCAGGCCCTGGCCGCTTCGCAGCGGAGCGTACATGGTATCGTCAATATATTTCGTTTCGGCAAATGCAAATGAGGAAATTAGCAAGCCGGCTAATAAAAGCGCTTTTTTTCCCACGTTGTTATTCCTAATCAGTATGCGGTGACATGGTTGGAAAGCCCGGGCGCGTTTGTATCATCGTCTCAGTTTGAGTTGACCCTGCTTCCCGCTTTAAATAGCGGCAGCATTAGTCGAATGTTTTTTAAACTATATCGACAGGGTAGCGCAAGCGCCCAGAGCGTTTGGTTGTTCTCAGGGCAATACTTTTTTGAATGGCTTGACGGTAACTTTTTCATACACGCCCGCTTTAACATAGGGGTCGGCGTCCGCCCAGGCTTTAGCGTCCTCCAGTGATGGAAACTCCGCTATCACCACGCTGCCGCTGAAACCGGCCGGTCCTGGATCCATCGCGTCAACATGTGGAGTGGGGCCGGCGAGGATGAGGCGGCCTTGCTGTTTCAACGTTTCCAGACGCTGGAGGTGGTCTGGCCTTGCCTGCATTCTGTTTTCCAGGCTGTCAGCTTTGTCTTCTGCGTAAATGACGTAAAGCATTGTGAGACTCTTGATTCTTTGAGGTATGTTGGAAGTTTCTTTGTTAACTAAAAGGACTTGTTATCGCCATTACCTGTGGCGCTCTCGGATGGCGCTGGTTCGTCCTCTTCCATGTGGCGGCTGATGTAAACGCCCTGCATCAATGCGAAAACCAGGGATAGACCGAGCATGCCGAATAGCTTGAAATTAACCCACTGGTCTTGGGTGTAGTGGTAGGCGACATACAAGTTGAGCGCCCCCAGCAGGGTGTTAAAGATAACCCAGGAATAGTTCAGCTTGGACCATGCGTGTTGCGGCAGGCTGATGTTCGCCTCCATCATACGCTGGTAGAGGTTCTTCTTGCTTACCCAGCCGCCAATCAAAAATACAACGGCCAGCAGCCAGCACACTACGCTGGGTTTCCACTTAATGAATGTGTCGTCTTTAAATAGAATCGTGGCGCCGCCCAGTATCACGACGATAACCAGGGCGATTAAATGCATCTTTTCCACTTTTCTATATTTAAACCAGGAGAAGGCGACTTGTGCGATGGTGGCGGGTATAAGTGCGGCGGTGGCGGTGACGATATCGTTAGTCGCTTTATAGACTACAAAAAAAAGAATAATCGGGAAAAAATCAAATAACAGTTTCATAGGTAGCCGTGTCGTTTGGCGACGGTCAGTTGGGCCGTCGGCGGTTATTGTCTCCCACAATGATGCAAGTTTAGGCGTGCGGAGAACTTTTTTAATTAGAACTTAAATTAGACGAGATGATACTGTATTTTCTACTAGCGTTGTACTTTAGGGTTTTGTAACCATTTATGCAGATTGTCAATCATGACTTCGATCTTCACTGTCACACCACCGCTTCGGATGGCTCCCGAAGTCCTGCAGAGCTGTTGGAGCTGGCCGTCAGCCGGGGACTGACAACTTTAGCTATCACGGATCACGATACCGTGGAAGGGATGCGTTCTTTGATGGATGCGTCATTGGATAAGGCGCAAGGGATCAGGCTGATTGCCGGTGCGGAGTTCTCATGCCTATGGCAAGGAATGACGCTGCATATGCTGGCGTTTGATTTTGATCTGGAGGGCGGTGACGTTGCAGTGCTGTTGGAGAAGCAGAAAACGCGACGTTTGGATCGCGCCAGAGTGATCGCCGAAAAATTGGAGAGAAAGCTGAAGATCGCCGATTTATACGCTCGAGCGGAAGCCTATGCGGAGAGCGGCGTGCCGGCTCGCCCGCACTTTGCCCAGGCGTTAGTGGAAATGGAAGCGGTTGAATCAATTGATGTGGCTTTCAAGAAGTACCTGGGCGCAGGGAAGATTGGCGATGTGAAGTTGTATTGGCCGGATCTTGAAGAAGTTCTCTCTGCGGTGAAACGTAGCAAGGGATATAGCTCCTTGGCGCACCCTTTCAAATACAAAATGACGGCTACGAAACTGCGGCGTTTAATGGGGGAAATTAAAGCCTGTGGCGGAGATGCGGTGGAGGTGTCGGTGCCCGACATCAACTCTGGCGAGTTCGGCTGGATTCAGCAGGAGGCCGGAAAGCTTGGGTTGGCGCAATCCGCCGGTAGCGACTATCACGGCGCTATGATGCCTTGGCGTCAATTGGGTAGATTTCCCAAAATGGCGCCATCTTTACCCAGTCTCATTGACATCTTGCTCGCGCGACAATAAATGAACACTCATGGATAGATGCAAGGTTGTCGGAGACAACGCTTTTAGTTTCTACATTGGACACATGGAAATTTTGCAAGCGCTACATCAGGCGCTTTCCTCCGCCCGTCACTATATATTTATTGAAATGTATTTGGTGGAGAGAGGGCGGGCCTTTCAGTGGGTGTATGCCTTATTGGAAGAGGCGTCGAATCGTGGGGTACAGGTATTTTTACTGCTGGATGATTTTGGCTCCCGCCCCGTGCTACGGGACCTCTTTTTATCTCATGCCTTGCCGGCGAATATCCATGTCGCTGCATACAATCCCATAAATTATCGACGTTGGACTCGAAACTTCAACAGAGATCATCGCAAACTGGTGTTAGTGGACGGCGAGGTGGCGTTGGTCGGTGGTTTTGGGATTACGGATGACTTTTTTCCGCAGACTCCAGATCCCGGCGAACCTGTCCCAGAAATGGCATACGAGTCGATTGGCGACGAGGCGGGGGCGGCCTGGCTGGATGTGGCGGTGACTATCTCCGGACCAGTGTTGACGGACTGGGATAGGGGGTTTCGGGAAGTCTGGCGTGAAAGCAGCGAGACCATACTGCCTTTGGGGCGTACGGCGGCGAAAGGGGGCGAGATGACTGGGCGCGCCGCTTTTGGTTGGGGGTGGCGTAAACAGGATATTGTGCGTGAGTTACTGCGCCGCATTAAGCGCTCCCACGGCAGCCTGCAGATTATCACTCCTTATTTCGTTACATCTTGGCGGGTCAGGCGCGCTTTACGTTGGGCGGCTCGAAAAGGGGTTAAAGTACAGATTATCGTTCCGGGATTGACCAGTGACCACCCGGGAGTGACTTATGCCGCGCGGCGTCATTATCGCTCTTTACTGCGAGCGGGAGTGGCATTGTATGAATACCAGCCGACGTTTATTCACGCCAAAGTATATATATGCGACGACTGGTGTTCAGTTGGTTCATTCAATCTCGATCATTGGACATATCGCTGGAACCTGGAAGCGAATCAGGAAGTGTGGAATGCGGAGTTCGCCACCCAAGTGGCTGGCTTTTTCGAACAGTGTCGTAAGAAGAGCAGGGCGGTAACCTTGGACTCTTTGAATAGAATGGGTTGGTATGGTCGGCTGATGGTCTATTTGATGGGGAAGTTAGACGAGCTGTTGATTCGGTTTCTGAGGTAGCGCGACCCTCGACAAGGTGTGAGGGCCGCCTAAAAAAGCCTACTGCTTAGCGTGATAAAGCAGGTATAGATCGGTTAGATTCTCAGGAATCTGGTCCGCCATCTCCGCCATCAGCTTGTCATTGTGTTTTATGTCCTCGAAGTCTTCATCCTCAAAGAGTTCAGAGTGCGCCATCATGGGTAGCAAGAGTGACGCCACCGCAGCTTCGTCGTAGCCTTCAAACCACTGCTTTTCATTGCTCAAGAAGCCTTCAATGAATCCTGCAGACCAGTTAGCCAGTGCGTCTTCATCGTCAAAAATTTCTTCTGGTACGGAGACGTTTTCTTCGCTGTGAAGTTGCTGTTCGATATGTTTGAACAGCTTCAGAATGGCTTGTTTGATTGCCTCAAGTTCTTGGCTCTCCAGTTGGCAGGAGTCGTCCAGAATAAGGCGTAGCCACTCGTTGACGTCCGCATCCGCCGGACCAACGGCAAAGGCGCTCAAGAGACCGTGAATCCCAAATAGATCCAGGTTTTCTTCTTCTTGGTCGTTGTCGAACAACAATGACTCAAGATGGTCGATTTCCTGGGAGGTAAAGGGAAAAGCTTCGGATTGCATGACGGGTTCCTTAGAGGACGCTTTGAATCAGTCTAATTTATGCCGATAGTGGATGCTACAGCAAAAATGTGAAGTATTAATATCCGCGTTTTGCACCGACATGATCGTCCCGTTTATAAGGTTTGCGGTATGTCTCGGTCTGAACCAGGAGCAAAAAGCGAGACGCCGACGGCTGGCGTTGCGGCCCGCCGTCGGCGCGTCATTGTGCCGGTTATCGCCGGCTTAGGCTTGTGACGCCTTGCTGTCCTGTGATGAAGGTTTGTCTTCAGCCTTTACATCGGAGACGGTCGCTTCCGGAGCGCTGGGAGCGCTCTTGGGAGACTCTGCTTCCTCGCGAGGTTTCTCGGCCGCTGGAGCTGGCGCCTTTTTAGGCTGCTCAGGCTCTTTCATTTCCGTCTTGGACTCGATGGTTGCCGCTTCGGGGGCTTTGGGAGCCGCCATTTGCCGGGTTGCCATTGCTCCAGTCGCGCCATTGCCGGCGGGAGTCTTCTGAGCCTGTATGCGTTTGCGTACCTCACGAGGGTCGTTGAAGGCCCGCTTAGGCTCTTCTTCCGCAGCTGCCTCAGTAGGTTTGTCGGAAAGTTTCTTCTCTGCTGTTGGCTCTGGCGCGGTTTTGGTTGCGCTTTTGTCCGTCGCAGGCGCTGTGTCTGGCTTCTCTTTGGGCTCTGTGGTCGCCTCTTTCTTTGGTCGCTCGACAGCGGGCGCCTTAGCCATACGCTCCTCTTTCTTGTCTTCCTTGTTTTTACTTTCCGCAGAAGGGCTGTCCACCTCAGGCGCGCTTGCTTTCGCTTGTGAGACGGGTTTTTCTAGCGAGCTTTTGGGCGTCTCTTCTGATTTGGTCTCCGTAGCCTCTCGCTTAGGGCGCCGCGCTTTGTTGCGAGGATCATTCTCCGCCCGGGATCTGCGCTCAGGCTTTTCCTTCTCGCCTTCGCTTGCGTCCTGCTTGGCTTCAACGCCATCGTGTTTGCGTTGGCGTGAATCCGCATCGGAGTGTTTTGCTGACTGCGCTGACGCGCGATCTTGCGGCGCCTTACTCTGGTCAGCGGATTCATGGGGCTGCTTTTCTGATTGCTGAGCAGGCGCTGCGCTTTTCTCTTCCGCTTGGGTCTGCGACGGTTGGACGCTGTCGGAGCTCTCTGCTCCAGCAATAGCTTCTACAGACTTGTTCCACACCTCTTTAGCGATTTCAGCCTTCACAGGTTCTTCTGCGACGCTGGCGGCTGCAGTGGGAGTGATGCGCTCTACAGTCTCCTCGGTCACTTTCTCCTGGGTTTCAGGTTTGTCTTGGCGCTCAGGTCTGTCCTGGCGCTGTGGGCGAGGGACGGGTTTGCCGGAGGAGCGATCGCGCCTCGGGCGGCTAAACTCCGATTTTTCCTGGCTGCTTGACTCCGCTTTCGGTGATTCGTTGCGGCCTTTTTGGTCGCGCTGAGAGTCGCCTTTGTTGGAGTCGCGGTCGCGTTGGCGTCTATCTTTCTGTCCGTCGTTGCGCTCATTGCGTTCGTTGCGGCGCTGGTTACGATCATCATTGCGACCACGGTTGCCGCGACGGTTATCCTGTCCGCCATCCCGGGATTCGGCTTGGCGGGAATCCTGACGTTGATTGTCGCGTTGCCCGTCCTGACGGTCCCGTACTTTAACTTTTCTGCGGCCGGCGTCTTTGTCTTGTGACGTTTGCGGAGACTCTGTAACAGTAATCTTGAGATCGCTGTCTTTCTTTTCACCAGAGAACATCTTTGACACTTTCTGGCGCAGGCGTTTCAGCAGGCCGACTTCCTCGCTTGGAGCGGTAGGCGTGGAGCTGGGCACGATGGTTTTTACTGCGGCTTCCTGGCGCACAACTTCTTTGTGCAGCAGGCTTTCAACCGGATTTTTCTCTTCCATCTCAGGCTTCACGTTGTAGCTGATCTCGCTAACATTGGCGTTGTCGTCCCGGATGCGCTGAACTTCGAAGTGAGGGGTGTCCATATGCGAGTTCGGGACTACAATCACTTTCACGCCATGACGCTTTTGCGTTTTGGCTAAATTCTCACGTTTTTCGTTCAGCAGGTATGTGGCGACGCTGATTGGGCAGATTGCGCGGACTTCCGCTGTACGCTCTTTAAACGCTTCCTCTTCGATCAGTCGCATGACGGAAAGAGCAAGAGACTCTACTCCGCGAATAGAGCCCTGGCCTTTACAGCGGGGGCACATTTCGTTACGGGTTTCGCCTAATGATGGACGCAGGCGTTGGCGTGACATTTCCAATAAGCCGAAGCGGGAAATTTTGCCGATTTGCACGCGGGCGCGGTCCAATTCCAGCGCCTCTTTCAGGCGATTCTCCACCTCACGCTGGTTCTTGTTGGGCGTCATGTCGATAAAGTCGATAACGATCAGACCGCCAATATCGCGCAGACGCAGTTGGCGTGCGATTTCGTCTGCTGCTTCCAGGTTGGTTTGCAGTGCGGTCTCTTCAATGTCGCCCCCTTTGGTGGCGCGAGCAGAGTTGATGTCGATAGAAACCAGGGCTTCGGTAGGATCTATAACAATAGAGCCGCCGGACGGGAGTTTTACCTCTCTCTGGAACGCGGTTTCGATCTGGCTTTCAATCTGGTAGCGATTGAACAGAGGGATATCATCTTGGTACAGCTTGATACGGTTTTCGAAGTTTGGCATCACCGCTTTTACAAAGTTGAGCGCGTCCTGATGCACCTGAGGGTGGTCGATCAGAACTTCGCCAATATCCTGGCGCAAGTAGTCGCGGGTGGCGCGGATGACTACGTTACTCTCCTGATAGATCAGGAAGGGGGCTGGTTTGCTATCTGATGCGTGACGGATGGAGTCCCAGAATTGCAGCAGGTAGTCCAAGTCTCTTTGCAGCTCTTTGGAGGAGCGGCCAACGCCCGCAGTGCGGATAATCAGTCCCATGTCTTTGGGGACTGTCAGGCCTGACATGGCGTCTTTCAATTGGTCGCGATCATCGCCTTCAATACGACGAGAAATGCCGCCCGCGCGGGGGTTGTTTGGCATTAGCACCAAGTAGCGGCCAGCCAGACTGATGAATGTCGTGAGAGCTGCGCCTTTATTGCCGCGCTCTTCTTTATCCACCTGGATAATGATTTCCTGACCTTCCTGCAGCAAATCCTTGATGTTCATCTTGCCGCCTTTTTGCGGCTGACTCTTGAAATATTCGCGGGAAATTTCTTTTAGGGGCAGGAAGCCGTGGCGCTCTGCGCCGAAGTCTACAAAGGCGGCCTCAAGGCTGGGCTCTATGCGGGTAATTTTGCCTTTATAGATATTGGATTTTTTTTGCTCGCGGGTGCCGGACTCAATGTCCAGGTCGTACAGTTTTTGTCCGTCAACGAGGGCTACACGCAACTCCTCTGGTTGAGTTGCGTTGATCAACATTCGCTTCATTTATGTTTTTGTCCCACTCAGTGTTCTGTGGGCGCCAAAAACCGCTTAAGCAAGTCGGAACGGTGATGCGTGAGGCCACAGCGGAGATGTGCTGGTGGACCATGGGATGGGATCATCCGGGTCAACCATAGAGTTACAGATTGTGCCTCTATTGTGCGAGCCGTACATTATCTATGCGTGCGCCGTGTCGTCACTAGTTTTCCACCCTCTTTTATAATCAGAGGGTGGGCGGGAAGGTAATTGCCCCTACCGCGGGAATTCGTTCCGCCTGGATATGCGTCTCTCGGCGCCGTTTTATCGGTTGCCAGTCTGATTACAGCATATAGGCTTGGAGTCAACGCTCGGTTTATAACCCGTGTTCAACTCTGTATAATCTCTTCGCGCCTGATGTTATGTCATCGCTCAGCTATTCGGATGCTAAATGGCCTACCTTTTTCCGCCGAGTTAGCGCCTTGAAAATATAGCAGTTAAACCCCTGGCATTCAATCACGTTTGTTTTGTCCGGTTTTTATTCAAGAATATTTGCGATTTACGCCAGAGTTAAATATTTGTGACTAAGTTAGATGGCGGGGCCGGCGTCGGCGCCCGAGTTGTTACTATCGATAGTGGGTCTGATGGCCAACGCCTGGATAACTTTCTGGTGCGAGAGCTGAAAGGCGTGCCGAAGGGGAAAATATATAAAATAATTCGCAAGGGAGAGGTGCGAATAAATAAAGGGCGATGCAAGCCCGAGACAAAACTGAAAAGCGGAGACTTGGTTAGAATTCCTCCCATTCGTGTATCGGAAACGGATAATTCAGAACCTGTTATACCCGCTGGTCTGATAGAGTTGATCTCTCAATCAACGCTGTTTGAGAATGACGAGCTGCTTATCATAAATAAGCCATGCGGCGTAGCTGTCCATGGTGGAAGCGGCGTCAGCTTCGGCATCATTGAAATTCTTCGCGCTGCGCGCCAGGACTTGCGTTTTCTTGAATTGGCTCATCGACTTGATCGCGACACATCTGGTGTTTTAGTGCTGGCGAAAAAGCGCCGGGCCTTGGTGCAGTTCCATGATATGTTGAAAACTGGCAGGGTGGAGAAAATCTATCATGCTTGGGTGTGTGGGAAATGGCCTAAGCATAAGTCAGTAATAACCGCTCCGCTGAAAAAAAATGTTCTGCGTTCTGGGGAGCGTATGGTGAGTGTCAGTGAAGATGGCAAGGCCAGTGAGACGCGTTTCAGGGTGTTGTATTCCGGTGCGGAGCGCTCTTTGGTTGAGGCTCAGCCAATTACGGGGAGAACGCATCAGATTCGAGTGCATGCGAAATTTGCCGGACACCCTATCATTGGCGATGACAAATACTGCGACTCGGAAACGAATAAGGTCTACCGGGATAGCGGCGTTAAAAGGTTGTGCCTGCACGCCTACTCGTTGCGTTTGAGTTGGCCTGATCGCCCAGAGCAAAAGATCGTATGTGAGTGGGATGAAGACTATTCCCCTGTGCTGAGAAGTTAGCGTCGAAATCATATGTATAAGTTGTTGATATTTGATTGGGATGGGACTTTGGCTGACTCCACTTCTCATATCGTGGACTGTTTGGAGGCGGCCAGTAAAAAAATGCAGGCGCCTTTTCCGGGAAGAGAGGCGGCCAAGAATATAATCGGGCTTGGTTTGTCTGAGGCGATTATCGAGTTATTTGGCATTGAGGATCAGATGTTTGTCGATGGCTTTAAAGAGGCGTATTCGGCGCAGTTCCTGTTGGCGGAGATAACTCGGAGCGGGCTGTATCCGGGGGTTATTGATATGCTGGATGGGCTGCGTAAGGCTAGATATCTGACTGCAATTGCAACAGGTAAGAGTCGTCGCGGCATGGATAGAGCGCTCAATGCAATGGAGATGTGTGCGTACTTCGATGCTGTCAGGTGTGCGGACGAGACCCGTTCCAAGCCGGACCCGCTTATGCTGCAGGAGTTGTTGGGCGAGTTTTCGCTACAGCCGCATGAAGCAGTGATGGTTGGGGACACAGAGTACGATATGGAGATGGCTATGCGATTGGGTATGGATCGTGTAGCGTTGTCTCATGGCGCCCATCAAGTTTTCCGGTTGCAAAAATATGGGCCGGTAGCGGTCGTGGATAATGTGGCTGAGTTGCAGAAATTGTTTCTGTGATGGCCTTGTAGTTGTGACTATGGATGTTAAGACCAAGCTAGCAGGTGTGTAAAAGCGAATATGTTTGAAAATTCTGAAGATAAAGCGATGCGGGAGTCTTCTGGGCAGCCAGGAAACCAAAAAGAGTGGCGTCTTATTGAAAAAATGGTGATGAGTTCTCTCAGCGAGCAACGCAAGGCGCGTCGCTGGGGGATTTTTTTTAAGTCACTGACCTTTTTGTACCTGTTTTTCATTGTGATTGCTCTCAGTCCCGGCGTAGGTAAAAACGTTGCTGCGCGTACAGAGCCTCATACGGCGGTAATTGAAGTGAACGGCGTTATCGCCGCCTCTGAGGAGGCTAATGCGGACGCCATCGTATCTGCGTTACGGGATGCATTCGAAGAGGATGCAGCCAAGGCGGTTATCTTGCGTATCAATAGTCCTGGCGGAAGCCCGGTCCAGGCGGGCTATGTTTATGATGAGATTGGTCGCCTGAAAGGCGAGCATCCAGATAAGAAAGTGTACGCGGTGATTATGGATATTGGCGCCAGCGGGGCTTACTACATCGCGGCGGCGGCGGATGAGATTTATGCTGATAAGGCGAGTCTGGTAGGGTCTATTGGTGTGACCGCATCTGGTTTTGGGTTTGTTGATGCGATGGATAAGTTGGGTGTCGAGCGCCGAATTTTCACCGCCGGCGAGCACAAGTCCTTTTTGGATCCTTTTGTGCCAGTTAAAGAGGATGAGCGCGAACTGTGGCAGGGTGTATTGAATACAACTCATAAGCAGTTTATTGAGCAGGTTGAGAAAGGCCGGGGTGACCGCATTCATAAAGATAATCCGCTGCTATATTCTGGAATGATCTGGAGTGGTGAGCAGGCTTTGGGGTTGGGATTGATTGATGGTCTGGGTAGCTCTGGTTATGTGGCCAGAGAGGTTGTGAAAGCGGAAAAGCTTATTAACTACACACCGAAGCGCAATCCATTTGATGAGCTGCTCGGAAAGTTGGGGGTTGGTGTTGGAAAGGGGGTTGCTCAGGCTGTATTGGGTTCTGGGCCTCAGCTTCAGTAAGTGCTCTCCTTCTTTTGATAAATGATTGTGATGAAGGGTTACGGTATGCGTAACCCTTCTTTTTTGAGTAGCGTGATCAGGTCGATTAGAGGGAGGCCGATAAGTGTGTTGGGGTCCTTTCCTTCTATTTTTTCAAATAAGCTAATCCCCAGGCCTTCGACTTTGAAGCTGCCAAGGCAGTCAAAGGGTTCTTCGAGTTCAAGATAGCGCTCGATTTCCTCTTTTGATAACTCTCTGAAATAGACGGTTTGCCAGTCGACGCAAGTTCTAACGGTGTTGAGTCTGGTGTTTATTAGCGCCAGTCCGCTATAAAAGGTCACCGATTTGCCTGAACAGGCGGTTAACTGCTTGGCGGCATTGGCTTTGTCGCCAGGCTTTCTGAGTAACTTTCCATCAAGTGCGGCCGTTTGGTCGGAGCCAATTATCAAGTGGTCTGGAAACTGTTTGCGGAGGCTTTCCGCCTTTTCTTTCGCGAAGTTGATGGCTATATCTTTGGGGTGGCTAGTTGGCGCCGTATTTTCGTCAAAGCATGGGGCGGCCTGTTGAAAACTCAGGTTTAGCTTTTGTAACAATGCGGCTCGGTAAGGAGAGGTTGAGCCTAATATAATAGAGGGAGGCGTGTTTTTATTCGTCATCTTTGGGGCTTAAGCTTTGTAATAGGGGCGAATAGTCGATTTGCGGCTCTTTTATCGCTTTAATTCCGTGATTTTGCAATCATCTCTTTGACTTTGTTTGGGCGCATCACTAGAATTGCGCGCTTATGAAAAAGCCTGGTATTCCGGAATTGGTAGATCCCTATAAATTGTGTGAGAAAGAACTCACGCATGAGGGGGTCATTTTGGCTAAAACACTCCCCAGATATGCGGATCAGCTGGCGGGTGGCGCAACTGACGAAGATCAGATTGAAGCGTCTGCCCGTTTTAGGCGTGATGAGCAGGGCTCCAGAGTGGCATGCGTTGCATATTCTACTTTGGCGAGATTGACCTGCCAGCGTTGCTTGGGAGAAGTTAGGCTGAAAATTAACGGTGAAACTACATTCGCCTTTTTAAGTTCCGAATCTGAGTTAGATCAGTTACCGCGTTCCTACGAGCCAGTGCTTATGGAAGGGAGCGAGGTTAACCTGCTCCAGGCAATTGAAGACGAGCTGCTGCTGAGTTTGCCCATGTTCGCATATCATGAAGATGAGCACTGTAGCGGCGAGTTAAATGAAATTAAGGGGCAGGCGTCCGAGACAAAGGCTGATAATCCTTTCTCGGTGCTGGGCGACCTGTTAAAAAAGTAGACCTGTTTTATTAGTTTTAGCGAAAGAGCTAGCTCAGGAGAATTGCAATGGCTGTTCAACAGAATCGTAAATCCCGTTCACGTCGCGGCATGCGTCGTTCACATGATGCATTGTCTTCAGCGGCGTTGTCCATCGACCCGACTACTGGCGAAAAGCATCGTCGTCACCACGTTACTCCAGATGGATTCTATCGTGGCAAGAAAGTGGTTGAGGTTTCTCAGGACTAAGAAGCCCTGTCTTGGAACGCAATATAACAGTTGCGGTCGATACGATGAGTGGGGACTTCGGTCCCTCCATCGTGATTCCTGCTGCATTAAAATGCATCAAAAATAATCCCTTCGTAAGTTTGATTTTGGTTGGCGATGAAGCTGAGCTGAGAAGCCTGCTTCGCAATCAGCCTAGCTCTCCCCGTATCTCAATTGTTCATGCTCCTGATGTTGTCCGAATGGATGATCGTCCCAGTCATGCGCTCAGGAAAAAGCAGCAGTCCTCTATGGCTGTGGCGTTATCACTGGTGCGGCAAAAGGCTGCTCATGCTTGTGTGAGTGCGGGTAATACTGGCGCCTTGATGTTGTTGGCCAGATCAATTCTGAAAACGCACCCTGGGGTGGATCGTCCCGCCATTGTGAAGCGCATCCCGTCGCCTAAAAATCGCTGTTATGTATTGGATTTGGGCGCCAACGTTGATTGTACGGCTGAGCATTTGTACCAGTTCGCCCTTATGGGGTCTGCTTTGGTTGAGGCGTTAGAGGGCAAGCCTGAGCCGAGGGTGGCGCTTCTGAATGTGGGGGAAGAGGAAATCAAGGGGAATGAGCAGGTGCGCTTGGCTTCGCGCATGCTGGCGGAGTGTGAGTCAGTTAACTACATTGGCTATGTAGAAGGTGGGGACATATTTAAAACCATTGCTGATGTGGTGGTGTGTGACGGCTTTGTCGGCAATGTCGCTCTGAAAGCTGGCGAAGGGGTGGTGGAGCTGATGATCGGTATGGTCAAGAGTGTGTTCAATCGTAACTGGTACAGTCGTTTGGTTGGATATGCGGCGTTGCCAATGTTGCGTAAGTTGCGCGACTTGGTGGATCCGTCCCGTCACAACGGTGCAAGTCTAATTGGGCTTCAGGCGACTGTGATTAAAAGTCATGGCAATGCGCGGGAGACGGGGTTCCTTAGTGCGCTGGAGCAGGCTATTTTTGAGGCGCAGAAAGGTGTGCCAGAGATGATAAACGCCCGCCTTGATGAGCTTATATGACGCTCTGATGCAAGTTGTAATACAACTTTGATCTAATTACTCCGTTTAACTGTATTTGAGTATTCTAAGCCGATGAACACTGCTATCTTATTTCCAGGGCAAGGGGCGCAAAGCATTGGGATGTTATCTGATCTCAATCAGGCGTTTCCATCAATTGCCGAAACATTTCAGGAGGCGTCCGACGCCTTGGGTTATGACCTCTGGTCTTTGACTCAAAACGGACCCGAAGATCAACTCAACAAAACTGAAATTACGCAACCTGCTATCCTGACCGCCAGTATAGCTCTATGGCGGCTATATCATCAGCAGAAAGCGAACCCCTCCATCTCTTTTATGGCGGGTCACAGTCTTGGTGAATATAGCGCTTTGGTCGCCGCTGGCGTCATCGGTCTGCAAGATGGCGTGAAGCTGGTTCAGTTGCGTGGCCAACTTATGCAGAAGTCTGTCGAAGGGCAGGCGACGGCGATGGCGGCGATTCTGGGGTTGGATGACCAAGCCGTGATTGACGGTTGTCGCGAAGTGGCTGTTGGAGAGTGCGTTGAGGCTGTGAATTTCAACTGCCCGGGACAAGTGGTTATAGCAGGAGTGGAGCCTGCTGTAGAAAGGGCTATTGTGGCGCTTAAGGAGAAGGGTGCGAAGCGCGCTTTGAAATTGGCTGTGAGCGTGCCGTCCCATTGCGCGTTGATGAAGCCTGCGGCGGAGAAGCTGGCGGAGCATATCGGCGCTATGTCGTTTAACAAGCCGTCTACTCCAATTGTCCAGAATGTGGGGGCGAGGTCTGTCGATGATCTTGCTGAACTCAAAGACAATCTGATCAAACAATTATTTTCTCCTGTGTTGTGGACGCAGAGCGTTCAATATATCAGCGAGAAGGGCGTGGACAGCTATGTAGAGTGCGGTCCAGGCAAAGTCTTGGCGGGTCTGGTTAAGAAGATTGATCGCGCCGCTTCCATTCAATCGCTATCAGACGCAGAAGTCTGGAACGCGTTATAGAAGGACTCCCATAATGGATAAAGTAGCCTTGGTGACTGGTGCTTCCAGAGGTATCGGCAGCGCCATTGCGGACTCGTTGGCGAAAGCGGGTTATATCACAATTGGTACGGCCACCTCTGAATCCGGTGCGGCGGCGATTACCGAGCGCCTGAGCGCTATCGGTAAGGGGGCGGGCAAAGTGCTGGACGTGGCTTCAGATGAATCCATTGCTCAGTGCCTCAAGTCAATTGAAGAAGAATTTGGCGCTCCGGCTGTGTTGATAAATAATGCAGGCATTACCCGGGATACCTTGATCATGCGCATGAAAGACGAAGATTGGGATCAAGTGGTTCAAACCAACTTGAGCTCGGTTTTTCGCATGAGCAAGCTGGTGGTGAAAAGCATGATGAAGGCGCGTTGGGGTCGAATTATTAACATTAGCTCTGTGGTCGCCTCAATGGGGAATGCGGGGCAAGTTAACTATGCCGCCGCCAAAGCGGGGATTGAAGGATTTACGCGCTCCCTTGCAAAAGAAATTGGCGCCAGAGGGATTACGGTTAATGCGATTGCGCCTGGTTTTATCGAGACAGATATGACCAGTGAATTGCCTGAAGCCCAGAAAGAGGCCTTGCTGAGCGCTATTCCTTTGCAGCGCCTTGGTAAGCCATCCGAAATTGCTGAAGTGGCTTCATTTTTGGTTTCTGACGCCGCCGGCTATATTACCGGTGAGACCATCCATGTAAACGGCGGCATGTATATGGGTTAAGTTTGCGCCGCCGCGCTATGCGGTGCGTGAACTTTAGCTTGATTAATTAAATAGGGTTCAACTAGACTAGCACGCGATTAAGTGCTTGGTTATGAAATAAGAGTGAGGAAATTATGAGTACTGTCGAAGAGCGCGTTAAGAAGATTGTTTGTGAGCAGTTGGGAGTTAAAGAGGGCGACGTTCAACTGACTTCCAAGTTCGTTGAAGATCTCGGTGCTGACTCTCTGGATACTGTGGAGCTGGTAATGGCGCTTGAAGAAGAATTCGAGACCGAAATCCCAGACGAAGAAGCAGAGAAGATCACAACTGTTCAAGACGCTATCGACTACATCTTGGCTAATCAATAAGAAGTAACCTTCTCAGACCAAGCCGAAGAACCGCTCGCAGGTAGACCTTGCGGGCGGTTTTTTGCTTTTAGGGTTTGTGATTTTTTTTGGGTTGATGCGTGTATCTGTTAAACGGCGAAAAAGCGGATCATATATCGATCACCGATCGGGGGTTGGCCTACGGGGACGGTCTCTTCGAGACTATTCTTGTGGTAAATGGTCAGCCTGTTTTATGGGATGAGCACTTGGCGCGTTTGCGGATGGGGTGTGAGCGATTGCGAATACCTTATGACGTAGATGGCGTTTCTTTGCTGGCGAGATTGGATGATCTGCTTGCAGAGAGTAAAGGTATGAGCTTCAAGTGTGTGTTGAAGATTGTATTGACCCGAGGAAGTGGCGGAAGAGGGTATGCGCTGCCCGAGAGGCAGTGTCCGGTGGAGATACTGGGCCTGTTTGCTGCGCCAGATGTCGTTTCGATTCAAGCGCATGGCGGCAGCGTACGGAGCCTAAAATCGCAGACTGTGGAATATGGCGCATACGCGGGGCTGAAGCATCTTAATCGCCTTGAGCAGGTGTTGGCGTCCATTGAGCTTGATGGGCAGGCGTTCGAAGGATTGATGTTTGATGCTTCCGGGCGTTTAGTTGAGGGAACTCGAACGAATATTTTTCTCTGGGATGAGGAGAAAATCTTTACGCCAACGCTGGCGAAATCGGGGGTGAAGGGTGTGCTGAGACAATATATCCTTAACAATGCTCCTGAGTGGGGTTTGCATATTGATGAGGCGAATATTACTCGGGCAGAATTGAGGGAAATCAAGGGGATGGCTTTAGTCAACAGCGTGATGGGGGTTATCCCAGTTAATCAATTAGATGGTAAATTACTGAATATCAACTGTGTCATCAAAGAACTCCAAGAAAAAGTCCACCAAAAAATCCCGTTTTAGCCTGAGAAAGTTCGTTCTCAAGACCCTTCTTGCTGTATTTCTTCTCTCATCAGCAGTTGTCGCCGGCGCATACTATTACGGGCGTTATTTGTTATCGCAGCCTTTGCCAGTCGCTGCCACCACCACGATTGAAGTCAAGCGTGGCGATTCTTTGCGGAAAGTCGCCGATCGGATGGCTGAGGAGGGGGTGCTGGAAAACGCGGAATGGTTTTATTGGTACGGCCGTCTGAGCAGAAAAGATAAGCAGCTGGTAGCTGGCGAGTATTTACTTGAGCCTGGTAAAAACTCCATTGAACTATTCGCTTTGCTGACTTCCGGGAATACTCTGAATTATGCGCTCACCATCATTGAAGGTTGGAATCTGAAGGATGTGCTGCGTGAGTTGGATAATCATCCGAAACTGGAAAAAACCATTGGTACACAAGATCCTGCGCAGCTCGCCAAATTGCTGGGCATGAACTATTCACATGCAGAAGGTCTTCTGTTTCCTGATACCTATTTTTATAAGAAGGGGACCCGCGACATAGATCTGCTGACTACGGCTCATCGTCGGATGGTCCGTATTTTGGAGGATGAATGGTCTCGCAAGAGCGCCTGGAGTGCGGCGGCGACTCCCTACGAGGCGCTGGTGCTGGCTTCGATCGTCGAAAAAGAAACTAGTGTGGACAGTGAGCGAGGACGTATCTCAGGAGTGTTCACTTTGCGGCTGGAGAAAGGGATGCGTCTGCAGACAGACCCCACTGTGATCTATGGTATGGGGGATAAATACGAAGGTAATCTACGGCGAAAAGATTTGCGCGAAGCGACGGCATACAATACCTATGTCATAAAAGGTTTGCCGCCAACGCCGATCGCTATGCCTGGGCGCGCTTCCATTCATGCGGCGTTACACCCAGAGATAACGGGGGATCTGTACTTTGTGGCGCGCGGCGACGGTACTCATGAGTTTTCTAAAACGCATGATGCGCATGTAAGAGCAGTCAGAAAGTATCAGCTACGCCGCAGAGAGGACTATCGCTCAACGCAGTGATCGAGTGTTGATGCTGTGCGTGCTACATTGGGTTTAAGTTCGGGTGTTTTAATGGGTGCAAATGTTGAAGAAAGGGTTGTTTATTACCGTTGAAGGTATTGAGGGGGCGGGTAAGACCACTAATCTCAACTTCATTCGTTCTATTTTAGAGGGGAAGGGCGAGGGGGTGGTTATGACTCGGGAGCCGGGTGGTACGCCGATGGCGGAGGAGGTCAGAGAGCTGTTGTTGCGTCCCCGTGAAGAATCCGTCTCGTCCACGGCTGAGCTGCTGCTCATGTTCGCTGCGAGAGCTCAGCACTTAGAGCAAAAGATTCGGCCAGCTATTGATCGGGGTGTGCATGTGTTGAGCGACCGATTTACCGATGCAACCTATGCTTATCAAGGTGGGGGGCGTGGTTTGTCCTGGGAAATGATTCACGACCTCGAAAAGATTGTACAGGCGGACTTCAAGCCGGATCTAACTTTGCTATTGCGTATTGATCCTGAGGTGGGGATGACAAGGGCAAGAAAGCGGGGGGCTTTGGACCGTTTTGAGCGGGAGAAGCAGGAGTTTTATTCCCGTGTTCAGGATGGTTATATGAAGAGAGTGGCCGAAGATCCGAAGCGCTTTCTGGTCGTGGATGCGCAACAGTCGTTGGAAGATGTGCAAGCGGCGATCGCTGAGGGATTGGCGGCGAAGCTGGCTGATTAGCAACTACGGGCTTGAGCTTTGAGTGGTAAAAGAACGCCCCGCATTTGCGGGGCGTTTTGTTTTAGGCCTCAGCTTTCGCGTTGGCTGCTTTCTCTGTGTATGCGTCCATTTTGTCGAAATTCAGGTAGCGGTAAATTTCGCCAGCCATGCTGTCGATATTCTTCGCATAATCCATGTACTCTTCAACAGAAGGCAGGCGACCCAATACTGCGCCGACAGCCGCCAGTTCCGCGGAAGTCAGGTAGACATTGGCTCCATCGCCCAAACGGTTGGGGAAGTTACGAGTGGATGTAGACAGTACGGTTACGCCGGGAGCTACGCGAGCCTGGTTGCCCATGCAGAGGGAGCAGCCTGGCATTTCTGTGCGCACGCCATTGCGTCCGTAAATGTTGTAGTAACCTTCTTCCATCAGCTGCGCCTGATCCATTTTGGTGGGCGGGGACATCCAGAATCGGGTTTTTAGCGCGTCTTTGTTTTGCTCCAGCAGTTTACCAGCGGCGCGGAAATGACCAATGTTGGTCATACAAGAGCCGATGAATACTTCATCAACTTTGTCGCCTGCCACTTCCGACAGCTTCTTGGCGTCGTCTGGATCGTTCGGGCAGCAAACGATAGGCTCTTTGATTTCGTCCATGTCAATTTCGATAACCGCTGCATACTCAGCGTCGGAGTCAGCGCGCATCAGGCTTGGGTTGGCCAGCCATTCTTCCATGGCTTTGGCGCGGCGCTCGATGGTGCGAACGTCTCCGTAGCCTTCAGCAATCATCCAGCGCAGCATAACAATGTTGGAGCGCAGGTATTCGGCGACTGAATCTTCAGACAGGGTGATAGTACAGCCTGCTGCGGAACGCTCTGCTGATGCGTCGGAAAGCTCGAACGCTTGCTCGACAGTCAGGCTTTCCAGACCTTCGATTTCCAGTACGCGACCAGAGAAAATGTTTTTCTTCCCTTTCTTTTCAACGGTCAGCAGGCCTTGCTGAATTGCGTAATAGGGGATGGCGTGAACCAAGTCGCGCAGCGTGATGCCGGACTGCATTTTGCCCTTAAAGCGAACCAGTACTGACTCAGGCATGTCCAGAGGCATCACGCCAGTGGCGGCGGCGAAAGCGACCAGGCCTGATCCTGCTGGGAAAGAGATGCCCATGGGGAAGCGAGTGTGGGAGTCGCCGCCGGTGCCAACGGTGTCGGGCAGCAGCATACGGTTCAGCCAGCTGTGAATGATGCCGTCGCCGGGGCGCAGCGCCACGCCGCCGCGGTTCATGATGAAGTCTGGCAGAGAGTGTTGCATTTCTACGTCAACCGGCTTGGGATAAGCGGCGGTGTGACAGAATGACTGCATAACCAGGTCAGCAGAGAAGCCCAGGCACGCCAAGTCTTTCAGCTCGTCGCGAGTCATCGGTCCGGTGGTGTCCTGAGAGCCGACGGTGGTCATGCGAGGTTCGCAGTATTGACCGGGGCGAATACCTTCAACGCCACAGGCTTTTCCGACCATTTTCTGGGCCAGGGTGAAGCCTTTGCCGGAGTCGCTGGCGGCTTGTGGGCGGCGGAATACGTCGGATGGCGTTAGGCCCATAGCTTCGCGAGCTTTATCGGTCAGGCCGCGGCCGATAATCAGAGGAATACGTCCACCTGCGCGAACTTCGTCCAGCAGTACGTCTGATTTCAGTTCGAATTCACCGATGACTTCGCCGGTTTCGTGATTCTTAACCTTGCCTTCGAATGGCAGGATTTCGATTACGTCGCCCATGTTCATCTGGGATACGTCACATTCAAAAGGTAGAGCGCCGGCATCTTCCATTGTGTTGAAGAAGATAGGGGCGATCTTTCCACCGATACAGATGCCGCCGGTGCGCTTGTTGGGCACGCCTGGCATGTCGCGGCCAATGTACCAAAGTACGGAGTTGGTGGCGGACTTTCTGGAGGAGCCTGTGCCGACTACGTCGCCGACGAAAGCGACTTCGTGGCCTTTCTTCTTCAGCTCTTCGATCTGCTGCTCGGCATTGGTGATGCCTTCGCGAGGCATTTTGTACATCGCTTTAGCGTGTAGAGGAATGTCCGGGCGCGACCAGGCGTCAGGAGCGGGAGAAAGGTCGTCGGTATTGGTCTCGCCTGTTACTTTGAAAACAGTAGCGATAATGCTCTTGGGCACTTCAGGCTTTTGCAGGAACCATTCTGCGTTAGCCCAGGATTCCATGACTGCTTTCGCGTTGGCGTTGCCTGCATCCGCTTTTTCTTTGATGTCGTGGAAAGTGTCGAAAACCAGAAGCGTAGACTTCAGTTGTTCTGCGGCGAGTTGTCCAAGAGAGGCGTCGTCCAGCAGTTCAACCAATGTGGAGATGTTGTAGCCGCCCTGCATCATGCCTAATAATTGAATGGCTTTTTCCTTGGAGATCAGGGGGGATTGGGCTTCGCCTTTAACGATGGCGGTGAGGAAGCCGGCTTTAACGTATGCCGCTTCATCAACACCGGGGGGCACGCGATTTTCCAACAAGTCTACTAGCGTTTCTTCCTCACCGGCTGGGGGGGCTTTCAGTAGCTCCACCAACCCTGCCATTTGCTCTGCGTTAAGTGGCTTGGGTGGGACGCCTAGTTCGGCTCGTTCTTCAACGTGTTTACGATATGCTTCTAGCACGGTAGAACCCTCATCATTTCCTGTATCCGCCCTTATGGGGCGGTGTTTTTGATTGGGCGAGAGGTTACTTCGCTCCATATATAAAGACGCAATATTCTATGCCAATGATAGTGCAAAGTTAAGCAAACGCCCTATCAGCCCGGTTGATAGTCGATATAAATTTGAAAAATGTAGCCATTGGTCGTAATAAACTTTCGTGAATGTAGGAGGGTGAGCGGCTCATTGAAAATGGCGTCGGTAATGAGTTGGAGTGGGCGGGGATATGGGAATTTCTGGTATACTGCGCGGCTCGAATTTTGACGATTATTTTTGACTTTAGTGCGGAAATTATAGTGGATATGTCTGTGTCGGCTCCTGAAGACATCGTTAGCTTTTTAGGGTGTGAAACGCCCGAGGCCTGGTTGCGTAAAGCTGCAGCGGAGCTGCCGTTATTGCTGGTGGATCATGCGCAATGTGAGAAGAAGGCGGCTTCTTCAGCATTGCAGTTGATGTTCAGATACCCTGAGGATATTGAGCTGTCGACTCGGATGTCGAAGCTTGCGCGGGAGGAACTGCGTCACTATGAGCAGGTAGTGAAGATCATGCAGGGCCGAAAAGTGTCTGATCGCAAGCAAACGGCGTCCCGTTATGCTTCTGCGTTGCGCGATTGCGTTCGTAAGGGGGAGCCGCACAGGTTGGTGGATATGTTGATCGTTGGCGCGTTTATAGAGGCGCGTTCCTGTGAGCGATTCGCTCGATTAATTCCATATTTGGATGAAGAGCTGGCTGTTTTTTATAGAGGCTTGCTTGAGTCGGAGGGGCGCCATTACAGAAGTTATCTGAAGCTGGCTAAAGAACGTTCTCCAGTCGATATAAAGGACAGGGTGGCTTATGTTCGTGGGGTGGAAGCTGATTTGATTTGTTCGCCCGATTCGGAGTTCCGTTTCCATAGCGGTGTTCCCGCTTGATGTGTTGAGGGCCTGACGCTGCCTGCGTCAGGCTATATCCTCGGCTTTCAGGTTCAGTAACTGGAAGCCGTCGGCGTCCGCTCGGCCATACCAGGTTTCCTCTCCCCAGTCGCCCAGAACAATGCGCTTCACTCTCCCTTGAGGCAAGTTGTAACGATGCGTGTCGGGGCGGTGGGTGTGACCGTGAATTAGCAGCTCAATCTGGTGGCTGTTGAAGGTGCTTATTACCTCGTCCTGAGCGACATCCATAATTTCTTCCGCTTTCCCTTGGTTCTTCGCCATGCTGATTTGGCGCATTTGGCGGGCGGTTAATTGGCGTTGATCCAGAGGGCGGGAGAGAAATTGCGACTGAAAGGCCGGGTTGCGAAATGTGGCGCGAGCCTTTTGGTAGGCGGCGTCCAGTGTGCAAAGCGAGTCGCCATGCATGAGTAATGATGGGACGCCATACAGGTCAAGCGCATGAGGGTCTTCCAACAAGGTGGCGCCACATTGCTTCGCATAGGCCTCCCCAATGAGGAAGTCGCGGTTGCCATGCATGAGATAGATATGCGTTCCGGCTTCTGCGAGGCTGTGCAGTCGCTGCGCCACCTCTACTTGCAGAGGGGACTGTTCATCGTCGCCTACCCAGACTTCGAAGAAGTCTCCGAGTATATACAGTGCGTCTGCATTCGGAGCTATTTTGTCCAGAAAGTTAAAGAAAAACCGGGTGAGCTCCGGTTTTTCCATTTCCAGGTGTAAATCGGAAATAAACAGCGTTGGCATGATTTATTCGACGATGGAGGCGGAAGTGATAATCACGTCCTCGGCTGGAACGTCCTGGTGTGCGCCTTTGTAAGTGGTGGCGACAGATTTGATTTGATTGACGACGTCCATGCCTTCGACGACTTTGCCGAATACTGCGTAACCCCAGCCTTCAGTGGTTTCCGATGTGAAGTCCAGAAATCCGTTATCCGCTACGTTAATAAAAAATTGAGCGCTGGCGGAATGAGGGTCCATAGTGCGGGCCATGGCGACGGAGCCTGTCATGTTGCTAAGGCCATTGTTGGCTTCATTTTTGATTGGCGCGCGGGCCTGCTTGGGGGCAAGTCCTGGCTCAAAGCCGCCACCCTGAATCATGAAATTGGAGATGACGCGGTGAAAGATAGTGCCGTCATAAAAGCCGTCGCGGACATATTGCTCGAAGTTTTTCGCTGTAATGGGCGCGTTTTCGTAGTCGAGCTCGATTTTGATGTCACCGAAGTTTGTCTGCAAAAGAATCATGTAGTTACCTTTTAAGGCTTTTGAACGGTTAAAACGTCATTTTAGCCAAAAAGCGGCGACCATTTCAGTAATTTGCGCTGCGACGAAGGTAAAGTTTCCCTATAATTGCCGGTTTATCCCCTGTGCGTATAATCCAGGGAATAACAAAAGCGAATTCTTTTGCAGGGCTGAGACGCAGCCTGAGCGCAATAATCATTGATGGTAGAGAAAGCATTTTTATGAGTGAAGGCGAGGCCATAAAGCCCAACTTTATTACCCAGATCATTGATAAAGATCTGGCGGCGAACAAGCATGGCGGCAAAGTGCATACCCGTTTTCCACCGGAACCGAATGGATATCTCCATATCGGTCATGCGAAGTCCATTTGTCTGAACTTTGGCGTTGCTGAAACCTACGCCAATGGCCGCTGCAATCTGCGCTTCGACGATACCAATCCTGAAAAAGAAAGCCAGGAATATATCGATTCGATTGCCACTGACGTCAAGTGGCTGGGATGCGAGTGGGAAGAGCCTATCAGACATGCTTCCTCATACTTTGATCAGTTATTTGAGTACGCCATTGAGCTGATTAATAAAGGCAAGGCTTATGTGTGTAGCCTGACGCCGGAAGAAATGACTGCATATCGCGGCTCACTGAAGGAGCCAGGCAAACCAAGTCCATACCGCGACCGGAGCGTTGAGGAAAACCTGGACCTGTTTCATCGTATGGCGAAAGGTGAGTTTGCGGATGGGGCGCATGTGCTGCGCGCTAAGATCGATATGGCGTCGCCTAACATCAATATGCGCGACCCGATTTTGTATCGCATTCGTCGCGCACACCATCATCAGACTGGCGATAAGTGGTGCGTGTACCCGATGTACGATTACACCCACCCAATTTCGGACGCCCTGGAAGGGATAACCCATTCTCTATGCACGCTGGAGTTTGAAGATCATCGCCCCCTGTATGACTGGGTGCTGGATAACATCAGTATTGATTGTCATCCGCAGCAAATTGAATTTGCGCGCTTAAATCTCAACTACACCGTCACCAGTAAGCGTAAGCTGAAGAAACTGGTGGACGAAAAGTATGTTGAAGGCTGGGATGATCCGCGCATGCCGACTCTGGCTGGGTTGCGTCGTCGCGGCTATACGCCTCGCTCAATTCGTAGCTTTTGTAACGCAATCGGCGTTACGCGTAGCGAAGGTGTGGTCGACGTAGCTATGCTGGAATTCGCGATCCGTGAAGACTTGAATGAGCGTGCGCCCAGAGCAATGTGTGTATTGCATCCGTTGAGGGTGGTGATTACTAACTATCCCGAAGGGCAGGTCGAGGAGTTGGTTGCCCCGGCGCATCCTCAAAATGAATCCATGGGGACGCGTACGGTGCCATTTGCGAAAGAGATCTATATCGATCAGGAAGATTTCCGGGAATCCGCTAACAAGCACTTCAAGCGTTTAGTGTTAGGGAAAGAGGTGCGCCTGCGTAACGCCTATGTGATTCGCTGCGATGAAGTGATCAAGAATGAAGCGGGTGAACCTGTTGAATTGCGCTGTGTCTATGATCCCGACACACTGGGCAAAGACCCTGAAGGACGTAAAGTTAAGGGAGTTATTCACTGGGTCGCTGCGGATCAGGCGGTGGACGTGGAAGTGCGGCTATATGATCGGCTGTTCAATCACGAAAGCCCGGATGCCCAGAAAGAAGTGGAATTTACGGAATTCCTGAATCCAGACTCACTGGTTGTCTTAAGTGGAGCCAAGGCTGAGGCGAGCTTGAGTCAGGCGAACTCTGAGATTCCTTACCAGTTTGAGCGGGAGGGGTATTTTTACCTTGACCCAATCAAGGCCGCCCAAGGGCGGCTGGTGTTTAATCGCACAGTCACGCTTCGTGACACTTGGGCGAAAATAGAGGCGAAGGGCGAATAAGTTCGCCTTGTCGCCGGAAGCAACGTTAACGGTAACATTAGGACTAATAGGTCGTGTTGAAGATATACAGTAGCCTTTCTCAGCAAAAAGAAGAGTTTAAACCCATTCAGGCCGGTAAGGTCGGTATCTACGTTTGCGGAATGACTGTATATGACTACTGTCACCTCGGGCATGCCCGGGTCCTGGTGTGTTTTGACATAATTACCCGTTACCTGCGCGCCAAGGGTTATGACGTTAACTATGTGCGCAACATTACCGATGTTGATGACAAGATCCTGAATCGGGCGCGTGATAACGGGGAGTCTGTTGATGCGCTGACGGCTCGTTTTATCGATGCTATGCATGAAGATGAGCGGGCGTTGGGCGTGCTGTCTCCTTCTGTGGAGCCCCGTGCGACGGGGCACATTGGCGAGATTATCGCTATGATTCAGCGTCTTGTGGATAAAGGGTATGCTTACCACGCGTCCAATGGCGATGTTTACTACGCCGTAGAGCAGTTTGCGGATTACGGTAAACTCAGCAAGCAGAAGCTGGATGAAATTCGCGCTGGAGCCAGAGTTGAAGTGGATGCGGAGAAGCGCAGCCCTGCGGATTTTGTGCTCTGGAAGGCGGCGAAGCCGGGTGAGTTGTCATGGAGTTCGCCATGGGGTGAGGGGCGTCCCGGTTGGCACATTGAGTGCTCTGCGATGTCTACGCAATGCTTGGGCGATACCTTTGATATCCATGGCGGCGGACCAGACCTTAAGTTCCCGCACCATGAAAATGAAATTGCCCAGTCGGAAGCCGCTACGGGTTGTAAGTATGTTAATTATTGGATGCATGCTGGTGCGGTAAGAGTTAACAAGGAAAAGATGTCCAAGTCTTTGGGTAACTTTTTCACAATTCGAGAAATTCTAGATAAGTATCCGGCGGAAGTTGTTCGGTACTTTTTGGTCTCTAGTCATTACAGAAGCGCGATTGATTATTCTGATCTCGCCTTGAACGAGGCGTGGAGTGGGTTGGAGCGATTGTACAACACTATCCGTGAACTCTACGGAGAGCTAGAAAGCGCTCATGCGGATGAGGAGGCGACCAGGGAGTACCAGGGGCGCTTCTACCAGGCGATGGACGATGACTTCAATACTTCCTCCGCTGTAGCTGTGTTGTTTGATATGGCGAAAGCGATAAACGTGGCGAAAAAGGAAGATCGCGCCAAGGCGTTATCGCTGGCGAAAGGCATGGTTAATTTGGCTGAGGTGCTTGGCCTGCTCCAGGCTAACCCTGAATCACTGATGCAGGGGGAGAGTGAAGAGGTTGGAGGGCTGAGCGTGGCCGAAATTGAAGATTATATTGCCCAGCGCAATGCGGCTCGCGCTAATAAGGACTTTGCTGAGTCTGACCGCATTAGAGACTTGCTCAAGGATAAAGGCATATTGCTTAACGACTCGCGCGAAGGTACAACCTGGCAGAGAGCATGACGTAAGTATATAAATAACAAAAAAGCCCCGGCCATTTGTACAAGTGGTCGGGGCTTTTCTTTATATGGAGATAGCGTTGGCTATGTGCTGGCCGCTATGAAAAGGGAACTAATCTTTGTGCAGGTGATTGGCGGCGTAAAGGGTGTTCTCCATGAGGGTGGCGACTGTCATTGGTCCAACGCCGCCGGGTACTGGCGTGATCCAGCTCGCGCGTTCCGCTGCTTCGTCAAATTCCACGTCGCCAACCAGTGCGCCATCTTCTTTGCGGTTGATGCCCACATCAATCACGATGGCGCCGGGCTTTATCCATTCGCCTTTAACAATGCCTGGGCGTCCCACCGCGACGACGACAATGTCAGACTGGCTTACTTTGGCTGGAAGATTGACCGTAAAGCGGTGAGTGATAGTGACGGTGCAGCCTGCTAACAATAGCTCCAGTCCCATTGGGCGTCCGACAATATTGGAAGCTCCAACCACCAGTGCGTCTTTTCCGCGTAGTTCAACGCCCGTGCGGGCCAGTAGTGTCATGATGCCTTTAGGGGTGCAGGGGCGGAGTACGGGCATGCGCTGCGCCAGTCGGCCAAGGTTGTAGGGGTGGAAGCCGTCAACGTCTTTGTCTGGTTTGATGCGTTCTAATATGTTGTCTGCATCCATATGTGCAGGGAGAGGCAGTTGGACAAGTATGCCGTCAATGGCGTTGTCTTCGTTAAGCGTGTCGATCAGGCTGAGCAACTCTTGCTCTGTCGTGCTCTCTTCCAGTGTGTATTTTTGGGAGAGAAATCCGACTTCTTCGCAAGCCTTGGTTTTATTCTTAACATAAACTTGGGAGGCGGGATCCTCTCCCACTAATACAACGGCGAGACCGGGAGGGCGTAAGCCGCTATCGATACGGGCTTTTACGCCTTCTGCAACATTTTTGCGAACGTCCGCGGCGACCTGCTTGCCGTCGATCAGCCTAGCGTGATGGTTGTTCTGGGCGTGAGTCATAGTCATGGCCAACTGATGGGAATAGGGGCCCACATTTTACTGAAATGGCGTCGTAGCTCAATTGTTTAATGTAATGGGCCAGGAAGCTCCCGGCAGGGTGATTTTATCCAAAGCTATGCGTTTGCGCATGATGAGGGTATTGGTAGCTAATGGGCGTCTATATGTATGTTATGGTGTTGAAGTGAAAATATAGGCGTGAGACCGGCGCTTCTAGATATCTTGTTCATTTATATGTGATTGCGGGTTATTGCCACTCGAATGGCCCGTGTTAGAAAATATTTTAAGTATTTTCAAATTGATGGTTGACGGTGGTGGGTGCCGCGAGTATTATTCGCGCCAGCTTTCGCTGAGACGCCTGGTCTCACTAAGAGCGGGGTATAGCGCAGTCTGGTAGCGCGCCTGCTTTGGGAGCAGGATGTCGGGAGTTCGAATCTCTCTACCCCGACCACTTTACTCAGTGAGTAATCACAGTTTAAGGTGGTAATTCGCAAGGATTCGCGAATATAGAGCGCCCGTAGCTCAACCGGATAGAGCATCGGCCTTCTAAGCCGAGGGTTGCAGGTTCGAGTCCTGCCGGGCGCGCCATGCTACGGAATGGTGGCCCTTAGTTAGCGAAGCATTTGTGGTGGACGTAGCTCAGTCGGTAGAGCTCAGGATTGTGATTCCTGCGGTCGAGGGTTCGATCCCCTTCGTCCACCCCATTCCTCTCAAGCTTTAGGGCTTGTTAAAAAGTTTTGATGTATTTTGCAGCAAAACTACCTCTTATAGTGCGAAAGTGGCGGAACTGGTAGACGCGCTGGATTTAGGTTCCAGTACCGAAAGGTGTGAGAGTTCGAGTCTCTCCTTTCGCACCATGTTAATATTTAATAATTGCGAAGCTCCTCGTTTGTATTCTCTACTTGCTAAAGCATCCGGGGCTCCGTAATATTTGCCTCCACTTTTTTAAGTTGCGTATCAGAATCGAGGATTATCATGCAAGTTTCGCTAGAGTCGACCTCTTCTATCGAGCGTCGAATGACAATTGGTGTGCCGGCAACTCAAGTTAACTCGGAAGTAGAAAAGCGTTTGCGGAAAACTGCTCGTACTGTCCGCATGAATGGTTTCCGTCCCGGCAAAGTACCGATGAGCGTGGTCAAAAAGCGCTACGGAGAGGGCGTACGCCAGGAAGTTATCGGCGAAATGATGCGCGACGCTTATGTTGAGGCGCTTCAGAAAGAAGACCTGAACCCCGCCGGCTATCCCAAATTTGAACCCAAAAAAATCGAAGACGGCGAAGACTTGGAGTTTATCGCCACTTTTGAAATCTATCCTGAAGTAGCTATCGGCGACCTTTCCTCTATCAGCGTTGAAAAAGAAGACTTTGAAATCGTTGATGCTGACGTTGATAGCATGATCGAAAAGCTGCGTCAGCAGTCTTCTGTATGGAAAGACAGCGAAGACGCGGCTGCTGAAGGCGACCGTCTGACTATCGACTTTAAAGGTATGGTTGATGGCGAAGCGTTCGAAGGCGGTTCTGCGCAAAATGCACAGATCGTTATCGGCTCCAAACGGATGATTCCTGGCTTTGAAGACGGCTTGGTAGGTTTAAAAGCTGGCGATGAAAAAACGCTGGATCTGACATTCCCTGAAGACTATCACGCAGAAAACCTGAAAGGTAAACCTGCTCAGTTTGAAGTGAAAGTGAGTAAGGTTGAGCGCTCTGAGCTGCCTGAAATCAATGATGAGTTTTTCGCGCAGTACGGTGTGCAGGAAGGTGGCGAAGAGGCTTTCAAAGTCGAAATTCGCAAAAACATGGAGCGCGAAGCAAAATTTGCCATCGCAAACAAAGTTAAACAGCAAGTGGTTGATCAGTTGCTGGGCTTGAGCGAATTTGAAGTCCCTTCCGCTTTGGTTGACTCTGAAGTTAACAGAATGCGTGAAGATGCCGCTCAACGTTTTGGCGGCGGCCAAATGAAGGCTTCGCAATTGCCTGCGGAACTGTTTAAGGATCAAGCGGTCAAACGAGTTAAGACCGGCTTAATTTTTGCTCAAGTGGTTAAGGATAACAATCTGGAAGCAACTGAAGAGCAGATCGAAGCGAAAATTCGTGAGCTGGCCTCTAGCTATCAAGAGCCTGAGCAAGTAGTTAGCTGGTATATGAGCAACCCTGAGCAGAAGGCTCAAATGCAGTCTGTAGTTCTGGAAGACGTAGTAGTGGACTTTGTAGCGGACAAGGCGAAGATCGAGACTAAGTCCGTATCATACGAAGACGCTGTCAAGCCTAGAACGGCTTCTGCTGCGGAAGCTGATCAAGCGGAAGACGCTGAGCAAAGCGCGGAATAAAAAACGCGGTCTTGCGCTAAAAAAGCCAGCAAATTAAGCTAGAATGACAAACAGCCGGTAACGTCCGGCTGTTTGTCTTTTATAGAAAGCAATGGAGTTCTGATAAAAATGGCTCGCGACGACAACGCAATGATGATGAATAAATTAGAAATAGCCAATGCTCTGGTGCCCATGGTGGTCGAGCAGACCGCGCGGGGCGAAAGATCCTACGATATATACTCAAGGCTGTTGAAGGAGCGGATCATTTTTCTGGTCGGCCAAGTTGAAGACCACATGGCTAACTTGGTGGTGGCGCAGTTGTTGTTCCTGGAGTCAGAGAACCCGGACAAAGATATTCATCTCTACATCAATTCTCCTGGCGGTTCCGTGACTGCGGGGCTGTCAATTTACGACACCATGCAATTTATTAAGCCTGACGTTTCTACGATGTGTATCGGGCAGGCGGCTAGTATGGGCGCCTTACTGCTAAGCGGCGGAGCTGCTGGAAAGCGATACTGTTTGCCGCACTCTCGAGTGATGATCCACCAGCCACTACTGGGCGGCCTTCAAGGGCAAGCTTCTGATATTGAGATACATGCCAAGGAAATTCTGTTGTTGCGCGAGAAGCTGAACAACATTCTCTCCAAGCACACTGGGCAAGATATCGAGACAATCGCCCGCGACACCGACCGGGATAAATTCATGGACGCGGAGATGGCTAAAAATTATGGCTTGATAGACTCCGTGCTTGATAAACGGGTGGTTGGTTAGCATACTTGGAGTATGGTAAATACGTAAGACTAACTAAACCCGTCTTGCATATATTGAATTAATTTAGGGGTAGTTTGATGGCTGATGAAAGAAGCGGAAAGGGCGAAGACAGCGGAAAGTTGCTGTATTGCTCCTTTTGCGGGAAAAGCCAACATGAGGTTCGCAAGCTGATCGCCGGTCCGTCTGTATTTATTTGCGATGAGTGCGTTGATCTGTGCAACGACATTATCCGCGAAGAGATTCAGGAAGCGACCACCAGTGACAGCAGCGACAGGTTGCCCACACCTCACGAAATTAAAGAGACGCTGGATGACTATGTTATTGGTCAGACCCGAGCCAAACTTGCACTGGCTGTCGCGGTTTACAACCATTACAAGCGCCTGCGTTACGAAGACAAAAAAGGTGAAGTTGAGTTAGGCAAGAGTAATATTTTGCTGATCGGGCCCACCGGTAGCGGTAAGACTTTGTTGGCTGAAACGCTGGCGAGATTACTGAACGTGCCCTTTACTATCGCTGACGCCACAACATTGACGGAAGCCGGTTATGTCGGCGAAGACGTTGAAAATATCATTCAGAAGTTGTTGCAGAAGTGCGACTATGATGTTGAGAAGGCGCAGAAAGGTATCGTATATATTGACGAAATCGATAAGATTTCGCGTAAATCCGATAATCCCTCTATAACGCGTGATGTGTCTGGCGAAGGCGTTCAACAGGCGCTGCTGAAGCTGATTGAGGGCACCGTCGCCTCTGTGCCGCCTCAGGGTGGCCGCAAGCATCCGCAGCAGGAATTTTTGCAAGTAGATACTTCGAATATTCTTTTCATCTGCGGCGGCGCATTTGCCGGATTGGAGAAGATTATTCGGGATCGCGCCGAAAAGGGCAGTATTGGATTCTCGGCAGTAGTGAAGAGTCAAATAAGCTCCAAGTCCGTTGGCGAGACATTGAAAGACGTAGAAACAGAGGACTTGATCAAGTTTGGCTTGATTCCTGAGTTTGTCGGTCGTTTACCTGTTATCGCAACATTGGATGAGTTGGACGAGGAGGCGTTGATTCAGATTTTGACTCAGCCGCGCAACGCTCTTACCAAGCAGTACTCCAAGCTGTTTGAGATGGAAAGCGTTGAAGTGGACTTCCGTGAGGACGCCTTGCGCTCAATCGCCAAGAAAGCCATGGAGCGTAAAACGGGTGCGAGGGGGCTTCGCTCTATACTTGAGCAAGTTCTTCTGAGGACCATGTATGACATTCCTTCAGAGCAGGATGTCTGCAAAGTCGTTATCGACGAGGGCGTTATCGCTGGCGAGTCTGAACCAATCAAAATCTACAAGAACAGCGAACAGGCCAAATTGGCTGCTGACGAGTAGCTTCTATTGCGGTAATGGTTAAATTACCGCCTGTTTTTGAAGGTTTTTGTAAAAAATGGGGCGTTCAGCCCCTTTTTTCTAAAATATTCCTATCTTGTAATCATCCTACATTTGTATTTTGCGGCCATTGTCCCCATCATCTATAGCAAGTGAAAGATAGTGACCAGCATACGGCGCGTGTAAGAAGCGCCATCAAGTTCTGAGGTGTTATATGGTTGAGGGTTCATCACCTATCGTAATCCCTTTACTGCCATTGCGTGATGTTGTTGTTTTCCCGCATATGGTGATCCCTTTGTTTGTTGGCAGAGCCAAATCTATTAAAGCTCTCGAAGAAGCAACGGAAGGCAATAAGGAAATTCTGCTGGTAGCTCAGCGTGACCCCGCGGACGAAGACCCGGGGCAGTCTGAAATTTATGGCATCGGCACCGTATCAACTATCCTGCAGATGCTTAAACTTCCTGACGGCACTGTAAAAGTGCTGGTTGAGGGCAACTATCGCGCCCATATTGACCGCGTTGAAAACGACGATTATCTCAGTGCGAAAGTCAGTGAGCTGCCTGAGCCAATCCTGTCTGAGCGTTCTGCCGATGTACTTACTCGTTCTCTGCTGTCTCAGTTCGAACAATACGTGAAGCTGAGTAAGAAAATCCCAAATGAACTATCCGATTCGTTGAGCAATATTGCTGAGCCCGGACGTTTGGCCGATACCATCGCGGCGCATTTGGAGCTTAAGCTTGAGTCCAAGCAAGAGCTACTGGAAGTTGTGGATGTTAAGGCGCGAGTTGAAGCGCTGATGCAGAGACTGGAGAATGAGATTGACATTCTGCAGGTGGAGCAGCGTATTCGCGGCCGCGTTAAAAAGCAGATGGAAAAGAGCCAGCGCGAGTATTACCTCAACGAGCAGATGAAAGCCATTCAAAAGGAAATGGGCGATCTGGGCGATGGCGGTAACGAGCTGGAGCAGCTTGAAAAACGCATCCTTTCGGCAGGTATGCCTGAAGAGGCGCGTAAGAAGGCGGAGTCTGAATTAAGTAAGCTCAAAATGATGTCGCCAATGTCCGCTGAAGCGACGGTTGTGCGCAGCTACATCGATTGGATGGTGAATATTCCATGGAAAAAGCGCAGCCGTGTTAAACATGACTTGGATGCCGCGCGTAAGATCCTGAATGAAGATCACTACGGTCTGGAAGAGGTTAAAGAGCGAATTCTTGAATATTTGGCGGTACAGAGTCGGGTCAAGAAGATGAAAGGGCCCGTGCTTTGCCTGGTCGGCCCTCCAGGCGTAGGTAAGACCTCGCTGGGGCAGTCAGTTGCAAAAGCCACAAACCGTAAGTACGTTCGTATGGCTCTTGGTGGCGTACGTGATGAGGCTGAGATTCGCGGTCATCGTCGGACTTATATTGGCTCTTTGCCCGGAAAGCTGTTGCAGAAACTGGCGAAAGTCAACGTAAAGAACCCGTTGTTCCTGTTCGATGAGATCGACAAAATGGGGATGGATCATCGCGGCGATCCAGCGTCGGCTTTGCTGGAAGTGTTGGATCCAGAGCAGAACCATACTTTTAACGACCACTACTTGGAAGTGGATTATGACCTGTCAGAGGTCATGTTTGTCTGTACTTCCAATACGATGAATATTCCGCCCGCGCTGCTGGATCGTATGGAGATTATTCGGATTCCGGGATATACGGAAGACGAAAAGGTGAATATTGCTCAGAAATACTTGTTGCCCAAGCAAATGGTGAACAACGGTTTGCAGGAAGGTGAGATGGAGACCGATGAGCAGGCCATTCGCACAGTCATTCGCTATTACACGAAAGAGGCGGGCGTGCGTGGGCTTGAGCGTGAGATCGCCAAAATCTGTCGCAAAGTAGTTAAAGAAAATGTATTGCTGAAAAGCAAGAAGGGGGAGCCTCGTCGCGTCACCGAAGAAAATCTGGAAGACTACTTGGGAGTGCGTAAGTTCAACTACGGCAAAGCCTCGTCTCAAGATCGCGTTGGACAGGTTACTGGGTTGGCTTGGACTCAGGTTGGCGGCGAACTGCTGACAATTGAGTGCACCTCGGTGCCTGGCAAGGGGAAGGTGGTGAAAACCGGTTCGCTTGGCGATGTTATGCAGGAGTCTATTCAGGCGGCTTTGACGGTAGTGAGAGGGCGTTCTCATGTGCTGGGCATCGCCCCTGATTTCCATGAAAAGAATGATATTCACGTACACGTTCCCGAAGGCGCAACGCCAAAGGATGGCCCTAGCGCAGGTATTGGAATGTGCACCGCGTTGGTATCGAGTTTGACCAATGCGCCGGTTAAGGCTAACGTGGCGATGACAGGAGAGATCACCCTTCGAGGTGAAGTCCTGGCTATCGGTGGACTTAAGGAGAAGTTATTGGCCGCGCACCGTGGCGGTATTAAAACGGTGGTGATACCACAGGAAAATGTTCGTGACTTAAAGGAGATTCCAGATAACATCAAAAATGAACTGGAAATTATTCCAGTTACATGGATAGATGAAGTTTGGAATATTGCACTGGGGGATGACTTTGCAAATAGGTTATCTAGTGCAGAAGGGGGCGTATCAGAAAAAGATAAAGGCTCCATAAATAAAGGTGATGAAACTTCTGATGGGGCGGACCGTATAAATACGCACTAGTGGAAGAAGCTGCTTGACACGCTTTTATCCGTGTTGGTATAAATGATCGCGTTGTCAGGCAGCGTCCCACAAGGGCTGCCGGCCAATTAAAAGAAGAAAAAGGATGTACTCACGCTCTAAAGTTATAAGTGTGTTGTATACCTGAATTCCTTCATCACCAGTCAATTAATCAATTCAAAAAGATCTAAGGGGTTTAGTGTGAATAAGTCAGAATTGATTGATGCTGTTGCTGCATCTGCAGACATCTCAAAAGCGGCTGCTGGTCGTGCTCTTGATGCTGTCGTTGAGTCAGTTACTGAAGCATTAAAAAAGGGTGAGCAGGTTACTTTGATCGGTTTTGGTACGTTCTCTGTTAAAGAGCGCGCTGCACGCACTGGTCGCAACCCGCAAACTGGCGCTACGATTAAAATCGACGCCGCCAAAGTTCCCAGCTTTAAAGCCGGTAAAGCTCTGAAAGACGCAGTCAACTAGCATCTTGTGTCCCTAGTAAAATAGGGACGCAATGCAATCGAAGGAGCGGTAGTTCAGTCGGTTAGAATACCGGCCTGTCACGCCGGGGGTCGCGGGTTCGAGTCCCGTCCGCTCCGCCAAGATCCAAGGCGCCCAAGAGCGCCTTTTTTCATTAGAACAGTACAACCAGATTTGGAAGTTAGAATTCTAAGAGGGGCGCATGCTTCAAAATATTCGGGATAACGCCCAGGGCGTGATCGCCAAGGTAATTGTCGGCCTAATTGTAATGACGTTTGCCTTCTTTGGCGTTGAGTCTATCGTTGGAGGGCTCAGCGGCGAGCCCGAAGTTGCGTCAGTCAATGGCGAACCTATCACCAAGTCTCAGTTCGAACGCCAGTTCGAGAGAAACCGCCTTCAGGCTATCGCCAGCATGGGAGAGAACTACGATCCCAGCAAAATCGATGAAAACAAACTGCGTAAAACCACCCTTGATGAATTTATAGCCCGCGAGGTTCAGCTACAGGCTGCGCGAGAGGCTGGTTTCGCTGTTTCTGATGCAACCATCAACAATTTTATTACCCAGTGGCCAATGGCCCAGAAAGACGGTAAATACGACAATAACCAGTTCATGGAGGCGCTACGCAGGATTGGCATGCGTCCTTTGGAATTCCGTAAAGAGTTATCGGATGAGCTGCTGGTGGGACAGTTGCAGTCTGGAATTGCTCAAACCTCTTTTGTTATTGGGGAAGAACTGAATGAACTGCTGAGAATGGAGCGTCAAACTCGCAGTTTCAGTTACTACCGCCTTAACGCTGAAGATGTTGCGAAAGATATCCAGATTAGCGACGTGGAAGCTGAAGAATATTACAACGCGAACAAAGACGAATTTATCCTGCCTGAGCGTATTATTGTCAACTACATCGAGTTGACTCGGGATGCTTTGGTGGGGCGCGCAGAAGTCAGCGATGAAGAAATAAGCGCGCGCTATGAGCAGGAAAAGAAAGACTTTCATGTTTCTGAGCAGCGCCGTGCTGCCCATATCCTGATCGAAACTTCTGATGATGTATCAGATGAGCAGGCGTTGGCAAAGGCTAAAGAAGTTGAGCAGAAGTTGAAAGACGGCGGCGACTTTGCTGCGCTGGCGAAAGAGTTTTCAAATGATTTAGGTTCGGCCAACGACGGCGGTGATTTGGGATATGCTCAGGAAGGCGCGTTTGTGAAGCCTTTCGAAGAAAAGCTGTTTTCCATGAATGTGGGCGAGATTTCTGAGCCGGTCAAGACTGAGTATGGCTACCACATCATTAAGTTGAATGATGTCAAAGCTGTTGAAATGCCAAGTCTGGAAGAATCCAGGGATCGTATAGTTAAAGAGTTGCAGGAGCAGAAGGCGGATAGTCTGTTCGTTGAAGTCAACGCCAAATTGAAAGATGTCACTTATACTGCGGATGATCTGGCAGGACCGGCTGAGGAGCTTGGCCTGACGGTTCAAACTTCCGAGCCGTTCTCCAGAGAAGGCGGACAAGGTATTTTCAGTGGCCCTCAGGTAATTCAAGAAGCTTTCTCTGCGGACGTCATTGAAGACGGCCACAACAGCCAAGTTATCGATCTTGGCAAGGAAGGAAGCTTGGTATTGAGGAAGAAAGAACTGTTGCCCAGCGTGCCGCAACAGTTTGCTGAGGTGAAAGAGTCTATTAAACAGAAGCTGGCTGTGCAGAAAGCGAAAGATTCTCTGGCTGCGAAATCAGAAGAAATGGTCGCTCAGCTGAAGAGCGGTGATCTGGCCCCGGTTTCTAAAGGCGCGGATGGCGAGCAAACTGGTTGGGTGGAGCTGAACGACGCTCGTCGTTCTCAGGCTGGCGCTGCGGATATTGCCCGCTTAGCCTTTAAGTTGCCCAAACCGGCGGAAGGTAAGCCTGTTATAGAGAAGTTCGAGACAAACTTTGGTTATGCGGTCATCGTTCTGAATGAAGTGAAGGATAATACAGAAGACCTGAGCGAAGCGGAGCAAAAGACCTACAGAACCTTCATGGCGAGTCGCAATGGTCAGCGTGAATACAGCGACTACAATGAGAAGATTCAAGACGCGGCGGAGATAGAGCGTCTGTAAAAGTTCTCGATTTTAAGTTAATAAAAAGACGGCCATGAGCCGTCTTTTTTGTTGTCTAGAACTGATTATCACCATACAAAACCAGGCCGCTTGTAAAAGGCTTTGTCTTGGGGGAGGGCGATGGCGTCGCAGTGAGCCCTCCGCCAGACCTTGGTCTCTCTGAAGCTTTTCCCGTAAGGGATTTTACTGATCTTGCGCCCCCGTCTAACTGAGAATTGTGTACTGGTTATCTTTACCGGAGAAGCAATTGCGGTATCTTTACTTTACAAACAGTTACGTTGTAATCCCGTAATTTCACAGAATAAAAACGAGTGGAAATGAATGCTTCTAGTGCTCGCCGGTTCGGTGCTCGCTTTCAATATCGCCAACGAGGCGGCTATTGTTGAGCCGCAGCCTAAAGGGGTTGTGGTGTATCAACAGGCAATCAGCACTGCGGGTAATGACGTTGCATTTTTGCGTTACGATACGATGGTGGAACCAGCGAAAGAACAAAAGTTTCGCAATATCACCAGGCAAGCCTATGATTACAGTTGCGGCTCCGCTGCGCTGACTACAGTGTTGGAACATTATCTGGGACGTACTTTCGAAGAACGTCAGATCATGGAGGGGCTGCTTCATTATGGCGACGCTGCCCGTATTGTAGAGCGTCGTGGCTTTTCCATGCTCGACTTCAAACGGCTGGTGACGGCGCTGGGATATCCTTCCGGCGGCTTCAAAGCGGAAATTGAAGACTTGGCTGAGCTGGATCACCCCGCCATCGTGCCTATCCGCTATGGCGGCTTCAAACATTTCATTGTCGTTCGCGCAGTTCGCGATAATCGCGTTTTTGTGGCGGACCCCTCGTTGGGCAACATCACGTTTACGGTGGAACTGTTCAAAGAACATTGGGATCAGAATGTTCTCTTTATTGTCTTTCCTGGTAATACCAAGCCCGTGGACGGACTGGAATTAAGAGAAGAGGACATGCGCTATGTGGATGAGCAGACCTTCACTTTAAATGCATACCGGGAATTTCCTCAGTTTCATGAGGCGACAGAGTTTCGCATACGTAACGAACTGGAAAGACTTAAAAACAACGAAGACGGTTCAGTTAACAATACCAACAAGTATTTGCACTACAAACGCAATTAAAAAGTCCTGAAAACGTAACCGTCTGGAAAAGCTAATAAATACAATAACATTAAGGGAAAGCTAATGAAGCATTGGGTAGTATCCTGTGTTTACTGTGCGCTTACTTTTACTGCTGCTTCGCCTGTCTTAGCCGATGATGAGCAAAGCAGCGTAGACAAGGCCAGAGAGGCGTTGACCAAACAGGAGGACGATGCCGATTCCGCGAAGCAACTGGAGGAAGTATTCCAGGCGGCGGAGAAAAACTACTCCTTGTTGAAGAAGGGCAAGATGTCATTGACCTATGCCTTTGACTACAGCTACTTCGGCGATCAGCGCCTGGATATTGATATCGTCAACGGCTCATTCCGGAATTTTGACGTCACGCCTGCTGCGCAACATACCTTCACCAACACTTTTACTTTTGACTACGGCGTAATGGACAACTTAACCCTATCCACACGCGTGCCGTTGTCCACCAAATATGATACTGAGACAGAGTTGAATAACTCTGATGTGGGGGATGTTTCACTGACCGCCCGTTGGCAGCCTTTCGCTTATGTGCCGGGGAAGCCATCTTATACCCTGTTCAGCACTTTCAAGTCTAAAACCGGGGTCAGTCCATATGAAATTGACGTCAAGAGACAGCTGTCTTCCGGGAGCGGTTATTACTCGTTTTCCGTCGGGGGCAGCTTTTCCAAGGTGCTTGATCCCGTCGTCATATTCAGCTCCGTCAGTTATACCTTCCCTCTGAAAGAGACAGATCTGAACCAGGTGCGCGGGGGGCAGAGGCTGGTCTCTGTAGAGCCCGCCAACTCCCTGTCGCTATCGGCGGGTTTTTCGTATGCGCTGTCATATGACGTATCGCTCAGTGTTTCATCTCAGCTGAGCTATTCGGATGAAACCGTTCTGACTTTCAACACTGGCAACAAAGCTGTCGCCCAGGATCAGGTCAGCAGTCTGATGAGTTTCGCCATGGGGATTCGCGTCAGTGAAACCAAAATCATTAACACCTCTGTGGGGTTTGGTCTCACAGAGGATTCGCCTGATGTAACTATCGGGGTGTCTATCCCCATCAATATCGCAGGACTTAAAGAGCAATAAGCGGGAACAACAATCAGGCAGAGTTGTAAGATGAGCTTAAATATTAATAAGAATACAAAGCTCCTGGCTACGGCGGGACTATGCGCAGCCTGCTGGAGCGGAATTGCCTCCGCCCAGCTGGCGACGAATCTGATGGTGGATCCCTACGCTTTATCGCTGGGAAACGCTGTGACGGCTGCGCCTCCTGGCGTGGCTTCCATTCACTATAATCCCGCCGGTCTGACCAAGCTGAAAGGACGTCAGCTGGCGGTGACGCTGATGGGGGTTCACGCCAACATACAGTCGGACTTTTACGCTCCTGAAGGCTATAACGTATTTGGGATCGATGGGGTTGAAAACGACCCTATATTCGATGGCGATACGGTCGCCAGGAGTCGCACGAATACCATCGCTCTGTATGTGCCTGGCTTCGGCATCCAGCGTCTGCCGAAAGGTCCGCCGGCATTGGCGCCTTCTGTGGGGTTCAGTCTGAACCCGCCTGGCTCTAAATTCACCTTTGCGAACCTCACCTACGGCCCGGAAATTCTGGGCTATTACCGGAAGAAAGACGATCCCGCCAGATATCTGGGCAAGGCGTTGTCATTGCAGCGTTTTACGTATTTATCACCCTCATTTGGTTATGAAATAAACGATGAGTGGTCGGTGGGGTTTGGCGTCAGCATGTCGTCTCAATCGTTGGCGCTGGATACATATACCCGCGCGCCCAACCTGATGATTGGCGTATTGGAAGTCCTGCAGGACGCCTTCAACTGTGAGACCGGAGAAGAGCCTCTGGCGCCGTTTTTGGGGCTGTGCGGCGGTAATGTCGGTCCTTGGGACGACATTGGCGGGATGAGTATTCAGGTGCAGGAGACGCTCTCTCCGAAGTATCACCTTGGCGTGCTCTGGGAGCCGACGGATTGGTTCGCATGGGGGGCCAGCTATCAGAGCGAGTCCGACATGAAGTTGAAAGGGACTTATGAGCTTGCGTACACCGATGACTGGTCTGGTTTCTGGCGTTCCTTCAACGGCTCGATTGTTGGCGCTATTACCGCAGGGATATTCTCACTGCCTTCCGGGACGCCCCGAGAAGCGGGGCAGCTATCCATCGATCTGACTCACCCTCAGCACTTCCAAACCGGCGTCAGTGTGAAGCTGAATCACCAGTTTACCGTGAATGTGGATGTGGGATGGACAGATTACAGTTCCTGGGACGCCTTCCTGCTCAAGTTTGATCGCAATCTGGAGTTTTTGGGGGCGGCGCGTCTGTTGTCGCCTAACGCGACGGCGAACACCATGCGTTTGCCGCTGGAGTATCAGGATGTCTGGAACCTGGGCATTGGCGTCGAGCACCATCTTTCCAACCGTCTGGATCTTCGTTTCGGGGTGGAGATGCGTAACTCGCCGATCCCGCATAATCGCCGCGATATTCTGGCTCCTCTGAATGATACGGTGCTGTACAGCGTAGGCATGGGGTACAAGTGGGATAGAGATACGACGGTGGACTTCAACCTCAGCTACATGCGTAGTTGGCAGTATATTCCCGCCGGCTCCAGTTTGAATCTGAACGACGACGGTATTCAGAATATTGTTTATAACCCCTATGCTGGCGTGGATGTGGAGACCAATCTGAAACTGATTATGGCGGGTATGACTTTCCGGACGGCGTTTTGAGCATGAAGAAAACAGCATTACTTCTCTCGCTGGCGCTATTCAGTAGCGGTTCGGTGTTGGCGGACAGGTATTACACCTGGGTGGACGAAAACGGCCAGGTGCGCCATACGCTGATACGTGATGGACAACCGGCGGCTTCGCCGCAGGCCCAACAACAGACACTGCCAGAAGCGGCCCAATCGACGCCCGAACAAAGTCCAACCTCTACAGAGGCAGCTGCTCCCCCAGTTGAGAAGGAGATTAATGCAGAGGCGACGTCTTCCAGTCAGGCGCAGGAAGTCTCTGTTGCAAATGACGTTCAGGAAGTATCTAAAGCAGATTCGCCCCAGCCTGCGTCGCCAGTGAGCCAGTCTAAATCAAGCCAACGCGAAATTATTGACGAGTCTACCTATATCGATGCGGCGGAGTTGGAAAAACGGGGCTTCGTGCGAGAAGGCGATAGTCGCTTTTACACTTGGGTTGACACTAACGGAGTCATGCATACAGAGGAATACAATCCCGCGGACGCTAAGTCCAAGGCGCACGTGCAGCCTCTGCAACCTACCCAGGTCGTGGCGGATGAACAGCGGATCGAGAAGGCCAGTCTCCCTGAAGGCGCAGACCCCTTTGCAGCCGATCTGCTAGGGCTGAACGCGCCGGGCGCGAAGCAGGAGATTGACCTTATCTATGAACGCTGCTGTGAAAACCTGGTGAATGACGAGCGGGTTGAGCTTGAGTTTGATGATGGGGAATTACTGGAAATTCACAAGGACGAACAGGGTTATAACTTCGGCGTAGGCTACAGTCTGTACCGAGTTGTGGAGATCCCTGAAGGCAGCGTCAATCGATTGTTGCAGTTGCGCGCCTATGCGCAACCTGACGCGTTTTATCCATCGGTGTTGGTATTGGATAGCGCATGGAAGCCGGTGCGCTTTTTACAGGACTTACTCTATATCTATGAGCCGGAAAACTGGTTCCGTTATGGCTATCTGGAAGGTTTTCTCAGGGTAAAAACGAAGGATGAGAAGTATCTCGTCTTGCTGACGACGGGGGCTGATCTCAAAAAACGCACTGTTGCAGAAGGCGTGGCTGACAAACCGGTCGTTATCAGCCACTCCGCCAGCGGTATACTGCATCTGGCGATTCTGCCGCCTGAGTAGGCGACAGGATGGATGCTAATCCTCGGGGACGGCGGGATTGATCCATGGGAAAGAGCGCCAATAGAACAGACCGCCGCCGGCCGGCGCTGTGCAATTGTAACGGAAGCGACGGCCTTTGAACGGCGCCATTCCTACGACGGTCACTTCGTTATTGTCGACTGCGCTGTCGAGAAGTCCTTGTCCGCTGCCGTAGCAAGTAACCTTTGCGTTCAACTCAGTGCTGAAGCGCAATTGCGGAGGGTTGTTATCCGCAATCAGGATGTTCTGTGGCGACAGCATTTGAGCAGGCAACGGTAGCGTGCTCAGTTTTTCTTTTAATTGCGGCACAGAACTGTAGGCGTTAGAGGCGGGAAAGCGGGGCAGGGCGGTCCAGTCGCTATCCGGTCCAATAGGCCCGGAGTGTTGGCCCAATCCTACGTAACCCATTGAACTCACTAATTTTTGTAGTGACGTATCGTATTCGCCGTAAGGGTAGGCGAGTAGTTTGAGTGAGGCGCCCGTCTCTTCCTCGATTCTTTTTTCCGCTTGTTCGATATTTTGAGTGATGCGGGCGCGCCAGGCGCTGGCGTCTTCATTGGTTTTGACTTCCACCATATGGATGTGGCCCACGCCATGGTTCGCCACCACGCCGCCGTGTTTCCCCATTTCTCGAGCCTGTTCCCAGGTAATGTGCGTGCTACGGTGATTATCAAGCGCGTCCGGGTTCAGGAAAATCGTGAATGGATAACCACGTTCTTTCAGCAGCGGGTAGGCGGTTTCGTAAATACTTTTGTAGCCGTCGTCAAAAGTCAGGGCGACTGTTTTCTCGGGCAGGCTGCCGCCTTCCTGAAGTGTGCGAATGATCTCCGCCAATGGCAGCACTTGGTAGCCATTATCGGCAATAAAGTTTATATGCTGGCGAAAGAGCGCCGGGGCGGTGGAGGTGCTGCGCGGAGTATCGTCGCTAATGTGATGATATTGCAGTATATATGCGCGGGCGGGACTTTCTTGAGCCTGAGCTGATGGGCAAAGCAAGACGCCGATGGCTATTCCAAGCGACTGTATTCGGCGTGTAGTTGGCGTTGCAGTGAGAGAATAGCGTCCGTTATTCATAGTGAGTAATAAACCTTCAATACTTCATATGCTTCCGTGATGGCTTGAAACAACGCGGTGTCTCCGCCACGGTCTGGGTGATGTTCCATGGCGAGGCGGCGGTAGCGAGCCTTAATCTGTCCTGCGTCGCTATCTGGAGCGCACCCCAGGGTGTCCAACGCGGACTGCTTTTGATGGGGGTGTACGTACATCAGCCAAAAATCCCGGATCAGCTTTTCCACGTCCGCGGCGCTGGTGTCGAATAGGTTTTTGGGGTTGAGGTAGTACTCCGCCAAAGGGTCCGCCGCAACCGGCGCGTTGTGGTTGCTGTGGGCCTCCGCATCGTAGTGATAAAGGGTGATGCGTACGGAGGTCATGGCGAGGACAAGATTATGTTCTTGTAACCATTTGTTTTTCAAGCGATAGAGCGTATGGAACGTCAAGAAGTGGGTCTGAAAAAGGTCCAGTGGAGATTGCAGGCAGTTCTCAGAAAAAATGCTATGTGGCGGCAGGGTCAGTTGTTTGATTAGGTCGTGTTCGGAAATCATTGCCGGGCCGGGGAGTAGAATCTCTGCGACGGCTTGTTCCAGTTTTTGCGTGAGATAGCGCCAACTGGTCGGTTCGCGGGAACCTTCCGTACCTGCTAAGGTCAAATCCTCTGGTATGTCTGGATGATCAAAACTCATGAGCGTAAGACTATTTTTAATCCTGATTTTTATGGGCTGGTTGTCGGGCGAAGCCATTGCGGCGCCGAAGGCCGAGTATTGGGGCCTGTGGGACAAGGCCAATGAGCGAAACCCTGCTTTGCTAGATCATAGCACTTGGACCCGTCTTCTGCAGACCCGCCTTAGTGATGATGGGGACGGCTTCGCCAGATTGTCGTACGGCAGGTTTACGACGGAAGAGAAGCGTCAGCTGGATGACTACATTGCCTCACTGACGGCCGTTGATCCCCGCGAGTATTCCAGAGATACGCAAATGGCGTACTGGATCAACTTATATAACGCCCTGACCGTGCAGCTGGTGCTGCAACATTATCCGGTAGACAGCATTAAGGAGATTGGCGGCGGCTGGTTTCATTTTGGACCCTGGGACGATGTCATCACCTATGTGCAAGGTCAGGCGCTGACATTGAACGATATCGAGCACCGAATTCTGCGCCCCATTTGGAAAGACAAACGCATCCACTATGCAGTCAACTGCGCCAGCCTCGGCTGCCCCAATCTTCTTCCTGAAGCCTTCGACCCCAATCGCCTGGAAGAACAATTAAATAACGCCGCGCAAAACTTCATCCGTCATCCCAAAGGTGTGGCTTTCGTTAAAGACGGCTTGCGGCTTTCCACTATCTATGACTGGTATCAAAGCGACTTCGGCTCCAGACAAGAACTTCTTGATCATCTCACCAAGTACTCCGTGGAGCCGGAAAAGAGCCGCCTGAGCAATTATCGAGGCGGCATCGAATACGCCTATGATTGGAAGCTGAATGATGCGCGTTAGGGGAGGCCTTGGTTCCACGTAAACTTAACATTCACTGTTTACAGACTGAACAAAAACTGCACTGGCGTTATGCGGGGGGATTTAGGCTATAATGCGCACCCGTTAACCGGAGGTAGTGAGATATGACGGCGGCTTTTAAGTCAGAGATGGCGCAGCGCGATCGCTTGGAGTTGAACAAACTGAGAAAACTGCTGCGGCGTGAAGTCGGCAGGGCGATTGCTGATTTCAATATGATTGAGGATGGCGACAAGGTGATGTGCTGCCTCAGTGGCGGTAAAGACTCTTACGCCATGCTGGACATCCTGTTGAATCTGAAAAAGCACGCGCCTATCAGCTTTGAAGTTATTGCGGTCAACCTGGACCAGAAACAACCCGGTTTTCCGGAGCATGTCCTGCCTGAGTATCTGAGCTCCCTGGGCGTTGAGTATTACGTCATTGAGCGCGATACATATAGCATCGTGAAAGACAAAATCCCTGAGGGCAAAACCACCTGTGGTTTGTGTTCACGTCTACGCCGCGGGATTCTGTACGACTTCGCCGTCGAGCATAAGTGCACCAAGATTGCGTTGGGACATCACCGCGACGACATCATGGAAACGCTGTTTCTGAATATGTTCTACGGCGGTAAAATGCGCGCAATGCCTCCCAAGCTGAAAAGCGATGACGGCCGCAATATCGTAATTCGTCCTCTGGCTTACTGCCGTGAAAAAGACATTGAGCGTTACGCTGGCCTGCGTGAGTTTCCAATTATTCCCTGCAACCTGTGCGGCTCTCAGGAAAACCTGCAGAGACAGAACATCAAAATGATGCTGCAGGACTGGGATAAGCGTTTCCCCGGTCGTTTGGAAAACATGTTCCGCGCTGTGCAAAACGTGCTGCCATCACACTTGTGCGACACCAGACTTTACGACTTCGACAAGCTGGAGAGATACAGCATGGAGCCGGAAGAGTTCAATCAAATCAGCGTACTTAACCTCTAAACAGGCATAACGCAGACGGGCCGAGCTCTTCGGCCCTTATCGTCTTGATGGGCCATCCCCCGGAGAATCAAGCGCCATGACGCCTTTATCGCTAGCCATTCTCAGCATTGTTGTCGGTATTTTTCCCTTGTTGATCGCCGGTATGGCGAAGGCGATTGCGACCTCTCTGGGCGGAACGCTAAGCGAAGCGGATTGTGAGGAGTGCATGCTGTTCGGAAGAGACATCAGCCCGATTCTCTACAGAATGTTTGTCTTCGCCTGGTTGAGTATGTTTACGCTTGGCTTAGGCATGCTCGGCGTCATGGGCGCTATTGTCTGGGCTTTGTTGAGCTAACCCTCCCGCCGATCTTAATTAACATATCGTAATCCTTTGATTTAATTGACGGCTTTTCTCTCTATCCAGCGCTTAGGGTGTCATGAAGAACAGCTTTTATGCGGCGCTCGCGCTGATATGTTTTTCCCCGCTGAGAAGCGGCCCAATCGGTTAGTTTTCTTATCCTATAGGCGTATCTCGACATACGCTCCTGCGCCGACCGCGGTTTTGCGAGTCGGCTTTTTTTATTGCCTCGACTTATCAGGCTCATAGTCTTTTCCTTTAGGCAAAACATTTTGCGAATGTGTCATACTCGTGCGCTCGAATTAAGCGAGCAGTATCAGGCTCCGCCTTTCGCTTATACGCCAACTGCCTGACAGAAAAAGGACCTGCTTATGTTAGCCAAATCCTATCCCTTCTATCTCGCCAATGAGCCTGTCGCAGATCCTCGCGGCTGGCTGCCGGTCGAAGACAAATATACCGGAGAAGAATTCACCAAAGTCGGTCTGGCCGATCACGATGATATTGAGAAGGCGATCGCCGCTGCAGAAAAAGCTGTGGCTCCCATGCGCAGAATGCCGGGATATAAACGTCGTGATGTGTTGTTGCATACCGTGGCGCGTCTGAAAGAGCGTTCGGAAGAGCTGGCTCAGGCGCTGGTGCGGGAAGCGGGCAAGCCGCTGAAGGACAGCCGTGGCGAAGTGGGACGTTTGATCGAAACCTTTCAGATTGCTGCTGAAGAAGCCGTGCGCAATAACGGGGAATGGCTGGATCTGGCTTATTCCGAACGCAGTGAAGGCTATCAGGGAATGGTGCGCCAGTTCCCGATTGGCGTCTGCTCGTTTATCACCCCCTTTAACTTTCCGTTGAATCTGGTGGCGCATAAGGTGGCTCCGGCCATCGCAGCGGGTTGTCCGTTTGTGCTCAAGCCCGCCAGTCTCACGCCTATCGGCGCGCTGATTTTGGCGGAAATTCTGGCTGAGACAGATCTTCCCAAAGGCGCTTTCTCCGTCGTGCCCTGTAAAAAGGACGACGCCATGGCGCTGATTTCCGATGAGCGCATCAAGCTGCTGAGTTTCACTGGTTCGCCGGCGGCGGGGTGGCCTATGAAAGCGAAGGCGGGCAAGAAAAAAGTCGTGCTGGAGCTGGGCGGCAACGCGGCCTGTATCGTGGAGCCGGAAACCGACCTGGATAAGGCTATTCCACGCATTCTTTTCGGCGGCTATTACCAATCCGGGCAAAGTTGCGTGAGCGTGCAGCGCGTTCTGGTGCAGGAGTCTTTATATGAAGACTTCAAACGTCGCCTGGTGGCGGAAGTGGAAACCCTGAAGACTGGCGACCCTAAAGATGAGAATACATTTGTAGGCCCGCTGATCAGCCGCAAAGAGGCGGACCGGGTGGCGTCCTGGATCAATGAGGCGGTAGAGGCGGGCGCAGAGCTGCTGATTGGCGGCGAACGAAGCGGCAACGTCATTACGCCAACGGTGCTGGCTAATACTCCGCATCATTGCAGCGCCTATAACGAGGAAATATTCGGGCCGGTGACCGTCTTGGAATCCTACAAGACTTTCGACGACGCCCTGCAAGCGGTCAATAACAGCAAGTTCGGCCTGCAAACCGGCGTATTTACCCGTGACGTGGAAAACATGCAGAAAGCCTGGGAAGAGCTGGAAGTTGGCGGCGTGATTATCGGCGATGTGCCCTCCTGGCGTGTGGATCACATGCCATACGGCGGCGTGAAAGACAGCGGTATTGGTCGGGAAGGGGTGCGTTACGCCATGCAGGACATGAGCGAACCACGCTTGCTGGCGATCAAGCGCCAAAGCTGATTGTGTTGCGAGGGATTCAGGCGCAGTCATTGCGCCTGGATATGGAGTACGTGTGAAAACCCTGTGGAGAGCTGAATGAAAACAGAGCACGGGGGCGAGAAAGCCTCAGATCTATTTGTCAAAGCGCTGGAAAATGAAGGCGTCAAATATATCTTCGGCGTGCCCGGAGAAGAAAACCTGGACTTACTCGAGTCGCTACGGGGTTCTTCTATCAAGCTGGTATTAACCCGGCATGAACAGGCGGCGGCCTTTATGGCGGCCACCTATGGCCGGTTAACGGGGAAAACCGGCGTGTGTCTATCTACTTTAGGGCCCGGAGCCACCAATCTGGTGACCGGCGCCGCCTACGCGAAACTGGGCGCCATGCCGTTGCTGATGGTGACGGGGCAGAAGCCGGTGAAGAAGTCCAAGCAGGGCCTGTTTCAAATTGTCGATGTGGTGGACATGATGCGTCCATTGACAAAATTCACCCATCAGATCATCAACGTAAACACTATTCCCTCGAAGATTCGCGAGGCGTTTCGCTTGGCGGAGGAAGAGCGACCGGGGCCCGCGCACCTGGAGTTGCCGGAAGATATCGCTGAAGAAATCTCCGACTCCGACGTCATGCTGTTCGAGTCCAGTCACAGTCGTCGCCCGGACGCCAATGACCTGAGTATTCAGCAGGCGCTGGAGATGATCCGGAACGCCAGGCATCCGCTGGTGTTGATCGGCGCCGGAGCGAATCGCAAACGAGTGTCTGAAGCGTTGCTGGGTTTTATTGAGAAGACCGGCATTCCGTTCTTCAACACCCAGATGGGCAAAGGCGTGGTGGATGAGCGCCATCCTCTGTTTATGGGAACGGCGGCGTTGTCAGACGGCGACTATCTGCATTGCGCCATCGACTTCGCTGATCTGATCATTAATGTCGGCCATGACGTCATTGAAAAACCGCCTTTCTTTATGGAGCCCGGCGGTAAGAAAGTCATTCACATCAACTTCAATTCCGCCAACGTGGACAGGGTGTATTTCCCGCAGTTGGAAGTGGTGGGAGATATCGCCAATTCGGTGTCGAGGCTGACGCAGTTGCTGGAGCCGGTGAACACCCACGACTTCGAATACTTCAAGCGGGTTAAGGAGGAGGTTGAGAAACAACTGTGCGAAGGCTCTGAGGACAACCGCTTTCCGATCATTCCTCAGCGACTGGTGGCGGATGTTCGCAAGGTGATGCCTGATGACGGCGTTATCGCTCTGGATAACGGCATGTACAAGATTTGGTTCGCCCGCAACTACAAGGCGCACATGAACAATACGGTGTTGCTGGACAACGCCCTCGCTACAATGGGAGCGGGATTGCCCAGCGCTATCGCGGCGGCGATGCTGCATCCCGAATTGCAGGTGATGGCGATCTGCGGTGATGGCGGATTCATGATGAACAGCCAGGAAATGGAAACGGCTGTGCGTCTGGGGTTGAATCTGGTGGTGTTAATCGTCAACGACAGCGCCTATGGCATGATTCGCTGGAAACAGGAGCAGGGCGGCTTTCATGATTGGGGATTGAGCTATGGCAATCCGGACTTCGTTAAGTACGCGCAAGCCTATGGCGCATCTGGACACCGCGTGAAACGCGCCGAAGACCTGTCGCCCACCATTAGACAGGCTTTCGCTGAAGGCGGCGTGCACTTGATTGACGTGCCGGTGGATTATTCGGAAAACCGTCGCGTGTTGACGGAGGAGCTGGCCCGTAGAGTTTGTCTGGTCTGACTGCTAACCATTCTTTTCCTGCTTCGGTCCCGAGCCGCCCCGGCTGGGACCTGCCTCCACAAGTTTGAAGCTACGCCATCTATAGCCTATAAAATATTCAGGCGAATACCTTATGTGGAAGGACCCCGTCCAACATTATGGCCAAATCCCATGCCGTCGGGACCCTGTTTTATAATCTGCTTACCGCGCTGGCGTATTTTGTCACGGGTAGAATTGGCTTATGGCTGACCACTGACAGCACTTATGTCACCGCTATCTGGATTCCCTCCGGCATTGCGCTCGCAGCGGTGTTGTTGGGTGGTTATCGCCTATGCGCAGGCGTTTTTCTTGGCTCTCTGATCAATAACCTGAGCGTTACCCAAGGGTTTCCCGATACGGAAATCTGGCCCTGGCAACTGTTCACTTTTGTCGCCATCGGAGCTGGGGCAGCCCTGCAGGCCTGTTTGGGGCGCTATTTAGTCATTCGCTTCGCGAACTATCCAGGTAGTCTGGCGGATCTTCCTGAGATCATTCGCTTCTTGTTTTTCGCCGGCCCGGCGAGCTGTTTGTCCAATGCCTTGATCGGCAGCAGCAGCCTGCTGATGGCTGGATTTATACCCGCTGAAAATTATGCGCGCTCTCTCGGTGTCTGGTGGATCGGCGATACTATTGGAGTGGTTGTTTTTACCCCGTTAATACTGGTGTGGGGATTACAGCCTCGCGAGTCATGGAAAAAACGCCGCTGGGCGGTGACTTTCTCTTTGCTCGGAACCTTCTTTCTCGCCACGGTCGCGTTTTTGTATGCGAAATCCTGGGAGGAAAGCAGTTTACGACTGCGTTTCTTCAGTGAAGCCCAGGGCTATTCCGCAGCTCTCAATCAGAGCCTGGAGGCGCATCTGGATGTGGCCCGGGCGATTGAAAAGAACCTTCCCGCTAATGCGACAATCGACCGAAGCGGTTTTGAGAAAGCGGTATTCTGGGCGCTGGAGCGTTATCCGGGGTTTCAGGCCATGTCCTGGAACCCTTATATACGCAGCTATGAAAGGGAGGAGTTTGAGGTCGGGCTGCAGGAAGACTACGGCTCCGATATGGGAATAGTGATTCGGCGGGACGGTGAATTACACCGCTCGCCGGAGAAGCCGATTTATCTACCCGTGCGCTATATCTTTCCTTTAGAGAGCAACCGTGGGGCGCTCGGATTTGATGTGTCTTCCAACCCCTCCCGCCTGACCGCTATCGCCGACGCCAGGGCATCAGGAAAGCCGATGATGACCGGGCCAATTCATCTAGTGCAGCACTCTATGGACAATGTGGGCGCATTGGTGTTTTACCCTCATTTTCTCAGCAGCGGGCGACCTGGCGAATCAACGCCATTGCCGAATCAGGATGACGAAGAGAGTGAAGACACAGATTATCCTGACGGTTTTATGGTGGCGGTATTTCGCATTCACTCGTTGCTGAAGCATTTTACCAAATTACTGGATATGGACGGTTACCATATTACGCTTGCCGACATCACAGAACAGCGTTTCTTGATGCATGAAATGACAATCGATAACGGCAAGGTCACTATGTCCACTGAAATCTCTGAAGAAGAAGTCAGTAGCCGGCCTTATCGCTGGGAACATAAATTCACCGTCCTCAACAGAGTGTGGGATCTGGATATTGCTCCCACCAAGGGCAATATTACTGCGAACACTTCCATTAATGCCTGGATTGTCTACGTGTTGGGACTATTGTTCACTGGCGTCAGTGGCATGGTGTCCTTGCTCTTCAGTGGTCGAACGCTGGCTTTGGAAGCACTGGTGGGTGAACGGACGGCGGAGTTGAGGCATAGCGAGCAACGCCTGCGCGCCATCTATGAGCATACGCCGGATGGGTTGCTGACAGTGACGGAGGACGGAAGTATCACGGCGGTGAATCCGGCGGTGGAAAATCTGTTTGGATATGCCTGCTCCGATCTGGCCGGTCTTAATATCCGGGTTCTGATACCAGATTATCATGCGACGACCGTTGAGTCGAGCCAAGTGTCCGTCGCTCTGGAATCGGGGCCAGGTTATTTGCAGGGTATACGCCGCAATGGGCAGGACTTCCCCCTGGAATTGCAAACGGTATGTCTGTCCCAGACGCCGCCGGTCTCTTATCTATGCATAGTGCGTGATGTGACCGAAAGGGCGGAGGCGGAGCGCATCAAAGACGAGTTCATTTCTACCATCAGTCATGAGTTGCGTACGCCGTTGACTGCGATTAACGGTTCACTGACGCTGTTGGACTCCAAGATCGCTCTGGCTACGCCGGACAAGCATGCGCATATGATTGATATTGCGCGGCGCAATACGGATCGCTTGCTCAATCTGGTTAATGCGATTCTGGACCTGAAGAAAATGGCGTCTGGAGAAATGACGTTGCAGCTCAGTCACTTCAATCTGGCGCAGCTTGTCAGCGATGTGCTGGCGCTCAATCAGGGACTGACTCATAACGCTGACGTCAGCTTTAGTTTACAGATTCCCTCTGACTGTGCGGTAGTGGTGGAGGCGGATGAAGAGCGTCTTACTCAGGTGCTGACGAATTTGATTTCCAACGCCGCCAAATTCTCGCCTCCGCATTCGGAAATCGTGGTTGCAATTACGCTGGAAGACCACGTCGCGCGAGTTTCCGTTACGGATAAGGGACCTGGCGTCCCCCCGGAATTCCAGAACCGCATATTCGGTCGCTTCGCACAGGCGGATTCCTCCAACACCCGCAACAAAAGCGGAACCGGTCTCGGTCTTAACATTTCCAAAGCCATCATTGAGAGACATGGCGGCAAAATTGGCTTTCACAATAATCCCCGCGGCGGCTGTACGTTCTATTTTGAGTTGCCGGTGCTTTCTTAAATTATGAAAGGCATTGCCCAGATACAGCGGCAACCGCGCGCTTATGGTATTTGGCGGTCATAGACGACTAAGACTGCTGAATTCACTGCTGAGAATCGATACCATGCTATGACTTCGTTGAACGCGCCATAACCCAAGTTAATGCGGCGCGTCCTGATTCAGCTGGAAGATAAGGGCGTTATGGCTATCAAATTTAATACTTCGACAATCACAAATGGTGTGAAAGGCGCCGTGCAGTCCTCCAAGGAGGCGCTGTCTAATCTGATGTCATCGGTGGATGAGCAATATCAGCGTGTGAAGGAGAGTGTCGGTAAGCTGCAGTTATTTTCCTCAAGCCAGACTGCGCCTTCCTTGTACGAGGATGTGGATGAGAAGCACTACTTTATTGTTCCTTTCCGTCTTGCTGAGCAAGGTTATGTATTGCACACCATGCGCGTGCTGCCGCCGGGCGTTTCGCCGCTTAACAGTCTTCCCAAAAAGCGCATTTTCCACGCGCCGTCGAACTGCTCCAGAGAAATGATTCAGCAGCTGATTGTAGAGCCCATGCTCGCGGAAGCGCCTCCGCCTGAAGATGGAAGCGCGTTTGGCCAATATCTGAAAGAAGTGGCGAACAATATCGACCGGGTAGAAAATAAAGTGACAGGCGGTCTGCTGCTGGTAGGAGGGCTGGTCGCGATGATCAATCCGGTGACGGCGGTGGCCATCGCCGGACACGCCTTGCTACCCACTCTGGCTAAATACGGACTGAATAGCGCAGGCAAGAAGCTCAACGCACTGAACGCCGAGAAAGAGGTTGAGCTGGCGCGTGCGAAGTTGTTAAAGGAGTTCAGCGAAAGTGGGGTGGAGTATGTGGAGAACCCGATACTGACGGAGCTTGTCCTGGCGTTATCGACCTCGGCCGAAGAGCATGATCCGGCGACCTTTGATCTCCAGCAACATCATTTTAATAATCGCGACAACGCTAAACTTATCCATCTGACATGCGCATGCATTTACGATGTTTACGTAGATCTGCTTAAAACCAAGCGCAAATGGAGCGATGCAGGCCTCGGCGCTGAAGATATTCAATGGATCAACCAATTGGGTCTGGAGGCGGATCACTATCGTTCCCTGATCAAGTCAAAGGGAATGCTTGACTGGAAAGCGTCCAAGCAACGCCTGATGACGCGCCTGAGTGACATGGGGCTCAATGAAACCAAAGCGTTAGTCGGGGAGATAGACCACCTTATCGATTATCTGCTGCCCTACATTAGCCGCCAATCTGTCTTTCAGGATGATAAGCACGACTTCCAGAAACTGGTGTTTTCCTGGTTGCCGGAATACATCAATTATTTTTTGAGCATGCCGACAGACAAACTGCTCGAAAAAGAGGGAGATGGTGAATCCTTGGCGGACCGCTTCATCGCGGAGATGGCGCTTCTACAGACCAAACTGAAAGAAATGTCCGCTTCCGTTTATCTCAACAAGTCGACATCTATGGTCAATTTAGGCGACTTTTTCAGATATAAGTTTGATCGCTCGGACTCGATAGCCATGGAAAACCAGAAAGAGCGCGGCTGAGAAAGCCGCGTCTATGCAGTGGGAGTTAAATAATCCGCGAAAACCCCTGTTGCGCCTGTGTCCGGTAGCGGTCGAATACTTTGCAGACGCCGCGGATCAGGAGTCTTCCTGTTGGGTTTACGTGCAGGCCGTCGTGGGTGAAGGTGATCAGTCCGTCTTGCGCCATGTCCTGCAATATTCTTAGTTCTCCCTGGAAATAATGGGCGAAGTCGATATTGAACAGCGTTTCGATGCGGCGGTATTCGATTTTGAAGTTGCAGATCAGCTCTACGATGACTTTACGGCGGATGACGTCGTCATCGTTTAACTGTACGCCTTTAATGACCGGTAGCCGGTTTTCCGCCATGGCCGCTTCATAGGTTTCCTGGTCGTAACAGTTCTGGTAATAGCAACGATCCAACATGCTGATGCTGGAAGCGCCCATGGCGATAAGGTCGCAGTCGCCATGGGTCGTGTAGCCCTGGAAGTTGCGATGCAACTCTCCTTTCTCTTGAGCAATGGAGAGCTCATCGCCGGGCTTGGCGAAGTGATCCATGCCGATAAAGCGATAATCCGCCGCGATCAATTGGTCGACGGATTGCTGCAGGATGGTCAACTTATCTTCTGGGCGCGGCAGATCTTCATCGCGAATGCGGCGTTGCGGCATAAAGCGTTGCGGCATATGCGCGTAATTGAACACCGACAGCCGGTCCGGGGCGAAGTCGATGATAGTGTCTACGGTTTTACGGAATGAGTCCGGCGTTTGCAAGGGCAGACCGTAGATCAGATCAATATTGATGGAGCGAAAACCCAGTTCTCGCGCCTTACGCAGCACGCCCAAAGTGAGCTCTTCGCTTTGAATCCGGTTTACCGCTTTCTGTACGGCGGGGTTGAAGTCCTGCACGCCCAGGCTGATGCGATTAAAGCCAATTTCACGCAATGTGGTCAGGGTCTCGTCGTCGGCTTCGCGGGGATCGATTTCGATGGAGTAGTCGCCCTGATCATCCTCCATAAAGCGAAAGTGCGTGCGTAATGCATTCATCAAATCGCGCATCTGCTGCGGGGCCAGAAAAGTGGGTGTGCCGCCGCCCCAATGCAGTTGCTCCACCAATCGATCTGCGCCAAAAAGCTCGCTTTGCAGGGCGATTTCGCGATACAGAGCGTCGAGGTAGGGAATCGCTTTTTCCCGACGTTTGGTAATGATTTTATTGCAGGCGCAGTAGTAGCAAAGGCGCGCGCAGAACGGGATGTGCAGATACAGTGATAGCGAGCGGTTCGCGGTGCGACTGGCGGCGGCTGCCTCATACACGGCGGTGATAGGGAACTCGTTCTGAAACTCGACGGCGGTGGGGTAGGAGGTGTATCGGGGGCCTTGCAGATCGTATTTGCGGATCAGGCTCTCGTTCCAGTAAATATTTTTCACAACGGCGCTCGCACTTCTAGCAACAGAATGGAGACGTCATTGTATATCCGAGGTTGTCAGTCGGGTTTGATATGCATCAATGCCCGGCGTGTTCAGCGGGAGAGTGCGGAGCGACAGAGGAGTCGAGTTGGTGATTTTCCATTTGTCCGACGAAAAGGCCAGCAAAATGCACGGGCAGCGTCCATACGCCGAACAGGATGAGCAGCCCGCCGAACACGCGACGCACGGAGAGATTGCTCAGCCAGCGTCGCAGGTGGTAAGCGAAAAGCCCTGCGGCCAGCATGCTGGGTAAAGTGCCAAGGCCAAAAGTAAACATTAGCAGCGCCGATAGGGAGGCGTCCGCGTTCGACATCGACCAGGCGAGAGCGCTGTAAACCAGTCCACAGGGCAGCCAGCCCCAGAGCAGTCCCAGAGCGAAGCTGATATGTGGCCCCTGGCGTTCGCCAAGGGATTTGCTAAGCGGGGAGATTCGGCTCCAGAGTCTGCCTCCGAGGCGTTCGATATGAGTCAGTCCCATCCACCACTGACCTACGTAAAGTCCCATCAGGATGATCATGACGGCTGCGATGGTGCGTAACGCCACCAGCAGTGTTTCGTTCAGCGCCAGGGCTTCGCCCAGGAAGCCGGCGAGCAGTCCGATCAATGCATAACTGCTGAGACGGCCGAAGTTGAACAAGAACAGCCAGGAGGTTCTTGGCGAGCCATCTCCACCCTGGGCGAAGGACTGTGCGCCAGCGATGCCGCCGCACATGGCGATACAGTGACCGCTGCCGAACAGACCGATCAGAAACGCGTTAGCGATCAGCAGAAGCTCATGCATCGTGGTTGCGGGAGGTGTCCTCGGAAGGCTGGGTGGACGCTTCCTGTTTGTCCTTCTTGTGCGCGTCGTTGCCGGGAATCATCTTTTCATCATCATCGAACAGGATGCTGTGCGCAGGGCCTTCCAGATCGTCATACTGGCCGGACCGCACCGCCCAACGAAAAATAAATATGGCGACGGTGATGAGTGCGATGGAGAGAGGGATCAGGACGAACAGTATCTGCATAGCGGGGCCTTATGGCTTTTGGACGCCGGACAGTCTAAGAGCGTTGAGCACAACAATCAATGAACTGACCGACATGCCGATAGCGGCGGCGTAGGGCGGTACATAACCGGCGGCGGCCAGCGGCAGGGCGAGCAGGTTATAGCAGACCGCCCAGGACAGGTTCTGGCGAATGATGCGATAAGCGTCCCGCGCTTTCTTGACGCCGAATGCGAAAGTGCGTAGATCGCCGTTAAGGATGACCGCGTCGGCGCGCACCTGAGTCAGGTCCGTCGCGTTGTTCATCGCCACCGCCAGGTGCGCTCCCGCCATGACGGGAACGTCATTGACGCCGTCCCCGACCATGACGACGGTGTCGCCTTCTCGCTGCCACTGCTTCACTCGCTCCAGCTTGCCCTCCGGCGAGCAGGATTTTTCGATGTCGGTCACCGCCAGCTCTGACGCAATGGTTTCGACGGCCGCGGAACTATCGCCGGATAAGATCGCAGTACGCAGACCCTGTTCCTGCTGCAATTGTCGCAAAGCCTCTTTCGCAGACGGACGCAGACTGTCAGTCAGATAGAACAGCGCCAGGAGCTGCTTATCGTCAGCCAGGGCCACGGTTTGATAGTTTTCCGGCGTCACGTTTTGCGACAGAGGTAGATTCTGCGTAGCAAATTTCAGACTGCCGAGACGGTAGTTAGACCCACCGTGAGTTCCCTCGACGCCTAGCCCGGTATGATTGCGAATCTGCTCTGCTGGTCCCTGGGCGTAATCCTGGAATGTTTTGGCGATGGGGTGGGGGTTATCCCACTCCAGGGATCCGGCGAGAGCAAGCAGCTCTGTGTCTGAAAAGCTTGAACGGTTATCGATTTTCACCAGACTTAGTTCGCCCTGGGTTAAGGTGCCGGTTTTATCGAATACCACGCGTGAGGCGCGGGCCAGGGTTTCCAGCGCATGACCCCGGGTAATAATTAATCCGGACTGTCGTAATGCAGTGGTGGCGGTGGTCAAAGCTGTAGGGGTGGCCAGCGACAGGGCGCAGGGACAGGTGACCACCAGCACGGAGAGCGTAATCGCGAAAGCGTGGGAGGGATCAATCCGCCACCAGATAAAGCCAACAATCGCTGCCGTCAGCAGCACCCCAGCCACGAAATAGCTGGCGACTTTGTCCGCCATAGCGCTGAGCTGCGGACGTTCCTGCAAGGCTCTTTCCACCAGTCGATTGATGGTAGACAGGTGCGAGTCCTGATCAAGAGCAGTAACACGCACCACCAGCGCGTTATCAATGTTGACGCTGCCGCTGAGTACGGCGTCTCCGATGCATCGGGGACGCGGCATGAACTCGCCAGTCAGCGCAGCTTCATTGACGGAAGACTCACCCTGCACGATTTCTCCGTCAACCGGAATCAGATCGCCGGCTTTAAATAAAATGAGGTCACCAACGCGAATATCCCGTAATGGCGTCAATTGCGCCCTGGACTGATCGATCTGGTCATTCTGTGTCCCTTGATTGGGCAGTAAGTCCACAAACTGAGGCGCCTTTTGCTTCAGGCGGGCGTTGGATTGGGCGGCGGACATCCGCGCGCGGCTCTCCAGATAGCGTCCCAATAGCAGGAAGAAAGTAAACATGCAGACAGAGTCGAAATAGACTTCCGGTCCTCCGCGAAAGGTGATCCAGACGCTGGCCGCGAAGGCGCCGCCAATCGCAAGGGAAACAGGAACGTCCATGGTCAGGTGGCGTAAGCGGATGTCTCGTAGCGCCGCGCTGAAGAATGGTCGCGCCGAATACAGAATCACTGGCATGGCGACAATCAGGCTGATGAAGCGGAACAGATCGACGTACTCGGGCGTATCCTGCAGCAGGCCGAAGTACATCGGCACCGCGAGCATCATGTTCTGCATCATGCCAATGCCGGCGATACCCAGACGCACCAACATGCTTTTTTGCTCATCGGCGAGTCGCTGTTCTTCTTTCGTCTCGGAAAAGGGATAACCGCGAAAGCCGATGGACTGCAATTGTAATAACACGTCGCTGAGTGGTGTGGCGTCCTGATTCCAGGTCAGGGTGGCGCGATGGTTACTCAGGTTCACCCAGAATTCGTCAACGCCAGGGAGCTTGCGCACGAACTGCTCAACCAGCCAGACACAGGCGGCGCAGGTAATGCCTTCAAGAGACAGGGACAGACTGCGTTTACCGCTGGAGGTGGGCTGAGTGGCGATAGACGAAAGCACGTCGTCTCTGTCGTACAGCGCGTACTTGGAGCGATCCAGGCTGGAGATCGGCTCAGGAGCCTCCAGGCGCTTGTCCCGGAAGCGATAGAACTGTTGCAATCCGTCGTTATGGATCAGATTGGCGACTGCCTGACAGCCGCGACAGCATACTGCGTAATCCTCGCCGCCTACGGTGACATGAAGGTTAATGGAGGCGGGAACGGAATTACTGCAGTGATAGCACTTTTCGGCTTCACTCATTCTCAGTCGGGACAGCTGGGCTCAAAGTGATTTTTGCGTCAGTGGGAAACCAGCTCTCGCCTTTCAGGCGCCAGGCGCCATCAGCGTCGGACAGATGAATGTAACGTCTGCCTTCGATCGGGCTGGGCAATATGCCGTGATAGCCGTCTTCCTGGCTGATCAGGGCGACATTGTAATCATGTTCCGCCAACGTGGGGTGAATAAACTGAATGTTCAGACGCTCCGCCTGCTTGATGGGAATACCTGAAGTCAGAACCAGTTTGATACGCCCGTCTTCATCAATATACGCCTGCGCCGCCAGGCCATAGTTTTGCGCAGTGCGATCTTTGAACAACTCCTGGTTGATCGCCAGACCATCTTTGTAATAGTCGTCTTTAACCAGCGTATCTTTCCCGCGCACCGCGAGAGTGACCATCAAGATGCTGAACAACACGGAAGAGGCGGGCAGGCCTATCAACAGCCACACCCATTTTTCTTTGTACCAAGGCAGAACAGTACCAGCCGACATAGCAGAATTACTCATTAGAATTTAACCGGCGCAGGACCAAGGAAACGACTTTCGGATTCAATCTTCACGGAGGCGTCGTCGACAGCCTGCGCTTTAAATACGATATCATGATTACGCTCTGTCAGCGCATTGGGTTTAGCTTCAATCGCCATTGGGATGGAGCGTACTTCCGAAGGCTCCAACGTGAATTCGCTCTTGCCGGAGATGCTGATGCCATCCATGCCCTCCACAGAAATGATGAACGTGCGCACTTGGTCGGACATATTCATCAACTGCAGGGTGTACGCGTTTTCAATGTAGCCTTTGGCGTTGGTCTGGAATAAGGCGCCGCGGTCGCGAATAACATCCAGCTCGACGGGAAGGCGCGTTCCCAGCTTGAAGGCGAAGGCCGACATCATGATCACCAGGGCCAGTCCGTAACCAATGGTGCGTGGGCGCAACAGCTTGGAGTCCTTGCCTTCCAGCTTCTGCTCAGTAGTGTAGCTGATCAGTCCTTTCGGATATTCCATTTTCTCCATGACTGAGTCGCAGGCGTCGATACAGAGCGCGCAGCCTATACATTCGTATTGCAGGCCGTCGCGAATATCGATGCCGGTCGGGCAGACCTGCACGCACATACCGCAGTCCACGCAATCGCCCAGGCCAACTTCTTTGGGGTCGGCGGAGCGTTTGCGGCTGCCTCTGGGTTCGCCACGGTTGAGGTCATAGGACACCACCAGTGTATCCTTGTCGAACATAACCGATTGGAAGCGAGCGTAAGGACACATGTACAGACATACCTGCTCGCGCATCCAGCCCGCGTTGATGTAAGTGGCCAGAGTAAAGAATGCGATCCAGAAATAGGCCCAGCCGGAGCTGATGTCAAAGGTGAAGAAGTCAGGAACCAATTCGCGGATAGGGTAAAAGTAACCCACGAAGGTCAGTCCGGTAGCGAAGGCCACGAATAACCAGGAAGCGTGCTTGGCCGCCTTTTTCAGCGCCTTCTGCTTGTTCATGGAAGCCTGATCCAGCTTCATGCGCTGGTTTCTGCTGCCTTCAATGCGTTCTTCCAGCCACATAAAGATGAACGTCCAGACGGTTTGCGGGCAGGTATAGCCGCACCAGACGCGTCCAAACAGGGTGGTGATGAAGAAGAGTCCGAAGGCGCAGATAATCAGCAGCCAGGACAACAGCACAAAGTCCTGCGGCCAGAACGTGGCGCCGAAGATGTGGAACTTGCGGTTTGGCAAATCGAACAGCACCAATTGCTGTCCGTCAACGCTGACCCAGCAGAACAGGAAGTACATTCCCATCAGGAACCAGAGCGAAAAGGAGCGGACTTTTTGGAAGACGCCAGTAATTTCCTTGACGTAAATCTTCTTGCGGGCTTCGTAAAGTTCGACCGTTTTGACCTTGGCGGTAGAAGCGTCTTGCGGGTCGATATTTTGGACCGGGATCTTAGTACTCATGATGCTGTCCAAGGTTTAATCACTTTAGCTTTGTCCAAACAGCGAATGACCAAAGCTAAGGAGACTAAGCCGCCGGAGTCCCGCTGGGCGGGCTCCGGCATCGCAATAGTTAGCGATGAGACAAAGAGTAGATGTATGCAGCCAGTAGATGGATGCGTTCTTCTCCAAGCTGATCTTTGAAAGATGGCATGATGCCGCCGCGACCATTACGAATTGTCGCTTCGACAATGTTCTGAGTGCCGCCGTACAACCAGATGCCGTCAGTCAGGTTGGGGGCGCCCATGTCATGGCTGCCTTTGCCGTCTTGGCCGTGACAAACAACGCAGTTTGCAGCGAAGATGTCAGCGCCTTTGGCCGCCATTGCTTCATCAACGCCTTCTTGGCCGCTCAGTAAGCGAACATAGTTGGCGACCTGTTTGACGCCTTCTTCGCCGATCTCGTCTTTCCAGGCGCGCATGGCGGAGCCATTACGACCGCTGGTGATGGTTTCTTTGATTTTCTCTGGGGAGCCGCCGTACAACCAATCATTGTCAGTCAGGTTGGGGAAGCCGGTGGCGCCGTGCGCCGTGCTGCCGTGACAGACTGCGCAGTTGTTGGCGAACAGGCGCTGACCGATTTTCATGGCGTTTTCATCTTTAGCCAACTCCTCAATCGGCGTGGCTGCAAGCTTGGCGAAAATCGGAGCGTAGGTTTCTTCCGCTTTTTTAACTTCCGCTTCCCACTGGTTTGCGGAGGTCCAGCCGAAAACGCCTTTGTAACTGCCTAACCCGGGGTAAAAAACCAAGTAACCCAGTCCGAAGACAATGGTTCCCATGAACAGAACCAGCCACCAGCGGGGCAGGGGATTGTCATACTCTTCAATGCCGTCGAACGAGTGACCCATGGTCTGCTCGGTCTCGGTATCGAACTTCTGGCTTTTGCGGGTGACCCACAACAACCAGGCGCAACCAAATATTGATCCCAGGACGATAAAAGATATCCATCCGGTCCAGAAACTAGTCATGTTTTTTAGTCTCCGCTTCGCGTACTGACTTAGCGTCCGCTTCGTCATCTTCAAAGGGTAGGTTCGCAGCTTCGTCAAACGTTTTCTTTTGTTTGGAGCTGAAGGCCCATACCACTAAGCCGATAAACGCCGCCATGATTAACAGGGTGGCTAACCCACGGACAGTATTAATATCCATTGAACTTACCGTTTGATTGCCGTACCCAGTTGCTGCAGGTAAGCAACCAGGGCTTCAATCTCATACTTGCCTTCAACCATTTCCGCTGCGCCATCGATGTCCTCTTGGGTATAAGGTACGCCAACTTTGCTGAGAGCGTTCAATTTGGCCGCAGTTTTTGATGGGTCCACTTTGGTGGTGAACAACCATGGGAAAGCAGGCATGTTGGATTCCGGAACCACATCGCGGGGGTCGTACAGGTGAGCCCGATGCCAGGCGTCGCTGTACTTTTCTCCTACACGGGCCAGGTCCGGACCAGTACGCTTGGAGCCCCACAGGAATGGGTGCTCATAAACGGATTCACCGGCGACAGAGTAGTGGCCGTAGCGCTCAGTTTCCGCACGGAACGGACGAATCATCTGTGTATGGCATACAGTGCAGCCTTCACGGATGTAAATGTCGCGTCCTTCCAACTGCAATGCGTTCAGCGGCTTGAGGCCTTTAACCGGTGTCGTCACTTCTTTGGTAAAGAACAAAGGTACGACTTCAACGAGTACACCGAAGCTGATTGCGATCACGATCAGAGGGATCATCAAGCCAAGGTTTTTCTCGACGACTTCATGATTCATCGAATTCTCTCCCTCTTAGTTAAACAGCATGTGGAACAGAGTCAGCTTGCGCCAGCGCATCAATTGCCTTGGCGTCGCTCTGTCTGACGGTTTTCCAGGTGTTGTACGCCATGACCAGCATACCGGTCAGGAATACGGCTCCGCCCAGGACACGCACTGCGTAACCAGGGTAGCTGGCGTTCAGCGCTTGTACGAAGCTGTAGGTCAGGGTGCCGTCTTCGTTAACTGCGCGCCACATCAGTCCTTGCATGATGCCGTTGACCCACATTGCTGCGATGTACAGTACAGTGCCGATAGTCGCCAGCCAGAAGTGGACGTTAACCAGCTTGACGCTGAACATTTCTTTCAGGCCGTACAGACGAGGAATCAGGTGGTAAAGCGCGCCGATGGAAATCATCGCAACCCAGCCCAGAGCGCCGGAGTGAACGTGGCCGATAGTCCAGTCAGTATTGTGGGACAGCGCGTTGACGGTCTTGATGGACATCATCGGACCTTCGAAGGTGGACATACCGTAGAAAGACAGAGATACGACCAGGAAGCGCAGAACCGGGTCGGTGCGCAGCTTATGCCATGCGCCGGACAGGGTCATCATGCCGTTGATCATACCGCCCCAGGAAGGAGCCAGCAGAATCAGGGACATAACCATCCCTGCGCTTTGCGCCCAGTCAGGCAGTGCGCTGTAGTGCAAATGGTGCGCGCCGGCCCATACGTAGATACTGATCAACGCCCAGAAGTGAACGATGGACAGACGGTAGGAGTAAACTGGACGCTCCGCCTGCTTGGGTACGAAGTAATACATGATGCCCAGGAAGCCGGCGGTCAGGAAGAAGCCTACCGCGTTGTGGCCCCACCACCACTGCACCATCGCGTCGATTGCGCCTGCGTAAATGGAGTAAGACTTCATGGCGGAAACGGGAATCGCCATGCTGTTGCCGATGTGCAGAACGGCGACAGTAATAATGAATGCGCCGAAGAACCAGTTAGCGACATATATATGCTTGCTTTTGCGCTTGGCGACCGTGCCAAAGAAAACGATAGCGTACGCCACCCAGACAACCGCGATCAAAATGTCGATCGGCCATTCCAGCTCAGCGTATTCTTTGGACGTGGTGTAACCCAGAGGCAGCGTGATAGCGGCCAGTACGATAATCGCCTGCCAGCCCCAGAAGGTGAAGCTAGCCAGACCGTTGGAAAACAGAGACGCCTGACTGGTGCGTTGGACTACATAGTAGGAAGTTGCGAAAAGTGCGCAGCCGCCGAAGGCGAATATAACGGCGTTAGTGTGCAGAGGTCTCAATCGACCGAAGTGGAACCATGGATAGTGAGTATTTAGCTCCGGCCAGACCAGCTGTGCTGCGATAAGCACGCCGACAGCCATGCCCACTATACCCCAAACAACTGTCATGATGGCGAACTGACGCACCACCTTGTAGTTGTAGGTTTCGTTAGCACTTACTGTATTCATTAGTGACTATTCCTACCCTGAGTTGATTAATACGGCGCAAACCTGCTGGCGAGTTCGTTATGCTTTTGCAATGTTGAGTTGTCGCCCAGTTCGAATGTCAGGCTTTCAGGATCCAGAAACCAGGGGCCTCTTTTTCCTCCCCCTCGACAGCGGGCCGAAGCATAAGAGCTGCGCAATAGGGCTGTCAACTGAATATGCTTGGCCAAGTCATTATCTCCACATATTTTTTCCCCTGCTTGATATGCATCAAACGCGTTATAAACCGGAGGGCGGATGCGTTAGTTCAGAAGGGGAGCGTCTGTCTTCGACTTTACTGCAAGGGAAGTCTTAGGGCATGTGAAGCAATGACCAAAGGACAGGAAATCCCTCTCACCCAATGCCTAAATAACTACTAGAAATAATAGATGATTTTTGGCTTATTTCTGGTCAATTTTATATGGGATGACTCCTTCCTTTAATAAAGGAGGCGAGATCGTGATAATAGCGGCCTTCGCGCAAAGATGAATATTTGTTCAGATCGCAGTCTTTATTGGTTTTTGGTTGAGGGAGGGCGCATGCGCTTCATGGTCGACGGTCCGGAACAGGCCGGGAAAGTTCTTTTATTCGCTCATGGCGCCGGCGCGCCGATGGACTCTGATTTCATGTCCTTTATTACACGGGAGATCAGCACCGGTGGCGTTAAGGTCGTGCGCTTTGAGTTTCCCTACATGCAGGAGCGCCGCGATAACGGAAAGAAGCGCCCGCCGGACCGTCAGGAGAAGTTGCTGAGCTGCTTCGCAGGGGCGCTGGAGAACTGCCCTCCTGACAGGGAGATTTTTTTGGCGGGCAAGTCCATGGGGGGGCGCATGGCCAGTATGCTGGCGGCGGATTTACCGGAAGGCGATTCCAGGGTGCAAGGTTGGCTGGCGTTTGGTTATCCCTTTCATCCCCCTGGCAAACCGGAAAAGCTCAGGACTGAGCACTTGGCGGATATTTCACTTCCCGGGTTGGTGCTGCAGGGCGAGCGGGATCCATTTGGCGATCGCTCTGAGAATATGGAGAAGTATTTGAACGAGCAAAGCGCTGTAGTCTGGCTGCCCGATGGCAATCATGATCTGGCTCCGCGCAAGGCTTCAGGCCTGACCAAAGAGCAAAACTGGCGAACGGCGGCGCAGGCGGCGTTGGCCTTTATGCTTCGCTGATTTGCCCGGGGCGATAGGATCGACGACAATAGCGGCCTTTACCCAGCCGCGCATTGGCGCGTCGATGAATTGATGATTGGAAATGCCCGGATGTCGCAAAAATACCCTGCCAGCTCTTCCCGTAAACGCTCTCCTTTAAGTTCCGGCAAATACTCCGCTATCGGACTTCTCGCCTACTGCCGACCTGGATTCGAAGCAGAATGCGCCCAGGAGCTGCAGAATATCGCCTCGCTGCAGTTTGTTTACGGTTACTCGAAAATAGAAAAGGGGGCAGGGGTTGTGTTTTGGCGCTGCTCCCAAGGCAATGCGCTGGATGTGTATAAAGAGATAGAGGTAAGTCGCTGCATTTTTGCGCGGCAAGTGTTTTGCGCGTTGCATGACCTCGAAATTGAAGACCCCACTGACCGTGTTTCGCCAGTGGTCGAAGCGCTGCGCGCCGGCGGCGCCTTCGGGTTCCTGCATATTGAAACGCCGTTGGAAGATGAAGCCGGCTCTTTGCAGAAATTAGCCAGGAAGCTGACGGCGCCGATGAGCGCGGCGTTGCGCAACGCGGGCGTGCTGAGCAAAACCAAGACGGATGAACTGCCTCAACTGCACTTGGTATGTTTGTCCGGTCAGCACATTATCGCCGCTTTGGCGATGTATCCCAACAGCAGCGCCTTACCGCTCGGTATTCCCCGTCTGCGGTTTCGCAATGAGGCTCCGAGTCGTTCCGCTCTGAAAATAGAAGAGGCGTTTCTCACCATGTTGACCCCTGCGGAACGTGAGTTCGTACTGAAGCGCGGTCAGCGGGGCGTGGATCTGGGCGCGGCGCCAGGCGGTTGGACCTGGTATATGGTGACTCAGGGCGTGAAGATGACGGCGGTCGATCATGGCGCTTTGCAGCAGGAACTTCTGGAAGATCCGGCGGTGACTTACGTCAGCGACGACGGATATGTCTATAAGCCACAGAAAAAAGTCGATTGGGTCGTATGCGATATCGTGGATAAGCCGAAACGGACGCTGGAGCGAATGGCGGATTGGTTGTGTTACGACTGGACCACCTATGCGTTGTTCAATCTCAAGTTGCCGATGAAAACGCGGATGGATGAAGTGGAGGCCTGTTTGCAACGGTTGCAGGAACGCCTTGTCGGTGCTGATATTGAGTCGGAAGTGCGCGTGAAGCAGTTATATCATGATCGCGAAGAAGTCACCGTGTTGGCGCTCACCGGACACTTTTTGACTGCGTTTCAGAAGCATTAACGCGCTGCTTGCGAGGATTGCAATCAGCGACGCTCGGGGGCTCAGGCCCCCGAGTCTCTGTTTGCTGCTCAGCCGGCTTTTCTTTAGGAGTGTTCCAGGATGGTGACTTTTTCTTCCCGGTCCATCATCGGAATCAGCTCCGCCATCAGCCTCTTACGCTCATCCGAGGTCTGCCAGGATTGCCAATCCTGCACTGAACGCCAAGTGGACCAAATCACCCGGTAATTGGGTTCGTTGGCGTTGCGCAGCGATTCACCAGATAGAAATCCGGGCGCCTGCACCGCCGCCTGCAGGATTTTTTTCGCGGTGTATTCGTAATTGGTTTCCAGGGTCTTGGCGATATGGCGCTCAATCAGCACGCGGATCATGAAGCTGTCCTCCGGTTTAGCAATGTTTGTTGTTATGAGTATAACAAGCAATCCCAAGCAATTGAGGCCGATGCGGCATTGACGGTGTATAATCGCCGCCACGTAATGGAGAGGTTGCAATGAACGACAGCAAGAGCGAAAACGTGGAATACTCAATCGACAGCGTCATGGATGTGTGCGGTCTGTTTTGTCCAGAGCCAGTCATGATGCTGCACAACCGTATCAATGACGTGGACGTGGGATGCGTTATCGAAGTATTGGCCACGGATCCATCCACCCAGAGAGATATCCCTAAATTCTGTCAGTTTCTGGGCCATGAATTGCTGGCTTCAGGCGAGCGGGACAAGCAGTTTTTTTATCACATACGCAAAGTCGGCAGCTGAAGCGTCAGCCTTTGGCGGTCGCAATTACCGGTTTTCTGGGGCGGCTATAGAAGAAGGTCAGTGCGCCAGCCAGGACAATCAGGCCGCTTCCGATCCAGAGCTCCAGGTATATCTCTTCACTCCAGATTAGCCATCCCAATAGGCCGGCAATTGGCAGCGACGCGTAGCTGTACAGGCCGATTTTGCCTGGCGAAGCCAGTGTATAGGCGTGGGTGGTTGATAGTTGGCCGACGGTCGCCAATATGGCGAATAGAAACAGCCAGACCAGGGTGGCCGGCTCCAGCGCCTGCCAGTACCAGAGCATGGGGATGCATGACAGTAGCGTGCTGAACAGGTTGAAATAGAAAACGATGCGGACGCTGGGCTCGGTAGAGCCCAGGCGGCCAATCACTACTTTGGCGCCGGCGGCGAACAGGGAGCCGCACAATCCCGCGAGGATGGCGAGGCGTCCTGCGGCGGCAAGGCTGTCCGGTTGCAGGATAATAATGACGCCTAGAAATCCCAAGCCCAGAGAAAACGCCAAAATTGGCGTTGGACGCTCGCGTAGCCAGACCCAGGCGATGACTGGAATAAATAGCGGCAGCATCAGCTTCAGCATGGTGGCTTCCGCCAAACGAATGGACGCGAAGGTGTAGATCAGACAGGAAAAGGCGGCGACGCCCAGGGCGGCGCGGAGAAAATGGAGCGGCAATCGCTGGGTTTTGAAGGCGCTACGCCCTGAGCGAAGTAGAAGCGGAGTAAGAAAAGCCAGACCGAAGAGATTGCGGAAAAACACCATCTGCCAGACGTGGGCTTCCAGGCTGATATGTTTCACCACCATGCCGGTAAGCACGAAAAAGCATTCGCCGAGAATGATGAACGCCACTCCCCGCAGGAAACGATCTTGCGGCATGCGCTGACAACCCTTAATGATGGATGATTGCGACGCCGGGCAGTTTATATATCTTTAACGTGATTAAGAAGCGCGTTTTTGGAGATTTCGCCCAGGAAGCGTTTGGACGCCAGTTCTGCGCCATTGGCGTCGAAGAAGACGAATGCGGGAGGTCCAAATATGCCGTAGCGTTTGAGCAGCGCCTGATTGCCTTGGTCGTTTTCAGTGACGTCCGCCTTGATAAGGTGAAAGCGGCTGAGTCCCGCTCGCACCTCTGGTAGAACGAAGGTCTCCCGTTCCATGATCTTGCAGCTGATGCACCAATCGGCGTAAAAATCCACCATGACGGGCTTGCCGCTGGCGGAGGCTTTGGCGACCTCTTGATCGAGCTGCTCTGGTGAGGTGACTTTGACAAAAGATAGCGGCTGTGCGGCTGATCCACCAGGGGCCGCCATCGCGGATTTGATCGCATAGGGCGCCAGAGGTTGCAGCGGGTCGTTGGCGCCCGCCGCGGCGCCCAGCATCAGGGTGACGGCGTAGACGAAGAACACCAGCCCCAAGCCCTTACTAAGCTTCTGCCAGCCGCTCCAACCAGATTCGACATTGGTGAAGGCGCCCATGTAAACCGCAGAGACGCCGATCAATACCGCCCACAGTGTCAGGGTCGCCTCCGGCGGCAGGATACGCTCCAGCATCCAGATGGCCACGCCCAGCAGGGCGACGCCGAAGACATGTTTCACATGCTCCATCCAGGCGCCGGCGCGGGGCAATAGTTTGGTGCCGCCAGTGCCGAGTATCAGCAATGGTAAGCCAATGCCCAGGCTGAGGCCGAACAGCGCCATGCCCCCTTTGAATGCGGAGCCTAGATAAGCCGCGTATCCCAGCGCGGCGATGAGCGGCGCGGAAACGCAGGGCGACACCACCAGCGCGGACAACAGGCCCATGATGAAAACGCTGAAGATTTCACCACCCTTTTGCTTGCTGTTCAGGCCGCTGAGCCTGTCGCGCAAAAACGAGGGCATCTGCAGCTCGTAGAATCCAAACATGGATAAAGCCAGGAACACAAACAATCCGCTGAACAGGATCAAGATCCAGGGTTTTTGCACCTGCGCCTGAATGTTGGCGTCCTGACCCAGTTCGCCGAAATGGCCTGCGACAGCGCCCAGCGCGGTATACACGGCGGCCATACCCATGATGTAGCTAAAGGACAAGATAAAGGAGCGCAGCAGAGTGACTTCTTTTTGTCCGACGATGATGCTGGACAGGATGGGTATCATGGGGAACACGCAAGGCGTGAATGCTAAACCTATCCCCACCGCCATCAGGATGAAAAAACTGAACAGCAGGCCTTGGGCGATGAGGTAGTCCGTAATCGAAGTGGATGACGTGAAGTCAACGTCAGCGGCCTTGCTTGCTGGGATGCTGGAAGCGGCTGAGGAACCGCCTTGGTTGGCTGAGGGCGGTGTGGATGAGGGAGTCTTGCTTGTGGTTGCGGCTGGCGTGGCGCCATCCGACTCCGTTCCGATAAAAAGCGCTGTTTCCGTTTGCGGCGGATAACACAAACCGGCTTCCGCACAGCCCTGATAGCGTACTTTGAACTCGACTTCGGCGCCGTCCTCCGCCGCTACCGGCACGCGGATTGTGAGCTCATCGTGATAGACGTAGACCAGGCCAAAATAAGGATCTTCTTTTTCCTCGCCAGGGGAGGAATAAGTCCAGCGCCCTTGCGCTACGCCCTCCGCGTCTGTCGTCACGGACATGCGGTCTTTGTACAGGTAATAGCCGTCAGCAATCGCCCAATGCAGGACTAGCTCGTCCCCTTCCACCGATGACGTGAACCGGTAGGCCTCCTCTACGGGCAGGAATTCCGGTTCGGCCAGAAAGCCGCTGTTGTCGCCGAACAGATTGCTTTCCGCTCTGACTGTGGCGCAGCAAAACAGCGTCAGTATGAATAGGGCTCTGAGTAGTAGGGGCATGTTTCTCGCTACAGGTGCTTAAAAATTAAAGTGGCGCTATCCAGCGCTCCTGTTTCCCGGGCGTCCCTTCGGTTGCGCGGGCATGGACTGGTTCAATATGACAATTTACTGGCTAAAAGGTTCAAAAAACTTGAACTTCTCGTTGAAATTACAATTGATTACCTTATCCATAAAATCGATAATCGGCCATCATAATCCAAGGCCCCTGTCTGCGCGACTTTCTGCGGTTAAGTTAAACTATTTTTAAGGTCCGCCTGAATGTATCGCAACACCTATACTCTAAGTGCTTCGCACAGGCGATGGGGCATCCATAAGACGGGCATGCCGCCCGGCTTGATTGTAGCGACACGGAGCTGTCACGCATCGGGGTTTTTTACGCGTTGTCGAGTTATTCCAGATTAGACTTCTCCATGCCGGCCGCTAGGGCGCAAGACTTGCAGCTATTATTCGACGGTTTGTTCCGGGAAACATTGAATACAGTGCTGGTGCGCGGAGAAGGCGAGCCTATTTACTTGCCTGCTTCCGCAACGGGCGGATGCAACGAAATCCATTTTGCTCATGGCTTTGTGAACAGCGCTTTGCATGAGATTTCTCACTGGTGCATCGCTGGTGAAGCACGTCGCCAACTCATCGACTACGGGTACTGGTACGAGCCCGATGGCCGTAGCGCCCAGCGTCAGGCGGAGTTTGAGCGGGTTGAAGTGAAGCCGCAGGCGTTGGAGTGGATTCTGGCGGAAGCCTGTGGCGTAAAGTTTTTTATCAGTTTCGATAATCTCGACGGTCAAGGCGCCGCCGGGGAAGGGGCCTTCAAGGTCGCCGTTCATGAACAGGCGCGACGCTATCTGCAAGAAGGGTTGCCGCCGCGCGCCCAGCAACTTCTGGACTGTTTTTTGGACACGTACATAGGGCGGGAAAATTTCGGACTGTCTCTGTTTGCACTGGATAAGCTATGAATGTTTGCGGAGATCCCGGAATAACCCAAATAAGCGGTGCGCGACGGAGCGTCCGCGGATAAGCTCTTCAACCTCCAACTCATTGGACTTCCTGTGAAGAGCAGGCGGTTGGCGAGTGAGGCGTTGAGGGCTTGTTTTAAACAACTTATTGCAAACATTGCAGGTCCAGCCGCCCATCGCATAAAGTATGTGGTTTGGACTACGTCGGTTTGCCGGGAATATCTTCAAAAATCATGACAGTTAGTGATCAAACGACGGATAACGCCGTCCTCTTTTCTTCTCTGAATTTACATCCAAAACTTGAGCAGGCTATTCGCGATCTGAAGTTTGAGCGCTGCACTCCGATTCAGGGGCAGACGCTGCCGCACACGTTGCAGGGCGTGGATCTGATCGGCCAGGCGCAGACAGGCACCGGCAAAACCGCCGCGTTCCTGATCACCATTCTGCAGCGTCTGGTTTCCAACCCAATTCCAACCGAAGAGCGCTTCTCCAGCGAGCCAAGAGCCCTGGTGGTGGCGCCGACCCGGGAGCTGGCGTTACAGATTGAGAAAGACGCCTGTGAGCTCGCCAAGCACCTGAAGCTGAATATCATCTCCGTCATCGGCGGCACGCAGCTGGATCGCCAGCGCAGAAAGCTGCGCGACGAAGCGGTGGACTTGTTGATCGCCACGCCGGGACGTTTGCTGGACCATCTCACCAGCGCTGATATTTACCTGGATCAGGTGGAAGTGCTGGTGCTGGACGAGGCGGATCGCATGTTGGACATGGGCTTTATTCCTGATGTCAAGCGTATTGTCCGAGCTACGCCGAGAGAGCGGCAGACCTTGCTGTTCAGCGCGACCTTCAGTGAAGACATCAAGAATCTGGCGCGGCGCTGGACCGAAGATCCGGTGGAGGTCATGCTGGCGGTGGACCATCTTCCCGCTAAAACAGTGGATCAGCGCGTCTACATGGTGGAAAGCAGCGCCAAGCGTAAGCTGTTGGTGAATCTGTTGAAAGACAGTGAAACCCGGCGCGTGATCGTATTTTGTAATCGCCGTGACGAAACACGAAGTTTGTCGGAAGCCTTGAATCGCCACTCCATCAAAAATGAGCTTATATCCGGTGAGTTGCCCCAGCAAAAACGCTTGAAGACACTGGAGCGTTTCCGTAAAGGCGACTTCCGCGTGTTGGTCGCCACCGATGTCGCCGGCCGTGGGCTGCATATCGATGGAGTGACTCACGTGGTCAACTATAATCTTCCCGACGACCCGGAAGATTATGTTCACCGTATCGGGCGCACCGGGCGTGCGGGCGCGACGGGCGTCTCCATCAGCTTTGCCTGTGAGGACGATTCCTTCCTGATTCCGGAACTGGAGAAATACCTGGGTCATGAGCTGGCTCTGATTCACCCGGATGATGACTTATTGCAGTAGCCGAGCATACCGACCAAGAGGAAAGGGAAGATGAAAATAGTTGCAGATGAGAATATTCCGCTACTGCAGCCGTTTTTCGGATCAATGGGAGAAATTCATACACTGCCGGGACGTGAGATCAGCAACGAGCACCTGCGTGACGCGGATGTGCTGTTGGTGCGTTCTGTGACCAGGGTGGACGAACGTCTGCTGGAAAATACTGGTGTGAAGTTTGTCGGTTCCGCCACCATTGGTTGCAACCATGTCGACATGGACTACCTCACTTCACGGGGAGTGGGGTTCAGTAATGCGCCGGGGTGTAACGCCAGCGCAGTGGTCGAGTATGTGGTGAGCTGTCTGTCCGTATTGAGCGAGCAGTTGGGCTTCGAGCTGGAAGACAAGACCGTAGGCATTATTGGTCGCGGTGAAATAGGCGGGCGACTTGAGCGCGCGCTGACCTTGTTGGGGCTTGAGGTGAAATCCAATGATCCGCCCAGAGAGGCCGCCGGAGAGCAGAACCTGTTTTCTCTGGATGAGGTGTTGCAGTGCGACATCATCACCCTGCATACGCCATTGACGGACTCTGGTTCCTATCCGACGCGAGAATTATTGAACGCGTCGATGATAGAGAATCTGCGTTCGGACCAGATACTGATCAACACCTGTCGCGGGGAAGTGGTCGACGAGTCGGCGCTCAAGCGCCGGTTGCAGAAGGGAGACGGTCTGACCGTCGCGCTCGACGTCTGGAATAACGAGCCCGCCATTGATGTGGAGCTGGCGATGCTTTGCCACTTCGCCACGCCGCATATTGCGGGCTACACGCTGGATGGCCGTACGGCGGGAACGGAGATTATTTATCAACATCTGAGTCGCTATCTGGGCCTGCCGGTGAGACATAAGCTGGGACAGTTCTTGCCCGAGCCGCCGCTGCGCAGAATGGCGTTTTCATCCGGGGTAGACCCGGACTGGGCGTTGCATACTGCGATCAGAGCGAGTTACGACGTGCGTCACGACGATAGTCAGTTAAAGCGCACCTTGCGTTTGGATGCGCCTGTGCGGGCTCAGGAGTTTGATCGTTTGCGCAGAGAATATCGTGTGCGTAGAGGATTTGATCGCATCAAGATTGAACTCAAGGGCGGCAAAGCGGATCTTCTGGCCACCCTGAGCGCAGTCGGGTTTAATCTCAGTTCGAAATAGCTCAGCCTTTCTGCCGCTGGCGCATACTCGTGTGCTGGCGGCTCCAGGGATTCCAATTATCCTCCATCGCTTTCAGCGCCTTTTGGATCATAGCTTCAGTGATGGGAATTTCTTCGCCGTTTTCCATAATGATGGCGGCGCCGTTCATCGCTTCGTCGTCGCCGGTTTCGCTTGCCGATTTACGCCAGTTGTTCGCTTGCATTTGCCCGGACCTCCAGAGTTTGCACCAGCCTAAACTCGTCTCATGACGATCCTGTGACACGAGAGGGGCGTCTGTTTACAGGTTTTATCTGTTTATCGCAGACGCCTTTATCTCTAAAGCTAGCCCATGACGTCAGCTTGAGCCATCGCCCTCCAGAAGGCGCTCCCAAGGCATTATCAACAGAAAATGCGAAAAAGCTCGAAAAGTGGACGATAATATATTGAAAGGCAAACCAACCCGAATCGGCGTTTATTTGTGAATCATTGCAAAAAAATGACCATTCGGGCTCATAAGCAGCGGCAGGCGGTCGATACTGAACTGTTGAAACTATCGTCACGGAAAGAGGCGATTAATCCATCCGGCATGAACAAAGGCGTTACAATGTAAACGTCGCTGGATACTAGTCTTGGAGAAATGGCTGAGTGGGTGATAAAGCTGCGGTGTATTCTCCCAAGGATGTGGAAATACCATTCGAAAAGCTGGGACTGCAAGTTGGCGATCCTTTGCATCTGGAGAGCATGGATCAGAGTGCGCGCTATCATGTGCGCCTGATCGGATATGCGCCAGGGCAAAGCGTAATGGTCACCACACCGGTTGTGGACGGCAAGCAATTGATTTTGAAAAAAGATCGGCCGTTCACCGTGCGTTCTGTGGCGAAGAATAAAGTGTGCGCTTTCACCAGCCAGGTTAAGCACATGGCGCTGCAGCCCTTCGCCCATGTTCATCTGGAATATCCCAAAGAGCTTCTGGCGCTACAAGTGCGCAACGCTGAACGACTGAAGGTGGAGATTCCCACCCAGGTCAACAGCGACTTCGACAGCGGCTTGGGCGACTGGCCGAAAGAGGCGGTGATTATTGATATCAGCAAGACCGGGGCGGGGGTAAAATCCATCGTCAAGCTGGGCGATGCTGGCGAAGAAGTGATTCTGCGCTTTGCGCTGACTGTGGCGGATATCACCAAGACGTTTAACGTCAACGGCATCATTCGCAACCGCACCATTATGGAACAGGACGATGCGCCTTTCAGGTACCTTTACGGGGTGCAGTTTACCGGGTTGTCTGATGCGGCGAAGATCGTCATTAGCGGCTTTGTGCACGAGCTGCAATTGTCCAAGTAATCGAGCGACGATAACGGGCTAAGCGTCAATCTGGGTGACGCTTTCGTTCATCTGGTAAGCGTCAATAAACGGCATTGCCTTCCTGAAATTCTATTGCAGACTTCCATTAGCTGAAACGAAAAAGCCCGGCATTGAAACCGGGCTTCTTGTTCGCGTTTAGCGATTGGCGGCGAGAGCCGCAATGCGCTCATCCAGGGGAGGGTGGCTGGAGAACAGCGCCTTAAGTCCCTGTTTGACTCCCTCGGTAATGCCGAAAGCGGTCAGCGTATCGGGCATTTCGTTCGGCATTTGCGTCTCAGCTTTCAGTCGTTGCAGCGCCGCAATCATGGCGCCGGAGCCCGCCAGTTTGGCCCCCATGGCGTCGGCGCGGAACTCTCGCTGACGGGAAAACCACATGACGATAATGGACGCGAGAATGCCCAGCACAATCTCGGCGAAAATGGTGGTGATGAAGAAGCCGATGCCGTGACCGTTTTCATTTTTGAAGACGGCCTTGTCCACAATGTTGCCGATAATGCGGGCGAAGAACATCACAAAGGTGTTAATAACGCCCTGTATCAGCGCCAGAGTCACCATATCGCCGTTGGCGACATGGCCGATCTCATGAGCCAGTACTGCGCGAACCTCATCTTTGCTGAAGCGGCGCAGCAGTCCTTCACTCACCGCCACCAGAGCGTCGTTCTTGTTCCAGCCTGTCGCGAAGGCGTTTGACTGATGTGCGGGAAAGATGCCGACTTCCGGCATATTTATTCCTGCTTCACTGGAAAGCTCTTTTACGGTGTCCAGCAACCAGCGTTCTGTCGCGTCCCGGGGCTGCCCGATTATCTGGGTGCGGGTGGACATCTTCGCCATCCACTTGGACAGGAAGAGCGAGATCATCGCCCCGCTCATGCCGAATACGGCGCAGAAGATAAGAAGTGAGGTGAGATTCAGCCCGCTGCCCTGCAGATAGGGTTCAACCCCCAAAAGCCGCAACGTCACGCTCGCCACAAGCAATACAGCAATGTTGGTTGCCAGAAACAGTAGAATCCTGAACATAGTCGCCTCAAACTAAAGGGATAAGCCTACTGGGAAAATATGTTTCGGATGGAGGAAAATCAATAAATGAGGGATTAAAGATTATTAACCGATCGGGGCGCGGAATACGCTTTTTAAAAGGCTGAATTCTAAGCGTGCCCAAGTGTTAAAGCGTGGCGATTTTCATCGGGGTTTCGCCTTTGCTAGTAGCGCTGAAAAAGTGGATTGAGGTTTGACCAGAACAGTTTGAATAGGGAGTGGAAGGAGCGTGACGGTTTCGATTTTTCTGGATGATGCAGGCAAGGAGTTGGAGAAGCGGGCGGCGGGGAAAAGGGTCGCTTTGGTGTTTCATTTGAAAATAAAGCGCAGCGAGGATTATCTGAGTTGGCTGCGAGAGAGTGCGAATCAGTGTGGTGGCGTACGGTTGTTTCGTGTGCAGGCGGACCCGGTCGCCAGGGAAGGGATGTGGCTGGATGAAATCCTGATTGATGAGTTTCCTTCACCCAAGGCCGCTGTGAATTTTATGACGACGCACTGCGAGCGCATACGGGAATGCTTTGATTCGTGGGCGGTGCTGGCGGTAGCGCCCGAGTCGCCTTGGGTGTTTCGGATGGTGAGGTGGATCTCCAGGCTGATTCAGGTGTTTAAGGGTGTTTGTGATAAAGGGACGCCGGCAGCCGACTGGAAAGCGGAAAATACGGCGATATGGCCTGACCCAGCCCAGATGGCGGTCGCACGAAGTCAGTGCTTGGACACCCCTTTGTTCGTCTACAACCTGAATAAATACAAAACGGTAGCGGAGTATCAGGGAGAATCCGTTTCTGAGCCTTCCGTTAGCGGTAAAGACGCCTATGATCGTTACGCTAAATTGGCTGGATTTGAGCTCATGCGACGAGGCGCGTTTCCCGTATACGGCGGAACACCGATCTGTTTGTTGGCGGGAGAGCCGGATTGCATGCTGCAGGATAACTGGGATAAGTTTATTTTTGTGCGTTATCCGCAGAGAAGGAATCTACTGGCTACGATAGAAGGCGATGCGTTTGGCGAGAGTCAGAAGCATCGTGACGCGGGACTGGCGCGAGTAGCGATATTCATGGCCAGTCCGGTTGGCTCAGGCTGATCCTTATTTCACACGGGGCGGATTCTCCGCTTCCACCCGCTGCGTCATCCAATCTCGAAACGCCTCCATCGCTGGGGTGGGCGACCGGGACTTCAGTCGCGTCAGCCAGTATCCGCCTTCGGAAATGAAGCAGGAAAACGGCTGTTGAATGGTCCCGGAGGCGAGATGGCGGGCGAACATCAGTGGTGGCGCCAAAGCCACGCCCACACCTTGCAAAGCCGCTTCCATCATGGCGATGGAGGAGTCGAAAACGATACCCTTTATCAAATTGGCCGGTTGCGCCATGCCGGCGGCGGCGAACCAGTTGCTCCATTCGTTGGCGCGATAGGAGCGCAATAATGTGTGCCCGCTCAAATCTTCCGGCGTGCGCAGCGTTTCCGCGAGGGCGGGGATGCATAAAGGCGTTAGCGGGGCTTCGAAAAGTGGTGCGGCGTCGACGCCATGCCAGGCGCCGTCCCCGAATCGGATAGCGTAGTCCAGGCCTTCCGCAGCGATATCCACGCGATTGTTGTTAGTCGACAGGCGTACTTCCACAAAGGGGTGCTGCTGTTGAAAATCGGCCAGACGCGGCAATAACCATCCCACCGCGAATGTTCCCACCGCCCCCAATGTCAGCACCTCTCGAACTTGTCCTCCTTCGAGTCGGGACAACGCCTCGGACATGCGGTCAAACGCCTGATTGACGGTCGGTAGCAGCGCTTCGCCTTCCGGCGTGATCATGAGCCCGCGGGGCAAGCGCTTAAACAACTTCACGTTGAGGCGTTCCTCCAGCACCTTGACCTGATGGCTGACGGCGGCTTGGGTGACGCAGAGTTCGATGGCGGCCTGGGTGAAGCTCAGGTGTCGAGCCGCCGCTTCAAAAGCTCTGATGGCGTTCAGAGGGAGGTGAGGTCTGGCCATGGATACCCAAATTTAATTTATGGCTAATGCAAAAATTGGTCGTTTGTTATCAATTCTCCTGAATCATAAGCTATCCAACTCTAAGCGTTAAGGGGTTCGTCGCTGGTTTGGTATAAATAAAATTTGTGCTCTTCGATCCAAATCCTTTTTCGACGGTGATAAAACCAACGCTTAGTTACTTCAATCAACATGGCAAGTTATCTGGGAGATACTTATGAGTTTTTGGGTGTCGCGTCGTCGTTTGACGGTGTTACTGGGATCGGCGTGCGTAGGCGGTCTGCTGATGTTTTCCGGCGTCAGCGTGGCGGCGGATAAATCCGTTCAGCTGGAAAAGGTGTTTGCGAAGCTGGAAGACCGGCTGGAAGCGCGAATGGGAGTGATGGTGCTGGACACGCAGACAGGCCGGACTTGGGAGCAGCGCGGACAAGAGCGTTTCCCGCTGTGCAGTACGTTTAAAGTGCTGGCCTGCGCGGCGTTGTTGGCGAAAGTGGACGCCGGTGAGGAGAATCTGGCGCGTCGCGTACAGATTCAAGCCCGAGACATCGTCACCTATTCGCCCGTTACCAAAGACCGTATCGGCGGGGAGGGAATGACGCTGGGAGAACTGTGTCAGGCGGCTATGACTAAAAGCGATAATACGGCGGCCAATCTGGTGCTGAAAGCCGTCGGCGGTCCGCCCAAACTGACCGAGTACCTGCGTGGTCTGGGGGATGAAACCACTCGTCTGGATCGCTGGGAAACCGAGCTGAATGAGGCGACGCCGGGCGACCCGCGCGATACAACCTCTCCCGCGGCGATGGCGTCTACGTTGCAAAAGCTTTTTTTGAACTCTCCGTTGTCATCGGCGTCCCGTCAGCAACTGACGGCCTGGTTTCTCGCGAACGAAACTGGCGACGCCAAGTTGCGCGCAGGCCTGCCGCAAGACTGGCGCATCGGAGATCGTACTGGCGGCGGCGCCTATGGCTCCACCAATGATGTGGCGGTGATCTGGCCGCAGGGGCGTGAGCCTCTGATTGTGACGGTGTATATCACAGAGACTGAAGCGGCTTTTGATGATCGCAACAAGGCGATTGCCGATATCGGCCGAGCAGTGGGTGCGGCGTTTCAGCCCTGAAGTCGGAATCGTTAAGGCGAACATCCAGAACAAGGGTAAACCAGGTTTACCCTTGATGTGCTTGGCTCAACGGAGGTGGGGCGTAAGTTCCATCAGTGTTGCGCCGGCGCGAACAGGATGCATTGCATGAGCTCCGCCAGTTGCGTGGAGGTCGCTTTATGCAGCGCCTTCTTGATGAGTTGGATGTTGCTCATGGCGATGTTGGGCGTCGCGTCGCCGCTCTCTTCCAGGGCGCTGATAAAGCGCTGCAAGGTAGGCGAGACTGCCTGATTGACGGCCAGACTGTTGAGTTTCAAAAAAGCCGGCTGGGTCAGCACCGCCTGATCAATCGCTTCCTGTCGGATGGTGTCTACGAAACGAATCAACCCTTCTTCCGACAGCCAGATCATGGCGGCGAAACAAGCCTGATGTCGCACGCTGTGCAGTCCGAACTCATCCGGCGTGTCCGCGCCGGAAATATCCTCCACAAAGACAGCGCTTTTGCGAGGGAAAGAGTTATAGAGCTGAATCAGGACCTTGGCTGCGTCCTTGTAGAACTCTTCTATATGTATTTCTGGCACGATTCAATTCTCGGTTAGTTCGCTATAAAGGCGGACGCATACCGGGCGCATCCGCCGCAAAGGCGACGAATTACTGTTCGTAGCCTTGCAGGAAGTGGCTGATGCGGCTGACCGCGCCCTCCAGTTCATCCACCCTTGGCAGGAACACCAGGCGGAAATGCTGAGTGTCCGGCTGATTAAAGGCGGAACCCTGAACGATCAGAATGCGTTCCTGACGCAGCAGGTCCAGCACCATTTTTTCATCATTGTGGATGGTCAATACCTTGGGATCAATTTTGGGAAAGAGGTACATGGCTCCGCGCGGCTTGACGCAACTGACCCCAGGGATCTGCGAAATCAGGTTGTAGGCGGTGTCGCGCTGTTCCCGCAGGCGTCCGCCTGGGGCTACCAGATCGTTGATGCTCTGGTAGCCGCCCAATGCGGTCTGAATGCCTAATTGCGCCGGCACGTTGGAGCACAAACGCATGGAGCTGAGCATGGTCAGGCCTTCAATATAATCTCCAGCGCGCAGTTTAGCGCCGCTGACGATCAGCCAGCCGGCGCGATAACCCGCCGCCCGATAGTTCTTGGACAGGCCGTTGAAGGTCAGGAATAACAGATCGTCCGCCAACGAGGCGATGCAAGTGTGCTCCGCTTCATCATAGAGAATCTTGTCGTAAATCTCGTCAGCAAGAACGATCAGGCGATGGCGACGCGCCAGCTCCACGATTTGTTGCAACAATTCCCGTGAATAGACGGCGCCAGTGGGATTGTTGGGGTTAATAATAACGATCGCCTTGGTGCGTTCGGTAATCTTGCTTTCGATATCCGCAATGTCTGGGAACCAGTCCGATTGCTCATCACAGCGGTAATGGACGGCGCGGCCGCTGGACAAAGTAACGGCGGCGGTCCATAGGGGGTAATCCGGCGCTGGAATCAGCACTTCGTCATTGGTGTTCAACAACGCCTGCATCGCCATGACGATCAGCTCGCTGACGCCATTGCCCAGGTAAATATCCTCGATATCCACGTTAGCGATGCCGCATTGCTGGGTGTAATGCTGCACCGCCTTGCGCGCGGCGAACAGACCTTTAGAATCCGCATAACCTTGCGCATGGCTGAGGTTGTAAATAACGTCTTGCTGGATCTCTTCCGGAACGTCAAACCCGAATGGGGCGGGGTTGCCGATATTGAGTTTCAGGATTCGATGGCCTTCTTCTTCCAGGCGTTTTGCTTCCTGGAGCACTTGTCCGCGAATTTCATAACAGACGTGGAGCAACTTATTTGATTTCTTGATTTCATGCATACTTAAACCGCTGCCGGGAACTGGCCTATAAGAAACATATATATAGAACATAAAAGGGGGCTGCGTATTATTCAATTGATGTCCCCATAATTACAAGCGGGATGCGGAAAGTCGCATGCTGCAGTCTTGTGTTGGCGCAGGGGCGGAACAATTTCGCGACGCCTGCGTCAAAGTAAATGGAATATCGTTCAAGCGAGCAGAGAGTATTTGAGTCGGAGGCCTTATGGATAAAGTAAAGAAAAGCGACCAGGAATGGCGTCAGCAATTATCGGATGAGCAATACCGGGTGACCCGTGAGAAGGGCACCGAGCGTCCTTTCACTGGCGAGTATTACGATACTAAAGATGAGGGCGTATATGTCTGTGTCTGTTGCGGCGAACCGTTGTTCACCTCGGAGAATAAATACGATTCCGGCTGTGGCTGGCCCAGTTTTTGGGCGCCGATGGATAAAGAAAAAATCACCGAAGAGATGGATATGAGCCATATGATGGTGCGCACGGAAATTATGTGTAGCAAATGCGATGCGCATCTGGGGCATGTTTTTGACGATGGCCCGCAGCCCACCGGGCAGCGCTACTGCGTGAACTCCGCCTCGCTACGCTTTCATTCTGCTGACGGCGACGCCAAACAGGAAGACGAATAACCGGCGCTCCGCGTCTCAGGAGAATTATCGTGAAATTTGCAGATCGGCTGGCGGCGGTGCGGGACCGCTTCGGCTCCGACGAGGCTATGCGCGCTGCGTTATCGGTGGCGGCGGATGCTGATGAACTGACGCAGCAGTCCGACGCTTACTATCTTTCCAATATCAGTCGGCGGATATTTCGCGCCGGGCTGAAGCACAGTTTTGTCGACTCTCGCTGGCCAGCCTTTGAAGAAGCTTTTTTCGGTTTTGAGCCGGAAAAAGCGGAGCTGTTGTCGGAGTCCGATCTGGATGAGCGTATGAAAGACACCCGGCTCATACGGCATTGGGGCAAGATGTGTTCTATTCCTTATAACGCCGCAATGGTGAGAGAAGTCTCCCGCGCTCATGGTGGTTTCGGTCGTTTTCTGGCGCAATGGCCGGAAACGGATATTGTCGGGCTGTGGCGCTATCTCGCCAAGCAGGGCAAGCAAATGGGCGGGCAATCGGGAGCTCGCTTTTTGCGCATGGTCGGCAAGGACACCTTTTTGTTGACGGATGATGTGGTCGCCGCGCTGAAAGCCATGGGCGTGGTGGAAAAAATCCCGACGTCCCAGAAGCAATTGCAGCACACACAGGCGTTTTTCAATGAGTTGGCGCACACCTACTCATTGCAGCTCTGTCAGTTAAGCCAGATCCTTGCCTACAGCGTAGGTTAGGCGTTGAATAAATGATAGGAACTGGGTGCATAACGATCGCCGCTTGAAGTGCGTTCAGCGGCGAGGTTTTGTGACCCTGGACGCAAAAGATCTCAGGAGAGATTGAAAATATATATTGCGCGCAATATTATTTTTCGAAATACAAAGGAGGAGCCTATGAGCGTTTACGATTATCAGGTAGAGGATATTAAAGGCGCCAAGCGGGACATGTCCGAGTTCAAGGGCAAGGTTCTGTTGATCGTCAACACCGCCAGCAAGTGTGGCTTCACGCCACAGTTTTCCGGCCTGGAGTCCTTGTATGAGAAATATAAAGATCAGGGGCTGGAAGTGTTGGGGTTTCCCTGTAACCAGTTTATGCAGCAGGATCCGGGCGAGAACGCCGAGATTGCGGAATTTTGCCAGCTTAACTATGGCGTCAGCTTTCCCATGTTCGCCAAGATTGATGTCAACGGCGATAGCGCACATCCGCTTTATAAGTTTCTGAAGAGCCAATCCAAAGGCCTTTTGGGCACCGAAGCGATCAAGTGGAACTTCACCAAATTCCTGGTGGACAAGAACGGTAAAGTCCTGGAACGTTTTCCGCCTACCGCTACTCCGGAGAAGCTGGAAAAGCCGATCAAGGAACTGTTGGCGTGACGCTACCCGCTTGTCAGGAAGGTCGGGAAGATCAGTTGCTGGCGTTGGATAACCAGATTTGTTTTCTGCTGTATTCCTGCTCCCGCAGCATGACGTCTCTCTACCGCCCTTTGCTGAGTGAGCTGGGGCTGACCTATCCACAGTATCTGGCCATGCTCGTGCTGTGGGAGGGTGATAAGTCTGGCGAGGCGATGAGCATCAAGCATATCTGTGAACGTTTGCTGCTAGATACCGGTACGGTGACGCCGCTACTGAAGCGACTGCAGCAGCAGGGGCTGATTACCCGTCAGCGCTCAGCGGAGGATGAGCGGAGCGTTTTGCTGGGTCTGACTGACGTGGGAAGGGAGCTAAAGGCGCAGGCGGCGAAAGTGCCGATGCAACTCTTATGCAAAGCCAATGTGGCGATTGAAGAGCTTGAGCGCTTGAAAGGCGATTTGCGCGGCTTTCTGGATCGTATTCAACAGCTGAGTTAAGGCGTTTAAGCGAATTTGCTGCTGGCGGCCGCTGCGACAGGATCCGCCAGCCACTTGGCCAGCATTTGGGTGAGCGCTTTTTTCTCGTAAGGCTTGGTAAGGTAGTCATTCATGCCGCAACTGAGACAACGCTCCTTGTCGCCCTGCATAACGTTGGCGGTGACGGCGATGATGGGCAGGGCGTCATACTTGGCATTCTGACGAATCAGCCGCGTGGCCTCGTAGCCGTCCATGACCGGCATATGACAGTCCATCAGAATGATGTCGTAATGGTCGTTGCCCACCAGATCCATGGCGTCCTGGCCGTTGTTGGCGATGCTGACTTCGTAACCCAGCTTGCGCAGGATGGTTTTCGCCACCAGCTGATTGACTTGATTATCCTCCACCAGCAGCACATGTTTCTTGCCAACCGGCGCCTCCGGCATGTCCGCGCCTTCAGTAACCACCGTGGCTCCGCCTGGGTTGGCGGCTTTGTATAAGGTGTCGTAAAGCCTGTCGCGACTGATCGGCGCGCTGATCATTTGCTCAATGCGCATGGCTTTGAAGGCGTCGTTGTCCGATGGAATGTTTTGGCGCGCCACCAGGATCATATGCACATTATCGATATCTTCATGCTCCACCAGGAGCGGAGAGAGTGAGCGGGAGTCGAACAAAATGATGGTGTTGGGCTCAAAACGCTGTTCTTTCAGATTAATGTCCTGAGGATGTTCATAGGGGTAGGCGTCGCAGGGCAGCTTCCAATTCTGCAATTCGGCGCTGATGCATTCAAAGGTGCGGTTCTCTGTTTGATGCATCAGCACAAAGTGATGTTTGAACAGACTTTCGTCCACCTTGGGACTGGGCGTGTTGTGGTCCGCCAGCAGGGGCAGGGTGACCATGAAACTGCTACCGCGTCCACGCTCCGAAGCCACTTCGATCTTGCCGCCCATATGGGTCACCAGCTGCCGGCACAGAGTCAGACCAAGGCCGGTGCCGCCGTATTTGCGAGTGATATCAGCGTCGCCTTGGGAGAAGGGGGAGAAGATAGACTCTAACCGGTCTGCTTCAATACCGATGCCGGTGTCGGACACGCGGATTTCCACGCTCTGGTTTTTCAGAATGCTCAGGCTGACGGTGACACTGCCTGTCTCAGTAAACTTGATGGCGTTACCGGTCAGGTTGCTGACGATCTGGCGAATACGAGTGGGGTCGCCGTAGACCCGTTCCGGGAAGGTGGGGTCGATATTGGTGTACAGCGCGACATTCTTGGCGTGTGCGTTTTGCGCTAACAGGCGCGATACGTCCTCGACGGTTTTGCGAAGATCGAAGGCGATGTTCTCCAGCGTAAGCTTGCCGGCTTCCACTTTGGAAATGTCCAGAATGTCGTTGAGCAACTCCAGCAAGGCGACGCCGGAGCTGTAGGCGACGTTAAGTTGTTCCTTTTGTTTCTCAGACAGCGGCTCTTCCAGCGTCAGGCTGATCATGCCCAGTACGCCGTTAAACGGGGTGCGGATTTCGTGGCTCATATTGGCGAGGAAATCCGCCCGGGCTTTGGCGCGGCTGACCGCTTCCTCTTTGGCGACGCGCAGGTCGTGGTTGCTCTTGATGAGCTGCTTGTTCTTCTCGGAAAGTTCTTTGGTGCGACTGTCGACGATCTGTTCCAGCTGCTCCGAATAGGTCTTCAGGCGCGATTCCGCTTTCTTCAGCTTGTTCAGGTTTTCGTCGATGGCCTGCAGCTGGTTGTTGGTGGAGTTGACCAGAACGCCGATTTCATCCATCTCATGGCCTTTGGGCACCGGCAGACGGATTTTTTCCGGGGTTTCCGGGTCGACTTCGCTGACCGCGGAGATAACTTTCACCAGCGGCTGGGTCAGCATGATATAGAACAGAATCAGCAACACTGCGGAAAGGATCAAGCTGCGCAAAAAGCCGGATACCAGGGTAAATGCCGCCCGTTTGAGGAACTCAGCGCCGCTGGGATAGGTGTCCACGACCACATTCAGGTCGCCCAGAACAAAGTCGTTCAGCTGCGGTACGAAGAGCGTTTCAGTGTAGGTGCGGCTGGGTTGGAACAGCAGATCGCTGAGCCAGCGGTAGGCGGATGTCTGTGGTTCGCGTTCTTTACTGGCCAGCAGTCGATTGTCCGTGTCGATAATTTCCGCATGGATGATCGATGGGTGTTCAAGCAGCCCGTCCAGCAGTTCCGCGGCGAGTCTGGCGTCGATGTTATAGGCGATTTGCGAGGCTGGCGCATGGCTGATGGCGACGACGGCGCGAATTTCCGCATCCAGAGAATTTTTTTCGTTGAGAAAGTCGATGATGACCTGGATCAGACTCAGCACCATGCCCAGCAGCAAGGCAACGGCGACGGTGTTGCGCGCCAGTCGGAAGGATAGTCGGTTGTTGATGCTAATTTTCAAGGGTTATTCCCATGAACGCCAAACGAGCTGCGGAGACAGGGGAAACTGCCCGGCGCTTCGCCGGTCAGGAAAGCATAAGCGCTGTCCGGGCCGTCCGCTCTAATCATAAGACTGCTTTTTCTTCCATTTTTCTTCTTCTGTCATCATCTTGTCCAATTGCGCGCTCAGCCTGTCGCTTCCTTCCGCAACTGCTTCAGATTTACTCTGCGCCGCTTCAGTGGCAAGTTTTTCCAGCTCTTTGATGCGTTGACGATAAATAAGCATGCTTTTCTGCGCAAGGGGATTCTTCTCTATTTTGCCCAAAGCCTCGATGGCGTCATGATAATGGTGAATGGCGACGCGCAGTCGGTTGTTGGCTTGGGCGTGTTTGGCTTTATTGACGTGGGAATCCGCCAGAGAGCGAACAATCAGGTATTGGGTGTTGAGGAGGTGTTTGACGCCGGTTTTCTTTTCTATGCGGCCTTTTTGAACCTGCACCTCAATAAACTTGTATAGTCCCTTGAGCAGTTTGCGGACTTCCTGCATCACCGCCTGGTTTTGCAAATCGAGCTGGGGGAAGTCGGCCTGACTCTTTATATTCTCCTTTATTACTTCCCACTCTTCGGCCTGGCTTTCATGATCGCCCCGGTGACCGAGATTGGCGAGCTCTGCGATGGTTTCCTGGGCGCGAGCCACCACCAGTAGACGAATGTCTTTGGCGGCGTATTGGGGCGGCAACCCAGTGGCCAGCGCTCTTAGCAGACGCAAACGGTCGAGCAAAGTATTGAGCTGACGTTGCCGGGCGTCCTTCGCCTTTTCGCGCCACTGTCCCAAGTAAATCAGAAGCAACACCAAAATAATGACGCCGCCTATTAAGGCGGTAATATTCGTTGCGGACATCTGGGTCGTATATTTTCTATATAAATTTAGAACTTACGGAAAGTATAGATGAAACTGGGAAAGTCTACGGATTTCTGCAAAAAAATGTCTGTCCGTGAGAAGAGGGCGACTGATTGGCGAGACTAAGCCGATAGAGACTTTGGCGTTACAAAAAGCTGCAAAATCCCCCGCGTTTGCGATACATCGGACCAGCGTTCCATATCAAAGCGGATTTGAGCGACGCCGCAGGTGGGAAGGTTGGCGATACGGCTGTCGGAAATGGCGTTCAACAGGTCTGTAAAACCGGGATTGTGTCCAATAATTGTGAGATTGGCTTGCGTTTGCTGTTTGATCAGAGCCAGGAGTATGGTGTAATCCGCCTCGTAAATTTTGGCGTCTTCCTGCACCACTTTTAATAGGGCAGGATTGTCCTGGCCCAGTAATTGCAAAGTTTGCCGGGTTCTGCGTGAAGGACTCAGCAGGCATACATCGGTGGAGAATTTCATATTCTTCAGGAAACCGCCAATCTTGGGCGCGTCCCGTAATCCTCGTTTTCCCAGCGGCCTCTCCAAATCAGGCAGTTGTGAATTTTCCCAGGAGGATTTTGCGTGACGGATCAGGGTCAGGGTATGCATGAGGGGCTGCCGGAATTTGCGCGAACTCGTATTTATAACGTGAAAATTATTCTGCCATCAATTAATTCAGGCGTGCGTCAACATTGTGCGTCGATGGAGAATTGTAATAGCATCCGCACTGTAATGATAAAAAGATCGTTCAGTCCTAGATCTACCAAGGATAATTATATGAAAAAAACTATAATTGCTGCTTGTATGGGGTTAACTTTGGTTCAGCCGGCGATCGCCGCGGACTTCAAACCGGCCGTTGTTTACGACAAAGCCGGCAAGTTCGACAAGTCATTCAATGAGGCGGTTTTTCGAGGAGCGGAAAAGTTTAAAAAGGACACCGGCGTTGAAGTGAAAGAGGTGGAGCCTACTAATGAGGCTCAGGTTGAGCAAGGTCTCGAGAAGTTGGCTCGTCGGGGCTCCAGCCCGATTGTAGCGGTTGGTTTCAGCCAGGCGAATGCGGTGTCTTCAGTCTCCGCAAAATATCCAGACGTTCAGTTCACCTTGATCGACATGGTGGTGGATAACCCTAACGTCCACTCCATCGTGTTCAAAGAGCATGAAGGTTCATTTTTGGTCGGCGCATTGGCGGCGATGAAGTCCGCGACCGGTAAAGTCGGTTTTATCGGCGGCATGGACATCCCTCTGATTCGTAAATTTGGCTGTGGCTTCGAGCAAGGCGCCAAGTACGAAAATCCAAAAGCGGAAGTTTTCACTAACATGATCGGCTCCACCGGCGCGGCGTTCAATAACCCGGGCAAAGCGGCGGAACTCGCCAAGAGCCAGTTTGACAGCGGCGCGGACGTTATCTTCGCAGCGGCTGGCAGCAGCGGCAGCGGCGTATATCAGGCGGCCAAAGACATGGGCAAGTACGCTATCGGCGTCGACAGCAACCAGAACTACCTGCACCCAGGCACCATGCTGACTTCTATGGTCAAACGCGTTGACGTAGCGGCTTACAGCAACTGGATGGCGGCCAAAGACGGCAAGTGGGAGCCGGGCGTTGAAGCGTTGGGATTGGCGGAGAACGGCGTTGATTGGGCGCTGGACGAGCACAACCGCGCGTTGGTGACCAAGGAAATGGAAGAGAAGGTCAATCAGATCAAGGCGGACATCATTTCCGGCAAGATCAAAGTACACGACTACATGTCTGACAACAGCTGCAAATACTAAGCAGGTTGTGAATTTAACGACGGCGTTGTAAGCGCCGCCACGAAAGAAATATCGCCGGGCTTAAAGGGCCCGAAGCCGGGTTTTAGTCGCCCCGGGACAAGTTTTTTCTTGCCCGGGTCTGTCATTTATCTTGACTACTTGGTCAGAAAAATGAGAAAAAACCCTGCGCGGGTGCTTAAGCCCGGCGGATTTCCGAGTAAACTAACAACCGATAAACCAATTCGGGATTTCCCATTTCCATGACTAGTAACGCATTGCAGCTTGAGAGTATCAGCAAGCGGTTCGGCGCTGTATTGGCTAATTCAGACGTTAGCCTTGCTGTCGAACAGGGAACTATACACGGCGTCATTGGTGAAAACGGCGCAGGTAAGTCGACCCTGATGAGCATACTCTACGGCTTTTACCAGGCGGACAGCGGTTCCATCAAAGTTTTCGGCAAGGAAGCAAAAATCCACGATTCTCAGGACGCCATCGACGTCGGCATCGGCATGGTGCATCAGCACTTTATGCTGGTGGATACCTTCACTGTGCTGGAGAACATTACTCTGGGTTGCGAAGGCAGCATGTTGCTGAGCAAAGGCCAGGCGCAGGCGCGCGAGGCTTTGAGTAAACTGTCCCGGGAGTACAACCTTAAAGTTGACCCTGACGCCCTGGTTGGCGAGCTGCCGGTCGGCGTACAGCAGCGGGTGGAAATCCTGAAGGCGCTGTACAAAGGCGCAAAAATTCTGATCCTGGACGAACCCACCGGCGTACTGACGCCACAGGAAACAGACGACCTGTTCAAGATACTGTTATCTCTGAAAGAGCAGGGCGTGACCGTCCTTTTGATCACACACAAACTGAAAGAAATCATGCACGTGACGGATAATGTGTCCGTTATGCGCCAAGGCAAGATGGTGGCTCACCGTCGTACTGCGGATACCAACCCCGAAGAGCTTGCGGAGCTGATGGTCGGGCGCAAGGTCGTTCTGCAACTGGAAAAGCCCGCGACCGAAGCCGGCTCCAAGGCGCTCACCGTTTCCAACCTGAAAGTTCGCGACGCCCAAGGCATTGAGCGGGTGAAAGGGGTTTCCTTTGAGGTGGCGGCTGGCGAAATCGTCGGTATCGCAGGGGTGTCCGGCAACGGACAGACCGAACTGATGGAAGCGCTGGCGGGCATGGTCACGCCGGAATCCGGGGAAATTCGCTACGGCGACCTGTTAATTTCCGCTGACCATAAAGTCTGCCCGTCAGAGATGCGCAAAGCTGGCGTGGCCCACGTGCCGGAAGACCGCCATCGGGTCGGCTTGGTGACCTCCTTCAGCGCCAGTGAAAACGCCATTCTGGGTTATCATCGCAGCGCCGCCTGGAATAGTAAGGGCGTACTAAGCAGCGCCACCGTTGGTAAGCACTGTGCGGAATTGATGGCCGATTTCGACGTACGTCCCCAGGACCCCACCCTCAAATGCGCCAACTTCTCCGGCGGCAATCAGCAGAAACTTATCCTTGCGCGTGAACTCGATCAGACGCCCAAAGTATTGCTGGTAGGCCAGCCAACGCGCGGCGTGGATATCGGCGCGATCGAGTTTATTCATCAGCGTCTGCTGGATATGCGCAATCGTGGGGGCGCTATTCTATTGGTATCCGTAGAGCTGGATGAGATTCTTTCTCTGAGCGACCGCATTATCGTCATGTGCGACGGCCGCGTCACTGGAGAGTTAGCCGCCTCGGAAGCGGATGAATGTACGCTGGGGCTGATGATGTCGTCGTCCCGGGATATCAACGCCAGCGAAGAGAAAGAATAATGAAAGGTCTGGATCGTAATTTGCCCACTTGGGTCAATGTCGGCTTGTTGCCGTTGTTGAACGTCGTTACCGCATTGCTGGTATCCGCCGTGGTGTTCTGGCTGATAGACGTTAACCCGCTGGAAGCGGCTGAAATTCTGTTGTACGGCGCCTTTGGCTATCAGGAAGGCATTGGGTTTACGCTGTATTACACCACTAACTTCATATTCACCGGACTGGCTGTAGCGATCGCGTTTCACGTCGGTCTGTTCAACATCGGCGGCGAAGGCCAGGCCTACATTGGCGGTCTAGGTGTCGGTTTGCTGTGTCTGGCGTTGGATGCGTCGGTGCCTGGACCGGTATTGCTGCTGTTGAGCACTTTGTCTGCGGCCCTGTTCGGAGCCGCCTGGGCGTTTATTCCAGGCTGGCTGCAGGCTTATCGCGGCAGTCACATCGTTATTACTACGATCATGTTCAACTTCCTGGCGTCGTCGCTGATGGTCTATCTAATGGTGAACGTACTGCGTGAGCCTGGACAGATGGCGCCGCAAAGCCGCGCCCTGGCGGAAACAGCCTGGCTGCCCTATATGCATGATTTGTTCGCTGCGATTGGCATTGAATTTGAGCGTTCTCCATTGAACATTTCTCTGTTTCTGGCTTTGCTGTGCGCGTTTGGAGCCTGGGTGTTTATCTGGAAAACCAAGTGGGGCTATGAGATTCGCACCGTAGGCAGCAACCAACAGGCAGCGGTTTACGCAGGCATCAAACCTGCGCGGGTGATGTTGTTGGCCATGGCGATTTCCGGCGCTCTGGCGGGCTTCGTCGGCGTCAATGAAATCAATGGTGTACAGCATCGTCTGTTGCTGGATTTCCATTACGGATATGGTTTTGCCGGGATTGCGGTCGCTCTGATGGGGCGCAACCATCCCATCGGCATCGTATTGGCGGCGTTGCTGTTTGGCGCGTTGTATCAGGGCGGCGCTGAGCTGGCCTTTGAAATGTCCAACGTGAACCGGGACATCGTCGTGGTCATGCAGGGTCTGGTTATTTTGTTCTGTGGCGCCTTGGAGTTTTTGTATAAACCCTTGATCGCCAATATGTTCAAGGAGAAAACGGCATGATCGATACCTTGATTCTGACTCTGGACGCCACCATGCGGGTGTCCACGCCACTGATCTTCGCCGCACTTGCGGGGATGTTTTCTGAGCGCTCCGGTGTTGTCGATATCAGTCTGGAAGGAAAAATGCTGGCGGCGGCTTTCACCGCGGCGGCGGTGGCCTATCTGACCAACTCCGCCTGGCTGGGCCTGAGCGCAGCCATCATGGTGTCAGTATGTCTGGCGATGCTGCACGGCGTCGCCTGCGTCACCTTCCGAGGCAATCAGGTTGTGAGCGGTGTGGCGATCAACATTCTGGCGGCCGGCTTGACTATGACCTTGGGGTTGAGCTGGTTCAAGCAGGGCGGTCAAACGCCGCAACTGACTGACGCCGCACGTTTCTCTACGATCGATTTTCCTGGCGCTGAAATGATGCGGGATGTGCCTGTAATTGGCGGGATCTATTCGGAAATGCTCAGTGGCCACAATATTTTCGTCTATCTGGCTTTCCTGGCGGTGCCCTTTACGTGGTGGTTGCTGTTCCGCACGCGCTTTGGGTTGCGTTTGAGAGCCGTTGGCGAGAACCCGAAAGCAGTGGATACCGCCGGTATTTCCGTGCATCGCATGCGCTACGCCGCATTACTGTGCGCGGGCATTCTTTGCGGCTTCGCCGGCGCCTATATTTCCTCCGCTCAGAATGCGCAGTTCGTACGCGACATGACCGCCGGGCAGGGCTTTATCGCGCTGGCGGCGTTGATTTTTGGTAAGTGGCGTCCTCTGCCGGTTCTGGGCGCCTGTCTGCTGTTCGGATTCCTCGACGCTGTCGCCGTGCGCTTGCAAGGCGTGGAAATTCCCGGATTGGGCAAGGCGCCGATTCAGTTGATTGAGGCGCTGCCTTATATCCTGACGGTTGTATTGTTGGCGGGCTTCTTTGGCAAAGCGGTGGCGCCCAAGGCGATCGGCTTGCCCTATGTGAAAGAGCGTTAAGACATAACACTGACAAAGGCATATCTGCGTCGCCAGGGCTCTGAGATCATTTAGTCTTGGCGACGACCTAAGGAAGACTATGAAAGTTCTGAATTTCGGTTCTATTAATATTGATTATGTCTACCGGGTGCCTCACTTCGTGCGCCCGGGGGAAACACTGGCCAGCGACTCGCTGACGACAGTTTTGGGCGGTAAGGGCGCTAATCAGTCCATCGCAGTGGCCCGCGCCGGCGTTAAAACTGCGCATTTGGGACGGGTGTCCGCGGCGGATGCCTGGGCGGTCGACCTGATGCGCGACAGCGGCGTGGACGTCGCCACCGTCTCACAAATCGCTGAGCCCAGCGGCCACGCCATCATTCAGGTGGATGACGCGGGTGAAAACGCCATTGTGTTGTTTGGCGGCGCAAATCGCAGTTTTTCCCAAGAAGAAGTGGCTTCCGCCGTGTCCGCTCTGGACGAAGGCGACTGGCTGCTGATGCAAAATGAATGTAATGGCGTGGAATGGGCGATCGCCGCGGCGGCGGAGCGTAAGGTGAAAATCGCGTTCAATCCCGCGCCAATGACGGAAGACGTCAAGAAGTTGCCTTTGGAGCAGGTTGACCTGTTGATTCTCAACGCCATGGAAGCCTGCGACCTGGCGGAAACCGCGGATGCGGACGCCGCATTGCAAGCCCTGGCGGGCAAATACCCGAACACCACAGTTGTGGTGACATTGGGGGGCGAAGGCGCTTTGGTCATGAGCGGCGGAGAGACTGTCACCCGTCCGGCGGACAAAGTGACTCCTGTCGACACCACGGGCGCCGGCGACACCTTCGTCGGCTATTTCCTGGCTTCGCTTATTTCCGGTTATGAACATTCCGCCGCTCTGGCCAGAGCGGTCAAAGCGGCTGGTATTGCGGTCACCCGTCCCGGCGCTTCTCCCAGTATTCCAACCGCCCAGGAGGTGGACTGATTTATGTACCCGATTATTATCGATACGGATCCCGGTGTAGATGATGCGATGGCGATCGCCTTCGCCCTGGCGCATCCTGAGATTGAACTGGTGGGTCTGACCACCGTTTTCGGCAACGTGCCGGTTGCTCGCGCCACCCGTAACGCGTTGGCCCTGGCTGAACGTTTTGGCGTTCCCAGTCTGCCGGTGGCGCAAGGCGCCAAATACCCTCTAGTGCAGTCGCCGCTGCCGCACCCTGATTTTGTGCACGGCGCGGACGGCCTGGGCAACATGGATTACGACGCCCCTCAGGGACAAGCCGTGGCGCAAAGCGCAGCGGAATTTATCGTTGAGCAGGCCAATCGCCTGAATGGCGAACTGACGGTCGTGGCGATAGGCCCGCTGACCAACTTGGCCTTGGCGCTCAAGCTGGATCCGGACCTGCCCAGTAAGTTACGCTCACTGGTAATCATGGGCGGCGCAGTCGACGAGCCGGGTAACGTGTCGCCGATCGCGGAGGCGAATTTCTTGTCTGACCCTCATGCCGCGGACGTGGTGTTGGGCGCGGATTGGCCGGCGGTCATCGTTGGCCTGGATGTAACGCACAAAATCATTCTCACGGACAGCAATTTGGCGCAACTGCGCGACAACGCCGGTGAAACCGGTAAATTGCTGTGGGAAACCAGCCGCTTTTATGTGAATTATTACTCCAATACCGGCGCTGCGTCCGACCATGACGAAGCGGGCTGCTGCATGCATGACGCCGCTGCGGTGGCGTATGTGGTGGCGCCGGAACTGTTCACTTGCATCAGTGGACCCGTGCGGGTCATCAGTGAGGGCGTTGGAGCAGGGCAGTTGACGATTAATCGTAAAGGCTACACCTATCTGCTCAAGCATTGGGAAGGCCGTCCCGCCGCCAAAGTCTGTATGGACCTGGAGGTGGAGAAAGTACGCTCTTTGTTCCTGGATACGATCATCCAGCACAAAGTGTGTTGAACTGTTAAATAGAATAATGACGGTATCGAACTTCTCATGATAAAAGGCCCTTGTACTCCAAGGGCCTTTTGCGAAGTGAGTGTTACCGAGCGGCCACGGGCGTTTAAAAATAACTCAGCTTAGGGCTTGGGTCTGTTGGCGATTGCTTTCGCCACCCCTTTTTGGCTATTTTCCCTTTCTCATTGCCGGAGACGCGACTCGGCGGCGTAACCAGCGCGGCAGAGCCTCCACTATGAGTAATGAAAAATCTTTCAAAATCGGCGCTGTTCCCAGAGGACAACGGGCCCGGATATAAAAACAGAAAGGAAAAACACATGGTAGCAAAGCAACGCAAACTGGGCCTGGCCATTCTGGCGGCCTGTTCCTTGACGGTCGTCGCCTGCGCCCCGATGCAAACGGGTCCGCAGAAAGACAGGACGTACCATATTACCCTCCTGCACACCAATGACCATCACGGCCGCTTCTGGCCCAATAAGCACGGCGAATATGGACTGGCGGCGCGTAAGTCCCTGGTGGACGAGATCCGTCAGGAGGTGATGGCGGAAGGCGGTCATGTGCTGCTGCTGTCCGGCGGCGATATCAACACTGGCGTTCCTGAGTCCGATTTGCAGGACGCTGAGCCGGATTTCAAAGGGATGAACATGGTCGGCTACGACGCCATGGCGATTGGCAACCATGAGTTTGACAACCCGCTCGACATCCTGCGTATGCAGGAGCAGTGGGCGAACTTCCCATTCCTGGCGGCGAATATCTACGACTCCAATGGCAAGCGCCTTTTCGAACCTTACAAGATCTTCAACGTTGAGGGTCTGCGCATCGGCGTAATGGGACTGACGACGGAAGACACCAAGAAGCTGGGCAACCCAGAATTTATTGACGCGGTTCAGTTCACCAAACCTGCGGACGAAGCGGCGAAAGTGTTGCCGGAGTTGAAGAAAAAGGCGGACGTCGTTATCGCTGCAACTCATATGGGCCACTACGTTGACGCTACTTACGGCATCAACGCTCCAGGCGACGTGACTCTGGCCAGAACCGTTTCCGGCATCGACGTGATCGTTGGCGGCCACTCCCAGGATCCTGTGTGTATGACTGGCGAAAACCAAGCCAATGAGTCGTACCAACCAGGTGATCCCTGTATGCCGGATGTGCAGAACGGCACACTGATCATGCAGGCGCATGAGTGGGGCAAATATGTGGGGCGTGCGGATCTGGAATACCGCAATGGTCAACTGAAACTGGTTAAATATCAGTTGATTCCCGTTAACCTGAAGAAAAAGGTCAAAAACGCCAAGGGTGAAGACGAGCGCGTGTTCGTGACCGAAGAGATCAAGCCGGATCAAAAAGTGTTGGCCTTCCTGCAGCCTTATCAGGATAAAGGTCAGGCGCAACTGAATCAGGTTGTGGGCGATGTGGACAAACGTCTGGAAGGCGACCGCAATGTTGTGCGTTTCAAACCGACCAATCTGGGGCACCTGATTGCGGCGGCGCAAATGGAGAAGGTAAAAGCGGATCTGGCGGTGATGAACTCCGGCGGCGTTCGCGACAGCATTGATGCGGGTCCGATCACCTACAAAGAAGTGCTGATGGTGCAGCCATTCGCCAACATGGTGAGCTCAGTAGACCTGAGCGGCAAAGAGCTGCTGGACTATCTGCGCATTGTGGCGGAGAAGCCTGTGGATAGCGGCGCTTTCGCTCAGTTCGCTGGCGTACAGCTGGAAGTGGTTGGCGGTAAACTAAAGTCCGCCAAGGTAAACGGCAAGCCTATCAATCCGAAGCAGACTTACCGTATGGCCATCAACAGCTATATCGCCTCCGGCGGTGACGGCTATCCGAAAATCGACACCCATTCCGGCTATGTGAACAGTGGGTTCGTCGATGCGGAAGTGTTGATGAGTTATCTGAAGAAACACTCTCCGGTTAAAGCGGCTGATCACGAGAAAGCGGAAATTATTCGTAAATAAGTTTCTCTGAACAGAAAGCGCTTCGGCCTCCCCTTTATCCTTGCATAACGCTCAAAAGGAGGAAGGGGAGGCATCCTCTCCCTTCTTTTATATTCCTCACTTAGAAATACTTAATCCATCCGACGATACATCACGTCAGTTCGAAGCACGTATTTGATTCCGGCTTTGACTTCGCAGCCTTCATGAAATATCTCGTGCTGAAACGCCAGCGCCAGACCCGCCTTGGGCGAAATTCTGACTTCCGGCGCCACAAAAAATCCGGTTTCGCCCCCAGCTTCAACTTCATTCAGATATAGCAGCAACGTGTAAAAGCTACGCTCGTCTTTTGAACGCCCATAAAAGCCGTCGGAGTGAGGGGCGAACTTCATCCCAGGTTTGTATCGGTAGCACCGAAATAGCTCATTCAATCCGGCAATGGTCCATCCAAATACCGTTTGAGGCAGGTCACTCTTTATTTTCTGGAACAGGTAGGCGGCATAGTCAGGGTCGCTTTTCATCACCCTTTCGTTATTTCGATAGTCTGGTTTATAGATTTCGCCTTTATGTGTGTGAAGGGGGGCTGCCTGGGGATTTTGATTATCAATGAACTGGATCCATTCAAGGCATTCCTGCACTGAAATAACCTCTTCCACGGTGGAAATATACGGGGCGCTATGATCAATATTCATGTGGATTTTGTGTGCCGGAGATATTAAGGAAGTGAGCGTTTGATAGCGGCGATTATTGTATCATTTTTTGCGTATTTTTAGGCTTCTTTATCGATGCTTTGCATTATTTAACTGATTGAAAATAAAGAAATTAATTTGTTTTTGCGTGAAGGTTTAGCTGGCATTCTGGTGACGTCATCAGGAGATGGAATTTAAGTGTCTGATGTGAGTATTTAGCTCATACAGTCAATGCGAAGGTTGAATCAGAGTGTTCATTGGATATCTCGATGGCCAGCCCTGTCATTAATCCTGAAAACGACAGGACCTGCGCAGGGCAGGTCCTGTATCTGCTTCCTTAGTTCTGTCGAGTACGCGCTGTATTTACTCTCTCTTCTTTAGATAAGCGCCCGGACATGCCCAGATATGCGCATCGGATAGAGGTTGATAGAAGACCCAGAGAGTGTCCTTAAGCGTCGCGATGGCGAGAGGCGTGTCGGAGTTGCGGAATACGCCGGAAACCGCGCCGGTTTCGCTCCAGCCCGCCTCAGCCAGGGTTCCATACCCATTGCTGGTAGTGTCGTTCTCGGCCGGGTTGTAGGAAACGGGATTAGCGGGCGTCAGGGTTCCGCTTATGGAAAAGGTTTCAAACAGTAACTGGCCGTTAGCCGGGCCATCGGTGAGTCGGTTATGCGCCAGATAAACGACGCCGTTGAGGGTTGCGGCGGCTATTTCTCCTGACGCGCCGACGCCTTCCGCCACAGGCTCATCTTCATTCGGCGTTACCGGATTGGGCGCTGCGCTGAAGTGATTCAGGGGGAAGGCGCTGGCGGACCATTGATTCACGGTGGTGTCGTCATAGGGGCCGGCGTATTGGCTGTTCTCCACCGTCACTCTATTGAATTCTCCGGTGTTGTAGCTCATACAAGCTAACTGTCCGGTTTTCACGATCTTATAGATCAATAGAATTGTGGGCCCCAGTGCTGCGAGCGTGAAAGGACCTTCGCTGTGAGTGCAAATAGCGGAGGAGGGACCCTGCCAGGCTCCGTTGCTGAAGGTCAGGCTGTGCAATTGCTGAGTCGCATTATCACGGTAGACCAGCATAAATGCTGACTGGTGCGGGATGCTGATCAGGGCGATTTCCTCGACTTCTCCGGTATCGGGCGCTTCCGCCAGTCGCCAACCGCTTTCAAGATCATAGTGCTTGATGATCAGTCGCTTATTCGAGTCCCGGTAGGCTAGCGCGAGCCCGTCTGTATTAGAAGCCAAATGCAGGTAGCCATCGCCATCCTCTGCGACGGTGACTTCCGGCGACCATCTATGGCCGTCAAACACGCAGTACTTCAATGTTCCATCGATATCTGCGCTGACGACATAGAGTTCATCCCGGTAAGCGGCGGCGCTCAGGTTCTGCTTGCCGCCAAGGGGTGTTTCCTGTGGAGGCTGCCATTGGAAGGATTTGCCCCACAGGAACTGAAACCAGTTGGCGTCTCTGTCGTTTTTCTGCAGGTCGCCCAGGTTGAAGTTCTTTTCGATGGTTTTGAGCAAGCTGTAATGGTTGTAACCTTCCGCCTGTTTCCCGGGGGCGATCATGTCTCCGAGAAGCACGGTATAGATCTGGTTGGGGCCATCGTAGGTGTACTTTTTGCCTTTGTCGTAAAAGGCTTCGAAGTCGGCTTCGTCGTAGGTGACGACCACCAGGGTTTTCGGCGGCAGTTTGCTGTTGGGGCCGGGAAAGTTCAGGCCGGCGAAGAAGGATTGCAGCCATTTCGCCTGCTGGTCGACCAATACTGGGGCGCGTTCGCCATTCAGACTGTTATTGAGCGTGCCCACCAGATAATGGCCGTCGTTCCACATATTGGGCGTGAACCAGGCATATTCTGGAAAGTCATTATTGAGCAGGTCGCGCCAAAACCCGGCTTCGTTGTCTATTTTTTTCCAGCGTTCCTGATTGTCCAGGATGTTCTGGAAGGATGAAAACGGATTGTGTTTGATCACATAGGGATAGTGGTCGCGAGGCTTGAAGTTCTCGGGAACCCAGGGCGTATCGTCAGGGACGTAGCTGTCCATATAGGCTTTCCAGCGTAAATTCTGCGGAGAAGCCTCAATGAGGTCCACTATGGTTTTCTGGGGGAGGGGTTGCGGCTGGTCGTCATCGCTGACATTGCAGAGCTCTCCCGCAATGGACGTAATGTAGTTGGTCTGAGAAGGATGCATGACGCCGAAGCTGTTGGTCAGCTCAATTCCCTGGGCGGCCAGGTTGCGCATGTACTCGTTCTCTTGCACGTACCCCCGGTATTCATTTTCGAACATGATGATCAGGACATGATCAAAGACGCGCTCTTCCATAAAACCTCCCTATTCGCCTTGGGCGGATAAACTGTACTGGCGGAGTGGAACTCTAACTTTCCGGTGCGGAAATGAGTCCCCACATAGTCTGGATTTTTGTAGGGAATGCAGTCAGTGAGTCCGATAAAAACGCATTCAGTGGAAGGGGAGTTGAGGGGAATGGAGTCTGACTGAGACAAATTTTCCAACCCGTCCATAGAGGGCTCCCTGGGCTTTGATCCACTAACCACTTGCTTCCGCGCAGCAATCTGAAGCCAACTTTTTGTCTTCTGTTGAGGGTTAGTATAGACCGTTTACTGATCAGTCAGGGGGCGTCAGGTATTCAGGGCTTTCGTTATTTCAAAAACGGATGTTTAGCAGGTGGTGCAGGGAAGCAGCTTTTGCAAATCTCTGTCCCACTCGAACAGCACTTCGTGTGATTTGGGGGATGCTGGCCATCCCTTTTCCTGCGCCGACTCGATGACCTTTCTGACTTCGGCGGGAGTGACTGGCCTCAGCTCAAATAGGTTTGGCGCTTTTTCTGGAGGGCATGAGATCAGGGGGCCGAAGTTGAGCCAGGGATCATCAAAGCGTGTGATAACAATCAGCTTCTGACTTTTGTTATCGGATGGCCAGACCGTGAGTCGTAGATATCCGGCCTCTTCTTTCAAGCATTTCTCATGAGAAATGGCGTAGTTGAAAGTGAGTTCGTTCACCGAAATTTTGCGAAGCTTGCTTTTCATCAAATAAGACGGCTCTATTGGCGCAACTAGGGTTCAATAATAAACAAAAAAAGGCGACCTTGCGGCCGCCTTTTTTCGGGGACTTAGCGTGAAAATCGGTTCTTAGTGGAACTGATCTTCTTCAGTTGAGCCGGTCAGAGCGGTTACTGAAGACTGACCGCCCTGGATAACGGTGGTCATGTCGTCGAAGTAGCCGGTGCCGACTTCTTGCTGGTGAGCAACGAAGGTGTAACCCCGTTCCGCAGCAGCAAATTCGGTTTCCTGCAGTTCCACGTATGCGGACATGTCGTTGCGAGCGTACTTGTACGCCAAGTCGAACATGTTGTACCACATGTTGTGGATGCCCGCCAAAGTGATGAACTGGAACTTGTAGCCCATGGCTGACAGTTCGCGCTGGAACTTGGCGATAGTGGCGTCGTCCAGGTTCTTCTTCCAGTTGAAGGAAGGAGAGCAGTTGTAGGACAACAGTTGATCTGGATATTCTCTCTTGATCGCTTCCGCGAACTTCCTGGCTTCGGCCAGATCCGGCGTCGCTGTTTCACACCACAGCAGGTCAGCGTATGGCGCGTAAGCCAGACCGCGAGCGATGGCTTGGTCAATACCGGCTTTAACGCGGTAGAAGCCTTCGGAAGTACGGTCGCCAGTGACGAACGGCTTGTCATAGTCGTCGCAATCGGAAGTCAGCAGATCCGCCGCGTTGGCGTCAGTACGCGCCAGAACGATGGTGGAGGCGCCGGAAACGTCTGCAGCCAAACGTGCAGCGATCAGCTTTTGTACGGCTTCCTGAGTAGGAACCAGTACTTTTCCGCCCATGTGGCCGCACTTCTTAACAGAAGCCAACTGGTCTTCGAAGTGAACGCCGGAAGCGCCTGCTTCGATCATGGCGCGCATCAGTTCGTAGGCGTTCAATACGCCGCCGAAACCGGCTTCCGCGTCAGCGACGATTGGAGCGAAGTAATCAATGTAGCCTTCGTCGCCTGGATTCAGGCCTTTTTTCCACTGAATCTGGTCAGCGCGACGGAAAGAGTTGTTGATGCGCTTAACGACTGCTGGAACAGAGTCCACCGGGTACAGAGATTGATCCGGGAACATGGACATGTAGGAGTTGTTGTCCGCAGCAACCTGCCAGCCTGACAGGTAGATAGCCTGGATGCCGGCTTTAACTTGTTGTACAGCCTGACCGCCGGTCAGAGCGCCCATGGCGTTTACGAAGTCCTTCTCAGGACGAAAAGCGGGTTTGGCGCCTTCATTGATCAGCTTCCACAGCTTTTCAGCGCCGCGCTTGGCGATAGTGTTTTCGATTTTCAGGGAACCACGCAGGCGCACTACGTCTTCAGCAGAGTAGGTGCGTCTTACGCCTTTCCAACGTGGGTTTTCCGCCCAGTCCTTCTCGATGGCTGCTATTTCTTCAGCGCGATTGTAATTTCCAGTTGTCATCGCTCAACGACCCTCTTTTGGCTTAGTTGAATTTTTGTACGAGACAAAGTGTACGACTTTAGTCATAATTTCTTAAATTTATAGTTTTTATTTTCGGTATTCGCGAAATGAATGTAAGTCGTATCGATTTGAATTTATTGGTTTTTCTTGATGTTTTGCTGCGTGAAAAAAGCGTCACCAAGGCGGCGAATCACTTGGGAATCACGCAGCCGGCCATGAGTAATGGTCTGCGTCGTCTGCGGGATATGTTTGGCGATCCATTGCTGGTGCGCACCAGTGAGGGCATGACGGCGACGGCCCGCGCACTGGAGTTGCAGCCGATGGTGCGGTCGATTTTGTCCGATATAGATATGGTGGTGCAGCCGAAGGAAGTGTTTTCGCCAGCCACCAGCCGCCGCGTCTTCCGCATTATGGCCAGCGACTATGCGGAAAGTACGCTAATCCCCGCTTTGTTGCGTCGCCTGCGCAGAGTGGCGCCGAATATCATTCTGGATGTACTGACTCCCAGCGACGTCAGCTTTCTCGATGTGGAGCAGGGCAGGGTTGATATGGCGATCAACCGCTTTGACAAAATGCCCCAGTCTTTCCACCAGAAAACCATTTGGGAGGACAGCTTTTCCTGCCTGTTGAGCGTTCATAATCCGTTGGTGTTCGATTTCACTTTGGAGAACTATCTCAACGCCAATCATATCTGGGTCAGTAAAACCGGCTTTGGCGTAGGGGTGGGGGTCAACCCCAAGGACGTGCAGCGTTTGGGATGGGTGGATGAGGCGCTGACCCGTTTGGGACGAAAGCGGAAGATCAGCGTGTTTACCCGTCACTATCAGGTGGCGATGTTGCTCGCGCAGCAGCATGACCTGATCGCCACTTTGCCGAGCCGCGCCGCGCTGTTGACTCTGGATAGCCCGGGGGTGGTGGTCAAGGAACCGCCTTTTCCCATTCCGCCGATCGAGCTGAAAATGGCGTGGAGCCCCCTGTTGCAGAACAACTCAGATCACCGCTGGCTGCGTCAACTGATTACGGAAGTCGCCAACGAACCCGAAGAGAGGGAGACCCGGGCCAAGGACTGATGACCTTGCCGTGCGCTTCTGCCGCTGACGACTCAGGATTTTTGCATGACGTCCACCAGCTTATTGTTCAGCTCCAATATTTGCTTGGCCATATTTTCCATCAGCGCCAGACAGGTGCGCGGCTGGTTGCGAATCAGAAAGATAAACTCATCCATGGGCGCAGACATTACCGTGCAAGGGCGGTCGGCGATGACTGTGGCGGTGCGGGGCGTTTTGGTCAACGCCGCCATAGCGCCGAAAATCTCATTGGGGCCGACCTTGCCGACTAATTGATCCTTCACGTACACCGACGCTTCGCCGCTGATCAGATCGAACACTTCGTCAGCGGAATCACCCTCTCGAATAATCACTTCTCCTTGTTTGAACGACTTGAAGGAAGTGTGGGTTTCATTCTGAGTATCGAGACCATGACAGCAGGCTTCGGCGAAAAAGGCTGAGATCTGCATGAGATATTCTTTGAAATGCACTGAGCCCGCGGCGGCGTCCCGAAAATGCTTCTTGCTGATCTGGGCCAGGGTGGCGGGGCCGTCTGAGCGGATGACCGGTTCTGGGAATCCTGACAGCACCTGAATGCCGATCAGGTCTCCTTGCTCGAAGTGATAAACCGGACGGTCATTCGTTACCGCTTCCAGCTCGCCTGATTCGACGAAGTACAGATAGTCGCCGTCGAACTCCCGGTACAAGTCGTCGATATAGTCGAATTTGACGCTGTCGCACAGCATCTTGATGGCGTCATACAGCTTGGCGCTGCTCTGGGTGACGTTTGCGCCCAGAGCTTGCAGCCTGTCCGTTGTGCTATTGATGAAACGCATGATGTTAGTTCCCCCGCAGAGACGGACTTATTGTTGTTCCATAAGCAAAAGACCTTCCACATGGACGTCTGGATCGTCAAATCGCTGCAAGTCGAATGAGCCGGCGAAGGCGTCTCCCGGCGCTGCGAAAATGCCGTTGAGATTGCCGGTGACGCAGTCGCTGCAATTGACGGATCCGCTGATATTTCCGTTCAGCACATTCAGGTAGGCCTGCGCATCTTGATACGAGCCAGAGAGCTGGCTGCTCCAGTTCTGGCTGGCGGTGCTGACGTCCAGCAGGCCATTGCTGATGACGCCGCTATCGAAATCCACCTGAAAAGAGCCATTGACGGCGGCGACCGCCCCATCTGAACCGCTGCCGATAAAGTCGCCGGTCGTGGCGAAGTTTGCGGTTCCCGTCAGGTCGGCGGTGTTGGCGGCCTCCGCTGACAGCCAGTAGACGGAGCGTTCCTCAGACCTGAAGACGTCTGGGTTGGCCACATCATCGTAAATCTGTACGCCGGCGCTGGCGGATGACTTCCAGAGCCCCCAACTGATATTGCTGCGACCGCCCACGTTGGGATCGAACTTTTCCAGGATGGCGTCACCCTGTCGCACCACCGTGTAGGGCTCAGGAAAGTTATCCGGATCGAAGAACATGACTGTGGAGGGCGGGCTGCCGGACCCGGGATCATCTACATCCGGCAGAATGAAAACCGGTTCGCCATTGGCGTCGAAGACGATTTTCAGGTTGGCGGACTGGGAGCCGTTGATGCTGCCGTAGCCATATGTGCCTTCCATGATGCCGCCCAGGGTGCCGGCGATATCCGTGCTGGACGCAGAGGAGGAGATGGGGTCATAGGTCACCAGACCAAACAGCAAGGTGACGTCTCCTGTGGTGGTGTAAAACTCCAGCTTGCCGGGGTTCTGCATGGACTCTCGCACGCCGATGGGCGCGCCGGAGAGGGACAGATCGTCGTCAATATCAGCGATGAGGCCGGCCAGATCTGTAATATTGTCCTGCAGCATGATGGTGACGGTATTAATAGGCGGCGCGCCGCCGGAGCTGCTGAAGGAATATTCGATATTAAATGTCACCGGGCCCGCGCTGGTGTAATCGAAAGGCGTTATCGTCTGGGGCGCGATGATGGTGGCGAGCATCTCTGCGCCGGCTCCAGTCACCACGGCGGCGCCGAATATGCGGTCATTGATGAACTGCTCATACTCGGCGATGGTCAGGCGTGGATCCTGGATAGCGGGACCGGAGTTGTCGCCAGGCGGTTCTGGCGTCAGTTCGCCGCTCAAGTCAGGGTTGGTGTCGGTGAAGTTGGTCGTTTCCGGGTCACTGATCTGGTTAACCGGATTGGACTCGGCAATCGTCGTCGCGGAGATCAGTTCCGCGTCGCTGTTGTCGGCGCTGGCGGTTGTGTCGTCGGTGAAGCCATCGGGTGACGTTCTGACCTCGCCAGTCGCCGCTGTTTGGCCTGAGGAAGTCGATGTGCTTTCGCTTTCTTTATTAGGCTCGTCTGCAGTATTGGCGTCGTCTGCGGTCGTCCCTTGTGAGCGTGAGCGCCGGGCTTCCGCTTTTGGAATGGGCAGGCCTTGCTGCATTTCCGGCGGCGCCTGCAAGAGCCCTTCAGGAGCTTGGCCGGGTGTGATGGCGGAGAAGCGGAAGGCGACATCTTCGCCCAGATCCAGGGCCCCGGCGGTATTCTCCACCCGTACGCCTCCCTGCCAGACTGCCAGTAACAGCTTTTGCCCGCTGCTTTCCAGAGCCTCGTAGTGCGTGCCGCGGATTCCGATGCTGGCCGCGTGGGTGGAGACTTTGTAGGCGTCGCTGTCGCCTTTGCCGATGGAGCCCGTGATAGTGCGGAATCCACCCTCCAGCAGCCGCATGATGGCGGCTCCGCCTTTACCCTTGTCTCCAGGGGAATACTCTTCGATGGTGAAGCGGGTGTTTTCCCGCAGCGTCATCAAGGCCTTGTCGGTAAATCTTAGTTGCAGCATGGAGTCAGCTCCGGTGGTGAGAGTATCTCCCACGTAAATAGCTGCGCGGCGGTTCAGGGAACGTTCTTCGCCGTTATCTCCCGTCGCAGTGGCGACGCCGCGGGACATAATCACTTTCCCCGCCTCCAAGGACGCTGCCGCGGCCGTAGGCGTGAGTGAACCGTAGGTCATCAGTATGGCGGCAAACGCGCTGAGCATGAGTTCTCGCATAAGGGGGCCTCCTTAAAACCGCCAACGGACGCGGAATTCTCCGCGCCAACGGGTGTAGTCATATAAGTCCAGATTGCTCTGGTTGTCCGTGTAGGACAGCTCGGCGAGCGCGCTTAGCTCATGATTGAGCTTCCATTCGCCGCCAGCGTTGAACTGAGAGGATTTATCGTCGCGCACTTCCCCGAAGACCGGATTTTCCGCTTTGTAATCGGCGAAAAAGCCCGAGTATCCCAAGTACGGCGTCAGGGTAGGGGAAAGCTTGTAGCTAAGCCGATAGCCCAGGCTGTGGAAGTCTTTGGCGAGAGAAGCTGCATTCTGCTCTCGTGGATTTTCCGTTCCGGCGAATACACTGAGGGTGTGCAGGAACTTGGCGCGAGGAATAAGCAAAGACAGACCTGTCAGCGGCTGATAGTTATTCAGCAGCGGGTTGGCGAAAGAGTCCTTGACGAACACGCCGGCGTAAAAAAACGTCAGCAAATGCGTATTCCATTGCTCTCGCCACTGCATGAATGCGCCGGTATTGCGCTGGTAATCTTCGGCGTCCAGCAGCACATGTTGATAGGAGGCTCCGGCCTCTACTTCCCGTCGGGTGCGACTGTATTTCCAGGAGGCGCTGAGGCGGCCGGAGTCGAGGTCAAAATCGCTGTTTTCAAAGTTGTGCTTGTGTTGGCTGTCGAACTCCAGCTTGGCGGCGTTTAATTGCGAAACCGGGTGTTCGTAAGCGAAATTGGTGCGCAGCGCGGCGTAGGCGCTTTCCGTTTCCTGGGCAGAATCAGGCAGTTCAAACAGGCCGACGAAGCGTTCGTCGGTGGCGTTGTTGATGTTGCTGTCGTAACCGCCGCCAAGCCCTATATAGCCGCGCCAGCGTCGCTGTGTCTCGTATTCGCGTTCATCCAGGGCGGCGAGAAAGCGGGCGATATTGTCTTTGACGGCGGGCGGTGGTTCTCTGGCCAGAACGATAAGAAACTGCTCTCGTGCAGCTTCATACTGTTGCAGATTGAACAGCGTCCTTGCGTACTCCAGGCGGAAGCGGTCATTGTCCGGGTACATCGCCGTGAGCCTTTCGAACATAAATTGCGCTTCTGGATAGTGCCCGCTTTGCAGGGCGGACATGCCGAAATAGAAATCGAATTCAGGATCTCCCTCCATGATTTCCATGTGCTCGGACCCCAGTCGATAAGCTTGCTCATAATCCGCTGCGGCGTTCAGCGACTTCAGGGTCGCAATGATTGAGCTACTCTTAACAGAATCCTGGGCGTAGGCGGGTAAGCCCCAGATCATCAGCAATATCAGTATCAGGCGGCGAGTTATTTTGGTTATCAACAAAGCGATAATTCCTTTTGCCCATGGTTACGGAAACATCCAGTGCTTTAAGTCTAGAAAGAGAGGGTGATTTTGCCAGCCGCAGTTTTTTCGGAGTCCGCAATAAATTGATGAATTGCAACAAGTTCACATGCGAACGATTTCTGGGTTCCTCAAACATCTTCCCACGCTGCTGATTGCTGTGGCCATGATCGGCTGGCAGTTGATCACGCAGTCGGGTGACCGTTCTTTGCTGAATCGTCTCGATTATGTGTTTTATGACTGGCGTGCGCAGACGGCGGCGCTTTTCACCAGGGCGGAGTTGTATACGGACGTGGTGATTGTCGATATCGACGAGGAGTCCATTCAACGCGAAGGACGTTGGCCCTGGAGTCGCGCCCGGGTGGCGGCTTTGGTGGAGTCGCTGCAGGAATCCGGTGCGGCGGTGGTGGCGTTTGATGTGGTGTTCTCCGAGTCCGAGAGCAATAACTTCATTGAATCCGTAGCGGCGTCCGCCGGGCCGGATCTGAGTGACGAAGAACGCACGGTGCTGAATCGCATCGCCATGTCCTGGCGGCCGGATGAACAACTGGCGGAACGTCTGTCGGAGATCGACACGGTGCTGGGGTTCTTCATGCATTTGGATACCTCGATGCAAATCGGCAGATTGCCGGATCCATTGGCGCGGGCGCCTGCCGGTAATGTTCTGGTGAATGCCTCAGGGTACGCCGCGCCGCTGTTGGAACTGCAGGATGTGGCGGCAGGCAGCGGGTTTGTCACCACCTTTCCCGATGCGGATGGCGTGATTCGACGCACGCCATTATTCATGTCTCATGACGGCTCCATTTATCCCTCCCTGGCGCTGGCGGCGGCGATGGCCTATTTGCTGGCGGATGAGGTGGAGTTGGAGTTCGCTCCTCTGGGCGCGGTGCAAGCCTCGAGCGGTATGCGTCTGACTGATGCGCTGGTGCAGACTGACGCCGTTGGACGGGTATTGGTTCCTTATCGGCAGGGGCGGGGACAGTTTCGCTATATTCCCGCCTGGATAGCATTAGCTGGCGGCTTGGCTCCGCAGGAGTTGGAAGGCAAGCTCGTGTTTGTGGGGACGTCCGCCATTGGTCTCGCTGATCTGGTCAGCACGCCATTCGCTACCGTTTTCCCCGGCGTGGAGGTGCAGGCGCTGGTGACGCAGGGACTGTTGCGGGGAGGGTTTCCATATCGTCCGGTATGGGAGCCGGGCGCGGTGCTGGTGTTTCAGTTGGCTTTGCTGCTGTTGCTGGTGTGGGTGTTGCCTGGGCGTCGTCCTCTGACCATGGTGCTGGCGGCGATCATGATCAGCCTTTTATTGGTGGCATTGAACACGCTGATATGGACGCGCTGGCGCATGGACTTTCCCATGATCAGTACGCTGTTGCTGGCGCAGGGCGTTTTTGGCTGGTATCTGGTGACGGAATTCATTCACGAATACGCTGTCGAGCGACGCGTTCGCGGCATGTTTGCGCAATATGTGCCGCCCGCCCATATCGACCGTATGTTGGATAATCCCGAGCAGTACTCCATGGCGGGGGAAAGCAAGGAGTTGACGGTGCTGTTCTCCGATATCCGCAGCTTCACCACTATTTCCGAGCAACTGTCCGCCGCGCAACTGAAAGAACTTCTGAATCTTTACTTTACGCCAATCACCGAGTCTATTTTTCGTAATGACGGTACTATCGATAAGTATGTCGGCGATATGGTCATGGCATTCTGGGGCGCGCCGGTAGACGATCCGGAGCATGCGGAAAAAGCGGTCAAAACCGCCATGGAGATGCAGGCGATCACCCGGCGCTTGTCTTCCGAGCTCACGGCAAAAGGTTTTCCCTCCATTCAAATCGGCGTTGGCGTCAATACCGGCTTGATGAATGTCGGCGACATGGGGTCGCAATATCGCAAGGCGTACACCGTGTTGGGGGACGCGGTGAATCTGGGCTCCCGGCTGGAGGGGCTGACCAAGTTCTATGGCGTCGATGTGCTGGTGGGAGAAACGACAGTCAAGGGGGCTGATGGCTATGCCTTTCGTTTCTGCGATCGCATTCAGGTGAAAGGTAAGGATATTCCGGTGGACGCCTACGAACCACTGGGTGAAAAGGGGCGGCTTGACGCGGTGACCTTGAATCGCCTGACCCGCTACCAAAGGGCGATAGAGTGTTACCGAGCGCGGCAATGGGAGCAGGCGGACGCCATATTCCAGCAACTGCAGCTCGAAGAGCCGGGGTGTCGTTTGTACAGCTTATACAGGGAACGGATCAGTGGGCTACGACAGCAAACGTTGCCGGAGGATTGGGATGGCGTCTATCGCCACACATCCAAATAGCGGCGTGCAGAATAACTGAGTCTGAGAGCCGGACTACAGGGAAAACTGACGCAATTCCTGCGACACCTGACTGTGCTGCAGTAAGCGCATGAACTCATCTTTCAGGCGTTTCACCGTTCCGGGGTCCTGATAGCAACAAAAGCCTTCCCATTTTTCATAATGGTGGCGCAGCAAGACGCCATCATCGTCGATCAGCACATAAACCTGTTCGGGAAAACTCAGCTCCGGGTTGAGCATTTTGATTTCAATGTTGGAGGTGAGCCGGCGGGCGAGGGCGAGCAGTTGGTTGCTCTGCGCCACCGGAGTTTTCGGCGCGCCCAGGAGGATTTTAATCTGCGTAGCGCGACCGCCCCGGGCGAGACGACTCAATGCATCCAGCACGTCGGGATTGTCCAGTACATTTTTTTCCAGATCCCAGGTCAATATTAAGGCGCTTTGTTTCGCCTGGGAGGTAAGCGATTTCAGGTGCTCCAGATAGTCGGGCTCGGAGTGAGTGCGGTAAACCCGCTCGTCTTGTCCCAGCGCATTGGCGGCTTCGACTTTGGCGGTTCCCAACGTCAGCTCCATGCGCTGATGCAGCGAGCCGGCTTCTTCATGGGGAGAGCCTAAAGCCTGAAAACCTTCGTTAGCATAGAGGGACGTGGCGTCGATGTTAGCGCTGAGCGTCAGATGATTGAATCCTTCGGAGCGGGCGTAGCCGATAACGAACTTGAGCAGACTTCTGGCGATGCCTTGGCGGCGAAACTCCGGCAGGACCGCCAGACGACCGAACTTCGCCTTTCCCGGCGATAGACGCACCAGACGGGCGACCGCCAGATTGCGGTCCTCCACGTCTTTCACCAGGAAGTGTACGGCGTTTTCGTCCTTGTCGTCCCACTCCAGTTGCGGGGGAACGCCTTGCTCTTCCACAAACACCTGTTGGCGGATCGCGCGTAACTCGCTCTCATTTTCCAACCAAGTCGTAATGCGGGTGTATTTAAGCGTCGTCATCGTCCCAATGTTCCTCGTCATCATCGAAGCCTTCTAACACCAGACTGCCTCTATTTAACAAGGAACTCAACAACTTCAATGCGTCCTTATCGGCGCTCCACGGCAGCAGCCGCTCACGGTCTATGTTGTTGCTGCGGCACAATATTTCCACCAGCGGCGCAAAGCGCTCATCGGCGTCATATGCCTCGCCGTCGACGGCAAACATGACGCGGCGCGCGCCAGCCTCTTCATACAGACTGTAGGTGTAGCGGGAACCCTCATTCCAGCGCCACTGGATTTCCTGGTCCTGCAACGACTCGCCTGCATCTTCCGGCGAAAGACGCATATCCGCTTCCAGCGGCGGCACAGCAGCGTCAAACTTGGGAGCGCTGATAAAGCGACCGAAGCTGCGACGCAGACCCGCTTCGTCATCGAGCAGAGCCTGTAAGCGGGATTTGATGTCTGCAAAAACGTCGTCGCTTATCAGGCCGGGATTGTTCAATGGCGCTTCGGTGGCGTCATGCAGATGAGTGGATAACGCGGGATTCTCAAACCAATCGTCCGCCAGCGCGGACATCAGTTCCGCATAAGTAGGGGAGCGAAAGCCCACAGAAAGAGTGATGCAGGACGTTTCCGCGATGCCGTAGTGAGCGTAGCGGGGCGGCAAATACAGCGCGTCGCCTGGCTCCAGCACCCACTCTTCCGTCTGCTCGAAATTCTGCAGAATGCGTAATGGCGTGCCGTCTACACGAGGCGACTGGTGATCGCAGGGCGGGCCGATGCGCCAGCGGCGAGCCCCCGTGGCCTGGATCAGGAACACGTCATAATGGTCAAAGTGCGGTCCCACGCTGCCGCCAGGGGGCGCGAAGCTGGCCATGACGTCATCCACGCGCCAGTTGGGCAGGAAACGGAAGCGGTCGAGCAGGTCTGCGACTTCCGGAACCCAGGTGTCTAATCCTTGCACCAAAAGGGTCCAGCCCTGAAGAGGCATATTCTCCAGCTTTTCTATGGAAAACGGACCATGCTCAAGTTGCCATGGTAGACCGTTCAGTTCTTCATAGACCAAACGGGATTCGACTTCTTCTTCTGTGGCGAGCCCCGCCAGATCATTCTCGTCCAACGGGCATTCGTAACCGGGAAATAAGCCGCGAATAATCAGCGGTTTTTTTTGCCAGTAATGCGCCAGGAAGTCGGCGACGCTGATGTCGCCCAGGTGAGTCAACATATCGCCGTTACTCGCCGCTATAGTCTTTGATGCGCGCAGCCTGCTCTGCAGCATTGCCGATGTATGTCGCCGGCGTCATTTCAAGCAGACGCTGCTTGGCTTCTTCAGGAATTTCCAGCGACTCAATAAACGGCTTCATCGCTTTTTGGGTAATCGCTTTGCCGCGGGTCAGTTCTTTCAGCTTCTCGTAGGCGCCTTCGATGCGATAGCGACGCATGACGGTCTGAATCGGTTCCGCCAACACTTCCCAGCTATGATTCAGGTCTTCGTCCAGGCGCATAGGGTTAAGCTCCAGCTTGCCCAGGCCCTTCAGAGTAGAGTGGTAAGCGATCAAGGACTGCGCTAGGCCAACGCCCAGGTTGCGCAATACAGTGGAGTCGGTCAGGTCGCGCTGCCAGCGGGAAACCGGCAACTTGCGGCTCAGGTGCTCCATTACCGCATTGGCGATGCCCAGGTTGCCCTCGGAGTTTTCGAAGTCAATCGGGTTAACTTTGTGGGGCATGGTGGAAGAGCCGACTTCGCCAGCCACCGCTTTCTGCTTGAAGTAACCCAGAGAAATGTAGCCCCATACGTCGCGGTTCAGGTCGATCAGGATGGTATTGAACCGGCACACTGCGTCGAAGGCCTCGGCGATAAAATCGTGGGGTTCGATCTGGGTGGTGTACGGGTTCCATTCCAGCCCCAGCTCTTTGATCAGAGCTTGCGCGTGAGCTTCCCAGTCGACATCGGGATAGGCGCTCAAGTGGGCGTTGTAGTTGCCGACCGCGCCGTTGATTTTGCCCAGCATTTTGACTTGGCGAATCTGCGCCATTTGTCTTTTCAGACGAGCGACCACATTGGCAAGCTCTTTGCCGACTGTCGTGGGCGATGCTGTTTGGCCGTGCGTGCGGGACAGCATGGGCTGTGCGGCGAAGTTCAGGGCCAGTTCTTCCAGTCTGGCGACGACTTGCTGCATGACTGGCAGCACGACGTCTTGCACGCCGCGTTTCAGCATCAGGGAGTAAGACAGGTTGTTGATGTCTTCCGAGGTGCAGGCGAAGTGGACGAACTCATTGATATCCGTAAGGATTTTAGGCGCGCCTTCGCGTTTGAACTGTTCTTTGATGAAATACTCCACCGCTTTCACATCGTGATTGGTGGTGCGCTCGATTTCCTTGACCCGGGAGGCGTCTTCCAGCGACAGGTTTTCATAAATGGCGGTCAGGAAGGCTGCCGTGGCTGCGTCAAAAACGGGAACTTCTGGGATACCGGGATTGGCGGCCAGTTGCAACAGCCATTTGATTTCCACTTCAATCCGCGCTTTGATCAGACCAAACTCACTGAAGATCGGCCGCAAATCGGCGACCTTACCGGCGTAGCGGCCGTCGACGGGGGAGAGTGCTGTCAGCTCGTTAAGTATCATGTTTCTATCTCTTGCAGCGGTTGAACAAACGTTGAATTCTAACATTAAAGGGGCGTGCGATCAGCGCAACATACCATTGGCGATCTGCAGAATCTTTTTGCGCATGAAGAACAGTTTCCAGCGGCGTCCGCCAACCTGTCTCCATAATACGGCGGCGCGAATGCCGGCCAGCAGCAGGGCGCGAATCTTATCCGCGTTTTCATCCACTCTCAGGAATCTGGGGTCGCCAGTCACCTGTATGCGCTGAGGGAAAGTGCTGATGGTGTCGCTGTATAGCGAGGCGAAAGCGCTGATGATATTGGTGTGTGTGGGGTCGAAGTGCAAAGTCTGGGTGTTTATCTGCGCGATGCGTTGACTCATTACGTCCAGCATATCGCCGCGCTTGTTGACCTTACCTTCCAGATACAGGAGCGTCAGGGCGTAACGCACGACATCCACTTTTTTGCGGTCCTGCTTTCTTTCCAGTACGGCGATCAACTCTTTCAAGCCCAGTTGCACGCCATAAATATCGCCATACACATCCAGGGTTGAGGTCGCATCGACCTTGAGCAGGCTCTTCAGACTGCATTCATAGCTGGTTGGTGCGACAGTACCTTGCTTGGCCAACTGATCCACCAACGCGGCGGACTGAAAAACGCCCGCCAGCGCTATCACTTGATTCTCAAGGTTATAGGACAATGTCGACAGACTCCTATTTGAATACGGATTCGATAACGCCGCCACCCAGGCAACGCGCGCCATCATAAAATACGACTGACTGGCCGGGGGTGACCGCCCGCTGGGGCTTATCGAAAGTCACCCTTACGCCGCCGTCCCGCACATCCACCCGACACAACTGATCGGGTTGTCTATAACGGGTTTTGGCGTAGCAGGAAAAGGAGGATTTGGCGGGAAGGCCGTTAATCCAATCCAGCTTGCTGGCGGTGAGGCCGGCGCTGAACAGTCGAGGATGATCGCCGCCCTGGGCGACGACCAGTTCATTGTTGTCGAGATCTTTCTCCACTACGTACCAGGGCGCGTCGTTATAGCCTTTCAGGCCGCCAATGCCGAGGCCTTGGCGCTGACCGATAGTGTGGTACATCAAGCCTTGGTGACGGCCGATCTCTTCGCCTTTGTCCGTCACGATTTTACCCGGCTGGGCGGGCAGGTAGGTTTTCAGGAAGTCGGAAAACTTACGCTCGCCGATGAAGCAGATGCCGGTGCTGTCCTTTTTGTCGTGAGTGACCAAATCCTGCTCCCGGGCAATGCGACGGACTTCTTTCTTCAATAGACCACCAACCGGGAATAAGGTTCGCGCCAGCGCCTGACCGGGGACGGCGTGCAGGAAGTAGCTCTGCTCTTTGCTGGGATCCGCGCCTTTCATCAGATAAGTGTGCTCGCCAAAGCGGGAGAACTGGGCGTAATGACCGGTGGCGATCAGGTTGCCGCCAAGGGCCTGGGCATAATCCAGGAAAGCTTTGAATTTGATTTCCTTGTTGCACAGAATATCCGGATTGGGCGTGCGTCCTGCGCGATATTCATCCAGAAAATGTTCGAAAACGCGGTCCCAGTACTCAGCGGAAAAGCTTGCCGTGTGCAACTTGATGCCCAGCTTGTCGCAGACTTTTTGCGCGTCCTCCAGATCGGAAAGCGCGGTGCAGTATTCAGTGCCGTCATCCTCATCCCAGTTTTTCATGAACAGGCCTTCGACTTCATAGCCAAGGGCTTTCAGGAGATAGGCGGATACAGAAGAGTCGACTCCTCCGGAAATGCCAACGATGACGCGTTGTTTACGATGTGTGGACATGGCTTAAACTTTCAGGGCTTGGATTGGCTAAGGGGCGCCAAGGCTTCAGTGTGAAAAAACGCCCTATTATAGGCGTCCGCCGGCAAGATTTCTAAAGTTTCATTAACTGCCGCCTGATTTGGGGCGTGAGCCTTAGATTTTGTGATGGCGAATTGTGTCCAGGGGGAGGCGACGTCCTGCAAGATAATCTTCCAGACAAAGCCTGACCAGATCGCTGCGCAAAGGGATATCGCCATTGATGAGTTGCGCAGGTGACAGCCAGTGAGTGGCGGTGATGTCCGGGTCCAGTGAGCGTCCACTTTGACGTAAGGGGCGAGCGCTGAAGCAGTAGCGATGGTACACCGTCTCGGGATCGGGTGTATTCAGGACATATATCCCAACAAAATTTTCCAGTTCCACTTCCCAGCCGGTCTCTTCCAGCGTCTCACGTAGAACTGCGTCAAATATGCTTTCGCCTCTTTCGATATGGCCAGCGGGCTGATTCAGCACGGCGCGTCCGTCAATCTCTTCCTCTACGAACAGAAATTTATCGTCTTGGGGAATGACCGCAGCCACGACGGCTCTGGGACGCCATACCATAACAAATGCTCCGAATGATCGAGTCAGCGTTTTTTGAAACGAACGACTTTTTGTGGATTTCTACGACTGGACATTTGCGCTTTCTGCGGAGCATGCACATGCTCTTCCCGCCATTCTCCAGGTTGTAAGCCATTAATGCTCCAGGGGCCGATACTGTATCGGATGAGACGCAGGGTTGGAAACCCCACGGCGGCCGTCATGCGCCGCACTTGTCTGTTTCTGCCTTCAAAGAGGGTCAGGGCGATCCAGCTGGTGGGGATATTTTTACGCTGCCGGATAGGTGGGTCGCGCTCCCAGACTTCGGGCGGGCTGATGATGCTGGCGTGAGCGGGACGGGTTGGGCCGTCATTGAGCATCACCCCTTTCTCCAGTCTACGCAATGCGGGTTCGCCAATAACTCCCTCAACTTGCACCCAGTAAGTTTTCGGGAGTTTAAATTTCGGTTGGCTGATGCGCGCTTGAATCGCGCCGTCATCCGTCAGCAGTAGTAATCCCTCGGAGTCGTAATCCAGCCTGCCTGCGGCGTACACGCCGGGCTTGTCGATGTAGTTGGATAGGGTGGCGCGTCCTTGGGAGTCGTTAAATTGGGTCAGGACGTTCATGGGTTTATTGAATACGACTAAAGTAGCCATTGCTTGGGGTTACCAATTTCTGTAATAAAATTACGGTTTTAGTAGTGCTATACTATGGGCGCGGTAATAAAACTACAAAGTGCGCCCGCTTCACGCCGTTCGGCGGAAGCCTCTTTCTGTTCGATATTATGGAATAACACAAACCTTAAACCTACGGAGTAGAGAATGGGATACCAAAAGATCAGAGTTCCTGCTGACGGTGACAAAATCACAGTAAACGCGGACCTGTCCATGAATGTCCCCAATCATCCAATTATACCTTTCATCGAAGGCGATGGGATTGGCGTCGACATTACCCCTCCAATGATTAAAGTTGTCAATGCGGCCGTTGAAAAAGCCTATGGCTCCAAACGCGCCATCGCCTGGATGGAAATCTATTCAGGCGAGAAGGCGACCAAGGTGTATGGACCCAATGACTGGCTGCCTGAGGAAACCTTGGAGGCGTTGCGGGAATTCTCTATTGGTATCAAAGGTCCACTGACCACACCTGTCGGCGGAGGCATTCGCTCTCTGAACGTCGCATTACGGCAGGAACTTGATCTCTATGTCTGCATGCGTCCAGTGCGCTGGTTTAAGGGCGTGCCGAGTCCAGTCGTAGCGCCTCAGAAGACCGATATGGTGATCTTTCGCGAGAACTCAGAGGATATCTACGCCGGGATTGAGTGGAAGGCGAACAGCCCTGAAGCGCAAAAAATCATTCGTTTTCTGCGCGAAGAAATGGGCGTCACCAAGATCCGTTTTCCTGACAATTGCGGCATCGGCATCAAGCCTGTGTCGGAAGAAGGCACTAAGCGCCTGGTGAGAAAAGCGATTCAATACGCGATTGATAATGACAAGCCGTCAGTGACTCTGGTTCACAAGGGCAACATTATGAAATTCACGGAAGGGGCGTTTAAGGATTGGGGATATGAGTTGGCGGTGGAGCGTTTCGGCGCGGAACCTTTGGATGGCGGGCCATGGCATGCGTTCAAAAACCCTAAAACCGGACGCCAGATCGTGATTAAGGACGTGATCGCCGATGCATTCCTGCAGCAAATCTTGATGCGGCCGGAAGATTACAGCGTCATTGCGACTCTGAACTTGAACGGAGACTATATTTCCGACGCCTTGGCGGCGGAAGTTGGTGGGATAGGCATAGCGCCAGGCGCGAACATCGGCGGCAGTGTGGCGTTGTTTGAAGCGACGCACGGTACGGCTCCCAAGTACGCTGGCCAGGACAAGGTGAATCCGGGGTCGTTAATCCTATCCGCAGAGATGATGCTGCGCCATATGGGATGGGAAGAGGCGGCGGACCTGATTTTGAATGGTATGGCGGGCGCTATCGAGGCAAAAACGGTGACATACGACTTTGAGCGCTTGATGCCGGACGCGACATTGCTGAAAACCTCGGAGTTTGGCGATGCGGTTATCAGACACATGAAGTAGGATTCTGCGTGCAGCGGAAACTAAAAGCCCCGCAGGTAGCGGGGCTTTTTTTCGCCGTCTCGTTTATGTTTATCGCCATGGTGTGACGTACATAAAAGATGATGGCGCAAAGGCGGTGATTTGGCCGATTGATGTCGCAAGCAGGGCAAAACACGCCCCGTACAAGCCGGAGCATGTTTGGAATTACAAGTATCCGGATGGTGCTAAGCTAGGCGCTTGCGGCCATTGGCGTCCTTGAATTCTCTTTTGATTTATTCTCGACTGATTCGGCTTTTGCGGCGCTTTCAGGGCCTTCCGCAGTTTCCGTTTCAGGATCTATCGAGGATTTTTCTGGTTCGGATTCTAGCGGAACAATATTGACCGCGTGGAATCCTTTGCCGCTGGGCTGTGCGTCAAAATTAACAGCTTGTCCCGCTTTCAGCGTCTTGTATCCTTCCATTTGGATTGACGAGAAGTGGACGAACAGATCTTCTTTGCAGAGATCGCCGTTTCCTTCATCAGCGATGATAAAGCCGTAGCCCTTGGCATTATTGAACCATTTTACTTTACCTTGAGGCATGATCGACTCCCTTGTCTCCATAGAGATGGGCTTTTACCCTAGTTATTTTTGTCTATTGGCCAGTCCACTCTAATTTTACTACTTTCGCTTTACTACTGAAGCACCGGTAGCAGCAGTACAACAATTCGAGTATCTCGGCCTAGTTTGCTACCAATGCAGATAGTATTATAAAGCAGCGCATATTGAAAGTAACCGGCCAAAAGGCTGGGCCCATTGAAGTTTGGATGGGGCGACTCCACTTTTATAATTGGCGTATAGTGTAGTTGGCGGGCAGTTATTGTGTTGCAAAAAAGAGCTCAGAGCTGGTTGCCGGAAAGTTACGTACTACTGCAAAAATTTAACTAAATTATTCAATCCGGCTATGGGTAAAGTTGAAAATAGTCTACTAATATTAAATCAGGACAACGATGGCCTGGAGGATGAAGGAAACCAAGATGGGGACCATCCGGGAAGCTTAGCGCTGGCGCCTGAAAAACCGGCGTTGAAGCGGCCTTCGATGTATCAGGTTGTGATGCTGAATGACGACTATACACCGATGGACTTCGTTGTTGAGGTGTTGATAAGGTTTTTCAACATGTCGGAACCTAAGGCTACGCAAGTTATGCTGGCGGTGCATACCCAAGGGCGTGCAGTATGTGGAGTGTTCACCAGGGATATCGCTGAGTCGAAGGCGGCTCAGGTAAACCAGTACTCGTCCGAGTGTGAACACCCTCTGCTATGTGAGATAGAAAGAGCGGATTAGTCATTCCTGAGGTGCCAAATGCTAAGTAAAGACCTCGAATTAACTCTTAATGCAGCTTTCAAAAGCGCGCGCGAGAAACGTCATGAATTCATGACGGTCGAGCACCTTTTGCTTGCCCTGCTCGACAATGATTCTGCGCTGAAAGTGTTAACAGCATGCGGCGCGGATCTGGGTCAGCTGCGTAACGAGCTTTCGGAGTTTGTTGATTCGACTACGCCGTTGATTCCGAACAATGATCCAGAGCGGGAAACTCAGCCGACTCTTGGTTTTCAACGGGTGCTGCAAAGAGCCGTATTTCATGTCCAGTCCTCTGGCAAAAAAGAAGTGACTGGCGCTAATGTTCTGGTCGCTATTTTTAGCGAGCAGGAAAGTCAGGCGGTGTACGTGCTGAAGAAACAGAACGTCGCTCGTATTGACGTGGTTAACTATATCAGTCATGGCATTTCCAAAGTTTCCGGCGACCGTGAACAGGATGAGGAACACGAACACCAGGAGGAAGGCTTGGAAGAGGGCGGCGGTTCAAAACCTTTGGAATCGTACGCAACCAATCTGAATGAGCAGGCCAGACTGGGGCGGATTGATCCTTTAATCGGTCGTGACAAAGAGCTGGAAAGAGTCATGCAGATTCTTTCGCGCCGGCGCAAAAACAATCCGCTATTAGTGGGTGAGGCCGGCGTTGGTAAAACCGCCATCGCTGAAGGTTTGGCGAAACAGATTGTTGAAGGCAATGTGCCGGACATCATCAAAGACGCCGTGGTTTATTCTCTGGACCTTGGCGCGCTGCTGGCGGGCACCAAGTACCGCGGCGATTTCGAAAAACGCTTTAAAGCCTTACTGAAAGAGCTTAAGCGTCAAGCCAAGTCCATTTTGTTCATTGACGAGATTCACACTATTATCGGTGCGGGCTCGGCTTCCGGCGGCGTCATGGATGCGTCAAATCTATTGAAGCCGTTGTTGAGTTCGGGCGAAATCCGCTGTATTGGTTCAACGACCTTCACTGAATTCCGTGGCATATTTGAGAAAGACAGCGCTTTGGCGCGTCGTTTCCAGAAGATTGATGTGGTTGAGCCTTCCGTCAACGATACTTATCTGATTCTGAAGGGCCTTAAAAGGCAGTTCGAGAAGCATCATGAGGTCGAATACACCGATGCGGCGCTTCGTTCTGCAGCGGATCTGGCGGATCGTTATATTAATGATCGTCATATGCCGGATAAGGCGATTGACGTTATTGATGAGGCAGGCGCAAGTCAAAGGCTGAAGCCTGAGGCGGATCGCGCCAAGATCATTGATATCCATATCGTTGAGAGCGTCGTGGCGTCAATCGCCAGAATACCGCCGAAAACTGTTTCATCTTCAGACAAAGATAAGCTGCGTAATCTGCAGCGTAACCTGAAAATGGTGGTGTTTGGTCAGGATCCCGCAATAGAAGCGTTGGTAACTGCCATCAAGCTTTCCAGAGCGGGGCTTAAGTCAGAAGGTAAACCTGAAGGCTCATTCCTGTTTGCTGGTCCCACTGGGGTTGGTAAGACGGAGGTGACTCGTCAGTTGGCTAAGATCCTGGGTGTGGAGCTGGTGCGTTTCGATATGTCTGAGTACATGGAAAGGCATACCGTTTCCCGCCTGATTGGCGCGCCTCCCGGCTATGTTGGGTTTGATCAGGGAGGGTTGTTGACCGAAGCGGTCAATAAGAATCCTCACTGCGTGTTGTTGCTGGACGAGATAGAGAAGGCGCATCCGGAAGTCTTTAACTTGCTTCTGCAGGTGATGGACCATGGCACCTTGACAGACAACAACGGCCGCAAAGCGGATTTTCGTCATGTTATTCTGGTAATGACCACCAATGCTGGCGCGGAAGAAATGAGTCGTCGCTCCATTGGCTTCCGGTCTCAGGATCACAGTACTGACGGCATGGAGATTATTACTAAAACCTTTACGCCTGAATTTAGAAACCGCCTTGACGGAATCATTCAGTTTGGTCCATTGGACGCCACAACTATCACTCATGTGGTGGACAAGTTCCTGACCGAAATGCAGGCGCAACTGGACGACAAGCGCATCCTTCTTGAATTCGACACTGAAGCCAAAGCGTGGCTGGCGGTGCATGGATATGACGAGAAGATGGGGGCGAGACCGATGGCTCGGCTTATTCAGGAGTGTATCAAGAAACCTCTTGCCGAACAGATCCTGTTTGGAGATTTGGCGGAGTGTGGCGGCACTGTGTTTGTCAGCGTGAAAGACGACAAACTGGACTTCAAATATGTGCCGGAGCGTGAGTTATTGGATGAATCTACGCCGTAATCAAAAGAGCGTTAAAAATTAAAAAAGGGGCGATAAGCCCCTTTTTTATTTCGCCTGATTAAATCGCCAGATAGTCACCGGTGATTTATAAATTTTCCCATCTACAGAACATGTAGCAAAAAATCCTGGCGGCGTTATGGGAAAATTTATGTGAGGTATTAGCGGGCGCGGTATACGATGCGACCTTTGCTCAGGTCGTAGGGGGTCATTTCTACTTTGACTTTGTCTCCGGTCAGGATGCGGATGTAGTTTTTACGCATTTTTCCAGAGATATGGGCAGTAACGACATGACCATTTTCGAGTTGAACCCTGAACATTGTATTGGGAAGGGTGTCAATGATGGTCCCTTCCATTTCAATATTACCTTCTTTCGCCATTCAGCTTTGTCCTCATGAAATTCGTGTTAAGCGCAAAAAGTTAAAAAATAGTAAGCGCTTTTTTAAGAGAGCGAATTTTGCCTTAATTATAACCAAAGTGCAAAAGCCAATTCTTTATTATCTGGATAAACCGCCCCTATTTCGCAAAATTTTCGGGTTGACGCGCAGATAAGTGTGTTATGTAACCAAGAAATGTATGAATGTTAGGCGTTAAATCGTAATCCAGGAATCTCTGACTAACACTTGAATAGGGCGGTAGTTGGTTTTGTAGGACATTTTTCGGCAGCCTCGTATCCAGTATCCCAGATATAAATAGGGGAGGCGTTGTTCGCGGGCGAATTGGAGTTGCCACAAGATAGCGTAGACGCCAAGGGCGCGTTTATCTTCGTCTGGTTCAAAGAACGTATAGATTGCGGAGAGGCCGTCTGTGGTTCTGTCTGTCACAGCGATGGCGAGCAGTTTGTTATCCAAACGGAACTCGATAAACAAGGTTTCTGACCGCGCCTCCAGCAAGAACGACTCATATTGGTCCAGCGTGGGGGGGTACATATCTCCGTCCTGGTGTCGGGCGCTGATGTAGCGTTGATAGAGTGCAAAGTGCTCTTGTTCGAACTGAGCGGAACGCAGACGCACCGTCAGGTCTGAGTTGCGCTTCCAGGTGCGCTCCTGGCTTCGTGTGCGATTGAACTCTTCTGTGGGAATGCGCACGGCGATGCAGGCGTTGCACCCATTGCAGCGAGGCTTGTAGTAATGGTTACCGCTGCGACGAAAGCCCAGTTGCGACAGTCTGGTGTACAGGTCCTGGTTAATGTCCGCTTTAGGGTCCACGAACATGGTGGTGGCCAGGCGATCGTCAAGGTAACTGCACGGGTGTTCCGGCGTGGCGTAAAAAACCAGAGTCCTTAAGTTCGACATCGTCAGCAGCCTGTGGGGTCTATCGTCATCTTCCAGGGGTGAGAGAAATCGGCTCGCACCTCTATTTCTAGTATAGATAAAAACTCTTTTCTTGAAATCTGGCAAGCCCCCAAAGAGAGAAGGTGTGGATTGGGCACCTGACAGTCAATCAACTGGTAGCCCCAAGCGTGTAATTGCCGGACCAGAGTGATGAATGCGGCTTTGGAGGCGTTGGTTTCTTTGGAGAACATAGACTCGCCAAAAAAGCAGCGTCCGATGGCGAGGCCATATAGTCCGCCGACCAGTTCGGAGTCCCGCCAGACTTCAATGCTGTGAGCGAGGCCAATTTGATGGAGATAGCTATACGCCTGAAGCATGTCCGGGGTGATCCAGGTTTCGTCTGAGTACGACCGGGGCGCGGCGCAAGCTTGTACTACCTGACTGAAATGCTGGTCGAAACTATAGGTAATTCCGCTGTTACGCAGAAAGCGGCGCATGCTGCGGGATATATGCAGGTCATCGTGTCGAATGATGCAGCGTGGATCGGGAGACCACCAAAGTATCGGCTGGTCGTCGCTGAACCAGGGAAAAATGCCGTTTTCATACGCCAGACGTAAGCGGGCGGGATGGAGATCGCCGCCAACGCACAGCAGGCCGTTTGGATCCTTCAAGGCGCTGTCAGGATGAGGAAACCATAGGTTGTCATCTAACCAGGGTAGGGCGGGCATAGAAAATGAATCTTGCTGGGCTTGTTTTAATACACAATATCGAAGAAGGCGCAAACAAAAACGCCCATTAGGATTAATGGGCGTTTTGGCGCATTCCCGGTGGGATTATTGGTCCAGGAACTTCTCGGCGTCAAGAGCCGCCATACAGCCAAAGCCCGCTGAAGTTACCGCCTGGCGGTAGATGTGATCAGCAACGTCGCCTGCGGCGAATACGCCAGGAACGCTGGTTTGAGTTGCGGCGCCTTCAGAGCCGGAGCGAATTTTGATGTAACCGTCTTTCATGTCCAGCTGGCCTGCGAAAATGTCGGTGTTGGGCTTGTGGCCAATGGCGATGAATACGCCGGTTACATCCATCTCCTGAGTGCTGTCGTCCTTGGTGCTGCGCAGGCGCAGGCCGGTTACGCCAGAGTCGTCGCCCAAGACCTCATCCAGCGTATGGTCCCAAACAATCTTGATGTTGCCGTTCTGCTCTTTTTCGAACAGCTTGTCCTGCAGGATTTTTTCCGCCCGCAGCTTGTCGCGGCGGTGCACCAGAGTGACTTCTGCGGCAATGTTAGACAAATAAAGCGCTTCCTCGACTGCGGTGTTGCCGCCGCCGATAACGGCGACTTTCTGCTTGCGGTAAAAGAATCCATCGCAGGTTGCGCAGGCGCTAACGCCTTTGCCTTTGAATGCTTCCTCTGAGTCCAGGCCAAGGTACTGCGCAGAAGCGCCTGTGGCGATGATCAGCGCATCACAGGTGTATTCGCCGTTGTCGCCTTTCAGGCGGAAGGGGCGTTGGCTCAGGTCGGTTTCGTTGATATGGTCAAAAATGATTTCGGTGTCAAAGCGCTCCGCATGCTTCTGCATGCGCTGCATCAGCTCAGGGCCTTGTACGCCAGCATCGTCGCCCGGCCAGTTGTCGACATCCGTGGTGGTGGTCAATTGTCCGCCCATTTGCATGCCGGTAATGATGACCGGGTTCAGGTTGGCGCGGGCTGCGTAAACCGCAGCGGTGTAGCCGGCGGGGCCGGAGCCGAGAATAAGCAGTTTGATGTGCCTGGTTTCTTTACTCATTGACGTTCCTTAATGCTGAAATAAAACAATGCCTGGTACGGACCCCTTGCCGCTGTATCCAATGATCCCTGTGGCTGGAAGGCATCAAAAATAATGCGCCTAAAGTACCATATTTATTTAGCTGGATTGATTATATTTGGTTATGGGGCATATAGAGCTACGTAATTATAGGCGGTGCGGTATTTAGACCACCGTCACCTCTCTCAGAATTAGCGTCGATAACGGATAGTGCTCCGCACGGCTTGAGCCTCCGAGTCGATGTTCGACGACGGCTGGCAGGACGGTCTGAACATCGTCAGGAAGCACGTGCTGGCGTCCCTCCAGTAATGCCCAGCCTTTGGCGGCGCGCAGTAGTGCGATGGCTCCACGAGGCGAGATGCCGTCTTTAAAGCCGCTATGGCTGCGAGTGTAGGCGATGATGCGCTGTATGTAGTCGATTAGAGGGTCAGTAGCACGCACCTCTAATACTTTCGCCTGGAGCTCCGCCAACACATCCTGCGGCATAACTGGCTGCAACTTGCTTAATAGCGAGCGGCGATCACTGCCTTTCAGCAGTTCGCGTTCGGCTTCCGGCGGTGGGTAGCCGAGATGAATGCGCATGAAAAAACGGTCCATTTGCGACTCCGGCAGCAAAAAGGTGCCGGACTGGTCGGATGGATTCTGAGTCGCAATGACGAAGAACGGCTTCGGAAGCGTGTAAGTGGTTCCTTCAACGCTGATCTGGCGTTCTTCCATGGCTTCCAACAAGGCGCTCTGAGCCTTTGGCGTGGCGCGGTTGATTTCGTCGGCCAGCACCAGCTGTGCGAACAGAGGGCCTTTGTGAAAAGTGAACTCGCTTTTGTTTTTATCGAAAAGGTTAATCCCTATCAGGTCTGAAGGCAGCAGATCGCTGGTGAACTGCACCCGGTTGTAACTCAGGCCCAGTGTTTGCGCCATGGCGTGGGAAAGAGTGGTTTTGCCCATGCCGGGCAGGTCTTCTATCAGCAGGTGCCCTTGACAGAGGAGGGAGGTGAGTGCGAGCTTGATCTGATGCTCTTTGCCTAAAACTACTTTGCCAATCTGTGCGACGGCCTGCCTGACGATTTCTGTCATGGTTCGTCCAATCAGTGGTTAACGGTCATCAGTTGGCTGCGCGCCGCGCTGACTGTTTGAAAATTATAGTCGCGCCAGGATAATTTGGGCGCTAAATAAAGAAGCGGACATAAAGTCCGCTTCTGACTCTAACTAGTCGATATAGCGACGAGTCAGGTTCTGGTAGGCGTCCACTCTGCGGTCGCGCAGATAAGGCCAGATACGACGGACATCGTCCGTGCGCTGCAGGTCAAGCTCAGCAGCGATAATCTGCACGCTGGAGTCGTCGGCCTGACGCAGGATCTCGCCCTGCTGACCGGCGATAAAACTATTGCCCCAAAACAGGCTGCCGGGAGACTGTTGTGAAGGGTCGGGCTCTTGACCGACCCTGTTCGCGACGATTACCGGCAACCCGTTGGCGACGGCATGTGCGCGCTGAATGGTGATCCAGGCGTCCAGTTGGCGTTTGTGTTCGGCTTGATCGTCACGCACGTCCCAACCGATGGCGGTTGGATAGATCAGCATGTCTGCGCCAGCCAGCGCCATCAATCTCGCCGCTTCTGGATACCACTGATCCCAGCACACCAGTACGCCCAGTTTGCCGACGGAGGTCTGGATCGGCTTGAAGCCTGCTTCAGCGTCGGCATCGCCAGGGGTGAAGTAAAACTTCTCATAAAAACCTGGGTCGTCGGGAATATGCATTTTGCGGTATTTGCCGACCAATGATCCGTCTTTCTCCAATACGACTGCTGTATTGTGGTAGAGGCCTGGGGCTCGTTTCTCGAATAAAGAGCCAACGATCACTACATTGTGCTTGCGCGCGCACTCGGACAGAAACTCGGTGGTCGGACCGGGGATCGGCTCCGCCAAATTGAATACGTCAACATCTTCTGTTTGGCAGAAGTACAGGGTGGCGTGCAGCTCCTGCAACACAATCAATTCGGCGCCTTGCGCCGCAGCCTGAGCGATAAGCTCCGCTGTCAGGGCAAGACTTTTTTCTTTCTCAGGAAAGCTTTGCTGCTGGAGGGCCGCCACCTGTAAGGTGGTTTTTTTCATCAGATCACCCCCTCTGGTAATTGCATGGTGACACAGTGGAGACTTCCATGCTGTTCAATCAGACTGCGACAGTCAATGGCTTCTATAGTGCGGTCAGGGAAGCATGATTGGATAGCGTTCAATGCCGCCTCGTCCTCAGGAAGGTCGTAGACAGGAACCAGGACCGCCTCGTTAATGATCAGGAAGTTGGCGTATGTCGCAGGTAGGCGATGCCCGTCGTCGTCATAGCAGGCGCGGGCCATAGGGAGTGGAACCAGCTTGTAAGGCGCGCCGTCCGCATCGACGAATGCCTGCAATTGTTTTTCCATCGCCGACAATTCTGCGTAATGCTCATCTTCTGGATCCTGGCACTGTACGTAGCAAATAGTGCGTTCATCGCAGAAGCGGGCGAGCGTATCAATATGGCTGTCGGTGTCGTCCCCAGCCAAATAGCCGTGATCCAGCCACAGAGTGCGCTTGATGCCCAGATGCTCCGCCATAACGGCTTCCACTTTTTCTTTGGTGGCGTCCGGGTTGCGCGTTGGGGTCAACAGACAAGCGGAAGTGGTTAACAAAGTTCCACGGCCATCTGTTTCAATAGATCCGCCTTCCAGAATATAAGGAATATGGCGTAAGGCGGCGCCGTCGAACGCGCCCAGCTCGTAAAGCGTAGCGGTTATCTGGTCGTCTTTTTCGTAGTCAAACTTCCCGCCCCAGGCGTTAAAGTGAAAATCCAGCAGCACTGGCTCGTCATTGTCATAAATGGTGATTGGCCCGTGGTCTCTGCTCCAGGTGTCGTTCGACGGGGCGCAGAACAACGCCACTTTTTCAGGGGGTACGCCGTTTTCGTGCAATGCGTCGGCGATCGCCTCCAGACGCGGAAATGATTGACAGTTGATGACCAGATTCTGGTATTTGCATACCGCTATGGCGATATCCAAAAAAGTTCTGTCAACCTCTTCCAGGCGGTCAGCCCAGTCGGTTTGCTCATGAGGCCAAGTCAGCAGAACGGCGCACTGCGGCGCCCATTCAGGAGGCAGGACAATAGTGCTCACTGGTTAATCCATCGTAAACAGTTTAAGGGGCGAGTAGTTTACGGTTTGACAGGCTTAAGTACAGTATGAATTACGCGATCGCCCTCAAAATATACGGAATAGCTTCCGTACTCCCATACTGTGATGGGCGGGTCTCCGACTGGGCCTTTGACATAAGAGGGGCTGCCGTAGCGTTGTTCCACTGCACTCATGGTTTGGCCTGTGCGTGGCGTTTCCATGCCGGCGTTTGATGAGCCTTGTTGCATGACGGGGGTGACTAGCTCATCGGCGTTGGCCAACGGCGCCAGACTGATTAAAGCGACTGCGAATAACTTATTCCAAGAATTTAGCATCGACTTATTCCTAAATTCGTTTCTTTAACATACTAGTCTAGCTGTATTTAGCTGATTAGACACTTAAAATTTCATACGCAAGTCTTTGTCATTAATTGAATAACGCTCTTGGATTCGCGTAGTAGCGCCATCTTATTCCAGTTGACGCCTGCGTTGCTGTTGCTGGGTTCTCAGAATGTGTCTTGCAACGATTTGTCGCTGTGATTCGCTGAAATTAATGAAATTGACTCGTGTAATGAAACCATCTCCATTTTCTTGCTCATGGCTTAATGCATGCTCAGGATGCTCTTTAACGGGCTCGGAGCTGACGACTTCCGCTTCAGTCAGAATGGATATATAGCTGGGAACCAGCGTCGCCTTAAGAATCAGCTGCAGTCCCTCGCGCTCCTGGCGAGGGCTGACAAAGGCCATGCCGCCCTCGCTCAGGTCAATAAACTGTAGTCTATCCTCATTGATGCCTGTCTCCACCAGCGCGAGCGTGCGGGCGATCAAGTCGACCTTTTTGTTGAGCGCTTTCAGCAGCGCCGCCAGGGAACGGTCCTTTTCCGCAACATGCCCCATCAGCTTAGAGGTTTCCAGGTCCAGGCTTTGCAGCTCGTTCAGCATCTCGAAATAGACAGGGTGTCGGTAGAATTCCGCCATCGAGTGATTGCTTGCCGTGCGCTCCTGATACTCAACCAAAGCCTGGTCATGAATTCGGTAATAATCCCTCCGGTTATCTGATGTGACGTCTGAATCGGACATATTAATAAACCGTAGTAGTGAAACACTTATTAATAGATTATAGTTTTACGCCGCTTAATTTGGGCTAATTAACTTATCAACTTAAGCGGCCAGTCGGACGCTCCCATCCGATCACACTTTCAGGCGGCGATTTAAGCCCGCCAACAAGCCAACAATTAATACCAGGTGCTCTGTGGATGTATAAACCCTTATCTCTATTTATAGGCTTGCGCTACACCTCGGCGAAGCGAGATAACCACTTTATTTCTTTTATCTCCTTGACGTCCATGATTGGGTTGATTCTTGGAGTGCTGGTGCTGATTACCGTTATGTCCGTCATGAACGGCTTTGATCGGGAGTTGCGGCAACGAATATTGGGTATGGTTCCGCACGCGGTGATTAAGAGCCATGGCCCTATGAGTAGTTGGGGAGAGGTCAAAGAGTTTGCTTTGCAACATCCGCAGGTGGAGGGCGTTGCGCCGTTCGTTTATGCGCAAGGCATGGCGACGGCGGCGGGGAATGTACATGGAATTATGATCAATGGTATTGATCCTGAGGCGGAGAAAGGCGTTTCCATCGTTCAGAATCACATTATCTCCGGTAGCCTGGATGATTTGAAACCTGGGGAGTTTGGTATTGTTCTTGGCGATATTTTGGCTAGCTACATGCGGGCCAGAGTAGGGGACAAAATTACAGTCATCTTACCTGAAGCCTCAGTCACCCCTGCAGGCGTATTTCCTCGAATGAAGCGGTTTACGGTAAAAGGGATATTCAGTGTTGGCGCTGAATTGGACAGTACGCTGGCGATTATCCATATCGAAGATGCCGCTAGAATAAAGCGCCTGGGTGACTCTGTTGAGGGTGTGCGACTTAAGCTTAAGAATTTGTTCGATGCTTCAAAAGTATCCCGCACGATTGTGGCGGAATTAGGCAGTGGATATTACGCAAGCGACTGGACACGAACCCACGGTAATTTGTTTCAAGCTATCCAAATGGAAAAGACCATGGTTGGATTGCTGTTGATGTTCATCGTTGCGGTGGCTGCGTTTAACATTGTTTCCACTCTGGTAATGGTCGTCACTGACAAGAAAGCGGATATTGCAATATTGCGTACGATGGGGGCGACCCCCGGTAATATTCTGCGCATTTTTATGGTCCAAGGTTTGTTTATAGGAGTAGTGGGGACTGCCTTGGGGGTTCTGCTAGGTTGTCTGTTGGCGGTCAATATCAGTGATATGATCGCTTGGTTTGAGAAGGTGGCGGGTATTCAGTTACTAAGCTCTGATGTGTATTTCATTAGCTATCTCCCATCCGATTTGCAGTGGGGGGATGTTGCGTTGATTAGCGCCGTTACCCTGACTATCAGCTTTGTTGCGACTATGTATCCCGCATGGCGCGCGTCCAAAATCGAGCCGGCGGAGGCGTTGAGGTATGAGTAGTCCAGTATTGGAATGCCAATCTGTGCACAAGGTATATGTACAGGGAAAGGAGCCTATCGAAGTTCTGCGCGGCGTTAATATTTCGCTTTATCCAGAGCAGACCGTCGCTATTGTCGGCGCATCCGGTTCGGGTAAGTCTACCTTGCTGAATATTATGGGCGCTTTGGATCATCCAAGCTCAGGCTCTATCAGCATCTCGGGGCAGGATGTGCATGGCATGGATGAAAAAGCCAAGGCTAAACTGCGCAACGCCCACGTAGGTTTTGTCTACCAGTTTCATCATCTTTTACCCGAGTTTAGTGCATTGGAAAACGTCTGTATGCCTTTGTTGTTAAGAGGCGTTGCGGTCAAAGAAGCTAAAAAGGAAGCGGAATACTGGCTGGAGCGAGTGGGTTTGTCGCACCGTCTCAAGCATCGTCCTGGACAGTTGTCTGGTGGCGAGCGCCAGCGTGTGGCGATAGCCCGCGCGCTTTCTCCCAGGCCATCTTGTGTTTTGATGGACGAGCCTACCGGTAACCTGGACCCGGATACTGCGGACTCTGTACAGGCGCTGTTATGGGATTTGGTGCGTCAAAACCAGACTGCATTTGTGTTGGTGACTCATGATTATAAGCTTGCGGCGCGTATGGATGAACAATACTCTCTAAAAGAAGGCGTATTGGCGAAAGTGGATCGCGACACTTTGTGAAATAACAAATGTGGCGCACAAGTTGCGGCGGAATTAAAAAGGGCGGGTCTTTTTAGAGGCCCGCCTTTTTTATTGGGGGTGACCCCGGAATCTCTACCGGGTTTAGCCCATCTTTTTGAGCAGCATCTGCTCCAATTTAACTTGATCCTCAGCGAACTTGCGGATGCCTTCGGCCAGTTTCTCCGTCGCCATTGCGTCCTCGTTCATGCCCCAGCGGAAAGCGGCTTCGGTAATCGGCGCATCGCGTTCGGCGCTTGGCTGTTCAGAGGATAGGGCGCGGGTCAATTCGCCAGCGTCTGCTTCCAGGTCATTCAGTAATTCTGGGCTGATGGTCAACTTATCGCAGCCTGACAGGGCTTCAATTTGTCCGGCGTGACGGAAACTGGCGCCCATTACGATAGTGTTGTAGCCACGCGACTTGTAGAACTCGTAAATAGATTTCACTGACATCACGCCTGGATCTTCGTCAACGGAAATCTCGTCTTTGTTCCACTTGGCCTTGTACCAATCATAGATTCGCCCGACAAAAGGCGATATCAGGAATACGCCGGCCTCGGCGCAAGCAACAGCTTGGGTAAAGGAGAACAGCAATGTCAGGTTGCAGCGAATACCTTGCTTTTCCAGTACTTCTGCGGCGCGAATGCCTTCCCAGGTAGAAGCGATTTTGATCAGAATGCGCTCTTTGCCAACGCCGACGTCGTTGTAAAGCTTAATCAACTGCTTGGCTTTGTCGATGGTGGCGTCAGTGTCGAAGGACAAGCGAGCGTCCACTTCGGTGGAAATATATCCCGAAATGACTTTTGAAATTTCTTTGCCAATGGAAACGGACAGGTAGTCGATAGCATGGGCTACGGCCTCTTGAGGCGCAGCGGCTTGTTGCTTGCCATAGTTGAGCGCATCATTGACCAGGCTTTCGTAGACAGGAAGAGACGCGGCCTTCAACAGTAGCGAAGGGTTGGTGGTTGCGTCGTCGGGTTTGTGCTTTTTGATTGCTTCGATATCGCCGGTGTCGGCGACAACGGAAGTCATTTGGCGTAATTGCTCGAGCTTGCTTAAAGCCATTGTATTTTTATCCCTGGGTTGGTTCTTTCAGACCGCCTCGGAGGCGGCGTTCAGAGAGTTGGACTGTTTGTAAGAAGATACTATATCTAAAGCTTCTCTAAAAACAGTCGGAGAGGCGGTGCGTTTGATGGCGTTTTCGCTTAAATATCTGCGAAACTGTTTCCCACCTTTTTGGCCATGAAACAAGCCCAGTGCGTGTCGCGCCATATGCCAGACCGCAACGCCGTTCTGATAGTTGCGTTCGATATACTCTAAAAACTGATAGCCGATATCCGTAGCGCTGAAGCTCGGCGGCGGAGTGTGGAACAGACGGTTGTCCACGTCCGCCAGCATCCATGGGCGCTGATAGGCTTCGCGCCCGATCATGACTCCATCGACTTCCTGCAAGTGGCTTTCCGATTCGTCCATGGTTTTGATGCCGCCATTGATAATGATCTCAAGTTCAGGAAATGTCTGCTTGATCATATAGGCGCGCGGATATATCAGCGGCGGAATCTCCCGGTTTTCCTTTGGGCTGAGCCCTTTGAGGATCGCCTTGCGTGCATGAATGATAAAGGTGGAGCATCCTGCTGCTTTGACAGTGCGAACAAAATTCAACAAGAACTCTTCGGAGTCCTGGTCATCAATGCCTATGCGATGCTTGACCGTCACCGGGATGGAAACGACGGAGCGCATGGCCGCCACGCATTCCGCCACGCGCTCGGGATACCCCATCAGACAGGCTCCGATCATGTTGTTCTGGACGCGGTCGCTGGGGCATCCCACATTCAGATTGATCTCATCGTAGCCCCAGTCTTCGCAGATCTTGGCGCACTCCTTCAATTCGTCAGGATTGCTGCCGCCGAGCTGGACGGCGATAGGGTGCTCTTCCGTGTTGAAATCCAGGAAGCGGTTGCGGTCACCATGTACGATGGCTCCGGTGGTCACCATCTCGGTATATAAATAGGTATGCTTGGAAAGGAGGCGGGCGAGGTAGCGATAGTGCCTGTCTGTCCAATCCATCATCGGGGCCACGGAAAGCCGACGAAGTCCTGAATTGCCCGAATCTATTGGCTTAGTGCTTGATTTTGTTGACATACTGCGTTGTATAAAACTGTACTTTCTTGTGCAAAATTAGGCGGTTTTATACAATTGGTGCACCACTCGTGCACCATGATCCACTAAAAATGCACCATGGAATTTTAGGAAAATGCACCCGCTAATGCGGTGCAAAATTTGTCCGGAAGGCAGTATAACATGGCAACCATCATCAAGCGTAAAGCCAAAGACGGCAGCACCCGCTATCGGGTGCAAATTAGAGTAAAAAAAGGAGGGGAGGTCGTTCATAGCGAGAGCGCTACTTTTCCGACTATAAAGCTGGCAAAGGAGTATGAGCGTCGCAGGGAGACTGAATTAGATCAGCCTGGAGCGATTGAGAGAATGCAGTATAGCGGCCTGACCGTTCGCGATGTGCTGCAGTGGTACTTTGATGAGTATCATGAGGTTTCAGGGTTTGGCGAATCAAAAATGTATCATATAAAAATGATGCTAAATATGGAGCCTCTGGCAAGTACAGAGCTGGTTACCCTGTCCACAGCACACCTTGTAGATCACCTAAAGAATCGTCGCAAAACCGTGAGCGCCTCTACAGCGAATAATGATTTGGTATGGCTTCGGGTGGCATTTCGAACGGCTAAATCTCATTTTCCTAGCTACCCGATTAGCTTGCAGGTTATTGACGACGCAGCGGTGATCGCACGGAAACATAAACTTGTGGCGAAGTCTGCCCAGCGTGATCGAAGGCCTACGGCTGAAGAGTTGGCTTTACTCTCAGATTATTTCATTCGGCGCGACCAAGGTTCCTCAATTCCGATGCATGACATTATGTGGTTCGCAATCCATTCAGCGAGACGGCAGGGGGAGATTGTTAAGCTAAAGTGGTCTGATAATAATGAGGAAGTTCAAGTCGGATTGGTAAGGGATGCGAAACACCCGACCAAGAAAGTTGGCAACCATAGAAAATTCAAATATACCAATGAGGCATGGGAAATCATCCAGCGCCAACCGCGAAATAGTGAATATATCTTCCCGTATTACGAGAAGACTATTAGTACTGCTTTTACCAAGGCTTGCCAGCTTAATGGTATTGAAGACTTAAGGTTTCATGACCTAAGGCATGAGGCGACAAGCCGGCTCTTTGAGGCCGGCTACAGCATAGTGGAGGTGCAACAGTTTACGTTGCACGAGAGCTGGGGAGTTTTGAAGCGGTACACAAATTTGAGGCCCGAGAACCTGGAGTTAAGGGCTTAACGTTGAAGCCATTAATCGCGGCCCAGCTCTTGGTGGCCTCTTCTCTCTGTGTATCAATCCAGTTTGCTAGATCATGGACATGAACAATCCACTCTGAAGCGTTAGATTTTGCGCGGTATACAGCAAAAGGAAATTGCTGTGCGCGAGCCTTTCTTTGTATCTCAGTGCGGACAGTAATGTTCAGATACTTTTCAGCAATTACGGTGAGCGGTATCTGACTTGTTTCGTATTCGGCCATTAATAAGAATGCAGTATTCATAATTTCCTTATCTTTCTTTGTGTCATTCAAAAAGGAATGTCGTCGAATTCGTCATATGCCTGGCCTGTTGCTGGCATCTGAACTGGTGGCGGTGTTGCTGGCCTGTATGGTTGTGGTGCAGGCTGGGTTTGTTTCGGGCTCGCAAAGTCGACCTTTACTATCCGGCAGCGAATCTTGGCGCTGGGTGTGCCGTCGCCCTTGGTGAACTGCTCCAGCTCCAGATCGTCAGCTGTCACTACCAGCTTTGTGCCTTTGGTCAGATGCGGCTCCAGCGAGATAGCACGGTCGCCCCATAGCGCGCCGTCGATCCACTGGGTCCGTCTGTTGTCGCCGTGGCCGATGCTGTAGGCGAGGGCGAGCGTAGCCACTGCCTGTCCGCTTGGTGTGTATCTCAGTTCGGCGTCACGCCCGAGGGCGCAGAGTTTGATAAACATGTGTCTCCTTACTTAATGCGGATGTAACTCTTGCCAAGCTCCAGGCGGGCGCCGGGGATGTCTTTACCGGCTTTCAGGTCCTGGGTGATGGCCTGCTTGTTGGGTTTTATCGTCACGTCTACGGCGACGTAATCCTGTGGGAGGGCGGCTTCGTCTTCGATATGAGCCACCTCTCGACCTGCTACGCATGAGATTGTGTGTAGCGGAGTGCTGACGGTTTTAATGCGTGTCAGCTCCATATGGTTCCGCAGGTATTCGCTTATGGATTCTTCTTTGCGCTCTATGCTTTTCTCGCGCCTGTTTAGTCGGTCCACTTCGGATTTGATGGCGGAGCGATCGGCCTCAAGGTTTTGAAGTAGCCGAGCGATCTGCGCGGCCTTGTCCTTAAACTCTCCCTCTACGGCTTCCAATGTGTCGGCGATGGCTTGCTGTAGGGTTTCGTCGTTGTCTGCGTCAATGTTGTGTAGTTCGGCAAGCTTGCCGGTGATCTCGTATAGCTTCGGCACTTATGCTGGCTCCGCGTGCTCCAGGGTGTTTTTCTTGGCGGCGTACAGGATGGTCAGGCGTCTTAAACCGGCGTCGTCCCATCTGGATTTCAGGCGAATAGCGGCGCCCTTATAAAGCGCTTCTAGATCGCTGAGTGTTTCCGCTTCCTCTATCAGTCTCGCTTGATCGTCCAGCCATGCTTTGTCGGCGGCTTCTTGGCGTTTCCGCTCTGCGCTGTGGTTGGGGCCGGGATCATTCGGCAAGCGTTTGTGCATTCCCGTTGTGACGTCACCGGCAAAGCCAAGCATGTACAGGCACTTCTTGATGGCGTCCGTCAGCGTCTTTTTCGGCGCGTCGCTGTCGTACTGAATGCCGAAGGCGTCCCGATAGACGTAGGGTGTGTGTCCGTAGTGGATAAACTCGGCGATCTCGTTTTCGTAGGCATACCAGAAGCGGAGCTTGATGGTGTGTGTCTTCCCCATAATCATCTGCTGGCCTTCTGCGTCCAGGTTAAGCGGCGCGCCTTCGTCGATGCGTTCCTCTAAAATCTCATATCCCCAGCCAGTCCCAAGCGGGCCGAATTGTTCAGTGGCTCGCTTTATCAGGTAAGAGGCGTTTACGCTAGTCCCAACAAAGCCAGAGGGTAGGGTGTAGGCTTCGGTGTATTCGGGAGCGGTCTTATCGACTGCCTCCCAGATGTGTAGGTTGCTGTTCATGTCAGATCCTGTTGTTACTCACATAGCCCGTAGATGCTTGAGCAGGTTGGGGTGGAGTCCAAATTGATGGCGGATATCAGGTCATATTGATTGCCGCCGCGCCCGGTTTTGCTCCACTCAATGACGTCGTAAATGTTTGGCATCTTGATTCGAGAGTCTTTTTTGTGTGCTCCTGGCGTTTTGCCAGCGGCAAAGAACGTAGACATTCCGCGCTTGGATGCGCTGGAGACACGCTTCTCCCAAGCATCGATAGTCTGAGGAACATGCGGAAAGCGTCGGCTGATCTCGAATAACTCGCGCTTGCCTGCATGAATGCATGGCATGCATCCCACGCGCCCCATACCTTGCTCATAGAGCGGATTCCATTTGATGCCGTATTTTGTATGCATGGCGAAGCAGTCCTCCGCTTTCCAGTCCAACAAGGGGCGGTAGGTCCAGAAGCCGGCGCCGCTCTCAATGTCGCCAAAGTTGAGTTCCCACTCATCCAGGTTTGCCCGGGCCCGGGACTCGTCCCGGCGCACGCCTTGCCAATGAACCACACGTTGATAGCCATGTTCTTTCCGCAGCTTGTTGATGTATTCGTCTACCGGAACATGCTTAAGCTCTTGGGAGCAGAAGCGCGCACGTGTAGAGGGGAAGCGTCCCTTCCAGATGCAAAGGTCCAAGAACGGATTTCCCGTTGGCTTGATCGCCTTTAGCGCCTGATAGATGCGGCGCTTAGCTTTGCGCCGTGATCGGTTGGACCGATCCTCTCCCATGAACTCCTTAAGCCACTTCTTCTGTACGTATCTGCGTTTGCCCGCGATTTGTGCTGCAAAGTCCGCCTTAACTCGCGTGATCCCTTTGCCGCATAACCGCTTCAGTTCTTTGTCCAAATAGTCCACGTAGTCGTAAGTGGTCTGATGTTCGTGACCAGTATCCGCAAACACAAACTCTAGGTTTGGAGCGCCCTCCTCAATGGCGAGAAGGGCCAGGGCGGTGCTGTCTTTACCGCCCGATACAGAAACAACGTTTAGTTCTTTCAAGGCCCGGTCCCTGTTACTGAATGCTGTGGTAATGCTGATTGGTTTCGTAGCGATCAATCGCTATGTCTTCCTGCTCCTGCTTGTATGCTGCGTCAGCCAGATATTTCCCGATGCTGTAGGCGGCGTTGTCGATCATCTGCTTGCAGGAGGTGACTGCTGTTTGGCGGCCTTTCTTGTCGTCCCGGCTCTGGTAGAGCAGGGATAAAACAGAGTCGATGTCGTCGCCTTGTTTGACCTCGTCTAGCACATCCTGAAAGCCCCACTTCTGGCCGTTCACATGTACGCGACGGCCCTCTAGCAAATCCTCGGCGATGGACTTAGCCGTGCTCTCCAGAATGCGCTCTTTGATCTCTTGTCTTTCCAGGTAGTTCATGTATTTCATTGCTCTAAGTCCTTCTGAAGCTGGGCGATAATGTTTTGTAGTTCGGCGATCTTGCGGTCGCGCTCCTGAATGGCTGAGTTGGCGTCGACCAGATCGTCATGGCTGCATTCCAGATCAAATACCAAGTCACTGTTCTTATCTCGTAAGTCGTCCAGTCTGTAGAGGATGGCTTCAGCCTCGACCGCGCACTTGATCATGAGGGCGTTTAGAAGCTCTCTGTCTGTCATGTGGGTGAGTAGAGTTCCGTTCATGTGTGGTCCTTATTGGTAGATAGCGACTGGAAACTTGGCGTTAGGGTTAACGGCCTTGATGGCTCGTTTAGACCGGTACTGGGCTAGTCTGGATAGGTTGCTGATTGGGCCTGTGTGTGGGGACACTGACAGATGAAGAGTTGGTTTAGGTTTTCTATTGCTTGGCTCTAGGGGGCTAAACATTTCTCTATCCTTGTTGGCGATAACTTGGAATAGAGTTTAGAGCTATGAACTTTGGAGGTCAACTAAAAAGTTCAATATTAAGTACTCAGTTCTTCTGGACGAAAAAAAACCTGCTTTTGCAGGTTTTGTGAACAAAACGAACGTCTTCTGGGTCTTGTTTGTTGGTTTGGAGATGTAAGGGGATGATTATTATTTCAACAAATCCATTGTTCCCACATAGACTATATCTGGGTTACAGAATTACTGAGTACCAAACTATTCGTCCAAGAATGCGCACATTCTTCAGGCTTTCGCCGACAACTATTTCATCCGGGTAATCTGCGCCGTTATAGCACTTGAGCCTCAATCCCCCGCCGGGGACACGAAATACTTGCCGCACGATTATCATGCCGCTGTGATCAATGCCATACAGTTTGCCGTCTTTTATTGACGTATCGCCTCGGTCGGCGACTGTAGTGCTTCCATCTGGTAATACTGGGTCCATACTGGAACCACTTACCACAATACAAGCTGCGTTTTCTGGCTCAACTCCTTGCATCTCAAGCAAGGGCGCCGAAAAACGAAACTTGGCTCCATGGTTATCCAAATTGACAACGCTGCCGTTACCGTTAGACAACTTAACTTCGGTATAAAAAGGCAACTCTACCTCATCCTCCTTTAGTGGGTCTCCTTCATTCCACACCTCGACACTGCCGCTCCAGCCAGAATTTAATTCCGGCTTGTCTCTTTCTTTCCCAGAAAGAAGCCAATCAGGATCACATTTAAGCACTTGGCTCAAGGCCACTAGATTCCCGCCGCTTGGCTTGCTAACAGCATTAACCCATTGGCTGACAGTCCCCTTTGAGACGCCCATTAATTTAGAAATTTGTACAGCTTTCAGACCTAGGGTCTGCATGCGCTGTTTGATGCGGTTTGAAGTATCCATAGGTTTAGTATGCTAAACAATATAGAGTTCATAGTCTTGACTTCTAAAGTTTAGCACTCTAGATTAGTTCTAAACTATGACCTTTAGGAAGTCAACTATGAAAAAAGCTGAGGCAGTCCAGTACTTTGGAAGCCAGCAGGCATTAGCAAACGTTTTGAAGCTTCATAAGTCCGCCATTTCACAATGGGGCGACACGATCCCGGAGCTTCGCGCTTTCCAGTTAGAGAGGCTGACAAACGGCAAGTTAAAGCATGATCCGAATGTAGCCGCCGAAACGACACGGTCAGTTTAAGAGCAGGGAGGCTTTTAATTCATGAAACAGCAATCACGCCTAAAACTGCTTATGTCCGCCGTTAATCGCTGGCTGGAGCAACCGAAAGCGAGCCGGGCGACCATCTGCGGCGAAATCGTTCAAGCGGCTAATGACTGCGGGCTGTCTGAAATCCTTAAAAACGAAGGGATAACGTTCAACCAGTCGGATGACCTTTATAACGACCTCCGCGTCAACGCCCAAAAGATTTTTCGCTGGCTTGGTCAATACGACGGGATACATGCCTTTTTAGATCGTCTTTGGTGTTTGGAGCCCGCCATCGTCTCGGCGATGCCTGAAGAGCTTCGTCTGTCTTATCTGAATGATGTGTTTGGTGTTGCGGGTGTCGTGGTGTGCAGCCGGCAGGTGAGTTGCGAACGCATCGACGCCACCCGCATGGCGGCATGTCTCACCAAAGAACAGATGGAAGCTCAGGTGTCCGTCATCGAATTGGGTATTCACCCGGATCTCGAATCCGCACGCCGCGCCTATCAGGAAGTGTCCGAAGCGGTCGCCACTGGGGCGGCTGTCCTGGGCGAGCTGGAAAGAACCTATCCCGAGCTGAACTATAAGGGCGCTGCAATAGCCGCCCGCTCTCACGCAGTTATCAACTAGGAGGTTGATGTATGACGGCGCAAGCCAACGTCTTGGCGTTTCCTTCCGCGCCCAAAATGGAAGTGGTCAAAGCAGATATTGATAACGGCTTCTTTCGCCTAGCCAATGAGCTGGCGGACAGCCTTTGCAAGGTCGAGCTGTCAGGCCGTCAGTATCGCGTCTTTATGGCGTTAATAAGGAAGACCTACGGATACGGGAAAAAGTATGACTGGATTGTCGCCGAACAGCTCTGTCAGCTCATGAGTTATGAGGGATGCCCGTCGCATATCCGCGCAGACATCCGCGAGCTTAAAGCCCGCCGCATGATCGTTGTCGATGGTCGGCAGATGGGGCCTAACCCGGTGATATCAGACTGGGAAATGACGAAGCCAAGCAGGCCGAAAACGGCCCATAAACGAGCCGAAACCGGCCCGAAAATGAGCCGAAACCAGCCTGTTAATGAGCCGAAAACGGCCTGTTCTTACACTACGGATTCAGAACAAAACAGGCCGAAACCGGCTCGTCAGCAGGCCGAAACCGGCCCGAAAAACGAGCCGAAAACGGCCTACACAAAAGACAATAAAGACAATCTTACAAAAGACATTGTTAAGAAAGCGCGTGTGAAACGCGCCACCCAAGCGCCGACCGATTTTGAAATCACCGACGAGCTGTTCGGCTGGGCATGTGACAACCGGATCACCACGGACCTTGTCACCGAAACCGACAAGTTTCTCGATTACCACCGGGCCAAGGGGTCGACGTTCAAGTGCTGGAAGTCGGCGTGGCGTAACTGGATGCGCAACAGCATGAAGTTTGCGCCGAAGCCAACCCGTCAATCGCAGCTCAACGAATACGGCGCCGCAGGCAACAGCACGGTGCCTGGGGATGTTTACGGGTTTCACGACACAAGCTGGGCGCAGGATTTAGGGATTTAACCATGGAAGCAAAGCACATCGGATCACAGCAAATACACGGCGTAATCAGTCGCACGCTACGCCAGGGCGACACGCTACAGCATACAGCGCAGCGCAGGGCTTACGGACAATCACAGGCCGCTATTTCCGAGCAGGCGGCGGAGATCGTCAACGCCTTGTTCACGGAGCTTAGCGGAGTATTCCCCGCCTGGAAGTACGCCTTCCCAGACCATGAAGTCATCCAGCAGGCCAAGAAAGCTTGGACCAAGGGATTCATCGAAAACGGGATTCTGAGCATGCAACAGGTTCAGGTCGGTTTAACCAGAGCGCGCAGACTGAACTCCCCGCACATTCCCAGCGTGGGCCAGTTCATCGCGTGGTGTAGACCTACAGCGGAAGACCTTGGCCTGATGCCAGTGCAAGCAGCCTACCGGGTGGCCTGCGGTGGGCTTCAGCAGCTTGAGCGCGGGGAAAGCCTTGCCTATCTGGCGGCGCGTATCGCAGCAAGGGAGACGGGCAGCTTTGAGCTTAGAACGCGCCCTGAAAGTGAAATGCTGCCGCTGTTCACACGCAATTACGACATCGTTTGTCGCCGCGTGATGAACGGGGAAGACATCCAAGCGGACATCCCTAAAGCGCTACCAGAGCAACCAGCGAAGGCGTCTAAGCCAGTCTCCCGCGAAGAAGCCCGCCGACGCATGGCGGACTTGTTGAAATCAGTTTCGGCCAGCAGTTAGGCCAAGGAAAAGCAGTAATGACACAAACACACGCAAGAAGAACCGATCCCATTAGCAGCCATCTAGCCGCGGCGGCCAATGAGTCAAACCGCTGGACGCAGACACAACTTGTCGCGCTGGAGCTGGCCAAGCGCCCGGTCCCTGATTGGGTCATAGGGTGGACCAGTTCAGAGCTGGCCAGGACCGCCAAGCTGGATCGCTACATGGTCGCACGCCGTCTTCCAGACGCGGAGAAAGCGGGCTTGGTGGAGCGAGTCGGGATAATGGAGTGCTCGATTTCAGGACGTAAGGCGGTGGCGTGGAGGGCGGTTAAGCATGACTAAGCGCCCAAGAGAATACGCCGCCGAGATTCTGCAAATGCAGGGCAGGGAGGAGCGAGCCAGAGCGCTGGCCACCGTTCCCGCTCAATTCCGGGCGATGGTCGAAGCGCATGTGCGGACCTATTTCGCACTGAAAGCCAAACCGAAACCCGCGCCGACGGTGATCACGCCAGAGATGGCCAGGGCAATGATACGGAGGCGGGCGGCATGAGCGACGAAACTTTGGAGCAGAAGCTCCAGAACATCCGCAACAAGGCGGCGGAGTTTGCGAAAGCCAAGGCGAATCGGGTTTACCTGGAGGAGTTCCGCAAGTCCAAGATCGCCATTCTTATGAGGGAGGCGGAGAGCGCGGACCCGGACCTGACGGCGGCGAATCGTCAGGAGGCTTGGGCGCGGCGACACCCGGAATACCTGGAGCTATTAAAGGGGCTGATGCAAGCGACAGAGGAGGAGGCCCGGCTACATTGGGAGTTACGGACAGCGGAATGGGCCGTCGAGATATGGCGGACCAAGTCAGCCAACAAGAGAGCGGAGAGGATGAGGTACGGCGCATGATTTATCGAAACAACAAACTACTGGCGGCCATCCGGCAGTTGCCTTGCGCCTCCTGCGGCATCGAGGGCGGCTCACAAGCGGCGCATTCGAACCTGTTGAGGCATGGCAAGGGCAGGGGGCTGAAGGCCTCAGACGCCGCTACGTTCCCGCTGTGTGTGCCTTGCCACATGGAGTTCGATCAAGGCAAAGCATTAACCAAAGCGGAGCGAGAGCAGCTGACCATGGATTGGCTAGCGTGGACACATATCCAACTGATTGAAAATGAAATGATTGAGGTAAAACGATGAGACGAGCAGTCGATGAAACCGCGTGGTTACTGGAGCAGTGGGCACGGTGGTCTAAAATTAATACAGATAATGTGGGCTATCCATCGTCCACGCCGTTTGCGCGGATGGCGGGGAGTTCGGTGCGATCGCCGGTGATAACAGATCAGGAGGCGGCTAAGGTTGATTTAGCTGTTTCCAAGCTGCGGGCAAGGGATGAAGAGATGGGGGAGGTTGTTAGGCTCTACTATATGGCTGGAGAGAATTTGTCTTATGTGGTGCGTCAAATGCCGAAATTGGATAGACGTAAAGCTGACATTTTAGTTAAGTCTGGCGTTGCCTGGATCGACTCTGCTTTGTATGTCCCTTAATAGTATGTAGAGGTGGTTAGGGGGGGGCTAAAAAAGACGAGATTGTTTTTTGTTAATATTGGAGAGGAGCTATGAGCCAGCTTAGTGAAGAGTCATGGTTTGAAAAGAATATAATAAGAATAATGAGTTGTATTTTTTTAATTTGCTTGTTTATGGCTGTTATTGTTGCTTTATTATATAGGGTTTATTTTGGGGGTGTTATATCTCTCCGGCAAGATGTATGGGGGCAATTTGGAGATTTCTTTGGTGGGACGTTAAATCCATTGATTGGATTGGCAGGGTTGCTGGCGCTACTTGTTACAATAAGCATTCAATCAAGAGAGCTTAAAGCTTCAGTGGATGAGTTAAGAGAAACGAGAGGGATATTGAAGAAGCAGAGCGATAGCATTGAGGTACAACTTTTCGAAAGTTGTTTCTTTCAGATGCTTAAGTTGAGTAGAGATATAATTGACAATGCTACGATAAAAGGTAGTAGGGAGTTTGTTGGGCGAGAAGTAATGGAAGTTTTATTTAATAGATATAAGGATATATATTCGACATATGCGTGATAGTGATGGGGGTATTCAAGAGGCAATTATCTCTTCCTACAAGGATTTTCATAAATATCACAGACAGCTAATTGGTCATTACTATAGAGGTGTTTATAATATAGTAAAATTCGTTGATAGTTGTGATTATGTTGATCGTGGTTTTTATATTGGGGTGCCAGGCAAATCGCACTATGTGGTTGAATAGTAGGCAGTAAATTCATAGAGTACGCCTCTTTTTCTCCCCTAATAAGGACTGTTATGGGCTCTTCTTTAATTGACGGCGTTAAACACCATTTCTCCAGCCTTTCTGATCCTCGTCGAGAGACGCTCAATATGCGGCATAATTTCTATGATGTTCTCACCATCGCGCTCTGCGGGATCATCTGTGGGGCTGACGATTGGGTTACCATCACTCGGTTTGGCGACGCTAAAAAAGAGTGGTTTGAGTCTTTTCTGGAGCTGCCCAACGGCATTCCCTCCCACGACACCTTCAACAACATCTTTGCGAAGTTAGATCCCGAGGCGCTAGAGATAAGCTTTCTATCCTGGGCTTCGACGCTGGCGGAGCAGATTCCAGATGATCAGATCGCAATAGACGGCAAAACGTTACGGCGCTCATACGACCGATCCTCTTCCAAACCCGCCATTCATATGGTTAGCGCCTGGTCGACAGCGAACGAACTGGTGTTGGGACAGGTGAAAACTCAGGAGAAGTCCAATGAGATCACTGCTATTCCTAAACTGTTGAAGGCATTGTCATTAAAAGGAAGTCTCGTCACCTTGGACGCGATGGGATGCCAGCGGGAGATCGTGAAGCATATCCGTCACGCGGAAGCAGACTATTTAGTGGGTGTGAAGGAAAATCAGGCCTCATTACACGATGAGATTCACGACCGGTACGTGGACGCTGAGGCTAAAGGCTTCGGCGAGGATTTTGTCGACTTTGTATGCGAACCAGGGCGCGTTGAGGATGAGAAGCGGCGCTGCCGCGTTTCAACGAATCTGGAGGGTCTGGAAAAGCAACAAAGTCGCTGGCAAGACCTGAAGAGTTTCATCGTCGTAGAAACAGAGCGAATGGAGTCAGGACAAAGAACGCTGGAGCGCCGCTTGTATATTTCGAGTCGAGAAGGCGATGCGAGATATTTCCTGAATGCGACGCGAAAGCACTGGCACATAGAGAACAAACTGCATTGGGTGCTGGATGTAGCGTTTAAAGAGGATGACTCGCGGCATCGCATGGGACACAGCGCGGAGAATTTAGCGGTGTTGAGACATATGGCGTTGAATTTACTGAAGAATGAGAAGACGGACAAAGGAGGTATAAAAACTAAGAGGCTACGAGCAGGCTGGGATCATGGTTACTTAAAAAAAGTGCTATCGGGCCTGGCTACTTTGTAGCCACATAGTGCGATTTGCCTGGGGGTGCTTATGTCTCAGTTGTCAACATACGAGATATTGATTATGTTTTATAATTGCTTAAGTGAATTTGGTAAAGATAAGTTTAAGCCGTTGGTTGAAAAGTATGGAATGCTAGAATATATGGACGGGGAATTATTGATAGATAAGGTTTCTCATGTTGAGTTTTATGATCAATCTGCATTTGGTATGAATAAGTGATTGTTATGTTGTAACGTTGTGGTTGTTTGCAAGTGATGCGCGCATGCAGAGAAATTGAGCTGTCCTCGAATGAGTCCCCATATTGATAGATGCTCAACTATATCGCGTTCGTTTCTTTGTGACTAATTGGACTGGTTAAAACTCTTTCAGACAGGTCATGCTTCCTACTACCAAATATCTAAGTTGCTGAATAAAAAGATCATTTCTTTTTTTCTTTATAATCCCTTCTATCCAGACATATCTAATCACCTGAAATCCCCTTTCGATTTGGTGTAAGTAGTCTAAATTTAATACAGATAACGTGGGCTATCCGTCGTCTACGCCGTTTGCACGGATGGCAGGGAGTTCGGTGCAGTCGCAGGTAATTACGGATAAAGGAGGCGGCGTAGGTAGATTTAGTTGTGTCTAAGTTGTGGGCGAAGGATGAGGAGATGGGGGAGGTCTTACATGGCAGGGGAGAACTTGGCGTATGTTGTGCGATGTATGCTAGAGCTAGATAGGCGCATGGCAGGCTCTCTGTCGAAATCAGGTACTGCTTGGATAGATGCGATTATCTTTAGCTGTGCGGCATGATTTGGGGTGCTGAAAATGGAAAAAAAGGCTGAATTAGTTGAGCCTCATTTGTTAGAAAATGCATTTGAAGTTTGGGCTTCAGGTCCAAGTGAGTGGCTGAAAGCCATCAGAAATGAACCAGAACTTAACGTTATAGAATTCAATGGGGGTAAATTTTCAGAATATAGAGAAGGGGATGTTATTTCCTTCTCCGAGTACCATATTCCTTCTGATTGTAAGTTTAACTTTGTTGATGTTGTATTTGACTCTAAGAAGGCTGTATTTAGCGGTGTGAAATTAAATGGGGGGAATTTTGAATTTAAAAACGTTAATTTTTCTAAATGCGAGGAAGTCATATTTGAAGGGATGACTTTTGCAGGCGATAGGGTTTTCATCGATAATGTTGACTTTGAGAGTGCTTCTGTTTCATTTGAAAGTTCTATTTTTGATTGTAAGGAGGTCGTTTTTTTTGGATGCAAATTTCGAAGGGGACTGCGGTTTAATTCTGTCAAGGGGGTAGGCGCAGAAATTGAATTTAGAAATTGTTCCTTCTTCGGAGATGTTTTATTTTCAGGTTCGCACTTTGATCATGGTAAGATGTCGTTTTTGACGTGTGATATGGATATGGAGAGGGAGGGAAGTGATAATATTCGGGCGAAGTTTAATTTCAAGAGAGTAAAGCTTGAACGATGCATGTTGGTTGTTTCTGAATGTGATTTTGATATGGTCGATGTTGACTTTAGCAAGACAGAGTTCGGAAGAGGAGGAGTGATTTTTGATGATAATAGTTTTGGTGAAAGCCGTTTAACGTTTCGCTTTATTAGCTCTCAGGGATCGTTTATATTCAAGGGAAATGATGTTCAATTAGTAAGATCCATTGATTTTTCTTCTTCTAATTTTGAAGGTGAGTTGTCTTTGTCTGGTTTGACGACATCGTCGGTTGTTGACTTTAGACATACGAAATTTGATCGCTCCATTGATTTAGATAAAATTGATATAGGCTACAAGAAAGAAGATTTATACTTTTGTTTTTCAATGGCTAAGAATCCTGATGCTTCGACATGTTTTAGGAAGCTAAAAAAGTTAGCAAAGGAAGCCGAGGATCATAGAAGAGCATTGGACTTTTTTGCGAAAGAAATGAAAAGTGATTATTGGAGGGGGCTTACAGGAGGCAGACTTTTTGCTTACTATTTGTATGATGTTGTAAGTGATTATGGAAGAAGTATCAAAAGGACACTCATTCTTTTTTGTGTCAGTTTTTTGATTTTCGGTGTTATCTATTCTAATATGGCGACTGAGAAAACAGCTACACAAAGCGCAGGATTTGTGTATTCATTTGGGCATGCAATACCTATTTATCCAGCATCTCGAGATGCGAGAGCTGATGCTGTGATATCATTATTTGGAAGCGCCGAAAATATACCGGACGAGACTGTAATTTAATTTGTGTATCTGCCTATCACTAGTACCCTATAGCGGGGTTAAGGATAGGTAGACAATGAACCAGAAAGAATTAGAAGCATTTGCCCGTGAGGCAGCCAAATCTCTGAAAACAGAAAAGGATCTCAACGAGTTCCGTCAGATGCTCACCAAGGCGACCGTGGAAGCCGCGCTCAATGCAGAGCTGGATGTGCATCTGGGATACGAGAAACATCAATCTTCAAATTCAGACAATAGCCGTAACGGCTATTCCAGCAAGACCCTCCGTACCGAGGACGGTCAGTTTGAAGTTAATACTCCCAGAGATCGTCAGGGCAGCTTTGAGCCTCTACTGGTCAAGAAGCAGCAGACCCGCTTCACCACCATGGACGACAAGATTCTCAGCCTCTACGCCAAAGGCATGAGCACCCGAGAGATCGTGGCCACCTTTAAGGAAATGTATGGCGCGGATGTCTCTCCCACCTTAATCTCCAAAGTCACGGATGCCGTGATTGAGCGGGTGGTGGAATGGCAGTCTCGTCCTCTGGATGCGGTTTATCCCATCGTATACCTGGACTGTATTGTGGTGAAGATCCGCCAGGATAAGCAGGTGATCAACAAGGCGATCTATCTTGCCTTGGGAGTGAATCTGGAAGGTCACAAAGAACTGTTAGGGATGTGGATCTCTGAAACCGAAGGGGCGAAGTTCTGGCTTAATGTGCTGACCGAGTTACAGAACCGGGGCGTGAAGGACATTCTGATCGCCTGTGTGGATGGTCTGAAGGGTTTCCCCGAAGCGATCAATACCGTGTATCCCCAAACCCGGATACAGCTCTGTATCGTGCACATGGTGCGCAATGCGGTGAAGTATGTGCCATGGAAAGACTATAAGCCGGTCACAACAGATCTGAAGCGGATCTACCAATCGGCCACCGAAGAGGAAGCCCTCTCAGAGCTGGACAAATTTGCCGAACGATGGGATGAGAAATATCCCCAGATCAGCCGATCCTGGCGGCTTCACTGGGAGAATCTCAACACTCTGTTCCGCTACCCGGAAGACATTCGCAGGGCCATCTACACGACCAATGCCATTGAGTCCCTTAACAGCGTCATTAGGAAAGTGATCAAGAAACGGAAGCTGTTCCCCACGGATGATTCCGCGAGAAAGGTGGTGTATCTGGCGATCATGGATGCGTCGAAGAAATGGACGATGCCGATCAGGAATTGGAAGTCAGCGCTGAACCGATTTATGATCGAGTTCGAAGATCGCTTAACGGAGTATCTTTAATAACCAGGCAGATACACAGAATTATTTACAGGGTCTACCGGACATTATTCATTATGTTGCAATGATTCAAGATATTATATCTGGGGCATGTATTTTTCTTATAGCTTTGGCTCTTCGAAACTTGTTTAGAACATAACCGGGATCATGACACTCTAGGAATATCTCCCCACCTAGTAGTATAAGCAGGAGAAAGCCTACCTCGCTTCATTCCCCAGGGCTGTTGAATACTCTGTCCAGCAAACCAGACAACGCCACCTGTTCCCCTATTAAGCTTATCCAATGTCTCCATAAGCTCCACACTACCGCGCCTCCCTTCGTCCTCTTCAAATAGATGACGCTGACAAACCCCAGGAGAGGAGAAATCACAAAGCATTACCCCGGCCTTCAAATAGCGGTAGCCATCCCGCCAGATCCTCTCCAGTAACACCCTGGCAAGCTCTATAAAATCGCGGGTATCGTCAGAAGGAAAAGGCAGCTTTCCGGTTGCTGAATTGGAGTAGTATGGTTCACCTTTGGAGAATTTGCCGGTTTGCCCTGATGTGAGAAGTAGATTTTTGTATTCGGCTGCCCACTATTCCATAGGGCCTAGGTGTCATGGTGGATTGAGGTCGCGGGGCTCATTTGGTAACTTTTTGATCAACAAGGCATGCATTGCTACTAACAAAAGCAAATTACATTCCTGCGTTAACGGGCCTAGAAATTCCTTTGGCGCGTTGCACTTCTGCTGAGTAGTTTAGATAACACTCGGTCACATATGAAGTTTTAGGGATTAAACACAAGCAATATCAATGGGTTAAATCGGTCCAATTGCTAGCTTTTCTGCTTTAGGCGTGTATGTAGTTTTTGACGTTTCAGGATTAGGGGCATCCCGCGTCCGTAGAGATGGTTAATTACGAGTTTTATCCAATCCGCAATCAGAATAGGAGAGGCAGGCAATGGGGCAGTGTTATAAGTCAGGGGATTTCTACAAGTATTTCAAGGAAAATATGGACGCTTTAGGCATGCCTGCGCCGGATTCTTTGTTTAATTCATTCACTGCGGCTGTTAGTACAGTTTCCACAATCACTTCTGCACTGAACACGCTTGGTTCTGGTGCGACAATGGCTGAGATCGTTGGAGCTACAACTGGATTAGAAGCCCTTATGGTTATAGGCTCAATAGGCGCAAGTATTTATGCTGGAGCAGCGGCAGGCAGCATTGCTGTGGCCACAGGGCGTTCTTTGGGGTGTGGGTCACGTATTGCGGACATGTTTGCATTTACGGAAGAAAATAACCTGCAGTTCCCTGGTTGGAAGTCATTCTACCTACATAACCCGCAAATATTTGACACTAGGAATCCTCATCGGTATAGCTTTGCTGTAATGGCGAAAGCTTCATCTGCAAGGTTTGGGTATGCGTAATGGCAAAAAATCTATTATTCCTGCTTGGCTGTCTAGTGGCGGCAGCTTTAGCCTGGGGGGTCTTCCAAGTGTTAGGGCAATACACTTTCATTGTTATGCTTGTGATAACAATTGCCGGATTACTTGTAAAAGCTGGAAAGCCTAAATTTGGAAAAGGTAGCGACAAATAAACGGTAGGGCTTGATGGAGTGAAGCGCTCTAGCGAGCCCACCGTATTCTTTCTGATCTGCTAAATGCCCTATCCGACAGCAAATCACTGCGTCCAGATAAGCTTCAATGTCTCCATAAGCTCCACACTACCGCGCCTCCCTTCGTCCTCTTCAAATAAATGACGCTGACAAACCCCAGGAGGAGAGAAGTCATAAAGCATTACTCCGGCCTTCAAATAGCGGTAGCTCCTCTCCAGTAACACCCTGGCAAGCTCTATAAAATCTCGGGTATCGTCAGAAGGAAAAGGCAGCTTTCCGGCTGATGCATTGGAGTTCCAGCATTTAAGGTGCTGACCGATATCGTCCGGTCGACATAGAGTACATGCTAGAAAGGTCGTGAGTAGCTATGATGAAAATGTCGTTATAAGGCTTATAGAACCGTAGTTGTTATGAATAAAATTCTGATCTCTCTTTTGCTGGCTTTCACGTTGTCGGCTTGTGATAACGACCTGTACAACGAACTTTTTCGTAACCCATATATGGTTGACGTGGCCGAAGGAGTGGAGTTAGACCAGAATTGGAAGAAGTTTTCTCCTAAATATCCCTTGGAAATTATTAACCAAAGACAGTGGGTTACGATTGGGTTTGAAGGGGCTGAGAAATGGGGATTCATAATGGATGGCTGGGAGTCGAGAGGGCTCGTAGATCAAGATGACAATCCTGTACAAATAGACGTAAAGATTGTTACTCAAGATGGGCGAGAGTTTCATCTAACTGAAAGTGCAAAAGCTTCCTTTATAGCTTTCGGGATTTATAGTACTAAGTTGCCAAAGGATACAGAGGTTTCAACAATATATATTAGGTCGAGCAGAGCTATTGCTGATGCCAATATTGGGTGGCTTTGCACTACTGGTAAGTAAGAGCGGTTATGGCTATCTCTGCCCAGAAAGTTATGAAGCATCGAAAATCGGTTAGTGACGTGTCTAATCTTTGTGGACCGGATCAAAGGCGTTATGTTTAAAAAAAGTGGGTTACAGAGAAGAAAAGAAATAAAGGCCGCACGCTTGGAGAGGGCCAAGCGATCGGAGGTGGATGTTTATTCAGAAGTCGTCCCGAAAGGTGCGTTGCCTGCAAATACGGAAATTCTGAGGGAGATAAATCCTTTGGAGCGTTTGCCAAACTTTTATATAGACCGTCATTTCATATGTAAGGACTGTGAAAGTCACGAGATATGGACGGCAAAGCAACAGAAGTGGTGGTATGAAATTGCCAGAGGAAGTATCGCATCAAAAGCTGTACGATGCCGGTCGTGTCGTTACAAAGAAAAACGTAGGAAAGAGGAGGCCAGGAGGGTCCATCTTGAAGGTTTGGCAAGAAAATATAACAAGTAGCGGCAGCTCGTCCTTCGAATGCAAACGAATGAATATGCAGCGACCGTGATTATTAGGTGGAAGTATGGATAGAGATGATTTGCTAGTACCAACCTTAAAGGTTGACCCAAAGGAAATTGGGTGGTGCTTTATCTCCAATTATTACGATGCTCCAATAGAGGGATTGGTATACTTTCGGGGAGAAATTCATCGGTTTTGCTGTTTTCCTGAAGATGTGCCTGATCAGAAAGTTTTTGTTGTATTGGAGTTGAATCCGGAAGAGATGGAGTTTCAACTGAAAATGAAAGAGAAGTTTGAGAGGATGGTTGGTACACACTGGTCTTATGACGAGAACGGAAATGCATTGCCCGAATCATCCGCGACACCTGAAAGTGCAAAGCAATACTATGACTCGAAGCAGGGCGAAAAGTATATTGGTCCTTACGATGCTAAAGTGATTGCTTGGTTTGATTTGTCAAAGGATGTGGATGGAGTTGCATAACAAAGTTAAGTGGCATTGTGAGTAAACGCCTGCGCATCCTTGCACCGCTGCGACCAAGTAGCGATACGCGCATTGTGAACTCCAAAGTGATAAAATATACTGCATAAAAATACAGTATGGTTGTGACCTCGGCAAATGGCGCCGGTTGTGTGGATGGCAAGCCACGATGCGACGTTTTTTGGGGTCAGATAAGGGATAGGATGTAACATGCTGAATCCCCCAGAAGGATCTGCAAGGTCATGAAATTGATAAGCGCGAATATGCGATATACAAATGTTAGATTCGTCAAATTATGGAACTAAACTTTTCCTCGATTATTGTCTTAGTATTGCTGGCTGCGGTGATCGTTCAAGCTATTAGTATCGTTTTTTCTCAAAAAGGGTTCACATGGAAAACTATTTTAAACTTCTTGGCTAGTGCCTGCCTTATTGTTGGGGCTATAGGCTTTTTTGGTCCTGCACTTTCGTCAATTTCTGGCCTAGGTGCTTCGCAGTCCTTTGAATGGCCAGTAGGTAATATCGATAAAGCCCTAGAATATCCTGACGGCTACCTAGTCGTACCTCATGAGCCATCTGGTAGAGTCCAATTGTATAATCACTCTCTTCAGTTTATACGAGGCTGGCAAGTAAAGGCCTCCGGCGGCCCATTCAAGTTATTCCCAGCTGAGGACTCTACTTTTTATATATTTACCGCGCGAAATAGAATGAAGTACCACTACGATCTAGAAGGAAATTTGTTATCTTCACAAAAGTATACTGGCCCTTATCCCAAGGATAGTGTTGATTTAGTAAGTGCTTCGATACCAACACCTATATATCTACAGGCATTCACTCATCCACGTTCAGCTTGGTTTGTCGCTGTAATTGGTGCGCTGTTGCTTATAGCCGTTAATGCACGTGGTCTAAAATCTAACAGATAGGATTGCCCACTTAAGTACATCTATCACATCGGACTGATTGTGGCCGTATTGAGCTTGTTCGCTATCGCCTTACAGCGAAATATCGTACCTTCAGGGTGGTAAACAACGTCTAAAAATACGCAGCATGAGGTCAGTATTGAGTTCTGAAGGGCCGCTCGCCTCGCTCTATACAGGAGGCTAAACAATTCTATGTTCTATGTTGTGACCTCAGCAAATGGCACTAGTTGTGTGGATGGTAGTCCACGATGCGGCGCTTGAGTGAAAGCTCATTCCTAAAATCGTTTGGAGTAAGCAATCTTGGCTCCCATGGCTGCATTAGACTAAGCGAAGAGTATACAAACATTAAGCATAAGCAGCAGTTATCGAAAAATGGAAACGATTATTACTTATAGAAACACCGAGAAAGGTGTTTTACTTGATTGCGAATCTATGGGGGAAGGCAGATTTATTCGTCAATCCTCTAGCCTTGATAGGTATGGTCACGTGGTGCTAAAAATTGAGCCGATGAAGGATGGCAATCCACAAAGCGTGTTTTCATGGGAGGTTACGGAAGATCAGATTCCTTTCGTATTCTTCGATGCTACTCTTGAGGGAATTAAGCGTTATTATGAAAAAGATGAGTTCCCTGGAACACACCTTTCCGGAGCGCGAATAAGAGTTATCGGTGGGTCATTTAATCCAGTAGACTCAAGTGCTATGTGCTATTCAATTGCTGCTATGTTTGCAATCAAAGAGGCTTTGCGAAAAATTGGTATCAGCAACGAAGATGAGAATGTTTGACCTTTCGTGAAAATTATATGAATAGCGTAATTCTACATTTTGACATCTCAAAGGAAGAGGTGCTTCACATTGCGTCATCAGTGGGGATACTCAATGGCGAATGTAACTCTAAGGATGGCGATAGGTTTCTGTTATGGATTTATAAAGATTACGAAAGTGAGTACGAAGAAGATGAAAAGGAAGTCGTTGAGTCTATGCTTGGATGTAAGCCCGTCAGTAGCTTTCAACTATTATGCCGCTACGCTTCTGGACACTTAGCCCTACAAAAAGTCATGGAGATATTTTCTGCGTCGAATGGCGTATTAGATGACGACAATGATGGCTATTGGAGGCTTAAGGATATTGAGCTTGCATATGGTTTTGGTGTCGAAGCGACAATATATAATATCTCCGATTTCATAAGTTAAAAAATATTTGGTAAAGTCAATTCTTAAGGCGTATGTATGGAATGGAGACTATGAAGAGATTTAAAAGCGACGAAATAGCTACTCAATTTGTTTCTGATTTCGGAATGACATTGGAACTATTTATTGATACCGGGAATGAGGCTATAGATGAAAGTGTAGACTATCCTCTCCTGAAATTTTACGCTGACGAAGAAAGCGAAGATAAATTTGTAGAGTTTTGGTCTGGTAAAGAGTTAGTTCAAATTCCCGTATCTAAATTGAGAGAAGCGCTGGAGCTCGTGGATAAAGAAGTTCATTCAGAGGCATGGTTTGAAAAAAATGTATTCAGGGACATTGAAAGCACATAGCTATGAGCTGAAAAATTCGCAAACAACACACTTATCAGCTGAATGCTATGCCTCAGGGAGAACTAAATGCCTTTAACATGGAATGACCTTACGGTCAGCTTTGCACACATTGATCGGGATAAACTAGTCGAAGATTGGAAGTGGCTCGTAGGCCAATCCCTGCCGATATTAGTAACCTCTATTGGAGATGCCTTCCTACAGAATAAGTCAGGGGAAATATATTGGCTCATTACAGGTAGCGCCGAGTTTGAGAAAGTTGCGGAGTCTTACGAAGAGTTCAAAATAAAGCTGCGAGATAATGAGCTTGTCAACGAGTGGTTTTTGGTCCCTTTGGTGCTTCAACTCAAAGAGCAAGGCTCCGTGCTTGAGCGGGGTAAACTGTATGGCTTTAAGCAGCTGCCAGTTTTGGGTGGTAAATATGAGCCAGAAAACTTCGAACTCACTGATATTGAGGTTCATTTTGCTATGTCGGGTCAAATGAACTTCCTAATAAAAGATCTACCAGATGGTACGCAGGTTAATTTTCAGATTTCCGAGTAAAGGCGCAACGTAGTGATCAAGTAATTACGGACTAGTGGTTGATGCTGATTGTTGTATTTTTTGGGATAATCCGGTTTGCTTTTATTTGATTGTTGCGATTTTTGAAACAATTTGTTAGTGTATTTCCCATATTCTGCACTACTACGCCCTGACAACTCTCAGGGCGTTTTCATTTAAAGACCCGGTATCCGAAAAGGAGCCGGGTTTTTTGCTTTCTAGAGCCTCGCTTATGCGGGGCTTTTTCGTTTCTGGGTTATGCAAAACATGAGCTTCTACTTAGGAAAGCGCTCTAAGTCGCGCTTGGTTGGCCTGCATCCTGACCTTGTGAAAGTCGTAGAAAGAGCGATTCAGATCACCCCGATAGACTTCACCGTGCTGGAAGGCCTGCGAACCACTGAGTGCCAAACGGAACTGTATAAGGCAGGCAAATCCAAAACGATGCGCAGCCGACACTTAACGGGGCATGCGGTGGACCTGGGTGTTTTGATAAACGGCTCGATCACTTGGGAGACCCGCTATTACCAGATACTCGCCGACGCTGTGAAACAAGCCGCCGAAGAGCTGGGCATTCCAATAGAGTGGGGCGGCGACTTCAACGGCTTTTTCGACGGACCTCATTATCAACTGCCTTGGAAAGAATACCCATGAGCGCCTGGGCTTCAATTCTGAACCTGTTTAAACCGGTCGCCGACCTGATCGACAATGTCCACACCAGCGACGAAGAGCGCCTGCAGATACAAGCGCAGCTATTCCAGATTCAGGCCGAGCTAACCCAACGGGTGATGGAGTACGAAACCAAGCTGCTGGAGGCGAAAGCCAGAACGATTCAGGCCGAGGCGCAAGGCCAAAGCATCCTGCAGCGCAATTGGCGCCCGTTAACCATGCTGTGCTTTCTGGCGCTTGTTGTGTGCGACTCCTTCGGCCTGCTTACGTTCAGGCTAAACGTGGAAGCCTGGGATCTGCTGCAAATAGGACTGGGCGGATACGTCGCCGGCAGATCGCTGGAAAAGATCGCCCCCAAGGTAACCGACGTGATGAGTAAGAAATAATGGAAGAGAACCAAACCACCCGGAGGCACTGGCACTTGGACAAAACCATCAGTGTGGGCCACCTGATCAGCACGCTGGTAATCGCCATTTCCGTGATCACCTGGGCGGGCTCCATAGATCGCCGTGTGGAGCAAAACGCGCTGGCGGTTAAGTACCTGAATGAAGAGCAAGTGCAACAGCGTCAGCGTATCGACGCCGTCCGCAATGAGATTAAAACCGACCTGCGAGCCATCAACGACAAGTTAGACCGCCTGATCGAGCGGCAGAGTGACCGCTAATGCCACAAGCTTCGTTAAGGCCCTGCAAAGATAAGGGCTGCCCTAATACGACCCGGCACAAGTCACGATACTGTGAGAGCCACGCAGACAAGCGAGAGGCGACACGCTGGGGAGTCTGGCAACAACAGAAAGGCAGCGACACCCAGCGCGGCTATGGTTGGCAATGGCGCAAGCTTAGGGTGCGGATACTGCGGCGGGATAACTACCTGTGTCAGGTGTGTTTAAAGGCAGGGCGTACCAGTGCGGCGACGGAGGTGGATCACATCCTTCCTAAAGCCCAAGGCGGGGACGACCGGGAGAATAATCTTCAAGGGATTTGTAGTAGGTGCCACCGATTCAAATCTTCAATGAGTGGGAAGACGGCTAAGGCAATTAAAGCCGTACCAAGTATAAATCGACCACTGTAAGCCTATAAAGAAAGCAATCCCATTCCCCCTACTCAAGGGATATGGGATAAGTCAGGGCGCATACCTATTGATTACTATGTATAAGGAGGCAGGGCTATGAGGCCTTCACATAGTGATAGGGAACGCCCTGGATCAACCCCGCATATTCTTTTTCAGTGAGTAGTTTTTCTACTTCGGCGGGTATTTCAATCTTAACTATAAGCAACCAGCCTTTTCCGTATGGGTTGCGCGTATCTTTAGTGGGATGGTTGTTAATTCCGGTTATATATCCGGTAACAGGGACATAAAACGGAAACTTTTCTCCGCTATGAGTTTCGACGACGCCTATTTGGTCGCCAGCGGCGTAGAGTCTCTCGTAGTTAACGCTTCCGATTAAGGTTATTGCTCCATCTGTCACAAAATCCGTGACGCCTACTATGGCGTAGTTTGCTAACACTCGAACCCATTCATGACAGGAATAATACCTCAATGTATCGGTTACCTTATTCATTGGGGTTTCCTTACCTATTAATTATTCGTGCGGTGAACTAAGTGCAGAAGCCGCTGATGCATCCTTGGGCGTCACGCAAGCAACTGCTAATAAATAGAGTATTCCTGCTTTACGAGTAAAAGAATCGGGGCAATGCTGATGAGGGTATGGGAGCATACCTTACCCCTTAGGACTGGCACTAGAAGTGCTTAAGCAAGGGCTGTCCCAATACGACCCGACATAAATCCCGATACTGTGAAAGCTACGCAGACAAGCGAGAGACGACACGCTGGGGAGTCTGGCAACAACAGAAAGGGAGCGACGATCAAGACAAGGACCAGCAGGCAATATGCAGACCTTGCCATCACATTAAAACCACTTGGGAAAGCCTTTTGGGGCTCCGTAGTTCGTAAAATATGGGAACCTATTTCTCCTGCCCTGGTGAGATAGGTAAAACTAGGCGAACACTATTGTCGCCTTTGATAAAAGCTTCCGCACACTTTATACACAAACAACAGAGCAGTTACTTAGAGCCGTACTAAGGGTAGAACCGCATTACTGCATTTAGGGCTTTGAGTTGATCTGATTAGGTAACTCTCAAAGGCTAAGATGTATGACATGGCTCACAGCAGTAAGCGCACCCATTTATCGTTGCACTTTCCTCAGGATAGATTTTTTTCGCAGCGGCAATAGCTTCATGGCAGTTATTGCAGACTCCAAGATCAATCTGATTCGCTGGATGGGGTAGGTGACGGCACACATTAGGTGTCAGGTCATGGACTTCGTAATCGCCGCTTTCGGTTTGGGGGTTTTGATTCAGGCAGTATCTGGGCATCTGAATACTCCTTTAGTTAGCTGGTAGTCTCAGGCGAATTGCTCAATGGTGGACTACGGCTGCATGAGTAAGAATAGTTCATCAGACGAGTGTAATCTTGTTATTTCGATTTAAATATTCTATGGGGAGGGACGGGTCAGATCTCTGACACCTGAGCGACCAACCGAGCAGTAATGCCACAAGCCTCGCTAAGGCCCTGCAATCAAAAGGGCTATTCCAAATACCATTCGGCATAAGTCACGATACTGTGAGAGCCACGCAGACAAGCGAGAGGCGACACGCTGGGGAGTCTGGCAACAACAGAAAGGCAGTGACACCCAACGCGGCTATGGTTGGCAATGGCGCAAGCTCCGGGCGTGGATACTGCGACGGGATAACTACTTGTGTCAGGTGTGCTTAAAGGCTGGGCGTACCAGTGCGGCGACAGAGGTGGATCTCATCCAACCCAAGGCTAAGGGGGGGAGTGATCACGAAGATAATCTGCAAGGAATATGTGAGACCTGCCACAGGCGCAAAACATCAAAAGAGCAGCTAGCCTAGCCGGGTATAGCCAGGCGCCCACACTGTAGTCCATCGCCTAGGAGTCACCAGTACAAGGCTCAAAGATTGTTTGCTCTGGAAACCAAGGTGGGGTAGCCCCATATTTTTCATACAAAGCAGCGACTCGTCCTGTTCTAACCAAGTCCTCCAACGCTGCTTGGAGTGCAGCTTTGTGACGATTGCCAGGGCTAATTCCGTAGTAGTTTCCAATATTGATTTTCTTCTTATAAATGGCAAATGCATACTCTGTAACCCCAGCTGCCTCTAGTGCATCCAGTACAGATCTGCGATCAAGAACGGCCATCGCGTCAAATCGCGAGCCGTTGAACATTTTTACCATATTATCGTCATCTCCAGACTCCACTTTTTGAATATCGGAGGCGGTATTGAACTCTTTAAAATAAAAAGTGCCTCTTTTCACCCCAATCTTTAGGCGCTTAAGGTCATCAAAGGTTTTGACTGATTCTTCCCTGCCGGGCTTAACAAGAAACTCTATAACCTTCTCCTGATATCCAATAGGGCCAATATATTCAATTTCACGCACCCTCTCATCAGTGCATAACGTTCTAGGGAGAATATCTACGCTTCCTTTTTTTAACTCTTCGTAACTGGCTTTGAACTGCCTTTCTGAGAAGTGGACTGTATGGCCTGCTTTCGTTGCTGCCTCGCTGATAATATCAAGCAATGGGCCACTCATTGCCCCATCACTGATAACCATTTCAGGTGGGCGACTTCGGACATCAACATTTAGCTCGGCTGCTGAGGCTGTGCTCAGCCAAAAGAAACATAGGCCCCACTTTACATACGTCAGGACGTGGTAACGTTGTATCGGTAGCAAATGCATGAAATGACCTCGCCAAGTACGTATGGGGTTGAACTAATGGGCTGTTAAGCAAGGGAAGAATCGCGGGCTATTACACGGATGAGGTGGAGCCAGCTCACAGCCAAAGAACCTTTTCCTATACATACAGAGTAGCCAAGGATTCTGATACTGCCCACTTGATTCGCGCGTTTGTGATTGATAGAAGAATCTGCAAGCAATTTGTAGGCTATTGTCATAGGTATAAGACTTTGCAGAGTTGAGCAGGTATCGCTAGTTTATGCTATTGTAAGAATAGTTCTTACAAAGTGGAGGGCAAACCATGCCTAGAACAATCACCTTTCAGCCTAGCGCTGAGCTGGAAAGCTTCATTTCTTCGATGATCGAGACCGGCAGCTACAACAATCAGAGCGAAGTGATCCGAGCAGGGTTGAGGTTGCTACAAGAGCAGATGGCGGCTTCTAAACTGCAAGAGCTTCGTAGCCTGATTGATGAGGGAGAAGCCAGCGGAGAGCTTAAAAACTGGGATGTGAATGAGTTTCTTGCAAGGATGAAAAAGACCTCTAATGACGGATAAAACATTCAAGCTTCGTCCTAAAGCGGAGGCTGATCTTGTCTCAATCTATCAGTTCTCGTTAAAGGAGTGGGGAGCAGACAAGGCGGAGGCCTATATCAGGGAGATAAACGAAGCATTCCTGACGCTCGTTAACAACAAGACTCTCGGCAGTGATCGCAGCTACGTGCGCCCTTCTTTACGAGCTTATTACGTAGGCTCACATGTAGTCTTCTACAAGCCAACTGTTTATGGTGTCGCCGTTATTCGGGTTTTGCACCAGTCGATGGATTGTGTGCGGCATTTATGAGATCGTGTGGGCTTAATATCCAGAAAGAAACGTGGCGGAAGTGAAAGTCAACTGGCCCAAATCATAAGCATGAAGGCGGGCCTCGAAAAGTTGTTTCGTAATCTTTCTCGGATAGTAGTTTGCCAAATTCAGAATAATCCTTAATTTTTATTATGAGTAGCCAGCCATTGCCGTAAGGACCGTTGATAATGGCTGACGGATGATTGTTGATGCTAACGATATAGCCGGATAGAGGGATAATAAGAGGAAGTTTCTCGCCTTTGATGGTCTCTAACGTTCCTATTCTTTCCCCAGATGAATAGAGCTTATGGTAATCAACACCACAAGTGAGCCTGAGAGTGCCCTTAAGTTCAGAGACAAAGTCTGTCACACCAACGACGGCATAGCCTGCTAAGATACAAACCCATTCATGACAGGAATAATACCTCAATGTATCAGTTACCTTGTTCACCGGGTTTCCTTATCTATTAATTGTTTTTGTTGCGAACTTGCCACAGACGCTATTGGTGCAACTTCAGGTGTCGCGCAAGAGACTGCTTATTAACAGAGTATTCCGGTTTTATGAGTAAAAGAATCAGGGCAATGCTGATGAGGTTATGGGAGCATACCTTACTCATTAGGGCTGCCCCACACGACCCTACATAATCCCGATCCTGTGAGATTCACTCAGACAAGCGAGAAGCGACACGCTGGGTTGTCTGGCAACAACAGAAAGGCAGCGACACCCAACGCGGTTATGGTTGGCAATGGTGTAAGCTCAGGGTGCGGATACTGAGACGGGATAACTACTTGTGTCAGGTATGCTTATAACAGGGGCGAACCAGCGCGGCGACGGAGGTGGATCACATCCAGCCCAAGGCGAGTGGCGGGGATGATCGAGAGGCAAACTTGCGTGGGATATGTCAGTCATGCCATCGAGAAAAGTCGTTATTGGATACCTCTTAGCTATAATAGAGTAAAGGGGATAAATAATGACGAAGCCTTATGTCGACTTTGAGTGGACTCTTGCGGGAAGCATTGATACTCCTGAAGAGAGTGTTCTCAACTCTATTATTAATAAGCTTGTGCAGCTTTCAGAGCTAGCTGTTGCTGCTGAAGATATGCCGGACATTATGCTCCAGATTCAAACCTGCCAATGCGTCTTAAACAATCTGAGGATGCATGTAGGGAAAGCAAGCTTTGATTACTATTTCAGTATTGCAGATGTTGAGCTAGAAAAGCTGGACGGCCTGCTTGAGACCGAAGGGCCCAGCCTCTAGGGAATGATGTTGTCTGATTAAAAAACGATCAAACGACGAAAATAGGAAGGGGTGGGGCGGGTCAAATTTCTGATATCTGAGCGACCAACACCGCACCCCTAAGTCTTTTTTTATACCCGCGAAATTAAAAATTTTAGATTCACGCTGTGGGTGGAACCGCCACTCGCTTGCCACGTAGCACCAAATAAAGCAATGGTCCAGCAGATACAAATATGGCAGTCAAGATGAAAAAGGGAAGAACGTAAACGAAACCTTTCCCACGGCTTTTCGCATCTTGGTACATCCATAGGCAAGCTAATGAAGCGAGTATATAGAGGTCGATAACAACCTGAGCGGTATCCGGCCTGGACATGAGCTGAGCGCCAAACGCCACCAGCGACTGTTCTGCGCCAACCATTACCCAAAGGGTAAAACCCATGAAGAGGCAGAGGACAATAAGAGGGGGGATTGAGAGTCTCATAATAATCCTTAATCGAGTCTGAGGAATGTAGTGTTGCACTTTGCCACTAGTTAGATGGCCAAGAAGTACGGGCCTCAATATGCTTATAAACAAATGTAAAGGGGCGGGTCAAACCTGTGATTTGGGTCGTCCTCGTATCATGTTTTTATAATCACGATAATTAAATTCAGATAAACGCAATGAGTGGAACCGCAACCAGAGCAGGACGGGGGCGGAAGCCCAAGCCCGTTGCGCAAAAGCTCCTGGCCGGCAACCCCGGAAAGCGTCAACTCAACACCCACGAACCCCAGTTTTCACAGATCACTAACATCGATTGCCCGGACTGGCTGGGCGACGACGCGCGCCGTATGTGGGAGCTGATCGCCCCGGAGCTATGCGCGCAAAAGATCATCGCCATTACAGACGTGCATAACCTAGAGGCCTTCTGTGCTTCGTACGGTCGATGGCGTCAGGCGGAGCGTGAGCTGGCGCAATACGGCATCACCACCACGGACGCAAACGGCGGCCTGAAGAAGAACCCGGCGGCCACCGTCGCCAATGAATCCTTAAAACAACTGGCGACCTTCGGGGCGCTCCTGGGCCTGGACCCATCCAGTCGCCAACGTCTGACCGGCGGCGGCAACCACGACACGTCAAACCCCTTCGATAAATTCTGATTTTCGGTTATTCCATGGCTGCTAAATATCCTCATGTCGAGGCGGCGACGCGGTACGCCCGCGCCGTGCTGGACGGGTCTATCCCTGCGTATCGGTACACGCGCTTGGCGTGCCAGCGTTACCTGGACGATCTCGCCCAGGAGAGCGACCCGGACTATCCGTATTACTTCGACAAGGCGGAGGCCGAGCGAGTGTGCGAGTTCGTCGAACTACTACCGCACACCAAAGGCGAGTGGGCGTTCAAGCGTCAGCTTATCAAGCTGGAGCCCTGGCAGGTGTTCGGCTTCGTCAACATCTTCGGATGGAAGAGCAAGGCCGACGACCTGCGCCGCTTCCGCGAAGTCTATTGGTGCGTCCCGCGTAAGAACGGCAAGTCGATCATCGCCGCCGGCGTGGGGCTGTATATGTTCGCCTGCGATAACGAGTTTGGCGCCGAGGTCTACAGCGGCGCCACCAACGAGCGCCAAGCCTGGGAGGTATTCAGACCGGCCAAGCTGATGGTCTCCCGCACGCCTCTACTTCAGAAAGCAAAAGGGATCGCGGTCAATGCAAAGAACTTAAATCGCCCGGCGGATGAAGCGCGCTTTGAGCCGGTCATCGGTAAGCCCGGCGATGGCGCGAGTCCGTCCTGTGCGCTGATCGATGAGTACCACGAACACGACGCCCCCGACTTATACGAGACCATGGTGACGGGGCAGGGCGCTCGCCGGCAGCCGCTGACGTTTATTATCACCACCGCCGGCAACAACATCGAAGGCCCCTGCTACGACAAGCAGACCGAGGCGCAAGAGATGCTGGACGGCGTCGCGCCCAATGACGAGCTGTTCGCCCTGATGTACGGCGTGGACGATCCGGAGCGCTGGGCGGACCCGGACGTATTGGCCATGGCTAATCCGAATCTGGGCGTTAGCGTTTATAAAAAGTATTTGGAAAGTCAGCAGCAAAAAGCGATTCGCAGCGCTCGCTTTCAGAACATATTCAAGATCAAGCATTTAAATATCTGGGTTACAGCGCGCTCGGCGTTCTTCAACATGGAGCAGTGGCAACGCTGCTACGACCCCAGCCTGAGCGTGGAAGACTTCGAAGGCCAGGAGTGTATCGGCGGCCTGGACTTGGCCGGCAAACTCGACCTTAACGCTTTCATCAAACTGTTCTACCGCGACCTGATGGACGAGGACGGAAGAACCCGCCGGCATTACTACTGCCTCTCGCCGGTGTTCTGGGCGCCCGAGGATACGGTCAACAACCCGGACAACCGCAAGCTATCCAGTCGTTATCAGAAGTGGGCCAACCTGGGCGCGCTCACCGCCACCGATGGCGCGGAAGTGGACTATCTGGAAGTGTTGGCGGAAGTCACCGACACCAACCAACGCCATCCTATTGCGGAGATCGGCATCGATCCACACGGCGCGCTGAACCTGTCGCACCGCCTGGACGACGAGAACCTGAACCCGGTGCAGATCACGCAGAACTATTCCGGCATGTCCGCCGGCATGAAAGAGCTGGAAGCGGCCATCGCCGCCGGGCGTTTTCATCATGACGGCAACCCCATTTTAACCTGGTGTATGGGCAACGTAGTCGGACGCTATATGGGCGGCGCCGATGACGACATCGTTCGCCCAACCAAGGAACACAAAGACAAAAAAATCGACGGCGCGGTTGCGCTCATCATGGCCGTGGGCCGCGCTATGTTGGCGGCGGAAACCACCGGCCCCAGCATAAGGTTTGCCTGATGTTCTCCATTTTCAAACGTAAGAACGCCGCCGTCATCGACAGCTCGGCCAAGCTGGCGGAGTTGTTGGGCGCATGGTACGACGCCGACGCCGGCGTGCAGATCACCCCCGGCAACGCCCCGGAGATCAGCGCCGTATTTTCGTGCATCAAAGTCCTAACGGAATCTATCGGCATGCTGCCCTTAAACCTGTTTAAGGAACTGCCCGGCGGCGGGTCGGAAAAGGCGTCTAACCACCCGCTGCAGGCGCTGTTAAAGCACGGACCGAACGACTATCTGACCGATCAGGAATTTAAAGAACTGATCGTCGCGCACCTGTGCTTACGCGGTAACCATTACAGCTACATCAACCGCACGGCGTCGGGCCGGGTGCTGGAGTTGCTGCCGATGGCGCCGGATGCGGTGACGCCGAAACTTTCCAACGACTACGAACTGACCTATGACGTGCAGTTTAAAAGCGGCCCTGTGCGCACGCTGCCGGCGGAGGAGGTGTTGCATATCCGCTTATGGAGCCAGGACGGTTTAACAGGACTGAACCCGATTCAATACAACCGCCACTGCCTGGGGCTGGCCAAGGCGACGGAAAAGCACGGCTCCACGCTGTTCGCCCATGGCGCGAAACCCTCCGGCGTGCTCTCCACTGATCACGCGCTGACAGACAAGCAATACGAGCGGCTGAAACAGGAGATGGAGCTGCACCGCGGCGTCGCCAATCAGAACCGCGAGATGATCCTCGATGGCGGCTTGAAGTGGCTGCAGGTCTCCATGACGGCGGAAGACAGCCAGTTTTTAGAAACCCGCAAGTTTCAGCGCTCCGAGATCGCCGGCTTTTTCCGGGTGCCGCCGCACATGATCGGCGACCTGGAGCGGGCGACGTTTTCGAATATCGAACATCAGGACTTGGCGTTTGTCCGGCACACACTGATTCCGTATTGCACACGCATCGAGAAGCGTATCAACAAGGCGCTGCTTACCGATAAAGAGCGCGCCAATTATTTCTCCAAGTTTGTAGTGAATGCCCTTATGCGCGGAGACATGAAGACCCGCAGCGAGTACTACACCGCCATGATTCAAAACGGCGTCATGAGTCCGAACGAGGTCCGCATCCTGGAGGACATGAACCCCAGGGAAGGCGGCGATACCTATCTGACGCCGCTCAATATGGCGGTTAACGGCCAGCCTGCCGACGAGACGGAAACGAATTAAGCAGCCATACGAGGCACGCATGCACACCAAGCAAAAACTGGATATCCCATTAAAGATCAAGTCCCTGTCCGACACCGGTGAGTTCGAGGGGTACGGCTCCGTATTCGGGGTTAAAGACTCGTACAGCGACATTGTCGTCAAGGGCGCGTTTAACGCCTCTTTGGATCGCTGGAAACAACAAGGCCGCCTGCCGGCGCTGTTATGGCAGCACCGCATGGACGAACCCATTGGCGTCTATACCGCCATGGAGGAAGACGAGCACGGCCTCAAGCTGTCCGGGCGTCTGCTGGTTGACGATGACCCGTTAGCCAGGCGCGCTTACGGGCACCTAAAAGCCGGCTCTATTTCCGGCCTCTCTATCGGGTATTCCGTCCCCAGTCATGGCGTGGAATACGACAGCGCCAAAGAGGCGTTCTTAATCAAAGAAATCGACTTGTGGGAAGTGTCCCTGGTGACCTTTCCCGCCAATGACGAGGCGCGCATTGCGCAAGTCAAACACCGCCAACGAAACGCCGAGCACGCACAAGCCCTGGCCGCTATTTCATCCCTAAAACATATATTCACCACAAGGAACTAACCCTGATGCCAGTCGAATTAAAAGACATCCAAGACGTAGCGGAAGAACTGTCTAGCCGCTTCACGGAATTTAAATCAGCCAATGACTCCTCTATGGAGGCCACCCGCGCAGAGGTAATCAAGCTCACCGAAAAAACCGACAAGCTCAACGCCCAGCTTAGCGAACTGGAGGCCCTGAAAAAGGAGCTGGACGGCCTTTATAAAAAGCAGAACCGCCCCGGAACGGTGGAAGGGGATGCGGAATACCGCAAACACTTTATCGACCAGTGGATGCGCAAGAACAACGCCGCCGGCATTGAAGCCAAGGCCGTCAACCTGGGCGCGAATCAGGACGGCGGCTTTGGCGTGCCGGAAGAGCTGGACCGTCAGATTTTGGAATTAGAGCGCGAGCTGTCTCCCATGCGGGCGCTGTGCCGAAATATCCAGGTGTCCACGGATGGCTACAAGCGTCTCGTTAATCTGGGCGGCGCCGGTTCCGGCTGGGTGGGCGAGACCGACGCCCGCCCGGAAACCAACACACCCAAGCTGGCGCAGATTGAAGCCTTCATGGGGGAGATCTACGCCAACCCGGCCACGACCCAAAAGGCGCTGGACGATGTGTATTTCAACGTCGAGCAGTGGATCGCCGACGAGGTGGCGCAAGAGTTCGTCGACCGTGAAGCCGACGCCTTTCTAAATGGCGATGGCGTGGGCAAACCGAAAGGCATCCTGGCTTACGCCATGGACACCGCCCCGGACGCCTCCCGCGAGTTCGGCAAGCTGCAACGAGTGATCAGCGGCAAGGCGGGCGACTTCACCGCGGATAACCTGCTAAGCGTGATCTACCGTCTCAAGAAAGCGTTTCGCCGCAACGCCAGCTGGATGATGACCGGAACCACGGTGGAGAAGGTGCGCAAGTTCAAGGACGCGGACGGTAACTACATGTGGCGTCCCGGCATCGAGGCGGGTCAGCCTTCGTTGCTGTTGGGCTACGGCATCGAGGAAAACGAGGACATGCCGGAAGTGGCGGCGGATGCTAACGCCATCTTGTTCGGCGACTTCATGCGCGGCTATTCGATTGTGGACCGCATCGGCGCGCGCATGCTGCGCGACCCTTACACGCATAAACCCTTCGTCCACTTTTACACCACCAAGCGGGTGGGCGGCATGTTGGTCGACTCCAACGCCATCAAAGTGCTGACATTGAGTAAGGGGGCGTAATGGCCCCCATCACCTTAGAGGAAGCCAAGCAGCATCTGCGGGTGGAGCATGACGAGGAAGACGGCTACATCGAGACCCTGATTGCGGTGGCGGGCAATCTGGCGCAGGAGTATTCCGGTCTCTCATTCAATGAAGATGTGCCAGAGCTGGCCAAGCACGCCATAAAAATGATCATCGCCACCCTGTACGAGCAACGGGAGGACCAGACGGCGGCGACGGTCTCACAGGTTCCGTTGTGCTCCAAAGCGCTGCTGGACCTGCTGCGGATTCGGCGGCTATGAGAGCGGGACGGTTACGGCGGAGGGTGACGATTCAGGTTAATGACACGACTCAGGATGAATACGGCGAAACCGTGCAAGGCTGGCGAGATGTCGCTACGCGTTGGGCGGGCGTGGAGCCGCTGTCCGGTCGCGAGTTTCTGGCCGCCAGCGGCCCCCGCGCCGAGCTGACCACCCGTATTGTGCTGCGCTGGGAGCCGGGGCTGGCTGGGCTCACGTCGCAGGATCACCGAGTGATCTATCAAGGCCGCGTCTACGACATCCATTCCGCCATCAATACCAACGAGATGAATAAAGAATGGGTGCTGATGTGTGCGGACGTGGGGTCGGCAGTATGAGCAGCGGCGTCAAGATCAGCGGTTTGCGCGAGCTGCATCAGGCCTTACAACAACTCGGCAAGCAGGCGGCCAACAAGGCGGCGCGTGACGGACTGACTGAGGCGGCCAAGACGTTTAGGAAAGAGATCCGCCAAGGCGCGCCCGTGAAAAGCGGCCACCTGCGTAAGCACATCCGTTACAAGCTTCGCAGGGATCGCAGCGGTCGCGGTTTCACCGGTCGCGTAGGCGTGCATCCCAAAGCCTATTACGCCCGCTTTATCGAGTTCGGCGCGGCGCCGCACGCCATTCCCAACCCGACCACTGGGCGGGGGAGAAACAAGCGCAAAAACAAAAAGCGTCTGCGTATCGGCTCGCAGGTGGTGTCCGGCGTTAACCATCCTGGCATTGCCCCGCGTCCTTTTCTGCGCCCGGCGTTTCTGCGCGCCAAGGATGCGGCGGTCAAAGCCGCCGGCAAACGCATGTGGCGCTCCATTATTCAAGCGAGGGCGCGCCGATGATTATCCCGCGATTGCTGAAGCGTCTGCGCAAGTCGGATCAGGTCAGGGCGCTGATTCCGCCGTCCGCGATTCATGGACGTTTTCTACCGCCCAACGCATCAACGCCGGCGCTGTCCCTGCTGTATGTCGGCGACGATCCCGTCAACGACCTGGGCGGAGAGGATAACAGCCGCCGCGAACGGGCGCAGATAGACGCCTGGGCTTCAACGCTCAAGCAGGCGGACCAGTTGGCGGAGGCGGTGATCAAAGCGCTGGCCCCACGCGGCCAAGACTTAATCGCCGTGCGCAACGGCAAAACTTACGAGTACGACGACGCGGCCCAGCTCCACCGGCTGATGCTGGATTATTCATTCACCTTTTACGAGGACTGAGCATGGCGAAAATGCCTGCAGACGGAACCAAAATTGAAATCGACAGTACCACCGCCGGCACGCCCGACATTGAGGTGACCGGAGTTAAATCTTTTTCCGGTTTTGACGGCGAACGCCCCGAAATCGACAACACGGACTTATCCAGCGAGGCGTCCGAGTTCTTTCTCGGCAAGCGCGACTGGGGGAGCTTTAGCCTGGACTGGTTTATTAACTACAGCGACCCCGGCCAAAACGAGATCCGCGCCGCCGAGCTATCTGGAGCGCTGAAGACCGTCAAGATTACTTTTCCAGATTTAACCACCGTCACATTCAGGGCATACGTGAAGAACGCAACCAGCCTTTCCGGCGGGATCAGCGGCATGGTGGAAGGCTCCGCCGCGCTGCGCATCACCGGTAAACCCACTTTCGCGAAACCCTAAACGAGGAACTTTTATGAGTTATTTAAACAAAGCCCAGATCCTGGCGGCGCAAGATATCGAATGCGTAGACGTAGACGTGCCGGAGTGGGGCGGGACCGTGCGGGTCGCCCTGATGAGCGGCGCCGCCCGCGACGATTACGAGGGCTCGCTGATTCGACTGGCCCCAGATGGAACGGCGCAACGGGACCTGACCAACATTCGCGCCAAGCTGGTGGCGGTCTGCTTGGTGGACGACAACGGCGAGCGCTTGTTCAGCGAGAGCGACGTTAAAGCCTTGGGCGCGAAATCCTGCGCGGCCCTGGATCGCGTTTATCATGTCGCCGCCCGACTCAATCGCCTGACCCAAGGCGAAGTGGAGGACGCCGCAAAAAACTCCTGAGCCGGCCCGAGCGCCGGTTCTATTTCTACCTCGCCGCCAAACTCGGCAAAACCGTAAGAGCCCTACTGCAAGAGATCGATTCCGCCGAACTGGCCGAGTGGATGGCTTACGAATCCCTAGACGCCTACGCCGAGCAATTCGAACGTGAGCGTCAGAGTAGCGCGGAGCGTGCGGACGCACTGAAAAACCTCCTATTCGGCGATGCTTGGCAGGATGGATAAGGGCTGTCATCGATGGCGACGGATCAGTCAGATGACGATGCGTCGCCCGTTAAGATGGTTCAGGGTCGGTCTACCAGCGGTCGCGATAAAGGGTTATACCCGCTTTGGCGAGGTCGTCTTCGTCGTGTTTTCGCGTGTCTATTAACGCATCTGAATAGTAATAAAAGCCACGCCAGAACGGAGATTGCTCTTCAGTCTTAATGCTGACATTGGGGCTCTTAAGGTCAGGTGAAAGGCGCTTGATGATGGCGTTGATTTCGTCCTGGTTGGCGCTCTTTTCTGCGTGGCTTTGGGCGAGAAGCGCTAGGCCCGTGGCGGGTCTGGTAAGTAAAGGCGTTAGGATGGTGTCGGGTATATCTCCATCGGGGAAGACAGCGCGTGCGAGTTGGCCGAGGAGATACATCGGGTTGCTATCGTTCATGATGTTTACTCCCTTAAAGGTTTATTTCTCCTGTTTATTTTTCGGCATAAATGTACCAAAAAACAGGCCCCTGTCAAATGGCCTCTCCCCCTTAATTAAATCAATTACAGGCTTGCTATGAGTCAGGAAATGATTGGCGCGTTGTCCATCGATCTGCGCCTTGCGACGGCCAAGATCGAGGACGGGCTTAAGAGCGTCAATACCCATCTGGAGCGGACGGCGTCAGCGGCCAACAATGCCGGCAAAATGTTTACGACGTTGGCCACCATCGCCACGGCGGGTGTGTTTGGCGGGGTTATCAAAGGCAGCCTGGACGCGGCGAATCACCTGGGTGACCTGAGTGTGCGCCTGGGCGTGAGCGTGGAAGGGTTGAGCCGTCTCGCCTACGCGGCGGAATTGTCGGGCGTATCCGCCGGTACACTGGAAACCGGCCTGCAGCGCATGACCCGACGCATCGCTGAGGCCGCCGCCGGCAGTGGCGAAGCCATAGGCGCGATCAAAGCGCTGGGACTGTCTGCGCAGAAGCTCCAGCAACTGCGACCAGAACAGCAATTCGAAGTGCTGGCGGACGCTCTGGCGGAGGTGCCGGCGAAGTCGGACCGGGTCCGCCTCGCCATGAAGCTGTTGGACTCCGAAGGCGTCGCCCTACTGCAAACCATGGAAGGCGGCAGCGCCGCCATACGAGCCATGGGCGAAGAGTCCGACCGCACCGGCAATACCATCAGCACAAGCTTTGCGACTCAAGCCACCGCCGCCAATGCCGCCATAATCAAAATGAACGCGGCGCTGACAGGCATGACCAATAACATGGCCGTGGCGCTGGGGCCGACCATCGAGCAAGTCGCCCACTTCCTGGGGGATGTGCTGCCCGAGGCGGCGAAGCTGGGCGGGCAGGCGGTGCGGTTGCTCGCCGCCGGCGCGCTGGAGGTCAGCGCCAGCGTGATTGAGTTTATCCGGGTGGCGACCTACTACCTGGGCAAGCTCTCCGACGACGTGGCGGAGGTCGACGCCGAACTATACAGCATGCAGGAGAACCTGCGCGGCACCACCGGCGACATCTTTGCTCAGATGGCGGCGGCGGATCAGGAGACGGAAAAGTTCAACGTCACCCTGGGTCAAAGCGTCGTCACCCTGCAGGACTACCAGGGCGTGACCGCCACCGTGGCGGATAACTTGGTGCGGGTGAAGGCGGCGCAGGATGAGGCCAACGCCGCGCTGCAGCGTCAGAACGAAATCCGCGGCAACGTCGAAAGCATCCGTGAAGCCCTGCTGACCGAAGAGGAGGCGGAACGGGAGTCCTACCAGCGTCGGCGGGACATGCTGCAGGAGGCGTTGGACGAAAGCCTGTTAACCCAAGCCCAGCATATGGAGTTGCTGGGGGAACTGTCCGCGCAGCATCAAGCCACGCTGACGGAGATCGAGGCGCGGGAGAAGGGCAGGCGTAAGGCCCTGGCGGAGGCCGAGCATCAGGAGCGGGTGTCGGTCATGACTGGCATGCTGGGCAACCTCTCAACGCTCATGGACACCAAGTCAAAGAAGCTATTCGAGATCGGCAAAAAGGCCGCCATCGCTAACGCCATAGTCTCTGGCTATGAAGCGGCGGTGCATTCCTATAACAAAGGCGCGCAGATCGGCGGTCCGATAGTGGGCGCGGCGTTCGCCGCCACGTCTGTGGTTGCTACGGCTGTCCAGATCCAAAAGCTTAAATCGCAGAAGTTTGGCGGCGGGGGAACGGTCAGCGCCGGCGGAGGCGGAGCGCCGTCGAATACCTACCAGCCGCCACAACCCACGATCCCCAGCGGACCCGCCGGCGGGAAAGGCGAGGGCGCGCAGATCATTTTTCAGTTTAACGGATCCGTCAACGGCGACCCCTACCTGATCGCCGACGCCATTGCGCCGCACCTGCGGGACATTGTCAGCAAGAAAGACATCGTCATCGTGGAAGCGAACAGCCGCAACGGGCAACAGTTACGGGGGCTGTGAGCAGCGCCGAAAGGGGGCAGACACCTATACAGGCTGCTTGGATGCATGGCTAGAGTAGAAGGTAATGCTATGCCCTGCCGGCTCCTTCACTTGAAAAAACTGATGGTCGATGTTCGGGCGGTCCTCAATAGGAGAGGGAGCAAATCCAAGCGATGTGAAGTATTCATGTGTGGCGAGAAGGTCGTCAACCATGAGATCAAACGAGGCGTCGCCTGGAGTGATTGTCGCCTTATTCATCAAAATCAGATGGGTGCCGCCGCGTAACTCGAAAACAGACACGTCAGCCCCCCTGAATATCGGTCGCATACCGATAGCAAGCATGAACTGGGCGGAGGCTTCCATTTGATTTGTTTCCATTGTGACATGCCCAACACTGACGGAAGGGCGTTCGTTATTGGGGGCCATCTTACGCTCCTTGCAATGACTTGTTGTGATTCATCTGTTTGAGGATATTAATGTATATCGAGTATACCGCGAGACGCTTTATCGCGCCCGGCCATGCCGCAGGGGGCAATTACTGGATCGATGTGAAACTGACGCGCTGTGACTTCGATCCGCAGATTGAGGCGCAGACGACCACTGCGCTCAGCGGCAAATCGAAAACGCTGCTGCACCGTATCGATCAGACCTATGACATCGCCACCATGTACATGAACCAGCCAGAACAAATAGCGGAAATGCGGGAGTTCTTAGGGTCTGTCAGTGGTGGCGAGAGCTTTATGGTCAGCCTGCATGGCGACCGAGCGAGCCCGCTACAACCCGCTATGCTGGACCCGATTACCTGGAAGGAGGAACGCTATGGAACGACGGATTATTTAATGTATACCTTTAAAGTTCGCATCACTGAATAATAGATTTTAAATGTTGCTTCCAATAAACGATTCAAGCTGTTCTGAAGAAGACTCCGAATCAATGTTCATCAAAGTACATTTTGCTCGGCGGAGATACTTATCAATTGTCCTGCTTGAAACCTGTCTTTCTTCGAACTGCTCAAGAAGTTGCTCTAGGACGTGTGTTATCCTGCTCTCCTCTTCCGGAGCCAAATCCATGCCAATAATAGAGCTTTGTATGGTCCACCGAAAATCGGAGAAGCAGTCTATTGTACAGTTATTGCAGGCGGTTTCTAGGTCCAAGATATTGTCTAATAGCTCAATAGTGTCGGATAAGGCTTTTTGGCTTAGGCGGCGTTTGACAACCTTTTCTTGACTGCTTTTTGCTAAGTTTTCAATGATATAGTCGCACACTTGAGATAACCTGGTTAAATCATCTAACTTGTTATCGTCCAGCGATGTTAAGCACAATGAGAAGTACGGATAGTTGATAAGTGTCTTGTGGTTAAAGCGTATTATTCTATCTTTCTGAAGTGTCAGGTGAGTAATTATTTTTGCCTGTAGATCAGTGATGTATCCGTCATGCGAGTAAATATAATATTGCTCAGGCCAATTAATCAGAAAGCAATACTCTGTATCAAAGACAGTTAGGGATTCTTGAATGTGACTTGCAATATTTAATGGGTCGATTTCGTGGCTACAATTCTCGAATAATGTGATAACGTTTCCCAGAGAGCTATTGGAGCGCATTTGGTCCATTAGTAGGCCTGTAAGCTCTCTATTTGAAGTCTCAAGCTCAGCGTTTCTAGCCTCAAGCTCAGCATTTTTCTTCTCAAGCTCAGAAAATTCGTCGGACGCTAGCCTCTTTTTCTCTTTTTCTACAGCTTCTCGCTCGTAATTACTGATGGGGGTTAAATTGTTGTTGGTTATAAACTGCTGAAACATAAAGATAAACACCAAACCTGTTAATGAGAATCACGTCATCCTTATGTACGTATAATTTCCTATGTTGGATTTAAGCATTATCTACGCAGGTTAAAAATCAGTAGCGCTACTGAATTTTCTGTGCAGTCGTTTTTACCTCCCCCCATGTGCACTGCCTTGATCGTTTGTTTGACCTCTATTTAATCCCTTCAATTATTACCGATAGGTTCCAGCCTAATGAGAGTGAGCAATAGCGAATTTGTATCCGCCTGGAGCGGCGAGAGCGTGTCGCTTGTCTATGTCGTTGAGCTGTCGTTCTACCGCGCCAACGAGGACGTGGTGTATCTGACCAGCGGCCCGGTAACGGGTTTGTCTGGCGTAGTGTATGACGGCGTGCTGAACGCCCGTACTTTGTCCGGCACATCGCAAAAAAATCCAACCCGACAAATTGTAAGAGGGAAGCTTCTTTTTTATATCTAAATGAGTCACTCACGATATAAAAAATATAATCAAGGGTAATTCGACATATGGTGTAGGCTAAACGAGCTGTGCAAGTGCTTTGTCAAGAATGCCGGTTCTTGTTGGTGTGGCGAGTCTAGGTACGTACTTGATGGGTGTTTTTTGAGCTTGGCGAAAGGTTTGTGGGTGCACCATTTTTGCACCATGAGATTTCAGGCTGGCCTAAGCTTTTGAAACAAAAGGATATATTTTATATGCTATCCAATCCATCATCGGGGCCACGGAAAACCGACGAAGTCCATCATTGCTCGTCATGTCTGTGTTGTTTGCTGAAGTTGCAGGCATTATTACATTTCTAAAAATGGGGTGGCATGCAGCGAACTGAAGTCGTTGTTGCGCCTTTTGCTCTTGGGTGACCTGATTTGGTCAATTGGCGGGGCAGTATACCATGACCGATGCTTTAAGGCAGTGAGCATCGTGGCGGCTTGTGTAGCCTTTATGTCACGATTCGGACTTGTAACTTTATATGGAAAGCAACTGGGAGATGACATTGGTATTGATGTGCGTAGGTCTATTTATTGTGCTCGCTTTTATCACTCCGTTTTTTATATCTTCATGGAAGTGGTTGGGCGCTTTGGTTTTAGTCCTTGGGGGACTGCTTTTCATGCTGGGCGTTGAATTTATGTACCGAGAGTATATGGATACAGAAGTTAGAGATTACGGGACGCTGGGAATGCTTGTCCCTATGGTCATCGCTGTGACGGTAGGGCCTATATTTGCTGGCGGGCTTGTTAAGTTACTTTATTTGGCGATCAAGGCGGATATTTCTTCCTCGAATGGAGAGGCATAGCGACGCTATTCACCCCTCTTTGTCTTTCTTCAGGTTATATGCATAGGTCGCTTCCATCACTAGGGCGTATGGTGTCCAAGTTAAAATGATCAAGACGCTGAAGAAAACGCTAGAAACGATATGTATCCAGCCGGCGCCCGCTGAGTACGCCAGTGCGAGCAGAGTGAAAAAAGCGGCGATGGAAACTAGCCCAAACCTCCTGCGTTCAAGAAGAGCGCGATATAAATGCTCTCTGGCTACAATGAAAAAAAGCGCGATCCCGATAAATAGGAGTCCTGACTCTATCTGTGAATCCGCTGGTTCTTGGCTGCAAAGCAGGTTTACGCCGAGGGAAAAGTTGATGGGAAAGAATACCAAAGACACATGATGATGTGGGTTGTTCTTAATGTAATCGCATGTAATTGAAAGCCAATGGCCCTCCTTAGTCTCGTTTTTGGTCAGGAACCAGACCCAGAATGGCGCCGCCAGGAAGAAGCCTAGAAACAATAGCATGGCGAGAACGATAACCAAGGAAGATACCTCTGTGGCGGATGTCAGATTTTACATTTCATAAAAGGATTTTTTGTCACCTTTTGATTTATGAGTATAAGATACGCGGCCTGCAAAGTGGTGGCGCATAAAGTACTGCGTTAGGCGGTGCTCGCCATGAAGTATTATCTGCAGTCCAGCCAAGGTTTCCGCTGCATACTATGCGTCTCTCTCTGGCGCATAGTCCTTCAGAGTTGTTGCAACCCCTTATCAAATCATCTATCTCTTAGTATTCAGACTACGATCGGAATCGGCCGCTATGAATCTGGGTATTCGAACCCTGTTATCTCTTACCCTTGCCGGAATAGTCTTCATTACCACTAGCTTGGTGAATGGGATCGTTGACTATGAAGCTTCTCGCCGGTTGCGTAATGAGTTAGGGGAGCAGTATTCGGAACTCGCTTATCAAATGGCGGATCGGCTGGACAGAGCAATGTTCGAAAGGCTCAGTGACATGATCAACGTATCCAGTCTCCCCACGATCCGCAATCTCAATGGCTCCCAGGCGGAGCTGCAGCGCAATATTCTGGAAACCCTTAAGCGAACATACGGCTATTACGCCTGGATTGGGCTCACTGATGTTAACGGTGTGGTGCTCAGAGCTACTGGCGGCCTGATGGAGGGAGCGGATGTCTCTGGCTTGCCTTGGTGGAAAGAAGGGCATCTCGCCCCTTATGTTGGCGATGTAAGAGACAGCGAATTGCTCGATCGTTATCCGCGACAGGGCGACCCGACGCAACCTCTGCGTATCGTGGACTTCGCTGCGCCAATTTTGGGGCCGGAAGGCGCGCCAATTGGCGTAATGGGCGCTCATCTTAACTGGGACTGGGTTAAAGAAGCCGCTTCCAGCCTGCTGCAACAGCGCAACAAAGATATCGAACTGCTGGTGCTTTCAAAGGATGGCGATGTCCTGTTAGCGCCTGAAAATACGCCTTTTACGAAAGTGACGCTTCCTGACTCGCTCAGAGGCAACGAAACCCACATTATGACTTGGCCGGACGGTCAGAAGTATTTGACAGGCTTTTCCGGGACCAAGGGGTTCCTGGAATACTCCGGGCTTGGATGGACAGTGATTGCGCGGCGCGAAGTCTCCCAGGCTCTCGGACCGGTTCGACGGCTGAGCGCTGCAATATGGATGTGGGGAGGCTCGATTACTATCATTTTTGCGATGATTGGCTGGATGATGGCGGCGCGTATTTCGCGTCCTCTACGGGAACTGGCTGCTTCCGCCGAAGCGATTGAGCGCACGGATAGCCAACTTTCCTACACGGAGTCATTCGCCCCCAGAGAAATTCGCGGACTGGCGGCGGCTTTGCGGGATATGCTGGAAAAGCTGCGTAATCGCGAGGAAACCTTGCGGCGTCAGTATTCGGAGCTGCAAATGTTGTATGAAGGCTCACCGGTCGGCATCGCCATGATCGGGCAGGACTTGAACTGCCTGCGCATCAATACCCGTCTGGCGGATTGGTTTGAGTTGGATAATGCGCAGGTGGTGGGGCGCAACATCAATGAAATCTCCAGCGAGCTGATGGAGTGGACAAAGCCAGTGGTTTTGAAAGTGCTGGCTTCAGGCTCCCCCGAGCTTGGCATTGAGATGACGATGAAGGAGAGCAGCGCAGGTAAGACGCGGCACTTTTTAGCCTCCTGCCTGCCTTTATTTGAAGAGAAGAAAGCATCTGCCGTCGGCGTGGCGTTACTGATCAGCGAAATGACCGCGCAGCGGCAGGCGGAATACTTCGCGACTCACGATACGTTGACAGGACTGCCCAACCGACGTTTTCTCTCTACTTTTATTACGCAGGAGCTGGCGGTGGCGCGGCGGCAGCATAAGAAAGTCGCTGCACTGTATTTGGATCTTGATCGTTTCAAAGACGTCAATGATAACCATGGACATGACATCGGCGATACGCTGCTGCAGGAGGTGACGCGGCGATTACGTCAAGTGGTGCGTGAGTCGGACTTGATCGTCAGATTGGGGGGCGATGAGTTTGTGGTGGTGCTTTTGGATATCAAGGGCGTTTCCGATGTTACGCGGCTTGCGGAAAGTATTATCAACAGCCTGTCTGCCCCGTATGTACTTGATGGCGTCGAAGTGCGTACATCTCCCAGTATCGGGATTGCCGTTTATCCAGATGACGTAACGGGCGAGTCTCAATTGCTCTCCTGCGCTGATGAAGCCATGTATGAAGCCAAAAAAAACGGTCCTGGGCAGTATCGGTATTACGTCGATCTGCATGGCGCCGAAGAATAGTTTGGTGCTGTAACGCCTTCATTTCCCTCATAGACATTTACTCGTCGACTTGCGTCCTGTATTTAATGATCGTCAAAGCTAAGTATTTTATGTGGCTATCGATTAAGGAGTAGCATGTACGATCAATCCGTCATCGTCTTTGAACGCTATTTGCAGCGTTTGTCCGTCATGATGAACCGCCTGGAGGCATATGCCGAGACGGCGTCCAAGCAGGAGGCGATACTGCAAACGAGTCTTGCGCCAGGTATGTTTCCCCTTGTGCAGCAAGCGCGCACGGCAATCGGTTTTTCTATGCGGACCTGTTATCCATTGGCTGGACTGGAGATTCCAGAAATTGAGTCTCATGAAGACACCGTGGCAGATCTGCGCCGTCAAATTAAAGAAGCAGAGCGCTATTTGCAGGCCTTGTCAGCGCGTAATTTTACAAAGGCTGCAGAACGGGAAATTGTGACGACAGCTGGGTTCAAAGAGCTGCGATTGGGAGGCGAAACTTTTCTTACCCAATATGCATTGCCGAACTTTTTCTTTCATCTCAGCATGGCCTACGCAATTTTGCGACAGTGTGGGGTTCCAGTCGGGAAGGGGGACTTCGATGGTTTTCATGAGTATCCCGCAGGGTTTGCATTTTGAGCTTCACTGAGCATTGACCTTTGCGCTTCGGTTGTTTTTTTGGTTGCTTTCGACCAGAAAGAGGTGATCTATACTGAGGTGGCTTCATCACCTGTTGCGTTCAGTGCGCAAGCTAAATTCAATATAAGGAGAGCGATCCATGGAAAAGTTGTCCGGCGAACCTGAAAAGGGGAGTAAGGCTGACCGTATTGAAGAGCAGTATTCGTTCAAGTCCCGTTTTGTGTTTATTTTCGGCGATATTAATCATGAGATGGCGCAGGCGACTTGTCAGCGCTTGATAGCCTTGGCGGAAGACTCGGAAGATCCTATCAGAGTGCTGATTTCCTCTCCCGGCGGGCATGTGGAGTCGGGAGACGCTATTCACGACATGATTCGCTTTATCCGCGCGCCGGTCATTACGGTAGGAGCCGGGTGGGTCGCCAGTGCGGGAACGCATATCTACCTGGCGGCGGAGAAAGAGCGTCGTGTTTGTTTGCCCAATACGCGCTTTATGATTCACCAACCTGGCGGTGGCGCTGGCGGCCCTGCTTCGGATATCGCGATTCAGGCGAAAGAAATTCTAAGAGCCCGTGAGCGTATCGCCCATGTTGTCGCCAGGCAGACGGGTAAACCGTTCGAGAAAGTATTGGTGGATATTGAAAGGGATTTTTGGATGAGTCCAGAAGAAGCGATGGACTACGGCATTGTCTCTCGTGTCGTAGAGTCCTACAAAGATCTTCAGTAGATTTAATATTCCCTCACACTTCATGAGCGCCATTTAAAGCGCTCATGATTTTCCCATAACGATATATATAACCGACAATGTCGTGTATATGCTTCTGGAATAAATGATAGATAACAACCTATCTCTATTTTTGCCGCAGCCTGCTGATACTAAAGAGATTTCTTGAGTCATTTGGCCTTGGAGCATAAGAAAAAACATCGGCCTCGTCACTATCCTATTCAGCCGATAAAACTGAAAGTTGCAACATTCTTCTCAAAAATATTAAAAAAATTAAATCATCGAGAAACTTTTTGAAAAACATGTTGTATTCTCAAATGACCGGCGGACCTCTCATGCATATAAAGTCGTTATCAAAATCCAGTGCGTTCTCCGGCAGTAACTCCTGATGGGGGCTATTCGCTCTTTTCCATTTTTCCAGCGCTTGTAGTAGAGGGATAGGCCAGTATCAGGGTTCTATTAATAAGGAAATAATAAGGAATTCAGTATGAGGAAAAATACTGCTTTGGGACTCGTAACTTTGTTGGCGTGCAGTTTCATGTCCAGTATAACGGCGGCTGAAACAGCCACTAGTAATAGCTCGCCATCAAACGTTCCTGCTATTCATTCTAAGTTCACCCCGCCTGGATTTATCAAACTCGCTAATGAAAAACGTATGATGGCCAGCGCCGCCGCCCGGGCAATTAATCCTGCGGACCTTGTGCGGCAATTAAAGGAAAATAATGGTAGCGTTTCAATCGCCAATGTACTGAAGGAAGTAAAAGGTCTATCCAGTTCTTTTGTTACTCAGGCGCAAAGCGCAGAAAGAAGCATTCTGAGCAAGAAAGGCGTACGTACAAAAGGGGAAACACTGCTTGAGTTGCGTATAGCCGCTCCGCAGATGATGTCGCAGTTGCAGGAGGGGATGGAGCCGCTCTATGCCTATGAGCCGGATGGAGATGAATCTTCCTGGCAGTATATCGAAGCCTATGACAGCTATGGCGGTTTGCACTTGCTGGATGTTTGGAATATGCCGGAGCAGCCAGTGGTGGTTGTTGACCTCAATGCGAAAAAAGATATGCAGCTTGGCCTGGCGCAAATGCGCGAGGTTTTTTCTCGCTCCGCATCTAAATCCATTCAGATAAATAAGGCTCAGTCGGATAGCATCGATGTAACCATACTGGACAGCATTCGTCTGGAAGATGATGAGGAGCCTTGGATTTCCGGCAATGCGGAAGTGTATGCGATTGTGACGGGCGTTGATCCCAGCAGGGATGAGCCGGCACTGGATATTGTAGATATGCCATATCTGGATGAAGACGGCAAAACCTATTACCCCAACCAGGTTGTCGTGTATTGGGATAGGTATCGTTGGGGCGCAGCGAATATCATTCTGATGGAGCATGACGATAACACCAACTATCAAACGTTGGCGCAGAAACTTCTGACAACCGCGGCAGAAGTGCTGTCGGCGTTGGGGCAGCCTGAGATTGGAGCATTGGTGGCTTTAGGTAGTGGAATTGTCGAGCTAATGCCAGAGCATTGGTTCAGCAACGACGACGACTATTTGGACTCTTTCTATACCTTGGAAAAGAGTATGCATTATGGAAATCACATGGGTGTATCAAGTAATGCGATGACGACCATGAGACCCTACACGTTGAATGGAATTAAATAACGGTAAATAAACAGGCGCGACGACGCGTCTGCTAAATAAAGAAGGCCCCTCCGAGACAGTAATATACTGTTCTCGGAGGGGCCTTTCGCATGCCTCAATATTATTCCAGCACAATCAAGCTACGGTTCTTCTCCACGGTTTTCTCACCAATACCTTTAACCAGCGCCAACTCGGAAATATCTTTGAAGGGGCCGTTGGTGGTGCGAAACTCTATAATGGCTTCGGCTTTCTTAAGACCGACGCCATTGAGTGCTTTTGCTAATGCTTCGGCGTCCGCCGTATTAATATTCACCACATTCTGTTGCGCGGCCGGTTGTGCTTGTTGTGGCGCAGCGTCCGTAGCGAATGAAACATTAGCGAAGGCGAGGGTAAAAGCGAAGAAAATAACTGATAGCAGTTTTTGCATGTGAAATCACTCCATTGAAGTATTTGATTTAATATCCACCGATCCCGGTGGTGGCGCTATTATGCTCAATGCGCATAAAAAAGCTTTACGCTTTATTCTGAATTTTTCGTAAGAAATAACGTACGGCTGTAAGAAATGCTCCATATGCCTCTTGATATTTATTTATTTTTAATTACATTGTTATGTGATGATTGTAAACCCAAGCGAATAACCCCGGAGCTATAAATGAATAAACTATCTGCTTATATTGAAGCAAAAGCTGCCTACGAAAATCTCAAAAAGAAAATCGAAGCGTTAGAGAGCGATGAGAGCGTTAAGAAAACGCTAGAGTTTCAAAAGAAACTGCAAGACTTAATGGATAAATACGGGGTATCCAAAGAAGATGTCGTTCGTATGTGGCATAAAGACGAAAAACCCAGTGCGACAGATAAACGTCGCGGCGTTCGTCCTTTGAAAGTATACAAAAACCCGCATACTGGCGAAGTTGTTAAAACCCGCGGCGGCAACCATAAAGTGCTGAACGAGTGGCGCGGTAAATACGGTAAAGAAACCGTCGACAGCTGGATCAGCTAAGCTTTTGGCGCCACCTGCAGTGCTTATTGCAGGTGGCGCGCACCAAAATCAGTCACCTAATGCATTGATTTGGTTAAATAATGCTCAAAAATTAATTTTCCTCGCTTCCTACACATTCCAAAACATCTCTCCTATAATCCTTTTAAATAGCTGTATCTAATTATAATAACGCCAGCTCTCCTAATCAGAGTGGTATCAGACAACTACAATAATCGGTAATAAGGGTGAAGGAATCACTAATTCCGGGGAGGAAGTCTGTACTTGCCTTGCTCCTGGTCTGGTCACTTAATGCGCATGGCTCGCCATGGGCGGATTCTGACGATATCCGTCTTCGCCACAGCCTGCAGCTTTTAGTCGATTCAGGGTATGCAAACCTGAATGTAATGGCGTGGCCCATCTCCTGGTCCAGCATTGATAGAGAATTGATGCTTATCGACCGCGCAGAACTTCTTTCCGACCGTATTCGCACTGCATTCGATTATGTTCAATTTGAATTACGCCGCTATAAAACTCAGAGCGCTCATTTTGAGGCGCAGTTCTATGCTTCCAATCGCTCTCCTTTCTTAAAAGGCTTTGGCGATAGCTATACGGAGAAAGATGAAGCATGGCTTCAAGCGGAATTCCTTGGCAGCTTTTTGGCTGCTGGGATCCGTGTTGGTGGAGTCAATGGAGACTATGACGATACACCAACAGCCAGAGCAGACGGATCTTATTTAGCTGGTATCTTCGGAAACTGGGTTTTTGGCATCGGCGCAATTGACCGCTGGTGGGGACCTGGCTGGCAATCCAGTCTTATTCTTTCCAATAACGCCAGGCCAGTTCCGGGGGTTTTCCTTCGACGAAATGCCGACACCTCTTTTGAAACACGCTGGCTTTCTTGGATAGGGCCGTGGAGTTTTGAAATGTTTGGCGGTCAGTTGGAGAGCGAGCGCGCTGTCCCTGATGCCAAACTACTAGGCGCTCGATTCTCTTTCAGACCACTGCAAAGTCTGGAGTTTGGATTATATCGGGTTGCGCAGTGGGGAGGGGACGGACGCCCTCAGTCAATTTCCAGCTTGGTTGATATGTTGTTAGGGAGAGACAACATTGGAGATGGAGGGATTGTCGCAGCGAACGAGCCAGGCAATCAGTTGGCGGGTGTAGACCTGCGTTTTTCCTTTGATGTCGCTTCATTCCCCTCCGCCTTATATTTGCAAATAGTGGGAGAAGATGAAGCGGGAGGGCTGCCGTCTAAAAGGTTATGGCTCGGCGGGCTTGAGAGTTCATTTAGCCTTAATGAATGGGACTATGGCTTTTTTCTCGAAGCAGCGACCACCTCGGCGGGAGGTGTTTTTGGATCACTTTCTTCTAATGTTGCATATAACCATCAAGTTTACCTGACAGGCTACAGATATCACGGGCGCTCTATCGGAGCTTCGGTGGAAAATGACGCCGAAATATACTCCATTGGAATGCGTTTAATTTCCCCGAACTCTACTGTGATAACGGGCGCTCTTTCAAAGGTGCGCGCCAACATTGATAGCGCGCGTATAGCCCCTACGCCTAGCGGGGAGTTTTATGAAGAGTCGCTGTGGGAAGCAAAGCTGGCATATCAGAGCGAATGGGGAGGTTTACGATATGAAATCGGGTGTAATTATTTCTCCAAAGAGTTGATCAATGATTACGCCACTAGCGGTGACTTTCAATTCCGACTTGAAGGGACATATAGATTTTAATAATGAAGAACATAACTATGCACAGTATGTATAAAGCTATAGCGCTAATGTTTCTCTGGGGATGGAGTGTGCTCTCTGGCGCTCAGACGCTAACGCAAGAGCAAGTGCAGCAGTTTCTCTCGCTCCCTGAGGCGCAGCAAAAAGCGCTGGCCCAACAATATGGCCTGGACATAGACGCTTTAAAAAAGTCACAAACTGCCACAAATAATAAGAAGCTTGAGCCCGCTCCGGAATCGCCTGTCAGGCCGTTGCCTTCTGATGAACAAGAGCGCTCCATTGGTGGCGACGCCTCCAATGATCGCATGGAGGGGGTTGGGTATGACTGGGAGCCAGACGAAGATGAGCATTCCTATGAGCAAGATTGGCTGCTGCGGGATGATGGCCCTCCTGCTGAAGGAGATCAGCGTCAACGTTTAAAGTATGAGGAAGAGAGAGGTTCGTACTCAAGAGAGAGTAGAGAGGAAGGTAGAGAACGCTATTATAAGGACCGAGGCTCTGAGCAGTTTAGAAATGTCCAGCAAGAAAGACGTGAACAGCAAGAAAAACTTGAGCGAAAAGAAAGACGTGATGCGTCCTCTATCACCGATAAGCTGAAACCATTTGGCTATGATTTATTTGCTGGCGCCCCGACTACATTTGCGCCAGTCACCGAAATTCCCATACCTGCAGAATATATCGTTGGACCTGGTGACACTATTCGGGTGCAGATGTTTGGCAAAGAGAACCAACTGCATGAGTTGATAGTAACCAGAGATGGTCAAATACAGATACCTCAGATAGGCCCCATTTCCGTAGCGGGTTTATCTTTCAACGAGTTAAAAGATCAATTAACACGCTTAATTCAACAAAAATTTATTGGTGTCGAGAGTGCGATTTCTCTAGGCGAGTTAAGAAGCATAAGAGTTTTCATCTTGGGGGAAGCCAGGACGCCGGGAGCGTATACGGTAAGTTCATTATCCACCATGACTAATGCGCTATTTGTCAGCGGAGGAGTGAGATCTACTGGTTCTCTACGTAACATCCAGTTGAAGCGTCAAGGTAAACTGGTTTCCACTTTGGATTTGTACGACCTGCTGCTACAAGGAGATACAAGCGCTGATCGTCGTTTGCAGCCGGGCGATGTCATTTTCATTCCTCCCAAAGGTAAAGCAGTGGGCGTTAGTGGTTATGTTCAACGTCCAGCTATCTATGAGCTGAGAAATGAAAAAACGATATCCGAAGTCGTTGAGTTGGCAGGTGGGCTTCGGGCGGAAGCTTATCCGAAATTTACTAAGGTGGAGCGGGTCGCTGACGGTTTTAAAAAGACAGTACAGGACGTGAATCTCCTTACTAAGCAGGGGGAAAGGTTTGGCGTCAAAAATGGCGACTTGATTACTGTCGGCGCAGTGGACAATCTCGTGGAAGGGTATGTAAAAATTCTGGGTGAAGTCAGTCGTCCAGGTGTTTACGACTGGAGCCCGGGCATGAGGGTTAGCGATGTTTTGCACTCAATTAAGTCGGGATTGAAACCTTTGGCGGACTTGGAGTATGCGTTGATAATCAGGGAAAAGAACGCATACAAGGATATCGAAGCGATCCACGTCAAACTGGGCGAAGCGCTATCCAGGCCGGATAGTCCTGCTAACGTGGCGATGCTCGACAAGGACCGATTACTGGTCTTCGATAAGTATCGCAGCAGAAGCAAAATGCTGGCGGGATTGTTGAGGAAATTAAAGGCTCAATCAAGTCCGGCTGAGAAAGAAAAAACTTTCTCTGTTCTAGGAACTGCTCGCCTGCAAGGTAAATTTCCTTTGCCCGCCAACTACTCAGCGAAGGATGCGATCATGGCCGCAGGGGGGATAGATCCGGCGGTGACTGATCTCAACTACGCAATACTAGTGAGAGAAATTAACCCCCGAGGAGATATCTCTGTCCAATACTTGGATTTAGTGGATATCTTTTCAGAAAAGGGTGGTGAGGGCTACGTTATTAGTCCCTTGGATAAGCTCATCCTCTTTAACAAAGACGCCAGCAGGGAGCCGCTGCTAAATGACGTTATAAATAGATTAAGGGAGCAGGCGCGACCAGGACATCCACCTCAGTATGTGACTATTGGTGGAGCAGTGAAGTTCCCAGGTTCATATCCGATTACGGAAAACTTCTCACTCGATCGATTAATTCGCGCAGCAGGAGGCTTGCTTGACTCTTCATATACGTTGCAGGCAGAGATTTCACGAATAAATGTCTCTTCTGCAAAAAGTGATCTGAAAGTTTTCAATACGCCCGTGAGCGCAATAGGTAATGGGCAAGCGAATCAGCTGAAGGCGATGGATAAGGTATTTATAAAAACTATACCTGAGTACGCTGAGCGGTATACGGTCACTTTGGAAGGCGAAGTCCAGTTTCCTGGTGAATATGTGGTTAGAAAGGGTGAGACGCTGTCGGAGGTCATTCAGCGAGCAGGAGGTTTCAGCTCGAATGCCTTTATAAAAGGTGCGATTTACACAAGGGAACGTTTGGCTGAATTAGAGGCTGAAAGATTGAAGGAGGCTGAGGCGCGCTTAAAAAGAGATCTGGCATCGCTGCAGTTGCAGCTGGCTAGAGAGGGTAATCCAGGGCAGGAAATATCCACGACTGACTTAAGTACGCTTGAGAATCTACTTAGCCAAGTTAAAGAAAGTAAGCCATTGGGTCGTCTGGTTATAGATTTGAGTGCGTTAATGCAGGGAGATCGAAAGCAGGATGTTATTTTGCAGGAGGGCGACAAACTAATCGTTCCGCCAATTACACAATCTGTAACCGTAATTGGTGAAGTCCAGTTTTCCACCAGTCATATTTTTTATCAAAACCTTACTGTTGATGACTATGTTAGGCGAAGCGGAGGCGAAACTGCGCAAGCGGACGCGGACCGTACTTATGTTGTGAGAGCGAATGGCTCCGTTTGGCTTCCCGGAGGGTCTCCATGGTTTAGTAGTGGAACTGAGAGGATTGGGCCCGGAGATACTATTGTCGTACCTTTGGAAACAGACAGACTTAGCAAGCTTCAACTATGGACTAACGTCAGCCAGATCTTCTATCAGATAGCCTTAGGGGCTGCGGCGGTTGCTAGTTTGTAGGCTAATTAATTTCCTGGCATAGCTGCATTAATGTAGTTATTGTTACTCTTATCAGGAGGGGTTATGAAGAAAGTATCTATCCAAATAGGAAGAGAAATAACTTTCTCAATGGACTATTAAGCTATGGAAAGAAAGACTTTTCCTGTTATTGAGACATATAAGGATAATGAAGTCAGCTTCAGGGATATATTCTCTGCGTTGTGGAAAGGAAAGTGGATAATAGTTTCCCTAACCTTGGTGTCCTTTATATTCGCCATATTCATGGCGGTTGGTAAGCCGAATATATATAAATCCTCTATATTGCTAGTCCCTGCACAGGAAGAGCAGAAAGGTGGCCTTGCGGGGCTTGCTGGTCAGTTTGGCGGCTTAGCCAGTATTGCGGGACTAAATATTGGCGGCGGGAAGTCGGAGGTTACTGAGGCTCTGGCTATCTTGAAGTCGCAAGAATTTCTCACTCACTTTTTGCAAGAGGGGAATATTAAGTCCTCTCTATTCATTAAGAACTGGAATAAGGAGAGTGGGCAGTGGGAAAAGCCAGACTCTCTGTTAGGTAGTATTTGGGGATGGGTTAAAGGTGGTTCGAATAATGATGAAAAATCCAACCTTGAACCTTCGTGGCAGAAAGCGTATCAGCTTTTTTTAAGCAAACATTTAAGCGTATTCGAAGACCCTAAAACTGGTTTGGTGACGGTTTCAGTCATGGCGTACCAGCCAGAAGAGGCTGCACATTGGGTAACCTTATTGGTAGATAAATTAAATAGTCATGTAAGACTACAGAAAAAAGCTGAAGCTGAAAGAAGTATAGAGTATCTGAATGAGCAAATAAGACTAACTGTAAATGCGGAAATGCAGAGAGTTTTGTATCAGTTGGTCGAGGCGCAGGCAAAAGTGGCTATGTTGGCTAGTGTCAGGGAAGATTATGTATTCAGAGTGATCGATCCGGCATTTGTGCCTGAGCAAAAATATAAGCCGAATAGATTTCAAATAGTAATTGTGGGCGCTATTGCTGGATGCGTTTTTGGGATTTTGTTGGTTCTATTTATTCAGGTATTAACTGAAAACAAAAAAATTGAATAAGCTTGAGTTTGTTGTCCTTGCATTATAAATGTTCACGTAAATGGGATGAGGATTTGTCAAGCTAATGTGCGGAATAGGCGGCTTCTATTATAAACCTTCACACACGGCGATGCCGGATGGTGCGGAGTTGCTTAAAGAGATATTGGCGAAGCAACGGCATCGAGGTCCTGATGCGTCTGCTTATTGGCTTAATAAAACAGAAACCGTAGGTCTTTGTCATTCCAGGCTGGCGATCATTGATTTATCTCCTCTAGGTGACCAACCTATGCACAGTTCCTGTGGTAAGTTAACGATAGTTTTTAATGGGGAGATATATAACTACAAAGAGCTACGGATCAAATATGAAGCGCTTGGATATGGATTTAAGACCAGCTCTGACACTGAAGTATTGTTAGCCGCCTATCAGTTGAAGGGCAAGATGTTCCTTGAAGAATTAAGAGGAATGTTTTCCTTTGCATTATTTGACCATCAGAAAAACATTCTGATTTGCGCGCGGGATCCTATTGGCAAGAAGCCATTCATATATGCTGAAACCGATAGCGGTTTTTATTTTTCTTCTGAAATCCCTGCGTTGGGAGTGTTTACGGATATTAATAGAAGCATTGACCATTCTGCTTTGGCGGCGATGCTTCTTCATAATCTCCGGCATATACCTGAACCACACACTGCATTTCACGGCATTAAAAGATTACGACCTGGTCATGCGATGGTGGTCTGCGAAGGAAAGTTGGAAGCAATGTGGCGGCACTGGAATCCTGCGCCGGGTATGGTGAGAGACGCAGGCGAGCTACGTGATGTGATTGAGAGCGCCGTGGCTATCCGCTCACAAGCGGATGTCCCGGTTGGCGCGTTGTTGTCGGGGGGCGTCGATAGTTCAGCTATCGTCGCCTTGATGAAAAAGCATACCAATCAAACTATTCGAACCTATGCTTTTGGCGCTGGTCCTCAGGACGAAGACTTGTGTCGAGCGAGAAAAGTGGCGGACCTCTTCGGAGTAAGTCACAAAGAATTCTATTTTGACGCTAACAGACAGCTCCAGGTTTTTAAGACTTTATTAGCGACTTGGGGCGAGCCGATCATGTTATTGCCGCTGATTCATACCTATGAGATGTCCGAAGCGATTCATGAGGACGGGATTAAAGTCGTCATGAGTGGCAATGGCGCTGATGAGCTTTTCTTTGGTTATACCGGGCACTTCCAAACTGCAAAAATATCAAGGTTTCTGAGTGGCGTAGCTTTACTTTTGGCGTGCGCTCGAATAGCCCCAGACAGCTGGAGGCGAGGGCCTTTAAAGTTTTTATTGGAAAGGCCTGGATTGAGAAAAGCAGCATACTACAAATACAAGGCTGCGGAGCAATGGCCTTTGATCATACCGCCAGATGTCGCCAGGACGATGCTGAACTATGTTTCCGAGGAAATGAGCTATTGGGGACCGCTGCTCCCTAACAAGGATTTTATCGATGAATCTAACTATTTGGCGTTGTTAATTGAGAATGCTCATTCAATAACAATTTCATCTGACCTCCCAGCCATGATGGCGTCTGTGGAGTTCAGGGCCCCTTTTCTTGATAAAGAAGTTATTGCGGCTGCAATGGGAATACATTTCAAAGATAAGGTCCGAAAAGGTGGAAGCGGCGAAGGTTTGAAACATATTCTCAGGGAGGCGGTAAGAGACTTGATACCAGAAGAAATACTGTATGCGCCAAAGCGTGGTTTTGGCATGAGTATTCAGGAAGAAGATGTTTTAAAAGGACCGTGGCGTCAAATAGGAGACCGACTTTTTGCAGAAGCGAACGATTGTGATGGCCTGTTTGATACTAAAAATTTGAGTAATGTCTGGAGCCGGTATTTAAGTGGTGACGGCCGCGTTGACACCAGCACTATAGCGAGACTCTTCGCCATTCAACTCTGGAGGAATCATGAGATTGCTAACTTCTGAGACGAAAACCCTTTGGCTGGACTTTTTGAATAACTCTGAGAACAGGGGGCATGCGGAGCGGATTCTTCAGGGAGAGAACCTCCAGCGTCATTACGAAGCTTGCTCCAAGTCCTCTCGTCAGGTCGTCAAGTGGGTTTCCCAATATGTAGATAGAAGTCATGTGAAAAACATCCTGGAGGTTGGGTCATCTATCGGTATGAACTGCGTCGCCCTTGCGGAAGAGTATCCAGAAGCGAAGGTGACAGGCATTGAGCCTGAAAGAGAGGCGGTTAAAGTGGCGGAAGCCCTGTCTGAGGATGTCCCTAGGTGCAGGTTCGTTCAAGGGGTTGGTGAGAGCTTGCCCTTTGAGGATGGCGAATTCGATTTGATTTTATGCAGTACCGTTATTGAACATGTAGGTGATGTCGAGAAAGTTGTAAATGAAATGTCGCGAGTGCTTTCGAAAAACGGGGTGATATATATTGAGGCCCCCAATTATATATGGCCTTACGAGCCTCATTTGCAAATATGGACGATACCAAAGCTTGGAAAAAAATGGATGGCTTTGACTGCGCTGCTTCAAGGGAAGCGGCGCCAAATTCCTTTCCTTGGTCACTTACAACTTGTAACGCCTCATCAAATCAAAAGATTGCTATTGAAAAATGGACTCTATGTTAGAAATATATTTTCTGAGAAAGTGGAGCGTTCTCTACTAGGTAATGCAGTGGAAATAAAGGCTTATCCAGGGCTGGCAAAGTCTCTTCGTATATTGAACAAGTTGGGCGTGGCGAAGGCGATAATTAAAGTGGTTTTTTTCGTCGGCCTTTATCCAAGCCTCATGTATGTTGCTAAAAAGGGATAGCGCATTGTTCGCCTTCGCGTCAATTAAAGTAATAAAGCCCTATTTGAGCACACTATCGAGCGGCTATATCCTTATGTTCGTAACAATGCTAGGGCAGCTTGTTACGATACCTTTATATCTTGATCGATACGAAAAATGGGGCTTTGGCGTCATTTCCATGATGCTCGCCACAATACCGCTGCTCGCATTAGGGATAACCTGGGTAAGTGGCGGCGGCGCTCGATTGATGGGGGAGGCGGTGGCCAAAAATGATATTACAGGCGCTTGTCGAATTTATTCCGCATCCAAGTATTTGTTTACAGGTTATGGTGTTGTTGTCGCGATGTTGCTGGCGGCGATAGGTTTTTTTTTCCAGGATTATTGGCTTAGTGGAGCTCCTGAATCCTATACAAAACATGACCTGTATTCTTTAATTATAAGTTTTTGTGTCTATATCGTAATTCAGTATGAGTACTCATCTGAGCTGGCTGCATTCGCCGCGACTAAAAAGCAACATGAAGGGAATATTTTACAAATCATTAATCCTTTGGTTATGGTTGCCTCTGTATATCTTATGATTATTTCTGGTGTTGGTATGCAGGCGGTATTTATCGCTATGGCGACTGGATATGTGGCGATGAGGATATGTTCTTACTACTATTGGCGAAGACTATCGACTTTCGGGAGCTATGTCGTTCTTCTAAGCCCTGACAAAGAACAGATGGCGATTTCTTCTAAGATGCTTAAAAACTTTGCTATAGGTTACTCTATCTATGGTGTATTACTGCTTTTTCTTTTTTCGGATGTAATTATTGTAGGATACTTAATGGGGGCGGAGGCCGCCGCCACTCTTACTCTTATATGGAAAATCCCCAATCTTCTTATGCAAACATTATGGAGGGCCCCCGGTTATGCTGAGCCTTATGTTATTCATATGGACGCAAAAGGCGAAACTGAAAAGCTAAGAAATCTATTCAGGAAAGGGTTCTCCGTTTATGCATTAATGTGCCTCATGGCGGCAACGTTTTTTTATTTGTGCGGGGAAATAATTTTAGAGTTATGGGTAGGCTCTGTCCCAGAGCTAAAAGGTGATTTTAATTACTTGGTGTGCGCTGGGGCTGTATTCTGTTTGAGCTTGGTTCGATGGCCAATTAGTTTTCTCTATGCAATGGTCAAACTGCGTATGCTGGTCAAAGTTATGGCGGCTGAGCTAATGGTAAAAATTATCTTGATATTTCTGTTGTATGGATATTTCGGTTTTATATCTCCCATCGTGGCAATTAATATTGAATACATACTAGGTTTGGCCATAGCTTATTACTTTATAATAAAAAAAGAGAGATTGATCTAATGAAAATACTAGCAATTCATGTCGGTCATAATTCCACTGTTGCGGCTATGGACGGTGGCGAGATTAAAGGCGCTTTAAGTCAAGAGAAACTGGATAATAAGAAGAACTCAGCAGACTTTCCGGTTGACGCTATTAACGCTCTTTGCAAAGAGTTGAGGTGGCGCAAGGATGAAATTGATAAAGTGTTAATAGCGAGCCTAGAGGTTTTTCCCGCCATTTGTTATGACTATCTATTTGGCTCCACTCCAGAAACCCAGACATCCCTAAGCCTTGCGGAACTCATAAAAAAAGCTGAAAAAGGAATTGCGGGACGCTTGGCTCCTAAGGCGTTTGATCGTCTTAGGACAATCCGGGCGAACCAGCTGAAAGAAATGGGTTTAGAGGAGTTACAAGCTAATCTTAGAAAAGCGGGACTTGAGAACAAAGCGATAGAGCATATTGAGCATCATACCTGCCATGCCCGTGCAGCGTTTCATTCATTTTCCCCTACACCGTCAACAAAAGACGCACTGATTTTTACCCTGGATGGTAGTGGCGATGGTTTGTGCGCCACCGTTAGCCTTGCAAAGGCTGATGGTAGCTGGAAGAGAGTCGCCGAGACGCCGATGAGGTCTTCTTTGGGGGGAGTGTATAGTAATACCACTCGTTTTTTAGGCATGAAGATACTTGAGCATGAATATAAGGTCATGGGATTGGCTCCATATGCGAAGAGCTATTATCTGAAAACCTACGAAAGAGTCTTCAAGCCGGTAATAGATATAGATCCACAGAATCCGCTTAGTTTTTCGTCCAAAGTAGATACCACTAAGTTCTATGACTATCTGGTTGAAAATGCAGTTGGAGAGCGTTTCGATAATATCGCGGCTGCATTACAGCACTTGACTGAGGACTTGTGCATTCGGTGGATAAAAAATGGAATCGCGAAGACAGGGGTGAGGGATATATACGTTGGCGGCGGCGTCTTTATGAACGTTAAATTAAACCAGCGAATAAAGGACCTGGAGGAAGTCGATACAGTTTGCTTTATGCCTTCATGTGGAGATGAATCAAACCCAATAGGAGCTTGTTATGACTTTGCAGCAAGAAGCCACCAGCCTACCAAGCCTTTAAATGACCTGTTTTTGGGTATCGGATACTCAAGGGACGAGTGTGTTGATTATATAGAAAAGACGAGGTTGAGTGAGAAGTATAAAATTCAGGAATTTGATGATATAGAAGTCAAAATAGCGCAACTGCTTGCAAGCAAGAATGTGGTTGCAAGATTTCATGGCCGCTGTGAGTGGGGGGCTCGCTCATTGGGAAATAGGGCTATATTAGCGCACCCGAGCTATATGGAAAGCTTCTATACAGTTAATGATCTGATCAAATCAAGAGACTTTTGGATGCCTTTCGCGCCTAGTATTCTTGAGGAGAGTGCGTCACGCTATTTAGAAAACTATAATCCCGAGAAATCAGAAGCGCCTTATATGATATGTACATATCAGGCGACAGAAGAAGGAGTCGCTCAACTGCGTGCGGCGATTCATCAAGGAGATCACACGCTGAGACCCCAGGTTGTCAAGAAGCAGGTTAACCCTGACTATTACAAACTGATCCACGAGTTCCAGAGGCTTTCGGGCGTTGGAGCCGTCTTAAATACGAGTTTCAATCTTCATGGCTATCCATTAGTTGCGACACCAGAGCAGGCAATTATGACTTTTGAAAACTCAGGTCTGCAATATTTGGCGCTCGGAACATTCTTAATCTCAAAAGCTTAACGCTACGATAAGATTAAAAGGTACGCAATTATGAACGATATAGTCCAGCTCTCAGAAGATAGAGTGGCTTATTTTGATCATGACTCTACTGCTGTACATGCTGTTTCGCCGGTTGTAAATATTATTCGCGCTCTTCTCAATAATCCTGCTTCAGTAAACTTACTCGATGTCGGGGGTGGCAATGGAACCTTTTTGGACACCATGCTGAGCTCCATGCCCGAATCAAAGGGGACAATTGTTGAGATGAGTCGGGCAATGGCTGATAAGAACGCACCTCGCCATAATAAAGAAGTCATATGTGATAACTACTTGGACTGGGCGGATAGAAAGCTAGATGGCGATGAGAGATTTGACGTCATATTTTTTAATTTCGTACTTCATCACTTTGTTGGCGAAAGCTGGACCGCCTCGGTAGAGTTACAAAATAAAGCCTTGGAAATATCTAGAAGATTGCTAACAAGAGGTGGTGTGATAGTTGTTTATGAAATTCACTATAATGGAGGACTATTTAATGAAATTACAAGCAAAATAATATATGGAGTTTCGTCTAGTAAAGTATTAGCCCCTTTTGCTAAGTTGATGGGCGCCAATACAGCTGGTTTCGGAGTTTGTTTTCACTCAGAACCATTCTGGAGAGAGCTTTTTAGTAAGCAAGGAATGATATGCAAAAAGGAACACCTGATTATGGAAGGGGCCTTTCAAGGTGTACTTCCGAAAATACATAAATTCTTCTTAAATGTTAAGAGTATGAGTTACAAGATCCACTTTATTGGAAGTGAGTAGAAATGCTTCTTGCTTTTTTGGCTTCTTCCTGTGCTTTGATAGTTGGTCTTTGGCTATACGATACCTGCCGTGTAGGAATTTCTAAATCCTGCCTGAATCATTTTTGGTTTTTCTCTTTATTATGGATAATATACTTTCCATTTAGAGGCGTGTTGATTGACCAGGGAATTATATCTCTTCAGGTTAGTAGGGATTGGTTAGAGTCAGAGCTTATTATTTCACTCTTTGTTGCATTTTTATTTTGGCTATTTGCTTTTTTGGGATACCTGTCATTCTCAGTTGCTAATCAGCCTTTTTTTTATAAGAGAGAAAACCCAGTAAATTTTCCTGGAATTAAAGTTTTATTGTTAGTTGGGCTGGCATGGGTTTTTTTGTTTAATAGAGTGATACATGAAGGAGTATTTGTTCCTTTTCAAGGTAATGAGCAAAACGAAATGAGGACAGGAGGAGGGCATATATTTTTGTTCTCAGAGCTTTACTTGAATGCCTTCTTTTCTTATGTGTGTATGGTTTTTATCTATAAAAATAAGCCTGCTAAAGATGGCGTTTTTCTAGCTGTCGTTATGGCAGTTTTAATTACCTCTCTCATCATGACTGTCGCATTAGCTTCCAGGCGTATCATATCAATGACCATATTTGTTTTGGCTGTTTGCTATATTTTAAGGCGACGGAGAGGTGCTGCGCTTGCCCCGGCGTTAATACTCTCTTCTATATTTCTTGCGCCACTTCTCCAGACTTTAAGGTATACCGATCCATATTTGTTCATTTCTGAGGATGTATCTATTAGTAAAATAATACTTAGCGCATTTGCCATGAGGAATTTTCTTACTTCTTTATCGTCTTCATTTGAAGGTATTGATCATTTGGCAGCCTTCTTGGAAAAGGTTGACTTAAATCAGCTTTTGTTTGGTGTTGATGGTGGTGGGGCTTGGTTGTTCAACTTATTTTTAGGGGCTGTTCCCCGAGCTATCTGGTCTGGCAAACCAGAAATATATGGAAGTATTTCTGAGCAGCAGTTTCTTTACCCTTGGATGTACGCCAATGGATCTGCGACAACGACCTTACCTTCAAGCTTCGTTGTTGACTTCATGTTTGGGATGGGTTTTTTTGTAGGAATTCTCTTTTCATTCTTTCTTGGAAGATTGCTTAAAATTCTTTATGTTAAGTTATGGTCGCTTGATGAAAATTATGCAGGAAAATCTATATCTATATTTGTTCTGGCTAATTTGTTTAACATCGTTAGAAGTGGGACGGGATTTGCTCAGCCTTTAATTATATTTCTGATCGCTTCGGCTATAATTTTAGGTGGCGGTAGGGTTTATAGAGAAACTAAGCAAATTCTTAAGGAAGTGTTGGGGTTAAGATGCTACAGATGTGGAAGTAATGTTGACAACGGTTTAGCTTTGAGATCGGGTTGAAATTATGAGTGCGATATACTTTTATCCTCATGGTTATTTTAGAGATCGCCAACTTGATACTGTCAGGAATTGGCCTGGGGAGGTGGCTAATCCTGATGTTGGGAAGCAGTCGGGGAAACAGGTTGCGTCCAAGAAATCAATTGCAAGCGCAGGAATAAGATCTTGGGTCAACAGGGTTCCTTTAATCAATTTTAAGATCAGGCCAAAAGGGCTTGGTAGTCAGGTTGTTGTATATGTCTGGGGGGGCTTGGTTCTATCAGGGAAATTTATTGTGGATCTGGATAATCCTTATAGTCTGACTGGTTATAATATTAGAGCTTTCAGCTTTTATAAACCTGTATTGAAGAATGTATTGCTTTCGAATCGCTGTATACAGATACGTTGTATGAGCCGCGCTTGTTTAGAAAATCTCCGCCTTACATTAGGCGAAAAGGTGGCGAATAAGGCTGTTGTTTCATATCCTTATATGCCTGTAGTAAGAGACTCTGACACAGTGTCTTCAGTCGGTAAAAATAGAATCAAGAAGTTTCTTTATATATCAACGCAGTTTGATATAAAGGGAGGACGCGCGCTTATAGCGGCATTTTCGTGCGCCTATAAAAAGAATCCGAATATTTCATTGGAAATGATTACACACCTTCCAGAAAAGTATAAGGATGCTGTCGCCAGATGCCCGGGAGTAAATTTTTATCCAGCTGAATTTAACCGGCAAGAGATAGCAGAGAAATTTATGAGTCATTGCGATGTTCTGATTCATCCAACCTATGTGGACTCGTTTGGTATGGTGGTGTTAGAGGCGATGTCCTATGGGATGGCGTTAATCGCAACTGACGTATACGCCATATCTGAAATGGTTAGAAATGAGCAGAACGGCATTTTGTTACAACCGCCTGTTTCTATTTGGGATAAGTATCTTCCATCTCAATATTACTATCAGCTTGGAAATATTAAAGCGCTGATAGAACAAGCGGATGACACAGCTTTCTCCGAAGAATTGGAGAAGGCCATTCTTTACTTGGCTGAAGATGAAGAGCGATTGAGTCGATATAGGAAGAATAGCCTGGAGATATTTCTAAGGGAGTTTGGACGTCATGCTGCTTAGCGTTATTGTTCCTGCGTTTAATGCTGGCGCGACTATCGGAGCGACTTTAGGAAGCATAAATGCGGCTTTCGCCAATATAGACTTCGAGGTGGAAGTAGTGGTGGTCGATGATGGTAGCGATGACAAAGATATGCTTGCTGCTGTGATACAGGGTTATTCCTTCGTACGCTTGGTTGGGCATGAGTCGAATAGAGGAATGTGTGCAGCCCGTAATACGGGAATAAAGGCCAGCCAAGGCGACTTTGTTACGATTCTCGATGCGGATGATGAGTTTGTTGAGGGCTGGCCGGAGCGACTACTGTCAATTATTTCCGAGTGGCCCCTGGATTGCCAGTTGTGCTACAGCGCATGCGTGAACTCTAACGGCTCCCCTACAGTCTCAGAGCCTGAATATCGTGGCAGACTGACTTATAAAGACCTTCTGAACGAGAGGCATTCAGGAGAATATTTGCCTGTTTTTCGTGGAAATTTTGTAAGAAGTCAACTATATCAAGACTTAGGATTACGAAAGTCCTGTGGAATAGTCAGCTACCTTTATTTTGCAAAAGAAAGTGACTTTTGGATTTCGCCTATCGTTCTTAGGATATACCACGATCAAAGGCAGGGGTCTGTATCCAGCGGTTGGTTAACGGAAAAAAAAGCTAGAGAGACGGCCCTGTGTTACGAGAAGCTCTTTCAAGAATTCGGCGCTGAATACCGGCGGCATGCTCCTAGAATTTATCACACCAAAATGTTGCGTTACGCCGTATATCGAAAAGTCGGCAATTTATCGGGAATATGGCGACCTTGTCTGCAAGGATTTTCTATCCGCGCCATACCTGAATTTCTAGTTACGGCTTTTATTCTTGTCATGGGGGAGGGGGTAATTCGCCCTCTTATAATCTTCGCACGTAGAATCGGAGTACTGAGAAAATATGGATAACACACTGGATGACTCTGAATTTTATGAAGACTTCTGGCGCGATGCTGGGTACCAATATGCCTATGCGATGGATTCAGCTGTCAGGGACCGTTTTCCAGCGATCGAGAAAGTATGGGGAGGGTTAAGGAGACCACACCGAGTTCTTGATTTCGGCTGCGGCAATGGCGTTTTGTCTTACTGGATGTATCAAAACAGCTTCGCTTATAAGGTGCTGGGCGTAGATGTAAGCAAAACCGGGGTTCGTAATGCTCACCGAGAGTTTGCGCAACCGGGATTGGATTACAGGGTTATTACGTCACCAATGAACGTCAGGCAGTTGGGCGAGTTTGATGCTGTCGTTTCTTCCCATGTGCTTGAGCATATTCCAGATGTTGATGAGGCTTTAGCTTCATTGAAGGGTGTCGCCAAGTGGTATGTATTTGAAGTGCCTCTTGAAGACTGCCTGTTTCAGACACTGAAATGGTCTCTTTTAAACAAACCAAGGCGCGAAAACTCACTTGGACATGTGCAGTTTTGGACGCGAGAAAGCTTCCGTAACTTGCTTGCAAGTCATGGATATGTGGTTATACGTGACTATATCTATGCTTCAGCTCCATTTTCGCCATATAACAATAAGTGGGTCAGGATGGCGGAAAAGCTCCTTCTGCGATCTGCGGGCTTAAATATATACTCTAAAATAATGGCTACGCATTATATTGTGTTGGCGAGCGAAAACCCTTGGCAGTAATTTGCTTAATGGATCGTTATGCGATTTGTTATCAATATATCTTTATAGTGGGCGTTTAAAGGCGGAGGCTCGTTTTTGAAGGTGAAAAGGTGAGCTTGATATATGAGTGGTCTGGAAAGTTGATAGTAAGGATATTAAAGGCGAGACCTACCGGTGAAAGTTCTAATTCTATTTACCAGCAGTGAGTTAGGTGGGGCGGAACGCAGCCTTACTAAAATGGCGAGGGCGGCGACCTATTCAACTCCAAATGTTGAATATTTCATAGGGGCGTTGGATGGCGATGGCGCATGGTCTGAATGGGCTCATGGAATAGGTATGACTCCATTTCTGTTTGGAAAGCGCCAACGAGGGCATGGACGCTTTGGGATGTTAGCCATTTTTAACGCAATAAGATTTGTTCGAGAGCGAAATATCGACATTGTTTATGTCATCGGCTTTCGGTCTGCAGTTCTCTTCAGAATGCTGCGATGGTGCATGCCTTGTGTGAAATTGGTTCAAGGTATTAGGTGGAACCCAGACTCAACAAGCAGGCTAGATGTCTGGTTTAGGCGAATAGAGAAGTACGCGCACAGGATGATTGATGGATACGTCACCAACTCAACAGCCGCTTATCGTACGTTGCAGCAACTCGGTATTCCTTCGAGCAAACTTGCTACGGCCTACAATGGCTTGGACGCCATTCCATCCAGTTTGGACGTGACAGCCAAGCCTTCACTTGTAGTTATTACAGTTGCGAATCTCAATTACCGAAAAGGTTATGAGCCTTATCTGCATGCTATTTCGAAAGTTGTGAATGTAGTTCCTGACGTCAAGTTTATATTCTTGGGAAGAGACGACTTGGGAGGAGTTATACAAAGTAAGATTCAGTCAATGGATCTGACGAAGTGGGTTACTTACGCCGGATTTCAACAGGATGTAAGCCCTTTTCTCAAGGCCTCATCTTTGATGGTTTTGCCCTCGTTATACTGTGAAGGGTGCCCTACATCCATAATGGAAGCTATGAGTTTTGGTTTACCAATTGTGGCCTATGCAATCGATGGCATTCCTGAGCTGGTGGAGTCTGGAAAAGAAGGACTTTTAGTTGATCAAGTCGGTAATGTTGATTTTTTGGCGGACTCTATAGTGGCTGTCTTAGAGAATACGGAATTGAGGGAGCGACTGTCTGTCGCCGCTAGATCCAAAGCAGAAACCACTTTCTCAATCACGAATTGTTGTAAATCTCATGAACAATACTGGAACAGACTGATCTATCGGGCTACGCAACTGGCCGCATACAACGGAAAGTAGTGGGCGACCAATGAATTAAAGGCTTAAGCGGCGCAGCCTATAGCGCGGCGATAAGATGGAAGCTTCTACTTATGTGTGGAATCTTAGGTTGGATTGGCGCTCGATTAAATGTACAGCATGCGAATCAAATGCTGGATCAGTTAACGCATAGAGGGCCGGATGATCGTGGAGATTGGTTTTATCCAGATCATAATGTTTGGCTTGGACATAGGCGCCTCTCTATTTTGGACTTGAGCAGTGCGGGAAGGCAGCCCATGTGCAGTGAAAATGGGCGCTGGACGCTGACATTCAATGGGGAAATATATAACTTTCAACAGCTCAGGCGACAGCTTATAGAGGCAGGTTGCCAGTTTAAAGGAAGCTCGGATACAGAAGTTCTACTAAGAAGCATAGAGCGGCGCGGTGTTGTTGAGACGTTGAGGCGATTGGTCGGAATGTTCGCTTTCGCCGCCTACGATGTTCATGACAGGAAGCTCTATTTGGCGCGAGACCGAATGGGGGTGAAACCTCTTTACTATTCTGTTGATAGCAACGAAATCGCTTTTTCCTCAGAACTGGGACCTTTGAAGCGTTTGCCTTGGTTTGACGCTGAGCTGAATGGCGATGCGATGCACGCCTATTTTCGGTATCTAACTGTTCCCGCTCCAATCTCTATCTTTAAGCAGATACATAAAGTAAAGCCTGGTGTTTTGATTGAGTGGTCGCAAACGTCCGGCGTTAAAGAGACCGCATACTGGTCAATTAAAGAGACCGTTTGCAATGGGGTGTTGGCTCGCAAGGAGAAAGGAGGGCTTGATATCAAGGCGGTTGCGGACGAGATGGAGTCCATTCTCAGTGAGTCGATCTCCCTTAGAATGATTTCAGATGTGCCTCTAGGTGTTTTCTTATCCGGCGGTGTGGATTCCTCTCTGGTTGCAGCGATGATGCGCAAGCTTTCAAATGGCTCTATTTCTTCTTTTTCTATTGGCTTTGAAGAGCCGTCGCATGACGAGTCGGCATATGCGCGGGACGTGGCGCGGAGCCTGAAACTTGATCATCATGAGGCTATTTTAACTGAGCGCGATGCGATTGACTTGGTTCCTGAAATCGCCGGCGCCCAAGATGAGCCTTTTGCCGATAACAGCATTATTCCTACCTATCTGCTAAGTAAATTCACGCGTGAGAAAGTCACGGTTGCGCTGTCTGGCGACGGAGGCGATGAGCTTTTCGCAGGCTATCCCAGGTATTTTTGGGGCGACCGAATCAGCGCGCTGAGAAAAGCGCTGACCCCGGTGGGGGCGAGTGCTATCGGTGGGCTATTAAAATCAGCGCCTGCGACATTTTGGGACAGTTTTGTCCATCGTTTAACGCGTGGGCGATATACCAGTAGCGAGGGACTGGCCTATCGAGTGCGCAGATTCGCCGACTACCTGTCTACTTCGGAGAGTGATGCATACAGAAAAATAATATCTGTATGGGACTCGCCAGGATCGCTTATAGGCATGAGAGAGCTGTATGACTGGGGGCCCTCGATAGCTCATTACCAGGGAATTCCATGGTCGGAACAGATGATGGCCTGTGACCAGGAACATTATCTGCCCAACGATATCCTCATGAAAGTGGACTGGGCGTCTATGCAGTGCTCACTAGAAGCAAGAGAGCCGCTGCTTGACCATCGTTTGGTTGAGTGGGCTTGGACATTGCCTTTTCAGTTTAAAAAGGCGGACGGCGTTGATCAGGGTAAGCGGGTGATGAGGGAGCTGTTGTACCGCTATGTGCCGTCAAACTTGATTGAGCGTCCAAAGAAGGGGTTTGGGTTGCCTATGGATCGATGGTTAAGAGGCGCGCTGAGAGATTGGGCGGAGTCCCTGCTGACGAAAACAGCATTGGAGCGCTCTTGTTTAGTGAATTTCGAATTGGTGGCGAATATGTGGCGTCGCCATCTCCGCGGTGAAAATTTCTCTTCACAATTGTGGACAATACTTGTGTTCAGAAGCTGGGAAGAGAGGGTCTTACTGAGCCGTAGAAAAGAAGTAGTTGTACCACCGGTAGCGCTTGCTTGAGCAAGTGGCCCCGGAATACCCGTAATTATAAATTTAAAATCGTTTAAGGGGGTGTTTGGTGTGTGGCATAGCTGGCTTTTGGGATGCAGGGGGCCTGACTAAAAATCCAGAAAGCGTATTGCGTAATATGGCGAGCGCTATTCGCCATCGGGGGCCTGATGATTTCGGCGCTTGGTATGACCCCGGTGCAGGTATTGGGCTGGCGCATCAAAGGCTATCTATTCAGGATTTATCCGAATTAGGTCATCAGCCGATGAAATCACCCAATGGACGCTACACAATTATTTTTAATGGTGAAGTTTATAACTTTCTTTCATTGCGAGCTGAATTGGAGAGTTCAGGGTTTAAGTTTTACGGTCATTCTGATACTGAAGTTATCCTTGCGCTATTTGAGCAGAAAGGGATTAAAGATGCATTAAAAGCAATGGTGGGAATGTTTGCTATTGCGTTATGGGATAACTTAGCGAAAAAGTTGTATCTGATGCGTGATCGATTTGGTGAAAAGCCGCTGTACTATGGAGTGAGTCAAGGCGTTTTATTGTTTTCCTCTGAGTTGAAGGCTGTTCGAGCGCACCCTTGCTTTAATAACGATATCGATAGAGATGTACTGTCGACCTATTTGAGGTTCAACTACGTTCCTACCCCATATTGTATTTATAAAGGCTTTAGAAAAGCAGTTCCGGGAACGTATATCGTCTTTAATGGAGAGAATCTACTTGAGCCCGAGTGTGTAAGCTACTGGTCCGTGCTGGATGATGCTAGTTCTCCTCGAGACTCATTTCCGGGCGGTGACCATCGCGCTATAGACGAGCTGGAGCAGGTGTTACTGGATACCATTAGCGATAAGATGATAGCGGATGTTCCTCTTGGAGCTTTTCTCTCTGGCGGCATTGACTCCTCAACGATTGTAGCGTTGATGCAAAAGCAGAGCCCTAGAAAGGTCAGGACATTCTCTATTGGTTTTCATGAAGATGAGTATAACGAAGCCCAATTCGCAAAAGAGGTCGCCTCTTACCTGAATACCGAGCACACGGAGCTATATGTTACGCCTGAAATGGCGCAATCTATTATCCCCGAATTACCCCTAATATATGATGAACCGTTTGCTGATGTATCGCAGATACCCACTTATATTGTTTCGCAGTTAGCGCGGAAACAAGTAACTGTTGCTCTCTCTGGCGACGGGGGGGACGAGCTCTTTGGTGGGTATACCAGATATTCATGGGCGACAAGTATTTGGCGAGTAATGCGTAATGTTCCCTTGCCGGCTCGGTTGGCTGTTCAGTCTTTAATAAACGGTGTATCTGTTGAACGTTGGAATAGTATTGCTGATGCTTTAAGTTCATTGACTCCTGCGCGACTCAAACAATCGCACCCTGGAGATAAGCTGCACAAGCTTGCTGGCGTTCTTGGCTCTAAGAACCGTTTTGATGTTTATCAATATCTCATATCTCAATGTAAAACCCCGGATTCTCTGGTTGCGGAAGGCCGTGAGCTGTCCACAGTGCTGAACGAGTCAACAGTTTGGAAGTTGTTATCGGATTTTAGCGAACAAATGATGTTGATGGATCAGCTTTGCTATCTGAGAGATGACATCTTGACCAAAGTAGATCGTGCCGCAATGGCAGTCAGTTTGGAAACCAGGGTGCCTTTCTTGGATCATAGGGTTACCCAGTTTGCATGGCGTCTTCCAGCAGCGCTTAAAGTGAGGGACGGAAAAGGGAAATGGATATTACGACAGGTGCTATACAGACATGTGCCTGAACAGCTTATTGAACGCCCAAAAACTGGGTTTGGCGTGCCGATTGCCGAGTGGTTAAGAAGGGATTTGAGGGACTGGGCTGAGTCTCTCTTGTCACATACGGCATTGGCTGCTCCGGGCTGTTGGAATGTTGACGCTGTCAGGCGTAAGTGGAAGGAGCATGTGACTGGAGAGAGGAATTGGTGGTATGAAATGTGGGGGGTGCTTATGTTTCAAGCATGGCGCTTTTCAATAGATGACAGTTTTGTCAACAGTTCCAAAGAATTTAGGAGAGAGGTGGAAACCAACCCGTAAAGGAATACTAAAAATGAATAGAAGAATAATATTTTGCTCCAATACTTCTTGGTATTTATTTAAGTTTAGACGTTCTACGATAACCCGGCTGCTTAAGGAAGGGAGGGAGGTATATTGTATGGCCCCCCGTGATGACTACTCGAAGATGTTATCGGATTTGGGAGCGGAGTTTGTTGACATAAAAATGGATGGAAAAAGTGTCAACCCTCTTAAAGAGATTAGCGTTATTTGTGAAATATATAGGGCTATAAAGCGTATAAGACCAGACTATGTTTTTAACTTTACGCCGAAAATGAATCTGTATAGTGGGGTGGCGTGTAGAAGCATGGGGGTATTGTACTCGAATAACATATCTGGCCTTGGTACTGCATTTATTCATGATTCGTTTATTTATAGAGTGGCAAGAAAGCTGCTTGGCTTTTCCAACAAGGGTGCGCATAGAGTTTTCTTTCAAAATGAGGACGACAAATGTCTGTTTGAACGTCTGAACCTCATAAGGCGTCAAGGTGTTGATATCTTACCAGGGTCTGGCGTGAACACGGATGAATTCTACTTTTCTCCACTTCCTGACGGCCCAATCGTATTCTTGATGATAGCGAGGCTGATCGCCGATAAAGGTGTTCGCGAGTATGTGGCGGCGTCTCAGTCTGTTAGGGAAAAGTATCCAGACATCAGATGTTTATTGGTTGGTCCAATGGGGGTGAGCAATAAGACAGCCATTGCTGAGGAAGAGGTTGTTGAATGGGTGCGAAAGGGATGGATCGAATATTTGGGATATCAAGAGGATGTCAGGCCGCTAATTAGTCAGTCGCATGTGGTGGTGCTGCCTTCTTATCGAGAAGGTATGCCGCGGGTCGTTCTAGAAGCGGCAAGCATGGGGCGGCCAGCCATAGTGACGGATGCGCCTGGATGTCGGCAGTCGGTAGAGGCCGGGGAAACAGGGTTTCACTGCCAGCCCCAAGATGCAGGTGATTTAGCGCGGGTAATGTTTGAAGTCGTTGAACTCGATCGGAAGCCGCTCTCTTTGATGGGGATTGCCGCGCGAAGAAGGGTAGAAAAAACATTTTCCGAAGTCTATGTCATTAATCGGGCGTTAGAGTGCGTTGAATCTGTGTGCTGAAGGGGCCCGTCTTCACTGACTCGCGTCAGGGTTTTCAATGGAAAACCAGCCAAATTTAATGCTCTTAAAACTCTCCCTGAGCCTTAAAAAATTTAAGCAAAAAAATAGAAAGCGTCTAAGCTGAATATTACGAATCCCATCGCTACGGGCTTGAGCCAGATGGAGTCGTTGTAGGAGAAGGTTTCCTCAGGCGCTACTATCGTAGACGTATTTGGAGAGATAAAAATTCCGGATGGAGTGTCGACTTGCGCAACGCAAGTTAAGTAGCCGGAAAAGCCCAGTTGTTAAGTAGTACCAGCTCTTTGTCTTACGCGCTTTATGCGTGGTGGCGGGCTATTAGCTGTTTTACTCATCTCTGGCCAAGACCAGAGCACCATTAACTGGTTTTACTCGAAGAATAAGAAGGGTGTATGGACGCGTTATTTCAGTTGGCTTTCTACAGTTTGGTGTTGGTAGGGACAATTGTATTGCACAAAATATTAATTCCTATGTCGCAAAAACTGGAGCTGGTCGATGTGCCGGGGGGGCGCAAGGCTCATGATGGCAAAGTTCCCCTGATAGGCGGCGTTGCCATGTTTTCCGGGTTTTGCGTCAGTGGCGTCATTCTTACTCACGGAAACGAATACTTTCTTCTCTTAATTGTCGCCTTAGTTATTATCTTAACAACAGGTATCTTGGACGATTTAAATGAGCTGGGCGTAAAAACTCGATTTGCGGCTCAGACCGCTGCGACTCTCGTTATGATGATCTTTGGCGGGGTCACCCTGAACAGCATGGGGGATCTTGTCGGGCTGGGTGATGTCACGCTTGGAGTAATGGCTTTGCCTGTAACTGTATTCTGCGTGGTGGGTGTGATCAATGCTCTTAATATGGCTGATGGCGTTGATGGTTTGGCGGGTGGAGTCAGTCTTGTCACCTTCATGGGATTTTATGTTCTGAGTTTGTTAGGTGGTGACGGCTTGTTTAAGTCAGGTATCCTCCTTTTATACATAAGCGTTATTGCAGCATTTTTGTACTTTAATATGAGAGGACCGGGGCAGCCCAGGGCGCGAGTGTTCATGGGAGATGCCGGTAGTATGTTTCTTGGTTTTTCCATCGCTTGGTTCTCCATAGACCTGTCGCAGGGAGATCATCAAGTATTGAGGCCAGTTACAGCCTTATGGATATTCTCAGTTCCCTTGTTCGACACATGCCGAGTTATGGCGAGAAGAGTGAAATTTGGGCGCTCTCCATTTACTGCAGGCAGGGACCATATCCACCATATTCTTTTGGACCATGGCATTTCAATCAGTCGAGTTGTCTTTCTCATTGTTGGCGGGCACTTTGCTTTGGTCGCATTTGGTGTTGTAGGAGAAGTGGCGGATATTCCTGAATATTTGATGTTTTCTTTATTTATATTGGCGTTCATCGTGTACAGTCTTGCTGTGAATCTGCTTGATAGCAAGCGGGCCAATCAGGGTGTTTAGTCTCAGGAGCCAGAGTGGGTTGCGGCTTTGTCGGTAGTGTGTTTAGTGGCTAATAATAGGAAGCGTTGCGATATATAATGCGAGGAAGTGAAATAGAGATACTAAGCACTAGTAATGAAGATCTTAATAACCGGCTGTACAGGCTTTGTAGGGTCCGCATTGGCAGTTGAAGCGGCTTCGCGAGGGGCTTGTGTTATCGGTACTTCCCGAAAGGCCGGTCAGTGTCCGTCGCCGTTTCCTGGCAAAATAGAGTTGGCTCCTGATTATGGCAGCGAAAATTGGATTAATTTGTTGCGTGGGGTGGACGTTCTTGTGCACTGCGCGGCTCGGGTTCACCAGGTTAAAGACGATGCGGTGGATCCTTTAACTGAATTTCGTGCTGCTAACGCCATTGCGACCAGAATGCTTGCGCAATGGGCTGTTAAATCTGGCGTTAAAAAATTTGTATATCTGAGCACGATTAAGGTTAACGGGGAGGGGACCGCCCCAGGTCAGCCATTTACTGCCCACGATTCTCCAAATCCATCATCTCCCTACGCCATATCCAAGTGGGAGGGGGAACAAGCTCTACGTGAAGTTTCTGCTGGGTCAGCAATGTCTTTTGAGATCATTCGTCCCCCTTTGGTTTATGGCGATGGGGTCAAAGGAAATCTGGCTATACTGGAAAAATTAGCGAAGCTGCGAGCGCCGTTGCCCTTAGCTGGAGTGGAGAACCGTCGTAGTTTGATCAGTCGCGAAAACTTGGTCGACGTTATTTTGCGCTGTGCGGAAACACCCTCCGCTACGCCCGGAGCGGGGAACCTTTGGCTGGTTTCAGATGGCTATTCAGTGTCCACCAGTCAGATATATCTTTCGTTGTGCCGCTCAATGGATATTCAAGGACGAATCTTCAGCCTCCCTAAGCCATTGAAGTCCCTCATGTTCTATGTGCTTGAGCGGTTAGGGATTCAGGAAAAGCTCTTTGGCAGTCTGGAAGTAGACTGCTCCGCTACAATGTCAGCGTTGGATTGGCGGCCGGCTCCAGGAATACGGTAATTAGGAGACTAAATACCGTTCGCTGACGCCACCGAAATCTGAGTTGCGGCTGCCTCTTATAGAAAAAGGTCGAATTTATCTTTTATGGCTATGCACTTACCTTTTGAGGTAAAGGCGCTGGCGACTCTCAATGGCTTGTCGGTCCCATCAAAGAATTACAAAAAGCCGTTTTTCGGGTGAAGGGCTCCCGGAACTGCGGCTTTGCTATTTAACGGTTTATTTATGATCGGCATCGAGCACATCAGTACGTATTTGCCAGAGGGACGAATTAACAATCTGGAGCGTCAGGAGCAATTTAACGTTAACGAAACCTTTCTGACCGAAAAGACCGGTATGCGATATTTGGCGGTGAAAGGGGAGGGGGAAGAAACCTCCGACATGTGCGTAAAGGCGTTTCGGCGGTTGGAGGAAGAGCTTGGTCCTCTTGTCGACAATATTGAGTGTCTCGTAGTCTGCACGCAAAACCCCGACGCATATGGCGTACCTCATGCTTCAGCCATCGTGCATGGTAAGCTTGGGCTGCCAGTACATTGCGCTTGCTTTGATATCTCTCTTGCCTGCTCGGGATATGTTTACAGCATTTCCATTATGAAGGCCTTCATGGAAGCCAACGGCTACAAAAAAGGCGTTCTTATCACTGCGGACCCGTATTCGAAAATTATCGATATGTCCGACAAGAATACCTCCCTTCTATTTGGCGATGCAGCTACCGCTACCTTATTCAGCGATAAACCAAAATGGCTGATTGGCAAATGTGTCTTCGGTACTGATGGCGCTCGTAATGCTGCCATTCGCGTCCGTGCGGAAGATCGTAAATTCGAGATGGCGGGCAGAGCTGTGCTCGACTTTTGCGCCAACGTAGTTCCTGAAAATATTCACGCCACCCTGGCTCAAAACAACAGTGTTTTGGGCGACATCGATAAGTTTATTCTCCATCAAGGTAGCAAGTTCATCGTAGATATGGTTATCAAACGCATGAAACTTGACCCTGCCAAAGTCCCCTTCGAAGCCGCCCAGTACGGCAATACTGTCTCCTCATCCATCCCAATGATCCTCGCCAATGAAAAAGAGGCCCGAAAAGTTGTTGTATCGGGTTTTGGCGTTGGGTTGTCATGGGGGAGTTGTGTGATTTCAAGGTCTTGCGACGACTAAAGCCTGCCGCTAGTGTTGGCTAACCCGTTTGTTACAGATGGATACATTTTGGTGAAGCTTATCGCTTCACCGCTTATGTCAGGCCGCATTAAAACCTGTTAAACTTCGCGCCGCTGTAAAAGTCTATGTAACACAAGGTAATCTGGGTGTCGCATTGAGACTATTTCAGTTAAGTAATTAATGGTTTTCAGGGCGCATTCGCCTTTGTCGCTTGTTCGCTGCTTATCATTGTGGCGGAGCGAGCCTTTATCACTACTCTAAACTCAATGTGGAATGAGTCTTGGATACTTTGGTTTTGCTTCTTATTCTGGGTATCGCCTCCTTTTTGTTAACTGGTTGGGCTAGGCGGTATGCATTAGCAAAAAAAGTGTTAGACATTCCTGAAGCGCGCAGTTCCCATACTGTCCCTACTCCTAGAGGGGGAGGGATTTCGATAGTGGTTTGTATACTGATAGTGCTGCCTTTTTTAGGGGGTGAGTACGGATGGGTGTTGTGGTGTACATTGGCATTGTTGGCTCTAGTTAGCTACGTTGACGATCATCGGGGGCTAGGGTTTAAAGTGCGCCTGTTGGTGCAGCTAGTGTGCGCGTACGCACTTGTATACTTTGTGTGGATGTCTGATCGCCTTTATCATATCCGAGATATAGACTCCTATGTAGCAGACTTGGTTGTAATCTTACTTGCGATCTTCGGAGTGGTCTGGATTACAAACCTGTATAATTTCATGGACGGAATAGATGGGATTGCAGCTACTGAAGCGATATTTGTCTCCTCCTCTCTGGCTGGTGTATATGCATACTCTGGTGAATATGTGTGGGCTTGGATTATGCTTGCCATAGTTGTATCAAGCATGGGGTTTTTATGTTGGAATTGGGCCCCAGCGAAAATATTTATGGGAGATATAGGGAGTATTTCTTTAGGGTGGTTGTTTGGCGCAGGAATGTTAGTTAGCTCCCAGGTAACCCAAGTTGAAGTATGGGTATACCTTATTTTAATGGGAGTATTTATTTCTGATGCGTCTTGTACTTTGCTGGCTCGATTTTTTAATGGAGAAAAGATTTGGCTTCCTCACCGAACTCATTTGTACCAGTTGTTGAGCGTTCGTCTAGGAGACCATCGTAAAGTTAACTATTTGTTGATATTCGTTAATGTTGTGTGGTTGCTTCCCATGGCGTTATTCGCTTTCATGATGGCAGATTGGGCGTGGGGTTTTGCTGTAGCGGCTTATGCCCCTCTTCTGCTGATCTGCGCTGTGGCGAGAGGGCGACTGATTGCAAATTCCAAGGCTGAGGAATGTTAAAGTGCTGGAAACACTGTTGAATGCCTCAAGGCGAACGAAGCGGATACTTTCTGTAATTGCTGACTCTCTATTCATTCTGATTGCCTTTTGGGCTGCGATGAGTTTGCGGATGGACGAGGTCTACCTTAATTTTGATGCAAAACAGATTGGTGTTCTTGGGGTTACCATTTCGGTAAGCATTTTCTTTTTTGTGCGCCTTGGATTATATCGAGCTGTAATTCGCTTTATGAGCAATCACGCTATGATGGCCGTGTTTATTGGCGCTTCATTTTCCGGTCTCGTGCTGGCAAGTATGGGGTTTTTAGTTAAGGCGTTTATTCCCAGGTCGGTGCCTTTTATGTACTGGTGTTTTGTGCTCCTGATGGTAGGAGGGTCCAGAATGCTGGTTCGCGCGTACTTGCACAACAAGCTGGTTAAGCCTAAAGAGAAGGTTATCATTTATGGCGCTGGACATGCTGGTGTCCAATTGGCTATAGCCCTGTCGCAGGGGAGTGATTACCAACCAGTATTGTATGTAGATGACGACAAGCGTAAGCAAGGAAGTATCGTGCAAGGGCTGCATGTATATCCGCCAACAGAGCTTGATGAGCTTATCAAAGACTATAAAGTGAAGAAGGTTTTGCTGGCCATTAGCGATGCGCCGCAAAGCACGAAGCGTTTGATTCTTCGATTTCTGGAACCATTCCCTGTGGAGGTTCTTAAAATTCCCAGCTTTACAGACTTGATCGAAGGTAAATCAAAAATTCAGGAGCTCCGAAGCGTAGAGATAGAGGATTTGTTAGGGAGAGATTGTGTCGAGCCGGATATAGAATTAATGCTTTCCTGCGCTCAACATAAGAATGTTATGGTCACTGGAGCCGGTGGGTCTATAGGCTCCGAGTTATGCCGTCAGCTCATCAGGCTATCACCGACCAAGTTGGTTCTTTTGGAGCAATCTGAGTTTGCGCTTTATGAAATCACCAAAGCGTTATCGGATATCTGTACTCTACGAAGGCTTAAGGTGGATTTGATTCCAGTTCTGGGGTCGGTCACTAATAAGGATTTAATTGGAAGTGTAGTTGCTAACTATAGCATTCATACTCTTTATCATGCTGCAGCTTATAAACATGTGCCTATTGTTGAGAGAAACTCTATTGAAGGCGCAAAAAATAATGTATTAGGCACCTACTATGCGGCGCTGGCGGCAAAAACTTATGGTGTAGAGAAGTTTGTACTGATTTCTACAGACAAGGCCGTTAAGCCTGTTAATGTTATGGGGCAGACCAAGCGCGCAGCGGAGATTATTGTGAGGAAAATGGCGGAAAAGCCATCCAAAACGACATTTTGCTCTGTAAGATTTGGTAATGTGCTTGGTTCCTCTGGGTCTGTTGTTCCACTGTTTCGGGATCAGATCAAGAAGGGAGGGCCAGTGACTGTGACTCACCCTGATGTTACCAGGTTTTTCATGACCATCCCTGAGGCGGCTCAGCTAGTTATCCAGGCGGGAGGAATGGCTGAAGGCGACGGAGAGGTGTTTGTGTTGGACATGGGTACACCTATAAAAATCAAGGATCTCGCATATAAAATGGTTCATCTCATGGGCTTGGACGTTAAAGATGATGCCAATCCAGATGGCAACATAGAAATTGTGTACACTGGGCTTCGTCAGGGAGAAAAGCTCCATGAGCAGCTTTTCGACGAGGAAGATGGATTTGGCACATCGCATAGTCGAATTTGGCGGGCCAGGCAGACAAAGATGAGAGATTTCAATATGGAAAGCTATGCTGCCGCTTTGCTTAAAGCATGCGAAGCTCAGTTGGAAGAGTCGGTTAAAAAACTGCTTAATCAAATAGTGGATAGCGACACTGTGCAAGATCAAGCCTATAAGAGTGTTGCCCTAACCCAGTACCAAGGTAATGTGGTTGGCCTTGTTAAGTGAGGTTGGTGAGCGTCTGCTGGTTCGTTTCCTCAAACAGTGCAACGGCTGTAGAAGTAACCTTTTGGCTAACTGCAGAACTATTTGACTAAATCATTTTTTAAGTGGCTAAGCCTAACTCGTTTGTGCTTGGCTACGTGGCTTAAGCCATTAATTGTGAGTATAGAGTATGAAGATATTGGTAACTGGCGGCGCGGGATTTATTGGTTCTGCTGTAGTTAGATATATAATTAATTGCACTGGCGACAGTGTTATAAATATAGATAAGTTAACCTATGCTGGTAATTTAGATAATTTGGTTGATGTTGTAAACAATGATCGTTATGAGTTTTTTCGTGCAGATATTTGTGATCGCGCTGCAGTAGCGGATATATTCTCACAGTACAAGCCTGATGCGGTTATGCATTTAGCTGCGGAGTCACATGTAGACCGTTCAATTGATGGTCCAGGTGACTTTATCCACACTAATATTGTTGGGACATACACGTTACTTGAAGAAGCTCGTAAGTACTGGCTTCAATTGCCTGTAGAGCGGAAAGATGCGTTTCGCTTTCACCACATCTCTACTGATGAAGTGTTTGGTGATTTAGATGGCGCTACAGACCTTTTTCGCGAAGATACGCCATATGCTCCTAGCTCCCCCTATTCCGCAAGTAAGGCCAGTTCGGATCACTTGGTCAGGGCATGGGGGCGTACCTATGGTCTGCCAGTAATAGTTACAAATTGCTCTAATAACTATGGCCCTTACCACTTCCCAGAAAAGCTTATACCTCTCATGATTCTTAACGCGCTTGAAGGGAAACCTTTACCTGTTTACGGGAAAGGAGATCAGATAAGAGATTGGTTGTATGTTGAGGATCATGCGGCAGCTCTATACAAAGTTGTGACCGAAGGCGAGATCGGAGAGACTTACAATATTGGCGGGCATAACGAGAAGAAGAACATTGAAGTTGTGCAGGCTATTTGTCAATTATTGGAAGAGCTGGTTCCCATCAAGCCTCAAGGTGTATCCTCCTACGAAGAGCTTATCAGTTTTGTACAAGATCGCCCCGGGCATGATGTTCGTTATGCTATTGACGCATCGAAGATCCAAAGAGAGCTGGGGTGGTCTCCTACAGAAACGTTTGAAAGTGGACTAAGGAAAACTGTGGAGTGGTATTTGGCTAACAAGTCATGGTCGCAAAGAGTGCTGGATGGCTCATACAAGGGCGAGAGATTAGGGCTTGCTCAATAAATGCGAGATATTATTGCCAGTCGGCGAGCGTATTGGATTATTACAGATTGTTATGCTCTTTTGAGCATGGTGGGGGAATAGAGAGTTAGGATGAAAGGCATTGTTTTGGCTGGTGGGTCGGGCACTCGACTTCACCCGATTACAAGGGGGGTTTCCAAGCAGTTGCTCCCAATCTACGACAAACCGATGATTTATTACCCTATTTCAGTGTTAATGCTTGCTGGAATAAGGGAAATTCTTATCATTTCAACCCCTGATGACTTGCCATACTTTAAAAAGATGCTGGGTGATGGCGGAGACTTTGGCGTTGCATTTGAATATGCCGAACAGCCTTCTCCTGATGGTCTGGCCCAAGCATTTATAATCGGTGAAGACTTTATTGGCGATGATAGTGTGTGCTTAGTATTGGGCGATAATATTTTTTATGGCGAACATTTCTCCGATAAGTTGAAAATGGCTGCCAAGAAAGATAAAGGTGCTACAGTATTCGGTTATTTTGTGAATGATCCTGAGCGATTTGGCGTCGTTGAATTTGATCAACAAGGGAGGGCGGTGTCAATTGAAGAGAAACCAGAAACCCCCAAATCAAATTACGCGGTGACAGGTTTATATTTTTACGATAATGATGTTGTAGACATTGCAAAGTCGGTTCGGCCATCAGAAAGAGGAGAGCTCGAGATCACCTCTGTTAACCGGGCGTATCTACAGCGCGGAGACCTTAATGTCACTCAACTCGGGCGTGGGTTTGCGTGGTTGGATACAGGAACTCATGACAGCTTGTTGGAGGCGGCGCATTTTGTAAAAACAATTGAATCCAGACAAGGTCTTAAAATAGCTTGTTTGGAGGAAATTGCTTTTCATAACGGGTGGCTGTCTAAAGAGAGGCTGTTGGAGCAAGCAACTGGGTTATCCAAGACTGGTTATGGACAATACTTAATGCACTTGGTCGAAAAGCAACTTTGATTTATTAATTATGAAAGTTATACACACGAAGTTGAGTGGCGTTGTAATAATCGAGCCTAAAGTGTTTGGTGACCATCGTGGCTTTTTTATAGAAACATACCAAGCCGCTAGATATCGCGATGAAGCTGGTATTGATTTGGAGTTTGTGCAAGACAACCATTCTCGCTCTGGGCGTGGTGTTTTACGTGGGTTGCATTTTCAAAAGACTAAGCCTCAAGGTAAATTGGTTAGGGTGACTCAAGGGGAAGTCTTCGATGTGGCGGTGGATCTGCGCAAAGGTTCGCCGACCTATGGTCAGTGGGAAGGCGTTATTCTTTCAGGGGAAAACCATCTGCAGTTCTATGTGCCTCCTGGGTTTGCGCATGGCTTCTGTGTGTTGAGTGATACGGCGGATTTTCAATATAAATGTACGGACTATTATGACCCTTCAGATGAGGGGGGATTGATTTGGAATGATCCCGATGTCGGTGTGGCTTGGCCAATAGAAAGTCCAAATTTGTCGCAAAAGGATCTGGCGTTGCCAACTTTGCGTGACATCGGGGGTGGCTGATGGAAATTATGGTGACCGGCGCAACTGGTCAGTTAGGTTGGGAGTTGGCCAGAAGTTTATCGATGCTTGGCAGGGTTCATGCACTGGATAGGCGCCAATGTGATTTGAATGACCCAGGCTCACTGAGGGCTGTGGTAAGAGACATTAAGCCTGATGTGATTGTAAATGCCGCCGCATACACTGCTGTGGATAAGGCTGAGTCGGATATGTTGGGCGCTATGCGCGTCAACTCTGAGTCAGTTGCTATTCTGGCGGAGGAGGCCAAGAGTTATGGGGCTTTGTTTGTTCATTATTCAACTGACTATGTATTCAATGGTGAGAAAAGAACGCCTTATGTCGAGACTGACCCGGTTTGTCCTATAAATTCATATGGTGAGAGCAAGCTTTCTGGTGAAAAACTAATAGAGCAAATTGGCGGGGACTATTTAATATTCCGAACCAGTTGGGTATACGCCGCACGGGGTAAAAACTTTCTGCTTACCATGCTCAACTTGGCGCAATCAAGAGAGACTTTAAGTGTAGTGTCTGATCAGAGAGGGGCCCCTACCTGGGCGCGAGATTTGGCGCAAATGACTTTGCTGTCAGCATATAAGTCCATCAGAGCCATGAAAGATGACGGGTTTGAGTCTGGCATTTACAACCTCGCATCTTCGGGGGAGACCTCTTGGCATGGTTTTGCCACTTATCTTATTGAAGAGTTCAGGTCGCAGCTCCGAGAGGATGCAGGTCGAGTGATAGTTAATGAAATTAATGAAGTGACCTCAGACTTTTATAAGACTGATGCTAAAAGGCCTGCATACTCAAAACTGGATGCTTCAAGGTTTGAAGAAACTTTTCAGGTTTGTATGCCAGACTGGAAGGATTCATGCCGCCTATGTATTGCCGATGTAGTGTCTAACTTGGTGAGATAGCCACTGGAAATTGCTAATTTGCTTCCCTTGGTGATGGCTTTGATATAGCTGAGCAGGGTGCGTTGCTATATTCAAAGCTAGGAGGGCGCGCGGTGTGGTGCGTCGCAGATTTATATGTGTTGAGTTATCGAGCTGTGATTAGTTAAGGGCTTTTGAACGCATGGGAAGTGTCATTACCAAGAGTAAATCATGCAGCCTTTCTGTGTCATGTGTGGTATATCATCCGGACTATGAATTGCTTGGTAAGTGTCTAATTTCCTTATCAGACTCAAGTCTCCAGCTAGGACTAAAGATCAGAGTCCTTGTCGTAAACAATTCTGAAAGCGATGACTTTGGATTAGAGTCTTTCTTGCAAGACTTGGAGGACAAATGCGGTTTTCCATTGGAGCTCGTTTCCGGGCATGGCAATGTTGGATATGCCAAGGGAAATAACATTGCTATAGATGATATTGAGTCGGAATATCATCTCATTCTAAACCCTGATGTTATTTTGGCTTCTGATGCGCTGACTAGGGGCTTGAGGCAATTAGGTGGCGATGCCAGTTTGTCGCTAGTGGCTCCTGCATCGTATGATTTTTTTGGTGGACCCATACAGTACATATGTAAGCGTTACCCCTCCCTGCTGGTTCTTTTTCTCCGATTTATTAAATCACCATGGCTGGATGCCCGCTTTAAACGCGTTCTTTCAGAATATGAGTACAGGGACGAAATTGACCGGGGCGTCACCTTCTCTCCCGAGATAGTCAGCGGCTGTTTTATGTTATGTCGAACTTCAGCTTTGAAGAAAGTTGGCGGTTTTGACGAGCGCTTTTTTTTATATTTCGAGGACTTCGATCTCTCGCTGAGAATGGGGAAAGTTGGTAAAGTGGTTTATTTGCCGGAAATGAAAATTCAGCATTATGGGGGAGGCGCAGGGCGTAAAGGATGGAAACACGTTAGGATGTTTATCGTATCTGCTGCTAAATTTTTCCATAAGCACGGCCTAAAGTGGATCTGACCTTATCAATTTTGGGGAGTAGCAATGCTTACTGCGATCATTCTCTGCGGCGGCTCAGGCACGCGTCTTTGGCCATTATCCAGAGAGACTTTTCCAAAGCAGTTTTTAAGCCTGGCGGCTGACGGTAGTTTGTTGGCTGAGACAATCGCCCGGGTGGCGGCGGTTGATAGTGACGCTCATTTAAGCGTGGTCTCCAACGAAGATCATCGCTTCCTGGTGGCGGCTACATTGCAGGTGCAGTGTCCGTCCACAAAGAAAAATATCATTTTAGAACCTTGCGCCCGCAACACTGCGCCGGCTATCGCGCTGGCCGCGTTGGATGCTTTGGCGTCGGATACGCAAGCAGTGCTATTGGTATTGCCGGCGGATCATGTCATTCGTAATGTTCAGGCATTCGCCGATGCGGTGCGCACTGGCGAACAGGCGGCTGCGCAAGGGAAGTTAGTGACATTTGGTATTGTGCCGGATTCCCCTCATACGGGTTATGGGTATATCAAAGCGAATGTTGGCGATAAAGACTGGGCGCCGGTAGAGCAGTTTGTTGAAAAGCCGGACCTTGATACCGCCAAGAGCTACGTGGACTCCGGAAATTATTTCTGGAATAGCGGTATGTTCATGTTCCGTGCGGACCGTTATTTGGAAGAACTGAAAAAGTTCCGCGCGGACATTTATGAGGCTTGTGTTAATGCTTATGCTGGCAAATCCTCTGACTTGGACTTCGTGCGCGTGGATAAGCAGGCGTTCTCTGATTGTCCGGACGACTCCATTGATTATGCGGTGATGGAAAAGACGTCCGACGCAGTCGTGATTCCGCTGGATGCAGGATGGAGTGATGTCGGCTCTTGGTCCACTCTGTGGGAGATCCAGGATAAAGATGCAGCGGGCAATGTGTGTCGCGGCGATGTAATCACTGAAGATGTGGAAGGCTCTTATATTCATTCGGAAGGTCGCTTGATCGCGGCGATTGGTCTGAAAAATCACGTGATTGTCGAGACGGATGATGTGGTCCTGGTGGCGGACAAAGAGCGTGTGCAGGATGTTAAGAAGCTGGTGGCGCAGGTCAAACAGCAGAACCGTGCTGAGCACCGTTTCCACAAGAAGGTGCATCGCCCATGGGGGACTTACGAAGGCATCGCGATATCTGATCGCTTTCAGGTGAAGCGCATCGTGGTGAATCCTGGCGGTACGCTTTCCCTGCAGAAGCACCACCATCGTGCAGAGCACTGGGTGGTAGTGAAAGGAACCGCGAGCGTCACCCGCGGCGATGAAGTCATGCTACTGAGTGAAGATCAATCTACCTACATCCCATTGGGGGTTGTGCATCGCCTGGAGAATCCTGGGGTGATTCCACTCGAGCTCATCGAAGTGCAGACGGGAAGCTATCTGGGTGAGGATGACATCGTGCGTTTTGAGGATACATACGGACGATCATAAGCAAAGACTGAAGCGCACCGCGGGGTGCGCTTTTTTGATAGTTTAATCCGACGTCTCAGCTCAGCGGTTGTTCAGGCACTCCAATACTCTTTTCACCATTCCACGATAGTAGTCTGAGTACATTGTGTATTCGCTTCCCATTGGGTCTATTTCTGTGATCGCCAAGTTGGGGATCGTGAAAAAGCGGTCTACGGCGGCGGCTCGATATTGTGGCTCGACCACGATACAGGCTTGTAAAGAAATAGCTTTGGCCTTGATATCCGAGAGATGGCGGGCCCCGGGAGAGGTCTCAGGTTGTAGCGCTACGACATCCGCGATATTCAGATTTAACTCATTGGCGAAATAGTTAAACCCGTTGTGGTAAGTAAGCAAGTTTCTGTTACTGAGCTGCTGAGCAGCCAGCTGCGACGCGTCCGTCAGCTCTCGCATCCGCGTCTGATATTTTCTGGCCAGCGCCAGATAATCGGCGCCGATAGGGTCTAACCGGGAGAGCGTCTCAGCCAAATTTAAGGCGATGGCCCCGGCCACATTCGCGCTCAGCCAGATATGAGGGTCGTGCGCTCCATCGTGGCTGTGATCATGCGAGTCGCTGTGTTTTGACTGGTTGAACTCCAGCAGTAGAGTATCATGGCTGCTCTCCAGATGACTGAGGGCGTCCACTTTCTCCAGGCGTGTGTATTTCTCCAGGATTTTCGGAAGGAATCGCTCCAGCTCCGGCCCGACCCATAGGAATACATTCGCCGCTTGCAGGCGGCGCGCATCGCTTGGTTTGAGCTGATACATGTGAGGGCTGGCCATTGGCGGAAGCAAATAGTCTACTTGCACGGCGTCGCCGAAGGCTTCGTTGACGATCAGGCTTAATGGTTTAATTGAAGTGAGTACTTTGATCTTATCTCCCGCCTGAGCGGGCAGCGTGATTAGGCAGAGTATTAGCAATGCCTGAAAAAAGTGCGACAGCGTGCGAATAATTAACTGCATGGTTTTTGAGTGGTGCGGCGTTACGGCTTGAGAGTTTATGGAAAGGTTATAACATAACATTATACAAATTACCCGAGGCATTTAATAGCTATTGCGCTAAACTCTGCGCGAGTTTGATAAAATTGGTATATGCTTGTCTTAGAACGAAAATCAAGGGAATAGAATACTATGCCTCCAAAATTTGGTGCTCGCAGTGGCATATTGACGTTAACCATAAAAGACAAAGCAGTGCTCTATGCTGCTTACATGCCTTTTGTTCGTAATGGCGGACTATTTATTCCTACCTCCAAGAACTATCAATTGGGCGATGAGGTCTTTCTGTTGTTGAATCTGATGGACGAACCGGAAAAAATTCCGGTGGCGGGTAAAGTGGTCTGGGTGACGCCTAAAGGCGCACAAGGCAACCGCGCAGCCGGCATTGGCGTGCAGTTTAACAGCGATGACGAGACAGCGAAGAACAAGATTGAGACCTATCTTGCCGGAGCGTTGAACTCCGATCGCCCGACGCATACTATGTGATTGCGCGTCGCCCAGGGGTTATCAGAGGCCGACTGATTCGGCCTCATTCTCTGAGTCAATTCTTTTTTCTACAGACCACACTTAATGATGTTGATAGATTCCCATTGTCACTTGGATCGTATTGATCTGTCCCAGGCCGGCGGCGATTTAACCGTCGCTTTGAACCAGGCGCGAGCGCGTGGTGTTTCCGGTTTCCTTTGCGTTGATATCGACTTGGATAATTTCGAGGATGTCTACCGTATCGCTCAAACCTACGGCGACGTTTGGTGCTCGGCAGGCGTACATCCTCTGGCTAAAATGAGCGCGGCGGATTTACATCCTGATCATCTTACGCAGCTGGCTATGACTGGAGATAAGGTTGTCGCAGTAGGGGAATGTGGACTGGATTACTATTACGATCAGGACAGCAAAGCCAATCAGCAGGAGATGTTCGAAAAACAATTGAGCGTGGCTTGCGAAATCGGCAAACCGGTCATCGTGCACACCCGAGAGGCGCGGGTGGATACGCTTTACTTGTTGAAAAAATACTCAGCGAAAGGTTTGCAGGGCGTCTTGCATTGCTTCACGGAAAGCTGGGATATGGCGAAAGCGGCGTTGGACCTGGACTTTTATATTTCGTTTTCCGGCATCATCACCTTTCGCAATGCGGAAGAATTACGGGAAGTGGTCAAGCAGACGCCGATAGAACGCTTGTTGGTGGAGACGGATTCCCCTTATCTGGCGCCCGTTCCTTATCGAGGCAAGAGCAATCAGCCTCAGTGGGTGGTGGAAGTCGCGCAGTGCGTGGCGGATTTGAAGGGGCTGTCTTTGGATGACACGGCGCAGGCCACTACCGCCAACTTTCATCGCCTGTTCAAAACGCAGCAGAGTGCAGGGAGCAGCTGAATCACATCATGGATGAATTGGCCCTGCAACTTCCTCACCTGAAATTGGCGGCGTTACGTTGGGGAGAGGGGCGGCCGAATAAAATTCTGGCGCTGCATGGGTGGCTGGACAACGCGGCTTCATTTTCTTTTTTAGGACCACGCTTGGCGGCGGTTGGCTATGAAGTTGTCGCCGTGGATTTGCCCGGGCATGGTTACAGTCAGCATCGACCATCTGGAGCTAGCTACCATTTGCTGGACTACCTCCATGATGTGGATCAGGCCCTTATCTCTCTAGGATGGAGTCGACCGATTCTGCTAGGGCATTCATTAGGCGCTGTGATCAGTTCATTGTATGCAGCGGCGGCCCAGGACCGCATAGCCCGGCTGATATTGGTTGAGGCGTTGGGGCCGGTCGCTGCGACTCCCAATGAAGTTCCTGCGAACCTGAGTAAAGCCTTGGCCAAAACCCGCACCAAATCAGGTCAGAAAAAGGTCTATTATACCATTGAGAAATTGGTGGAAGACCGACAGCGTGGCTTTGGCGGACTCTCGGCGGAGGCTTCTCGCATTCTGGTGGAGCGCAACATTCAGCCGGTGAAAGACGGCTGGGTATGGCGTACGGACGCGCGCTTGCGCTGGCCGTCATATTTGCGCTTCAGTGAAGAGCAGGTGAAGGCCTATCTAAGTTCGATTATGACGCCGACCCTATTAGTGGCCGGAGACAAGGGTTTTATCTCGCTTGATCCCGAGAAAAACGCCCGGATAGCCGCCCTGGCTGCGGCGCGAAAAGAAACGCTGCGTGGCGGCCATCACTTGCATATGGATGGAGATGTCGACGGTCTTGCGCAAATTATCGATGATTTTTTGCGCTGATTCTCGACGCATACGATATGGATAAATAATGAAGAAAAAAGACAGTTTGCGCTTGTTGTTGGTCTTGTTGGCGGCGTTCAGCCAGATGGCCATAGCGGCTACTGGAAGCCGGGTGGAGGAGTTGCTGCCGTTGTTTCCGCAGGCGGATGTGGTTGGCGACCGTGCGGTAAATGCGCCCGAGTATCGTTTGGCGACAGGTCCGCTTGCGTCACTCGGCAGTGCGGTAAGACCTGAAAAAGAGGAACGGGTCAGTGGTCAACTGACGCAGAAATCATACGAAATTTCCCAGGTGCATGAGCCCCGGGAGGTTATGCAGCATTACCTTAAAGTGTTGCAGGACCTGGATGCGAATATTCTGTATCGGTGTGAAGGCCGCGGCTGTGGGCGTAGCAATGATTGGGCGAATGTGATTTTCAAGCGCTCATATCTGTACGGACTGGATGACTACCAACAATATCTGGCCGCAACCTTTCAGGCGCGGGACGCTGCTTATGCCGTGGCGATTTATACGGTGCGCCGCGCTAATCAGCGAGTATTTGCGCATGTGGAGTTGGTCGAGTTGAGTGACGCCCAGGTCGCTTTACAGGCGCAGAAGCGGGATTTTATCGCGATTGACGAAGCCGAGCTGGAGCGACCGGGCGCCTTAAACAATAAGTTGGGCGCCTGGTTGAGCAAGGTAAGAGCGAAGCCTTCGGATTTTCAAATATTTATCGCGTCTTACAGTCATTCGTCGAAACGTACGGATATTGAGAACTATGAGCATGCCGCCGACCTTGCTCGCAGGTTTCGCGTGTATTTGACGCAGCAGGCGATTCTTTCCGGCTCCATCCGTTTGATCGTGATAGGGCCCTTTGCGGATGAAGAGGATTTTGCGGAGAGTGCGAGCTATCTGGAGATACATACGGTTGTTGCGGGCCCCTGAACGCATATTTAAGACTTGGAGCGAATGATCGGCTATGGCGGCGAAAACAGTTGCATTGGTGTTAGGTAGCGGCGGCGCGCGTGGGTATGCGCATGTGGGCGTTATTGAGGTGTTGCTGGAGCGCGGCTATAACATCGTTGCGATCTCCGGGTGTTCAATGGGGGCGCTGGTCGGCGGCATCTATGCGGCGGGCAAACTGAGAGAGTTTAAAGATTGGGCTACCGGGTTGGACCAGTTCGACGTGCTGCGCCTGCTGGATATTTCCCTGTCTTCGCCCGGCGCTATTCGGGGAGAAAAAGTTTTTTCTGTGGTGCGGGAGTTGATTGGCGATATTCGCATAGAGGATCTGCCTATTGCATACACAGCGGTGGCGACAGATCTGCTGCATCAAAAAGAGGTGTGGTTTCAAGAAGGGCCGCTGCATCAGGCGATCAGGGCGTCCGTCGCCATTCCCAGCCTGCTGACTCCGGAAATTATTAAAGATCGCGTCCTGGTGGACGGCGGTCTTTTGAACCCCTTGCCGATTATTCCCACCATATCCGCCCACGCTGACTATATTATTGCGGTCAATCTCAGCTATTACGATTATCAGGCTGAGAAGAAGCTTTATGAAAAAACAGAGATCAAGCAGGACCGCCGGTTCGAGGAGTGGGTCGCGGGCGTGTGGGAAAAAGCCTCGCAATTCTTTGATCGGGAGGAGGAGGCGCTTTCCGGCCCCAAAGTCTCTCCGCCTGGAGCTCCAGTGATAGGCGAGCCGACGCCGCACAGCGCCGGAGGCGCGGAAACAATGAGCGAGGAAGAAGAGGAGTCGCCGGATCAAACCATGCAGACCCGACTCAGTCTGGGCAAGTTCGACATTATGAACTTGTCTTTCGAGGCGATGCAGAGTTCGTTGACGCAGTACAAACTGGCGGGATATCCGCCGGATATTCTGATCAATATTCCCAAGGGCGTATGTCGCACCTTTGAATACCATAAAGCTCCGGAATTAATTCAACTGGGCCGGGAAATCGCCGAACGCACCCTGGACAAACTCGCCAAAGAAGGCAAGTTAGAGGGAAATGGCGTTGAATCCGGTTAGGCGCGGCCGCCAAGCGTCGCTATAATAGGGCTCCATTTTTTCTGAGGTGTGCTGTGTTCGAACCAGAGTCTTTTCTGCAGTTGCAGACAATTCGTGATTTTATTCGTTATGCCTGGTCCCGTTTTAATCAGGAAGAACTGTTTTTTGGCCATGGTACGGACAACGCCTGGGATGAGGCGGTGCACCTGGTGTTGGGTTCGTTGCATCTTCCCTGGGATGTGGACGCCAACATGCTGGACGCCCGTCTTGTAGATCACGAAAAGCTGGCCCTGGCCGAGGCCATCGGCAAGCGTGTGCTGCGGCGTATTCCCACTCCATATATTCTGGGCGAAGCCTGGTTCATGGGGTTACCGTTTCATATCACTCAGGACGTTCTGATTCCCCGTTCTCCCATTGCTGAGCTGCTGGAAAATGAACTGCAACCCTGGCTTGAACAACCACCGTTACGGATTCTGGATTTGTGTTGCGGCAGCGGCTGCATTGGCATCGCGGCGGCGCACGTATTCCCTGAAGCGGAAGTCGTACTGGCGGACATTTCCCCGCAGGCTTTAGAAGTGGCGCGTAAAAACGTGGCCCGGCATCATCTGGGGGACCGCTGCACGGTTGTGGAGTCGGATATGTTCGACGCGTTACAAGGCGAATTCGATGTGATCCTCACCAACCCGCCTTACGTTGACAAGCCGGATATGGACAGCCTGCCGCCGGAATACCTGCATGAGCCCGAGCTGGGGTTGGCCTCTGGAGTCGATGGCCTGGACGCTGCGCGTATTATTCTCGCCCGCGCTGCGGACTTTTTAAGCGATGGCGGATTTATGGTGTGTGAAGTCGGCAACAGTATGGAAGCGCTGCAGAACTCCTATCCGGAAATTATGTTCATCTTCCCTGAATTCGAGAAAGGCGGAGACGGCGTCTTCGTCATGACCAAAGATGATTTGCTCGGCTGTCGCGAACTGTTATAGGCGATGGCCGTCGATTAAGTTTTAAATTGCAAAAAGTGATATACCCCTATGTCTGGAAATACATTTGGAAAGTTATTCACGGTCACGACCTTCGGTGAAAGCCATGGCCTGGCGCTGGGTTGTATTGTTGACGGCTGTCCTCCCGGATTGCCGCTGACGGAAGAAGATCTGCAGGTTGACCTGGATCGTCGCAAGCCCGGAACGTCCCGCCACACGACGCAGCGCAGAGAGCCGGACCAGGTGCGAATTCTGTCTGGCGTATTCGAGGGTAAAACCACTGGTACGCCGATTGGACTGCTAATCGAAAATACTGACCAGAAATCCAAAGACTATTCCAACATCAAAGATCAGTTCCGTCCGGCGCATGCGGATTACGCCTACTGGCACAAATATGGCGTTCGCGACTATCGCGGCGGCGGCCGTAGCTCCGCCCGCGAAACGGCCATGCGGGTGGCCGCCGGGGCCATCGCCAAGAAGTTTTTGCAGACAGTCTATGGCGTTCGCATTCGTGGATATTTGTCTCAGCTGGGACCGATTAAAGTAGAGAAAGTGGACTGGTCTATCGTCAACGATAACCCTTTCTTTTGCCCGGATGCGGATAAGATTCCGGAAATGGAAAAGTACATGGACGCCTTGCGCAAAGAGGGCGACTCCATCGGCGCTAAAATCACCGTGGTCGCCGAAGGCGTTCCTCCCGGACTGGGTGAGCCCATATTCGATCGTCTGGATGCGGACCTGGCCCATGCCCTGATGAGCATTAACGCGGTCAAAGGCGTGGAAATTGGGGCCGGATTTGACGTGGTTGAGCAGAAAGGAACGGAGCATCGCGATGAGATGACGCCGGAAGGCTTTCTGAGCAATAACGCTGGCGGCGTGTTAGGCGGCATATCCAGCGGCCAGGACGTGGTCGCTCATATGGCGCTCAAGCCGACTTCCAGTTTGCGCCTGCCAGGCAAGTCCATTGATGTGAATGGCGATCCTGTGGAAGTGATCACCACCGGGCGTCACGATCCCTGCGTGGGCATTCGCGCCACGCCGATTGCGGAAGCCATGATGGCCATGGTGTTGATGGATCACATGCTGCGTCATCGCGGACAGAACGCGGACGTTAAAGTGGATACGCCTGATATCGCCGCCATTGCGCGGGCGAAGACGCAAGACTGAGCGACACGCTGTCGTCGATATCCAGATACAGGCAAGGCGCATGGAGTGTTTGTTTCGGCTGGAAAGTCAGGAGCAGCTGGCGCGCCAGCGCCTATTCGCTCCCGGAATGTCGGGGCCTGTGCGCCCCAGTCAGCCTTGCTGAAAGGATGACGCCTTAGGTTGAAAGTATTGGCGCAGCTTCTCATTGCAGAGGCTGCGCCTTGTCACCAGTTGTAACCTGATAAACGGATATCTCGTGACCAGAGAGCCCATATGGAAGCTCGCGGGCTTCTACTTTTTCTATTTTGCCCTGGTGGGCGGCATCTCGCCTTACTTCCCGGTTTATTTGGAATATGTCGGCTTCGACGCGCTAGAGGTCGGGCAGCTCATGTCCATCCTCATGCTGACCCGGATTCTGGCGCCGAACCTATGGGGCTGGATTGCGGACGCCACGGGAAAACGGCTTTTGATGATCCGTATGGGCAGCGCCTGCGCCACTTTCTTTTTCGCCGGGCTTTTGCTCATACAAGGGTTCTGGTGGCATGCGCTGCTGATGACCTTGTTCAGCTGTTTCTGGAATGCGGTGTTGCCGCAGTTTGAAGTGGTGACGCTGCACAACCTGGGCGACGAGCGGGCGCGTTACAGCTCCGTGCGCCTGTGGGGCTCCATTGGTTTTGTTGTCTCCGTCACCAGCTTCGGCGCGCTCTTCAATCTGTATTCAGTGGCGTTGTTGCCCTGGCTGCTGCTGGCGCTGTTGGTGGGTATTTTCCTCAGCGCCTGTATTATTCGCGGCGATACCGGCAAGGTGGAGTCAGCCGGTTTTGCAGGTTTTTTGGGGCTGTTGCGGAATCGCTCGATCCTGTTGTTTTTCTTTATCGCCTGCCTTGGGCAAATTTCTTTCGGCCCGTTTTACACTTTCTTCAGCATTTATCTGAAATCGCTGGGCTACGACATGACGATGATCGGTCTGTTCTGGAGCGTGGGCGTGGTGGCGGAAATATTGTTGTTTTCCGCGATGCATCGACTGTTAGGCCGCTATTCGTTGTATGTCATCGTGGTCAGCTGCCTGTTGCTGACGGCGCTACGCTGGTCAGGCGTGGCGTTGCTGGCGGAGCATTGGTGGGTGCTGGTGTTGACTCAGGCGCTGCACGCAGCCAGTTTTGGCGGTCTGCACGCCGCTGCGATTGAGTTTGTCCATCGCGCTTTCCCTAAAGAATATGCGGGGCAGGGGCAGGCTATGTATAGCGCTGTCAGCTTTGGCGTTGGCGGGGCGATTGGCGCCAATGTCAGCGGTGCGATTTATGATCCCCTGGGCGCTACCTTTACCTTTCTCGCCGCTGCGGGCGTTTGTCTTCTTTCTGCAATAATTTTGATACTTAAACGCCGTAATCTTGGTCCGTTATGGAATTGACCTTCCGCTGCGTTGCGCAGCCTGGGCTGGCCTTCTCATGACGTGACGCCAAGGACGCCGCCGGCTGTCTCTTATACGCTACTGGCTGGCGGATAGTCGTATTGTAGGGGGGGGAGGATGTTCCTACTATTTTTGTCAGCCTGACAGAATGGCGTTGAGCCGGGCTCGCGATTAGCCGTGAGCTTTGATTTGCATCAACGGCGCTGACAGGCCGCCGCTCTAAACTGGGCTAACGGCTGTAAGCAGTCGCCCTGGAATAGAGTGCAATTTTTTGCTGTGAAGTTTCAGATATGGCAATAAAATACTACTGCCCAGCAGGGAGTTTGTTGTCGCCGGGACAGGGTAGTTACGTTCAAACAAATCAGGAATATTTGGGTGATTACTATGCAATCATACTTCGGAAACTTTGCTGACCAGGCAAAACACATGTATGAACCAGTTGGGAAAATCAGCTCTCTTGTTGTGTCCAACCTGGAAAGAGTGGCTGAGTTTCAGATGGATGCGGCCAAGTCCTACGCAGACTTGACCATGAAACAATGGAAAGATATCGCAGACATCAAGGATGTGGAATCTCTGAAAAACTTCGCCGCCGGCCAGGCGGAACTCGCCAGTGAATTCAGCAAGAAGTGGGTTGAAGACATGAAAGTGCTGGGTGACATGGGCATTGAGTTCAAAGACGAAGTTGAAAAAATTCTCGCCAGCTCACGCAACGGCGCTGATAAACCGGCCGGTAAAACCGGCGCCTGACAGCGAATCATAGACTTTCCAAGATAAACGCCTGTTCAGCAGGCGTTTTTTCATGAGTCTGGCCGGTCCGCGCCCGGATTTGTTGGATTCCGGCCGACTCCTTAAGTCATTTTGGCCAGGGGGAAATGGAAATAATGAGCGACGACAAGGGAAGCGTGGCCGGTAGAGCGCTGCGCAGGGTTTTTCACGCGGTTAATACTTCTTCGGAAAATTACAGAAACTCTCTGCAGGATTTTTTAAATAAGAACTGGGACGTCAATGACGCCCAAGTGTCGGCTCTGATGGATATGCTCGGTTCATACAGGGACATCGCTGAGCAACTGGCGCTGCATCCGGTGCGTCTCGCCGGCAAGGAGTTTGAGTTGGCGAAAGGGCATGTGTCCCTGTTGGGCGGCAGCCTGAAACGCCTTCTTGGCAAAAAGCAGGAGCCGGTCGCTGTACCGGAAGATGGCGACCGCCGTTTTACCGATCCAGAATGGAGCGATAACGTTCTCTTCGATTACCTCAAACAAGCGTACCTGCTGAACTCCAAGGCGGTGTTGGATCTGGTGGATACGCTGGAGGATTCCGGTAATCACACGCATGATCAGTTCATGTTCTACACCCGCCAACTGGTCAATGCGCTGGCGCCGACCAACTTCTTTCTCACCAATCCCGAAGTGCTGCGGAAAACGCTGTCCAGCAGCGGCGGTAATTTATTGGAGGGCATGAAGAACTTTTGGGAGGACTACAAGAAGAACCCCAATCTGCTCAATATCTCCATGACTGACTTTTCCGCGTTTGAGGTGGGGCATAATGTCGCCACCACGCCCGGAAAGGTGGTCTATCAGAATGATTTGATGCAACTGATCCAGTACTCGCCCACCACGGAGCAAGTTTATAAAACGCCGTTGCTGATTATTCCGCCTTGGATCAACAAGTACTACATTCTGGATCTCAAAGAGAAAAACTCGCTGATCAAGTGGATTGTGGATCAGGGGCACACGGTGTTCGTGGTGTCCTGGGTCAATCCGGGGCCGGCGTTGCGGGATAAAACTTTCGAGAGCTATATGGTGGAAGGCGCTCTGGCCGCCATGGACGCCGTGGAGAAAGCCACCGGCGAGAAGGAAATGAACGCCATCGGCTATTGTGTCGGCGGCACTTTGCTCGGATGTACGTTGGCGTATCTGGCGGCGAAGAAGCAGGCCAAGCGCATCAAGTCGGCGACTTACCTGACGACGCTGCTGGATTTCACCGATCCCGGCGGCATTGGCGTATTCATCAACAAGCACGCGATCAGCGGTATAGAGAAGCAACTGGATAAAGCCGGCTATTATGACGGTCGCGCCATGGCCTTCAGTTTCAACATGCTGCGGGAGAACGATCTATTCTGGTCTTTCTTCGTCAATAACTACCTAAAGGGAGAAAAACCGGCGGCTTTTGACTTACTCTACTGGAACTCCGACAGCACGAATTTGCCGGCGGCCATGCACAGCTACTATTTGCGCAATATGTACCTGGAGAACAAGTTAATGGAGCCGGGCGGGATTTCCCTGATGAATACCCCCATCGACCTGCGCAAGATCAAAACGCCGGCCTTTTTCCTTTCCACTATTCAGGATCATATCGCCAAGTGGAAGTCCACCTACGGCGGCGCCCGCGTGCACTCTGGTCCCACGCATTTCGCACTGTCCGGCTCTGGGCATATCGCTGGCGTAGTGAATCCCCCGAGTGCGGAGAAGTACGGTTTTTGGACCGGGGATCAGCTACCTGACGACCCGGATGATTGGTTCGCCATGGCGGAGAAGCATAAAGGCTCCTGGTGGCCCCATTGGAGTGAGTGGATGCAACCTTTCACCGGAGAAAAAGTAGCAGCCAGGGTTCCGGGAGACCGGGAACTGGCCGTGATCGAAGACGCCCCGGGCACATACGTGAAGCAGCGCATCGCCGATGTAATCGGACATTAAGGCGCTACTGGCGGCGCTTCTCCCTGGAGTTGCTGCAGAAAAGCTTCCGCGACCCTGCTCAGGGTGCGTCGGGAGTCATAAATGACGCCGAGCTTGCGGTAGAGATTCGTCTCCAGCGCCAGCTCGGCGACGCTGTCGTCGAGCATGGAATCAGGGAGTACGCCCCAGCCCAGCCCCACCGATACCATCATCTTGATTGTCTCCAGATAATTGGTGGGCATGGAAGTCGCCAACGGTAAAGACTGTCCGGCGAACAGTGACGAAATCAACTGAAACGTCACGGTGTGCGGCGCGGGCAGCAACGCGCGATACTCCGCCAGATCGGACAGTTGTAAGTTCTTGTTGTGGGTCAAAGGGTGGTCCGGCTCCGCCACGAAGACCAAACGGTCCAACCAAAGCTCATGCGCCGTGAAAGGCGCTTTTACCTGTTCCGGAAGTGTGACCAGGGCCAATTGTACCGATCCCGCCAACAATGCCTGTTCAGCGTCTTCTGAGGCTAAAAACTGCAAATCGAATTCCGCCTCGGGATGGGCGCGGGAAAAGCGCCTGATTTCCCTTGGCAGTCTGTGCAGGCCGATATGGTGGCTGGTGGCGAGGTGTAACACCCCGGCGACGCTGCTGTGTAAATTGAGGATTTCCGCCTGAGTGTTGTCAACTTCGCGCAGTATCGTCGCTGCGCGTTGGCGTAGCAGTTTGCCGGCGTCGGTCAACACCGCCTTGCGTGGCAGGCGCTCAATTAACGGCGTGGCGAAATGCTGCTCCAGATTAGCGAGGCGTTTCGACACCGCCGGCTGGGTGACATGCAGCAGTTCCGCGGCTTGCGAGAACGAGCCCGTATCTGCGATAGCCATGAAGGTCTTCAGATCGAGTAAATCCATGCTATTCCGTTTGGTTATGCAAAATATGAAAAATATGAATTGGATTTATTCTAACCTGAATACTAGCATTGCCGATACATGTCGTCCCACGACGTCGTTATCAACGGATGAGCGTGGAAATGGCGACCCGGACGCGGATCAAGATGCAATAGAGTCCGGATAACAAATCAAGCAGCGATGAATACTCTGAGGTAACTATCATGGCGGGCAAAACCCTCTACGACAAATTATGGGATTCCCATGTAGTGAAACAGCGCGATGACGGCAGCGCGCTTATCTATATCGATCGTCAATTACTGCACGAAGTTACCTCGCCACAGGCGTTTGAAGGTCTGCGTCTGGCGGGTAGAAAGCCTTGGCGTGTGGACGCCAATCTGGCGACGCCGGATCACAACGTACCCACGACGGAGCGCAGCGCCGGCGTACAGGGGATCGAAGACCCCATCTCACGCATCCAGGTGCAGACCTTGGACGAAAACTGCGAAGAGTTCGGCATTGTTGAGTTCAAGATGCTGGATAAGCGTCAGGGCATCGTGCATGTAATAGGGCCGGAACAGGGGGCGACTCTGCCGGGCATGACTATCGTCTGTGGCGATTCTCACACCTCGACCCACGGCGCTTTCGCCGCATTGGCCCATGGCATCGGCACTTCGGAAGTCGAGCACGTGTTAGCCACGCAGTGTCTGGTGCAAAAGAAAATGAAAAACCTGCTGATCAAGGTGAATGGTCAGTTGTCGCGGGGCGTCACTGCAAAAGACGTGATATTGGCGATTATTGGTGAGATCGGCACCGCCGGCGGCACCGGCTACGCCATGGAGTTTGCGGGCGAGGCGATTGAAAGCCTGTCGATGGAAGGGCGTATGACCATCTGCAACATGGCCATAGAAGCGGGCGCGCGCGCCGGACTGGTGGCGGTGGATGACAAGACCATCGAATATGTGAAAGATCGTCCCTACAGCCCCAAAGGAGATTTGTGGGACAAGGCTGTCGCAGCATGGCGCGACTTGAAAAGCGACTCCGACGCCGTATTCGATAAAGTCATTGAGTTGAACGGCGCCGACATTGAGCCGCAAGTGACCTGGGGCACCTCTCCCGAAATGGTCGCCGGCGTCAACGGCAGCGTGCCTGACCCTGAAAAAGCGGAAGACGCCACCGCCAAAGAAGGTATCAGTCGCGCCTTGAAATATATGGGCTTGCAAGCTGGCGCTGCGATTACCGATATCAAACTGGATCGCGTCTTCATCGGCTCCTGCACCAACTCGCGCATTGAAGACCTGCGTGAAGTCGCTGCGGTCGTCAAAGGCCGTAAGGTCGCCGCCAATGTCAAACAGGCGTTGGTGGTGCCGGGTTCGGGGCTGGTGAAAGAGCAGGCGGAGCAGGAAGGCCTGGATAAGATCTTTATCGAAGCGGGTCTGGAATGGCGTGAACCCGGATGCTCCATGTGTCTGGCCATGAATGCGGACAAGTTGGGGCAGGGCGAGCATTGCGCGTCCACTTCCAACCGCAACTTCGAAGGCCGTCAGGGCTTTGGCGGTCGCACCCATCTGGTCAGTCCCGCTATGGCCGCTGCAGCGGCGGTGTTCGGTCACTTTGTTGATGTCAGAGAGTTGATTTAAGGAGCGGTCCCATGAAGAAATTTACTCAGGTTACTGGCGTGGTAGCGCCTATTGATCGCGCCAACGTCGACACCGACATGATCATTCCTAAGCAGTTTTTGAAATCCATCAAGCGCTCTGGTTTCGGTCCGAATCTGTTTGATGAGTTGCGTTATCTGGACGAAGGACAGCCTGACGCAGATTGCAGCAAGCGTCCCCTCAACCCGGACTTTGTGCTGAATCAGCCTCGTTACCAGGGCGCGAGTATTATGTTGGCGCGGCGCAACTTCGGTTGTGGTTCCAGTCGCGAACATGCCCCTTGGGCGCTGGACGACTACGGATTTCGCGCGGTAATTGCGCCCAGCTTTGCGGATATCTTCTTCAATAACTGTTTTAAAAATGGCTTGTTGCCTATTGTTTTAGATGAAAAAGAAGTGGATAAGCTGTTTGAGGAAACTTTCGCTCAAGAAGGCTATCAGTTGACGGTGGACCTGGAGCGCAAAAAAGTCATCAAGCCGGACGGGACTGAATTGTCATTCGAAGTGGATGAATTCAGACAGCACTGCTTATTGAAAGGGTTGGACGAAATCGGCGTCACCTTGGAAGACAGAGAAGCGATCGCTGCGTATGAAGCGCGCCGCAAGGCCGAGGCGCCTTGGATGTTTTTAGGCGTGCAATCCTAGTCGACGACCGGTCCCTATTTGCGGAAAAGACATTAAAACAAACTCCAGAGATTGAACATGGCGAAACAAGTACTGATTTTACCTGGCGACGGCATTGGTCCAGAGATAGTGGCGCAGGCGCGTAGTGTATTGGATGTAGTGAACAATAAGTTTTCCCTGGGCCTGACCTTCACCGAAGGCCTGGTGGGCGGCGCGGCTATTGACGCCACCGGCGTTCCCTTGCCTGAAGAGACGCTGGCTGCTGCAAAGGCGGCGGATGCGATTCTGCTGGGCGCGGTGGGCGGCCCCAAATGGGATAAGCTGGACATGGCGATTCGCCCGGAGAAAGGGTTGCTCGGTCTGCGCAGCGGACTGGAGTTGTTCGCCAACCTGCGTCCCGCCATTCTGTATCCGCAGCTGGCGGAAGCGTCTTCATTGCGTCCGGAAGTGGTCGCTGGTCTCGACATTCTGATCGTGCGCGAGCTGACCGGCGGCATCTATTTCGGCAAGCCGCGTGGTGTGCGTACGCTGGAAAACGGAGAGCGCGAAGGTTACAACACTTACGTGTATAGCGAGAGTGAGATTCGTCGCATTGGTCGCGTGGCCTTTGAGGCGGCGCAGAAGCGCAATAAGCGCCTGTGCTCCGTGGACAAGGCCAACGTACTGGAAGTCACTGTGCTATGGCGCGAGGTGATGGACGAGCTGGCGAAAGAGTATCCGGATGTGGAGTTGAGCCATATGTACGTGGATAACGCCGCCATGCAGCTGGTGCGCGCGCCCAAGCAGTTTGACGTGATCGTCACTGGCAACATGTTCGGAGACATTCTGTCTGATGAAGCCGCCATGCTGACCGGCTCCATCGGCATGCTGCCGTCCGCGTCCCTCAATGCGGCAGGCAAGGGCATGTACGAGCCGTGTCATGGCTCGGCTCCGGACATCGCCGGGCAAAATATGGCTAACCCCCTGGCGACTATTCTTTCAGCAGCTATGATGCTACGCTATTCTCTCGCTGCGGAAGACGCGGCGGCGGCGATTGAGCAAGCGGTCAGCGACGTGCTGGACCAAGGGTTAAGAACCCGCGACATCGCCGGCTCCAGCGGAGAGTCCGTTTCAACTCAGGCAATGGGCGAAGCCGTGGCGAGGGTCCTGGCGGATCGCTGACCCGCCGTTTCCCGACGCAATCAAAATCTGCGAACAGTCGCCTTGTACGGCGGCTGTTTCAGTCTGTCAGCTTAATTCACAGAACACATAGAGGTCTTGAAGCAAATGAAGAAAGTGGGTCTGGTAGGATGGCGGGGCATGGTAGGCTCCGTTTTGATGCAGCGCATGCAAGAAGAGAACGATTTCGCGCACATCGATCCGATATTCTTCACCACATCCCAGGTTGGTCAGGCGGCGCCTGACTTTGGCAAACCCGCGCCAGCGTTGAAAGACGCTACCTCCATTCAAGACCTGAGTGAAATGGACATTATTATTTCCTGCCAGGGCGGCGACTACACCAATGACGTGTATCCGCAATTGCGCGCCGCTGGCTGGAATGGTTACTGGATCGACGCCGCCTCCGCATTGCGCATGAAAGACGATGCGGTCATCGTGTTGGATCCGGTTAACCGTAAAGTTATTGATCGCGCTATCGACCAGGGGCGCAAGGATTTCATTGGCGGTAACTGCACCGTCAGCCTGATGTTGCTGGCCTTGGGCGGCTTGTTTGAGCAGGATCTGGTGGAGTGGGTCAGCCCGATGACCTATCAGGCGGCTTCTGGCGCAGGCGCACAGAACATGCGCGAGCTGATCAAGCAAATGGGCTCCGTTTACGATAGCGTATCCGCTGAACTGGCCGACCCCGCCAGCTCCATTCTGGAAATTGATCGTCTGGTGGCGGAAAGAATGCGCGGCGGCGAATTTCCTGTGGATCAGTTTGGCGTGCCGTTGGCCGGCAGCCTGATTCCCTGGATCGACAAGCCCATGCCTTCCGGCCAGAGCAAAGAAGAGTGGAAGGCGCAGGCGGAAGCCAACAAAATTCTGGGCAGAGAAGGGGCTCCGATTCCTATCGATGGCCTCTGCGTACGCATCGGCGCTATGCGCTGCCACAGCCAGGCGATGACGATCAAGCTGCGTAAGGATGTTCCTCTGCCGGAAATCGAGCAGATGCTGGCCACGTCCAACGACTGGGCGAAGGTGATTCCCAACGATCGCGACATCTCTATGCGTGAGCTGACTCCGGCGCGGGTGAACGGCGGTCTGGATATTCCGGTGGGCCGTTTGCGCAAGCTGAGCATGGGGCCAGAGTATCTGGGGGCATTCACTGTCGGCGATCAGTTGTTATGGGGCGCAGCCGAGCCGTTACGTCGTACGCTGGCGATTTTGCTGGGTAATATCTGATATCGCGGTTTTGCGACGGCGCCGGTTTTTTGACGCAATCGGCGCCGTTAAATCTGGAAAAATTTGCATTCGTCGTTACAATACCGCTCAAGTGAAAGGCTTATTCCGATTCGCTTGAGCGGTAATCCCGCCTGACTCGGACGGAGTTATCAGTTTCCGAATAACTACCTCCGCCTTTGTTGCTCATTTCCATCTCTGGACTAAATTTAAGTGTGTGATGGCCGATATGGCTTTTTTACGCAAGCGCGTATGACGCATTATCCGCTTCTGGAGTTTGGGAAGTGGTTGATCTGCATGTAAATTGATCAACCAGACAGGCTTGTATTAAAAATCATCCGTTTGGCCGTTTTGAATAGGCCTAATTTCTTGTAAAAATGCAGGACCTAATTAATACTTAGTAGCAATATTGAAAGTTTATTCTAAACATTCTCAATCAACTGAGATTTTTAACGACATTTGACGCCGTCAGATAACCTCGGGCGGCGCCGGAAAGCTCGGCGCGCCACCTGATGAGGTGAAGAATTAATAGAAAGGAAAGACGCTATGGTTCGCAAACTCGCGATTGCAGTATTAACAATGTCCGCGCTTTCATCGGGGGTGGCTAAGGCGCTAGGGTTAGGCGAAGCAAAAGTTTATTCATCGCTCAATCAGCCGCTGAATGCGGAAATCGAGCTGGTCAGCGTTCGTGATCTCACCGAGAGCGAAATTTTGACGAATCTGGCCTCCCGGGAAGCGTTCCAGCGCGCCAACCTGGACCGGGTGTATTTCCTTTCGGATTTGCGCTTCAAAGTTTTATTCAAAGACGGCAAGGCCTATGTTCGAGTCACCAGCTCCAAGCCGGTGCGCGAACCTTATCTGAATTTCCTGATGGAAGTGACCTGGCCCAGCGGAAGACTGTTGCGAGAGTACGCGCTTCTGATCGATCCGCCTACGTTTAGCAGCGAGAGCGTGAAGCCCGCGCAGGTTGCGCCGGCCAGAACCACCACCGCCAGCGCGCCTGCTACGACAACGCGCCCTTCCACTTCAACGACCACTACCAGAACAACCGCTCCTTCCTCCTCGTCCACCTATGATGCGCCCTCTACTTCAGGCTCTTATGGACCGACAGGCGGCGATGACACCTTGTGGGAGATTGCGCTGAAAACCCGTCCGGACAGCAGCGTGTCTCCGCAGCAGATGATGTTGGCGATTCAGGATTTAAATCCGGACGCTTTCTTCGACAGCAATATCAACAAGCTGAAATCCGGTCAGGTATTGCGTATCCCTGACATGGAGCAGATCCAGCAGCGCAGCAATCGCGACGCCGTGCGTCAGGTCAGCCTGCAAAACCGCGAGTTTGCGGAAGGGCGCGCGCCATCCACTCGTCAGGTGGATGCATCAGGAACCGGTCGTAGCCAGACTGGCTCCGCCGCGTCGCAAACCGACGAAGACAAGTTGAGAATTATTGTCTCCAAAACCGGCGAAAATGCTTCGACAACGCCGGAGAAGGCCGGTGAGTCCACTGGCTCGCGCGGCGGCACTTCGAAAACCGCGGAAGAGCTGAGTCTGGCGCAGGAGAAGCTGGATCAGGTCTCTCGTGAAAACGAAGACCTGAAGAGCCGGATGGAAGATCTGCAGAGTCAGTTAGAGACGATGCAGCGTCTGGTGTCGCTGAAAGATGATCAATTGGCGGCCTTGCAATCAAAAGTGGGTGAAACGGGTGGCGATACTACCGCCCCGACGCTTCCTGAAGAGCCTGTTATGCCGGGTGACGAAGGCATGCTTCCCGGGGAAGAGCCCATGACGCCAAGCGAGCCTTCTATGGGCTTGGGCGATGAGCCGTCCACGATGGGTGAGGGGACGCCAATGTCTCCCGGCATGGAGACTCCGGAAGATCAAGCTGGCATGAATGCGCCCGAGACGCCTGAGCCCGTCGCCCCCGTCACGCCAGTAGAACCTGAGCAGCCTCCTGTCGCCGTAGACAAAAAGCCGCCAACGCCAGCGGTTACCGAGCCGACTCCACAGCCTGAGCCGGAAAGCTGGATCGACATCATCAAGAACAACGTGATTTACCAGGCCGCCATTGGCGGCGGCGCGGTTTTGTTGCTGTTGATCCTTTGGTTGCTGGCCCGCCGCGGCGGCAAGAAAGAAGCGGAAGCGGATGATGAAGCTCTGGATATCGCAGACCACGACAATCTGGCGCTGGACCTGGATATCGAAGCGGAAGACGGCGAGGGTGAAGCGAAAGTCGGCGGCGATGATCCTATCGCGGAAGCAGACGTTTATATCGCGTATCAGCGTTTCGACCAGGCGGTGCAAGTGCTTGACGCCGCACTGGAAGAAAATCCCAATAATCAGGAGTATCGCCTGAAACTGTTGGAAGTGTTGGGTGAAGCTAAAGAAGGCGCGCGCTTCAATGAAACCTATAACCATCTGCGCGAAGCTGGCAACACCGCTATCGTGAACCGCGCTGATGAGATCAAATCCCGGTTCTCCGACCTGGATGATGAGCCAGGCTTGTCCCTGGACGATCTGGAAAGTCAGTTGCTGGGCGGCGATGATTTCGCCTCTTCAACTGCGGACGATGACGAGTTGGATTTGGATCTTGACGCCAACTTGGATGCGACAGTTCCCAATCAGCCTTCTGCACTGAGCGAGCCTGAAGAGCTGGAGCCAGTCGAGGAAGCTGAAGATAACCTGGATATCGACTTTGACCTGAGTGAAATCGATCTGGGCGAAACCGACAAGGACGAAGTGGAGGAGGCAGAATCCTCTTCCGGTTATGACAAAGGCATTGATTACGTATCAAGCAAAGCGCCTGCTGAGGAGGAATCCCTGGAGGATTCTTTCGAGACGGCGGATGACTCTCTCGAATCCCTTGAAGAAGACGGTTTTGAGTTGGCGGACGCCGAAGAGCTGGAGTCAGACTTCGAGCTGGATACTGTCGGCCTGGACGATGACCTGGAAACGCTGGATCTGGAGAGCGACCTTAGCGACGAACTGCTGGATATGGATGCGCCAGTTGAAAGCGACGAGCTGGACGAAAGCCTTGATCTGGATATGAATCTGGAAGAGGAAGAGCCCTCCCTGGATTTGGATGATAGCGATCTGGACCTGTCTCTTGACGAACAGCCTGCGGAAAGCAAAGAGTTCACCGGCGCTGAGCTGTCCAGTGATGTGGCGGAAGAATTCGTGCAACAGGTTGATGATCTGGAAGACGAACTGCCGGACTTGAGCGCTTCCTTCGACGAAGAGCCGAAAGCGGATGTCTCAGCGGAGTTGGATACGGATCTCGACTTTAACCTGGATGATGACTTTGGCGACAAAACCATCGTGCAGCCGCAAGAGCCTGCGCCAAGCGTGGCGGCGGAATCGAAACCCGCCGCTAAAGAAGGCATGCAGGACGAGTTCGTGGAAGAACTGGAAGAAGACTTCAACTTCCTGTCCGACACCGACGAAGCCGCCACTAAACTGGATCTGGCCAGAGCCTACATCGACATGGGCGACCGTGAAGGGGCTCGCGACATCCTGGAAGAGGTTGTCGAAGAAGGCAACAACGACCAGAAGCAGGAAGCCGCTTCCTTGCTGAAGAGACTTGCATAATTCCGCTACTTTTCAATAATGCTGCCCTCAAGTATTGAGGGCGGCTTATGAATCCAACCAGTTCGAACCAGTCATTGTACCCACTTTCCAACGATCTCCTGCCAGATACCGGGCGCGTCGCGCTGGTGTTGGGCTATGACGGCTCCCGTTATCACGGCTGGCAGGCGCAAAACTCAGGCGTGCCGTCCGTGCAGGCGGAAGTAGAGGCCGCCTTATCAAAAGTCGCAGATCATCCCGTTAGTGTCGTGTGCGCTGGTCGCACCGACGCTGGCGTTCATGCGGTGAACCAGGTGGTTCACTTCGAGACGAAGGCGCAGCGCAGCCCGTATTCCTGGGCGATGGGCGTCAATCATTTTCTCCCGGCGGACGTGTCCGTGAGCTGGGCGGGCGCGGTGTCTGAAGATTTCCATGCCCGTTACACCGCTACCTCTCGCAGCTACCGCTACATCATCTATAACCATCCGATTCGCCCCGCGTGGCTTAATAGCAACGTTACCTGGAACTACCGTCCTCTCGATGTGGAAAGTATGGCCGCCGCCGGCGCGCATCTTTTAGGGGAAAATGACTTCAGCGCATTTCGTGGTTCTGACTGTCAATCCAAGTCGCCTTTTCGCAATCTGACCCGGCTTGAAGTGAGCAGGGTCGGCGATATGGTTGTGATAGAGGTGGAGGCGAACGCGTTTTTGCACCACATGGTGCGCAACATTTCAGGCACCCTGATGGCGGTGGGAATTGGTAAGAAACCATCGGACTGGGTGGCGGATGTTCTCGCTTCCAAGAAGCGCTCAAAAGCCGGGGTGACGGCGCCGCCCTTCGGGCTGTATTTGACTTCAGTTACCTATCCTGAAAAGTTTGCGATTCCTTCGTTGCGGAAAGGGCCGTTTTTTCTCGGGGCCTGATATCCTCGATTTCCCGAAGCCGCTTTAACTCGCTATAATCCCAAGCCTGTTATGCGCCGCCGAATCGCTGACTTGAACTTTTCCGGAAAACGACAACAGCATAAAAAAGGAAGAGATAAAATGAATGCCCGCAACAAGCGCGTACGCTGCAAAATCTGCGGCATCCTTGAGTTGGAGCATGCGCTGGCGGTCTCCGACGCCGGCGGCGACGCCATTGGATTTGTTTTTTACCCGCCCAGCCCCCGATACATTGATCCCGTCGCAGCCAGCCGCATTATCGCCAAGCTGCCTCCCTTTATTACTACTGTTGGCCTCTTCGTCAATCATGACGCGGAGCAGGTGAGGGAGATATTGAATGTCGTTCCCCTTGATGTGCTGCAGTTTCACGGCGATGAAGACAACGATTTTTGCCGCAGTTTTTCCCGTCCTTTTTACAAGGCCATTGGCGTAGGCGAAGAGACCGACGTCGTCGCAGAAGCAGCCAGGTATCCAGATGCGGCGGCTTTATTGTTTGACACCCATGACCCGCAATTACGCGGCGGCACCGGAAGAGTTTTCGACTGGTCCCGCATTCGTCATGAGTTGGGCAAGCCGGTGATTCTCGCCGGCGGCCTTAATCCGACCAATGTGGCGGAAGCTATTCGCACTGTCAGGCCCTACGCCGTTGATGTTAGCGGTGGCGTTGAAGCAAGCAAGGGCGTGAAGAGCATTGAATTAATCCAGGAATTTATAGGTGAGGTATATCGTGAGTACGAGGTTTGACGCTGAAACGCTGGCCAATATTCCGGACCATCGCGGCCACTTCGGCCATTACGGCGGCCGATTCGTATCCGAGACGCTCATGTCTTCGCTGTTGGAGCTGGAGCAGCATTACGAAAAACTGCGTATCGACCCCAAGTTCCAGGAAGAATTCGACTCGGATCTGGCGGATTACGTAGGTCGCCCATCTCCTTTGTATTTTGCGGAGCGTCTGACCAGACAGGTTGGCGGCGCCAGGATTTATCTGAAGCGGGAAGATCTCAATCATACCGGCGCTCATAAGGTGAACAACACCATCGGGCAGGCGTTGCTGGCGAAGTATCTCGGCAAGCCGCGCATCATCGCCGAAACTGGCGCAGGCCAGCACGGTGTGGCGACGGCGACCGTCGCCGCTCGTCTGGGATTGAAATGCGTGGTCTACATGGGCGAAGAGGATGTGCGCAGGCAGTCTTTGAATGTCTACCGCATGAAACTCCTGGGCGCAGAAGTACGTCCCGTCACCAGCGGCACCAAGACCCTCAAGGATGCGATGAACGAAGCATTGCGGGATTGGGTGACCTACGTTGACGATACTTTCTACATCATCGGCACGGTAGCGGGTCCGCACCCGTATCCCAAGCTGGTGCGGGAATTTCAGTCCATTATTGGTCGTGAAGCGCGCCTGCAGTGCATGGAGAAAGAAGGGCGGCTTCCGGACGCATTGGTGGCCTGTGTGGGTGGCGGCTCTAACGCTATCGGTTTGTTTTATCCTTTCATCGCGGATGAGCAGATCAAAATGTACGGCGTGGAAGCCGGCGGACTGGGATTGGAGACCGGTCAGCACGCAGCGCCGCTTTGCGCGGGTCGTCCCGGCGTATTACATGGCAACCGCACGTATTTGATGGAAGACGAAAACGGCCAAATCTCCGCTACACACTCTATTTCAGCGGGTCTCGACTATCCGGGCGTTGGTCCTGAGCACGCCTGGCTTAAAGACATCAAACGTGCGGATTATGTTTCGGCGACGGATGACGAGGCGCTGCGCGCATTTCACACCCTGACTCGGGTGGAAGGCATTATGCCGGCGCTGGAATCCAGTCATGCGGTGGCGTACGCCATGAAGCTGGCCAAGACCATGGATAAGGATCAGATCATCATCGTCAATCTGTCCGGACGCGGCGATAAAGACATCCATACGGTGGCCAAGCTTGACGGAATTGAATTTTAAAAAGGGTGTGACATGAGTCGAATTAAGCAATGCCTGGAGACGTTGAAGGCGAATAATAAAACAGCGCTGATTCCCTATGTGACCGCGGGCGACCCCGCACCGCAGCACACTGTAGATATCATGCATGCCTTGGTTGAATCGGGCGCTGACATTATTGAATTAGGCGTGCCGTTTTCCGATCCCATGGCGGACGGCCCTGTGATTCAGTTGGCCTGTGAGCGCGCGCTGGAACACGGAACTTCCCTGAAAATGGTATTGGGCATGGTGGAGGAGTTCCGCAAGACCAACACGGAGACGCCTGTTGTATTGATGGGGTATTTGAACCCGGTGGAGGCCATGGGCGTGCATCCATTTACCGATGCAGCCAAGGCGGCGGGCGTGGATGGCGTATTGATCGTGGATTTGCCGCCGGAAGAAGCGGATATGGCTGCGCCGCATCTGAAACGGGCGGGGCTGGATGTCATCTTTCTGATTGCGCCCACCACTACGGAGGATCGTATCGCCGCCGCTGCGAAGTTCGGCAGCGGATACCTGTACTATGTATCGTTGAAAGGGGTGACTGGCTCCAATGCCCTGGATATAGACGATGTGGAAAAACATGTCAGCGCCATCAAGTCTCTGACCGTTATGCCTGTCGGCGTGGGCTTCGGCATCAAAGACGCGGCCACGGCGAAAGCAGTGTCGGCAGTATCCGATGGTGTAATTGTCGGTAGCGCACTTGTGAATACAATAGCGACTAATGCTGAAAATCCTGAGCAGATGCGCGCCAAAGTGAAAGAGCTGCTTAGCTCCATGCGCGCCGCGATGGACGAATAAACAAGTGAGTAGGGTTAAATATGAGTAACTGGTTAGAAAAAATTATTCCGGGAATGGGAGGGGCTCAGTCCAAGCACAAGAGTAACGTTCCCGAAGGCTTGTGGAAAAAGTGCCCTAAGTGCAGCGCCGTACTCTATCGCCCTGAACTGGAAAAAAACCTGGATGTGTGCCCCAAATGTCAGCACCACATGCGCATATCCGCACGCAGACGCATCGATATTTTCCTGGACGGCGCCGACAGAGTGGAGATCGCCCCTGAGCTGGAGCCGGCGGATCGTCTGAAGTTCAAAGACACCAAGCGCTATAAAGACCGTCTGGTCAGCAATCAGAAAGCGACCGGTGAGAAAGACGCCCTGGTGGCCTTCAAGGGAACTGTCGCCGGCGTGCCGGTTGCGGCGGTGGCGTTTGAATTCAACTTTCTGGGCGGCTCCATGGGCGCGGTGGTGGGCGAGAAGTTCGTTCGCGCCGTAAATGTCTGTCTGGAAGAAAACCGCGCACTGATCTGCTTCTCCGCCAGTGGTGGGGCGCGTATGCAAGAGGCGCTGATCTCCCTGATGCAGATGGCGAAAACCGCCGCGGCGCTGGAAGTGATGAAGCAGCGTGGCCTCCCTTACATTTCTGTGATGACTGACCCCGTATTCGGCGGCGTATCCGCCAGTCTCGCTATGCTGGGCGACCTGAATGTGGCGGAGCCCAATGCGCTGATCGGCTTCGCAGGCCCTCGCGTTATTGAGCAGACCGTGCGCGAAAAGTTGCCCGAAGGCTTCCAGCGCAGTGAATTTTTGCTGGAGCATGGCGCGCTGGATATGATTCTTGCCCGCAATCAATTGCGTCGCAGACTGTCGATGCTCATCTCCAAAATGATGAAGCTGCCTGAGCCTGAATTTGAAAACGAAGAAGATCTCGAAGAAGAGGAAATGGAAATACCGGAACCGCCAGAAAACCTGGAATAAGCCGGTCTTAGCCTGATATCGGATCTCAAAGCGTAGATAAGGAATATGGAATCTCGAAGACTGTCTGACTGGCTTGACTATGTATCGCAACTGCATAGTCAGGTCATAGAAATGGGCCTGGATCGCGTTAATGACGTATTCCACCGACTTTGCCGTAACGCCAGGCTGGCGAAAACCGTTGTCACCCTTGCAGGAACAAACGGTAAAGGCTCTACGCTGGCGGCGGTGGAGGCGCTTGCTCTCGCCGCGGGTAAAACGGTGGGCGCTTACACGTCGCCTCATATTCTGCGTTTTAATGAGCGTGTGCGCATTAATGGCGTTGATGTCAGCGATGAGGCGCTTGAAGGGGCGTTCGCCGCTGTAGAATCGGCTCGCGGTCAAACGGCGCTGACCTATTTTGAGTTCACCACGTTGGTGGGGTTCTATTTGTTTCAACAGGCCAAACTGGACTTGGTTCTGCTGGAAGTCGGTCTGGGTGGACGCCTGGATGCGGTTAACATTGTCGATCCGGATCTGGCGGTGATTACCAGCGTGGATCTGGATCATCAGGAGTGGCTGGGTGATTCCCGTGAAGATATCGGCCGTGAAAAGGCGGGTATTCTGAGGCCGGGTATTCCTCTGGTCATCGCCGAAGAGGCTCCGCCGACCAGTGTGGTGGATGTGGCTGGGAAGCTGGGGTGCGCAACCTTCATCTGGCGTCAGGATTATACGCTTGAGCGTGCTGGCGAAGCGTCGCAAGCCCTGCAGTGGCGAGGTCGCCGCAAGCATGCGGACATCGTCATTGACGGCCTGAGTGATAACGGTCTGCCTATGGCCAATATGGCGGCGGCCATGCAGGCCGCCATGCTGCTGGACTTTCCGTTGTCCGAATCTCAAATCGCCGCTGCGATCGCCGGCCTCAAGGTTCAGGGGCGCTTCCAGTTATTGCGCCGTGACCCGGAAGTATATGCTGATGTGGGGCATAACCCCCATGCCGCACGCTATCTCAAGCAATGGCTGTGCGGATTGCCGGTTAAAAAGCCGCAGGTGGCGGTATTTTCTGCGTTGAAAGATAAAGATGTGGCGGGCATTGTAAAAGAGCTCGCCGGCGTATTCGACCGCTGGTTTGTCTTTCCCCTCAATGTGGATCGGGCCATGCCATTGGCGCAACTGGCGGATCTGGTCGAACGAAACCAGTCCGCGCCGGTGCATACCTGTGATTCCTTGCCGGAGTGCCTGGCCCAGGCGACATCCGAAGCGGGTTCGGATGGGCGGATCGTCGCTTTCGGTTCTTTTTTCACCGTGGCGGAAATTTTTCAAAACGGTATGATGGGAGCCGATGAGGGAGACGGTGGCTAAGCGGATCGTCTCCACAGTCTTTTAATCCATTTGGTTTTTTCCATCATGATTTCTAATTACAGTCTCAGGGTTTTTCTATGGATGGATTAAAGCAGCGTATTGTCGGCGCTATCGTGCTGGTGTCTCTGGCGGTCATATTTCTACCTATGTTGTTTGATAACGCCCAGCAGGAAAAGACATCTCAGATCATTATCATTCCTGATAAGCCGGAAACGCCCAATTTCACTATTGAAGAGGCAAAAGCGCCGCAACTAAGCACAGGCGACGCCAGCGCCGGGTCGCCGACGCAGCCGGCTAATGCGCAGACCGGCGACGCCGTTGCGGATGAAACTTCCAGGATTTCTGATTCAGCAGAAGAGATCGCCCAAGAGGCGGCGATTGCGGAAACGCATCAGTTGAGCGATTCGAAACCTGCCGCAACGAGTCCGGAGCCAGTTCCGCAAAAGGTTGTGGAGGCGAAGCCGGAACCCGAGCCGCAGCCCAAGCCAGAACCAAAACCAAAACCTTCCGTGAAAGTGGAAGAGAAGCCTGCGACGACGGTAGCCGTGGCGACGCCATCAGTCAGCGTCAAGAGTGAGACCAAGGACGCGCCTAAGGATTACAGTCTGGATAAAGACAAATCTCCTGCAGCTTGGTCGATTCAGATTGGCACTTTCAAGAATCGCGACAGCGCCTTGAAAATCCGCAATGAACTGCATAACGACGGCCATCCTGCATTTACTCAGGAATTCCGCAGCTCAGAAGGTGAGAATCTGGTCCGGGTCTTCGCCGGGCCGGTAATGGAGCGCAGTCAGGCGGACAAGCTCAAGACTCAGGTGGACAAGCGCTACAAAGTCAACTCTCTCGTCGTGCAATATCGCCCTGGGCAATAGCCCGCCGCGACAAAGCATTAGTTTTTCTGCCCCCGCCTTTTTGCTAGAATGATGCGCCCCCGAAATACGGGGGCTAATTACGCTATTTCCAGGATGCTATGATGATTTGGGCCGATTGGGTCATTATTGGAATTATTGGTTTATCCACGGTAGTCAGCCTGGTCAGAGGTTTCGTCAAAGAAGCGCTTTCTCTGGTTACCTGGGTGCTCGCATTTATAGTGGCGCGCATGTTTTATGTGCATTTGGCCACGCTGCTGGAAGGGCTTATCTCCGTGCCTTCCGTCAGGCTGATCGCAGCCTTTGTCATACTTTTCATTGTGACGCTCATCATCGGCGCGTTGCTGAACCATTTGATTTCCGCATTGGTGAAGTCCACAGGTCTGTCCGGTACTGATCGTACCCTGGGCATGGCGTTTGGAATGATCCGGGGCGTGGTGTTGGTTGTCGTTGTCGTGGCGCTGTTGCGACTGACTCCCGTCGTGCAGGACCCCTGGTGGTCGGAATCGACGTTAATTCCCCATTTTGAAAAATTGGAAGCTTGGTCGCGGTCGGTTTTTGGCGACCCCATAGCGTCTATGCTTACATAAACCGCTTTAATTTTTGCGCGAGATTCAAAGACGAGGTAACCATACATGTGCGGTATTGTTGGTATTGTGGGTAAAGCGAATGTTAATCAGGACCTTTACGACGCACTCACCGTGTTACAACATCGGGGCCAGGACGCCGCGGGAATCGTTACCTTCCAGGACGACCGCTTTTTCCTGAGAAAGGACAACGGTCTTGTGCGCGACGTGTTCCGCACCCGCCATATGATGCGTCTGGTCGGCAGCGTGGGCATCGGTCATGTCCGCTATCCCACGGCGGGCTCTTCCAGTTCTGCGGAAGCCCAGCCTTTTTATGTGAACTCTCCTTACGGCATTACGCTGGCCCATAACGGAAACCTCACCAATGCGGAAGAGTTGGCGCGCGATATCTTTCGCACCGACCTGCGTCACGTCAACACCAGCTCCGACTCCGAAGTGCTGCTGAATATCTTCGCTCATGAGTTGCAGAAACTGGGCAAATTGGTGCCGGAAAAAGATGACGTATTTGCAGCGGTCAAGGCCGTTCACAAGCGCGTCAAGGGCGCTTATGCGGTTATCGCCATGATCACCGGCTATGGCATTGTGGCGTTCCGTGACCCCAACGGTATACGTCCTGCCTGTTTCGGCAAGCGCGAGACCGCGAAGGGGCCGGAGTACATGATCGCCTCCGAGAGCGTGGCGCTTAGCGCGCTGGGCTTCGAGCTGCAACGCGACATCGCCCCGGGCGAAGCGGTATACATCGAGACCGACGGCAGTCTGCACACGCAGCAGTGTGCAGAGAACCCGAAATTGAATCCCTGTATTTTCGAGTACGTGTATTTCGCGAGACCCGATTCCATCATGGACGGCATTTCCGTCTATAAAGCGCGTTTGCGCATGGGGGATCATCTGGCGGAGAAGATTCATCGCCTGCGTCCCGACCACGATATCGACGTGGTGATGCCGATTCCCGACACCAGCCGCACCTCCGCCATGCAAATGGCGCTGAGCCTGGGAGTGAAGTACCGGGAAGGCTTTATCAAGAACCGCTACATTGGCCGCACCTTCATCATGCCAGGCCAAAACCAGCGTAAGAAATCCGTGCGTCAGAAATTGAATCCGATCGCCTTGGAATTCCGCGGCAAAAACGTGCTGTTGGTGGATGACTCCATCGTGCGCGGCACCACCTGTCGCGAAATCGTGCAGATGGCCCGGGACGCCGGCGCCAAGAAAGTCTATTTCGCTTCAGCGGCGCCAGCGGTGCGCTATCCCAACGTGTACGGCATCGACATGCCTTCCGCCAATGAGCTGATCGCACACGGCCGCACGCCAGAAGAAGTGCAGGAGCTGATCGGCGCTGACTGGCTGGTGTATCAGGATCTGGAAGACTTGGTGTCTTGCGCTCTGGAAGGCAATCCGAATATAGAGAAGTTCGATTGCTCCGTGTTTGACGGCGACTATGTGACCGGCGATGTAAATGATGAGTATCTCCAGCGACTGGAGGCCATTCGCAACGACAGCAGCAAGTCCAAGCGCGAGCAGGAGCTGATGATGGCGCAGGCGCCGCTGGACTTGCACAACGACGACTGATCGCCGGCGGCGCATTTTGATGCATGACGCCGGTCCTATGCCGGCGTCAGTCGCGCAAGTGTCTATACAGTTGCACTACGATCTATTCAGTCGCAACGACTATCCATCCAGTGTTCAATTCAATAGACTGCACGGAACAATGCTATAGCGCCGGATAGGGGAGGGCGCTCACTTGCTCTCCTCAGGCGGCCCCACTTTATATCCAGGAACAGACGATGTCAGGCAGAAAAACTGAAACCCGTGAGCTTCTGCTGCCCCCGGAGGTAGACTGGCGCGACGCCACGCAGGCGATTCGCGCGGGCCAGATCCGCACTCAGGAGCAAGAGCATGCGGAAGTGATTTATCCCACTTCCAGCTACGTTTTCAAGTCGGCGGCGGAAGCGGCTGCGACATTCGCCGGCGATAATCCCGGCAATGTCTATTCGCGCTACACCAACCCCACTGTGCGCATGTTTGAAGAGCGTCTGGCGGCGTTGGAAGGCGCGGAGAACTGCGTGGCGACCGCCTCCGGCATGGCGGCGATTGTGTCCGCCTGTATGGCGTTGCTGAAAAGCGGCGACCATGTAATCTGTTCCCGTAACGTGTTCGGCACGACTCACGCCGTATTCGATAAGTACATGAAGAAGTTCGGCGTGGAAACGACATTCGTGCCGCTGACTGACATGGACGGCTGGCGTGGGGCGATCAAATCCAATACCCGCTTGCTGTTTATCGAGACGCCATCCAACCCATTGAATGAAGTGGCCGATATCGCGAGCTTGGCGCAGTTGGCGCACGCCAATGGGGCTTTGTTGGCGGTGGACAATTGTTTTTGTACACCGGTGCTGCAAAAGCCGCTGAGTCTGGGGGCGGACCTGGTGATCCACTCCGCGACCAAATACCTCGACGGACAGGGCCGTTGTCTGGGGGGCGCAGTAGTGGGCGACTCCGCGTTAACGTCGGAAGTGCTGGCGTTTCTGCGCTCTGGCGGTTTCACCATGAGCCCCTTTAACGCCTGGGTGTTTTTGAAGGGCCTGGAGACTCTGCCTATTCGGATGAAGGCGCATTGTGAGAACGGCATGCGGGTCGCGCAGTGGTTGAATGAACAAAGCTGGGTGGAGAAAGTGCACTACTGCGGACTGTCTGACCATCCTGGTCATGAACTGGCTACGCGTCAGCAGAAAGGCTATGGCGGAGTGCTGTCATTCAAGGTAAAAGGCGGTAGAGAAGAGGCCTGGGCGTTTATCGACAATACCAAGTGGATCTCCATCACCGCCAATCTGGGGGATGTGAAGTCTACGATGACGCATCCGGCGACCACGACTCATGGTCGCCTTTCCGAGGACGACAAGGCGTTGGCGGGTATTTCCGAGAATCTGATTCGTCTCTGCGTGGGACTTGAGGATTTTGAGGATATTCGTGACGATCTGCTGTCCGGCGCGGCGGCGTTGGGCGCTTGATTTTAGGCGCCGGGGCTGCGCAAAGCCCTGGCGTTTTTTGTCTGATCCCGCCAGAAGACGATCTGTAGCCTGCCGAAAAATGCATCTCCCGCCAATTTGAGCTAGAATAAAATCAATATAAACAAATAGATAGAGCGCAATTTTAATTTTTGGCGTTAAATTCTATTAATGCGCGGTTAAGCTGGGTTCACCTAGACTCCCGGCTTGTGTACACTACTGAATATTTAGCCAGCTAAAATCCTTATGCCAGCAGATATAGAAGACAACAGAGCGAAGCGCTACCTGGAGCAGGGACTCCGCGAAGGGGTGTTGATCGCTTGTGTGACCATCGCCGTTTATCTGGTGTTGGCCCTGGTCTCGTACAATCCCTCAGACCCTGGCTGGACCAGCACAGGGCAACATTCCCAGGTCGTTAATTACGCTGGGCGCGTCGGCGCCTGGATTTCCGACGTCCTGCTGTACTTCTTCGGCTACGTCGCCTATTTATTCCCCTTTTTGTTCGTCTTGCGTTCGGTGCAACTGTTCCGCCAGCGCCACATGCGCCATCCCATCAACTGGTGGATGGTGGTTATCCGCGTAGTCGGTCTGATCGTGTTGGTGTTGTCCACTTGTTCGTTGTTGACCATGTATTCGGTCAGTGGTCTGAACTCCAGCTCCGGCGGCATTGTCGGCGCGGAAGTCGCTGGGATGGCCGTCGACACCTTTAACATTATCGGCAGCACGCTGGTTTGGGTGGCGCTTTCCCTGTTTGGTTTCAGTATCGCCACCGGCTTGTCCTGGCTGAAGATTATGGACTGGGTGGGCGCCAAGACACTGGCGTTGTTCCGTCGCATCGGCGAAGAGTTTTCGTCCGCAAAAGAGAAGATGGGAGAGCGTGCGCAAGCCCGTCGCGAAGAAAAAGCCAGATTAGAAGCTGAAGCGCCGCCGCCCAAGCCTAAAAAGGCGAAACGGGAAGTGAAAGACCTCGACGATGAAGACGAGCGCATTCCCTTGCTGGACTCCAGGGTGAATGTCCCAGAAGAGCAGGAAACCAAGACGCGCTCTTTACTGAGCTTCGGCAAGAAGAAAGCCGAGGCCAAAGTTGAGCCCAGTTTGGGCGACACCATGGATGTGGATAGCGAAGGGCCTGCGGACAAAAAGATCAAGATTCTGCCGTTTCAGAAAGAGGCGGGAGGCGAGAGCAAGCGGGCCAAGCGAGCATCGCAGCCGTCCCTGTTTAACTTTGCGGAAGGCCCGTTGCCGTCACTGAATCTGCTTGATCCGCCTGAATCTTCCAAGAAAGGCGGTTACTCGCCTGAGGTGCTGGAAAACATGTCGCGCCTGCTGGAAGTGAAGTTGAATGACTTTGGCGTCGTCGCCGAAGTCGTGGAGGTGAACCCCGGCCCTGTGATCACCCGTTTTGAAATCCAGCCGGCGCCAGGCGTCAAAGTCAGCCGCATCAGCAATCTGGCCAAAGACCTTGCGCGCTCGTTGGCGGTGATTAGCGTGCGTGTGGTGGAAGTCATCCCCGGCAAGTCAGTGGTGGGTATTGAAATTCCTAACGAAAATCGCGATATCGTGCGTTTGCGAGAGGTGTTGTCCTCTAAAGCCTATGACGATTCCAGCTCGCCATTGTCATTGGGGCTGGGCAACGATATTGCGGGCAATCCGGTCGTCGCCAATCTGGCGAAAATGCCGCACTTACTGGTGGCGGGCACCACGGGCTCAGGTAAATCCGTAGGCGTGAACGCCATGTTGATCAGTATGCTTTACAAGGCGACCCCAGAAGAACTGCGCCTCATCATGATCGACCCCAAAATGTTGGAGTTGTCCATCTACGATGGCATTCCTCATTTGCTCACGCCGGTAGTGACGGATATGAAAGAAGCCGCTAATGCGTTGCGTTGGTGCGTGGGGGAAATGGAGCGCCGTTATCGGTTGATGGCCGCCATGGGCGTCAGAAACATTGCGGGCTTTAATAAAGTCGTGAAAGACGCCATCACCGCTGGCGAGCCGATTCGTGACCCTCTATGGAAACCGGGCGATAACGCGCTTGAAGAAGAGCCGCCGATGCTGACCACATTGCCATTCGTGGTGGTGGTCGTGGACGAATTCGCCGACATGATGATGATTGTCGGCAAGAAAGTGGAAGAGTTGATCGCCCGTATCGCCCAGAAAGCGCGGGCGGCGGGAATTCATTTGATTCTGGCGACCCAGCGGCCGTCAGTGGACGTTATTACCGGCTTGATCAAAGCTAACGTGCCGACCCGTATGGCGTTTCAGGTATCTTCCAAGATCGACTCCCGTACTATTTTGGATCAGGGCGGCGCAGAGCAGTTGCTGGGACACGGCGACATGCTGTACTTGCCTCCCGGCACTGGCCTGCCGATCCGCGTGCATGGCGCTTTTGTCGACGATGATGAAGTGCATCGCGTGGTGGATGACTGGAAACAGCGGGGCGAGCCCGATTATCTGGACGAAATTCTCGACGGCGCCACCGATAGCGAGTTTGTCGCTAGCTTCGATGGCGGCGGCGACAATAACAATGGCACTGAAAAAGACGATCTGTTTGATCAGGCTGTGGCGTTTGTGACGGAAAGCCGCAAGGCGTCCATATCCGCTGTGCAGCGTCGTCTGAAAATTGGCTACAACAGGGCGGCCAACCTGGTTGACGCAATGGAGGCGGCGGGCGTGGTCTCGTCCGCTGGCCATAACGGCTCCCGGGAAGTTTTGGCTCCACCTCCTCCTAGAGATTGATATCCATGAAATTATTGAAACTACTCTCCGTGGCGGCGTTGAGCGCCGCCAGTATGATGGCGAATGCGGCGGGCGTGGATACGCTCTCCGGCCTTTTGAAAAACGTAGAAACTTTTACGGCCAATTTCACCCAAACGATGCGCTCTCAAAGCGGGCAGGTGATGCAGGAAGTGTCCGGCACACTGAAGGCCAAGCGTCCTGGCTTGTTCTTCTGGAAGACCAAGGCCCCATTGGAGCAGACCATCGTGACGGACGGCCAGCAGGTCTGGATTTACGATCCGGATCTGGAGCAGGTCACTATCCAGCATTTATCGCAGCAACTTTCTAACACCCCGGCGCTGCTGCTGAGCGGAGAAGTGGGCAAGATCGACGAACAGTATCAGGTAGAGCAGCAACCGGAGTCTCAGCCGGGGCAGGTGGATTTCCTGCTGCGTCCGAAAGGCGTCGACTCCCTGTTTGACACGCTGCAACTGAGCTTCGTCAACGATCAATTGGTGAGCATGAAACTGAAGGACTCTCTTGGTCAGCAAACCAGCCTGTTCTTTACCGCGGTGTCGATAAATCAAACCATTAGCGAAAAAGCGTTCCACTTTGAGATCCCTGATGGCGTCGACGTCATCCGGGAGGCGCCTTGACGCTAAACCTGTTTGAATCGGAAGAACGCCGTCGGAGCGCGCAGTATGCGCCTCTGGCGGCGCGAATGCGTCCCCGGGTTATTGATGAATATATTGGGCAGACGCATTTGCTGGATGCGGACAAGCCCTTACGCAAGGCGCTGGAGCGCGATCAACTGCACTCGGTGATCTTCTGGGGGCCGCCCGGGGTAGGCAAAACTTCTCTCGCCCGCCTTGTGGCGGGATACACCGGCGCGGAATTCATCACCTTGTCCGCCGTACAAAGCGGGGTCAAGGAAATCCGCGAAGTCAGCCAGCGCGCTCGCGCGAACTCACAAAGCGGACGCAAGACCATTGTGTTCGTGGATGAAGTCCATCGTTTCAATAAGTCCCAGCAGGACGCCTTTCTCCCTTACGTAGAAGAGGGCGCTTTTGTTTTTATCGGCGCCACCACGGAAAACCCCTCTTTTGAGCTGAATAACGCACTGTTATCGCGGGCGCGGGTGTATCCATTAAAACCGCTCACCATTGATGACCTGACGACGTTATTGCAGCGGGCTCTGACGGACTCCGATAACGGCCTGGGACAAACAGCCTGGAGCTATGATGCCGATCTGCTACGCATGATCGCTGAAGCCGCCAACGGCGATGCGAGACAGGCGCTGAATATTCTCGAAACCATGTCTGATCTGGCGGACCCGGGCGAGCAGGGCGGGGTTCTTTCCCGCGAGCTGCTGGCGTCGGTGATGCAGGTTTCATTAAAACGCTTCGACAAAGGCGGAGATGCGTTCTACGATCAGATTTCCGCACTGCATAAATCCGTGCGCGGCTCCAATCCCGATGGCGCTTTGTACTGGTTCGCCCGCATGTTGAACGGGGGCTGCGATCCTTTGTACGTCGCCCGCCGCGTGGTGCGTATGGCCAGCGAGGATATCGGCAATGCCGATCCGCGAGGGCTGGATCTTGCGCTTTCAGCCTGGGACGTGCAAGAGCGACTGGGCTCCCCGGAAGGCGAGCTGGCGATTGCTCAGGCGGTTGTTTATCTGGCGTGCGCGCCGAAGAGCAATGCGGTTTATAACGCGTTTAACGCGGCGATGAAGCTGGCGGCGGAGTCGCCGGATTATCCGGTCCCCGTGCATTTACGCAATGCGCCGACCAAGTTGATGAAGGAAATGGGCTACGGCAAAGAATACCGTTATGCTCATGACGAGCCCGGAGCCTACGCCGCCGGCGAGACGTATTTGCCTGAAGAGCTGGATGGCCTGCGTCTGTACCACCCTGTGGAGCGGGGCCTGGAAAGCAAAGTCAAGGAAAAGCTGGAATACCTGCGGGGTCTGGACGAAGAGTATCGGAACCGCTCCTGAACCATCTGAAATCTGTCCGTGATCATTATGAGCATTCCCCATCTTGTGTATGTTGCTCTTGGCGGCGCGTTGGGCGCCGTCAGCCGGTATTTAATCGTCGCCTGGGTCAGTAACGTGGCGGGGGCTAAATTTCCTTGGGGGACGCTAGCGGTCAATGTACTCGGCTCTTTTCTGCTGGGGACGGCATTTGTATATGTGGTGGAGAAACTGCATGGACAACCCGAGCTGCGATCTTTGATAATGGTGGGCTTTTTAGGGGCGTTGACCACGTTTTCCACATTTTCGCTGGAAGCCTGGAGCCTGATGCAAAGCGATCAGCTGTTGCAAGGTCTCGCCTATATTTTAATGAGCGTTATACTATGCCTCTTCGCCGTGGGCGCAGGTATCGCTCTGACCCGGCTTATTCTTTGATTTAAAAAATTACTGGACGAATTCATGTTAGATCCAAAATTGCTTCGCAACAGCCTGGATGAAGTGGCTGCCAGACTAAAGACCAAACGCTATGACCTGGACGTGGACGCGTTCAGTCAGTTAGAAGAGCGGCGCAAGTCCGTTCAGGTCCGTACTGAGGAACTGCAAAGCGAGCGCAACAGTAAGTCGAAGAATATCGGCATGATGATTAAGCAGGGTCAGGACCCTCAGCCGTTAAAAGACGAAGTGGCTAAAATCGGCGAACAACTGGAGTCCGCCAAGACGGAGCTGCAGGACATTCAGGACAAGCTGGACGATCTGCTGCAAGGCATTCCCAACCTTCCTGACGCCTCCGTTCCCGAAGGCGAGAGCGAAGATGACAATGTGGAAGTGCGCAAATGGGGAAGCATCCGCGAATTTGATTTCGAACCCAAGGACCATGTTGATCTGGGCGAGAGCCTGGGCCTGTTGGACTTCAACAGCGGCGCCAAGCTGGCTGGCTCCCGTTTTGTGGTGATGCGCCGCGAACTGGCCAGACTGCATCGTGCGTTGGCCCAGTTCATGTTGGATATTCACACCACAGAACACGGTTATCAAGAAACCATGACGCCGTTTTTGGTGCACGCCCATGCGTTGCAGGGCACGGGACAGTTGCCCAAATTTGAGGCGGACCTGTTTAAAGTGCCGGGCGAGCATGACTTTTATCTGATCCCAACCGCGGAAGTGCCGGTCACCAATTTGGTGCGTGAAGAAATTCTGGACGCCAAAGAGCTGCCTCTTAAAATGACCAGCCATACACCTTGTTTCCGCAGTGAAGCCGGCAGCTATGGCCGCGATGTGCGCGGAATGATCCGCCAGCACCAGTTTGAGAAGGTGGAACTGATTCATGTGGTGGCGCCGGAGCAGTCTGATGCGGCTTTGGAAGAACTGACCGGCAATGCGGAACGAATCCTGCAGCTGCTAAACCTGCCGTATCGTGTTGTGGCGCTGTGCGGAGGCGATCTGGGCTTCTCTGCGGCGAAAACCTATGACATCGAAGTCTGGTTGCCAGCGCAGAAGAAGTACCGCGAAATTTCCTCTTGCAGCAACTGCCGCGACTTCCAGGCCCGCCGCATGCAGGCGCGCTGGCGTAATCCTGAAACCGGTAAGCCGGAGCTGGTGCATACGCTGAATGGTTCTGGACTGGCCATAGGACGTACTTTGATCGCAGTGCTGGAGAACTACCAGCAGGCGGACGGCTCTATTTTGGTGCCGGATGTGCTTGAGCCATACATGGGCGGCGTGAAGGTGATCAAACCAGCTAACTGAGGTAATTGATGTCCACACAACTACAGACCTGGGACTTCCTGCCCATATCCATGAATCTACAGGGCAGGGAATGTCTTGTAGTTGGTGACACCGAGCAGGCGGTGCGCAAAACCGACCTGCTGCTGCGCGCAGGGGCCAAAGTCCGGCTCCTGGGCGATGCCAATGCGAAGGCGCTCGTTGAGAGCGCCGACGTGCTCAACGCCATTACCCTTACTTCTGCCCCCTTTCATCCTGAGCTGTTGCAATCGTGCGCGATGGTCGTCGCGGCATCTGATTCCACTGACTTGAATCAACAAGTGGCGCACGCCGCTCAGGCGCGTGGGGTTCCGGTTAATGTTGTGGAACAGCCGGAACTTAGCAGTTTTATCTTTCCCTCTATTATCGATCGTCACCCGGTGTTGGTGTCCGTCACCAGTTCTGGCGGCGCGCCTGTATTGACCCGTTTGCTGCGCAACCGTCTGGAGTCGCTGATTCCCCATGGTTTTGGAAGACTGGCTGACCTGGCGATGGAGTTTCGGGATAAAGTCCGGGCTCGCTTTGGCCATATCAACCAACGGCGTCGTTTTTGGGAGTCCGTACTGGAAGGCGTCGTTTCCGATCTGGTGTTTTGCGGGCGTACGGACAAAGCCAGGGCGATGCTGGATGACATGCTGAGCGGCGAGCAGGCGGATGCGATCACCGACGCGGGTGAAGTGTATCTGGTCGGCGCAGGGCCTGGCGATCCTGACTTGCTGACGTTTCGTGCGCTGCGCTTGATGCGTCAGGCCGATGTGGTGTTGTACGACCGCCTGGTGTCGCCGCAGATCCTTGATCTGGTGCGTCGCGACGCCAAGCGCATTAACGTAGGCAAAGCCCGCTCCAACCATACTTTGCCGCAGCAGGAAATCAACGCCATGTTGGTGGAGTTGGCCAAGGAAGGAAAACGGGTGTTGCGCCTCAAAGGCGGCGACCCTTTTATCTTTGGTCGCGGTGGAGAGGAGATCGATCAACTGGCGGATGCCGGCATCCCGTTTCAGGTTGTGCCTGGAATTACTGCAGCTTCAGGTTGCGCGGCCTATTCCGGCATTCCATTGACCCACAGAGATCACTCGCAGTCGGTGCGTTTTGTGACTGGTCACCTGAAGTCAGATACCTGCGACCTGCCATGGCATGAGTTTGTGCAGGACAATCAGACCCTGGTGTTCTACATGGGATTGGTGGGACTGCCTATTATCAGTCGTGAGCTGATCGCGCATGGCATGAAACCTTCAACGCCAATCGCCCTGGTGTCCAGAGGCACGCTGCCGGATCAGCAGGTGCTGGTGGGAGAGCTGGGCAATATCGCCAAGAAGGTTGAGGAGCAGCAGATTCCCGGTCCGACCATTATTATTATCGGCGATGTTGTGACCTTGCGTGATCGTTTGCGCTGGATGGATTAAAGACGTCAATCAGGCTCCGCTGACATAGGCGGAGCCAGCACAACCCTTGTAAGCGCTCAGAGCCTCTCCCCGTTATCCGGACGCCACAAATACGCCTCAAGCTCCTTGCGAACTTCGTTTTCCAGTATCCCCACCACCACTTCAGCCCCCGCTTGCTTAAGGATATCAATGCCTGCCCCACGATTTTTCGGGTGAGGGTCGAGCATGCCGACATACAGCTTGCGTATGCCTAGCTTGACCAGCGTTTGAGCACAGGATGGCGTGCGGCCATGGAACGAGCAGGGCTCCAGGGTGACGAACGCGATGGTGTCGGCGGTCGGGCCATGCAGATAATGCAGCGCCATTGCTTCGGCGTGAGGCTGTCCTGGCGCGTTGGTGTGGCCCGATGCGACAACCTGACCGTTGCGCACCAGTACACAGCCCACAGGTGGGTTGGGGCGGCAATGCGCTATGGCTTTACGGCCTTCGGCGATGGCCAGACGCATAAAACGCTCCAGTTCACGGGTTTGCATTAGACTTTCTCTTTGCAAGGGGATCAGTCAATCAAGGCCACGCTTTTCACCTGGGCGAACACCTGCATGCCTCTTTCGATATTCAATTGATCAATGGAGCGACGGGTGACGCGGGCAAGAATGGTTTCTTCTCCCAAGGCCAGGCGCACCACTACCTGTGACGGCTCTCTGTCCACGTTGATATCGATCACTTTCACGGGAATGCAGTTAGAGATACTGCTCAACTCCGGCGGCTTCAGCGCCAGACTGACGTCCTTGGCGTGGATGCGCAGTCTGACTTGCTGACCAATCGGTCCCTGTTTGTGATGCACCGCCAAAACGCCTCCAGGAACGCCCAGTAGGGTTTGGTGATACTCCAGATCATGAGCCTGGATGTTAGCGTGCACGACGGCGCTGGCCTCCTCCAGATGCGCCAGAGGCAGATCGGGGCGGGTGAGCAGCTCGTTGATGGGGCCGCCGGCGCGGACGCCGCCATGGTCCAGCAGCACCAGATGCGAGGCCAGGCGCATGACTTCATCGGGCGAGTGGCTCACATAGAAAACGGGAATGTCCAACTGCTGAAACAGCTCATCCAGATAGGGCAGGATCTCTTCCTTGCTCTGCAAATCCAGGCTGGCCAGAGGCTCGTCCATCAACAGCAGTTTGGGGCTGGTGAGCAGGGCGCGGCCAATGGCGACCCGCTGTCGTTGCCCGCCGGACAGTGATTGGGTGTTGCGACCGATCAACGCTTCCAATTCAAGCCAGCGAATGACTTCTTCCGGGGCCACCCTGCGCTCCCATTGCGGAATGCGATGGTAACCGTAAAGCAGATTGTCCATGACTGAGAGATGCGCGAACAGGCTGGGCTCCTGAAACACATAACCAAGAGCGCGGCGGTGCGGTGGTACAAACAGGTCCGCGCTTTGCCAGATCTCATCCTTGATTTGCAAGGCGCCTTTTTCTGCTCGCTCCAGACCAGCGATAAAACGTAGCAGCGTCGTTTTGCCGGAGCCGGAACGGCCAAACAGAGCGGTGACCCCCTGGCCCGGTGTGGTGAACGCGACGTCCAGGGTGAAGTCGCCTTTGTGGGAGAAAAAGGCGGCGGAGATATCGTCGTTCATGCGATCACCTTCGCCGGCTTGCGGATAATCTGCAACGCCAGCAGCACCGTGAAGGAAAAGATCAGCATGCCGGCGGAGAGGATGTTGGCCTGGGTGTATTCGATGGCTTCCACATGATCATAAATGGCCACCGACAAGACTTTGGTTTCGCCCGCGATGGCGCCGCCGATCATGAGCACGATGCCAAACTCGCCAATCGTGTGAGCGAACACCAGCACGGCGGCGGTGATCAGGCCGGAACGGGATAGCGGCAGCGCGACGGTCATGAAGCGATCCCAGGGGGAGGCGCGCAAGGTGGCGGCGACCTCCAGCGGGCGGGCGCCGAGGGTTTCGAAGGCGTTCTGAATAGGCTGTACGGCGAAGGGCAGTGAATAAATGACGGAGGCGACCACCAAGCCGGGAAAAGTGAAGGGCAGTACGCCTAATCCCAAAGCCTGGGTAATCTCGCCAATCGGGCCTTTGGGGCCTAACAGCAGCAATAGATAAAAGCCCAGCACCGTCGGCGGCAGCACCAAAGGCAGAGAGATGATCGCCTCCAGCGGACGTTTGCTCCAGTGTCGGCTCTGCGCCAGACCCCAGGCGATGGCGGTGCCCAGCGCCATCAGAATCAGGGTGGTCAGCCCCGCCAGTTTCAGCGTAATCCATACCGCCTGCCAGTCGACCAGCCCCTGGACGCCCACTGCATTCATCTAATCAAGTTCCTTATGCCGGATATCGGGATGAAATAGGGCGTCATTATCGGCATTTCTCCTTATTCTTCAACATTGTAACCAAAGGATTCGATAATCGAGCGGGCGCGGGGGGATTTCAGATAGTCGATAAACGCCGCCGCCGCCGGATTATCCTGACCTTTGGCCAACAGGACGCCCTCTTGCCGGATCGGCGTATACAGCGACTGAGGAACCAGCCAGTAGGCGCCGGGTTCGGCATCATTCATGGCGATCACCTGCGACAGCGCGACGAACCCCAGTGTCGCTACGCCGCTGTAGACGAACTGATAGGTTTGCGAAATATTTTCTCCAAAAACCAACTGAGGGTGCAGCTGTTCGTATAGTTTGAGCGATTGCATGGTCTTGACGGCGGCGGCGCCGTAAGGGGCGGTTTTGGGGTTGGCGATAGCCAGTTTGCCTTTGTTAATCTCCAGCCACTGACGGCCATCTTCGCCCGGAACGGGGTCTTTGCTCCATAACGCCAGGCGCCCACTGGCGTAGACGAAGTCGCTTCCTTTAACGGCGACTCCGGCGTCTATGGCTTTTTTGCTGCGTACGTCGTCCGCCGCCAGAAATACTTCAAAGGGCGCGCCATTAGTGATTTGCGCGTAAAGCTTGCCGGTGGAGCCGAAACTGGGTTTGAGGCGGTGTCCGGTCTGCGCCTCGAAGTCCGGGGCCAGCGCCTGAATGGCGGACGTGAAATTGGCGGACACCGCCGCCAAAACCTCGCCTGCATTGGCCAGCGGCGCCAGAAACAAAGCGATGAATGTCGTCGCGATAGCGCGAACGAGAGTAAAGCGTGTCAACATGTACAGATCCTTTTCGTGTTGATCGGCCCTGCTTCACAGGGCGGCGTTGTTGGCGTGCGTCATTGATTGACCGCCAGAATGATATGGGACGCTTTAACGTAAGCCTGACAGGATGCGCCTTCTGTAAGACCCAGGTCCTGCAGACTTTGTTCCGTGATGACGGCGGTCAGTGTCCGGTCCCCGCTCAAGCGCACGCGCACCTCCGCGTTTACCTGACCGTGTCGAATATCGCTGACGACGCCGCGTAGACGATTGCGTGCGCTGAGTCTTAAGGTCTCATCCGTCGCCAGAATGACAAAGCTGGACTTGATGATCGCGCTTGCCGTGCGTCCCGGCGCCAGTCCCAGATCCTGAACCGATTCCTGGGTCACTACCGCCACCAGTTCCAGGCCGTCCCCCAGATCCAGAGTGACTTCCGCATTTACCGCGCCCGGCTGCACGCGACTGATCACTCCCCGAAACTGATTGCGTGCGCTGGTTTTCATCGCCATGGCCTGAAGCACTCCATGAATATCGTCAAAATCATCAATGTCCCGCTGTAATCGGCTTAATAAGGCGGAGTAATGCGCTTCCATCGCCCGATAGGCGGAGACCAGCTTGCGGCCCTGGAGCGTCAGGCGCGCGCCACCGCCTTGCTTGCCGCCGGTGGCGCGCTCCACCAGCGGACGCGGGGACAGATTATTCATTGCGTCCACTGCGTCCCAGGCGGTTTTGTAGCTGATGCCGGTCAGCCTGGCTGCTTTGGTGATGGAGCCGGCGCTGTCGATATGCTCCAGCAGGGCGATGCGGGAGCCCCCTTGCACGCCGCGTACATTCTGGTTTAGCCAGAATTCGCCGGCCAGCTCCAAAACCCTGGCGCTGTCGCTATTTCCACTCATGGTTGTTCATCCGGCGAGTAAGCCTCGTTCTGTTATTTGTCTACAATGCTAGCTGTAGCGAGCTACCCAGTTACACCGACATGTCAGATCCTGTGTCTCGCGGCATGCCGCTGCGCAGATGCTTCCTGACGTTTGTTTATAACTGCTGGCGTTGGTGGAAACCGGTGATCGGGCTCTCTGAAAAGCGTTATATAGTATTCTATATAACGATGATGCGATCAACTGTCATGTAAGCGGCGGCGCGGCATAGCGGGGAGGATAAACATTGCATGACCCTTTGACGACGCCGTAAACTTTGTGAAAAAAGAATGACTGATTCCGCCTTCGTTTGGCGCTTATATGCCTGATGTTTTGTCTAAAATTTAAGAACAGTGAAAAAGTAAATGGAACTCATCCTCAAAGTGACTAAATGTCCCCCCGGAAGCGACATGTCTGGGGTGACTGTTACCGTTGGCAAAGACGGCGCGACCATAGGGAGAGCGACCACGAACTCCCTGGTGCTGCCAGACGCCAACCGGTATGTATCCTCGGACCACGGACGGATCGAGTTCGACGGAAGTCGATACAGCTTTATCGATATCAGCACCAACGGCAGCTATTTGAACCATCTGGGGCACCCCCTTATCAAAGGTCACCCCGAACCGCTGAAGAACGGCGATCGCCTGATGCTGGGACAGTATGAACTGAAGGTGGAGCTGGCGGAGCCCAGCGACGATCGCACGCAAATGTTTGCGCCGGATTCGGATATTGAGGCGACCCGGATATCGTCCGATATTGCGTCTCAAACCGCTATGTCGGGGCTGGATGACTGGATTGGGTCCGGCCAGGAGCCCTGGCCGGTCTACCAGCATGCGGCGAACACCACCGCCGTGCCGCCAGAGCAGGTGGAGGCGGAGATGCAGGATGATCTGGAGCCGCAGAGCGCGGCGGACATGGATGACGGCATTCTGGACGCGGAAATCATCGAAGATGTGGAAGCGCCGACGCTGGTGAATCACGCTGCGCCGAGAGACTCGGACGCGGCGCTTGAAGAAGAATTTGAACCCGCTGCGGAGCCAGCTGCAGATGAAGCGGCCACGGCTCCCGAGCAGGATGAGCAAACAACGCAATTCAGCAAAAAGGACATGACCCCGGATTGGCTGACTCAGGCCCTGGGCATGATGACACTGACGGAAGAGGCCCATAAGCAGGTGGTGGATAAATCCATGGACCTGCTGAGAGAGGCGGTGGAAGGGGTGCTCACCACCTTGCGGGAAAAGCAGTCGTTGAAGAACGAGTTGCGTATCAACCAGACTCAGATTCGCGTGGCGGAAAACAATCCTCTGAAGTTTTCACCGACTCCTGAAGTGGCGCTGGAAAATCTCTTACTGAAGCAGGGGACGACTTATCTTTCCGCCGACGAAGCGATGAAAGAAGCGTTCGCGGATATTCGCGATCACCAGCGTGCGTTGTACAAATCCGTGCGTGGGCTGTATACCCGGATCATCAAGTCTCTCGATCCGGAGCAGATCGTCAAGCATATCGACAACAAGCATGGGCAGCCCTGGATTGGCGGCAATCATCGTAAATACTGGGATGAATACCTGAAAGCCTATAACAAGCTGCGCAAAGATGAAGAACAGGCGTTTCAAGGTAAATTCTCGGAAGACTTCGCCAACAGCTACGAGTTCTACTTTAATCAGCTCAAAGCCCAACGCAAGAACAATAAAGCGGACGAAGACGACCTGTAAGGCGTCATCTCATCGCTTATCTCCAAGGCGCTCGCAGTGCGGGCGCCGCCGTTCCGACAGGGTGGTCGGACGCACACCCTCCGTCGCCTCTCTCTTAACTGTTCTATACTTCTTCAACATGAAGAAGCCCCAAAGGGCGCAATCACTCTCTCCTGCGGTATGCGCGGTATCGCAGTACGTTGGTTATACGAACTGTATGTGTTCCTCGGGGCGAGACCTATACAAGAGAGGGAGAACACATCGTGAAGATTCGTCCGCTATTCCTAACCATTTTTGGCGTGATCATCGCCAGCACCCTTGCCAACTTTCTACTGGCGTTTTATTTGCGTTCGGAAGTGACGTCGTTGAAACAAACGACGGAGACCCGATATGCGTCCTACCAGCGGGCGGATGAGTTGCGGCAGAGTTCGGATGATCTGACCCGACTGGCCCGCACCTACGTGGTGACCGGCGATCCTAAATATAAGCAGATGTATCAGTCTGTGCTGGATATTCGTAATGGCCTTAAACCCCGCCCCCAGGATTATCACCGTATATATTGGGACCTGGCGTTGAATGCGGGGGATAAGCCCAAGCCGGATGGCGAAACGATCTCTCTGCAAAAGATGATGGAGAATCTTGGCTTCTCGCAAAAAGAATTTGATTTGCTCAAACAGGCGCAGAAGAACTCGGACGGCTTGGTGAATCTGGAAGTCGAAGCGATGAAAGCGGTGGAAGACGGTAGTTTGGAGCGCGCCAGAGAGCTGATGCATGGCCAGGATTATCATCGTGAAAAAGCCAAGATCATGCGTCCCATCGATGAGTTTTTCAAAGCCTTGGAGGCGCGCACCAGTCAACAACTTTCCGGGATTCAGAATGCGGTATCGAACATTATCCTCGCGTTGATCTGCTTCCTGATATTGCTGACGGTCGCGGCGGCGGCGGGATATCTGGTTGTGCTCAAGAAGATTGAACGGCCTGTGTTGAACCTGTATCGACTGATCGGCGATGTGGAAAAGAACGCTGATTTAACGCTGCGTTCAGATTATGGCAGCCAGGATGAAATTGGCATGATGGCTAAGGGGTTCAACAGTCTGGTTGGGCGGTTCAGGGATATTCTCGGCGACGCTCGCACCCTCATCCGCCACGTGGCGGATGACTCCTCAACGGTAGCCCGACTCACTGCGGACTCCAACGCCAGAACGGAGAGGCAGGCGAGTGAAACCGATATGGTGGCCACGGCGATTACGGAAATGACCGCCGCGATGGAGGAAATCGCAGCGTCGACTAATGAAGCCAAGACTTCCGTGACGGAAGCGACAGAATACACCTCGACCGCGAACGGGGTGGGGCGGCAGTCCATCAATAACATGACCCGTTTAAAAGCGTGCTTTGACGAGGCTTCAGGGCAGGTCAATGAGTTGTCGCAGGAGTTTTCTCAGATCGAAAACGTACTGCAAGTCATAAAAAGCATCGCGGAACAGACCAACCTGCTGGCGCTCAACGCCGCAATAGAGGCGGCTCGCGCAGGCGAGCAGGGGCGCGGTTTCGCGGTGGTGGCGGACGAGGTGAGGACGCTCGCCAAGCGTACGCAGGAGTCAACGGGAGAAATAGAGTCCAACATCGCCAAACTCAGGGAGGGTATGGATAATACAGTCAACTCTATGAACGCGGGGATTAGTGAAGTGGCTCGTAGTAGTGAATCTGTGGCGCAGACCATGACGTCGCTGGAACAGATTGCTTCCAGCATTGAAGTCATCAACAACCTGAGTCTGCAAATCGCTTCTGCGACGGAAGAGCAGTCAGCGACGATTGGCTCCATAGACCAAAGCGTTGGCGCAGTGAGGGATCTGGCGGAAGAAACCTCCGAGGATCTGCGCGCGCTGGAGGAAAAAGCGAAGTCCTTAAGTCAGATGACCCATGGCCTGCAGGATAAGATTCAGGTTTTCAAGTTGCCTTGAGGGGGGCCATTTCCAGTACTACGAATGTATTGCGGCCCTGGCGTTTGGCCTGATACATCGCCTCATCCGCCCGTGTGACCAGTTTGTCCGGCGTCAGGCCGCGTTCACCTATCGCCACAGCGACGCCAATGCTGGCGGTGATCTTGATCCGGCGGCCGTCTCCCAATGCGACAGGCTCTTGCAGGGCTTTATGAATCTTGCCAGCGATGTGGGCGGCGTCCTGCATCGGATGAGACACCGCCTCCAGCACTATCACAAACTCATCGCCGGCGATACGGGCGATACTGTCGGTCTTGCGCACCGCCATCATGAGTCGGTCCGCTGTAACCCGGAGCAGGATATCTCCCGCGTCGTGGCCATAGGTGTCGTTGATTGCTTTAAAATGGTCCAGATCCAAAAACATGATCGCAATGCCGGTGTGACTGCGGCCAGCGCGCTCCACCGCCAAGTCCAGCAGGGTCTTGAGCCCCTGTCGGTTGAGAGCCCCGGTCAGATGATCATGCTGCAGTTGCCAGCGCAATCCTTTTTCATGCTCCCTGTGCTCAGTGATATCGGAAATCATAATGAAAAAGCCGCAGACCTCACCATGACTGTTACTGTCTGGAATGTAGTTGCCTTCATAATAATGCTGCCGGCCACCTATCGCCTGTTGAAACTCGAAACTTACATGCTGCCCACCCAGGACCTTCTGAATATGCGGATAGGCTGCTGAATACCTGGTCTCTCCCAGAACATCGGCGATAGTGCGCCCATGCAAGTCCTGGGGTTCCAGACTGAACCATTTTTTGTAGACGGCGTTGTTGAACTGGTAGCGCTCCTGTTTGTCTGCATAAGCCACCAATACGGGCAGGTTGTCGGCGATGGTTTTCAATTTACGCTCGCTGGCGCCTAAAATTTTCAGGGCGTCGCTGAGTTCTTCAGTGCGATGGTGAACCCGTTGCTCCAGCGACTGATTCAAGTGAATCAGCTCCTGTTCCTGAGACGTGATGTCCTCCATCATGGCGCTGAAAGATTCAGCCAGATTGACGCCCTCCCGGTAGAGCGCCTGCGGCGGCGGCGTCAAGGTGCGTTCTTTGGTGAAGCGCACGGCGGATTGGGATAACAGGGAAAGTGGCTGGGTGATCCATATCGAAGCGGACCAGACCAAGGCGATAAACAATGAGCCGAACAGCAGTCCCCATAGCAGTATCTCGCCCTGCAGGCGCTGAATTTCGCTAAAGGCGGCGTCCACATTCTGGCGAATCAAAATACGCCATTGGAAATCTTGCAAATGATCAAAGCCGTTGCTGACAATCATCGCGTTGAGAAACTCACCCTCCCCAGGCCACTCACTCACAAACGAGGCCGACTCAGCGCCGGTTGTGAGCGGCAGTTGGATGGGAAGAGGCGCTTGCGTCAGGGATGGCGGTCCCATCAAAACAGCGCCTTCGTCGTCAATAATCAGCGCCTCCGCAGGGTGTCGTTTTAACAGAGGTTGCAATATCTCCGAGCTGAGCTGCTCAGCCCAATCCCAGCTTAAGTGAGCCCCCAGGACGCCCTGCACTTGGCCGTCAGCGGATTTAATGGGAATGGATACGTCCACAAACCGCCAGGGTTCCTCCCGAGGTGGCATCAACTTGGCGAGCAACACCGCTTTGTGTACATCGCCGAAGAAAGGCGCGATCAAGCCGTGCTGGAACCAGGGGCGAGCGGATACGTCTGCGCCTTCCAACATTCCCCCTGCGCTCACTTGAATCTTGCCTTGCATGTCGGCGTAACCGATCCAGGCGTAAAGGGGAAATTGTTGCTTCAGCTCGCTGAGCCAGACTCGCGCCAGCGCTTTATTCTGCAGCAACGGGCCGTCAAAAGTGGTGATAGAAGCGGCGGTGGAAAGGTCGAGGTAACGCTCGTAGAGACTGCGATCAAGTTTATCCGCTACTTGGTAGGCGACGGCTTCGATTGCCGCAGATTGTTCACGCACCAGAGTCTCCCGCGCCAGACTGCCTATGACGCCGGTGAGCAGGGCGGTAAGCGCGAACATCAGAAAGCCAAAAACCAGCGTCAAGCTTGCTTTCAGCGGCAGCGCCTTGATTTTGGTGCGGCCATTGAGGGGCATGAGGTTGCTTTAGCAGTCAGTTATTTGTACAAACTTCTAATGCCCCAGTTGCATTTTGCTTCGAGGAGGGGCGTTAAATGAGGCTTTCAGAAAGCCTGGCGCCGACCTTAATAATCGAACGGCGTTGTTTATAGCCTAGTTGTCCGCGCGCTAAATACAACTGTTTTAGTCAAGTATTCCGGTTGTCCGTTAGTTGAGACGCAGGCACGGCTTTTTCTTATTCCCGTACCCAGCTCCTGGGCTAAAATGGCCGGCTCTTCGCGTGCTGGTGTTTGGGAGCCTGAGGTCATCCTTTGCTAGACTGAAATTAGAGGGCAGCGCCGCGAAACAGCCTGTAACGAAGCCGATGAGAATCCCGTGTCATTGATGCCGCAAAGTAGCCGATCCCTAGTCAAAATTCCTGTGTCCGAACTTCAGGTCGGCATGTATGTGGCCCAACTGGACCGTCCCTGGGAGGAAACCCGGTTCGTCTATCAGGGCTTTTTTATTTACGACTGGCGTGACATTCAGGAACTGCAGACACAGTGCGAGTTCGTCTACGTGCAGTCGGAGACGGAAGTGGTGGAGGAAGAGAAAACCGTCACGGCCCCCAGCGGTAAAAAGGTTATCACCCGGGTCAAAAAAGAAAAGACCCGTTTGGTGCACAAAGTCCCCGCCTATCGTGAGCTGACCAAAGCGACCCATTCCATGGGGCAGGCCAGGCAGACGATTCATGATGTATTCCGCGCTGTGAAGCTGGGGCGAGATATCGATATGGAGGCAGTGACTGTCGCCGTGACGGATATTGTCGACAGCATCATGCGTAATCCTAACGCGCTGCAATGGCTGTCTCTGATCAAGGACAAAGATGATTACACGGCGGAGCATTGCCTGCGGGTCTGCGTGTTATCCATCATCATCGGACGAGAGATGGGGTTCAACGAATCTGAAATGGTGGACATCGGCGTTTGCGGCATGTTGCATGACGTGGGCAAGGTCAAGGTGCCGGATGAAATTCTCAATAAGCCGGGCAGTCTGGACAAGGATGAGTTTGAGATCATGAAGCGGCACTCCCAGTACGGCAGGGATATTCTTATCTCGCTGTCTTCCGCCCCCAAGAGCGCTGTGGATGTCGCCTACAGCCACCATGAAAAAGTGGATGGAACCGGCTACCCGCGCGGTCTGGCGGCGCATCAGATCCCGCTTAAGTCGAAAATTGTCGGCGTGGTGGACGCCTATGACGCCATGACTTCCGCCCGGGTCTATAAAGATCCCATGTCGGCGCTGGAGTCTTTGCGCATCATTTACGACGTTAGAGGCAAACACTTTGACCTGGAAGTGGCGGAATTCTTCATCAAGACCATGGGAGTGTATCCGGTGGGCCATATCGCCGAACTCAACAGCGGCGAAGTGGGAATCATCGTGCGCTCCAGCAATGAACATCGCCTTAAACCCAAGGTGCTGTTGGTGCTGGATGAGAGGAAACAGCAGCGCAAAGAAACCATTATCGATCTCTCCATTAACTGCCTGACCGATGCAGGCAAGCCGCTGCGCATCAAGGAAATCCATCCTAACGGAGCCTTTGGCGTGCGCCTGGAAAATTATGTGAAGAAAGGGTTGCGACTCGCCGAGTACGACGACTGAGCCGCATTGGGCTCAGGCGTTCTCCACCTCGACTTCCTTCGCCTTCTTGAATTCCGCGACCATCTGATGACCCTTGAGCGCAGGCCCGGACAGAGCGCTTAACGCCAGTTTGCCAATAAGAATGAGGGTAGCTGTGGCCAGGGCGTCTAGAAACCATATCATTGGCGTTGCCAGCCATGTCGTGTCGAATGTCGGCCTGAAAGCCTCGCCCAACGTCGTCATTCCCATCAGGCCGTGCAGCGCCAGGGCGATCCAGAAACCGGAACAGTAAGGGCAACGCCAATCTTCGTAGAGTTTCGCCAAAGGGCGGGGCAGGCTCGCAACAATGCGATTAAACCAGGTTCCCCATTCCGGCAGCTTCTCCCATACCAGCAAATAAATACTCAATCCCACCAATGCGGCTGAAAAATCCATGACTTCGCGTCTCCCGATACTTCACTGAAAAATGAATCAACAAGAACAGGATTTATGATGCGGCGCGAGCAGAGAATCTGGTAGGGCGCGGCTTGGGGGAAAATCGGCTTATTTTTAGATTTTCAGCAGTAAGGCCTGAAATCGATGTCAGTTTATCTGGTTGTATTGATGGCTTAATTGCGATGGCTTTTCATCTGCATCAGTTTGCTATTTGTAATATTTAAATGGCAGTTTACTTGAAATATATAAGTGAGGATTAATCCTCTCAATAATTAGGTAATTACCGGAATAAATTCATGAAATATCTGTTGAATGTTCTGTGTTAAATGCCTTCAACTGCATGAAAAATATGATTTTTATGAAATATTGTTTTATTGGGAAGGTTTAACTTATTACTAAATAGTAATATTGTGAATTTATTGCCGGGAAGCGGGGTTGAGGCATAATCAGGAAATTGCCGATTAAACAAGCTGTTAATATAAATTAGAAAATATAGGACTGCTTATGCCAGCTAACTTTACCTCAAGAGATTTACACTATAACGGCATAGATCGCCGGTCTGGACCTCGCCGCATCAATACCGATCGACGCACCAGCGTCCGTTTTGAACCGGGGAATCCGGATCGTCGTCAAATCGCTGGACGTCGCGCAGGAGAAATAGGCGGCTGGGCGAGGACCACGTTGTAATTTTCAGCCATCATCCGCTGAGGTATCGGTGGCGGCTTATTCCGCCTCGTAGGTGATGAGCCGGTAGCCGACGCCCTGTTCCGTCACCAGAAAGCGGGGAGAGGAAGGGGCGTCGCCCAGTTTGTTCCTCAGTTTAGCCACCACAATGCGCAGGTAATGCGTATCTTCTGTGTGCGTCGGCCCCCAGATTTCCGCCAGCAGTTGCTGTTGCGTCACCACATGGTCGGGCGTGGCCGCCAGTCGCGCCAGTAGTGCATATTCCTTTTTGGACAGGTGGATGTCTTCACCGTCCAGAGTCACCGAGCGCTTCACAAAGTCTATGATCAAGCCGGCGGAACGGTAGATGCCGGCGGAAGGACGCAGCGCAGTGGGGTCGCGATCGCGCAGCAGCACTCTGATGCGGGCGACGAACTCGCGAATGCCGAAAGGCTTGGTGACGTAGTCGTTGGCGCCGTTATCCAGCGCCTCCACTTTTTCCGCCTCCGAGGAGCGCACCGACAGCACTAGCACCGGTGTTCGGCTGGTGCGCCGCAATTGTTTTAGCGCCTCCTGGCCATCCAGGTCCGGTAACCCCAGGTCGAGTACGATCGCGTCCGGCGTTTCCGTGGCCGCCAGCATCAACCCTTCCGTGGCGGAGCCCGCCTGCAATACCTCATAGCCTTCCGAGCGCAGGCTGATGCGCAGGAAGCGCAGTATCTGCGGTTCATCGTCGATAACAAGAATGCGCGGTTGGGTGGCGGTCAATGAAATAGGTCTCGTTGTTCAGGAAGAGGGCCAGAAACCGCAGGAGGATATAGTCCCGGATGTAAAAGCTCAACAAGCGACAGTGTATCGAAGGGGTATTGTCACTCAAAGGGCATAGTCTGACTTGCCTATGTTTTTTCCGGTATAGCTTTGCATAATGCAGTCTTCTGGAAAACGATTTCATAATTGCGTCATGGTGACGGTGCAAGATAATCGCTATCGATAACAGGATGAGGGAGGTCGCCGGGTCGTCGCTGAACAGGTAGAGGCGATCGCTATGGAAGGGACGTTTGTATAGAAAAAGTGGCGACTCGGGTCTAGACCCAACACCCGATACTTTTTTACGTGATTTCATATCATGATTGCCGGAAATAGAGACATATTGCGCTATTTGGCGCAGTGACGCCGGGTCTGAATACTTAAAAAAAAGAGTGTATTCCAGATCATTTTTTACAAACCGGCGCTCGCAAACTAGACTGCTTTTATCATATGAGCCCACGCAGGCGCGCATCCTTGCCGGGGCAGGTGAAAGGGTCGATTCAACGCGTAAAAAATTTTACGCATAGTTGAAAACGTTTTCAAAACTGATTAAAAAATCCTCGCTCCGTCAGGGGGATCATAAAAATAAAACGCGACCAACGTCCTGCCTACGATGAGCGATGCGGCTGACGTGAATCGGAATGGCGAAGTAAGGAGAAAGAGTATGACTAAACTATCGGTATGGAGTTTGTTAAGCGGATGCGCGTTGATATCCGCTCAGGGGATGGCGCAGGAAAACTACGGTGAAGCCCTGCAGAAATCCATTTACTTCTATGAAGCCCAGCAGTCTGGCGCATTGCCGGACTGGAATCGCGTTGAATGGCGGGATGATTCGGCTGTACAGGACGGCGCCGATGTCGGGCATGATCTCAGCGGCGGCTGGTACGACGCTGGCGATCACGTCAAATTCGGTTTTCCCATGGCGGCGTCGGCGACGCTGTTAGCCTGGGGCGCGGTGGAATACAGGGACGCTTACGCCCAATCCGGTCAGTTGCAACACATCCTCAATAATCTGCGCTTTGTCGCCGACTATTTCGTAAAAGCCCATACAGCCCCGAATGAATTGTGGGGACAGGTCGGCAATGGCGGCGCCGATCACGCCTGGTGGGGCTCCGCGGAAGTCATGCCGATGGCGCGTCCCTCTTATAAAATCGACGCCAGTTGTCCAGGGTCGGATCTGGCGGGAGAAACCGCCGCTGCGTTGGCGGCGATCGCCATGGTTTTCAAACCGGTGGATAGTGCATACGCCAATACACTGCTGACCCACGCCAGTCAGTTGTACGAGTTCGCCAATACTTATCGCGGCAAATACTCCGATTGCATTACTGACGCCAGCAGTTACTACAAGTCCTGGAGCGGCTATCAGGATGAGCTGGTCTGGTCCGCGCTCTGGTTATATCGGGCCACCGGCGAAGCCAGCTATTTACAGCAGGCGAAACAGGAATATCAGAAGCTGGGTGGAGAAGGGCAGCAAGACGTCAAAGCCTACAAGTGGGGGCATGCCTGGGATAACAAAGCCTACGGCTCCTATGTTCTGATGGCGCAGATCACAGGGGAGGCCGGCTATCAGGCGGATGCCGAGCGTTGGCTGGATTACTGGACGACGGGCTACAACGGCGAGCGGGTGAACTACACCCCCGGCGGTCTGGCCTATCTGGATGTGTGGGGCGCCAATCGCTACGCCGCCAACACTGCTTTTATTGCGCTGGTTTACGCCGACTTTTTGAATAACGCCGGCATCAAGGCGGAGAAAGCGCAAGCCTATTACGAGTTCGGTCGCAGTCAGATCGAATACCTGCTGGGGAACAATCCGGCGGGGGTGAGTTATCAAATTGGTTATGGCGCCAACTACCCCGCCAATCCGCACCATCGCACCGCCCATGGAACCTGGACTAATAACCTGCGTACGCCGGAGCAGTCGCGACACTTGCTGGTGGGAGCCTTGGTGGGCGGGCCTGACAGTAACGATAACTATGCGGATGATCGCGGCGATTATGTGAAAAACGAAGTAGCCACGGACTACAACGCCGGCTTTACGTCCGCCCTGGCGCGCCTCTACCTGGATTTTGGCGGCGACCCTATTCCCGACAACGCTTTCCCGCAGGCGGAAGCAAAAGACGAAGAGTTTTATGTCGAAGCCAAGCTGAACTCCAGCGGTCCTCGCTACGTGGAGATCGCCGCGCAAGTGCACAATCACAGCGCCTGGCCGGCGCGGGGCAGCGAACAGCTGCGCTTCCGCTATTGGGTCGACCTTTCCGACGAATTCGCCGCCGGTTATGGCTTGCAGGACATCAAAGTCACCACCGCCTACAGTCAGGCGACGGAGGTGAGCGGTCTGCAATCCTGGGGAGATCCTGAAGACCATATCTACTACGTGGACGCGTCATTCCAGGGAGTGAACATCTATCCTGGCGGACAGTCGGAATCCCGCAGGGAAGTGCAGTTCAGAATTTCGTTGCCGACTAATACCAACGCCAGCGAGTGGGGCAACGAAGGCGATCCGTCCTGGGACAGCTATGACGGCTCTTATAAAAAGGCGAGCAAAATCGCTCTGTATGACGGCGCTGAACTGGTCTGGGGCGAAGAGCCCGGCGCAGGCTGCGGCGGCGACTCCGGCGTCAATTGTCTACCCCAGGCGCAATCGTTGAGCGTGAGCACGGATATGAATGAAGCGCTCGACATCGCCCTGCATGGCGAAGACAGCGACGGCTCCATCGTCGCCTATGAATACACGCAACCCACCCATGGCGTCGTGACGGGAACAGGCCCAGCGGTCACCTATATGCCCCATGCCGGATACCATGGCCAGGATGCGTTCACCTACACCGTATTGGACAACGACGGCGGACGCTCACCGCAGGCGCAGGCGCAGGTTGACATTAACGTGGAAGCGCCCGATCTGCCGGCGGTGGAGATCACTGCTCCAACGGGCGGGCTCGAAGTCAGACCGGGGCAGTCCTTCTCTGTGCGCTATCGTTTGGAAAACGCGGCTGGCGTGCGCCTGTATCTCAATGGCGATGTCGCTGGAGAAGGGGATGCGTCCGGGGTGATTGAGGTTACGGCGCCGACAGTGGAAGGAGAATACAGCCTGAAACTGGTTGCGTTGTCCTCGGATGGTCAGGAAATCGAAGACGCCACTGACGTGATCCTCATCAAAGTCGCCGAGCCGGACGCAGGCGGGGATGTCTCCTGCAGCGTCGGCGGGTTGAATGTCTGGAATACCGGTTATGTTCTGGGCGACGTCAAACTCGTCAATAACGCTTCATCTTCTATCAACGGGTGGGAAGTCGTTCTCACCTTTGATGAACCCACTTCCATCGTGAACCTGTGGAACGGGGACTACACGCTGTCTGCGGACGGTAAAACCCTCACCGTGAAAAACATGCCATACAACGGTTCATTAGGGCCCGGCGCCGCAACCAGCTTTGGTCTGCAGGGCGTCCATGACGGAAGTTTCTCACCGCCAACCTGCACCGCCAGATAACCCGGCAATACCGTCTCAATCCGACCGGAAGCGGTTCCAGCGCGCTGGATTCCGGTCGGCGGGCGGCGACATCTGAGCGCGTGTGAATTAATAAAATCTATGGAGTCAAAACATGGAATTAACGTTCAAGAAAAGACCATTGAAGGGGATGCTGCTGCCTATCGCCGCAGCGGTTAGCTTCGCCACTTTCTGCTCTCACGCCCAGGCCAGCGCAGAGGAATACAACGAGCGCTTTATGGAAATGTGGAATAAAATCCACGATCCGGCCAATGGATATTTCAGCGCCGACGGCGGTCCTTACCATTCAGTAGAGACCCTCATCGTCGAAGCGCCGGACCACGGCCATGAGTCCACCAGTGAAGCCTATTCCTACTTCCTGCTGCTGGAAGCCTACTACGGTAAAGTGACTGGCGACTGGAGCAAGCTGCGCAACGCCTGGGAAAAAATGGAAGAGCACATCATTCCAACCCATGAAATGCAGCCGACCAACAACTTCTACAATCCATCCAAGCCGGCGGCCTATGCGGCGGAACACTCGCAACCTTCCGGTTATCCAAGCCAGCTGGAGTTCGGCGTTCCCGTGGGTGAAGACCCTATCTCCGCCAAACTGGCGCAGACCTACGGCACCTGGGACGTCTACGGCATGCACTGGCTGTTGGACATGGACAACATCTACGGTTACGGCAACCTGGGCGATGGCGTCAGCACCCCGTCCTACATCAACACCTTCCAGCGCGGCGAGCAGGAATCCGTGTGGGAAACCGTCACCCATCCTTCCTGGGAGAGCTTCAAATGGGGCGGTCCTAACGGTTTCCTGCCGTTGTTCACCAAGGACAATAATTACTCTAAACAATGGCGCTACACCAACGCCCCGGACGCCGACGCCCGTGCGGTGCAGGTAATGTACTGGGCGTATCAGTGGATCAAGGAGCAGGGCAAAGATCCAGAACAGGAAATTCCAGGTCTGGTGGCGAAAGCGGCCAAAATGGGGGATTACCTGCGTCTGGCCATGTTCGATAAATACTTCAAGAAAATGGGAACTCAGGACAAGAACGCCCAGGGCGGTCGTGGTTACGAGAGCGCTCACTATCTGATGTCCTGGTACTACGCCTGGGGCGGAGCGGCGGACCCCAACGCCGGTTGGGCGTTCCGTATCGGCAGCAGTCATGTGCACTTCGGTTATCAAAACCCCATTGCCGCCATGGCGCTGTCGGAGTTCGATCCGATGAAACCAAAAACCCCCGGCGCGACGGAAGACTGGGCCACCGGCCTGAAGCGCTCCATGGAATTCTATACCTGGCTGCAATCCGCAGAGGGCGGCATCGCCGGCGGCGCCACCAACAGCTGGGACGGCTCCTACAATCCCCATCCTCAGGATCGCGCCGACGCCACTTTCTACGGCATGGTGTACGACGAAAACCCGGTGTATCACGATCCAGGCAGCGGCACGTGGTTTGGCTGGCAGGCGTGGTCCATGCAGCGTGTGGCGGAATACTACTACCTGAAAGGGGACGCCCAGGCCAAGCAGTTGATGGACAAATGGGTCCCTTGGGTGCTGAGTAATATCAACTGGCTGGAAGACGGCTCCTTTGAAGTTCCCGCCACGTTGGAATGGACTGGTAAACCGGAAAAATGGGACCCGGCCAACCCGAAAGCCAACGCCAATCTGCACGTGAGCGTGGTGGATCATGGTCAGGATCTCGGTATCGCGGCGGGCGTGGCCAAGGCGCTGATGTTCTACGCCGCGGCGGCGGAGAAATTCGATACGCCCAAGAACGAGGCCAAAGACGCATCCAAGAAGTTGCTGGATGCCATGTGGACCCACTTCCAGACGCCCAAGGGGCTGGCGGCGCAGGAAAAACGCGGCGATTACGCGCGCTTCTTTGATAAAGTCTACGTGCCCGGCGAGTTCAACGGCTCCATGGCTAACGGCGACGCCATCAACAGTGAGTCCACCTTCCTGAGCATGCGTTCATTCTATTTGAACGACCCTATGTTCAAGCAGGTGGAAGACGCCCTGAACTCTGGTGAAGACCCTGTGTTCACCTATCACCGGTTCTGGGCGCAAGCGGAAGCGGCGACTGCCTACGCCAATTACGCATCACTGTTCGAAGCGGACAATCCCTGTGACGATGGTTGCGCGCCGACGGCGCAACCGCTGTCTGTCTCTACCCGCATCAACAAGGCGGTTTCCATCACCCTGAAAGGAACGGATAGCGACGGGACTGTCGTCGGTTACACCGTCAGCAAGCCGCCGCAGCATGGAACCCTGTCCGGCTCCGGCGCTAATTTAACCTATCAGCCCGAGGCGGGCTTCAGCGGTCAAGACGCTTTCGAGTACACCGTGACCGACAACAGCGGGGAAGTCTCCGCGCCGGCGAAAGTCAGTATCGATGTGGCGGAAGCTACTATCAGCCTGACTTCTCCGGCAGACGGTTCGGAGTTTGAGGTCGGCGCGACTGTCACGGTCAAAGTGAACAAGGAAGCCGGCCTGCAGGCGCAGATGATGTTAAATGGCGAATTGGCGGCGACCATCGGCGGCAATAGCGACGCCGCACAGGTGACCTTGCCGAGCAGCGAAGGCGCGCACAGCCTGTTAGCGAAACTGTTGGATGAAGACGGCGCCGTCATCGCCACCTCCAATAGCGTCAGCGTGAAGACCAAAAAAGCCCCTTCCGGCGATGGTCTGACCTGTACTGTACGCGAGGACGTGTGGAATAGCGGATTTGTCGCGCACATCACACTGACCAATAACACCAGTGAGGTGATTGATGGTTGGACAGTGAACATCCCGCTGGGCGCGACGGATCAATACACCAACGGCTGGAGCGCGCAATACAGCGTCAACGGCTCTGTGTTGAAGGCGACCAACATGAGCTGGAACGCGACCTTGCAGCCTGGCGCCTCCACCAGCATCGGCTTCCAGGGAACCCATGGCGGCGATCACGCGGCGATCAAATGCACTGAGTAAACTGAGCGCATTTAAGGTTCATTAGAGCGACCTATTACGCCTATCGCGTCGACTGACCATTAGGTGTTGATAGCCCTTTTGGGGACGGTAACGTCCCCTTTTTTTAGCTTCGATCAGGCTTCCATGTCTTCTGCTATCGAGCCAGTTTGTTTCATACCGCCGCCCGCAAATCACCTTCGATAATAATATCGCTTCCCTCGAACCCGGGATTCTCAATTCGATCCAGCAGCATATTGATGGCGGAATGGCCCATCTGATAGGTGTCGTGATGCACGCACGGAATATTGAAGTCAAAGATATCCGCGTAGGGCGCCTCATCGATACTGAACACCGCAGGGTTGTGATTTTTGGCGCCCAGTTTCCGCAGCGCTTTAAGCGCGCCCAGAGTAATCAGGATGTTGAGGCCGAACACCGCATCGGGAGCCTGTTTATGCTGTTTAAAGTAGGCGGTGGCGTTTTCAAACGCCGGCTGCATGGTGTAGTCGCCGTAAAGCACTTCCAGCCGGGTAGGTTCTTTACATTCAGCCAGGGCTTTTTTCAGGCCTTCGAGACGCAGTTTGGAGATGTTGGACTGCTCTGGACCCGCCAGCGCCAGGATATGGCGATGACCCTGTTCCAGCACATAACGGCCGCCTTTGTAGCCGCTCGCAAGATTGTCCAGATACACGCCAGGGAAGGGCGCCGCTGGCAGTCGGCGGTCCACCTGCACCACGGGGATATTGGCGTGAATCAATTGCTCCAGGTATTGCGGATGGTACTCGTCATAGTCGGACACGACGGACAGGATGATGCCGTCCACCTGATAGCTGAGCATGGTCTCCATGGCTTTGTTTTCCAGCTCCGGCGATCCGTCTGTGTCGAACAGCATGATGGAATAGTTGCGCTTCTTGGCGGCGCGGGAAATCGCCTTGATCATCTCGCTGTAAAATGGGTTGTCCAGGCTGGCGGTGATGATGCCGATCAGCCGGCTTTTGCTGCCTTTCAGGTTGCGGGCGAAGGCGTTGGGAACATAATTCAGCTCCCGCGCCACTTCCAGAATCCGGTCGAGGGTTTCTTTCTTCACCAGTTCCGGCTTGTTCAACGCCCGGGATACGGTGATGGTGGTCATGTTCACCCGGCGGGCGATATCGGTAATCGTTACTTTACTCTTTTTGGGCATGATGCCTCTCAAACGCTGTGTCGGTAAGGGATGCGGCGATCCCGGAGTGCGTGTCGCGACTTGCTTGTTGCAATGGAAAATTCGCTATGATAGCTTAATGTTAACGTTAACATTCTCTCAATGCGAGGGATTGTTGCAAAAGTTGATATTTATTCTATATAGATGTCAACGTTAGCGTTCCCGTAGACGGAGGCTGGCTCCGGCTCCCATCTACGGGTTTGTTCGATGTGAAAATGTTAACGTTAACATTTTGGCGTAGAAGACGCTTCGAACCACTAAAAATAAATAAAGGTTGAGTCATGTTGAAAATAAGTAAAACCCTTAAGACCCTTGTCGCCGGTATCGCATGCAGTTTGGGCCTGGCATCGCCAGCCGGAGCTGAACAATTGAAAATCGGCATGTCCTTTCAGGAACTGAACAACGCTTACTTCGTCACCATGAAGAATGCGTTGGAAGAGGCGGCCAAGGATATTGGCGCAGAAGTCTACATCACCGACGCCCATCACGACGTTTCCAAACAAATCAATGACGTAGAAGACATGCTGCAGAAAGGCGTGGACATTCTATTGCTCAACCCCACTGACTCCGTTGGCGTGCAATCCGCCGTAGTGTCCGCCAAGAAAGCGGGCGTCATTACCGTTGCTATTGATGCTGAGGCGGAAGGTCCCATCGATTCTTTCGTCGGCTCCAAGAACTACACCGCCGGTTACATGGCCGGTAAATACCTTGGCGAACAATTGGGCGGCAAGGGCGAAGTGGCTATCCTTGACGGCATTCCCGTCGTTCCTATCCTTGAGCGCGTGCGCGGATTCAGCGACGCCATGCTGGAATTCCCCGACATCAAAGTGGTCGGCAAGCAAAACGGCAAGCAGGAGCGCGACGTCGCCATGAATGTGACGGAGAACATGCTGCAGGCCAATCCCGGTCTGGATGGCGTATTCAGCGTTAACGACACTGGCGCTTTGGGCGCACTGACTGCGATTGAAGCCAGCGGTATGGACGTCAAGCTGGTCAGCGTGGACGGTCACCCGGAAGCCATCAAAGCCATGCTGAAACCTGACTCCAAATTTATCGCCACCTCGGCGCAGTTTCCTCGCGACCAGATTCGTCTGGGCCTGGCTATCGCACTGGTCAAGCACTGGGGCTCGGAAATACCCGCCACCATGCCAGTGGATGTGAAACTGATCGATAAAGCCTCCGCCGCTGATTTCAGCTGGTAGGCGTTGATCCGTTTTCCGAATCTGAGAATCCGTCGCTCAGGCCTCCCGCCGACTCAAAGGCGGGCAGGGCCTTTCGACAGGCTCAGGGTGAACGGAGCGGGGGCTTCCTCGTATCTTCTTTGCGTAGGCGTACGGCGCGAGCGTATTTTGCGTCGCCATACGAGGTTTCAGAAGTAACGCAGATCAAATCGGTCTCCTGGACGCAATCATGGCGTAACGCCATGCAGACGCGTTGGAAGATGCGGTTGGAAGTTGGGTCGTAATACTGGGTGTAAGAGTCATGAACAGTCTTCTTTCCCTTGAACATATCAGCAAAGGATTTCCCGGCGTACGCGCGCTCAACGATATCAGCTTTGAGCTGCAGGCGGGGGAAATCCACGCCTTATTGGGCGAAAACGGAGCGGGCAAGTCCACGCTGATGAAAATCCTGTGCGGCGTCTACAAACAGGACGCCGGGCGAATCCTGATCGACGGCGCGCCCGTGGATTTTCGTCATTACCACGACGCCACTAACGCCGGCGTGGGCGTTATCTTTCAGGAATTCAGTCTGATTCCTTATCTCAATGCCGTTGAAAATATTTTTCTTGGTCGCGAATTGCGCAGTCCCTTGGGCATGTTGCGCAAAAAGGCGATGCGCGCTCAGGCGGAGAAAATCTGTCAGCGCCTGGATGTGAACATTGATCTGGACGAGCCGGTGGATCATCTGAGCGTGGCGGAACAACAGTTTGTGGAGATCGCCAAAGCGTTGTCCCTGGACGCTCGCATTCTGGTGCTGGACGAGCCCACCGCCACCCTGACGCCCAATGAGGCGGAGCATCTGTTTCGGGTGATGCGGGAGTTGAAGGCGCAAGGGGTGGGGATGGTGTTTATTTCCCATCACATGGAGGAGATTTACGAGATTTGCGACCGCATCACCGTGTTGCGCGATGGCGAAAAGATCGGTGATCGCGATGTCAGTGAAGTGGCGGTGGATGAGCTGCTGGAAATGATGGTGGGACGCAAAATCAGCAATAGCTTTCCAGAGAAAACGCCGTTGCAGGATGACGGCGACATCGTCATCGACGCCCGCGCGATCCAATTGCATAAAGGCGCGCCGGTGAACCGCTTTCAAGTCCGCAAAGGCGAAATTCTGGGCTTCGCCGGACTGGTGGGCTCCGGACGTACGGAGACGGCGTTGGCCATGATCGGCGCGCTGCCTGCCTGTCGCAAAGACGTTAGCGTGGATGGCGAGCCCGCCGCGATGAAAACGCCGGCGGAAGCCCTGCGTCGAGGCATTGGCCTGTTGCCGGAAAGCCGTAAAAAAGAAGGGCTGATATTGCCGTTCTCCATCCGCGAAAACATCACTTTGAATAATCTCGCCAAAGTCGCCGGGACTGGCTCTTTGATCGACCGCAAACGGGAGAGCGAAGTGGCGGAGTCACTGTCCGCGAAAGTGCGGGTGAAGGCGCCGGACTGCGAAACGCCGGTGGGCAATCTGAGCGGCGGCAATCAGCAGAAAGTGGTGATCGCGCGCTGGCTGAACAACGACTGCAAGGTGCTTATTTTCGATGAACCGACGCGGGGCATCGATGTCGGCGCGAAAGCGGAAATCTATCGCCTGATGAAGCAACTGACCGCTCAGGGAGTGTCAATCATCATGATTTCTTCCGAATTGCCGGAAGTGGTGGGCGTGAGCGATCGCGTCGCGGTTTTTCGGCAGGGAAGCATCGTCAAGATTCTGGAAGGGGATGCGGTGAATTCCAATGAAATTATGCGCTATGCAACCGGAGGCGTAAAAGATGAATAAACTGACTGGTAGCGCCACGGCGAATGTAGAGGTGAATCTGATGCAAGGCTGGCTGAAAAAGTGGAGGAAGTCCCCCGCGTTTTATCCGTTGCTTGGCTTTATCGTGATATTCATTGCGATGGCGTTGGCGAACGAGAACTTTCTGACTACCGCCAACCTGAGCAATGTGGCGCGACAGGTGTCCATCAATGCGATTATCGCCGTGGGCATGACCTGCGCCATTCTGACCGGCGGCATTGACTTGTCTGTGGGACCGGTGATGGCGCTCTCCGGAACTATTACCGCCGGCTTGATTCTGGCGGGCTTTCCTCCGGAAGTTTCCATTGTGGGCGGCTTGTTGGTGGGCGCGTTGTTCGGCGCTGGTAACGGCGCTTTCGTCGCCTACGCCAAAATGCCGCCGATTATTGTGACGCTGGCCACCATGGGGATCGCCCGCGGATTGGCGTTGATCTATACCGGCGGATATCCGATTTCCGGTCTACCTGATTCTTTCTCGGTGCTGGGGCGCGGCGAGGTCTTCGGCATCCAGGCGCCGATACTGGTGATGGCGGCGGTTTACTTGGTCGCATACGTTCTTCTCAACCATATGCCTTTTGGCCGCTACGTATATGCGATAGGCGGCAATGAAGAAGCCGCGCGCCTGAGCGGGGTGAGAGTGCAGCGCTACAAACTGGCGGTCTACACCATCAGCGGCTTCACTGCGGCGCTGGCGGGCATCGTGCTGACTTCCCGTCTGATGAGCGGGCAGCCCAATGCGGGCATCGGCTTTGAACTGGACGCTATCGCCGCCGTGGTGCTTGGCGGCGCAGCCATCGCCGGCGGTCGCGGGGCCATTATGGGCACCCTGATTGGCGCCATGATGCTGGGCGTGCTCAATAACGGACTCAATCTGATGGGCGTCTCGCCGTACATTCAGAACATCATCAAGGGCGGCATCATTCTGCTCGCCATATTTATCAGTAGAAGCCGGGACAGATAGTCCCGGCTCGCTCTCGAAACTCGAAACCCGAAATCATACAACTCGAACAACAGCCATTATCAGCATGGCGATGATAGGGGCATGCTGATAATCAGGGGCATGGATGCGCCTGCGCGGCGGCAAGCCGCGGGAGACAGGGCCTGACATGTGCCGGTTCTGTCGTTTCAGACAAATGGAAGGAAGCTATTTGTCTGCCAGATTAATAATATGGAGAATTCCGCATGTCTGCTTTACCTGAAATGATGACCGCGGTGGTCTGTCACGCTCCCAACGATTACCGCCTGGAACAACGCGCCCGCCCGGTGGCGGGCCATGGTGAGCTGGTGATCAAAATAGAAGCCTGCGGTATTTGCGGCAGCGACTGCAAGGCCAGCTCCGGCGCGGATATGTTCTGGTGCGGCGATAACCCCTGGTTGAAAGCGCCGGTCATCCCGGGTCATGAGTTCTACGGTCGCGTCGTGGAGATGGGGCCGGGTGCGGCGGAGCGTTTCAACGTCAAGCTGGGAGAGAAAGTGATCGCCGAGCAGATCGCCCCCTGCGAGCGTTGCCGCTTCTGCCGTTCCGGCAAGTACTGGATGTGCGAAGTGCACAATATTTTCGGCTTCCAGAAAGATGTCGCCGAGGGTGGTATGGCGGAGTACATGCGTGTGCCCGCCAACGCCATCGTGCACAGTATTCCTGAGTCCGTGTCCCTGGAGGATGCTGCGCTGATCGAACCCATGGCCTGCGCAATTCACACCGTCAACCGGGCGGACATTCAACTGGACGACGTGGTGGTGCTGGCGGGCGCGGGCCCCTTGGGGCTGTGCATGATCCAGGTCGCGCGTTTGAAAACGCCAAAAAAACTAGTGGTCATCGACATGGTGGATGAGCGTCTGGAACTGGCGAAGGATTTTGGCGCCGATGTGGTATTGAATCCCGCCCGCGACGATATCGACGCAGCGATCAAGGGCATGACGGACGGCTACGGCTGCGATGTCTATATCGAAGCCACCGGCGCGCCGGCGGCGGTCACTCAGGGCTTGCGCATCATCCGTAAGCTGGGGCGTTTCGTTGAGTTCAGCGTTTTCGGCGCGGAGACCACCACCGACTGGTCCGTCATCGGCGACCGCAAGGAGCTGGATATTCGCGGCGCGCATCTGGGACCGTACACCTATCCAGTGGCGATTGATCTGTTTGAACGTGGACTGGTGACATCCCGAGGCATCGTCACTCATCAACGTAAGCTGGATGATTGGGAGAACGCCTTCCAGCTGGCGTCCACCGCCGACTCTATCAAAGTGCTGCTGATACCCTGAGGAGTCCCGTCATGAATTATGTCATTGGCGTCGATATCGGCACGCAGAGCGCCAAGGCGCTGTTGGTGGCGGCGGACGGCGCCATCATTGCGAAAGCGTCGCAGAGCTATCAAGTGGACACGCCGCGTCCCCTGTGGGCGGAGCAATGGCCGGATGTCTGGTTGCAGGCGGTGTACAAGACCGTGGCCGAGTGCGTGGCGATCTCAGGAGTCGACCCCGCCAGCATTTGCGGCGTCTGCGTCAGCAGTCTTTATGGCGGTTCCGGCATTCCCGTGGATGCGGACATTAAACCGCTGCATCCCTGTCTGATCTGGATGGACCGCCGGGCTACCGCCGAGACGGAATGGGTTCGCGAACATGTGAATGTGACGCGGTTGCAGGAGATCACCGGCAATGGCGTGGACAGCTATTACGGCTACACCAAAATATTGTGGCTGAAGGGCAACAAGCCGGAGATCTGGCGTCAAACCCGTTATCTGCTGCCCCCCAACAGTTACGTCAATTACCATCTCACTGGCGAGCTGGCGGTGGACCATAGCTCCGCCGGTAATATTGGCGGCGTGTACGACCTACGGCGTCGCCAGTGGTCGCAAGAGGCGATGGATATGCTAGGCATCGAAGCGGACAAAATGCCCGCACGGCTGGTGGCCTCCGGCGACATTGTTGGGCGTCTTACTGCGGAAGCGGGAGCGCGGCTGGGCTTGCCCGCCGACGTTCCTGTGGTGGCGGGCGGCGTTGACGCGGCCATGGCGACTCTGGCGGCGGGTGTGGTGGAGCCGGGCAACCATGTCGCCATGATCGGCACCAGCATGTGCTGGGGATTCGTCAATCGGGAGACCGATGCGCGCAACGGCTTGATCAGCATGCCTTATGTGGCCAACAGCGAGCAGGACATCTATATCTTCGGCGGCGCTATCACGGCGGGCGCTTCCATCAGTTGGTTTCGGGAGCAGTTTTGCGAACAGGACCGGCAGGCCGCCCAGGCCCAGGGGGAAGCGGATGTTCATCAGTTGATGGAAAGAGATGCGGCGAAGACGCCTCCTGGCGCCAATGGACTGGTATTTCTCCCGTATCTGATGGGAGAGCGCAGTCCGATCTGGGACCCCAATGCTTCCGGCTCCTTCGTCGGACTGACCCTGTATCACACCCGCGCCCATTTATATCGCTCCATTCTGGAAGGACTGGCGTTTGCGCTGCGACACAACATCGAATGCGGCAGGCAAGGAGCGGCGCGCCTGGACCCTGAGTTGATTGTCGTCGGCGGCGCGGCGCGCTCGGACTTATGGATGCAGATCATCGCCGACGTTACGGGATATCCGGTGCTCACTATCGAGCAGGATGTTGAGGCGCCGATTGGCGCAGCGCTGCTGGCGGCGTTGGCGGGCGGGGTAGTCGAGGACGTCGCCGCCATTCGCAACTGGATCAGCCTGGCGCCCAGAGCCAAGCCCATTGCGGCAAATTCGGCGGTCTACGAGCGTATGTTTCAGCAATACTGCGCGCTTTATCCAAAGCTGCGCGACGCCATGCACGATTTGAGAGCGGTAGCCCAGGAGAAAGAATAAAACGATGAAAAGCTTGTTGAATCAATTACGCGATTACACCAAGGTCGTGGCCGACACCGGCGACCTGGAAGCGATTCGCCGCTTTGCGCCGGAAGACGCCACCACCAATCCTTCACTGGTATTGAAAGCGGTGCAGTCTGGAGACTATGACGGCTTATTGCGACAAAGCGTGGCGCTGGCGCGCAAACTGAATCCTCATGACGAAGAAAGAGCCATCGAAACCGCCCAGGACAATCTGGTCGTGGCGATGGCGCAGCGCATACTGGAGGCGACGCCGGGCAAAGTCTCCATTGAGGTCAGCGCCCGCTATTCCTACGATGTGGACGCCACCGTCACCAAGGCGCGGGAGTTGCGACGTCTATTGAGTCAGACTGGCGCGCCGGTGGAGCGCGTGCTGATAAAAATCGCCGCAACCTGGGAAGGCGCTCAGGCGGCGCGCATTCTTGAGCGCGAGGGCGTCAACTGCAACCTGACGCTGATTTTCAATTTGGCGCAGGCGCGCGCCTGCGCGGAGGCGGGGGCGTTTCTGGTGTCTCCCTTCGTCGGACGCATTCTGGACTGGTACAAGAAAGCGAAGCCAGATGCTGAATATGCCCCTGAGCAAGAGCCAGGGGTGCTCTCGGTGAAAGATATATATCGCTACTACCGGCGTTACGGTTATGCCACCGTCGTAATGGGCGCCAGTTTTCGCAATATCGGAGAAATTATCGCGCTGGCGGGATGCGATCGCCTCACTATCAGTCCCGCGTTGCTGGAAGAGTTGGCGGAAACGCAGGGGATGCTGCTGCCGGCGTTGTGTGACGATGGCGTGCGCGCAGCGCCCCCTGAACCGTTGACGGAAAAAGAGTTTCGCTGGCTGATGAGTGAAGACGCCATGGCGACGGAAAAGCTGGCGGAAGGCATCCGCGGGTTCTACCAGGATCAGCTGAAGCTGGAGGCGATGATTCGCGATCACTTGCGCGCAGGAGATTGAAAGTACTGCTGTGAGTCGTTGCGCGGGCGGGGCGCCGAGCGGCGTTATTCATCTGTTTTAATGGAGAAAAGCAACGCCCTAAAAAAGCCGGATTACCGTATGGCGCGCTCGGTGAATCCGGCTTAGGCCTGAGCCGTTATCGCCTGACTTAAGCCAGGCTATTCATTCGTAGAAGCCAGTCCGCTGGAGTTTTCGTTGGTTTCCAGATGCGGATCTCTCCACCACTTATCGTCCTTGGGCACGGGCGACGTTAACGATCCCAGAAACGCCACCAATTGCGCCAGCTCTTCCTCCGTCAATCCTAATGGAATGATGTCGAAGTGCGGGCGGCTGGGGTGTTGTTCGCGGTCGTAATAGGGCGGTTTGGGTTTGTTGTAGTGCTGCACCACATCCAGCAGCGTCGCGAACTGTCCCGCCTGCATGTAAGGCGCGGTCGCCGCCACATTGCGCAGGCTGGGCGTCTTGAAGGCGCCGACCAGCTCCGGTCCCTGCTTCTTCAGAAACGCCATTTCCTCGCACTGTTCCAGTTGGGCGTCGCTCACGGGAGACAGACAGGTGAACTCGTTTTTGGTGAGATCATTGACGCCTTGAAAGCGACCCAGATCCACCTGTTTTACGTCTGGCTCCGGTGCGCCGATATTGTGAAACTCAAAGTTGGTGAACAAGGGGCCGTTATGGCAACTGGCGCAGTTCGCCTTGCCCATGAACAGACGCATGCCTTGAATTTCATCTGCGCTCATAATGGTTTTGAGTTTGTCTTCGCCGGCCTTTTTTTCCAGCAGATCAATAAACTGGTCGAAGCGGGCAGGGGGCAGTTTGAGCTGGCGCTCGTAGGCCATGATGGCTTTACCCATATTGGCGAACACGCGGTTGACCGCTTCCTGCTGGGCGGCGCTGAGCTGCGACCAGTTCTTCTCGGCTTCACCCGCGACTTTGGGACTGGCGGGCTGAGTCAGACCGGAGATGGCGTCCAGATCCTTAGCGTCGCCGAACAGTTTGACGTATTCTTCACGATAGTCCGTGGCCATGGCTTTGGCAGCGCTGGTGCGGTCAAGGCCGTGTTCGTTCTGATCTTCCAGTGGCGATAGAGCCTGCGCCCACAGACTGTCCGTGCGGCCGTCCCAGAATTGCCAGGGGCCGTAGATGGCGCCAGGAATGGAAGGCGCGCTGCGGCGCGTGGTTCCAATGGCCTGAGATTGCGGCAGGCCGTCAGTGAAATAAAGTTGCGGGTTATGGCACTGCGCACAGGAAACTTGCCCATTGCCGCTCAAGCTGCGGTCAAAGAAGAGCTTGCGGCCGAGCTCGGCGGCTTCTTCATTGTCCGCATATTTGTTGCTGGGCGCAGCGGGTAAATCGGGAAGGGCGGACAGGGAGAATCTGGCGATAAAGTCCCGGTCCGCATCGGTAAACTGGTAGACGTCCGAGGCGGCGACAGCGACGCTGGATATCGCCGCCAACACGCCTGCCGCGATATGTTTGATCCTCAACATACAGCCCTCTAGAGTACAAGATTGAATACGATGGTGTCGGATTTGCCGTTGGCGGTGACGTCAAACTGAATGACCCACCAACCCGCCATCTGGAACTTGACGCCGTCCACTTTATATACCCCCGGAGCGGACTCCGCCGTAATGCGGGGTTGTGTCGGCAAACCGTGAACGTGGCCGGGCATATGGCCGGAGAATTCAATTTTTGCGTCGGTGATGGGTTCGCCGTTCATGTCCGACAGCAGGAAGTTCCACTTGTGAATTTCATTCAGTGGCGTCAGCGGTTCAGGAGCGCCTTCGGTGAGGGGCTCAATATGCGCAAAGAAGTTGAGGTCCCGGGACGCCTGGAAAGTGCGAATATCCAGATCCGCGGGGGCCTGCTGTCCGGTCATCGCCGGGATTTCCAGGCTCATGGAGTCCGGTTTCACGGTCTCTGGCGTGGAGGTCATGCGGTTCAGCATGGACGGGTGAACGCTGCGGATTTGCGTGTTATGGGCGAGCATTTGATTGTGGGAACTCTGCAGGCGCATGGGGCCGGTCAGCTTCACCCAATCGCTCCACTGTACAATGAAGCCTTCTTCAATCAGCGCCAGGGCGTAATTCTTTAAATTGGAACTGCTTTCACGCAGGTCTGCGCCCTGTTTCTGCCAAAGCTCCAACTGGCTGTTGAGCATATCAATTGACTGACCAAAGGATTCTTTTTGTTTCTTATCCTTCAATGACCTTTCCACCACCCGCATTTCACTCACCTGTTTACGGATGTGGCTGGCGTTGCGAAGAACGTTGACCGAATTCTGCTCCAGCTCTTGCGCTTCGGTAAGCAGGCGGCTGGCGACCTGCATGGATAGGTTGGGCGTTTCTGCTTCTATTTCTGTTTCTGGTGCGGGCGCCTGCGCGGCGTTTTCAGCGGCGGCGATACCCGGCATTAGGGTGAGTAACAAAAAAACTTGGGCAATGTGTTTCATGAACAGTCCATCTTTATGTATTCCCTTCAGTTCCCCGTTCTAGCTCTGCGGGGCGATCTGCGTCGCCTTGGGGAAACTTCTCTGAAGAGCTTCTTATTTTAATTTAGGGCTCGGAGCTGGCGACGTCATTGCGCCGACAAACCCTGATACAAACGAAAACAGGGGCAAGTCTCCCCAACTTGCCCCTTTATCCGATCAGCCGATCAGTTAGAACTTGATGCCCCAGCTGTTCAGCGTGCCGTTGTCGCGTCTGGCCAGGTCTTTGACCCGAAGCTTCCACTGTCCTGCAGAGTCTTTGGCGCCGATGTCGACGCTGAAGGTCTGCTGGATGTTGTCAGCGGAGCCGCCAGTGCGGTTATGCAGGTTGAACACGGTTCCATCTGGATGCAGCAGGTCCACCACCAAGTCGCCTTTGTAGGTGTGAGTGATGTCCACGGTGACGCTGACTGTGCCGGAAGCGCCGGAGCGGGTCACGTCAATCGGGCTGCTGATGCCGGTTCCGTTGTTATCCGGAATGGCGAATGGAGTGGTGTTCTCGTAGCTGTCTGGATCAGTGGGCGGCTCGCCGCCACTACCGATCTCAACAGTGTAGTCTTCCACTTCGCCGTAGTTGAAGGTTCCGCAAGGGCTGGGCGCTGCGTTGTAACGCATGGCCACGCGCATACGGGTTTTGCCTTCAGGCGCTGAAGCTGGAATGTTCAGAGAACCGGTTACCGGAGACGAGGAAGCGCTGCCGGAGCTGAACACTTCTTCACCGCTGTCTTCGAAGTCGCCGTCGCCATTCAGGTCAACCCAGATCTTCCAGGACTCTTTGTAGGAGCTGCCGCTGAAAGAAGGCGTCAAGGTGACGCTGGTTTCGCCAGCGGCCAGAGCGACAGTCATGTCGGTGAAGTCGCTGTACTTGGACGAGCCGGAAGCATTAGCGAATTCGCCGATTTCCACTTTACCGATCCACTCTTCACTGGCGTTGGCGCCGGAGGCTTCACAGTAGTCGCTTGGATCTGGATCGGGGTCCGGATCGGGATTTTCGATCGCGTCCCAGTCAGGCTTCACGGTGAAGAGACCGTTACCGATGTCGCTCAGGATGATGTTGCCGCTGGCGAAGTAGGCGTAGTTACTCCAGGTGCCGGAGAACTGCGCTGCGTTCGAGCCTGGGATGGTGTCGAAATACGCCACTTCTTCCAGGTTGCCGTTGGCGATATCGTCTGCGTTAAGAATGCGCAGACCTGCGCGATAGTTGGTTTCGAACACATAACCGTCTTTGGTGTAGAGGTTGTGGTCGATGGCTTCGGTCGGGCCGACATAACGCCCAAGTTCAACCGGATGCTCCAGATCGCTCACGTCCCAAATATAGGAAGTGGTGTTGATGCCGGAGTTTTGCTCATCCAGCTCATCGTTCATGATCAACACAGAGTGGTTGTCATCGACGAACCAGCCCTGGTGCGTATACTGCGAGCCTTGGTAAGGCGTACGCGAGATCTGCTGAGGGTTGCTCTTGTTGGATACGTCTACGATGGTGATGGTGTCTTCGTTGTAGCCAACGCAGATTTCCTTGCCGAAGTAGCGTGAATCCGGACCGTTGTACACCACGCACTGGGTGTCGTGGGTATAACCGTCGGCTGAGAAACAGCCGGCGTAGGAAGGCGCAGTCGGGTTGGACACGTCCACCATGTACAGACCACCGCTACACTGGTTGCTGCCCACGATGTAGGCGTAACCGGTTTCTTCGTTGATAGCGATGTTGTGCGCGTTGCCAAAGCCGCCCAAATGCGCTGTTTCCGTCAGGGTGGAGCCTGGCGTCACATTGCGTAGAGTGGTCAGGTCGAACACCTGCAGACCATGAGTGCGGTTGCCGCTGCCGTCAGCGACGATGAACGCATGGTCATTGTAGGTTTTGATATCCCGCCAGGAATCGGAGCCATTGTTGTGTGATGGCAGGAAGCCCAGGTAAACCGGGTTTTCCGCGTCCGTCACGTCAACAAAGGAGGTGCCGTTCTCGCGGCCGACAATAGCGATTTCCTTGCCGGTTTGCGGGTCGGTGTAACCCCAGATGTCGTTCAGGTTGGAGGAGCCTCCGCCCATATCGCCTTTCGGCAAAAATGACATCAGGTCGACGTTTTTGCAGGGGTAGCCTGCGGCGCCGCCATCTTGGCATTGTGTGCTGGCGGTGAAGCTTGCGACTGACGCCGACCCCTCATCGGCCATCATCGCGCTCATCATCGGGCTTGGCGCGCCTTCGTTCGAATTGTCGTACTTGAAGCCGTCAGGAAACATTGCGCTGTGCCCCCAGGAATGAGAAGAGAGCAAGAGAGCGCTAGTCGCCGCTACAGCCTTTAAAGGAAGATTTTTCATCTTTATATTTCCTTATAACTCTGCGGTTTGAGTTTTATTAGTTCCGCTGAATTCCACTACCGACGAAGAAACGGTCATCGGGGAGAGCATGACGTTGTCCTTGTCTGTCGAGTACTGCGACTGGAAGCCCCAAACCCCTGTTCGGTCATCCACGTCACTCGCGTGAAATCACGCAATCTTCGCCACTACGGAAACGCCCTGTTATTGAATACGATCATTGGCTTTTGGCCTATATGTCGTTCGTCCTAATTCAGCTCGGGCGTTCGTTCTAGCCTTGGCGAAACGGCTATTTAGCAATAATCGCACCACACGCCGCTTCCCTGGAATCTGGCCTTGCGGTCAGCATCCGGACCGTGACGGCGCTAAAACAGTGCGTTAATGCACCTTTTAGTAACACATTGATGTCACAATAGGTAACTTGAATTTACCAGTGTTAAATAAAATCGAAAATATCCGACGACATGCGTCGCCGGATATTTACGCAGTCCGAGACTGCTGTCACATTTAAGGCGTCAGATCAGACCTTGTCGGTCTGCCTTAGAACACCATTTTCCAGCTGTCGATGTAGCCAACGTCGCGTCTTGCGCGGTCAGTGACTTTCAACTCCCAGGTACCGTCGACGTCCTTGCCGCCCAGGTTCACGGTATAGGTTTTGTTCAGGTTGTCCGCGCTGCCGCCGGAACGGTTATGCAGAGTTTGAACGCTACCGTCTGGACCGACCAACTGTACAACCAGGTCTCCGATATAGGTGTGAACGATATTCACAGACACTTCAACGGAGTTGGCTGAGCCGATTTCTTTCACTTCGATCGGGCTGGAAACGCCATTGGCGTCGTTGTCCGGAATCTGATAGTCATCAGTGTTTTCGAACTCGCCGCCGCCAGGATCGGTGTCGCCATTAAAGTCGCCGACCAGGGTTACGCCGGAGTAGCTGGAGTAGCCGCGCAGCATGACGTAGTAGTCGCCTTCGCTTGGAGTCTCGAAGGTGCACACTTCATCGTTGCCGTTTTTGTATGGGCGGCAATCATAGCTGGAGGTGCTTGGCTTGGAGCCGAACTTGACGTACATGTCAGCGTCGCCGCTGCCGCCGCTCATGGTGAAGACCAGATCGGTAGCGTCAGCAGGCACGCTCAGTTTGTAGTACTTCATTGAGCCCTGGTTGCCGGAGATGCCTTCGATAGGCGTCGCTTTCTCCATGGTGATGACCTGGTCGCCAGGATCAGTGCCGTCGCAGCTTACGCCGACTTGCTCGAACGCAGCGGTAACGTCGGCTTTGCTGTAGCCTTTGTCTTCCGCAGCGGACTCAACGCCGCAAGCGCCGTCGTTGAAGTTGGAGTTGGGCGTCCAGTAAGTCTGGTTAGCGCGTACGAATACTTCGAAGGCTTTCTTGGTGTCCCAGCCGCTGGTGGTGGCCAGCAGGTAGAAGGCTTTGTTGTAAACGCCGCTGCTGTAGTGCACGTCCAGGCCGTCATAGTAGTCGCTGGCGTGGCCGATGGAGCTGCCGTCACGGGGAGGGTTGTCCATGTAACGCAGACCGTCGCCGTTTTTCATGATGGCTGCGCCGACATAGAAGTCGTTTTCGCCGTGCATGAAGAACTCAGCCGCTTCGCCCGCCATGTCGGAGAACGCTTCGTTCATGCCGCCGGGTTGTCTTTCATAGACCAGACCGGAGTTGAACTCAGTGAAGCCGTGAGAGACTTCGTGTGCGACCACGTTGATGTCAACCAGCGGGTAGAAGTAGCTGGCGCCGTCCCCGAAGGTCATCTGGCTGCCGTCCCAGAAGGCGTTCTCATAGCCGTTGCTGTAGTGCACGCGCAGTTTCAGCTTGGTGTTGAGCGGGGAGGTGTCGAACCACTCGCTGTACATTTTGAACACTTCGATACCGAAGAAGTGTGCGTCGTTGAGTGGAGAGTAAGCGCCGTTGATCTCCTTGACGGTGTTTCTCGGGCAAGTGAACTGGTGGATAGTGCCACCGGAAGTACGGTGATTCAGGTTGATCGTTTCCACATTGGCGGTGGTCATACGACATTGGGAATCCACTTCGAAAGTGGGGTAGTCGGCGCCGTACTCGTATTTTCCGGTTTTTTCGTTGCCTCCGGGACCAGTGGCTTCTTGATGCGCCAGTCCGTCCCAGGTCTTGATCACGTCGCCGCTATGAGCGTCGATGATGAAGAAAGGACGCTTGGGATCAGGCGCGCCTTTGGTGGCTTCGGAGAAATAGTTGACGACGTAGACCAGCTTCGCCTGTTCGGACTCCTGGTCGAAATAGATCATCAGTTCGGTGGACTCATTGCGATATTGCGGCGCATTCACGAAGGTGAATCCGCTGTTGTTTTTCGCAATGTTCAGCGCTTCTTTGTCGGAAATGGTGGGATTGGCTCCGGGTACGAAACCATTGTCCAGATCCGCCTGGATGCCCTGAATCAGGCCGCCGTTCATGTGGACCACTTCGTCGTTCGCATCGCGCACCATGATGATGTGTTCGCCGAAAACCTTCAGTCCATGATAGGTTTGCTGCAGTCTTTCATAGGTGCGGCCGTTCGCTTCGGTTCGGCTCGAAAGCGTGACGACGCCATTCTCCCCTAACAGTCCCAAAGCAGCATCGTTGCTCAGGGAAGCCATAGATGAGCCAGACGCTGAGAATCCCGCGCTTTGATGAGTGCGGAGATCTATGCGCTCCGCCGCCATGGTATGAGCGGAAGCGAGCGTAAGGCCTACTATCAAGGCATTAAGCTTAAAGTGTCGATCAGACATGCTAAAACTCCAGTTTTAATTATTTAACCGGGTCGAAACATACTGACGTTCAACGAGTAGGAAGGTATATACGAAAGGAAACGATATATAAAAAGATAGGCAAACGAAACAGAACAGGCGTTGGATATAAGTACACCTGATCCCATAGGATCATTTCATGCTTTGGTAAAAGTATGAAACGCAGTGAAGTGACGGCAAATAAACTTCACATTCCATGTAAAAGTCATATAAGGCTTTTAGCAAACCCGTTTGTTATCTTTTTTACGCGTTAACCCTGTCGCGTTAGAGCTATCCATACACTGCACTTGGTAGCCCTTTATTATCCGAATCGCCAAACATCCAAGTACAGTTCTTTCCCATCCTTGTTATGGGGATGCGCCACCCGGGTCACTCGCACATCTGTTTGATGAGAGGGATAACCCTCTGAATTCCCGGGCTTGGCGACAATCCGCCAACCTGATTGCCGGAGTCGTTCCTTGATGCGATTTTTGTATGAGTTGGTATTTCCATTCGCATCGTTTGCTGACGCCGCGGCAAGCAAGTGGAAAAAATAGTAGGTTAAAAAATTACAATCTGTCAACGTTAATAAGGACTAGGATAATGGATTATCTATAGGTATTTTCCGTAGTGGTAAAAGCCTATGTCTAGGCTCAAAACACAGGTTAAGTGGTTGATTCTTTCGGTTTTTACTGATGGCATTTAATAAACGGCATTAAGTTTTGAGAACTGCCGCTCAACTCGCTCGTCGCGCTCTTTGACATAAATATTTTATACGCGTCGGTAAATATTACGGAGATGAAATAAAGGTTCTGTTTAAAAATTGATTTCCTTTCGTGGTTTCAATAGAAGAAACGTATAGTGAGAAATTGGAAAAAGCGCGCTTTACTTGCTTTTATATAGGCGACTTAATTGTATATTGGCGACCTGGTATTAAACCTTATTGGACAATCATCGCTTCAAAATTGGGACAATGTTTCCCTTTTATGACGCTATCGGGGTACGGAGAAATTGTTAGAATCCCCAAAAACGCAGGAAAAATACCTGCCTTTCAAATGACGACGCGAGTCAGGGCGTAACAGGGTCAACTGTGCGGCGGATGTCTCCGCGCGGTGGGAAGTAAAGACAAGACAGGGTGATAGTGGAACATGGGAACGATAAACGTGAAGGATCTGCAAGGCGCGGAAGTAAAAATCCAGGCGGTAGAGGGATACTCTCTCATGGAGCTGTTGCGGGACAATGGCTTTGAGATGGCCGCCATTTGCGGCGGCGCCTGCATTTGCGGCACCTGTCATGTTCATGTGCGCGGGGAGAACGCACGCCACTTGCCTGAACCTGCTTATGATGAAGCCGAACTGCTGGAAACCAAGCCTGATTACATCGAAGGAGTATCGCGGCTGGCGTGTCAGATAAATTATGCGGAAGAGTTGAACGGTCTGATGTTGGAGTTGACCGAAGATAACTGATTCACGCTTATTTTGTTCCGCTGGGCTATTTGGCGGTGGGGCGCACGCAGGCGATTAAGGCTCGTACTAAAAAGGACGATCACTTAATCGTTTTTATTTCCCGCGACAGTGCGCCAGCGGAACTAAACCCGCCTTTGCGTATCCAATCTTCTGATCTCTTCATGTATAAATATCTCTATCCAGATACACTGGGTGTGGGTATTTCATCCGAGTCGAAACTTGTAGGACAATAGGGTTAAGTTATGGTGACGGAAGCACTTTTTAAAAAAATATCCCGGTTTAGGCTAAAGGTTTATTTAAAGCTTCATCGAATCAGTTTACATTCTGCTCTGAGGATGAATGCTCACTCCACAAAACATCAAAAAATACTGAATAACTATTACTTCCCCTGGAACTAATAAGAACCGGGTTTGTCCGGTTCATGACACCCTGAATTTCCGTGCGCGAACGTGTTGCGTTCTCCGCCGGAGGCGGCGCTCTTTGCGGTTCAGCGGTAAGGCGTTGCGACTGAAAGGGTTCACCAAATGTGAATATTTAACAGCACAGACGGTTGAACTTGTTTATAACTAGAAAGATGGAACATCAGCTGTTGGAATAGGTTGCAGTTTAGTTGAAAAGACGTTGGTCGCAGGACCGACTGACCGGTAGCTGGAGGCCAGACGCCGGGCGTTAATAAAACTAAGAAAATAAGCTTTTCATTATAGTTAGGGATGAATGCACTATGGATCTTAACAGTATGTGTATTTTTACCAAGGTCGCGGAAACTAAGAGCATTACTTCCGCAAGTCAGATGCTTGGTATAAGTAAACAAACCATCAGTCGTAAAATTATTCAATTGGAGGAATCTTTAGGCGTTTGCCTGATAAGGAGAACCACTCGTAACTTCGAATTGACCACCGCCGGTCAGGCTTATTTCCAATATTGCACCTGTATAGTGCAGCAAGCGGAGGAGGCCAATGCCATGGTCAAATCCCTGCAAAGCACTCCCGTAGGTGAAATTAAAGTCAGTATGCCCCTGGCGTTTAATAACAATAACGCCATGTCGAAATTGTTCACCAATTTCCTCAAGAAGACCCCGCAAGTAAAAATCGATATCCATCTAAGCAACCGCCGCACCTGTCTGATCAGTGAAGGGATAGACATGGCGTTCCGGCTGGGGCCTCTGGTGGATTCGACTATGATCGCGCGCGGCCTTGGCGTATTGACCTTTACTTATGTGGCGAGCCCGGAATATGTGGAAATGAACGGTCTGCCCGACACGCCCCATGAGGTCATCAATCACACCATTATCGCCATGCATGACTGCAAGCTCCTGGATGATTTCCGGATCAACGAAAAGATTGGCGACCGCGTGCAGATAAATGATTTCTCATTGGCGAAGCAAATGGCGATGGACGGCTTCGGTATTGCCGTGCTGCCGGTGTTTATGTGCGTGGATGAAATCAGAGAAGGCATTCTGATCCCCATTCAGAAAGAATGCTTCCAGCCCACGCGGCATCTTAACCTGGTGTACACCCAATCCCGTCATCAACCCGCCCACGTCAGGAAGTTCATTAACCACGTCGTAGAGGAGACCCGCCCAATACCTCCCTGGGAAATATATGTCGACGATGTTTTCCCATCCCCCCATACTTTGATTCCCCCGCATAAGAATGTCGACAGAGAACCGTTGCTGATGCAGAAATAGGCAAAAGTAAGCAGCGCGCCCGGAGCTTTCCGATATTGCGCCCCTATGGAGATATCGGAAAGCTCGCTCTTTACTTTTACCTTTGTATTTACTTGCGTCGAAAGCGGGACGGAATGGAGTCAGCAGTGTGAGTATTCAACCCGCTAGATTTTGACTGAGCGAAACGGCGGATATACTTCTTTATTATCTCTTGTCACGATACTTGGGCTTATATCAATAAACTGCACTTCTCTAACCTGAGACTGAAAAGCTGAAGGCGTGCTCATTCCTGTGATTTCGATAATGTAGCGAACATACACCCTGCGACCATTGTTTCTGTGATTAAGGAATGACTCTGCATCTTCAATGCTCATTTTCAGACTGGGAATCTCTGAAGGGTTCTCAACGGTAACCGTGATCTCACGAGGCAATATTTCAATATTGCTACCCCCACGTAAGGTAAAGTCTTTCGCTGGTCTAAAAGGAAACGCCTCTTTATCAAAGTCGTATTTTCCTAACTCAACAGGAACCGTAATTTGATATGCATTTTTTAAGGAGTGCTTGGCCAGTGCGCTTTCCAGCTCTAAAGTGGCTCGATGAATGTTTTTGCGATATGAAATTTCATTGCTCCGTTGCGAAACGAACTTAATTCCAAGGTTGTGTTTTAAGTAGTCTTCTCCATATGGCGTCAGGTCCTTGACGTTGGACTCTGACAGGCCTTCCAGCATCAAGGCATGCCAGGTTAGCAACTCTTGTTTGGTGTGCGTTTCATGACGGCTGCTCTCAGAAGGCTCATAGTTTAATGGTTCCTCCGTAATAGGGTTGTTCCAGCACGATATGCACTTGCCGTCTACATACATATGGCGGCCATTCGAGGCGCACCCCGTAAGGTAAAGCGCTACCAATGTTGCTATTAGAATTTTTACTATTTTCATCGTTATCCTTAATCAAGCTTTCATATTATGTGTTGCTGGAATGGGTATTGAAATGAGCGCGGGTGCGCATGCAATAAGGCGCTTTTGCCCTATAAAGAAACAGTTTGTTTCCTCATTATCCATAATGTGTGTCATTCCATTTCCGAGGCTGGGTTTTACTGGGTGGCGTTCATCAATGGTGACTGCCGTCTTTTGTAAGGGGATGAATAATAACTACAATTTTGGCGCCTATCCATACATTGAAAGGGAAGGATTCTTGTGATCTTTGGCGTTAGGGATTATCAATATTGGATTAATGGCGGAGGGCGATTGATGATCGCGCAAGAAAGTGGCTAATGAGGAGGTATTATTTGCTTATCCTTAGCACTCATGTAGCTGCTCTTGCGATGTATTTTAAAGCCACTGAAGAATCAATTTAAAAACGGAGCTATTGATAACGCAGGCTGCTTTTTAAAGGCGCCTGCGTTGTAAAAATACTTTCTCTACCAAGAGTAAATCGTCATGTCTCGCCAGGATAAGAGACCGCAGTTGACTGTAAAGCTGTAACTACGCATCAGCCGCTGTAACTGCGGATGCTCTCCGCCAGCTGAATAATCCCAGCGATGTCAGCAATCCCAATATGACCAGAGAGACGCCGATATATTCGGCGGAGCTTGGCGTTTCGCCGAGTATTAGGTCGCCGAAAAGCACCGCCAGACCGGGCGCCAGTGATGTGAAGACAGCGGCTTGCGCAGCGCCCAGGATGGAGATGGATTTGGTATAGCACACCAGGGCGATGGCGGCGGCGAGGACGCCCTGGAATATGCCTTGAACCAGTAATTCCTGACCGCTTGCCTGAAGAAGGTGGGGCTCGCCGAACGCCAGATAGGCGGGGACATATATCAACATGGATAGAACGGATACGATAGCCGCTCCGGTTACCGGCGGAACATTGTAGCGTTTGCTGTTGAGGGTATAGGACGCCCACAGGAAACCGGATAGGACGAATACCAGGTCGCCAATCCAGGCGTCAGCGAGTGCGTCCGATGAGGTAGTGACGCTCCGATAGCCAATACTCATGATGCCCAAGGCGATCAGCATGAAACCGATCCAGCGCTGGGAAGAGGGACGGTCGCCCAATAACAGGACGCTGCCCAGTGTGGCGAACAAAAAGGCGCAACCGGAAATAATGACCCCGCCGTGGCTGGCGGGCGCTAAGGTAAGGCCGCCAACGCTGATCAAAACATAGGGCGCGCCGGCGCCGGTGGTGAGAATCAGCGCCTGTCTCCAGGTCAGACTTTCCAAACCCGATTTGATGACCCAAGGCAAGAAAATCACGCCCGCCACAATAAAGCGGATGGCGGCCACATCGTAGGCGGTTAAAGTCTGCTGTACGCCCAGGCGGGAAATAACCGGCCAGATACCCCAAATCAATGCCGCCAGGACGCCCATGGCGATACCTTGTCCAATACGAGCCCGCTCAACTGTCACGATTCACCTACTGCTATCTAAAACTTTTAATTGCTGAACATCAGGGCGACATTTTAGGAGGAAGGTTGTGAGGAATTTCTGCGTATTTATGATTTAGAATGTAGTAAATCTGCTTATTTTCATAATAGACGCATAAAAGAGGCGAAAATGAACGCACTTGACTCGTTTGACGTCGCATTACTAAAAACATTGCAGGAAGACTGCCAGCAAACCTCCCAACAACTGGCGGAGAAGATCGGTCTATCACCCACGGCGATCCAGCGTCGCATTAAGAGATTGAGAGAGCAGGGAATTATTCACAAGGAAGTGGCGATTCTGAACTCACAACTGCTGGGTAACAGAATGACCGTGATCATTCAGGTAATTCTGGAAAAAGGCGGACCGCGAATCGTCGACGCCTTCAAACGCCGCGTCATCAAATTCCCGGAAGTGCAGCAATGCTACTACGTAGCAGGGGAGTTCGACTTCGTACTAATCGTCAACGTGGCCAACATCGCCGAATACGACCTACTCACCCGCAAACTGTTTCCAGACGACATGAAGATCAGTAAGTTCTACACCATCATCGCTATCGAAGCGGTAAAAGCCGACTTGAGTTTGCCGTTGTGAGTTTTTGCCGGGTTTGGCCCAGAGGGTTTTCACAAAACTCAGTTCCTGTGCATTTCGCCAGTCAGAATACAATAATGGACTGCCTTCGAACCTTATGGCATAGCCCTTCTGACGGCTTGTGTATTGAGTGGTAGTTTTGTTACGGTTTGCTTCAGCTATAAAAGCAATATTTATTGCAATCAATTCAATACAAGCCACCGCCACTGTGATATCACCTTGGGTAATACCATTTGGGGGACTGCGTGTTTGCTGATACGTGGGAAAAATGGGCTGAAAGCTAACTTGCAGCGCAGCCAGAGATTTTTAGGGATTAACTCATGAGTTCTTGATATTTACTTGAAAAATCGCTTAGTAAGGCGGCTCAACTTACTTGTTAAAAATAGATTTCAAGCCCCACCAAGGTGCTGTACAGGAATGTTATATGACCAGCAAGCTTCGGAAATTTCCCCTTTTACTTTTGACCGCCATCCTCGGTGGACTACTTTCCGGCTGTGGCGACTCCGCTGAGGAGGAAGCGAGGTTCCAGGCGGAAATAGCTAGGCAGGACCGGCTTAACGCATTGCATGACGCTTGCCTTGAGTCCCCGACCGCTGTGGAGGAATACCGGGCATGTGTCCAATACTCCCGTGAAACCAAGAATCCTGTAATAGGGCTCGGCGGAGGTGGGGAAGAACTTCCAGATGACCTCTTTTCCGGCCCGGGATTGGAACATGTCACCGTCCTTTTCTTAAACGACAATAAATTGACCGACCTACCATCTTCCCTGACAAACCTGACAAATCTGAAAAAGCTGTATCTGTTCAAGAATGAATTCACCGAGATTCCCGAGGTGGTGTTCGAGTTGCCCGGGCTGGAGAAAATGTCCATCACCTTTAACCGGATATCCCATATCAGCGACAAGATCAACAACCTGAGCAGCCTCAAATCCCTGGACCTGGGGGTTAACGAGCTGGCCACGCTGCCGAAGTCCCTTGCGGGCCTGGCCCGGCTGAAATACCTGAATCTGGAAGCCAACCGCTTCGCCACTATCCCCGCCTCCATCGCCACCCTGCCCAATGTCGAGTACCTGTCTTTCGCTGAGAATCGACTGGAGGCCGTGCCGGATGCGATTACGCAGATGCCTTCGCTTAAAGGGGTGTTTTTAAAGGATAACCATATTCATATTCTGCCGGAGCAATGGGACGGCATGGAGCGGCTGGCGGTTCTGCACCTCGCCCGCAATTCCCTGTCCTCGTTGCCGGTCTCCCTGGCCCGTCTTCCCCAGTTGGGCCAGTCCATCGAAGGCCATATAGGGCGGCTGCCTTTCGATGTGGATAACGCGGAAGGCATGGACGAAAAGTTTGAAGAAAGGGGGATACGTGAAGTGGCCCACGGCATTGACGTTTCCAACAACAAATTCACAAGCCTGGACTCGGCTTTTTGCCGGGTGGGCTGGATCAATCTGGAGAACAATCCCTTGACCACGGAAAAATTCAATTTCAGTTGCGGAAAGTAAACAGGAAAGGAGCGGATAGAATGAGCGATCACCTTAATATTCACCGGAAACTAGAAAACCTATCCAAAGAAGCCAACGAGGCGAAAGCCCGTTGGGATGAGCATGTCAGCGCCCCCTATTCCAGGGCATACGAGGCGGCCCATAAGAAGTTTCAGAGCGTGTTAAATGAAGATAAGAAATCAAAACAACAGGCGCTCGATTTGGCTTTCCTGGCACTGTCCCTGTGTGGCGGCGCCCTGCTGACCTCCGCCTTCGCCACCACCGCCCGAGTGGCGCTGGCGGACGCCATGTTGAACTATATCTGTAAAAGAAACCTGACGCGCGTCTTCAAGACCGTCGCTTTTATCGAGAACAGCGCGGCGACGCAATTCGTGCTCGGCGAGGTCTGGAATATGTTGAAAACCAGGGGAATGGCCTCAGCCAAGCGTGATATTGAAACCAAGTTCAACAGCCCGGCGAAGCTTCTGTCGGATGAGCCCTGGCGGGTGGATAGCGCTCTCAAGGAGTTTACCGAACAGGCGAAGAACTCGGTCAAAGCCATGGTCGGCCACGTCGCTTCCAATAGCAAACTCTCTATCGAAGACAGAGGACGGATCTACAAAGGCTTAATCAATAGCCCGTTCTTTGCTCCACCTGACAAATCTCCTTACAAGGAAGAAATACTTGCCCAAGAAATAGAGTTCACCATGTATCTGAACCTGATTATCGATAGCGACTTTGTACAAAAGCGCAAAGGCGGGAGAACCTCTATCGGCGTCAGCCCCTCTGCGGCGGATTATCCGAAAAATATCGGCTTCGGCAGGGGCTACCATCAAAAAATCGGGTATAACCGTATCGGCCAGACCATTATCGACCGGATAAATGTACTGCATAAAAGCCTGTACAAAGCGGAAAGCAAATTTATCGATTCTGGATATCTAGGCGAAACCATGAACAAGGAAATTATTCTGCGCGCCGAGTCTTTGCTGGCTAAAATTGGCGACCGAAGTGATATCTATCGGCAGAAGTATGCACCGTTGATCGTAGATAAGAGAGTTCAGAAAATTTCCTGAAGCAGAGATAGCAAACCATTTGGAATGTCCAGTCTACGTCGCTTTAGCAATCGGGTGTAGGAAACGTGCTCCCATCGCCACCGTTGTCAAACGTCCAACCTGGCGGGCGACGAATTCATATAATTCACTGCTACTACCATCGCTCTGGGATAGTGCTGTACAGGAATGTCATATGACCAGCAAGCTTCGGAAATCTCACCGTTTACTTTTGGCCGCCGTCCTCGGTGGACTACTTTCCGGCTGCGGCGACTCTGCCGAAGAGGAGGCGAGGTTCCAGGCGGAAATAGCCAGGGATGACCGCATCAGCGCCCTGCATGCGGCTTGCCTTGAGTCCCCGACTGCTCTGGAGGAATACCGGGCATGCGTTCAGCACTCCCGCGAAACCAAAACTCCTGAGTTAGGGCTCAGTAGGCGTGGAGAAAAACTCCCAGACGATCTCTTTTCCGGCCCGGGATTGGAACATATCACCGTCCTTTCCATAAACGGTAATAAGTTGACCGATTTGCCATCCTCCCTGTCAAACCTGACAAACCTGAAAGAACTCCGCCTTGAGTCCAATGAGTTCACCGAGATTCCCGAGGTAGTGTTTGAGATGCCTTGGCTGGAGAAAATGTCTATCTCTATGAACCGGATATCCCATATCAGTGATAAGATAAACAACCTGAGCAGCCTTAAATCCCTGGACCTGGCGGTCAACGAGCTGGCCACGCTGCCAAAGTCCCTGGCGGGCCTGACCCGGCTGAAATACCTGAACTTGGCGGCCAACCGCTTCGCCACCATCCCCGCCTCCATTGCAACCCTACCCAATGTTGAGTACCTGTCCTTCGCCCGCAACCGTCTGGAGGCCGTGCCGGATACGGTTACTCAAATGCACTCGCTGAAGGGCCTGTTCTTAAAGGATAACCATATTCATATTCTGCCGGAACAATGGGACGGCATGGACCGGCTGGCGGTTCTCCACCTCGCCCGCAATTCCCTGTCCACGCTGCCGATCTCCCTGACCCATCTTACCCAATTGAGCCAGCCCACTGAAGGCCACATAGGGCGGCTGCCTTTCGATGTGGATAACGCGGAAGGCATGGACTACAAATTCGAAAAATGGGGTGATGTCGAAGTGGCTCACGGCATTGACGTTTCCAACAACAAATTCACAAGCCTGGACCCGGCCTTTTGCCAGGTTGGCTGGATCAATCTTGAGAACAATCCCTTGACCACGGAAAAATTCAACTTTAGTTGCGGAAAGTAGCAAGTAGAATACAAGAGGCTTGTGGCTCACCGGATGTCAGTAATCCGAAATGAAGGGCTCTTAGTGACTCGCCCCTTATTCGACAGGCTCAGGGCGAACGGGGTGTGTAGAACAGGGTATGGCGGTGGGTGTCAGACTACTCATCAGTCCGCGCCTATGGTTGTGGACAAAAAAATTCAGAAAATCACCTGAATCAACAGGGAGCGTAAAACTCTACTGATACTGAGGCGCCCTAAGTCTCATCCTCTTTTTCGACGGCCAACTTGGCAAATATTGAACATGCAGGGCGATTTCCCCGCGACTCCCTCCGTTCGCCCTGAGCTTGTCGAAGGGCTCTTAGTGACTCTCGACAGGCGAAATCTGGAACTAGTGGATCAATAATGTGAAATCTAGCCGTTTTTTTCTACTCAGGCTGGTCATTTTAGATTAGCGCTCTGGGAGGCCCTTCGACAAGCTCAGGGCGAACGGGGTGTGTAGAACAGGGTAGGGCGGTGGGCGTCAAACTACTCATCAGTCCGCGGCTATGATTGTGGACAAAAGAGTTCAGAAAATCACCTGAACCAGCTCAGGGAGCGTAAACTCTACTGAGACTGAGGTTCCCTAAGTCTCATCCTCTTTTTCGGCGGCCAACTTGGCAAATATTCAACATGCTGGGCGATTTCCCCGCGCCTCCCTCCGTTCGCCCTGAGCTTGTCGAAGGGCTCTTAATGACTCGTTTCTTATTCGACAGGCGGACATCGGAACTAGTGGATCACTAACGTGAATTCCAGTTGTTTTTTCTACCCAGGTTGGTCAGTGGTTTTAGATTAGCGCTCTGGGAGGCCCTTCGACAAGCTCAGGGCGAACGGGGTGTGTAGAACAGGGATATTGTTCTTTAGGGAATCTCTGAAAAACGTTGGCGACGCCGCAGGTAGTTTTTCAGAGGTTCCCTAAAGTTGGAAGAACCCTCTCTGTCGCGTCCCCTCTCAACCCACCGCACAAAGCGGTGGGCGCCAACCACTCCCAAATTTATCAAGCCGTCACGGTATTTTTCAGCGTTTCTGCGACGGGTTTTGGTTTGGGGCCGAAGGCCAGGAGGAGGAGTGGGAGCATGATGAAGTCGAAGATGAGGGCGATGAGGAAGGTGAGGGAGGACATGATGCCCAGGGTCACGTTCATGTGGAAGTGGCTGAGGGAGAAGGCGAGGAAGCCGACTGACAGGACGACGGTGGATATTAGCAGGGCGGGGCCGATGCTGCGGAAAGTTTCCACTACGGCTTCATTGGGGGACATACCCTGATCGCGGGTCAGGCGCAGGTATTTACTGATGAAATGCACGGTGTCGTCCACCACCACGCCCAGAGTCATGGCGAAGATCAGCACGGCGGCGAAGTCCAGAGAACCGCCGAACAGGGACCAGAATCCGAACGCTACCAGAATAGGGGCCAAGTTGGGGGCCATGGAGATCAACCCCAGACGCACGCTGCCCAAGGTCAGCGTCAACACCAGGCCGATCAATACGGTGGCCAGCGCGGCGTTGATGATCATATTGTCCGCCAAGCGCTCAATCATGTAAGAAAACATCACCAGCACCGACACCCCCCGGCTTTTGAAGCTGTGCACATTGTCCTGCAGCCATTGATGGGTGCGATCCACCAGATGAATGATTTCACTGGAGCTGGAGGATGCAATAGTGGCGATCATGCGGGTTGAGGACTTGGCGATATTGATCTCATTGTTGATCTCCTGACCGAAAGGCAGGTTAGCTTCGTAGAACAACAACGCCTGGGCGTTGGCTTCCTGTGAGTCCGCCGTTTTGTAGAACGTCGGATCACCGTTGTGCAGAGACTTGTTGACCCGCTTCAGCGTGTCGGTCAAAGACGTCACATGATGGATCATGGGATCGTCGAGCAGATGCTGTTTGAACGCTTCTGCGTCTTGCAGGAAAGTCGGATCGGAAATGCCCTGTTCAACGCCGGTGTCGAGGCTGAAATGGATGGTCGTGGTGCCAGCGAGACGTTGATCGATAAAGTCCGCATCGTCGCGGAATTCAGTGCCTTTTTCGAACATTTTCACCGGATGGTCGTCGATCGTGAAGTAGCGCAACCCGTACAGCGGTGCGGATATGAGCCCCAGGAACACAACTGCCGCAAGCGCTTTTCTGCGCACCAGAAATTCCCCCAGCGCCTTACAAAACTGACTGATGGCGGAAGTGGCGGACTGGTCGCGCTGGATGTTCATTAACATCATGGACGCGGGTATCAGAACCATCGAGTTGATGTAGGCGAACAACACGCCCAGCGCGCACATGACGCCGAGATGTTGGAACGGCGGCACGTCGCTGTACAGCATCGACAAAAAGCCAATGCCGGTGGTGAGGCTGGTCAGGGTTACGGGGTAAATATTCTGTTGCAGCGTGTGCTTCACCGCCTCATCCCGATTGGGATAGCGGCTGCGCCCGAACAGGAAGCTGAGCGCCACATGAATACCTACCGCCACACTGATCGTGAGAATGACGTGCGGCGCAATCGAGCTGTGCGGACTGAACTCGATACCCAGAAAACCGGTGACGCCAAAGGCCGAGAAAACCGTGAGCATGGTCGAGAACACGATGCACAACGTGACTTTCCAGGAACGGAACAACAGCGCCATGATGACCATGAAAATCAGGAACATCAGTGGAAACAACGTCGCCATATCGGCGCGGGCGTACTCATCGAAAGCGGCGTTCAGCATAACGATGCCGCCCAGACGAATGTCGATGTTGGCGTAACGTTGCTCATAGTCATCGCGAATGGAGCGCACTTTGGCGGCGGCTTCGGCGATGGCGTTTTCCTTGTCGGGAATCATCAACTGCAGATAAATGGCGGTGACTTTACCATCGGAAGACAACATTCTGTCTTTGATGCGCGGCTCACTTTCGGCGATGGCGCGGCGGGAGCTGAGATAGCCGGGATTACGCAGTTTCTCCGGCAGAACCAGATCCTCCACCAGAATTTCCTCTGCGTCCGCCTCGATGTGCTGGAAGTTGGCGATCGAGTCCACCCGGGTGACGAAATCCACTTGCCATAACTCTTCTGTGAGCCGTTGCACCGCTTCCATGACCTCGGGGGAGAACAGGTCCGCGCCCTGGGCCGCCTCCACGGTCACAATCAGCGGATCGGTGCGGGAGTAAGTGTTCAACAGATTTTCCCAGGCCACCAGATCCACATTGTCCTTGGAAAAGTACACCCGATAATCGTCATTGAATTTGATGTGTTGCAAACCTGGCGACAGAAGCACCGGAATTAACAGCAAAAACACAATCACCCGTTTCGGGGCGGCGATGATCAGATGGGCGAGAGTGAGAGCGAGCCTGTTCATAGTGAATCACCGGATCAGTCGAAATAGTAAGTGAATGAAGCGTTGATCAATTGGTCGTCGCGCAGGGGATACAACGGATCGCTGTCGTCAGGGTCGTAACCGCGCAAGGTCAGTTCCATGGCGATATTGGGGGTCAGACGGCGTTTGAAGTTGAGGTGATAGACCGCGGCGCTGTGATTGAGGTCGGCAATGGCGCCGACAATGAGTGTGCTGTCGTTGTAGTCATTGGAGGCCCAGCGCACACCGACGAAGAGATCCTGATCGAAGGGCGTTCCCAGCGCGCCATCGCTGCGAGAGTCATAGATATACTCGGCGAACACGCTGAGGTCCGCTTGTTCTTCGGGGCGGATAAAGGTGTATTCCGCCCCCGCTACGGCGGCGAAAAAGTCCGTCGGCAACGCATAACGCGAGCTGGACTCTTCGGTGTTGTTATAGGCGAACTCGCCTTTGTACAGCCAGCTTCCTGCGCTTCCCTGCACTGTAAAACCCGTGGTTCTCACCTTGTAATACAGCGGGCGTAAATGGCCAGGTTCGGAGCCGGGAACAAATAGCGGGTCCTGCCGATAACCGTCGTAATGAAAGGCGGCGAGGTTCACATCTCCGGTCACTTTCTCCACCCTCAGCGCGTAACTCAGGCGGTGATTGTCCCGGTCATCGGTGAACAGGGCGTCGTCTTCGTCAAACTCCAGTTGTCCACGGGTCGGGTTCTCCCGGGCTTCGCGACTGGGCAGGGTGCGTTCGCGAAACCAGGGCAGCGCATAAACTTCATATTGCATGGATTCCGCCTGATAGGCGTACCGCAGGCTGGGAGCGCCGAGTTTGTCCTGGCCGGCGGGATCGCCGGCGATGTCCCGCTGGTTGATCACATCCGCCACCTGCAAGGGCAGTACGTTAACCGCTTCCACGGTGCTCCATGAGACATGACGTAACCCAATATTGACGATATGGCTGTTGTGGAAATACTCGAAATCCAGTTCTTTAAAATCGACGCGGTGACGATTATCGTCAACAAAATCCACACGGCCGTAGGGCGTAGCCTTCAGGCTCCAGTTGCGCGGCAGATAGGTGAACAGTTCTGCTGAGCCCGCCAGCGCCGCATTACCGTGTTCCTGAATTGACGCTCCGTTCTGCGGATACCAGTAAACTTCGGGGCTCAGGTATGCGCTGGTGACGGAAAAATCCGCTCCCCAGGCATCACAGGGCAGGGCGGCGGCGAGGGCCAGCCCCGCCGCGCTCAATCTGCGAGTTCGAAACTGTAAGCGTGTGTCCTTGGACATGACCATCCCTTTCGCCGCCGAGGTTAAAATCGGCGCAGGGTGTCATTGCTCACCCGGCTCAGATTGAAGCTGTTGAACTCGCCGCCGTCCGCTTCGCCAAACACATAGTCGCTGAGTTGCAGAATGGTTTTCTTCTTGTTCTGCAGGTTCACCATCTCAAAGTACTTGGGACGCCAGAAACGACCTTCGTATTTATTCCATTCGGTCATTTTCAAGGTTTTCAGCAGGTCGCCCTTTGCGTCGTAAAACTCGATATAACTGGTCTGATAGTTACTCTTGTCCACATGAGTGATCTGCTTGCTGTAACCGGAATAGCCATACACCGGCGTACGCTCCACCACCCAGTAATCTGGCGTTTCGCTCAGCAGGTTGTAAGTGTATTTGGACAATTCCGTGGTGGAGATATCTTCCCAGCTGAACTCGGAGCCCACAAAGGAGCCGGACTTGTTCTGCGCGTTGATTTTCTTGGTGCGCTTGATAGTGGGCATGAAAAGCCACTGATTGTCCGCGCCTTCGGATTGTTCAAAGGTAAGCATCACGGTGCCTTTGATGTCGTTGGGTTCGACGAAAATGCCGATGGTTTTATCGGGCACACCTGCTTCCTCCATCATTTTTTTGATCACCAGGCGTTTGCTGGTGCGCCCCTGGGCGTCCACCAGGGTCATTTCCATGCGCGCCTCGGTTGAGGTCCAGCCCTCGTCAATCAGGTATTGTTGGGTGTAAATCTCCAGGCCTTTCTTTTGGGACTCAGACTGATGGCGCGAGGCAATCGGGTCCAGATACCCATTGATGTTTTTCTCGTCGTAATTGCCCGCCTGAGCTGCGCCGGCCGTCAGCGCCGCTGTCAGAAATGCGATGGAAAGTGCTCCTCTTTGCATGATGAATCTCCGCTGATCCTGTGTGACCGCCGCCGGGTGACCCGCGACTCAAGCGCCGTGGGGCCGGGACAGGTGATTGATGACGTATCGGTTGGACACTACGGGTTTGAAGTAACGCGCAGCGATCTTCTTGTGCTCGGGATTGTCGATGAAGCGTTGCAGGTAGTGCTCCGATTTGAAGGTCCAGATGGAGATGAAATCTCCATAGCAGACATCCGGTGACACCGCCGATAAGGATTCCTCCCCCTGCAGCCGGTGAATGGGGCCGCAGTCCATGCTCAACAGTCCTTCAGACAGGGCGGCAAGCCGGTTGAGCGCCTGTTGAAAGCTGTCGATATCGGCAGGAGAGGCGTCGTCCTTGAACTTCACCATGACAATGCGCTTGTAGGCGCCGATCTCCCGGTGAGCCCGGAACAGCCGGCTGCGCAGTGAGCGTAGCGCGGCGGCGGGGGCGAACTTGCGTTCTTTGGCGGAAGGGGCGGATGCGTTTTCCGTCGCCTGAATGAGAAACCGCTCGGCGGCTTCGGCGAATTCCTCCGCTGTCTGGCGCATGAGACGCCAGAGAAAACTGTCGTTCTCAGTCCAGGTCGCCGCGCCGTGGGTAAATAATCGGGACAATCCTGTCTCCGTGATGAATTTACCCGCCTCTGGTTTGAATCTCATACTGGGCTCCACTTCCGAAATGTGCCTGATGCATTTCTTATCTCTAGTTAATTCAAACACTTAAATAAAGCGTTTCAACTTTGCTATGGACCAAATTCTTAATGAGCGGGGCGCCTGTGAGCAACCGTTAATGGTGAGACATTGTGTCCCGATTTTGGTTGTAGCCAACGAGAAGGGGAGTCAATTAAGGTTTTTTAAACAGCGAAATCACGGATTGCAGGCTCATGTTATTCATCGAAGGCGAATACGAAACCATAGAAGACTGGGTGGCCGATGCGGACACCGGATACTTCAAGCGCACTAAGCCTGGCTCGCAACGTCAGGACGCCGCGGTGCTTTCCAAATTGCTGCGCAAACGCAAGGCGTACAAACGCTTCCATCCGGAATGCGTCATTCCGGAAACGGATGTGGAGTACATCCTGCAGCAAGCCAGCCTGTCGCCTTCGGCCTTCAACATACAGCATTGGCGCGTGATCCGGGTGCGGCGCCAGGCGCTCAGAAACGAGATTCTGAAAGCGGCCTGGAATCAAAAGCAGATCAGCGAAGCGGCGGAGATCATGGTGGTGTGCGCCGATAAGAAAGCCTGGGCCGCCCCCGGCATGCCGTTCTGCCACAGCCGCAACCCCCAGGACCGTGCGGCGTTCGCCAAAATGCTGCGTTCCATTTACGCCAACAATCCTGCGCTGGAAAGAGATGAGGCCATGCGCTCCGCGAATCTGTTCGCCATGTCGGTGATGTTGATTGCGGAATCGCTGGACTATCAGAGCTGCCCCATGTCCGGGTTCAACTACAAACGGGTTTCCGAGCTTCTGCATCTGGATGAAGACAGAGTGGAGATCGCCATGATTCTGGCCATCGGCAAGGGCGTCAGCCAGCCGGGGACAGGCAAAAGGCGCATCCCGACGGCCCGTTTCACCCATGAGGACAAGTACCGGGATTGAACGGCGGGCGCAGGGACGCTTCGGCGGACTCCACTGCGAAACAAATTCAAGTACCTGAACAAATATAAGCGCCTGAAAAAAGACAGGCGCGCAAAACGAAGACTGTCTTTAGAAGGAGGCACTGTGGACACCATATTCATTATGGGCGCAACCGGATTCATCGGCGAGGAAACCGCCAGAAGCCATATCGCCAAAGGCAATAAAGTACTGGGACTGGCGCGTAGTGAAGCCAGCGCCGCCAAATTGAGATCCATCGGCGTTACGCCTGTGATGGGAGATGTTTATCGCCCGGAAGAGTGGCTGCCGAAACTCCCCAAGATCGATTACGCCATCAATGTGCTGGGCTTTTTCACCGACGGCATGCCGGCGCGCTTCAGCGTCAGCCACGCGGAAAAGTGCTGCGAGAAATACACCCGCTGGATCAAGGTCACCATCGATCTGGCGCGCAGAAAAGGCATCAAAGCGGTGGTTAATGTCACCGGCACCACCATCTTTGAAGACATGGGCGTGGACTGGGTGACGGAAGAAACCCCCATTCGCTACACCCCCTCCGGTTTCAACCGGGTGGCGACGCCCGCCACCAAACTGTGTCAGCAGGCCATCGCCGAAGGACTGCCGTTGATCATCGCCGTAGCGCCCAGCGTGGTGTATGGCGACAAGCCCACTTCCTCCTTTGACGAAGTCTTCGTCAAGCCGCTGGAAAAAGGGCAGATGGGCGTGGTCGGCGACGGCAAGAATTACATCACTGCCGGACACGTGGAAGATGTGGGGCGCGCCATCGCGCATATCACTGACGTCAAATACGCCGGCGAATTCTTTCACATCGCCGACGACCAGCCGGTCACTCAGCGCGAATTCGTCACCTCCATCGCCAGAGCGTTGGGTAAGACGCGGGTGATGACCATGCCAAGATGGCTGGTGGCGATCCTGGGCGGCAAGTGCGCAGTGGAATTCATGACCCTGTCCCAGCGCATCAGCAACGCCAAATTGAAGAGCACCGGCTTTACCCTGAAACACCCCCGTTTCCTGGATGAAGTCGGCGATGTGGTGCGCAGCATGAGACGCGCCCGCGCAGGTCAGAAACTGCAGGCGTCGCCCGCCTGATTCCCGCAACGCCAGCAAGGAGACAAACATGGATTTTCGCTTTATTAACAATCGCCTGGATGAGTCCATCGCCATTCTGGAACTGGACGATCCGTCCGCCAACACACTGACTTACGACCTGCTGCATGAACTGGAATACAAGTTCCTGGCGCTGGAGGCGGACCCGCAGGTGCAGGCGATCGTCATCACTGGCAAGGGCGCGCGCTTTTTCTCCGGTGGAGTGAACATCGGCATGCTGCTGACCGCAGGCAAAAAGTTCAACTCCAACTTCATTCTGTACGCGGCGGAAGTGCTGGAAGCGATCACTCATTCCAGGAAGCTGATCGTCGCGGCCATCAACGGCAACATCACTGGCGGCGGACTGGAGTTGGCGCTGGTGGCGCACAAGCGGGTGGCGGTGGAAGGCGAGTACAACATTGGTTTTCCGGAAGTGCGCCTCGGCGTTATCCCGGGGATGGGCGGCACGCAACGGCTGACGCGTCTGGTGGGACCGCAGACCGCGCTGGAGATGATCACCCAGGGGCAGTTCATCAGTGCGGAACGAGCGAAGCAAATCGGTCTGGTGGATGAGATTTATCCGCAAGAAGGCTTCCTCAATCGCGCCATCGCCTTCACCCGCGAACAACTGAACGCGCTGAAACCGGCGCCGACGCTCTCCAGCGAAACCGGCGCGGCGCTGGCGCAGAGCCTGAGCACGCCATTTCCGCAAGGATTGGCGACCTTGCGCAAAGAGAACGGGCTGGCGGTTATCGCGCTGACTGAAGCCAGCGCCTCGGCGGATGCGTTCTCCACTTTGCGCGCGCTCAACGAACGGCTGCTGGAGGTCCGCATCGACGAAGACGTATACGCGTTGGCGATCGATTTGTCTGCGGGCCTTCTGCGGGCCGACGAACTGATTGATAACGATGACTTTGTTGTCGCCTACGGACGCAGAGTGTTCTCCCGCATCGACGGCTTCGCCCGCCTGTGCGTGTTCTATTGCGACCGCGCCATGTCGGAACTGGAAATGGAATTGGCGCTGGCCTGCGACTTCCGCTTCTGCAGCCAGGCCGGATTAACGGCGGAGGTGGCGCTGCCCACAGGCGAGCTGCCGATTCTGCAACGCTATCCCAGCCAGCTTCCCGCTGCGCTCGCCGGCAAACAAGTGACACTGGCGCGACTGGTCGAAACAGGACTGTTCCGTTGCATCGATGAAGAAGAACCAATGGCCTGGGTGGCGCGTTACATGACCCGGTTTCTGCCGCCCAACGGCGCCAGCGCCGCCATCGGCTACGCCAAGCTGGCCATCAGTAAAGGTTATGCGGAGAGCATTCCCTCAGCGCTGCTGCTGGAGCGCCACCTGCAGGAGCAACTATTCATCGGCGCGGACAGTCAGGAAGGCATGAGCGCGTACATCGAAAAACGCACACCCAACTTTAAAGGGGCATAGGAAAATGGCCGCCATTAACGAATACACCATTGATAAGAAGTATCACGACGCGTTGATCGAATGGCAGCGCAAGAACTTCCCGGACATTGGTCTGCTGGAGAAGTATTGGGATGTCTACTTCCCGAATGATCCCGCCTGGCGTTTGACCGCCAAGCTCTCCGAAGTGAAAGCGGATCTCATCAATCAAGGCAAGTACCAGGGCGTGAAGAAGTACGCCACCGCCCGCGAGATGAAAGGCTCCATGCTGTATCAGGCGCTGCGCATCATCAAGGCCCAGTGCAGCACCGAACTGGGTTCTATCCAGCAGCATATGGACACGGTGAACACCTGCTACACGGACAAGGCGAAGTTCAGCGTGCTGCGCATCATGGCGGAAGAATTCCGTCACGCCTACCAGATGTTCTGGGTGCTGTCTCACGACCCCAGCTGGTCCACCACCGGGTCCAGCCGCATTGCGGAAAACACCCTGGATGAGCTGCTGTCCATGAACACCGGCTCCCATGTGCTGGACGCCTTCAACATTCCGTTTACGGACTCGCTGGATAACGTCACTTTCGCCTGCTTCATCGACCGGGTAGGGCGCTTCCAGCTCACCATGCAGGAAGAGTTCGCCTACGCGCCCATGGCCGCCAGCATGCGTCCCATGTTGAAAGAAGAAGCCTTCCATCTGAAAACCGGTTGGGAAGTGCTGAAGGAAATCTGCGAAATGGCGGCGGTGGGCGAAGGCCCCTGGACCCTGGCGGACATCCAGAAAAAGATCAATCTCTGGTATCCCCGCGCTTTGGAGATGTTCGGCAGCGAAGAAGGCGGCGAGTCCAACCTCGAATTCAGTTTCAAAACCATGTCCAACAAAGAGGCGATCGGCGGCTACATCAAAGAGATCGAATGGCTGCTCAACTCTCTCAACGCGGCCATCTTGCAGCGTCGACACCCTGAACTGAGCAAGGAGCAGGTGCGTCTGATGGCGAAAGAAACCGCGATTCTGCGTCTGCCTTCGACTCGCTTTCTGCGCTTCCGCAGCGGTGAGGCGATTCATGAGTCCACGTTCGATGTGGATGGCAATCGCATCAGCCCCTTTGAATACATCAATTACCTGAACCGTGTGCTGCCGGAGAAACTGTGTAGCACGGAGTACTTCAGAAGCTACACGGACAGGATTCGTCAGGCGCTGCCGACCATGACGGCGGCGTAGACGGGGACCTTGGACAGAAACGGGCACATTAATACGGATGGATAAAGTTATGTACGACGTTGCAATCATCGGATCAGGATTCGGAGGCGCCGCAAGCGCCATCATGCTGGCGAAACTGGGTTACACTGTGGCGCTGATTGAGAAGGGCAAGCACCCCCGCTTCGCGCTGGGCGAATCGACCACGCCCATCATGAGTAAGACCATTCGTCATCTGGGGCAGAAATACGACATTCCCGAGTTCGTCAACCTGGCCAGTTACGACACCATCATGAACGCGCACATGCCGATCACCTGCGGACCCAAGGAGTTGTTCCACTACTTCTGGCATGAACCTGGACTGTCCTCCGCCACACTGAGCAATGGGATTGTGCCGGAAATCATTGTGCAGACCCCGGAAGTCGACACGCAGTTGTATCGTGCGGAGAGCGATAAATATCTGGTGGACGTGGCGATCAGCTACGGCGCGGATTATTTCGAGGAAACCACCGTCGAAGACATCGAGTTCAATGACGACGGCGCGCTGATCAAGTGCTCCCGTGCAGACGGAAGCGACAGCGAAATCAAGACCAAGTTCATCATCGACGGCACTGGCCATCGTTCGCTGATTTCCCAGCGTTACGACCTGATTGTGCCGCAGGAAGAACTGGATACGCCGCTGAATAGCCGCAGTATTTTCACGCACTTCAAGGACATCGGCGATTTCGAAAGCAGTCTGGAATGCGATGACGCTTTTATCGGACGCACCCCGGTTCCGCGTATTCGCGGCACTCAGCACCATTGCTTTGACGGCGGCTGGATCTGGTTTATCCCGTTCGACAACGGCGTCACCAGCGTGGGGCTGAACCTGGATATCGACACCTATCCAATCAATGATAAAACCGGGGAAGAAGAATTCTGGGAGATCATCGGACGTTATCCGATTGTCGAAAAGATGTTGAAGGGACGCGAAACCTTGATGCCGTTTATCAAGACCAAACGCATTCAGTTTCGCACAAAACAAGCGGTCGGCGATCGTTGGGCCATGTTGCCGGGTTCGGCGGTGGGAGGTGATGGTTGGTTTAGCACCGGACTCGGCTTTACCTTACTTTGCGCGCATCGCATCGTAGACATGCTGCATACCAAAATGCTCAAGGACGACGACTTTTCCCGTCAATATCTGGAGAACTACGAAACCGCGCTGTTCAAAGAGTGGAAGTACGTCTGCCGCATGGTGGACGGCATCTACAAGAGCATGCGCCACTTCGAAGTGTTCAAGTACTACTGCTTCTTCTGCTTCATGGGCGCGGAGAGCTTCGTGCACCGCGGCGGCATCAAACGTCCGCACGATCTCAAGTTCCTGCTGCTCAACGTCGGCGACGACAACTTCGTCGCCAAGTTCGAAGAGTTCTACACCATGGTGAAAGACCTGCACGAACGCGATGAAGTGACCCAGGAGCAGCTCGATTACCTGCGCGATTTCGTGCGCTACGAAATGAAAGACTACAACTACCGGGATTACGGCAACCCCATTTACGGCGGCGTGCACCGTCGGTTGGACAAGTCATCCCGATACTTCGCGGAACTGGCCTGATCAACTGAGAAATGACCACGGAGAGGACAATATGGTTGCGAGTAATCTTGATCCTATAAGCGTTGATGTCGTCGTAGTAGGCGGAGGCATCGCGGGGTGCTGGACGGCGCTGAAGCTGTTGCGCAAGGGCATCCCGACCGCCATCGCCTTCTACAGCGATAGCGATCGGGGCGGCAAGCTGGGCGCTTCCGCCTTATCGGTGGGCGCCATCAACACCTCTCCGTTGACGCGCGGGGATTATCTGGAATGGCTGACCGACCTGGGGCGTGGACAAGAGCACTCCGACGTTGGCGTCATCACCAGAAATCACCTGGCGTCGGAACTGGATGCGCTACTGGAGTTCGATGCGCTCAAGAACATCCAATTGGGGGTGGCGTTGAAATCCGGTTCCGGTCGGCATCTGCTGGCGCGGCTGCTGCAGGAGATCCGTTATCTGGGCGGCGTCGTGTTGGATAACGCCTGGGTGACCCGCATCGTCGCCGACGCCAAGCGCTGCCATGGCGTGCAATATCAAAACGGCGATCAAATCGGAGCGGTGTACGCTGGCGCGGTGGTGCTGGCCTCCGGCGGCTATTCCGGTCTGTTCCATGGTTCGGTGAAAACCGGCACTTACGGTTCCGTGCACGGTCGTCATCTCGCCGCCGGCGGCTGGCTGAGCAATCTGGAGTTCGTGTTCAAACACGGCTACGGACAGCCGGACCTGGGCACCCTGACGCCGACGGAAGAACTGCCCGGCGCGGAAATCTATGACGAGAACGGCGAGCACGTGGACTGGCTGGAGCAGGAACTGTTCTACGGACGCGGCACCAGCAACCACTTCCAGGCGTTCATGACCTGGCGTAAAGGCGGCGACCTCAAATATTACGTGGACTTCCGCTATCGCGAACTGCACCGCAGCGTCAAACGCATCGCAGTGGTCGGCTCCGACGATATCGAAGATATCTGCGCGGACAAAGAAGCCTTGATCGCCGGTCTGCTGGAGCGCTGCCCGGTAGCCAGCCAGGAAGCCCTGCGGGAGATCCTGGAAGCGGTGAACCGGCATGAACGGGAGTATGACTTTGAGACGTTCAGCGAGATCAAGGCGCTGGTCGCGGACGCCTATCCGGTGGATCGCAGTCGTATTCGTCAGATCTCCTATTTCTCAATGGGCGGCGTGGCCCACCACAAATTCAAAACCAACCTGAAGAACGTGTTCGTGTGCGGCGAAGCCATGCACGACTACGGCGCTCATCGGGTAGGGGGATTGCCCTGGGCGTTGTATCTCTGCGCCGCCAAAGTGATTTCAGAAAAGATCGATTTGCTCAAACGTCAGGGACATCTGCTGTCCACGCCGTTCGAGCTGGATGACAAAACGTCCGCCTATGACAAGAAGTTGGTGGCGGAGTTGCAGCAGGGATTGCAGCGCTATCAGGAAAGCGGCGTGGATGTGGAAGGCGCGGTAGCCTTCGCCGACTGGATTCGGGATCAACGACGCGCACTGACGGCGCAACACCGGGAATTGGATGACGTGGTGGCCTATCTGCTGGTGGGCGAGGCCATTATGCGCTCCTCCCTGGCCCGGCAGGAAAGCCGCGGCTGTTTCTTCCGGGACGATTTCGGGGATGAAAATCCCGCCCTGAGCTCACAACGGACGCTGACCCGCTATGACTCAGAATCCGATGAAGTACACGCGGAGCTGATCAGCGCCGAACAACTCTCCGCAATGATAGACAGAGGGCGATTAGCGATGGACGACAAATCTTTGATAAGCAGCGCGGCCACAAAAAACGCGGCTTACTTTCTGTTGAAAAAGCATGTTGAAACCGGACTGGGCGGCAAAGCGGCGGTGGAGACATTGGACGTTTCATACACTTACGACGAACTGTGGAGCCTGACCAGTCGATACGCCGGTTTCCTGAAAGCCAGCCGCATCGACGAGGGCGACCGCGTAGCGCTGCTGCTGAACGACCGTCCCGAATATCTGGCGATGTTCCTGGCGACGCAGCAAATCGGCGCCATCGCGATCCCGCTCAACACCTTCTCGAAAGAGCAGGAGCTGACCCATTATCTGGAGGACTCCGGGGCCAAGCTGCTGATCACCGAGGCGGAGCTGATGGCTCGGTATTCCGTGGAGCAGATCAACGAACAGACCCATGTGGAAGTGGTCAGCTATGAGGACATCGCCACCGCGCGCATGGAGCCGGTGGAGGATATCCTGCCGGTGAGCGATGAAACCATCGGCTTCATCCTCTACACCTCCGGCAGCACTGGCAAACCCAAAGGCGCCATTCATCGTCAGGTGAGCATGGGCTTCAGCGCCGAGAACTTTGCCCGCAAAACCCTGAAGATCAACGACCGCGACCGTATTTTCTCTTCCTCCAAATTGTTCTTCGCCTACGGACTGGGTAATTCGCTGTATTTCCCCTTGTACTTCGGCGCCACCGCGCTGCTGTGCAGCACCAAGGCGGCGCCGGAAGTGATCCGGGATATTCTGGGACAACTCAAGCCGACGGTCTTCTTCGCGGTGCCCGCCGTGTATCGGGGAATTCTGGAAGGCGGCGGCGCGACAGAAGACAACTTCCGCTCCGTACGCTTGTGCGTAAGCGCCGGCGAAGCCCTGCCGATCAAATTGGCGCAGCAATGGTGCGCCGCCACGGGGGTGGAAGTGCTGGATGGCATCGGCAGCACCGAGGCATTGCATATCTTTTGCGTCTCCAATCATTCCTCCGCCAAGGAGAGCTATTACGGCCGCGCCGTTCCTGGCTATGAACTGTGCGTGTGCGATGAGAGCGGCAAAGTCCTGACGGAAAACGCCATCGGCGAGCTGCGGGTGAAGGGCCCAACCTTGGCGCAGGGATATTGGAACAATCCCGCCAAGACGGCGGAAACCTTCTACGACGGGTCGTTGTTGACCGGCGACCGCTACTTCGCCAACGACAAAGGCGAATATGTCTTTGTCGGCAGACATGGCGACACCTATAAATCCTCCGGCTTGTGGGTCTCCACCCTGGAGATCGAGGCGGTGCTGGGCGAGTTGGCGGCGGTGGCGGAGTCCTCCGTGGTGGTGTTCCAGGGCAACGACGGATTGTTGAAGTCGAAGGCCTATGTGGTCGCCCGGGAGGCGGAAAGCTTCGAGGACAAACAACGGGTGGAGACGGATACGCACCGCTTCCTGCGGGAGCGTCTGCCCAAATACAAAACCCCTCATTGCGTGGAGGCGCTGGACGAACTGCCCCGCACCGCCACCGGCAAAATCGCCAAGGCGATCCTGCGGGATATGGCTCAGGAAGTCATCTGGGCCAGACCGGTGAGAGAAAGCGCTCCGGAACGGGAGCTGAACATGGCGCAGTAGCGCCGCACTCTAAACGTCTGCGCCAGGATGGTCCCGGCGCGGCGAACTAATAAAAAAACTTCCCCCAAAGAAACTGATTCCGCCTCCGGGCGGAGGAGGTGGGGGGCTCTAAACAATACTCTTACGGAGAGAAGTAGAATGAGCTTCAGTAACCCAAAGTACTATTCAAACACAGCCACACTGTACAGCGCGGCTTTGGATGAGGGTGACTACCACGATTGGAAAGACTCCATCATTACAGGCCTGATGGGATTCATCACCCCGTTCCCGGAGAAGATGCGCATTAACCGCGCGTTCGTCCGGCAGATGTACGAGGGCTACCAGCAGGAAGGCTTCAACAATATTCTGGATATCGGCGCCGGACCGATTCCCAGAGGTCATGAGTGGGCGACCGAAGCCAACATCATGTATGTCGATCACAACCCGGACATCGTTGAGCACGCACGCAGAAAACTGCCTGTCGGCGCCAGCGCAAGATACGAAACCTCCAGCGTCGGCGCGTTGCCGGGACTGCTGGAAAAAGGCCTGGTGGACGGCTTCTTCGACGACTCCAGAAAAGTGGCCTTCGGCTCTAACGCGGTGTTGATGTTTGTGGATGACGCGGAGATCCAAAGCACCTTCCAGTACCTGTACGACTGGTGCGCGCCGGGCTCCGTACTCAAGATCAGCACGACCGGCATCACTGGATCGGAAAGCGATCTGCGGGCCAAGTTCATTCGCACTTTCTTCAAGAAGGTCAACGCGCCCATGCACATTCGCAACGTGGACAAGTTCTGCGAACTGCTGGCGCCCTGGAAGGTCACGCGTCGCCCCATGCCGTTGTGGGAGTGGGTGAACTGGCCGCCTTCCAAAATGACTGCGGGCATCGGTTTCGATATCTACGGTATCGAACTTCGTAAAGAGTGATTCGCGTCAGGCATGCCGAGCGGTTCGCCCGCTCTTCCCATGGATCGCGGTTAACGCACGAGGAATAAGATATGGATAACATACACAAGGACATTCCTTTCGGAAGTCCGGTTCAGGTGGGGCAGGGCGTGTTCCTGCTGAAAATGCCGCTGCCGTTTCGCCTGGATCATATCAACCTGTATCTGATCGATGATCAGGACGGGTGGATTCTGGTCGACACCGGCCTGAATCATCGCGCTGTGCGTGAGACATGGGAAGCGTTGGCGGACACGGTCTTCCAGCAAAAGCCGATTAAGAAGATTCTGATCACCCATCTGCATCCGGATCATATTGGTCAGGCGGCCTGGCTGCAGCGCCGCTTCAAAGCGGACGCCTATATTTCCGAAGGGGACTGGCTGATGGCGCAGCGGCTGTGGTTTTCCCCCGCGGAGAGCGCGATTCCCCGCTACGCGGCGCACTACCGGGCGTTTGGCGTGGACGGGGAACGCTTCGAACAACTGATCGAAAATCGCGGCAACTATCAGCGTCTGGTGAAGGAACTGCCTTTACAGGTGAAGTTCCTGCGCACTGGCGATATCATCAGCGCCGCCAGCGGCGACTGGCGCGTTGTCAGTGGCAGCGGTCATTCTCCAGAGCACCTGTGTCTGTGGAATGAGGCAAGTCGTGAGATGATCACCGGCGACCATGTATTGCCGAAAATCACCCCGAATATCGGCATTATCGTGGGTGGCCTTTCTAACCCTTTGGAAAACTACCTGTTGTCTCTGGAAGATTTCCTGGCGATTGATTGCGCCAGATATTTTCCCGCTCATGGGCTGCCTTCCGAGAATTACCATGAGCGCATCGCCGAGATCAAAATGCACCATCATCGGCAATTGCAGAAACTTTTGAGCGGTTGCGGCGAACCGACCACCGTGTATGAAGCGGTAGGTATGTTGTTCGATACGGAACTGCCGCCTCATCAATATATGTTCGCGCTGGGGGAAACCGCCGCGCACTTGCGCTATCTTGAAAGCATTGGGCTGATGCATCGCGACGGCGAGAAAACCTGGTCTTTCAAATCCGTATCCCAAGCGGACCAGCAGAGGGAGGAAACCGCCTGCGCGTCTTCGGTGTAAGGTCATGACGGAGAGGAGCGGTGAAGTGTTCAAGGTCAGGAAAGTGCTGGTGACTGGCGCGACGGGATTCGCCGGGAGCCATATTTTGGAAGCGCTGAGCAGGGTCCCCGGAATCCGCCCTATCGCCGCCTGCCGTCATCCCGGCGCACTGCCTGCGGAAGTCTGCTGCGAAGTGCGCGAGGGTGATCTGCGCGACGCCAATTACATCAAGGATGTGTGTCGGGGCGTGGATGTGGTGATTCATGCTGCGGCTTGGACGTCTCTGTACGGTCATAGCGAAAGTTCGCAGCGCCTGTATTTTCAGCCGACCCTGGGATTGATCGAGGCGGCGCGGCAGGCGGGCGTGAAAGTCTTCATCAACACCAGCACTGCTTCCGCCGCCGCGCCGGAGCGCTCTGCCGATCCCTATAGTCCAGGCGTCGAACCTCCTTATTGGCCGCATCTGTGTAATCTGGTGCGCATCGAAAATATCCTGCGCGGATACGCCCGCGATTGGTTCAAGGTCATTAACCTGCGCATGGGAATTTATGTAGGGCGACGCTATCGCGTAGGCTTTCTGCCGATACTGTTGCCGCGTCTGAAAACACGGCTGATTCCCTGGATTCGCGGCGGCAGAACCAGTCTGCCCCTGATTGACGGCCGCGATATCGGGCAGGCGTTTTCTCTGGCGGCGCAATGGACGCCGGGAGAAAACTTCGCCGCTTTCAATATCGTCGGTTCCGGTCCGCCCAGCGTGCGCGAGGTGATCGAATATATCTCCGACCGTCACCATATCCCCAAGCCATGCTATAGCGTCCCATTCCCGGTTGCTTATGGGGTGGGCGAATTGATGGAGCTGATTGATCCGTTAATGCCCTTTGACCCATTGGTTACCCGCAGCCTGATTCACTTGCTGGAGGAAACCGGGGCTGACAACAGCCGCGCCACGGCTGTGTTGGGCTATCAGCCGCAGATCGACTGGCGTCGCTCCATTGATGAACAAATTGAAGAAATATGCCGCCAGAAAACCCTGGCGCCTATGCATAATTTGTTGGAGACCTGAGAGTCTGTTTAAATAGCGGACCTTATCGGTAAGTTGTGCGCAGCCTGCGCCGCGCCGTGGATATGGGAAGTGGATCGCATAATGGAATCTCTTTTGTCCTTCATCAACAATTCTGTCTTATGGCTGGTCTATATTGTTGTGGACCTGCCCGGCGAAATCAGCGCCCGCAATGCCGCCGAGCGCCATCAACGCAACTTGCGCACGCTGGAAGCGAAGCTGAAGGAAGGTGGCCAAGCCAGTTCGACCATTGTTTCCAGCGGCAAGCGAATGCAGGCATTGCTTTACTATGATGGGGAGTTCAGGGCGACCCTCGAGAGGGAAGAAAAGGAGTCGACTACGATGGGGTTTCAAACCATCGACGCGCTGGATGAATACTTAACAAACTCAACGCCTTTCAGGGCGCGTGACTTTATTGCGTAACACCATGCTTAAAATAAAAAAGACGGAAAGGATTCATTATGAATAAAGACATCTGGTTGATTTATCACAAATCCTCACTCAGCCCCCGTTCGTCCATCAATATGGACGGCTCCGATTTCATGGTCGGCGTCAGCGCCGTGCCCGCCAGAGAGATGATGGAAGCGATTGAGCTATTCAAAGAGCATCTGCGGGAAGACTACATGGCCCCCATGGAGTTGTGGAAGTGCGTGAAATGGGGCTCCGGCGATTATGGTCTGGAAAGTGAAATCGGCGCGGATATCGAAGAATCCGTCACCCTTGCTCAGGCCAGCAACACTACTATCACCACCGGTATTTCCTCCGAATTTCTTGCCGACCTGGAGGAAGAGCTCGTTGTGGTGAAGTCTGAGTGATGCAAAAGTAAGACGGCAAGACGCGTTGTTCAAAATCCGTCTTCAACAGCGACCAGACGCGCAAGCCCTTACTGAGTAACGCAAGTAAATGTAAAGGGCGACGAAACGGGCGCATTTGTTCAAGTGCGCGCGTTTTGCTGTGCGTGTCTACTCGTCAACGAGTCAGGCGATGTTGTCTTGTCGTCTGAATCTGTCTCTTTTTAAACTAGAACACCCCGACCCGCATCGTTATAATCGCCGGCTTTTTTCCAAAAAGGGGCCAGTTATGTTCGCCGGTTTTGATTATGGGACCTCCAATTGCGCATTGGGCGTGATTCGTCGCGGAGAAGAGGCGTCATCGGAGGTGAAGTTGCTGGGCCTGGATCGGGACTCAGTGTTGTTGCCTTCCAATCTTTATGCTCTGGATCGCAGTCTGGTATGTGAATATGTGGCCGGACGTATTACCGATCCAGACGCCCGTGAATCCTATCTTGCTTCCCGACCTAACGCCGCCGGACAAGCGCAACGCGCCCGCCGCGAGCTGAGCATCGGTTCTGACGAACAAGTGCTGTGTGTCGGCCGGCAGGCGGTGGATCTGCACATCGAAGCGCCGGATGAAGGCTTTTATATCAAGTCTCCTAAATCTTTCCTGGGTTCTGGCGGTCTGAGTCGGCCGCAACTCGACTTCATTGAAGACGTGGTCACCGCCATGATGATATGGGCGAAGTCCCAGGCGGAAGCCAGCGCGGAGGCGGAATTGTCGCAAGCGGTGATTGGTCGCCCAGTGAATTATCAAGGCGCGGATAGCGACGCGGCGAACCGGCAGGCTATGGAGATTATGACCTCGGCGGCGCAGCGGGCGGGATTCAAAGACTTTGAATTTATGTATGAGCCTCTTGCTGCGGGCGTTAATTTTGAGAGTCGCATGCAGCAGGATCAAGTGCTGCTGGTCGTCGATATCGGCGGCGGCACCACTGACTGCTCTATGGTGAGAATGGGGCCGTCGCACCGCAATAACGACAATCGCAGCGATGATTTCCTGGCGCATTGCGGTCAACGCACCGGCGGTAATGATCTGGACATCTACCTGACCTACAAAGGCCTGATGCCGTTGTTTGGACTGGGGACAGATAAGAAATCCGGTCTCACCATGCCTACGCAGCCGTTCTGGAGCGCGATCGAAATCAACAACGTGCGCACACAGGCGGAATTCAGCGCCTGGCAGACCCGTGACGACATCGCGCAGCTATGTTGCGACGCTAAGCGTCCTGAGCTATTGAACCGTCTACTGCTTCTGCAGGAAGGCCGCAAGAGCTATCAGTTGGTGCGCAGCGGCGAACAGGCCAAGATTGAACTGTCAGACGCCGACGCCCATGAAGTGAATCTCGACTACATCGAAAAAGGCCTCAGTCAGCCTTTGGACCGCGCGATGCTGAGCGAAGCGATTCAAAATCCGCTCAACCGGATTATCGACATTGTGCGTGAGGCGCTGAAACTGGCGCAATGTCGTCCGGATCTGGTATACCTCACTGGCGGCAGCGGCAAATCCCCGGTTATCCGCGCCGCGCTTGAGCAGGAGCTTGGCGAGATTCCCGTGGTGGACGGCGACTTCTTCGGCAGCGTCGCGGCGGGCCTCACACAGTGGGCCGCCAAAATCTACCGATAACAGGTAACTGATAAAGGTACAGGTATAGGCGAAGGTCACAATGTAAGGAAACAAAATGGAGCGAGTAATCAAGAAACTGACGTTAGGATTGTTTGGGCTTTGGTTGCTCGCTTTGACGGTCGCTCTTATTACGTTGCGTACTTGCCCTGGCGCAATTGAGTGCAGCCAGCATGATGATCGTATCCTGTTGAAATCTTTGCAAAGCGCGCTGCGCTTGTATCAGCTCGACCACAACGCACTGCCTACAAGAGAGCAAGGATTACAGGCGTTGAGCAATGGTTATCTCACCAAAATCTCTAAAGACGCCTGGGGACAAGAGTATCAGTACTCTCCCGAACCCTGGCATGGAGTGGAAATGACGCTGTACTCCATCGGCCCAAATGGCGTCGATGAAAAAGGCGAGGGCGACGATATCGTGAATTGGGACAAGGCCTATCCATGCGGTATCTTCGATCCCTGTCCAAGCCTGTGTGAACGGGCCCAAAATGCAACGATTCATACCAGTATGATCTTGCTTCCTATAGCCTGTCTGTCTGGATTTGCGTGGCTGTTGATCTATGTCCGAAGCAGGCGTCAGGCGGGAGAGGCTGAGAGAGATTTAGAGGGGCGCTGAAGCAAAATAGTGAAGGGCTTAATAGTTGGGTGAGGTTATTTCAACAATGTTCAATTTACGGGGGAGAAATTTCCAAACACCCGCTTTTTAACTAGAGTTGCGCTGCTAGGATTGGCGGGCGCTTGGCTCATTTTGGGTTATCTTCCTCTGATAGTTGGTCATCCTTGCATTCCCTTTATTTTATTCCGCTTCTACCTGCATGTAGTCGATATAAGCGTTGAGTCCGTCTTCCGCTTCTTGTTGTGAGGCGTAGGGACCGATGGGAATTTGTTCGCGGGTCAGGTAAAACCACTCGCCGTTTTCGATATAGAAACGATCTGAGCGATCGTAGCTGGGACGCTGGAGCGCGTCGTCGTTGCGTGTCATTTGGTTCATGTCTACTCCATAAGAAACTGCTGTTAGAACCTGGGAGGCGAAAAATTATACACATTTACACTTTGTTACAAAAGGGCGAAATGTCTCGCCCTTCTAAGACTTTCAGCGAATACCCCTCATATTGACCAGGGTATTCCCTAGGGGTGGAGCCCCTTTTTACTCTGATATCAGCGTACGCGACCGTTCTTCCAGGCTTTCAACAGCTCATCGTAAGACGCTGTGATGCCCTTGGGCTTTTCATTGGCCAGTTTGGGCTTGGGGGCGCCGGGTTGGCGTAGCCAGTAGTCCGCGCCCTTGACCTCGCTGGCGTCCGCGATTTTGGGCGCGCAGGACTGCAGTTCCATGTTTCGCTGAATGACCGCCATCGCCCGATCTTGTCTTTCCGCCAAGCTATCCAGCGCCTGCTGCGGCGTTTTCTTGCCAGTGATGGCGTCCGCCAGCGTCGGCCACCAGTAGCGCGACAGCTTAGGGTAATCCGGGACGTTGACGCCGGTGGGCGTCCAGGCTTTGCGGGCGGGGCTCAAGTAGAACTCCACCAGTCCGCCGAGCTTGGGCGCGGCTTTTTGCATGGCGGCGGATCTCAGGTCGGATTCGCGAATCGGCGTCAGACCCACCAAGGTTTTCTTCAGGGATACGGTTTTGGCGACGGTGAACTGCGCATACAGCCAGACCGCTTTTTGCCGGGTTGGGCTCATGTTTTTGGGGATGGTCCAGGAACCGGCGTCCTGATAGCCCAGTTTCATCCCTTCCTGCCAATAAGCGCCGTGAGGCGAGGGGGCCATGCGCCATTTGGGCGTGCCGTCGCTGTTCACTACTGGCAGTCCGGGCTGGGTCATGTCTGAGGTAAAAGCGGTGTACCAGAAAATCTGCTGGGCGATGTGACCTTGCGCGGGAACGGAGCCGGCTTCACTGAAATCCATTTTGATGGCCTCCGGCGGCGCATATTTCTTCAACCAATCGATGTATTTCTCCAGCGAGTACACGGCGGCCGGACTGTTGGTGGCGCCGCCGCGATCCATACTGGAACCCACCGGGTGGCAACCTTCGATGCGAATGCCCCATTCGTCCACGGGCTTGCCGTTGGGCAGACCCGGGTCTCCTGCGCCGGCCATGGAAAACCAAGCGTCGGTGAAACGCCAGCCCAGAGACGGATCGCGCTTGCCGTAGTCCATGTGTCCGTAAACCCGTTCGCCATCGATATGTTTGACCTTATTGGTGAAGAAGTCGGCGATGTCCTCATAGGCGGACCAGTTAACCGGCACTCCCAGCTCGTAGCCGTAAATCTCTTTGAATTTCTTCTTCAGGTCCGGGCGTTGGAACCAGTCGTAGCGAAACCAGTAAAGATTGGCGAACTGTTGATCGGGAAGCTGATAGATCTTGCCGTCGAGCCCGGTCACGAAGCTGATGCCGATAAAGTCGTTGATATCCAGGGTAGGTAAGGTGACGTCTTTGCCTTCCCCTTGCATGAAGTCGCTTAGAGCCAGAATGCGTCCGGAGCGGGAGTGATTGCCGATCAGGTCGGAGTCGCTGATGAAGGCGTCATAACGGTGTTGGTCGCCAATGAACTGCACCCAGAGACGATCAATGACTGTGCCTTCCGGCTGCAGTTCATGATGAATTTTAACCCCTGTGAGCTCAGTGAACGCCTTCGCCAACACCTGGGATTCATATTCGTGGGTTTTAATGGTTTCCGACAGCACATTCAGCTCGAGTCCCTGATAAGGCGTGGCGGTATGAATAAACCAGGCCAGCTCTTCGATTTGCTGATCCCGGCTGATGGACGAGTCTTTAAACTCACCGTTCACCCATTTTTCCACCTGCGCTCTTTTCTCGGGCGAGAGCCGGTCCGCGTAAGGGCCGGCGGCTGCATCAGCGGCATGAAGCGCTGCGGCAAGAGTGAGAGAAAGCATAGAGACGCTGAAAGTGTTTTTTATTGTGATCATAACTACTCAACCTGTCTTCGTATTTGTTCGTTTTTATTTGCGAAAGGAAAGATTGGCGACTAACTTCGAAATACGAAACGAATCGCAATGAATAAAATTTATACACAAAATGCTCGAATTTAAATGGCTGGTACGGAATTATTTGTAATTATTCGTATTGGGATAGCCTAAGTAGGTGTGGAAATTGGATTTTCCAAAACGAAAAATTTAGAAAAATGGCGTTTTTGTGCACAGCGTGTATAATCCAACGCCCTTTTTTTATCGGTCTCGCCGACAGGTGAAGGCCGCTCCGCTTCTGATCGTTCTTGGAACAAATATGCTGTTACTCTCAAAAAAACATGACTGGCTGGGAAATGTGCGCGCCGATCTGCTGGCTGGTCTGGTGGTTGCGCTGGCGCTGATTCCTGAGGCGATTGCGTTTTCCATTATCGCCGGCGTGGACCCGAAAGTAGGGCTGTACGCCTCCTTCTGTATCGCCATGATTATCGCTATTGTTGGCGGCAGACCCGGTATGATCTCCGCCGCCACTGGCGCCATGGCGTTGCTGATGGTGGATCTGGTGAAAGATCATGGCTTGCAATACCTGTTCGCGGCCACTTTGTTGACGGGGGTGCTGCAGATACTGGCTGGCTACTTGAAACTCGGCCAGTTGATGAGTTTTGTCTCCCGTTCGGTGGTTACGGGATTCGTCAACGCGCTGGCGATACTTATCTTTATGGCGCAATTGCCGGAACTGACCAATGTCACCTGGCACGTTTACGCCATGACCGCGACGGGGCTGGCCATCATTTATCTGTTCCCGTATGTGCCGGTCATCGGTAAGACTCTGCCGTCCCCGCTGGTGTGCATCCTGTCCATGACCGCAGTGGCGGTGTTGCTGGATCTGGACATCCGCACGGTGGGCGATATGGGGAATCTACCGGATACGCTGCCGATTTTTCTGTTCCCTGACGTGCCGTTGAACTTTGACACCTTGGCGATCATTTTCCCGTATTCCGCCGCTCTGGCGGTGGTAGGACTACTGGAATCCTTGATGACGGCGACGATTGTCGACGATCTGACCGACACGCAGAGCGATAAAAACCGCGAGTGTAAAGGGCAGGGCATCGCCAATATTGGCGCGGGTCTGTTCGGAGGTATGGCGGGCTGTGCGATGATCGGCCAGTCGGTGATCAATGTGAAATCCGGTGGTCGCGGCAGGTTGTCCACCTTCGCGGCAGGCTTGCTGTTGCTGGTGATGATTGCTTTCCTGGGGCCCTGGCTGGCGCGTATTCCTATGGCGGCTTTGGTGGCGGTCATGATCATGGTGTCGATCGGCACCTTCAGTTGGGATTCCATCATTAATCTGAAGAAGCACCCGCTTTCCACCAATATCGTGATGATCGCCACCGTTGCAGTAGTGATTGCGACTCATAATCTCGCCTACGGCGTTTTTGTCGGCGTGCTGCTGGCGGCCTTGTTCTTCGCTAATAAAGTCAGCCATTTCATGTATGTCGAGTCCGCCTTGAGCGAAGATGGCGCGCAACGCACCTACCGGGTGGTGGGACAGGTGTTTTTCAACTCTTCCGACAAGTTCGTAGCCAACTTTGATTTCAAGGAAGCTGTGGACAAAGTCGTCATCGACCTGCACCGCGCGCACTTCTGGGATATCTCCGCCGTTTCTGCGTTGGACAAAGTAGTGATAAAGTTCCGCCGGGAAGGGGCGGATGTCGAGTTGATCGGCCTGAACGAAGCCAGCGAGACAATTGTTGACCGCTTCGGCGTGCACGATAAGCCCGAAGAGATCGAGAAAATCATGGGAGGTCATTAATGGAGAGCAATAACAAGACGGTGCTGGCCTGTATCGACGGTTCCAACTTCAGTCGCGCCGTCTGCGATTACGCCGCCTGGATTGCGCAGCGTGTCGGCGCGCCCTTGAAGCTGTTGCACAATATCGAACATCGCGAGGCCCCCGCCGTGTCGGATCTGACCGGCAGTATTGGTCTGGGCAGCAGAGAGAAACTGCTGGCGGAGCTGACCGACCTGGAGCAGCGTCGCAGCAAAATTTTGCTGCAGGAAGGCAAACTGATGTTGGAGGCGGCGAAAGAAAGAGTGGTCGCCGCCGGCGTCAGCGATCCTATGGTCAACCAGCGTCATGGCGGCCTCACTGAGGCCCTGATTGAGCTGGAGGACGATATCGGGGTGCTGGTGATGGGCATTCGCGGCGAAGAGCATGAGAATCAGGCGGGCCGCGTTGGCGCGCACCTGGAAACCATTATTCGTTCCCTGCATCGTCCGGTGCTGGTGGTGAATGGCGAATTCAGCGCGCCTCAACGCATCATGCTGGCTTATGACGGCAGTGAAGCCGCCGGCAAGGCGTTGAATATGGTGGCGGAAAGCCCGCTATACAAAGGCCTGCGTTGCCATGTTGTGCATGTCAGTCGCGACGGCAAGGCCAATCAGCAGGTGCTGGATCAGGCGGAGCAACGTTTGCGGAACGCCGGCGTTGATGTGGTCGCCGCGACATTGACTGGCTCGGTGGAACAGGAGCTGTGTGAGTACCAGCGCCAGCACGATATTGATCTGACCGTCATGGGCGCTTACAGCCATACCCGCCTGCGTGAACTGCTGCTCGGCAGTTTCACCGCCAAGATGCTGACAATGACGCAGAAGCCCTTGTTATTGCTGCGATAGGAATTCCTGGTAAAAGCAGGGATGCTTTTTAAACAGGATTATCTAAGAAAGAGGGAAGGCGTCCACCTGTGCGGCGGACGCGGACTTCTTGACTCGCCGTTCAGATACGCTTTGGTAAAACGTCTTTCAGCTTGTCGTGCATGTCGCGCAGGGCCTTTTCTGTGGTGGCCCAGTCGATACAGGCGTCGGTGATGGAGACGCCATATTGCAGATCCGCCAGATTGGCGGGGATTGGCTGATTGCCGAAGTTTATATTACTTTCCACCATCACGCCCACGATAGACTTGTTGCCTTCCATGATCTGATGCGTGATGTCCTGCATGACCAACGGCTGCAGAGAAGCGTCCTTGTTGGAGTTGGCGTGGCTGCAATCCACCATGATGGCTTCGCGCAGCTTGGCCTTCTGCAGTTCCTTCTCGCACAGTGCGACGCTGACGGAGTCGTAGTTCGGCTTACCGCCGCCGCCGCGCAGCACCACATGACCGTAGGCATTGCCTTTGGTGCGGATGATGGCGACCTGACCTTCCCGGTTGATGCCCAGGAATGAGTGCGGATGCGAGACGGAGCTCATGGCGTTAACCGCCACAGTGAGGCTGCCGTCAGTGCCGTTCTTAAAGCCAATAGGCATGGACAGGCCGCTGCTCATCTCACGGTGAGTTTGCGACTCAGTGGTTCTGGCGCCGATGGCGGACCAGGAGATGGTGTCCTGCAGGTATTGCGGAGAAATCGGATCCAACGCTTCCGTCGCGGTAGGCAGACCCATTTCCGCCAGCTCCACCAGCAGTTGCCGCCCCAGGTGCAGGCCTTTCTCGATTTCGAAGGAGTCATCCAGGTTGGGGTCGTTGATCAACCCTTTCCAACCGATGGTGGTGCGCGGTTTTTCGAAATACACGCGCATAACCAGATAGAGAGTGTCCTTTAATTCTTCCGATAACGTTTTAAGTTTCTGCGCATACTCTTTGGCGGCGGCTACGTCGTGAATCGAGCAGGGCCCGACCACTACGAACAGACGGTGATCCTTGCGATCAAGAATATTGCGGATGGTTTCGCGACCCTCGATAACGGTTTGACCCGCTTGTTCGGACAGAGGGATGTCGCTCTTAAGCTGGTCAGGAGTGATGAGAATCTCCTGACTGTTTACATTTACGTTTTCAATCTGATTTAAGGACATGCTTGATCCCTACTTGATTTCCCGTGTCAGCACTCCAGGCGTCAGGCGAACTTCGCTTATGGGAAAAAGAGTTCGTCAGGTCCCCGATGGCGCTGGTTTGATTTGATCCCGCCGGCGAACCCCGCGGCGCGGCCGGGCCCGGGCAGGACAAGAAGAATAGCAAGCTTGCCGGCGTTAGCCTATAGATGAATAGAGGAAATTCGGCGCACGGTGGGAGTTTGCGGGCGGTTTAACCGTAAAACAGGAACCCGGAGACGGAATTTTCCGTCTCCGGTAGGGTCGGCGTTAGCCGACTATAGGCAACACTGGGGCAAATAGGGAAATTCGTCCAATGGACGTCTGTCCCTGCGCCGGTCAGTGCTGCGACGCTCAAGGTTCTTGATCCTGGGCGCGTTCGATCCCGGTTGGTTGCGACGCTCTCTGCGGCGGCGATCTTCGCAAAGGTTATACATTGAGTCCTCCTTGTTATTCACTGCTGTGCGGTCTTGTGGGACTCTGTTTTAAAGCATAACAGTATTACGTTTGTGAGGTCATATTGATTGGTCATAAGAGCGGTCTGTACAGAATTGGCGGTTATAGGCGACAAGCATGAAATATCTGTCAGACGCGACTCGCCCGCGACAAATCCGACTATACTTTTAGAGTCGTCCGGACATTTTTAACCTCGCGTTTTCATTCCCCTCTAACACCGGACCGCTTCGGCCCGGATCTCGCTGATGCGGCTGTCTTGAAAAGTTGGGTTGCGTGCAAAAGGTACATGATGGAGCAAGCTGAAGTTACAGTAGAAGCCCTTTCCGCGGCCTTGGTCAGACTGGAGCTTCCAGAGACGAAAGAAATTTTTTCTTTTCTTGGCGACACCGCCGCGCCGCCGCAAATTGACCGGGAGCGTCATGAGGTGGCGGACAAGCTGGCCAGCGTGAGCCGGGAGAAGCAGGAAAACCTCAAAGGCGTGGTGCTGGCGCTTAGTAAAGAGCTTGGCGGATTGGACAGAACGCTGGTCAACTGCCTTACTTTCATCGACCGTGCGGTGGAGCGCTGGGAAAACGCCAGTCCCCTGGACCCATTCGTAAAGAAGACGCTGTTGCGTCGTAAATACATATTCGCCGCCTTGCTGCTCGATCAACCGGAATTCGTCATCAATGAAGAACACCCGGTGGCGCGTTTGCTGGAGTTGGTGGAAAAGCTGTTTATGGGATGGGAGGAAGGCGGGGGGCAGCCGCCGCCCTTTGTGATGAAGTCCCTGTCCGCCCTGACGCACTTGCTGGATGACGACAACTGTCTCAGCTTCGACGAGCAGCGACGCGCCTACGACGCCTTGATGGCGGAGTGGCAGCGGGAAAGTCAGCGTCGTCATCAATTGGAAAAGCGCCTGATTGAAACTGAATTGGGGCTAGACAATGCCTGGTATATCCACCAGAAGGCCGCGATGGCGGTGAATCAATCAGCGGCGGGGGTGGAGCTGCCGGAAGTGGTGGTCCAGTTTATGAAAGGGCCCTGGCTCGATTCCATGCGACTGGTGCTGTTGCAGGAAGGTGAAAGCAGCAAACACTATTCGATCATGCGTAAGCTGTGCGATCGCATTGTGTTCACGTTTCGCGGCGATCATACGCCCGCCAGCCAGCAGAAGTTATACACCTTCGCCGGATTGATCGTAGAGGAGCTGGAGAAGCATCTGGTGAGCCTGAGCCATAACCCCAATGATGCGGAGCAAACCCTGGCCTGGCTGGAGGATATCCTGATGAGCATCGTCAAAGGTCAGGATGTGGAGCGGGTGATGTTCACGCCGGCTCCCACGGAACTGGATGAGGTGAGAGATCAATTGCAGATTGACGAACTGGCGCTGACGGAGTTGCGCGGGGGTTGGTTTAACCGGTTTGAAAAAGTATGCAAGTTTCTGGTGTATCTGCCGGGGCAGAAAGTGGTGGTCTGGGGCGACTATAACGGCAGAAAGACGTCGATAGAGCCCATAGAGGATTTGATCAAGGACAAGGATGAAGGCCGCTTGCAGGCGTTTGATGGTTCGACCCGCATTCAGCAAGTGTTCTATGAGCTGGCCAGGGAGTATATTGTCTGGGATCGCGCGCAGCGTCTGCGTCAGCAAAGTTTGCTGGCGAAAGAAAAGGCGTTGCGCAAGGCGGCGCAGGAAAAAGCGGAAGCCGAGGCCAGGGCGATCATCGCTGCGCGGGAAGAAGCCGCCAGAAAGCTGGAGCAGGAGCGCCTTGAGGCGGAGCAGGAGTTGCGCCGACGGGAGTTGGAAGAGCAGGAAAGAAAAGCCCTGGAGTTGCGTCAGCAGGCGCGTAACGCGATTGACGGTCTCAAAGTGGGTGGCTGGGTGCAGTTGCAGAAGGGAGGCGAACCTGTGCGCTGCAAGCTGGGTGTACGTTTGAACGCCACGGACAAGCTGATATTTGTAGATGATTTCGGGATGAAAATAACAGAAATGAAACGTGATGAGGTTGTGAACCAGATTCTCGAAGGGCTTTTTGAAGTGTTGGGAGCTGGTGTGGAAATGGAAGAAAGGTTGTCCCGCGCCTTGGGCAGAATAGGCATTGCGAAGAGGTGACGTATGTCGGTGAAAGAAAATCCCCTGGACGATAACCAGCGCACGGAGCCGCGTCTGCCGCACAATGAGGTGATTTATGTGGAAATCATGACCCCCGGCGCAGTGGAAAGCGATGACCTTAATCCGGCGGTGCGGGCGACCGAGACGGTGGATATCTCCGCCAACGGGCTGCAGGTGCGCATTCCGGAAGCGCTACGAGTTGGGGCCATATTGCAGATATGCATCCTGCGGGAGAAAACCGGCGACAGGTTTCATCTTACCGCTGAAGTGAAGTGGCGAAAACGCCTGCCGGGAACTTATGGATATATGACCGGATTGGCGTTGTTCGAATCTGAAGAGACCTCCATCGCCGAGTGGAAAATGGCGGTGTCAGCCATGTTTTCCGATGAGGACGCCGATCACGCGGATCATGTGACCCACTGAGGCTCCGCAAATCGCGAATCCTCAGTGTGAGCGGAGGGCTGTGGCGTTGTCCGGCCAGCTCGGTCCGACGAGGGCGTTAAATGCCCTCCATGGGCTCGAAGCCGCCGTCGCCTTGTAGAATGGATTCCAGTTCTTCAATAGACGGCTCGCTGCGAGTCGGCGCCTGCTGTAGGTCCGACAGAAATACGATAGCGTCCTGTACGGTCTGGTAGGCGATTTCCTCCATGGGCACGTGTCCTACGCCGGGATAGCTGATGAATTTGATATTCCTGACATCCCCGCGCCAGCGTTCCGCCAGTGTAATGGGAACCCAACGATCCGCTTCTCCCCACATCAATAACGTCGGCGAGCGAATGTCCGCGAAAGGAAGGTTGCGTTGCTCTGCGGCGGCTTCTTTCATAATGCGCATGGTGCGCACGTATATCTTCCTGGCGCCGGGGCGCTGGGACATGTGTACGTATCGGTAGAGATTGTCCTGGCTGATTCGCTTGGGATCGCCATAAACCTGCTCCACATTGCGCGTCACCAATATCGGCGGTTGCACGTAATTGGCCAGAGTGCCCACCACCGGCATGGTGGCCAGGTCGAAGACTCCCGGCGTGTGTTCCTGTGGGTAGCCTACCGGGTCAATCAGAATGAGTTTTTCCACCTGCTCGGGATGCTCTGCGGCGTAGCGGGCGGAAAGATATCCGCCGAAGGAATTGCCGGCCAGACTGAATCGGGTTAGCTCCAGTTGTCGGATGAACTTGCTGAAACGGGTGTAAACGTAGTCCTCATCGAAGTCGTCGGCGTCTTCCGGCCCTCCGGTCAGACCGTAACCGGGAAGATCCAGCGCGATGACGCGGTAGTTCTTGCGTAATTCCTCAATCCATCCTTCCCATGTATGTAAAGACGACATGATGCCGTGCAGCAAGACAATGGTTGGCCCTTCTCCGGCATCGCGATAGTGAATCTGCAGGTCGTCCACTTCCATGAAGCGGGAGTCTTTATCCGCATATTGCTTCTTTAACTCTTTCAGGGGGATGTCTGCGACGCCCAGGGCGTTGGCGAGTGTGGGGCTGGCTTTGAGAGATGGTTTGAGGCTGGCGCAGCCACTGAGCCCGACGACGAATAGAAGGCAGAACGACAGTAAGAGCTTCCTGTTCATATGCGGCTGAAATACTCCTGGTGTGGATATTGTTTTTATATACGTTGCGTGGTGGGAGCGTTACGTCCCGAGATAACAAACGGTTACATTAACCCTAATGCGGGACTCATACAGTGACGTGGTGCTGAAAACCAATACACGCCTGTCAGATGCAACCCAGGGCGAAAGCTGGAACTGGGGGGGAAGGCTCATTAAGTAAACGGGAAAACGGAGGCGCAAGGATCAGACGAAGCGGAGAAGTTAAGAAAAGGCGAGAGGAATTAAATAAGGAGCCGGCATAATCCGGCTCCGCGGTATTGCAGTCAGCAGCGATAACTTATTCGCCGCCTCTGGCGGTAATGTTGAAGCCGCCATCCACGTACATGATTTCACCGGTAACGCCGCTGGCCAGATCAGAGCACAGGAACAGCGCGGCGTTGCCCACTTCTTCGATGGTCACGTTGCGACGCAGTGGCGTCTGCTTCTCGTTTTCCTGCAGCATCTTGCGGAAATCCTTGATTCCGGACGCCGCCAGAGTGCGGATTGGACCTGCGGAAATCGCGTTGACGCGAGTGCCTTCCGGCCCCAGGCTGCATGCCATGTAACGGGTGTTGGCTTCAAGACTGGCTTTGGCCAGACCCATCACGTTGTAGTTGGGGATAACGCGCTCTGCGCCCAGATAGGTCAGCGTCAGCAGGCTGCCGTTGCGGCCTTTCATCATTTCGCGTGCGCCTTTCGCCAACGCGACGAAGCTGTAGGAGCTGATGTCGTGAGCGATGCGGAAGCCTTCGCGAGTAGTGGCGTCCACGTAATTGCCTTCAAGCTCATGGCCTGGCGCGTAACCGACGGAATGCACCAGAATATCAATTCCGTCCCAATGCTGGCCGAGGTCTTTGAACAGTTGTTCGATTTCAGCGTCGCTGCTTACGTCGCAGGGAAATGTCAGCTTGGAGTCGTATTCCGCGGCGAAACCTTCCACCCGGCCCTTGAGCTTATCGTTCTGGTAGGTCAGGGCGATTTCCGCGCCTTCCCGATGGAAAGCGTCAGCGATACCTTTGGCGATGGATAATTTACTTGCAACACCGACGATCAGTGCTTTTTTTCCGCTTAGTAATCCCATTTTTCTATCCTGTAGTTATCTTCAGAGAGACCTTCAAGCTGTTTATGAATAAACGGCCGATGATTGTATTTACTTAAGCTAACATCCAAAACTTATTGTCGGCTGAAACATTAAATATTTTCTTACTAATCACGGCGACGCTTCTATGAGTCTTTAGTATGACAGAAAAAGGCGCGCCGTGGCCCGTCCCGCAACGCCCCGGGGGCATTTAACGGGGCGGTGAAGGGCGCGCTGGTATGAGATGTAACCGCTTTGTATTAATAAAAAGCAGTTTCCAATAATTTGCGTGTGTAGGGCTGAGTCGGATTGGCGTAAATAGCGTCGCAGTCGCCGGCTTCCACCAGCTCTCCGCCCTGCATGACCACGATACGGTGACAAAGGGCTTTCACCACTCGCAGATCATGACTGATGAACAAGTAACTGAGATGGTGCTCTTTTTGCAGTCGCTGCAACAGCTCGATGACCTGCTGCTGGATGGTGCGGTCCAGGGAAGAGGTGGGTTCGTCGAGAATGAGCAGCTTGGGCTTCAGCACCAGCGCCCGGGCGATGGCGATGCGTTGCCGCTGTCCGCCGGAAAATTCATTGGGGTAGCGATAGCGCCATTCAGGATCAAGCTCCACTTCCCGCATCGCCTCAATCACGCTTTGCTCGCGGCTGGCGGCGTCGCCGATGTTATGGATTTCCAGCCCCTCGCTGATGATCTCCTCGATGGTTAACCGTGGGCTAAGAGAGCCGAAAGGGTCCTGAAAAATAACCTGGATTTCCCGGCGAAGTGGCTTCAGGGACTTGCTGTCCAGCAGGTCTATGCGTTGACCGTTGTAATTGATGACTCCTTCGCTATTTTCCAGGCGCAGAATGGTGCGTCCCAATGTTGACTTGCCTGATCCGCTTTCTCCCACCAATCCCACGGACTCGCCCGGTAGTATATCCAGACTGATATCGTTGACTGCTTTGACGTGATCTACGGTTCGCTTGAGCACGCCCTTCTTGATCGGAAACCAGCACTTAAGGTTTTTGACTTCCAGAATGGGCGTCGCATCTGTGGCGATAATTGGCGGCGTGCCGTGAGGCTCCGCTGCAATCAGTTTTTGGGTGTAGGGATGGGAGGGAGTGGAAAACAGTTTTTGAGTTTCTCCTTGTTCGACCACATGGCCTTTTTCCATCACGACGACGTAATCCGACAGCTTTTTCACGATATGCAGATCGTGCGTGATAAACAGCACGGCCATGTTCATTTCCGCCTGTAACTGACGGATCAGATCCAGAATCTGCGCCTGTATCGTGACGTCCAGCGCCGTAGTGGGTTCGTCGGCGATCAGTAATTTGGGGTTGTTGACCAAGGCCATGGCGATCATGACACGCTGTCTCTCGCCACCTGAAAGCTGATGCGGATATGCATTAAGCTTATGTTCCGGGTTGCGAATGCCGACTTTATTGAGCCAGTCCAGCGCCAGATCGATGCACTGTTTCTTGGATAGCCCCTGGTGCAGCTCAATGATTTCCGAAATCTGTCGATGGATTTTGTGCAATGGGTTGAGGGAGGTCAGCGGCTCCTGAAATATGACGCTGATTTCGTGACCGCGTACTTGTCGCATACGGGATTCCGGCGCGCTGACCAAGTCTTCCCCTTTCCAGAGAATTTTGCCGCTCTTGAAATTGAGAGGAGGGGAGTTCAGCAATTTGAGTATCGACAGTGAGCTGACGGATTTTCCTGAGCCGCTTTCCCCCACCAACGCCACCGTCTGTCCCGCTTTGACATCAAAGCTGACGCCGTGAACCACCTGACTTTCCCGCCCCCCCTGAGTAAAGCTAAGAGTCAGGTCCTGCATGCTTAAAATTGTATCCATGACTCTCTCCGGTTAATAACTGGTGCGCGGATCGAAAGCGTCTCTGACGCCTTCGCCGATGAAAACCAACAGACCCATCAACAACGCCAGGACGTTAAAGGCGGTGATGCCCAGCCAGGGCGCCTGCAGGTTGCCTTTACCTTGAGACAATAGTTCGCCCAAGGACGGCGAGCCAGGGGGTAATCCAAACCCTAAGAAGTCTAATGACGTCAGGATGACCACTGAACCAGACAGGGTGAATGGCACGAAGGTCATCGTAGCGACCATGGCGTTGGGAAGAATGTGCTTGAACATGAGCCTGCCGTCGCTCATCCCCATGGCTCTGGCGGCCACCACATATTCGAAATTTCTGCCGCGTAAAAACTCCGCCCGCACGGCGCCGACGTATCCCATCCAGGAAAACAGAAGTATGAAACCGAGTAGTATCCAGAAAGTGGGTTGAATAATGCTCGCCAGAATGATTAGTAAGAACAGCGTGGGCATGCTCGACCAGATTTCGATAAAACGCTGGAAAAGCAAATCCACCTTGCCGCCGTAATATCCCTGCGCAGCGCCTGCGATAACGCCAATGATGGCGGAGACGATCGTTAAACTGAAACCGAACAGAACGGAAATTCTGAAACCGTAGATAACCCGCGCCAACACGTCTCGCCCCTGATCATCCGTGCCGAGCCAGTTCTTCGCGCTGGGAGGGCTTGGCGCCGGGGAGTCCAAGTCGTAGATGATGGTCTTGTAGTTATAAGGAACCAGCGGCCAGATCATCCATCCCTTATCATTGATCAGCTTGGCGACGTAGGGATCCTTGTAGTCGGCTTCGAGCTCGAACTCGCCGTCGAATTCTGTTTCCAGATAGGTGTTCCAGACGGGGAAGTAGTAGTCTCCATCGTATTTCACCAGAATGGGTCTGTCGTTGGCGACGAACTCGGCGAATAGACAGAAGACGAACAGGGCGAGAAACATCCACAATGAAAACAGTCCCATTCGATGCTTCTTGAAGGTTTCCCAGCGGCGCGCATTTTTGTAGCTGAGTTTGATCAACGCCATGGCTTCACCCTCTCTTCTCGAAATCGATTCTGGGATCAACCCAGGTATAAGTGAGATCCGTCAGCAGGGATATCAGCAAGCCGATCAGCGTGAAGACATAAAGTGTACTGAAAACAATAGGGTAGTCGCGCTGCATGATGGCCTCGAAGCCTAGTAACCCAAGGCCTTCCAGTGAGAATATGACCTCGATCAGCAGGGCGCCGGTGAAGAAAATACTGACAAATGCAGCCGGGAACCCGGAAATAACAATAAGCATGGCGTTGCGGAAGACATGCTTGTACAGAACTCTGGATTGAGTCAGGCCCTTCGCTTTAGCAGTCATGACATACTGCTTGTTGATTTCGTCCAGGAACGAGTTCTTGGTTAGTAATGTCAGCGTGGCGAAGCCGCCGATAACATTGGCGGTGATCGGAAGCGCCATATGCCAGAAATAGTCGAGAATCTTATCGGGCCAGGACAAAGTGTCCCAATTATCGGATACCAGTCCTCTTAACGGGAACCAGTCAAAATAGGTGCCGCCAGCGAATAAAATCACCAATAAAATGGCGAACAGGAAGCCGGGAATGGCGTAGGCGATGGAGAGAACTGTGCTGGTCCATCTGTCGAACTGGTGGCCATGTCTCAGGGCTTTTGAAATGCCGAGAGGTATGGAGATCATGTAGATGAGCAAGGTGCTCCAGAGACCGATGGATATGGTGACGGGCATACGCTCTAGAACCAGATCGACTACGCTACCGCTTTTAAAAAGACTGTCGCCAAAGTCGAACATGATGTAGCTCTTCAGCATATCCCAGTAGCGTTCGTGTATTGGCTTATCAAATCCAAAGCGTTTCTCGATTTCTGCGATAATCTCCGGGTCCAGCCCTCTGGCTCCGCGATATTGAGAGCTTTCCGCGGCCTGACTTTGCACATCCCCTTGATTGGCGCCGGTAATCCTGTCCAACCTCTCGCCTTCAAGTCCCATGGACTGCGCCATGGCTTGCTCGACGGGCCCTCCGGGCGCGGTCTGAATAACGAAGAAGTTAATAGTGATGATCGCCCAGAGAGTGGGGATCATCAGAAGGAGTCGTCTTATTATGTAAGCGGCCATAGATTAACGCCCAAGTTGCGCTGCTTTGTCTTTGTCAAACCACCAGGTGTCCTGCCCTAAATCGTATTTGGGGCGGGTTTCAGGACGGCTGAATTTGTCCCAATAGGCGATGCGGAAGGCGCTTAGGTGCCATTGTGGAATCATGAGGTATTTCCATAGCAGCACTCGATCCAGCGCATGTCCGTAAACCATCAATTTGTCCGGGTCTTCCTGGCTTTTTTCTATCCCTTCAACAATCGCGTCCACTGCAGGATCTCTGAGGTTAGCGGAGTTCCAGGTTGAGTCGACAAAACTGGAGTGGAACAGGATCTTGAGATCACTGGAAGGATAGGAGAGGGCGGGATAACGGAACGACACCATGTCGAAGTCATGGCTGCGCACCCGGTTGATGTACTGGCTTGGGTCCACTTGGCGCAGATTCATGATGATGCCGATCTTCTCCAAATTTCTCCTCAGCGGCGCTGCTGAACGTTCTGTAGTGGGGCTGTAGCTGAGTAGCTCAAATTCCATCTGCTGGCCGGTTTTGGCGTTGACGGTTTTTCCATCTCTCAGCTCCCAGCCAGCTTCCTTCAATAATTGGAGCGCGATGCGGATATTGTCGCGAATGTAGCCGTCGCCGTTGGTGACGGGCAGCTTGAATGGTTTTTCGAATACTTCCGGGGGTAACTGGTCTTTTAGTGGATTTAAGATCTCCAGTTCCGCTTCGCTGGGAAGACCTGAAGCAGAGTAAGGCGTATTGGTGAAATAGCTGGTGGTGCGAACATACTGGCCATAAAAAAGCGCTTTGTTCATCCACTCAAAATCAAGCAGGTAGCTCAGCGCCTTACGAACGCGACGATCTTTGAAGATGGGGCGTTCCGTGTTGAAAACGAAGCCGTTGGTGCTTTGAGGAATACTGTGCGCCAACTCTTCTTTCTTGACGAGCTTGTTCTTGATCGCAGGAAAGTTGTAGGCCGTCGCCCAGTTTTTGGCTTCGCCTTCCTGCCAGAAGTCGAATTCGCCGGATTTAAACGCTTCGAATGCGACGGTGGCGTCCCGGTAATAGTCGTAGCGGGTATAAGTGATGTTGTTGCGGCCTTTGTTGACGGGCAGGTCTTTGCCCCAGTAATCATCCAGTGCTTTCACCACTACATACTGGCCGTAACTGTAATCGCTGATGGTGACGCCGCTGCTGCCCAGGGGCACGTCCTTAATGGGGTCGCCGAAATTGCGGGAGGCCCAGTAGTGCTCCGGCAGGATTTTGAGACCAAATAAGGAGAACATTTGCTCTCGATTGGCGTCCTGCATTGAAAATTTGACTTGATGTTCATCCAGGACGTCGATTGAGGTGATGAACGAATAATATTTTTTAAATTGAGGCACGCCTTCGTTGGCGAACTTCTCAAAGGAGAATTTGACGTCCTGGGCGGTGATCGGCTTGCGGTCCTGAAAGGTCGCTTTGGGATTGATATGGAAAATGATCCAGGAATAATCAGACGCGAATTCAATCTTCTCCGCTATCAACGGATAGTAGACTTCAATTTCGTCCTGAGAAGCGATCAGCAAACTATCGTATAGCTCGTCTGCGCCCGCACCGGAGGTACCCCTTTGTGCATAACGGTTAAAGTTGTCGTAGGTGCCGATTGAGTGAAGTCGGATCGTGCCGCCTTTGGGCGCGTTGGGGTTAACGTAATCGAAGTGGGAAAAATCGTCCGGATACTTGGGTTCGCCCCTGAGCGCGATGCCTTTTGCTGTGATGACCTCCGGCTCTCCATAACATACCAAGCTAACGGCGCATAAGAGCAGCAGAACGAAGGATCGAATCATTTCATAGCCTTGTTAAAGGTTAATTTATTGAAAACAAGCAGTTATTGATATTAGCAGTTTAATGCGGGCGTACAAGACGATTGACGGGCCGCTGCCGTAAACTGTGATCCACGCGTCCTTGCCGACAAAATCCCTGCGCCCGGTGGGCGGGCGTTCCAGATTGCATGTTGCTTTGTCCGGCGCGAGGCTTCAAGCGCTTTATATTACGATCCGTTTAGGCTGCGCTGCGCGTTCATCGCTGTCGCTAAGCTTGTTGGAAATGTCGCGAAACCACATGCACGGCTGACTTCCCGTAAAGCGACTACACTTATTCAACGCATGACTTTTACGCATCCTGCGGCGACTTCTACTATTTAATTAAGAGAACCCAATAGAGCGATCATGGTTTTGGCAAAGACAAAGGCGCCTTTTGGCCTGGACGAATGGCTTGAAGAGTTGGCGCACATGGACGCTGTGGTGATGGGGGCGATCATCAGGCAACTGAATCAGTTGACCGCCTCGGAGGAGTCCTCCGTGGCGCAACTCTCGGACGTGGTGCTGAAGACCCCTGCGCTGACCTCGAAAATCATCAAACTGGCGAACAGTGCGGTGTATAACCCCGGCAGGGCTCCTATACCCACTGTCAGCCGGGCGATCATGCATATCGGCTTCAATGCAGTAAGGGCGATTTGCGTGTCATCCATTGTGATGGAAGCGTTGTTGAAGCAGCATCCCCGCGACAGCCTGGTCATGCAAATGGCTCGATCCTTCCACGCCGCCGTGCAGGCTCGCAATCTGTGTGACAAAGCGCGGGCGGACGTGAAAGAGGAAGTGTTCGTTGCAACTCTGTTGCTGCATCTGGGGGAAATGCTGATCTGGGGCTATCCTCATCCCGCCGTGGACAAGGCCTATCGCATGTACCAGCAAGGCGTCTCCACCCCAGAGCTGGAAGCATTGTTGGGGGTGACCTTTGATCGGCTGACGAGGGAAATGGCTAATGAATGGGGGCTGGGAGACACGCTCAGCGAAGCCCTGTCGCCCCCGGATGAGCCCAGCAAGAAGGCCCAGGCGGTGCGCTTGGGAGAAGACATCTCCATCGCCGTGGAGAAAGGCTGGGACTCCCCGGAAATGCAGGCGGTGCTGAAGCGTGTATCGGTGTTCAGCAACTCGCCAGTGAATACGGTCAAGGCCAAACTGCAAGCGAGCATGGAAGAAGCGGCCGAGTTATCCAGAGAATACTCGGACCCGCAGATCTCCAGAATCCTGGAGCAGACCAGTCGGGAGGCGAAGTCGGCTGAACTGGCGGCGGACGGCCCTCTGCTGCAGCCGGATCCACAGTTCCAGCTGGAAACGCTGCAGCGCATCATGCAAATGATGGCGGGCAAAATCGACACCGGGGTATTGTTCCAGACGGTGTTGGAAGGTCTCCATCGAGGAGTGGGTCTGGAGAGAGTCGTACTGGCGATTTTCAACCAGCCGCGAACGCAGGTTGGAGCGAAATTCCTGTTGGGGCAAAAAATGATTAACTGGCGGGAACGGTTCAGATTCGCCTACGACAAGTCGCAGGATAATTTTTTCCACGCCGTCATGAGTTCGCAGCAGTCCGCCTGGATTGGCAGCGGCAGCTACGCTTCCCTGAGTAAACTACGCACCCGCACCTTCATCGACATTGTGGGGATGGGGGATTTCTTTATCGGGCCGATTATCGCCAACGGTAGAGAAGTCGGCTTTCTCTATGCGGATCTAAGAGTGAGCGGTCGGCCCATGAGCGAAACTTACTACACGGGATTCAAGCATTTTGTGCAGCAAACCTGTCTGTGTCTGTCGCTGCTGGCGAAGAAATAAGTTCGTAGCGGGCGAATCGGAAACGTCTCTAGCTCCCCAATAAAAAAGCCAGCATTGTCGCTGGCTTTTTAGTCCTTTTGCTTGCGTGACCATTCCGTCCGTAAGCCGCGTTTGTCAGTTAATTTGCGTGACGTCCACGTAGATGCTCAGGCGCTGGCCAGGGCGCAGAACGCTTCCCTTGTTGATGGAGTTCCAACGCAATAGATCGTTGACGCTGACGTTAAAGCGGCTGGCGATGCGGTACAGCGAATCGCCGCTACGAATTTTGTAGCCGATCTTGCGAATAACCTGACGATTTTTGATGGAAGGCGATGACGCCTTGGCGGTTTGCTGCACGCCGGATTTGGTCCAGATAACCAAGGTTTTGCCGGGGGAGAGCACATCGCCGGGCGCCATGCCGTTCCAGCGCGCCAACTTGCGGACATTGACTTTGTAGTCCTGGGCGATATCCCACAGGGTGTCGCCGGCTTTCACAACGTGCTCCACTTTAGCGGTACCGCTGCCGCCCACCTGTTTCGACTGCTTGGCTTCCAGACGGTTGTCCGCGCTCAGGCTGTAGAAATCTTCGCCTTCATAAGAGCTGGGAATCAGCAGCTGCTGGCCAACTCTGATCAGCGCGCCTTTCAGCCGGTTAACTTCCTGTACGACTTCCGGGGTGGTCTTGTGGTGTTTGGCGATAGTGATTAGCGTGTCGCCTTGTTTGACCTTGTAGCGAGTCCAGTTCACCAGCTGCTTTTTCGGCGTGTTGGCGTAGGCTTCCTCAAAGACTTTCATCTGCGGTAAAGGCAGCGCGAGACGATGTGGACCCAGAGGCGCAGTCGCCCATTGGTTGTAACCAGGGTTAAGAACGTAAAGGTCGTCCACGTCGATTTGCGCCAGTTTGGCCGCTTGAGCGAGGTCGATTTGAGAATCCAGCTCCACGACGCCAAAATAAGGCTCATCTGCAATGTCCACCAGGGTGACGCCGTTGGTGTCCGGGTCCGCTACAACCTTGGCGATGGCCAACAGGCGCGGCACGTACATGCTTGTTTCTCGGGGCAGGCTCAACGACCAGTAATCGGTCGGCAGACCTTTCGCCTTATTCTTTTTGATCGCCCGCATAACGGTGCCGGCGCCTGAATTATAAGCCGCCAGCGCCAACAGCCAGTCGCCGTCGAACATGTCCGACAACTTCTGCAAGTAGGTCAGCGCCGCGTCGGTAGAAGCGACGATGTCGCGACGACCGTCATACCACCAGTTTTGTTGCAGCCCAAAGTGTTTACCGGTGCTGGGGATGAACTGCCAGATGCCGGACGCGCGACCGTGAGAATAGGCGAAGGGGTCGAAGGCGCTTTCCACCACTGGCAATAACGCCAGTTCGAGGGGCATTTTGCGCTTTTCCGCCTCGTTCACAATGTGGTGCAGATATAAGGCGCTGCGACCGAAAGTGCGGTCAAGATAGGACTGATGACTGGCGTACCACTTCTGTTCAGAATCAATACGGGGATTGGTCTGATTGACGAGGTCCAGTGCGAAACCGGCTCGAATGCGGTTCCAGATATTGGCGGGCGCTGCATCCACGCCGCCGTCAATGTCTCCGTCTTCGCCTTGGGCCCCTTGCGCCGCCCAGGTTAACTGTTCTTCGGGAGAGAGATCATTGAGGTCAAGATACTCATAATCCGATTGCAGAGAAGGATTCCAAGGGTCCTGCTTGCCTCCCGCCGGGCCTTCGCCGTTCTTGCGGGAAGAGGCGTCCGCTTGGTGTGCGGCGCTTTCGTCAGCCAGGGGCTCTCCGCCTTCCTTTGATAGTCCTTTTAATTGCGTACAGGAGACGCAGACTAGTAATGACAACGTGATCGCGAGGCGCGAGATCCAAACCATAACTTCACAACTTTTCTTTTGAGCCTGAAAAATGCCAGGGTCGGATTTTAGGTACACATTTTATAGACAGCAAGTTAAAAAATTTTAGAACCGATCCTTCCAGGCGCGAATCGCCGCAAAAGTGTCGGTTGCGGTGGCGCAGGGAGAACCGGAAACTTCCTGCGCCATTCGGCGTACTGCGGGGTGCTCCACCATTAAGAACGGATTGTAGGCGACCTCTTCGCCTAACACGGCAGGCAAAGTCGGGGCGCCTTGAGCCCGCAAAGTCTCACATTGTAGTTTTCTTTTATTTACCTCGTCCGATTCCGGCATTACGGCCTGAGCGAAACGGAGGTTAGATAACGTATATTCATGGGCGCAATATATATAGGTATCCGCCGGCAGGCGTTTCAGTTTGTCCAGAGACCGACGCATCATCGCCGGGTCGCCCTCGAACAATCGTCCGCAGCCGGCGGAAAACAGAGTGTCTCCGCAAAACAGACGCGGCGCGCCGGCGATGTCGCCGAAGTAGGCAATATGATCCAGGGTGTGTCCCGGGGTCTCAAGTACTTCCAGTGAGAAGCTGCCCAGTTCCACACGGTCGCCCTCCTGTAAAGGCGCGGTGATAGCTTTGATGGCGGAACGCATGAAACCGTAAACCGGAACAGAGTGCTTGGCCAGTAACTCATTCACGCCGCCGATGTGGTCGTGATGATGGTGCGTAATCAGAATCCCCCTCAACCTAAGATGGTTTTCCGCCAAGTGGCGCACCACGGGGCGCGCGTCGCCGGGATCCACTAGCCAGGCGTCGCCCTGGTCATTCTGAATCGACCAGATGTAGTTATCGTTGAAGGCTGGAATGGGGAGTATTTCGGTCATTCTCAATTACTGGCTGTTTTGCGTTGATGAAATATTAGAAAACTTGCCGCCAGGCGCTTATCATATTTTGAACTGCCCTTATCATTAACCCGATAGATATGAGGGCCATCTTAATAGCATAGCTGCTCGCTGTCTGTTGTTAAGTGGTTTTCAAACGAAAGTAAGTTTTCACAGAGAACTGACCAAGGGGGATGCGTGCGAGGACTGAAAGTTAAAAGCGACATGGAAGCGGAGCGTCTGCAGAAGGATTTTGAAGCCTGGTTTCAGTCGCCTCTGGGGCAGACCATGCTGGCCAATCAACGCCAGACTGTGGAGCAAAGCATTGGGCGCTTTTTTGGCTATCACCAGTTGGAGTTACTGGTCAGTCATGAGCTGCCGGTGGGCCAGTCCAGTCTGCTTGGACACCGTATCATCTCCGTTCCCCGCTGGGAGAAAGAGCTGCCAGAGGGCTCTCTGGTCTGCCACTCCCATGAGTTGCCGCTGGAAAGCGACAGCATTGATCTGGTCATTCTGCATCATACGCTTGATGTGGCTGCGCGGCCGCACCAGTCCTTGCGCGAGGCGGCGCGTGTGCTGCGCTCGGGCGGCCATATGGTGATCATAGGGTTTAACCCTCTTAGCGCCTGGGGTTTGCGCAGGGCGATCTTCAGGAGTCCGAAGGCTCCCTGGTCCGGGCGCTTCCTGACTTCCTCTCGTCTGGAGGACTGGTTGAGCCTGCTGGACTTCCGCCTTAAAGATGTGCGCCATTGTTTCTATGCGCCGCCGGTCACCAATCTGCAATGGTTGAGTCGTCTTGCGTTTCTTGATAAGTTCGGCGCACGTTTCCGGCTGCCCCTGGGAGCTTACTACACCATCGTCGCTCAAAAACGAGTGGGGTGCGTGATTCCGCTGCGGCCGCAATGGCGCAGCTCGCGTGTCGCGGGGGCGGCTGTAGTCCATCAATTTACGCCCTACAGGCCGTACAAAAAGAATGAAGACAGTTGAAATTTATACCGACGGCGCCTGCAAAAAGAATCCCGGGCCCGGCGGTTGGGGAGCGATCCTGATATACGGGAAGAATAAAAAGGAGATATACGGGGGAGAGCTCGACACCACCAACAATCGTATGGAGCTCATGGCGGCGATCAAAGCGCTGCGGGCGTTGAAGCAAGGCTGCAAAGTTGAACTCTATACGGATTCCCAATATGTGCGCAAAGGCATCACCGAATGGATGCAAAACTGGATCAAGAAGGGCTGGCGCACCAGCGGCGGAGATCCGGTAAAAAACGTTGATTTGTGGCAGGCGTTGGACAAAGAGCGCAATAAGCATGATATCAGTTGGCGCTGGGTCAAAGGCCACAGTGGCCATCCATTAAACGAACGCGCGGACGAGCTGGCCAATCTCGGCGTTAAAGATGCGTTAGGCGAGACAGGCTGAGAATCTTATTATGCGTCAAATAGTATTGGATACCGAAACCACTGGTCTGGAAACCTCCCAAGGCCATCGGATCATAGAAATCGGTTGCGTTGAGGTGATCGATCGTTCTCTGACCGGCAATCACTATCACGTTTACATCAATCCCGAGCGGGAAGTGGACGCCGGAGCCTTTGAAGTTCACGGCATTTCCAACGAATTCCTGGCGGATAAACCTAAATTTAAACAGGTCGCCCAGGATTTCCTGGATTTCATCAACGGCGCGGAGCTGGTCATCCATAACGCGGCGTTTGACGTGGGCTTTATCGACTACGAATTCTCATTGCTGGGAGCGCCTTTCGGTAAAGTCAGTGATTATTGCTCCGTCGTCGATACCTTAATGATGGCGCGCAAGAAGCATCCGGGTCAGAAAAACAACCTGGATGCGCTCTGTAAACGCTACGGCATCGATAACAGTCACCGTGACCTCCACGGGGCCTTGCTTGACTCGGAAATTCTGGCGGATGTTTATCTCGCCATGACTGGCGGGCAGACCAGTTTATCCCTGCATTCTGAAGATGGCGGAGCGGAAGAAGAAGCCTCTGAAGTGCGCAGAATTAATACGCAAAGACCTTCATTAAGGGTTATTCGAGCTTCTGAAGCGGAATTGGCGGAGCACGCCCGTCAGCTGGACGCTGTAGAGAAAGCCGCTGGTTTTAGTCTTTGGCGTAAGAAACAAGAAGAAGGTTTGAACTGAGTGGGGCGGATTTAGTCTGACAATCGGTTTGCTCTGCGCACTAAAAAAGCCGCTCTGCTGAGCGGCTTTTTTATGCTGGCGTCTCGGGGAGTGAGCGGCTCCGCGTTATATGGTGATAACAATCATCACGTAGCCGAGCCCGCCCATGACGATGGTGTAGGGCAGCGCCATCCATACCATCTTGCCGTAGGACAATCTGATCAACGGGGCGATAGCGGACGTCAGCAAAAACAGGAATGCTGCCTGACCGTTTGGCGTGGCGACGCTGGGTAGGTTGGTGCCGGTATTGATCGCCACCGCCAGCGCTTCATAGTGAGCCCTGTCAATCAAGCCATCATTGAATGCGTTACGCACTTCGTCAATATAAACCGTCGCGACGAAGACGTTATCGCTGATCATCGACAACACGCCGTTGGCGATAAAGAACATGCCGGGTTGAATGCTCTTCTCCAGGCCCAGCACATAGTTGATGATGCCAGTGAACAGGTGCTGCTCGTGGATCACGCCAACTACGGCGAAGAACACCACTAACAAGGAGGTGAAGGGAAGCGCTTCTTCAAAAGCCTTACCTATTTGATGTTCTTCAATAACACCGCAGAACGCCGTCGCCAGGATGATCACCGTTAGACCGATCAAGCCCACTTCGGCCAAATGAAGCGCCAGCGCCACGACCAGGATGAGTGCGACGATAGCCTGCGTAATCAGTTTGGATTCATGTTGCAGGGTCATCTTTTTCTTTTCCGCTTCGTTGAAGTCTTCCAGAATTTTCCGGACGGAAGCGGGAATATCGTCGCCGTAGCCAAACCAGCGGGTTTTCTCCAGAACGACGCAGGTGATTAATCCTGCGATCAGTACGGGGATGGAGATCGGCGCCATGCGCACGAAGAACTCAATAAAATCCCAGCCCAGGCGTTGAGCGATCAGCAGATTCTGAGGCTCGCCCACTTGAGTGCAGACGCCGCCCAGCGCCGTACCCACAGCCGCATGCATCAACAGGCTGCGCAGGAAGCTGCGAAACTGTTCAAGATCAGCGCGGTGGTCATGATGAACGGATTCGTCGTCGCCATGGTCGTGATCATGATGGAAGTGTTTGCCGGAAGCGACCTTGTGGTAAACCGAGTAAAAGCCGACTGCGACGCTGATGATGACTGCGGTGACGGTCAAGGCGTCAAGGAAAGCGGACAGCACCGCCGCGACCAGGCTGAACAGCAGAGACAGAATGGCTTTGGAGCGGATGCTGAGCAGAATTTTGGTGAATACGTAGAGCAACAGCTCCTTCATGAAATAAATGCCCGCCACCATGAATACCAGCAGCAGGATTACCTCCAAATTGCCGGATACTTCTTCATATACAGTGTGCGGCGACACCATGCCGATCAGCACAGCTTCAATGGCGAGCAGGCCGCCGGGCTGGAGCGGATAACACTTCAGCGCCATGGCCAGGGTGAAGATGAATTCCAGAATCAACACCCAGCCTGCGATGTAGGGGCTGATTAGAAAGATAACGGGGTTAATAAGTAGAAAGAGGCAAATGGCCTTCTTATACCAGCTCGGGGCGTTTCCCAGGAAATTACTGTAAAACGCCTGCGGCAAAGTGGTCACCATACACGGCTCCTGTTAACGAATGCGGTCGCCTGAACGACCTGTTAAAAAATGGTAAGGGTCGACCATTCTAATGAAAAACGGCAATAAATCCATGTAATTGAATATGTGCGGTCGCTTCAGCGAGAGCCTTCAGTTGTGACTCCAATAATAGCCAACTATTCTTGAATTCGCCTTTTGCCTGTTCTCTCATTAGGCCTAATGCCAGTGCGGCTTTTACGATTCCGCGAGCAGATAACAAATGAAACAGTTAGTTTCTTGTTTAACTTGAATTTTGTGTTATAAGTTAGTAATAACTCGGCGATTTTCCACTTTTTGACAATAAACTCCTCAGTTGCTGATGAACTGAGGATTAAGGACATCGTATATGGTTGACGCGACGCTAGCCGCGAAAAAGTCTAGTTCCTTCGATCTGGTCGAAAGGGAAATCAATAATACGATCGAGCAAGCGGAGCTTAGTCTCGAACGTTTTCAGGAAAACCGCGAAAGCGGCGAAGATCTACAGAATTGCATTGATTATCTGAATCAACTGCGCGGTATTTTTGTATTGATTGAACTGCAGGGCGGCACTGTCCTGTGTCAGGAATCCGTGGCGATCGCCAATGAAGTTCCCGTTGGGGCGGCGGAAGACAAAAATGGATTGCTGTCGTCACTGAGTCAGGCTTTATTTGTACTGCGCCGTTATACCGAATACTACCAGCGTCGTCGCGAAGACCATCCCGAATTGCTGCTGGAGATCATTAATCTCCTGCGTCTGTCCCGTCGCGCCAAGCCGCTGCCGGACAGCTATTTCTTTGATGTAGAGTTCCAGCGTTCTCCGCCCAAGCCCGTGCGCGACGCCAGCGTCACTACAGACGTGTTTGAGCACCGTAGCCGCCGTCTCCGGCATATGTATCAGGTGGGCTTGCTCAACCTGCTGCGCAGCAAGGAAACTGACATCGGCTATCGTCTGATGAGCCGCGCCGCGAATGGCATGAGCAAGATTTGCGCTGGCTCTTCCATCGCAGAGCTTTGGTCGCTTACCGCCTATACTGTGGAGCTGATGCATTCTCAGTCCATGGAGTTGACGCCGACCCGGCAGCGTCTGTTAATGAAAATCGAAAAGTACGCACGGGAAATCGTCAAGCTGGGCAAAGTGGCCACCGCCAAGGCCATTTCCGAGACTGTGGCGAAGGATTTGCTGTATCTGATCGCCATCAGCGGCGATAAAGGTGAGAAGACCCGGGAATTGTTGGCCGGTTATAGTCTCGCGCCGGCGGATTTTGATCAGGCCAAGATCATTGCGCATCGTAGTCTGTTGATGGGGCCGGGGAGCGATGTTTTGGCGTCGCTGTCAAAAGCGCTCCACGAAGAAATCAGCCAAATCAAAGACAAGCTGGATATCATCGAGCGCGGTATCGATGGTCAGGAAGATGGCCTGACGCAGATCGCCGAAGGTCTGGGCAAGCTGGCGGATACGCTAACTATGCTCGATCTCACCAATCTCAGCGCGGTGGCTAGAGGCGTGCATCAGACTATCGCCTCATGGGCGATGGACAAAAAGCACCCCAGCAATACGGACTTGATGCAAGTGGCGGACTCAGTGCTGAGCATTGAGCAGGCGATTCTGCAGTTGGAGGAAGACGGCCTCACTATCGAAACCGATAAAGCGGTGGGCTCCGATACGGAGGAATTGAGCAGCCCTTATCTGATGGAAGCTCATATCGTGGTGATTGGCGAGTCTCAGGCGGGTCTGTCCCTCGCCAAACGGGCGATTACCGCTTATCTGGAGTCCGGCGGCGACAAACTGCATTTGGCCAATGTGCTACCCACGCTGGAAGGTGTGCTCGGGGCGCTGGTGATGATCGAACAGTCCCGTGCGGCGAAAGCATTGCACGCTACGGCGCGCTGTATTGAAGAAAAGCTTATCAAGAATGAAAACAAGCCTGGCGACCATGTTCTGGAGACCCTCGCTGACGCGCTGACCTCACTTGAATACTATGTGGACAGCGTGGGTCGCTCTGGCGCAGGCAATTCTGAGCTGCTGAAACTCGCAGAAGACAGCGTCCATTCTCTGGGCTATTAATTCAAAACCTATTCCTTTTGAGCCTGGCGGTGAGTCAGGCTCTGTTCAATAACGCCAACTGGTTAGCAGGATTCGTCGCTTTGTCGGCTCAGGCATGTTAGTTGGCGCGTCCGGCTCCCTCTTGAACTCCTTTATCACTGTTATTCCTGAGAAAATATGAAAACCTGCGGGGACTGTCCTAGAATTCAAAGGGCGATTAACGCAGGATGCTTACCTTATTTTTGGGCGACAGGAGCGAGTGATCTAACAGTGTCTGGTGAAGAAAAGCGGTTTCACAGCTGCCGCCGAGTGCGGTCGGGGGAGGGGTATGTTGTATTCCGGCATTAGTATCGCGTTGGTGGCGATTGCGATACTGACCGTTTTTATTTGCTTGCGTCTTCTGTTCAGGAAGTCTTGGTTTTTGGTTTGGCTGAAAGGCACGATGACCTTCGTTGCGCTTTTGTTTGCGGTGTTTCTCTGTTTTCTTGCTTTGGATATGTACCGTTACAAGGCCTATCAACAGGAAACGACTATCGCCACGCTTAGCATGCAGAAGCTGGGAGAGCAGTTGTACCGCGTCAAAGTCGCCGCCCCTCCGGATGGCGAGTACAGCTTTGATGTGTCGGGGGATCTCTGGCAGTTGGACGCCAGACTGGTTTCCTGGTCCGGGCCGTTCAGTGCGCTGGGCATGCAGCCGGGATATCGTCTGGAGCGCATCAGTGGGCGCTATTACTCTTTGGAGCAGGAAAACGATGGCGCTCGCACTGTGTTCGCCATTGCGCCTTCCGATTTTGGGTTTGATTTCTGGGCCTGGCTGAACAGCCACGAAGGCGTGCCCTGGGTGGACGCTAAGTACGGTAGCGCCACTTATTTGCCCATGCGCGACGGCGCCATTTTTACGGTCTCGATAGGAAATGACGGTTTGATTGCCCGGCCAGTTAATACGCCGGCGGTGGAAGCGGTGGAAATGTGGCAGTAACTCGCCCGTCCATTCCAGCGTGGAGCATGAAGCAGAGATATCTCAGGTATATGGATATAAAAAAGGCGCCGTAGAGGCGCCTTCAGACAATCACAATGCTTAGCCGATATTGAACAGTTGGCCCAGCTTCATCGCCAGCATCATGTCGCCTTCAGCGCGCAGATCGCCCGCCATGAAGGCTTGCATGCCGTCAGTTTCGCCACTGACGATGCCTTTCAGCGTATCGGAATTCATGATCAGGGTAACGGAAGGATCGTCGTGGTCGCCTTGAATCAGCTCGCAGCCGCCGTTTTTAACTACCAAGTGATAGTTGTCAGCGTCTTCAATGGAAAACTGAAAAACAAGATCAAGGTCAGAAGCGGCGTCGGCGTTAAAGTTGTCTTTCAGTTGTTGAAAAATTTGTGCTACAGGCATGGTGCTTTCCTTTATAAGAGTAATACACAATTATATTGTGGAGACTTTGGCGCATATGTTTTAGCTTAGAATTCAAGGAGTAGCAACTCCCTTAAGATAAAACGTAAAGTCTTTCGTAAACAGCAGATATACACCGCTAATGCCTGAATGTAGGGGCTTTGCAGTTGTCTGTCAATAAAAAATCGAACGCTTGTTTGAATTGGCGGCGCAATTCATTTTTCGCTGTGGGTTGCAATTTACATAGACGCCCTTAATTTAACCGGATTGTCTCTATCAGTAGAGATTAATAGCTATCACACGCTTTGAATAAACATCCATTTTAGGAGTACGACTTTGGACTTTCTAACCGATTACGGCGCTTTCCTGGCCAAAACTGTGACCCTCGTGGCGGCGATACTGTTTGTCGTGGGGACGATCATTGCTTTAAGCCAGCGCGGAAAAAAACATGCGGACGGTGAGATCGAGGTCGTACATCTCAATGATCGTTTGAAAAGGATGCGTGAGGCGTTGGAGCACAGCGTTTTCAGTAAGGAATGGTTGAAAAACGCCGCTAAGGAAAAAAAGAAGAGCGACAAGAAAAGCAAGAAGGACGCTCACAAGGAAATGCTGCAGGAGCAGGATAAGAGCAGGGTATATGTGCTGGACTTTGATGGTGATATTAAAGCCTCTGAAGTCTCCACGCTGCGCGAAGCCATTACCGCGGTGCTCAGCCTGGCGAAGCCGGAAGATGAAGTTGTTGTGCGTCTGGAGAGTCCAGGAGGAATGGTGCATGGCTATGGTTTGGCGGCGTCGCAATTGGAGCGTATTCGCCAGCGCGGCGTCAATCTGACGGTCTGTGTGGATAAGGTCGCCGCCAGCGGCGGCTACTTGATGGCTTGTCTGGCCAATAAAATCATTGCAGCGCCATTTTCCATTATTGGCTCCATCGGTGTGGTGGCGCAGCTGCCGAACTTTAACCGTCTGTTGAAAAAGCATGATATTGATTATGAAGTGCTGACAGCTGGAGAGTATAAGCGTACGCTGACCGTATTCGGTGAGAACACGGAAAAAGGACGGGAAAAGTTCATGCAGGACCTCGAGGAAACCCATGTCCTGTTTAAAGAATTCGTCGCCACCCATCGGCCGCAAGTGGATATCGACGAGGTGGCGAAAGGCGAAGTATGGTACGGCGCTCGCGCTAAGGATATCAACCTGGTGGACGCTATCCAGACCAGCGATGACTATCTGGCGGAGCGTTGTAACGAATGCGAGGTATACCAGGTGCGATACATCGAGAAAAAGTCCCTGGCGGAAAAGGTGGGATTATCGATGGCGGCGTCACTGGAAAGCCTCGGCCTCAAGCTCGCCAAGTCATTTAACTTTAAAAGCTAAAGGCGCGAGCTAGGCGGGAATGCCGGCGTGGGAACTGGGTTGTAGCGGGCGTCGCCTGTTGGTTCATTCGGCAATGGAAAGAGATAACTGAGTGACGGAGTCTGCTCTATGAGCGATAGTAAATTTCGGGCGCTACGCGTGCTGGAGAAAGGGGGATATTTTCACACTGAGATTCAAGAGCAATCTCTGGATGATTTGCCCGATAACGATGTATTGGTGAAAGTGAAGTACTCGTCCTTGAACTTCAAGGATGCGCTGTCCGCTCACGGCCACAAAGGCGTAACCCGTCAGTTCCCTCATACCCCGGGTATCGATGCGGCGGGCGTGGTGGTGGAAAGCCGCTCGCCGGAATTGAAGCCAGGCCAGGAAGTCATTGTGACGGGCTATGATTTGGGTATGAATACGCCAGGCGGATTTGGCGAATATATTCGCGTGCCAGTGGAATGGTGCGTGGTGAAACCTCCCAGGCACGATCTTCATTACTTTATGACGCTGGGAACCGCCGGGTTGACCGCTGGTCTTTCTGTGGACCGATTGAGCCAGACAGTGGCGCCTGGCGATGGCGAAGTGCTGGTGACCGGCTCCACAGGAGGCGTGGGTTGTCTGGCGGTGGCTCTGTTGGCCAAGCTGGGCTACGACACAGTGGCTTTGACCAGCAAAGTTGACCACAGTGACTTGCTGGCTAAGCTGGGCGCTCGCAGGGTGCTGGATCGCTCCCATCTTGAAGAAATGCCTGATAAGGCGCTGATGAAAGAAACCTGGGCGGGGGTCGTGGATACTGTTGGGGGGGCGCTGTTTTCCAAAATTCTCAAAACGGTGAAGCATAGCGGCGCTGCGACTACTTGCGGCATGGTGGCGGGAACCGAGCTTTCCACGTCTATCTTCCCTTTTATTTTGCGAGGCGTGACGCTATATGGCATCGACTCTGTAGAGATCGCCAGGGAGAGAAAGCGTCATATCTGGGAAAAGCTGGATAGCGACTGGGCGCTGCCGGACCTGAAGTTTCTGGCGCAAGATGTGGTGCTGGAAGAGTTGCCCGGCGTCATCGAAAAAATCTATTGCGGCAAAATGCTGGGGCGCGCAGTGCTCCGGCATATCGACCAGGAGTAATCAGTCAAAAGCAATTACCTGCGGCGGGTTCAGTCCCGCCGCAACTTGTCAGAGATGGCGATCGGGCTGGGAAAATTCAGCACAACAATGTAGGACGACAACATGAACATGATGATCGCCGTCGCCTGAATCAACACTGACGCAGATTCCCCAATCATAGACTTGCTGGCCGCCAGAAAGGCGACCAACAAAGAGAATTCACTGATTTGTCCCAACCTGAACCCAATCTCCCAGGAAGTCTTCTTGTCCTCTTTCATGGTGCGTAACAAGCCATAAAATGTGGCTGGTTTGGCCGCCAGCAATATCAATGACAACAGTATTGCAGGGATGGCGATATCCGGCAGCAATCCAAGGTTGAGGCTGGCGCCAAGGGAGAAGAAAAACAGCACCAGAAAGAAATCGCGAAGGGGTTTTAAACTTTCGGCGATATATTGAGCGATGGGGCTGGTGGCGATAGTGACGCCCGCGATGAAAGCGCCGATTTCCAGGGACAGCCCCATGGCTTTCGCCAGTTCCGCGATACCCAGACACCAGCCGATGGCCAGTAGAAAAACATACTCATGAAAACGGTCGAACTTGGAGAATAGCTTCAGCAACACATACTTGACCGCCAGGAAGGTAACGCCGATCAAAATCGGCAAGGCAAGAAACGTCTTACCAAGATTCATTATGGAGATGCCGTCGTCGCCAGCGGCCAGTATCAATAACGCCACAATGGCGATTAAATCCTGGACTAACAACAAACCAACCACCATTTCACCCACATGGCGATGATGCAGGACAGTGGTGGGCAACAGTTTGATGCCGATAATCGTACTGGAGAAGGTGGCCGCAATGGCGACGATCATGGCCTCAGTGGCGGTAAAGCCGAATATAATGGCGATCAGATAGCCAATGGCGGCGAACGCCACAGAGCTGAGCAGTGCGACCAGCGTTGCTTTACGCAACACATGAAGCAGCGCTTTCGGCTGCATGTCCAGGCCAAGTAGGAACAGCAGAAATATAATGCCGATTTCAGAAATATCTGCGAGCAGTCCTGAGTTATTGATCAGACTCAGTCCGTAAGGCCCCACCAGGGCGCCTAGAACGATATAAGCGAGGATAAGAGGTTGTCGCGTAAACAGGGCGACGGAAGCCAAAACCGCGGCGCCGGAAAAGATCAGAAAGAATGAGTAGACGATATTGATTTCCATGGATGCTCCGCTCTCCGCTTCTACCAAAGAGTATCGGCAGTCTCTGTCTAAGTCAAAGTACAACCTGTTGTTCTAAGAAGGAAAAGGTTCATTCATACAGGCGCAAAAAAAGGGTGGACGAGGCCACCCTTTAGAAATTCAGGCGCTAATGTCAGTGCATTCTGCGACGAAACAGGGGTTCCGGTTGATCCACTGACGCTTGATAAGTCACAGAAAAATCTGTGAGTCCGGCCAACGCTTTCTCTGCATCGCGGTCCGCTCTCACTGCGAAGGCGTCAAAGCCGCAGCGCTTCATGAAGAAAAGCTGGTCCATGAGTACGTCGCCGATTGCGCGCAGCTCGCCTGTATAGTGAAGTTGCTCGCGCAGGATGCGTGCGATGGAGTAGCCGCGACCGTCAGCGAACTTCGGAAAGTTCACGGCGATCACGTTGAAGTGGCTTAAATCTGCGCCAATGGCGTCAGGCTCTTCATCGCTATCCAGCCAAACGCCGGTTTGCTCTGGGGCTCTCGCCAGCAGCTGTTCTCTCTGCGCCAGCCAGGTGCTCAGCGGAATGATTACTTTGCCGGTCGGAACGGTTTGCTCCGCAGGCGCATCGGCTTTGTCCAGAACAGTCCAATCGTCAGCGACGACCGCCGCGTTCTTAATTAGGTTTGGCATAAACGCGCTCCTTGAACGGGGTGATGCCGATGCGGCGGAAGGTGTCGATAAACAGTTCGTCGTCATTGCGGCTGGAGACGTATACATCAAGAATCTTCTCAATGACGTCCGCCATCTGCTCGCGAGCAAACGACGGCCCCAGAATTTGCCCCAGAGACGCATCCTGTCCTGAGGCGCCGCCCAAGGATACCTGATACCACTCCTCGCCCTTCTTATCCACGCCCAATACGCCGATGGCGCCGACATGGTGATGGCCGCAAGCATTCATGCAGCCGGAGATGTTCAGATCGATATTGCCGAGGTCGTACAGGTAGTCCAGGTTGTCGAAACGCTCCTGAATCGCCTCCGCCACCGGGATAGACTTGGCGTTCGCGAGAGAGCAGTAATCGCCGCCAGGGCAGCAGATAATATCGGTCAGCGTACCCAGGTTGGGAGTGGCGAAGCCGAGTGATTTGATGGCTTCCCACAGCTCGAACAATTTGCTCTGTTCAACGTCGGCCAGCACCACGTTCTGCTCATGGGTGATGCGCATTTCGCCGAAGCTGTATTGGTCCGCCAGGTCCGCCAGACGGTCCATCTGCTTGTCCGTAATGTTGCCGGGAGGAACGCCCAGCTTCTTCAGCGTCAGAGTGACAATGGCGTATCCAGGCTTTTTGTGCTTGGCGACATTGCGGTGATGCCAGTTGCTGAAAAACTTGTTCTCCGCCAGACGTTCGGTCAGTGCGGCAGGCTGATCTTCCAGCGTCAGGTAAGCCGGTTCTGTGAAGAATGACTTAATGCGATCGATCTCCGCCAGAGTCAGCTTGGAAGGGCTGTCTTTTATACGCTCCCATTCCGCTTCGACTTTTTCAGCGAAAGCTTCCGGGGACATGGCTTTGACCAGAATTTTAATGCGCGCCTTGTACTTGTTGTCACGACGGCCGTAGCGGTTATATACCCGCAGGATGGCTTCCAGGTAGGTCAGCAAGTCCAGCTCAGGCAGAAACTCGCGAATAACGGAGCCGATCATTGGGGTCCGTCCGAGTCCACCGCCAGCCAACACTTTGTAGCCAATCTCGCCAGCGGCGTTTTTGACGATCTGAATGCCGATGTCGTGAACCTGAATGGCTGCGCGATCACTATCCGGGCAGGAGTTGACGGCGATTTTGAATTTTCGCGGCAGGAAGGCGAATTCAGGATGGAAGGTGGACCATTGACGGATGATCTCGCAATAGGGGCGAGGATCCACGATCTCTTCCGGCGTTACGCCTGCGAACTGGTCGGTGGTAGTGTTACGAATGCAGTTACCGCTGGTTTGCACTGCGTGCATCTCCACGTCCGCCAGTTCGGCGAGGATCTTTGGAGAATCTTCAATAGACGGCCAGTTCAGCTGCAGGTTCTGCCGGGTAGTGAAGTGAGCGTACCCTTTATCGTACTTGCGCGTTACTTCGCTCAACTTGCGTAGCTGAGTGGAAGACAACATGCCATATGGAATACAGATGCGCAGCATCGGCGCCAGCCGCTGCACATATAACCCGTTTTGCAGACGCAGGGGCAGGAACTCTTCATTGCTGAGCTCACCGGCGAAAAAACGGTCTGTTTGCCCTTGGAACTGCTTGACTCGTTCCTTGATGATCTGGCGATCGTAATCGTCGTATCTATACATTGACACTACCTGACAGTTTCAATTACCCATTGAATGGGCGCCAATTTAGCAGGATATACTTATAATTAAAATGATTGATTATCTATATGGTAATTCGTTTTTATTATATGAATATGACGGAACCCTTTCATGCACATGGCGCTTTAATATAAGCGGCGACGCTGGCCTCCAGTCAGATGCGTCAGGATTATTGGCGTCGGCCTTTATAAGCGCTTGCACTTAATAAAAATGTGGTTTAAAACAAACCAGTACATACTCTTTGTACAATCCGGACATCAAAAAAGGAGCTGGACTGTGTCAGAAAACAATAATCATAACGCGACTTCAAATCCCGACAGCAAAGTGGACGCCATTGCTGCGGTGGTGCTGATACTCAGCATCGCCTCCATGATGGTGATCTGGGTGGCGGGGCACTGACTGCTGCGGAACTTCATCCCGGGCGGATTATCGAGCCGTTTTTCCTGTTTCCCTGATGTGAGATGAATTAAAGAAGCAAAGTGGGGACATCCGTTTCATCCTCACTTTGTCTGGGCGCGCCTGTAGGAATTAAACGCGTTAATCCTGAAGACAGATCAGTAATGGTTCACTGCTGCGTTATCAGGCCTATGCGACATGACTCAGAACCAGTTTCACGATAAGCGCCAGCGTCAATACAAACACCACCCCGAATATTATCCCGCCGATGATATAGGCTTTGGGATTGGCTTGTTTAAAGTCTCTTTCTCGGGTCTTGCTGCTTTGCACGCCAAACGCTGCTCCCAATACGCTTACCACTAACTGCCACAGGGAGGGTTTTTGCTCTTTTTCCTTGTGCTCGGACAGGTTGTTCATGATGCTCTCCATACTCGCTCGTTTTATTATTTTGATGTCCGCACTCAGGTAGGACCTAATCTTTCGGCGGACACTCGTTCCCTAATAGTAATCCGACTGACAAATGGCGTCCTTCTATTTGTCTGCAGCGACAGGACTTATGCAAGTCAGTTCCAGCCTCACGCAGTTTGTCGCTGCGCCGGCGCGTCCATATGGTTGATAATTCGCAGGTAAAACACATCAAACCCGCAATACGAAAAGTCATACTCTATATGCGCTGACGCCCCATGGAAGGGGCGTCTTAATGTGTGTCGATCAGTTTGCGCTAGAGGGATCGTATCCCAGATTAGGCGACAGCCAGCGCTCGGCTTCCTGTAAGGTCATGCCTTTTCTGGCGGCGTAATCTTCTACCTGATCCCGTTGAATCTTGCCTACGGCGAAATAGCGGGCTTCCGGGTGGGAGAAGTACCATCCGCTGACGGATGCCGCGGGATACATGGCGTAGTGCTCGGTGAGTTTGACGCCAGTATGTAGCTCCGCTTCAAGAACGCTGAACAGTTTGGCTTTTTCTGTATGGTCTGGGCAGGCGGGGTAGCCTGGGGCTGGACGAATACCGGCGTACTTTTCTTTGATGAGCGCTTCGTTGTCCAGTTGCTCGCTTGAGGCGTATCCCCAGAACTCTTTGCGCACGCGTTCATGCATGCGTTCAGCGAAGGCTTCCGCCAAGCGGTCTGCAAGGGCTTTGACCATGATGCTGGAGTAGTCGTCGTGCTCGCTTTCGTACTGCTTCGCCAGTTCTTCTGCGCCAATGCCGGCGGTCACCACAAAGGCGCCCACGTAGTCGTCTTTGCCGGATTCAGCTGGAGCCACGAAGTCCGCCAATGAGTAGTTAGGACGGTTTTGCTCTCTTTGGGTTTGCTGTCTTAAGTGACTAAGTGTCGCCAGAGGCGCTGACTTGCTCTCGTCCGTATACAGGACGGTGTCTTCGTCGCTAATGCGATTGGATGGCCAGATGCCCACTACCGCGCGCGCCTTCAACAGGTTGTTGTCGATAATGTGAGACAGCATTTTCTGAGCGTCCTGGAATAGCTGTCGAGCGGCCTCGCCGACTTTTTCGTCTTGCAGGATGCGCGGGTATTTGCCGGCCAGATCCCAGGATATAAAGAAAGGGGTCCAGTCGATGTAGTCGACCAGTTCCTGCAATGGGTAGTCGTCAAACACTTTCACGCCGGTGAATGTGGGCGTAGGCGGGGTGTAATTCCTCCAGTCGCCCTGGAATCGGTTGTCCCGCGCTGCGGCCAGAGGAATTGCCTTGGCGGAAGGTTCGCGATTTTTCCTTCTTTCTCTTACCTCTTCGTATTCCGCGCGAATGCCCTGCACATAATCCGACTTTTGCGTGTCGCTCATCAGGCGAGTCGCAACGCTGACGCTGCGGGAGGCGTCGGTGACGTAAACGGTCACGTCGTTCTTGTATTCCGGCTCAATTTTGACGGCGGTGTGCGCCTTGGAGGTGGTGGCGCCGCCGATCATCAGAGGAATATTGAAGTTAAGGCGCTGCATTTCGCGCGCGACATGCACCATTTCATCCAGTGACGGTGTGATCAGGCCGCTGAGACCAATAATGTCTACATTTTCCTCTTTGGCCACCTGCAGTATTTTCTCACAGGGGACCATGACGCCCAGGTCGATAACTTCATAGTTATTACATTGCAGTACAACGCCAACGATATTCTTGCCAATGTCGTGCACATCGCCCTTGACCGTGGCCATCAGGATGCGACCTTTGGCTTTCTCCTTGGCGTCTTTTTCCTGTTCAATGTACGGGATCAAGTGCGCCACCGCCTGCTTCATGACGCGGGCGCTTTTCACTACCTGGGGCAGGAACATTTTGCCGGAGCCGAACAAGTCGCCGACGACATTCATGCCGTCCATCAGCGGACCTTCGATAACTTCGATAGGGCGCGCCGCCGCCAGTCGCGCTTCTTCCGTGTCTTCGAGGATATAAGCGTTCACGCCTTTCACCAACGCGTGTTCAAGGCGTTTGGTGACAGGCCAGGAGCGCCACTCCTGGCTCTCTTCCTGCTTTTTCTCGCCTGTGCTGCGGTAGCGCTCAGCGGCTTCCAGCAGGCGTTCTGTGGCGTCGGGGTGCTTGTTCAGAACGACGTCTTCCACCAGCTCTTTGAGTTCGGCGGGAATCTCATCGTAAATGACCAATTGCGCCGGGTTGACGATACCCATGTTCATGCCGGCGTTGATGGCGTGGAACAGGAATACCGAGTGAATCGCCTCGCGCACGGTGTCATTGCCGCGGAAGGAGAAGGAAACGTTGCTGACGCCCCCGGAGATGTTGGCGTAGGGCAGGTTCTCGCGAATCCAGCGGGTGGCTTGGATGAAGTCCACGGCGTAGTTGTTGTGCTCTTCAATCCCTGTGGCGATGGCGAAAATATTCGGGTCGAAAATGATGTCCTGTGGCGGATAGCCCAGTCCAACCAGAATATCGTAGCTGCGTTTGCAGATCTCCGTTTTGCGCTCGTAGGTGTCAGCCTGGCCTGCTTCGTCGAACGCCATGACGACCACTGCTGCGCCGTAGCGCATGCACGATTTCGCTTTGGCGATAAAGTCCTCTTCGCCTTCTTTCAAGCTGATGGAGTTCACCACAGCTTTACCTTGAATGCAGCGCAGACCCGCTTCGATGACTTCCCATTTTGATGAGTCCACCATAATGGGAACCTTGGAAATATCAGGTTCAGAAGCGATCAGGTTCAGGAAGACTTTCATTGCATCCGCCGACTCCAACATGCCTTCATCCATGTTGATGTCGATGACCTGAGCGCCGTTTTCCACTTGATCGCGGGCCACATCAAGCGCTTCTTCGTAACTCTCTTCTTTGATCAGACGCAGAAAGCGGCGGGAGCCAGTAACGTTGGTGCGTTCGCCTACGTTTACGAAACGGATTTCATCTGTGAGCGTAAAAGGCTCCAGCCCTGAAAGGCGTAGACGTGGTTTGATGTTGGGAATGGTCCGTGGCGCGTGCTTATCTACCGCCTTTTTAATCGCGGCAATGTGGTCGGGCGTGGTGCCGCAACAGCCGCCAATGATGTTCACAAAACCATCTTGGGCGAAACCTTCGACAATGGCCGCCATTTCTTCCGGCGTTTGATCGTACTCTCCGAATTCGTTGGGCAAACCGGCGTTAGGGTGGGCGCTGATATAAGTAGTGGCGCGGTTGGACAGTTCTTCCACATAAGGACGCAGGGCGTCCGCCCCCAGCGCACAGTTCAGGCCAATGCTGATGGGCCTTGAATGCGCCACGGAATTCCAGAATGCCTCTGCCGTCTGTCCAGACAGCGTCCGCCCTGAGGCGTCGGTGATCGTGCCGGAAATCATTATCGGCAGTTCGATATTGTGGTCGATAAAGTATTGCTGAACGGCGTATATGCAGGCCTTGGCGTTCAGTGTATCGAAAATGGTTTCGATCAGGATGATGTCGCTGCCGCCATCGACCAAACCTTTGGTGGCTTCGTAGTAATTGTCGACCAGAGTCTGGAAATCAACATTGCGATATCCGGGATTGTTAACGTCAGGCGAAATGGAGGCGGTGCGGGAGGTTGGGCCTAACACGCCGGCCACGAAACGTGGGGTGTCCGGGGTTTCCGCGGTTTTCTCGGCCGCCGCTTCACGGGCGACCTTGGCGCTGGCGACATTCAGCTCGTAAACAATATCTTCCAGTCCGTATTCGGCTTGGGATACCCAGGTGGCGTTGAAACTGTTGGTTTCAATAATGTCGGCGCCAGCGTCCAGATAGGCTTTGTGAATGGCTTTGATAATGTGCGGCTGGGTCAGACACAAAAGATCGTTATTGCCTTTGATATCGCGGTGAAAGTCCTTGAATCGTTCGCCTCGATAATCGGCTTCCTCCAGTTTGTAGCGCTGAATCATGGTTCCCATGGCGCCGTCCAATATCAATATCCGTTTTTTCAGGGAGTCATTAAGGGCTTCTACTCGTTGGATCCGCGTCAGCATGTGAAAAACCTAGCCGTAGTCATTATGATTCTAAAGGGGGAGAATATTAGCAGATTAAGCCATAAGATGCCCTGTTTGCCTAGGGCTAAGAAGCCTTTTGCAGTATTGCGGAGACCGATGTGGGGGTATAGGTAAAGCGCGCTTCAGCTAAATCCTACTAATTTGCTAAGGCTTTAACCAACGAGGCTTTTGCTCTACAATTCACAGCATCAATCACCTTTGGGGCTATTTAGGAATGGTAACAGTCACAGAATCGGCTCGCGACTACCTCGCGCAATTACTGGAAAAGCAAAAAACCGAGGGCATGGGCGTGCGCATGTTCGTGACGCAGCCAGGCACCAAGTATGCGGAAACTTGTCTGGCGTACTGTAAGCCGGAAGAGATCATAAAGGATGATGAAAAAGTCGAGTTTGACGCTTTTACCCTGTATCTGGATAAAAACAGCCTGCCATACCTGGAAGAAGCTTTCGTTGACTTCAACACCGAACGCATGGGCGGCCAGCTCACCATTAAGGCGCCCAACGCCAAAATGCCCAAGGTGGACGAAAGCTCTCCGTTGCCTGATCGTATCAATTACATCCTGTATACCGAAATTAACCCTGGACTGGCCTCCCATGGCGGCGAAGTGTCTCTGGTGGAAGTGGTTGACGATATCGCCGTACTCAAGTTCGGCGGCGGTTGTCAGGGGTGTTCGGCGGTGGATTTCACCCTGAAGCAAGGCGTTGAGAAAACGCTGTTGACGAAAATTCCAGAGTTGAAAGGCGTTCGTGACGCCACTGACCATACGGTCACGGACAACGCTTACTACTCTTAAGCGTTCTGGTAAGAGTGCAGGCTTGGCCAAGCCATAGAGCACAAATGAAATAAGGGCGAACATGGTTCGCCCTTTCTATTTCTGTATCCTCAGAATCGTTGTTTATCCCGCTTGCGCCACCATTCTGTGGCGGTTTCCAGCGCTTCCTGTTGAGACTGGCTATTTCCAATATATTTCAACGCCAATGCCAGGGTGCTGATCGCCGCGGCCTCTGCATACTCATCTTCATCAACTCCTCGCCACACATTAAGCATGTGTTCAATGGAGAGCTCTTCTGCTTTGAGATGACGTTGCGCAAATAAAGGCGGCCAGGTTTCTTCGAAGGTTTCGCCCTGGCGGCTGACATGCGCCACACATTGGGCGTCCGGGTTGCGTTCGACTTCACCTCCTTCGCCCTTGATAACGACGGCGGTGGGGTATTGCAACAGGTTGGCGCTGAGCTGGTGTATAGGATTGTAGGGCGGGTGGAAGATGCCCTGCATGACGAGAGGGGCATGAAGGGGGTTCAGCAGGCGCGCCATGGAATGCACGGGAGAGCGCAGGCCTAAAATTGAGCGCATCTGAATAATGTCGTGCAAACGGGGAGAAAAGCTTTGCAGTGGCATATATACGAAGTGGCTGTCCTCAAGGGCTCTTTCGGCGTCATGCCAGTTGGCCGCCACGGGCAGGCCCAGGGTTTCAACCACCGAACGAGTGTAAAGGCGTCCCTGCGTATGGCCCTCAGAGCCATGCATAAAAATGCGATAACCGTTTTGGCTCAGTAATAGGGCGGCGAACAGAAACCAAGGTTGGTGACGCTTCTTGCCTGCGTAGGAACTCCAGTCAATATCCACCTTGAGTTTGGGGGCGTTAAATCTGGCCTGCGCCGCTTCCACAAATCCAGCCAATTCCTCCGGCGTTTCTTCTTTCACCCGCAACAGCATAAGAAACGCGCCAAGCTGCAGGTCCAGCGTATCGCCGTCCAGAATCATTCCCATGGCGGCGCGCGCTTCTTCACGGGTCAGTGAGCGAGAGCCCTTTTTACCTTTACCTAATGCCCTGATAAAAGGAGCGAAAGCGTGTTCGTTGCTTTCTTTGGGAAACTTTTCATTCAGCATAGGTTTTCCTTGTTTACAGGCAGTTGTTCGGCTTGGGGAGGCCGGCGATTTTGCAGGCAATTTTGGCGGGGCCGCCGGGAAACAGTTGCATCAGATAAATGCTGTTGCCTTTGTCCTGGCCCAGTTTGGCCCCTGTGGTTTTCACCAGAACGCGATTGACCGGGGACAGGCCGAATTCATCATAAAACTCCCGCACCAGATCTATGATTTCCCAATGCTCGGGAGTCAGTGCGATATTCTCGTGTGCGGCGATTTCTTCTGCGATAGTGGGGCTCCAGTCGTTCAGATTGACCAGAAAGCCGTCTTTATCCAGGGGGAGGTCCTGTAACGTCATGGAATAGCTTCCGCTTTTTGTTTGCGATATGGCTTTAGAACCAGGAAACGCTGCGAGGGTGGCGCTCGGTCAATTCGACGAACTGTGCGTAGTCCGCTATTGCAATGGCGTCTGCGGCGGTGATGCCTCGCGCGGTCAGATCTTCCTTGAGCGCATACACTTTGACGCCTGCATCAAGGAGTCCCAGCAGCAATGAGTTCTCTTTATGTTCCTTGGCCCATATTACGCCGTCTTCAATTAAAAGCAGACTGTCATTGGGGCCTGTCATTTCAGCGCAGGTTTTAAGCAGCTCGCGATTGCGAATGCCTTTATTGAATATATGTAACACCATGGCGTATGAGTAATGATGAATTAGTGGGTTGAAAAAAGACGTTTTAAAAGCTGAATATATGGTCCGCCATCGCCATTTTTTCTTTAATGGCGCTGATCTCCAGGGTTTCAACGGGCATGCTCAGATCATCTATGCTGAGGGCGAACTTATCTAAGGCCTCGACGGAGACAAAGACCTTTTCTACGCCATAAATAGGCAAGGCTTTGAACCCTTTCGCATGATTTTTCATGGCGATTGGGGTTGGGTCGATGTTTTTCGACAATTGGAAAACGCCTTCCTCCAGGAAGATGACTTCCACGTCCTGATCGAAAACCGCCGCCGCCAGCACTGCGTCCAGGCCTTCTGCTCCGTAAGCGTCGCCAAATGGGGGGCGGGTAATCAGATATAACAAACGCTTTTTGCCTGCTTCGCTCACGTTAGCCTGCTCCAAATGTGATAACGCGGTCGGAATACAAGGCGGCATCCACAAGTTGTCCAAGTCCGGACAGTTCAAACTCGTTTTGTAGCGAATCGCCGCTGCGCTGATAGCGCTCAGCTTCCGATGGGGTGATGACGCCACGCTTAACGCTGGCGCCAATACAGGCGACCAGGTCGAGATTATGCTCTCGTTTGAGCGTCGCCCACTCGGCGGGAAGATAAGCGTCGTCCTGCGGCGCAATGCTGAGGGAGGACGCGTTCAGTACGCCGTCATGGTAAAAAAAGATGCGGTAAATGCTATGGCCCCTGGCCAGAACGGCTTTGGCGAACTGGCAGGCTGAGTAAGGCGCCTGTGACGAAAAGGGAGCGCCGTAAACGACAATGGTGTATTTCATGACAAATAAAAAAGCCCGGTTAGACCGGGCTTAGTGTAAACCTATTTAGGATCAATCGTCACCGCTGAACGCCAGGATCAGGTTCAGCAGGCTCACGAACAGGTTGTAGATGGAAGCGTACAGAGATACCGCCGCCAGGATGTAGTTGGTCTCACCGCCATGAACGATGGCGCTGGTCTGATACAGAATTCCCGCGGACGCGAACAGTACGATAGCGCCTGAGATCGCCAGAGAGAATGCGCTGCTCTGGATGAAGAAGCTCATGATGATGCAGCCTACGATGACCCAGAAGCCTGCAACCAGGAAGCCAGCCAGGAAGCTGAAGTCTTTCTTACTGATCAGGGCGTAAGCGGACAGGCCAAAGAACACGAATGCGGTCAGGCCCAATGCGCTGGTTACCGCCTGTGCGGCGCCTGCGGCGACAAGGTGGCCAACAACAGGGCCAATTGTCAAACCCAGCAATCCAGTGAAAGCAAACGCCAGCACCAAGCCCCAAACGCTATTGGCGACCTTATGAATTAAGAAGCTGATCGCCAAGGCGCCGAAGAATGCGCCGTAATGCATAATAGGGTTGAACTGCATGCTTGATGACAAGAATGCTGTGAAAGCGGAAAAGGCCAGGGTCATGCCCAGCAGCCAGTAAGTGTTTTTCAATACGTTGGCGGCGGTGGAGGAATCCACTGCTACGCCGTAGCCCTGACTAAATTCAGCGACGGCTGATTGGTTATTAAAGCGTCTGTTGTCCATGAACATCTCCAGTTAAAAAGCTATTTGGTTCTATATTAGTGACGGAAAGGGAAATTTCAATCTTTGTTGTAGCTAAAGAAGATAAATTATTCGTTACAGAAAACCTTGTGCGCCGCGCCTCTCAGGTGAATGCTGCAGTGTACCTGTTGATACGAAAGAACTTGTTCGATGGTTCAAGTGGAAAGATAGGTTTGGAGGCAGCCGGAAAGCTAAAAAAGAATTAATAAATAAGAGAGGATGTTTCTTTTGAAGATCTCCGCAAGGGCGAAGAAAGAAGTGGCGGTGAGCCAGGGATTCGAACCCCGGGTAGGCTATTAACCTACGGCGGTTTTCAAGACCGCTGCTTTCAACCACTCAGCCAGCTCACCGTTAAGAGTGCCTGTGTGACACGAGTCGTGCATAATACTCAAAAATTTTGGGGTGTCAACAGGTTTGAAGAATGCGTTCTAACAAAGTTCTTCAGTGATTAACATTTAAGCACAATGAGGCCTTATGTGCTTCCTGATGACTAACATATAAGTGAAGGGACGATTTCAATCCTCGTCTGGCTCATATAGCTCGAAGCGATATTTAATTAGTGAACGGTGGAGCGTTCTTAATCCGCGCTGCCGTCCAAATGTACAACGTCTGTCTTTGATTGCTCTTCGGCGGCCTCGGGCGAACCACGGCAAATTTCTTTTCAGCTGAGTGCGATGAATAAGAAAAGCGTCAAAACGATTGTTGCGGTAAATCCAGCGCCAATGGAAGCCTCGCCTAAGATCGCTGCGAAATGCGCTGACCCATGGCTGACGTCTACCGAAAAAAACTTTCTCTTTAGGGAACTTCTCAGGCTTACGGATAGTGACTGCTCCATTACTTACTTTTTACAGTTATTGCGGCCCCGCATACTGTCTTCAAGTCTGTAATCTGATATCTTTCCAGCCCTTGTTTTATTCCGCGAAAGTACAGAGTCCATGAGCAAGCAGATTGTATTAACGGGTATCACCACTACCGGCATTCCTCACCTGGGTAACTATGCGGGCGCTATTCGTCCTGCCATTGAAGCCAGCAAGCAGGACGGGGTGCAGTCTTATTTCTTCCTGGCGGATTATCACGCCTTGATCAAGTGCCACGAGCCTGAGCGTGTCAGGGAGTCCACCAAAGCCATCGCGGCGACTTGGCTTGCTTGCGGTCTGGACCCGGAAAAAGTGACGTTCTACCGTCAATCCGATATTCCGGAAATTCTTGAACTGAACTGGTTATTGACCAGTGTGACGGCGAAAGGTTTGATGAACCGCGCTCACGCATATAAAGCCGCGGTGCAGGAGAACATTGAGAAAGGCGACGCCGATCCTGACAAGGGCGTGACCATGGGGCTGTTCAGTTATCCGGTGCTGATGTCGGCGGACATTCTGATGTTCAATGCGCACAAGGTGCCTGTCGGTAAGGATCAGGTGCAGCATTTGGAAATGTGTCGTGATATCGCTGCGCGCTTCAACCACATCTTTGGTGAAACCTTCGTGCTGCCGGAAGTGGTGGTCAGTGAGGAGTCCATGGTGTTGCCTGGTCTGGACGGGCGCAAAATGAGCAAGAGCTACAACAACACCATTCCTTTGTTCGAGCCGGAAAAGAAATTCAGAAAGCTGATCAACAAAATCGTCACTAACTCTCTGGAGCCCGGTGAACCGAAAGAGACCGACGGTTGCAGCCTGTTTGCGATTTATTCCGCATTCGCCAAACCAGAAGAAGTGGCGAACATGCGTAAGCAATACGCAGAAGGCATCGGCTGGGGCGAGATGAAGAAGCAGTTGTTCGAATATCTGAACGAGATCCTGGCCGATAAGCGTGAACGCTACAACGAGCTAATGCAGGATCCCGCCTATATCGAAGCCACGCTGCAGCAAGGCGCGGAAAAGGCCAGAGAAAAGGCGGCGGTATTGCTGGCCAAGGCCAAGCAGGCGGTAGGCATTGGGCCTATTCGCTGATCGGTTAATGTGACAGGCGGACGGAGACGGTCATGCGTACATTCAACTGGGGTGTCATTGCGCCAGGGCGCATCGCCCAACGATTCGCCGCCTGCTTCGAGAGTATTGACGACGCCAGAGTGCTGGCGGTCGCCAGCTCCAATCGCGAGCGCGGCGAAGCTTTCGCCCAACGCTTTGGCTGCGAACGGGTTTACGGGGATTACTCGGAAATCGCCCGTGATCCGGACATTGACGCCATCTATATCGCCAATCCTCATCGTTATCATTTAGAAACTGCGCTGCTATGTATTGAAGCTGGCAAGCCGGTGCTCTGTGAAAAGCCGCTGACCGTTTCCGCTGCACAGGCGCGCGTATTGATGGACGCCGCATCCCGCCGTCAGGTTTTCCTGATGGAGGCGCTCTGGACGCGTTTCATACCTGTCTGGCGTCAGGTTAAACAATGGCTGGATGCCGGCGCGATAGGCGATGTGGTGCTGCTGGACTCCCGTTTCGGCTTCAAAGCGGAAAGGACGCCGGGAGACCGTTTGTTCGAATTGAACCTCGCCGGCGGCTCACTACTTGATATCGGGATCTATAACCTTTCCATGTCCCAGTTTGTCATGGGGCGTAATCCAGACTCCTTTGTGTGCGATGGCGTGGTGGGAGAAACCGGCGTGGACGAGCGGGTTTCCGCCATTCTCAATTATGGCGGCCCGGCGAGTCAGTTCACCTGTAATCTGCTATCCAACACGGACAATCGTTTCCTGATATACGGTTCCAAAGGACGTATCGAGGTTCCCGCTGATTTTTGGGAAGCGTCGACAGTGACGCTGACCACGGATGACGGAACCTGCGAAGCTTTTGAGGGGTCGCTGTTGGCGAACGGGTTCGAGTATCAGGTCATGCATGCGATGGAGCGTATTCGCGCCGGCGAACTGCAGAGCGATGTGATTCCCTGGTGCGATACTGTCGCCACCCAGACGCTAATGGACGCCATGCTTGCCCGTCTGGGTGTGGTTTATCCCTTCCTCCCCGAGCCGCAATAAGCGTCAGCGACTAAACTTTCCTGCAATACCCATATACTGAGCAAACAGCTTCCGTCCGTTGCGACGGCTGGATTATTGGTAGTTGGAATGATAGAAAGTCCATTTTCGACAGCTTGCAATCATCGCGAACACATAACGCTCTGTCTGGATCTGTCGGCTTTTATGAATGCTAAGGAATCAATGCGTGCTGAAGGACATTAACGCTCATTTCAAACCGAAGGACTTCTGGCTGGCGACCCTGATTATGCTGGGCGCCATGCTGGCGTCGCTGGTGATCACCCAGGTGTTGGCGCACCCCAACGTATTGCTGGTGTTGTTTCTGGGGGTGCTCGCCGCGGGCCTCAAAACCAGTGTCTGGCCCGCCTTATGGAGTGCGCTGCTGGGCTTTTTCGCATACAACTACTTTTTTACCCACCCTCATTACACCCTGAAGGTCACTCATTTAGAGGACCTGTTAACAATTATCTTTTTTCTGCTGTTATCCACCATCAGCGGCAACCTTGCTGTGCGCTTGAAAGAGCAGGTTTCCGCGATTCGCGAGAGCAAACGGGAAGTGGAGGATCTACTGTCCTTGAGCAGCAAGCTGAGTCTGGCGCCGGATCGGGCCTCTATTATGCAAGTGGCGCTCAAAGAAATGGCCAAGCTTGTCGGCGCGCCAGTACTGGCGTTTGAAAAAGGCCAGGGGGAACCTGGCGGCGCGGCGGATGCGCGTGGAGAACCTTTTTCTTTGCCCCCGCCTGAGTTAGAGCTCGCCAGACGTATATGGGACCAGTCAGGGCCGGATTCCACTGGCGCGCTGACCTCTCCTGAGCACCCATCCCAGTACAAATGGCTGCCGGTGCGCTCGGAAATGGGAGTGCTTTGTCTGCTGGGCGTTCCTGATGGGGCATACAAAGCTTTGGATTGGGAGAACCACAGTCGCATCAGCAATCTGACGCAGCAACTGAAGCTGTCCCTGCTCAGGACCAAACTCAATGAAGAGTTAGAGGAAGTACGCTTTCAGGCTGAGACCGAGCGTCTGCGGGCGGCGCTGCTTTCATCTGTTTCCCATGACCTGAAAACGCCCTTGGCGGCGATGATCGGAGCAGCCGGCAGTCTGCTGCAATACCATGATCGCCTGTCCGACGAGGATCGCAGGGAATTGATGGAGACGACATTACAGGAAGCGGAGCGTTTGGACCGCTATATTCAGAACCTGCTGGATATGACCCGCCTGGGATATGGCGCCTTGAAGCTGCACCGGGACTGGACCTCTCTGCACGATATTGTCGGCGCCGCAGTGAAAAGGCTGGTGAATGAACTTAAGTCGTTAAAGGTCAATATTGAGTTGGCTCCAGATATCCCCCTGTTGTATGTGCATGCCGCCCTGCTGGAGCAGGCGCTGATCAATATCCTGGAAAACGCCGCCAAGTTTTCGCCGGAAGGCGGCCGCATCGACATTCTGGCCAGAGTGGAGAATACGAGCCTGATCATTGATGTGATTGATCAAGGGCCCGGGATTCCGCCGGAAGAGCGGGAGCAGGTGTTCAATATGTTCTATTCCGTCACCAAAGGCGATCGCAAGCCGAGCACCGGGTTGGGGCTCGCTATCTGTCACGGTATGATCGGCGCCCATGGCGGCTCAGTGGAGGCGTTGGATGGTAAAGAAGGACGTGGCGCGAATATTCGCATCATCCTGCCGGTTGACCCGCAGCCGGAGCCCGATCCAGATGGCCTCCAGGATGGCGATTCAGCGGAGAGCGAAGCGGAGTAGGCTTTTTGTCCGCTATCCCCGTCAGGCTATCTGCGCCAGAAGTGGGGCAGGAAGATGGCCAGCAGCGTGAAGTATTCCAGACGCCCCAGGATCATGCCGAAGGACAGCACCCAGGTGCCGGTGTCGCTGACCGGGGCGAAGTTGCTACCCAGTTCCGCAAATGCCGGGCCCAGCACGTTTAGGCATGCGGCGACGGCGGTGAAAGAAGACCAGAACTCCAATCCTGTCGCCATGAGCGCCAAAGTCAGTATCAGAGTGCTGCCGGCGGCGAAGCTCATGAAGGCGGCCGTCGCGCTGGTGACGTCGGAGCCGACGGAGCGTCCCTGATATTTCATGACGAAGACGCCGTGAGGATGGACGATCCGCTTGAGTTCAAGGCTGATGGACTTAATGGAAATGATATTGCGGATGATTTTGTTGCCCCCAGCGGTGGACCCTGCGCAGCCTCCCAGGTAGCCGGCGAAAACCAATAGCATGGCGGTGGCTTCAGGCCAGTCCGTGAAGCCGGCGGCGCCGAAGCCGGTGCTGGTGATGAATGAGACCAAATGGAAAGCGGAATCGCTGAGCGCGGTTAAAGGATCATGATACTTCTGCGCTTTCAGCAACATGATGCACAGAAGCAAAGACAGGCCCGCCACAATCAGCAGAAAGGTGCGGGTTTCCTCGTCTTTGAGGTACACAAAGGGATTACGGGCGCGAAATACCTTGAAATGCAAGCCGAAGCTGATAGCGCCCAACAGCATGAAGACATCGGAAACCGCCAGAATCAGATGGCTCTGGAAGTAGCCCATGCTGGCGTCATGAGTGGAGAATCCGCCGGTGGATACGGTGGTAAAGCTGTGTGCGACAGCATCGTAAAAACTCATGCCGGCGACGAAATAGGCGAGAGCGCAGAGCACGGTGATGGCGATATAGACGATCCAGAGGTAGTGCGCCGTGTTGGCGACACGAGGTGAGAGCTTCTCGTCTTTGACTGGCCCGGGGGTCTCCGCTTTTAGCAGTTTCATACCGCCGACATTCAACATGGGTAACACCGCCACCACGAATATCACCACCCCGAGGCCTCCCAGCCACTGCAGGAACTGTCGATACAACAGGAAGGTTCTGGGTAAGTCGTCCAGTCCGCTCAGAATCGTGGCGCCTGTAGTAGTAAGGGCGCTGATGGATTCAAATACGCCGTCGGTGAAGCTGACGCCTGTGACCAGAATAATAGGGATTGCCCCCAGCACGCCGCTGCACATCCAGGTGAGACTGGCGAACAGTAATGAGTCGCGGTAGCCAATTTTGGTGAGATCGGACTTGCGGTAGCGGGACCAGAATAAATAGGACGCCGCCAGCATCGCCAACGCGGGAGCCATAAAAGCCTGCTGCACATTGTCGCGAAAAAGCGCCACGGACAGCGCGCCGAAAATCAATTGCACGCCTCCCATTAATGCGACCGGGAAGGTGAGTAGGTAGAAAGTGGCTCGTCTGTTGATCACGCTGGGGAGAAACTGTCTGAAAATAGCTTGGAAACCAAGTATTAAAGTTTATCAAGGCGGGGATTGCCAGGCCGTAAAAATTCCGTAAAAAAAGCCGCTTAGGGCCGGTATAAATGGGCCGCTGATGGCAATTGTCATTCGAACATTAAATAATCGGCGAAGACGTTTAGGTGAAAGCGTCCCCCTGAAGTGGGCGGTAGGCGGACGATGTGGCGACAAAGAAACAATAGGGAGTTTATGTCTATGAACCAGTGTTATCTACAATCGGGAGCGCGTCTGCTGGGCGCGGTGGCGTTGTGTTTATCCAGTGCGTCTATGGCGCTGGAGGGGACGAGCGATTCAGCGCTCGCTACGGCGAACCTGGGCGGCAAGGCGTTGCGGGGGGAATATGGCTTTGTCGGTCAGTTCTCGTGCGTGCAGACCCCATTGCAGCCGCCGCCAGCGACAGGGTTCGATCCAGAGCCTCCTCACAGCCTGCTGGTGGAGGGCGAAGCGGTTTCTGTGGCGGGCTATGGCGTGATGACGTTTTCTCCGGCAGGAACGGTGGACTTGAATGTCACCGGGTCGCTGATTGGTCTGGATAAAACCGCTATTGGCGACGCCCCGGTCACTGCGCGCATCGCTGGAAACTGCCCGGGAGGTCATTATCAGGTGCTGGAAAATCATCGGCTGTCCGTGGAGTTCTCCAACTGTCAGGAGAGCGTCCCAGGCTTCAGCGCCAGCGGCGGGCCCTTGCGCTTCGAAGGGTTAATCGCGCGGGACCGGCGCTGGATCAAACTGGCGATGGTGGATGGCGGCGTGCAGACCTATGACATCGTCATCCCCGGATATCCTGAGCTGCAGAACCAGCGCGCCTGCATACAAACCTTTGTTATGGACAGAATGTAGTTTTGTCGAGGGTTATCTGTTTCGCCTTTTAAGGTGTTTGGAGTCGCTGCCGAGAGGCGGCGATTCTGCATTCTTTTTACAGTTTTTATTTTTATTTCAATAATTTGAGCTAAACTCAGCCACTAAGGTTGAGTTTTACTACGTATTTCCGAAACGCTGCGGCCAACTCTGAAAATCAGGAGTGGCGACTTGGCCGCTGGATATGATTCACCGCACAAGCAGCGAATAACAAAGAAAAATATAGCAATTGTTTATGCTTTCGGGTTTAGGGAAACGCTTCTGCAGACTGTTTCTGATCCTGACCGCTGTCCTGGGGACGTGGGAGCAGGCGTACGCCCGTTCCGAATACGAAATCAAAGCCGCCTACCTTTATAACTTCATCAAGTTCGTTACTTGGACTGACACGGAGGCGACGGCTTCCACCATTGATATCTGTGTCTACGGGGAGGATCCATTCAAGGAAATTCTCCATCCGCTTAAGTCTCTTACCGCACACGGCAAGCCCATCAATTTGTTGTATCCCGCTAAACCTGCGGACGCCGCGGTCTGCGAAGTGCTGTTTATCAGTCGGGAAGAGAGGCGTCAGTTACCAACGATTCTCTCCCAGGCGGGACAGAATGTTTTGACCGTAAGCGATATGAAAGATTTCGCCAGCTCTGGCGGCATGATCGGGTTTGTGACCGTCGGCAATGTGATCCGGTTTGAAATAAATTTATCCAGCGCCCGCGAGGCCGGTCTCGACATCAGCTCCAAGCTGCTCGAACTGGCCCTGGACGTGATCAAGAAGTAGGCAGGTGCAGCAGAACATGAAATGGTCTCAGATGCCGATAAAGCACAAGCTGATCATGATGACGTTGTTCACCAGCGTGATCGGCATTGTGGTGGTCAGCCTGAGTTTCATCTGGTACGAGAACCTTACTTACAAAGACCAGCTGAAACAGGAAATGAACGTCATTGGAAAAATCCTGGCGGACCGCAGCAACGCTGCCCTGGTGTTCAGCGATACGGCGCAATTGCAGGATAACGTCAACAGCCTTAAGTTGCGCCAGTCTATCGAGCTGTCCTGTATCTACGACGCCATGGGGCAGCCTCTGAGCAGCTTTTCCCGACGGCAGGACTTGCAATGTCCCCTGGCGCCTGCCGCCAATGAAGGGGAGTTCACCAGCAGCTATTTTCATCTGACCCAGGCCATTGAACTGGATGGCGAAAGCATCGGCAAGCTGTATATCCGCTCTTCCTTGCAGGAATTAGTGGGCCATTTGCAAAACTATATCGCCACCACCGCGATTGTGTCTGCATTGGTGGTGATGGCGTTGTTGCTGGTGTCCAGCATGCTGCAGCGCATCATCTCCACGCCGCTGGTGCATTTAACGGAAACCGCCACCCGTATCGCCAGGGTGAAGGATTACAGTCTGCGGGCGGAACAGGAGAGCGAAGACGAGATCGGGCAGTTGGTGGTGGCTTTTAATTCCATGCTGGACACCATTGAAGAGCAGAACGCGCAGATTCTGCATAACTACGAGAATCTGGAAAAAATCGTGGCGCAGAGGACAGTGGAGCTGCGTTCGGCCAATAAGGAGCTGGAGGCGTTCAGCTACTCAGTCTCCCACGATCTGCGTCAGCCTTTGCGCGCTATCGATGGTTTCAGTGACGCATTGCTGGAGGACTGTTCGGATCAGCTTGACGAAGTCGCCATGGATTACCTCAACCGTGTGCGCGCCGCCAGTCAGCGCATGGGGCGCCTGATCGACAGCATGCTCACTTTGTCGAGGGTGACGCGCTATAAGGTGGAGAGCAAAGAAGTGAATCTCAGCAACCTGGCGGCGACCATCGTGGAGGCTTTGCAGGCGGATCAGCCGGAGCGGCATGTGGAGGTTGTCATTCAGCCGGATTTAATGACCCAGGGGGATGACAATCTGCTTGGCGTGGCGCTTTCCAATCTTATTGGCAATGCCTGGAAATATTCCTCGAAACTTTCCCTTGCGAGAATTGAATTTGGCGCCATTGACAAAGACGGCGAGCGGATATTTTATGTGAAAGACAACGGCGCAGGGTTTGATATGAAGTATGCGGACAAGCTGTTCGTCGCCTTTAACCGTCTCCACTCGCCAGCGGAGTTTGAAGGCAGCGGCATTGGGCTGGCGACAGTGTCCCGGGTGATCAGCCGTCATCGCGGTCGGATATGGGCGGAATCGCAACCCGGAGAGGGCAGCGCATTCTACTTCACATTGAATGATGCGGCGGTGGACGCACACGAGACTGGGGCGCGCTGAATAGTCGGCGCGTAAAGTTGTATAAAATAAAATAATAGGCCTAGACTTGGTTAGTGGACTGAGAGAATCGCTGATGCAACAGTGCATGATATTACTGGTTGAGGATAACCCTGATGATGAGGCGTTGGCGTTAAGAGCATTAAAGAAAGCTAACCCGAAAACACAGGTGGTGGTGGCGCGGGATGGCCAGCAGGCCCTGGATTTTGTGTTTGGCGAAGGAGACTATCAGGGACGCAACGTCGCTGAGCAGCCAGTAGTGATTTTTCTCGACATGAAGTTACCCAAGCTGAATGGATTGGATGTGCTGAGAAATATTCGGAACGACCAAAGGACCTGTTTGTTGCCAGTCGTGATTCTGACCTCGTCAGATGAATCCAGCGACATCAAGGAAGCCTATCGCCTGGGCGCGAACAGCTATATCAACAAGCCTGTTAATTTTACTGAGTTCTCCCGTCAGATGAACCTGATGGGAGAATACTGGTTGGACATCAATCGGCCTCCGTTATGCAAGCTTCAGTGACCGGAGCGACTATGCGACAGGGTTTGCGTCTTCTGGTAGTGGATGATTCGGAAGACGACGCCATCCTGTTGATCAGGGAATTGCGCAAAGGCGGCATGCTGCCCAACTATACCCGCGTGGACAATGAGCGCGACATGCGCAAGATGCTCGGTGCTCAACAGTGGGACATCATCATTACCGACCATAACATGCCCGGCTTTTCCTCGGAGGAAGCCCTGGCGATCGTGCGTGAGGCGGAACTGGATGTGCCTGTCATCATCGTATCCGGCACCATTGGCGAAGATGTCGCCGTGCGAGCGATGAAAGCCGGCGCCCATGACTACATCATGAAGGACAATCTGGCGCGCCTGCTGCCGGCTATCCAGCGGGAGCTGAAAGAAGCTACAGTTCGCGACGCCCGCAAGCGAGCCGAGCGTACGCTGCATCATATGGCGTACCACGACAGCCTGACTGATCTGGTGAACCGTCGTGAATTCGAACGTCGCCTGAAAAGCGCGCTCACCAGCAGCAAGGAGCGCGGTCTGACTCACATGCTGCTGTACCTGGATCTGGATCAGTTCAAGATCATCAACGATACCTGCGGACATGTCGCCGGGGATGAACTGCTCAAGCAATTGTCCATACTGCTGTCCAAACATATTCGCGAAAGCGATACGCTGGCCCGGTTGGGCGGCGACGAATTCGGAATACTTTTGGAGAGTTGTGCGGAACGCCGCGCCATTCAGTTGGCGCAGGAGCTGAACAGCGAAGTGAGAAACTTCCGTTTTGTCTGGCAGCAGAAGCCGTTCACCATCAGTTTGAGCATCGGCGTGGTGGCGGTCACCAGTGAATACGGCTCCGGCGCCGAGATTCTCAGTCACGCCGATATCGCCTGTTACGCCGCCAAGGATAAAGGTCGCAATACGATTCAGGTGTACCAGAGCGACGACGTGGAAATGAAACGCCGTCGAACGGAAATGCAATGGATCAGTCGCATCCGCATCGCTTTGGAGGAAAATCGCTTCTTCCTTTATCGGCAGCCTATGGAGCGGCTTGGTCCGGATCGCGGCGCTGGACTACATACCGAGTTCCTGCTGCGTCTGCATGAAGGGGAGGAGATTGTTCCGCCGGGGGCTTTCATACCCGCCGCCGAACGCTACAGCCTCATGCCGCTGATCGATCGCCGGGTTATCGAATTGGTGTTCCAATACCTCGCCGAAAGCGGCAAAGGGATGGCGGACGACGGGGCTTATTTCATCAACCTGTCAGGCACTTCGTTAAGCGACGACAAGGTATTCGAGGACATTCGCAAAAATCTCAGAAAATACAAAATCCGCCCGGAGCGTATTTGCTTCGAGATAACGGAAACCGCCGCCATCGCGCACCTGGCGGAAACCGTGGAGTTTATCCGTGAGATCAGGGAAGAGGGGTTCAAGTTTGCATTGGACGACTTCGGCTGCGGTATGAGTTCCTTCTCCTATTTAAAAACGATTCCGGTGGATTATCTGAAAATTGACGGCAGCTTTGTGCGCAACATGCTGTCCGATCCGATTGACGTGGGGATCGTCGAAGCCTGCAACCGTATTGGGCATGCGGCGGGACTGACGACCATCGCTGAGTTTGTGGAAAACGAGCAGATTAAGGAAAAACTGATCGAAATAGGCGTGGATTATGCGCAAGGCTTCGCTATCAGTAAGCCCAAGCCGTTGTAATTAATAAAATTTCCAGCGCCATCTTTTCGCACAGATCAAATCCTGCTGCTATGCTTAGCTAAGACGTGCGCGGCTGGCTGTATCTTATGTTCGACGCGTCATCCTGTCCGCAGCAATCAAACGCGATACGACTCATATGACTACAACTAGAAAGGTTTGCGCGTTAAGTCTGGCTCTTGCCGCTTCGGCAGGGTACGCCGCTGACGATAATCTCTTTGAAGACAGCCTCTGGGCGCTCTCCCCCGAAGAACTGGGGCAGATCCGCGTCACCAGCATCGCCTCGGGCACCATCACCCCACTGGACAAAGCCGCCGCGGTCACCACGGTCATCACTGCGGAAGACATCGCGGCCATGGGGGCGACCGATATTGACGAAGTGCTGGAGACGGTGCCGGGTCTGCATGTGTCACCTTCAACGTTAGCTTATTTCCCCAGATACTATTTCCGCGGAATAGTTTCCGCCCGCAACCCTCAAACTTTGATGCTGGTCAACGGTATACCTCTGCGGACGTTGGTGTTTGGTAATCGGGGCCATATATGGGGCGGAATGCCGCTTAAAGCGGTGGAGAGGATAGAAGTAATTCGCGGGCCGGGATCTGCTCTGTACGGCGCTGACGCTTTTGCTGGAGTGATTAATGTCATTACCAAATCAGGCAAGGAAATAAATGGCACATACACTGGCGCTCGGGCGGGAAGTTTTGATACTCAGGCAGGCTGGTTATTACATGGGGGCGTATACGGCGATTGGGATATAGGTGTGTCGTTGGAATATGAAGGTACAGATGGGTTTAAAGAAATCATCGCCAGTGACGCCCAAACAATTAATGACAATGCTGCAGGGACTGCGGTATCGCATGCCCCCGGTTCGGTGAATCTTGGGCGGGATATAACAGAAGTTCGATTGGAGGCAGGGTTTAAATCATTTAAAGCGAGGCTGGGATATCAAGGGCGTAATAACCTGCAGACCGGCCCGGGCGTTATTCAGGCGTTGGATCCATACGGGGAATTCAGAAGCGACAGAGTGAACGCTGACTTAACTTACGATTTCAGCAATTTGGCCGATCACTTATCGGCATCCGCCCAGGTGTCCTACTACTACGGCACCCAAGATCCAGAGTCGAATAACTATCTTTACCCGAAGGGGACAGTGCTGGTCTTTTCACCAGGCTCTACGGCCTCTTTTCCAGACGGATTTATTGGTAATCCTGGTTATAAAGAGCAAAACGTACTTACACAGATATCGAGTCTCTATTCAGGCAGTAAAGATCACCGGATCAGGTTAGGATTGGGCTATTTCTGGGGGGATGTTTATGAAACGACAGAAACAAAGAACTTTACCCCTATGTTCACTCCAAGACCTGGTGGGCTGGAAAGTGTGGCTGACACCGATGAGGTATGGTTACCGGAGAAAGATCGTACGAGCTACTTTGGTTACATTCAGGACGAATGGCAGTTCGCACAGAACTGGCAGTTGACCTCAGGGTTACGCTATGACCATTACTCGGATTTTGGCCAAACAATGAACCCTAGAGCAGCCCTCATTTGGGCTACCACAGAGAGTTTTACGTCGAAGCTGCTATATGGGAGAGCGTTTAGAGCTCCCAGTTTCGAGGAGTTGTTTGTTATTTCCAACCCGTTTTCTCTTGGTAATCCAGATCTCAAACCGGAAACCATAGATACCTATGAACTGGCGTTTACTCACTATCTTTCCAAAGAGGTCGAGTACTCAATGAACTTTTTCTATTACCGAATTAAAGACTTCATCACCTTTGCGCCTCTCAATGATGGGACTCCCAGGAGTCAGGCTAAGAATGTCGGGCGTCGTAAAGGTTACGGGACAGAGCTGGAAGTGAAAGTGAACCCCAGTGATAAATGGACATTAACCGCTAATTACGCCTATCAAAAGTCGGTGGATGAAGCGATGGACGAGGATGTCGGGGATGCTCCTAATCACCAGATATATGTGCGCAGTGATTACTGGTTTGATCCACAGTGGGCGCTACACACGCAAATCAATTGGGTTGGTCGGCAACAGAGACCTCCCGGCGATACACGTCCTGATCTCGATGACTACGCCACTGTGGACGCTGGCGTGAGATATTTTCAGGGACAACAGATAGAGGCGTCTTTATTTGTAAAGAACATCTTTGATCGAGACGCAAAAGAGCCCGGTCCCGCCTCGGCGCTGCCGGAAGACCTGCCTTTGGCGGGGCGAAGTATATATGCGTCCCTGCAATATAAATTCTAGGGAGCCTCTGAAAAACTACCTGCGTTGCCATTGCGGCGTCAAAAGTCGGCTCAAAATGCTCATTTATTCACGATAAACTACGCTTTTTCGCCGACTTTTTCCTTGCACTGGTGGCCTCGCCAACGTTTTTCAGAGGTTCCCTGGATATCGTGAGAGACCGGTTGTTACAAAATGATCTGCTTTTTGCCCATCAGATACTTAATCTTGTTTGGCATGAACTTAAAGGCGTTAACCAAGGCTCGGTTTACTTTGCCGTTGATGAGCAGATGCTCGCCTCGCATTACTCCCTCATAACCTTCCTTAGCGACGATATCTGACTCCATCCAACGCCATTTGGGGATATAACTCAGAAATTCCTTAACTCCCATGGTTTCGTGAAACTCGCTGCTAGTCAGTCCGGGACATAAAGACATGCAGTTGATATTGAATGGCCTTAACTCAAGATCCAGGGCCTCTGTCATGTGCAGAACATAGGATTTGGCGGCGTTGTAGAGGCTGCCGGGAAACTCTGGGGCGAATGCGGCGATGGAGGAAACATTGATAATCCAACCTTGACCATGCTCTTTCATACCTTCCGCCACTAAGTGACATAACGCAGTTGGAACTGTAATGAGCAAGTTGATCATCGCCTTATGTTCATCCCAAGACCCGACCATGAAGGGTTTGGGGAGAGCATAGCCTGCGTTATTGACCAAAGCATCCACATGTAATCTACGCTTCTTCAGAAACGAGGCGACTTTTTGAATGGCGTCAGTTTCATTAAGGTCCAAAGCCAGCGTTAGGTTGACGTTGCCATGGGCTGCTGTTAGCTCTTGCGCCAGCTTTTCCAGGCGTTCTTTTCTGCGAGCGATAAGCAGTGTGTCAAAGCCTTTTTCTGCAAAGACTTTGGCGAAGGATTCACCGATGCCGGAAGATGCACCGGTTATCAAGACGGTCTTACGATTATTTATTGAGTTGTTCATATTGGCTCCTGATTGGCTGAAATCTTATTAATCACCAACTACGCCTCTCCGGCCCGGAATACTGAATCGATTCGCAGCGCATGGGGAAAACGCTGCCCTCGGGTTTGGCCGCGCCATCTAGATAGCAAGGGACCATGCCGGCCATAAAGCAGGGCGTCAGATAAAGCTGATACTCTTCCGGCGACATGCCGAAATCCGCGCCGATGGCCGCAGCCAGGGCGGCGACGTTGATGGTCAGGCGTTTGTTCTTTTTGAGATAGTGATAGATCTCCAACGCCAAGGTGAAATGGGCTCCGTCAGCAAAGCCTAAGTCGCGGGCCTTTTTGACCAGATGCAACACGCGTTCATCCAGGCGCGCCAAGGGGCGGCCGTAGCCGTAGATGACGCGATATTTTTTCAACGCCGCGTTGATCAGGTCCGGTAGTTCTTCTCCGGTGTCCAACGCTTTGCGAGTGCATTGTAGAAAGTCGATGGCGCGGCGGTCCGGTCTTCTGCCGTAAATGGACGCCTCAGAAATGGACAATCCGCTCATCAAGGACAGCGATGGCGTGCTGCGTACGTTGCCAGCCAGCTCAGCGACATGGTTTGGCCAGATGCTCGGGTCTGGGTAGCTGGTGCATACCCAGATGTAATTCAGCATGCGCATTTGTTCCGGGGTGTAGAACTTGCCGGTGATGGAGTAGAGATAAAGTGAAAACCAGTCGCGCTCGCTTAACTCCTGATGCAGGTCTTTACCGCGAAACACTACGCGTTCGCACAAAAATGCTTTACCCATTGCGGTTTCGTGGGCGGTTTCCTGTTGGCGCAGATGTTTGTTGCTCATAGCCCAAGCTCCTCTGCATTGGGTAATTCGAAGGGGCCGGGGTCATCCGACAGCTTGATGTGGTCACCGTAGAACGGAAACATTTTCCAGCCCAAGTCTCGTTGTTCAATGGCGTGTGCGGCGGCGCCAGGTAAGCGCAGCATCAGGTACAGCATGACGGCGGCGTGCTCGTTCATTGCCAAATCGTGCAGCGCTGCGGCGGCTACGCCGGACATTGACAGCGGCGCCTCGGCGACGGCTTCCAGTTCCTGGCGATGTTGCGCAAGCCAGCGTACGTTGATGGCGCAAGGAATTTCCGCCAGTGCTTCCAACACCTGACGCACCGGCTTTGGACAGCTCTCGCCGTTGGGATCGAAACCGGGCGCGTGCTCCATGGGCCGCCAGATATCCTCCCGCGTATCGCTGACCGGGGAGGGGAGGCGCGCTCGCCATTGTTCAATGTCGGTACCGCATTCCCGCCAAAGCTGCATCAAAATGTAGACTTCATGTCCGCCGCCGTATTGACCAGCGCCGACGGCCAGGGACGCCATTAACGAAGCCGCATGAGGGCAGCCGCCAACGCCGCCGTTCATTGCTGCGCGCACGCTGGCCTCGCGGGGACCTGGGTTGGCGAGGGCGATAGCCAGTTTTTCCAACAGTTGCGTCTGGTCCGCGTTGGGCTTCTCCCCCCTGAACAGCAGATACAGGTACTCGAACCAGCTCGCCTTGGTCAGGATGTCGCCGTAGACATCGTAGCCGTAGCAAAGGGCGGAGTGTGCGGCGAAGGGATTGTCGGCTTCAGGTTCTTCAGACCAGACTTTCGTCAGGTATCCGTATTTGCTGCTCATGATTGCCTCCTGTCAGAACTTTGGTGCGTTGGCGCATGGGGGGAACTTGTTCGCTGTCGACGACCACATCCAGAACGAATGGGCCGGGTTTGGAGAAAAGGCTGTCGACGCCGATTTCATCCAGCTCTTTAAGCCGGGTAATGCGTTGCGACGCGAGGCCTGCCGCTTTGGCCATGGCGGCGAAATCCACATGTGGCAGACGATTGGCGATATCCTCCGCGCGACCCAGACGTTGGCCGTGTTTAATCATACCCAGGTGACTGTCGTTCAGAACGATGAACAGAATGTTCAAATCCAGCTCCCGCGCGACGGTGATCTCCTGTCCGCTCATCAGCATGCTGCCGTCGCCGGTGAAACAAATGACAGGCGTATCCGGTTTGGCGAGCGCCATGCCGACTGCGGCTCCGATAGCCCAGCCCATGGTCGCGAACCCCATGCCTATGTGGAACAGTTTAGTTGAATCTGACAAGGGTGGATTGGTGCGCCAATAGTGCACGCCCCACAGGAAACTATTGCCCGTGTCCATCAATACGGGCGTATTACGAGGGCAAACCTGACTCAGCGCCCAATACAGCGCTTGCGGTTTGATCGGCGCTTCCACGTCAAGGCAGGCTTCTTTGTCTGCATAGATGACGTGTTGAGGAAATCCGTCAGCTCCCGGCGAATACTTTAATTTGCGCGGCGCTGCATGCTTCAGATATTTGGCGAAAGGCTCCAACAGCAAGCGCGGCGAACCCAGTATCGACAGTCTCGACATCACTGAGCGACTGAGGTGGTCAGGGTTGCCGGACAGATGTATCAAGCGGTTGGAGAAAATCGCGTTGGGGTCCCAGCCGCCGGTCGTGACTTCATCCAATGCGGAGCCAATGACTATTACGCGCTCTGCATTGTCGGGATGTAAGGCGTCGCGGGCGCTTTCATGTCCGCCGAGGCCGAATACGCCTCTATATAAAGGGTGATATTCCGAAACTAAACCCTTGCCCATAGGCGTGGTGACGATCAACCAGTTGCGTGACTCCGCCAGAGCGAGCAGCGGCTCCATCGCCCCAGCGCAACCTTCTCCGATCACCAGCGTGGCTTTCTGAACGTACGCGAGTTCTTTTAGTAAACGATGCATCGACTCGGCGCTGGGCACGACTTCATGGTTGATAAAGGCGCGCATATTGAAAATGCCCGCCGGATCAGGGGATTTGGCGCGCATGATGTCCAGGGGAACGCTCAAATGCACTGGACCAGGCTGGTTGCTGAGCGCATATCCGATCGCCATCAGCAGCTTGTGCTCCAACTGGGCGGGGTGCGACACCAGTGTGTTGAAGCGGGTGCAACTGTCGAAGATGCTGACGGTATTAATGCCTGTACAGGAACCTTCCTGAAACGCGCCCAAGCCGAAACGCTCGATAGACGGCTGTGCAGTTATCACCAGCATGGGGATACCGTCAGCATAGGCATTGGCCACGCCGGTCAGCAGGTTGGTGGCTCCCGGACCGGAAGTCGAAATGCACACCCCCAGTTTGCCTGTCGCTCTCGCATATCCGTCCGCCATGAAGGCCGCTCCGGATTCGTGTCTCGCCAACACCGCCTTTGGTCCGCCCCGGCGCTCGCTGCGGGCGAGGGCGTTATAAAGTGGTTCAATACTGCCTCCTGGCACACCGAATACGTACTTCACTCCCAATCGTTCCAGATAGTGGAGTATCAAATCACCATTCTCGATCATGCTTTGATACCTTTTCGGACGTGTATAAATTTTGAGCGCGAATTCTTGGGTAAGATGGCCGAAAAAGATAGGGTCTAAATGTAAAGCATTGAAAAACAAGAATTTTATGGACTAGTCCTATCGGATGATTGTTGCTTTTTCCGTAAGAGTTGTGACGAGAAAAAGAAAAGAGAATGACTTTTCGGTCTGAACTGCAGGGCGTCTTAGCCCCTTTAAAGTTAACGATGAGCGGCGAATTACCTGTAGATACTGTGAACTGGCGCAAAAAATGGACTATCTGGACAGGAAATATCCATAAATTCATTTTTTCTTATTTTTCTTTAAATACATTGCAGGTTCAGGCTTGACAGGTCCGGCTAAAAACGTAAACTAAGCGCCACTCCAGCAGAGAGACGCGAAAAGCTCACTGCTCAAGAGTGATATGCGGGAATAGCTCAGTTGGTAGAGCACAACCTTGCCAAGGTTGGGGTCGCGAGTTCGAGTCTCGTTTCCCGCTCCAAGATTTCCGAAACCCCGACAAGCTCGGGGTTTTTAGCTCTAGAAGTCTTGATTATAGGCGCGGTGGCAGAGTGGTCATGCAGCGGACTGCAACTCCGTGTACGCCGGTTCGATTCCGACCCGCGCCTCCATGTTTTCTCCGGCAAATGCCTCCCTCGCCCGGGTGGCGAAATTGGTAGACGCAAGGGACTTAAAATCCCTCGGTATTTGATACCGTGCCGGTTCGACCCCGGCCCCGGGCACCAAATTTATCCTTATAAATCAATGTATTATATCTATACTCTCATCTTCTGTTGATACCTCCTTCAGTGCTTGGTCGCAGTTTGGTCGCGCTTGTCCATCAGAGACAGATTGATGCGCGGCAGGTTCGAGACTGTGTCGTCCAGCGTCGACGTAAATAAGTGCGCGTATCTGCTGGTCACGATCAATGAGCTATGTCCTAACAAATCTCTCACTGCTGTAATTGGCGCATTCGACGCTGCAAGAAATGAAGCGTAAGTGTGCCGCAGGTCGTGAAAGCGAACATGCTCCATCTTGCACTGCGTCCGCGCGCATTCAAAGCCGCGCCTTATGTCTTGATACTTAATTGGGAAGGGTAGCGTCCCCTCTAACCACTCTCTCATTTCCTGTAATACAGGAACGATTCTTGGCTTCCCGTTTTTTGTTTGGTCTGGCCGCAGCATAATACGACCATCTATATAGTTTTCAGCTCCGAGCTTTAATAGCTCGCCTTGGCGAAGCCCTGTAAATGCAGAAAGAATTATTACTCTTCCGACCCACATGCAGTCTTCAGGAACTGAAGTGGCCAACATAAGTACCTGTGACGGAGTAAGGTAAACATGTCTGGCATTCTTTGGGTCAGGCTTTTTAAGCTTTTGGCCTAATGGTTCTTCAATCCAGTCCCACTCTCTATATGCCAAGTTGAGAACTCTTTTTACTATTTGAACTCGGTTATTAATTGTTGATTGGGAGAGGCCCGATTCGCGCAACTCTTTTGCCATTGCTCTGGTTTTATCGACGAGTTCCATACCAAGTGCAATTTCATCCCCCATATATTCCGCCACACGTTCAATATGGTGATGTTGGCTCTCGACGTTATACTCGTTTACCCAGCGCATAGCGGCTTCAAGAAAAGTGCGCTTTGGCTTTCTCCCCATTTTTCCATTGTGTATTGCCTCGTTTAATTCTGTAGTTGATTTTGCTGCATATTGGCGGGCTTCTTTCTCTGTCCTAAACGTTGTTTGAACTCGCTCACCGTTATATGTTTCCGTAACGACCCAGCGGTCGCGGCTTTGTCTGTACCTAACTGTGATTCCCATCTGTTTAAACCTTTATCGATGGGGTTGCGCCTGCGCTGATTCTCAATGTATCTCCGCAACTCGGCCAACTCAATTCTCCGGCCTCGTTTGCCTATCTGTATGTATTCCAGCTCTTTGCCTAACATTGAGTAAACTTGTGATGCGCTGCAGTTGAGGGCTTTTGCTACCTGACTTACCTTCATTAGTTCGGGTAGCTCTTCCATTTCAGTGGTCACTGAACCCCTTTCCTTTTATGTGTTGTTAGGCGTCATTCAAAAAGGAATGTCGTCGAATTCGTCATATGCCTGGCCTGTGGCTGGCATCTGGACTGGCGGCTGTGGTGGCGTTGCTGGCCTGTATGGTTGCGGCGCAGGCTGGGTTTGTTTCGGGCTCGCAAAGTCGACCTTAACTATCCGGCAGCGGATCTTCGCCCCGGGTGAACCATCGCCCTTGGTGAACTGCTCCAGCTCCAGATCGTCAGCCGTCACGACCAGCTTTGTGCCTTTGGTCAGGTGTGGCTCCAGCGAGATAGCACGGTCGCCCCATAGTGCGCCGTCGATCCATTGGGTCCGTCTGTTGTCGCCGTGTCCAATGCTGTAGGCGAGGGCGAGCGTAGCCACTGCCTGTCCGCTTGGTGTGTATCTCAGTTCGGCGTCACGCCCGAGGGCGCAGAGTTTGATAAACATGTGTCTCCTTACTTAATGCGGATGTAACTCTTGCCAAGCTCCAGGCGGGCGCCGGGGATGTCTTTACCGGCTTTCAGGTCCTGGGTGATGGCCTGCTTGTTGGGTTTTATCGTCACGTCTACGGCGACGTAATCCTGTGGGAGGGCGGCTTCGTCTTCGATATGAGCCACCTCTCGACCTGCTACGCATGAGATTGTGTGTAGCGGAGTGCTGACGGTTTTAATGCGTGTCAGCTCCATATGGTTCCGCAGGTATTCGCTTATGGATTCTTCTTTGCGCTCTATGCTTTTCTCGCGCCTGTTTAGTCGGTCCACTTCGGATTTGATGGCGGAGCGATCGGCCTCAAGGTTTTGAAGTAGCCGAGCGATCTGCGCGGCCTTGTCCTTAAACTCTCCCTCTACGGCTTCCAATGTGTCGGCGATGGCTTGCTGTAGGGTTTCGTCGTTGTCTGCGTCAATGTTGTGTAGTTCGGCAAGCTTGCCGGTGATCTCGTATAGCTTCGGCACTTATGCTGGCTCCGCGTGCTCCAGGGTGTTTTTCTTGGCGGCGTACAGGATGGTCAGGCGTCTTAAACCGGCGTCGTCCCATCTGGATTTCAGGCGAATAGCGGCGCCCTTATAAAGCGCTTCTAGATCGCTGAGTGTTTCCGCTTCCTCTATCAGTCTCGCTTGATCGTCCAGCCATGCTTTGTCGGCGGCTTCCTGGCGTTTCCGCTCTGCGCTGTGGTTGGGGCCGGGATCAATCGGCAGGCGTTTGTGCATTCCTGTTGTGACGTCACCGGCAAAGCCAAGCATGTATAGGCACTTCTTGATGGCGTCCGTCAGCGTCTTTTTGGGCGCGTCTGCGTCGTACTGAATGCCGAAGGCGTCCTTATAGACGTAGGGTGTGTGTCCGTAGTGGATAAACTCGGCGATCTCGTTATCGTATGCATACCAGAAGCGGATCTTGATGGTGTGCGTCTTCCCCATAATCATCTGCTGGCCTTCTGCGTCCAGGTTAAGCGGCGCGCCTTCATCGATGCGCTCCTCTAATATTTCATAACCCCAGCCAGTCCCAAGCGGGCCGAATTGTTCAGTGGCTCGCTTTATCAGGTAAGAGGCGTTTACGCTGGTCCCAACAAAGCCAGAGGGTAGGGTGTAGGCTTCGGTGTATTCGGGAGCGGTCTTATCGACTGCCTCCCAGATGTGTAGGTTGCTGTTCATGTCAGATCCTGTTGTTACTCACATAGCCCGTAGATGCTTGAGCAGGTTGGGGTGGAGTCCAAATTGATGGCGGATATCAGGTCATATTGATTGCCGCCGCGTCCGGTTTTGCTCCACTCGATGACGTCGTAAATGTTTGGCATCTTGATTCGAGAGTCTTTTTTGTGTGCTCCTGGCGTTTTGTCAGCGGCAAAGAACGTAGACATTCCGCGCTTGGATGCGCTGGAGACACGCTTCTCCCAAGCATCGATAGTCTGAGGAACATGCGGAAAGCGTCGGTTAATTTCGAATAACTCGCGCTTGCCTGCATGAATGCATGGCATGCATCCCACGCGCCCCATACCTTGCTCATAGAGCGGATTCCATTTGATGCCGTATTTTGTATGCATGGCGAAGCAGTCCTCCGCTTTCCAGTCCAACAAGGGGCGGTAGGTCCAGAAGCCGGCGCCGCTCTCAATGTCGCCAAAGTTGAGTTCCCACTCATCCAGGTTTGCCCGGGCCCGGGACTCGTCCCGGCGCACGCCTTGCCAATGAACCACACGTTGATAGCCATGTTCTTTCCGCAGCTTGTTGATGTATTCGTCTACCGGAACATGCTTAAGCTCTTGGGAGCAGAAGCGCGCACGTGTAGAGGGGAAGCGCCCCTTCCAGATGCAAAGGTCCAAGAACGGATTCCCTGTTGGCTTGATCGCCTTTAGCGCCTGATAGATGCGGCGCTTAGCTTTGCGCCGTGATCGGTTGGACCGATCCTCTCCCATGAACTCCTTAAGCCACTTCTTCTGTACGTATCTGCGTTTACCCGCGATTTGCGCTGCAAAGTCCGCTTTAACTCGTGTGATCCCCTTGCCGCATAACCGCTTCAGTTCTTTGTCCAAATAGTCCACGTAGTCGTAAGTGGTCTGATGTTCGTGACCAGTATCCGCAAACACAAACTCCAGGTTTGAAGCGCCCTCCTCAATGGCGAGAAGGGCCAGGGCGGTGCTGTCTTTACCGCCCGATACAGAAACAACGTTTAGTTCTTTCAAGGCCCGGTCCCTGTTACTGAATGCTGTGGTAGTGCTGGTTGGTTTCGTAGCGGTCGATGGAGAAGTCTTCCTGCTCCTGCTTGTAGGCTGCGTCAGCCAGATATTTCCCGATGCTATAGGCGGCGTTGTCGATCATCTGCTTACAGGAGGTGACTGCTGTTTGGCGGCCTTTCTTGTCGTCCCGGCTCTGGTAGAGCAGGGATAAAACAGAGTCGATGTCGTCGCCTTGTTTGACCTCGTCTAACACATCCTGAAAGCCCCACTTCTGGCCGTTCACATGTACGCGCCTGCCTTCCAATAAATCCTCCGCGATGGACTTAGCCGTGCTCTCCAGAATGCGCTCTTTGATCTCTTGTCTTTCCATGTAGTCCATGTATTTCATTGCTCTAAGTCCTTCTGAAGTTGGGTAATGATGTTTTGTAGTTCGGCGATCTTGCGGTCGCGCTCCTGAATAGCTGAGTTGGCGTCGACCAGATCGTCATGGCTGCATTCCAGATCAAATACCAAGTCGCTGTTCTTATCTCGTAAGTCGTCCAGTCTGTAGAGGATGGCTTCAGCCTCGACCGCGCACTTGATCATGAGGGCGTTTAGAAGCTCTCTGTCTGTCATGTGGGTGAGTAGAGTTCCGTTCATGTGTGGTCCTTATTGGTAGATAGCGACTGGAAACTTGGCGTTAGGGTTAACGGCCTTGATGGCTCGTTTGCTCTTGTATTGGGCCAGTCTGGATAAGTTGCTGATTGGTCCCTGGGTCTCGATGAGAGCCAAACGTATATGGCTGTTTTGTGGTGTGAACTTTCTAAGAACACTTAGCATTTCTCTGTCCTTTCATCTGAATCGGCTTGAGAGAAATATAAGAAAACTTAGTTTTGTGGTCAAGCTAAAAAATAAGAAATCTTATTTTATTTGTCGGAGGCGAAAAAAAAGCCTGCTAAGCAGGCCTTTCATGGAGGTCGGTGGGTTAAATCATTGATACGATATACCAGAATACACGACCTAAAATCCGTATGCCTTGGCTACTCTCCTCTGTATAAACCTCGTCAGGGTATTCGTTGCTGTTGTATGTTCTAAGCCTGATGCCGCCTCCAGGGACGCGGTAGATAAGCCGCAACAACAACATTCCATTGTGGTCAATCCCATATAGATCGCCGTCATTGATTACAGTGTTGGCTGTATCAATAAGCGCATACGACCCATTGGGTAGCACTGGCGCCATGCTGGAGCCTTTAACGGTTACCCAAGCAACCTTTTTAGGGTTTAAGCCTTTCTCTTCTAGAAAGGCGGCGGAGCATCTGCTCTTTCTTCCTTCCTCGTCAAGCTTGACGACAGTGCCTTTACCCGTAGACAACTGAACTTCGGTATAAAATGGCAACTCTACCTCACCTTGCTTTAGGGGATCTCCTTCTTCCCACGTATCCACATAGCCCATCCATACGGCATTCTGAAACTTTCTGGGTATCGGGGTTCTTCCTTTTTCCTCCAATAGCCAATCCACCTCGCAATCCAAAACCTTTGCGAGCTTGACGAGATTTTCGCCACGCGGGGAGGTCTCGTCTTTCTCCCATTGAGTCACTGACACACTTGATACCCCGACCAGTTTCCCGACTTTGGCCTGGGTTAACTCAAGTTCTTTGCGTCGCTCTCTGATTCTCTGACCTAGTGTTTTCATAATAAGTTATCTTACATTTCCTTGCCATAAGTTTTCTTTGTAAATATGATGTAAGAAATCTTATTTTTCCGATGCATGAGGCAACGAATGAAGAAAACAGAAGCAGTGGATTATTTTGGCAACCAAGCAAACTTGGCCAAAGCACTTGGGATTGCTCCGGCGGCAGTTTACCAATGGGGTGACTTTATCCCAGAGCTACGTGCTTTCCAGCTTGAGCGCATCACTAACGGAAAACTAAAACACGCGCGAACACTATCCTCCGAAACGACACGATCAGTTTAAGAGCAGGGAGGCTTTTAATTCATGAAACAGCAATCACGCCTAAAACTGCTTATGTCCGCCGTTAATCGCTGGCTGGAGCAACCCAAAGCGAGCCGGGCGACCATCTGCGGCGAAATCGTTCAAGCGGCTAATGACTGCGGGCTGTCTGAAATCCTCAAAAACGAAGGGATCACGTTCAACCGGTCGGATGACCTTTATAACGACATGCGCGTCAACGCCCAAAAGATTTTTCGCTGGCTGGGTCAATACGACGGGATACACGCCTTCCTTGATAGGTTGTGGTGTCTAGAGCCCGCCATCGTTGCGGCCATGCCTGAAGCTTTGCGCCTGTCTTATTTGAATGACGTGTTCAGTGTTGCGGGTGTCGTGGTGTGCAGCCGGCAGGTGAGTTGCGAACGCATCGACGCCACCCGCATGGCGGCATGTCTCACCAAAGAACAGATGGAAGCTCAGGTGTCTGTCATCGAATTGGGTATTCACCCGGACTTAGAGTCCGCACGTCGCGCCTATCAGGAAGTGTCCGAAGCGGTCGCCACTGGGGCGGCTGTACTGGGTGAACTGGAAAGAACTTATCCAGAGCTGAACTATAAGGGCGCTGCAATGGTCGCCCGCTCTCACGCAGTTATCAACTAGGAGGTTGATGTATGACGGCGCAAGCCAACGTCTTGGCGTTTCCTTCCGCGCCCAAAATGGAAGTGGTCAAAGCAGATATTGATAACGGCTTCTTTCGCCTAGCCAATGAGCTGGCGGACAGCCTTTGCAAGGTCGAGCTGTCAGGCCGTCAGTATCGCGTCTTTATGGCGTTAATAAGGAAGACCTACGGATACGGGAAAAAGTATGACTGGATTGTCGCCGAACAGCTCTGTCAGCTCATGAGTTATGAGGGATGCCCGTCGCATATCCGCGCAGACATCCGCGAGCTTAAAGCCCGCCGCATGATCGTTGTCGATGGTCGGCAGATGGGGCCTAACCCGGTGATATCAGACTGGGAAATGACGAAGCCAAGCAGGCCGAAAACGGCCCATAAACGAGCCGAAACCGGCCCGAAAATGAGCCGAAACCAGCCTGTTAATGAGCCGAAAACGGCCTGTTCTTACACTACGGATTCAGAACAAAACAGGCCGAAACCGGCCCGAAAAACGAGCCGAAAACGGCCTACACAAAAGACAATAAAGACAATCTTACAAAAGACATTGTTAAGAAAGCGCGTGCGAAACGCGCCACCCAAGCGCCGACCGATTTTGAAATCACCGACGAGCTGTTCGGCTGGGCATGTGACAACCGGATCACCACGGACCTTGTCACCGAAACCGACAAGTTTCTCGATTACCACCGGGCCAAGGGTACGACGTTCAAGTGCTGGAAGTCGGCTTGGCGTAACTGGATGCGCAACAGTATGAAGTTTGCGCCGAAGCCAACCCGTCAATCGCAGCTCAACGAATACGGCGCCGCAGGCAACAGCACGGTGCCTGGGGATGTTTACGGGTTTCACGACACAAGCTGGGCGCAGGATTTAGGGATTTAACCATGGAAGCAAAGCACATCGGATCACAGCAAATACGCGGCGTAATCAGCCGAACGCTACGCCAGGGCGACACGCTACAGCATACAGCGCAGAGCAGGGCTTACGGACAATCACAGGCGGCTATTTCCGAGCAGGCGGCGGAGATCGTCAACGCCTTGTTCACGGAGCTTAGCGGAGTATTCCCCGCCTGGAAGTACGCCTTCCCAGACCATGAAGTCATCCAGCAGGCCAAGAAAGCTTGGACCAAGGGCTTCATCGAAAATGGGATTCTAAGCATGCAACAGGTTCAGGTCGGTTTAACCAGAGCGCGCAGGCTGAACTCCCCGCACATTCCCAGCGTGGGCCAGTTTATCGCGTGGTGTAGACCTACAGCGGAAGACCTTGGCCTGATGCCAGTGCAAGCGGCCTACCGGATGGCCTGCGGTGGACTTCAGCAGCTTGAGCGCAGGGAAAGCCTTGCCTATCTGGCGGTGCGTATCGCAGCAAGGGAGACGGGCAGCTTTGAGCTTAGAGCGCGCCCTGAAAGTGAAATGCTGCCGCTGTTCACGCGCAATTACGACATCGTCTGTCGCCGCGTCATGAACGGGGAAGACATCCAGGCGGACATCCCTAAAGCGCTACCAGAGCAGCCCGTTAAAGCTTCTCGCCCAGTCCCGAAAGAGGAAGCCCGCCGGAGGATGGCGGACCTATTGAAATCAGTTTCGGCCAGCAGTTAGGCCAAGGAAAAGCAGTAATGACACAAACACACGCAAGAAGAACCGACCCCGTAAGCAGCCACTTGGCGGCCGCGGCCAATGAGTCAAATCGCTGGACGCAGACACAACTTGTCGCGCTGGAGCTGGCCAAGCGCCCGGTGCCGGATTGGGTCATAGGGTGGACCAGTTCAGAGCTGGCCAGGACCGCCAAGCTGGATCGGTACATGGTCGCCAGAAGGCTGCCGGACGCTGAAAAGGCCGGGCTAGTGGAGCGCGTCGGGATCATGGAATGCTCGATTTCAGGACGTAAGGCAGTGGCCTGGAGGGCGGTTAAACATGACTAAGCGCCCAAGGGAGTACGCCGCCGAGATTCTACAAATGCAGGGCAGGGAGGAGCGAGCCAGAGCGCTGGCCGCTGTTCCCACTCAATTCCGGGCGATGGTGGAGGCGCATGTGCGGACCTACTTCGCGTTGAAAGCCAAACCGAAAGCGGCACCGTCTGTGATAACACCAGAGATGGCCAGGGCTTTGATACGGAGGCGGGCGGCATGAGTGACGAGACCCTGGAGCAGAAGCTACAGAACATCCGAAACAAGGCCGCCGAGTTCGCCCGAGCCAAGGCGAACCGGGTTTACCTGGAGGAGTTCCGCAAGTCCAAGATCGCCATTCTGATGAGAGAGGCGGAGAGCGCAGACCCGGACCTGACGGCGGCGAACCGCCAGGAGGCTTGGGCGAGGCGTCACCCTGAATACCTGGAGCTATTAAAGGGCCTGATGCAAGCGACGGAAGAGGAGGCCCGGCTGCACTGGGAACTACGGACGGCGGAATGGGCGGTGGAGATATGGCGGACCAAGTCGGCCAACAAGAGGGCGGAGCGGATGAGGTACGGGGCGTGATTTATCGAAACAACAAACTACTAGCGGCCATCCGGCAATTGCCTTGCGCGGCCTGTGGCATAGAGGGTGGCTCTCAGGCTGCCCATTCCAACCTGCTGAGGCACGGCAAGGGTAGGGGATTGAAGGCGTCAGACGCTGCCACGTTCCCACTGTGCCCGCCTTGTCACATGAGGTTTGACCAGGGGAAAGAGCTGACCAAATCCGAGCGGGAACAACTGACCATGGATTGGTTGGCGTGGACACATATCCAACTTATTGAAAACGAACTGATAGAGGTAAAACGATGAGACGAGCAGTAGATGAAACCGCGTGGTTGCTGGAACAGTGGGCGCGGTGGTCTAAATTTAATACAGATAACGTGGGCTATCCGTCGTCGACGCCGTTTGCGCGGATGGCGGGGAGTTCGGTGCGGTCGCCGGTGATTACGGATCAGGAGGCGGCCAAGGTGGATTTGGCTGTGTCCAAGCTGCGGGCGCGTGATGAAGAAATGGGAGAAGTTTTAAGGCTTTATTACATGGCGGGAGAAAACCTCTCATATGTGGTGCGACGTATGCCCAGTTTGGATCGACGTAAGGCTGGTGCCTTGATTAAGGCTGGTGCCTTGATTAAGGCTGGTGTCGCTTGGGTTGATGCGGCTCTCTGTATCGGGAGTGCCAATTAATGCATATGAAGTGTGATCTGAAATGCTAAAGAGTAATTTTTGGTATGTCTGCCGATAACCAAGAAAAAGATTCCGGCAGCCGGCTTTTAGATGTCAAATTATCCAGTTTGGAAAAAGCTGTAGACGAGAAATGTTCTACTTTTGAGAAGAAATATAAAAGGTTGTCAGAAGATTTGAAAAAATGCTTTTTTTTGTTAGATGGGCTGACTAAAAATTATAATAAAAAATCATCAATTCAATTATGGGTTTCTGTTCTTGGAGTATTCTCATCTTTTTTGCTCGCATGGTCCGCCTACTTAAATTTGAAAATTTCTTCATTTCAGGCCTTTATGATCGCTAATCAAGTTTTTTGGCAGGATAGAGCAGATAAAAATGATCAGAGAGATAAAATACTTAACTACCTCTATAGTTATAAGGTTGATTTAAGTAATGAAAATGAATTGGCTGACTCGATGCCATTTTATAATCAAGGAGTTAGGGAGGGCGCATTTAAACGTTTAGTTGAAATTGAGTCGATTCAAACTGAAGCTCCAAATGTAGAAGATATAACTGGGATAAGTGTGTTTGATGATACAAGGAAGTTGTTTTATAAGGCTGAGGTTAAAGGAAATGATAATATGGAGAAAGGTGAGTCTTATAAGATTTCAGTTGTGAGCTTGCGAAAGGCCTTTCTAAATGACTTTGTATGGCCTGATGTAAGCAAAGTTATTTTAGTGGCTGACAATGCGGATATATCATACAGTAAAATCATTGATAGAAAATTTGTGGGGGCTAGCTTTGTAGGCGCAAAATTCTATAAGTCAGACCTAACGGATTCATATTTTCTTGACACTAATTTGTCATGGGCAAATTTTAGAGAAGCAATTGTTGCTAATGTTCTGATAAAGAACTCATCTCTTGATCATGCTGACTTCACAAATGCTGATCTAACCGGAGCTAAATTGTGGAATGTTACGCTAGTGAATGCAGTGTTTAGTGAGGCAGATTTAACTGGAGTTATAATAAAAGATGTCGACCTTTCTGGTGTTGATTTACGCGGTGCGAAGATTGATTGTAGTGTAATTAAAAGAGCTATCAATTGGAAGGATGCTATATTGGATGAGGGTTGTAATTAATTCTTTCTTAAAAGTCGCATGAAATTTGGGTTGATAACTGAGTTGGTTGCTCCTGTTTGAAATTCAAATGAATGATTTTTGTTGTCAATTTTTAATGAGGATTTATTGATTTTTACATTGGGTCGTGGGGCGATATGAGAGTTTCATCAATACATATAATTGTAATACTTTCTTTTCTCGTTCAAGGGTGTGGCGATGAATGTAGCAGCTATTCAGACTTCTCCTGTGGTGAAATAGAAAACGCTACATATAACACTTATTTCTATTATCCAAACAATAATGAATATTACCTTACCTTGGTGTGGCACATGGTCTTAGCCAGTGCGGTTCTATGGCTCATAGTTTTGCTTCATCTGAAAATCTTACTGGTAATCAAGAGTGGAGCTACATTTGTTGCATGAAAGCAAAAGGCTCAGAGTGCTACGAAAAACACAGGTAAAATCATGGGTGAGCAAGTAATACTAATAATATTGGGGATTATTGCTTTAGTTCTAGTTACTCAAAGATGGTTTTGGGTTCTAGTATTTGGGCTTGGAACTTTGGCTAGTGGCTTCACTGTTATCGCTAGCATTATCCACTTTCAAATATTCGGGGCTGTAGGTTTTACAATTCTTACTTTTATATTGTGGGCTATTACAATCAGTATTCTAGAGGGCTACTAACTCAGTGAAAAATTTACCTAATAAACAGCTACTCTGGAAGGGCGGCTGGCTTTGGGGCTCACTGTTCTTTTTGCTTGAGTCTCCTGTGTCGCATGCGGAGAGAATTGCAACCCCGATATCTGCCTTACATCTGTATGCAGCCTGTCAGGATGCTGAAAAGAGCGAATATGCTCGCGGCTTTTGCGATGGGGCCATTGATGCACTTTATAGTTCAATGGATGAATGGTGCGTTCCACCAAGTGTGACACATGGCGAAGTTAAGGCGCAGGTAAAGAAAGAACTTCTTGGAAGGGTTCCGCAAACGTCATACGATGCATTGGAGTTTGTAAAGAAGGCCGTTCACCGGAAGTGGCCGTGCCCATAAACCTATTTCAGATTTTATCAAGAAAATACGCGTTCGCAGTGAAGCTGCCTTGGTGATTTTGCTTTTAACTAGAACGTGCAGCAAATTATCATATCTACAGTATAATTGTTCTGACTATAATTTACCGCTCCAGCGACATACTCATTTTTTTTACAGTAAAAATGTCCTCCGTTACTTGGGCCATCCACAACTCTACAATTTGAGTTGTTGCGATCAGTTACCCTACTTTTAAACGCTAGCAGTAAGTCTATATTTTTATCAACGAATACAAGCTTGTTTTTTATTTCGGTTATATCGTTTCTTAATTCACTGTTTAAATTATTCTCTACTATGACTTCAATTGATGGCTTAAGTAAGTCTGCAACTATTCTTGGGTCTGGGGGAGGGCCATCTTCACCTTTAAAATCTTTGTTTCCCTTCATTTTATTTATTAATACTTTTCTATAGTCTTCCTCGTCCACAATTTTCCGAGCTATGGTGTTTAGTTGGCTTTCTGAAACTCTTGACTCAAATATTCCAGATGCATACCCTGCAAATAGTGTTACTACCGCTGATATTATGGCTACAAGTATATCTCGGTTATATGGCATGGTGTGTCCTCCTTTGATCTTGGTTGTGACTCCAATAAAAGTCAAAAGAAAGCTTTCTTATCCAACTGTGAGTATATCTCCCCACCTAGTAGTATAAGCAGGAGAAAGCCTCCCTCGCTTCATTCCCCAGGGCTGTTGAATACCTTGTCCAGCAAACCAAACAACGCCACCTGTTCCCCGGTTCAGCTTATCTAGTGTCTCCATAAGCTCCACACTACCGCGCCTCCCTTCGTCCTCTTCAAATAGATGACGCTGGCAAACCCCAGGAGGGGAGAAGTCACAAAGCATTACTCCGGCCTTCAAATAGCGGTAGCCATCCCGCCAGATCCTCTCCAGTAACACCCTGGCAAGTTCTATAAAATCGCGGGTATCGTCAGAAGGAAAAGGCAGCTTTCCGGTTGCTGCATTGGAGTAGTATGGTTCACCTTTGGAGAATTTGCCGGTCTGGATAAACACGGTAATGACGGAGGCGCGCTGTTTCTCCCGGCGGAGCTTTTCGGCGGCGCGACTTGCGTATTCGCATACGGCCTCACGCATGTTCTGAAAGCAGGTAATGCGCTCGCCAAATGAACGACTACAGATGATCTGTTTCTTGGGTGGCGGGGCGTCTTCTAACTCAATACAGGAAACGCCGTTAAGCTCGTTAACCGTGCGCTCTACCACAACCGATAAGCGCTTGCGGAGTAGGGCGGGGTTCGCTTCGGCAAGCTCTAAGGCGGTGGTAATGCCCAGAGCGCCCAGGCGAGCGGCAAGCTTTGAACCAATGCCCCAGACCTCCGAAACCGGCGTAAGGGTCAATAAACGGCGCTGACGGTAGCGGTCGGAGAGATCGACCACGCCGCCGGTAGCTGGGTAACGCTTGGCTGCATGGTTGGCGAGCTTGGCTAATGTCTTGCTCGGAGCGATGCCCACACAGACGGTAATGCCGATCCATTGCCCGATGGTCTGGCGGACCTGCTGGCCGAACTCGACCAAATCCAAACAGGCTGAGACGCCGGACAAGTCGAGAAACGCCTCATCTATAGAGTAGACCTCACACACCGGAGCCAGCTCGCCTAGGGTGCGCATAACGCGGCTGGAGATGTCCGCGTAAAGGGCGTAATTCGATGAGAAGGTAACCACGCCGTGTTGTCTAACTAGGTCGCGGAACTTGAAGATAGGCGCGCCCATGGGAAAGCCAAGCGCTTTGGCCTCCCGTGAGCGGGCGACAATACAGCCGTCGTTGTTGCTGAGTACCAGGACGGGCGTGTCCTTCAAATCGGGTCGGAAGAGCTTCTCACAGCTCGCATAGAAGTTGTTGCAATCAACCAGGGCGTAAGTCATCTGCTGAGTATCCGGACAACGCCTGACACCACGCCGAAGACTTCAATCTCAGGCGCGTCTATGGGCTTGTAGCGCTTGTTTCGGGGGAGCAAGCAAGGGGTAGGGTGGAGCTGTAATTCTTTGACTGTGAACTCGCCGTGTAAGGCTGCAATAACTATGTCGCCGTGCTTGGCGGTAAGGGAGCGGTCCACTATCAGGATATCACCGGAATAGATACCGGCTTCTATCATCGAGCCGCCCTGAACGCGGACGTAATACGTGGCGGCGGGGTGCCTGATACATAGCTCGTTGAGGTCCAGGGCTTTTTCTATGTAATCCTGGGCGGGGCTCGGAAACCCGGCTGAAACGTGCTCCAAAAACAACGGGAGTAAACGCCTGCGCATCCTTGCACCGCTGCGACCAAGTAGCGATACGCGCATTGTGACCTCTAAAATGACAAAATATACTGTATAAAAATACAGTATCCCTCTGACGTGTCAAGAAACTCTCACGGCTTGCAGAATCAAGTGGCATGGTTTAACGATGGTTCAATAATCTAGTGGCTATACTTAAGGTGGTAATGAGATCGCATACGAATTTGCATATGAACACTCAATGTTACTCGTGACTCAGGTTGTTTGGATTTTTTGGGCTTTTTTAAATGGAATCAATAGATTGGAGGAAGTGACTTCGGAGTTGTGAGCTTAATAAACGCGCATGCGGGATATACAAATGTTAAGTTTCTCAATAAAGAATGATCCTGCCCACAAAGATTAGACACGTCATTAAGCGACTTTCGATGCTTCATAACTCTCTGGGCTGAGATAGCCATTTGCGCTATGAAGGCGGATTCGATTGTAATCCACTTCGATATACTCAAACACGGCTTCACGCATTTCTTGTCGGGTTGCGTACCGCTCTCCGTGAATCGCTTCCACTTTCAGGGAGTGAAAGAAGCTTTCCACACAGGCATTGTCATAGCAATTGCCTTTGCCGCTCATGCTGCAACGAAGCCCATGCGCCTGAATCAACGTCTGATAGGCTTCTGAGCAATATTGGGAACCTCGATCTGAATGGACGATCACCCCTTTGGGCTGACGTCGACGCCACAACGCCATGCGCAAGGCGTCGCAGACCAGCTCCGATTTCATTCGCTTGCTCATCGCCCAGCCTATGACTTTACGGCTGAACAGGTCCAGCACGACGGCTAGATACAGCCAACCTTCTTCCGTCCACAAATAGGTGATGTCACCCGCCCATTTTTGATTTATCTCCGTTGCATTAAAGTCCTGCTGAAGAAGGTTTTCCGCCACAGGCAGGCTATGCCTGGAGTGAGTGGTGGCCTTAAACTTTCTGGCGGCTTTCGCTCTCAAGCCCAAGCGTTGCATGCTTCTGGCCACCGTTTTACGGTTAGCCTGGACTCCCTGTTGCGCCAAGTCTTTGGTCAGCCGGGGCGCCCCATTACGCTTTTTAGCTTTATCAAAAGCGGCCCCAACTTGGATGTCCAGGGATTGCTGACGCTGTCGTCGCAGAGAAGGGGCTTTCTGTCGATGGAGCCAAACGTAGTAGCCGCTTCTTGAGACCTGAAGCGCTCTCGCCATGCAAGTGACGCGGAAAAGGCTCGTGTGAGAGTGCATAAAGGCGTACCTCACTTCACACTTTTGGCGAAGTACGCCGCCGCTTTTTTTAACACGGCAAGCTCTTCCGCCTGTTCAGCCAACTGACGCTTCAGGCGGGCGTTTTCCTGGGCCAGTTGCTGTTCCGTTTCGCCACGATCCTGCGCCAGTCGGGCTTTACTGCGCCAATTGTAAAGTTGTGACTCGTGCAGACCCAATTGCCTTGCGGCGTCGCTCACGCCGATACGTTGAGCTAGCGCCAGGGCTTCCGCCTTGTACTCGTCGGAATAACGTTGGCGAGATTTGGAATTTGATGTTTTCTGTTTGGTCATAGTTCACCTCTGTAGCGTAGTTTACTCGCTTAACGGGGTGTCTATCATTGGTGGGTAGGATCAGAAGCACTCAATTTAGGAGCGAACATGTCAGAAGTGAATGTATATGAGCAGGCTCTAGTAGCCGTATTAAACGAAGCCAAGTCGATGGGTGTTGAAATAGATAAGTTGTTTGAGAATGTAAGTGCTGGAATTATGGGGAATAAACCATACGTGTTGGTTGATTCTACGCATAAAGCAGACGTTATAGATGTTCTTAGAAAAGCAGTCAATAAGCTTGAGTCACGCCACGCAGAAACTTAAAAGTTGATACTATTTTCGCTGCGTAGTGTGGAGCTATTTTCCACAGGGTTGCACTTTAGCCCTAAAGAAAGGCGTTACATATACTAATGGATAAGGTGGATATTATATGGACTGGGAAAAGCTACTCTCTACTAGAAGACAACAAAGCTCACATAAGGGAGATGAGGTGCGGAGTGAATATAATAAAGACTACGATAAGATAGTTTTTTCGTCTGCATTTAGGCGTTTAGGAAGGAAGACACAGGTCCACCCTTTAGCGCATCACGATCACGTTCACACTCGTTTAACTCATTCTTTAGAAGTCGGAAGTGTTGGAAGAAGCTTGGGGCTTAGAGTAGGGAATTTTTTATCAAAAAAAGATGTTCTTCCTCAAGGTGTATGCTCACCAGAAATTGGTGCAATTGTTCATGCAGCTTGTTTGGCGCATGACATAGGTAATCCTCCATTTGGGCACGCAGGCGAATTTGCTATTCGTCATTGGTTTAAGGAAAATAGCCACAAACTTTGTTTAAGAAGCCGAAGCGAACGAAATGATTTTGAAATATTTGAAGGCAATGCTCAGGGATTTAGGATCGTATCAAAAATAGAAAATAATTATAACGATGGAGGTCTGCGATTAACATATGCGACATTGGGGACTTTGGTGAAATATCCATGGTTTTCTAATCACTGTATCGCTGAATCCAAGGGGAAATTTAACTTTTTTCAGTCAGAGAAGGAGTTTGTAGAAGAAGTAATGGAGGAATTGGGTTTAAGTAGTGGTAACAGCGTCCAGTTTGCTAGGCACCCTTTATCATTCTTAATGGAAGCCGCTGATGATATTTGTTACATAATACTGGATATAGAAGATGCACTTGAACTAAACATTCTGAGAATTAGAGATACTTATGATATATTTGAGAAGCTTTCTGGGGATAATGTTTCAGATGGTAGCTCTTATGATCTGCATCATACAAATCGACGGCTGGTAGCTCCCCTAAGAGCCCGTGCCATTGAAAACCTGATAATAAAATGTGCAAGTATATTTGAAGAGAATTATGATAAAATAATGTCAGGTGATTTTAATGGAGATCTTATTGGTCATATTAAAGGGGCCGAAAGCGAAGGTTTGGAAGAGGCTAAAAATGTCACTGAAAAAGATATTTTTATAACCAGAATAAAGGTAGAGCTTGAGATCGGTTCTTACTCTATTCTTGAAACAATTTTATCGGCATATATAGACGCCGTTAACGAGTTTAAGGTAGGTAAGTTATCGTTTAAATCAAAACGCGTATTAGCCCTTATGGGTGCAAATAAGTTAGATGATAATGCTTCTTATCATCAATGTTATCTTCGAGTAACGGATCTGGTTTCAGGAATGACTGATAATCATGCGGCTTATGTGGCGGCACAATTATCAGGTCATGTTGGCTGATGTAATAAATTAAATCCTAATGATGCCTGGCGGCGAACGTATTTTAGTGTTTAGTACGGTTTTTCGTGAATGAGATAGTTCGAGCCTTTAGGGTTTGTACACTGGAATCATTAAATCGATATGAAAACAAAAATAGCCCCAATTTTTCTAATTGTCATGCTCGCTGTGCTTCTTTATGGATGTGGCGATAAATGTAGCAGCTATTCAGATTTCTCCTGTAGTGAAATAGAAAACGCTACATATAACGCTTTCTTCTATTTTCCAAACAATAATGAATATTATCTTGGTGTGGCACACGGCCTTAGTCAGTGTGGTTCTATGGCGCATAGTTTTGCTTCATCTAAAAACCTTACTGGTAATCGAGAGTGGGGCTATATTTGTTGTATGAAAGTAAAAGGATCAGAATGCTACGAAAAGCACAGGTAAATTCATGGATGTAATACTACTAATATTGGGTGTGGCTGCTCTATTTCTAATTACTCAAAGATGGTTTTGGGTTTTAGTATTTGGGCTTGGAACTTTGGCAAGTGCCTTCACTGTTATCGCAAGTGTTATCCACTTCCAAATATTAGGGGCTGTAGGTTTTACAGTTCTGACCTTCATATTATGGGCTATTACAGTCATGATTCTTGGAAGCGACTAACTCAGTAGCGCTCCGCAGATGTCATACGATGCATTGGAGTTTGTAAAGAAAGCGGTTCATCGGAAGTGGCCGTGCCCATAAGTCGATCTCAGGTTTATCAAGAAAGCACGTGTTCGCAGTGAAGCCGCCTTGATGACCCTTTCTTATCCTTAGAGACATTTATAAATACTGGCGAACCAATATGATATCCCCCCACCTAGTAGTATAAGCAGGAGAAAGCTTCCTTAATATAAAAACAGGCGAGACTTATAAGTATGGAATAAGCGGGTATGGTTTGGATCAAAATGGACAGTCAAAAAGGGCTCAGGCTCAGGTGAATAGGCTAAATTGAAAGGCCGGTTATACACAATAAGTTTCAAAGCTGAAAGCTGCGAATAACTTGCCTCGGATGGATGCGATTAATACAGAAAAGAATTTAACAAGAGGGTATGTTAAGAATTTTAGAAAATTGCCTCCAGGAATGAAGTATCCAGTGATTAGGCTTCCTTTGCGTAATAGGAGATGATTTCATGTTGATTGATATTGCTGTAACAGCAGCCGATTCATATGAAAGAAAGTCGGAGTTTAATGGTACTACAAATTGTGTGTCCGCCATGTTTCTACTGGAGCTGCCCAAACACTATGATGCTGGAAAGATAGAGAAAATTATTATTGAGCTTGGTCTAGACGAGTCACGGTATTATCTCGATGATGACATTTTGGTATGTTGTAAGCCGTTTGATTTTGAGGCCTATTGGAGGCTGAATGACTTTGAGGCAAAAGAGCTTATATTTGAAATAATATACAACACGCTATTTGCGCTGGCTGCTGAGTTTGGCTGGAGAAAGGAGCCGCTTGAAAATGCGTTGGCAGCCAATAAAGAGAAGGGGTACTCATTAACCTACGGTATTGTGAAAAAGAAAAGTCCAGATAAGGAAAATACTGCAATGCTTAGTATTGACTTTGGACGATTCGATGCTCGTGTATATGTCAGGTTTGAGTCTGTTAATGATGGGTGTCATGGAGAAGTTGATATAGTGAAAACGCTACCTCACACAATATTCTTTGATGATTACCTTGGCAAGATTAAATGGATTGATAATAAAACTGTTGAAGTAATACCATCAGGGAGTGATGCTCCGAAACAATCCATAGTCATGCCATACTAAAATATCGCCACACTCATTGAGAGTCTATCCGGGAGTTTATTGTTCTAAAATATGGATCAATACTGATTATTTATCGCTATTGTTGACAATTAATGAACAATAGGGTAGGCTTTACCCTACATTCTGCACTATTGCGCCCTGACAACTCTCAGGGCGTTTTCATATAGAGACCCGGTATCCGAAAGGAACCGGGTTTTTGTGTTTTAGAGGGCCGCTCGCCGTTGCATGGAGAGGGGGTAACTCGGCCCATTCAGGAAGGATCATGACACCAGAACACGTAGTACCTACACCGGGAGTTCAACTTCACTTATCTGATCGCTCTATGCTTTAGCATCAATATAGAGGCTATACTTTTGTGATAATGAGGTGTATACGAATGTGCATACGGGTATGTGAAAAATAGAAGGGTGAGGTGTCATCATGGGGCCAAGTGCATTCATTATATTTGAAAATAAGCCATCGAGTGAGAATTCGTCACAGTTGGAAGAAGCTCTGATCGAACTAGGGCATGACATCGAATTTGGATTTATCTATCCGGGCGATGAATATTGGTGTTACGAGGAAGACGAGCTTGAATTGATTAAAGAAAAAACTTCCATGTCTGTATGTGGAGTATTTGAAATATCTTGCCCAAGCAATTCTGCTAGTTCTCATCGAGATTTGGGGCAAGCTGCACTCATCGCTTGCGAATACCTCTCTGGTCTAGTTGATTTTAATGGGGCTATTATCCCTGAGCTGCCTCGCATAATGTATAAAGGTATGTGGCTTTGGGAAAAAGCTAATTGGGCAGATGTTGAACCTTATTTTTTAGAAATGGTTAAAGAAATTAGTGGTAAGGTCTACACAATCGAATATGAAACTGCAAATAATAGAATCTGGGCTCATCACATTTGTGACAAGGAATTTATGGCTAATTGGCTTAAGCATCCCATGTTTAGAATGATAAAATGAGCCTGTATTTAGATAAGCTTCGGTTCCTTTCAGGATTAGCCTGGTTATCATCCTTCAAGCGTAGCAAGCAAACTATGAAAAGAATGGTACTCATTTCTTTCCTGGTTTAATAAGCGCGCAACCTCACAATTAGAGGCCCGGTATCCGCAAGGAGCCGGGTTTTTTGCTTTCTAGAGCCTCGCTTACGCGGGGCTTTTTCGTTTCTGGGTTATGCAAAACATGAGCTTCTACTTAGGAAAGCGCTCCAAGTCGCGCTTGGTTGGCCTGCATCCTGACCTTGTGAAAGTAATAGAGAGAGCGATTCAGATCAGCCCTATCGATTTCACTGTGCTGGAAGGCCTGAGAACTATCGAGCGCCAAAAGGAACTGTATAAGGCTAGCAAATCAAAGACGATGCGCAGCCGCCATTTAACGGGGCATGCGGTGGATCTGGGTGTTTTGATTAACGGGGCGATCACCTGGGAAACCCGCTATTACCAGATACTCGCCGACGCTGTTAAGCAAGCCGCCGAAGGGCTGGGCATTCCCATAGAGTGGGGCGGCGACTTCAACGGCTTTTTCGACGGACCTCATTATCAACTGCCGTGGAAAGAATACCCATGAGCGCCTGGGCTTCAATTCTGAACCTGTTTAAACCCGTCGCAGATCTGATAGACAACGTCCACACCAGCGACGAAGAGCGCCTGCAGATACAGGCACAGCTATTTCAGATTCAGGCCGAGCTAACCCAGCGAGTGATGGAATACGAAACCAAGCTGCTGGAGGCGAAGGCCAGAACGATCCAAGCGGAAGCGCAAGGCCAAAGCATCCTACAGCGCAACTGGCGCCCGCTAACCATGCTGTGTTTTCTGGCGCTGGTCGTGTGTGACTCCTTTGGCCTGCTGACGTTCCGGCTAAGCGTGGAAGCCTGGGATCTGCTGCAAATAGGCTTAGGTGGATATGTCGCCGGCAGATCGCTGGAGAAGATCGCCCCCAAGGTAACCGACGTGATGAGTAAGAAATAATGGAAGAGAACCAAACCACCCGGAGGCACTGGCACTTGGACAAAACCATCAGTGTGGGCCACCTGATCAGCACGCTGGTAATCGCCATTTCCGTGATCACCTGGGCGGGCTCCATAGATCGCCGTGTGGAGCAAAACGCGCTGGCGGTTAAGTACCTGAATGAAGAGCAAGTGCAACAGCGTCAGCGTATCGACTCCGTCCGCAATGAGATTAAAACCGACCTGCGAGCCATCAACGACAAGCTAGACCGCCTGATCGAGCGGCAGAGTGAACGGTAATGCCCAAGGCATCGCTAAGGCCCTGCAAAGATAAGGGCTGTCCCAATACGACCCGGCACAAATCCCGATACTGTGAGAACCACGCAGACAAACGGGAGGCGACACGCTGGGGAGTCTGGCAACAACTGAAGGGCAGCGACACCCAACGCGGTTATGGTTGGCAATGGCGCAAGATTAGAGCGCGGATATTGCGGCGGGATAACTACCTGTGTCAGGTGTGTTTAAAGGCGGGGCGAACAAGTGCGGCCACAGAGGTGGATCACATCAAGCCCAAGGCGAAAGGAGGAGGTGACCGGGAGGAAAATTTGCAGGGAATTTGTAGGGCTTGTCATCTCTTGAAATCTGTAAGCCAGATCTTGATAGCCGTTATTTCTCAAACTGTAAGCCTGACCACATGGAAATCGATGAGGGTAAAGCGAGCCTAAAATCCGACTCTACGCATATTCCTCAGTATATAGGTAAGCAATAGGGCCGTAGGAGCACTGGTAAAGCCATGCTTTTTTGCGTTATTTTAAAGTCCACGGATGTTACAGGATGAGAAAAAATTGAAGAAATGGATAACGAATAACTACAGGCTAAGTCGTTTATTTATCCTCGAACAGGTGCGTGAGCCTCTTACACTATTCTGGACTCTAATAGCTCCGCCGTTGCTATTTGTGTTTCTTAACCTTGATCCTCTTGTCTCCGGCGCAGCTACCACCGGATGGTATGAAGAACAAGCCTCTTGGTATCTAAGTTATTTGGCTCTCTCGGTCTCCTTGTTTGGGTTCGCATTGTACTTTGTAGGGAGGCGTGAAAGTGGATTTATAAAGTCATTCATTCAGGGTAAGGAAGCCAAGGCCCTTTTTTTATCAGCGCAAATCAGCGCGTCTCTTCTGCTTTCGTGCTTTTGTTTTATTGTTTTCATAGTGATAACAACAGTTGCTTTTGGGGTGAGTCCCTTAGATGCTCTGACAAGGTTTGCGATACCATTCCTGATTATTATGGTTACATTCGTGTGGAGCGCTCTATTTATCTCGGTACTCCCATTAACTTTTATGAATGCTAATTCTGGCATCTCAATTTTTTTTATGGCATTGCTGATGTTCAGTATCGCTGGCTTCAAGGCAAATATACCGGCGCTTTCTTATCTCAACCTTTTCAATCCTCTGTCAATTGCAACTCAATTTATGGCAAGTGGCGGCCTACACAGCGTAGAGTCAATAGGAACCATTGCACTTATGACTGCCTTAGGTGGAGTTGGCTTAGTCCGTATGAAAACAAGCCCAACATGGAGCCGACAATGACCTCCACTGTAATTAGCGGGAACAATCTCACGTTCAAGTATTCGAAAAAGAGTGTTTTCAATAATATTTCATTTTCTTTCGAGAGTGGTTATGTGATTGGCCTGCTGGGTGAAAATGGCGCAGGAAAGACCACCCTGTTTGATTTGGTAAGTAGAGAGCTTGTCCCAACTAGCGGTGAGCTGACTTTTAATGTCGAGGCAGAAGCTATCGCCTATTTGCCCCAGATTGTTACGCTGCCCCCTTCGTTGCGAATAAAAGAAGTCCTGGAGATGATATCTTGCTTCCAGAACCGCGATATGGATCAGTCTGCGTCTGACATGGCTCGGTTATGGCCTGATCATATGCAACAGCGTTACAACGAGATTAAGGACCATCGTGCTGGCGTCTGTAGCTACGGAGAGAAGCGGTGGTTTGTGACCGCAGCAATGCTAGCTATATGTCAAAAGTCGATCTTTATTCTTGATGAGCCGACTGCAGGTGTAGATGTTCAATACCGCTATCTCATCTGGCAGCTCATTAAGGAGATGAAAAGAAGAGGATGCTCGATAATCGTTTCCTCGCACATACTGGACGAAATTGGCGCAAACACGGATTATTTTTATTTTCTCCAAAAGACGGGCATTCATAAGTTTAATGGCATGAAGGACTTCTTGGAGCGATTCAACGCAAGTACTCCCGATGAAGCTTTCATAAAGGCGACTGTGCTTGAGGCAGGCTGATCGCTTGGTCAAGCTTTCCATCGAGACAAGACGTTGCTGGATGGCTCCAGATAACTGGCGTGTCAGTCTTAGGGGTAGTACCGAACGCACCATAGGGCACGCCACAGTGGCTAGGGTGTGGCAGATCAAAAAATGATCAAATATCGAAAATTGGAAGGGGCGGGGCGGGTCAAATTTCTGATATCTGAGCCACCAACACCGCACCCCTAAGTCTTTTTTTATACCCGCGAAATTAAAAATTTCAGGTTAACGCAATGAGTGGAACCGCAACCAGAGCTGGAAGGGGGCGGAAGCCCAAGCCCGTTGCGCAAAAGCTCCTGGCCGGCAACCCCGGAAAGCGTCAACTTAACACCCACGAACCCCAGTTTTCCCAGATCACTAACATCGACTGCCCGGACTGGCTGGGCGATGACGCACGCCGCATGTGGGAGCTGATCGCCCCGGAGCTATGCGCGCAAAAGATCATCGCCATTACAGACGTGCATAACCTGGAAGCCTTCTGCGCCGCCTATGGTCGCTGGCGTCAGGCGGAAAGAGAACTGGCGCAATATGGCATCACTATTACGGACGCAAACGGCGGCCTGAAGAAAAACCCGGCGGCCACCGTCGCCAATGAATCCTTAAAACAACTGGCGACCTTCGGGGCGCTCCTGGGCCTGGACCCATCCAGTCGCCAACGTCTGACCGGCGGCGGCAACCACGACACGTCAAACCCCTTCGATAAATTCTGATTTTCGGTTATTCCATGGCTGCTAAATATCCTCATGTCGAGGCGGCGACGCGGTACGCCCGCGCCGTGCTGGACGGGTCTATCCCTGCGTATCGGTACACGCGCTTGGCGTGCCAGCGTTACCTGGACGATCTCGCCCAGGAGAGCGACCCGGACTATCCGTATTACTTCGACAAGGCGGAGGCCGAGCGAGTGTGCGAGTTCGTCGAACTACTACCGCACACCAAAGGCGAGTGGGCGTTCAAGCGTCAGCTTATCAAGCTGGAGCCCTGGCAGGTGTTCGGCTTCGTCAACATCTTCGGATGGAAGAGCAAGGCCGACGACCTGCGCCGCTTCCGCGAAGTCTATTGGTGCGTCCCGCGTAAGAACGGCAAGTCGATCATCGCCGCCGGCGTGGGGCTGTATATGTTCGCCTGCGATAACGAGTTTGGCGCCGAGGTCTACAGCGGCGCCACCAACGAGCGCCAAGCCTGGGAGGTATTCAGACCGGCCAAGCTGATGGTCTCCCGCACGCCTCTACTTCAGAAAGCAAAAGGGATCGCGGTCAATGCAAAGAACTTAAATCGCCCGGCGGATGAAGCGCGCTTTGAGCCGGTCATCGGTAAGCCCGGCGATGGCGCGAGTCCGTCCTGTGCGCTGATCGATGAGTACCACGAACACGACGCCCCCGACTTATACGAGACCATGGTGACGGGGCAGGGCGCACGCCGGCAGCCGCTGACGTTTATTATCACCACCGCCGGTAACAACATCGAAGGCCCTTGCTACGACAAGCAGACCGAGGCGCAAGAGATGCTGGACGGCGTCGCACCGAATGACGAGCTGTTCGCGCTGATGTATGGCGTGGATGATCCGGAGCGCTGGGCGGACCCGGACGTATTGGCGATGGCCAATCCGAATCTGGGCGTCAGTGTGTACAAAAAATACCTGGAGAGCCAGCAACAGAAGGCGATTCGCAGCGCCCGCTTTCAGAACATATTCAAAATTAAACACCTGAATATATGGGTTACCGCCCGCAGCGCCTTTTTCAATATGGAACAGTGGGGCAAATGCTTTGACCCCAGCATGAGCGTGGAAGACTTCGAAGGCCAAGAGTGTATCGGCGGCCTCGACTTGGCCGGCAAACTCGACCTTAACGCTTTCATCAAGCTGTTCTACCGCGACCTGATGGACGAGGACGGAAGAACCCGCCGGCATTACTACTGCCTCTCGCCCGTGTTCTGGGCGCCCGAGGATACGGTTAACAACCCGGACAACCGCAAGCTATCCAGTCGCTATCAGAAGTGGGTCAACCTGGGGGCGCTCACCGCCACCGATGGCGCGGAAGTGGACTATCTGGAAGTGTTGGCGGAAGTCACCGACACCAACCAACGCCATCCTATTGCGGAGATCGGCATCGATCCACACGGCGCGCTGAACCTGTCGCACCGCCTGGACGACGAGAACCTGAACCCGGTGCAGATCACGCAGAACTATTCCGGTATGTCCGCCGGCATGAAAGAGCTTGAAGCGGCCATCGCGGCCGGGCGTTTTCATCATGACGGCCATCCGATTTTAACCTGGTGTATGGGCAACGTAGTCGGACGCTACATGGGCGGCGCCGATGACGACATCGTTCGCCCAACCAAGGAACACAAAGACAAAAAAATCGACGGCGCGGTTGCGCTCATCATGGCCGTGGGCCGCGCTATGTTGGCGGCGGAAACCACCGGCCCCAGCATAAGGTTTGCCTGATGTTCTCCATTTTCAAACGTAAGAACGCCGCCGTCATCGACAGCTCGGCCAAGCTCGCGGAGTTGCTGGGCGCATGGTATGACGCCGACGCCGGCGTACAGATCACTCCTGGCAACGCTCCAGAGATCAGCGCCGTGTTTTCCTGCATCAAAGTCCTAACCGAGTCTATCGGCATGCTGCCGCTGAACCTCTTCAAAGAGCTGCCCGGCGGCGGTTCGGAAAAGGCGTCTAACCACCCGCTGCAGGCGCTGTTAAAGCACGGACCGAACGACTATCTGACCGATCAGGAATTTAAAGAACTGATCGTCGCGCACCTGTGCTTACGCGGTAACCATTACAGCTACATCAACCGCACGGCGTCGGGCCGGGTGCTGGAGTTGCTGCCGATGGCGCCGGATGCGGTGACGCCGAAACTTTCCAACGACTACGAACTGACCTATGACGTGCAGTTTAAAAGCGGCCCTGTGCGCACGCTGCCGGCGGAGGAGGTGTTGCATATCCGCTTATGGAGCCAGGACGGTTTAACAGGACTGAACCCGATTCAATACAACCGCCACTGCCTGGGGCTGGCCAAGGCGACGGAAAAGCACGGCTCCACGCTGTTCGCCCATGGCGCGAAACCCTCCGGCGTGCTCTCCACTGATCACGCGCTGACAGACAAGCAATACGAGCGGCTGAAACAGGAGATGGAGCTGCACCGCGGCGTCGCCAATCAGAACCGCGAGATGATCCTCGATGGCGGCTTGAAGTGGCTGCAGGTCTCCATGACGGCGGAAGACAGCCAGTTTTTAGAAACCCGCAAGTTTCAGCGCTCCGAGATCGCCGGCTTTTTCCGGGTGCCGCCGCACATGATCGGCGACCTGGAGCGGGCGACGTTTTCGAATATCGAACATCAGGACTTGGCGTTTGTCCGGCACACACTGATTCCGTATTGCACACGCATCGAGAAGCGTATCAACAAGGCGCTGCTTACCGATAAAGAGCGCGCCAATTATTTCTCCAAGTTTGTAGTGAATGCCCTTATGCGCGGAGACATGAAGACCCGCAGCGAGTACTACACCGCCATGATTCAAAACGGCGTCATGAGTCCGAACGAGGTCCGCATCCTGGAGGACATGAACCCCAGGGAAGGCGGCGATACCTATCTGACGCCGCTCAATATGGCGGTTAACGGCCAGCCTGCCGACGAGACGGAAACGAATTAAGCAGCCATACGAGGCACGCATGCACACCAAGCAAAAACTGGATATCCCATTAAAGATCAAGTCCCTGTCCGACACCGGTGAGTTCGAGGGGTACGGCTCCGTATTCGGGGTTAAAGACTCGTACAGCGACATTGTCGTCAAGGGCGCGTTTAACGCCTCTTTGGATCGCTGGAAACAACAAGGCCGCCTGCCGGCGCTGTTATGGCAGCACCGCATGGACGAACCCATTGGCGTCTATACCGCCATGGAGGAAGACGAGCACGGCCTCAAGCTGTCCGGGCGTCTGCTGGTTGACGATGACCCGTTAGCCAGGCGCGCTTACGGGCACCTAAAAGCCGGCTCTATTTCCGGCCTCTCTATCGGGTATTCCGTCCCCAGTCATGGCGTGGAATACGACAGCGCCAAAGAGGCGTTCTTAATCAAAGAAATCGACTTGTGGGAAGTGTCCCTGGTGACCTTTCCCGCCAATGACGAGGCGCGCATTGCGCAAGTCAAACACCGCCAACGAAACGCCGAGCACGCACAAGCCCTGGCCGCTATTTCATCCCTAAAACATATATTCACCACAAGGAACTAACCCTGATGCCAGTCGAATTAAAAGACATCCAAGACGTAGCGGAAGAACTGTCTAGCCGCTTCACGGAATTTAAATCAGCCAATGACTCCTCTATGGAGGCCACCCGCGCAGAGGTAATCAAGCTCACCGAAAAAACCGACAAGCTCAACGCCCAGCTTAGCGAACTGGAGGCCCTGAAAAAGGAGCTGGACGGCCTTTATAAAAAGCAGAACCGCCCCGGAACGGTGGAAGGGGATGCGGAATACCGCAAACACTTTATCGACCAGTGGATGCGCAAGAACAACGCCGCCGGCATTGAAGCCAAGGCCGTCAACCTGGGCGCGAATCAGGACGGCGGCTTTGGCGTGCCGGAAGAGCTGGACCGTCAGATTTTGGAATTAGAGCGCGAGCTGTCTCCCATGCGGGCGCTGTGCCGAAATATCCAGGTGTCCACGGATGGCTACAAGCGTCTCGTTAATCTGGGCGGCGCCGGTTCCGGCTGGGTGGGCGAGACCGACGCCCGCCCGGAAACCAACACACCCAAGCTGGCGCAGATTGAAGCCTTCATGGGGGAGATCTACGCCAACCCGGCCACGACCCAAAAGGCGCTGGACGATGTGTATTTCAACGTCGAGCAGTGGATCGCCGACGAGGTGGCGCAAGAGTTCGTCGACCGTGAAGCCGACGCCTTTCTAAATGGCGATGGCGTGGGCAAACCGAAAGGCATCCTGGCTTACGCCATGGACACCGCCCCGGACGCCTCCCGCGAGTTCGGCAAGCTGCAACGAGTGATCAGCGGCAAGGCGGGCGACTTCACCGCGGATAACCTGCTAAGCGTGATCTACCGTCTCAAGAAAGCGTTTCGCCGCAACGCCAGCTGGATGATGACCGGAACCACGGTGGAGAAGGTGCGCAAGTTCAAGGACGCGGACGGTAACTACATGTGGCGTCCCGGCATCGAGGCGGGTCAGCCTTCGTTGCTGTTGGGCTACGGCATCGAGGAAAACGAGGACATGCCGGAAGTGGCGGCGGATGCTAACGCCATCTTGTTCGGCGACTTCATGCGCGGGTATTCGATTGTGGACCGCATCGGCGCACGCATGCTGCGCGATCCCTACACGCACAAACCCTTCGTTCACTTCTACACCACCAAGCGGGTGGGCGGCATGCTAGTAGACTCCAACGCAATCAAGGTGCTGACATTGAGTAAGGGGGCGTAATGGCCCCCATCACCTTAGAGGAAGCCAAGCAGCATCTACGGGTTGAACACGAGGAAGAAGACGCCTACATCGAAACCCTGATCGCCGTAGCGCGCAATCTGGCGGAGGAATATTCCGGGCTTTCCCTGGAGGAGGGCGAGAGCATTCCCGAGCTGGCCAAACACGCCATAAAAATGATCATCGCTACCCTGTACGAACAACGGGAGGACCAGACGGCGGCGACGGTCTCACAGGTGCCGCTGTGCTCCAAAGCGCTGCTGGACCTGCTGCGGATTCGGCGGCTATGAGAGCGGGACGGTTACGGCGGAGGGTGACGATTCAGGTTAATGACACGACTCAGGATGAATACGGCGAAACCGTGCAAGGCTGGCGAGATGTCGCTACGCGTTGGGCGGGCGTGGAGCCGCTGTCCGGTCGGGAGTTCCTGGCCGCCAGCGGCCCCCGCGCCGAGCTGACCACCCGCATTGTGCTGCGCTGGGAACCGGCGCTGGCTGGGCTCACGTCCCAGGATCACCGGGCGATCTATCAGGGGCGCGTCTACGACATCCATTCCGCTATCAACACCCGCGAGGAAAACAAAGAGTGGGTGCTGATGTGCGCGGATACAGGGGGCTCATCATGAGTAGCGGCGTTAAGATCAGCGGTTTGCGCGAGCTGCACCAAGCCTTACAGCAACTCGGCAAACAGGCGGCCAACAAGGCGGCGCGTGACGGGCTGGCCGAGGCGGCCAAAACGTTTAGGAAAGAGATCCGCCAAGGCGCGCCAGTTAAAAGCGGCCACCTGCGTAAGCACATCCGCTACAAGCTTCGCAGGGATCGCAGTGGTCGCGGCTACACCGGTCGCGTGGGCGTGCATCCCAAAGCCTACTACGCCCGCTTTATTGAGTTTGGCGCGGCTCCGCACGCCATCCCCAACCCGACTACCGGGCGCGGAAGAAACAAACGCAAAAACAAAAAGCGTCTGCGCATCGGTTCGCAGGTAGTGTCTGGCGTTAACCATCCCGGCATTGCCCCGCGTCCTTTCCTGCGCCCGGCTTTTCTGCGCGCCAAGGATGCGGCGGTCAAAGCCGCCGGCAAACGCATGTGGCATTCCATCATTCAAGCGAGGGCGCGCCGATGATTATCCCGCGATTGCTGAAGCGACTGCGTAAGGCGGATCAGGTTAGGGCGCTGATTCCGCCGTCGGCGATTCACGGACGCTTTCTACCGCCCCACGCAGCAACGCCGGCGCTATCTCTGCTGTATGTCGGCGACGATCCCGTCAACGACCTGGGGGGAGAGGATAACAGTCGCCGCGAACGGGCGCAGATCGACGCCTGGGCGCCGACGCTCAAGCAGGCGGACCAGTTAGCAAAGGCTGCGACGGCTGCATTGGCCCCACGCGGCCAAGACTTAATCGCCGTGCGCAACGGCAAAACTTACGAGTACGACGACGCGGCCCAGCTCCACCGGCTGATGCTGGATTATTCATTCACATTTTACGAGGACTGACCATGGCGAAAATGCCCGCCGACGGAACCAAAATTGAAATCGACGGTACGACCGCTGGCGCGCCCGACATTGAGGTGACCGGAGTTAAATCCTTCTCTGGCTTTGACGGCGAACGTCCCGAAATCGACAACACGGACTTAAGCAGCGAGGCGTCCGAGTTCTTTCTCGGCAAGCGCGACTGGGGGAGCTTTAGCCTGGACTGGTTCATTAACTATGGCGATCCCGGCCAGAACGAAGTCCGCGCCGCTGAGTTATCCGGGGCGCTGAAGACCGTCAAGATTACTTTTCCAGATTTAACCACCGCCACATTCAAGGCTTACGTCAAAAACGCAACCAGCCTTTCCGGCGGGATCAGCGGCATGCTGGAAGGCTCCGCCGCGCTACGCATCACCGGTAAACCTTCTTTCGCGAAACCCTAAACGAGGAACCTTTATGAGTTATTTAAACAAAGCCCAGATCCTGTCGGCGCAAGATATCGAATGCGTAGACGTAGACGTGCCGGAGTGGGGCGGGACCGTGCGAGTCGCCCTGATGAGCGGAGCCGCCCGCGATGATTACGAGGGCTCCCTGATTCGCTTGGCCGCGGATGGAACGGCGCAACGGGATCTGACCAACATCCGCGCCAAGCTGGTGGCGGTCTGTCTGGTGGATGACAACGGCGAGCGCTTATTCAGCGAGAGCGACGTTAAAGCCCTGGGCGCGAAATCCTGCGCCGCCCTGGATCGCGTTTATCATGTCGCCGCCCGACTCAATCGCCTGACCCAAGGCGAAGTGGAGGACGCCGCAAAAAACTCCTAAGCCGGCCCGAGCGCCGGTTTTACTTCTACCTCGCCGCCAAGTTGGGCAAGACGGTTAAGGCCCTGCTGCAGGAGATCGACTCCGCCGAGCTGGCTGAGTGGATGGCTTACGAATCCCTGGACGCCTACGCCGAGCAATTCGAACGTGAGCGCCAGAGCAGCGCAGAGCGGTCGGACGCACTTAAAAACCTCTTGTTCGGCGACGCCTGGCGCGACGCCTAACCCTTCTATTTCATAATTCCTACAGGTTGGCAAATGAGCCAAGAAATGATTGGCGCGTTGTCTATCGATCTGCGCCTTGCGACGGCCAAGATCGAGGACGGGCTAAAAAGCGTCAACACCCATCTGGAGCGCACGGCGTCAGCGGCCAACAATGCCGGCAAGATGTTTTCTGTGCTGACCACTATCGCCACGGCGGGCGTGTTTGGCGGGGTCATCAAAGGCAGTCTGGACGCGGCCAATCACCTGGGCGACTTAAGCGTGCGCCTGGGCGTGAGCGTGGAAGGGTTGAGCCGTCTCGCCTACGCAGCGGAATTGTCGGGCGTATCCGCCGGCACGCTGGAAACCGGCCTGCAGCGCATGACGCGACGCATCGCCGAGGCGGCCGCCGGCAGCGGTGAAGCCATCGGCGCGATCAAAGCGCTGGGACTGTCCGCGCAGAAGCTCCAGCAACTGCGACCAGAACAGCAATTTGAAGTGCTGGCGGATGCTCTGGCGGAAGTGCCGGCGAAGTCGGACCGGGTCCGCCTCGCCATGAAACTGTTGGACTCCGAAGGTGTTGCACTATTACAGACGATGGAAGGCGGCAGCGCCGCTATTCGGGCCATGGGCGAAGAGTCCGACCGCATCGGCAATACCATCAGCACAAGCTTTGCGACCCAGGCCACCGCCGCCAATGCCGCCATAATCAAAATGAACGCGGCGCTGACGGGCATGACCAACAACATGGCCGTGGCGTTGGGGCCGACCATCGAGCAAGTCGCCCACTTCATGGGGGATGTGCTCCCCGAGGCGGCCAAGCTGGGCGGGCAGGCGGTGCGGCTGCTCGCCGCCGGCGCGCTGGAGGTCAGCGCCAGCGTGATCGAGTTTATCCGGGTTGGAACCTACTACCTGGGCAAGCTCTCCGATGATGTGGCGAAAGTGGACGCTGAGCTTTACGCCATGCAGGAGAACCTACGCGGCGCCACGGGCGACATTTTCGCGGAGATGGAGGGGGCGAACAGGGAGACGGAAAAGTTCAAGGTGACGCTGGGCGAGAGCGTCGTCACCCTGCAGGACTACCAAGGCGTGACCGCCACCGTGGCGGACAACCTGCAACGCGTGAAGGCGGCCCAGGAGGAAGCCAACGCCGCATTGCAGCGTCAGAACGAAATACGCGGCAACGTCGAAAGCATCCGTGAATCCCTGCTGACCGAAGAGGAGGCGGAGCGGGAGTCGTACGAACGCCGACGGGACATGCTGCAGGAGGCGTTGGACGAAAGCCTGTTAACCCAAACGCAGCATATGGAGCTGTTGGGCGAACTGTCCGCGCAGCATCAAGCCACGCTCACAGCCATAGAGGAAAGAGAGAAGGGCAAGCGTAAAGCCCTGGCGGAGGCGGAGCATCAGGAGCGGGTGTCAGTCATGACCGGCATGCTGGGCAACCTCTCAACGCTCATGGATACCAAATCCAAGAAGCTGTTCGAGATCGGCAAAAAGGCGGCCATCGCCAACGCCTTAGTCTCTGGCTATGAAGCGGCGGTGCATTCCTATAACAAAGGCGCGCAAATTGGTGGCCCGATTGTGGGCGCGGCGTTCGCCGCCACGTCTGTAGTTGCTACGGCCGTGCAAATTCAAAAACTGAAGTCGCAGAAGTTTGGCGGAGGCGGAACCGTCAGCGCCGGCGGAGGAGGAGCGCCGCCCAACACCTACCAGCCGCCACAACCCACGATCCCCAGCGGGCCCGCCAGCGGCAAAGGCGAGGGCGCGCAGATCATTTTTCAGTTTAACGGCCCCGTGAATGGCGACCCCTACCTGATCGCCGACGCCATCGCGCCGCACCTGCGGGACATTGTCAGCAAGAAAGACATCGTTATTGTGGAAGCGAACAGCCGCAACGGCCAACAACTAAGAGGACTGTAATGTATATCGAGTATGTCGCGAGACGCTTTATCGCGCCCGGCCATGTCGCGGGCGGTAATTACTGGATCGATGTAAAGCTGACGCGCTGTGATTTCGATCCGCAGATTGAAGCGCAGACGACCACGGCGCTCAGTGGTAAATCGAAAACCTTGCTCCACCGTATCGATCAGACTTATGACATCGCTACGGTGTATATGAACAAAGCGGAAGAACTGGCGGAAATGCGGGAGTTTCTGGGGTCCGTTAGCGGTGGCGAAAGCTTTATGGTTAACCTGCATGGCGACAGAGCGAGCCCGCTACAACCCGCTATGCTGGACCCGATTACCTGGAAGGAGGAGCGCTACGGCACGACGGACTATGTCCGGTATACATTTAAGCTGTGCTTGATGTAAGGGGGGTGTAATCTGGCAGTGTCAATGTGTGGCGTCTATATTTGTCACTTATCTACGCTGTTATGCGGAACTTTGTTTTAAATATTTGGGAGTAGAAGTAATGGGCGGAGTATCAAATGTGATTTATTTTGAGCATGACAACCCTGCAGTTGCAGAGGTGCTTACCAGGATACTCGATTGGAGATTTAACGGGGATAATTCAGAAATTGAGGAAATGTTGGGCGAGTTTAACCCGAAGATCATTGATCTGATCAGGGCTCCTCATTATGGCCATAAGAACTTGGAATGGCTTGATGACTTTCCCGCCATAAAAAAGTTCGCGGATTACGAACTAAATTTTGATGAGTTGGATAAGGACTTTCGGCTTTGGCTGGATGATTTCTATAGCTACAGCGATGCGCTTGGAAATGGCAGCGTTACCAAGAAAAGGAATGGATATGAAATATTCGTAGAAAGTAATCTGTATGTTGGTCCTTTTCTGGTCGCGATTCTAAAGTTGGCTGGCGCAACTAAAGCGAAACTAAAACAAGACTCGCTTGACTGGCATGGCTAAACGGTAGCGTTTCCAGTCGTTGATTGTCGCCTGAGCCACTCATAGTTTAATTCTCTGGATGCTGCCTTGGATGCCCTGTCCAAGGCGCCCCTCTTCATTTTCCCTCTCTTTATTCCATCTCTATATTTTGTAAGCAGGCATCTTTTCGATGAGAGCAAATAATAGCGAATTCGCCTCCGCCTGGAGCGGCGAGAGCGTGTCGCCCGTCTATGTCGTCGAGCTGTCGTTCGACCGATCCAACGAGGATGTGGTGCATCTGACCAGCGGTCCCGTTTCCGGTCTGTCTGGTGTGGTCTATGATGGCGTGCTGAACGCCCGCACCTTGTCCGGCACATCGCAAAAAATCCAGCCTGATAAAGGTTTGGCGTCTATCGGCAGCCTGGAATTTGAGGCGCTGGACCACAATCTGAGCGCGCTGCAAAAAGCCAAGCTGGATGATGGCAAGGGCCTACGCGGCAAACGCGTGCGCGTCTTGGTCGGCGAGCGTGGTTTGCAGTGGCAGGACTTTGTGCTGGTGGCCACGCAGATCATCGAGGACGCCGAGTTCCTGGACGGGGTTTATTCTTTTAGTTGCGCCGATGTGCAACGCACACTGCGTAAGGATATTTTCGACGTTAAAAAAGTCGGCTTGGCGGTGTCTGCTGTGGGCAATCACGATGTGATACAAGTGTATTCCACGGAAGGGTTTGCGCCCGTCTACCAGCCGCGTGGCAGTGGCATTACCGATGCGCCTAACCAGACCGTCGGTTATCTCAAAATGCCCAACGGCTGCATCGTGCGTTACAAATACACCACCGCTACGGCCTTCTGGGGCTGCGAGTGGGGCGCGCTGGGAACCAAGCATCTGGTCGCAACCGTCAACAAATCCGAGGACACCAACGCCGACAACGCGCCGCAGGTGGAAGAATACGTCTACATCGAGCAGCCCGCGCCCATGCTGCTGTATGGATTGCTGACCGGCTATATCTACGGCTATCCCGGCAAGCGCTACCCCGATCACTGGCACCTGGGCGTTGATCCGCAATATGTGCGCACGTCGGACTTTATCAATATTGGTTCAGACCTTTGGGATGTGACCGACGCGGATAAGGGCTTGCCGGCGGTGGTGCGCGGACAAACCAAGATCGACGGCAAGAAGTTCATCGAAGAGCAACTGCTGTTGATGATGGGCGCCTTTTCGCCCATCTACGCCAATGGGGAAATGGGGCTGCGTCGCCGCACGGCGATCATGTCCAGCGGCGCTTACGTCAGAGAACTGAACGCCAGCAACCTGTTAAAGGTGGACGCGCTACGCCACGACATGGGCGCGATCATCAATCAGATCGCTATCCACTGGCATTATGACCCGGATAAGAAGGAATACCGCCGCGCCAACGTATTGGTGGACCCGGATTCCATCGCTACCCACGGCGCGTCAGACCTGAAAGAACTGAAGTTTAAAACCCTGCATAGCTCCAGACATGCCTATTCCGCCATCAAGCATCAGTTCGACGCTTTGCGCGACGCCTACGCCGGTCCGCCTTTGCTCCTCGATGTCGTGGCCGATATGGACAACCACGATCTGGAAGTGGGCGACATTGTCCGCGTTAACCTGGAGCATGTGCAGGATTACACCGGATCGATGGCGGACGGACGCCTGGATCGTAACTTCGAAATCCAGCAGATCACCACGGACTGGGTGACGGGGCGGGTTAAGCTTGCCTTGCTGGGCTCCTCGCAACCGGCGGGCGCCTTGCCGCCGGATCAGAATGGCGCGGCGCTGCCTGACGCGTGGTACAGCTCCGCCGGCGTGGCGATCAACGCCGCCAGCTTCCCGGGCAAAGTGCTGGTCACCGATACGCAGGTGCGCATCGTTGGCGACATTAGCCTGACTGGCGGGGTGGACCTGCATCAGTCCGTTTACTACTGCGACCGGGATTTAACCGTGGACGCGGGTGTGACGGTGGTTCTGTCCGGCAACGTGCAACTGCGGGTCAAAGGCTTTCTACAGATTAATGGAATGGTGGACGGCAAAGGCCGAGGCATCGAGGGAGTCGCTGGCGGACAGTCTGTGGCGCTAACCGGTATCGGCTCCACGGTGGCGGGGGACGGGATTGTCTTCGGCCTGGGGACGGGAGACCGCCGCCGCTTTGAGTCCGCCAACAACCGAGGCGGGATCAACGCCCGCGCCGCTCGGGATAACGTCGCTTACCTTAACCTGACCGTAAATGCGCAAGGTCAACTGCAGGGCTTGCCGTCTGATATTCGCGGCAACGGCGGCCATGGCGGCGGCGCAGCCATCAACCGCTACGGCGGCAATACCGGCGAAACACCCGGCGGACGCGGTGGCGCAGGCGGCGCCGGATTGCTGGTGGTGGCGCGAGGGATCGTCCTGGGCGCCAATGGACGGGTGGACACCAGCGGCGTGGATGGCGAACTGGGCAGCCCGCGTCAGATCGGCGGGAACATGGACCCAAAAGCCTATCTCAAATCCGGCAGCGGCGCAGGCGGCGCGCCTGGAGCGGTGTATTACCTCGTTGACGGCAAGTACAACCCGCCCAACGTCACGGTGGGCAACAGCGCGGCGCGCTATGGCCTGAGCCCGGTGCAAGACGGCGTCTACTTTATCCAGGGCCGCAAGCATCAAAATGATACCGTGGGCGCAAGCTGGGATCCGTCCTTTGAAGGTATTACTAAAGCGGTCGCCTCCGCCTACGTGGGAAACTATCTTGGTCCTGAACGCGAGAACGCCGTACGCGGTTTTCTGACCAAGGCGACCGGGCAAGCGCCCAATATGGCGGAGTCCTGGCATCGCGTGCAGATCCTGTCCGGCTATCAACCGCCCGTTGTTATGGAAGAGGTGGCCAATAAGCCGCTGCGAATCACTGTCACGGAGTCAGTGAACACGCCGCGCACGCCGGACGGCAATATCTCCACCCTGGAATTGAGCGCGGTCCCGCCGGACGATCCCAACTATAGCCACGCCTTTTTCCAGTATCGCCCGGCGGACGGCGCAGGCTGGACGGATTTGGGATCGGCGGCGCCGGAGCTGACGCTGCAACTGGTGAGCGATGGCAAGAAGTATTACTTCCGCGCCTTCGGTGTGAGCAAGTCGGGCAAACGCTCCGCTAACTACGCCGCCACGTCAGCCGCAGTGTCACGCATTGAGATCGGCTCGCCTGACATACGCGAGGCCTTGCCCCTGGTGACGCCCAAAGTGATGTTGGTGGACCGTGGACAGGAAGCCAATCACTATCTGGGAAGAGATGCGCACTTTTATATCTACTATGGCTCTGGCTACCAAGAGCCCCCGCACTTCGCTTTCTATGAGATAACGGTTTACCACAAAGGCCTGCAGGTGCGCCGGGAGTACATACCCGGCAGGAGTTACACCTACACCAGCGAGATGAACCTGGAGGACGGCAACAGCCGAGAGATTGGCTTAAGCGTGCGCCCTTGGGGGAAACAGAACCAGACCGGGCAAGCGGCTGTTATCAGCGTGTCCAACCCGGCGCCCAAGGTCACCGTCAACAATACCGTGGCGGGGATCAGCACGGCGCGCACTTATCTGACCGACATCACTGACCCGGATTTCAAATCCATCAAGGTCTACCGGTCAACGGTGAAAGGCTTTACGCCCAGCCCGGATAACCTGGTGTATGACGGCTACACCAACCCGGTTATCCATGAAGGCTTGCAGCCGGACACCACCTACTATTTCCGGTTGCTGGGCGCGGATGAGTTCGGCGATGGCGAACTGACGCCTGAGTTCAGCTTCAAGACGCAGCCGTTTAATCTGGCGGGCGAGCTGAGCGACGGCGACAACCTGATCGTGCGCGGCAATGTCGTTAGCGAATATAGCGGCTCAAAAGTGATCCTGGGACCGCTCAAGCGCGACGGTTATTTCAATGTGCTGGAAGCCAGCGCGGCGAATGCGCCCATATTCGAGGTCAGGGAAAACGGCGACCTTTTGCTTGGCAGCGAGCAAAGCGGCTCTTATGCAATCTGGGATCAGTCCGAAAAAGCGTTCAAGGTGTTCGGTCAGATCAACATCGCGGCGGGGAGCAAGGGCTATTCCGCCCTGCAGGATCGCCCCAGTTCGTTGTCAGCGATCAACGCAGCGGAAGCCGGTAAGTTGCAAGGCATTCAGGACGGCGCCACCAAAGGCGCGGACTGGGGGCAGGTGTCGGGCATTCCGCAACGGTTTTCCGATAGCGCTACGCCCGGTCTCAACCTGACGGCGGACTACCTTGGCTTTCATAATGGCAGCCGATTCACCACCTACATGGACCGAAACGGCCACTTCGCCCTGAACGCTGGCGCGGCGAATAACTGCCTAAGCTGGAATGGCTCCGTGCTGTCCGTGCGTGGGGATGTGTTGGCCACCAGCGTCGCGGCGAGCGTCAGTCTGAGCGCGCCGACTATTAGCGGCGGCACGATCCAAGGAACGCACATCACGGGAACCACCATTAATGGCGGCGCTATCAACGGAACCAGTATCACCGGCGCCACGGTGACGGGCTCCACTATGCAGACCGCCAGCAGCGGCAAGCGGATGATCTTGTCCTCGGCTTCTAATGAGTTAGAGTTCTATGGAGATCGTGGCGATGGCCAAATTGCCAAGCTTGCAACGATAGGGATTAGTCAAAGAGACAGTGATCGATACATAGGAAATTTTGGAGGTATCGATGCTGGATACTCTGCAATAGGTGTTCTGGCAACCTCATACAGTAATAACGGCCTATCCGCGGCTTCAATTAAGGGGACAGGAGGCGAATTTTCATCAAGAGAAAGAACGGCTGTTAGGGGATTAACCTGGGGAGTGAATCAAGTTGGAGTTGAAGGGGCAACGCAAGGCGGGGGAGCCTCTTCAATTGGTGTGAGAGGGTATTCAACAACTGGTAGAGGTGTTCAGGGACATGGCGCGACCTATGACTTCTATGCCTCGGGTGTCGGATCAAACTACGGACCCTTTACTGGCGGGCATGATTGCCTTATCGATAAGGCGGAGATAACAAGACAAGGCCAAGTCCTGATATATGACCGGGTTGTCGCACGAGCGAATGTCTCAAACGTTCTGCATACCGTTAGGCTGTCATCGGAACCTATGCAAAAAGGAAAAGCCGGAGTGCTTGTCTCCCGAACTGCTATGAGCAATGACGAGAAACCTGCGGCACTATTGGAGTTGAATGGGTTGGAGACTAAGTACGACATGGGGGTAATGAACGCCTTGGGCGAAGGTCAGGTTCTGGTCTGCGCAGAGCGCGGCGACATTGAGATAGGCGACTACATCGTCACCTCAAACCGACCCGGCATTGGCATGCGCCAGGATGATGACGTGCTGCGTAGCTACACCATCGCGGAGGCACGCGAGGCGGTTAACTGGACAGAGGAGGAAAGCGACGAGAGGTTGATCTCGTGTAAGTATCTTTGTGGTTGAGGAGGGCACTCCTCCCCACCTCTGCGCAGTTTGAGTAAATGCCGAGTTTGTGAAATTGGGGTTAGGCTCTCAGCTTCAATGGAAACTGGTTCTGGAAAGTGCTTTGATTCAATAAGTTGGGATCTGGCTTGTTGTGATAACGAGCCCCCAAGAAAGTGTATATGCGCACGCACGGTTTTTAGAAAATGAGATGGTTTTACTTTTCGGGGTTTTTACACTGGAATCAGTGAGCTGGAGGGGGTATCTTCGAAGTCTTGAAATTGAAGAACGCGCATGCGCGATATATGATCCTACCCACCAATGATAGACACCCTGTTAAGCGAGTACACTACGCTACAGAGGTGAACTATGACCAAACAGAAAACAACAAATTCCAAATCTCGCCAACGTTATTCCGACGAGTACAAGGCGGAAGCCCTGACGCTAGCTCAACGTATCGGCGTGAGCGCCGCCGCAAGGCAATTGGGTCTGCACGAGTCACAACTTTACAATTGGCGCAGTAAAGCCCGACTGGCGCAGGATCGTGGCGAAACGGAACAGCAACTGGCCCAGGAAAACGCCCGCCTGAAGCGTCAGTTGGCTGAACAGGCGGAAGAGCTTGCCGTGTTAAAAAAAGCGGCGGCGTACTTCGCCAAAAGTGTGAAGTGAGGTACGCCTTTATGCACTCTCACACGAGCCTTTTCCGCGTCACTTGCATGGCGAGAGCGCTTCAGGTCTCAAGAAGCGGCTACTACGTTTGGCTCCATCGACAGAAAGCCCCTTCTCTGCGACGACAGCGTCAGCAATCCCTGGACATCCAAGTTGGGGCCGCTTTTGATAAAGCTAAAAAGCGTAATGGGGCGCCCCGGCTGACCAAAGACTTGGCGCAACAGGGAGTCCAGGCTAACCGTAAAACGGTGGCCAGAAGCATGCAACGCTTGGGCTTGAGAGCGAAAGCCGCCAGAAAGTTTAAGGCCACCACTCACTCCAGGCATAGCCTGCCTGTGGCGGAAAACCTTCTTCAGCAGGACTTTAATGCAACGGAGATAAATCAAAAATGGGCGGGTGACATCAGTGTGCCGCAGCAAGCTGCGGGAGAGATGAGGGATTGTGACCCCTCGTCATCGGCATACAGGTGCTGATGACAAACCACCTTATGCGGCGATGGCCAAAAGCCGTGGTCGTGAGCGATAAGGAAAAGGCGCCAATAAGGCGTCAGGTGTGAAACAGGAAGACGAACAACCGTGAACCGCCGTTCAATTGTCGAAACCACTCAGATGATACCAAAACCGGGGAGTGATGTTGCTCCGGGATCAGTGCGGACAGTGCCTGTTGATGGGCCGCATGGTATCCGGCAGAGAGGCGGCGTGATCCTGTTTTGGGCTCTCTCATGGAACTGCGGGAACCTTCGATGGCAATGCCAAGGGAAAAGCACAAGCTCACAAGGCGAGGCCGATAGTACCGATGTGTCATCAAGGGGCGGAGCCGCTCGTAGTAGCATTGAAGGGGCTGTAATGGCCGTGGAGCGAAGGGGCGGCGTCATTCAGCCGAGCTTGTTGGTCAACTGCGCGAGCAGGATGAACTGATGAGTAAGGCAAAGCCATTTGTGATTGAGAAGTCTCTAGTTTGGGAGGCGTTCAAAGATGTTAGAGCGAACCGAGGAGTAGCGGGAGTCGATGGACAGTCGCTGCAGCAGTTTGAGCAGCGTTTGGGGCCGAACCTTTATCGGATCTGGAATCGCCTGTCGTCGGGGAGCTATTTTCCTCCGGCGGTCAGGGGTGTCGCGATCCCAAAGAAGAGCGGCGGCGAGCGTGTTCTGGGTATCCCGACGGTATCGGATCGTATCGCGCAGACAGTGGCGAAGAAGATTTTTGAACCCCTGGTAGAGCCGATCTTCCATGAAAACTCCTACGGCTATAGGCCCAATCGTTCAGCGCATGATGCGCTGACGACGGTGCGGCGGCGATGCTGGGAGTATGATTGGGTGATTGAGTTTGATATCAAAGGGTTGTTCGATAATATCGACCATGACCTGCTGATGCGTGCGGTGAGACGCCACTGTCAGATACCTTGGGTGGCGCTCTACATTGAGCGCTGGTTAAAAGCGCCGATGGTAGGTCCAGATGGGCAAGAACAGCAACGCGATCGGGGTACCCCTCAAGGGGGTGTGATCAGTCCGGTGCTAGCCAACCTGTTTCTGCACTACGCACTGGATCGTTGGATCAAAGAGCGCTGTCGAAGCGTGCGATTGTGTCGCTATGCGGATGATGGTGTGATCCACTGCAAAAGCCAGCGTCAAGCTGAATGGGTGCTTGCCCAAGTCAGTCGGCGATTGGTTGACTGTGGCTTGCAGATCCATCCGGGGAAAACGCGCATTGTGTATTGTAAGGATGTCAATCGTACGACCAATCACGAGAGCATTGAGTTCAGCTTTCTGGGTTACAGTTTTCGTCCTCGAAAAGCAGTGGACAAATACGGGCGCGTTTACGTCAACTTCTTACCGGCAGTCAGTCCAGCAGCCTTGAAAGACATGCGGCGGAAAATCCGTAGTTGGCGCTTGCAGTTAAAGAACGACAAGTCGCTGATGGATTTATCACGTATGTTTAACCCTGTACTGAGAGGGTGGTGGCAATACTATGGACGGTTCTATCGTTCAAAGCTGGAGGCTGTTGGTAAGGGCTTCGATGGATATCTGGTTCGGTGGCTAATGCGCAAGTTCAAATCCTTCGCAAGGCGCAAAACCAGAGCATGGCGATACCTTGATACACTGAAACAACGTTACCCGCATGCCTTCGTGCACTGGAGTAACCAAGCAAAAGGCCGAATGATGGGAGCCGTATGACGCGAGAGTGTCATGTACGGTTCTGCGAGGGGCTGGCGGTGAGAGTCCGCCGGCCTACTCACCCCTATTTGTGGACGGAAGAAGGTTGGCTGTATCTAGCCGTCGTGCTGGACCTGTTCAGCCGTAAAGTCATAGGCTGGGCGATGAGCGAGCGAATGAAATCGGAGCTGGTCTGTGACGCTTTGCGCATGGCGTTGTGGCGTCGACGTCAACCCAAAGGGGTGATCGTCCATTCAGATCGAGGTTCCCAATATTGCTCAGAAGCCTATCAGACGTTGATTCAGGCGCATGGGCTTCGTTGCAGCATGAGCGGCAAAGGCAATTGCTATGACAATGCCTGTGTGGAAAGCTTCTTTCACTCCCTGAAAGTGGAAGCGATTCACGGAGAGCGGTACGCAACCCGACAAGAAATGCGTGAAGCCGTGTTTGAGTATATCGAAGTGGATTACAATCGAATCCGCCTTCATAGCGCAAATGGCTATCTCAGCCCAGAGAGTTATGAAGCATCGAAAGTCGCTTAATGACGTGTCTAATCTTTGTGGGCAGGATCAGTTAGGGCTAAAATAGATCATGCTCAAGAATCCAAATGATTGGAAGAAAGCTGCGGATAGACTGGGAGAGCTTTTAAATTCTGAAGTTGAACTTGGAGATGCTCTTCGCAGTATGCGTGAGATCGAAGGGTTTTCAGCCCTAGATTTAATAAAGTCTGTGTCTGAAGTCTGTAACCTGGAATCTTCTGACGCAGCAAGAATTGTGGCGCGAGAAGTTACGATGAGATCAAGTTAAGATGATATTCAAATCGTCCATATTTTTGGTGCGGCGATATATGCATGTGAGCATTTTTTTATATTGTTCATAAAAAATGGCTATTGCATAGTGTCTTTAAACAGGTTGTTGGTGTTGTCGCAGGTTGCCCACTGATGCGGGCGTTATAGGTAAATCAGAATGAGCTTTACTGTTGATTTGATTCTTACGGACATTCCTGAAAACAATAAGGATGCATGGTCGTTTATAGAGCAGTTACGAGAGGAATATTATGAAGACAAATCTGGCGCCCATTCTAAATTACAAGAATTCAACGAAGATTTGACAAAGAAGTACCCTTGTCTTTGCAGCTTCGCTGATGACGATCCTGAAATGGAAAATAGCCCATGGGCTGATGGCCCCATGATGGAAAATTTCGCAAGCAAAATGGGAATGGTGGCAATAGTTTGGTCTAGAGCTGATGAAGTATTCCCATTTGTTTTAGATAGCGCACTAGCATTGGACATAATCGTTGCTGATGGGCAAAGTGAAAAAATCTACCGCCCTGGTATGTGAACAGAAGCTCAGAATAAACCATGGTGGATAATTTGGTAACAACCTATAACAAGGCGGTGTTGTCGCCTTCGGCTGGGACTGCCATTCCGCTGGCGCTCCATGTCAGCCCCAAACCACGGCGTTATACGCTATGAAAAAATTCACCATCGTACTATTAATGATCATCGCAGGATGTAGTGATTCTAAAATGGATGCACCATTACTCAAAGATATGACGTCTATCAATTACACTAGGCATGAATTCTATCATCCACCTGAAAATGTGAATGGAGATCTTCTGACCTTAGTCTATGACATTCCTTATTTTGGGGCCTGTGGCGTATTTCCACCTTTACATATTGCTAATCAAACATTTTCTAGCGGTGGAGGTGATGGAGGAATGAGTCCGGGGGCATCTTGGAATCCATTTACGATAAGCCAAAACCAATATGATATTTTGCTAAATCAAGTTTTAGAAACACCAACGAGTGAATTAGAAGGGAAGTCGAGATTTAACGATGTAAAATTTATTCGTGATGATTCATTTGATAACATTCAAGATCAATTTGATTGGCTAGAGGCAGTTTGCGTTAAACATCGTGAACGCTACAGATTGGAAAATGAAAAGTATCAAAAAGGCGTATAGCAAGGCGCTGCAACCGACCTCCGGCGGCTGAGCGCGGCGTTAAATGCTAAGAGAGATTGCATGAAGTTTACATATCCGCTTCCTACTCACAAGACTGGTGGCTTCTATCCTCCCACTGGGAAATGCGGTTATTGTGGCAATTCGAATGAAGGCAACTTTGTAGTTATTTCGCAAAGTGCTATGGAAAAAATTCCAGGAACCAATTCATACGCGCCAGCCGACGTGATTACAAGCTTTTCACTACTTGATCATGGTGTAACAAAAACTGGTCAAGGTATAACAATTTTTGAAAATACTAATGATGCGTTTTTTTGCTCAACTGAATGCCTTCGTAACTTTCTTAACGCCATAGTCGATGATTTTGAGGCGGGCAAGTAAATGCATTTAACAAACAAAGGCAGCATCGCCCTGCGGGCTGGACGCGCCAACGCGCGCCGCTGCTTTGGACGTTAAATTTCTCCAGGTATCGAGATGAAGTGTTATAAACACCAAGATATAGATGCAATCGGATTGTGCAAAAGCTGCCACAAGGGAGTATGTCCCGAGTGTTCGGCGCTAGTAGGCGGGTCTGTGGCGTGTGCAGAATCTTGCCGCCCTCAATTACATGGTTGAGCGTGGCAAGAAAGTTTATAAGAATCTGGGTAAGCAATGGGGTCCTTCCGTAATCCTAAACGGTGTTGGTGGTGTATTCTTCCTGGGCTTCGGCCTATACAATTTTGGCCGATCTTCATCTTGGCTTCTAATCGGCCTTGGTGCAATTATGATTGTTGGCGGTATTATGAGTGCAGTTCAAGGAAAGCGCATAGGCGAGCAAAAAAATTAACAAGTCAATGAATATCACCCCTTCGGGGCTGGACCTACACTCCGCGGCTTCGTCGCTGTGTTCCGGCCTTTTATTGAGGCGTTATGTCAATAAGGTGACTATTACATATATATGGGTAAGAAAAATTTCCATTTAATTACAGAAGAGCGAACTCAAAGTTGTTTTTCTGCGCGAAGCTTTATATTGGAGCATCAAGAAAATCTATTTTTCTTAGTAGACTACTTCAGAGTACGTTTAAATACTGGAGCCAGTTTTTATGGAAATGCCGATACTGAGCCTGTTAAGAGCCAGTCGCATATCTATGGCTGTTCCAGTTGTGAGCGCTGGTTAAACAACGAAGTACCAAGAAAGTACACTGCAAGGCCATTCGCGATGGCACATTATTGTTGTAGCGGGATGTATGTGGCTGTAGAGGAAAATGAGCAATGCATGAATAGTATCGTTAAATTTGATGAGTTTGCTACTTCTGATGGTGGCCAATGGCGTATTGGAAACTTGTTTATTTCATTTTGCCCATGGTGCGGAATAAGATTGCCTTATAAGTCATTTAGGGATTGTTAGTCTTTTAAATGCGCAATTTGGAAATGAGAAGTTATCGGTTTCGTGTAATTTAGACTTAACAAAAAGCTCAAAAGGACAAATATGGATAGAGAGTCTTTCAAAAAATCTATAGTTGATGACCTTTTGTCTTATAAAGATTACTGGGCTGAATATTCGGATACTGTTGATCCTCTGAGGGTTATAAACTGGATCTCCTCGGAGAATGAAGATGGCTACTATGAATATTTCCTGTGTGTAATTGACCAGGTTGCAGCAAGAAAAGGGCGAGAAATAGAGAAAGTGTTAACCCATGCAGGTGCTGAGTCTCTTTACCCTTTGGCAAAAATAAAAGTAAATTCGGCTTCGCAAAAAATGGAAGTTAAAGGTATATGAAAGCGACTGTATCAAAACCTAACAAGCGGCATCAGTCTGACAGCCAGTGCCGGGCGTTAACTGTCATATGAGCTTCAGAGAAAAATTAGAGAAGAAGTGGAAGATTACTATCGCCTTGTTAAGCGAGGCTCGCGTAGTTCTTTGTGAATGTCAGGGTGTTGGCAAATATATCGCCGAGTACGATGAATACCTTGATCACAACGAGCTAGAACTAGCTCTGGACATGCTAGAAGAAGCTGCACTTGAGGCAACGAGTAAGCCACCAAAAGAGATTTGGGCAAAGCTCAAAGAGGCTGCGAAGTCTATGGGATTAGAGGATCGCTGTGAATTCTACAATCAGCAAATACAAAACAGTTAACAAAGCCAAGCAGCATCGCGCACTACGTGCGCTGGACCTCGCTACGCTCGGCCGCTGTTGGCGGCGTTAATCAGTATGCATAGCCAACAGATACAAAAATTGATTGATGCTGTAAGGAAAGAGTTTGGAGAAATTCATTACTTTGGATCTTCCAAAGAAGAGAGACACGGAGTTGGATTCGCGATTTCCGATGTCAAAGCTACGTTTGCTATCTCTACATTGGGTGGTGACCTAAAGAGCAGTTACGATATTCAAGTAGAAGGTATACCCGCTGGTGAGTATATTTTTACTAATGAAGTTTCACTGGATGAATTTTTGAATCTCGTGAAGATATTTAGAGGTCCTGAGAGTGAGTGGCCATGAATACACCTAACAAGTCAAACCAGCAAGGGCCCTTCGGGCCGGGACGCGCTTGCGCGCCACCTGTTCGAGGCGTTAAGTTAAGTGTCAGGCGTAACGATGAAAATTATTAGACCAAAAACAGAGATCTTGTGGTTAGGAACAGTGGATGATGGAAAGAAGCTACTTATTAATTCCGAAATCGAAGGGGTTTCCTATGACCTGATTACTGTTACCGCCGATGATGAGGATGAGTCGCTTTGGTTTGAAATTGTAGTGAACGATTACGTGGTGCAGATACCTATGTCAGTTGTACAAAAGGCAATCGAATCTGCATCTGATGAAGTTCATTCGGAATCTTGGTATGAGAAAAATGTATACACAAACAACGACACTTAACAAACGCAAGCAGCCGATTCGCTACGCTCTCGGCTGTTGCTGGCGTTATAGGTAATCGAATTGGATAAAGAAATCAAAAATTTATTAGGAAAGTTGTGCGTAGACTTGGGGTTCTGTTTACCGCCTATAGAGCAAGATCGCATCGCATCTCTTGGAGTTTGGAGGGCGGACGAATTTGCGAGGGATGTTATTTCTAGTGAAGGGCTTAATCCAGAGTATGAGAATAAATGGTTCCGAGAAATTCGAAATCGATTTGTTGCTCATTTTGGTAGTAACGAGTATGAAAGCAAAAATTCATAACTAGGCGTGGGGTTGTCGCCTTCGGCTGGGACGGCGCATAAAAGCGCGCCACCCCAACACTTGGCGTTATATTTTCTTGAGAATGATTTGAGATGGATTTTCACCTTACTTTGATGCTTCTTCCATATTGGTTAATACTGCTTTCCTTTCTGATTTGGGGTGGGAAGGGTAGCGATTCTGAGCTGTTAGTAACAGACCGTTTAGCCCTATCTTTGAAGTTCATTGGTGGTACTTGTGCAATAACTTTTATCTTGACGTTCATAGGTGGTACAACACTTGAGTTTTATGTGCCAGACTCATTTAAGCTGGGCGTTAGTTACTTGTTACCCATGGTTTTCTGTGGTCGAATATTGGAAAAATATAAGCGGTCTAAAAAATAATATAACAAGCCGTTCAATCCGAAGCCCAACCTACGCTTCGTTTCGCCCATGTGCTGCGCACATTCTATGGGCTACACTACGCTCTCGGTTAGGCTCGGGTTAACGGAGCGTTATGTGGAATAGCGAGTTTAAGCTAAGGAGTTCATTATCAATTGTAATCTTCATGGCAAAACGCAGCCTGCAATTTTGTGTTCTCATTTAGCGCAAGAAGGCCGCACCAAGCAAGTAGGTTGGATTCAAGCAGAGTACGATATTAACTCTAGAGAGCCTGGAGACTTGATGGCTTGGTGTGATGAATGTGATAAAACTTATGAAGCAGATAATGGTTGGAATGATGAAAACGATTCTCACTTTAAGGTAGTCTGTTCTTCTTGTTTTGAAGAAATATGTGAAATTCAATCCGTTTGAATTCCACATAACCAGTTGCAGCTGCAGATGTCGCTAGCTGTCACAAATTTTGTTCCAAAATTTTCGCCAGCCGCGCCGCGGCTGTGCAAAGCGTTAGGCAACAATATGAATGACTTCCCAATAAAAGAAAACGCTGATGAACGAGTATTAATTTGTTGCCATTTGATGGATGGTGCTGAATTACATTGGGTACATCATCTACCAGAAGAACAGTGTGTATGGAACTTCATGTGTGCGAAAGAGCATGAACGATCTGATATGGTTCAAAAAACGTTGGAAGAAGCATGTCGGTTATTTCCAGAAATCGGAGAGCTAGCAGACGTGCCTCACGATATGGATGTATCGTTTAAAAAGGGTAAAAACACAGGTAAATGGTATGATTTTCACCGCAGTAACTAGCATGCCTAACAAAGCGCTAAAATTCGTTCCGGCCGCAAAAAGCACGGCCTCCACCAGATAGTCTACGCGCTGCTTCGCCTGCCGTTTAGCTTTGCGTTAGGCTCAAGAAGGAGCAAGAATGGAATTAAGAGTTAACGAAAACGGTTTGCCAATTCTTGATCAATTTAGCGAAGAAGGGTTTGTTGACTGCGTATTAAAAATCGTTGACCTCGATGAGAGAGAGGATTCATATAAATTTAATCTTCGTGCTTCTTATAGTGGAGTTGATTTGGGATTCAGGGTTGAGGTTGTGAAAGGTATTAAAGGCGGTTTTGATTCTGTGTAGTGGTCTAATAGTCCCGGACACATTAATAAGAGACAATACCCGTCAACGATTAAGGTGTCAGCATGAGTCAGAAAAGGTCGTATAAGCAGTATCCAAAAGAGTTTAAAGAAGAGGCCGTTTCCCTGGTGCGCGATCAAGGTTATTCCGTCCCAGAAGCGGCTAAATCCCTCGGCATTAGCGCCAATATGCTCTACAAGTGGAAGGAAAAAATTGAAGCTCAGCTTGAAAACCAGGTTCTGGCTGAAGACGAGCGCGCCGAGTTAAAACGGCTTCGCAAAGAAAACAAAGAACTACGCATGGAAAAGGAAATCCTAAAAAAGGCTTCGGCCTTCTTCGCGAAAGAAATGAAATAAAGTTCGCCTTCATTCAAGCAGAGTCGAGTCGCTTCCCAGTGAAAGTGCTTTGCCGGGCTCTGCGTGCAAGTCGATCAGCCTACTATGCCTGGCGTCGGCGCCGCGCGCCGGTGATCCGGTTTGATGAACTTCATCTGCATCGGCGAATGAAGCGACTGTTTAACGCTTCTCGAAGCAGTCTGGGCAGTCGAGAGATGATGAAGAAGCTACGCGAAGAAGGCTTTCAGATAGGGCGTTATCGGGTTCGCAAGCTCATGAAGAGGTTGGGTCTTCAGGTCACTCAACGCGTTGCTTACAAGGCCACGACAAGGCGCAAGCATCATCATGCGGTTGCAGATAACTTGTTGAATCAGAATTTTAATCCTACTGCGCCCAATCAGGTTTGGGCTGGCGATGTGACCTATCTAAAAACAGGAGAAGGCTGGATGTATCTGGCCATTGTCATGGATTTATATTCCCGGAGGATTGTCGGCTGGCGCATCGACAAGCGCATGACGACGAGTCTGGTCAGTCAGGCGCTGATCAAGGCGTACAACTTGCGGAAGCCGGCCAAGGGCGTGGTATTCCATAGTGACCGTGGTTCACAGTACACCAGCGGACATTATCGAAAGCTGCTGGAAAAGTATGAAATCAGGGCGAGTATGGGTGATGTGGGAGCCTGTTGGGACAATGCGGTGGTTGAGCGCTTTTTTGGCAGCCTTAAGCATGACTGGATATTAAAAATCCCTCAGCCTACCCGGGAGCACATGGAACAGGATGTGGCAGCTTACATGAGATATTACAACCTCGAAAGACTACATACGGCGAACAATGATATGTCGCCGGTTAATTATGAAAACTCTCTAAAGAAAGTGTCCGGTGGGATTTGACCAGAACACTGAGATGTCACTTATTCAAGACCATGTATATAAAAAAGGCGTAAGGTTTTTCCGTACAGGCCTAGAAAGCGACTCCCTGTTAAAAGTTCTTGCTCGTCTTTATGGCCTCGATGAGGCCTCAGCTCAAATGACTAACGAGGAAACATTTACGGCGATTGCTCTGCATCAAGGTGAGATTGATATGGCTTCTGAGTCCATAAAGATCAAGATTTTTGGTAAAGATCAGGACGAAGATTTGGAAGAAAACTACTATGAATCCTTTTTCAATCTCGACTTAAAAAATGGCTTTGTATTTTGGAATGAAAAAGATCAAGAATATAGGGAGCCGTTGATTCGTGGTTTGTCAGCATAAAAGCCTAACAAGTGGCTGTTGTCGGACGTGTCTACGCTGCGCTTCGTCACGCCGCAAAGCCAAGCGTTAAGTATATGAGAAAGATTTTCGAAGTTACGGATGGAGTACAGCTAGTAGTTCTTCTTTGGTTTGGCGCTGCATTGCTCCCAATTCTCATTCTTCATGGAAATGGTGAAGTTTGGGCTCAATCTTTAGGGGGGCTTATATTATTTTGCTCCGGTTTCTTTGTGTCAGAGTTTAGACGGTATAAAAAATCCAAATGCGAATGGTATATATCAGACTTCTCCGTTTACATTGCAGTACCGTTGATTTTATTTGGATTTATATTCTATGCGTCATTGTCTGGAAGTAATACTTAACAAGGCGGTGTTGTCGCCTTCGGCTGGGACTGCCATTCGCTGGCGCTTTATGTTAGCCCCAAACCGCGGCGTTATGCATAATCGAGAGTTTATCTATGGATGCTAAGGCAATAATAGAGGGTATTGAATCTGGTGATATCCTTCCAAAAGACCTAATTTTAAATATTGATATCGATGCATACTTAGATAAACGTGATAGCGATGAAGCATTTGAAAGAAAACTATTGGCGGCCTTTGATGATGTTGCTGATATAGATAACGATCAAATAGATGGTTATCAAGAGCTGACCTTGAAGATATTCAATTGTATCGATTCTTTAGTGGGAGTGTCAGAGTTGTCTTGTTATGTTGCTGAAGACTTTGAAGTAATATTGAAAGGCATTTATAAAGGGCTCAGTAATGAGTGTTCTGGTCAAATCCCACCGGACACTTTCTTTAGAGAGTTTTCATAATTAACCGGCGACATATCATTGTTCGCCGTATGCAGTCTTTCGAGATTGTAATATCTCATGTAGGCTGCCACATCCTGCTTCATGTGTTCCCGGGTGGGCTGGGGGATTTTTAATATCCAGTCATGTTTAAGACTACCAAAAAAGCGTTCAACCACTGCATTGTCCCAACAGGCTCCCACATCACCCATACTTGCCCTGATTTCATACTTTTCCAGCAGTTTTCGATAATGTCCGCTGGTGTACTGTGAGCCCCTGTCGCTATGGAATACCACGCCCTTGGCCGGCTTCCGCAAGTTGTACGCCTTGATCAGCGCCTGACTGACCAGACTCGTCGTCATGCGCTTGTCGATGCGCCAGCCGACAATCCTCCGGGAATATAAATCCATGACAATGGCCAGATACATCCAGCCTTCTCCTGTTTTTAGATAGGTCACATCGCCAGCCCAAACCTGATTGGGCGCAGTAGGATTAAAATTCTGATTCAACAAGTTATCTGCAACCGCATGATGATGCTTACGCCTTGTCGTGGCCTTGTAAGCAACGCGTTGAGTGACCTGAAGACCCAACCACTTCATGAGCTTGCGAACCCGATAACGCCCTATCTGAAAGCCTTCTTCGCGTAGCTTCTTCATCATCTCTCGACTGCCCAGACTGCTTCGAGAAGCGTTAAACAGTCGCTTCATTCGCCGATGCAGATGAAGTTCATCAAACCGGATCACCGGCGCGCGGCGCCGACGCCAGGCATAGTAGGCTGATCGACTTGCACGCAGAGCCCGGCAAAGCACTTTCACTGGGAAGCGATTCGACTCTGCTTGAATGAAGGCGAACTTTATTTCATTTCTTTCGCGAAGAAGGCCGAAGCCTTTTTTAGAATTTCCTTTTCCATGCGCAGCTCTTTGTTTTCTTTGCGAAGCCGTTTTAACTCGGCGCGCTCGTCTTCAGCCAGAACCTGGTTTTCAAGCTGAGCTTCAATTTTTTCCTTCCACTTGTAGAGCATATTGGCGCTAATGCCGAGGGATTTAGCCGCTTCTGGGAAGGAATAACCTTGGTCGCGCACCAAGGAAACGGCCTCTTCTTTAAACTCTTTTGTATACTGTTTATACGACCTTTTCTGACTCATGCTGACACCTTAATCGTTGACGGGTATTGTCTCTTATTAACGTGTCCGGGACTATTAGACCACTACAGATCTTGCGTCTAATCTCACGAGTGAGAAAAAGCGGAATAATCGAATACAAAAACTCGGCGAGCTATGGCGGGGTAATGAAGGTGGAGGGTGTAGGTGCCCAATAGGTGAGCCATCACCAAAATTTGAACGTGTTCAGCCAACGAAAGAAGCAATAGCCATTTTAAATAAAATATTTTTATCGGCACCCGAGGAAACTCAAATTGTAATAGTTAGAGCTCTGGTTAGACCCGAGCCATTCGTTGATGATGCCATGAAGATTCTACTAGCGGCTATAAAAAGCGAACGAGTAAAAGTTAGAATAAATGCCGTGCGCACCATTCGTGATATTGGCTCAAGCACAAAGCCATATTTAAACGATGTGCTTTTTCTTAAAAATGATCCAATATTTGCGGTTAAATCGGAAATTGAAGGTTTAGAGGCATATCTAAATGAAGTCGGCACATAACAAACGGCTCCACGCAGACGTCCAAACCAGCGCGGTTTTTGTGGTTTCGGTGCGCTACACCTTAACACAAAAACCACTCCGGTTTGGCCGCTGGTGAGCCGGGCGTTAACTGAACAGAGAAAATTTGTGGTTACTGATATCAATGGCAAGGAAGTAATAGTTGGGTCAAGGGTAAAAGTCTTAGAAATCGACATGTCTGTCACTGAGGGGCTATCGGAAAATGAAGTCATAGATATTAAATCAATGCTGGATGATGTTCTCGAAGTCTACGAAGTGGATGAATATGGTAGAGCATGGGTTGAGAAATGGTGGGATAGAGGTGACGGTCGAAGTGAAAGTCACAGTCTTGCTCTAGAGTCTAAGCAAATGGAGGTTGTTTAAAATGTCAGTTAACAAAGTGTTCAATCGGATTTGGGTAAGCTGTCGCCATTTTTGCAAAAAAGCCGCAAAATTATCGCCATCTCACCCAAACCAATTAACACGGCGTTAAGTGCCCAATAATGGAAGTCGACGAATTGAACATAGATTGCGAGAAACATGGTAGGGGTATAGCTGCTACGGTCTGCTGTCATTTGGTAAGGAATAATAGTGCTCCTTTAGGCTTTATCGAAAATAGTTCTGAGCCAGGCGATCTTCAAGGCTGGTGTTACGCCTGTGAGCACATGTTCTTGCAAGAAGAAGATAAAACGGAGCGCTTTCGTAAATTCTGCGACTTTTCAGTTGTTTGCGAAGAGTGCTACAAAAGCATTAAGGCACATCATGAGTCGAACACTTAACAAGGCCAAGCACCATCGCGCACCGCGTGCGCTGGACCTCGCTACGCTCGGCCGGTGTTGGCGGCGTTGCGTTTCAAGGGGAACACTTGAGTAGAATCGAGCACATACGATCAGCGGGAAGTTTAGAAGTAAGAATAAAGCCTGGAAATGAGGGTGAATTTCAAACTTACTTTTTGGGGGTTTGGTTAGTTGCTTGGGCATTCGGTTGGGTATCAGGTGTAAGCAGCTTACTAAGTGAGCCCATCGGATTTAATAGTATATTCATGCTAGTGTGGACGACTTTCTGGACAATCGGTGGGTTATTCGCAGGGCTTTGGCTGGCATGGAAGACGAATGGATTCGAGCAGCTCATTATAGATAGCGATCAATTTAAAATTAAGCACAATGTTTTTGGCTTTGGCCCAGAAAAAGTGTATTCAACTAGTGAATGTCAAAATCTACGAGCTGCGGGATATTTTGGCAATAAAAATAAACATTCGCTTTTGCATCAAATAGGTATGAAAGGTGGTGTCGTAGTCGTAGAGTCAAATGGTCAAGATATTCGCTTTGGGGTTTCATTAGAAGAAAATGAGGCACAGGAAATTGTAGATTTATTAAGTGCGTATATAAAAACGTAACAAAGCCATCAATTTGACCGCCTTACGCTGCGCTTCAGGCGGCAAATTATGGCGGCGTTAGCTGTTTTGAAAGATTGGGATGGAAATGGCGAGACCAACAACCAAAAATGAGATGCTAGAAGCAGCAGAGTCAAATTTTGAAAAACTCTGGGATCTAATAGATTCTATGAATGATGAGTCCTTGAGTACGGAATTTGATTTCAGTCATGACACGAAAAAGAATGAGGCGCATTGGAGCAGAGATAAGAATCTTAGAGATGTGTTGATCCATCTATATGAATGGCACCAGTTGCTGCTTAAATGGGTGGCTGCCAACGAGTCTGGAAAGAAAGCAAATTTCCTGCCAGAGCCATATACCTGGAAAACCTATGGTGAGATGAACGTTGAAATTTGGAAGAAGCATCAAGATACAAAGCTCGTGGATGCCAAAAAAATGCTCAAGAAGAGTCACAAATCTGTAATTAAGTTGGTTGATCGATTCTCTAATGATGAGCTATTCACTAAGAAGTATTTTGATTGGACAGGCGCCACGACTCTCGGTAGCTACTGTGTGTCTACATTGTCTAGTCATTACGATTGGGCCATTAAAAAGCTTAAAGCGCATTGTAAAAGGTTTGCATAAACAATTATAGCTAACAAAGGGTTCCAGGCAAATCGCACTATGTGGCTACAAAGTAGCCAGGCCCGATAGCACTTTTTTTAAGTAACCATGATCCCAGCCTGCTCGTAGCCTCTTAGTTTTTATACCTCCTTTGTCCGTCTTCTCATTCTTCAGTAAATTCAACGCCATATGTCTCAACACCGCTAAATTCTCCGCGCTGTGTCCCATGCGATGCCGCGAGTCATCCTCTTTAAACGCTACATCCAGCACCCAATGCAGTTTGTTCTCTATGTGCCAGTGCTTTCGCGTCGCATTCAGGAAATATCTCGCATCGCCTTCTCGACTCGAAATATACAAGCGGCGCTCCAGCGTTCTTTGTCCTGACTCCATTCGCTCTGTTTCTACGACGATGAAACTCTTCAGGTCTTGCCAGCGACTTTGTTGCTTTTCCAGACCCTCCAGATTCGTTGAAACGCGGCAGCGCCGCTTCTCATCCTCAACGCGCCCTGGTTCGCATACAAAGTCGACAAAATCCTCGCCGAAGCCTTTAGCCTCAGCGTCCACGTACCGGTCGTGAATCTCATCGTGTAATGAGGCCTGATTTTCCTTCACACCCACTAAATAGTCTGCTTCCGCGTGACGGATATGCTTCACGATCTCCCGCTGGCATCCCATCGCGTCCAAGGTGACGAGACTTCCTTTTAATGACAATGCCTTCAACAGTTTAGGAATAGCAGTGATCTCATTGGACTTCTCCTGAGTTTTCACCTGTCCCAACACCAGTTCGTTCGCTGTCGACCAGGCGCTAACCATATGAATGGCGGGTTTGGAAGAGGATCGGTCGTATGAGCGCCGTAACGTTTTGCCGTCTATTGCGATCTGATCATCTGGAATCTGCTCCGCCAGCGTCGAAGCCCAGGATAGAAAGCTTATCTCTAGCGCCTCGGGATCTAACTTCGCAAAGATGTTGTTGAAGGTGTCGTGGGAGGGAATGCCGTTGGGCAGCTCCAGAAAAGACTCAAACCACTCTTTTTTAGCGTCGCCAAACCGAGTGATGGTAACCCAATCGTCAGCCCCACAGATGATCCCGCAGAGCGCGATGGTGAGAACATCATAGAAATTATGCCGCATATTGAGCGTCTCTCGACGAGGATCAGAAAGGCTGGAGAAATGGTGTTTAACGCCGTCAATTAAAGAAGAGCCCATAACAGTCCTTATTAGGGGAGAAAAAGAGGCGTACTCTATGAATTTACTGCCTACTATTCAACCACATAGTGCGATTTGCCTGCAAAGGGTTCAACCTGACAGCTTCCTGCAGGTTAACCAAGTGTTAGCAGAACAATTCAATGGATAAAGCCCTAGAGCTAAAAATCAGCATAGATAATGGTCTCTCGATTTCGCGAAGTGAGGCATTACAGCTGCTTGCGCAGTCAGAGCTTGTAAAAAAGCTCACACGAGATTGGAGCGATGACCCGCTTTTCTATGTATGGAGACTCATTGCGTTGAGTGAGATACCTTTTGCCCGGCACCTTGAATATACCTGCAGGCTAATTGATCGGGTCTTCGAGAAACTTGCAACTCCTTTTGGCTTCTCGTTAAGTGGCGATGAAAAGTATTTTCTCTCCTGTTACAACGCAATGCTGGTCTCTGCGATGTGCAGACTAGGCCAATCCAGAGCAGAGCACGTTATAAATGGTGTTGAGTGGATTACTACATATCAACCAATGGAGCGCGGATTATCAGTATCTATACCAAAATTTAATTTTGATAGATTTGGCGGTTGCTTTAAACGTGCACCTTGTTACATTGGAGTTGCCAAGTCCGTATTTGCATTGTTTTCTTATTGGGAGGCCACTGGAGATGCAGGTGTTAACGAAAAATTGGAGCAAGGTAAAGAATACTTACTTGAACATGAACTAGTAAGAAAGCTAAGCGATGGTACACCTATTACCCGACATATTATGGATATTTCGTTTCCTGAGTCTTATCACCTGAATATTGTTGAACTGATTCGATTTGCTGGTAATGCCAGTATTTTGGATGATCCAAGAAGCCAATACGCAATACGCTATTTGGAGACAAAAAAGGGAAAATCGGGCTGGAAAACGGATTTTCGCTACAGATCGAACGGATACACTACCTTTGATGATGGTAGAAAAACAGGTGATTGGGTAACTTATATGATTAATCACGCATTAAATGGAAGGCCATACTAACAAAGCGTTGCACCAGACATGCCGATGAACGCGACATTATGAGTAACCGAATTGGATAAAGAAATCAAAAATTTGTTAGGAAAACTGTGCGTAGACTTGGGGTTCTGTTTACCGCCTATAGAGCAAGATCGTATCGCATCTCTTGGAGTTTGGAGAGCGAACGAATTTGCGAAGGAAGTTATTTCTAGTGAAGGGCTTAATCCAGAGTATGAGAAAAAATGGTTCCGAGAAATTCGAAATCGATTTGTTGCTCATTTTGGTAGTAACGAGTATGAAAGCAAAAATTCATAACCAGGCGTTGTTGTCGCCTTCGGCTGGGACGGCGCAAAAAGCGCGCCGCCCTAACACTTGGCGTTATACGAAGTGAAGTATGAAAATACATTGTAAGTGTGGTGCAACGATTTCTGATTCCTCAGACTTTATTTACAATAAAGGCTATGTTGTGCCTGATCAGGATTTGGAAGATCTTCAGGATGAAATCGAACAAGCAAAAAAAGTGGATTTGGGAACGATTTGGAAGTATTCGAAAACGTTGTACCAATGCCATGAATGCTCTTGCCTCATACTAGAACTGAACGATGAATACCATTTCTTTTCGGCTGACATTCCTGACAAGTCGAAATACGCCGTCCGTTCTGTTTTTGGAGAAAAGTGGAAGCGCCATTTGCGCGGGAACTGGACTAGAGGAAAGGGCTCTTTATGGTGGGGAGGGGGAGTCCAAGATCAAGCCTTTGATTTTGACGTCCGAGATTGGGAAGAGATGTCTAATAGATACTTTGAGGCTTTTGAAAGGCTGAAGAATGAAGGAATTCTTCGTGACTCTTTTCTTAGAAAAGACGGTGAGATGATTCACGAATGGCCGTCGAAATAAAATCGTATAACAAAGCGTTGCTGCCGGACAAATTTTCCGCAGAGCGCGGCGTTATATCTAATGAATAATGGTTTCAATCCACGCCCTCCGTGTGAGGGCGTGGATTGAAACAAGGACATTACCTGAGAATTTGAACAAGGGTTCCCGGAGTCAAAGTCCGGTTGATGGAAGGGGTAGCCGTTTTCATTTTCAATGCTGGTGATGATGGGCGTTTGGCTCAGACTGCCCAGAATTATAGCCTCGCAGTTGCATATAGCGAGTAACCTGCCCCGGAGTGAGGATACGACCCTGAGTAAGATGCGCCTCTAGATGGGCCGCACGAACCTTGGCCTGCAATTCGCCGATTTGCGTAAGCGATTGCGACAACAGCTCTGGAGTGATTAACTTGGCAGCGAACAGGTTATCGAGTTTGCGCTCTTCTTCAATCAGCGATTGACCCCACTTAATTGCATTGGCCTGCATGCTTGCAAACAGCGCCCGGGTAAGCTTCTGCTGCTCTTGAGTAAGCTCCAGCTCAGAGGCCAGCGTCAATACATGGGAGGGTCCGGGATAGCCATTGAGTTCTGCTGCTTTTGCCAAGCCCATCCCCTTGCCTGATAAATATGCCTGCACGTCTTCTGAGGACAGCGCCTTAATTTCGCGTGCTTCTTGACCGGCGTAGGAAGATGCCTCGACCGAGGGTGCAGCTTGAACGCTACATGCGAAGGCTGCTGCGATGACTACAATATATGAACGGAAACTCATGAAAAACCTCACTGGTTGATTGAGATGGCTAACGCTTTGCTAATGGGCAGCCGAAATGCAGAGTAGGCTGTCCCGAGGAAGCCACGCTGTTTGTGGCCGGAACGAAATTAAGCAACTTGTTATATGCCAATTTATTCACCTTTGTGGCCATAAACAATTAAATGGTTGATTATTTTCCGTGATTCCGGGCTGCCTTGAACCTCATTTGATAATTCGTTTCCACCCCAATCCTCTGTCATGAAGTGATCATGCGCTTGCCCTGATATTTCCGCCTGATTTGCTACCGCTTCCAATCGCCTCGCAAGCCAACGCAGCCTTTCAGGTGTGCCATGAATATACACTTGAAGTGCTTCTTCATCTTTTTCAACAGTTAGCATTGTTCACCACTGGCAACTAACATTTGTATATCGCGCATGCGCGTTTTTTAATTTCAAGACTTCGAAGATACCCCCTCCAGCTCACTGATTCCAGTGTAAAAATCCCGGGAAGTCAAACGTGACCCTACCCACCAATGATAAACACCCTGTTAAGCGGGTAAACTACGCTACAGAGGTGAACTATGATCAAACAGAAGACATCAAATTCCAAATCTCGCCAACGTTTTTCAGACGAGTACAAGGCGGAAGCCCTGGCGCTAGCTCAACGTATCGGCGTGAGCGCCGCTGCAAGGCAATTAGGCCGGCATGATTCACAACTTTACAATTGGCGCAGGATCACCTGAAGTGGGATATCAACAGTGGCAAAGAAGACAATTCAACAATTAAGAGATGAAAATCCAGTCTTCCTTACTGTGTTTTGGTGTGACCGGTGTGGGAAAGCAATAAACCAAAATGAAGACAAAGATCACTGGCATGAAGAGCAATGTGGGTGTTGCAAAAAGTACCGCCAAATAGACCCGGATTGGGGTTATTGTAGTAATGATGCTTCGGTTTATTGTGGAAGGAAAATGTTTGAACATGACACTTGCTCAAATTGGGTTAAAGGTAAATGGTAATGGTGGGTATAAAATATAGAAATAGGTGCTGACTAGGAATTGCTTATGCTCCGCTTCGGCAATCCTATGAGCGCTGCGTTATCTGTATTGCATGAATATGAAGGCTTTAATGGTTGCACCATCGTTAATAAGTATAGGTCTGAAAAATGCCCAAGGCATCGTTAAGACCCTGCAAAGAGAAGGGCTGCCCAATACGACCCGGCACAAGTCGCGAGATACTGTGAGAGCCACGCCGTCAAGCGTGAGGCGGCTCGATGGAGAGTTTGGCAATAGCGGAAAGGCAGCGACACCCAGTGCAGCGATGGAGGTGGATCTAGGGCTAGAGGAGGAGGGCGTGAGGGGTGTCTGCAAGGGATTTGTCGGTCGAGACATCATATGAAGACTTTGGCTTATAAATGATCGCAGTACAAATAATAGTTAAAGTGAATAACGCCCTTCTGCTTATAACAAGCCCGTCTAAAATCCAGCGCAATGTGATGCGTTATTTGAGTTCTTTTTGATCGATGCTAACTTATGATGTGAGGAGTAGTTTCTGGCTTTAGAAACTGGAGAAAGCTAATGGAATGGGATAAAAGCGGAGGCCACATTAGCGTTTATGGTAAAGCCCCATTGGACGCGGAGAGTCCTCCCGCTGTAGGGGATACGGTCATGCTTACAGAAGGCGGCAGAAAGCACTGGATAACCGTAACTGTCACGGAGCGCAAAGAGGAAATGATTGCCGGGGAAATTAAAGACATTTCTAGCTGTGAGGATGAAGATGATAGCTTCGAAATGAGCGTTGGAGAAAGCGTTCTCTTTCACTGTGATAGCGTGAAAATTATAGTGCGCCATAAGTAACAGGACGCCCAAGTAAAAGAGAAGCGGGCAAAGCAACATAGACGTCTTTATGAGGAATTCGTTTTAAGGTTCGCTGATGAGTGGAAGGCGAAGTCCGAAGGAGACGGTCGCTCGTATTTTCGGTTGTTATAAGTACAAATCCTGTCAGACAAACACCTATAGAAGGATGTCCGCAAAATTGAGTGAGCCGGATAGATTTTTAGAACTTCTATTGGAAGATAATAAGGAAAAAGCACTGAAATAAATGGGATACACGTCTGGCGAAATTCGTTCGACATTGAATCCATTTAGAGAGTGTGGCGGCTACATGATCCGTTATAGAGGTTGTTATCCAATGTTCGTAGCTATTATATATTGTTGGTGTTCATTATAAGGTTGCGTCGTACGATCTATTTTATTCATATGTTTACGTATTAAGGGGGCGTTGGTATAAATGATGGAATATCAGTACAGGGAACTGCATAGAGGTGATAACGACTTGTATTTCCAGATGTTGGATTGCTTCGGGAAGGCATTTGGAGACTTGAAAACCTACAACGGGCAGCGGCCAGATGACGATTATATAACTGAGTTGCTGGGACGCGACACGTTCATTGCTTTGGTTGCGTTAAATAGGGGTAAGGTGGTAGGGGCCATAGCAGCCTATGTTCTGGAGAAGTTTGAACAACCACTTAGTGAGGTTTACATATATGACTTAGCGGTTGACGAAAAGCATAGAAGACATGGTGTCGCAACGCAATTGATAGAGCATCTCAAGCCTATAGCAAGAGACAAAAAGGCGAGTGTGATATATGTCCAAGCCGATTACGGAGATGAACCAGCAATTGCGTTATATACAAAATTAGGTATTAGGGAAGATGTGATGCATTTCGATATTCCTGTGTCTGAAGATAAATTGTAACTTCACTATGCGATAGCAGAACAATGGCGGCTAATCAGTATGAAATATGCGGTTTTGAAATGTTGCTTCTGGCCGACGCCGGGGCGTTCAAATCTTGCGTAATATGCTGCATAACGAAGTCTTTCATCAATGGCCGGCAGGATGCATTTGGTAGGCATATTGCGATGAGTTTTTGTGGAACCAACAATCAGCCCGTGACCCGAGTTGAAAAGACTGCTGTCGAGGCGTAGATACTAAATGGCGGTAGCGGCACAAGGGCTTTCTACGGCAGGCCAGCTTGGTTGGGAGCATAGCTGGGGATAAGAATGCCGAGGGCTATAACTGAGCATTAGCCTCAAGATGCACCTAGCCCGGCGCTATTGTGGGCGTGTTGTTGGCGATCACGCCCATTTTCGTCATTAGGGTCAAATACAAAAGCTCTATCACAAAGTTTTTGGGAAGCTGGTGCAGAGGCCTGGTTAATACATTGATTTAATAAGACTTCTACGGTTTTCGTCTCAATCTCACCGAACCTAATCCTTTCCATTCTCTTAATCCCCTGTCGATTCAGAATAAGTCGTCTAAATTTAATATAGAGAACATTGGATATCCGTCATTGTCGCTGTCCGCGCTGGGATAGCTAGGCGAAGGAGGGCTGGCGTCTTTGTGATGTGGGATTGGCGAACACTGGTGTAGTTAACATAGTTTCGGCGGTAAGAGGTGGTGTTGTGTTGCATTTTAAGTCGCTGATATCTCTGGTGATTCCTCTTCTTGCGTTGTTTTCTTACAGTGTGGCCCCCGAAGCGAGAGGGGAGATAATCGTCAAACACTATCAAAATCAAGATAGATACAAATACGGTCTAAAAGTATTGGACCTTGCGCTGAGCAAACTGAACACCCCTTACAAAATACAATTCCCTGAATTTTTGGATGTCAGCATTAATGAGGCCAGGGGAGAGCTCATGGTTACAAAAGGGATTTTGAATCTTGAGTTTATGTCTACTAATCCAGAGCGAGAAGAAAAGATGATCCCAATAAGGATTCCGATTTATCGAGGAATCCTGGGGCTTAGACTTTTGTTGGTGACGCAAGAAAAGAGCGCGATTTTCAGCAAGATAGACGACATTGAAGATCTCAGACAGTTTGTCGGCGGACATGGGCTTCACTGGGGGGATTTGCCCGTCTACAGCGCAAATGGGTTGAAGGTTGTAACAAGCTCCCAATATGAAGCCTTATTTACACTGCTGAGAAATAATAGATTTGACTACTTCCATCGCGGTTTCCTGGAAGTTTGGGATGAGCTGGACAGGAATCAGGATCGGCTTGTTGTCGCCGATAACATCATGTTGTTTTATCCGCATCCTGTATATTTTTTCATTTCTAGAAATGAGCCTGAATTAGCCGGGAAGCTGGAAGAAGGATTGAATATCGCTATTGCTGATGGCTCCTTTAAAAAGCTTTTTACAGAGGAGATGAAGGGCTATTTAGCGAAAGGGAATCTATCGTCTAGAAAACTCATCATATTGAAGAATCCTGTTGTACCTGAAAATAGCCCGGCCATTGACGCCAGCTGGTGGCTCCCGGAGAAATTTCAAAAGCAGTTGGCGGCGTCTCAGTAGCTTGGACTTCCGCCATACCCCATCCCCAGCTTTGCTTCTGGGGACTTCTCAGCCGGCGCAACGTCGGTTTTCTGTGCGACCCGGCCCGCTCGGCAATTGAACTATACTAAATACATTTCCAGAAACCTGATCATCGGGGCTATAGCTGTATGGTTGTCTCCATTCGTTGTTGAGGCCTGGAGGTTGTCAAATGACGCTTGCTTCATCGCGTTGTATGGGCGCGCTTTTATTGCTGGTGTGGAGTCTTGCGCCCTTGGCTGCTAACTCTGTCGATACGCCTGACGCCGAGCAAAGCAAAACCGAGATTCGCGTCGCCATAGACGCTTGGCCGCCTTTTCGTATTTTGGACAGCGAGGAGGAAGGGTACAGCGGGATCGATTTTGACTTATGGGCCCTACTTGCGAACGAATTAAAGCTTGAAATCAATTACGTGCGCTGTCCATGGGTGCGTTGCTTGAAAATGATGGAGGATGGCGCGGTGGACGCCATGAGCGGCTTGGCGCTAAGGCCTGATCGGGCTGTGTATATGGACTATCTGGAGCCGGCATATTACAGCTGTTCAACGGTGTTTTATGTCAGAAAGGGACGCGGTGGAATGCTTCAGAATTACGAGGACCTCTATCGCATTGATGTCGGCATTGTTACGGGTTCGGCTTATTTTCAGGCGTTCGATGACGATGAAAAGATTAACAAGATCGGCGTCAGCACCGAAAAGCAGCTGGTGGACATGCTGGGTCGTTTGCGTTTGACAGCGATAGTCGGGACGGACTGTCAGGCGGATTATGAGATCGCTCAGTCACCCTATAAAGGCCAGTTCGAGAAAGCCGAATATCGCCCCAGCAACAGTGTTGACTTGTATTTCGCCATATCCAAAAAATCCTCCTTTCGCGACAAAAAGGATGAATTTTCACAGGCCCTTACGCATCTTTTGCAAGCAGGAGCCATCGAAGAAATCCGCCATCAATATTTGCATTGAACCATCCAGAAGATCCTCGGTCTAACCAAGTTGGTCATAAACTTTAGCGTTGGCAAAGGCGTCTCAGTGGGCGCCAAAGATCAGTCCTCCGATTTACCGATCGACCACAAATACCTACATAAGGAATCACGATGGAGAGCTATCCGTTCTTATTTCTTGGCCACGGCGTTGGTAACTTATCTAGCGGTTTTGATGCGCATATTCTTTTTGCTGAGAGACCGGATGAGCAAGCCATGGCGGATATTCAAGTAAAGCTTCAGGGGCATGGAGAAATTCGCTGGAGCGGCAACAGCGCTTCTTTCTGTGTATCTGATCGCCAGATAAAAGGCGCCATGAAGTATGACCCTGCCTATAGCGATAACCCGCAGATGCTTGATGATCCGGAGATCTATAAGACATTTGGTTTGGTACAAAGCAAGTTGAATGACATACAGCAACGGCTGGCGCACTTTTATTATGACTTTCAACTTACAGTGCAGGAAATTCATCAGACCTTTCCGGTCTCTTTGTGCCTCATCCAACAGGGCGCTAGAGTAAAGCTGACCCCATGGCATACATGGAGCGAGGAGCGATTGCCGCAGGTGTTTGATGTGTTGTCGGACTATTTCAGTCGTGAAGACGTTCGTAGCGAGCGCTTTAAAGATTACACCGAGGTTTCCTACTACGACGCCAATGCGATCATTCTGTGCCACTTTATTGAGACAATCGTGAGGAAAAAGGCGGATGTTAAGAAGCTCTCACCCGCGACTGTGTCCCGCCTTATCGACGTTATAAAATCCGCGATCGGCTACTCAGATAACTCCGACAATTTCCTGCTTAGCACTGCCCTTTATTTGGGAGGAGTGGAGATGGAGGACATCATTGTGGATTTTCCTGAGCACGCAATGGCGGCGTTGGAAGAGATTAACGAAGATTTGCCTTTGGATGAGCGGTTTCCCGAAGGGTTATGAGACAAAGACGGCGCAATTCGCTCTGACATGACGGGAGTGACGATCACGCCGCATTTGTAGTCTGTCCTCGCTCTTTCCTGCTATTGGACGGGGCGGGATTGATGCTGCATTATGGCGTAGTTGTACACCTGTGAAACGAGGTTTGATTTCATGCTTGTCGAAAGGGCGAAAGTATTCGCCAGCGCCGCCCATGCCGCTATCGGTCAACGAAGACGTTATACCGATGAACCCTACATCGTGCATCCTGCCGAAGTGGCGGGAATCGTTGCGTCAGTGGGGGGAGACGAGGAAATGATCGCCGCCGCCTACCTGCATGACATCGTCGAAGACACCCAGGTCACTCAAGAACTGATCCTTGAGTTCTTTGGCCCCGCCGTGGCGAAATTGGTGGAGGAAGTGACAGATGTGAGTCGACCGCAAGACGGTAATCGTCAGGCGCGCAAGGAAATAGACAGACAGCATCTCGCTAACGCCTCCCCACGAGCGAAAACCATCAAACTGGCGGACTTGATCAGCAACTCCACCAATATCATTCAGCATGACCGCTGGTTCGCCAAAGTCTACATGCAGGAGAAAAAACTTCTGTTGGAAGTGCTTGGCGAAGGGGATTCAAGCCTGTATCAAAGAGCCCAGACCATAGTCAGTGAGTATTATGCAGAACGGGAAGCCCGCCGGTTGTTAAGAAGCGGCGAGCAAGACGTCTAAATCAGCGGCCGGGTGACTTCGGCTATTTTGGCTCCTCTTTTTGTATGAATAAATTTAGCTTAACGGCGCTAAGCGGCGTCATTCTGATCGTTGGCGCGACGCCGTATGTGTCGGCTGTGGAGTCGGCCTCAGATATGCAGACGAGTCCCGTCAGGGAAACGGAATATGCGTTGATATATAACGGACCTGTATCAGATGCAGACAGCTCTGAAGCCATCGCGGACCTCGCTGTCCAGGCGGGCCTGACAGTGAGGTATATCACGGACCTGAAAGCGCTGCCGGACATGCTGAGTGGGGCGAAAGTTTTCATCATCGGCGGTACGGAAGACGACGTTGAGCCCCTGGTTGACGCCTTTACGCCGGATCTCTCCGCTTCATTAAAGGCTTACCTGAACAATGGCGGGCGTTACCTGGGTATTTGTGGCGGCGCTTACGTCGCGTCAGTGGGGTGGGCTGAAGAAAATCGGTTTGTGGATGCGTTAGGCATCGCACCAGCGGAATCCGATAATTACGACAGTGACTTCGCTCCGAAAATCTATCCTGTTACTTGGTCTGGGGAAGAGCGTCAGATGTACTATCAGGCTGGCCCTGCATTCAAACTGACGCAAAGCAAGGAGCAAGTTCGCAACATCGCCTACTTTGAAAACCAACAAATCGCCGCACTTATAAGCTCCTACGGGAAAGGCAAAGTGGCGGTATCCGGCCCGCACCCGGAAGCCCCCGAATCATGGAAAGAAAATGCTTTGGACGGCGCCGAGATGGAATCCAACCTGGACCTTGCTATCAAACTAATGCAGGAGTTGTTATCCGACCGGCCTGTTGATGGCTTGGTGTTTGAGGGCTGTCAGCGTGAATGCCTTATTCTATTAACCTGGCATCGATATAGATATGATACAATGCCCATATGATTATAGAAGACGCTCGCTCATTACCTGCCGCAGCGCAGGAAGAAAAAAGAAAACAGGCCGTGCGACTGCGCAAGCAGGGGTATAGCTATCAGGAAATAGCCGATAAGGTCGGTGTCCATAACCTGACGGTGGGAAAGTGGATCAGAGCTTATGAAGCGCAAGGGGTTAGCGGGATTAAATCCAAGCCCCGCGGACGAGAGCCCGGCTCGGGACAGCGATTGACGCCAAGCCAGGAGAACCGAATCAGATGTTTGATTGTCGATAAAAGCCCGGACCAGCTCAAGCTGGAGTATGCGCTCTGGACCCGTAAGGCGGTGCAACAGCTTATTGCGCAGGAGACGGGAGAGCACTTGGCGATCCGAACGGTTGGCAGTTATTTGACCGCCTGGGGTTTCACGCCGCAGAAGCCGGTGAAGAAAGCGTATGAGCAAAACCCGTCTCAAGTCGAGAAGTGGCTGAAGGAGGAATATCCGGTCATCAGCGGACGAGCGAAGGCGGAAGGGGCGGAGATCTATTGGGGCGATGAGACAGGGCTTCGAAGCGACGCTCAACATGGGCGGGGCTATGCGCCGAAAGGGAAAACGCCGGTGATTCGCCTGAACGCCAAGCGTGAGTCGATCAATATGATCTCAGCGATCAGCAACCAGGGCAAAGTGCGGTTTCAAATCTATGACGGCTCAATGGACGCAGACCGGTTGATAGGGTTCATGAAGCGGCTGATCCAAGACGCCCAACGGAAGGTCTTCCTGATACTGGACAATTTGAGAGTCCATCACGCCAAGGTTGTGAAGGCTTGGCTTGAGGAGAATGAGGATCGTATAGAAGTGTTCTATTTACCCGCCTATTCCCCGGAATTGAACCCGGACGAATACTTGAATTGTGATTTAAAAGCGGGAGTTCACAGTGGTAAGCCGGCACGAAAGAAAGGGGATCTCAAAAAGAAAGTTCGATCACATATGTGTATGTTGCAAAAGAAGCCTTCGAGGGTGAAAAAATACTTTAACCACCCAAGCATCAAATATGCGGCATAGAATGTCTATATCGATGCTTGGTTAATATTATTAGCTAAGTAACTATCTCATAACCTCATTGACGCCCCTGTAGCCGCCACATCCGCCGAAACCATAACAGATCACATGCCAATTGCAGCAATCCCAGATAGTTGCTGTCCTTTTTGTCATAGCGAATCAGTAACGCACGGCACTTCGGCAGCCAACCAAACGTGCGCTCCACTACCCAACGCCGGGGCTTTCCACTTGGATGACGGTCCGCTGGCTGCGCCTCCTCGCCAATTCGGCAGATATGCGGTATGTAGTTATGTCGGGCTGCCACGTCTTCGCTCGCCACATTGTCATACCCCTTATCCAGGCATAAATGCTGCCGCGCCTCCACCGTTGGAGCCGGACGCTCTACCGCAATCGACTCCAGCGTTGCTTCCAGCAGCTTATGGTCGTTGACATTGGCTCCGGCGATGACGAGTCCCAAGGGGCCTCCCTCGGCTTCCACCAGCAGGCTTTTCTTGGTTCCCTTCTTGCCTCGGTCTGTCGGGTTCGGCCTCACATTCTCCCCCCCCCCCAAAGCGGGCTTTCCCCAGCCAGCCGTCCGCACTTTGCCATTCCCAGTCCACCCCTTCCAGTTCCTGGCAGTCTCGCAATAGACTCGCCCAGATCTTCTCCATTACGCCGTTTTTACTCCAGCGCTGAAACCAGCGATGGACCGTGGCGTCATCCCCAAATCGGCGGGGCAACTGGTTCCACTGGCAGCCTGAACGCATCCGAAAAATAATCCCGTTCAAATAGCCCCTCCAGTTGCCGATGGGGCGGCCACCCTTGGCGCTGGGTTGCCAGTCTTCTTTTAAAATGGGTTCGATTCGTAGCCATAGCTCGTCCGGTACTTCCCATAGAGTGTCCAGGGGTTTCGATATACTGGACGGGGCGCTTGAGTCCTTTTGTGACATGACGTTTCCTTATCAGAGAAGTGGGCCTCAGTGAACCGGCAAAGGTGAAAAAATTCAAGTGGGGGTTATGAGATAGTTACTAAGCCAGCCTTTGGCTTTCGTCAGTTCGCGTGCTTGCCATGCCGGGGTCAACATCCTAAACCTAAAGATTTGCTCTAAAGCCAACTCTGGGGCGTAACCCACAATATTTCACCTTTTTTAAATTGATCAAGAAGTAACAGGTTGTTAGAATTGCCGCCTCCATCGGAGGTGTGTTCCTTAGGGATGAAGTATCAAAAACTTTGGGCTACGGGCCGCTCCGGATTGTTGTTAGTAGTCATTTTCAGGTGTAAGAATGATGGACCTAAGTCTCTTTGAAGGCGACGAGTTGCTTGCCTTGGCCAGATTGGATGTTGACGCAAAGCGAATTGACGAAGCATTGGCCAAACTGAAGAGAGCATATCAGCTCCCCGAATTCCCCCCCGAAGTAGAATCTTTATTAGCTAAAATTTACGCTCAGCTGGATCTGTTAGAGCGCGCTTCCTTCCACTATGAGAGCTTTCTCGCCAGAGAAACCAAGGCGGTTCTAGAGCGTTTTCAGTACGGCATGGTGCAATTTGAACAAGGTATTAAGGACCGCGCCCTGCAGGTTTGGGCCGAAGTGCTTGAGGACGAACCCACCCATCCGCCTTCATTGTTTTACGCGTCATTGGCGAATGTTGAGTTGGGGAATGAAAATGAAGCTCGGCGTCTGATCGATATTCTGCTAAAGTCCGCCCCCGTCGATAACCTTTATTTTAATCGGGCTAAAACCCTTCTTCAGGACCTTGACGGACGACGCCCTCAGGCCGAGTCCATGAGTGATTTGAAAGAAGCGGACCATCTATACAACTGATACTACGGACGGACACATGTCAGTCTCCGACTTGGCGGAAAAAATCGCGCGCCTCAAGCGTTTTCTCGAACAAGATGAAAACAACCTGAATCTGTTGTTGGACTTGGGGCGCGCGTTGCATGACAGCGGCCAGCCTGAAGACGCTATTTCGCTCTTTGACCGCGCATTAAAAATTGCGGCGGACCACCCCCAGGCGATTTATGAACGCTCGATGGTCATGATCACATTGGGACGAGTTGAAGATGCGGTAGCGGGCTTCTCCCAGCTTAAAACAGCAGGGCTGTCTCACCCGAGCATTAGCTACAATCTAGGTTACTGTTACCTCCTGCAATCAGCGCCGGATAAGGCGGTCGTTGAACTGAGCGAGCATATTGAAGAGCCTGCAAAGAATCCCGGTTACGCATTAATCCTCGCGCGAGCTTATTACGCCATGGGCGACCTGCCTGAGGTAGAGCGCTTTGTAAATCTAGCGCTGTCTCTCCAGCCGGACTTCTTAGAAGCCAAAGCTGTTTTAGCAATGTGTCTGCAAGACAATGAAGACTTTGATAAAGCGATAGGCATGGCAGAGGAAGTGTTGGCCCAAGACCCAGACAACGCGGAAGCATTGGGCGTTAAGGCATATTGCTCCCTCAATGCGTTGGATCTGAGTACAGCAGCGCAAAGCTTTGACGCAATGATACAGGCCAAGCCGAAAAGTGGGCGCGGATGGGTTGGCAAAGGCCTTTTGGAAATGCAGCAGGGTGATTTGGCCGCCGCTGAGGGCGCGTTAGAAAAAGGGCTTGAAAATATGCCTGGTCATATCGGCTCTTGGAACGTACTGGCTTGGTGCCAGATTTTACAGGGGCGGATGCAGGAAGCTGAAGAAAGTTTACGCCGCGCCAGCGAAATCGATGACCGTTTTGGCGAAACCTACGGCGCCCTGGCGGTTATTAGAGCGTTAACACAGGATTATGCGGAAGCGCGTTTACTGGCGCGCAAGGCGACTCGACTGGATAAGGACTCCTTCTCGGGACACTTCGCCCGCGCTTTATGTGACCAAGGCGAAAATAATCCAGAGCAGGCGCAACAGATTATGCATCGCCTTATGAATGCTCCTATTGATGATAAAGGGCGTAAGCTGATCGATATTCTTCCTCAGTTTATCCGTCATTGAGATTAGATGGAGATGAATCTATGAACGCTGATCTGGCGATGATGCTTACCGAAGACATGTTATGGACGGCAGTTTTGGTCGCTGCGCCTATTTTAATAGTCAGTCTGATCGTAGGGTTGATTATCAGCATATTGCAGGTAGTCACCCAGATACAGGAAATGACGCTAACGTTTGTACCGAAAATTGGCGCTGTCGTGGCGATCATATTTGTTATGGGGTCATGGATGCTGGCGACACTGACCCTTTACGCAAAAAACGTAATCGGGAATATACCGGCATACTTTTAGACGATGCACTTCACCATTGATCTCTCTTGGGCATGGGCCTGGTGGCTCCTGTCCATACGGCTGGCGTTAGTGGTGATGGCTTCTCCTTTTGATATGTTTGGACGTTTACCTGGGCGTATCAGGTTTTTCCTGGTTTGCGCCCTGGCTTTGTTGATGGTGCGTTTCTCGCCGACTGCGGGTGCGCAACTGCCATCTTCAATAGTCGAGATGGCGTTAGCCTGTGCGAATGAGTTGGTACTGGGATTGGCGATGGCTTTAGGTCTTCATGCCGCCTTTACCGTCTTTCAGATATCTGGCAGGCTGATTGACTTTCAGTCAGGCTTCGGCGCGGCGAATATAATGAATCCCGCAACAAACTCGGCGGAGCCGTTGATGGGAACAATATTGCTGTTTTTCGCCACCTTCGTTTTTTTTAGCATGGATGCGCATCACATGGTGATTAAAGGGCTTGCGTATAGTGTCGCCCAAGTACCACCGGGCTCTGGTTTAGCAAGAATGGATTTTAATGGCGCTATGAAGCAGGTGGGACTGATGTTCTCATTCGCCATGGTGCTCGCGGCACCTGTTTTGGCGGTGCTGTTTTTGTTGGATGTGGGTGTAGCAGTCATGGCGAGGACGATGCCGCAAATGAACGTTTACTTTCTCTTTCTGCCATTAAAAGTGGCGTTAGGGATTATAGTGACGGCGCTTTCACTCAAATACCTGACTCCATTAATTGGAGAAGTGTTTATTTCTATATTCCGCTACTGGAGCGGAATGCTGACAGTCATCTGAAGTAGTTATGGCAGAGTCGCAACCGGATAAGTCTGAAAAGACCGAACCCCCTTCGCCCTTTAAACTCCAAGAGGCGAAGAAGAAAGGCAGTGTGGCGAAGAGTCAGGAAGTCAATCATGTCTTCGCTCTCGCCGCCGGTGCGCTGCTATTGTGGTCAGTATCGCAGGATCTCGCCACGCGTTTCTTCAGCTTGTGTCAAAAGCTATTTGTAGATGCGGCGTCTGTTGACTTTGACGTTATGACGGTCAGAGCCTGGGGCGTCTGGATTATCTCGGAGATAGGCTGGATATTGAGTCCGTTGCTGGTTGTAATGATGGTTATCGGTGTGTTGTGCTCAATGGCTCAAACAGGGCCAGTATTTTCTTTCCATCCAATCAAACCTGACATTAAACGAATCAATCCAATCGCAGGCTTTAAGCGCTTGTTCTCCATCAAAATATTGTTTGAGCTAGTGAAGAACCTGATAAAGCTTGCTTTGCTGGGGAGTGTTTTGTACTGGGCTTTGGCTGGCCTGATGCCAGATCTCTTCGGGTTAACCGCCAAGTCGGCGGCGACAGCGTTGCCGGCATTCACTGGATATGCTGCGGGTATTATTTTCAAACTGACGGCCGCGCTCTTGTTGATCGCAGTCATTGATATGTTGTTCACTCGCTGGGAGTTTATGCGCAACATGCGCATGACCAAGAAAGAAGTTAAAGACGAGATTAAAAGGCGCGAGGGAGACCCTCACATAAGGGCGAAAAGAAAGGAACTGGAAAGGGAGCTGCGAAAACGAAGTGGCTCCGCAGCCAGTGTTCCTGAGGCGGACCTGATTATCACTAACCCGGAACACTACGCAGTGGTTGTAAAGTATGACGCAAAAAAAATGGCTGCGCCGACAGTGACTGGGAAAGGGATGGACGCCATGGCGAAACATCTACGGGACATAGCGCGCCAGCATCAGGTGCCCATTATTCAGGATCCGCCGCTGGCCCGTTATTTATTCAAGAAAACTGAGATTGGCTCGATGATTCCAGAGGATGCGTTTGTGGGGGTGGCAAGAGCTTTACGCCGCGCTTATCAAATCAAAAGAGAACGGCAGGGGAGAGATCAGTTTAGCGTGAAAAGGGCCGCCACATGATGAATAGACCATCGATGGCTTCATTGCTGGGAACACGCAGCGAGCTTGCGCTTGTATTGGGAATGGTGGGCATACTGCTGGTGCTTTTTACGCCTATTCCTTCGCAGCTATTGGATGTGCTGCTCATTATTAATTTCAGTTTTGGTTTGTTGATCCTTTTATTAACTTTCTTTGTTGATAAACCACTGGGATTCTCAACCTTTCCTTCTTTATTGCTTATCGCAACGCTCTTCAGGCTGTCTCTCAATATCGCCGCAACACGACTTATTTTGTCTGATGGCGATGCCGGCGATGTGATTAACGCCATCGGCACTTATGTTGTTGGCGGTAACTACGTTATAGGGCTTGTCGTTTTTCTCATATTGATTGTCGTTCAGTATGTGGTGGTCACCAATGGCGCCCAAAGGGTGGCGGAAGTAGCCGCTCGATTTACCTTGGATAGTATGCCGGGTAAACAAATGAGCATTGATGCTGACATGAACATGGGGCTCATTGATGAAAAAGAGGCTCGAGAAAGGCGTCAGAATATTGAGCGCGAAGCCAGTTTTTATGGGGCAATGGACGGCGCCAGTAAGTTTGTGAAAGGCGACGCCATTGCGGGTATTTTAATAATTCTGATCGACATCATTGGCGGGTTGACTGTTGGGATTGCGCAGCGAGGCCTTAGCTGGGGCGAGGCGCTTCACAGCTATACTTTGCTGACAGTCGGGGACGGCATTGTTACTCAGATCCCCGCACTGGTTATTTCCACTGCCACAGGCATTATCATCACCCGCGCAGCGACAGACGCATTTCTCGGTGATGAAATATCCAGGCAGGTCACTCGTTATCCAAAGAGCCTTGTCATTGTTACTCTGGGGTTGCTTGCATTATTGCTCCTGCCAGGAATCCCTGCGCTCCCGATTTTTATTGTCGCATCACTGATGGCTGCGTTGGTGGTGTATGCCTTCAAACAGAACAAGTACCAGGAAGCTGAGGATAGCGTCGAAGATCAGGAAGATGCGGAAAAGGATATTTATGAAGAGCTGAAAGTCGAACCTTTGGAGATTTCTCTTGGGCCTGCTATCGCTGGATATCTAGGGGCGAGTGAAGGCGCTTTGATGGATGAAATCAAAAGGCTCCGCAAACAGCTGGCGCTTGAGCTGGGATTCGTTTTGCCGAATGTGAAGATATATCAGACAGATCGCAATAATGAACGTGAATATAAAGTCTGCGTGCATGGCGCCCAAGTGGCGGAAGGTGAGTTGTACTCAGATCGAATATTGGCGATCAGTGCACAGGACTTGACGGATAAATTACCTGGGGTGTCGGTGAAAGACCCTACCTATGGGCTGCCGGCGGTCTGGATAGAAGAGAATTTAAAAGAAAAAGCGCGGCAGCTTAACTGTACTTTGGTTGATCCGTTGACAGTGATGTTAACTCATGTGAATGAAACCGTCAGGTCGCAAGCGCCGGCCCTTTTAACCCGGTCAGAAACAGAAAAACTGATGGGAAGAGTACGTACAGCGCAGTCCTCTTTGTATGAAGAGCTGGTTCCCAATACGTTGACGCTCTCCGATATTCAAAAAGTCCTGCAGCAATTGCTGCAGGAAAAAGTGTCTATCAGAAACATTGAGCTTATTGCAGAGGCGTTGGTCGACGCAGGTAAAGTGAGTAAGGACCATGAGCAGTTAGCGGATCAAGTGAGGCAAAAGCTTGGCGCCGAAATCTGCCAGGATTTGGTTGCGCAGGACCGTTACCTTCATGTTATGAGTTTGGATCCGGGAGTTGAGCAGCTGATGCAGTCCGGCATCAGAGTGACGGAACAAGGTGCGTCTTTATATATCGATCCGAAGTTGACGGAGCAGGTGTTAAGCAGCATGGCTCGTCAGGTTGAGAAAATGATGTCAGCCGGCTTGAAGCCTGTGCTGATTACCTCACCTGGTATTCGCCGGCATATAAGAAAACTGTCAAGTCGACTATTGCCTCATCTTACTGTGTTGGCGTTAACCGAGGTTCCTGTCGGTATGAACATCAAATCGTTTTCTATTGTGGAAGTCGATCGTGGCTTGATTAACCGCGCGACGAATAAAGAAAGGAAGGAAAGTTAATATGGCTGACGTAGTAAGTGCAATTCAGCTTACCTTGAACGCTGATTTGGAACGTTTACGGACTATTAGTCAGAACTTATCTAATCAAGGCGCTCCAGCATATAAGCGTGACCAATTGATCGTGGATAAGTTTCAAACTGCATTTATGAATGAGGCAAAACTAGAGCCAGATTTGACGCTGCAGAAAGACTTCACTCAGGGCGCTTTCAAGATGACAGGTAACGCCTTGGACATCGCTTTGGATGGAGAGGGTTTTCTTATGGCCTCTTCCGGCGATAAAACGCTTTTCACTCGGAAGGGGCAACTGCGTCTGAACCCAGACGGCTATCTGGGGCTGGTCACGGGGGAGAGAGTGTTAGGACGTAGCGGACCTGTTGCGCTGAGTGATACTGATTTTGAAGTGCAGCCAGACGGGTCAATCGTTCAGGACGGCGTTGTATTGGACAAGCTGGCGATAGCTGTATTTCAGAACCCCGAGCAGCTGAGCTACGCCGGCGAGGGGCTTTTCGAAAATCCATCTATGCAGGCTTCAACAGAGGCGTCAGATACCCAGGTTATGCAGTCTTATTTGGAAATGTCCAACGTCAATACAATGGAAGAGATCGTAAGACTGGTTGAGCTCACACGTCATTATCAGTTGTCGCACAATGTGCTGAAAGCCTATGACGGCTCAATAGACAGCGCCATTAGCACTTTAGGAAAATTTTAGGAGATCCGGTTCATGATTGATGCGTTGTATGTGGCTGAAACTGGTTTACAAGCCGGACAGAAGCAGATTGAAACCATCTCAAATAATATGGCGAACCTTAACACCATCGCATACAAGAAAAGTCGGGTGGCGTTTGGCGACTTGATCAGTCGTCAGCCCGCAACGTCGGCGGCAGGAAGAAAAGGGGTTAACTCCGTCGGAATGGGGACAAAGGTCGCTGAAGTCACCATGCAATTTGACTCTGGAGACCTGAAAGTCACTGAGAATCAACTGGATCTGGCGATACGTGGAGACGGTTTCTTTGAGGTTATGCTGGAAAACGGCGAGTACGGCTATACCCGAAACGGCGCGCTCAAGATCGATGAGGACGGCTATCTGTCAACGCTTACCGGGTTGCGTCTATCTGATCAGATTCAGATTCCGCCCGATGCAGCCAAAATGCAGATTTCCACCGACGGCGTGGTGAAGGTACTGATCGGCGAGGACGTTCTTGAAGTTGGCGAAATACAGCTGGCCAAGTTCATCAATGATCAGGCTTTGGAATCTGCTGGACAAGGGCTGTACATTCCGGCGGATGATGCGGGAGCCCCTCTTTATTCGCAAGCGGGCTCCAATGGGCTGGGAATGATTCAACAAGGGTTTCTGGAAAGTTCGAACGTTGATCTGGTGAAAGAGTTGGTGGAGCTGGTGACCGCTCAGCGGGGCTATCAAGCTAATTCTCATGTCATCAGAGCGGCGGATGAAATCATGCAGATTACAAACGACCTTCGTGGTTAATCTCTTTCGCGGCGTTTGATGTCAGTTCTAATGCGCTTATTTTGGTGCTTGGCGATAGGAATATGCAGCATGCCGTGTGCGGCTGAAAATCGCCTGACGCTAAGCCCTTATGCAACCTTGATAGGTGTAAACGAACCAGGGGCGAGAAAGCAGGTCATGCAAGTCGAGTTAAGTCGTCTCGGGGCGGTACGATTGGACCCGGCTCAGGATGAAAATATGCTGCCGACTATTCAGCTTTCATCGCGTCAGCTTAGTGCTGAGTCTATTTCCAAAACGGAAATACAAAAGCAGCTTACGCATTGGAGTTCTAATGTAAGCATGCCCTCCTGGAGATTGGAGGGACCGGATCATATCCAGCTTAAGGTTGCGGCTGAAAAGATCGACCTGGATGCGCTAGATGAAAAAGCTGGCGCTTATTTAAAGCGTTGGCTTGTCGAAGCTGGTTTTCAAGAGGTTGAGGTAACCCCGGTAAGCGGCAGGAAAAGAAACATTCTGGTTTCTAAACAGATAGCGGGAATACAAATTCGTCCCCTGGAAGTGGGTGTTTTGTCTCGCCGCATATGCGTTTGGGCGGATATCGTCGATGTTTCCGGCGCAGTACTTAATAGTGCGCCAGTGTGGTTTGACGTATCAGCTATGGGGGAAGTTTGGACGCCCTCGGTAGACGCGGATAAAGGGAGGCTGGTGGGCTCTCATCCCTTGAAGAGAGAGCTGATTGATGTCGCTGCGGCGGGTATTGAACCTGCATCGAGAAGGGACTTCGAAGGTAAAGAGTTCTCAAAACGGGTCGGGGCGGGCCAGCCAATTACCAAGGATATGCTTCGGGCAGTTCCGGAAGTTAAAAACGGCGATATTGTCTCTGTTGAGGTGCGTGTTGGCACGGTGTATCTGCGCAGTCGAGCTGAGGCCATGCATGACGCTTACGTGGGCGATCGAGTCAAATTAAAGTCGGTTAGCAGTGGAGAAACCATGTTGGGCGTGGTTCTGTCAGCTGGTCGAGTGTGGATAGGAAGTTAATTGTGAAGTGGTTAATACGAGCATTTTGTTTGTTAAGCGTGCTAGGGCTGCCGAACCTGGTACTTGCCGAGAGTCTGTTTGATGAGGCCAGCTTCCGGCCTTTGACGTCAGATAAGAAAGCCTACCGGGTAGGCGATAACCTGACGGTTCTGATTGTAGAAGTATCTAAAGCCGGCGCGAGCAGCGACTCGAAGGTTAATCAGTCATTAGAGGCTTCCGGTTCATTTGGGCAAACCAATCGTACGGAAGTGGGCAGCCTTGAACTTGGACTAGGTAGAAACAGCGGCGCCAGCACGCAACGTGAAGGTGAGTTGCGAGCCCGCGTCAGTGTTGATGTTATCGATAAGGACGATGTGGGCAGACTGCTGATCTCTGGCGAGCAGAAAATTACGGTTAACGGCGAAAAACAGACGATTAAGTTAACCGGCTGGGTAAGGGAAGAGGACATCACAGCGCAAAATACGATTCTCTCAACCAGAATTTCCGACGCGCAAATCGAATACAACGGAAAAGGCATCTTAGGAGATTCCGATGATAGAGGCTTTATTCACTGGTTCCTTACCAAGGTGGGCTTGATATGAGTCTCTTTATTAGACGACTTTATTGGTCGCTGGCGTTGATATGTTTTGTCGTAGCGCAAACAGCCAGCGCCTCATCTGTGCGCCTGAAAGAGTTGGCTCGAATCGAGGGTGTGAGAGAAAACTCATTGTTTGGTTATGGACTGGTCGTCGGACTGGCGGGCACGGGCGATACCCACAGAAGTAAGGCGACCTTGCAAAGTATCGCAAATACCCTTCAACAATTTGGCATTAGTCTGAATTCTGACGAAATCGCCAGCCGCAACGTCGCGGCGGTGACATTGACGGCCAAGCTACCCCCTTTTGCAAACAGCGGCGATATGATTGACGTGAATGTTTCGTCTATGGGAGACGCCAGAAGCCTGGTTGGCGGAACGCTGTTGCTGGCTCCGCTAAAAGCGGTGAACGGTAAGATCTATGCGGTTGCGCAAGGTCAGGTTTCCGTGGGTGGCTTCAGTTACGATCTGAATGGCAACGTAGTGCAGAAGAACCACCCTACCGTTGGCGTTATTCCCTCTGGCGCTTCAGTGGAGAGAGGACTCTCGACAGACTTGGTCGGGGAGGATGGGTATATCAATGTCATATTGAATCAGCCGGATTTTACAACTGCCAGCCGTATCAAGAACGCCATTAATAAGACTTTAGGTTCTGGCAAAGCAAGGGCCGTTCATGCTGGTAAGGTCTCGGTTTTGGCCCCGGTTGGCGAATATGATCTTGTTGACTACTTGACCCGGATTGAAAATGCGGTCATTGAGCCTGACCGAGTCGCCACGGTAGTGGTCAACGAACGAACAGGGACTGTGGTGGCGGGCGGCGATGTCACCATCGACAACGTCACTATTTCCCACGGCAATATCAAAGTGGTGATTTCCACTGACTATCAAGTGTCGCAGCCAATATTTGTAAGAGAAACTGGTAGAGGGGTTTCGACAGTGGTCACGCCGGATACATCAATTGATGTTGAAGAGTCTGTTGCGGAGCCTGTTCGCTTATCTTCCGGCGCCTCAATTGCGGATCTTGTGACGGCGTTGCGGCAGATTAAGACCAGTACTCGAGACGTCATTACGATACTGCAACTGATAAAAACGGCCGGCGCACTCCATGCGCAGCTAGTCATTCAATAAAGCGGCGATGCTGCGAACAACTCGAAAGCGTAGTCATATATGGAATTTTTAACTTCAGTTACATCGACACTCTTGAATAAATCGTTAGATGCGGCGCAGCTACAGCAGCGTTTAATCGCCCAAAACGTGGCTAATGCGTCGACAGAAGGCTATAGAGCCATGTCTCTTAACTTTAAGGCCGCTCTGCAACATATCGACGCAGTCGCCAACAGCAGCTTGAATGATGCGGATAAGGTTGACCGCATTAACAACGTGAATTTCAACCAGTTCGTCTCTCTGGAAGAAACGGCGGCGAAAGTTGAGCTGGATGAGCAAATCCTGGCGCTGAATAAAAATGTCATCAACTACCAGGCGCTGCTAACCGCTAAATCGAAGTTAGGCGGAATTATGAAACTGGCTATTAATGGGGGACGTTAATCATGGATTACTTGCAAGTTTTTGACATTAGCGGCTCTGGACTTGATTTCCAAAAGCTCCGGCTGCAAGCGGTTGCGACGAATCTGGCCAATGTGTATTCCACTACGTCGAAGGCCGGCGCTTCCTTTAAGCCTCTTATGGCTGTCGCGACGGCTGAGCAGACTGGCGGCGCTCTGCGAGGGGTCGGAGATATGCAGTTGGTGGAAAGAGACGTTGAGCCTCGCTTGAAATACGACCCTGCGCACCCTCATGCGAATGCCGAGGGGTATGTGGAAATGCCCGCGATTAATCCAGTCGATGAAATGACCTCCATGATGCTGGCTACCCGCGCATATGAAGCCAATATCAGCGTCATGAGCGCAGCGAAAACGATGGCGTTGAAAGCACTGGAAATAGGAAGTTAAAGAATGACAGTTGAAGCAATATTGGGTGTCGGCGCAATTGGGGAAAGCTCGCTTCTTCAAAAATCCGCCAAGACGAGCGGTGTTTCTTTTGCTGACTGGCTTGGCGGTGAAGTCCAGCAGGTTAACCAACAGATAGCCGCCGCTGACAGCGCTGCAAGATCTTTGGCTACTGGAGACGCCGAAAATCTGCATCAGGTGATGATAGCTTTAGATAAAGCGCAGCTATCCATGAGCCTGATGGTTGAAGTGAGAAATCGCCTTCTTGAGAGCTATCAAGAAGTGATGAGAATGTCTATTTAATTTAAAGGTAGTAACAGATGGCGGGTTTTTGGTCAGAATGGTCCAGCGGCAGACGAGTGGCGTTTGTATTGGCTACATTAATTGTGGTCGGCGCTGGAGTGGCCTTATACATGATGTTGACCTCACATAATTATCAAGTTCTATATAAGGATTTGGACACGGAGCAGGCGGCCAAACTGACCGAGAAACTGGATGAGCTGAAAATCCCCTATCAACTCGGCGCCCAGGGCTCTCAGGTATTGGTGTCTCAAGATGATTTGTATAACGCCAAGCTTAAATTGGCGTCTTCAGGTTATGCCTTAAATGGCGGGGTTGGCTTTGAGCTATTTGATGAAGCGGATTACGGTATGACGGAGTTCGCTCAGAAAATAAATTATCAACGCGCCCTGCAAGGTGAACTGGCCAGAACCATCATGTCATTTGATGAGATCAAGTTCGCTCGCGTTCACTTGGTGTTACCAGAGTCTTCCTTATTCAAAAAGGACACTAAGCAGCCAAAAGCTTCCGTGACGATAGTGATGGAAGAAGGCAAATATCTTTCGGTGGATCAGATCAATGGCATTCAGAATCTGGTCGCTGCGTCTGTAGAAGGGTTGAAACCTGAGACAGTGACATTGCTGAACCACAAAGGCGTGGCGCTGACCCAGATGGAAACGGGTGACCAAGCTGCCGTGTCCGCCCAATTGAAAGGCAAAAGTGCGATGGAAGCGTTTCTGCAGCACAAGGTCGGAGCGATACTTAATCAGATCTTTGATGAAGGAACGACTGCTGTCCGAGTTGACGTGGCGTTGAATCACAAGCGTGTGGAGAGAGTTCGTGAAACGCTGGTTCCATTTGGCGAAACCGACAAAGGCGCGGTGATTAAATCCAGTGTTAATCGTCAGTACGAAGTCCCTGAGCAGGAGGGTAGAAAGAAGCCTTCTTCTGTTGTCAGTTCTGATGTGAAAGAAGAAGAGTTCGCGTATGGCAAGCAGGTGGAAACATTATCTGATGCAGGTGGGGATGTAGAGCGCATCACCGTCAGTGTGGTTATTCCCGCAAACGCCTCAGACGCACAGACTGAAGCCGTTAAATCCTTGATTGCATCAGCGATAGGGCTGGATTTTGAACGGGGCGACCTAATCAATGTCGCAGCAATGGGCGTTGGCGGTCTGGAGCAGGTTCTTCAACCTGAGTCACCTGAAAAGGCTTCAATGGCGGTCGCTACTACTAAGCCAAATTTAGAGCAGGCGCCATGGGAAAATTTGAAATACCTGCAACTAACTGTGGTGGCGTTGGTTGCCGTCGCCCTGTTTCTCCTTATTCTGTTGATGGCGTTTTCTGGACGCAGTAAGCCTAAGCTCAGCGCGGCAGAGAGAGAAGAGACTTTGGCGGAAATAAAAGCCTGGCTTAATTCGGTAGATCGTGTATGAACGCAGCTTCCCCCGAAAAGTTAATTGCTTTGCGCCTTATGGGGTTAGCCAGTTCCGACAGGAACTGGATACTGGCGCAACTCGGACCTGAGCAGAGGAAAAAAGCGCAAGCGGCGATTGAGCATCTTAAGCTGATGAAGCGCGCCCGACGCAAACTAGAATTTGACGATGTTTTCGCTGCGTTGTCGGAACAGGAAGAAAGCCAGGAGTTGTCAGGCGTAGAGGAAGCTATCAGCTCTGCGGAAGTTTCGACTTTCCTTAACTTGAGCCTACCTCTGCAGACTCTAGTCTATTGTGCGATGAACGAAATGCAAAGAGCGCATTTGGATAGCTTCCTGGATAAGAAAACCAAGCAGCACCTTCAGCAGAAATCAGTCTCTTCAGGCCACCAGTCCGAACGGGTAAGGAGAGAGCTGATACGCCAGTTGTCAGCTGATGCGCCCTTAGCGCCAGAGGTGGCGAGCCGTGGATAAAATTTTACGCTCTTCGCCTGTCGCTGGCTCACGCCGGCTTTCTTATCGCGCGGAAAACGCCAAGGCGTCTGATTCAGCTCCACAGAAGACGGCGTTTACGGAACAAGCTTTTGAAGCCAGCGTTTCTACATCGAACGAGGAGAGCATAGACGAAGCATTGGCGTCCGAGTCATCCAGGCAACTCGTTGCGATGCAGCGTAAGTTGGATGAAGTGTTACGAGAAAAAGAAGGTTTAGAGCGACGGCTTGCTGACTTTGAAAGTCAGTTAAAAGAAGCGACTCAAGAGACCTATGATGAGGCGAAAAAGAAGGGATATGAGGCCGGCGTCGAAGAAGGGCGTAAGCACAGTCAGAAGGAAATTGAAGAGGCTTTGGAGCAGTTTAGCGTATTACTGAAGAATATTGAGACGCAGGCGAATACAGCCTTTAATCAGCTTGAATCCATCTCTACTGATGTTGGCTTTGCGGTAGTTTGTAAAATACTAGGGGAAAAGCTGGTCTCACGAGAGGCTGTTTTGGCTTCTGTGAACGCCGTACTGGAAGCCATCCGCGATGCTGGCCACCTCAAAATATATCTGAGTCAGCGAGACTATGCGCTGTTAAGCCAAGTGGCGGATGGAGAGCTGGCGAGCGGCTCCGGCAAGGTAGAGCTTGCAATTGACTCAAGAATAAACATTGGCGGCTGTCGAGTAGAGGCCAACACGGGCTCTTGGGATGGTCGCTTAGAGTCGCAATTGAGAATTTTGCGACAAAAACTGGAAGAGTTCTCCGATAGTGAGAAAAGTTAGATTGTTGCTGTGGTGGCCTCTTGAAAGATAACGCTAACCCCATTTCTCGAATGATCGACGCCATCAAGGGATGCGAGACCGTTCGTCGTATTGGGCGAGTGGAGCAGTTTTATGGTTCGGTATTGGAGTGTGCTGGTCCGGATGCTTTTCTGGGCGAGGTCTGCGAGGTTTTTTCACCTGGTCAAATGACCTCAATAGCCGCAGAGGTCGTCGGCTTTCGTCATGGCAGGGTTCTATTAATGCCCTTGGGGCGCGTAACAGGCATACATGTGGGCAGTGAAGTCGTTGCGACAGGGCTGCCGGCCAGCGTTACGGTCAGTGACGGCATGTTAGGCAGAGTGGTGAATGCTTTTGGCGCGCCTCTTGATGGCGGACCACTGTCTGGCGCAGGGAAGAGTTACCCACTATATAAAGAGCCGATTAATCCCATGGAGCGAGCGCCTTGTGATGAGCCGTTAAGGGTGGGGGTTAGGGTTATTGATGCTTTTTGTGCAATGGCCAAAGGCCAGAGAGTGGGGATATTCGCAGGTAGCGGCGTCGGTAAAAGCACCTTATTGGGAATGATCGCCAAGCAATGCGATGCGGAAGTAAATGTCATCGCTATGATTGGCGAACGAGGTAGAGAAGTCAGCGAATTTATTCAGGATAATCTGGGCCCCAATGGTCTGAAGAAAAGCGTTGTTGTCGCGGCCACAGCGGACGAGCCTGCTCTGGTGCGCGTTCATGCTGCATTTGTCGCTACGGCTATCGCGGAATATTTCAGAGATCAAGGCAAGCACGTCATGCTGTATATGGACTCCATTACCAGACTGGCCACGGCGCAACGTGAAATAGGACTCGCGATCGGCGAGCCGCCAACGTCAAGGGGTTATACGCCCTCGACGTTCTCTTTACTGCCAAGGCTGACGGAGCGTGCGGGAATATTCAAAAGCGGCGGCTCTATCTCGGCGTTATATACAGTTTTGGTTGAAGGCGATGACTTCAATGAACCTGTCTCAGATACGGTTCGTTCTATCTTGGATGGCCATATCATGCTCAAGCGGCGCCTGGCTCATCAGGGGATATTTCCCGCCATTGATATTCGCGAAAGCATGAGCCGTCTTTTCCAGCGAGTGACAGGCAAAGAGCAGCAAGCGGCTGTAAGAGAATTGATCCGGCTCGAAAGTCTATATCAGGAATCCAAGGAACTGATTGAGTTGGGAGCATATAAACAAGGCGGAGATCCTGACATCGATTTGGCTATTCGGGTACATAAGTCTCTCAACAAGTTTATCTCTCAGTCTGAAGGCGAAAGTGGAGTTAGTAGGGACATTGTCGCCGCGCTAAAACAAGTTTTATCTGGAAAGTAATTGATTGGAGTTTTCCCATTAGGCTAAGGGAATAATCGAGTGCGTTTATGAAAATGTCGAAGCGCGAGCGCGCAATCAGCATCGTAAATAACCAAAACAAACTGGAACTTATTCAAGTGCGCCGGGACTTTATCGAAATTGACAGTGTTTTGACTGGGCTTTGCAAAACTAAGAAATCACTGCTTGAACAGATCGATATACAAGAGTCTGAGTTCAGAGCGATGCAACAACCGGGGGCGCAGTTGGATCTCCACAGACTGAGTGAAATAGGCGGTTGGTTAAATTCGGCGGCCCAGGATGTGCAGACGCTTGATAGGAGCATTAACGAAGCGGAGTCCGATTTGCGGATACAACTCGAAAAGCTGGCGCAACTGGAGGCGGCTCAGGAAGTCATTAAACAGAAGATGCTCGATGAACGTAGTTCGCAATGGGCTGAACTGGAGCAGCGGACTGAGCGAGATATATCCGAGCTGAACAACCCTAAAAACCTGCGATCCACGGAGCTGTCATATGGAGCTTAATGCTGGAGTCGTCGACAAACTCATCGGTGATTGGCAAGACAAGTCCGGCGCTTCTGGACCAGGGATCAAAGCAAAATGGTTGTCTACACTGGAAGCGGACATTGACTTGACGCCTGGCGATGATTCACCTGCAAAGCTGGCATTGGACGGGGATGCAAACATAACCCCAACGGCAAATGAGTCAGCGTCGTCAACTTTAAGCTTGCTCCAGTCAGGTGTCGCGAATGAGGCGATTGTAAAAAGTTCTTTAGCGAGCAGTATTTCGGTTATCAATAACGCACCTATTGCGCCGCCAACTGTCGACAAGGGCGCTAAAGTGATAAATGCCAAGAGTGCGGATACGCTGGTGGGTATGAGGCAACCGCCGAGCCTGGATGAGCGACAGAGCGCTGGCAGGAGTAATCGTTTGGTGACGACGCGCTCCACGGAGTACGTCTCTCAATTGTTGGGAGAGCTTTATCCCGCCACCAATATTCATATCACTAAAAACGGAGACAAGCTGGTGGTATGGATAAGGGATTACAAACAGCAGCACAAACAAGCGCTGTTGGACTTAAGCAAAGTGATTGTAGAGACGCTTGGGTGCGATGAAGATCAACTCAGCTTTATGTTTAACGGTAAACCGCTTCATGAAGACAAGGACAGCTTGTCAGCAGTGACGGCTAGAAACACTTTTAATCAGGAATAGGTTGTATGGCGATAGATTCTATAGCGCGAGTGAGCGCCGAAGCTGGCGGATTAAAGCAGAACACGGTGGGAATCGAAGACTTCCTGCAAATATTCCTGACGCAGCTGACTTTCCAGGATCCATTGGAGCCAGTCGATAACAGAGAGTTTATTGCGCAGCTGGCTCAGTTTTCTTCGTTGGAGACCGCGACCAGAACGAATGAGAACATCGAAGGCTTGCTGGATGTGCAATCTGTGGCTCAAACCGTCGGCCTGATAGGAAAAACGGTGCAAGTAAATGATGAGCAGGGATTTGCTGTCGGCAAAGTTTCAACCATTACCTTTAATAATGGAAAGCCTGAAATAACGATGGTCCAGGAAGATGGCACGCCTATTGTGGGAATCAGTCCTTCAAGAATTTCTCTGGTGCGCGAATAAGGAGGTGCGTTTATGAGCATGAGTTCAATATATTCCAGCTTGAGCGGGATGCTTGGCTTCTCGAAAGGGTTGGAAAACTCAAGCAACAATGTGTCAAACCTGAATACGCCAGGCTTCAAAGGGCGTGACGTGTTTTTTCAGGAGCTGAATCCCTACAGTGACGGCCAGGGCTCTCATTATGACGGCGTTAAGGTAAATGACGGCGGCGTGCGTTTCACTGCCGGCGACCTCACTACCACCGGCAATAATACTGACCTCGCCATTGATGGGGCGGGATTTTTTATTTTACGCGGGGACGGTGAAAACCTGTACACCAGAGCAGGCCAATTCCGTCTGGATAACGATGGTTATCTCGTTGACCAAAACTCCAATCGCAGAGTCGCTGCTTTAGGTGGGGGAAATAAGCTATCGGACCTGAACATAAAAGCGAATATGTTTACCGAAGCGTCCGCTACGACTAAGGCCACAATAAAAGGCAATATTGACGCGGGTACTTCGGAAGGGGGAACGGTTAACTCAAGTTCAGATTCTCCGCTGACTATTGATGTGATTGATAATCAGGGCGTTAAGCGTACCGTTCGCGTTGCCTTCGTCAAGAAGTTTGGTTCGCAATGGGCGATGCAGCTGAAAGACCAGCAAGGTAATTTTGTCGCGCCTGAGACGATTGTCACTTTCAGCGCAGATGGCTCCATTCGTGCTGAAGACGCCAACCTGTCAATAAACTATCTGCCTTTTTCCGTATTGAGCGCGGAAAAAGCCAAGGAGGTTTTCAAACAAGATGGCGAGTACGCCTTTACTGATGGCGACTTCACTTCTGCTCCCGCGTTGGCCTTCAACCTGGACGATGAAGTTTTATTCATGGCCAGAAACAATGAGGGAGGCGAGCCGGACTATATTCATGGCGGCGAGTTTTCTTTTGACGTTGATGGGAATTTGGTTGTCGCCGGTAGTGGTAAGAGAGTAGCCGGAGTTAACTCCGAGGGAGTCATTACGGACTTTAGCCTTAAAGATCTGAAAGAGAACCCTGCAAAGCCGACCGCTAAAGTGCAGGCGTTTGGTAACTTGAATCCCGAACTTGCTGATTTTGCGAACTTTCCGGCGGAAGGGGAGGACCCCATCTCCTTTGAAGTCATGCAAAGCAATGGAGAAAAGCTGCAGATCAACATGGAGTTTACTAAGCAAGCAGCGAACGTATGGAATGTAACGCTGAGAGATACTGAGGGCGAATTGGTGTCCGGCCCTTATTCGCTCAATTTTGACTCAAACGGAATTTTAGCGGCGGAAAGTAGAACTTTTTCTGCATCGATACCGGACAGTGACGATACGGCGCTTAGTGTGGAATTAAAGTTTTATGAATCGGATAGTAAAAGCCTGACTCAAAAAGTCGATGCGACAGACGGGGTGTCGCCCACTGCTGACGGAAAAGAAAAAGGCATGTTAGAGAAGGTGACCTTCGACGAAAAAGGCGTAGCGCACCTTGCCTATTCAAATGGCAATACTGCTGAAGGGCCGAGAATCGCATTGGTTGATAGGGGAACAGAGGCCACCGCCAATTTTGACTTGTCCTTAAGCGGCCTGACATCTCTAAGTGGCGTCAACTCAGTTGAAGTTTCTGATGTTGACGGCTTTGAGGCAGGTCGGGTGACGGAGTTTTCGTTTCAAGAAGACGGCGTCATCGCATTCAAATACTCCAATGGTCAAGAAAAAACTGGGCCCCAGGTGGCTATGGCCAACTTCATGAATGTTAATGCCCTGACTTCGGAAGGCGGCTCTTTATTCAGAGCTGGCGAAGACGCGGGTATGACTATCGGTGCAGCTAATTCTGGTGGATTTGGAAAAATAAAAGGCGAGAGCATCGAGCTTTCCAATGTAGAGCTTTCCAGAGAGTTCGCGGAAATTATCATCATCCAGCGGGGATACCAGGCCAGTTCTCAGGTCATGAACGTCTCTAATGAGATGATAGAGAATTTGTACAACAGCGTAAGGGGACGGTAATGCCGGTCAGGCCTTATAGCCTTTGGGGCGCTTCGTTATTAAAGCGTATTGAAGCGGAGGCGTCTGCATGCGCCGCAGCCTGGTATGGAGAATGGGTGGGAGAGGACGCTGCTGTCAGCGTAAGTCTGGCGCAGAGTCAGGATATCGACAGTCAGTTGCTGCAGCGGGTTGCATCAGCCGACGCTCAGGCATCAAGCGCGCCGGGCGTCTTCGTGTTGCGAGCCGACCATAGCGAGTGGTCTTCTCTACTGCTGAAAGAAAAACTGGCCGACGAGGATGTCAGTCATAAGTTGGTTTCCAGGCTGATCAAGCAAGCAGTGAGTGAGTTAATGGAGCCATGGGGGCTAGCTCCACAGGGGGAGGCAGAACAACCATCAGAGTATGCCAGAGAGCATGCGTCAGGCTGGCTTCAAGTCACTATGACTTGGCCCACCGCAAGCGTTGTTCTTCTGTGGTCTCCACAGGTCATTGAAAAACACTTCTCTGCTGATGTGAGTAAGAGTCATCTCGCCTTAAAGGCCCCTGAGCCGTTGTTGAGTTCTTGTGGGGCGCTGGCGGCAAAGCTGTCTGTCCGTTTGAGTTCGGTGGAACTGACCGTGCAAGAAGTGACCAGTCTGCAGGTGGGCGATGTTATTAAACTGGACCATAAACTGACGGATCCTGCGTTGGTGTTTACTCAAGATAACGCTTTGCGCTTTAAAGCCAGTCTGGGCGAAAGTGAAGGTTTTAAGTCAGTTAAGCTATTGAATATTAAAGGTTGATATCGATGTCTCAAGAGAAAGACGTGAAAGAAACGAATACTGACGCGCTTGTGGAAGAGGTAATACTGGAACCGATGAAGTCAAGCGAGACGGGCGCGAAGCTTAGAAGCGATCCGCTGGATTTGGTGAAAAACGTTAAAGTGACGCTGGATGTATATCTCGGTGACGCCAATCTGACCGTTGCTGAACTGACGGCGCTGACAAATGAATCTGTTGTAAAAATGAACAAGCAACTGAATGATCCAATCGAGCTGTTGCTGGACGGCAAGGTCGTCGCGCGTGGGAAACTGGTGGCGGTGGATGATGTATTCGGTATTCAAATCACTGAGACCAGTCGTTAAAAATGAGACGGTTGATTCCTGCCTATTATCTTTCTGTGGCGGCGTTGATATCTACTGTGGCTATAGGGGCGACAAGCGGAGAGGCTGAGAGTCCGCGCGTCGCGCCGTCCTTAACTCAGGTGGAAACAGAGTCTGCAGTAGCAGGCGAAAAGCCAACTCCCAATACAGAATCGTCTCGGGTAGCACAAGACAATCAAGGAGGAATTGAAGCGATTCCTCTCAATGAATTGCCGTTCAAAGACAAAGGCGGTCAACCTACCCATGAGTTTAGCGGCGTATATACGCTACTGCTTTTTATTCTTGTTTTACTCGCCCTGGTGCTATGGGGTGTGCGTCGTTTTCTTGCAAAAAAAGGCGCGATCCCTCTTCAGGCTGGGCAGATACGGTATATCGAAACCAAACGTTTAAATGCTAAAACTCAGGCCTACTTGGTGGAAGTTGAAGGACGAAAAGTGCTGATTGTTGATAACGGACAAAGCGTCGCAATGCAGACATTGAGCTTGCCTGCAACGAGTGAAGAAAATAGTGAGCAAGGTAGTGATTAGGTATTTATTGCCTTTATTGGTATTACTTCTATTTCCATCATTGAGCTGGGCGGACGCGTCTACGGCTTCATTTGGCGTTGACTTATCCGGACTGGATAAGTCATCTCCTGACGAAGTCGCCAGCGCGCTACAAGTGCTGGCGGTACTGACCATATTAAGCCTGGCGCCTGCGCTGCTTATCGCCCTGACGTCGTTTACTCGCATAGTCATTGTCCTGTCTATGCTGCGTTATGCGTTTGGTATGCAGCAAACGCCGCCTAATACCGTGATTATCGCGCTTTCTCTATTTTTGACTCTTTTTACGATGGCGCCCGTGTTTAACAAAATTGATCAACAGGCGGTGCAGCCCTATTTGGCTGGAGAGCTCGTTTTTACGGAAGCCGTGAACGCAGGTTTGGCGCCAATGCGGGAATTTATGGTCAGACAAACCCGAGAAAAGGATCTTGCGCTTGTTATTGAAATGGCGGGAGAAGAATCGCCGGAAACATTGAATGATATTTCCAATACGTCGCTTATAACGGCGTTTATGCTGAGTGAACTGCAAACGGCTTTTCAAATTGGCTTTGTCATTTTCTTGCCGTTTTTATTGATTGATCTGGTTTCAGCCAGTGTGCTGATGTCAATGGGAATGATAATGGTGCCGCCATTGACGATATCTCTACCAGTCAAAATTCTGATGTTTGTGCTTATTGAAGGATGGACTCTGGTGGCTCAGGCATTAGTTGGAAGTTTTAATTAAGGAGTCTGATATGAGTGACTTAATGGATAATCTGGATTCGGAAGAGCTATTTTATCTTGGCTTGCAGGCCAGCGGTAAAGGCGATCATGAAAAGGCCATTCTGTTTTTTAAACGGTCTATTTCATTGGACTGTAATGCTAAAAATACCTACTTGTTAGCGGCGGAGTACGCGGAAATCGGTATGTACGAGCGGGCATATGAAACAATGCAAAAAGCGGTGGATCTGGACCCGCAGCTTTGGACCGCCCACTTTCAGGCGGGGCTGATTAAGTTTTCGGTAGGAGATACGGAAACTGCTCGGGAAGCTTGGTCAAAATTGGATGCGCTGCCAGAGAGTAGCCCGTTACGGATATTTAAGAACGGTATCATTAAGTGCCTGGATGGCGACCTTGAGAGTGGCGAAGCTTTGATTCTGCAAGGCTTGGAGGCTAATAACTCCAATCCTGCTCTCAATGAGGACATGAAGAGGCTGCTTGAGCTACTAAAAGCAAATCATGGAGAACAATCACCGCAACCTACTCGTAAGGATGAGAGTGCGACAGCGGACGATAGTCTCAATCACTTATTTTTGTCGGCGTATAAAAACAAAACTAAACAATAATGTTGCTTTGTACGCTCGGACATAAGTATTGCAGTTCGGCGCAGTTCTCTGCGCCTCTGTTAGTTTTTATTTTGGGTTTAGGCCGCTGACGACAGGCGCAAAGTCTGCCGTCAGCGGCTTTTTTATGCGTTAAAAAAGACAGTCGGAAGTATTTAGGAGTCATCAAATGGTTGCGGTTGTATCAGGGGAAGGTCTGGGATTATTTGGCGCGTCCTTGTCAGGCGCGGGCGCGGGATTATCGCAAGCGGGCGTGGGCCAGGGCGGCGAGCGGGTCTACGTCAATGCGGCCACGGGCAACCTGGTGCTGCAGCGCCGCGATGAGATGCTGTTAGGCGCAGGGCGCGACGCGAGCCTGATCCGCACTTACAACAGCCAGGGCCGCTTCACCGACGACAACGGCGACAACTTCTACTTCAGCTTCAACCAGCGCTTGGAATTCAACGGCGGCAATCTGAACAAAGCCGGCAGCGTGATCACGCGGATCGCCGGCGACGGCAGCCGCACAGACTATCGTTATGACGAGAGCCGCGGACTGTATGTCTCCAGCGTCGGCGAAGGCGCTCACGACACCCTGGAATTCCGCGGCGGAACCGGTTCTGACGCGTTCCTGTGGACGGAAGGCGAGAGCGGTTCCCAGGAAGTGTACAGCTGGCAGGGCAAGCTGAGCGCGCTGGCCCATCGCGACGAACCGGGACGGGTGACCATCAGCCGCAGCGCGGCCGCGACGACCCTGACGACGGCGTCGGGGGAGAAACTGGAGATTCAGTACGACGGCGCCGGCCGGGCGGTGCTGGTGAAGACGGTGGGCGCGGACGGCGCGCAACGCAACCAGACCTATTACGGCTATGACGCCCAGGGCCGTCTGACGACGGTGACGGTGGACCTGACCCCGGCGGACAACAGCATCGGCGACGGCCGCACTTTCGTGACGCGCTACAGCTACGACGGCGACAGCAAACGCGTGGCGAAGATGCAGGCCAGCGACGGCGTATCAGTGAGCTTCCAGTACCAGGAGATTGGCGGCGAATACCGGGTGACCCGGGTCACCCAGGGCGACGGCGCGGACGCCATCGTCACCGCCTACGCCTATGATCTGGCGCAGCGCACGGCGACGGTGACGCGGGTGCTGGACCCAGCGACGCTGAGCGGCCTGCAGACGGTGCTGCGCTACGACGAACGCGCGCGTCTGGTGGAGCTGCGCCTGCCGCAGCAGGACGGAACCCAGAGCGTGCGCCGCTACGCCTACGACGCCGACGACAACCTCATCCAAAGCACGGACGCCGACGGCCACAGCGAGACCTACCGCTACGACGCCATGGGCAATCTGCTGACCCATACCGACCGTTTGGGCCGCGCCACTGACTACACCTATAACGCCCAGAACCAGACCCTGACGGAAACGACGGACGGCGCCACCCAGCGCTACGTTTACGACAGCGAACACCGTTTGCGCTACCGCGTGGACGCCCAGGGCGGCGTCACCGAATTCCGCTACAACAACCAGGGCCAGTTGACGGCGACCCAGGGGTATCTGGCGCGCTACGATCTGAGCGGTCTGGCTCACGATCAGGCGCTGACCGAAGGCCCTCTGAAGACCTGGACGGGCGCCGCCCGGGCGCAGGGAACCACTCTCACGGAATACGTCTACGACTTCCGCGGCCAACTGAGCCGTCAGACCCGCTACAGCAAGACCGACGCCACGGGCGCGGGAATCGGCGCGGCGACGACGCACTTTATCTACGACGCGGAAGGGCGCCTGCTGAAACAGGTCAACCCCGATCAGGCGGCGCCGACGGAGAACGCGAGCGCGGCCCCGGAGAGCCTGGGGCATCGCACCGGAGAAACGCTGTACGTCTACGACGGCCTGGGCCGGCTGCTGTCGGTGAAGGACGCGCTGGGCGCGGTGACCACGCAGACCGAATACCAGGGCGCGACCATCCTGAGCCGCGACGCGGCGGGCCTGCAAAGCGTGAAGACGTACAACAGCGCCGGCGCGCTGATCGACGTGGTGGAGCGCGACGCCGGCGGCGTGCTGCTGGGCAAGGCGCAACAGTATTACGACGCCCAGGGCCGGGTGATCCGCAGAGTGGACGCGCAGGGCGCGCAGACCCGTTACGTCTATGACGGCCAGGACCGGGTGCGCTTTGAGATCGACGCCCTGGGTTACGTCACGGAGAACCGCTACGACGCTCAGGGACGGGTGACGCAGTCGCGTCGCTATGAGACCGCCTATCGCGGCGGCGACGTCAGTCTGGCGGCGCTGGAGACCTTCGCCGGGGGCCAGAGCGCGATCACTACGCGACGCTTCTACGACGCCGCAGGCCAGGTGCGTTTCGAAATCGACGCCCAGGGTTATGTCACCGGCTACGAGTACGACGGACAAGGGCGCGTTGCGAAGAAGACCCGCTACGACAAGGCGGCGGACCTGAACGCCGCCAACCTGGCGTCGCTGGCGGCGCATGCGCCGAGCTGGCGTGGCGATGGCGTCGTGCAGATCGACGCGGGACGGATTATCAAGACCGCCGCTACCGGGCTCAGCGCAGGCCGGGCGGTGGCGAACGAAGCGCTGCAACAAGGCCGCGGCGCGCTGGAGTTCACCGTGGCGGCGCTGCCGACCGGGGCTTCCCTGGGCGCGGTGGGCTTCAATAAGAACCCGGAGACCGTCCTGACCGGCAACGATTATCTGAATGAAGTGGACCTGGGCGTTTTCATCCGCGACCCGGACGGCGCGGGTTCACAGGGCCACAGCCTGATGATCCAGGTGAACGGCGTGCGCACGGAGCCAACCTCGGCGACGCCGATTCAGGTCGGCGACCGTCTGCGTATCGAAATGCGGGGCGCGGACGCGCGCATCCTGCTCCAGCGTGCTGGCCAGCACGGCTTCACGCTGATTCAAACCCTCACGGGCGTGGTGGATGCGAACGCGATTTACACGGCGCAAACCAACCTGTACGGCGCGGGCGCGGCCATTGAGGCCGTGGCGCTCAGCGGCGACGCGGACTATCACAGCGCGGGCGCCGCCACCCGCTACGTTTATGACGCAAAGGGACAGGCGCGCTTCGAGGTGGACGCGCAAGGCTACGTCACGGAGAACCGCTACGATGCCCTGGGCCGTGTAACCGAAAAACTCAGCTACAGCCATGCCTACACGGGCGCCGTCTTTACTGAAAGCGCCCTGCAGACGTTCGCGAACGGCGCAACTCCGGCGTCTCACTCTCGTTTGGTGTATGACGCGAGAGGCCAGGTGCGCTTTGAGGTCGACGCTCTGGGTTACGTCACGGAATTCGAGTATGACGCGCAAGGGCGGGTGGTTAACAAGAGCCGCTACGCGCATCCGGTGGACGCCGCTTCTGCGGATCTGGCGTCGCGCCTGCCTCAGTTATTGAACTGGGGAACGGATGCGGCGGTGTCCCAACAAGGAGGACGCCTGACGCGCACCGGACCGGCGAGTCTGACCGCAGGCCGCGCAATCGCGGGAAGCGGCCTGACGGGCGGCGAAGGCGTTCTGGAATTCACCGTAGACCAACTGGTCAATGGCCAATCCCTGGGTGTAGTGGGCTTTAACCTGAACCCGGAAGAACGGTTGTCGGGGAACGACTACTTTAAGGAAATCGACCTGGGCGTGTTTATCCGCGACCGGGACGGCGCGGCGGCGGAGAAGCACAGCGTTCTGATTCAATACAAGGGAACGCAGATCGCGCCGGCGACGATGCAATTCGTGGAGGCGGGAGACCGTTTCCGGATTGAACTGAAGGACGGCGACGCCCGCATCCTGCTGCAACGCAAGGGACAGGATAACTACGCCCTGATTCATACCCTGAAGGATGCGGTGGACGCCACGCAGACCTACGTGGCGCAGGCGAACCTGTACGCACAGGGCTCGGCGATTGGCGATGCCTGGATGAGCGGCGACGCGACGCAGAACAGTGAGCGCAGCCGCGAACGCGTGGTTTATGACGCCAAAGGTCAGGCGCGCTTTACCATCGACGCACTCGGACAGGTGACGGAGAGCCGCTACGATGCGTTGGGCCGTATAACCGAGAAACTCAGTTACAGCTCTGCTTACACGGGCGTCACTTTTACTGAAAGCGCCTTGCAGAGCGTTATCAGCGGCAAAACGCCCGCTTCCCATTCCCGACTGGTCTACGACGTGAAAGGCCAGGTGCGCTTCACTGTCGATGCTCTGGGCCAGGTGACGGAGACTCGTTACGACAGTCTGGGCCAAGTAACCGAAAAACTAAGCTACAGCTCTGCCTACACGGGCGCCGCCTTTACCGAAAGCGCCCTGCAGACCTTCGCGAATGGCGCAACCCCGGCTTCGCATTCTCGTTTGGTGTATGACGCGAGGGGGCAGGTGCGCTTTGAGGTCGACGCTCTGGGCTACATCACGGAATTCGAGTATGACGCGCAAGGGCGGGTGGTTAACAAGAGCCGCTACGCGCATCCGGTGGACGCCGCTTCTGCGGATCTGGCGTCGCGCCTGCCTCAGTTATTGAACTGGGGAACGGATGCGGCGGTGTCCCTGCAAGGAGGACGCCTGACGCGAACCACACCAGCGAGTCTGACCGCCGGCCGCGCGATCGCGGGGAGTGGCTTGACGGGTGGCGAAGGCGTCCTGGAATTCACCGTAGACCAGCTGGTTAACGGTCAATCCTTGGGTGTAGTGGGCTTTAACCTGAATCCGGAAGAACGGTTGTCGGGGAACGACTACTTTAAGGAAATCGACCTGGGCGTGTTTATCCGCGACCGTGACGGCGCGGCGGCGGAGAAGCACAGCGTTCTGATTCAATACAAGGGAACGCAGATCGCGCCGGCGACGATGCAATTCGTGGAGGCGGGAGACCGTTTCCGGATTGAACTGAAGGACGGCGACGCCCGCATCCTGCTGCAACGCAAGGGACAGGATAACTACGTCCTGATTCATACCCTGAAGGATGCGGTGGACGCCACGCAGACCTATGTGGCGCAGGCGAACCTGTACGCACAGGGCTCGGCGATTGGCGATGCCTGGATGAGCGGCGACGCGACGCAGAACAGTGAGCGCAGCCGCGAACGCGTGGTTTATGACGCCAAAGGTCAGGCGCGCTTTACGGTTGACGCTCTGGGCTATGTTACCGAGAACCGTTACGACGCCCTGGGACAGGTGGCGGAAAAACTTAGCTATGACCGCGCCTACGCTGGCCCGGATTATAGCGAAGCGGCGTTGACCCAGTTCGCTAATGCACAAAGTCAGCCGCGCAGCGGGCGCCTAGTGTATGACGCCAAAGGCCAGCCGCGGTTTGAGATCGACGCGCTGGGCCATGTGACGGAGCGGGAATACGACGCGGCCGGTCGGGTGACGGCGACGCACAAATACCTCAACCCCTTATCGCTGGCGGGCCTTGTTTACGACGAAGCCGGAATAGAGAGTAAGCTGCCCATCGCCGATGGTAGACACACGCAGCGCACGGCGTACGACGCGCGCGGTCTGGCGCGCTTCAGCCTGAACGCCCTGGGGCAGGTGACGGAGACCCGCTACGACGCGGCGGGCCGGGCGACGCAGACGCTGCGCTACGAAACCGCTTACAGCGGCGCCGATTACAGCGAAGCGGCGCTGGCGCAGTTCGTCGCGGGCGAGACCCGGGCGCAACATACTTACCTGGTGTACGACAGCCTGGGCCAGGCGCGCTTCAAGCTGGATCATCAGGGCCATATCACCGAACTGGAATACGACCACAATGGCCAGGTGACGCGCACGCTGAGTTACGTCGCGGCCTATGACCTGAGCCAGCCGCTGACGGCGGCGGCGCTGGAAACTTATGTGCAAGGCCATGCCTCAGCTGGCGACCGGGTGGAGCAGATCTTCTACGACGCCCGCGGCCTGGAAATCTACCGGGTGGACGCCGGCGGGCATCTCATCGCACAGAAATACGACCACGCCGGTCGTCTGACCCATCGCGTGCGCTACGCCGCCAGCCTGAATCTCGGAGCCGCGGCGACCCTGACGCAAGTGACGCAGGCGGCGGACGCCCATCGCAGCGCGGCGGCGAACCAGCACAGCCGTCTGGTTTACGACGCCCTGGGACGCCTGCGCTACAGCCTGGACGGCGAGAACTACGTCTCGGAAACCCTGTACAACGGACAGGGGCAGGTGACGGAAGAACGCCGTTACGCCGCCCCCTGGACCCAGGCGGCGACCCTGAGCGCCCTGTCGGGGCTGCATCCGGACGCGGAAACCCGCATCACCCGCTACGCCTATGACGACGCCGGCCGTAAAATCAGCCAGTCGCAGCGGCTGATGACCGGCGGCGCGGAAACCTGGATTACTGAAAGCTACGCCTACGACGCCCACGGCAACCGCACGGCGGTGACCGACGCGCGGGGCAACGTCACCACCTTCGCCTACGATGCGGACAACCGCCTGATCGCCAAACTGACGCCGAAGGATTCCGTCGACGACGCGGACATCAGCGCCAGCGCGCGCAAAGGCGCCGTGACGCGCTACCAGTACGACGGCTTCGATAACCTGATTCAGGAAAGCCAGTACATCACGGAAGTGTCGATCCATGAACGCACGGCGGCGGATTACGCCACGGCGAACGTCCCGGCGAATAACGATCCGGTCAGCGGAGACCGGCATACCCGTTACGAATACGACGCCCTCAATCGCCAGGAGCGCATCCGCACGCCGGAGCTCAATGGCGTCTCCACGTTGACGCGTAAGGAATATGACCGTTACGGCAACGTCATCGCCCTGATCGAAGCGGAGGGCTCCGCCCTGGAGCGCACCACGCGCTACGAATTCGACGACCTGAACCGGGTGGTGAAAGAAACCAAAGCGTTCGGCACGGCGAACGCCAGCAGCACCGGCTACGTCTACGACGCCTTCGGTCAGGTGGAGCGGGTGATCGATCCGCGCGCCTATGAGATTCTTGACAGCCAAAGCGACTGGGCCAAAGGGGAGCGGGAGCGTTTGCGCCTGCTGGCGGAAAACTATCAGGCCAATCCCGCGGGACTGTGGCAGTCCCAGCAGGCGCAGTGGCTGAAGGACAATGCGTTATTGCTGAGCTTCCTGAGCCGGGAGCACCTGCCCGAGGGCGAGCACCGGGCGTTGCTGCTGCAGATTTACAGCAAATCGCAGACGTTTGACGCGCGGGGTCTGAAAACCTCGGAAACCAACGGCGAAGGCTATACGACGTATACGCAGTACGACGCGTTCGGCAACGTCACCTCGGTGACCGACCCGAACGGCGCCACCGGCTACTTCTTCTATGACGCCCTCAATCGCCAGACGCTGCAGGTCAGCGCCGGCGGCGCGGCGAAGGACTTCACCTACAACGCGGCGGGACAGGTGATCGCCCAGCGCAGCTGGGCCAACCGGATCAACGCGGCGTCCCTGGCGGGCAAAACCGAGGCGCAGGCGCGGGCGATGCTGACGGCGGACGCGGCGCATGACCAGCTCACCCGCAGCGACTTCGACAGCCTGGGCCGACTGAAGACGCAGACGGCGCAAGCGACCTCGGCGCAACAGGTCGTGGAAAGCTACGGCTATGACGCACAGGGCAACCGGATCAGCTGGACCGACCGTGGCGGCCATGTTTACGCCTACCGTTACGACGCGCAGGGGCGCCTGCTGGAGACCATCAAACCCAGCGTGCGGGTGACCTTCAACGCCGACGCGAGCCTGACCGGAGAGCGGCGTCTGAGCGATCGCAATAGCTATGACGCGCTGGGCAACCGCATTCGCGTGGTGGAAGGCGGCTATCGCGATGCGGACGGCGCCTACAAAACCATCAGCGGGCAGACGCGCGCGACGGAATACGTTTACGACAAACTGAACCGGGAAGTTCAGGTGTGGTCGGACCTCATCGATATTGGCTTCGCCAACGACGCGGGCGAGATCCGCCGCTATAACCGGGTGCGGCAGGTGACCCAGCGCGAATACGACGCCTTGGGCAACCAACTGAAAGAGACCGTGCAGGCGTTTCAGGTGGACGGCGCCAACCGACCCACCACGGCGGTGGGCGCGCAGCGCAAGCAACTGTTCGAATACGATAACCTGAATCGGGTGACGGCGGCGGTGGACGCGGCCGGCGCCGTGACCGTCTCCGGCTACGACCCCAGCGGCAACCGCATCCTGGAGCGACGTTACGGCGAGGCCTTGAGCAATCCCAGCAATGGCGCGTTGGCGACGTTATTGAGCAAAGACACGGACGATTACCGGGAACTGCGTTACACGTTCGACCTGAACAACCGTCAGGTAGAGACGCGGACCCGGGGCGAGACCCACTTTGATCTGGCGCTGAGCAATCAGCAGCTGGCGGCGCTGACCCAGGGCGAAAGCGCCGTGAGCAAGGGCTTCTACAGCTCCGCGTACAGCCAGGAGGAGGTGGTGACGCAAACGCTCTACAACCGTAACGGCGACGTGATCGCGGAGCGGGACGGTCGCGGCGGCGTGACGCGTCACTTCTATACGGCGCAGGGCGACCTGCAGGCGACGTTGGCGGCGGGCGTCACGGATTACCAGCGCGAAGGGGGAGCGGTGACGGTGACCCGTCATCACGCCCTGACGCAATGGACGACGGACGCACTGGGGCAGATCCGGGAGCAGGTCCAGTACGCCTATGAGGCGAAAAACCCTGCAGAAACGGCGACCCTGGCGGAGCTGCTGGCGAACGTGGCGGCGCAGCGGGCGGCGGCGGAGAGCGACGCGGCGAAGCTGGCCGGGCGCGACCTGGCGGACCTGAGCGACGCGGAAGTGGCGCAGAAACTGGTGCGGGGCGACCGCAGACAGACTTACGACTATGACCGCCTGGGACGCCGGATCACGGAAACCGTACACGGCGTGGAGGACTACCAGTTCGTGAACGGGGCGCCGAAGAAGACCACGGCGAGCAGTCGCAGCACCCGCTACGACTACGACAACCTGAACCGCCTGCAACGCACGATCGCGCCGGGAGAAGGCGCGGAGACGCTGCGTACGCTGGAGACGACCTACGACGCTCTGGGTCGCAAGACGACGGAGAAAGGACAGAGCTTTACGGATTACAAAGGCCGCATGGCGCGCGCCACCGTGACCTATGGTTATGACGCGTTAGGACGTCAGGTGACGCAGACGCGGGTGGCGCTGGAGGCGGGCGCCAACCAGACCCGCCGCACGCTGGTGAACGCGCTGGGCTTTGCGGTGGCGGACATTGACGCCAGCGGCGCGCGGACGGATTACGCGACGGACGCGTTCGGCGCGGTGGCGGAGAAAAGCTGGAGTCAGCGGCAGGCGGAAGGCGGCAGCCAGAGCTACTGGAACCGTTACTGGTATGACGGCGCGGGTCGTGAAATCAAACGCGTGGACACGACCGGCCTGAGTCACGAGACGCGCTATAACGGCTACGGCGACATCACGGCGAAAGGGATGAACGGGCAATACCAGGAGCAGTTCAAGTATGACCGCCTGGGCCGTCTGTTCAGCACCAACAAGGAAACCGGCGCGCCGCAGCTTTACCTGTACGACAAGAACGGCAACGCCTCGGCGGAATTCATTCTGGTGGACGACCTGAAAGACGCGTCAGGCAATCCGATCGACTTGGCGACGCTGACGTCGCCGGAACAGGTGAAGGCGCTGGGCGTGCTGCAGACGCAAATGAAAGTCAGCGTGTATGACGAACGCAACCGCCATACGGACACCTTTGAGGCGCCTCATGATTACAGCCAGTTGGAAGCGGATATTTTAAAAAGTAACGAGACGATTACTGACTGGAAATCCGATGCCGATTGGCAACTGGGCGCCGACGATGTCGGAAAGATACGTTTTGAAGACAGCGTAGGACCCACGGTTACTGGCGCAGATACCGTAATTAATACTTCCTTAACGCAGCCGCCCCGCACTGAAGAAGTTACTGTCAATGGCGGCAAGCCAGGACCGATCACGCAAAAAATTAATGTCACTGACCTCGGCGCTAATTTGAGTGGACTCATGGGGTACCTGGGCATCAGTCCCGAGGCGTGGAGCAAGTCGGGCTCGTCTTATGGCGCCATCAGCCTTAATGCCGGGACCAATAGCTACGCCAGCGCTTGGAAGGCTGAAGGGCCGATGGAGAAAGTAAATGGCGCATTCGAAAAAACGATCATTCGAATTTGGAATCGTTATGAGAACGGCATTACGTATATCTATAGAGATGTAGAAACGCAGCGATATATTCTGACCTCGAATACAGAAGTCGGCGCGGAGCAAATCGTTTCCATTAATGTGGCGGATGATGATGGTTATAAAGTAGAAACGGTCAAAACCCGTGATGGTGAAATTAAAGTAACAGGTTATCGAACCTCAAATCACGATGCAGGCAGGTTCAGATTAGAAAACCAAGTTGAGACGCGTTATGGCAACTTAAGTTCTGAAGGGCCTGGAATTATCCAAGCGGTTAAGCAGTCAATAATTACAATTGATGCGAAAGAAGTTATTCGTGGAGGGCATCCTGGAGGGCAGGGAAGCTTCAGTTTCAAAGTGAATATACCTAAAGAGCTCGTTAATCTTGGTATGCAGTTAAGGGTTACATTCTATGATCAATATAATCGTGCATTTGATGGAAAGTGGGATCCATTGATGCCCGAAATGATGCCTGAATTTAGTTCAACTGCTTACTGGAGGACAAATGATGACCATGAGAAAAATAGCGATTGGGACTCATATAAATATAAATTTAAGGTCACTATTCCTAGCCTTTCCGGCGAAGAAATATTCTATACAAATTATATTACTAACAGAGGAGATAATCACGGCACGTTCAATAAGAGCCTTTCTGGCCTGACAAACAAAGCATTTCTGATTGTTGATGATGCCAACCCTTATGTCGAAAGACTGACAGGAAGTGTTGGCGGTATAGACTTATCAACTGCGGAGCGCTTGGATAATAGTCGATTTCTGGTTCGTCTCAGCAATGGGCAATATGATCTGTCTTACTCTACGTGGGATTCCACAAGGAAGCTGAATGAAGTTAAAACATTCATTAACTTAACCGACATGAAGACGGGTAGAGATACGAATCTTTATTTCAAAGCGCTAAAGACGACGACTTATAGGCAACTAGTCTACAAGGCTTCCGCCACACCTACGAGCACTAATCAAAACGTCCTGACGCCCTTAGTCCAAGAAAATGACCAGCAGCAGCGTATTTTCCAGAGCTACAGGACGATGTGGACGTTGGGTGGTCAGACTACTTATCAAATCCATCGCCGGCAGCGTTACAACGCCTTTGGCGAAGTGGTGCAGGAAGTGGATGGCCGGGGGAACGCGACCCATCTGGCGTATGACACGCAAGGCCGTCTGACCCATAAAATCGATCCTAAGGTAGAAGTGAGTCAGGACCATGCCGCCAATGGCGTTCTAAAGTCGCTGGATGCCCATCCCGTCACTCGTTATTTCTATGACGCCTTAGGGAATTTGGTGGCCAATCAGGATGCGAACAGTTATCTGGCGGAAAAGAAAGCAGGCTATTCCATCAGTAACAATGCCGCCTTCTATCGGGGCCAGACCTATTCGGCGGGGATGGTCGCAAGCGAAACCAATGCACTGGGGCACGGCAAAACCTACCGATATGACCAGCTTGGCAATAAGCGCCTGGTGATTGATGAGCTGGGCCAGTATCACAGCTTTGTGTATGACAGCATGGGCAGGCTGACGGAAGTCAGACGCTTCGAAAACCTGGCGAAGTACAATGCTGGCGATAGTTATACCTCTGACAAGTACTCTTATGATGAACTTGGCAACAGAGTGACGCATACCAATGCGTTAGGTCATGCTGAAAAATATGTCTACGACGGCGAAGGGCGCATCATTAAACATATTGGGTTTAATGACGGAAGTCAGGGAGGCGGGGCTAATGAGACCTCATACGAATATCGCTATGTCAGTAGCATTGGCGGCATTGGCGGTTATAAAAAGGTCACGACAAACGGCTTGTCCACAGAAACTGACGCCAACTATAAAGCGACGTCTAACCTGACTGATGAGACGGATTACTTTGGCCGGATTCGCACTCACCAGGATTTGGGGGGGCATCAGTTTGTGTATGAATATAATCGGGCGGGCTGGCTGCAGAGACAGAGCACTTCAAACAGCGCCTATACCTATACGGATGGGGATATTCCTGCAGAACTGCTGTCGGATGACTCGCATCCCACGAGAGGTTTGCAGGATATTCAATATGAATATTACGCAAATGGCCGCGTGCGTCGCATCAGCGACAAAGGCGCGGGGAGTTATTCGGAGTTCAAGTATGATGCGAACGGGAATGTGGAAGAGGAAACCTACCGTCGCTCCCCCTTTACGGAACTGGATAGCATTGCTGGCGCAGGGCTGGAACAGAACTCGCTGCCATATCAAAACGTCAGAGCGACCTATGATGCGTTGAACCGCGTGGTCAGAATCCGCGATGACGACTACGACCTGACTTACTCCTATGACGCTGTGGGCAACCGGCGTCATATGAAGTCCGTCTATGACGACTATCTCATCACCGATAAGAATAAAGGCGAGGATATTAAGACCCAGGACTTCTATTACCTTTACGATAAGGAAAACCGCTTCATCGTAACGATGGGGGCGTTGACCGCTGGGGCGACGCAAAGCATATATGCCGGCAATACGGGTCATGAAATCGGCTACGATCAGGGCGGGCGTCGCATCATAGATAACAGCGCGTTACTGAACAAAGACGGCGCTCCCGTCGAGAGCCGCCAGAAGTTTGAGTATGACGCTTATGGACGAGTGCGCGCAGTCTGGCTGAAAGACGCGAGCCTTAATGGCAAGACCGGCGAAGGCGTGAGGGCGGATGGTTATGCACGGGTTGCGGTGCGTGAGACGGATGAGCTGGGGCGTACAACCACACACTCACAGTATTCTCATTACCTTGACGCCGCCGGAGCTGTAAAAGAACGCTTGGAAAGCCTGCATCATTACGATTACAACGCTAATAATCAGGTGTTGAAGGACACGGCCTATAAAGACTCCTCTATGAGTGATGGCAGCCGTAAATCCATTTTGACCTACACCTATCTGAATGATGGACAAACGCTCAAACAAACGTTTCTTGATGATTTGGCAAATAATAAAGGAGATGTCACGACTACATATCACTATTTGGCGCGTGACCGTTGGGACACCTATAAAGCCAGCAAGGTCACCGTATCTGCTTCTGTCGGCGCTGGCGCGTCCTATTACATCTATGATGCGAACGGCCACACTCGCTGGGTCTATGATCATCAGGATCAGCGGACTATCTCCTATGTCAACAATCAGCGCGGACAGGCCATTCAGCGGAACGAAATAGACAGAAATAACAACGGTGAGGAGAAATCCATCCGTCGGAAGTTCTACTATTTGGACGGTATTGTGCGCGGCGACATTGGCAACGATGGCGTTCCTTCAAGGACGGACTACGTTCAACAGCTGGCGGAAAATGGTGACCACAGCGTCGTTGTCGGACAGGAGTCTTACTTTATTCCCAAGTATGCAGGGCGGGATGACAATCGCAGCTTGGTAGAGACCAGAACCAGGGATATCAAAAAGAAAGTAGGGTACTCCAGTTATTACAGAATGACGCCTGTGACCTCGGCGGATTTCGATCAGAACTTCCAGCCGATTAACTACGATTATCCCGGCAAGGCATCCTCTTACTACGAGGTTCATGAAGGGGACAAACTGTCTTCGATCGCCGCCAGCATGTGGGGAGACGCCAGTCTTTGGTATCTGCTGGCGGACGCCAATGGCCTCACCGGCGATCAGGATCTGAAAGCCGGTTTAAGTCTGGTGATCCCAAACGTAGTCACCAACATTCACAATAACGCCAACACATTCCGACCCTATGACCCGGGACTGGGCCTTGGCGACACGACGCCATCGTTGCCCGAGCCTCCGCCGCCTAAGAAAGGCAAATGTGGCGCTACCTTTATTGTCATGGTCATTGCTATCGCTGTTGCGGCAGTAATAGCGCCATATGCGATTCAAGGAGCTGCCAGCTTATTTGGCGCTGCCACTGGCGCAGCTGGAAGTGGCGTCACGTTAATAGCTGGTACAACAGGGATAGGCACACTGGGAGCGACTACGGGGATTGTTGCAGGCGCTAGCGGTTATGCTGCCGTCGCTGCAGGCGCATTTGTCGGTGGGGCGATAGGCAGCGCAGCATCTCAATGGGCGGCGAAAGAGTTGGGAGTTCAAGAGCACTTCTCTCTTCGTGGCGTATTAAGGTCAGGGCTTACTGCCGCTGCGACAGCGGGTGTCGCAGCGTATGCAAACACAGCTAAATGGGCGAAAGATTTACCTAAATGGGCTAAAAACGCGGCTACAGCCGTAACTGGCGTCGGGGCAAATTATCTCGCTGGCAAAGCCACAAAACTCCCCACCACCTTCCGCTGGAGAGACGTCGCCACTAGCTTTGCTACTGCATCAGTGATGAACGGCATTGGCATTGGGGATAAGAATGCATTTTACAACCAAGGACTAAGCAGCTACGTCGATGGCTTTCTCCCAGGCAGTATTAGAAACAATGACATCGCCCGCAATGCCATCCAAGGCCTCACCGCCGGCGCAGTATCCGAAGCCGTCCGCGTAGCGGTCTATGACAGCGAAGATTATCGTCCTGATTATGTGGGAATGATCGCGGGGGTTGTTGGTAGTACGTTGGGAGGCTTGGCGCTGGCGGGAGTGGCAGGAGGTTCTGGTCGACCAAGAAGTTTGTCACTTGAAGAAAATATTGCAGCAGGTGGAATTGATTTACGGAACCCAAATAGCAAAGGGCTGGTACTTCAGAGAGAGAAAGGAGAGTTTTCCGACTTAGCCTACTTATACGCCTCTGTTCCTGATATTGGCGACTCTATGCCAGAAGACTATCAGGTGCGACCGGAGACATACTTGGAGTGGAGAGATAGTTACTTTGCTTCGCTAGATGATCTGTCTGCTTCTCTTGCTGTTCCTGTTGATGTTGATGAGAGACTAGCTGGAATTTTGGGTGTTTCAGCTCACCAATGGCAAGAAACATTTACAGGACAAGTGGCCACGACCCTATATGACATGAGCAAAGCCGCTGTAAATGCAGCCATAGACTATTTTTCAACACCAATCGATAGTATTTCGGGCTCAGTGCTGGGCTTTCATAATTGGGCTACAGTAAAACACTCGCAGTATTCTCATAATTTTTGGGGAACCGCTCTTGATGACTATTTGACAGTAATGAATGGCTTGTCGGATACGTCTGAGGCATTTACTTTCTCTATAGTTAATGGTGATGGGAAGGTATTTGCTGAGTCAGGCGTTATGCTTAGCAGTTTGTTTATTCCGGCTTCGCGTTTGAAGGGACTGCCTGATGTTCCAGACAATGCTGGGCTCAGGTTTAGTGCTGATGAGGCGGCAAACCGAAACTCATTACCATTAACGGATATCCAGAAACAAGAGATTCTAGCCGTTGCTCAAAGGTTGGGGGTTCCAGAAGAGAAAATAGCATTTTGGAATGGCCCAACTGCATACAGCCCTAACTTTGAAAATGTTTGGGTTGGGCCTAATGTTTACCCAGGAAATAGCGGTGTAATTAGGCAGTCTGGAATGGGCGTTTTAGATAGGATGAGTATGGAAGCTACAATGGCTCATGAAATCGTAGGCCATCGTAATTCGTTTTTAGCTGGTAAAGACTTTGCGGATGGAAGTTTATTGGATGAAGTGCAGGCAAGTTATAGGGCTGCTGCTCTAACGCCAGAGCTTTCATCAACTGAACGTTACCAACTACTTCGCGATGTGGTTAGGCGCCTGCACGATGAAAGTCAGACAGTAAAAGATCTTGATAAATCACTTTTCTATATGGGGAATTAGATGAGCGATAATAATTACACCGATAGCGACCGTGAGATATTCAAGAAAGCGGCAGAAGATTTTTTTGCCGAGAAGCCGGCTACTGTTTCATGCGATAAGTGTTTAGCGGTGATCAGGTTTGAGTATGAAGGAACGATCGTTAAGCACTCCTGTGATTGTGGAAAATTTTCTGGAGTGCTTAAGGTAATGTAGTTCCAAACAGTCCAAATAGGGTTCATGGTGGAGGTTACAATGGAGGTTCTCGTGGGTACTTGTAGTGGTCTAATAGTCCCGGACACATTAATAAGAGACAATACCCGTCAACGATTAAGGTGTCAGCATGAGTCAGAAAAGGTCGTATAAGCAGTATACAAAAGAGTTTAAAGAAGAGGCCGTTTCCCTGGTGCGCGATCAAGGTTATTCCGTCCCAGAAGCGGCTAAATCCCTCGGCATTAGCGCCAATATGCTCTACAAGTGGAAGGAAAAAATTGAAGCTCAGCTTGAAAACCAGGTTCTGGCTGAAGACGAGCGCGCCGAGTTAAAACGGCTTCGCAAAGAAAACAAAGAGCTGCGCATGGAAAAGGAAATCCTAAAAAAGGCTTCGGCCTTCTTCGCGAAAGAAATGAAATAAAGTTCGCCTTCATTCAAGCAGAGTCGAGTCGCTTCCCAGTGAAAGTGCTTTGCCGGGCTCTGCGTGCAAGTCGATCAGCCTACTATGCCTGGCGTCGGCGCCGCGCGCCGGTGATCCGGTTTGATGAGCTTCATCTGCATCGGCGAATGAAGCGACTGTTTAAAGCTTCTCGAAGCAGTCTGGGCAGTCGGGAGATGATGAAGAAGCTACGCGAAGAAGGCTTTCAGATAGGGCGTTATCGGGTTCGCAAGCTCATGAAGAGGTTGGGTCTTCAGGTCACTCAACGCGTTGCTTACAAGGCCACGACAAGGCGCAAGCATCATCATGCGGTTGCAGATAACTTGTTGAATCAGAATTTTAATCCTACTGCGCCCAATCAGGTTTGGGCTGGCGATGTGACCTATCTGAAAACAGGAGAAGGCTGGATGTATCTGGCCATTGTCATGGATTTATATTCCCGGAGGATTGTCGGCTGGCGCATCGACAAGCGCATGACGACAAGTCTGGTCAGTCAGGCGCTGATCAAGGCGTACAACTTGCGGAAGCCGGCCAAGGGCTTGGTATTCCATAGTGACCGTGGTTCACAGTACACCAGCGGACATTATCGAAAGCTGCTGGAAAAGTATGAAATCAGGGCGAGTATGGGGGACGTGGGAGCCTGTTGGGACAATGCGGTGGTTGAGCGCTTTTTTGGCAGCCTTAAGCATGACTGGATATTAAAAATCCCTCAGCCTACCCGGGAGCACATGAAGCAGGATGTCGCAGCCTACATGAGATATTACAACCTCGAAAGACTGCATACGGCGAACAATGATATGTCGCCGGTTAATTATGAAAACTCTCTAAAGAAAGTGCAGATACACAGAATTATTTACAGGGTCTGCACTGGATGCGTCCACAGTTCTGTGGCGTTCAACATACCCGCATGACGAAACCGCCTTTGGTTTTGGTTAGCTTGCCAATGTACCGCCTCTACTGCATTGGTTGCGTAAATGGCGGCTCGTACATAATCAGAATTCTTGAAGCACGTCGAGAGGGGCTATCACTTGCTGCGCTAGGACTTGATCACTATTGGGTACTTCTCACCTGTTTCTCAATTTTGTAGAGCCCCCTAATCAGAATAAGCACTCAAATACTTGTCATAACTCCCGTCCGACATCATTTCTTTCAACGCAGCGTCAAATTTGTCCCGTAGGCTGGCGAGGTCTTTCTTTTTTGAGAAGGCGATGTAGCTGGGGACGCTTTGGATGGAGGGGGTGAGTTCTTTGAACTGGCCAGCGAAGCCGAGGTTTTTGAACATCGCCAGGGCGGTGTATTTGTTGCTGATGAGCAGGTCAATGCGTCCGGATTCGAGTTTTTTAACGCTTTGCTCCAGGTTGGTGGTTTCGGAGATTTGTTTGAACATGCCGTTTTTGCGGGCTTCATCAAAGGTGCTGCCGTAGCTGATGTCGCGCACCACGCCGATTTTTACGTTGGCGAGGGCGGTCAGGTCGCCGTTGAAGCTGATGTTGCTGTCTTTTTTGGCGAACAGGACGATTTCCTGGGGCATTAACACCACGTTGGAGTAGTACAGGAATTCTTCGCGCTCGGGAGTTTTGTATGCGGTGAAAATGGCATCGGCCTGTCCGCTTCTCACCATTTCCAATGAACGGGGCCAGGCGTTCAGGCGGATGCTGGTGTCCATGCCCACACGGCGAAAGGCCTCATTGACGATGTTCACCACCAAACCTTGTACTTCATCTTGTTCCTGATACTGATAAGGAGGGTATTGCAGGGTGACGAGTTCCACAGTCTCTGCTTTAGCTAAGCCTGACATCATGACGAGGCCGATTAACGCCAAATAAAGTTTTTTCATAGCCGGTCCATGTTGAAAAGTAGCGAGTTGTTTTCTTTGCTGTAAGTATAGAAATAGATAGCTCAAGGCGACGGGATTATCCAATAGCTGTTCAAATTCCGCGCTGGGACGGTTAACTTTTTCGATATTGTCTGCTATTTGACCTGTTTTGCGGCTTTGGATATCCACACAACCTGTGGATATCTCTTTGGAAAACGCTGGCTTCCCTTTATTCCGTAGGGCTTCCGGGAATTTTTACAATTTATGATCAGTGTTATTTTTATACAGGCGCGCCACGTCTGACGCTTGTTATTGGGTTGTTGGGAAGGCGTTGCGATTTCGAGCGCCCAGCAACGCAATTGCCCGTACGCCAGAACCTTGCCATCATAGCTTTGAAATATGTTTCCACAGAGGATAAAGAGAATGACGCTGAAAGAAAAAGCGACCCAGCATATTCTGGAGATCTATCGCGATAACTATGACGACGATAAGTCGGACGAGGAGATTCTGGCCTTTGATCCGAATGAATACGACGTGGACCCGGAAAACTTCTATGAAGACGTGCTGTACTCTTTTTTCGGTATGGGAACGGATGTTGATATTCAAAGCGGTACGGTTCAGGAGCTGATCGATCAGGTTGCTGCGAAGTGGGACGGTTCGGATATTGATCGAGACTGGATGGAAAACGCCATGCCGGACGATTTTTAGCGTCCGCTTCATAACAGGCCGCCCGATGGTTATGAGTGTGGGCGGCTATTTCTTCAACTAAGCGTTGGCATATCCCCGGGCTCATTGCCGCCTCTTCACCGACCGTCTAAGCTTATCTTTACAGACTAATGCTTCTCTGAATGAAGGAGTCTTATGGCGGTATTCCTAAGGTGGTTCAGGGGATTGGCGGTGGTTGTCCTGCTATCGTTCGCGATGGGAGCGGGGGCGAAACCGCTTATCGTGGTGGGGACGCCTGAACTGCGTTATCGAATGGAGCTAAACGGCGTTTTCACGGGCATCGATGTTGAGATCGTCAGGGCTATTCTCAATGACCTGTCGATTGAGCATGAATTTCAATTGATAGAGTCCGGCGCCCGCATTATCCGCGAAGCCCATCAGGGGCGGGTGGATATGGTGATGAGCTTTTCTTTTAAAGAAGAGCGCGCCGAATATTTAAATTATCCTCAGGTGGCCTACAAAGACCTGAGCTGGCACTTCTTTGTTCTTAAGGACAATCAGCCCTATATCACTTTCAATACGCTGGAAGACCTTAAAAACCTGCGTATCGGCGCGGTTAACGAATGGGCGTATACGCCGGAATTCTGGAACTCTGATTTGAATATCGTCAAGGTGAGCCGCCATACCCTGTTGGTGGAGATGCTGTTGAACCGGCGCATCGAAGCGGCGCCGATGAACACCCAGGAAGCGCTCTACGACTTGCGCCAGAGAGGCCTGGATAAGCTCATCACCTATCTGCCCAAGCCCCTGGTTAGCCGCCCCTACTACAACGTATTCGTGAAGGCTTCTGTGCATCCGGATATGGCGAGACTGCAGGCCGGCTATGACCAGTCGCTCAAGAAACTGGAGGCGTCCGGCTTAGTGGCGGATGTCTTCAAACGTTTCCTGGGGCAATTTCCTCTGGAGTGACGTCGCTGCGCATGCCTTTATCTTTGTGGAATGTCATCCTGGGGTTTGTTGATATGAAATGCTTGTTGTAGTAAGTCGCCCACTTCCTGAACAGGCTGTCTTCAGGGTAGTCATTCGACAGCATCTGTTGCTCAATAAATTGCTGCATGGCGCTGATATTAGCGTTATTTAGAGCCATGCCGTACCAGCGATGCAGCTCAACTGTTTTTTTGGCGATGGACATTTGGTTATGTCGCCCCGCTGCTTCGATGATTTTTCCTGACATGATGTAGAGCGAAGCGCTAAGCCGAGTGCGTTCCTCTGAAGGGGTAAATGCGGTGAACTGCTCTGGGTTGGCGACAGCTAGCTTAGAAATGAAATTTTTTATCAAAACGAAGGTTCCCATAGAAAACGTCGGAATTTCTGGGTAAGTCCGTGTACGAGCAGAAACAGGGTATCTAAGTAGAGTACGATGAATAAGGGCGTAAGCGTATTCGTAGGGTTACCGAAAAAGTGTGTTTATTCTAAGTAATACTACGGAACACTTTCGCTGATCATGTTCCTATTCACCAGCGGACTAAAATTCTTCCTGTGCAATGTCGGCGTGATGCCGAATTCTTTGCGGAAGTGGTGGCGCATGGTGGTAGCGTTGTCAAAGCCGGAGAGGGCGGCGACTTTCTCGATGCTGTAGTTTTGATTTTCCAGAATTTCTTTGGCCAGATTCAGGCGTTGATGGGTCAGCCATTCCTTCGGCGTGATATTAAAGTCAGCGCGAAATTTCCGGTCGAAAGTGCGTCGGGACATACTGGCTTTTTGGGCGAACAGATTGATGTCGATGGATTTATCCAGATTACGCAGCGCCCAATCAATGGCATTGTTGAACTGACTGTTGTTTTCCGGCACCGGCGTTTCCGCGAACTGAGCCTGGCCGCCTTTGCGGTGGGCGGACAGCACCATGCCGCGCGCCATACGGTTGGCGACCTTATAGCCATAATCGTCGCGGATCACCTCCAGACAAAGATCTATCGCAGCGGAGCTGCCTGCTGAGCATCCAATGACGCCATCGTATACATACAGCACGTCATCCACGTAGTCGACGCCGGGGTAGCGGCTTTTGAACTTGTCGCCGTAGCGCCAATGGGTGGTCGCCTGTCGTCCTTCGAGTAGTCCTAATTCCGCCAGCAGAAAGGCCCCGGAGCAAAGAGACAGCACGCGCTTCCCCTGTTCGTAAAAACGCGTGACGGCGGCGGCGATGGGGGCGGGAATATCGGTGAGCTGGGTGGGCCAGCTGGGGATGACCAGGGTGCTGAATGCATCGAGGCTCTCCACCTGACGGGCGCAGATCTGAAATCCTGAGGTGGTCGTCAGCGGTCCGGGAGTGAAGGAGACGAGATCGCACTGGTACCAGTCTTCGATGCCCGGACGGGGCAGGGCGAACAGCTCCACCGCGCAGCCCAGCTCAAAAAACGCCACGTCTTCAAACGCCAGAATGGCCACGTTATGCATCGACTATCTCCTGTTCATCTCTTCAAAAGAGGCTGGCTTGATATTAACGAACAATGTCTTTCAAGCCAATGGCGGATTGACATTGGAAAACCAATAATGATCACGCACTAACCCAAAGGAGAATCTTATGTCATCTGTTGTATCCAGAATTCCGGCCGCAGACAGCCAAACCGCATTGGCGCATTTTCAGGCGTTATTGCAGTTTGAAACCGACTGCTGGGACGTTCATCACGCCATCAGCAACAAGCGTCAGGACTTTGTATTGTTGGATGTAAGAGGCGATGAAGCCTATTGCAAAGGCCATATCGCCGGCGCTATCAGCCTGCCGTATACGCGCCTGAACGAGCAGAATCTGGCGGCCTATCCCACGGATACCCTGTTTGTGGTGTACTGCGCCGGTCCGCACTGTAATGCGACGGAGAAGGCGGCGATCAAACTGGCGACTCTGCAGCGCCCGGTCAAGAAAATGATCGGAGGCGTGACGGGATGGATTGATGAGGGCTTCACTTTGGAGACGGATGCGGATGCCTAGCGACAATCCCAGCGTCATCCGTCCGGCGCGTCTGGAGGACGGACCGCGCCTGTTGGGCATGATGCGGCGACTGGCTGAGTTTGAAGGCTATGCTGAGGACTTCGCCGTCACCCTGGAGGAGCTGGAGCGCCGCTTATTCGTCAATCGCGATTTCGGCGTCTATGTGGCGGAGTCGGATGCCCAGGCGGTGGGCATGCTGGTGTATTACAGCTTGCCGTTCACTTATGACCTGACGCCCTGGATCTACGTCAAGGAGCTGTTTATCGAGCAGCAATATCGCTACCTCGGTCTGGGCGGAAAACTGATGGCGGCGCTGGCGCGGGAGTGTCTGCGTGAAGGGGGGCGCAAGATTCGTTGGGATGTCCTGACCACGAACGAGCCGGCGGCGATGTTTTATCACTCCCAGGGTGCGAAGTGCGAGGATAACTGGCGCATATTCAGCCTCAATGCGTCGGATATTTCCAAGTTGGCCGGTTACGCATGACGGTATTTACATGGCGACCATATCGCCATATGAGTTCCCAGGCGCATGGATGCGCTCCGGTTGGGTGGGGGGTTGTATCGTCGCAATGCCCCATCTCTAGCGCCGCCGGTCAATCCTGGTCCAGACTCAATCCTTCCGCGCGCAGTATTTCCTCCAACTCCCGATAGCCCTCAAGCTCCATCAGCAGACGCGTCTTTTCCGACTTGGCGATTTCCATCCAGTGGCGGTCTTCCACGGCGCCGACCATGGCGTATAAAAAGTTAAGACTGGGTTTGGCGGCGCTGGCTTGCTTCAACTTCAGAAACGTTCTGACCGGACCGATTTCCCTGAGCTTTTCCGGCGTATCGACGCCGATGGCGATAAGGTCTTTTTCTGACTTGGGTCCAAGCCCTTTAAGGTCTCTGAGGCGCATAATCATGATGTCTCTGAACAATGAGGCGGGACGCCCGGCGGAGCCATATTATCACCTTTTCGCCCGAACCCAGGAATAGGGCTATATTAGAATCGTTGATCAACGAAATGCCGCCGCAGCGCTGCTTATAAATGAGGCCAGTTCATGGAGATAGCTGTACATCTGCCGGATGTAACGCTGCTTGATATGTTACGCGTACGTTCTATCTATCCCATCGCCGCGATTGGGCAGTCGGTACATAAAGGGCAGGTGATCTGCAGATTGAATCTGGCGGGAGGCGAAATTGATCTGGTGAGCCCGGAAAGCGGACGACTGGAATATTTGGATGTTTATGCGTTGGAAAAGGTCAAACCTGAGCGCCCGCTATTATTTCGCATCGGCTCCATTCAGGAAAACCGGGTGAATACGGAAGCCATCGCCAGAGATATCTGGCAGAGCCTGCTCAAGATGTTTGACCAGCGCACCCAGAGCATCAAAGAGGATATTAAGCGGGACAAAACCGCGCGCTGGGCGCTGCCTCTGTGCTTCTTCGCTTTTTTTCTGGTGGCGTGGGCCCTGGCGGAATCCGTACAGCATTTCTCCGGCGACACCGCCGCCTACAAAATTGCGCTGATTTTTCCAGCGGTTTCGTCGGTCGGCGTGCTTATTTCTTTGGTGGCGCCAATTTTTCTTCGCAAACAAATACGGGACAGTGAAGGACGCCTGGCCCGGCTGATGCAGCTCGACATCATTCGCCGTTGCCGGGATACGATCGCCATTCTGCAATAGAAAGCACGCAGTGGAAGCAAAAAGTACTTTTCTTTAATGCTGTATTTATATACAGTATTTTGCATGAGAAAGAGTAAACCCATCAGAGCTGAGCTGGAAGAGTGGCGCTGTAAAAAGTGCTGGTTGGGCGTATTGCGAGCCACCGATGATCACCCGGAGCTGCGGGACTATCTGACCCAGATGCCCGAGTCCATTTACCATGTGCGTTGGCCCCACGCTTGTTCCCATTGCGGTTATGTCTACGACTGGTCGGACAGTTGCCCGGTGATTGTATATGGCGGACAACGCTGGGTGCTGGAAAAAGCGGTCAACAAAAAGTTGTCCGCCTTGCTGGAGCACCTGAAGCGCGCCAAGGACCTGGAGAATATGCCGAGTGGAAATCTGTGGTGACTTGTCGCGGCTGATCGTCTACATTTCTCCCCCTTGCGGCCCATACTGGGTCGTCTAAAGGAGGTTGTATTTTTAGCATTCGATTAGTGGCGTACAGCCTGGATCTGTTTTACGCTTGGAAGCGCCAGTTTGATGGGCTGGCGAATGTAGAAGTTATCGACGGCGATATTCTGAAACAGGTCGCCGACGCCATCGTGAGTCCCGCCAATAGCTTCGGTTACATGGATGGCGGCCTGGACCTCAAATACAGTCTGCACTTTGGCTGGGAACTGGAAGCGAAAGTACGTCAGGCGCTGGAGTCTGACTACTTTGGTGAAATCCCCGTTGGACAGGCCATTGTCGTTGAGACTGATCATCAAAGCATTCCTTTCCTCATTTCCGCCCCCACCATGCGCGTTCCTATGGATGTTTCGCAAACCGCTAATGCTTACCTGGCTTTCAAGGCGGTGCTGCAAGCCGTGATTCGTCACAACCAGATGAACGCACAGGGCGGCCGTCAGATTCGCTCACTCTTATGTCCCGGACTGGGAACCGGCGAAGGGCGCATGCCGGCGCATCGATGCGCGACGCAAATGCGTAGAGCGTATGAGGTGTGCGTCAAGGGACGCTATATCACCCAGGGAGGCCTTGCGGCGGCGGTGAAAGACCATATGGCGCTGTTGGAGTAGGCGCTTGACCGAACGCTCCGAAAATGACGGCGACATGATGAATTTTTAATGGCGGGTTTGATGGCGTCCAGGCGCTTGGACTTGTATTGTGCAGTGAGCTTATATTCAGCCATATCAAGGAGTTGTAACGTGGATAACCGCAATACCCAGTTCATAAGCGATCCCATTGCGTTTCTGAACAACAATACGATCAATCATCGCTGGTTCGATGAGCATATCCAAAGACGCAATAACAATCCGCAGGGCGTATCCATGGCTGAAAGGGCCGCAGTGGACCTGTTGCCGTACACAAAAATGGGGTGTTTCGATTTACAGCCCGCCGCGACGCCAGTGGGTGGCCGACGGCAATCCAGATTTGCGGTGATCCACGATCACCCTGCGAATGACAGCGCGTTGACCGGCTACTGGTGTCCCTATGTCAACGGCGCGGGACTGCCGGGATTTGTAGACGTGCCGAGGCATAATCCTCAGCACCGATTCGTGTTTACCGCAGCGATGAACGGTTGCGCCTTCTTCATTACCGAATCGCCTCTTGGTGGCGCTTACTTTCGCGTCTATCACCACCAGCATCCCGGCAATGTCGGAGTCAATAACCTGATCAGCGCCGTGACGCCCAACGTCATTTCGGTCTTCGATTTCAGTCAGTATGGCAATGACAATCTGCCTGGCCTTAATCTTCCTGTGGCGTTTAACTTTCTGTACTACCGCAACAGTGGTTGGGTGGTCGTCAGCCACGCCACCGCCATGGACGCCCATACTGGCGTCGTGCGTTTTGATCCCGCCAAGCCGACGTTGGTGGCGGACACCTTCGTATAAATGAGGATAATCGTTCTCCCGTAGACGCCTGATTTGCGGGAGGGCTTTAATGCTTGGATGGAAGTGGCATTTTTTCTTACCCGAACGTTATAAAAGAATGCGCTCAACACGAGATTTGATATTGATTAATCAACTAAAAATCAGTTGATCTCTATCAAAATTCAACCTGACTTCATCACACCAGATCGCTTCGCAGCGCTACACTATTTTTGTGTCAGCGCCCTCATTGAGGGCCGTACCGCTAATGCATTTATCCATGGAAAGAGAAGCGAGGAGGTCGATATGAATCTGAAGAAATGGTCTCCCTGGAACTGGCTGCACCAGGAAGGTAAGAGCGCAAGCGAAGTCCCCGTTAGTTCGCGTCAATCCAGTAACTATCCCATGGCGAGATTCCGTCAGGAAATGGATCGCCTTTTCGATGACATGCTGCACTCCTTTAAGTACCCCGAACTGCCCGAGTTCGGCTTGGGGCGTGAATGGGCGGGCTTGCTGAAGCCCAATCTGGATATTTCAGAGGGCAAGGAGTCCTACAGTATCAGCGTCGAACTGCCGGGTGTCTCCAAAGAGAATGTGAAAGTCAGTTTGGATGGGCAACGGCTGACCATCAGTGGTGAAAAGAAGCATGAGTCGGAAGAAAAAAGAGAGGATTATCATTGCGTAGAGCGCAGCTACGGCAGCTTTATGCGTATCCTCACTTTGCCAGACAACGCCGACGGCGAGCGTTTGCATGCGAACTTCAAGAACGGCGTATTGACGTTGAAAGTGCCCAAGTCCGGCGATGTGGCGGTGAAGGGCAGGGAAGTGGAAATCAAAGACGACTAGCGTTTTCCCGTCAGCGGATGGTCCCGGGGCGCTAGGGCGCCCCGGTTTGCAGGCATTCGTCTATCTGCGCCTTGTGCAGCGTCTCTGAGCGTTCCAGCAGCGACACCAGTTTGTCCAGTCTTTCCCGGTGTGTGTGAATCAGGTCGGCGGCAGTGGTTTCCGCAGACATCAGCAGTTCGCGCACGGCCTTGTCGATGATTTCCGCTGAAAACTCGCTGTGATGGTGCGGCTGGGCCATTTCACGGCCAAGGAAAGGGTGCTCTTCACTGTCGCGCAGATCCACCGGACCCACCTCTTTCGACATGCCCCAACGACTGACCATGGCGCGGGCGAGCCCCGTCGCCTGATGAATGTCATCGTCAGCCCCGGTGCTGACGCTGCCCAGCAATTCACGCTCGGCGATACGACCCGCCAGCATCACGGCGAGTTTGTCGCGCAGATACTCTTCCGGATATGTATGCCGTTCCTGTAAGGGCATTTGGTGGGTGCCGCCCAAACTGCGTCCGTGGGGGACAATGGAGACTTTGTACAGCGGATCGGTATTGGGCAGGTAATAAGCGACCAAAGTGTGTCCGGACTCATGCACGGCGAGACGATGCTTCTCATCCGGTGGAATAATCAGAGTGCGCTCGGCGCCCATGATGATCTTGTCCCGGGCGACATCGAAATCCAGACTGTGTACGTGGTCCCGATTTTCCCGGGCGGCCTGAATGGCGGCTTCGTTTATCAGGTTTTTCAGATCTGCGCCGGAGAAGCCCGGCGTTCCTGCTGCGATCTGGGTGAGATTGACGTCGTCCGCCAGGGGGATGCGTTTGGCGTGAACCTTGAGAATCGCGACGCGTCCCTCCTGATCCGGCAAATCCAGGGTGACGTGACGGTCGAAACGACCGGGGCGCATTAACGCCGGGTCCAGTACATCCGGGCGATTAGTGGCCGCCAATACGATGACGGCGTCGTGACCGGCGAAACCGTCCATCTCCGCAAGAATCTGGTTCAGGGTTTGCTCCCTTTCGTCATGGCCGCCGCCATAGCCAGCGCCGCGGGTGCGACCGACGCTGTCCAGTTCATCAATAAAAATGATGCTGGGAGCGTTCTCTTTGGCGGTTTTGAATAACTGACGCACTCGCGACGCGCCGACGCCGACGAAGACTTCAATAAACTCAGAGGCGGACATGGGATAGAAATTGACGCCCGCCTCTCCGGCCAAGGCTCTGGCCAGCAGCGTCTTACCGGTGCCGGGCGGGCCCATTAACAAGACGCCCCGCGGCGCCAAGGCTCCCACGCGGTGGAAGCGGTCTGGGTCGCGCAGGTATTCCACCAGCTCCTGTACTTCCCGTTTGGCGTTGCTTTGTCCGGCAACCTCGTCGAAGGTAGTGTCCGGCTTTTGGCATTCGAACTGGGTCTCCAGCCGCTTGTCGAAATCGAACGCGCCGCCCCGGCCAGAGAAGTTACGGAGCGTACGACGGGACAGCCAGAACAGAATGACCATGAACATGATCCAGGGCAGGTAGGACAGCAAAATCACTTTGGAGCTGCTGGCGTCGTGGCCTTCTTTCACTTCCAGCGGAATATTCTGCTCCTCCAGCTCCGCTAATATGGCCTCATTGCCGAAATCCGGCAGCTGAGTCAGAAAGCGGGAGTATTGTCGCCGCTGCTCCGGAAACATGCGCGGGGTGATGAATTTGCCGTCAAGCTCACTGCCGCGCAGGGTAACGCTGCTGATTTGCCCTTCGCGCAACAGCATCTTGAATTCGCTGTAGGGAAGTTTAATGGCGGGTTCCGGACGGTCGCGCATGGCGGGAAAATAATAAAGCATCAAAGCGATCGCCAGGGTCCACACAACCCAGTTCAGAGGCAGCTTCTGTGGTGGTTGAGGATCAGTATTGCTCATGCGCTGTCCGTTAACTCACTGATTCAGTGGTTCATCATTATCGATAGAGGTCTCCGCCGCTTTGACGCAGCGCAGCTTGTCGCCACTCAGAGCTGGCGCGACAGCCGCTGTTTGACCAAGCTCCTGCAAACGCGACTGCCCCTCACTTTGAATATAGCAGCGCGGAGGAATTTTCGGAGTTAACGGCGCGCATAAAGTTGAGGCCAGAAGAATGGGGTGAGATGAATGAGTTGAGGCGGATGTCGCGAGTCATTATGATCTGGCGGCTAAATATCATGATGGCGTCCGATGAGGAGCCAGGCGGAAGTGAGCGGTATGTCGAAAAAGTTTAAAACTGTCATGGTGGGCGTATCGCTGGCGGCGACACTGGCTCTCACTGGTTTTTATAAGTTTGGCCGCTCGATCTGGGTTCCTTTATACCTGGATTTGAAAGGACGACGGACGCTGGATGACGTGGTGCGCAATATCGGCCCTGTGGTGGAGCCCGGCTTGCAGGCCGCGTTCGCCAAGGCGGGCGTGACGTATCCGCCGCGGCGCATTACCCTGTTGGCGTTCAAGGAGGAGAAGCGATTGGAGTTGTGGGCGGAGCAGGATGGCGTACAGATTCTGGTCAGCGCCTATCCCATCCAGGCCGCCAGCGGCGTCGCCGGCCCCAAATTACGTGAAGGCGATCGTCAGGTGCCGGAGGGCTTTTACCGCATCGAAGGCTTCAATCCCAACAGCAGCTTCCACCTTTCAATGAAACTGAACTATCCCAACCCGTTTGATCTCAAGCACGCGAGGGCGGAAGGGCGAACGTCGCCGGGCGGGGATATTTTTATCCATGGCAAGGCGTCATCCGTGGGGTGCCTGGCGATGGGCGACCCGGCGGTGGAGGATCTGTTTATTCTGGCTAACCGAGTGGGGGCGAGCAATATTGATGTGATCATCGCTCCTCACGACTTCCGCTTGCGCGCTCTGGATGCGCCGCCGCAGAACGCGCCAGCATGGTTGCCGGGGTTGTACCAGGATATCGAGCAGGCGCTGCGACCTTTCGCCGCCAGCGACGTCAAATCCAGTTAGGCTAGAGTTTCGATGTTACAGGGAGCGTCGCCCGGCGCTTCAGTAAGGCGGGTCCGGCTCCGCATAGGAAACGATGGTTTCCGGGCAGACCAGCCATAAAAACCATTCGGCCATATCCACTTTTTTGTCCACGAATGAACCAAAACTCAGACCCAGGCAACGAAACGCCTGTTCAAGTTCAAGAGGGGAAAAATCGCGGTCGACGACTATTTTGCGTTCGCATCTACCGTGAGCTTTGGCTTCCCTGACCATCTCCCAGATCATCCATGAGTTTTCGAAGCTGTCGATTACCGCCTTGGCTTTGGCGGGTTTTAGTTTGCTTATTGCGTCCTTCATATTCGCCACCTCTACACCCTTACCTCTAGTCTTAGTCATATGATGAGGTTTCGCCAGTTTTACTGGGGAGATTTTTGTTACATCAGATTGGCGATCAGGCGCTTTGTTATGGGCCTGTTACGGTTTCAGGGGCGGGTGTTGAGTTGTGCAGCGGAAATGGCGATTGGGTAACCCATAGGTAACTTCAAGATCGCCGCGAAGGTCTGGCGCAGGAGCGTCAACAGACCTTCAGACACTGTGGGAAATCAGGAGTCCCGGGTCAGTTCCGGCCAGGCCGCCTTTAAATATACGAACATGGACCAGAGCGTGAGCAGGGCGGCGATATAGAGCAACGCCAGGCCAACCCATGCTTCTTTCATTCCTGGCGGAAACGCGAGCAGGGCGGTGATGGCGAGCATCTGGCAGCTGGTTTTGACCTTGCCGATAAAGTTCACGGCGATACTGGCGCGTTTGCCCATTTCCGCCATCCATTCCCGTAAGGCGGAAATGACGATTTCCCGTCCAATGATGACAATGGCGGGAGCGGTAAGGGCCAGATTGTGGTGAGCCTCCACCAGCATCGCCAAGGCCACCGCCACGATCACTTTGTCCGCTACCGGGTCGAGAAATGCGCCGAAGGGCGTCATCTGGTTCCAGCGTCGGGCCAGGTAGCCGTCCAGCCAATCCGTCGCCGCCGCCAGGGCGAAAATCGCCGCCGCCACCACGTAATTGCCTTGAAAGGGAAGGTAATAAATAACGACGATGACCGGAATCAGGACGAGTCTGCCCAAGGTCAGGATGTTGGGGAAATTGAGAAAAACCGACTTTCTTGAGCGTTTATTCATGGAAGGCTGCATAAATTGTTTGAGCTATCACTTCACTAATGCCAGGCACGCGCTTGATTTCCTCGAGGCTGGCTCGTTCTATATTGCGCACGCTGCCGAAATAGTTGAGCAGGTCCCGTCTGCGTTTGGGACCAATGCCAGGCACGGCGTCCAAAACCGATTGCGTTCGCTTTTTATTGCGCTGGTTCCGGTGTCCAGTGATCGCAAATCGGTGAGCCTCATCCCTGATCTGCTGAATCAGATGCAGGGCGGTGGAATCGCCCGGCAGATTCAGGATCGAATTATCCGCGGAAATGAACAAGGTTTCCATGCCGGGTTTCCGCGTTACGCCTTTGGCGACGCCAATCAGCGTTACGCCGGTGATCTGCAGCTCGTCAAAGACTTGATGCGCGATGCCGAGCTGTCCTTTGCCGCCATCGATCAGAATGATGTCGGGGAGGCCGACATCGCTGTCTTTCAGCTTGCTGTAGCGCCGCGTCAGCGCCTGCTCCATGGCGTGATAATCGTCGCCGGCGGGCACATCCTTGATATTGTAACGACGGTACAGGTCTTTTATCGCCCCGTCCGGTCCGAACACGACGCAGGACGCGACGGTCGCCTCGCCGAAGGTATGGCTGACGTCAAAGCACTCCACTCGTTTCACGGATGTCTCCAGGCTCAGCGCGTCGCAGAATGACTGCCAGCGTTGCAGTTGCGCGTCCTGCGACTGCATGCGCGTGCTCAGCGCCTGATTAGCGTTGGTTTGCGCCAGATGCAGCCACTCCGCCCGGTTGCTGCGCACATTGTGCTCGATCCGCACGTTGCGATTGAAGACTTCTTTAAAGGCGTCTTTGAGCGCGTCCTTATCCGTCAGGCCGACAGAGGTGGTGATTTCTTGAGGCAAACCGTAAATGGCGTGCTCGCCGAAGTAGTATTGGTTGAGGAAGGAAGACAACAGGTCGCCGTCATCGCTTTCCAGTCTTTCCGACAAATAGAAGGATTTGCTGCCGACCACGCGGCCGGTGCGGATAAACAGACCATGCACCACCACCAGCTCCAATGACGAGGAGAGCGCGAAAGCGTCGATGTCGCGAGCCACGCCTTCAATCGCTTGCTGTTCCTGCACCCGACGCAGATAGTCCACCTGATCGCGCAGCACCGCCGCCCGCTCAAAATCCAACTGCGCCGAGGCGGTCTCCATCTGCTGGATGGTTTCGTTGATGATTTCCGGGTTACGCCCCTCCAGAAACATGGTGGCGTGGGACATATCCTCCGCGTAGCTCTGCGGATCGATCAACCCCACGCAGGGCGCGCTGCAACGCCCGATCTGATGTTGCAGGCAGGGACGGGAGCGGTTGCTGAAAAAACTGTCTTCGCACTGGCGGATGCGGAAAATCTTCTGCAGCAACGCCAGGCTTTCGCGCACGGCGGCGGCGCTGGTGTAAGGACCGAAAAAGCGGCCCTTGCCGGTCTTTTTCTGCCGTACCCGCCGAAAAGTCAACGAAGGGTAGTCCGAGTGGGACGACAGATAGATGTAGGGGTAGGATTTATCATCCCGCAGCAGAATGTTGTAGGGCGGCTTCAGCGTCTTGATCAGGTTTTGTTCAAGCAGTAGCGCTTCGGTTTCGCTGTGGGTGATGGTGATTTCAATGTCGGCGATTTTCTCCACCAGCGCGCGGGTCTTGATGCTGACGCCGGTGTTGCGGAAATAGCTGCTGACGCGGTTTTTCAGATTGCGCGCCTTGCCGACGTACAACACCTCGCCACGAGCGTCCATCATGCGATAGACGCCCGGATGCGTGGTGAGTTGTTTGAGAAATGATTTAGCGTCGAAAATGGATTGCGATTCCACCGATCAGAGTTTTCCGTCGGATTGCTGTCAAATGCGCCGTTTTCCGCCAGTGCGAAGCGGCGCCCGGGGCTGGCGACGTTTTATATCGCCAGAGTCCTCACGTTCAGGTTTTCAGGCTGCCGACCTGATTGGCGTCGAGCATACCATGCCGGATGGCGAGAAGAGTGAGTTCAACATCGCTGTTGATGTTGAGTTTCTCGAAAATACGATAGCGGTAGCTGTTGACCGTTTTAGGGCTCAGGCAGAGTTTGTCGGAAATCTCCTGCACCTTATGGCAATTCACGATCATCATGGCGATCTGCATCTCCCGCTCGGACAAACTCTCGAATACATCGCCTTCTTCCGCGTCGAACGGACGCAGCGCCATTTTCTGAGCGATGTCCGGGCTAATGTAACGTTGCCCGGCATGCACCACGCGGATGGCTTTGACCATCTCGGTAATATCCGCGCCTTTGGTAATGTAAGCGGAGGCGCCGGCTTTCATGACCCGTGATGGAAATGGGTCGTCTTCACAGGCGGTGACCGCCACCACTTTTACGCTTTCATCAATACGATGAATGCGGCGCATGGCTTCCAGCCCGCCAATGCCGGGCATACGAATATCCATGAGAATAATATCGATAGGATGCTGGCGGACAATACTGACCGCTTCCTCGCCCGAGCGGGCTTCCGCGACTACTTCAATACCGTCTTCATCTTTTAACATTCTGGACAAGCCGGCGCGCACCAGCTCGTGGTCATCAACAATTAACACCCTGATCAAAGTATCACCTCGCAGTCTTCCTTGTTGATCCTTGTTCGAGCCGACCGGGCTGTAGTCCCATAAACACTCGCAAATCTCAACAGAGCTAAGGCGCTCATTATAAAAAACGTGTAACTAAAACGATAGACGAAAAAGTCGGCTACCTTTAGACATTATCACGATATGAAATCGCTGTCGGATTAAATTTGCATCCGCCATTTTTCAGGCGCCGCCATCCCCTTGTATGGCGATAGATTCTGCTTACTCGAATGAAAAATAATCATCGATATCTGATGCAGGTTCTGATCAAAAACACAGCTCCGCCACGTATAAGTATAGGTTTGGAAAAACGTCACTGAGATGCGACGTCGGGCGCAGGAAGCTTAACGTATATTAATCTGAATATTTGGACAACTTTATAAGTGCTTGTTTAAATAAAACTAATTTTCATGCAAAGCGCTTTCCCTATCACAGTACAGTAGCGCATAGTTGCGAGAATGTAGGGAAGCCGAGATAACTAAAAACTGGGAAAGGATATGAAAGACGACAAACTCAAAGAAGAAAACCTTGATCATCATTTAAAACTGCGTCACTTGTTATTGGCCGATTACAACGACATCAAGGCGGTGATGGACAAGGTGTATCACAATCTGGGCGGCGCCTGGACCAAGCGTAAGTTTCGCGCGCAGCTGAAAACGTTCCCGGAAGGCCAGATTTGTATTGAAGACAACGGCAAGGTGGTCGCCGCCGCCTTTTCAGTCATTATCGACTACCACAAATTTGGCGATCAGCATACCTACGATGAGGTTACCGGCGATGCTTATCTCACCACTCACGATCCCAATGGCGACGTGTTGTATGGCGTGGATGTGTTCGTCGATCCGGATTACCGCGACATGCGTTTGGGGCGTCGTTTATATGAAGGCCGTAAAGAGCTGTGTCGTAACCTGAATCTGCGAGCCATTGTTGCTGGCGGGCGTATTCCCAATTATCAGACCTATGCGAAGAGCATGACGCCGGAGGAGTATATTGAGGCGGTCAGTCGCAAGGAGGTGTACGATCCGATTCTGACGTTCCAGCTCTCCAATGACTTTGTCGTGAGAAAAATCATTACCGGCTATCTGCCGGAGGACAAAGAATCCAAAGGCTACGCCACCTTGTTGCAATGGGATAACCTGAACTACGAACCCGGCGCCAAGCAACTGATCGGCGCCGCCAAGACTACGGCCCGCATTGGCTGCGTGCAGTGGCAGATGCGGCAGATGCGCAGCGCTGAGGAAGTGTTGCAGCAGGTGGAGTATTTCATTGACGCGTTGTCGGATTACAAGTGTGACGTGGCCTTGTTCCCCGAATTCTTCAATGCGCCGCTCATGGGGTTGGAGCGGCACGCCAACTCCATTGACGCCATCAAGTATCTGGCCGGCTTCACCGACAAGATGCTGGAGGAAATTTCCCGTCTGGCGGTGAGTTATAACATCAACGTGGTGGCTGGCAGTATGCCGGTGATCGAGGACGGCGAGTTGTACAACGTCGCCTATATGTGTCGTCGCGACGGCGGTGTTGAGGCTCAGTACAAGTTGCACCCCACTCCTCATGAAAAGAAAGAGTGGACCATGCAGGGCGGCGATGAACTGACGGTGTTCGATACGGATTTCGGTAAGGTGGGCATCCTGATTTGTTATGACGTGGAGTTCCCGGAACTGGCCCGTCTGCTGTCGGATCAGGAAGTGGAAATATTGTTGGTGCCATTCTGGACCGACACCAAAAACGGCTACTTGCGCGTACGGCGCTGCGCCCAGGCGCGGGCGATTGAAAACGAATGCTACGTCGCCATCGCCGGTTCGGTGGGCAACCTGCCTCAGGTCGACAGCGTGGACATCCAGTACGCCCAATCAGCGGTATTTTCTCCCTCGGACTTCGCCTTTCCCCACGACGCCATCATGGCGGAAACCACGCCGAATACGGAAATGACGCTGATCGTCGATCTGGATTTGAACAAGCTGCAGGAACTGCAGAACGAAGGTTCCGTGCGCAACTACCTGGACCGTCGCCGCGATCTGTACCGTATCCAATGGCAGGGCGAGCAGGAGGAGTAGCTGTGGTGCTACTCCTGTTAATAGAGAGGGCGGATTACAACAGGTGTTTGTAATCGGCTTCCAATTGATTGAAGTTAAGCTGCCCGATAAAGCGGGAGAAACTCATCCAGGCCGCCAGTCCTTTCAGATCCTGGAAGAAGGGCGGCACATAGCGGGGCGCGGTAATCACGCCTTGCTCCTCCAGATCATGCAGGCTGGCCAGGTCATCCAGTACGATCTTGCCGCAGAACAGCATGGGCAGGCGGTCGATCTTGCCCCTGGCGAAAGCCAGGCGCAGGAAGTTGTAAGTCAGCACGAAACCCTTGATGTAGGTGATATCCTTGGCGAAGGGCCCCAGATTGGGGGTGCTGCCGCGAAACACCCGGGCGGCCAGGGTGAAGCTTTCGTCTTCGCTGATGCCTTTCTCACACAGATAATGAAATACGTCATTGAAGGTGGCCCCGTCTTCGGCCAGCGTCACCGCGCGCACCCGATTGATGAGTTTGAACAGGCGCGTGGGGCCGGAGCGCAGAGTGAGGATTTCACTCAATACGGCAAGGCCCTCCTGAGTGATCGTCGCGGAGGGCGGCCCTTTGCTCAGAAAGGTGCAGTAGGGCTGACTGCCGCCGTTGAGAGTGGTGCCGAGGTGCACCCAGCCTTCATGAACTTCCAGCACGTCTACGTCCTGCTGGTTGAACAGGGCGTCGTTGCGAATTTTGATGTAATCCGTGCCCGCCGCCGCGTCCGCGGCGATGCCGTCGGAGATCATGACGCGAATGCCGGCGCCAATGAAGAAACTGGAAAGACGGGAGTTCAACTCGTCCACCACATACTGCGCGGGTAAGTTCTTTTCGGACTCCTGCATGGAGCTGTCTTTAAGCAGGTTGGCCAGGGTCATCTCCATCATTTCGCCGAGCTCCGCCAGCGTGGGGTCACCGGCGTGGAATGCATCGCTGGGGGAGCCGTAAAGCTCCTGAGAGATATAGCTGAACTCCGGCGTGCCGCGCGCTTCCAGCATGCGCACCACCATCTGATACTCCCGACATACGCGGCGCATAATCTGGGTGACCGGGTTCATTTGCCCCAGTTTTTTACTGATCTCGCGCTCTATCTCGTAGAACTCGGCTTTTTTGGCGGCGGGGTCGAATCCCAGCGGACAGTTTTTCTGATAGTACTCGATGTCCACCTGGGGCGCTTTTTTGAAACCGGACTCAAAAAACTGCTGACGGATCGACGGCGACCATTTGATGGCGTCCAGAATGCGGATAGGCTTTTGCGCCTCCACGATGCGATCAGAGAGCGATTTCAGGGTTTGGAGGTACGACTCTCCCATTTGATTGGACGGCATAGACTCTGTGAGTTCCTCTTGTTGGACGGCTGCTTTCCGGTTGTGTCGGCGTCAGGAAAAATGCGGCGCCAGGCGCGGTCCGGCAGTTTCGATTCTAGTGGCGTTTCCGGCCTTGCGCCAAGCCAATTTATGCGTTTCGTCGTCGCCGATCAGCCAAGCCGTGGCGAAGGCCGCGCAGGCGGTGGCGTAATGGCCGGTTTGTCTGTAATCTTCTTTAAATGCGTGCGCTTGGGCGCGCGCCAAAGGGTTTCCGTCGGAGCCTGGGAGTCCGGCGCTATGGGGAGTTCAAGGGGATGAGCACGACGCAGTATGCGGATAGTCTGAGAGAATTTCTGGTTCGAAAGATTGTTAAAGCTGAAAGAGAACTGCAACAACTGAAGATGGACTACTGCCGGTTCATCTACGGTATTTCCCATCGCACCAAAATCAAGTTCGAAGGCGGCGTTTATCTGGTGCAGTCGGTGGATCTGGACTCTATGCAACGCCTGGATAACGGCGAGTGGGGGAAGCCCTGCGTCACCGCAGTCAGACTGGATGGCGGGGAAAGCGAAGAAGCCTCCCCCAGACAGATTCCTTCCCAATGGGAGCTGTGCTGATTCAGGCCACCAATCCCCAGGCGTTGATGCTGTTGAACAGACTGCACTCTTTGGGAAATTCCTGGCTGTACAGCCACTGCTCGGCGGCGCAGTGGCCGGCGACGTACATCTCCGTGTGTCGATGAGACTGCGCCCGCTCAATCAAGTTCAAGTCATTGTCGTCATGATGCGGCGCCCCCAACCCTTTTGCGATGAGATAGCACTGCATTTGCAGGCGCTGTCGGTCGCTGCACTGAAAAAACTCCGCCGTCGCATCCGCCGCGCCCTGCAGATAATCCAGTGTATGTTCGAACAGAGCAGGGTGCAGCAGAATGTCCGGGGCGAAACCGTTCAGGCGCATTTCCAGCACCTGGGTTGACCAGAACATCTGCAGTTGTTTGATGGATTCGGAGGGCGCGCAGGAACAACGCGGATCTTTACGCACGGAGTTGACGCTGAGGTTGCCGAGGACGATATGTTCATCCGCGTCCTTTTTCATGGCTTCAGTCAGACTGTATATCAGGCAGACAATAAGACCAAACAGTATTGCCTCCATCCCGTGGATCAGCCATTGCATAGATTGATGTATCCCTTTTATTAATCCGGCAGACGCATAGCGATCTTCTATTTGTCTGCAAACGACAGGGCCGGCGCATGTCAGCTCCTGTCTCCTGCGGTCTGTCGCCGCACAGGGTGATTGTTTTAGTTTCCGTCTCTTTTACTGCTTTGACCTGTCAGCGTTTTGTCCTTGCTCGTGCGGTGTCGGTATTCCGCCTGGCGTCAGCAACGCATGCTTATAACTGCTGGTAATCAAGTTATACCAATCACGCAGAAGCGCCTGTGATCCAGGTGACATTTTGTTTTATGTCGAAAGGATTAGGCTGAAACTGTGAAGAACCGCATGTGCGATACGTTAACCAGGACGACTTATTGGCGCGCCAGACAGAGTGTTGGCGCGCTCAGACTAGAGAAGAAGAGATTTGACGGCTCAGGCGGTCTGCTTGAGCTTATGCTCGTTCAGATAGATGTAGAGATCTTCGAAGGACAAGGGCTTGCTGAACAGATAACCCTGGGCGAAATCGCATTGATTGGCGATCAGGTACTCTTTCTGGTCGGCGGTCTCCACGCCCTCCGCCACGACTTTCAATTGCAGTTTGTGGGCGACGGCGATAATCGCCGAGGTGATTTCCATATCGTTGCTGTCCTCGGGAATATCGCGCACGAATTCCCGGTCTACCTTCAGCGCATTCACCGGCAGCTTTTTCAGGTAGCTTAATGAGGAATAACCTGAGCCGAAGTCGTCGATGGCCAGACTGACCCCGGTTTGTTTGAGGCGCTTCAACTTGTCTGTGACGGCTTCAATGTCGCCCATCAACATACTTTCCGTCACTTCCAGCTCCAGCCACTGCGGCTCCAGGCCGGTTTCGTTGAGCACTTCCTCAATGTTTTGCTCCAGTTTCGGGTCATCAAACTGACGTGCGGAAAGGTTGACGGCGATTTTGATGGCGGAGCCAGTCAGGTCCTGCAGCATTTTCATCTGCATGCAGGCGTTCTTCAGCACCCAGCGTCCGATCGGATTGATGAGGCCGGTTTCTTCCGCCACGCTGATGAAGTTGTCCGGCATCACCAGTCCCTTACTGGGGTGATGCCAGCGGATCAACGCCTCGACGCAGACGATCTTGCCGGAGGCCAGATTGATCTGGGGCTGGAAGCCGAGGGTGAACTCTTCAAACTGCAGCGCATGGCGCAGCTCCTGCTCCATCAGTAATTGTTTGAGGGCATGGGCGTTCAGTTCTTCCGTATAGAAATGATAACGGTCGCGGCCATGCTCTTTGGCCCGGTACAGCGCCAGATCCGCGTTCTTCATCAGCACGTCCGCGTTGGCGCCATCCGTCGGGGCCAGGGTGACGCCGATGCTGGTGGAGACAATCACTTCATGCTTTTTCAGCTTGATCGGCGCCTTGAGCGCTTTCAGGATTTGCGTGGCGACGGGGGTGACGGAAAAAGTATCGACGATGTCGGTTAACAGCACAGTGAACTCGTCGCCGCCCAAGCGGGCGACGGTGTCTTTGGCGCGCACGCAGTTTTTCAGACGCTGCGCCACGGTTTGCAGCAGGCTGTCGCCAGCGTCGTGCCCCAGGGTGTCGTTGATGCGTTTGAACTGGTCCAGGTCGAGAAACAGCAGGGCGATCTGTTTACGATCGCGACGGGCGGCTTTCACCGCCTGCTCCAGGCGGTCCACGAACAGGCGGCGGTTGGCGAGTCCGGTGAGGGAGTCGTACAACGCCATTTGCTGCATCTTGCGGTTGGCTTCCTTCAGCTCGCTGACATCCACTCCGGAGATGACATAGTTGGTGACGGTGTTGTCGCTGTCGCAGACGGTGGATACGGTCACCGCCCACCAGAAATCATGGCCGTCCCGGCGACGGCTTAATACTTCGCCTTCCCAACCATCGTACAGAATCTCGCTTTCCCAGATTTGCTCCTGCGGTTTTTCCTCGTCCATATCTTTGGGATTAAGGATGTCGAGGAAGCGGCCGCGCGCTTCATCCTGGCCATAGCCGGTGACGTTAACGAACTTGTTGTTAACGAACTCAATGCGGCCAAGACGGTCGGTGATGATAATCGAACAGCCACTGTTAGTGACCGCACTGCTCAGCTTCTTTAGTTTGAAGTCGCGCTCATGCAGCGCTCTGACCTTGGCGGCGAGCTGACGGTTTAGGCGGATTTGAATCAGGGATAAAAACGCGAAGATAACGGCAATGCTGAGGGTGGTCAGAATCGGCCAGGACAGGCTTTCCCCCTCAAAGTAATACAGTGAAGCCAAGTGGATGGCTGCGACGCTTCCCAGCATAAGCAACGAGATAGGTAGTACGTTCCAAAACTCACCATGTTTTCGCATGTATCTGCTTCTCTGTGTCCAGGTTCCATCCGGTAACCTACTGCGGGCCTCTTCTTAAGACTCCCAGTGTAGAAGCTGCCCTCAGGTTGCTATAGTCAGATTTTGTAACCATCGTAACCATATGTAAAGCGACAAAGTCGGAGTGTGACGCCCCTCAAAAAAAGCGTCCCGGTCTGATTACGGGTTGTAATCTGTTAAATAATTTTTACAAAGCCCATGCCGGCGGACTTGCATCTGTTCATGGCAATTCCCCTGTATTGGCGCGGCGAGGCTAGGCCGGATGTATGGGGCTTTGATCGACGCTGAGGACGTAGAGAGCATTAATCATTAAAAAAGGGATAGGTTAGATCGAAAGCTCGCCAATCGGAGGTGACAGTGGTGTCAAATTTGGTGGCCGGGGAGTAGAATCCGAGCGCAAAATAATCAACCGCCTGTGGCCATATTAAAAAAGAACACAACCTTAGGTCGGACCCTTACATGTCGCAAAAATTAGTCATCCGAGTCAAAAATGCGGAGTCGTTGGCGGACGCATCCGCCAAGCCGCCGCAAACCGTTACGGTATACCATTGGAATCGCATCATCGCCGCTGGCTGCGTCGCATTCGCACTGTTTGCCGGGGCGCTATGGGGCGTGTATCGCTGGGCGTTCACCTCGCCGGCGGACGTATCGCAGACAGATTTCGTCGCACAGAATGAGCCTTCGGTCATCACGGACGAACGGCCTGAGCAAGCGGCTGAATCGACGTCGGTCTCGTTGGCCGCAGAAGATAAGCGTGAAGAATGGGTCAGTGGCCGTGCAGAATCGACGATAGATGAGCCTGTCATCGCAGACGCCACGCCAGAGATCCCGGCGGAGCCTGTTGTAGCGCCGGACCCTGTCGCACCGGAAAGCACGCTTGAAGAGAGCGTCGTCATTGCCGAGCCAGCCGCCACGCTTGCTGAGGAAGCCCCGCCTGAAGTCGAGACGGTTGAGGAAGTCGAGGTGGCGCAAGACATGGAAGACATGCAAGAAGACCCTGTCGATCCCACCAAACGTAGACATCTGGAGACTGTCTCCAGCGGTGGTGAGCCGGTGAAAATCTTTTCGGACGCCATCAGTCGCGCGCAATTGACTCAGGAACTGGACGATAGCGAACCGACCAACGCCCTGCGCGACAGCATCGTTATGAACGACGAGGGCCTGTTGCGCATCTACCTGTTTACGGAAATGATGGATATGACCGGGCAGACGCTTTATCACGAATGGTATCGCGACGATAAGCGGGTGGCGCGTATAAGAATACGTCCCCATCGTTCGCCCATGCGCGCCTCCTCCAGCAAATTTATTGATCGTCATATGCTGGGGCAGTGGACGGTCAAAGTGACGGGCCCGGAAGGCAATGTGCTGGCCGAAGCGGCCTTTTCGGTAAACTAGACGGTAGTTAAGTGATTGAGCGAAAGAAAGCCCGATGCAATGTCGGGCTTTCTCATGGGATTTGCGGCGGATCGGTATGGGCGTGATTGCTCAGCGGGACACCGGATTGCAGTTCTTGATGACCACTTTACCTTCCAACATCGCGCCCCGGGAATATTCCTGAAAATAACAGGTATTGGTTTTAGGGTCGTAATTCTCGATCCACATGTTGTCGTCTTTCCAGGTCGCCGCCACATGCTGCATGCCCTCAGGGACCGACAGACTCATGGTGCCGCCCCAGCGCTTCACGAACATTTGCTGCAGATAGAAATAATAGAAAGAGGCGCAGACCACCAAAATAACGCCACTGACCACTGCGGCGGGTATCCACTGTTTAAGTTTTAGACCGAGCAGGTAAAGCGTTCCCCCGGTGAGGGCGAGGACGAAAATCCAATATATATAAGTTATCATCGTTAACTTCCAAATTTTCCTTTATCGATTTAAAGTGTTAGTCGGCGCAAACGACTAGTCCCGGCGGCGCGTTGTCAGTTCACGACTGCAAAGCTGACCGGCGCGGGCGTTGCTCCCGAAAACCCGTTTGCGGGTCATGCAATTTATCAAAACGTCGTATTCAGATTTACAGCGACCGCGGTGAAACTGAAACTGTAGTACGTTGCAGGGCTAAGGTTAAGCCCTTGTTTTGCATTTATAAAATATTAAGCGCAGAGCCGCCTCTCCGGCAGTCTCACCGCGGCCGCCCGTCCGCCGTATTTCTGCGCCGCACGAGTCAAGAAATGGAGAAGACACTGATGCGCACGCGCATACCCACCTATTGGATTTCATTCGGAATTATCGTCGCATTAGCTGTCTGGCTGATGGCGGGGCCTGTGCAAACCGCTCAGACCGAAGCGCCGGAGGCGACGAAACAAGAGAAGGCCGCACTGTCTAAGGTGGCTTATGAAGTCGCGCAGGCTGAAACGATCAAGAAAACATTGGAGATTCAGGGACAGATTGATGTCTGGCGCCAGGTGAATCTGCAATCCCGTCTGGGGTCTACGGTTGAAAAAGTCGCCGCAGAACGCGGTCATCGTGTGAATCAAGGCGATCTCTTGCTGACCCTCAGTGAGGAAGATCTGCCGGCGCAAATGGCTCAGGCCAAAGCACAGAGGGAAGTGGCGCGCAGTGAATTGAAAGCCGCCAAGTCTCTGATGCAAAGAGGCCTGCAGGCGGAAACTGAATTGAAGGCGAAACAGGCCGCCCTGGCCAGCGCGGAAGCCGCCGTCGCCAGACTGGAGCAGAACCTGAAGCACACTCGTATTCTCGCGCCTTTCGCCGGCGTGGTCGAAGACCGGATGGTGGAGCTGGGCCAGACTGTGCAGGAAGGCGTATCCCTGGTGCGTCTTATCGATGATCACAAGTTGAAGCTAATGGGACAGGCGCCTCAGCAGCAGATTGGACTGCTCAGCATCGGCCAGCCGGTGACCGCGCACTTGCTGAACGGCGAAACTCTGACCGGCAGAGTGTCTTATATCGCCGCTCAAGCGGACGCCGACACCCGCTCCTTCACCGTGGAAGCGGAGCTGGATAACCCGCAGCGTTTGCGCGTGGCCGGCTCTACCGCCACCTTGAACATCGACGTCGGCGATGTTATGGCGCATCGCATTTCCGCTGCTTTGCTGAGTCTGGATGAAAAAGGCCGCCTCAGTGTGGAGTATCTGGATGCGGACCAGCGTGTCGCCCGTGCGCCGGTTGAGCGTATTCGCGCCAGCAATACGGAGCTCTGGGTCAGCGGACTGCCGGAAACCGTCAAGCTCATCACCATGGGGCGCGGTTACGCCAAACTGGGCGAGAAGGTGGATGCGACGCCGGAAGAAGAGTTGCTCAAACACGATCAAGACAAAGATGAAGAGCCGGATGCGGATAGCGCCAGTCTGGCGATGAAACAAGCGGTGAACTGATGGATAAGCTCATACGTGCGACGATGGATCGCTCGCGAGCGAGCGTGATTGTATTGTTGATGTTATGGATTGGCGGCTACTGGGCGTTTATGACCATGCCGAAAGAGTCCAATCCGGATATCACTATTCCCATAATTTATGTCTCCGTGTCTCATGAAGGCATCGCGCCGGAAGACGCGGAGCGCCTTTTGGCCCGTCCCCTGGAGCAGGAACTGCGCTCTCTGGAAGGCCTGAAAGAAATGCGTTCGGTGGCGGCGGAAGGCTACGCTTCGGTGACTTTGGAGTTCCTGGCCGGTTTCGATCCGGACCAGGCTCTGACGGATGTGCGCGAAAAAGTGGATACCGCCAAAGCCAAGCTGCCGGTGGAGAGTGATGAGCCTCGCGTTGTGGAAATCAATGTGTCGCAGTTTCCGGTGCTCAACCTGAGTCTGTCCGGCCCCTTCGCTGAAGACCAGTTGGTGCGCATCGCCCGGGAACTGAAGCGGCATATCGAAGGCATTCCTGAGGTATTGAAAGTAGAGATCGGCGGCGACCGTGAGGATTTACTGGAACTGGTGGCGGATATGCAGGTGCTGGAGCGTTACGGCATCGACTATGCGCAACTGTTTTCTCTGATCTCCAATAACAACCGTCTGGTGGCCGCAGGCAATATCGACACTGGCGCCGGGCGCATGGTGATCAAGGTGCCGGGGGTGATTGAAAACCTGCCTGATTTGTTGGGCATGCCGATCAAAATTCACGAAGGCCGCGTCATCACGTTCGGCGACGTCGCCACCGTGCAGCGCACTTTCAAAGACCCGGGCGGCTTCGCCAGAGTGGACGGCAAACCCGCCGTGGTGCTGGAAATCTCCAAGCGGGCCGGCGCCAATATCATCGAAACCATTGAGACGGTGAAGGCGGTGGTCAAGATCGCGGAAGGGCGCTGGCCCTCCAGCCTCAAGGTGACCTACATCACTGATGAATCCAAGCAGATTCGCGAGATGTTGCGCGACCTGCTTAACAACGTCCTGTTTGCGGTGGTGCTGGTGCTGATCGTCATGATCGCCGCCATGGGCATGCGTCCGGCGCTGTTGGTGGGCCTGACTATCCCCGGCGCATTCCTGGCCAGTTTGCTGGTGATCCAGGCGTTGGGCTTTACCCTAAATATCGTGGTGCTGTTCAGTCTTATTTTGGTTGCGGGAATGCTGGTGGATGGCGCCATCGTGGTGGCGGAACTGTCGGACCGTAATCTGGAAGGCGGCATGTCGCGCAAAGAGGCGTATGCGCAGGCGGCCTATCGTATGGCGTGGCCGGTTATCGCCTCCACCGCCACCACTTTGGCGGTGTTTATGCCCCTGCTGTTCTGGCCGGGTATGGTGGGCGAATTCATGAAATATCTGCCGGCGACGGTGATTGTCTGCCTTATCTCTTCATTGCTGATGGCGCTGATATTCATGCCAGTGCTGGGCGGCGTCTTCGGGCGTTCCAAAGCCCCGGACAACGCTTCCAGTGGGCCCAGTCGCTTCACTCACTGGTATGCCGCGGTGTTGGCGCGATTGCTGGCGGCGCCGGGGAAAACGCTGCTGATGTTTTTGGCGTTGTTGACGCTGACCTATATCGCGTACGGACGATACAACTATGGCGTTGAGTTTTTCCCGGAAGTGGAGCCTGACTCCGCCCAGGTGCTGGTGCACGCCAGAGGCGACCTGTCGGTGTACGAAAAAGACGCCATGTTGCAGGGCGTGGAGCAACGTCTGTCCGGCATGCCGGAAGTGCGGGCGTTGTATGCGCGCTCCTTCGCTATGGCGGACGGGGATATGGCGGAGGATGTCATCGGCGTCATTCGTTTTCAGCTGATCGACTGGCATGAGCGCCGTCCCGCCAATCGTATATTGGAAGACATGCGCATTCGCGTGCAGGACCTGCCGTTGAAGCTGGAGTTCCGCAAACAGGAAGACGGCCCGGCCCAGGGCAAACCGGTCAAGGTGCGTCTCTCCGGAACCACCGAGGAGGTGGAGGAAGCGGTGGGGCAACTGCATGAGCGTTTGCAGGAGTTGGGCGGCTTTATCGACATCTCCGACAATCGTCCGCTGCCAGGCATTGAATGGCGTATCGAAGTGGATCGCGAAAAAGCCGCGCGCTATGGCGTGGATGTGGCCACTGTCGGCAATGTAGTGCAGTTGGTGACCACGGGTCTGAAACTGGCGGACTATCGTCCTGACGACGCGGAGGAAGAGGTGGATATTCGCCTGCGTGCGCCGTTGGAGCGACGCACGCTGGACGCCTTGAGCGGGCAGATGGTGAGCACCGCCATGGGGCCTGTGCCGGTCTCCAATTTCACCCGCCTGATTCCCGCGCCGAAGACCGGCACCTTGCATCGGGTGGACGGAGAACGCTCTTTGACCGTGGAAGCGGATGTTGCGGAAGGCGTACAGGCGGATGAGCGCATTACTGCATTGAAGGAGTCTCTGGCTGAGCGTCCCCTGGATGACGTCATGGTGAAATTCGCCGGCGAAGACGAAGACCAGCGCGAAACCATGGTCTTCCTGGCGCAGGCGTTCATCATCGCCATTATGCTGATGGCGCTGATCCTGGTGGTGCAGTTCAACAGCATCTATCAGGCGGCGTTGGTGTTGTCCGCGATTGTATTCTCCACGGCGGGCGTGTTGCTGGGGCTGATGATTACCGGTCGGCCTTTCGGCATTGTCATGGTGGGGCTGGGGCTGATCGCTCTGGCGGGTATCGTGGTGAACAACAATATCATTCTGATCGACACCTACAACCAGATGCGCGCTTCCGGCGCGTCTCCCTACGAGGCGGCGCTGGAAACCGGAAAAGTGCGTCTGCGACCGGTGTTGCTGACGGCGGTCACCACGGTGCTGGGACTGATGCCCATGGTGCTGGGGGTGAATGTGGACTTGATGACGCCCTCCCTGGGTATTGGCGGACCCTCCACGCAGTGGTGGACGGAGCTGTCCAGCGCCATTGCCGGCGGACTGACTTTCGCCACCTTCCTGACTCTGCTGATTACGCCTTGTCTGTTGGTGATCGGCGAAAAAACCGGGGCCAAGTTGCGCACATTGTGGCGGCGTAATTTCGGCCGCCGTCGTGAGCAGGAGGACGTGGAGGAACTTCAGCCAGCGCCGCCAGTGCGCGGTCTCAGCGGCGCTCCACGGCCGCAGGAGGAGATCTTCGGCAAGTGATTTATGGCTCCGGCGCGGAATAAAAACTACACTGTAAACGGCTGCCGCCTGAATTCCAGACGCGCCCTCCACGGGACATGAGGTCTGTGCGTGGGGAAGGGAGATACGCTGAAATTGCTTTGGCGTAGCTTGAGGCAGTGTAGAGCAACGCGCCGGACAACCGTCAATTGTTCGGTCTCTGTTCGCCTGGGGCCGAAATGGAAGAGAAAGAATTTTATAGGGAACTGTTCAAGGGGCTTCGCGCCATCGCGGAGTCCGCTTTCCCGAAACGCTGCAATACTTGCGGTCGCGTCTATGAGACTGCGGAACAATTTCTATCCGAAACGGAAAGCATCCGCCACACCCGCAGCGGCATGAAAGAATCCGAGGACGATGACGGCTCTCTGATTGTCGAGGTGTTTCGCAACTGCGCCTGCGGCTCCACCTTGATGGATGTGTTTAACAACCGTCGCGACCTGTCCGAAGCCGGCCTCAGACGCCGCAAGCGTTTTGGCGACTTCCTTGAATTTTTGGTGGAGCAAGGCGTTGATCGGGAGCTGGCGCGCACCGAATTGCTGAAAGTGGCGCGCGGCATGCGCAGTCATGTTCTGGAGAAAATCCGCCCGCCTAAAATCTGATTTGTCCCCGCGTTGTTCTTCCCTTTGTTTTCCTTTTCGGCGCTGCGTCGATCTAGTTTCGCTTTCATAGCGCCCCCCACGGGACGACGTTTGCGCAACAGCGTATCGCTACTACACTATGTGAAGAGAGTTTGGAAGGAATCAAAGAGACTGTTAGTGGAAACAGATCAGCTCCCCGACGCCCTATTACTGGTGGATGATGAAGTTAATATTCTCAGGTCCCTCACGCGCCTGTTTCGTCGCGAAGGTTACCGAATCTTAACCGCCAACTCCGCGCAGGAAGGCCTTGACATACTGGCGCAGGAACCGGTGGCGGTGATTCTATCGGATCAACGTATGCCGGGCATGACGGGGTCGGAAATGTTCAAGGAAGTGAAGTCCCGCTATCCAGACACCATTCGGCTGATCATGAGCGGCTATACCGAGTTGGAAAGCATCACCTCCGCCATCAACGACGGCGCCGTCTACAAGTTCCTGCTCAAGCCCTGGGAAGACGAAAAGCTGCTGCAGCATATTCGTGAGGCGTTTTCCATCCATGAGCTGAAAAGTAAGAACGCCCGCCTGAATGAGCAGCTCAAGGAATTGAATCGTCAGTTGGAGCAGAAGGTGGAAGAGCAGAATCTGGAGTTGATACTGAATGTTCGCTCGCTGCGCGCCTCGCAGGAAATTCTTGAGCACTTGCCCGTCGCTATTGTCGGCGTCTCCGACGACGGCATGATCGTGGAAGTGAACGCCGCTGCTCGCGGCCTGTTGGGCGAGGGGCTGCAGGTCGGCATGTTCGTGATGCAGGTATTTCCGGAAAATGTATTCCACAGCTATATGGAGGCGGTGAAGTCGTCAGTCGGGGAGGTAGTGCAAGTCGCGGCGACTATCGGCGGCCAGTCCACGCATATGCTGATTAAACGTTTCAGCGGAAATTTCAACGTTTCAGGCACTGTCATGGCGATGCTGTCCGCGGAAGGATAAACAGCGCCGTGCGGACTTAATCAGGAGAGAAGGATATGACCTGGAATGTGGAGGAGATCAAAACCAAACTTTCCGAGCTTTCATCGCCCAACCCGGAAATTGAGGCCATCATCAAAATGATGGACGACGGCGTCAGCGATCTGGGCATCATTGGCAAAAAAGTATTGGCGGATCCCGTGTTGGCGGCGCGTATTCTGCAATTGGCCAACAGTTCTTTCTACGGCTTCACCAAGGAAGTGAAGGACGTGGACATGGCGTGCGTCATTCTCGGCGCCAATACCATTCGCAATCTGATTTACACCCTGGTAGTGCTTTCCCGCTTCAACGGCCCCCGGCAGGATACCCAGCTCGACTACACGCAAATCTGGCGGCACAGCCTGATGACCGCCTGTATTTCACAAGAGCTGTCGCGGCGCCAGAACATCGACTTTCTGACCGCATTCACCGCTGGCCTGTTCAACAATCTGGGCGTGGTGCTGATGGACTATTTTTACGGCGACGAAATTACGGAATGCGTAAGAGAAGCACGTCAGGAGAGGAAGCATTTGGTGTCGTCGGAACGCAGCATTCTTGGCAAAGATCATCGCGCGCTGTCCGCGATTGTTCTGGAGTGCTGGTCGTTTCCTCAGGAAATTGTGCAGGTGTTGAACTCAGGCAGTGAAATCAATACGCCTATGGCGTTGGCGGTCAGTCTGGGAGATGTGCTGGCCACCAGTATTGTCGGCAATTGTATCGCCGGGGTGCAGTTGCATTGTATTGCTCCCTGCAAAGTTGAAGCGAGCGGCGTGGATATCTCAGAGGTTCCCGCCATGACCCTCAATGGTTTGAAGTTGTTCAAGGAGCTGGCGTCGGAATTTATTCCCAAAGGCAAGAAAAACGGCTCCTGAGCCCCTGTTAGATAGGATAAACGGAATGTTGCTTTATAAGGTTGTTCATGATGCTGGCGGTAACCAGGGCAATATCAGTGAGTTACTGGAAGCCTTGTTCGCTGAAGACGAAGGCGTTTCGGTCAGCTGGATGTGGCTGGATCCGCAGAGTCAGTATATTGCGCAACACCTGCAAAGCTCGGTGATTTCGTTCCGCTTCAAATGGGGTGAGGAGGCGCTGAGCAGCCTGAGGGATCGGGTTGAGGAGTCTGAGCCCAACGCCTGGATTGGCTTTGAACTGCCGCTAGCCAACGGTAAAGTCCTGTATGGCTGGCATATCAAGATCAAGCTGAGCGAGAGCGCCTCCAGCGGCATCGCCGTGTGCGCAGATGAGCCGTTCAAACTGTCCGAGAGACTGGACAGCAAACTGAGTTGGGCGATGACCACCTTGGGGCTGACCCGTCGCAATGAAGTCCTGCAGTATCAGTTGACTGATTTACAGAAATTGATGTTGTTCCAGGTGGTGTGGGCAGAGACCTTGGAATGGATCAAAGGCGTGGAGAACGAAGACGACGAATTCTTCCGCGAGCTGCTGGTGCGTCTGGAGATTGTCACCGGCGCCAGCGGTTCCGCGCTGGAGCTGCGGGGGCAGCGTGGCGAGCCGCCGAAGTGGCTGGAAAAGGGGCTGACGCTGACCAAGCTACAGGGCATCGCCGCCGCCTTGGGCGATGAGTCGATTCTGGAGTCGGAGAAATCCCTGTGTCTGGGGGATCTGTCCGAAAAATGCCAGCCGCCAGGCAGCTGTCAGGACATTGATCAACTGAATATTTTTCCTATCCAGACCGGCGACGGGGTCTGCAAGGGCACGTTGTATCTCGCCAAAAGCAAGGGCAAGCCCGTGTTTTCCCTGGCGGACGAAATGTATATCTCGCAGATGGTCAGTCAGGCGTATAGCGGTTTTGAGAAAAACGCGCTGCTGGCGGAGCTGGAAAAAAGCAACCAGCAACTGGTGCTGGAGCGACAGCAGCAGGAGAAACTGATCAGCCAGCTGCAGGACACCCGGGCGCAATTGCTGCAATCGGAGAAGCTCGCCTCCATCGGCCAACTGGCGGCCGGGGTGGCGCATGAAATCAACAACCCCATCGGCTATGTTAGCTCCAACCTGACGACGTTGAATGAATACATCAGTACGTTGTTTGAGCTACTGGATGAAATTGAAGAGCGCTTAGGCGGCGACAAGGCGGAAGTGAAAGCCATCTTTAAAGAACTGGAAGAGAAGTACGAAACGGAATACATCAGGGGCGATGTCACGGACCTGATGAAGGAGTCCAACGAGGGCATCTATCGAGTCAAGCAGATCATTCAATCCCTGAAGGATTTCTCGCGGCCGGATACCGGTCAGTTTGAACTGGGCGATCTGAATCAGTACATCAACAAGACGCTCAATATTGTTCACAACGAGATCAAATACAAGGCGGAAGTCATCAAGGACTTTGGCGAGCTGCCCAAGATCGAGATGGTGGAGTCGCAGATTGGGCAAGTGATACTGAATCTGGTGGTCAACGCCGGTCATGCGATCGAACACAACGGCGTGATCAGGGTGTCAACCAGAGTGGTGGAGGACGGGTTCGTCTGTGTCTCCGTGGCGGATAACGGCAGCGGCATCGCCAAGGAAAACCTGTCCAAGCTCTATGACCCCTTCTTCACCACCAAGCCGGTGGGGCAGGGCACTGGGCTGGGACTGGCTTTGTCCTATGGCATCGTCAACAAACACCATGGCCGTTTGGAAGTGGAGAGCGAACTGGGAAAAGGTACGACGTTTTACGTCTATCTGCCCGTTAAGCAACCTAAACAGGGAGAGGAGCAATGACGCAAGACCTGGCTTCGCCGGATTCCGCCCTACCCGCGGCGTCTGACGCAGACGTTGATTATGTGTTGTTTGTCGACGACGAGAAGCCGATCCTCTCTTCCATTCAGCGCTTACTGCGTAAACAGGACTTTAAATGCCTGTTTGCGGAAAGCGGAGCGGATGGGCTGAAAATACTGGAGTCGCAGCGAATCGACCTGGTGATTTCCGACATGCGCATGCCGAATATGGACGGCGCTCAGTTTCTGTCACAGGTGAAAGCGCGCTGGCCGTTGACGGTGCGTATGCTGTTGACCGGTCACTCGGATATTTCCGCCACAGTGACCGCCCTCAATGAGGGCGGCATCTATCGCTACATCAGCAAACCCTGGGATGACGAAAATCTGATTGAAGTGATTCACGAAGGTTTGCGCATACGGCGTCTGGAGCGGGAGAAAAAACGCCTGCTCAACGTCACCCAGCAGCAGAACCGCGAACTGCAGAAGTTCAACAAGGATCTGGAAAAAATGGTCGCCGCGCGCACCGAGGAAGTGCGCCAGACTGCGGACATGCTGGAGCTGGCGTACCAGCAACTGAAAGACAGCTATGACGATTTCGTCAGAGTGTTCTCCACTTTCATCACCAGCCGCGGCTATTTGATCAAGGGCCACTCACAGAGCGTGGCGGACTTATCCAAATCCATCGCGGAGGCCATGGAGCTGCCGGAGGCGGACGTCAAACATATCTACTACGCCGGCTTGCTGCATGAGGTGGGCAAGCTCAGTCTGTCTGACGATGTGTTGAGTCGGGCGGAAGCCAAACTGACCCGGCAGGATGCGGTGGAGTATCAACGTTACCCGCTGTTGGGCGAAATGGCGCTGACGGCGATTGCGGAACTGGAGCCGACTTCCCGCTTTATCCGCCACCATGCGGAATACATGGACGGCAGCGGCTTTCCCGATAAGTTGAAAGGCGATGCTATTCCCATGGGCTCGCGGATCATCCGCGCCGTGCGCGACTTTGTAGGGCTGCAAAGCGGACTGATGCGCACCGACGCCATGACCAAGGATGATGCGTACAAGCTGATTCAGGATTACGCGGGCAAGCGCTACGACCCTCTGGTGGTGAAACTGCTGGCGCCGCTGGTGGAGAGCTACACCGGCGACGATGTGTTGCCTCATGAAGATAAACTCGGCGTGGGAGCGCTGGTTCCCGGTATGCGGTTATCCCGGGATTTAAAAAACACCAATGGCATTCTGCTCATCGCCAAAGGCCATGTGCTGACAGAGAAAATCATCGAAAAAATGCTGTCGTTGGAGAAACTGGAAAACCGCAAACTCAGTGTGTTCGTAATGAAAAGATAGGCGGGATCTATATGGCTACATTGGCGATTATCGACGATGAAGAAAATGTGCTGCGCGCCATGCAGCGGATATTACGCAAGAAGCCCTGGAAGGTTTTGACCTTTAGTGACCCCTACGAGGCCATTGACGCACTGAAGAAAGAGCCGGTGGATCTGGTGATTTCCGATTATCGGATGCCGGAAATCAACGGCGTGGAACTGCTAAACGCGCTCAAAGAAGTGCGTCCAGAGGCGTTGCGGATTCTGCTGAGCGGTCAGGCGGACATCGATGGCGTCACGTCCGCCATCAACGACGCGGAAATCTACCGCTTTATCTCCAAACCCTGGTCTGACGAGGATCTTTTGATGACGCTGGAGAACGCTCTGGAGCATAACGCTTTGGTGCGGGAGAACAGGCGCTTGTTGGATTTGGTGCGAAAACAGGAAGGGGCGCTGAAGAAGCAGTTGGAGGAATTGCAGCGACTGGAGGCCGCGACGCCAGGCATTACCCAGGTGAGCTGGAATGAGGACGGTAGTATTGATCTGGTGGATGAAGACTTCGACGAACTCTGACGCTGAAGTCGCTGACGAATGACGCAAGGTCTTTGCCCTCCGGCGCTGTGCGCGAGATGGCGAAGATATCGGAGCCATGACGCTCCGAAACATAAGGCGGACCTGCAGAGGAGCGCCAAGGAAAACCCGGCCGCGCGACGTCCTCATGATGAGGGTTGTAAAAGTCGTTGGATAACAAGGGCATGGATATATTGTTGAAGGCGGGCTATTTTCGCAGATTAAGACTTACCCGACGCTTGATGGTCGCCATCGCTGGGGCGTTGCTGCTGTTTTATGGAGGCTTCGCCTTTTACACCCTGTCTGGTCTGAAGAAACAGGTGTATGAAGACTTCTACGCCCGCGCTGATTACCTTATGGAAATCGCCGTGCAGGCGAACGCTCAGAATATGTGGGATTTTGACCTGAGTAAAAGCAATCAGTTCGCCAAATCCCTTTCCAAAGACCCCGTCGTCAGCGCCGTCATCTTTGAGGTTTACGACGCTGTCCAGAATGGCGGAAGTTTCTTTACCGGCAATATCGGCGGCATAGAGGAGGTGCGTCAGCGCTCTCCCAGTCTGGATGTGCTGGAGCCCGAACGCAGTCGCTATGAATTTCGTGAGGAACGGGAAGTGATTTGGGAAAACTCAGTCATTGGCCGCGCCTATCTGTACTTCACTGACGACCCCGTGCAAGCCAAACTGGAAGAGCAAACCGCCAGTTTTGTTCTGGCTTTGCTGGGCTTTTTATTCCTGTACCTGGTGGCGCTTTTTTATATTTTCAGTCATTGGTTCAGCCGACCGTTTTTAGGCATGCATCAATTGGTGGTTAGCCTGGGTGGCAGTCTGGACAAATATCGCCGCGACATGGAGCAGGGCGATAGTAATGAGAACGCCTTGCCGGATTTGGGAAAACTGTTGCAGCAGAATGACATCGACACGCACCGGGAAGATGAGATGGGAGATTTCATCCGCGCCTTCACCCAGGTGATGCAGGCGTTTACCGTGGTGGCGTCGGAGTTGTCGCAGCGCTCGCAACATGTCAGCAAATTGAATGAAGAGCTGGAGAACCGCATTCAGGAGCGGACCTGGGAGCTTAAACGCGCCAACGCCAGCCTGCAGGAATCACTGGAGTCGCTGCAAGTGACTCAGTCACAGATGGTGCAGCAGGAAAAGTTGGCGTCCCTGGGACAACTGGCGGCGGGCGTCGCCCACGAAATCAACAACCCAATTGGTTATGTCGCCAGTAATATCAATCGGCTGAAAGAATATTATTCTGACTACGACAAGCTGTTCCAGGTGGTGGAGGCGCACCATGATCGCGTGCCGGTGGAAGTGGCGGCGGAGCTGGATCGGGTGAAGGATGAGATCGACTACGATTTTCTAAAAGAGGATTTACCCGAACTCCTGCAGGATTGCCTGGAAGGCAGTCGCCGGGTGCAGGAAATCGTCGAAAATCTGAAGAACTACTCTCGCGTGGATCAGGGCGATGTGCACCAGGACTTCAATATCAACGACGTCATCACCAGCACGCTCAAACTGGTATGGAACGAGCTGAAGTATGACTGTGACGTGGAAACCGACTTGCAGAACACCGACCTGACCTGCGGCAACCAGGGACAGATTAACCAGGTGGTCTCCAATATTCTGGTCAACGCCAGTCACGCCATCAAGGAAACCCAACGTCACGGCAAGGTGCGCATTCGCACCCACAGCGACGCGGAATGGGTGTATGCGGAAGTGTCCGACACCGGCTGCGGCATACCTCAGGAGATTGTCTGCAAGATCTTCGATCCTTTTTTCACCACTAAACCGGTCGGCAAAGGCACCGGGCTGGGATTGAATATTTCCTACGATATTATCGTCAATAAGCATCGCGGCGACATCAAAGTGGAGAGTCGACCGGGCGTGGGGTCGACGTTCATCATCAAACTGCCGATCGCCCAACGCAAGGCGCAGCCGGAGCGTCCATCTTCCGCCGCTTGAGAGAAGATGCGCCCTTAGAAAATTAAGCCTATTGTCAGGCGACAAATTTCCTTAGAATCCCATGCTTCATGAGAAAGCGGGAAACTTACTCGTTATGTCGCTTTCCTAACTCATAAAAGAAATATCAGAGAGGCGCGCCCAAAGTCTGGTCGGCTCTCATTGCGTGCGACGCACGAAGATTTGCAACATCCATGTGGCTTAACAAGCCAGCACAGATGGACAACTTAATACCGACAGATAAAGAAAAGGAGACCCGTACGCATGGCGTCAGGTTCTAAAAAAGTGATTTATGCGGCCTTGATCGGCAACGCGCTGGTCGCGCTCACTAAATTCGCCGCGGCGGCTTTCACCGGCAGCTCGGCGATGTTTTCCGAAGGCGTTCACTCCGTGGTGGACACTGGTAACCAGGTGTTGTTGCTGCACGGGATGAAACGCTCCCAGCGTCCAGCTTCTGAGGATTTCCCGTTTGGACACGGCAAGGAAATCTACTTCTGGTCCTTCATTGTAGCGATCCTGATTTTCGCCTTGGGTGCGGGCATATCCATTTACGAGGGCGTTGAGCACATCCTGCACCCGCAGGTGGTGGAAAACCCGGTGGTTAACTATATCGTACTGTCCCTGGCGATTATTTTTGAGGGCTTCGCTTTCGGTATGGCGGTCAAAGAGTTCCGCAACGCCAAAGGGCAGATGGGCTACGTCGAGGCCGTGCAACGGGGCAAAGACCCCTCCATGTTCGTCGTGCTGTTTGAAGACGCCGCCGCCATGCTGGGTCTTCTAGTGGCGCTGGGCGGCATTATCATGGGACAGGTGACCGGCAACCCGGTATACGATGGCGTCGCCTCGGTCATCATCGGTTGTATCCTCGGTCTGACGGCGTTGTGGCTGGCGGTGGAGACCAAAGGTCTGCTGATCGGTGAAAGCGCCAACAAGAAAGTGGTGAAAAGCATTCGTGAAATGACCAGCGCCATTCCGGGTGTAGAGCATGTCAACGAAGTGCTCACCATGCATATGGGGCCGGACTTTGTACTGGTAAACGTCTCTGTGGACTTCGACGACAATATTTCCGCTGGCGAGATTGAAACTCGCATCGCCGCTCTCGACGAACAGATCAAATCCACCTTTCCAGAGTGCAAACGTATATTTGTGGAGGCGGAAAGTCGTCGTAAAAAGGCGGCGGTAGCGGCTCCCACTGTGGACGTGTAATGTCTCACTTCAAGACAGCGGCGTCATTTGGCGCCACTGTCTTCCTCCTTGTCGCCATTTCTTCCTGGTCATCACTATTACTTGATCACGCGTACTGAATCTTTCCGGCGCTGCTAAGAGTCGGATATCAACCCCTGCCGGATCAGTTTGTCCCTGGCCTCTTCCTGAATCAGCTGGCAGGCGTCAGGATCGTCTAGATTCAGCGTCAGAGGCGAACGGGTCAGTTTGTTGCCATAGCTCGATTTGCCTTCGAATAAGAGGCCTTTCTCGGTAATCAGCAAATCCTCGCCGCCAAACAGTGGGCCTTGGCCGATCGCCAGAGCGCTGGGGTTTTCGAAGGCGAACCAGGGAGTGGCGTAAAGCTCTGGAAAGTATTCGCGGCCAGTGGCGGGATCAGTGTATGAGGCGACATAGTGCAGGCGGCCGCTGAGAAAGCTGGTCAAGGCGACGCCGCCGCAATAAGGCATGATGTCATCCACGATCGCGCCGGGCTCCCGCCAGAGAGTGACGCCCAGGCTGGTTTGATAGTCGCCGTTGCGGTCAATGACCAGGGCGGGTATGGCGCCATTGGCGTCAAACTGGAAGCGTTTCACACTGTCGCCATCGCTGATGAAAAGCTGATCGCCCACCACTCTGACGCCATTGGGAGAGCCAAGTCCCCGTTCTCCGGCGATCCAGTCCCGCTGGAACCCGGTTATTTGCGGCGACCCGGCGGAGTCCGCTTCAGGAAACACCAGCGTAATGCGCGTCAGACCGGAAGTGGCGAAGAAGTTTTCATCCGCCACCAACAGTGCGCCGTCCGGGGCGAAAGCGACGCCATTAGGGATCGCCAGCGCATCAAAAGGGTCCTGCGTATCATCCCGGCGCGTTACGAATTCGAAGCGATAGTCGGGGTGAGACAGGTTGGCGGCGAGCAGGTGGTTGTTGCGAATGAGCAGCCAGCGCGTCTCCACACAGGATGTCAGCACCCAGTCGCCATGCTGCGCCATACCGGTGTAATTGCAACTGTCCAGTTCCAGAGGCGACAGCTCCGTGGAGAGGTAGGCGATTTCGCCGTTGGCGTCTGTGCGGGCGTCGATGCGGTATATGCCTTTGCCCCCGGTCACCAATAATTGGCCGTCCGACGTAAACAGAATATTTTCCGCATCGGGAATGGCGACCAGGGTTTGTTTTTCCAGGCATCCGCTCAAAAACGGCGGCAGGATGGCGGCGGCGATTGCGGCGCGCCAGTTGTTTCGATTCATGGATTTCCTTCCTGATGTTTTATTGTTGTTGGAAGGAAAATTGTCTTCGATTAACCCTGGGGCGAACATCACTCAAACGAGTGGCGCGCCCGCTATCTCACGCCTTGCGATTCACCAGCCAGACCGCCGCTTCGACCCGGGAGCGCATGCCCATCTTCTTGAGAATATGCTTAACGTGAACTTTCACGGTGCCGTCGGAGATATTCAGATCGCGGGCGATGACTTTGTTGCTGTGTCCCTGTGCGATGCGGGTGAGAATCTCATATTCACGGCTGGTCAGGGACGCGGAAGGATCGGCGGCTTCGACAGGCTTGCGCAGGGCGGAGGCGAGAATTTCCGTCAAGCGTTCGCTGATCGCCATTTTACCGAGCGTCACTTGTTTGATCTTTTCCAGGATGTCTTCCGGCTCCATGTCCTTCAGCAAATAGCCATCGGCGCCGGCGCGGAAACAGTTCACCACATCGGCTTCGTTATCAGACACTGTCAGCATGATAATGCGAGAGTCCACACCGGCGGCGCGAATGGCGCGTAAGGTATCCAGGCCGTCCATGCCCTGCATATTGAGGTCCAGCAGAATCAGGTCTGGCTCCAGCTCTTTCGCCCTGGCCAGCCCTTCCTCGCCGTTTTTGGCTTCGGCGACGATATCCAGCTCATCTTCCAACTCAATCAACTGTCGGATGCCTTTGCGAAACAGGGGGTGGTCGTCCACCATCATGATTGTTGCTTTTGCGCTCATCTCAGCTTCACCTTGTCATTCTTTTTCATATACGCCCAGCGTAATCTGGCGTGTTTCAGCATAACACGAACTCAGAGCAGCCCCTGCGACGGCGCGATAGGGACTTGATCCATATCAGGTTTGCCAACGATGGTCCTGAGCTGCGCATACTGAGGATATACCGCTTTTGCGCCGGGTTCGTCTACCTCATTGGAGGTATAGGAAGTCTTTCTCTAATTCTCAGTTATCGGTCTAAGTTTATGAAAAATGGGAAATAGTTGTAACTCCTAAAGTCGATTGCGAGCAAATAGCTCACGCAGCCCCGACATTGAGCGCTACCCCCTCCGGAGCATTGTCGCCCCATCTGTTTATAAAGATAGTTGAGCCGAAGATTATTTTTCAGGCCCAACGCAGAGGTAAGGCATATGGCGGACATCACTGCAGGCTGGAATCCGGAGGACAGTGGGTTCTGGCAAAAAACAGGTAAAAAAGTAGCGAATCGGAACTTGTGGATCTCCATTCCGAGTTTGCTGTGCGGCTTCGCCGTATGGTTGTACTGGGGCGTCATCACAGTACAGATGTTGAATCTGGGCTTTCCGTTTCAGGCGTCGGAATTGTTCACATTGATGGCGATCTCCGGTCTGACCGGCGCCACGCTGCGTATTCCCAGCAGCTTTTTCATTCGCCTATGCGGTGGTCGCAACACCATCTTTTTCACCACGGCGTTGTTGATGATTCCGGCAGTCGGCGCAGGCATCGCCCTGCAGAATAAAGACACGCCCCTGTGGGTGTTCCAGTTACTGGCGTTACTATCCGGTCTTGGGGGGGGCAATTTCGCTTCTTCTATGTCCAATATCAGCTTTTTCTTTCCCAAGAAGCAGCAAGGGTTGGCGTTGGGGTTGAATGCCGGTCTGGGTAACTTCGGCGTCACCACCATGCAGATATTGGTGCCGTTGTTCATGACGTTCGGCGCTTTCGGCGCGGCGGGCGGCGACCCTATGACCCTGGTCAATCCATCTGGTACGCTGATCGGCAAGATTCCTGCGGGTTCCGAAACCTGGATCCAAAACGCAGGTTTTGTGTGGCTGTTGTTCCTGGCGCCACTGGCCTTCGCCGGCTGGTTTGGCATGAACAATATTCGCACCGATGAAGTGTCGCCCGATATTGGCGGACCTCTCGGCGCTTTCTCCAAGATCACCTTCATGTTGTTGATCGGCTTCCTGACCTCCGTCGCCGGTCTGTGGTTGATGTTGCCTGAATCCGCCAACGGCTCAGGGTGGGGTATCCCTAAAGAACTGGTGTTAGTGGGTGTGATCGCCGCCACGGTGTTCCTGCTCAAGCTGTTGCCGGGACAGATTCGCAGCAGTCTGACTCGTCAGTACCGTATCTTCGGCAACCGTCATACCTGGGTGATGAGCGTCATCTACACCATGACTTTCGGCAGCTTTATTGGCTACGCAGCGGCCTTCCCGCTGGCGATCAAAGTAATCTTCGGCTATAGCCATGTGATGGTGGACGGGGTGATGACTCATAACACTGTTAATCCCAACGGTCCCAGCGCACTCATGTACGCTTGGATGGGCCCTTTCATCGGCGCGCTGATTCGCCCGGTGGGCGGCTGGATTTCCGATAAATTCGGTGGTGCGTTGGTCACTCAGATTTGTTCTCTGGTGATGGTGGTGTGCGCTCTGGCGGTCGCCTATTACATGAGTGCGGCCTATAACTCAGCAACCCCGGAAGAGTACTTTGCGCCTTTCTTCATCTTGTTCCTGGCGTTGTTCGCGGCGTCTGGCATCGGCAATGGCTCCACTTTCCGCACCATCGCCATGGTGTTCCCGAAAGAGCAGGCAGGCCCTGTGCTGGGCTGGACCTCTGCGGTGGCGGCCTATGGCGCTTTCTACATTCCGCAGGTGTTCGGCGAGCAGATCAAAGCCGCCACGCCAGAATACGCGCTGATCGGTTTTGCGGTGTTCTACGCGGTATGCGTTCTGGTGAACTGGTTCTTCTATCTGCGTAAAGGCGCTGAGTTTTATAACCCTTGATTCCCGAGTCACTCCTGCGGAGTGGAGTTTCGCCCCGTCGTTCACGCAGCTGGGACGAAACCTTTACCTTGGCGCGCCTTAGGGCGCGCTTTTTTATTAGGCGGAGAGTTTTGCAAGATAACTATCAGCTTTTGAGAAGTTGATCCAGATCTTTGGCGATCATGTCGGCGCTGAGATCATCCCGCAGCAACAGGCGGGCTTTGCCATTCGCATCGAACACAAACGCAGCGGAGCTGTGGGAGACTTCATAGTTGCCGGTTTCATCGGGCTTACCATAGCCGAACGCCACCCGGTAGCGTTTGGTGAGGGTCTGTAGCGCATCCATGTCGCCGGTGAGGCCGACGAACTCCGGGCCAAAGGCGTCGGTATAAGCCTTGAGCTGTTCCGGCGCGTCTCTTTTAGGGTCTACGCTGATAAACAGGATATTGATACGCTGCTGCTCGGCGGCCTCCAGTTTGCTGAGAGCGGACTTCAGTCTGGCGAGGGTGGTGGGGCAGATATCCGGACAATAGGTGTAACCGAAAAACAGGATATTGTACTTGCCGGTGAAATCTTTCTCCGACACCGGAGCGGCGTTTTCACTTTGCAGCGAAAACTCCAGCTCTGGCAGCATGCCGCTGATATCGGTCCCTGACCACTCCAAAGGTTCCTGGCTACAGGCGCTGGTCAGCGCCAATACGATTGCGATAAAAACAAGGCGTATCGCCGTCACGAAGATATCTCCTTAACAGTTTCTGAAATTTCAAGCGGCGCCGCTGAGAGCGCTGGAACTGCGGACGTTCACCATATCCTGGCGTCGGATATAGGATAACATCACCAAAATGGCGATGGCGCTCATCATCGCGGGGGGAATCCAGGTGATCACGCCGCCCACCATTTGGTCCGCCGCCGGCGCAATGGGAAAGGCTCGCCCGCAGATGGCGTAGATGTCATACAGTGTGGATTCCGATAACGTGATGTACGCGCCCAGCAGTATTTGGGGCACCATAATGGCCAATAGAATGATAATGCGCCAGCCGAAGGAAGGGCCTTGCTGAGGTGAAGGATTAAGAATCAGCCACCAAAACAGCAGACCATCCAGAAACATGCTCCAGTTCATCAAATGGTAAAGCTTCAAGTCCAGCATGGCGTAAAAGTGTATGGACGGCGTCAGCCAGAAAAAGATGATACCGACGAATAAAAAAGCGGCCAACGGGGGAAACTGCAGTATCCGGTAGCAACCCACAATCAACCCTGCGCCGGGAAGCGCTCTCCAGTCGACGTCGCGCAAGCGTTGCGGCGAGCCCGCCGCCAGCACTGACCATGGGGCCGCCAGAGCGATAAAGAAAGGCCCCAGATGATGCAGCACCAGATGCTGCAGGCGATGCGCGAAAAACAGGTATTGAGCGTAATAATCAAACCGTGTGTGCAGAACGGCGTATGTAATCGCTACGCCGACGAAGAATGACAGAGAGCGTGCGAAACTGATGGGGTGGCCCACTGCGCGCAACCTGCGCAAGCCGCGTATGTACAGCGTGACGGTGACCAGGGAAACTAAAACGACCGAAGGATAAAATTCCCAAGGAGTGAGAACGGTAATCCATGTCGGAGCACTATCGGGCATGAGCGACCTTTCCGTTACACCGCCGCGTTAACGTGAGGGCGGTGGTGATTTAAGTTATTGTTATTCAGATCTGTTCGACAGAGTTCTTGTTTTACCAGTCGCCACGTGAAATGACAATAACCGCCGTGCGGTGAAAAATACGGTACGCGCCGGCGAAATAACGATCTATATGACAGGAGTGAGTTTTGGGCGGTAACGCATTAAAAGAATACGGCGCGCAGCGCTTGTCCGCCGCGGAGGCTTTACGCATTGGCGAGAAGGCGCGTCATGCTGTCCAGGCATTGCAGAGTCATGACGGCGCGCCGGTGCGCGCGGAGATCGTCACCGCGTATCGGAAGAAAGAGACCTATGGCGATATTGATATGGTGGTCAGCGACTGCATTAAACGCGATCTTGGCAATGCTTTTATAGCTGAGTTACTGGGTAACGTATTGGGTGATGGTGAGCCGCTGCCATTTGTCGCCAATGGCGGTGTGGCCAGTTTTGGCGCTCCATTGGAGCGGGGCGGCGTGTTTCAGGTGGATCTGCTTTATACGCCAGCGTGTCAGTTCGATTTCGCATTAAGCTACTTTTCCTGGAACGACGCTGGCAACCTGATGGGGCGCGTCGCCCACAAAATGGGAATGAAATTCGGCCACAATGGCTTGTGGCTGCCGTTTCGGGATGGGGATTATTTGTTTACCGAGGTACTGGTGACTCGGGATTTCGAAAAGGCTGTCCGCTTTTTAGGGTTCGATGTAGCCCGTTGGAAGCAGGGCTTTGACGACTTGATTCAGTTGTATCAGTTTATTTCTGATTCCAAATACTTCGATAAGAACATCTATTTGCTGGAAAACCGCAGCCACAACGCTCGCGTCCGCGACGCCAAGCGGCCGACTTATACGGGCTTCCTCAACTGGCTGCGTGAGGCTTATACGGGCGAAGACTTTAAAGACTGGCCTGCGTGCAAATCCACCTGGTTGCCCCAGATCTTCGCCGAGTTTCCTGAGGCTGAAGCCGAATGGCGAGTCGCGGAGGCGGATCTGTCCCGTCAACGTGAGATCAAGCGTAAATTCAATGGCGGACTGGTCAGCGGGTTATCAGGCCTGACAGGAACGGAGTTGGGGGCGCTGATGCAGCAGATCCGTCAGGGTTTTAAGGATAAAGATGCGTTTGAAACGTTCATATTGGGTGCTTCGGAAGGTGAAATCGAAGACCTTGTGGTTACGCAGAAGGGCGCATTGGACGCGAAGGAGTAAGGGGAAAGGAATCAGGAGGTAACAGAGCGGCGGTATAACCGCCGCATTGCCATCAGGCTTACAGGTGCAGACCGCACTCGGTCTTTTCTTTACCCTGCCAGCGTCCTGCGCGTTCTTCCCCTTTTCGGGTGCAGTGCTCACAGCCAATAGAAGAGTAACCTTCGCTCACCAGCGGGTGGAAGGGGAGGTCGTGATCGCGAATATAGGCGTCACGCTCTTCTCTGGTGACATCAATCATCGGATTGAATTTGATGATGCCTCGGCGCTCTTCAAAAATCTGCAGGCCGGCGCGGTGCTCAGTCTGCCAGCTCATCAGACTGGACACCCAGATATCGTAATTCTCTTTCACTTCTTCCAGCGGCTGAACCTTGTTGACGGTGCAGCACAGGTCGGGGTCCGTTTCCCACAGACGTTCGCTTACAGAGTAAGCATGGTGGTGCCTGTCCGGTTTCACATCCTCCACATCCAACCCGTATAGACGGGTGAGGTAATCCCTATACTCCAGGGTTTCCTTGAAGTGGAACTGAGTATCAATGAAGTGAATTCGCTGTGAGGGACGGATGCGCGAAATAATATGCAAGAAATAGGCGGACGTGGCGGCGAAGGAGGACGTCACCAGCACCTTCTCCGGTGCGAAGTCCTGATACAGGCGACGGATACGCGCTTCGAAGTCAAGCGGGGCATAGGAGGCGTTCAAATCGGCGATGGCTTCGTAAGAAAGCCCTGCGCTATTGTCGCCTATGCGGGTTATCAGTTGCGCGCTGTTCATGAATCGGTCATCTCCAGACTACGGGTCATCAAGTCACGGGTTTCATGATACGGAACGAACATAAAATTTAAAGTAATAAAAAATTCTATTGTTATGCGTTTTTGTTAATGCAAGCAGGGGAGAAGGTTGGTTGTTTTTTATGTTGGTTTAGAGATGGGGGCGCTCTTAAGCAAAGCAGAACAGTGCCTATTGCCTGCTTCCTGGCTTCCTATAAACGAAAAAGCCGCCCGAAGGCGGCTGATGACTTAGCTTCCGATAGATGACTCAACCGTATTGGTCTGTTGAATCTTATGCTCCAGCGTATGAAGACTGCGGATGAGTTTAATCACGTAAACGAGGTAAGCGATGCTTAGCCCCAGCAGGATCAGTGACAGCAGCCCCATGAAGATCACGGTCGCTTTGTCAGGGTATCTGACGGTTACCGATATCAGAGTGATAAAAAGCCAGCCGCACAGCAGACTGATGAAGACATAGCGTACCCGATCCGCCAGAAGCGCCTCGCGAGCATTGACGTCGCCCAGGGCGCCTTTGACGGTTTGCGCCCAGCGGCTCAGGCTGCTGCACAACCAGAATATATTGAAAACCGGTATCGCCATCAGCCAGGCCATGTATTTGGGCGAATGCGGGCGCTTGCTTTCAGGAATAACCCGCCACTGAACGTATGTCATCAACATCAGTGAAACCAGTGAATAAGCGGTGGCGAACAGGTAAGCGATCAGGACGTAGATCAGCTCTTCACTTGAGCCATACATGAATGTGGACTTTTCCGAGAAAGCCAGAATGCTGGTGTATACGCCCATGACGCTGGCCGCCGCGAGTAGAGTAAGAGTGAAGCCTCCTAATGCCTTGGTAGAGTCCCTCAACCTGTCTACGCCTTCTTTCTTGAAAAGCAAAAAGCCGATGAGGGCGATAATCATCCCTTGTTGGAAACCCGCGCCAATCGCTGAATACAAGCCGAAAATGAACCTGTTGTCGCTCGTATCCAAATAAAAGGTGAAGGGGAAAAGCCAGTAATAAAATGCGCTCACAATCATACAAACCGCCAGGGCGACGACCAGCGCGCTGCTTCGGAAGTAGCGCAGCAAAATGATGGCGGCGAGGCTATTAAAGGTAACTGGGAAAAGATTCTGCGCCGTAAGCTTGGCGAACTCCACGAATGTCATATCCATAATGGCGGGCTTTCTATAGTAATGGGTTTCTTAATGATAGCCGGCGAGGATAAACGATAGCGTTATCAAAATAAAATTTCGCAAGCCTGTCATAGAGTTGTGAAAAAAATCGGAGGCGTAGACTGATCAGTGAAGAGATAAGAATGGGGGAGTTTAAAATTGCGGGGGCCAGAAAAACAAAAAGCGCAATATCCATATTGCGCCTTTTCCATTTGATGCTTCCTTTTGCCGGTTCCAGCGGCTCTTTTGCTATCCTTGCTGCAGTCCTTTGCGGGCTTTCCTTGCCGCGTTTTCGCATCCGTTGTGGCTATATTAGCCATGGCTTGGTAGGGAGGATAGACGACATATCTGCATTGCTTGTAGGATATCTCGCACACCCTGGCGTCCCGCCTGTTCATCCCTCAATCCTTCATCCCATCCAGCCCCGGTGTCCTTGCCTGCTGTTGTCTGACTCCATTCAGTCGACGCGTCCGAGCTCCACAAAGAAAAAGACGCAACGTTCCATGCTGCGTCTTCCGTGTCAGATGCTTCCTTTGATGCCTATTTCCGTCGGCGTTGGTCGTCCTTGTTGCTTCCTTGCTTCATGTCCTTATGTGTCAGCGCATCCTCTTGCTGCCTATATTAGGGTGGGAAGGGGTAGGAAAATAGACGCGATGTCTGCATTGCGTGTGAGATATTTCCTACATTATTCGGCGTATGAGATTCTACGCTCCTGCACGTAACTGGGCGTGAAGCTGAAAAGCACGCCGGTGCCGCCTTCCGGCATGCGCTGAATAGACAGTTCACCGTGCAGATTGCGGGTGCGCTCGCGCATAATGGCGAGGCCATAGTGGTTAAGTTTTTCCGGATCCTCGGGAATGCCGACGCCATTGTCAGTGATGGCCAATGTAACTTTTTTCATTGGATCCGAATGCAGCGACACCATCACCAGATTACCCTGAGAATGACGGACGGCGTTCTGCAGCGCCTCCCGCGTTATTTGCAGCAAATGAATTTCTTCATTGGGGGAAAAGGGAATGTCTTCCACCCGATAATCCAGCACGATTTTGACGTTTGTGCTTTGCTCGGTCAGTTGCTCGACGGTGTGTAAAATAGCCGCATGCAGGCCTTTCTCGGAAATGCTCAGGCGGAATGTGGTGAGCAGCTCGCGCAGCTGGCGATAGGCGGAGGTGATGCCTTCCTTCAGCTCAGCGGTAATACCGTCAATCTGTTCGTCTTCCACTTGTTTGGATTGCAAGGCGCGAGTGAGGCGCGCCACCTGTATCTTCAGGTAAGAAAGGCTTTGAGCCAGTGAGTCGTGCAGCTCTCGGGCGATAACGTTGCGCTCGTTCATCAGAGATACCCGCCGCTCCTGGTCGCCCTGATTTTTCAAACTCAGGGCGATCGCCACCTGATCGGCGAAGGATTGCAGCAACTGATGTTGCCAGCCTTCCAAAAACTGGCTGTTGCGCAGAGAGCAGACGATGACGCCATATTGCACGCCTTCCTTGATCAGCGGGTAGCGCACTTGCACTTCATCGTTCTCTCGGCAGACTTGTGCTTTTTCCACCATGCATTTTTCGCATTCCTGGCGCTGGCAGGTCGAAGGCAACTCCACCATGTAATCGTTGCGGATGTGTTCATAGGGAATCACCGCTTCAGGGGTTTTCAGGCACAGTTCGACGCCGCCGACGGCGGTAATGCTGGTGAGTTCCTCCAACCAGGCCTGAAAATCAATGTTCTCATGAGTTTTCTCACTGACCTCCCGGGCCAGGTGGTAGAGAAAGTTCAAGGAGTCGTTGCTGCGTTTCAATGCCTGGGTTTTGTTTTTGACTCGCGTCTCCAGCGACTCGTACATCTCCGATAGCGCAGCGCTCATTTGATTGAAGGTCTCCGCCAGCAAGCCCAATTCGTCGTCGTTCTTCACTTCCAGGCGATCACTGAAATCGCCGCGCGCGATTTTGCGGGCGTTTTGCGTCAGGCTGCGCAAAGGCAGCTCGACGTGATGATGGAGAATGAGCAGAGAGAAGCTGACCAGGGCGAAAGTGAGAAACAGGGCGCTGATTTGTATCAGGCGCAGGTTCTCGATGCGATCTTCCGCGCGGATTTGATAAAGCTGCACCAGATTGTCTATCTCATCGACAAACTTGTCGATCTTCTCGCCCAGCTCGTCCGCAATGCGGTGGTCCGGATTGCGGGCGTAGGTGGCGATAAAGCCACTGACATCTTTCTCCCAGCTCTCCCGAACCTGCAGGAACTGATGATGCAGCTCCGAAGAGTCGTCTTTCATGGCTTCCGCCACCAGCACAGGATTCTCGATGCGTTCTGCGAACTGGCGGGCCAGCGTCGCCACAAAGTCCGACGACGGCGCATCCAGGGACAGCAGTCGCGCCTGCATGCGGTAGCTCTGCATGCGCAGGGAGCCGGCGATATTCACCGCCTCGGCGTCTTTTTCCGCCGACTCGGAGATAAAGAAAGACGCCAGCATGGTGATCATCGCCAGCGACACCATGGCGATCATCAGGGCGCCCATACGGAAGATCAGTGACTTCTGGAATCGCGCAATCATCGTTTCAAACTCCTTCCAGGGGGGAGTACTACCAAAGAACCGAGACCTGTCGTTAGCTCAATCAATCTATGCTTCCAATGTATAACTTATTGAAAAATATGAACAACGCTTTTTTCGCCTCTACCCCCTAAGAGGTAGGCGCCAGAGGATACTGACGCGTCCCCCAAAAACCGCTTTGATTTGCATCAATTATAGTCCCCCGGGCTCTCCTAGAATGAATTTGAAATTAAAAAAACGACCTGTCTCTAACGCTGTGCTCCATGCTTCGAAGCAGGTTCTGATGAGGAGTCCGACATGAGCCATTTTCTGGATAGACTGCAGTTTTTCAAACGCAAAGGAGAGACTTTCGCGGATGGACACGGCGCCACCACCAAAGACGATCGTAGCTGGGAAGACGGTTATCGCCGTCGTTGGCAACACGATAAAATTGTGCGCTCCACTCATGGGGTGAATTGCACCGGGTCCTGTAGCTGGAAGATCTACGTCAAAGACGGTCTGGTGACCTGGGAAACCCAGCAGACCGACTATCCTCGCACGCGTCCGGACCTCCCCAATCATGAACCCAGAGGGTGTCCGCGGGGCGCCAGTTATTCCTGGTACATCTACAGCGCTAACCGGCTTAAGTATCCCAAGATCAGACAAAGCCTGATAAAGCTGTGGCGCGAAGCGAAGCAAAGGCACGACGACCCCGTCGACGCCTGGGAAAGCATTGTTGAAGATCCGGCCAAGGCCAAGTCTTACAAGCAACGCCGTGGTTTGGGCGGATTCGTGCGCAGTTCATGGGATGAGGTCAACGAGATTATCGCCGCCGCAAACGTTTATACCGCGAAGCGTTATGGTCCAGACCGTATCTCCGGGTTTTCGCCGATTCCCGCCATGTCGATGGTCTCTTACGCCGCTGGCTCCCGTTATTTGTCACTGATCGGCGGTAACTGTCTGAGTTTTTACGACTGGTATTGCGATTTGCCGCCGGCGTCCCCGCAAATCTGGGGCGAGCAGACCGACGTGCCGGAAGCGGCGGACTGGTACAACTCCAATTACATCATCGCCTGGGGCTCCAACGTGCCGCAGACGCGTACCCCGGACGCCCACTTCCTGACTGAAGTGCGTTACAAAGGAACCAAGACCTGCGTCATCACCTCGGACTATTCCGAGTGCTCCAAGTTTGGCGATACCTGGCTGGCGCCTAAACAAGGAACCGATTCCGCGCTGGCCATGGCGTTTGGTCATGTGATTCTGAAGGATTTCCATATCGATAATCCCAGCGAATACTTCACTGATTACGTGCGCCGCTACACCGACATGCCCATGTTGGTCATGCTGGAAGAGCATGATGGTTACTATGTTCAGGGGCGTTTCCTGCGCGCCTCAGATCTGGCCGGTAATCTAGGGCAGGATAATAACCCGGAATGGAAAACCATCGCCGTCAACGAAGCTTCTGGTGAGTTGGTGTCGCCTACTGGGTCAGTAGGATACCGCTGGGGCGAGCAGGGCAAATGGAACATTCAGCAACTGGACGGCAAATCCGGCGCGGAAGTCAAACTGGCGCTCAGTCTGAAAAATATCAGCGATGAAATCGCGCCAGTGGCGTTTCCCTATTTTGGCGGGCAAGAGCATGAGTACGACTACTTCCAGCACACCGATCACGATGAACTGCTGATCCGCAAAGTGCCGGTGAAGCACGTACAGCTGGCGGACGGCTCTACCGTAAAAGTCGCCTGCGTGTTCGACCTGACGGTGGCTAACTATGGCGTCGACAACGGCTATAACGACCCGGCGTGCGCCAAGGACTATTCCGACGATATTCCCTATACGCCGGCCTGGCAGGAAAAAATCACCGGCGTTCCGCAGGCGGACGTGATCCGCGTGGCGCGTGAGTTCGCCCGCAATGCGGATAAAACCCACGGCCGCTCTATGGTCATCGTCGGGGCTGCGCTGAACCACTGGTATCACATGGACATGAACTACCGCGGCCTGATCAATATGCTGATGCTGTGCGGATGCGTCGGTCAAAGCGGCGGCGGTTGGGCGCACTATGTGGGACAGGAGAAGCTGCGGCCTCAGTGCGGCTGGCTGCCTCTGGCGTTTGGCCTGGATTGGCAGCGTCCGCCCCGGCAGATGAACGGCACCTCCTTCTTTTATAACCATGCCGACCAATGGCGTTATGAAAAACTGCAGATGACGGAAGTGGTGTCGCCTCTCGCAGACAAAGGCAAATGGAGCGCCTCCATCATTGATTACAATACCCGCGCCGAGCGTATGGGCTGGCTGCCGTCTGCGCCGCAACTGGGTATGAACCCGTTGATGCTGACCAAAGAAGCGGCGGTGGAGGGCATGGACCCGAAAGATTACGCCGTCAAACTGTTGAAAGAAGGGCAACTGAAGTTCGCCTGCGAGGACCCGGACAACCCACAGAACTATCCCCGCAACATGTTTATCTGGCGCAGCAACCTGCTGGGCTCCTCCGGCAAAGGCCATGAGTACATGCTGCGGCACCTGTTGGGAACCAAACACGGTCTGCTGGGCAAAGATCTCGGGGAAATGGGCGAAACCAAGCCAGATGACGTGATTTGGCGTGACGAAGCGCCGGAAGGCAAGGTGGATCTGCTGGTGACGCTGGATTTTCGTATGTCCACTACCTGCCTGTATTCCGACATCGTGCTACCCACGGCGACTTGGTACGAAAAGGACGATCTGAATACGTCAGACATGCACCCCTTCATTCATCCTCTGTCCAAAGCGGTGGATCCGGTATGGGAAGCGCGCAGCGACTGGGACATTTTCAAAGGCATCGCCAAGCAATTTTCAGTTGCGGCGCAAGGCCATCTGGGCGTGGAAAAAGACTTGGTGACTGTGCCGATTCTGCACGACACTCCGGCTGAAATCGCCCAGCCGTTTGGCGTTAAACACTGGTGGAAAGGGGAGTGCGACCTGATTCCCGGCAAGACGGCGCCCAACATGGTCGTAGTGGAGCGGGATTACCCCAACACCTACAATCGCTTCACCTCCATCGGTCCGTTGCTGGACAAACTGGGCAACGGCGGCAAAGGCATCAACTGGGATACCAAAGAGGAAGTGGCGTTCCTCGCCAAACTAAACCTGACGCACGACGAGGACAGCGCCCGCGGCGGTCGCCCCAAAATCGAAAGCGCCATCGACGCGGCGGAAGTGATTCTGTCCCTGGCGCCGGAGACCAATGGTCATGTGGCGGTAAAAGCCTGGGAAGCGCTTGGGCGCGCTACCGGTCTTGATCATACCCATCTGGCGCGGCCGAAAGAGGAAGAGAAAATCCGCTTCCGCGATATCGTGGCGCAGCCCCGCAAGATCATATCCTCGCCCACCTGGTCGGGTCTGGAGGATGAGCATGTGAGCTACAACGCGGGCTACACCAACGTGCACGAGATGATTCCCTGGCGCACCATCACCGGCCGTCAGCAGTTCTATCAGGACCATGAGTGGATGCGTGATTTCGGCGAAACCATGTGCGTATACAAGCCGCCGATCAACCTGAAAACCACCTCGCCGGTGATGAACAGCAAACCCAACGGCAACAAGGAGATCCTGCTCAACTGGATCACGCCGCACCAGAAATGGGGCATTCACAGCACCTATTCAGACAACTTGCTAATGCTGACGCTGTCCCGGGGCGGCCCCATCGTGTGGATGAGCGAAACCGACGCCAAGAAGGCCGGTCTGGAGGATAACGACTGGATCGAGGTGTTCAATGTCAACGGCTCCATCGCCGCACGGGCGGTGGTGTCGCAAAGGGTGCCGGAAGGCATGGCGATGATGTATCACGCCCAGGAGCGGATCATCAATACACCCGGAGCGGAAATGACCCAAACCCGGGGCGGCATCCACAACTCCGTGACCCGGGCGGTCATGAAACCGACCCATATGATCGGTGGCTACGCGCAACAGTCTTACGGCTTTAACTACTACGGCACTGTAGGCTGTAACCGCGATGAATTCGTCATCGTACGTAAAATGAACAATGTTGACTGGCTAGATACAGAGTGATTGGAGACAGATTATGAAAGTACGCGCTCAAATCGGAATGGTCCTGAATCTGGACAAGTGTATCGGCTGTCACACCTGCTCCATCACCTGCAAGAACGTATGGACGTCGCGGGAAGGGGTGGAGTACGCCTGGTTCAACAACGTGGAAAGTAAGCCCGGCGTCGGCTATCCCAAAGAATGGGAGAATCAGGAAAAATGGAAAGGCGGCTGGAAACGCGGCGCCGATGGAACCTTGAAGCCGCGCATCGGCGGCCGTCATCGGGTGTTGGCGAATATTTTCGGCAATCCGGATCTGCCGACAATCGATGAATATTACGAGCCCTTTGATTACGACTATCAATATCTGCACACCGCGCCGGACCGCAAGCATCAGCCCACCGCGCGTCCGCGCTCGCTGATTGACGGCCGCCGCATGGAGAAAATCGAGTGGGGGCCCAACTGGGAGGAAATCCTGGGCACGGAATTCGCCAAGCGCCGCAAAGACAAAAACTTTGATCAGGTGCAGGCGGACATGTACGGCGAGTTTGAAAAAACCTTCTTGATGTATCTGCCGCGCTTGTGCGAGCACTGTTTGAATCCCGCCTGTGTGGCCTCCTGTCCCAGCGGCGCCATCTACAAACGGGAGGAGGACGGCATTGTGCTGATCGATCAGGACAAATGCCGCGGCTGGAGAATGTGCGTCTCCGCCTGTCCCTACAAAAAGATCTATTACAACTGGAAGAGCGGTAAGTCCGAGAAGTGCATCTTCTGCTATCCGCGTATAGAAAGCGGGCAGCCGACCGTCTGTTCGGAAACCTGCGTCGGCCGCATCCGTTATCTGGGCGTATTGCTGTACGACGCGGATCGTATCAAAGATGCGGCCTCTGCGGCTTCGGATCAGGATCTGTATCAGGCGCAGTGCGACATCTTTCTGGATCCCCATGATCCCAAAGTGCAGGAAGCGGCGCGGGCGGAAGGCATTCCGCAGGCTTGGCTGGAGGCGGCCATGCAGTCGCCAGTCTACAAGATGGCGATTGACTGGAAGGTGGCGCTGCCGCTACACCCGGAATACCGCACTTTACCCATGGTCTGGTATGTGCCGCCGCTCAGCCCGATCCAGAATGCCGTTGAGCAAGGTCACGTTGGCATGAACGGCGAAATTCCAGACCTGAAAAGCCTGCGCATTCCCCTGCGTTATCTGGCCAACATGCTGACGGCGGGAGATGAAGCCCCTGTAGTGCGGGCGCTGGAGCGTATGATCGCCATGCGCGCCTACATGCGCGCCAAGCATGTGGATAAGGTCGAGGATCTGAAAGTCCTGGAGCAGGTTGGTCTGACCAAATCCCTGGTGGAGGACATGTATCGCATCATGGCCCTGGCCAATTACGAAGACCGCTTTGTGATTCCCACCACTCACCGGGAATACGCAGAGAACGCTTACGATCTCAAGAGCAGTTGCGGCTTCAGCTTCGGCAATGGCTGCTCCGACGGAGACAATCCGGTGAACCTGTTTGGCGGCAAACAGGCGACGGTGCGTCAGGTTATACCGGTGCGGCAGGAGGATTAATCATGGTCATTTTGAAGTTGATATCCCGGTTGTTGGATTACCCTACCGAGGAATTGTATGCGAGTTCGGCGCTTGTCAGAGGCTTGGTTAAGGATGACCAGCTTCTGACAACCTTAACCCGGCGGCGTCTGGAAAATTTTATCGACGATTTTTTCAGTCGTGATTTATTGGATTTGCAGAGTGAATATGACGGCTTGTTCGAACGCGGCCGGGCGGTATCCCTGCACCTGTTTGAGCATGTGCACGGCGAATCCCGGGATCGCGGGCAGGCCATGGTCAACCTGTTGCAACAATACCGTGAGGCGGGTCTGGAAATCAGTGTGCGCGAATTGCCGGATTATCTGCCGGTTTACCTTGAGTTCGCCGCGACGCAGGGCGAACAGGCGAGAGGATGGTTACAGGACGTGGCGCATATTCTCGCTCTGTTGGCGGCGCGTCTGGAAGAACGCGAAAGCCCATACGCACTGTTGATTCATGCGCTGATCGAGCTTGCCGAAGTGGACGTGAATCTGGCTTCGTTGCGCGAACAGATCAAGGGCGAGGAGCGTGACGACACCCCAGAAGCCCTGGACAAAATCTGGGAAGAAGAAGCGGTGACCTTCACGCAGGACAGCGCCATGAACAGTTGCGGCGACGCGCGTTATCGTCCGGCGGCGAGTCAGCGCAAAGACGACGTCATGCCGGTGCAGTTACTGGACCCTGCGGCGATGGCCGAGCGCCAGTCCAATCTGGGTTGAGGAGAAATATCATGAACTATATCAATACACTTCTGTTTTCCGTTTATCCCTACATCGCGCTGGCGGTCTTTTTCCTCGGCAGTTTGATCCGTTATGACAGGGATCAGTACACCTGGAAAACCAGTTCCAGCCAGATATTTGAAAGCCGCCAGTTGCGCATCGGCAGCATCCTGTTTCATATCGGCGTCATCGCCATCCTGGCGGGACACTTCGTCGGTTTGCTGACGCCGAAAGCGGTGTGGCATGCGCTGGGCGTTTCCACCAGCTTCAAGCAGGCCATGGCGATGGGCATTGGCGGATTGTTTGGAATTATCTGCTTCGCCGGGCTGACCATTCTGATCAAGCGCCGCCTGACCAATCCACGGGTGCGCGCCAACTCCAGCAAAATGGATATAGCGATTCTGTTGTTGCTCTATGCGCAACTGATTCTGGGATTGCTCAGCATCTTCGTTTCCGCTGGTCACATGGACGGGACCGAAATGCTCAAGCTGATGAGCTGGGCGCAATCCCTGGTTACCTTTAATGCCGCAGATGCAGCGGCGGCGGTAAGCAGCGTGCATGTGATCTATAAACTGCACATCTTCCTGGGAATGACCCTGTTTCTGCTGTTCCCGTTCAGCCGGCTGGTGCATGTGTGGAGCGTGCCGGTGCGCTACTTTACCCGCAACTATCAAGTCGTTCGGGCGAGATAAAGGCCCTTTCCGCAACGCCCGCCCCGAGCTTTCTAATTGCAGAGGGCAGGGGCGACTTGCAAGAAGCACAGTGAGGAAGACCATGAGCACAGACATCAGCGTAAACGGCGTTGCAATCTCTGAAGCAGCGATGTGTCAGGAAATGCAGTATTTTCCCTCGGAAAGTCGTGAAGACGCGTTGAATCAGGCGGCGCGCGCCTTGATCATCGGCGAGCTGTTGCGACAACGGGCGCAAGCGCTGGGAATGGAAACAGACGGGTTATCCCGGGATGAAGTGATTGAACAACTACTGCAGCAAGAAGCCCCGGTGCGCGAACCAACAGTTGCGGAGTGCGAACGGTTCTACCAAGGCCATCCGCAGCAGTTCAGCTCATCTCCATTGGTGGAGGCCAGGCATATCCTGCTGGCGGCGGCTCCCGACGACGTCAAAGAACGCTCACTGAAGCTGGAGCAGGCCAAAGTGTTGATCGAGCGCCTGCAATCTCATCCAGAGCAGTTCGCCATGCTGGCGCAAAAGTTCTCCGCCTGCCCGTCCAAGGAGCAGGGCGGCTCGCTCGGACAGTTATCGCGGGGGCAAACTGTCGCCGAGTTCGAGGCGGCGGTATTTCGTCATGATCATGGTTTGATCGCCAGTCCCGTAGAGAGCCGATACGGCGTTCATGTGGTCTGGGTGGAGCGCAACATTCCTGGCGATCTTTTGCCGTTCTCATACGTAGAGGATAAATTGCGCAGCTATTTGCATGAGCTGGCTGAGCGTCGTGCGATTGTGGATTATTTGCACAGGCTGGTGGAGGCGGCGGAAATTCATGGCTACCGCTTTGCGCAGGACGGATCTCCGTTGCTACAGTAATATTTCTTATTTATTACAATGGGTTATGCCTCCCTATACTGGGTGGGGCTGACCCTGATGAAGCCGGGCTTGTCACAATAAATTATCCGTAAGCAATTAAACGCTCGTTTAGCGATTAAATTAAGGTATAATTGCGACCCCGTGGCCAGGTACGTTTGGCTTTTCGGGTTCTCTTCCAATATCGAGGCGACAGGAACATAGCCTCCGACAGAGCAGAAAAGCAAACGCTTCTCGCCAGGGGCGGACCTACTTATCTTTGACCTTTCGCCCAAATCCTCCATAATCGGCGGCGGTTTTAATGCTTGTCACCAGATTTTGATTTTCTTGCAAAGGCGCGATTGTAATGACTGTAAAAAAGGCGGATGTGCTGCTAGTCGGCGGCGGTGTTATGAGCACGACCCTAGGGACGATGCTGATGCAGTTGGACCCATCCTTAAATATCGTCATGGTGGAAAGACTCGATCATGTCGCCCACGAAAGCACATACGGCTGGAATAATGCAGGCACAGGCCACGCTGGATATTGTGAGCTGAACTACACCCCGGAAACCGGCGGTGGCGACATTGAAATCACCCGGGCGCTTGCTATCAATGCTTCTTTCGAAGTGTCGCTGCAGTTCTGGAGCTTTCTGGTGGAGCGCGGCGGACTGCCCAGTCCCAATGAATTTATCAACACCTGTCCGCACGAAAGCTTCGTTTGGGGCGAGTCGGACATCGCGTTTCTGCGCAAGCGTCATCAGTTATTGAGCGCTCATCACTTATTCAAAGACATGGAGTTCAGTGACGATCCCCGCACGCTGCAGGATTGGATGCCGCTGGTCATGGAGCATCGCGACCCCATGCAGAAAGTGGCGGCGACTCGCGTTCGCTACGGTTCCGATGTGGATTTCGGCTCTCTGACCCGCAATATGGTGGAGCACCTGCAAAAGAACGCCAACTTTGAATTGTTGCTGAGCCATCCGGTTAAGAGCCTGAAGCAAAAAACGGACGGACGCTGGACAGTGCATTTGTCCGACAGCCACAACGGCGGAAGCAAAACCATCGACGCAGGCTTTGTATTCCTGGGCGCCGGCGGCGGCGCGTTGCCGTTGCTGCAAAAATCCGGCATCCCGGAAGGCGACGGCTACGGCGGTTTCCCAGTCAGCGGTCAGTGGCTGGTGTGCAAGAAACCGGATATCGTCAAACGTCATTACGCCAAAGTATACGGTAAAGCAGCTATCGGCGCGCCGCCCATGTCGGTGCCGCACCTGGACACCCGCATCATCAACGGCGAGCCCGCGTTGCTGTTTGGACCCTACGCTGGATTCACCACCAAATTCCTGAAAACAGGCTCTTCTTTCGATTTGTTCGGCTCTATCCGCGCCAACAACTTTGGGCCGATCATGTCCGTGGGCATTAATAACATGGACCTGACCCGTTACCTGATTAAAGAAGCGATGCAGTCGCATTCAGATCGCGTGAAGTCGCTGCTGAACTACTTCCCCGAAGCGAAAGAAGACGACTGGACGCTGGCGGAAGCCGGACAGCGCGTGCAGATCATCAAGCGTGATGCGCAAGGCCGCGGCAAACTGGAATTCGGCACCGAGCTGGTGGCTTCCAAAGACGGCTCGCTGGCGGCGCTGTTGGGCGCTTCGCCAGGCGCTTCCGTAGCGGTGAAGGCGATGGTCGACGTGATCGAACGTTGCTTCAAGGATCGTTTGAGCAGCGCAGACTGGAACGCCAAACTGAAGGAGATGATTCCTTCCTATGGGGAGTCGTTGGTGGACAATGCAGAGCTGCTGCACCGCGTACGTTCCAGAACCTTGTCTGTATTGGGGCTGGATAAAAAACGCATGTAATGGTCGCTATGCGGTAAGTAAACTGCGCTTCCGCAACTGTCCAAGGTAAAAGGGTCGCTAAGCGGCCCTTTTTTGTGGGCGTATTCCTGGCATATAAAAACCGCCCTGAGGCGGTTTTAGAATGAATAAAGGGGCGTTATTGATTTACGCTCGCCTGAGACTGCGCGGCGAGATTTTTCAAATAGGCCGCATTCTCAGGCTTGTCGTTCTCTTCTGCGTAAGTCAGTGCAGTGTCGCCCAGACCGTCCACCAATAAGGGATCGGCCCCAGCCTTGATTAACAGTTCCAACATGGCTGTATCAGCATGTTGAGCTGCGTGCATCAGCGGGCTACGCAAGGTGCGGGTGATGTTGTAGCGGCAATCGTACTGGACCTCTGGCCCTGACTTATAACGATGGTTAACCTCCGCGCCTGCATTCAGCAGAGCCTGCGCGGACTCGGGCAAATTGAACTGAATGGCGTAATACAGCGCAGTTTTGCCGAAGCCGTTTTGATAGTTGACATCCGCCCCTTTGCTGAGCAACAAACGCATATTGTCCGGATTATGCACTGCAAAGAACAAAGGCGACTCATCGCCCTGATTAAGGTCTTTAACCGAATCCAGCAGGGTTTCGACGATTTCTGTCGATAACCCCAGTCCCAAGGCTGCGTTCAACGCTTGCAGGCGGGCGCTTTGGTCGGCGTCGGTGATAAGCTTTTGCACTGTGTCCAAGGCTGGCGGTTTGTCATTGAACAGCAACGTCGCCAGCGGCGCGACGGTGTAATCCTGGCTACTGGGATACGCCCCCGCCGCTCGTTGCAGGAACAAGTCCACGCCGGCTTGTGCGGCGGCTTGCGCTTTGCTGTCGTCCATGCCGAAGCGGCTGGCGTAGTGGGCGGCCAGATCGTTTTCCGCCTGTTGCATGACTTGCAGGTATTGGTGGTAGTAGGGCAGATTGTAGATGCTCTCCAGGGACCAGTAGCGGAGGTAGTCCAATGTCGCTGCGCGATAGCGCGCTCTGTCTTTCGCAGCAATGCGTGCCAGATTTACTTCCGGCGCGAAGCCTGCCTCAAGCAGTTGAAAGTGGTAATAACGCCATTGGACGTAAACAATCGTGCCTGTGCATGCATGTGAGCCTTGTTCGCTGCGGAACGCATCGCTCAATGCCTTCAAGTTCTGCAGGAACGGCTGTTCAGCCAAACTCTCGGGGCACTGATAGTCCACTTCCAGTGGACTGCCTCTGCCTGAACCAAGATCAGGAGCTTCCGAAAATATGCGCGCCGGCTGTGAGCTCATTTCCTCGCAAGTCAGCTTGCCATCTTCATAGGGCCCCAGGGTAAGAGTAAACGGCAGCTTTTTACCAGAGTGGGTCCAGTATCCCTTGATCTCGTTGGGTATGACGGCTCCGGCATTGTTGCTGTGGCCGGCGATGACGGTAGTGGTGAAGCTGCCGTCAAAGTTCTCTTCATCTCTGCCTTTGGGAGCGCTGCTTTCCAGGTGGATATTCGAGCCTTGAATGCCCCCATGCAGTTCGATGGCCGTTTTGTAGCGGTCGTAATAGTAGCCGCCTTTTACAGAACCGTTTTCTTCGATCGACAGCGTCATGGTGATCGGATACTGGTCGATGACGCCGTAGTATTTACTCTCAGCCGCCAACGCCGATGCAGTTGCGCCTGCCAGAAATAGCGCAGACGGAACCAGACGGGCGAGCCGCGTCAGGGAGTTCAGCATGCGGCCGGGCCGCGCGCACAAGAGATGGTTTGGGGATATTTTGTTCACAACTACTGTCCTGGTGTTGTAACCGACTGCGGATATTGCCGCTTTAAACGGCGCTCCAGTTTTTCCGCAATAAATAAAAATGTGGGACCCGGATCATAAACCCTAAATGGGCTTTTATGCAGTAAATTTTCGTAATTTCATTAGGTTAGTGGTTATTTACGACATAGGGTGAAGCGTATTTTTAATCAGTCCAGAGCGTCAAGAGGGAAGATTGCGGATGGGAGCTGATGGCGAGGATGGGGGGACGAAAAAAGGGAGCGTGTGAAGCGCTCCCCCGTTGGCTGTTCATCTCAACCGATGCGTATTAGGGCATGACGAATTCAAAAGAGCCCAAATCGCAATTCTCAACGCCATCGCCATTGCCGTCTTTGGGACGCACTACGCGACGTTGATCGGTTCTGGCGCAGAGACCCATGCCAGCGTCAATCGCCGGGCTGGTTTCACGCAGACGATGGGTTTTGGTCAGACCGGTATTGTCCATCAAAGGATAGAGCACTTGGGTGAACACGTCTTCGCTGGCCACTTCCATATCCGCCTTACAGTTACCTGCGCCGATGCCAGTCATCAGGCCTTTGTTGCGGTAGGATACGCCGTAGTCCGCACAGTCGGCGAAGCCGCTGTTGTCGAGCAGGTGGTTGCCGACCATCAGGCTGTTGCGCACGTTGACGTCGCCATAGTTATAGAAGCCATGGCCGGTGTTGTCCGCCAGGGTGACATGAACGACTTTCATGGTGGCGACGCCTTGCAGAGTCGGATTGGTGACGCCGTTCACCAGCGCTGCGCCATTCTCACCCAGAGCGATGTTGCCGCTCAGTGTGCTATTGCTTAGCCACAAGTCGGCTGCGTCATCGTTCAGAAATGCGGAACCGGTGGAGTCAGCGACGTTATTGGCGAAAGTCGTACGGGAGATATCCGCTACGCCGCGGTTGTAGACCGCACCGCCTGCGCCGGTCAGGCTTTCGTTCTCGGATGAGTTGTTTTCGAAAGTGGTTTCACGCACGAACAGGGAGCCGGTATTGTAGATAGCCCCGCCGTGGGCTTCGTCGCCTTGCGCACGGTTGTCGTCAAGGATGGACTGATAGATGTCCAGCATGCCTTCGTTGGAGATGCCGCCGCCGTTGCCGGGGTTCAGGTCGCCTTTGGTGACGTTGCCGGTGATGCGCATTTGACGCAGCATCAGTTCGCCATAGTTTTCGATGCCGCCGCCGTAATCACGCACGTTGCCGTTACGGATGGTGAAGCCGCGCAGTTCCACTTTGACTTCTTTCAGGACTTCGATGGCGCGGTCCAGGCCGTCCGCGTCGATGATGCTGATGTCGATGCCCTGACCCTCGATAACCAGGTCATCCAGGATGTCCAGATCGCCGTTCAGGTTTTCGTCTTCTTCATCCATGGCGCCGTCGGCGGGGATGGATAACTTGTAGACGCCTGCGTCCAGGATAATTTTATCCGCGCCAGCATTCTCGTTAGCCTGTTGGATAGCTTCGCGCAACGAACAGTCGCTGTCGCATACGCCATCAAAGCCGTCGGTGAATTTGGTGACTTGGAAGCTGGCTGCGCCTGCTGGGGCGGCAACGATGAGAGCGCCGAGGGTGAGTGAAGAGGTTAGCCGGGAGTAGCTTTTCGCTAATTTGTTATTCATGTCATTCCTTCCTTAGTTTTGATGTTGGCGCGGTTAGATACCCCTTTAACCACGCGGGCGTAAATATACTGGTTTAAAAAACAAAAGAGTAGGTAAAATGACTTAGGACAAACCGCTATATAAATCCTCTAGTTAGCGTTTTTTAACGGAAACTTGATCTGGATGCGCTTTTTCGTTTTTGATGCATACTTACTTCATTCCCTTGCAATGTTTTCTTAATGGCGGAGCAAACGAAAATGGCGAAGGCGTTGCTGCTGTTGATCGCTCTCGCCGCTCTATTGGGCGGTAAAGTGGCGGCCGCCGCGGACCTGATTGAGCTCAAGGCTGCTGCAGACCCCTGGCCACCTTTTATTGATCCCGAACACCCCCAGGGCGGCGTCTCTGTTGAAATCGCCAATGCTGCTTTCGCCACCCAGGGGTACAAGGTAAAGCAGCTTATCGTCCCTTGGGCGCGGGCGGTGGAAGGAACCCGGCGCGGAACCTTCGATCTGATTCTGGACGCGTGGTGGAGTCAGGAGCGCTCAGCGTTGTTCGCCTACAGCGCCCCTTATCTTATAAACGAAGTCAAATTCATCAAACTCAAGGGCGACCTGTTCGAGTATAAAGGGTTGCAGAGTCTGCGCGGCCGAGTGATTGGCGTAGTGCGAGGGTACGCCTACAACGACGCTTTCATGGAGGCCGATTACTTTACCCGTCTGGAAGTCACTCAGTTCATGCAAAGCGTCTTGATGCTGTCGCAGCGACGGGTCAATCTGACTCTGGAAGATGAACTGGTGGCCCGTTATCGCATCCAGCGGGAAGAGCCTGCGCTGTTGCCGATGTTGGAATTCGTGGAGCCGCCCCTGAGCGCCAACAAACTGTACGTTATCAGCGGCCTGGAAAATCCACGTCACCAGCAATATATCGACGCTTTCAATCGGGGGCTGGCCATTATCAAGGAGAATGGCGAGTTCGAGCGGATCCTGAAGGAAAACGGCCTAGTGGATGGCGAGCGCGTTCACGAAGGTCCCTGACAGGAAAACAGGACCAACACCAGCAACAAAATCAGCGCCCAGAATCCTGACAGCATCTGCCAGAACATGACCGGGCTGCGATCTTCCATCTCCAGGGGATTGTCTTGCAGGAACGCCGGATTAGGGTTCTTCAGATCTTGCAGCAACGCGTCCATGGTCTGATAACGTTGATCCAGATCGAACGCCACGCCTTTTTGCAGCGCCCGGTCGAACCAAAGTGGAATCACCGGGTTGAACTGCATGGCGGAGCGATAACGTAGGCGATCATAATCAAAACGAGACCGACATTCGTTGATTGGGTCGCCATAGGGCAGTTCACCTGTGAACATTTCGTAGGCGATGGTCGCCAGGGCGTAGAGATCGCCCCGCGCGCCGGTGTTCTGGCCTAACAGATACAGCGGGTCCGAATAGGAGGCGGTGCCCAGCGCAGCGACATGCTCCAGGGGACGGAAAACCTCGGCGACCCCCGCCACATAAACGGAGCCGAAGTCGATGATCGTCGCCTGGTTATCGGGACTGATGATGATATTGGCTGGTTTCAGATCCTGATGAATAGTGTCTTGGTTATGCAGCGCGGACAATCCGTCGGCGATTTGCTCGATCAGCGTAAAGGCGGTTTTGGGCTTGGGAAATGGATGCTCCTTGATCCATTGCTGCAGCGTGATTCCCTCCACATGCTCCATCAAATAATAAAGGCAGGTTCGCGGTTGCGGCTGCTCAATGATGCGCACCACATGGGGATTGTCGATGCGTTTGCCGATCCACTCTTCCTGAATGAAGCGGTCGATGTAGCTGACGTCGCCCAAATAGTTGCGCGATGGTGTTTTCATTACCCAGCGCTCGCCGCTGTCCTGGTCTCTCACCAGATACAACTGACTGCGTGAGGAAGCGAAAATTTCTTCTTCGACGACAAGACCGTCCAGCGTCATGCCGGGCTCCAACTCCGGAGGAAAGGGCAGGCGGGTTAACTGGCTGCTGTAATCTTCCAGCGTGGTTTCCGGTAAATCATCCACCGCCAGGACGATAGCGCTGATGTTATCGTTACTGCCGGCTTGCAAAGACTGTTGCAGCAACTCATCCACCGCCTCCTGTGCGGTGGGCGCATGATCGACGATGTGTTTGATCTGATCGTCGTCGAGAAAATCATGTACGCCATCGGAAGTGAGGATCAGAATATCGCCAATTTCCAGCGGGGTCTTGCCGTAATCAATGGGCAGATTGTTATCCATGCCGACCGCCCGGGAGAGCATCTTTCTACCACCTCCCAGACTGACGATGTGGTCCCGCGTCAGGCGGCTCAGTTCGCTATGACGCAACAGATAGATGCGGCTGTCGCCCACATGAAAAATATGCGCGGTGCGGGATTTGAGAATCAAGGCGGAAAAGGTGCAGAGATAGCCTTTGGCCTCATGCACGAACTCCTGGCTTTTGCGGTACAGTCTGAGATTGAGTGAGGAGAGTATCTTCTGTCCTGCGTGACTTACCGCCCAGGTGTCCGGCGTCTTCTGATAGTCGGCGATGAACAGGTCCACCGCTGTTGCGCTGGCTTCCTTGCCGGCTTCCGCGGAGCTGACTCCGTCCGCCAGTGCGGCGACGACGCCTTTGCTGTGCAGGCGTCGCTCCTGTGATGGGACGCACACCGCCACTGCGTCTTCATTTAGGGCTTTGACGCCGGCGGCGGTGATTGAGCCGTAGTGGACGATCAGAGGCATGATTGACTCATGACGGCTCAGCTTACATCGATCATATGCACGGTGCCGTCAGGCATAACTTCCGCGATTTGGCCGCTGGGCTCGTCCAGGAACCAGCAGGCGACGAACACCACCGCTGCGGAAACGGCGATTACCTGGAAGAAGGTGCTGTAATCGACGAATGAGAGTACGGTCAGGTAGGCGACTCCGCCCACGTTGCCGTAAGCGCCGGCCATGCCTGCAATTTGTCCGGTCATGCGCCGTTTGACCAGAGGTACGATGGCGAACACCGCGCCTTCGCCGGCCTGCACGAAGAAAGAGCAGCACATGGTGGCGGCCACCGCGAGGGGCAGCCACCAGCTACCGTCGATCATGCTGAGCACGAAGTAACCTCCGGCCAGACCGCCGATCAGCAACATCATGCTCTTGCGACGACCGATCTTATCGCTGAAGTGTCCCCCGGTGGGGCGGGCCACCAGATTCATGAACGCGAAACCAGAAGCGAGCAGACCTGCTTTGACTGGATCCAGACCATCAAAGGTCTCCAGGAAGAATAGCGGCAGCATGGACACCACCGCCAGTTCTGAACCAAAGGTCACGAAGTAAGCCAGATCCAGCAGCGCCACTTGTTTGAACTTGTAGCGTTCATACTCTGGCGCGCCGTGAGTCAGGTTTTCCTTGTTGACCTTCCAGATCTGGCTGGTCTGGAACAGGAACAGTATTACCAGGGCGATCCATAAAATGTACATGGTGTTGTCAGTGAGCAGGGCGACGCCGGCGGGAGACAGTTTCCAGGCCAGTACCGCCAGGGCCAGGTACATCGGCACGTTCATCACCAGGTAGAAGATAAAATCGCCTTTGCTGGTGACCTCCAGGCCGCCGGATTTTTTCGGTTTGAAGTAGGTTGAGCCTTTGGGCGTATTGCGGGCTACTTTGTAGTAAATGATGCCGTAGAGGAAGGTGAGTACACCAGTCAGGCCCAGAGCGTAGCGCCATCCGTCATCGCCGCCGAACAGCAGGGCGAGTGTGGGAAGCGTCATGGCGCCGGCGGCGGATCCGAAGTTGCCCCAGCCGCCGTAGATGCCTTCAGCGATGCCAACCTGTTTGGCGGGAAACCATTCACCTACCATGCGAATGCCGATCACGAAGCCTGCGCCGACGAAGCCGAGCAGGAAACGGAACAAGGCCAGGGACTCATAGGTGTCCGCCATGGCGAAGCCGGCGCAGATGAATGAAGAGGAGATCAGCAAGCCGCTATAAACCAATCGTGGACCGTACTTGTCGACCAGAATGCCGATCAGGATCCGCGCCGGAATCGTCAGCGCGACGTTGAGAATCAGAAGGGCTTTGATCTGCTGGCTGCTCAGATCCAGCGCCTCTTTAATGAATACCATCAAAGGCGCATGGCTGAACCACACCACAAAGGTCAGGAAAAACGCGAACCAAGTGATATGGAGCGTCTTTATCTTGCCGTCGCTGAAGTTGAATAAATTGAGTTTGCTGTCAGTACTCATACATCTCCCCTTCGCATAGGGTTGGAAAGGACATGGGAAAGCATTGGCTTTCGTTAGGGACCATGGATGACTGCAATATTTCATCTGTGCGGTCCAATCGAATTGACCGGTATCAAATTGCTTCAGTGGCCGGTTCGGTCGTGGCGAAGGGCGCTACCTCCAAAGAGATAGCCTCTGCGGGGCCTGTTTTTGCGGTGTTTATGAGGGATTCAGGAAAAATCTACCTATAAGTAGGTAGCCAAACGCCAGCACAGGAGAGGGCGTGGTTTATTTGGGTAAGAAGGGTCTTCTTGGCGTTTTTAACCAGTATTCTTGCAACAAAGGCCGATAAAACTCGGCGCAAACTGCTGCATGAGGAAAACGCCAATGCTCTATACCGAAAAACTGGGACAACGCGCGCTCGCCGCGGCGACGCTGGCGTTCGCCGCCAACTTTTCGGTATGGACGCTGTATGCGGTGCTGGGGCTGCGCATTCGAGAGCAACTTGACCTCAGCATCGTCCAGTTCGGATTGTTGCTGGCGGCGCCGATGTTCAGCGGCGCGTTGCTGCGCTTTCCCGCAGGCATGCTGAGCGAGGTGATGTCCTGCCGGAAGTTGTTTATCTGGCAGATGGCGCTGCTGCCGCCGGCGCTGTTTATGTTGCCGCTGATTTCCAGCTACCAAGGATATCTACTGGCGGGATTATGGTTGGGCGTCTCCGGCGTATCTTTCACTATTGGCATTCGCTACGTCACCGCTTGGTTTGAAAGTCGCCGTCAGGGCTTCGCCATGGGCGTGTTCGGCGCAGGCAACGCCGGCGCGGCGGTGACCCTGGCGCTAGCCCCGGTTATTGAGCGGGTATGGAGCGCTGAGTTAATCGGACCCGCCTATGGGCTGGGGATGCTTGTCACCCTGGTGTTGTTCTGGGCGCTGGCGCCGGAGGACACCCGCTACATGCAAACCCGGCGGCGTGCGGATCTGGCGTATCATCTACAGCCGCTGAAAGATCCCCAGGTGTGGCGCTTCAGCCTGTATTACTACTTCGTATTCGGCAGCTTCCTGGCGTTGTTGATGTGGTTGCCGCACTACTACGTCAATGCGTATGGGCTGTCTTTACAGAACGCCATGCTGCTGACGCTGCTATTCGTCACCACTTCCAGCATGGTGCGGGCGCTGGGAGGCTGGTTCGCAGACCGCTATGGGGGCAGGGCGGTGAACTGGAGCGTGTTCTGGATCTGCTTGGTGTGCTTGTTCTTTCTAAGTTATCCGCCTACTAGCATGACTATTCATGGCGTTGATCGGGATGTGCAACTGGAAATTCGCGTCAACGTATGGGTGTTCACTCTACTGATGCTGATTATTGGCGTGGCGCAGGGCTTCGGCCGCGCTTCGGTCTACAAAATCATCCATGACTACTTCCCCGACCATATGGGCAGCGTCGGCGGAACCGTCGCCACACTCGGCGCCGCTGGCGGTTTCACCCTGCCCATCGCCTTCGCCCTGGCGGTTGAAGCGCTAGGCGTTCACTCCGCCAGCTTCATGGTGCTCTACGGCGTATTGGCCGCCTGCATGGTGGCCATGTACGCAGCCATCCGTAATGAGCGCAGCCGACGCCGGGTGCGGGAAGCGAGGGAGCATAACTTTCTGTTGGATGATTGAGATTGGAGGGAATTGAACAGCAAATTTGCGGTATTCTTGGAGGGTTGAGTGAACGCGTGGATCGCCAGCCCTGCTGGGGATGTCTGGTTGCAGGGAGGTCGGAACTGGGCTTAATAGAATTTGGGACGCCAAACCCAAGCGAGTTTGAATAGCCTTTTGTAGACAGTCGAGATGAAGAAAAAAGTCTCAATTACAATCATACTTATATTTGTTTTAAGCTTGCTTCCATGTATCAGCCGAACCTGGAAGTTGGCGTCGGACGCACATGGTCTGGTTATACTTGCCACTCTCAACCCGAATGAAATGACATTTAATCCGTATAGCAACGACGGACTGTTTATTAATCCAGAAATCGCCTTGCTCTTATTGGAAAATTTCGAGTATCCCTACAGAAGGTGCTCGAGCATTTCTGAAATAATAGAAATTTGTAATACCTCTCTAATTACCTGGGTTGGTCGTGCACTGGATACGCATGGACCTGTGCAAACAGAGCGTGGTTATCGCCTGTTGAGCTATTTTATCTCGCGTGGTGAAGACGTTAATAAGCTAACCGATGGTATGGCTCCGGTCCACGAGGCGATTCTCTTTCGTAATGCAAAGTATTTAAAAGTATTACTGGACGCCGGCGCGAGCCTTGATATAAAGATTGAGCGCCCCGGAAGAGAATACGATGGGCTTGATGTACTACAGTTTCTTGAATTACTTGAATCAAAGAAAGACACGAAATTTAATGAAATTCGCAAAATTATTCAGCAAGTTAAGGCTTAACAACGCATCGTTAGGGGGAAACTGCGCTGCAATTCGACATTGGGCGCACTGTGTATGAATCTGAAGCAGGTATGTGAAACACTTTTAGACAACGCTGATATGCGTATTGACTTTAGCGCCTTTCCAAAAGTTACCCTGGATATACTGGTTTATGGAACCATGAACGATAAGTATTGGAAGGTGGTTTTTGAATGTGGCCAGGTCGTTTACATGGACGCGGAGCTTGACGATGACGCATCGAAAAATGATCTATTTGTCGTCCTGGAAACCCGTGTAAAAGAAACAACCAAAAGTAAAATAACGCCTTCAGTTCAACATAGAATGAATGATCTACAAGATGAAGACCCTGTGTGGGAGGTGCATTTGTATGGCGGTATGTCGCTCACACTGATTACGACAAAGTTTGACTGGAAGCTCGTAGAGCTAGCTGAAAGTGAGTACAACTTGGCTTGCGCCTGATGAGTCAAAGCATGATGGCTTGGGTGAGGCTGTCACCTTATTTTTGCATTATGGCGCTATCTGCAGCGTATCAGTACGGATGATTGCGTCATATGAAAACGGATGAGTTCATCGAAAATAGAATAAGGTGGAGAGCGCGTGAACACGGAATACCAAAGCAGAGCACTCATTTTTGGGCGGATGTTAAAAATGCGCCTCAAATCCATCTGCCCAAAGAGCTTGGTAAGCCGATCCTGATATCTTCCAGTAGCGAAGCTGACTTGATTGTTTTATGCACCCGAGGCGCAGCGGTTAAGAGTAATGGACAAGAGACCACACTTAGCTACGAAGACATCGAAGAGATTCGCGATGCGCCAATCATTGAGGATGAAGACAAGGCCGACCTTTCTCGGCTAGTCATTAAACTATCCAGCGGCAATGAAATATTTGTATCTCCAGAGCCCTACGGTCCTGCATTTTCTATATGGAATATACTGATTATGCTCCAGAGAATGCACAGCTCCTAGGTGATTTTGACGTTCACACACAAAACGGCTGGGGCGGAAATATTTTCGAAGCCACCTCTTTTGTAAAAAACCTGAAAGGCCGCCATCAAAAATTAGCTTGATGAGCCAAATGTTAGGTATTCCAGTAATCGTAGGGCGCTATGGAGTTTAAGGCAGAAATACAGAAATTAATAGGCTTGGAAGTTTCCTTGCCTTGGAAAGGATATGGATCGGCTATTTTTCTTGAGCTTGGGACATTGTCTTCAGTTAAAACAAAGCGGGGGCTAAAGGAAAAAGGCGAGGCTTGTATTGCGATTGAATGGGACTGGAGGGTCGAGCGAGAGGGTAGAATATTGTTTGGGAGTTCAAATTCAAATGTTGAAGTCACTCGCGGTATTCAATCTTTAATGCATTGCCGTATAGAGAGCATAGAAATCAGTGGTAATGTACCTGAGCTGGAAGTTGTTTTCTCTGATAAAAGCTGTCTAAGATCCATGATAATGGTTACCGGTGATCCTATGTGGTCAATCAGGCTCCTAACTGGAGAGTGGATTTCGTCTGTCGACGGCAAGCTAAGCGATGAAAATGCAACACCATATCTAACAGAGGAAGAAAAAGAGGCTTTTCTAATTGCAGAGGCTGCTGCTGCAAGATGGGGCGTTCCAGAGAGGCAACCGTGTGGCGGGTCTTGTTCGGAGTGTAAGTATTATGCGCCAATAGATGGTAATGGGCATCTATTGGATTATGGCGTTTGTGTTAGTGGAGACAGCACATTCGATGGTTGCGTGGTCAACTTTCGCAGTGGTTGTCCCAAGTTTTTTGCTAAAGGTTTTTCATGAGCGATAAAAACGATAAAGGAAAAGAGTTGGCTGAGCAGTTAATAGATGCTGGGCTTAAAGGAGTTACTGAGGATATGCTTGAAAACATGTCAGTAAGGGAGCTTAAGATTCTTCGTGAAAAATTCATAACGGATCTATTTGGTAATAATCGTACGAATATTGTTGACTGTCAGTTTGAAATTACTAGGGAAAAAATTAGAAAAATAGAAGAAAAGGCGCTTAAAAGACTTCGCGATCATCCCTAATGGCGTAAATGAGATGGGAGTTAATATATGCCTTTTACGGGGGATGTTTTAGAAGGCTAAGTATAAGAGAGGAATAGTGGCTGGCAACAGAGGAGAAGTTAGGAAAACCTTTTCTATTGGAATATGCGGGCCTCTTCTAAATCACGTTGGTGCCTCTCAAGTATTGAGATGTTCAAAAAGATTAATTTTTATCTAATCATGAGTATGCGTAAAGTATATGTGTTTGGTATCGATGAAAAAGTGGATGATACCGACAGATTAATGAACGAGCTGTTTGAAGAAATAGCCAGGGAAATTATACGGAGCGGAGGCGTTGTCGTTGACAGGCAGCTTTTTCCATTGGTGCCTGATTGGTTTATGTGGGTAAAAACTCTAACTTCGGAAGTGATTATTTGTGGGGCTATATACCGCCTTTCCCCTGGACGGTGGGGGATAGATATTCGAAACTTACCTAAAGAGCTTAAGCAAGGGCAGTCTACACATGGCTGGTTGGAGCCAGGGAATATGAGTCGGGAAATCAGTCCGGAAGTATATGAGTATCTGTCGCCAATAATTGAATCTGTTGTCAAGCGATACGCTAAGTATTGTTTCTGGGTAGACAACAACGAAGATTTTAAGCGTTTTGTGAATTAACCTATATAAATAACTCTCCAAAATATGAGCAATGTGATTGGTCTCAGGGGGCTATATGCTCGCAGTAGTAGGAGCAACCAGAATGAAGCGAGCAATTCGCTTAATTTGGAGAACTATTCCCTGGGCAGATGGTTTAAGGCTGGACATGGCGCATTCGATTCGGCGTAAGAAATATACTGAAATCTGTTCTCTTTGAATCATAGGGTGCAAATGAAAAATCTTATTCTTCTATTAATTTCTCTGGCTGTTTGTGGTTGTGCTACAGATGCGGCGCATTTTACTTCAAAATATGAACGGTGTAATGATCCAGCTTTTACGAGTTGCTTAGGAGTTGATACTGTTAGGTGTGATGCAGAATTTTCAGAAGCAGAGGCATTGTGTAAGAATAAGCTGGCGGAAAGCCCTTTGGTATCAAATATGGATAACTATATGAAGATGGGCTTTTTGGCTGGCTGCATGGTGAAAAGTATTTCGTTATCTATTAATAAAAGTGCACAAGAAGCTATGCAGTGCGCAAAATGATTCATGGCGCAGTGATAGAATTTATTATGCTGCGGATATTGCCATTATTGTGGTATTGATTTTGTAAATATAACGATTTCTTTTTAATAAGGAATGGATGGTTCGAAGAATGCCCTGTATGGACGTGCATGTGCATGTGCATGTGTATGGTGTTGTGTCGACCATGTTGGTGATGAATAAGGGGGGAGGAATTTATCGAGATTGCCCCCATGGTTTTCAGAAATATATTAAATTATGTTGAAGGGGGCTAAAAGACTAATGCCGAAAAGATGGGTATGGGACCCAAAAGAAAATCCTAAGATTGTTGAATTGATAGATAGCAATGAAGAGTCTGTAAATTGGTGTGATGCTCTAGATCGGACCCTGTAAATAATTCTGTGTATCTGCCTGGTTATTAAAGATACTCCGTTAAGCGATCTTCGAACTCGATCATAAATCGGTTCAGCGCTGACTTCCAATTCCTGATCGGCATCGTCCATTTCTTCGACGCATCCATGATCGCCAGATACACCACCTTTCTCGCGGAATCATCCGTGGGGAACAGCTTCCGTTTCTTGATCACTTTCCTAATGACGCTGTTAAGGGACTCAATGGCATTGGTCGTGTAGATGGCCCTGCGAATGTCTTCCGGGTAGCGGAACAGAGTGTTGAGATTCTCCCAGTGAAGCCGCCAGGATCGGCTGATCTGGGGATATTTCTCATCCCATCGTTCGGCAAATTTGTCCAGCTCTGAGAGGGCTTCCTCTTCGGTGGCCGATTGGTAGATCCGCTTCAGATCTGTTGTGACCGGCTTATAGTCTTTCCATGGCACATACTTCACCGCATTGCGCACCATGTGCACGATACAGAGCTGTATCCGGGTTTGGGGATACACGGTATTGATCGCTTCGGGGAAACCCTTCAGACCATCCACACAGGCGATCAGAATGTCCTTCACGCCCCGGTTCTGTAACTCGGTCAGCACATTAAGCCAGAACTTCGCCCCTTCGGTTTCAGAGATCCACATCCCTAACAGTTCTTTGTGACCTTCCAGATTCACTCCCAAGGCAAGATAGATCGCCTTGTTGATCACCTGCTTATCCTGGCGGATCTTCACCACAATACAGTCCAGGTATACGATGGGATAAACCGCATCCAGAGGACGAGACTGCCATTCCACCACCCGCTCAATCACGGCATCCGTGACTTTGGAGATTAAGGTGGGAGAGACATCCGCGCCATACATTTCCTTAAAGGTGGCCACGATCTCTCGGGTGCTCATGCCTTTGGCGTAGAGGCTGAGAATCTTGTCGTCCATGGTGGTGAAGCGGGTCTGCTGCTTCTTGACCAGTAGAGGCTCAAAGCTGCCCTGACGATCTCTGGGAGTATTAACTTCAAACTGACCGTCCTCGGTACGGAGGGTCTTGCTGGAATAGCCGTTACGGCTATTGTCTGAATTTGAAGATTGATGTTTCTCGTATCCCAGATGCACATCCAGCTCTGCATTGAGCGCGGCTTCCACGGTCGCCTTGGTGAGCATCTGACGGAACTCGTTGAGATCCTTTTCTGTTTTCAGAGATTTGGCTGCCTCACGGGCAAATGCTTCTAATTCTTTCTGGTTCATTGTCTACCTATCCTTAACCCCGCTATAGGGTACTAGTGATAGGCAGATACACAAATTAAATTACAGTCTCCTAGATCGCGCAAAAAATTGCTCGATAGGTATTACTCTTGCTGTCTGTGCTTCTTGATCCTACCCACCAATGATAGACACCCTGTTAAGCGAGTACACTACGCTACAGAGGTGAACTATGACCAAACAGAAAACATCAAACTCCAAATCTCGCCAACGTTATTCCGACGAGTACAAGGCGGAAGCCCTGGCGTTAGCTCAACGTATCGGCGTGAGCGCCGCCGCAAGGCAATTGGGTCTGCACGAGTCACAACTTTACAATTGGCGCAGTAAAGCCCGACTGGCGCAGGATCGTGGCGAAACGGAACAGCAACTGGCCCAGGAAAACGCCCGCCTGAAGCGTCAGTTGGCTGAACAGGCGGAAGAGCTTGCCGTGTTAAAAAAAGCGGCGGCGTACTTCGCCAAAAGTGTGAAGTGAGGTACGCCTTTATGCACTCTCACACGAGCCTTTTCCGCGTCACTTGCATGGCGAGAGCGCTTCAGGTCTCAAGAAGCGGCTACTACGTTTGGCTCCATCGACAGAAAGCCCCTTCTCTGCGACGACAGCGTCAGCAATCCCTGGACATCCAGGTTGGGGCCGCTTTTGATAAAGCTAAAAAGCGTAATGGGGCGCCTCGGCTGACCAAAGACTTGGCGCAACAGGGAGTCCATGCTAACCGTAAAACGGTGGCCAGAAGCATGCAACGCTTGGGCTTGAGAGCGAAAGCCGCCAGAAAGTTTAAGGCCACCACTCACTCCAGGCATAGCCTGCCTGTGGCGGAAAACCTTCTTCAGCAGGACTTTAATGCAACGGAGATAAATCAAAAATGGGCGGGTGACATCAGTGTGCCGCAGCAAGCTGCGGGAGAGATGAGGGATTGTGACCCCTCGTCATCGGCATACAGGTGCTGATGACAAACCACCTTATGCGGCGATGGCCAAAAGCCGTGGTCGTGAGCGATAAGGAAAAGGCGCCAATAAGGCGTCAGGTGTGAAACAGGAAGACGAACAACCGTGAACCGCCGTTCAATTGTCGAAACCACTCAGATGATACCAAAACCGGGGAGTGATGTTGCTCCGGGATCAGTGCGGACAGTGCCTGTTGATGGGCCGCATGGTATCCGGCAGAGAGGCGGCGTGATCCTGTTTTGGGCTCTCTCATGGAACTGCGGGAACCTTCGATGGCAATGCCAAGGGAAAAGCACAAGCTCACAAGGCGAGGCCGATAGTACCGATGTGTCATCAAGGGGCGGAGCCGCTCGTAGTAGCATTGAAGGGGCTGTAATGGCCGTGGAGCGAAGGGGCGGCGTCATTCAGCCGAGCTTGTTGGTCAACTGCGCGAGCAGGATGAACTGATGAGTAAGGCAAAGCCATTTGTGATTGAGAAGTCTCTAGTTTGGGAGGCGTTCAAAGATGTTAGAGCGAACCGAGGAGTAGCGGGAGTCGATGGACAGTCGCTGCAGCAGTTTGAGCAGCGTTTGGGGCCGAACCTTTATCGGATCTGGAATCGCCTGTCGTCGGGGAGCTATTTTCCTCCGGCGGTCAGGGGTGTCGCGATCCCAAAGAAGAGCGGCGGCGAGCGTGTTCTGGGTATCCCGACGGTATCGGATCGTATCGCGCAGACAGTGGCGAAGAAGATTTTTGAACCCCTGGTAGAGCCGATCTTCCATGAAAACTCCTACGGCTATAGGCCCAATCGTTCAGCGCATGATGCGCTGACGACGGTGCGGCGGCGATGCTGGGAGTATGATTGGGTGATTGAGTTTGATATCAAAGGGTTGTTCGATAATATCGACCATGACCTGCTGATGCGTGCGGTGAGACGCCACTGTCAGATACCTTGGGTGGCGCTCTACATTGAGCGCTGGTTAAAAGCGCCGATGGTAGGTCCAGATGGGCAAGAACAGCAACGCGATCGGGGTACCCCTCAAGGGGGTGTGATCAGTCCGGTGCTAGCCAACCTGTTTCTGCACTACGCACTGGATCGTTGGATCAAAGAGCGCTGTCGAAGCGTGCGATTGTGTCGCTATGCGGATGATGGTGTGATCCACTGCAAAAGCCAGCGTCAAGCTGAATGGGTGCTTGCCCAAGTCAGTCGGCGATTGGTTGACTGTGGCTTGCAGATCCATCCGGGGAAAACGCGCATTGTGTATTGTAAGGATGTCAATCGTACGACCAATCACGAGAGCATTGAGTTCAGCTTTCTGGGTTACAGTTTTCGTCCTCGAAAAGCAGTGGACAAATACGGGCGCGTTTACGTCAACTTCTTACCGGCAGTCAGTCCAGCAGCCTTGAAAGACATGCGGCGGAAAATCCGTAGTTGGCGCTTGCAGTTAAAGAACGACAAGTCGCTGATGGATTTATCACGTATGTTTAACCCTGTACTGAGAGGGTGGTGGCAATACTATGGACGGTTCTATCGTTCAAAGCTGGAGGCTGTTGGTAAGGGCTTCGATGGATATCTGGTTCGGTGGCTAATGCGCAAGTTCAAATCCTTCGCAAGGCGCAAAACCAGAGCATGGCGATACCTTGATACACTGAAACAACGTTACCCGCATGCCTTCGTGCACTGGAGTAACCAAGCAAAAGGCCGAATGATGGGAGCCGTATGACGCGAGAGTGTCATGTACGGTTCTGCGAGGGGCTGGCGGTGAGAGTCCGCCGGCCTACTCACCCCTATTTGTGGACGGAAGAAGGTTGGCTGTATCTAGCCGTCGTGCTGGACCTGTTCAGCCGTAAAGTCATAGGCTGGGCGATGAGCAAGCGAATGAAATCGGAGCTGGTCTGCGACGCCTTGCGCATGGCGTTGTGGCGTCGACGTCAGCCCAAAGGGGTGATCGTCCATTCAGATCGAGGTTCCCAATATTGCTCAGAAGCCTATCAGACGTTGATTCAGGCGCATGGGCTTCGTTGCAGCATGAGCGGCAAAGGTAATTGCTATGACAATGCCTGTGTGGAAAGCTTCTTTCACTCCCTGAAAGTGGAAGCGATTCACGGAGAGCGGTACGCAACCCGACAAGAAATGCGTGAAGCCGTGTTTGAGTATATCGAAGTGGATTACAATCGGACCCGCCTTCATAGCGCAAATGGGTATCTCAGCCCAGAGAGTTATGAAGCATCGAAAGTCGCTTAATGACGTGTCTAATCTTTGTGGGCAGGATCAGATCATCTCTCTCAATTGTTAAAAGGGTAATTACGTGTTCGGGTGGGCTGGATAGCTTTCCGGACGACGAATACGCTATTAAAGTACTTGAAGCTTGGATTGATGAACCATCGGAGAAGAATTTTTCTTTAGTTTTTAGCCTATTATATGGAGACGAAGATATTGACCAAGGGTCTCAGAATATTAGTCCATACGTTAAAGGGGCGTTAAGGTGCGCAACTTCTCACCCTGATGGTTGTGGTGAGATTACATGGGCTTTGGAATCTTTCTGCGAGGATCTGGTAGGTATTGGGTATGACCCAGCTTGGATACGAGAAGTCGGACTAAGGGGAGTAAAAGCACGCATGAGGCCATTAATTTATCTTGTCCAAAGTCGCAATGAAAGTTGAGTTTGAGTCAAAACCACTAGCTTGGTGGATGAAAAACTTTCATGAGATGTCTCGTGAAATTTGGCTATGGATACCAAGCGAAACTAAAGCACTTACGCCAGAAACCATCTGCTATATCGTAGATGAGGATATTGATTTAAGTGTTGAAGAGCAGGATCAACGAGATGTACTTCTAGAGGGAAGTGGCTTGTCTTGTCTCTTTTGTAAAGATCAGTTGGAAGATATCTTGTTAAATCTAGAGGCGCAGAAAAAGGATTACGCTGATAGTGACTTATATTTTGCGCTGAATTTTTATTGGAAGCGGGATGCTTTTATTAATCTTGATAACGTATAAAAAGGTCAGCAGAATTGGCGCATTTTTTATGCTAACCCTAACTTTAAGGGAACGGTGTATGCTGTATATAAGTAAGTGATTTGAAGTATGGAAGGAGTATTTCAGTACCGATTGTTTTTCTTTTATTTTGATCTTTTTACACTTGATAAAAGTGGTATGTGGTGTAAGGGGAAATACTACCGATGGGAAGAGGTTAAAGACTTGCGAGAGAGAGATGGAACTGCTGTCTTAACTTTTAGTGATGGTAAGAGCCGCATGTTCCAGTATCAGCGTTTTAAGCAAAAAAATAGAAAATTAACTCTGACTTTCTTTGGAAGAAATGAGACTTACGAGCAATTTCAAAGATTTATTTTTGAAAAAATTAGGGAGAATAACGAACACCCTGATCTCAAGAGGCTTAGGAAGCTGGTTGCGAGTATCAGTGAGAGAATTGAATCCTCCAATTCTGAACGGGAGCTTTTAGCTTTGCGAAGGGACTTCAAGGTGACTGTATCTCAGTTGGCTTCGCTAGAAAGAAGAGAGTTTTTGAAGAATATGGAAAAGTGCCGGACGTCTATTCGTAATGATATTATATTCCTTCTTTTTTTAGCTTCATTGATGATGTTTGGTATTATGTAAATTTATTTTACCAATTTATATTATGTTTAAAATATTAGGAATGCTCTGGAAAATTAAAAATGTTCGAGTATCACGGTTGGGTTACTGTTTGGGAAGGCGCTTGCGAGATTGAAGACGATTTAGCTCTTCGCGAGAAAAACTGCCGTGAAATTCAGCTATTGGTTGAAAAATATAGAGATAATATGTCAAGGGTTGAACTCTTTTACCAAAATGGTTCGTCCTATGTAAGGTTTGACGGTGATAGAAACCACTATCAAGCATGGGTGCTCGAATTGTTTATACGCATTGGCGAAATTGCCAAAGGCTCGCATGGGCTTTTATATGTCAGAGATCAAGAAAGTCCAGATTACGGCAACGAGTTCCAGGTGTGGCGAATGGCGAGAGGCAAGGTTATTAGAGTGAAGGATAACCTCTTGTCTCCGTGTGATCCTACTATTGAAACGTATGAGGAGTAGCCTTTTAACAGGTTGCTGTGCAGGTAGTTGAGGGATATAGAGTGGAGGGCGTATGAGTTTCCTTGAGGAGTCATGGGAAGAAAGGGAAGAGATTTTGTATAAGGAGATATTTGGGAATATTGGACCAGGGATATACCCGTTATCTGTTGAGATATTAAATGGGCTGAACGCTAATAGTGTTGACCCACGCTGGCTCTCTCATGGAGTTTTTAAGTGCCCGCCAGCACGAGATAGAGATACGTGGGCTTATGTTACCTCAGGAATGTCTAACCCTTGGGAGACAGATAAACGAGAAGAATACTCCGGGCTTGGCGTTGAGTTTCTAATGGAAACGGAAAATGAAGAGCTATGGGCGGTTGAAGTTCTCCAAACTCTAATGGGCTATAACTTACTGCTAGCAGCTGGTCGAATGGGGGATTTTCCACCGCTGTACTACGGAGACCGAGTGCCGTTGGTTTTGTCTGAATCAGTTAAAACGATGATGTTTATCCAACCTGTGCACTTTCCCAGCCGCTTTTCCATAAAATCGGGCAGTGTCGATTTGATACAGGTTGTCGGTATCACCCCGTCAGAACTGCAGGCTGCTAAGCAGTCATCATCCGAAGAAATCAAAGAAAAGTTAATTGGCAATACAGGCCGTTTGGTTACCTGCAAGGAACGAGAAAGTGTCGTGTAAATCACCTTGCAAGTGCATACTGTTAGATTGCCTCTTTGCACTGCGTCAGTTTTTTAGCAGGGTGTGCCGCGTTAGCTGGCGTCAATAATCCCTACACTTTACACTACAACTACTCACAAACGCACATTTTTCAAAGTTTTACTCTTCCATCTCCGCCCTCCGAAGCCCGACAAATAGGGTGTTTTCCGGGTTTTTTAGCGATTAACCGGCGACATTAGTCGTAGTCTTCGCCAAAAAATGGAGGATTTTATCGAGTTGGCGTCTGGGTAGCATCAACTAGCTTCATTTTGCGCCTGTCAGCGAAATTGCAATAAACACGTATATACAGCAAAATTCACGACCTGCCTAAAGCCTGTTTTCGTCACTCGATCAGCGACTTGAATTCGGTGTCATTTTCATGGGGAACCCGGACTCGGCGCGCAGGTTGGCTCTGTGTACAAATCTAATGCAGAAATTATAAAACTCAGGTGTTTAACTGGACTATTCATTCAATCTTTCGAGACTCCAATATAAAAATAAAAGAGGGTTGAGATGTTGGATTTCCTGACTCAATTAATATGGGGCAAGGTGCTTGTCGCCGTCCTCATCGCGCTGGGATTATTGCTCACCATTACCTCGCGCTTCGTACAGTTCCGCTATTTCGGTCGGATGTTTCGTCTCGTCCGCCGTTCGATGAAAGAATCTCCGGATCAAATCAACTCATTCCAGGCGTTATCCCTGACTCTCGCCGGTCGAGTGGGGGCGGGCAATATCGCTGGCGTCGCCATTGCTATCGCCTTGGGTGGTCCGGGCGCCGTGTTCTGGATGTGGCTGATCGGCTTGATCGGCATGGGGCTCAGCTTTTTTGAGTGTTCACTGGCGCAGCTGTTCAAACGCAAAGACTCTGATGGCAGCTTCCGCGGCGGTCCCGCCTATTACATACATCGTGGCCTGGGCCTCAAATGGCTCGCCGTTCTGTTTTCCGTATTGTTGCTGGTGACTTTCGGTTTTGCCTTTAACGCTTTGCAGGCGCATACCGTTGCGTCCACGCTTAAACATACTTTTGGCATCGCCACGCCGATTACCGGTTCTGTGCTGGTGGTTTTCATTGGGCTGATTATTTTCGGCGGCGTGCGTCGCATCGCTGAGGTGGCGGAAGTTATTGTGCCGATTATGGTGGTGGCGTATTTCGGTATTGGACTGTATGTCATCGGCATGAATTATCATGCGGCGCCGGCGACCTTCCTGCTGATCTTCAAGAGCGCGTTTGCGCTGGAGCCAGCGTTTTCCGGATTGATCGGCATCGCCATCATGATGGGCGTGAAGCAGGGTATGTTCTCTAATGAGGCAGGTTTGGGCAGCGCGCCTAACGTATCCGCGGCGGCCAAAGTAGGGCACCCGGCGGACCAGGGTATTGTGCAGGCGTTCAGCGTGTTCATGGATACCATGGTGTTGTGCACCTGCACCGCTATGATCATCCTCATGTCCAACTCTCTGGATCTGGGCGGCGTTTTGAACGGCGTTGAGTTGACCCAATTGGCGCTGGCCAAGCAGATGGGAGAGTTGGGACGCGGGCTGATCAGTCTGGCGCTGATGTTGTTCGCCTTCACCTCCATCATTTACAACTATTATCTGGGAGAAAACAGCCTCAGATATCTGAACTCATCTAATGAGAAAGCCGTCGCCATCTACCGTATGTTTACGCTGGGACTGGTGATGTGGGGCGCCTTGCAGAACCTGGCGGCGGTGTTTGCTTTCGCTGATATCACCATGGGTCTGCTGGCGCTGGTGAATCTGGTGGCGTTGTTTATGTTGCTGAAAGTCGGGTTGCGCCTGCTTCGCGACTATGACGAGCAGATTCAATCCGGGGTGAAGAGTCCGGTATTCGATCCAGACAAGTTCGCTGACCTGGATATTGATCATTCCGCCTGGGCGCCCTCCACGCGAGACGAGAGCGAAGAGCAGAATGAAGAGCTTTCTGTGTCGCCAAGAGTAGGCGCTCCGGTTATTCCCAGCTAAAATTAGCGGTTATATCAATATATTAAGAACCGAATTGATCGTTTCGCCAGTGTCATCTATAGACTTATGACGCTGGTGAGCGGCGAACGGGAACCGCTAGGAATAACATGACCGAGGACTTCTGCAGCAACCTGAAATTGCTGTGCAGCCACTATAAATCCACCGCCGAAGTCTGTCGGCGCATGGAGATCCACCGCGCCCAATTCAATAAATATCTGAACGGAACCAGCCAGCCCTCGCGCTTCGTTTTACGTAAAATCTGCGACTTCTTTGGCGTGGAGCCCCATGAGCTGGCCCTGCCGCATGACCGTTTCATGCAAGTGGCTCAATCCTGCGTTACTGATGAAAGGCGCGCACGTGCGTCGGAAAAGCCTTATACGGAGAAACTGGAGCTTTTACAGAAGCAATCGGAAGGGCGACTGGATAAGTATCTGGGCTACTATTACGAATACCATTTCTCCATGACATTTCCGGATCAGATTATTCGCAGCCTGCTGCAGATTGATATGAGCGGGAACGATTATTACTTCCGTCGCCTGGAGCGCATGCGTCCGCCCAACAAGGAGGAGAAATACAAGTCTCGCTATGAAGGAACGGCCATGTTTCTCTCCGAGCGTATCTTTCTGGTGGGATACGAAACCCTGACCCACAATGAGATTGCACAGACGATTCTTTATCCAACCTATAAGAGCAGGGTGAGCTATCTGTCCGGTCTGAAGCTGGGGGTCTCCGCCAGCGACAGGCGTGAACCGGTGTGCGTGAAGGTGGTGTTGGAATACCTGGGACGCTCCATTGGCAAACGAGAAGCCTTGCAGAAGTGCGGTCTATTCAACCCGGCGACAGACGCTGTGGCGCGACATATCAAAGAGAAAATCGCTGACGCTACCGGGTATCGCGGCGCCAGTTTATTGGCGACGCCGTTGTAATGGTCTTAAACGGGCGTACGTTGATGAGCTCAACAGGGAGCAAGGCGACCAGATCAGGATCTGAAAAAGAGCTGGGTGGGCTACGGATTACCAATAAATAGGTACCACCAATGCCCTTGCGGTGCGGCGAGGGCATTTGACGAGGGTCAAGGGATCGCTGGAGGCAAGCCTCCTACAATGGGGCTGTCTGATCACTGACCGAGGTAAGCCGTTTTGAACCGCCGCACCGATCTCCCCCTGATTTACGCCTGCTCCGGCTGCTCTAACGTTGCGCAGTTGGCCAACAATGCCGCTGTGGCGATGGACCGTCGGGGCTTAGCGGAAATGTCCTGTATCTCCGGCGTTGGCGGCGGCGTGAAATCCCTGGTCAAAGTCGCCTGCAGCGGACGCCCCATCATCGCCGTAGACGGCTGTTTGCTCGGCTGCGTCAAGCAATGCCTGAACAACGTGAATGTGACGCCAAAGGTCTATGTGCGTCTGGATGAGCAGGGTTATCGGAAACGCTACGGCGAGGATTGCTCTGAAGGCGATCTGGAGACTGTCGTCGAACAGGTTCAGATCGCCATGGCGCAAGCCGGGCTGGACTCACAATGAATGCTTCCGCCTCTTTCAAAGCCCGTCTGCGCGTTACGCCTGTGAAGGACGAGCTGGTAGCACCTAAACAGGAAAGCTCCGTATTGCAGGACCGGTTCGGTAGGCGGTTGCACTATTTGCGTCTATCTATCACAGACATCTGCAACTTCCGCTGCAATTACTGTTTGCCGGACGGCTATCAATGTAAGACGGAGACACTGCCGTTAACTGTAAGCGAAATTCAGACTCTCACTACCGCCTTCGCCGCCTTGGGAACCCGCAAAGTGCGCATCACGGGGGGAGAGCCAGCTATTCGCCGTGACTTGCCTCAAATCATCAACGCCTGCGCGCAAACTGAGGGTATACGCAAAGTCGCCTTGACTACCAATGGCTATAACCTGCGCAAGCAGGTCGACGTTTGGGCGCAGGCTGGATTGAGCGCACTGAATGTGAGTGTGGACAGCCTTGACCCACAACGCTTTCACGCTATTACCGGCCATGACCGATTGCATGCAGTGCTCCATGGCGTGGATCGTGCGCTGGAATTGGGGGGAATGCAGGTCAAACTCAACTCTGTGCTGCTGCGGGATTACAATGGCGACCAACTGGAGCCGTTTCTGGAGTGGGTGAAGGACAAGCCTGTAGCGGTGCGTTTCATTGAGCTGATGCAAACTGGCGACAATGCCGTGTTCTTTCGCGCCAATCATATATCGGGTGCGGAAATCGCAGAGCGATTAGAGCAGCAGGGCTGGACGCTGGTCCCCAAAGACATTGACGCCGGTCCCGCGCAGGAATATCAGCACCCGGACTACCGCGGCCGCATCGGCCTGATCATGCCCTACAGCAAAGACTTCTGCGCTACCTGCAACCGACTGCGCGTCTCCTCCCAAGGCAAACTCCACTTATGTTTGTTCGCGGAAGCTGGCGTCACCCTCCGTGACCACCTCCGCAACGGCGACGTAGTAGGAACCGTCGCCGCCATCCGCCGCGCTGTAGAAGGAAAAGTGTCGGGCCACTCCCTGCATGAAGGCTTCACTGGCGTGATGTCTCATCTGGCTATGTTGGGAGGATGAGGGGGCAGATAGATTGATGCATGAAAGCAACTATTCATTCACGATGAGGTATGCCGTCAATTTTTCACGCTAGCGGTCAGCCGTAGCATGTGCAAACCTACTTTTTTTCCCAGGGGCTTTCAGCAGATAGTTCACGTTTCAGTATCTTCACATCGCACTTGTCGTTAACGCTAAATTCATAACTTATTCTATCAATTCGCTCTTCTTGGGCAATTGATATTGTGTAAGTGTTTGATGTGGTTAGTTTTATTTCAGTTATTCCTCCACCCCCTGCATGAGAGTAGTTCTCGCCGATGTCTTTTAGTATTACTTGCAAAACTTCTTGAGACTTTTTAGTGGGTGTATTAGCACAAAGTTTATTGTTTTCCATTGTATTCTGTCCTCCAGCGACTGCATGTGTGCAGCCAAATAATGTTGATAATGATAGCGCTAGACACGCAGTCTTCATCGGCTTCTTTTGTAATGTTGGTTTCATTGGATTTCTTTTTAGTGTAGTGAAGTTACTTACGCTTTGGCTTAACAGTGATATGAGCGTTTGAGGCTGCTTCTGGAAGCGTTCTTGGGTAGTGTCTTTTTCTCTTCGGAGCCCAGTCAGCCGCATTCGTCATATTACCCTTTTTGGTAAAATCAATTATTGCCCGTCTCCATGGGTTAGCATGTCGATCTCGAAGTTCCATACCTTGGCCCATTACGGAGTACTTATCCGTGTCGGCAACACCGTAACAAGGCCCGAGGTTTGTATTACCTGAAGAAGGGCAATGTTTTTTCCCTATGTCTACATGTCCTAAGCCAAGTAGATGGCCGATTTCATGGACGTGAGCTCGTTGCATAATAGGATTGCCCTTGCTGTCAGTACCTTTTTGAACAGAATTTGTGTCAAGGCTATCATACAGCTTTGAGTGAGATCCAAACCACGTTTCAGATTTATCCAATCTGACAACCTCAATTACATGGTGAAATTTTTTTGCGGGGGAATAGTCATCGCCATATAGTTCCAAGCGACACCAAATGTTAGGTAAATATTTTATTCCTGCATCAACGTACTCAAACTCAGAAAAATTATTTACTAGCCAAAACTTTCCATGCCAGAAATTCTTAGCTGAGCTTACAAAGTTGGCTTTCCATGAGAGCCACTCTGAGCTTGACCATTTTACAATTTTACGAGCGGTGGCGCTTTTATCGCCGTAGTCATTGTATGTGCCTGTTGCTGCGCCGCCGGACGGGTTGATTTGTTTGAAGCCTAAACGGAGTTGAATTGTGAGGTCTGCATTATTGTAGGCATCACAGATATCTGTATCTATTACAGCATCCCATGAGGATTTTTTGATCGTTTTTTTCATTTATTTGATATTCCATTATGCTACGTGTGACAAGTTATGGATAACTACTGAAAAAATGTAAGAAAGCTGCCAAGAACTATTTGGAAGAGCATTGTGGCGGAATTATTGCCTGCTCTCGATTGACTTATTGGCAGCCAGTAACCTCCTAGAAAAACAGATTGTAGAAAGGAATGGTATTGTCTTTTTTTGATAATCCTTATGGGGTGTTGAGTCTTATGAAGTTGGTCGCCTGCTCCATGGTCAAGTGGTTAAATGTTGAGATGCTTATTCCGTCTGGTGCTCCGTGCAGCCTAAAGAAACCATGAATAATCTATAGTTATCGTAATATCTTTCTACATTGGGAGCTTGATCAAATATGTATGGGGCTTTTAGATAGCTCGCCCCTATCTCACAGGGGGGGCTTCCATTTGCCATTGCGATAGTTCTTTTCTGGCCTTCATCCGCTGCCTTGATAGCGGAATTTGTTTTATAACCAAACACATGCTTGATATGGTGACACGGAGCTTCCACTTTGATTGGAATGCTGGTTTTGAGCGTGATGATCTTTACTCAATGTCCGCCGAATGCACGGACATCACGCGATAAGCCAAGCGAGCCCAGTTCGGTTTTGGTGTTCCTCCCGCTTATGAACGCTTTTAATCATTGAGATAAATCTGATACTCCGCTCCTTCGAAAACCTCGGCTATGCGAGCATATAGATGGAGACTTTTGGGTTTCCTTAAGTTTTCGCATGACTGAACTCGGGTCGCTTGTGTTCATAGGGAGTATGGGCGCCGAGATTAAAGAAATATCTATTCCGTATATTTCAAAACCAAAACCGGATTATCAACAATAAAACCACGAAGCATTTCCTTCATGTCTTCATCAAACTCATCGCGATAGATTTGATCCAGGACGTCGATCAGTTTTTGTATGGCGTTGTCGTCGAGGGGTTTGGTTTTCAGGAATGCGAGGTAGGATGCGCCGAGTCCGACTAGTTGGTATCCGAAATGGTCGTCCAGGTGTTTGGCGAGGATGGCGTTTTCGAATGGGTTCAGGTCGCTGGTGAAGTAGCCGTTGGGGAAGGCGAAAATCGTTTCGTGGCTGGCGGTGACTGGGACTTTCAGCAAGTAAGTTTCTGCGTTAATGAGGGCGAGAGGGTCTGCATTAACGTCTTCGATGTCTTCGGGGGCGTCTTCATTTAGGCTCACGCCTTTGGCGATGACGTCGGCAAGGGGGTGTTCCTTGAGTCTGGCTTCCATGTTGCGTCGGCGAATCGGAAACTCGTCTTTGTGGCTCAGATAACCTTTGTGCTCGCCGTCTTCGAAACATTCTGACGGCAGTTTGGATAAATCAAAGCCATCCGTATTGTCCAGGTCATGAGACAGCTTTGAATGCATGGAGGTGTAACAGGCTTGTCCGAGGTCGTCTAATGTCAGCAGAAAGCGGTAATCGGGATGGCTGGCCGACAACTCGCGGTAAGCAGTGAGTATTTCTTCCAGACTGTCGATGTCAGTGATGCGGTAGCGGTCGCACAGGAAGTCTTCGCTAGGCGTGTCGATGTATTCCAGGTTCATGTTTTTCACCTTTTACATGCTGAGCGCCTACACAAATCTTGTCAGCGCTAAAATCTCAAATGGGTGGGGCTAAGTCTTCAGTCCTAAAGCCCTTGATAAATCTCTGGCTTCCAAACCTGCATCAGGATGTCTGGATTCTCCACTTGGGTGAAACCAAACTGGGAGTAGAGACCGTGGGCGTCTCGCGTCGCCAGCATCATGCGCCTCAATCCCTGCAGATCGGGGTGGTCCATGACCTGGGTCATCAGGAGTTTGCTCAAGCCTTTGCCGCGGTGGGCATCCAGTATGAAAACGTCCGCCAGATAAGCAAAAGTGGCTTTGTCAGTGATCAGACGGGCGAAGCCGACCTGTTTGTCTTCCGGATCAAAAACGCCGAAGCAGAGAGAATTGGCGATGGCTTTGCCCAATAGCTCTTTGGGAATGCCGCTGGCCCAATAACTGGTGGAGATAAAACCATGGATGACATCCAAATCCATCTCATCCAAATTCGTACTGATTCTGTAGCCCTGCATGTGCGCTCCTTGAGCCGTATTTTGACTGACATTGATCGTTAAAAATAGGCCAGTGAAATGTATCAGTAGAGGCGTTATTTCGGAAGAAGATAGTAGCTGAGTAATAGGCCCGACTGTTTGCTTTGGCGAAACCGTCGGGCGTGGACATGAACGTTAGTACCTGGAACCCGCCGTCGAGCCCATTGGCAGTTTTGCGTTGATCAGGTCTACGTCTTCCGCATCCAGTTGCAGAGATGCGGCGGCGAGGTTTTCCTGTAAGCGGCTTAGACGACTGCTGCCGGGGATGGGGATGATGTCTTCACCCTGGCGCAGCAGCCAGGCCAGTGCGATTTGCGCGGCGGTGGCGTTATGACGCTGGGCGATGGCGGCCAATACATCCACAAACTTTTTGTTGGCCTCAATGGCCTCGTCGCTGAAGCGGGGGTTGTTGCGGCGCCAGTCTTCTTCGCTCAGCGCTTTGCCTGTCGCGATTTTCCCGGTCAGAAAGCCTCGTCCAAGAGGACTGTAAGGCACTAACGCCACGCCTAATTCCCGGCAGGCGGGCAGGGCGTCCGCTTCCGGTTCGCGGCTCCACAGCGAGTACTCGTTTTGTACCGCGGCGAGAGGATGTACGGCGTGAGCGCGGCGGATTTGCTCGCCGGTCGCTTCACTGATGCCCAAATGACGCACTTTACCTTCTTTGACGAGTTCCGCCATGGCGCCAAGGGTGCATTCCAGAGGCGTTTCCGGGTCGATGCGGTGATAGTAGTAGAGATCGATAACATCTACGTCCAATCTGAGTAGGCTGTCTTCGCAGCATTGGCGCACATACTCAGGGCGTCCGTTAATGCCGCGAGTCTGAGTGGCTTCATCCCAGGTGATGCCGAACTTGGTGGCGATGACGGCCTGTTCGCGCACGGGCTTCAGTGCGCGGCCCACTAGTGATTCGTTGCGACCCGCGGCGTAGAAGTCTGAGGTGTCGAAGAAGTTCATGCCCATCTCCAGCGCCTGTCGCAGAAAGCTTTCGGAGTCCTTTTCGTCATGCTCCTTGGAGCCATCAAACGGGCGGTAAAAGGCGTTCAGTCCCATACAACCCAATCCCAGGCGGGAAACAAACAGGTTGCTTGAGCCTAACTGGACCTTGCCTAATCGTGATGAATCGTTCATATCTGTCTCCCTGTGCGGTCGTTCACTCATGGATGGAGCGTCGTCGCTAAAGGCTCCGTATAGCGGACGACGTATATTCATGCTAGGAGAAGGAAGGCGTGAACTGAATGCACGATTCTACGGCGTCCTTGCCTGATTCTGTCGTATGCTGTGATCAACAGGAGCGCAGGCCCTTTGGGCCTGATAGAATTTGCATACCGAATTCAACGATGGCGCATCCCGGAGGATGACATGGGAGAGATGGCGATGAACGATAAAATCATTTACAACCGTGAGTCGAAACCCAGCATCGAAGCGTGTCTGGACGCGCACAACAAAAGCCTGTTCGTTGACCTTTTGGGGCAGCATGCGAAGCAGGTAGGCGTGAACCATACACCGCTGCCGGAAGTCACGACATTCAGAGTCGTCAAACCCTCACCGCGGCAGCCGGTGGTGTACGAACCGGCGATCGTCATCGTCGGGCAGGGCGGCAAGCGCGGATACGTAGGTGAGCAGACCTATACTTACGACGCCTATAACTATCTGGTGCTGTCCGTGCCGCTACCGTTTGAGTGCGAAATCTACGACGCATCCCCTGAATCGCCTTTGCTCGGTTTGCGCATACTGGTGGATACTCTTGCTTTGAATGATCTGTTGATCGATATGGGCGAACCGCCCTCCCGAACCTCCGGCGACATTCCCAAAAGTATCTACTCGACGCCCCTCAACGATACCTTGATTGAAGCCTGCATCCGTCTGGTGAAGGTGCTCTCTGACCCGGCGGAAGCCAGGATTCTGGGGCCGCAGATTCTGCGTGAGATCTATTATCGGGTGTTATGCGGTGATCGTGGCGAGACGCTGCGGGCGGCGGCCAATCACAACAGTCGCGTGGCCCAGATCGCCAAGGTGCTGAACATGATCCATCAGCAGTACGATCAACCTTTGGACATTGATACGATGGCGCGGGCGGCCAATATGAGCCCCTCCACCTTGCACCATAACTTCAAGGCGGTGACGGACTGTTCGCCATTGCAGTACCTGAAGAGCATTCGCCTGCATCAGGCTCGCAATTTGTTGGCGAGAGGCGGCATCAACGCCAGCACGGCGGCGATGAAAGTGGGCTATGTGAGCCCGTCGCAGTTCAGCAGGGAGTTTAAGCGCTTGTTTGGCGCGCCGCCCCGGGACAGCAATCTGGGGGCGGCGATGGAAGTCTAGGGCGGAAGCCGGCTAGATGGTGGTGCGCACCAGCGCTGCGTCAGGAAGCGGCTCTGGCGCATTTTGATCTGGAGTCGGCAGCGCTTCTGTCTGAGATGTTTCCGCGCTCGTTTCTTCATTGGCCTCTACCGGCGGCGCAAACAAAAGCATATTGATCATCTGCTCCTGCTGCAGCCGGGCGTCGGCGCGGCAAGGGAGCGTTACCACGAATTTGTGCTTGGCCACGTCCGTCGTGGTGAAGCGGAATTTTGGGATCACGTCCTGCAAGATCAAGCGCCGACTGCGGATTAAAGGAATGAAATCCTTGTTTTCTTTCTGGAACTCGCTCCAGTATTTGTCCAGCGCTTCCTTCATTCTCAATGAGTACTCGTAGGAGCGCTGGAAATCCGGCTCTGTGGTGATGCAGAAACTATGAATCACATAGGGACGCAGCACCGAGTGATTCTTGATCGCCGAACTCAGATACAGACTGTTCGGAATGACTACCGTTTTACCCGTACTGGAGTAAAAGTCCCGGTTCAGCTCTTTCAGCGTGGTGGTGATCAGGTTCTGGTCCACCACGTAGCCGAGATAATCGCCGGCTTCGATAATATCCCCCACGGCGAACTGACGGTTGCCCGCCCGCAGCAGCGTGCCGCTGACGCATAGGATCAGCTCCTTGGTGGCGATCACAATGGCCACGGCGAAGGCGGTCAGCGACAGAGCGAAGGTCTGAATCTGCGGCGCCCAGATCAGGATCAGGCCGATGATCAGAATCAGATAGGTTGAGTTCTTGAGGATGTTGGACCAGCGCAGCTTGAAGTCTTCCGACAGTGAATTATTGCGCTTGATCTGACGGTGAACCAGCCATCGCAACAACGCTAACGCAATCAACAGCGTTACCGTGGCGGGGACTCCTCGTGTGGACGCAATATCGATCAGACTTTTGAAACTTTCCAGCATTTTGCGGCTCTTTATCCTCTCTGTTTTAACGCTGATGTTGATCTGGGTGAAAGCTCACAGCCTGCAACATTTTCTCGCGAATTAATATTAGGGTATTCATCAATAATTCATTTTAAATACAGGGGCATAAGCGCCAATGGCGTTAATCGCCTGGGTCTTCTTTGCGACTAGACAACGCTGGAGGTCGCCGGGCGCCGCGTGAGAAGCCGCTACGATACTTATAGTTTGGCCCGTTAACGTAATTTCGCCAGACGCCAATCAGACTAGGCCCGTTGCAGAACAGAAGAAAGACGGCGTAATAAGCGGATTATTAGGAAAGTTTAATGCGCGCTGGAGGCCATCATTCGCTTAGAGGACGACGGTGGGGGGAGTCAGCCCGGCGCTGAACTGCCGGGCTTGGGCAAGAGGAAATAAGTGCAACGCTAAGACAGCCCGACGTCAATAATCCAGGTCGATGGACACTAGCTTGGACGGCTCCTGCAAGGTGAACTTGCTCTTGTCGAAACTGGGTGGTCCCATAAACCCTTTGGCGTTGTTAGAGACGCCAACACCTTCCTTGGGGATGCCCAGAAAATTGGCGTCGCAGTCGTCATTGCTGTTGGCGTCGTGACACACCGCCACCGCATAGACGCCGTAAGGCACATTGGCGAATGTGGCGTGAGCGCTGGTGTCCGTAGGTTTCACATACAACTTGATGGACGCCTTGGCGGGAGTATCGGGAAAGCCGTCGGCGGTGGTATATAAATGCACCATCAAGCCGCCCTCGTTATTCTGCAGATGTTGCAACTGCACTTCGATCGAGCCTGTGGATGTATCCGCCGCCATGGCTGTCGTGACGCCGAGCGCCGCCAGACAGCCTGCCGCGACGAGGTGCGTAAAGAGTCTGGCTTGCTTCCATGTTGGTGTGCGCATAGTTTTTCCTTCCTTATTTCCTGCAGACCAATAGCGATCTTTTAATTGTCTGCAACGACACTAATTCAACCGCCGTATTAATGGGCGGCTGCATTCTTAGGCGCAGGGGAGGCTGTTGACTCCAACTGCGCCGATGCGCTGGCATAGAAATGGCGGGCCATCTCCAATACATCGTCTACGGACCACTGGTCGTAAGCATGGACGCCGTATTTACAGGCGACCACGGCGCCATCCGGCGCGATCAGGAAGTCCGCCGGCAATCCCAATGGGCTTTCGCCTTTATCCGGATTGGCGGTTTTCATCTTGCGCGCGCCGCCTTTGATAGCGGCGGAGATTGCCCGGGGATCGATCAGGGCGCGCAGGGATCTCCCTACGCCAAATTCCTGATAAAGTTTTTTGCGCGGATCGGAGATCACATCAAAAGGCGCGTCTCCCTGAAATGGCTGCATGGACGCTTCACTGGAATGGAAGACGACAATCTCCCGTATCCCGGCGGCGACTAACTCCGCATGCCTCAACGTCATGGCGCGCATATGCATATTGCAGAAGGGGCAGCCGGCGAAGCGGCGGAACTGCAAATGGACCAGCCGTTCCGGGTCCGGCCACTGCGTTGGCTGACCTTTGATGGTGGTCAGGGTTTTGGGGGCGACGAGATCGCCTGCTTTGATTTTGTATATTAATCCTGGTTTCACGGCGGTGGGTTCCTTATTGTCCGACATGCTGTGGAATCAGGCGGCCTGGGACAGATGCGGCCAGGGGTAGCCTTGTTCCTTGAGTTCCGCGAGCGCTTCGCTCACTGCGACGCGCCAGTCTTTTTGCGGCGTATAGCCGATTTTTTTGTGGGCGTAGTCGGTGGGACACAGCCAGTCTTCCGCCACGTGCACCAGAGAACGAGTGAGGAAAGGGGAAGAGCCCGGCAGAATGGGCAGCAGCGTCTCCATCAACCAGCCAAAAGCGTAGCCTGCGAAATACGGCACGCTATAAATCGGCTTGGGTGAATTGGTTTCCTTGCAGATGAACTCAAACACTTCCCGGGTAGTGGGGAAGTCCTTGCCGCAGATATTGAAAGACTCATAGTTGTCCAACCCCTGCGCCACGGAAGCCAGGGCGAAAGATTCGCCGAGATCCGTATCCGCCACCAGCGCCATACGACTGCGCCCGCCGGACAACCAGGGCACCATGTACGTGCGCAGACGCGGCACCAGCGCCGGCACCATGCCGAGGTGGTTGCCCTTGCCGACGAAATGGCCCAGGCGCATATTGACCATCTGCGTGCCGCGCTGGCTGTTCTCGCGCATGTAATTATCCACGTCGATCAGTTTGTCGACGTGCGGCCAGTAGCCGGTGTAGCGGGGTTCGGAAAAATCGTCCTGTGGTTTGCCGTCCTTGCGGATTCCTGCGATGGCCACGGTGCTGGCGAGCAGAAATCGCTTCACGCCAGCGTTGATGCACTGGTCAATGATATCCACTGCAGGTTCGAAAAAGTGGGTGCGCTCCAATGCGGCGTGTCCCCAGAAGGCCCCCCAGGTGCCGGTATGACAGACCACATCGACGTCCTGCACCACGGCTTTGCGGTAAGCTGCATCCATCAGATCGCCGCTGCGTATCTCGCCTTTGAATTGGGGAATCAGTTTCGATGGGGTGCGACAGGCTGCGATGGGCTCAACATCCGGGCGAGCCATCAGCGCCTTGATAACGTTGCTTCCCAAAAAGCCAGTCGCGCCGGTGACCAGCACCCGCGTTTTTGGTCCTGTGTCCATGACAGTCTCCTTGTTTGCTATGACGCCCCGCCGAATCGTCACGCGCCTCTTGTCGTCGAGGAGAGTGACTATCCGGTGGGGCTGCGTTGTTGTCCTGACCGCTCATTTCCCGAACTACAGTTCGATCATACGCCTCTGTCGGGACATGGACTATGTCGTTTTTTGAGCAGGAAATGAATTACCGGCTCATTTCTATTCGTTAATCCACTGCTACTTAATTTTTTCCAAAGCGAAACGTTGCAGGCACATGCGCTGGAACTCGATGGAGGTTCCCGGCAGGTCAACTGTAAGCGTCTGGATATTTTGTTGCAGGTTCAGCGTCATGCCACGGCCGCCTCTGGTTAGGTAGCCGTCAGCATAGACAGGTCCGGCATGAATGGTGGCGCTTTGCGCGGGTACATCAATGACGCAGTTGAAGGCGACAGCAATCTGGTTATCTTTTTTCAGTTCATAAGTGCCTTCGCAGTAGGGGCTAAAACCAGTTTGAATCGGAAAATCGCCACTGGCGAGGTTGGACTTGTTCAGTTCGCCCGCTGCAGCCTGCTCCAGGGTCATGGTGCCGTCGCGACTGAAGGTCATGACTCCGTAACCGCTCATATCGACGATTTGCGCATCCACCAGCAACTGACGGGTATCTGGATCTATGGAGACGGTCCCCGGCGCTTGCGGCAAACTGCGCACGCAGGTCTGGTCGGTGGTGAAGCCGAACTCCGCTTCAAAGTAGCGATGAGGGCGATGACGCTCCCCGTAGAAATCGGAGTCTGCGTAAACATCAGCCGCGCCCGCGCTCAACCCGGCCAACAGCATGAAACTCATGCCTGCCTGGCGTTTCACTTTATCGAACATAAATACTCCTCGTATTTTAATTTCAGGTTAAGGAAACACTGGTTAACCGGGTGTTTATGCCGTCCATGCCCGGGCGACGAAGGCGTCGTTTCCGGAAGTGGCTCAACATTCTGTTTGACGTCAGATTGGTTTAAAAATTACCGGCTCGATATGTCGAAAGCAACGTGAAAACAGGGGTTTATTGTCCCGTATATGGGAAACAGAATCGCCCAAACAAAGCTTGGCGCGCGGGAGGCGCTAACGCTTGGGCTCGACGCCGGGTAACGCCAAAATTAAATACCAGTAACAGTCGTTTTATAAGTTGAATGCATACCAAAAGCATGCCAATAGCATAATGCGATTTTATTAGTCCTTTAGTTTTAGAGGCTTACAAATATGAGGTAAATAGCCGATATTGCGCAAAATATACGCGTAATAAAATCCCTGCTCTTCCTTGAAGAAAGGACTATACCAATTGATAATAAGGGGAGCTCTAATATGAACCGAGCACATACCAAGAAACTCGTCATCGGGTGTCTGGTAACTTTACCTTTCATCGCCCAAAACGTTCTCGCGCACGGCTACATCTCCAAGCCGGCGTCCCGTTCCTACCAATGTAAACTGGGGGAAAACCTTAATTGCGGCGCTATTCAGTGGGAGCCGCAGAGTGTAGAAGGCCCCGACCGCTATCCGGAAGGCGGCCCTGCCGACGGTAAAATCGCCAGCGCAGGGGTGTCTCACTTTTCCGAGTTGGATGAGCAGTCCGTCAACCGCTGGAAGAAAACGCCGATCCAGGCTGGCTCCAATACCTTTATGTGGCGCTTCACCGCCAATCACGCTACCCGTGACTGGCGTTACTACATCACCAAAGAGGGCTGGAATCCCAATGCGCCGCTGACCCGCAGTTCATTTGAAGCGCAGCCGTTCTGTAGCTACGACGGCGCCAACCAGCGTCCGCCCACGGAATTGTCTCATGAATGTAACGTGCCCAGCCGTAGCGGCTATCAGGTCATCCTGGGCGTTTGGGATGTAGGGGATACCGTCAACAGTTTCTATCAGGTAGTCGACGTTGACTTCGGCGGTGGCGGCGGCGATCCGTCCGAGCCGCAAGAGTGGCGCGACATCGGCGACATCAACCCGTCCATCGATTTGCAGGTCGGCGATCAAGTGAAAACCCGCGTCTTCGATGGCGACGGCGAGAATCCCGGACTGCAAACCGTGCTGAATATCAACTCCGTGGATGACGGCAAGAAAGATAAATGGCCATTCCTGTTGGCCAGCGCCATCAACAAAGAGTCTGACGTGCTGCGCGCCGGTAAGATGAACGCCAGAGGCGACATCGTTCCGGCCTATGGTCGCAATGACATATTCAGCAAAGCGGATTGCGAGGTTGATCGCGTCGAGATTGAAATCGTCAAAGGCGATGATGGCCCTGTTGATCCAGCTGTTGAACTAAGCGGATTGCAGGGCGAGTACATGATCGAGAATGGCATGGCGACCATCGACTTCACCGTGTCCACCAACGCGGCGATGAACGTAAGCAGCTATGTGTATGCGCCAGACGGTTCCGCAGCCGGCTTCGGTGAGGCTAAGGTGGATAACGCATCTCACAACTTCCGCATCGACATCGACAAAGCCGAGCCTGGCGCCTACTCCCTGGTGGTCAAAGGGGAGAGCGAAGACGGCAAAGTGGTGCAGAAAACCCAGGGCTTCCTGCTGAAGGAAGATGGCGGCGATACGCCTCCGGACGGTGATTACGATTACGTCTTCCCGGAAGGCCTGAGCGCCTACAAAGCGGGAACGACTGTCCTGGCCAAAGACGGCAATATCTACCGTTGTAAGCCATTCCCATACAGCGGTTGGTGCACTGTGTACAGCAAGAACGCCAACCACTACGAACCTGGCGTGGGCGCTTATTGGAGCGACGCCTGGGAGTTGGTGAAGTAACCGATTAAGGGAATTCCGATTCCTGATTTCAAGCCCCGGTTGCAGTCTGCGCCGGGGCTTTTTTTATCAGCGCACTGACGGTTTATTCAGAGGGAAGGGGCTCGCATTCGCCCCGTGGAAAACTGGAAGTTAGGGCTGACCTGTGTAGTTAGACGTGACGTAATTACCGTTATCGTCAAGGAAGATGAAAAACGTCTGCTTGACCGCGTCGGCGGCGCTGGAGTTTTCATAGCTCACCCGCCAGAAATGCTCTTCTCCCTTGTCCATGTACAGAGTCTCGACTCTTTCCGCATGGGTCCAGCTTGCGTCCAGACGTTTGGCGCCGACCATCTTCTTCATGACGAAATCTCCGCGATCCTGAGCGGTTTCCTCAGGGATTGCCTGCAGCCTGTCGTGATTGGGGTGAGCATGCGCCTGAACGACGGAGAAGGCCAGGGGGAGGCTTAGCAGAAACGCTTTGGTTTTGGTCATAGTGATTGCCGTGTCTATATAAATCCGGTTGTGAGTTCCATATACCGCAAAGCCTGCGCCAGGAGACGGGGAGATCAATGCGAGGAGATTATTCTAGTTCGACGGGATAGTCTGCGCTTCGGCCAAATGGTCGGTTTTAGGGGGCGTGAAAATGGACGATTTGACAGGAATCAGAACTGCGTCAATTATTGTTGCAAATGATAATAATTATCATTTAGGATTTTGCAAAAAGACGGAGGCTTTCATACCCATGCGTTTTCTATGTCCCACACATGAAGAATGGTATTCGCTGCAACCTGAAGAGGAGCTGGTGAATAACTGGATGCACTGGATGCATTTGTCCGGCTGCTATTATCAAAACTCACAATGGAACCGGGCCTTGCCCTATATCGGCAGTTCTTTCGATCTGGCCCGGCTGCTGTTGTCGCGACAAGGCGAAGAGCGCAAGACGGCGATTACATTGCTGACCCTGTCCGGTATTTATCTGTCCAATGTGTTTCATCATATGGGCGATGAAGTGGAGTCCAACACGGTGCTCAACACCGCCTGTGAATACTTGGCGCGCTTCAGCGAACCGACCACTAATTCCAGCGTGATGCAGTGTATGAGTTGTCTATCGGACACCCGCGCTCATGATATGTTCGTGGCGCATCATCTGAATATGCCGCTGGCGCGCCGCAGCAGTTCCCAGGCGACTCATTAGTCGCCTGGCGCTCGCTCAACGGTGTTACTGCTCGCGCGGTGACGTTATAAATAGTCCGGCAGATGTCCCCGGATGTCCTTGATCGGGTGCACGGTGAGATTTTTATCGACCTCCGCCGCCACGCAATGACGCACGTTGGCGTTCATCTGACGTCTTAACACGCCCAGAAAGGTGGGTTCGGAGAGAATGTACAACTTGTCATACTGCTTTTTGTTGAGCCCTTCGTTCAGGCGCTCATTGACGCGCTTGGCGAATCTCTCTACTTCTTCATGCTTTTTACGATCCGCTTCGCCGTAGGAGTGGTTGCCTGAGCCGTTCATCATTCCGCCGTTGCGGTCTGAGACGATTTCCTGTTCCATCAGTCGGTTGATAGGGTGGGTGAGGGTTTCCAGTTCCTGTAACGCGCCTTTCGGGGTGTCGCAGGAAAACAGTCTGGCGTGGGTGGTGTCCGCCGCTAGTACCCATGTAGTCATAAAAACTCCTCTGGTTAACGGTTTTAGTAAGCAATCGCTGGTGCGGCATTCCGCCGCAATTACCGCCACACACTGCTTGAGTGTAACCCATACTTTGGAGAATCGCCTGAAACGGCGAAAAGCAGTAAACAAGACATCCCGGGTTCACCTGTCGCCATATTCCGCTATAATGGCGCGTCGGCGCACAACGCCGATGGATGGCGGATAACAACTCAGTGCGGTTCGCTCCGCTAAAAATCAAGTATCGGACAGCCGGTTCAACCGGAAAAATATTGGGAAACACCAAAGACGATTTCGATTTTTCGACCTCTTTCTTTTCTTCCTCCTCAACGACTTCTTCCGAAGTCACCTTGCATCAAGCTGCGGTCATCGCAGCGCATCCAGCGACTAAAGAATATCTGTCAGGTCTGTTATGGGATCTGGACGGCGTGCGTCAACCATTGCGTTATCACCCTGAAGAAGATGCGCTCTATCACTCATTACAAGTGTTCGAACTGGCCTACGCCGAAACCCGGGACCCGGAGCTTTGGGCCGCTGCGCTCTTTCATGACATAGGCAAAAGCGTCGATCAGCAGGATCACTGCGCGGTCGGCGCCGCCATGGTGCGGGGCGTGCTGTCCAGCCGGGTGGAGTGGTTGATCGCTCATCATCTGGATCTGTTGCTGGCGCCGCAGCGCACGCGTCGACGCCTGAGCGGCTCTACGCGTCTGCAGGACTTGATCTGCCTGCGGCGCTGGGATCTGGGCGGACGCTCGCTTACCGCTAAAGTACGCAACCCGGAGCTGGCGCTGCAATTGACGCTGGATGCATTGGTCGCCGCTGGCGCGCAGCATTCTGATTCAGCGTCTTAAGGCCGCGCAGGCGCAGTGATGCGCCAGCTAATTAAGATATCAATTTGATTTTCACGGCGCAGATCCGCGCCGGTCCATTTATGAAAAATAAACGTAATAACCGCATTCGCCGCCTGTTGGTGATTGAGGCGGCGCGCCTGATGTATGAAGAAGGCGTGGATCAGTATCTGGACGCCAAGCGTAAGGCGGCGAAACGGTTGGTGGGCGGCTATACGCTGCACTTGCCCTCCAATGGGGAAATCTCCGAGGAAATATACCGCATGGCGCGTTTTGAAGAGCCTGACGCGGTAGCGCAGAGGCTATTCAGCATGCGGATCCTGGCGATGGATGTGATGGAGCAACTGACGCTGTTCAATCCGCGACTGATTGGCTCGGTCAGCACCGGCCGCATACGCGCCAGCAGCGATATTGATCTGCACGTGTTCGTCGATATGCCGGAGACGCTGTTTCGCTATCTCGATGAATTGGCGTGGCCGTATGAAACCAAGAGCGTTTGCATACGCAAAGAGGGTCGTTTTATGGAGTTCACCCATGTCTATCTGGATATGGAGTTTCCCGTGGAGTTATCGGTGTATCCCTTGCAGGACTTGCGGGTAAGGGGGCGCAGCAGCACTGATGGCAAGCCTATTGACCGCCTTTCCGTGGGACGCTTGCGGACGCTGATCATGCATGAACATCCTGAGCAATGGGAGGCGTTGATTTATGGCGGCGGTGTCGATGAAGTCTGCGTTGAAGCGCTTGCGGACTGAGCTTACGGCGAGATGGCCAAAGGTTAATACACGGCGTGGCGATGATCTCCGCCCTTGTGACTGACGGCTAAAATAAGTATGGTCAATAAATGACCGGCGCTGGTCGCCGGTTCAACATGCAAAGGGTGTCGCGTGTTCGTGAGGAGCAGATTTGGCTCTTCGTCTTTATCGCCGATGAGGTTTTCGGGCGATAAAAAACCGACGCGACGCTATATGGAAAAGGGAGGATTGCAATGGCGCGGTATCCGACGATAACCGTACAAAGCAACCAAACTGCAGGATGTCGGGCGTGTGGACGCCTGCTGTGGATCGACGCGTCAAACCCAATCTGATGTGACTGGGACCGCAATGACGCGCGGATTGTCTTTAAAGACCTCGATGATTCTGGGAATTGTCGGGGTCACCGTGATCGTAGCGTTGCTGTACGCATTCGACGTACACCGCGATATCGTCCATCTATTGGAGTGGATGGATCAACAGGGACCGGCGGCGGGAGCGATTTTCGTCGCGCTAATGGCCGCTGCGGTGGTGTTGTTGGCTCCTGGTGTATTTTTCACCACCGGCGCGGGATTCGTCTTCGGGGTCGTCGCCGGCGCCATATACGTGATCGTCGGTACGGCGTTGGGTTCCATCGCGGCCTTTGTCATCGCCCGGCGCGGCTTCGGTGAGAAGGCGACAGCCTATGTGCGCTCTCACGCCAAAATCAGATTGGTCGATGCGGAAGTCAGTCACCAAGGCTGGAAATTGGTGATGTTGACTCGGCTTGTGCCTCTCTTTCCTTTCAAAGTGTCCAATTATCTGTTCGGCCTCAGTCGCTTCTCTCTCAAGGACTTCGCCATCGGCAACACCATCGGAATCATCCCGTACTCCGTGCATAACGTGTATGTCGGTTCGCTTGCGGCGGACGCGCTCAGTGTCTCCGTGGGCGCCGCGCAGCGCAGTCCCTGGCAGTGGGCGATATATCTAGGCGGTTTCGCAGCGTTAGCGGTGTTTCTCGTCTATTTGAATCGCATGGCCAAACGGATTCTGGCGACCTATGAGCTGGAGCAGCGGGACGCGCCGAAGGTCCCGGGCGCAACGGCGGGGTCGCCCGTGAATGGAGGAGAAGAACAATGCCGTGGATGAAATGGTTGCCCTGGCGCTACATCATTAGCCGCTTCGCCCGCGCACACGGGTTTCTGGACCCGGTGGCGGTGCTGTCGCATTTACACCGGTTTTCCCAGCCTTCGGAAGTGACGGAGCCTATTGAACTGTTGCGGGCGGGCGCGGTTTTTCACGCCCGGGGATTCATTAACAGCCGGGTTATTCAGCACAACCTGGACTGGGTCTGGCCATATTGGATCACCCGTCAGTTTGATCCGGCTGACCCGTCTTTCGTACCCCGCGCTTTCAGTCTCACTCACGTTAACCTGACCCATCGCAACTGGACCGCCGTGGGATTGCCGGACTTGCAGGAGACGCCGCTGGTCGATCCTCGCGGACTGTTGACGCCGCTGTGGGACGGCTGGTCGCTGGACGCCTGGATCGTTACCGCCGACGGCGACATTTTGGTTCCCTCCCGCTCGACGGAGACCCGGCAGGCATTGCATACGGAGGCTTTGAGCGTCGTCACGGAAACAGACGAACTGGACATGCGCTTGCGCGTTGAAGCGCAAGTGGTCATGCGCGACGGCGCGCCGGTGTGTCTGTTGGACATGACCGGGCATGCGGGACGCGACGCCTGGCTGGTGTTGGCGCTGCGTCCGTATAACCCGGAAGGCGTGCGCTTTATTCATGAAGTGACATTGAACCCGCAGCGCAACGGCTGGGCGGTGGACAATGAGCGCCAAGTGGCGTTCAGCGATCCCGTTGATCGCCATCACGTCTCCGACTATCGGCAAGGGGATGTTTATATTCATTTGCGTGACGCCAAGGACCAGGAGTCCGGAGAATGCGACATCGGCATGGTCACCGCCGCCGCCATGTTCGCGATCCCCGCAGGCGGCGCCCGCAAGGTGCAGGCGCGGATTCCGCTGCCGGAATCGGGAGATGAGAAACCGGGCGACTGGCGGGCATGTCTGAGCGAATGCTGCCAGCTGCAAACTACTGATGAACAGGTTCAATTTCTCTATGACGCCGCAGTGCGCACCCTGACTCTGTTGTCTCCCGGGGAAGTATACGCCGGCCCCTATACCTACAAACGTTTCTGGTTCCGGGATGCGGCGTTCATCATTCATGGTCTGTTGTGCCTGGGGCTGACCCAGCGGGCGGAACGGGCATTGGATCGTTTCCCCAAACTGCAGGACCTTAACGGCTACTTTCATTCCCAGGCGGGAGAGTGGGACTCCAATGGCGAGGCGATCTGGATCATGCAACGCTTCTGCGAGCTGACCGGAACCAGACCGAAGAACGCCTGGCGCGACGCCGCCCGCTCCGGCGCGCGCTGGATTCTGCGCAAACGCGAGCCCAACGACGGCGCGCCTCATGCAGGGCTATTACCGGCTGGATTCAGCGCGGAACATTTGGGTCCCAATGACTATTATTACTGGGACGACTTTTGGGGCGTGGCCGGTTTACGCGCCGCCGCGCGCATGATGGACGGCTATGACAAATTGGCGGCGGCGGAATTCGAACGTGAGGCGGAAATCTTTCAGCAGGCCGTCGACATTAGTCTTCATCGCGCCTCAGAGCGACTGGGTCGACCGGGCATGCCGGCGTCGCCGTATCGACGTTTGGACGCGGGCGCTATTGGATCAGTGGCCGCCGGGTATCCATTACAGGTTTGTGCGGCGGACGACCCCCGTCTGCTGGATACGGTGGAGTTCCTGCTCGCCAACTGTTTTTACAAGGGCGGGTTCTTTCAGGACGTGATTCACTCCGGCGTGAATATCTACCTGACCTTGCATGTGGCGCAGGTGTTGCTGCGCGCCGGAGATCCCCGCTACGAGGCGTTGATGCAGGCGGCGGCGGATTTGGCTTCGCCTACCGGCCAGTGGCCGGAGGCGGTGCACCCGGCCACTGGCGGAGGTTGTATGGGCGATGGGCAACACGCCTGGGCGGCGGTGGAATGGATTTTATTACTACGCAATTGTTTCGTGCGGGAAGAAGAGGGCAAGCTGATTTTAGTGTCCGGCGTGCCCCGGCGCTGGCTGGAGGATGATCAGACTGTCACCTTCGGGCCCACGCCGACCCGTTTTGGTACGATCAGCGTCAAGCTGATCGGCGAGGGCGTCGGCGCCAGCGTCGGCGGCGGGGGCATGGTGCGAGTCAGTTGGGAAGCGGAGTGGTTTGACGCAGCGCCGGCGATGGAAGTGAGACTTCCGGGCGTCGCTCCAATGGAAGCGCCCCAGGAACGTAATTTCGTTGATATCAATCTGGAGGATTCTCGATGAATATCGTCATGGTCACCAACACGTATCTGCCTCATGTGGGCGGCGTGGCCCGGTCGGTGGAGAGCTTTACGCGGGAATATCGGCGACGCGGTCATAAGGTGTTGGTGATCGCGCCGGAGTTTCCCAATCAGCCGCAGGAGGAAGAGGGCGTCATCAGAGTTCCCGCCATTCAGAACTTCAATGGCAGTGACTTTTCGATGGTGCTGCCTGTTCCCGGTCTGCTGGGGGAAGCCCTGGACGCCTTTCAACCGGATATCGTGCATTCGCACCATCCCTATCTGCTGGGGATGACCGCGCTACGAGTCGCCCGGTATCGGGAGACGCCGCTGGTGTTCACTCATCACACGCTGTATGAGGAGTACACCCATTATGTGCCCGCGGACAGGCCGCTGTTCAAACGCTTTGTGGTCGAGTTGGCCACCATCTACGCCAATATGACTGACCGTGTGTTCGCACCCAGCGACAGCGTCGCCAGACTGATCCGGGAGCGCGGCGTGCGCATGCCCATCAGCGTCGTTCCCACCGGCGTGAAATTGCAGGATTTTCAGCGAGGCGAGGGCGGCCTGTTTCGTCACTCCGTGGGCATTTCTCAGGAGGCGTATGTCATTGGTCATGTGGGACGGCTGGCGCCCGAGAAGAATCTGAAGTTCCTGGCGGAAGCGGTGGCGGCCTTTATGTTGCTCAACCGCTATGCGCACTTTCTGGTCGTGGGAGAAGGGCCCTCGGAAGCCGAGATGCGCGATGTGTTCCATCGCTATGGTCTCGCCGATCGATTGCATTTCGCTGGCCAGTTACAACTCCCTCACCTGGCTGACGCCTATCACGCCATGGATGTGTTTGCGTTCAGCTCGCAAAGTGAAACCCAGGGCATGGTGCTCACTGAAGCGATGGCGGCGGGAGTTCCGGTGGCCGCTCTGGACGGCGCCGGGGTGCGAGAAGTGGTGATAGACCAGGAAAACGGCTATCTGATCAAAGAGCCCTCCATCGTCGAATTTATTGGCGCGTTGCAACACTTCGGCGCGCAGAGCCGGGTTGAGCGCCGGCGTATGCAGGAATGCGCGCGGCTGACGGCGGAGAGTTTTTCTCTCAGCGCCACCGCCGAGGCCGCCTTGCGGCATTACGAGAGCTTGCAACGGCTGGCCCATATCTCCGAACCGGAGACTGAAGAGCAATGGGAGCGCGTTCTCAACCTCATCAAGGCGGAATGGAACATCGTTAAAGGCATGGCGGGCGCCGCAGGCGCGGCCATAGTCGGCGGCGGCGTGAGCTCCCAGGAGTGCGAACAGGACAGGGGCTGAGCCTGCCTTGAGGCCCTGCCGGCGGCCTCATTCGCCCTGTTAATAACAGGGCGCAACCCTCTGTCGGCAAAGGATAAAAAACGTCTAAACTTTTCGTTTCGCTATGTTATTCTTACTCCCTTTCATTCTCCGCTCCTAAGCGCCTGTGGCTGAAATTTCCGTTCATCGCGTTTTAATCATGGCGATGTTCGGGTAACTCACGAAAGCGAGATGGGACACTCGTTTGAATCAGCGCAAGGCTTCGCCAGTGAAGGCCGCAATATTAATTCGGAGCGACGCATCCCGTTATCCCGTAAGGATAAAGCCGATATGAAGCTGATAAAAAAGGCCAGCCTGCATTTTCAGGAAGGAAACTCCAATAAAGTTTACGAGGTTGAGCTGAGCGAAGCTGCCAGCCGCAAGGACGACCGTTTCCTGGTCAATTTCCGCTACGGCCGCCAGGGCGGCGCGTTGCGCGAAGGCACCAAAACCCCCACGCCGGTAACGCTGGAAGAGGCGGAAAGGCTGTTTGACAGTGTCGTCGTCTCTAAAACCAACAAAGGCTATTACGATGTCGCTCACGGCGCGCCCGCAGCCTCAACGACGAGCGCCGAAGCCAGACCTGTTCTGCAGGAAGGGCCGACGGACCTGTTGGTGAAGCTGCTGGAAAAGCTGCGACAGGAATGGGATAACGGCAAACGGGCCCGACTGATCTGGCGTTTGGGAGAATTGGGGCGCCCTGAAGCCGGGCAAGAGCTGGCGGCGTGCGTCGGCAAAGGGGATTGGCTGCAGGACTTCGCCGTCGCCTGGTCGTTGGGACGCATCCGCGCTATAGACTATATGGAAGATCTGCACCGCTTGCAGAATTCGAAGAACAGCACCGTCAGCGCCATGGCGTTTGAGTCGATACTGGCCCTGACGGAGCCCTCGCAAAGAATGACGCTACTGCAAACGCAATGGAATCAGATGCCCTCGCCATTGCAACAGGCGCTGACCTCCGGCGACGACGTGGGCGTGCGTCTGCAACTGGAAAACGGGCTGAACGCCGCGCCCGCCGGCGCCAATGATCTGCTGAAAAACGCGTATCTGCTGGCGCTCCATTATCCTGCACTTTATCAGGCGCTGTACGGCTGGCTCAGTCAGTGCAAGCTGGCGCCTGGCGTATTCAGTGGCGTACGTTATATCTACAAAGCCGCCGAGTTCCGTCTGGACGCCCCGATGTTCGCCCTGTTGGCGCGTCGTTTTGAAACCAGTCGTGAATTCTTCCAATACCAATGGGACTGGGCCTGGTTGCCGGGCGTGGGCAGCTTCAAGCCGAGAAGCGAGCTGAAAAAGCCGGACCCCAAGGTCGCTTACTCCAATAAAACCCGCAACTACCTGCGTCGTCGTAGCTGGCGCAGCATCAAGCGTATCGGGCAGGTGGGCGATTTGCGCTATGTCGATATGGCCACGGAAATGCTGTTGACGGTTTCGGATGCGGACGCGGGACAGACTCGCAAAGCGGATATCTATCGCTGGGAGCGTAACGGCCGGCGTTATGAGCACAAGCTGGTCGCGCGTAACGTCTATGATTATTACGCAGGCTTGATCGCCTTCAACCACATTCTGCGGGGCGACAGCGCTCAGTATAAATTGGCGCCGAGCGGACGCGCCTGGCTGAAAGTCGAAGCAGAAAGCGCGGCGGACGCGGACGCCCGTGAAGAAGCTTTTTCGCATTTATGGGATCAGCGTCCCGACTGCGCGTTGCGTCTGTTGCTGGAAAGCCAGTGTGAGCCGGTGCATGAATTCGCCTGCAAGGTATTGGCTGCGAATACGTCTTTTTGCGCAGAGATCGCCGTCTCTGCTATTGAGCGCCTGCTGCGCAGCCGCTATGAAGCGACTCAGCGATTTGCGTTGCAGTTGGCGCGGACCCGCCTTGACGGCCATATCGAACACGGCCTGTTGCTGGCGCTGCTGAACAGCGGCCTGGATGAAGCGCGGGCGTTAGGGATGGAAATTCTGACGCGAATGCCCCAGGCGACGCTGGTCGAAGCGCCGTTGCTGGCTGCGTTGTTGCTGGCGCAGTACGAAGAAGTACGCCGCTTTGCGGCGGACAAGACCGCGCAACATCCGTGGACGACGTCGGATCAGGCGCAATGCCTGCACACTCTGATCGAGCAGGCGTTGCAAACGACCCCTGAACTGCCGCCGGCCCTGGCGCAGGAATCCCATGCGGTGTGGTTGGCGGATTTCTGTATCGCCCGCTTCGTCGACGCCTGCCGGGAATTGTCCCTGCACTTGATCGACCGCCTGCTGGCGGAGCGCAACACGGCGTTGCAATTGTTCGGCGCGCGCTTGCTGGTGGCTCATGGCGTCGGTTTTGGCGATATTCCCGAACGCCTGCTGCAACACATCATGCAGTCGGATTCGTCAGCGGTGCGCGCATGCCAGACTCTGTTGCTGGGCAAGCAGCCGGATGCCGAACTGGTCAAACAAGCGGGCGTGCTTGCACTGCAATTCTTTGAAGGCGAGGCGGATGACCGCAGCGCCGCGGCGGCGATTCTGAAGCGTTTGGCGCTGGCGCAACGGGAATGGGCGGAGGCGATTTTGCACCACTTATTACCGTATACGTTCCGCAGCGAGAAACAGGACGGTCAACGGGAAGAGTGGCTGGCGTTCTTCAAAGACGCACTCAACGCGGCGTTCGACGCCGTGGACGATAACACCTGCTGGCGCCTGCTGCAGGCGCAATCCATCGGTGCGCAACAGATAGGCGCACTGCTGTTGCAGGCGCGCAGTCCATTGCAGTTTAGCGTCCGTCAGTGGGCGCAGTTGGCGAAGCATCCCGATGTGGCGGTGCGTCAATACGCCTATAACGCCTATGAAGCCAACCCGGATCGTATTCTGGCCGAGGTTCGCGACGGATTGCGCATTCTGGACTCTGACTGGGATGACTGCCGCGAATTCGGCTTCGCCTTCTTCCGCAGCCATTATGAGGAAGCCGGCGAAACACTGTGGACTCCTGATCTGGTGGTTTATCTGTGCGATAGCGTGCGGCCGGACGTACAGCGTTATGGCATGGAACTGTTGCAGCGTTTCTTCCAGGAGCAGAATGGCGTTGAGTATCTGTTGAAGCTCAGTCAGCATCCCTCCGCTAATGTGCAGTTTTTCGTGAGCAACTTCCTCAATGAATACGCCGCCGGACACCCGGAGCGTATTCTCAGTCTGCAAGGCTACTTCACCACGGTGTTGTCGCAGGTGAATCGCAGCCGGGTCTGTAAGGATCGCATTCTGGCCTTCTTATCCGAACAGTCTTTACTCGACGCACAGGTGGCCAACATGGCGGCGGATTTGTTCTCCCGCATTTCCCTGACCGTCGTGCACAAAGACAAGGCCGCGTTGATCAAGGCCCTGTTGGATCTGCGCCGCCACTATCCGCAACTGGGAACGCCGCTCAGCGTCAAGCCCGCCGAAGTAAGAGAATATTAAGGAGCCGTTGATGGAGTTTCGTTACCGTTATCACGGACACAGCCGCGTGGACAGCAATGCGGGCAAGACGGATCTGTCCTTCGCCCCGGACAGTCTGCGGCCGCCAACCCACTTTGTCGGTAAACTGAGAAAACATATCGCCTTTCGCGAAGCGATTTCCGCGCTGCATAACGTGGTCATTTCCGACATGCGTTTCCAGCCCAAAGACAAAGAAGAATACAAACGCTGGCTGGCTCAGGAAGAGCAGAACATGCTGGCGGAATTCATGTCCCGTAAAGAGTCGTTGCAAACGGAGATTCGCTCTCTGCGCAGCGAACTGGACGATTTAAACAAGCAGAGCGACAAAATACTCAAGCCGTATTACGACGCTCAGCGCAAATATTTCAACTATCTGTACAAGCATGATCTGGACGCCTGGTATGTGTTGGACCCGGTGATCACGGTGCATCCGGACCAAGTGTTCTTTGAATGCTTTTCCGAAGACGAATCCAGCTACGGCAAGTTGAGCTGCGGTTACGAGGTGTTCGAAACCATCAGTGACACCGCCTGCGGCACCACGAACATTGACTATTCCCAAGGGCTGTATAACGAGTTCCAGAAAATCCGTGATTATCGGGAGACGCTGTTGCAGGTGGACCCCGGCGGCTTTAGCGTGCAGACCGGCGATGACGATCAGTTCGATGAGAAGAAAATCGACCTGCCGGAAAGCTGGGTGCGCGGTTTTCTGCAGGTCAGTTCGGCGATGACTTTGCCGATGGTAAAAGTCGAATTGCAGCCCATGGATGTGCATAACCTGTGTTATGTGCTGCGTCGCAAGAAAGAGCGGGTTGGACCGCGGGCGATGCGTTACGAGCTGGAGCCCGGCAAACCGGTGCGGGTGATATTCGAGCCCTGGGGTGAAGAAGTGGTGTGTAGCCGTTCGATCTATCAGGGCAATGAAGCGCGCAGCATTCGCGTGTGGGGGCGACGCCGCCTGCATATTCTGGAGCGCTTGATTCCGGTGGCGGACAAATTCGTCGTGCATCTCATGGGGGATGGCATGCCCAGTTTCTATGTGGCGGAAATGGGCGATCTGACCTTTACCTTGGGGCTGTCCGGCTGGAGCGCCAACGACTGGTCGCGTATGGGGAACTTTGACCTGATGGCGCCACGAGCGGAAGTGGATGAGATCACGCTGCGCCGCGTCTATCACGGACTGCAGGAAAACTGGTTGGAAGGCTCCGGCAGTCTGGCCGCCCGATTGGGGTTGGATGAGGCCGTGGTGCAATCCGCGTTGTCCATCTATAGCCAGCAGGGACAGGTTCTGTTCGATCTGGCGGATGGCGTCTACCGCATTCGTGAGTTGAGTCGTGAGCCCCTGCCTATGACGCAATTACGCTTCGCCAACGAGCGTGAAGAAAAAGCGGATAATTTCAATAAAGCCAATCTGGTGAAACTGAGTGCAGTGGACGTCAACGATGGCGTGCTGTCATTGCAGGGGGAAGTCACTGACAACGCCGTCGCTTACCGCCCCAAAGTGGCCATCGACGCCGATCAACGGCTGCGTCAGGGTGAATGTCAGTGCCACTTCTATGTGCACAACCGTTTGCGCAAAGGCCCCTGTGAGCACATGCTGGCGCTGCGCAAGCAGCATCAGCTACAGCATCCGTTTATCCTGGCGGGCGCAGAGGAGGCGGGGCGATGAGTGCATTTTTTCCTGTAAAATCAACAGCGGGGTTTGCTTGCTCCGTCCAGGTTGTTATACTGCCCGACGGCGGTAGCGCGACAAAACTACCTTGCAATCCGAGCGGTGGATCGCCGTTCTTGCTATTAGACTTATCACGCTTCACTGGCCAGATCTTTACTGGGCCGTACTGCACCACCTATCGCTATTGCGGTTTGGTTTCTACGAAACCAATGAGCGATAGGTGGTGCGTACGGCGTCGAGTTGATCAGTCCAGTTCTGAGAATTCTACGAAGGGAAACCATGTCGCGCTACCGCCTTCTTCTTGCGCCGCTTTGGCGCGCTCCTTTGCGTCTTCATTATCCTTCTCCACACCCCATTCGTTATCCGTCACTGTCGGAAGTCGGTCAGTTGCCGTGCGCGTTGGTCGATGTAGTACGCGGTTGTCATCGGTATTGAGAGGAGGGCGTTGAGATGAGCGAAGAGAAAAAACTGACCCGTCAGGAAATCTACCAACGCATCCGTGAAACCAGCAAGGACGAGTACATTCTCTCCGAAATGGTGCGCCTGGGCTTCTGGCCGGATAACTCGGAAAAGCCTTCTTTGTCGGAAGCGTTTATCAAGAAACGCACAGAGTTACAGGCGGCGTTGCGGGAGTTGGGGCAACAGCAAATGCTGTACTCCGATCCAGAGAAAGCGCTGAAGGAAATGCACAAGCAGCGCAAGCAGGCGGCGTTGGCCAAGCGGGAAGAGACGCGTCGCAAACGCAACGAAGAGCGATTCCAGCGGGCGCAACATTGGCGCGAAGTGCAGGCGCAACAGATCACTTACCTTGGCGAGAACGTGTCAGGGGGATTGGGCGATCCGGCTTCTGATGATGCGCGCCTGCGCAGTCAGAACCTGCCGGTCATAAACGCCGCTAACGAGCTGGCGGCGGCGATGGGCGTGACGTTGAACGAGCTGCGTTTTCTCGCCTACAACAAAGACGTGTCCAAGCTCAGCCATTATCAACAGTTCGCCATCGCCAAGAAGACCGGTGGCGTGCGCGAAATTTCCGCTCCCATGCCGCGCATGAAGAGAGCGCAGTATTGGATTCTGGACAACATATTGGCGCCGCTGTCTCTGCATGACGCCGCCCATGGTTTTGTCGTCGAGCGCTCTATTGTGTCTAATGCGCAGCCTCACGTGGGCAAAGACGTGGTCATCAATCTGGACTTGAAGGACTTCTTTCCAACCGTATCCTACGCGCGCATCAAAGGCGCGTTCCGCCATCTCGGCTACAGCGAACAAATCGCCACTATTCTGGGGCTGCTGTGTTCGCAGCCGAAGGCGCAGGAAGTGGAAATGGACGGCCAGAAATGGTTTGTCAGCGAAGGTGAACGCTTTCTGCCCCAGGGCGCGCCCACCAGTCCGGCGATCAGTAACGTCATTTGTCGCAAGCTTGATCGCCGTCTGCAAAGCATGGCCGCCAAACTCGGTTTCACCTATACCCGTTACGCGGATGACGTAACTTTCTCCGCCGACGGCAAATCCGACGATGACGTCAAGCGCCTGCTGTGGCGCTGCCGTAGCATCATCAAGGATGAAGGTTTTGTGGTGCACCCGGACAAAACCCGGATCATGCGCAAGCATCGCAGGCAGGAAGTCACCGGCGTCGTGGTGAACGACAAAGTCTCTGTGGAGAGAAAGCAACTGAAGCGGTTTCGCGCGCTGTTGCATCAGATCGACAAAGACGGTCCCGCCGGTAAGACCTGGGGGCGCGGAGAGCTGTTCGCCGCCATTGACGGTTTCGCTAACTATGTGGCGATGGTGAACCCTGAAAAAGGCGTGCCGCTGCAACAGAAAGTGGGGCAGTTGAAGTTGAAATATGGCGTGAAAGTGAAGCCATCCCGTGTGCTGGCGTTGAATAAAAAACGCATGCGCCTGAAGGCGGCGAAAGGCGAAGCGCCTCGTGAAGACTGGTGGCAGGCGCAAGCGGCGGCCGCGCCGGAACTGGAGAAGACGACGGAGCAGGTCAAGGAAGAGCGGAAGGCGGAGAAAGTCGCACAGAAGGCGCAGACGACGCCTGTCGCATTGTCTGAGGACGCCGAGCCACCGCAAGCGCCGACACGCCCGCAACAGCAGTCGCAACCGCCCGCGACAGGACCTGAAGGCGAGTCGCACGCCAAAACAGGGTGGATCATGCTGGCCATCGGCATACTCATCTATCTTGCGATGAAGATGCTGGGCTAAGCAAAGAGCAAGCACTTTGGGTTCGTGGTCCATGACCCGAAGTGCTGACCGAATGCAACGGGGAAAGGAACATGTCCAGACATATAGGCATTGTTGCATGTAGCGCTGAGGGCGCTGCGCTTTGCTATCGTACTATTTGCGCGGAAGCGCCAGCGTTGATGGGAGAGCATCGGCATCCGGAAGTGTCGCTGCATACGCACCCGGTGGCGGATTACATGCCTTATCTGAACCAGGGCGATTGGCGCGGAGTGGCGGATTTGATGCTGTCGTCCGCTCACAAGCTGGCGATGATCGGCGCTGAATTCGCTATCTGCCCGGATAACACCATTCATCAGGCGTTCCAGATGGTGCAGGCTGAGTCGCCGATTCCCTGGCTGCATATCGCGGAAACTGTGGCGCAGGCGGCGCAAGCGCGAGGCTATCGCAAGCTGGGCATAACCGGTACGCGCTTTCTGATGACCGGGCCTGTCTATCCGCAAGCCTTGAGCAAGTTTGATATCGACAGCCTGATCCCGGATGAGGCGGATCGAGAACTCATTGACCGGGTGATTTTCAATGAACTGGTGAATGGAGAGTTCAAGGAAGAATCCAGATTGCGTTTCAATGCGGCGATCCAGCGATTGCGAGACCGTGGCTGCGATGCGGTGGTGCTGGGTTGCACGGAGATTCCGCTGCTGATCGATCCTGATGACTGTCCGCTGCCGACGTTGGATTCCACTCGCTTGCTGGCTCGGGCCGCCCTGATGGAAGCGCTGCGAGCGTGACGCTCCGGCGTCAATCATCCTCTAAGATGTGACCTCTCCACATTTCTAATTCTATCGCTCCCTGATAGCATGCGGTGATATACCCTTCATTTTCAGGAAGTCGTCCACCTTTATGAAAAATAAGAAAATAGTCACAGCTTTTCCATTATTGTTCCGTTGCATGGCGCTGGCGGGGATTGCGCTCCTGAGCGCCTGTTCAGATTCATCTTCCGACGCCGGATATGCAGACGATGATGCGGCGGATACACCGCCAGACTACAGCGCTGACAGCGATATGGACATCCAGGATGACGTCCTCGACTGGAACCCGGCCAACGACGGCTGGCGTAAAGGCCGGCTGTTTGTGGAGTTGAGGATTGAGCAGGAAGGCTCCAAAGTCGAGCACAAGGTTCATCAAGGATTGAGCGGCCCGGAAACCACGCAGATTGATTGGACTTACAGTCTGGTCGCCAACGGCGATCAGGCGGTCTGGACTCGACCGGATCTGGATAAACTGACCCCGGACATGGACCCTGAATATGGTCGCAGCAGCTGGGAATCGGAACCCTATATGCCGTTGAATGACGATAGCGAACTGGTTGTGCAGGGAAATGTGAAAGTCAGTCTGTACTTCGACTCGCAAACGCCGGATGCGTCAGATTATGTGCGCACCATGCGGGAAGTGTCAGCTGAGGGTAAAGTCAGCGGTTTGACTATCAAAGCCTTGCAACCCTCGCTATTCGGTCAGGGTTACGAACTTTCCGCTGAATGGGAGCCCTCCTTGAATGTCAGAGATATTACGACGCTCACTGACCGTAAAGGCGCGAATCAGGTCCTGGATGAAAGCGGCGCCTTTAATGAGCCCATAAAGTTGCGTTTGTATCCAGCGCTTAACCCGGACGGCATCAATGACTATCCCCTCGCGGCCAATGATGATCCGGCGGACGTCAAAGCGGGAATGAAGAAGTTTGAGCAGGAAATCTGGCAGTCGCTGCAGCAACTGAGCGATGCTCCAATACTGGGGGAGGGGCGCACGGGTCTTGTGACCGAGCAAAGTAAAGACAGCCTGACCCTGACCTATGAATACAGTGGCGACAAACAAATGCCTTACTGGCCCAGTCTGGAAACGCTTGCCGCCAAACCCGATAAGAAAAACACCATGAAGGTCAGAGTGCGATTGCAGGTGGATTGATCTCTGACGTATCTGGCTGGCTTATTTGTGGTAAGCCGCAGTGTCTGGTCCTGAAATAGGTGTCAACCTATTTCAGGACGGGTCACAGGAATAAAAAAGCCGGCTTACGCCGGCTTTTCTGCACTACATGTTCGGATAGTTGGGACCGCCGCCGCCTTCCGGGGTGACCCAGATGATGTTCTGGGTGGGGTCTTTGATATCGCAGGTTTTGCAGTGTACGCAGTTTTGCGCGTTGATCTGGAAGCGCTTGCCGCCGTCGTCATTCTCCACCACTTCGTAGACGCCCGCAGGGCAGTAGCGCTGCGCCGGTTCGTCGTACTTGGGCAGGTTGTAGTTGATCGGCACGTCTTTGTCCTTGAGGGTCAAATGACAGGGCTGATCTTCTTCATGGTTGGTGTTCGACAGGAATACCGATGTCAGACGGTCGAACGTCAGCTTGTTGTCCGGCTTCGGATAGCTGATTTTCGGACACTCGCTGGCGGGCTTCAGGGCCTCGTGGTCTTTCTTCAGATCACGCAGTGTGATTGGCAGGCTTCTGCGCAGAATATTCTGCTCGAAGAACGCCAGCGCACCGCCCAGAATGTTGCCGAACTTGTGCATGCCTGGTCCGAAGTTTCTCTCTTCGTAAAGCTCTTTGTAGAGCCAGGACGCTTTGAACTTGTCTGTAAAGGCGGTGAGGTCTTCTTTACCTTCAGAACCTTTCTGGAGCGCTTCAAACACAGCCTCCGCCCCTAAAATGCCGGACTTCATGGCGGTGTGAGAGCCTTTGATCTTGGAGAAGTTCAAGGTGCCTGCGTCACAACCCAGCAGCAGGCCGCCAGGGAAAGTTTGCTTGGGCAGGGAATTGAAGCCGCCTTTGGTGATAGCGCGCGCGCCGTAGGATACGCGTTTGCCGCCTTCCAGATATTTGCTGATTTCCGGATGTAGCTTCAGGCGCTGAAATTCTTCGAAAGGAGAAACGTGCGGGTTGCTGTAACCCAGGTCAGTGATCAGGCCGACGTAAACCTGATTGTTCTCCAGGTGATACAGGAAAGAACCGCCGGTAGAACTGCTTTCCGCCAATGGCCAGCCAGTGGTGTGGACGACCAGACCGGGTTCGTGTTTGGCGGGGTCGATATCCCACAGTTCCTTAATGCCGAGGCCGTAATGTTGGGGGTCTTTACCTTCATCCAGCTTGAATTTTTCGATCAGCTGTTTGCCCAGATGGCCGCGGCAGCCTTCACAGAACAGGGTGTACTTGGCATGCAGCTCCATGCCGGGCGTGTAGGAGTCTTTGTGCTCGCCATTGTGGCCGACTCCCATGTCGCCGGTGACGATGCCTTTTACGCTGCCGTCCTCATGATACAGAATCTCGGCGGCGGGGAAGCCGGGATAGATTTCCGCGCCAAGGCCTTCGGCCTGTTCCGCCAGCCAGCGGCACAGGTTGCCCAGGCTGATGATGTAATTGCCTTCGTTGTGCATATTGCGGGGCACGAAAGCATTGGGAACCTTGATGGCGTTTTCCTGACTGCGTAATACGAAAATGTCGTCACGGGTGACGGGAGTATTGAGGGGTGCGCCTTCTTCTTTCCAGTTAGGGAAGAGCTCATTCAGGGCGGTGGGCTCGAAGACGGTGCCGGCCAGAATGTGCGCGCCGACTTCCGATCCTTTCTCCACAACGCATACTGTCAGTTCCTGCCCTTTATCCTTGGCCAACTGGAGAATTTTGCAGGCGGCTGATAAGCCCGCCGGTCCTGCGCCCACGATTAGTACGTCAAACTCCATCGATTCGCGTTCCACCATTGATCTCCTTTTAGCTTCACAACTCTCAGTCTAAAAAGTTTATAGGCAACACGGCTTTTGGGGGTCGCGAAAAGCTGCGACGATGCTGTCCCGCGGAAGCGGTCGAGCTGCGTCCCTGACTGATTTTATCCTGTCTTATTTTTCCGACTACGCTGTGCTGCAGTTATTAAAAATCGTCAGAAGTATAATGGATTAAGTCCAGGGAGCATATATCATTTGGCGGCTCAAACAAACGTTTGTTTGAATTTTTGCGGGAAATCGCCTTTAATAAGCGGCACGCAGTTAAGACGAGCGTTTCCGGCGTTGAGCGTCGGGGCCTCAGGCGACGCCTGCGAGGCCGCTTCCTGAATTCCGGGACGGAGTGAACCCGAATTTTTTCGGCGTTAACAATAAATCGATCGTCCTTTGATCGCAGGTCCTTTTTCGGACGCGTCAGGCGCGCCCCTGAATATTGACCTGAGTGGGATAAGCGTTCAGTATTAGCCTGCTTTGTTTGGACCATATCCTGGCGTTTCGGCTGAAGTTTTTGGCCGAGAACCCGGTTTAAGGCAGGGTGGTTATCGGGATAAAAATCCAGAGCCGCGAGGATATGCTTCGTTAATTACACATCACAACACAAACGAGGAATCTATGAAGGTTCTGGTCGCTGTAAAACGAGTAATTGATTACAACGTTAAAGTACGAGTAAAACCGGATAATACCGGTGTAGACCTGACAAACGTAAAAATGGCGATGAATCCATTCTGCGAAATCGCAGTGGAAGAAGCTGTACGCCTGAAAGAGAAAGGCGTCGCTACCGAAGTCGTCGTAGTTTCCATCGGCCCCAAAGCCGCTCAGGAACAAATCCGCACCGCACTGGCGCTGGGCGCTGACCGCGGCATCCACGTGGAAACTGACGAAGAGATTCAATCTCTGGCGGCCGCCAAGCTGTTGAAGGCGGTTGTAGAAAAAGAACAACCCAAGCTGGTGATTCTGGGTAAACAGTCCATCGACACCGACAACAACCAGACTGGCCAGATGCTGGCGGCGCTGTGCGGTTACGCGCAGGGCACCTTCGCATCCGAAGTGGTGGTTGAAGGCGATAAAGTCAACGTGACCCGCGAAATCGACGGCGGTCTGTTGACGGTGGCGTTGAACCTGCCTGCTATCGTGACCACCGACCTGCGTCTGAACGAACCCCGTTACGCGTCTCTTCCCAACATCATGAAAGCCAAGAAGAAGCCGCTGGACACTGTAACGCCTGCGGATCTTGGTGCGGAAATCGCTCCCAGACTGACCACGTTGAAAGTGGAAGCCCCTGCACAACGTCAGGCGGGTATTAAAGTGGGCAGCGTAGCTGAGCTGGTGGACAAGCTGAAGAACGAAGCGAAGGTGATTTAAGATGAGCATTCTGGTAATTGCAGATCACGATAATAAGGTTCTGAAGCCCGCTACGTTGAACGTTATTGCAGCCGCTCAGAAAATCGGCGGAGACGTTCATGTTCTGGTTGCCGGCGCTGATTGCGGCGCTGTCGCTGAAGCGGCTTCCAAAGTGTCTGGCGTAGGGAAAGTGCTGCACGCCGACAACGCCGCTTACGGCCACTTCCTGGCTGAAAACCTGGGCTTGCTGGTGGCCGAACTGGGTAAAGGCTACAGCCATGTGCTGACTTCCGCCGGCACCACCGGTAAGGACTTCATGCCCCGCGTTGCAGCGCTGCTGGACGTGGCTCAGATTTCCGACATTATCCGCGTCGATTCCGCTGACACCTTCGTGCGTCCTATCTACGCGGGCAACGCGATTGCGACGGTGCAATCCTCCGATGCGATCAAGGTCATCACTGTACGTCCTACCGGTTTCGACCCGGTGGCGGCGGAAGGCGGCTCTGCGGCGGTTGAATCCGTTGGCGCGGCGCACGACGCAGGCATTTCCTCTTTCGTGAAAGAAGAACTGGCCAAGTCCGATCGTCCTGAACTGACCAGCGCGAACATCGTTGTTTCCGGTGGTCGCGGCATGCAGAACGGCGACAACTTCGAAATGCTGTATAAAGTGGCTGACAAGTTGGGCGCAGCGGTTGGCGCATCTCGCGCGGCGGTTGACGCAGGCTTCGTTCCCAACGATATGCAGGTGGGTCAGACGGGTAAAATCGTGGCTCCGCAACTGTATATCGCCGTTGGTATCTCCGGCGCGATCCAGCATTTGGCGGGTATGTCCGACAGTAAAGTGATCGTTGCGATCAACAAAGACGAAGAAGCGCCAATCTTCCAGGTAGCCGATTACGGTCTGGTGGCGGACTTGTTCGAAGCAGTGCCGCAACTGGAAGCTGAACTGGATAAAGTTCTCTAAGCCAAGTAATGAATACTCCCTCCCCAATCCGGGGAGGGATCTTTTCTTCAGGCTGTTCTAGCCGCGTAGTTCTTCAAGATTCTCAAATAACGCCAACGCTTCTGGATTGGCGAGCGCGTCCTTGTTTTTCACTTCCTTGCCGTGAATCACGTTCTTCACCGCCAGCTCAACAATCTTGCCGCTGATGGTGCGAGGGATGTCGGCGATCTGAATGATCTTCGCCGGAACATGTCTGGGCGTGGTGTTCTTGCGAATCGTCTGGGTGATGCGGCTGCATAACTCTTCATTTAGATCGACGCCGGGGCGGGTCTTGACGAACAAGATAACCCTCTCGTCATCGCCCCAGGCTTGTCCGACGGCGATGCTTTCCAGCACTTCCTCAATTTTCTCCACCTGACGATAGATTTCGGCGGTGCCGATGCGCACGCCGCCAGGATTAAGCACGGCGTCGGAGCGGCCATGAATGATGACGCCTTTCTGCACCACTTCGCCGTTTTCCGCATGGCTGATGAATTCGCCGTAGTCTCCATGGGCCCAGATGTTGTCGATGGAAGAAAAATAAGCGCTGTGGAAGCGCGCGCCCTCCTCGTCATTCCAAAATCCGACCGGCATGGAAGGGAAGGGCGACTTGCACACCAGCTCACCTTTGCCTTGCGTCAGAGAACGGCCTGAGTCGTCGACAAACTCGACATCCATGCCCAGACCGATACATTGTAGCTCCCCCCGGTAAACGGGCAATGTGGGGCATCCCAGGGCGAAACAGGACACGATGTCGGTGCCGCCGGAGATACTGCTCAGGCAGACATCTGCTTTCACGTCCCGATAGATGTAATCGAAACTCTCATGAGCCAGCGGGGAGCCGGTTGAAAGCATGGCGCTGAGACTGTCCAGGCGGTGGGTCTGCGCCGGCTTGAGATGATTCTTCTCGCAGGCGGCGTAGAATTTGGCGCTGGACCCGAACACGTTGATATTCTCTTCCTGGGCGATATCGAACAGGTGAGATGGCGACGGGTGAAAAGGGGAGCCGTCATACAGCACCAGCGTTGCGCCGATCGCCAGACTGCTCACCAGCCAGTTCCACATCATCCAGCCGCAGGTGGTGTAATAGAATATGCGGTCGCCGGGTTTGAGATCGGTATGCAATCCCAGTTCTTTCAGATGCTGCAACAGCGTGCCGCCCTGGCCATGCACAATACACTTGGGCTGACCGGTGGTGCCGGAGGAGTACATGATGTACAGCGGCTCGGAAAAGCCGCGCCGGACAAACTCAATGGCGCTCTCTCCCGGCGTGTTTACGATTTCTTCCCAAGCGGTGGCCGCGATGCCTGACAACTCCGTCGGCGCCGCTTCTGGGCTTTTCAGATAGTTGACCCATACCACCCCTTGCAAAGCGGGGAGTTTGTCGACGATGTCCCGCACTCTGTCCGTGGTGTCGATCACTTTGCCGTTGTAGTTATAACCGCGGCAGGCGATCAACAGTTTGGGAGTGATCTGGCCAAAGCGGTCAATAACGCCGTTAAGCCCGAAGTCGGGGGAGCAGGAAGACCAGACTCCACCCAGACTGGCGGTGGCCAGCATACCGATAACCGCTTCGGCGCAGTTTGGAATGAATGCGGCGACGCGATCGCCGGGACCAACGCCATGGGCTTTCAGGAATTGCGCCAGTTTGGCGACCTGGCGATACAGCTCGTTGAAGCTGAGTTCTTCACGACGACCGTCTTCGCCTCTGACAATAATCGCAGGCTCGCCGCCGTGCTTGCCGTTGCGATGCTTAAGCAGGTTTTCCGCAAAATTGATTTTGGCTTCAGGAAACCATTGCGCGCCGGGCATTTTATCCGCATGACGCAGAAACGGAGCTCCACCAAGGTCGCCTTTGACTTGAAAGTATTCCCATATCGCCAGCCAGAAATCCTCTTTATTGTCCACTGACCAGGCATGTAATGCGTCGTAGTGAGAGGGGGGAGACAGCTTTCTGGTTTTTAAAAATGCAATGAAATCGGTGAGTCGTGCTTGTTGTATTCGCTCGTGTCCGGGGCGCCATAAAGGGAGCGCGGTCATAAAGACTCCAATATTATCCTTATTGTGAAGATTGCGCCTGCGACAACGCCAGGCCGGCTTTGGAGCCGTTGTTGCGCGCCAGCAGGGTGGAAATCTCATTACCTACCATGGCGAGGCGATTCAAATCAATGTTTGTTTTCAAGCCGTTGCCGTGCAGCATGTACACCACATCTTCCGTGGCGACGTTGCCGGAGGCGCCTTTGGCGTAAGGGCAGCCGCCCAATCCGGCGACGGAGGCGTCGACCGTACGGATGCCGAGGTTAAGGGCGGTGTCGATGTTAGCCAGGGCCTGCCCGTAGGTGTCGTGGAAGTGCACCGCCAGTCGATCGCTCTGAATTTCGGACAGCAGGGCTTTCAGCAGGTTGGCCACCTGATGAGTGGAGCCGACGCCGATGGTGTCTCCCAGAGACACTTCGTAACAGCCGGCATCCAGCAGCAGTCGAGTGGTTTTCAGAACCTGGGATATCTCGATGCGTCCCTCATAAGGACAGCCCAACACGCAGCTGACATAGCCGCGTACGGGGATATTGCGCTCCTGCGCCAAAGCGAATACCGGTTGAAAACGCTCAATGCTTTCTTGGATGGAGCAGTTGATATTGCGCTGGTTAAACGCCTCGGAAGCGGCGGTGAATACCGCCACTTCGTTGATCTGAGTCTGTAGCGCCGCTTCCATGCCCTTCAGGTTTGGCGTCAGGGCGGCGTAGACCACATCTTTGCGTTCCGGCAGCTGCTGGATCACTTCGGCGGAGCTGGCCATTTGCGGCACCCATTTCGGGGAAACGAAACTTCCCGCCTCGATATAACTTACGCCTGCATCGATCAGCCCCTTGATGAGATGTACTTTCTCTTCAACGCTCAGCAGCTTGCTTTCGTTCTGTAAGCCATCACGAGGGCCCACCTCCACGATGCGAACAAAATCCGGGTCGCCGGTGATATGCGTGGCGTTCACTTCAGAGGACATATCAGGCTCCTTCGCCGCTGGCTTCGAACGCCACCAGAATCTGGTTGGCGGTGACCACTTCGCCTTCTTTGCATAACACTTCCGTGACAGTGCCTGCGCCGGGGGCGCGGATGCTGTGCTCCATCTTCATGGCTTCCATCACTACCAGAATGTCGCCTTTGACCACTTCCTGGCCCGCTTGCACGGCGGTTTTGACGATGGTGCCGCCCATGGGGGCGTTGAGGGAGCCGCCGTCCTGCACATGATGTTCCGTCAGCGTATTATCGTCAGGGGTCTCGAAGCGCCAGTGCGCGCCGTCTTTGAACAGGTCGATGCAGCTCTCCGAAATGGCGAAACGGAAGCAGCTTTTGACGCCATCCACCCACAAGTCCACATGAGAGTGGTTGCGATTAAAGCTGACGTCCGCCCAGTGTTGTCCATCGCCAATTTTTAACTGGTCATGATGTTGTTCAAGTAGCAGGGAAAATGATTCGCCGTTGAGCCAGAACTCATATTCGGAGGCTTCCACCAGATTCAAACGCCAGTTGTTGATCTGGGACCAGGGCGAAAATGGGTCCTGATCGGCGGCATTGGGCGCTGCCTTGAGGTTTGACCAGTACAACGCCGCCAGCGCGCACTTGGTGTTGAAAGGGATCTCCCGATCTGCTTTTTCCAGGCCGGGGTTGGCTTCCAGAAAGCCGGTCGTCAAACGCGCCTGAACGAAGTCGTCGCTGTTGATGATGCGACACAGATAGCCGGTGTTGGTGGTGACGCCGGTCACCAGAAAATCCGCCAGCGCATCTTTTAATCGCCTCCGCGCCATTTCGCGGGATGGGCCCCAGCCGATGACTTTGGCGATCATCGGGTCATAGAAGGGAGAGATTTCGCAGCCCGCTGCGACGCCACAATCAATGCGCGTGTGCTCGCTGCTCGCGGGAGCAGAGAGAAAATGTAGGGCGCCGGCGCTGGGCAGAAAACCATTCTCAGGATCTTCTGCGTAAATACGCGCTTCAATCGCGCAGCCATTGCTGCGAATACGGTCCTGGGTCGCCGGTAAAGGCTCGCCGCCGGCGACTTTGATTTGCCACTCGACCAAGTCGAGACCCGTGATCATTTCCGTCACCGGATGCTCCACCTGCAGGCGGGTGTTCATTTCCATGAAGTAGAAGTTTTCATTTTTGTCGACCAGGAACTCCACCGTACCGGCGCCGACATAGCCGATCGCCTTGCCGCAGGCGACCGCCGTTTCTCCCATTTTGCGCCGGGTTGCGTCAGCGAGGTGAGGTGCGGGCGCTTCTTCAATGATCTTCTGATGGCGACGCTGAATGGAGCAGTCGCGGTCAAACAGATAGACGCCTTCGCCGTGGGCGTCGAAGAAAATCTGTACCTCGACGTGGCGCGGCTGTTCAATCAGTTTTTCGATCAGCATGGTTTGATCGCCGAAGGCGTTTTTCGCCTCACGCTGGGCGGAGGCCAATTGTTCATCGAATTCAGAGGGTGCGCGCACGGCGCGCATACCTTTGCCGCCGCCGCCTGCGCTGGCTTTAAGCAGCACCGGGTAGCCGACAACCTCGGCCTGGGCGCGCAGAACGTCAACGTTTTGATCTTCGCCGTGATAGCCGGGGATCAGAGGGACACTGGCCTGCTCCATCAGATGCTTGGCGCGGGCCTTGTCCCCCATGGCGTCAATGGCCTTGGCGGGAGGACCTATGAAAATCAGCGACTCCTTTGCGCACAGCGCGGCGAAGGTCGCGTTCTCCGACAGAAAGCCATAACCGGGATGGATCGCATCGGCGCGGCATTTTTTCGCAACGGCGATGATTTTGTCCTGATTCAGGTAGGTCTCTGTCGCCGTCACCCCGTGTAGAGGGTAGGCCTCGTCGGCCTCCTGCACGAATGGCATGTTACGGTCCACGTCGGCGTACACGGCGATCGTGCGCACGCCCATGCGGCTGGCGGTGCGGATAATACGGCTGGCGATCTCGCCGCGGTTGGCGATCAGTAGCGTCTCAATCATGTTCGGCGGCTCCATCAGCAAGGGTCCACGCGGCGGGGCGTTTCTCCAGGAATGCGCTGAGCCCTTCCTGTCCTTCGGAAGAAACGCGAACGTCGGCAATAGCGCGAGTGGTGTAATCGATCACCGCGTCGTCAATGGGGCCAGCCTCGATCCGGCGCAACAACTCTTTGGCGCGGGACAGGGCATTGGGACCGTTCTGTTTGAACAGGCGGGCAAAAAGCTCCACTTCCGCATCCAGGTTGGTCTCTTCGACGATTTCGTGGATCAGACCAAGGCGTAGCGCCTCTTTGGCGTCGAACAGCTCAGCGGTAAGAGTATAGCGCTGCATGGCGCGGGGACCGATGGCTCTCAGTACGTAGGGGCTGATCACCGCAGGCAGAATGCCCAGTTTCACTTCGCTGAGACAGAACTTGCTGCGCGCGCTGGCGATGGCGATGTCGCAGCAGCTGATCAGACCCAGGGCGCCGCCGAAGGCGCTGCCTTGCACCCGGGCGATAGTCGGTTTGGGTAGCTCAAAGAGGCCGCGCATGAGTCTGGCCAGTTCGGCTGCGTCATCCAGATTGGCCTGATGGTCCGCTTGGGCGTTGGCGCGCATCCATTCCAGGTCGGCGCCGGCGGAGAAATGCTTGCCTTCGCTGCGCAGGACGACCATGCGAACGGCGCTGTCGTTGGCGGTTTCATCGATCATTTCATTCAGGGATTGAATAACATCGGCGTTAAAGGCGTTATGCTTTTCGGGCCGGTTTAATACTATTTCCGCAACACCCTGATTTACGCGGTATAAAACGGGTTCTGACACGGCGTAACCTCTCTTGTTGGTCTGGTGGTCGGCTGAGTTGGCGTCATGTGAAGTCCTTGTCGCGCCTACATGCGGAACACGCCGAATTTGCTGTCTTTAATCGGGGCGTTCAACGCGGCGGAAAGCGCCAGGCTCAACACCATGCGGGTGTCCGCCGGGTCGATGATGCCGTCGTCCCACAAGCGCGCGGAGGCGTAATAGGGATGTGACTGCTCGTTGAACTGCTGAATTGTGGGGGCCTTAAACGCCTGCTTCTCTTCTTCGGTCCACAGTGCGCCTTTGCGGCGTAGATTGTCCTCGCGCACCTGCGCCAGCACGCCCGCCGCCTGCTCGCCGCCCATTACCGCGATGCGCGCGTTCGGCCACATCCACAGAAAACGGGGGTTGTAACCGCGGCCGCACATGCCGTAGTTGCCGGCGCCGAAACTGCCGCCAATGATAATGGTGAATTTGGGCACTTCCGCGCAGGCGACTGCCGTGACCAGCTTGGCGCCGTTTTTGGCGATGCCGCCTTCTTCGTACTGCTTGCCCACCATGAAGCCGGTGATGTTCTGCAGGAACACCAGAGGAATTTTGCGCTGGCAGCACAGTTCAATAAAGTGAGCGCCTTTGACGGCGGACTCGCTAAATAAAATGCCATTGTTGGCGATGATGCCTACGGGATAGCCGTTGATGCGGGCGAAACCGCACACCAGCGTTGCGCCATAGAGCGCCTTGAACTCATCGAATTCAGAGCCGTCCACCAGTCTGGCGATGACTTCATGCACGTCATAAGGCGTACGCAGATCAGTGGGGACGACGCCGCGCAGCTGTTGAGCGGGATAGAGCGGCTCTACAGGCGTCTGGATGTCCATGGTGACAGTTTTCTTGCGGTTGAGGCGTTTAACCGCTTGTCTGGCCAGCAAGAGGGCGTGGAACTCGTCTTGAGCGTAATGGTCCGCCACCCCGGAGATACGGCAATGAACGTCTGCGCCGCCCAGGTCCTCGGCGCTGACTTCCTCGCCGGTGGCGGCTTTCACCAAAGGTGGTCCCGCCAGAAAGATGGAGCTTTGTCCTTTCACCATGATGGCTTCGTCCGCCATCGCGGGCACATAGGCGCCGCCGGCGGTGCAGAGACCCATCACCACGGCGATTTGTGGAATGCCTTGGGCGGACATGCGCGCCTGACGATAGAAAATGTGCCCGAAGTCTTCTTTGTCGGGGAAGACTTCATCCTGCTGTGGCAGGTTGGCGCCGCCGGAATCCACCAGATAGATGCAGGGCAGGTTGTTCTCTTCTGCAATGGTCTGGGCGCGGATATGCTTCTTCACCGTCAGCGGGTAGTAGGTGCCGCCTTTGACTGTCGAGTCGTTGGCGACAATCATGCATTCGACGCCCTCGACCCGTCCGATTCCGGCAATGACGCCGGCGGCGGGCACATTGTCTTCGTAGACGTTGTAGGCGGCGAATTGGCCGATTTCAAGAAACGGAGAACCGGGGTCGAGCAATTTGGCGACGCGCTCACGGGGCAGCAACTTTCCTTTTGCGCGCTGCTTTTCCTGAGCGGCGTGGCCGCCGCCTTGTTCGATAAAACTGATTTCAGTCTTCAGATCATCCACCAGTTTGCTCATCGCCGCGTATTGGCTTTGATAGCTTTCGCTGTCGGTGGATGTTTGGGATTTCAGAACAGCCATAGCTTCGTCCTGTCTTGCTGGGTGGTTGTTTGGATTCCTTGCGGCGAACCGGAAGCCGAAGGCTACCGGGACTCCTCGAACAGTTCGCGGCCGATCAGCATTCTGCGGATCTCAGAGGTGCCGGCGCCGATCTCGTACAGTTTGGCGTCGCGCAGCAGTCTGCCGGTGGCGTATTCGTTGATGTAGCCGTTGCCTCCGAGGATCTGAATGGCGTCAAGGGCCATCTGGGTGGCTTTTTCCGCGCAGTACAGAATTACGCCAGCGGCGTCCTTACGCGTGGTTTCGCCACGGTCACAAGCGGCGGCGACGGCGTAGAGGTATGCGCGGCAGGCATTCAGTGTGGTGTACATATCCGCCACTTTGCCCTGAATGAGCTGGAACTGGCCGATGGCCTGGCCGAACTGCTCGCGCTCATGGATGTAGGGAACGACGACATCCATACAGGCCTGCATGATGCCGATAGGGCCGGCGGCCAGTACGACGCGTTCGTAGTCCAGGCCGCTCATCAAGACTTTCACGCCCTGGTTGAGGCCGCCGAGAATATTTTCTTCCGGCACTTCACAATTATCGAACACCAGTTCACAGGTGTTGGAGCCGCGCATGCCCAGTTTGTCGAGTTTGGGGGAGCGGGAGAAGCCGGGGTAATCGCGCTCCACGATGAACGCGGTGATGCCTCTGGGGCCGGCCTGAACGTCTGTCTTGGCGTAGATGACGTAAGTGTGCGCGTCGGGGCCGTTGGTGATCCACATTTTGGCGCCGTTCAACACATATTTGTCGCCTTTTTTTACCGCCTGCAATTTCATGCTGACGACATCACTGCCGGCGTTGGGCTCGCTCATGGCGAGGGCGCCGATGTGTTCGCCGGAGATCAGTTTAGGCAGGTACTTCTGTCTTTGCTCCGGCGTGCCGTTACGGTAAATCTGGTTGACGCACAGGTTGGAGTGGGCTCCGTAGCTGAGCGCGATGGAAGCGGATGCACGGCTGATTTCCTCCATGGCCAGGACATGGGCCAGATAACCCAGATCCGCGCCGCCGAATTCTTCGCTGACGGTAACGCCCAGCAGGCCCATTTCTCCCAGGCGAGGCCACAGTTGATTGGGGAACGCGTTATCTTTGTCTACCTGCGCGGCGATGGGGGCGATCTCTTTCTGCGCGAATCCCGCTACTTGTTCACGCAGCATATCCAGGGTTTCACCCAGTCCGAAGTTCAGGGAGTGATAGTGGTTGGCCATAATGGTTCCTTTGTTATTTTTAACGTTGAATCAATGTCATCAGAAGAGGGCCTGCCGCGATTTGTTACGCACGCTCGCCGCGCATTTACATCGTCAGTCTTTTCCAAAATCCGCCAGCGCCTGACGGCAGCGCTCTTCCGCCTCATCCAGTTCCTCCTGCATGAGGCGAATATCGGACAGCTGCTGCTTCAGGATGTCTCTTTTTTCCGCAATTTTGTTCAGCATCAGTTGTAGCTGCACCCGGTTGCCGCTGTCCGGGTCGTACATGCAGATAATTTGTTTGGATTCCGCCAGGGAGAAGCCGAGTCGTTTTCCTCGCAAGATAAGCTTGAGGTAAACGCGGTCTTTTTCTGAGTAGATGCGGGTCTGTCCCTGGCGTTCCGGGCTGAGCAGCCCTTCCGCTTCGTAAAACCTGATTGTCCTTGTGGTAACGTCGAACTCCTTCGCCAGGTCACTGATGCTGTAGTTTTTTGTCATGGGCGTTCTCTGTCTGAATTGAGCAAAATTATTACAGCAAGTTTACGTTTACGTCAACGTTATAATGCGTCGCCATGAATAGGCGGTCAGTAAGTGATGCCCGGGGAGGCGAATGAAAAGAAAATGGGCCGGCGGCTAGAAGGGGCGCTGATGCAAAATAATAATGTGATAGCGGAAAAGCGCTTGATCGAAAAAGAGAAACGAAAAAATCAGGTGCGGCCAGTCGTACTGGCTTGAACGAGGTCTGGGATTAGAGGCGAGTCTGCAACTGTTGCAGCATGCGCGTGTTCAAATCGTTCCACTGATCCAGCCGGTTGGCCTGGCCTACGCGCTTGCCCAGCCCGCGTTGCTTGGACAGCCATAATCCATCGCCATTGAAGCTGTAGATGGGGTAGAGGTCATCGCGTTCGGAGCCAGATCGGATTTCCTGAATCAGGTTGTCCAGTATCAGTGGTTCTTTGCTCTGGTCTGGATAGTACGCGAGCACCATGTGCGCCTGATTGAGTTTCAACGCCTTAACGTAGGTGATGCGCAGCTTGTCGTCCGGCACGCCCATTTCACGCAAGGCGAAATACTTGGCGATAGAATAGTCTTCACAGTCGCCGCCATTAGTGACCAGCAGCTCAACGGGCGTCGCCCAGTAATCTTCCTGGCCCCAGTGCTTGATGTCCGGAATGAACTGGGTTTCGTTAAAGAAGGCGTTGACCATCATTAACTTACGTTCGTCGGGAATGTCTTTGGGAGTATTGAGTAACTTTTGCCAGCGTTCCAGACGCTCGCGGGCGGAACCGCCGTATTCGCGTTCGACGTGAGTCAGAATCTGCTGGCTGATTTCGAAGGCGGCGGACGCAACAAGAGCCCAGCATGAAAACAGGGTGATGGCTGTTTTGACACGCAATTTTCTTGTCCACTGCATAGGTGGGGCGTCCCGTCGTCGATGTCGTTGGTATAGTTAATGCCGGTTGATGGACCGGAGTCATAGTTATGTTTATGAGTTTAAGTATAGGAATTAATCTGAAATATGACTGGATGAGTTTTGTAAAACTGTGTAAGGAAAGGTGAATTCTGGGGCTGGCCCTAAGTGGTTTAAATACAAGGAAAATAAAACGAATTGTCCTGAGAGGATCGGGTTCTGGACAAGTAAGAACTAGAAATCGTTGATCCAGGGAAAAGGGAGGAAGCGCCGGAACGATATTGACGTTTCGACGCTTAAAATTGAGCGTGATTAACCGTTATTCTTTTGCCGGATTTGTTCGCGCAATTTTTGTAGTCGATCACGAATTTCCTGACGACGTTGCTCATCCATTTCGCTCAGCTCCGAACTGTTGTCGCTGGAAGGCTCGGAAAACTCCTCTGGCGGCTGATCGATAGCGTAAGTCGGTTCTTCCTGATAGGCGGGCTCTGAAATCGCCTGCTGAGAGCCGTCATCATGAGGTGCGTCTACGACTGGAACAGGTTCGCCGCCGCTGTCAGGTTGCTCATACTTGGGTTCTTCGTATTGAGGCTCCGGGTACTCAGGCTCTTGATACTGCGGCTCTTCGTAGACGGGTTCCTCGTAAGCGGGCTCAGAATAGTCAGGAGCGTCGTCGCGGGAAACGCTGGCGTAGGTTTCTATGCTGGCGCCGGAGCTGGATTCTTCAGGGAAGAACAGATTCTCCAGGCTGCCGCGGCGATCGATGACCACGCGGTTGGCGTAGACGGAATGTAGCGTTGCGTTGCCGGGCATGTTTTCGCCCACGCGGAAGAAGTCGGTGTTGCGATCCGGTCCTTCAATCAATGCGCCGCCGGACTCGCCTTTTTCAAGATTGGTGGCTGCTACGCCCCGCAAAGTCAGGCGGAGGTTGGTGGGCGGTAGATCTTCCGTCTCTTTTTTCTGAGCGACGGGTTCGTTTTTGCCGAACAGATTGAGGGGCGCCAACTGTTGAACGGTGCGTTCCTGTTTGACCTGAGTTGCTGGCGCCGCCTTGACTACAATTTCCTTCTTGGTGTTGTAGTCGAGCCAGAACTGATAACCGCGCCAACCAACCGTCGCGGTAGCGGCGATCAACAGTAGCGACGCCGTAATGGAGGGGGCGGAATTGAGTAGTTTGTCTTTATTCACGATGAATCTGTCTCGGTGTTCTAATGGCTCGCTTTTTATTATGTGCGACCATTATCCCGGTTAAGTAATTCTGTGCCCGGTATTTTTGCTGTAGCAGCTTTAAAAGAAAAGCCCGGAATTCTCAAAAATATACTAAAAACGGGTATTTAATGGCCTTTATTACATATAATTAACTATAAATGAAATGAGACCAGGTAGTCTGGAATCTCTTGAAAAGATAAAGTAGATTCTCAAACCTTCCCGGCTTCCATGTATGGCCTGAGCGTAAGCCGGAATGACAATGTTTACAATAGACTAAAGGTTAGATATGGACGAGCGCCAACTCGAAGCAACTGAAGACGCGATCCCAGTATTGACGGACGATTCCGAAGATCAGGAGGATCAGCCGCGGTTCTATTACCGCCTGCCGTTTTCATTCGCCAAGCGCCATGGCGTGTTCGTCGGTCAGCCGGATCAGAATCACGGTCAAATTGTTTATTACAAAGAGTCGCTGAAGCCGCAAATATTTGCGGAAGTAAATCGATATGTCGAAGGTAAATGCCGCTTTGAAGTGATAGAAGACGCCGCTTTTGAGGATGGTTTGGCGAAGGCCTACCAGAATGACTCCACTGAGGCCATGCAAATGGTGGAGGGCCTGGGCGACGATATGGACCTGGCCAGCCTGGCGGACTCCGTTCCAGAAACGGAAGACCTGTTGGAACAGGAAGACGACGCGCCTATCATCCGCCTGATCAACGCCATTCTGACGGAAGCAGTTAAAACCAACGCTTCGGATATTCACATAGAAACCTTTGAGAAAGACCTCGTCGTGCGCTTCCGCGTGGACGGTGTGTTGAGAGAGATGGTTAAACCCAAGCGGGCGTTGGCGCCGCTGCTGGTGTCTCGTATCAAGGTTATGTCCAGATTGGACATCGCGGAAAAAAGAATTCCTCAGGACGGCCGGATTTCCCTGCGCGTAGCCGGTAAAGAAGTGGATATCCGGGTGTCCACCATGCCTTCCGCCAACGGCGAGCGTATCGTACTACGTTTGTTGGACAAACAAGCGGGCAGATTGAAACTGGAAAAGCTCGGCATGGCCGATCGCGATTTCAAACTGATCAAAAAACTGATTCATCGTCCTCACGGCATTATTCTGGTGACGGGGCCTACGGGCTCCGGTAAAACCACTAGTTTGTATGCGGGGCTGTCTGAAATTAATGATCGCAGCCGTAACATTTTGACGGTTGAGGATCCTATTGAATACAACCTGCCGGGCATTGGCCAGACTCAGGTCAACACCAAAGTCGATATGACCTTTGCACGCGGCCTGCGCGCCATCCTGCGTCAGGACCCGGACGTGGTGATGATTGGTGAGATCCGGGACTTGGAGACAGCCGAAATCGCAGTTCAGGCGAGTTTGACGGGACACTTGGTGTTGTCCACCCTTCACACCAACAGCGCGGTGGGCGCTGTAACCCGTTTGATGGATATGGGCGTGGAGCCTTTTTTGATATCTTCAAGTTTGATCGGCGTAATAGCCCAGCGTCTGGTGCGCGTATTGTGCGATCAGTGCAAAGAGGCGTACACGCCGGACGACGAGGTTTGCGAGTTCCTCGGCATTGACCCGCAAAACCCGCAGCAAATCTATCATGCGAAAGGCTGTGCAGACTGTAACCACCTTGGCTATCGGGGGCGGTTGGGTATTTACGAAGTTATTGAGGTCGATGAAGAGCTTCGTCATCTGGTGCACAAGCAAGCCGGCGAAATGGAGCTGGAGGCCTGCGCTCGCAAGCGTGGCCCGAGCATTCATGCGGACGGCATAGCTAAAGTATTGAAGGGCCTGACCTCCGTCGAGGAGGTGGTGCGGGTAACTCACCGGGAGTAATGCGCGAAGGCGATTTAAAAAAGGTTTGGCGGCAGGCGCATACTTCCGAACGGCAGTCTAAAACATACAGTATTACCGCATATGGCAGCATTTGATTTTAAAGCCCTGGACCAAAAGGGGCGTCCGCAAAAAGGCGTTCTTGAAGCGGACAGCGCCCGTCAGGTCAGGCAGCAGATTCGTGATAAAGGATGGACGCCTCTGGAAGTCACCCAGGCGTCTGAAAAGCAAAGCAATAAAAATGGCGGAGGCGGAGGCTTTCGTCCTCGCGGAAGCCGATTGGGCGCTGCGGACCTTGCATTGTTGACCCGCCAGATCGCTACTTTGATCCAGTCCGGCATCCCCGTGGAGGAGACCCTGAGCGCGGTGGCCTCGCAAAGTGAAAAAGCCAAAGTCAGAAGTATGATGCTGGCGGTGCGGGCCAAGGTGCTGGAGGGGTATTCTCTGGCGGATAGTCTTAGCGAGTTTCCCAGTGCGTTTCCTGAACTTTATCGTTCAACGGTAGCGGCCGGGGAGCACGCTGGTCACCTGGATCTGGTGCTCAATCGTTTGGCGGATTACACCGAACAGCGGCAGATGAGCCGGCAAAAAATCCAACTCGCCGCCATTTACCCTATTATCCTCACATTCGTGGCGTTCGGCATAGTCGGTTTCCTGCTGGGTTACGTGGTGCCTGACATCATCAAAGTGTTTGTCAGTAAAGGGCAGGCGTTACCGGCTTTAACTCAGGTTATCCTGGCGCTGAGCGATTTTGTCGCAAACTATGCGTTGCTTATCGTGGCCGCTCTGGTCATCGCCTTCTTCTCTTTCACCTATGCAATGAAAAAAGAAGGTTTCCGACTTCAGGTGCATCGGCAATTGCTGCACCTTCCCTTCACCGCAAAGATGTCGCGGGGAATTAATACCGCCCGGTTCGCCAGTACGCTCAGCATACTCAACAGCAGCGGCGTGCCGCTGGTTGACGCCATGCGCATCGCTGGCGAGGTGTTGAGCAATCAATGGCTGAAACTACGGGTCGCCGAAGCGGCGCAGAAAGTGCGGGAAGGCGGCAGTCTGTACAAGTGCCTGGAGCAGACCGGTTATTTTCCGCCGATGATGATTCATATGATCGCCAGCGGCGAGGCCAGCGGCGAATTGGGGGAAATGCTGGAAAGGACCGCCAGCAGCCAGGAAAACGATCTGCAAAGCCGCATCGCAACGATGGTTGGACTGTTCGAGCCCTTGATGCTTCTAGTCATGGGCGGCGTCGTACTGATCATCGTTATGGCGATCATGTTGCCGATTTTGAGCATGAGCGATCTGGTTGGTTAAAATACACATCAATAAAAGAAGTAATGTTACAGAGGGAAAAAATGAAACCTAAAGCGTCATTCAAAACCAGGAAATCCGTACAGGGCTTCACCCTGATCGAAATCATGGTTGTATTGGTTATCCTTGGATTGCTGGTGGCGGCTGTAGCGCCCAAGATTTTGGGGCGCGCTGACCAGGCCAAAGTGACGACCACGCAAACCAACATCAAAACCATCAGCAATGCTCTGAATATGTACAAGCTGGATAACTACAATTATCCCAGCAGTGAGCAGGGCATCGAAGCGCTGGTGAACAAACCGTCCGGTTTCCCTGAGGCTAAAAACTGGAACCCAGAAGGCTATATCGACAAACTGCCCGTCGACGGCTGGCAGAGAGAGTTCGTTTATATTTCTCCTGGCACCCACGGCGCTTTTGACCTGTATTCATTGGGCGCTGACGGTAAAGAAGGCGGCGAAGGTTACGACGCTGATATCACCAGCTGGGATAAATAACCGGTGCGCCGTCCCTGTATTTGGAGCGGCGATTGGAAAGAGACATTATGAAGCGCGCTCACAAAGGTTTTACGCTGATTGAAATACTGGTCGTGCTGGTCATTATCTCGGTAATGGTCGGCATGGTCACGTTGGTGGTCAGTGGCAATCGTGAGCGCAGAGAGTTGGAGAATGAGGCCAGAAAACTTCTGGCCATCATGCAGATGACCTCCGATGAAGCCATTTTTCAGAATGTGGATATCGGGCTGCGTCTTGACGATGATGGTTATGCCTTCATGGGGTTTGACGATACGGCGCTCGCCTGGATCGAGTTGCCGCAGGAGTTTTTGAAAGAAAGAGAACTGCCAGAATGGTTGGTCTTGGACTTTGACAAAAAGAACAAGGAAATTGAGCTGAAAAACAAGGATGAAGGCAAGAAAGACAAGAAGGACGACAAAGACAAGAAGTTCCTCCCTCAAATCCTGTTTTTGTCCAGCGGAGAAAACACTCCGGTTAATATCGAGCTGAAGCTGAAAAGCAATGAAGAAATTAAGTTCATCATCAAGTCCGATGGCCTGAATGGATTTGAAATGAAAGGACCGGCGGATGATGAAGATGCCTAAACCGTTGCGCCGATCGCCGCAAAGTCGCGCAAAAGGCTTTACGTTACTGGAAGTGCTGGTGGCGTTGCTCATTTTTTCGATCAGCGTCGCCGCGTTGGTGCGTGGTATGACGCAGATTGTGAGGCAGACGGAGCAGTTGGAGCTAAAAACCTTCGCCGCCTGGATCGCTGACAATGAGTATACAGAGCTCGCGATTGCGGAAAACTTCCCCGCCGTTGGCGAAAAGAAGAAAACGGTAGAGTACGCAAGCCGTACGTGGCGCGTTGTTGAAAAAGTCATCGCGACGCCGAACCCCCAGATGAGAAAAGTGGAAATTCAGGTCCTGATCGCCGATACGGCGAACCTGTCGGAAAGGCAGATTATCTCGGTCACCTCGTTTATAGGTAATAACTCCTGATGTCTCCTGCAGTCATGTCATCTAAGCCTGCTGTCGTGAAAGCCCGCTCTCGGGAACAAGGCTTTACTCTGCTGGAGGTGCTGATCGCCGTCACTATCACCGCGATAATCGGCACGGCCGCATTTCAGTTTTTGGGGCAGGGGATACGTAATAAAGAAAACTTGGAAGCCAAGAGTAAGTCTTTGGGAGAGATTCAAAAGGCGCAGCGTGTGCTGGAGGCGGATCTCGGTCAGATTGTGGCCCGTAGCGTGCGCGGAGAATATGGCGATGAGTTTTATTCCGTCACCAATCTGAATGCGCTGAAACTGATCGAATTCTCCCGCACCGGCTGGCGTGACACCAACGACCTGCTTGAGCTGATCACGGAAGATGAAGAGGAAATCAGTCGTCGCAGTAATTTGCAGCGGGTTTCCTATGAGCTGGAGGAGAATACGTTGTATCGGGAGTACTGGGAGGTTATGGATCGGGCGCAGGACTCTCAGCCCTTGAAGCAGCGTCTGCTGACGCATGTTAAGTCCGTGAAGTTCAGGTTTATGGACAAGGACAATCAGTGGCATAACGAATGGCCGACGGAAGACATGCTGACCAATCAGAACGAGCCCGCCTATTTGAAAGTGCCTAAGGCGCTGGAAATTACCTTGGATCACGAACAGTTCGGCGGCATTCGCCGTATTTATCAGGTGGCGGGTTGGGCTGAGATTAAAGATTCCACCAATGGCGGTGGTAATGGCGGCAATTCTGGAGGCGGCAGCGGCGGTAATAATTCCGGCGGCGATAAACCAGATCCCAATAGTAACGGCGGCTCAGGTAGCGGTCGTGGTTAGTGGTGGAAATAGCGGGCTGCACAAACAGTCCGGCATGGCGGCGCTCATTGTTATCTTCATCGTCGCGCTGGTGATGGTGTTGGTGGCCGGCCTCTTCAACATTCATTATCTGGATATCCGCCGCACTTCCAATATTCTGGAGCAGGATCAGGCGAAGATGTACGCCCTGGCGGCGGAAACCTACGCCAGAACCATTCTGCGTGAGGATTTCGCCCAGGATAAGAAAGCCAACAAAATGGTGGACCATGAGGTCGATAACACCGATGAGCCTTGGGGGCAGTACGCGATTCAAATCCCTATCGACACCAATGTCGGCATTCAGGGGCAAATCGACGATCTCATGGGGCGCTTCAATATCAATAGTCTGGTGACCAATAAAAACGGCGCCAGCGCAGTCAACAAAGAAGCGGTGCAGCAGTTTGAGCGCTTGTTGAGCTCATTAAAAAACATCAATCCGGATGTGACGGCGGAGAAGTTCGTAGATTGGATTGATGTGGACGATCAGATCTATCAGCTCAAAGGTGCGGAAGAAGAAACCTATCTGCTCAAAAAGCCGCCATATCGCGCCGCAAATTCGTATTTCAATGATATATCGGAATTTTGGCTGATCGACGGCATGGACGCGGCGACTTATAAAGAGCTTAAAAAGTTTGTGGCGATACTGCCTAACAGCTCCGGCATGCTCAATGTGAACACCGCGCCGGCGGAAGTGTTGATGGCGTACATTCCCGGGCTGGATAAACAGACTGCGGATAAGATCGTCGACATTCGTAAAGAGGAAGGGCATTTCGCTGACGTGAATCAGTTTCTTTCTTTGGCCGAGTTAGCGGGCAAGAAGGATATACCCAAGAAATTGTTTCAAGTGAATAGCGAGTATTTTCAAGCGACCTTGCGCGCTATTTTTAATGAACGGACAACGCGGTTAATATCTATAATTCATCGTGACGCTGAAGAAGGTAACACCAGCGTTTTGCGACGGGATTTTGGTAAGAAAGAAGACATTACCAAGGAAGTGTATGTTCCCAAATAAGGACAGGATCAGTTTCTGGCTTTCCGTCGCGGGACTGTTCGGAAGAAAATAATTAAATGTGTGAATTATGACCATCAAGTTATTTGTTAGACCGATTCCGGTCACCCAAGCCGCCGCCACAGCGCTGGAATGGGCGTTGTATAGTTATACGGGCGAGCGGATCGGTTCCGGAAGGGCTGACGACGCCGAAGAACTGATGCAGTTGGTGGCCCAGCATGACCTGCAGGATGTCTGGGTGCAATATGTGGCGCCAGCCTCTCATTTTACCTTCACGGTCGCCCACGTGGCCGCCAAACAGGCGCGCTATGTGCAGCAGGCGTTGCCTTTCGCCATTGAAGAAGCCATCGCGGAAGACGTTGAGTCCATGCATTTGGTGACCGGCGAGCGTATCGGCAAGGAAGAATATCCGGTGCTGGTCATCCGTCGGGAAAGGATGGATCGCTGGTTCGACGCCGCCAACGCGTTGGAGTTTCCATTGCACGGCATGTACGTGGATGCGCAAATGTGCCCGGGTGAAGAGGGCGCGTTAACGGTGCTGTTTGACGGCGATGAGGTGTTGCTGTTCCAGCCTGGGTTGGTGTGCATGCGCACCCATCATGAAAACCTGTTGCCTTTTCTGGAGATTTGCGCGCGCAACCGTGTTTCATCCGAATCCGAGCTGGAGGGCGATGCGCCTGCTTGGAATATTCGCGTTCTGACGCCTGAAGAGCAGAAAGAAAGCCTTGGCGTTTTGTTGGCGCAGATAGAGCACGTTGATGGCGCTATCGTGCAGATCGAGTCATTTTCCGTATCTTCTTTCGATTTATTGTGCGAGTCATTTTTCAACACCAGCCATGCCGCGAACCTATGCCAGGGTTCATATGCGATCAAGGAAAACCGCGGCTCGTCCGGCATCGGCAAATGGTGGCCTGTGGCGGCGGTGGCGGCGGGATGGTTCGCCATTCAGGTTGGCCTGGATCTGACGCAAGGGTTCATGTACCAGAAGCAAGCCGAAGAGTATGAACAGCAGATGGTCAAATTGTACCGCTCGCTGTATCCCAATGAGAAAAATGTGAGCAGCCCGAAGCGGCAGATGGAAGGCAAGCTGCGTAACGCCAGCAATACTGGCGGCGGAGGCTTTTTACAACTGCTGGGAGAGGCGGGCTATCAATTGTCCGTGCAGCCTGGCAAGCAGAATATGGGCTTCAACAACCTTCAGTTCAGTAACCAGCGCGGCGAGCTCGCGGTGGAAGTGAAAGCTCCCTCTTTGGACCAGCTGGATCGCTACAAGCAGGCGCTGGTGCAATCCGGATATCAGGTGGACATCGGCTCTGCGATCAAAGAGCCCAGTGGTGTCCGCGGCAAGATTACCATTAAGGGGAGCTAGGCAATGGGAAGCATACAGCAACTTAAAAAGATCCCCGCCGTGGGCAAGGGCTTGAGCTGGTTTTACGGTCTGTCGCAGCGCGATCAGACCGCTTTGAAGTGGATGGTGCTGGTTGTAGCGTTGTTCAGTGTTTACATGTTTGTATGGGCCCCGGTGCAGGACTTTGTCGAGAGTTCAAAGAACAGTGCGGAAGCGTCGCACGAGTCTTTGACCTGGATGAAAGAGAATGAAGCCCGCGCGCGCGCCTCTTCGCGTCAAAGCGGTTCTGGAAAAGGTTCGATTTCCGGCGGCCAGTCATTGTTGTCCACTGTAGGAAGTAGCGCACGCAAGTTTGGGCTGGAGTTACAGCGTTTCGAGCCACGCGGCGAGGACAAGGTCAATGTGTGGCTGGATAAAGTTTCTTTCAACCAATTGATGCTATGGTTGGGCGAGCTTGAGAAGAATTATGGCGTCGCGGTGGAGCAGATCACCGTAGATAAAGCCGATGCGCCCGGAGTTGTCAGCTCCAGGCTTTCCTTAAGCATATAATCCCTTTATTATCAGTGGATGCGGCTGTTTTCGTCAGCCGCTGACGCTATCCGGAAAATTCGTCGGAATTCAGATAACGAGCCCATTTTATTGACTGGCGCAAGGACGCGTCAGCGGGTTACATAACCCGAAGCCCAGGGGCGGGAACATTCCTCTTTGGGCATGCGTTAAAACGATTAGGGATGTGGTTTTTAATGCTGGAGCAGTAAAAGGAACGACAGCAGTAATACAGTCGGCAAGCGCCTGGAGAGACCCCTGCGGGTAACGGTGCGTCTGGCCGGTATTAACCGGCTTGGGCCTGTAGAACGCCTATTCAGCGCGCTTGGAAGTACAAATATAAAAATAATGATACTTTCTAGCTCTCAGGAGACCATAAAATGACTGGGGACCTCGTCGCTGACACTGCTTTAGTGCGTCTGGACAGAAGCGCGCTGTCTGAAGCAAAGTCCATTCTGTTTCACGCTTACCGCCATGAGCCTACTTTTCAGTATTTATTTGATTCTTCCCGCCCCGGTTATGACCAAAGAGTTCGCGCCACCATCCGTGAAGGACTGGAGCTGCACTTTGCGCACAATCAGGATGCGCTTGGGTTGGTGGATGAGGATACGTTGGTGGCGGTCGCGTTTATTGGCAGCCCGGAAGCCAGGTTCAGTCTTGCCGATCAACTGAACTGGCGCATCAGGATGATGCTCACCGCGGGCTTGTCCTCCACCAAGCGTTACATTGATTATCACGAGCAGGTGCATGCCTGTCTGCCGAAAGACACCCATCACCACTTGCCTTTTATCGGTGTGCACCCCAAATACCAGAGTAAGGGATACGGCCGCATGTTGATGCAGGTGATTGAAGGCATCTGCCGGGAAAGTCCGTTATCCTCCGGCATAGGGCTGGACACTGGCAATGCGCGCTATCTGCGCTTTTATCTTGGGCTGGGCTATGAAAAAGTCGGCGAGGTCCGTTTGGGCAACGTCACCGAAACGGTGTTGTTCAAAGCTTGCCACTGAAGCGCCGCCCGCCGGATTATTAATTTACCTAATGTAAAAGCTTAATAAGGCGCTTTAAATGTATGATTTAGTTGTTATTGGAGCCGGTTCGGGAGGCGTGAGAGCGGCTCGCGTAGCGGCTCAGTTAGGCGCAAAAGTCGCCATTATCGAAGAGCGTTTCTATGGTGGCACCTGTGTTAACGTGGGTTGCGTGCCGAAAAAGCTGTTTGTCTACGCCTCACACTACGGCGAAGACTTCCATGACGCCCAAGGTTTCGGCTGGGACGCGGGATCGCCAACCTTCAACTGGCGTCGGCTAGTTGAAAATAAAGACAATGAAATCAAACGATTGAATGGTATTTATGAGAATCTTCTCAAGAATGCCGGCGTGGAAATTATCGATGGACGCGGGACAATTAAAAGTCCTGGTCACGTTGAAGTAAATGGCGAGGTGCTGCAGACCAAGCATATTCTGGTGGCTACAGGCAGCAAGTCGTTTACGCCGGAGTTTCCAGGTTGTGAGCATAGCGTGGATTCCGACGCCATGTTCTATCTGGAGCGTCTGCCGAATAAGGCGATTGTCGTGGGCGGCGGTTATATCGCTGTGGAGTTCGCTGGCATACTCGCGGGTCTCGGCGTAGAGACTCACTTGGTTTATCGCGGCCCGCGTCTGTTGAAGAAGTTCGACGGCGATATTCGTGATTTTCTGCACGATGAGATCGTCAAGAAAGGTATTCATCTTCATTTAGAAGATGATGTTGTCGCCATCGACAAGGCCGATGACGATACAGCCCCTTATTTGGTGAAGCTTAAATCCGGCGTCACTCTGCAGGTCGGCTTAACGCTTCACGCGACAGGCAGGACGCCGAATACAGCCGGACTGGGTCTGGAGCAAAGCGGCGTCAAGCTGGGCGCGAGAGACGAGGTGCTGGTGGATGACGATTACCAGACCAATGTGCCCGGCATATTCGCCGTCGGCGATGTGATTGATCGTTATCAGCTCACGCCGGTGGCGCTGTCAGAAGGCATGTACGTCGCTAACTACCTGTTTGGCGAGAATCCGGTGGCGCTGGATTATGAACGCATCCCTACGGCGGTGTTCTCTCAGCCGAGCGTCGCCACCATTGGTCCAACCGAAGAAGAGGCGAGGGCGAACCACAGTAACATCAAGGTATTCCGCTCCAGCTTCCGCGCCCTGAAAAACACACTCAGCGGCAATCAGGAACGCACCATGATGAAACTGATTGTGGATGGGGATACAGACGTGGTTCTCGGCGCCCACATGGTCGGCCCGGAAGCGGCTGAGATTATTCAGGGGTTGGCGGTGGCGATTCGGGCTGGCGCCACCAAGGCGATATTCGATACTACCATCGGCATCCATCCGTCCAGTGCGGAAGAGTTCGTCACCATGCGGCAGCCTGTCTAGAGGCCGTCGCGAACGCTTCTTCTTTTAGCGATCTTCATCGCCGTGAGCGGCGGCGTTTTCCGGCGTGGGGTTTTCCGCGTCGGACTCCCCCAGCCAAGTTTGCAGGCATTCCACAAGCTGTTGCTTTTTAATGGGTTTGCTCAGGTAATCGTCCATACCGGCCTTGCGGCAGGCGTCGGCGGCGCCTTCTAAGGCGTTGGCCGTTAACGCGACAATGGGGGTGGGTTTGACGCCGGCGCGGGTTTCCATCTGCCGGATCTTGGCGGTGGCCTGATAGCCGTCCATGACGGGCATTTGACAGTCCATGAAGATCAGGTCGTATTTGCTCCCGCGTACTTTTTGCAGGGCTTCTTCGCCGTTGTCAGCATTTTCAGTTTCTATGCCCAGCTTATTGAGGATGCCGCAGGTGACTTTCTGGTTGACCTGATTATCCTCCACAATCAAAACCCGGCCCTGGAACCGCGGAATCGGTCCGGCCGCCGGAGCGTTCCAACTGGAGCCGTCCGGTGAGCGCCGATAATGCAGCGTCAGTGCGAATTTGAAACAACTGCCTTTGCCGGATTCACTTTCAACGAAAATTTCTCCTTCCATCAATTCCAGCAGACGCTTGGCGATCGCCAGACCCAGGCCGGTTCCTCCGTAACGCCGCGAATTGGACTGATCCGCCTGTTGGAAAGAGCTGAACATCCGCCGCTGCTGTTCGGGAGCGATGCCGATGCCGCTGTCCTCCACCTCGCAGGTGAAGCAGACCTTATCGGCGCCGATTTCCTCCCAATTGGCGTGTACGCGGATGTAGCCCTCCGCGGTAAACTTGATAGCATTATTGATCAGATTGGCGAGCACCTGGCGAATGCGCGCGGGATCGGCGGTGACCAGCGCGTCCTGTAGCTCGCCTTCATACTCCTGATGCAATAACAGGCCTTTTTCTTCGACCTGAGGACGGAAGGCGTTGAGTGTTTCTTCCACCAGAGAGCGCAGGTTGAATTCAATGGGGTCGATGGACAGGCGTCCGCGCTCGATCTTGGAGAAGTCCAGAATATCGTCGATGATGGCGATCAGATGTTCCGTGGAGCGCATGGCTACATGGGTGTATTCCTTCTGTTCTTCATCCTGCTGGGTTTCCTGCAATAACTGCAACATGCCCAACACGCCGTTCATGGGCGTGCGCAGCTCGTGGCTCATAATAGCCAGGAACTCGCTTTTGGCCTTGCTGGCGCTTTCTGCTTCATTCCGGGCGGTTTCGATCATTCCCAGATGTTCGGTCTGCTCTACGCTGGCTTTTTCCAGCGCCACCGCGAGCTGATTGATGCTGTCCCGCAAGCGGCTTAGCTCCAGCCCTCTGATATCCGGCGCACGGGTGCGATAGTCTCCGTTTTTTATCAACTCCACACCTGCGGTGAGTTGTTCAATGGGGTTGGCGATAGAGCGGGCCATATTCCGTATCAGCAGATAAGTGAGGAACATGAGCAGGGCGGCCACAGTGAAAGAGCTGTAGATAATCCGGTGCTGGCCCTCGATGATGACGCTTTCGGTAATGGCGACCTCCACTTTGCCGATTCGCGAAGGGCCGGTCGTGAACTGGAACTCGCTGGCGAAACTGGCGAAGGCGTCGTTCTCCAATTCGATCTGTGACTGCAGAATGTCCGCGGACAGCATGATCGGCGTTTCGTCGGCGTCGGCCAGCTTGCGGCCTGCGCCGTCGATCTCCGCCATCAAGTTGCCAAAGGAGTCGTGAATAGTGATGTGGTGCACCAATGGCGACTGCGCGACTTTGCCAAGCAGCTTCTCCAGTGCGCCGGTATTGCCGGAGATGACGTCATACTCCACCGCCGGGGCGAGTTGGTCGGCGATCAGTTGTCCCCGTGCGATCAGGTCAGTGCGCGCCTCGCTAAGTCTTACCGTCGTGAAGAAGAATACTAGGCACGCAAACATCAAGCCGCTGGGCAACAGGCCGAGCAGCAAGGACTTCTTGTAAACGCTCCAGTCTTGAAAACCGCGTTTCATTGTTCAGCCTCTGACATTTCCAGACGATGCTGCAACTCGTAGGCATCGGGAATGATTAAATTCAGCGAGCGCGCCACCTGAATGTTGACGGCGACGGAAAAGTAGCGGGGATGTTCCGCCGGAGCAGGCTTTTTGTCAGTAAGGTAGCGCTGGACTATTTCCGTCGTCTGACGGGCGAAGTCGGCGCTGGTTGAATAGGTGGTGGCGAGCGCTCCTGCTTTGACGAAAGCGAGAGAGGGGCCGATCAAAAAGCGATTATGCCGGTAGGCGGTGAGCAGGATGTGTTTGATCTGTGAACCGTTGAATACATCTGTGTCCAGAATGCCCAGCAGATAGTCCGTATTGTCCAGCGCGGCGCTGAGCATGCGTTGTGCGCTTTCATACTGGGACAAGGGGTAATTGCTGAGCAGTTGTCCAGCCACAGGCGTGGCGGGCAGATCCGTCAATGGCTGGGCGCTGAGTACCCCCGCCGTGCGAGCGGTGGGCAGTATCAAACCGGCCAGTCGCGCCTGCCGCTGCAGCGGCGCATCCAGAAAGATAGCAGTGTGCGGCGTTGCGTCGGGATATTCCTGGGTTAATCTCTGATACTCATTGCGGCTGACGAACAGACTGATCACCAGTTGGCCCCTGGCCCCCGCCAGACTTTGCTGCAATGCCCGTTCGCCCAACGCCAGGATGACGGCGTCATTGTCCAGTGTGGAAAAGTGAATATTGGCGTCGCTGATGAACTCTGCGCGCCAGGGGGCGGGAGACAGCGCTTTGAATTCCTCCAGGAATTTGGCGGCGATCGGAGTTCTTTCCGGTCCCGCCACATAGACTTTCAGACTGAAATCCCGCGCGCCTGCAACAGTGGAGAGAGACAGCGCCAGCATCAAGGCGGCCCAGGCCGCATAGCGCCGGAAGGCGGCGAGAGAGAAGGCTAATGATGCAAACATACCGGCCATCCCTGCTCCCCGCCTCAAAACTTCAGGTTCGCGGACAAAAACAGATGGGTGCGGTCGTCCAGGACGTTGTCGCGGTACATGATCGGATCGTCGCTCAGGTAATGCTCCAGTTTTGCGGATAGCTCCATCTGCCCGCGACCCAGACGGCGGTGATAGCTGACGGCTAGATCGGCGCGCTCGTAAACATAGTCGCCGATAGCGTCGGCCAGATAATAGGCCATCGCCGCATCAAATCGGTCGTTGATCCGTCGCAGCCAGGCGAAACTGCCGCTATGGCGGGCGGACATGCGAGACTCGATCTGGAACAAACGACTGACGTCGAAACTGGTGTAGGCGGTGTAAAAGTCCGTCACGGAGCCGGTGTATTCCTCATCCTGATCCAAGTAAGCGTAGGTCGCTCTGAGGGTGTCGCGCAAGGAAGGAGAGTAGGTAGTTTCGACTTCGAAGCCGGTTTGCTCGATCTTGAGGTTATTTTCAGGTTCGAAGGAAAAGTACTGCAACGGCGCGCTGATAAGGTCCCACATATTGTCGCGAAATACCTTGATGTCCGCTTCCAGTCCCCATTCGGGATAGTTGAGATAATAGCCGATTTCGCGGGAGACAATTTTTTCGTTATCCAGCCCTCCAGGCGACCGGATCAGAAAGCTGCGGGCTTCGGTCTCGCCATCCAGAGGCGGATCCAGATCTCTGGCGACGAAGCTCCAGGCGACGGACTGCTCATAGGTGTCTGGAGTGCGCACCGCATGAGACACCACCAGACGTAATGTCTGGTTGGGCGTCAGGTGATAGAACATGGCGCCACGGGGGGAGAAATAACCGCCATTGGCCTGATCATGCTCCGCCATGCCTCCCAGGTTAAAGCCCAGGTCCGGCTGCGGCCGATACTCCAGATTGAAAAACGCCCGTTGCAGATAGTTATCATCGCCGCCGTTAAAGTAGGTTTCCGAATAAAAGCTGTCTTTGCGAAAGCTCAAACCGGATACCAGCCTCAGTTCATCGGAGAAGGTGTAAGTGTCCTGCAGTTCAATATCCTGCCGGGTTTCTGCGATGTCCAGATTAATACGGCCGCAGACAACGGCGTCAGGATCGCTGGCGAACATTTCCTCGATCAATGCGCGGGCGATCGCGTCATCTTCCGTGGAGCCAAGCCCTGAGCCCGTCCCGGAGGCAATATTGGCGTGTATCTCAGAGAGTGTTGCGCCGTTGGCGCCGATCAGGATGGAGCCGAAACGCTGATTGGCCGCGTATAGGGCGGACAGGTTGTCGCTGAACAGAATGGGGTGATTGCAGTTCGTCCAGTCCTGCTGTCGGATGCGTCGATGCACATAGGCTTGCACCTGGAAAAAGTGATTGGCGTTCACTTCCCGCCGCCAGCTCACGGAGGCGAATCGGTCGCGTTCGTCGGAGTCAGGGACGCTGGTCTGGCCGTCGCCGGTATCTGGGTGATATTGATGGTCGCCGTTCAACAGACCGGCTTGCACTTGCAGAATATCCTTGGGCCCCAATTGCATATTGGCGGAAAGGTTAAATCCGTCCAGGTCGTAACTGTCGATAAAGGGCTCGCCATTGGCGCGGCGATCAAAGCCATCGTCCTGTTTGCCGTTTACGGAAATGCGGTAGTTGAGGGTGTCGCCGCCTCCGCCGTAACTGGCGTGGTAGCGATTGTAACCATTGCTGCCGTCCCAGTAGGTGAGGGAGGTTCCGTGAGTGTCATAGGGATGTTTGGTGATGATATTGACGATAGCCAGGAACGAATTGGCGCCATAAGCGGCGGCGTTGGGGCCGCGGGTGATTTCAATGCGCGCAATGTCTTCCAGAGCGACCGGAATATTGAGCCAGTCCACATCCGCCAGGTTAGGGTTATAGACGGATCGTCCATCCACCAGCACCTGCAGGCGGCGCTGCTCGTTGGCGTTGGTGCCATGGTAGCTGACGGAAGGAAGGTTGGAGGACACGGACCCAACGGTCATGCCGGGAACCAGACGAAAGGCGTCGTGCAGATTGCGTACGCCAAGCCGATGCAGCAACTCAGTATCCAGAACCGTTACGGTCGCCGGGGTTTCCGAGCGGGGCTGTTTGAGCCGGGCTGGCGTCAGCACCACCGGGATCTCAGCGGACTGCCAGTCCGTCATGGATAGGTCGACCGCCGCCAGCATATCGTTCTGTGAAGAGCTTTCGACGGCGTAGGTGAAAGAGCTGGCGCAAGCCAAAACAAGCGCAGACAGACCGCGTCGCTCTTTGGTCGCTCGGACAGTTATCAACCGCATATGATAGCGTCTAGTTGTGTGGTATGAGGTTTCCCGGTGTCTTGTTCTTATTCGTTTGCTCCCTGCCAGGTCAAGCCGACGTCGTTTCCGGCCCTGCGTTTCCATCGCCCATCGGGTGTCCGCTGTGGAGGAATCGCTGCTGACAAAGCTGACTTTTACCCTAGAAAGTCATCCGGCGCAATATTTAAGGTTTTTTAGCGCCTTATGCGCGCAAAGTTTGTCCGATGCGATAGCGACGTCTACTAAATAGAAAAGCGACGCCAACCCGAAATGATCCCTGCCCATATTGTGATACACCATGCCCAGCGCGATATCCTCCGCGCTATAGCTTTGGTGATGGGTGCTGAAATACAGGGCGCTCTGGTTCAGTTCCTCGTCATTCAGCAAGCGTGTTATACGGCCGACGCCGCCATGATAGGCCTGAATCAATAACAGGCCATACAGGGTGTTGCGTTTCTTCTCCGGCAGCTTGCCGAACAGCGCATTAAAAGGTTCTTCCAGATTGCGATGGTTCTGCTGATACAGCTTCAACGCGCAGTCGATTTGCGCCATACGGTGCAGATAGTACTGCTTGGGCACGCCGCAATCCTTCAGCACCGTGGTGCGCAATTGCATGATGCCGTTGGCGTTGGCGACGGACCGACTGTTTTTCAGCCCGCCGCTTTCGATCAATACCTGGCCGAGAATCTCCCGCATGATGGAGTCAGGGAAGCTATAGCGCCCCTGGGCTTTGCGGGTTTCGTAGATATCGATGAAAGCTTTGTATAGCGGAACCGGCGCATTCTTGTCGCCCACCTTCAGGCCGTCCCAGGAGCCCCAGATCAGCACGTCTTTGTCTGGTCCCATCATGCGCGCCGTAGACTCCTGCAAGTCCACGTGAGGTTGGTCGCAGGCGAGCGCGAAGGGATAACCGGCGTCACTTAGCGAGCCTTCCGCCCAGAAGGGCTCCTTCTTTTTGGCCGCCAGTTTTTTACGCAATTGGTTGATGGCCTGCTGGGTGGCGGCTTCATCATCCCGATTGTTGAGATAGCCTTTGAAGATGCCCTGGTTATCGAACAGGATGTGCCGGTCAGGCTTTTCGCAAAATCCGGTGGATAACAAAACCCAGGTGCGGATGATGCTCAGATTACGGTAAAAGTTCAGGCTGTATCGGTAGGGTGTCTGTCTGACGGCTTCTGTCCAACGTTCCAGCTGGGCGTCCGCAACGGCGCTTCTTACTGGTGAAAGAGAAGTCAGCAGGACCAATGCAATAAAACGGATGACGAGTGTAATTCTAAAGCTACGCATATCCAAATAGTGTCAGCAGTGAAATTCATACGCAACCGGCGCGAAGCGTATTCTCGGCCTGTCTATAACGCGGAAACCACAACAGACCCTAGGCTAATGTATTGTTTTACGGTAACTTATGGAAGCGTTAGGGCTTTTACTCAAGTCTCCCTCGCCGTATAAAACGGCGCAGAAAGGCGTGCTTTCGCGAGAGCTTACGCAGCCGCGCCCTGAACTTGGGCGAATATCGCGCCAGAACGGTTAGCGCTATAAAAATCAGCGGCAGGCCCAGAGGAATTGGCAAGGGAAGAAGCACTGCGCCAACAATCAGCAATGCGGATGCGAGAATAATGTAAGTCCAATGTACCACTTTCATAGATGACGTACAGTTAGGCGGAAATCGCGGCATCTTAATCCGCCGTTTATGACAGGATGATGAACAGTTTTATGAATGCGAAGTTAGCGGTTAAAAGAGAGTGGAGGTTGTCCGTGTTGAGGTTGCTATGCGGACGTGGGTTCGATTGGCGAGCGCTGGCTGTCATGGCGGCGCTGGCGCTTTCGCCCACCTCCGCCTGGGCATGGGGGGAGCTGGGACACCGTGTGGTGTGCGATGTCGCCTGGAAGGAGTTGTCCCCCGCGGCGCGGGATCAGGTGCAGAAGTTGTTGCAGCAGGCCGGTAAACGCACTTTCGCGGAAGCCTGCCTGTGGCCGGATCAAATCAGGTCAGAAAAAGAGTTCAAACATACTGGCTCCTACCACTATGTGAACGTCGAGCGCGCCGCCGCCCAGGTGTCCGCAGCTACGGATTGTCAAAGCAAAGGCTGCGTGCTGACTGCGCTCAACGCGTATGCGGACGCCCTGAGAGGCAAGCCGCACCCGGATTATCAGGCCAGTCCAGCGCAGGCGTTGATGTTTATCGGGCACTTTATCGGCGATATTCATCAGCCCCTGCATGTGTCCTACGGCGATGACCGAGGCGGCAATAAGGTCGCTTATAAAGTTGCTGGCGAGGAGACCAATTTACATCGCTTGTGGGATGTAAATATCCCTGAGTCAGGCTTGCCCCGGGATTGGCGCAAGGCGGGCAAGAAAGTGCGCGGCAAGCACCGCGGAGAGACGGTCACTGCATTATCCTTGCAGGAGGCGGAAGCCTGGGCGAATGAATCGCTCGCCATCACCCGAAAAGTCTATGAATCGCTGCCGACACAAGGCTCCGAATGGAGTAAAAAAGATCTGGCGCGGGAATACCCTATCGCTGAAATGCGTCTTTATCAGGCGGGCGTACGCTTGGGCGCGGTCCTGAATCAACTGTTGGCTCCCAATCAGACCCAGACTCAGGCGGATTAGACCAAAAGACGAGGGCGCAGCCGGTCGGCATGGTTCCCAGCCGCTTGCGAATCTGCATAGAATGGAAGTGAGCAACGGCGAAACCCGTAAGGAGAGGTATCGATGGGGGTAGTAATCAGCTTTCGCAAGGACAACATTTCTCCGGAAGACGTCCTGCGCTATTTCTTCCATGAGATCAATGAGGCTCACGGTCTGGAATTGAGTCTGAGCGATCCTCGTATCAAACCACATCTTGCCGCGCTGAAAAGTCTTGCGGAGGTTTACGTCAAAACCGCCGCGACGGAAGTGAAGGGAATCGACGAGGCGCTGCAGGAGCCGCTTCTGAAAGAAATCACCAAACTGAGGGCCCGTTTTTTAGCGGAAACTGTGTTGGGCGTCTTGCAGGAAGAGAGCATAGTGCATATTGTGCCCGACCACGAATGAAAGCCGTCCGTATACCTCCGCAGCAATGCCGTTCTTCCGGGAGTTGTTACGGAGATTTCCGGCGACGGACGCTTATCGTAGTTCAGGTTGTTTTTGATTAGTACGACACCAGGATTTGTTTGATGAATATTGAAGAACAGGAAAAAATCATCGGTCTGTTAGGATCAATGGCGATGTATAACGATAAGGGAATACACTGGACGGACGCCTCGCCGGAAAAGGCGGCGCAAGTGCGCGACGGATTCCGAAAAGCAATCGATAACCTGATTGCGGAGATAGGGCAGGACAATATACCGCAGCAGGTCTTAACCCTACTGCGCTCGGATAAGGTGCTGGTGGACGGCCAGGGCTCCGCCTACACCGAGGCGCGTCGGCTGTTTAAAAGCCTCAACGCCTGATTTACCACACTTTTCTCTTCTCTCACGAACGCCCTGACTGCGGCGTTCGTTTTCAATTGTTCGTCTGGCGCAGATCTGAACTAAATGCGTACAAAGAGTGAACCCTGATGTGGAAAACGGGTCCACTCTTCGATTGCCCGGTTAAGCGGTTTGACGAGTTCTGAGTCGCTGTTTGGACAAGAAGCCCAAGAAGCCCAATAAGGCCATCCCAAATAACGCAAACGCGCCAGGTTCAGAGACAGGAACGGGGTCGTCGACAAAGCTGGTGACTTTGAGGTTATCCAGTGCGACATATACATCGTCGTTTCTTGGGGAATTGCTCCCTATCTTCCCGAGCGAAAAACGAAAACTGTCTATATCTCCACCCGAACTTCGAAAAGGAGAGCTGGTTACGTGAGACCCGTTTACTGCAATCTCCCATGTGGATGCTGCAAGGTCTACGTCGATGACAAATTTGAGGATGCTATCTTCTTGAAAGTAGGTGGTCGCCGGAGGTGGGGAAGGCATGCGCCCGGTCAGGCCAATCTGTCCATTTGGTCGCAAGTAAACATTTTGAACCGTCGGCGTGTCCAAAAATAACGTCATTTGATACTCGGAGCCGATAAGGTTGGAGGCCAGGATATCGTATTCGAACCTGTAGTTGTCATAGCCACGACCCAGCCGAAATCCAATTTGATCGTAAAGATATGGAGCCGAATTGCCGGTTGAATTAAACACCAGAGGCTGGTCATCCAAGGCGCCGAATCGTTCTTTAACCGTCGGCGAGCCAAACACAATTCTTGTTGGCGTGTCGGCGCCTGAGCCGGTGGTTGGCGTTGATCCGGGAGTATGGACGGGGGAGTTGAAGTCGACATCGTAGTGGGTGATCACGCCTGCCTGGGCGTTTACGGCGCAAGCAAGAAGAACGCTGCCTGCAAGAAAAATATTCCTTTTCATATAAAAAAACTCTCAAAAAATGACACAACAGCAGAATAGAAATTGTGCATTTTGAAACGCATGAATGGGTCGTTTTGACGACGTCTCAGATAGATAGAACACTGAATATTTTCGTTATTCAAGGTGTGGCGTCGCCGGCTTCCCGTTGTCTTTGGCGGCTCGCGAAGACTGATAAAAAATGACTTCCTTCCGTTATTTCCTGCAAATCCAGAAACTTGGCGCACTTGCCATTCGGATGAAAACGATAAGCAAATTGGGGGATTGACCCTGTCGCCGCATTCGCTTAAAAATTCTCCAGCGTCTTCAGGAAAAGGATGTATTCGGAGAAGGCGTTAAGGAGACTGGAGGCGGGTCCTGCATGCCGGCTCTGGTCCACAGCAACAAGAATCCAGGAAATCACTATGAGCAAGAGATCAGAAAGAAGGCTTTCCAGACTGTTGGAGGGCGCGTTGAAAAAAACTCGCGGCAAAAATTGGCGTCAAAATGAAAACGTTTTCATATTCGGCTTATTGTTCGGCTGCGCTACTTTGGCTCATGCTGTGCCGCCGCTGTCGGTGCAGGGCAATAAAGTGGTCAGTGGCGGTAATCAAGTCAGTCTGGGGGGCAATAGCCTGTTTTGGAGCAACAACGGCTGGGGAGGGGAGCGCTTTTATAACTCTGGCGCAGTAGGCGCTATCAAAAATGACTGGAAATCCAGCATTGTGCGCGCCGCCATGGGCGTGGATGAAAGCGGCGGTTATTTACAGGACCGGGAAGGCAATCGCAATAAAGTCATCTCCGTGGTGGACGCCGCCATCGCCAACGATATGTACGTCATCATCGACTGGCACTCACACCATGCTCATCAGTACAAGAGCGAAGCTATCGAGTTTTTCCAGGACATGGCGCGTCGCTATGGTGATAAAAACAATGTTATTTACGAGGTTTATAACGAACCGCTGGACGTATCCTGGAGTGGCGTTATCAAGCCCTACGCCGAGTCGGTGATTGACGCCATTCGTCAAATTGACCCGGATAACCTGATTATCGTCGGCACTCGCCAGTGGTCCCAGGAAGTGGAGGAAGCCTCCTGGGACCCTATCCGTAAGAACAATATCGCCTATACGCTGCACTTTTATGCAGGAACCCATAAACAGTGGCTGCGCGATAAAGCGCAAAACGCCATGAACAACGGCATCGCACTTTTCGTGACGGAGTGGGGAACTGTAGACGCCAGCGGCGATGGCGCGGTTAATGAAAGTGAAACCTGGGCCTGGGTCGATTTCATGCGCAACCACGGCATCAGCCACGCGAACTGGGCGCTGAATGATAAGGCCGAAGGCGCCTCAACGTTCTGGCCCGGCGTGAACGCCACCGGCGGGTGGAATGACGGCGATCTGACGCCTTCCGGTAAACTGGTAAAATCCATTATCCAAAGCTCTGACCCCATTCCTGGCGGCGATGACCCGGATAATCCTGATTGCGGATCAGTCTCCGTGCCCGGCAAGGTGCAGGCGGAAAACTACTGTGAAATGGAAGGCGTCGAAAAGGAAAATACCTCTGATGCTGGCGGCGGTCAGAACCTTGGCTACATCGATTCCGGCGACTGGATGACTTATAAGATTAACGTGCCCAGCGATGGGGTTTATACGCTTTCCTATCGGGTGGCGAGCCTGAATGGCGGCGGCATTTTACAAGCGGAGAAAGCCGGTGGTTCGCCAGTGTACGGCGCTATCGATATTCCATCCACTGGCGGCTGGCAAAACTGGAAAACGATTTCTCACGACGTTCAGTTGAGTGCGGGTGAACAACGAATTGGACTGGCGGCGGTGTCCGGCGGTTTCAATATCAATTGGTTTGACGTCACCCAAAAAGGCGGCCCGGCGCCGAACGCCATTACCGTGCAGGCGGAAGATTATCTAGTGATGAGCGGGGTGGAGCTGGAAAACACCAGTGACGCAGGCGGCGGTAAAAACGTCGGCTACATCGACGCCAATGACTGGATGTCCTACCCAGAGGTCGATATTCCGGAAAGCGGCGTGTATACCGTGGAGTATCGTGTGGCGAGTCTGTATGGCGGCGGCGTGCTGCAATTTGAGAAGGCCGGCGGCGATGTGGTGTATGGCAGCGTGGATGTACCGAATACTGGCGGCTGGCAGAACTGGAAAACCATTAAGCACCAAGTGACGCTTGAAGCGGGTAAACAGCGTTTCGGCATCTACGCCCCTGCAGGCGGCTGGAACCTGAACTGGTTCAAGATCACCAAAGGGCAAAAATAGACGGAAGTTTATCAAAGAGACGCCCCTGTTGGCGCATTGCGCTGGAGGCGTCTTATCGAGGTTCTATTGCTGTAGCCGAATCTGCTTCAGCGCTTCGAAGACCATGTCTTTGTCGCGCTGAGACAGATTTTCGATGGTAAGCGTGTCATTGAACAGGTCCCTTTCCGCGTCAGTGAAGGGGCCTTCGTTTTTCAGTTTATCGGCGATAGCAATAATGATCGCGTCACCCAGTTTCAATAACGCTGGGCGTACCTCGGTCTGCAAATCACGGGCGGACTGCTTCAGCGCGTCAGCATCTGATAGCCAATCGGCGCGATATCTGAACTGAATGGCTTTGGCGGCGGAAATCTGTGCCGTAAAAAAAGCGCCGACAGATTCTGGATCAACCCCGTGTCCGGCCGCGCCGTCTTTGGCTTTATCCAGCACCACGCGCTCCCGCTTAATGTCTTCAATTGGCGCGCCTTTCTGGGCTTTGAACAGCGCCACATCCTTCATGTAACTCAAGCGCTCGTTGATGGTCTTAAATGTGGTTTCCGCATAGCCCGCGGCGAGGGTGGAGTGGGAGAAGACTAAACAAACGAGCAGAAAAAACATGTTCCTCATGGGAGCTTCCTTAAACAAACAATCAATAATAGAGAGAAAATAAATGCGCCCTCGGGCGCAGCACAGGCTCAGAGAGATGGAAAAAGGGAGAGCCTTGTCTCGATATTAGTGTGCTGACCATTTGCGACAATAAGTAATTGGCGGAAATAGACTATTGTCTATTTAAGCCGTGTTCGCATCGCTTTGGCGGCGTTCTTGCAGAAATTGAATAAACCGATAGGTCAGGCTTTCTCTGGCGGCGTTGGGCGGCCAGACTGCATAGACGCCCAAGGCGTCGACATTCCAGCCCGGCAGCGGATCGCATAATCGCCCGACACGCAGATCTTCCTCCACCAGAAAAGCCGGCGGTGTGGCCAAGCCCAGTCCCGCTGCGGCCAACTGGCAAACCGCATCGATGCTGTCCACGGTAATGCGTGGTGAATAGTCAACGCGCTGACATTCTCCTGCAGTGTTAAAAAGCAACTTATAGTTCGGCCGCATCTTCAGTCCGATCCAGTCCCAGTCCAGCAAGTCTTCCGGCTTGCTGGGCGTCGCTCTGGACTGGAGATAATGGGGCGACGCCACCAGGCGTCGAGTCAGATCGAACAGCTTTTTCGATTTCAGGGAACTGTCAGGCATCGCGCCGATACGTATCGCCAGGTCAATGCCTTCGCGTATCAGGTCCTGCTGTATGTCGCTGTAGTTAATGAACAGTGAGACTCTGGGATAAGCCAAAGCGAAAGCGGCGACATCCTCGGTAAAGGGCCCCCGCGCTAATACGGCGGGAGCGGTGATGCTCAACTTGCCGGTCGGCTCCGCCGCTTGTTCGACGATGGCGTTCAAGCCGGCCTCCGCCGCCGCCAGCATCGCCTTGGCGTGTTCGAACAGGCGTTCGCCCTCGCTGGTGAGCGAGAGCCGTCGAGTGGAGCGGTAGAGCAGGGCGACGCCAAGCCGGGTCTCCAACCCTGAAATATGGTGGCTGACCACGGAAGGCGACAATGACAGTGCGCTCGCCGCGGCGCGAAAAGAGCCGGCTTCCACCGTTTTAGCGAAAACCGCCAGGGCGCGTAAATCGTCAATCATTATTCGATATTATCGATCAGTGAAAATGAATTGGCCCATATTATCATCGCTATTCCGTGCGCATATAGTTTTCTCAGCCATTGATCACATTATGCTGAGGAAACAAAGGATGACGGATACCGAAACCACTGACCTGAAGTGCGTCATAGTCATCGACGCCAACCTGCCGACCGGTCCCATCGCCAATACCGCCGCTGTGTTGGCGCTATCGCTGGGCAAAGCGTTTCCCGAATTAATTGGCGACGCGTTGCCGGACCATAACGGCCATCTTCGCGCGGGAATTACCACCACCGCCATTCCAATACTGCGCGCCGAAGGCGTTCGCTTGCGCAACCTGCGGGAAGAATTGAAGGAGCACGAGCCGCAATTGACCGTTATCGATCTCACCAGCGCCACTATGACGACCAAGAGCTATGAAGCCTACGCGGAAAAGTTGCTTTCCACGCCTGTTGATGAACTTGAGTATCTGGGCGTCGCCCTTTGCGGACCCAAAAAGATCGTTAATAAATTCACCGGTAATCTGGGGCTGCTGCGCTGAGGCCAGCAAATGCCATCCAAAGGCGCCGAATACTGAAGGGGAGTCCAAATGTTATTGAGTTTTATTGTCGCGACGGTGCTGATCACACTCGCCCCTGGCCCCTCTATGCTACTGGTGATCGCCAATACGTTGCGCAGCGGTCTGGGGCAGGGGATATTCACCAGTCTGGGCGTGGTGGTCGCCGACGCGATACTGCTGTGTCTGACTGTCTCAGGTTTGGGAGCGTTGGTGCAGACTTCTGCATTGGCGTTCAATTTGCTGAAATGGTTTGGGGTAGCCTATCTCGCATATCTGGGAGTTCGTCAGCTTCGCAGCCAGCCTTCAACGGAAGATCTGTCCGGCGCGACTGAAGTCGCCAAACAAAATCCATTCAAACAAGGCTTGGGCGTCACCCTGCTTAACCCTAAAATCATCGGGTTTTTCATTGCGTTTTTTCCACAGTTCCTCGACGCCAGCGCGCCTGTCGGCCCGCAACTCATAACGCTGGGGCCGCTGTTCCTTGTTATCGTCTTTCTCATCCTGGCGGGATACGCCATGGCGGCCAACCGTGTCCGGCGATGGCTGGCCGGCGCACAGGCGCAATCCGTGTTAAATAAATCATCAGGATTCGCTTTGCTGGTTTGTGGGGCGGCGGCGGGGTTGACGACGCGCTGAAATCAGACATCATACTCGCAAACTTCAGAACGCCGTGCTCGAGTGAACCCTAATACGCAGGCTTCAACATAAACAGATTAACTTTCTATCTGAATTTTAAACGCGACCAAGAGGCATTGTAGTGGTCTAATAGTCCTGGACACGTTAATAAGAGACAATACCGGTCAACGATTAAGGTGTCAGCATGAGTCAGAAAAGGTCGTATAAGCAGTATACAAAAGAGTTTAAAGAAGAGGCCGTTTCCTTGGTGCGCGACCAAAGTTATTCCGTTCCAGAAGCGGCTAAATCCCTCGGTATTAGCCCCACTATGCTCTACAAGTGGAAGGAAAAAATTGAAGCTCAGCTTGAAAACCAGGTTCTGGCTGAAGACGAGCGCGCCGAGTTAAAACGGCTTCGCAAAGAAAACAAAGAACTACGCATGGAAAAGGAAATCCTAAAAAAGGCTTCGGCCTTCTTCGCGAAAGAAATGAAATAAAGTTCGCCTTCATTCAAGCAGAGTCGAAATTCTTCCCAGTGAAAGGGTTGTGCCGGGCTCTGCGTGTAAGTCGATCAGCCTACTATGCCTGGCGTCAGCGCCCGGAGCCGGTGATCCATTTTGATGAACTTCGTCTATATCGGCGAATGAAGCGATGGTTTAAAGCTTCTCGAAGTAGTCTGGGCAGTCGGGAGATGATGAAGAAGCTACGCGAAGAAGGCTTTCAGATAGGGCGAGTATGGGGGACGTGGGAGCCTGTTGGGACAATGCGGTGGTTGAGCGCTTTTTTGGCAGCCTTAAGCATGACTGGATATTAAAAATCTCTCAGCCTACCCGAGAGCACATGGAACAGGATGTGGCAGCCTACATGAGATATTACAATCTCGAAAGACTGCATACGGCGAACAATGATATGTCGCCGGTTAATTATGAAAACTCTCTCAGGCAAGTGTCCGGTGAGGTTTGACCAGAACATCCTACCAATAACAGAAAAGGCGCATCCACGGGTTTAAGCCGGAGAGGCGCCTTTAGCCCCAGTAAACTTGAGCTTTTACATATATAGCGACAGCTGATTAGGCTAATGGGGCAGAGACTGTAATTTAATTTGTGTATCTGCCTATCACTAGTACCCTATAGCGGGGTTAAGGATAGGTAGACAATGAACCAGAAAGAATTAGAAGCATTTGCCCGTGAGGCAGCCAAATCTCTGAAAACAGAAAAGGATCTCAACGAGTTCCGTCAGATGCTCACCAAGGCGACCGTGGAAGCCGCGCTCAATGCAGAGCTGGATGTGCATCTGGGATACGAGAAACATCAATCTTCAAATTCAGACAATAGCCGTAACGGCTATTCCAGCAAGACCCTCCGTACCGAGGACGGTCAGTTTGAAGTTAATACTCCCAGAGATCGTCAGGGCAGCTTTGAGCCTCTACTGGTCAAGAAGCAGCAGACCCGCTTCACCACCATGGACGACAAGATTCTCAGCCTCTACGCCAAAGGCATGAGCACCCGAGAGATCGTGGCCACCTTTAAGGAAATGTATGGCGCGGATGTCTCTCCCACCTTAATCTCCAAAGTCACGGATGCCGTGATTGAGCGGGTGGTGGAATGGCAGTCTCGTCCTCTGGATGCGGTTTATCCCATCGTATACCTGGACTGTATTGTGGTGAAGATCCGCCAGGATAAGCAGGTGATCAACAAGGCGATCTATCTTGCCTTGGGAGTGAATCTGGAAGGTCACAAAGAACTGTTAGGGATGTGGATCTCTGAAACCGAAGGGGCGAAGTTCTGGCTTAATGTGCTGACCGAGTTACAGAACCGGGGCGTGAAGGACATTCTGATCGCCTGTGTGGATGGTCTGAAGGGTTTCCCCGAAGCGATCAATACCGTGTATCCCCAAACCCGGATACAGCTCTGTATCGTGCACATGGTGCGCAATGCGGTGAAGTATGTGCCATGGAAAGACTATAAGCCGGTCACAACAGATCTGAAGCGGATCTACCAATCGGCCACCGAAGAGGAAGCCCTCTCAGAGCTGGACAAATTTGCCGAACGATGGGATGAGAAATATCCCCAGATCAGCCGATCCTGGCGGCTTCACTGGGAGAATCTCAACACTCTGTTCCGCTACCCGGAAGACATTCGCAGGGCCATCTACACGACCAATGCCATTGAGTCCCTTAACAGCGTCATTAGGAAAGTGATCAAGAAACGGAAGCTGTTCCCCACGGATGATTCCGCGAGAAAGGTGGTGTATCTGGCGATCATGGATGCGTCGAAGAAATGGACGATGCCGATCAGGAATTGGAAGTCAGCGCTGAACCGATTTATGATCGAGTTCGAAGATCGCTTAACGGAGTATCTTTAATAACCAGGCAGATACACAGAATTATTTACAGGGTCAATGGGGCATTCTTAGTTGCCCCACATACCCAACTGGCTTTCAGAAGAAGCAGTACGCACAGCCCGAGAACAACTAGCAATGCAGTTCCTAGCCCAGTGTTATTCGCTAACAGACCAATTAGCGGTGGTCCTGCTAGCATTCCTCCATATCCCAGTGTCGAAATAGATGCCACTCCAATAGCTGGTTCGACTCCTGGCTGATTACCCGCTGCGTTAAACATGATTGGTGAAACCACTGAAAGCCCCAATCCAACGACTGCAAAGCCAATAATTGCCATTGCAGGCGATTCACAGAACAGTACGAGAGCCATTCCCACAGTGGCAATTGACGCCAAAACTCTAACTAGGCTTACGTCACTGATTTTCTCTCTGAATCGATCGCCAAATAAACGGCCAAAAATCATCACTGCTGAGAATGCGGCATAGCCTAATGCTGCAACTGCTTCTGAAGCTCCTTTCTCAGAACTGAGTAACAATGCCCCCCAATCTGCTATAGCTCCTTCTGAGACCATTGCGCACAACGCTAGGATGCCAATTCCAAATAAGGCTTTAGGTGGCATTTTGAATCCGTGGTTTTCTTCTTCTGCTTCTACCTTCTCTGGATCTGGGACTAGATATGGTAGCGAAATTCCAAGCAGTATTAGTCCTGAAACCATGAGTATGCTGAAGTGTTTAATTGGCTCCAAATCAGAGAATATAAATGTACTTCCTGCGCCGATCATGCCTCCCACACTTGCCATTGCGAATAACGTAGACATACAAGGCTTCTGAATCAATCTTTCTAGATTAATCGCCTGAACCCCCATTGCAACCTCCATAGCGCCCATCGAAAAGCCAAACAGGCAGAACGGAATCATAAGAGTCAACCAGCTATTGGCGACTCCTGCTATTAGAAGGCTTATGAGCAACATGCACGTTGTAATGAGGGCCATATACCGGCTACCAATTGAGCGCAGAATAACACCCGCTACAGGAAACGAAATCAGTGCTCCCAGGCCTAGGCCTAACAATGCTTGCCCCAGCTGCGCTTCGTTCAGATCTGTTTGGTTTTTAATGGCGGGCATTCTCGAAACAATACTTCCGTATGCTAAGCCATTTGCCATAAATAAGAATTTACACGCCCATTTGGCATGGGGGAGTTTATTTGTTTGATTCATAATAATTCCAAGACGCTAACGGACTGGTTGTTTGATATTAATTAGGCTGACAAATAGCTTCCTCCTATTTGTCTAAAACGATAGGGCCTTATCCATTTCAGGCCCTGTCTCTCGCGGCTTGCAGCCGCGCAGGCGCATCCATGCGCCTAGCTATTAACATGTCAACATCATTGCCATGTTAATAAATAAAATAAGCGGTTTGATGAATAGATATATTTGTTAATTCCGAATAATTAGAGGCGTGTGTGTAACGGTCCAATTAACCAGGAGTTTAGGAGTCAGAGCATTAACTAGATGTGCCGCGATAAGGTAGCAATCAGTCTGTGACAAAAAGAGTCGAGTATCCCTGCATACATTCCCATATAGGTCGTTAAATAAGGGGTATATCCCTTATTAATGAGGAATCCAGCTACTTCTTTATATAGTGAGTAGCCTCGACATTATATCCGTCGGGATCGTAGACAAAGGCTGCATGAAAACCGCTCTCTACCTTGTATCCTGGCGTTCTATTACCCATCCCCCCTGCTTTTATAGCGGCTGTGAGAAAAGCTTTAACCTGTTCTTCGCTGGTCGCTCTAAAACAAAAATGTGGTCGAGGATCACATGCTTTCTTTCTCTTGGACTCAACAAGATATAGGCTTCCATATCGCTCTTTGGACTCCCCAAGCGCTACAACACGCACATCCTGGTCAACTTCAAATTTAACTTCATATCCAAGCGGCTTAAGAACAGCTCGATACCAAGCGAGGCTTTCTTCAATATTGGTTACATCAATAGAAAAGTGGTCTATCACCTTTATACTCCTGAATAAGTGATGATTATTAATCCGGCTGACAATTAGCTTCCTTCTATTTGTCTGAAACGACAGAGCCTGCACATGTCTGGCCCTGTCTCCCGCGGCTCGCCGCCGCGCAGACGTATCCATGTGCTTAGTTATCAACATGTCAATATCATTGCCATGTTAATAATTAGTCCTTACTTGCCTCTTTAAGCAGATAGGTGACAAGTTCTCTGCGCTGTTTTTCTGAATATGCCGGCTCAGGATAACTGTCCATAAGAATCAAGCCCTCAATTGCGGTCCACAATGATAGAGCTCTGATAGGATCTTTCGCCTCTTCCGCAATACGAGCCCAGTAATCGCGATAAAAGCGCGTAAAAGGTTCAGTAATTGGTGGTTCTTCCGCCACAGCCGCTTGGAAGATACCTTGCGAGAAGTCATTCATCTTTTTTGACTCATCTGCAATTGCCAGAATCATGCCCGTTAGTACTGGAAAAGGTACGTCTTTGGCTTTCTCTATTTCCTGTTCGACCAGCTCCCTTGTCTTCATGAACATGTCATCGACGATGGCGACTACCAGATCCCGCTTCGTGGGGAAGTTGTGAGTGATTGCCCCGCGACTACACCCCAAGTCCTTACCGACGGCATCAAAGGTCAATTTACTCGGGCCTTGCTCTTGGATAATTTTCCTGGCTGAAGAAATGAAGTTCTCTAAGGTGAATTGTCGGCGTCTTGTCATTTTACTTAACCCATAACAAACAGAACGGTCTGTATGTTATGGGGGAATGGAACGACTGTCAATACTCAATCAAACCCAATGTTGCTGAAGACAGTTATCTGGTGTCTGACCCCTTAGGTTTTTGCGCAAAGCTCGCCGTAATCAACCAGCTGTAGGCGCTTTCATAGCGACGGAGTAGTGTTTGCCGAGAAGAGAACTTAACTCAATAGCTACTACTCTGCACCATAATAGGCGGCTTCGACGTTATAGCCATCAGGGTCGTAAACAAAGGCGGCAAAGTAGTCATGCTCTTCCCTGTAGCCTGGCGCTCCATTATCTGTTCCGCCAGCCGCTATAGCCGCTGCGTAAAAAGCTCTCACTTTCTCTTCGCTGCTTGCTTTAAAGCAAAAGTGGGGGCGTGGGTCACAGGCGCCTTTTTCCTTGGCCTCAATTAAATACAGTTCTCCATGCTGAGCTTTCACTTCTCCAAGTCCAGCAACGCGAACACCATAGTCTGCGTCTGATTTAACCTCATAACCTAGCGGCTCAAGAGCCGCTCTATACCAGGCGAGGCTTTCATTGAAGTTAGTTACACATATTGAAAAATGATCAATCATTATTGTCCCCTTTTTATGTACTCATTAGCTTTTAGGCAGAACACAACTAGCTTTGACAATAAACGTAGCTCAGATATGAATGGGCTCCAAGGTGCATTGAGCGTAGTTTAGTTATTGTCACAAGCAAACTCTGAGGGAATTATAGAGACGATACCTGTCAACTTCTGTCAGGTATAAAGATCAATCACTGTAACACTCAGTGAATTTCCCACTCTATCAAATCGGGTCGTGGAGAGTGGCTTCTAACGATGAAATATATGGAGTGGTGAGTAAGCCCTCTGCTTTCAATGTGATGGCGACCTATGGGATTGAATTTATACATATTGCCATTGAAGGTAGGCCATCGGTGTACCTGACCTGCCGGAATGGTGCGAGGTCAAAAAGTGATCAGATGACAAAAATTTGGAGGGGGGTGGGTCAAATCTCTGATATCTGAGCAACCAACACCGCACCCCTAAGTCTTTTTTTACACCCGCGAAATTAAAAATTTAGCCTTGGCCTTATTGCTCTCACTTTGGGCAAAAAAGGCCGTCTAGAAGACGGCCTGAGATAGAGTTAGATAACGGACGACAAGGCTTACCAAGCCGCCGCTATGGTCACGCTCGGCTGATTGTGCGGGTCGTGTGGAAGCAGGATTTCACCGCCCGATGGCGCATCAAACGCCGCCATGGCGCTGACTAAGGCTTCAACCTTATGCCCCATGCCTGAATCATCCGCCAGAACCGGTTCCGGCCAATCCGACATAGTGAACGCCGCCATGGTAGCCCCGCCTGTGCCAGGAATCACGTCTCCCCATACGCCAGTGGTATTGCCGGAAGCCAGGACCGCATCGCGGCCATGGCCGCTTTGGTCATGCACGGTAGTTCCTTCGCCTTCGCGGAAGTCGTACCAGAGGTGCAGGCCGCTTTCGTTGCCGGAAATCGTTGCGCTCCAGCTCGACGCTACCGCTTCGGCATCCTTGGCGTAATTCCAGACGCGCAGGTCGCCGAAACTTCCTTCCAGGTCTGCAACCGAGCTGTTCTTCGAAAGAGAGGCTAGAGGCAGATCGACGCCGAGCGCCAGGGTGTCTTTCAGCTCGCCATTTTCATACAAATGGGTTTGATTGCCTTCGCGCACCAGCGTCAGTTGCACCCATTCGCCGATAGGGGCGGCGTAGTTGAACTTATAGTCGCCTTTGCCGTATGCAGTAATGCCCATATTGCCTCCACCATTCCATTGCGTCAGCCGTATGGAGGCTCCAGCGGAGTTCAGCAGGATTGACGCGCCGTCTTCATCAGGCGCCCGTTTCACCAACATCTCCAGCGTCCAATCACCACTCAAGTCTGACTCGCCAATGTTGGCTTGTCTGTTGGTGGATGGCAGCTTGAACTCATGATTAAACGGGTCTTCCGAAGCTGTGGGAGCAGGCGACACCGTCAAGGCGAACACATCCTCGGCGCTCGCTCCTGTGTTGTCCGTGGCTGTCACTTTGATTTCAAGATCGCTTGCGCTACTTGGCGCGCCGCTGAAGGTTTGCGTCGTTGCGTCAAAACTGAGCCACTCCGGCAATGGAGTTCCATCCGCCAGCGTTGCTGAGTAACTGAGCGCGTCGCCTTCGTCCACATCTGTGAAGCTTCCCGCAGGTACGCCAAAGCTCAATACCTCGCCAGCCTTTGTCTCGACATCGATTAATGCAGCGCTGAGGGTAGGGGCGTGGTTGGGCTTTTCAACCGGTTCATCGCCTCCTGTTCCGGGTATGACGTCGCCCCACACGCCGGTAGTATTGCTGGAGTCCAGTGTTGCGTGGCGACCGTTACCGCTTTGATCATGAATGACCGTCCCTTCGCCTTCACGGAAGTCGTACCAGAGATGCAGACTGTTGTCTTGGCCAGGGACTTTATCGTTTACGCCAATTAAGACCTCTTCAGCATGTTTTGCATAGCTCCATACTCTTATGTCGCCCAGACTGCCTTCGAGATCGCCGACACTACTGTTTTTCGAAAGCGTTGAGAGAGGCAGGTCGACGCCGAGCGCCAAGGTGTCTTTCAGCTCGCCATTTTCATATAAATGTGTTTGATTGCCTTCGCGCACCAGCGTCAGTTGCACCCACTCGCCAATAGGTGCGGCGTAGTTGAACTTATAGTCGCCTTTGCCATATGCAGTAATGCCCATATTCCCGCCGCCATTCCATTGCGTCAGGCGTATGGAAGCGCCAGCTGAGTTCAGCAAGATCGACGCGCCGTCTTCATCTGGCGCGCGTTTCACCAGCATCTCCAGCGTCCAATCACCACTCAGGTCTAACTCGCCGATGTTGGCTTGTTTGTTGGTGGCTGGCAGTTTGAACTCGTGATTGAAGGGGTTTCCAGCGACTGTCTCTTCTGGCGCAACAAACAAAGCAAAGATATCAGATGTCGATGCGCCAGCGTTGTCTGTCGCTGTCACCTTAATATCAAAGTTGCCAGAGCGAGATGGCGCGCCACTGAAGGTGTGAGTTGCTTCATCAAAGCTGAGCCACTCCGGCAATGTGGCGCCATCCGCCAGCGTCGCCGAGTAACTGAGTGCGTCGCCTTCATCCACATCTGTGAAGCTTCCTGCAGGCACGTTAAAGTTCAATGCCTCGCCAACCCTTGTCTGAACATCGTTTAAGGCGGCGCTGAGGGTGGGGGTGTGGTTGGAGACTTCACTTGGCGTATCGTAGCCCGTCCCTGGAATGACCTCGCCCCATACGCTGGTGGTATTGCTGGAGTCCAGTGCTGCGTGGCGACCATTACCGCTTTGGTCATGAATGGTCATACCTTCACCTTCGCGGAAGTCGTACCAGAGGTACAAGCCTGTCTCTGCGCCGTTAAGCGGCGTGTCCCAGGCGATAGCCGCATCCTCGTATTCTTTGGCGTAGTTCCAAACCCGCACTTCGCCCAGGCTGGCGTCCAAGTCGGCGGTGCTATTGTTTTTGCCAAGCGTGGATAAAGGAAGGTTGATGGCGCCATCACGGACATGTCTCAAACTGCCATTGACAAGCAGAGATGTTACCGGGCCCTTCCTTATCAGTGTCAGCCGGACCCATTGGTCCACTGGCGCGACATAGTCGAAGGTGTAGGCGGTCTTGCCGTAGACGGTCAGACCCATCTTTCCGCCTCCGTTCCATTGGGTCAGACTGATAGCGTTCTTGGAGGAATTAAGCAGCACTGATGCGCCGTCTGTAACTTGGCCTTGTTTGACCAGCACTTCCAGCGTCCAGTCGCCAGCGAGATCAGCTTCGCCAATCGTGGCAATTCGATTGTTCTCCGGTAGTCGGAATTCATGGTTGGCGGGGTCTACTGGTCCGGGTTCAACCGTCAAGGTTAATAGGGCGTCAGTGGATGCGCCTGCCTTGTCTCTAGCCGTCACCTTGATGTCGTAGTCGCCAGGCTCGGCTGGTGTTCCTCTGAAGGTTTGCGTCTCAGGGTCAAAAACAAGCCATTCAGGGAGAAGCCCGCCTTCTTTAAGGGAAACAGAGTAGGTTAAAGCATCATTCTGGTCTGGATCGATAAAGCTGCCTGCCGGAATCGCAAAGCTCAACTCCTTGCCTCTTTGCGCGACAATTGGACTTAACTCCGCTGTGACGATAGGCGCATCATTGATATTGACTGCAGTCAGCGTAAAATCGGTACTGACGCTCTCTCTGCCATCCGAGGCCGTAACAGTCATCGCGTAGTCGCCCTCCATGCCATTGCTCGGAACGCCACGAAGCTTAGCGCCATCAAAATGCAGCCATTCCGGCAACGGCTGGCCATTGCTCAGGGCCACGCTGTAGCTGAGAATATCCCCATCACTGTCGGCAAATACGCCATTTGAAACATCCAGCTCAAAGCTGGCGTTTTCTTGGACCACCTGATCCGTGATTGAGCCAACCAGCACAGGGGCGTTATTTGTTGGAATGCTGGAACCGGCCCAAATCGCGTCCATGGCGGCATGAACCGCATTGAGTTGCGCCTCGGTAAGGCTAGGCCTGCCGTCTACAGGGGCTGGATACTCCGACATATAACCGATCAATTGGTCCACTTGGCTGCGAGTAAGCGTTTGTCCCGCCGCCTCAATAGCCGATAATGGCGCATTGCTGGAAGCAAACCAGTTAGAGACATGGATGGTGTCGCCAGCCAGGCCCAATACATGGATAACCAAGTGATTGCCTGATTTTTGGAACCACAGGTCGTGTTTAAGGATGTCTTCAGAGATTATCAGCTTGTTGCTGTCGGCGGACGAGTCATAAATCCAATCGCTGCCGTCACCTCTGGCGTAGTAGTACGTATCGTCGCCAGCGCCGCCAACAAGGCTGTCATTGCCTGAACCGCCACTTAGTGCGTCGTTACCCTCAGCGCCGGAGAGGTAGTCGTTGCCATCGTCGCCAAAGAGGCGGTCGTCCCCCTCTTCGCCATACAGCTTGTCATTGCCTTCGCCGCCCCTCAGCTCGTCATTGCCCTCCTGTCCGTATAGCAGGTCGTTTCCGGCTTTTCCGTCCAGCGTATCATCACCCGTTCCGCCGCTGATGCCCTGGTCGTACTCATTTCCCTGAGCGGCCAGCGTTAGCAGGTCTGAATAGGAGTAGGTGACGCCTGCTTCTTCAAAGGTGATTTTATACTCGGTTAAAAAGTTTAAACTACCGTAGCCTTCCAGCGCATGACTGTAGAACTCATTGATGGTAATGGCGTCATTAGGCGAGTTTCTAAAGCTGATTTTGAGCCCGGTGCTATTCGCAAAGGCGTATCGGTTGTACACAACATCCTGAAGGCTGATCTCCCCTTTTATGATGATTTCGTCGTAGTCTTGTTCTGTGTATCCAAGTCTTCCGCGTTGACTGTCAATACTGTCTTCGCCATCGCCCAGCTGATAGATATAGGTGTCGTTTCCTTCTCCGCCCCATAAACTGTCGTTCCCGGCTCCGCCAATCAACACATCCGAGCCGCGTCCTCCTTCTAGGCGGTCTTCTCCGTCCCCGCCTGCTAAGGTATCGTCGCCTTCATCTCCCCAGATAATGTCGTCGCCGTCCTGTCCATCGATAGTATCATTGGTATAAAAACCATCAATCCTGTCATTATCATGGCTGGCCTTAAGCGCCAAAGTTTGGATATCTGCAGCATTCCAGGTTACTCCAACTTCCTCAAAATGAATTGTGAAGTCGTCGTCGACAAACCTTCCTCCGTCGGAGAAAAATTCAGTCATGTAAATATTAAACCCTTTCCCATCTCCTCCGTCATACCACACCCCCAAATTCAGATGATCTCTTCGTACAAGCACGTCATCTAACGCTACCTCTCCAGCAATAACCACTTTATCGCTATATTCCGTACCGTTCTGGTAGCTAATTTTTATATTCGTATTACTGCTGGACTCCGTTGAGAGGTGGTACGTGTTGTTGCCTGATCCTCCGTAAAAAGACGCACGCCCTTTCCCTGCATAAAATACATCGTCGCCTTCGTCCCCATAGATATCCCGTTCTCCATCGCCGGCGTAGAAGGTATCATCGCCTTGACCGCCACGCATCGTCACATTGTGCGCCGCCGTACTCGAAATAACGTCATCGCCGTCTCCTCCTGAAAGGGTGATGACTTTGGCGCCGGCCGTGATTGTATCGTTCCCGGCGTTACCCTCAATGAAGTCTATTACGGTAGCGCTATCGCCTAACTCGATGGTATCCGCGCCACTTGTGCCGGACAGCCCGCCACTGGACTCTGGAGCCTGGAACGTCGCCTTCGCGTCAGAGTCATTCGCTAGAAGGAGCTTGCTGTTTTTAAAGGTATCAATTGGCATGACAACGAAGTCGTCAGCGCCATAATGAAGAGTGGCATTACTCCCATCCTGCGTAACCTTAATGGCGGACCCGAGATAGATGCCTGCGAACTTGATGTAATTGAGTCCCGTGTCCATGATCTGCGCGCCACCGTCGCCAATTCTGAACACATAGGTATCTACGCCGTCGCCGCCGGCCAGGAAGTCATCCCCCTTACCGCCGTCCAGCGTGTCATTGCCTTCTCCGCCGATGAGGACATCTTTGTCGTAGCCCCCTAACAGAATGTCATTGCCTACGCCACCGTACAGGAAGTCCTGGCCTGCGCCGCCATCCATTAGATTGTCGCCTTCCACGCCATAAATGGCGTCGTCGCCGTCTTCACCATAAAGCTTGTCGTTTCCGGCGCCGCCGACAATAAGGTCTGAGCCTCCGCCGGCATTGACGGTGTCGTTTCCATGGTAAGCCGTGTCCAACTTCGACGTGGTTGGTTTTGAGAATGACAGTCCGTATTCCGTGACGGCGACCAGATTGTAAGCGGCGTCCGCCCAGATGATATCCTTTCCGCCGCCGCCCTTGATCCTGTCGTTTCCACCGCCGCCCACGATTTGTTGACCTTCGCCTTCGCCAGCGTCAATGATGTCGTCACCATGAAACTCTCCAGCGAGATCATCGCTGTCGCCCCAGATGAGATCTTTATTCGCTCCGCCGTAGATCGTGTCGTTACCGCCATCGCCGTAGAGGATGTTATCTCCGTCTCCGCCATGGATGACGTCATCGCCATGAAACTGACCTGCCAGGTCTACGCCGTCCCCTGAAATCTCATCCGCGTCCGCACCCCCGTCTAAGGTGTCATTACCGCCATGTCCAACAATAATATCTTTACCTGCACCGCCGTAGATGACGTCATCGCCATGCAGGGTAGGATCTAGGTCAGGAGCGCCTTCCAACACGCCTCGGTCGCCCCATAGGGTGTCGTCGCCAGCGCCGCCGTCAATGACGTCAGAACCAATTTCTCCAAAAATGCGATCATTATCGCCGCCGCCGGATAAGGTGTCGTCATAGTTAACGCCAGCCTCTCTCTCGGTGATGTAATCATCACGATTGACTTCGGCCTGATTGCTGGAAGAAAGGACTTTATATTCATTGCGGCTATCGCCTGCGATGAAGTCATTACCTATGCCGCCAATAATAATATCGCTGCCGCTTCCGCCGCTGAGGATGTCATTGCCTGCGCCGCCCAGTATCTCGTCGTCGCCTTCATCTCCTGACACCCAGTCGTCGCCATCGCCTGCGTCAATGTAATCGCTGGAGGAGGCGTCTTCTTTCTCGTAGTTGGGAGATGGGGTTCCTAGGTCGTCATATAGGCGTTGCCCCGAGTTCCCCCAAATCCAGTCATTGCCGTCACCGCCCAGAATATGGTCGTTGCCATGACCGCCTTCCAGGACGTCTGCGCCAAGGGCTCCGTCCATAAAGTCATCGCCTGCGCGGCCATAGAAAAAGTCGCCGGACTGATAACCGCCATAAAATGCGTCTTGTTTGTCCGTGCCCTCAAAAAAGAACACGTAACCGCTATCGGGCTTGCCTTTTTTCCACTTCGGCAGCGAGGCGCCATTATGGTCTTTGCCATTAGCGTAGTCCCACAGCTTGGTCGCGTCTTCCGCTTTAAATATCAGACCGGATTTATTGATCTCATCCTGATATGCCAAGCCGTCACGCGCTTCCCATGTGGTTTTGATGATGGTGGAAGTGGTTCCGGGTCGGAGGATTTCGCCTGTATTGACGTTATACGCTCCTGAGGCGGAAGGAGGCGCGTTATCTTCCGGCTCTTTTATAGAAATACCAAAATTTAAATTAGGGTCATTCGGGTCGAAATAACAAATAAAAATCGAGCCGCCGCTAGTGTCGCCTTTCATAGTAATGAAGAGCTGTTTGGTGTCGCTCAGAAGGTAAGTGTTACCGTCTTCATCTTCAAAGATATTAGTGCCCGATGTGACCCGCGTAATTTCACTAATGACCTTCCCTGAGTCCGATGCGCTCTTTTTAAGCGTTATTTTATTATTTCCTTGCAAGTCTAGTATGATGTCTTGACCATCGCCCATGGTATAGATATAGGTGTCATCACCAGCTCCTCCCCAAAGACGATCATTTCCTTCTCCGCCTTCTAATGTATCCTGCCCGTCATTTCCTTCAATGTAGTCGTTACCAAAGTCGCCTGTAATAACGTCATTTCCGCCGTCTCCGAACAGCTTGTCATCGTTGATGCCTCCTTCTATGATCTCGCCATTATCGCTACCAAAAATTATTTTGATTGGCGCTCCTAAATCTGTTCCTGAGACATTTAATGTGTACTCGTAAATATCTGGGTTTAATCCATCAACAAACTGATAAGATTCTTTTGTAATCCCATTAATTTCCAGACCATCTCTTTTCATTGTCTCGAAGGATAGGAATAGTGATCTACATCGAATCCACTCTTCAGACATGCTCCCCATGCCTGTGGCCGGATCAAAGAGATCTAGCTCACCGTTCGTATTATGTTGATCATAGTCAGCATTGCTAATAGCGAAAGGGTTAAGCTTACGGAGAGCATAGCGCCATGCAATATCATGCTTGGCCGCCTCAGCGATTGCGTCCGGGTTGTATTTTTGTGAGCCAGACTCGCCCCCCAGTTGGAACTCATCTAAGCTGTGGTATTCCAGCAGTTTATCTGGGGGCGGAAGCTTGGAAATAAGGTCATCAGGACTTTCTGAATATCCAAAAATACCTTCAGAAACGGCATGAATCATGTCTAACGTTTCATCATCCGCTTTATCTTTAAAGTCCTGGAAATAGGCGCCAGCTGTTGCTCCGCCGAAATAACCGCCAGCAATAGCCGCTCCAAAACCGACGACTGCTAATAGGGGGGCTGAAGTCACTCCGACAAAGCCCAGGAACATTCCAGCCGCCATCATCCCGGCGATAGACCCAATTTCGGAGCCTATTGTTTCCGCTGCCCAGTTTTCCATAATGTCCCGGGCCGCCGCCATATCGCCTTTCTCTGCGGCAGCTTCCGCTTCATTAGACGTAAGCAGAAGATCCAGGGCAAAAAAAGCTGGACCAAGAGCTTTTAAGGTGCCAGCACCAACATCCAGCAGAACCTTTTTATTAGTGGATATTAATGAAGTAATTTCAGTTGATGTAGCCTTGATGAAATCATCAAAAAACTTCTTTTGGTCTGGATTGAAAAAGCTGAAACTACTAATTGGCACACCTGGTTTGGGTACTATTTCAATAATTCCATCTACTATTTTGTATTCAAAGTTATCTCCGATTAATTCTGCTTTCTTTAATAGATCCGCACGATGGAATATATGACGGATGTTAAAGACAGGGCCTGGCGTTACATTGGTAAATAATCCCGCTGCCGCATTGATGGAAATTGATTGAGAGACCATGGCTGCTGAGACTGCATCAATTCCTCTCAGTTTGGAAAGCTTAGATAGTTCTTCTACAGGTATGCCGTCGATCTTGAAGCTAACGCCCGTCTTATCAAACTTATCTATTAATGCATGAATTTCTGTGACGGAGAAAACACTGGTTTCTTTTGGCAGATCAGGAAGTATGAGTGAGAAATTTCCTTTTGCGTCTTCTATAAATCGTCTAGAAGCAATATCCCAAAACGAATTGTTGCTAGCTCGCATACCTGTACTGGGATCTGTTCCGAGCTCGGCTATCCGCAACTCATTATCGAAGATAGCGCCTTGTGCCTTTGACATCTCCCTGCGTTTGATGAACGGGTTAGGTCCATCTGGCGAGTTTATAGTTATCTGGTATTTAAGCGCCATCTCAATGGCGAGCTTGAATTCAGAGCTGTTCATAAGCTTGCCGACTTGGCTTTCAGCTATAACTATTCCATTTTTTGACTTATTAATAGCTTTAGCCACCTGGAAAGCTTCTGTCCCATTTGGTAGGGCTCCACTATAAAGAATATAAGGGGTGTTACCTTTTCCGCCGGGATTTAAAAGATCACCACTTGTATTTTCTAATATTTGTTTTAATTCTTCAATTGTATAAGGTTTTACCCCTTCAACTTTGTTTATAACGTCTTTTGTTCTTTCTTTTATTTTTTCGATGGAATACTCAAAGGTGGTCGCCATTAAATGTCTTCCTTGAAATAATACATTCCGTAATTTAGTACGTCTAAAGCTTCTTTAGCTTCATGTGTAACTTTTTCTTTTTTTAGGGGGTCTTCGATAGGTATTGGCTTCAGTATGCGTGTTTGGTACTCTGTCTCTAAAAGATATTTTTCACCATCTAAATATAAAAGAACCCGGTTTACGCCGAGTACATAGGAAATCTCTATTGCGTAATAGTTTCTGTTTCGATCTATTGCCCAGGAACTTAAATGACATATATCGCCGTAGGGCGTCGCGTACTCAAAACTAATTCCTGGTTTAGCTCCTCTTTTGTGAACTGTCTCTAGTAAATGGTCGGGCCAATGATTGGGCCAATCATCGCACAGGTCATCTTGAACTCTTATGCAACTCTCAGGGGTTAGGTCTTCTAAAATGTAGCTCATATATTTTTCCAAATTACGTTTGATGAGTGTTTCTATAGTATTGTCTGTCTCAGAAATGTATGGGCAGACAGGTGTTTCAATAATGTGGGTTGCCGCATTTTGCAACTTATCTAGGCCAGTTGATTTTTCTCTTTGGGTAAAAGGGCTCTAGCTGCATTTCTTCTCGTTGGTGTTAAGGAAACTTGTCTGCTGGTCGGTGATGTGGCTATACATGATCGGCTACTATTCTCTTCTCCATAAAAATGTAACGTAGGCTCAGGTAAGGTGGAAAAACGAAGCCTGCTGACTTATGCATGTTATAACACGATGTAGCGACAGATTTATTCGGTTACAGAGAGCCGTCGTAAGTATTAAGGCGTTAACAGCTCTTGCTTGCGGCGGAATTTTTGCACTCTGAATCAGGGGGCATTGCCCAGGATGGTGACGGGAAAAAGGCCCAGCGGCGGCGGAGATAGGTTGTCTTCATGATTAGTGTGATATTCCCTTAAGGCAGGCGAGAAATAAGGGCGTATTTTACATCTTTCAGGCAGTCCGGCCACTGAAAATTAGGAACAGTGGCGTAACTTTTTATGTGCCCGGCGAAGTGTGAGAGATATGCCCACATAGGCCTGTATCTGTAAGTGTTTTCTTGACCAGAGTGTCCATGTTGATCCTACCCACCAATGATAGAAACCCTGTTAAGCGAGTAAACCTCTCAACAGAGGTGAACTAGGACCAGTCAGGAAACTCCGAACCTTAAAATCCCCCAACAAGATACTGCGACAAGCACAACGCGGAAGCCCTGACATCGGCTCATCGACCTGGCGTGAGCCGTGCCCATCGTGACGAACCTTAGAGCCTGAAAAGATTCTCCAGAAAAGCGGCTACCGGTTGCCTGGCCATAGGCAGGTTAAGCAGGGTGTGGGGCGCATCGGGTATTAATACGACGCTGGCGTTAGCGCGCCCTTTGAAAGCCTCTATACAATTTCCCTTGGCGGACGCATTTCCGAGCCATTCATTGGCGGAAGAGAAGTAAGGGTCGCTGGCGCTGATGACGTTAATGATGGGACGCCCGTCGAGCACAGCGGTATCGGGAGAAGCCACAAAGTAGTTATTCTCGCAACTCCACGAAAAGATAATTCGTCCTGCGAATGCCTCGCCGCTATAACGGGCTACCGCAACCGATCCTTCACTGGCGCCCGCCAGTGCCAGGCGTTGATTGTCCGCCCAGGGAATCGTCTTCAACGCCTGAATGGCCAGATTGATTTCAGAGCTGCGCAGGGCATGGATTTTCTCGTAGATATCCTTACTGACCGGCGACTTATAGGTCAGTCTATCTGGCAGGGCGAAAGAGTCGGGGGCGAGACTGGCGATTCCCAGGCCAGCCAGCCACTGTTGCCATTGACCAATAGCTTGCAAACCCAGACCTGAGGAACCATGCAGGAGTACCACCACGGGAACCTTTTTCTCCAAAAGCTTTGGCGCATTTTTTAATAAACCCAGATAGATATCGCCGCCAGTGACGCTGCCAGGCAGCGCTATCTGAGCGTTGCTTATCGCCTTACGGGATGAAACGGCGTCGTGAGCGCTTGCATGCCCCTTTACTTCTCCTTGTGGTGTTTTGGCTTCCGCCTGCAGGGAAAGGACGGCGTAGGTATATAGCATGGCAAAAAGAAAGTGGGATAGTTTCATGGCGCGGCTCCGATACAAGCTCCAATAGTGACGTCACCACTTTAAAAATCAGCTTGAGTGATGTCTAATGCATTAATTGAGCTGATTAATAATTAAGAGTTATGAATCTATCTCAGCGTCATCTCCAGATGTTCGTTACCACTGCCGCTTATTGTAATGTCTCTCGGGCAAGTGAAATCCTGCACATCAGCCAGCCGGCGTTGACACGGGCTCTGAAGGAGCTTGAAAGCCAGCTCGGCGTCACCCTGTTTCAGCGCACAACCCGCAGAATTAATCTGACCATGGAAGGCGAAAGGTTTCTGCCGGTCGCCCAGCGGCTTCTCAACGATATGACTGCTGCGATAGATATGGTGCGAGGGGAAGCGACAGGACAGCAGGGTTCGGTTAGTCTGGCGGTGGGTGAGGCATTTGGCTGCACAGTGCTTCCAGCCGTGCTTAAGGTGTTCGCCCAAAGCTTTCCAAGGGTGCGTGTCAGGATCATCAATGACAACAGTCAGGGGATTACCCGACGGGTTGATAATAGTGAAGTGGACTTCGGTATTGGCACCCCTGTTGGAAACACTGGAGCGCTGTTGTGCACCCCGTTGTTAAGCGCTCCTCTGGGGTTGCTTGCCGATCCCTCCGAGTACAAGCTTGGGGCTGACGTGGATGCCTGTGATCTAGCCAGCCTGCCTTTGCTTAAGGAAAGTAACGATACCAGTATTCATCATTTGCTTAGCGTCAACGGCTCGGATGTGGTGGCATGGATGAGTATCGGAATTGAGGTTTCGAGCCTGGCTCAACAACTGGCATTGGCCCGGTCTGGAGTCGGTGTTGCTGTGCTGTCTGCTTTAGGGGCGTCGCACTATGACGCTGTATCCATGAAGTTCTCCCAACTTAAGCCAGAGATAAACAGGAAAGTCTTCCTCATGCAACGCAGGGACAAAGTGTTATCACCTTCATCCCGAGCATTATTGGCGACGATCTTTGAGCATATGCATTCAGTACCTTTGCATTCCATGGTTCGGCTGGCTAAGGGCGAAACATCTTCTTCGTAGAGCAAGCCCAAATGGAGTTTTATAGGGTGGCATAAGCCCAGAAGTTTGGCTGCTGTTCATCCAATAGCTTTCAAAGAGGGCGCTTCTAAGCATGGCTCGCTAGTAGTGGCGCTCACATTGTAAAGCGTATCAGAACTCTGAAATAACAAGAGCAGTTTTGGTTTCTTTTTTGTAGAAAAAATGAAAGTTTGGCATGTATCTATGGGAGTAGTTTATGCCCTCTGAAAATCCTATGTATATGTATTCATTTTCGCTTTTGTCAAAAAACCGAACATATTTATTGAGGCTGTCTTCGTTGCCAGGAATGTCAAAAAGACTGTGAGAGAAACTGTCCTGTATTTCGCAGAAGCAGTTTGAAAAGCTGGTTATGTTACCTCCGGCATGGAAAAGTGGAAGCTTCGAGCTTATATCGCCTAAAGATGTTATGTATCCATCTCTTTTGAATGACTCTTTAGTTTCTTGGAACATCTCTCTCGCTACCTCCGAGAAATGCTCGAAGGAATGGAGGTCACTTTCAGTGCAATCTACAGACCACTTGCCATTTCTATTTGTGTATGTCAACCAAAGCTCCCCACAATTGCCGCCTATGTTGTTTATACCTAAAAGACCTTCTTCATTTCCTAGTGGAATCGCAAGCAACACATCGCTCTCTATATTTCCCCCAAGTTTATAAATGCCAAGAGGTAGGAGGAGACGCTTTTCTAGCTCGGAAGAAAATACTTTTTCAGGATCAGGGAAGGCGGTGAAAAACTCGCAGTCTGAATATATGATTATCTCGTTCATAACTATCATATTTAATATAAAAAGGATTTATGATTTGCTTTATATGTATTTATTGACTCTGGTTTTATAGCTTAACAGCTGGTTCACTTTATTAGTTGACGTGACTGTTTCGTTTCCTGATATTGGTTTTCGGACTGCTTGCATTATTTGAAATCACTTTCTGAGGTGTTGATGCCAGTAGTTACAAATATGTGCGTAAATTTTAAAATTGATTCTTCTACGTTGTTCCACTTGCTTAGCATGGCCTTTCCGAACGAGAAACTAATGTTGAAGTTCTCATATGTTGAGTCTGCAGTACAAACTTTGTTACAGCTTATAATACGTATCTTGGAGTTTTTTCCTTCGATTGGTATAAAGTAATCGGTGTCGTTGTATTCTGTGCAGCCGAGTTGATCGAACAAATCTTTGGAGTATTTTTTCATATCACAGCCAAACCTCTTGTAATGACGAAGTCCATGATCTATGTTGCCGATTTCAGTTAATCTATTTAAGTTATACTCGTTCCTTTTTGAGTAATCATTCTTTAAAGTTAACGATATTATGTTGTTGTCCTCCTTGATATGCTCTTGTTTTGCTGGCTGCATGTCTGATATTTTGAATTTAAGAGTGATTATAGAACTACCATCCGAATATAGTTTATAATCTGATACGTAATCGTAAGGAATTTTTACGTGTAAATAATTCTTCCCTTCGCCAAGGGGGGATATTTTTTGCTCAAATATTTTATCATCGATTTCTTCTTTGCTACAGCCTGATAATAAAAATAATAAGGCTGTTAATTTTAAGAATAATATTTTTCTCATGATTGAATGGTTTTTAAATTTTTGAATTGAAGTGTTTATTTTGGGGGGGTATGTTCACTTTGACTCTTGAAGGAGATTGCACTGTTGTGCTAGTGTCAAGTAATCACGCCAGAGAGAAATATACAACGATAGGTATAGAGAATTTACAGCCCTTGACCATTATTTATTATCCTTGAAATAATACTTCCCACGATTAAGCACTCTTAAGGCTTTAATTGCTTCAGACTTAACCCAATTATTTTCCTCGTTGTCTTCGATTGCTAGCGGTTTAAGGGTGCGGGTCTGATATTCGGTTTCTAGGAGGTATTTTTCACCATCTAAATATAAGAGAACCCTGCCTACGCCGAGTACATAGGAAATCTCTGTTGCGTAATGATTTTTTTTTCGATCTATAACCCAGGGGTTTAAATGACATATATCGCCATAGGGCGTCGCGTACTCAAAACTAATTCCTGGTTTAGCTCCTCTTTTGTGAGCTGTCTCGACCCTGTAAATAATTCTGTGTATCTGCCTGGTTATTAAAGATACTCCGTTAAGCGATCTTCGAACTCGATCATAAATCGGTTCAGCGCTGACTTCCAATTCCTGATCGGCATCGTCCATTTCTTCGACGCATCCATGATCGCCAGATACACCACCTTTCTCGCGGAATCATCCGTGGGGAACAGCTTCCGTTTCTTGATCACTTTCCTAATGACGCTGTTAAGGGACTCAATGGCATTGGTCGTGTAGATGGCCCTGCGAATGTCTTCCGGGTAGCGGAACAGAGTGTTGAGATTCTCCCAGTGAAGCCGCCAGGATCGGCTGATCTGGGGATATTTCTCATCCCATCGTTCGGCAAATTTGTCCAGCTCTGAGAGGGCTTCCTCTTCGGTGGCCGATTGGTAGATCCGCTTCAGATCTGTTGTGACCGGCTTATAGTCTTTCCATGGCACATACTTCACCGCATTGCGCACCATGTGCACGATACAGAGCTGTATCCGGGTTTGGGGATACACGGTATTGATCGCTTCGGGGAAACCCTTCAGACCATCCACACAGGCGATCAGAATGTCCTTCACGCCCCGGTTCTGTAACTCGGTCAGCACATTAAGCCAGAACTTCGCCCCTTCGGTTTCAGAGATCCACATCCCTAACAGTTCTTTGTGACCTTCCAGATTCACTCCCAAGGCAAGATAGATCGCCTTGTTGATCACCTGCTTATCCTGGCGGATCTTCACCACAATACAGTCCAGGTATACGATGGGATAAACCGCATCCAGAGGACGAGACTGCCATTCCACCACCCGCTCAATCACGGCATCCGTGACTTTGGAGATTAAGGTGGGAGAGACATCCGCGCCATACATTTCCTTAAAGGTGGCCACGATCTCTCGGGTGCTCATGCCTTTGGCGTAGAGGCTGAGAATCTTGTCGTCCATGGTGGTGAAGCGGGTCTGCTGCTTCTTGACCAGTAGAGGCTCAAAGCTGCCCTGACGATCTCTGGGAGTATTAACTTCAAACTGACCGTCCTCGGTACGGAGGGTCTTGCTGGAATAGCCGTTACGGCTATTGTCTGAATTTGAAGATTGATGTTTCTCGTATCCCAGATGCACATCCAGCTCTGCATTGAGCGCGGCTTCCACGGTCGCCTTGGTGAGCATCTGACGGAACTCGTTGAGATCCTTTTCTGTTTTCAGAGATTTGGCTGCCTCACGGGCAAATGCTTCTAATTCTTTCTGGTTCATTGTCTACCTATCCTTAACCCCGCTATAGGGTACTAGTGATAGGCAGATACACAAATTAAATTACAGTCTCGCTGTCTCTAGTAAATGGTCGGGCCAATGATTGGGCCAATCATCGCGCAGGTCATCTTGAACTCTTATGCAGTCATCAGGGGTTAGGCGTTCTAAAATGTAGCTCATTTATTTTTCCAAATTACGTTTTATGAATGCTTGTATAATATTCTTTGACTGTATGCTTTAAAAATTGTTCTCTGGCCAAAAGGGCAGGCGGACTGGTGTGAGCCGAACATGGAAACCCAGGTAACTATGGGTTATGCAGAGGTTCTCTAAATTATGCCATAAATTTTTTCCACTACCACTAACAAGCACATTAGATATGCGCTACCATCTCTCCCTGTTTCCCATAGGGCTCAGTAAATTCATTGATCCCAGTTACACCGTTTGATTTTAAAGTATTAAACATAGTTTCGTTAATATATAGAGCAGAGTCTACTGCATAGGCTTGGTCTATGTGCTTCCAGAGAGGAAGTAGCTCTATGAACTCACGGATGGAGGCGTTATGTTGAATAGAAGGAATAAATTCCTTCTCTTGCAGGGAAGGGGAAAAATCCACATCCATTAGTGATTTATGGTGATTAGTAATCGTCAAGTATCGGCGCATATTCATATGATAAAAAGGCGTATCTGTAACATTTTTTCCATTTTCTCCTAAAATTTCAATAGGCCAAAATTGATGGCCAAAAGGATCAATTTTTTCGATTAATAATTTAACTTTATCTGATACATATATGTGATCAATTAGCACTAATATGTCTGGTATGTCTTTTTCTGTTACGTTTGTTTCAATAGGAACGTTTATTCGCCATTCAGCAAGTAAAGGCGCTTTATAAAGTTTACAATGATGGCATTCGCTGGAGGTGAATTCTTCAAAGCTATATTTATACTCGCTGGGTCCTGGTCGTCTATCCATTTTAAAAGGTATTGGTTTTTCAGCAGAAAAATATATTCTTTCTGGTAGGTTATTGAAGTCTATTTCAAGTCTGTAAATCATTGCGTTTCGACCTTAGATTTGTATTTGGCTATTGCTCTTTTATGGTTTCAAATAGCGCACAAAGACTCCTCTCCCTTGCCATACTTTTCGCTGTATAGATCCATGCCATTAATACCCTTTATATGAAATGCATCTATTAGGTTTTGATTTAAGTAAAGGACTGTGCGTGCTTTCAAATGCCGTTGATCAATATCAGCTATGCAATGTCGCCACAAAGGGACTTGTCCCAACTGCTCCCTTAACGTAGGGGAGTCCTTAACCCTGGCCATAAAGTCTTCTTCCCTTGGTATAGGATAAAAACCAAGCTCAGCAGCTGTGGCTACTCGATTAGACGGCGTAATAGTTAGAAAGCGTCGCTCATTAAACCAGTAATAAGCTTGTTCAGGAGCAACTGGCTCTTCCTTGTGGTTGAGCAATTGCACGGGAAAGTACTCATGCTCCATTGTGTCTATACTTTCGATCACAGTTTTTGCTCGCTCGGAGATAAATAGGTAACCACCAACACCCCACAAATCCGGTATTGGTTCCACCTCTTTTCCTTGGTGAAAACGTAAGCAGGCGATGATTGGACGATCAGATAAAAGCGGCGCTTGAAAAAAATTTACGCCAAGCTGCTGAAAGACTCCTGGGGTGGGGGTAAATTTTCTCTCGTAATGTATTAATCCCACTCCCCAGCGCTCTTTGGCGTCGCTTCCGGGGCGAGGAACAGGGAATGCTTCCAAACGATCTTGCGTCGCCAGCTTCGACAAAAATCTATAAAACATGATTTGAATTCATACAGTCTGTTTTAATTAATTCATAGTTTCCATTTTCATCGCCCAAACATCTGGCTGCGAATCATTGGCGGGAATTCTACGCATACTAAACGGTTTTGATCCTTCTATGCCGATAGTGTTACCTTCAACGAAGATAGGTCCGTTAGCCAGGACATAACCGACCATGCAGTATAAGTGCTTGGCGACCTCGGAGGGTTTGCATTCAAATGGGTCGATTTGGATTTCAAATCCTGATAAAGCCTCAAGTCCTTGCGTAACTGCTCCAACTTTGTTTTTCTCTTCCAGAGAAAAAAATCGAATACCAGTCAAGTAGGGAATTGGTAGCCCGTACAATGCGATGGGGCCGTGATCATTGAAATCCGCCATTGCTTTGTCTGCACTGCTAATCGTCATTGCATATTGTTCTCTGTCTTCCAACATATCAGAACAGGGCCAGTAGAATGCTAATGGAGTCGCGCATTGAGCTAGTAAGTCAGTTATCGTCATTACACACAAAGCTGAAAAGATTGCCTGTAATTGGTCATCAGTCGACAGTCCTGGCGATATGATCAGATGAGCTTTATGGTTACTAACTAACTGCTCTCCATTTACCAAGTTATAGCTTGTCTGCAATGCCGTATTGAAAGTGCTCGAAGGAACTGGTTGGTCAATGGATAAGACAGTATATGGGCGCTCATTCCACATTATAATGAGCCCATCACTAGCGTTTTCTGTGCCATGGACTGTTATGTTTGGGTTGCCTATTTTATCTCTTAATAATTTCTCAAGTTCCGTAATTGGTAAGTCTATTGGGCGCTCAAGCAATATTATTTGCATGATGGAGGGAAAAGTGGCTATTGTGTTTAGGACTTGATTACTCACGTTTGCCTCAATGGTAACGTTATTAAATATTGGAAGCTGGTGGCTATTTGAATAGCTATATTGCCTTCAGTATGTGTGAACGCTAGCGTCAGTCTCATTTATATTAAGAAAAGTGAGCTTCTTATGTGAAGTCATGAATGACTAATACTCGTTTTAAGTTTGCGCAAAAAAAGAAATGGGCTTGAGCGAGTAGACCTGCATACACTCCCGCTTCAACGAATCCAAGATAAGTGTACTCATTTCCATCATCACTATATAGAGAAACTAGCTTTTCATTTCCATTTTTATTGCCTGGTATTTCGGAAAGCTTATTTCTAACATGCTTCTTCAATTTATTATACCAGTTGCAATAGTTGGTTGTTTCATCACCTTTATTGAAAAGCATCTTATGCCCAGGCACCCCGTTTTTGTGACAGATATGGCCACTTTCTAAAAACTCGTCTCTTCTTTGGTTAAATTTTATTTTGGCTTCACTTAAAACGAGATCAAAGGGAAGCAGGTCGCTTGGCGAGCAGTCCAATGACCATCTGCCATCTCTTTGGGTATAGGTGAGCCAAGTTTCACCGCATGTTTCTCCAAAATTATCGACGCCTATTAACCCTTCATCATCACCGATAGGGATCGCCAAAAGGATGTCATATTTTCCGTCGCTTTCTTCTAAGTGATAAATTCCTACAGGGAGGAGCAAGTCTTTTTCAGTTTCAGATGCGAAAAATTCATCAGCATCTGGAAATGCCGTAAAGAAGCTGCAGTTCTCATATATTTCTCTTTCATTCATCTATCAGTCCTTGGAGTGTTGTTTTATGCCCTGGTATTCGCTTTGATTTCGGCTATTCTCTGGCGCAGAAAATTATTGGTTTATTTGCGAGATAAGAAAAGACGCAAAGAAATTCCGAAGAGTTGGTCGTGATTAATGCCTAAAGTTTTGCCTCACCAATACCATTATTCATCGAAATAATACATCCCACGATTAAGCACACTTAAGGCTTTAATTGCTTCAGACTTAACCCAATTCTTCTTCTCGCTGTCTTCGATTGCCAGCGGTTTAAGGGTGCGAGTCTGATATTCGGTTTCGAGGAGGTATTTTTCTCCATCTAAATATAAGAGAACCCGATTTACACCGAGTACATAGGAAATCTCTATTGCGTAATAGTTTCTGTTTCGATCTATTGCCCAGGAACTTAAATGACATATATCGCCATAGGGCGTCGCGTACTCAAAACTAATTCCTGGTTTGGCTCCTCTTTTGTGAGCTGTATCTAGTAAATGCTCGGGCCAATTATCGCGCAGGTCATCTTGAACTCTTATGCAACTTTCAGGAGTTAGGTCTTCTAAAATGTAGTTCATGTATTTTCCAAATTACGTTTTATGAATGCCTGTATAATACTCTTTGACTGTATACTTTAAAAATTGCTCTCTAGCCAAAAGGGCAGGCGGACTGGTGTGAGCCGAACATAGAAACCCAGGTAACTATGGGTTATGCAGAGGTTCCCTAGTGCTCTCCAGAAAATAGCTTGGCCAGACTGGTGTTGCGCATCTCTATGGCTGTGCTCAGATAAAGCTGTCTCTTTTTATCTGAAAACAAACCAAGTTCGATACTTTTCGAAAGTAAAATATTGACTATCTTGATGTCTGACTTGACTCTTATCGAATAATGTAAGTAGTCGTATTCGGTCATGTCTATATTGTGTGATAAAAGCAGGTCTACTACTTCGCTGTCATTGCTTAATATGGCATGAGATAATGTTCGGTTTATCTTGCCTTCATAGCTCATTTTTGCCCCATTGGCTAGCGCTTCTTTTATTATTAAAAAGATGCCTCTATCTGCTTTAACTTTAACACTTGCAACACGGTTCATTATTCCATATTCAATGATTGACTTTTCAGCCTCGCCACTCTTCCAGGCAATGCTGTTAACATCTAACCCTTTTTTTAGTAATGTCTTAAATATTTCGTACTCGCCATATCTCACAATTAATCCTAAGAGAGTTGAACCCCTGTATTGTTTTGAATGTATGTCAACGTCGCGATTCAGCATTGTTTTTGTTAAGTTTACAAGATGATCACTTCTGACCATGGCAATGGCTAGTGGTGATATTTTATACTTATTTTTACTCAGCATGTTAGGATTTGCTCCTAACTCTAATAATTTATTTGTATTATCTTCGCACTCTTCTTTTTCATCTCTATTGATATGCACTAGATACTTGCATGAGTCCATCAACCTATGAAGTGGCGCCCATCCATCACTATCAAAGCTGTTCACATTGTCTCTGGTTATTTTTGATATGTTCACTTTTTCTATGTCTGCCAGACACGCGCTAATGCTGAGTACTGAAATTATTGTTGCCGTGAATATTTTGACGACTGTATTTTTCACACTTTTCCCTTTTGGCTATAAAGGTTCTTAAATAATACGAAAAAATCGTACAATAAAGCCGTGACTAAACCTATAACGCCTACACATACTCTTACTAAGTAAGAAGCAATGTAGACTTCATCTGAATCATCTCTTAGGTCCGTATAGAGTAGTGACATTTCAAGAACTGATGATGTCAGTATGCAAGCTGCTCCTACACCAATGATAGAAAATTTTGCAACCATACTTCTGCTAAGAAAGCCGCAGAGAAGGGCAGGGATGTATGTCAGAACGTGAAACGCCAGATAACTGAAGGGTACGGCTCCTCTTTCTAGAATCCGCCCCCAATGAGGATCAATATAGCTATTGATCCTGCTGTAAAATATTAAAGTAGATGATATGGTTGTAATTAACGATATCGTGATCAAAATAAAGAAATATTTTCGATCTTTAAGGCACGATGAAATGTATGAGTGAAACACTTGGATTCTCTTTGCTGATCGCTAGGGCGTTAGATGCAGCTAGTATATGGATGTAGGAGCAGGCTTTTTACCTGGGGCTAATGTTGTTGAAAAGGGTCTCTAACTTCTGCATAGTTTTATATACCAATAGGGCTCTTCTATTGGCTTTATCAGACATGGCTCTTTATGGGTGTTATCAGAAGGCCAGTCTAATGTCCAGTTAAATGGATATATCCAGTACCAGTCTAGAGAAGACGCTACCTGGAATCTTTTACTGTTTTCGCCTTTATGGTCAGTAGTGGATAAAAGCCATCCGTTCTGGAATTTCTGAGGTTGGGGGATGTAAAGGTATTCTTTTTTAAGTAAGCCAAGTTTTGCGGAGTAAGCCTTTGAATTATTAGTATATATATTTAGCTCTCTAAATCTGGATTTCTCTGATAGCGTTGCTGCTGCGCTTCTTTGATTATAATCTTTTGAATATGGTCTATTTAACCAACTGGCGCCACTATCAATTCCAACAACCCCTGTTCTGGCGATAATGTCTTTGCCCTCATCGGTGTTCTCCCAAGTGAACGACACCTGTGCTGCTGATTTTATTAGTTCTTTTTCTTCACTATTTAAAGTTATCTTTCCCTGATTACCCTCTGCGACTAACGCAAGTATGTAACTATAATGGTACTGAAGCTCCACCAGTCTAAGGAAGTCATTCCTGTATTTATGGAAGTTATCAACCATCTCTTCGTCAGAAGGCAGAGAGTGAGTAAGCTTTTCTATGGTAATTCCCGTGTAGCCTACTTCGCGGATAAATCTTTCTTCATCCCCAGTACTCAAGTACGTGCCAATATTCGTTAGAAACATGGTCGTTATCTTTAAAAAAAATGTATATCTGAGAATAAAATAAAGTAGTAAAAGATAAGTGCACCATCGAAGCTTACGGCTCGATTTCCATATAGAGTTGGCTCTCGTTGGCGCCGATTTATGTACTGGTTTAATTTTGTCACTCATCGAAATAATACATCCCACGATTAAGCACCCTTAAGGCTTCAACTGCTTCAGTCTTAACCCAATTCTTCTTCTCGTTGTCTTCGATTGCCAGCGGCTTAAGGGTGTGAGTCTGATATTCGGTTTCGAGGAGGTATTTTTCGCCATCTAAATATAAGAAAACTCTACCCACGCCCAACACATAAACAATCTCTACGGCATAGTGATTTCTCGATGTATCTGTTACCCAAGGATTGAGATGACAGACGGCTCCGTAGGGCGTTGCATATTCAAAGCTTATTCCAGGTGTTGGACCTGCTGAAGTGGCCAAATGAGAAAGGCGTTCTGGCAAATCTTCGTTGAGATCACGTTGAATTCTTATGCAGTCCTCAGGTTTGAGGCGATGGAGTATGTAATTCATAGTAAATGCCCAGTGGGTGCGTGATTAGCCATTCAGCTTCGCCCCACAGTTAAAACAACTTATCGCCCGAGCGCTGACTTTTCGTCCACATTCGTTGCAAACCACGGAGGTTTTCCCGGCTGAGGTTTGGGATTTCTTTTCAACTTCCGCCAGTTTGGCTTTTAGTCTGGCGCTGGAGCAGCCGTCTTCTTCCATGATTTCCCACATGGCCTGGCAAAGGTGGGATAGCTTTTCCACTTTTTTCTCTAACAGGCGCACGTCTACGGCGATGCCTTCCGCCCTGGTTTTGGCATTGCGTGCTTCGCCATGGGCTCGGGAGATTTTGAAGTTTTGAAAAAGGTCATAGAGGTTCATGGGGAGTTCCAACTGCCTGTCACTACTGTTTTGCTAACGATTATTGGGTCGGGGAGGCGAACAGGTTCGCGGCGTCAGGAAAGAGGTTGAATAAGGCGCCGGTTTTGTCGATGGAATGTTCGTCCATGGGTGTATCCGAGTAGTTCTGTTGCTGGGCGATTGCACATACGGCTTAGGCCGGTTCGCGGGTTGCGCGCTATCTTACCCATTCTTGGTTTCCAATCCTACTTTCTGTACACGCTCAAATACTCTGATTAGGGACGATCTGGCGCCGTGGCGCCCCAGTCTGGGTAAAAAATAACCCAGTGCGTACCGGTGGTGCTTTCTTGGCGGCTTTGGCCTGGAGAGTCCGGTGAAAAGAGGGGCTGGTTACTCATCGCCGCCTGACTTTTGCGGGTCGGAATACACCCGGTTTGCACTGAGAATCTCTGCTTGGGCTTAGCTTGAAACGCGGATATCGCTCGGCGCATCCGGGGGTTGCTGATGGCCTGGAAAATTGGAATGAAGCTTGCTCACGCATAGCTCACCGAAATCAGTGATCGTATGCGCAAGAATTCAGCGGATCGAATCTATAACAATGAAGAACCACGTGCGTATCAAATTACGGCGACCGGTAGCGGCGCTGGAGGATCTGCCTCACTGGCAGCAGTTGCTGGGCAATCGGCGGCTGGAGCGTGAGCGTTTTCTGCCGGACGTTGATCGTATCTTTCATCAGCATCGACTGTCCTTTTTCGCTACGCGGGAATATCAGCCCGCGGGGTCGAACTGGTCTGAGGATGAGGTCGCCAGTGGGTTGAATCGCGTCTATCGGCTGATCCTGACCCGTGATGGCGATATTCCTCCCGACATGATCGCGGATATTCGTCTGCTGCCGGAAGTGGAGGATGCCGCTCCCGGCGATATCGGGCAAATGGAGCTGAATCCACGCAGCGCAGCCATGAGCGCGCGCACTGACCGCGCCTCGCGGGAGGCCATCTTCCTGGAAGAGGCGCAGGCGTTCAGCCAGGGCGATAGCGACATTGTGGTGGCGGTGTTGGATACCGGCGTCGAGCTGGACCATCCCGAACTGCGCCATGCTATCCGCGGCGGCTATGACTTCGTCAACATTCTCGACGGCGCCAGTGAATTCATCGGCGACTATATCGACGCGGACGCCATTGCCGATGACGAGGTTGGCCATGGCACCCATGTGGCCGGCATTATCGTGGGTAAAGGGCAGGGCATGCCGGGCGGTGTGGCGCCCCGTTGCAAACTGATTCCCGTACGCGTGCTCGCCGCCATGGAAAAACAGGGACGCCGGGTTGGCGCCGGCCTCATCGAAAATATTAACGCCGGCGTTAAATATGCGGTGGATCAAGGCGCGCATGTGATCAACATGTCATTAGGCGTAAGACATGAGGGAGGCGGCCTACCTCACCAGGAAGTTATCGACTACGCTTATCGGAAAGGAGTCACCATTGTGGCGGCGTCCGGCAACGACGGGTTACAGGAAATGTATTACCCCGGCGCTTTTGAAACAGTCATCGCTGTCGGCGCAATGGACGCGCAAGGGCAAGTTGCGGACTTTTCCACCTACGGAGACCAGGTCTCCTTTATCGCTCCCGGCGTTGACGTCTACAGCGCCTATCTGGACAACGAATACGCGTTTTCAACCGGCACCTCCCACGCCGCGCCCTTCGTAACCGGCGCTGTGGCGTTGCTGAAATCCTATGCCCGCAAAGCCGGACGCACGCTTTCCGACGGGCAGATCAAACATATCCTCAAGCACACCAGCGACAAAATCGACAATCGCTTCAAACACCGCAAAGCCGGATACGGGAGACTGAATCTGGCGGATGCGATGCGCTATCTCGAGTTCAAGCTTGGCCAAAGGAGAGAACGATATGGCTACCACTGAAGAGAAGAAAGAGTCCTCCGCCCGCACTGCGGCGGGAACCACCGTCACGGCGTCGTCCGCTCTCGACTTCGGCGACTTGAAGAACGAGTGGAGCAAATTGTTGGAGAAGCAACGGCCGGACGCGGAGAGCAACCTGCTCAAGGTGAACGTCCGCGCCAGCAAGATCGATCCACTGGCGGAAGCGGCGCTCAGTAAAGTGAAAGAAGCGTACTCCACCAACGAGAACACGCTGCGCAAGCTCATCACCCGCAAGGGCTGGGCGACGGAGCTGGACCGGGTGATCAAACGCATCAACAGCCTGCGCATCAGCGAAAGCAAACGCGTGGTGTTGGCGGCGGTGTATCCGGCGTTGCTGAACAAGTTGCTGAGTTGCAGCGGCGCGGACGAGGAAGTGAAGGACGAAATGGGATTCACCGATTCGGTGTTGTTCGAGCTGGAGCGCGAAGATGGCCCTCTCGATCGATTCGCCCAGGAGGTGGTGAAACTGGTGGGGGCCAAGCACCGCATCAATTTTGCCGAAGACAATGTATTGTGCGACCTGATTGCGCATCAGGTTCGCGCCGGCCTGTAATCAGCGAACGGGACGTCAACCATGCCTAGCAACACAAAAATCTCGCTTAACCCCGGCGCCTTGGAGGCCGCGGTATTAAAACTGATTAATTCGGTGAACGAGCAGGGGCAGTTGCCGGCGTTGCTCGAAATCTACATCGAGAGCAACGAGATCGAGAAGTCCCGGTTCACGCCGGAAGTCAAAGCAGCGATGATCGACTACCTGCTGGATCGCGGCGTACAGATCGACGACATCGACAAGCTCAAAAAGGGCGGCTACGACGAGCATTTCGCGCTCGCCTACGACTATGCCCTGAGCACCGCCGGCGGCGAAGAGGATCCTCTGGACGCGGCGCGGCGCAAAGGCGGCGGCCGTGGTTTCGGACAATGGGACTTCACGGTCGATCACTTTGATGATGTCGAAGAGCAGGGCGTCGTTAAAGAGAATATTCTGGCGGCGGGCGCGTTGGATTACATCTTCGAATTCGGCGAGCGCCTCGGCGTGTTCCGCCTGGTGGACGCGCTGGTGCTGAACTGGGCCGCAGGCTCCATTGATGTGGTGGAAGGTCCGGCGGCCGCCCGTTTATACCGTTACTGGAAGCTGCGGGAAGAGCGCGCCTCGCTCGACGAACGCGGCATGGTGTATCGGCGGGTGTTGAACAAGGGCTCCACCGAAGTGCTGTCGCGCATGGTGGTCAACGAACCTTTCCCCTTGTTGTGGCGCAACCTGATGGCGGAAGTGGCGGAGTACATCGATAAGACTGAAAAAGTCGACGACGGCGCCGGGGAATTCTCACCCGTGTCCCGCTCCCGCATCTACCAGGCTACCCGTGAGCTGCAATACAACCTGACCGAATACTGCACCGGCATGGCCCATGTGCAGGCGCGGGAATTCTATGCGCAACTGCAGGAGTGCTTCGAAATCCTGAAGGATGACGAAATCATGTCCTACTTCGGCGGCAACCGCCGTAAGAGCCTGTGGACGGTGATCGAAAAGCTGTCCAAGGAAGAATTCGGCGCCTCGCCCAATATCGCCGCGCATCGCTCATTGGCGGTGGACGGCAACCGTATATTCCAGTGGATCGCCAATTACAACGAGGCGGCGGTGCGGCAGGAGGATTTCATCGCCTTCCTGCAGGCGGCCGAGTCCTACATCCTCAACTTCACCTCCGCGTCTGATCAGGAAATAGATGAGTATGCGGAAGAGGATGATTTCGAATTCGCCGACGAGGACGACGATTTCTAACCCAGGCCAACAGGGAGCCCAGTCGCATGAGTGAACAGGCTATCAAAGACATTGCAAGAGAATATACGCGCAGGACTTTGGCCCAGTCGGCCACATTTCACCAGTTGGGGATTGATGACCAAAAGGCCTTGTATCTGGACGTTTATCGGCAGAACTATCAGCAATTGGCGCAGAACGCCAATGGCGGCGCGCATTATCCTGCGCCTTATGGCCGTCAGCAGAGCCTGCCAAGCCAGGCCATGGCGGGACCGAAAAAAGCCAGCGACATGATTGACGACGATCGCCACAAAAATCAGCGCATCGATCAGGCCGGCGAGCTGGCGGGCGGTTTTATTGACGAGGTGGATTTTCCCGGCTTCGTCAAAGATCTGCTCAAAGGGGTGTTCGACGCCAATCTGGAAGTCACCCTGGCGCAGATGGAGTCTTATCAGAAGCTGCTGAAGGCGGCGACCCAGTCCGTCTCCAAATTCATTAATGCTATCGACGACTCCGCCTCCTTCGGCTATCTGGCGGAGAACAACAGCGATGAGTTTGGCCTGGACTTCAGTGATGAGGAAAACGCCGACGGCTCGCGCAAAGTGGTGCTGACCGACAGAAACGGCGATCCGGTGGACCTGGGAGATAATCAGGTCAAGGCCCGCATCATGGACGCCAAGATTCAAATGGCGAAAGAGCAGCGCGCCATGCTGCGTGAGACCATTCTGATGGGCATCACCCGTCTGGTGGTGGAGCGCGGCAACGTAAAGGCCTCTGTGCTGTTCGACATCAAGGCCACCGAACAGGTGCAAAAGGCGGACAAGGCGGCGTTGCAGGAACTCAAATCCTCCAGCAACAGCGTCAGCGCCAGCGGCGGCCTGATCGGCGCCATCTTCGGCGGTCCCAAGGGCGGGCATACTTCCAGCACGCGCAAAACCAAAATCTCTGTGTCCAGCGCCAAAAGCGTCTCGAATACGGAACTGGCGGCGAAGGTGGCGGGCTCGGTGGATATCACCTTCAAATCCGACTACTTCAAGCTGGATAACTTCGCTGCGCTGTATCAGGGCGGCAATGACGGCGGCGCGCGGCTTGGTCCCTCGCAGCAGGTGGCTGCGCAACCGGGTGCGGCGCCGGCGGCCGCTCCGCCAGCGCCGGTAGCGGGAAGATAAACACGTGGCGCTGGCGCTGATCCTGGCGATACAGCCCGGACCCGATGGCGTCGCAGTGCGGTTCGACATTGGTCACAACCGCTATCTGCGATGGAGCCTGGGGGAGGGCGAGAGCGAGACCGCCAACGGACTGCCCCGTCTGACCGGCGCGGCCGGGCGCTCCAGCCTGATCGGCCCGCTGCGGCCGGAGGCGAGAGGGCGCGGTGAGTTCGTCATTCCTCGCGCCATGCTGACGCGAGAGAAACGCGCGCTGCAGATCACCAGTTACCGGGATGAAAACGGCGCCGGTCCCGCTATCTCTGCGGTGGAGACCTTGCCGGTCTCCCTGCTCAGCGATCTGGGCGGCGAGCCGCCGCCACCGGCGGGATTAGCGTTAGGGGCGACACAGGCAAGTAAAAAGGACAGCATCATGACAGCCGTATCCCCTGCATATCAGAGACAGACAGCCATGGCGCGGCAAGTGGATAACGCGCCTTTTCATCTACGGGAAAGGCGTTTGAGCCGGCCAATGTTCATTGATGCGATCGTGGGCGCGCTGCCCAGTCTGTTGCCTATGCTGGCGCCGGCGATCGGTTCTCTATTGGCCGGCGTGGCGCCTGCAGTAGGACAAGTGGCGGGACAGGTCGTGCGCAGCGTATCCGGCGGCGGCGCGCCGCGGGCGGACGCAGGAACCCAGACCGCCGTGGCGCAAATCGCCAATCTGGCGGAACAGGCTTTGCGTGCGGCGGGCCCTGCATCGCAACAAATACTTACTCCAGACAACATGCGCCAGATCATACAACTGATTCAGGCCGGCGCCGCAGCGCAAGGCGGGGCGACCGCCAGAGCCAGTGGGCTATCGTTGTGTGGGCCCAGACGTCGTCATTTGAGTCTGGCGCGCTCTCAGTACAGTCAGGCTCAAGTCGCCCCGGCGTTATTGGCGGCGCTGCCCGCATTGATGCCTTTGCTGCAGCAGGTGCTGAGCCCGCAGACGGTGCAGAGCATCATTGACGCGCCGCAGCGCATGACTGGCCAGATTATCAACGGCATCACCGACTTCGCCCGCCTGGGCCTCCAGGCCGACCAGCAATTGCAGGAGCATCTGCGCGCCCTTAACCCGGGAGTGGACGATCCTGCGCTGCATCAATTGCTGGCGGGCTTGAGTCTGGGCATGACCGCCCGTCGCGGACGCCCCTACAAGCGGGTCGGCAGCGTGCGTTTGCTGTTGGATCATGCGCCGACACAAGTGGTGTTCGGGCGGGAAGTGTCTCTGTATCAGCAGGGCGCGCCGCTGCAGTTTCCTCTATCCGTGGAGACGCCCCAGGCCATTCGCGACGCGGAGCTGATGCTGCAGATCAAACAGGCGGATGACTTGCGCATTGTGCATGAGGACGCCGAGCCGGTGGGCGACGTCAGTTCCGGCCCGCTGGAGATCATTCCGCGTGTGGAGGCGGACGTCTCGGCGCGCTTGTCGCCGCAGAAAGACTATATCGTCGTGCTCACCCTGATCTGGCGCAATAGCAAGGGGCAGAGCCGGGGAACCTCCGTGCAGCACAGTATCAGTCTGATGGGGGACTATCGTTTTGACAGAGTGGAGGAGGACGGTGAACTCATTCCCCTAAGCGACCGGGAAACCTATCGGGATTACTGGCATCGTCTGTGGGAGGGGCCGTTTAACAGCGATACGCGTCGAGTGGATATCCAGAGCCGCTATTACCTGACCCTCAATCCAGAACGCAATCGCAACGCCAGGCTGGATTCCGACGTGCGCACCGAACAGGAAGGGCCGCGGGCCGCTATCCGTTTGCGCAGTGGGTATGAATATAGCTTGTATGCGCTGAATCACCTGATGACGCGGCTGGCGCCGGATCAAGAGGCGCTGAGCGACGCGGCGCTGGAGGCGCTCAACGGCGCCGACTTTGTCGAGCGCTTCAATCAGGCGGCGCAGCATCAGGGACAAATCCGCGGTCGTCCCGGCGAGTCTGCGGCCTTGTGGGCGTTTCCCGTCTTCAAGATGCAGACCCTGGTGATGGTCAGGGCGGAAAACGTGGACGCAAACGGCGTGATCGGCGGCCTGTCGGAAGAACGCATACGCTTCCCGATGCCCGCCATGGTGCATTTCGTGGGAGTGAAACAAGCATGAAGAACAGACATTCCCGGCCGCGCTCCCAGTCAGGTTCCCGGTCCTTCTCCGAGCGCGATATCGCGGATCAGTTTCAAGGGCTGGAAGTGGAATTCAATGACAAGGTGACGCTGTTTCCCGTGCAGGTGGAGCGCGATGCGCCGCCGCGGCGCAGACGTCCGATGCGAAATTACCTGCAATAGGGCGCCGACAATGAGCGACTCCATGAATCCCAATCAGAATGTGGCGGTCGGTGATCAAGATGATCTCATTGAGCCGGCGCCGCCACAGGATCAGGAGCTTCTTGCTCAGGAAGACCAGTTTCCTGGATTGGCGGCGATGCTGGAGGATTTTCTGACGCCGCAACTGGCCTTTGACGTCGACCCGGCGCAACCGGATCAACTGTTGGGCCTGTTTGTCGAACGTCTGGCGCTGGACATGCCCATCGAGCTGCAGTCGCTCCGGGATGAAAATGATGTTTTCACCGTTGGCGTGGCTCCGCCGACCCAATGGATCGAAACCAGCGTGCAACCGGTGTTGCACAGACTGCGGGTCACTTTGGAGTTGAACGACGATGACGACGCGTGAAAGCAAATCCTGGAATCTGGAGCAGTTTCTGGACTCGCTGATCCTGGAGCTGGATAAGGCGCAGGACACACTGTCCCTGAAGGGGCTGACGCGCAAGCTGACCTACACCGTCAAAGACGTGGCGCTGGATCTGAATATCTTCCCGGTGCTGGAGGACGGCAAGGTGAAGTTTCAGATGGTGAAACCCGGCGAGACCGGCGGCTCACGGATTTCTTTTCAATTGGGCTCCATCACCGGTCGGCAGATTCGCGAGAGCGCCAACGAGCCGCCCAACAAGGACGATGTGCAACTGGATACCCTGGACGAGGTGGATGAAGAGGTGAAGCAAAGCCTGCGCAAGATAGGCGTCACCTCTACGCGGGATCTGGAGAAATTGAACCAGCGCAATGTGAATATTGAGAACGTCGTGAAGGATAAAACCGGCGGCGAAAAAAGCCTCGACTATTCTGATCTCGCCAATCTGATCAACAAGGCGCGTCGGCGCAAATTGTCGCCGCAATTGTCCACGCTGAGCGCGACGGAGCAGGAGGAAGCGGTGGAGCTGACCCTGCGCGGCAGTAACTTTGTCTTGCAGCAAAGCGCCAGTTATCCGGCCGCCATGGTGAACAACCAGAAAGCCGAAGTACTGCATGCGGACGCCGGCGAGTTGAGACTGAAAGTGCCGCGGCAGGCGCTTAAAGACGGCGACAACGCCCTGGCCATCGCCCTGGACCCCTATGCGGTGATGCAACTGAATCTGCAGTCCTGAGAGTGCAGCGCAGTCCATGGCCTAATGCGTAGTCCCAAGAATAAAGTGCAGTTCTGAGAATAAAGCGTAGTTCTGAGGATAAAGCGTAGTTCTGAGGATAAAGATTAAAGCAGGCGCGGTAGCGATACTCGCCAAACCAACATTGACTGGATACGAACCTTCGGAGGGGACGCCTCTATGGGACGAAGTCTGCGATCACTGGAGCAGTCGCTGGCGCGGGACGCCCATCCCGAACGCAGCGACGCCAGAGAACTTAAACGGCAAGACGCGATCCGGCGCGGAACGGGCATGTCGGCGTCGCCCCTTGGGTATCGGGAGCAAATCGAGGTGGTGCGCGGTCAGCGCGTCGCCCAGCCGACCCGGAGTCTCAGAGCGCTGGAGGACCGCGTGCTGGGACGCAGGCCCTCCGCGCCCGCGACGGCGGATAAACCGCCGCAACGCACCATGCTGCGGATGGATCAGGAACAGGCGCCACCGCTTCCTGCGCCCGCGCCTGTACTCGCACCGGAACAGAATACCTTCGCGCCGACGGCGCACTCCTGGAGCGCTTCGCAAAGTTATCAGCCCCAATACCAGAATAGCCATCAAACAAGCTATCCGCAGCCGGCGGCGGACGCACTGGCTTACGCGCCCGAATTCTCCGCTCTGGATTCCGGGCGCTTTCGGGTGGAGCCTTTTGAAGAGCCGCAGGCGGTTTCTCAAAGTCGCGCATTGAGCGGGCCGACTTCGCCGGACGACTTATTCAGGCCCGATCCCGCCGTGGCGTCGCCGGCGCCTTCTGATTCCACGCCCGTTTACGCGCCGGCGTCTCAGCCGCGTTTGCGAGCAGAATCGCCCAATGCCCCTCAACCCGCGTCTCCAGCGGTGGTCAGCCGGCAGGAGGAAGAGGATGACCTTAACTGGCTGACGGAGTCGCAACCGCAGCGGGTGACGGCGGCGAGTAAACAGGCGCTGGATGCGGGGCTGGCGTTAGCGAAAGACGATTTCGAACGGGATCTGGCCGCTATCCTCGGGCAGCCGGCGTCGACCGCCCCTGAGCCTGGTGAGCCGCCGCTGACGTCTCAGGCGCAACCCGCATCGCCTCCGGCTCCAAACGCCTCGGGGACGCCGCAGAATCAGGAGCCAGCGCCCGCCCATCCTTCCCACGATGTGTTTGATCAGATGGGGCTGGCCATGCGCTACGCGAACAGCTTCGATCTGGGGGCCGTGCCCTTAAAAGAGCGTTTTGATCATTTTGAGAGAGAGCTGCAGGGAGCGCCTCCGCAGCCATCGCAACTGTCGGCGCCGCCGACTGTGCAAAGTCCTTTCGTGGACCCCATGAATCTGGATGAGTTTGATCTGGTGGCGGAACTGGCGGAGATCGGCGCTGAGCGCCCACCGCAGCCACCGATCCCGGAAACCGAGACAGACAACAAGGCAAACCGCACTGAAGAAACAGCAGGTGACGACAATGAGCAACCGACTGGCTGACCTGGAACAAACACTGGCGCCGCGCGCGCCCGCTCGCTCCAAACCCAACAAGCAACAGAAAATGCGTAGCGCGCTGGACCGTATGCAGCAGCCACAACCCGCTCCACCAGCGCCGAGCACGCCGCCAGTGGGGCAGGGGCTCAGCGCCCGGGTGTCGCGCTGGCCGGGGCGGGGGCGTCACGCCGCCCACAGCTTTTCCTCCATCAGCTACGACGTGCCGGGAAATTTCTGGGTCATGGCGCAGCCTTCCGGGATGACCTGTTGGGCGACGGTGTTTACCATGCTGAAAAGCTGGCGCTCGCAACGTCAGTTGACCATTGAGCAGGCGCTGGCGACGGTGGGCGAGCGCTGGGTGAATATATTCCGCGCCAATGGCGGTTTGTCCGGCGACGATAAACCCACTTTCATATCCACCTCCGGTCTGGTGGCGGAACCGCCGCAAAGTTACAGCCTGGAGGGCTGGGAAGGTTTGTTGCGCAACTACGGACCGGTCTGGGTGACCACCGACGAAGCGCCGGGCGAGCCCTGGGCGATCCACGCCCGCATCATTACTGGCATGCATGGCGACGGCACGCCGGAGAACACCAAGTTCAAGATTGTCGATCCGGCGGGCGGTAGACGTTATGAAGAATCGATCGCCGTGTTCATTCCCAAATACGAAGAGGAAGTGCGCCGCACCGGCTATATGCGCATTCAGGTCGTGCACTGGCAGGCGGATGCGGTGAGCGAGCAGCGGGCGATGTCCTACGGTCGCAGTCTTCCAGCTCCGTCCCGCAGCTTCAGTGCGCCGGCGGCTTTTGGACATAGCCGCGCCTTTGACTATACCGACGCGCTGGCGGCGCATCGGCAGGCGATGGCGATGAACCAGTCTTTCGATGTGCGCTATAACGTGCAGCTGGTGCCCCAGCAAACCGGTTTCTCCTGTTGGGCGGCGGGATTCGCCATGATTGTCGGCTGGCGCGAACAAATGAGTATTGATCCCTCGGAAATCGCCAGAGCGGTGGGCTATTGGTCGCAGTATCAAAACGGCCTGCACCCCGAAGATCTGCGGGTGATGAATGTGTGGGGCTTCACCCCGGAAGCGCCGCAGTCCTACATGATCGAAGCTTTCGTCGACTTGCTGCGCAACTACGGTCCTCTATGGATCGCCACGGCGGAGCCCGGACCTCATATCCGGGTGGTCACTGGCATCCACGGCGACGGCACGCCGGACGGCACGATTCTGCATATCAACGATCCCTGGGAGCAGGGCATGAGCAGCTTCCGTCCGTCCAATCGCGGTTCTCAGTACACGGAAACTTATCGTCAGTTTGAACAGAAACAGGCAACCCTGGCGGGCCAGGAGATGAGCTACAAAGCGCCCATTTATGTCGCGCACCTGCCCAGCCTGCCGGACTGGATGCGCAACCCGGCGGCGCAAAGCTTCTCCGCCTACGTCGGTCACTCCATCGCCATGGAAGCGCCCAGCAACCCCGCCAATTATCGGCTGCTCACTTCTGGAACCTGGAACAGCAATACCTCGCTGCGTGTGCAGGGCGGCCAAGGCATGTGGTTTAAAATCCGCAACGCCAACGTGCTGGGAACCACTATCACCATCACCGATCAGGCGGGACAGACCAAACAATCCATCATCCTGCCGGCCTCCAGCGTCGAATTCGTCTTCGCCATCTTCGGCTCAGAACCCATGGGCTGGCGCTTCGACATCTCCACCAACAGCGACGCCTTCATCGTCACCTGGGAACTCTGGAGCACCTGGGTTCCGGGCATGCCGCCGAATGGGTGATGGGAAAAAATTAGACTCAAGCTTGTTTGACTAAACCTACTCAGACTTGATGCGCTGGATATCGCTTAGAGGCAGATATCCAGCGCATTGAATGCTGATCGATTTATAGAGCCCCTCTTCACTCTGTACTGATTCCCGGGTAAGTTCTAACCTGTGATTTCTTGCGTTTTTCAGACATAACGCAGAAGTATGAGGAGGCGAGATTGACAAGTTTGTATGAGTGGAACCCAATGCCTCATGTCGTGGATATCTGTTGTCCTGAATGTGGCGATAAAGCTCAATTTGAGTTTGCTGAAGTGGTTCGAATCAGAAAGAAGGAAGAGGTTGCCTTCTTCCAACAAAATAATGCGTTCGAATACCGGCAATTTACAGATGGTTGCGGCCATAAATGGCATGCGGCGATTTATTATGCCGGTATGCATGGCGGTTCGGTGAATGCCATTACTGAGCTACCAAAAGGCTATGAATCTGATGACTGGTCCCATTCAAAATTTCTTGTCCGCGACCATGGTACGGACATGGGGTCAATATTCTGCGGAAACTGCCATTTGAATCGGCATCATAACCTGAGCTGGCCGGGTGATGCATACTATTCAATTGAGTATCGGGGTAATGTCTTGTGGGCGTTTAATCAAGAGTCTGCGCATGATCTGCACCGCTTTATAAGCAGTAATGAAAGGAAAGTTGATGCTTATAAGTGGGGTCACTTTTTGAGGCATATACCAACAGTGTTTAAAACAAAGGCGGCGCGTGAGCCAATAGCCAAGAAATTGGCCAAATTGTTACGCTCTGACTAGATATACTTGGTTTATCTCATAGGCTCTGGTAAGAGGCGAATGAGTTAATACGACGGTCATAAGCATCAAAAGCTTCAAGGAGGGATAATTATGTCTGGAAACACCGTCCGTCTGCACCGCGTGCTGCGTACGACGCCTGAAAAAATCTATCGCGCTTTTCTTGATCCAGAGGCGATGGCCAGGTGGCTGCCGCCGAATGGGTTTGTCGGTAAGGTGCATGGCATGGACGCCAAGGTAGGCGGTGGATACAGGATGTCCTTCACCAATTTTTCCACCGGACATAGCCACTCTTTTGGCGGGGTTTATCATGAGCTGGTTCCCCATGAGCGTATCCGCTATACCGCGTCTTTTGACGATTCCAATCTGCCTGGCGAGATGCAGACCACGGTTACCCTGAGACAAGTCTCCTGCGGCTGTGAGCTGCACATTACCCAGGAAGGCATCCCGGAAATGATTCCAGTGGAAGCCTGCTATTTGGGGTGGCAGGAGTCTCTGGAACATCTGGCGAGACTGGTGGAGCCTGAGATACCGGATTGATCATTAACCCTGTTGCCGCAGGGCTCCTATCTAACGAATTTGTCCGATATAGTGGATTCTCTTTTACACAGGCCGCGATGCGCCTGGAACGGTAATTCAAGGAATCCCTATGTCGGAAAAGATGAAAATGCTGGCGGGTCAGCTCTACGACCCGACTGATCCTGAACTGGTGGAAATGCGCCTGAGCGCACGCTTGTTGACGGAGCAACTGAACGCCACCAGTGCAGTGGAGCCGGATGCGCGCAGGCGTCTGGTCAAGGAGTTGTTTGGGACCACTGGGGAGAACATTTTCATCGAGTCTTCTTTCAACTGTGATTATGGCCGCCATATCCATGTGGGGGAAAACTTTTACGCTAACTTCGGCTGTGTGATTCTGGATGTGGCGGAGGTGCGCATTGGCGATAACTGCCTGATTGCACCTCAGGTCGGCATCTACACCGCCACGCACCCTATCGATCCTGTGGAGCGCAACAGTGGTAAAGAATACGCCTTGCCCGTCACCATCGGCCACAACTGCTGGATTGGCGGACAGGCTACGATTAACCCGGGCGTCACCTTGGGCGATAACGTGGTCATCGCCTCCGGCGCGGTGGTGAGCAAAAGCTTTGGGAATAATGTGGTGATCGCGGGAAATCCGGCTAGAGTGATAAGAGAAATACCGTAGGCTCGTGGCGAAACCTGGGCCCGATACGGTAAAAACAATTCGCGTCGCAAAGGCGGTGGCGCCGGAGGGGGAATATCATGCTGGAATTGAATCGGGAACGATGGGCGCAGTTATCGCACGCATTCGGCGAAGCGGGGGATATCCCGGATATGTTGCAGGAACTGGCGAAAATGCCGCCGTCGGACACCTTTGAATCCGAACCCTACTTTTCACTTTGGAATGCGTTGTGTCATCAGGGAGATGTATACACTGCGTCCTACGCGGCGGTTCCTCATATTGTCGATATCCTGAGCCGGAACCCTCAAGACGCGCCGATAGACTTCTTCCTGTTGCCCGTATCGATAGAAATCACCCGGCTTCATGGTCACGGGCCTGAGATGTCGGCGGAACTGGAAGAGGGCTATCATAACGCCATCGCCATGTTGCCGGGTCTCGCCGCCAAGGCGAAACCGAAAGATGAAGTTGGCGTGAGAGTATTAGCCGCCGTGATGGCCGTCGTACATGGCCAGGCTGCATTGGCTGAAGCGATTATGGAATTAAGCCCTGAAGTCATTGAAGACTTTATGGAAGAAATATAGCTGCTTTTATTGGTGATTAATCTCTTTTTTAATATATATTTCCACTTGTCATAATGAGGCCATTCTGGATGCTGGTAAGCAGTCAGGTGCGAATACAAAAAAGCAGAGACGAATATCATCGACTCTGCTTTTTCCATCTTATAGATCCTGTCCGGATCTAAACATTAATCCAGCCAGTAAATGTCTTGTACTGTGATTAAAGTGCCTGCTTGAGAGTTCATGGAACCTTCGCGCAGATAAACTTGCTCACCCACGATTTCCACCCACAAACCGTCCAGCTTCATCGCGTCCTGTTGATTGATGCTGAAGTTCAGCAGGTAATTGCCGCCTTCTGGCGTACGCAGGCTGATATCGGCGAAACGAATGTCTTTGGCGGGTTTGGTGACAACCAGTTTGCCGCTCAGCGTGACGATGTTAGGTGTTACGTCAGTTACGCAAGCGCCGCTTTCTTCAGAGTAAACGCGGCCTTCCTCGCAAGAGCAGTGGCTGGGAGCGCCCCAGGCGCCCAGATCGCGGGTGCAGATCTGAGGATAACGGCCTTGTCTGCCAAGGTCGTTGTAGGCAGTTTGAGTCAGGCAGGTGCCGGTGACTTCGCTGTACACCTGGTCTTCAGGGCACTGGCAGATACTGGCGTTGCCCCAGACGTTGATATCCATGGTGCAGATCAACGCATCGGTTTTACCTTCCGCAAAAGCGGGCAGAGTGAAAATACAAAGACATGAAAGCAGAACCAGTTTAATTAATCTCATTGTTACCTCTAACCTGTAATTTTAATTTCCATATATTGAAATAATCTGGCAATAAATGAGCAGAATATAGTCTGATTGAAAAAATCTTAGAATATATAAAACCCATTAACTGCAACGGCGCGCATTGTAAGAAGGGAAAATAACTCCGCCTATCGTATTTTCTACGAGTCGCTGAAAATAAATGACGAAAAATTAAAAATATGGGGTTATATAAAAAACGAATTGATGTGAATCAATTAAGAAAAACGATATGTGGTATTTATGTAAATATATCGGTTTTAACGTATTGTATGTGGAGGTCTAAAATATTGGTTTGCACAGACTCTTGTCTGATGACGGAAGCGTGAATGGGCGCCTACGGCTTAGAAGTAAACGCCGATCGCCATCACCGCCAAGGTTAATAACAATGGGACTCCAACCAGCAATGCTGGCAAAGTCAGGATGTAAAAAACAGGCCTTGCTACGACCGATCTGGTGTTGGACGCGAATAAAGCGGATAGGATCAGAAATCCTTCTGTCAGCAGTAAATTGCTCCATATGCTCTTGGCGGCGCCCAAACTCTCGTCAAAAAATAACGCGTGTATGCTGTGGGCGGCGGCGATCAACGCGAGGCAGGTGAAAACCACCGCGATGGTTACTTGCATCCTGGATAACATGGATCGATGAACGCTTGTCTTGGGCATGGATTAATTGGGCTTCAATATGCACGAGAGTGGCTGCATGCGTTGTTGAATCAGTAGAACATATAAATATTGAGTTGAGCTATGAGAGTCAGCTGTTTCTTGTCAGAGCGGGTTAATCAGGAAAGGCTTGCGTGGGTCAAATTCAAAAGGGGTCGAAACAAATTTCGACCCCTTTCTTTTTGACTTAAACGTCCATGCCCTGAGAGCGAAGGTATTCATCATAAGTGCCGGCGAAATTGATCACGCTGTTTGGTGTGATGTCGATGATTCGCGTGGCGAGTGAGGAGACGAATTCGCGGTCGTGGCTGACGAAAATGACGGTGCCTTCGAATTTCTCCAGAGAGAGGTTGAGGGATTCGATGGATTCCATGTCCAAGTGGTTGGTGGGCTCGTCCATGACGATAATGTTGGGACGTTGCAGCATGATTTTGCCAAACAACATGCGGCCCTGTTCGCCCCCGGAAATTTTGGTGACGGACTTCTTGATCTCGTCGCCTGAAAACAGCAGTTGTCCCAGGATGCCGCGAATCACCTGATCGTCATCTTTGGGCTGACGCCATTGGCTCATCCATTCGAATAAGCTCATGTCCTCAGCGAAATCGGCGGCGTGGTCCTGCGCGTAGTAACCAATCGACGCGCCTTCCGACCATTTCACGATGCCCGCGTCCGGTTCGACTTCGTTCATCAGGCAGCGCATCAGTGTGGTTTTACCTGCGCCGTTGGCGCCCAGAACCGCTACTTTTTCGCCGACTTCAACCATCATATCCAGCTTTTTAAACAGGCTGAGATCTTCATAGCCTTTGCTGAGACCTTCCACTTCCAGCGCCAGGCGGAACAGTTTCTTCTCCTGGTTGAAGCGGATATAGGGGTTAACCCGGCTGGAAGCCTTAACTTCCGCCAGTTGGATTTTCTCCATCTGACGAGCGCGGGACGTCGCCTGCTTGGCTTTAGAAGCGTTTGCGGAGAAGCGGGCGACAAACTGCGCCAGATCGTCCAGCTGCGCTTGCTTCTTCTCATTCTCAGCCAGCAGCTGTGAGCGCGCCAGAGTTGAGGCGGCCATGTACTGGTCGTAGTTGCCGGGGTAGAGGCGAATCTCGCCGTAATCCACATCCGCCATGTGCGTACACACGCTGTTCAGGAAGTGACGATCGTGAGAAATGATGATCATGGTGCTGTTTCTGGCGTTCAACACATCTTCCAGCCAGCGGATGGTGTTGATGTCCAGGTTGTTGGTCGGCTCATCGAGCAACAGAACGTCTGGGTCCGAAAACAGCGCTTGCGCCAACAGAACCCGTAACTTCCAGCCGGGAGCGACGGCGCTCATCAGCCCATAGTGTTGTTCGACGGGAATGCCGACGCCAATCAACAATTCGCCCGCGCGGGACTCGGCGGTATAACCATCCATTTCTGCGAAGGCGCCTTCCAGGTCGGCGACTTTCATGCCGTCCTCGTCGCTCATTTCCGGCAGGCTGTAGATGCGATCCCGCTCACGCTTTACTTCCCACAGCTCGGGATAACCCATGATGACCGTGTCGATGACAGAATAGTTTTCGTACGCGAACTGATCCTGACGCAATTTACCTACGCGGGCGTTCGGCTCAATGGAAACCACGCCGGCGGTCGGGCTCAGATCGCCGCCGAGGATTTTCATAAACGTCGACTTCCCGCAACCATTAGCGCCGATCAGGCCGTAGCGGCCGCCGGGGGAGAACTTGACGGAGACGTTTTCAAACAGCGGCCGGGAGCCGAATTGCATCGTAATGTTCGCAGTACTAATCACAGCATTGTCCAGGAAATAAACAGAAGGGCCGCGCATGATAGAGCAATCGCCGCTTAGGGCCAAGAGTGGCGGTGTGATAATGTGTGAAAGACCTTTATTGTGTTGCACATACTGGAAAGCACTATTCGGCGAACATTTGTTATTTTATGTAAGTTGGTATTGATTAATTAGTAAGGGGCATAGATGCGATATTAAATTGCATTTTTGTCGCCTCTACATGGAAAATGTAAGTTGATTGCGGCATTGAAAAAAATTAATCTAATACTATAACTCTGCATACAGTTCGTTAAATGAGACGGATTGTTTCTTATTGACTCTTCTTAGCTGAACGGCCATTAATCAGGAGGCCAGGGAATAGCATGGAAATACGCCAAACCAATTTTAATATCAGGCTGTCAGTCATTCCGTTTTTAATTTATCTATAACAGGCGCACCTGCCTGTCATTTAACTTTTCCCCGTTGTAACCCGGACCTATTGATTGACGACGAATCAGTCTCCCAGAGACGTAACTCGCTCGTTGTCAGCCATGAAGGTCTCCTCCGTCCCTGAGCCTTTGACAAGGTGTAGTTTAAGGAAAATATATGATTGCTAAAGTAGATAATAAGTCACTGAAGAATGTGTCTCTACTGCAAAAGTCCGCATTGGCCGCCATGACTGCGTTTTCATTCAGCGCGCTGGCTGATCCCGCCATCCATGATATTGATGTGACGCCGAAAGTTTATCCTCCATACTATACGTCCACCGGGCTTGGTATTACCAAAGGCGATACGATTCAGGAAGCATTGAATATCTGGTGGGAGCTTTATTCTCGCCACTATAAAGTAAAACCTTATGGCAAGCTGAACTGTGTTTACTTATTAAAATCTAAGGCGAGCGGCAATATTGTCGCCAACGCCAAATTGGCCTTGGATTGCCATGGCGGCGTCAATATATATGGTACGCCTGCCTGCCCAAGTGGTTATGTCGAACTGGGTTCAATGTGTAAAGCGGACGGCGTGATACTAGATAAGAATCGCCCCAACAGTTGCCCGACAGTGGCTGACTCAGTCAGTCTGGGCGTTGGTGAAACATTCTTGCGAGAAGCGGACTATCTGGATGCCGATAACTCCTTGCTGTTTTTCTCCCGTATGTACTCAAGCCAGGCCTACGCGGATATCAACACCGTGTCAGGATGGCGTCACGCATACTCCAGACGGGTCAATTATCGGGATGTTAACAAGGTAAAGATCGCAGAAGTCGTTTCAGACGAGGGGCAAGCGTATTCATTCACTCAGGATGGCGATAATTGGGTGAGCGATCCTGATGTCAATGTTAGCTTGCGTCTTTTCAAGGGCGACTCCGGGCTAAACATGTGGGAAGTGAAGCGAGATGGTCTGGTTGAGATTTATGACAATACTGGAAGACTTTTGTCCGTTAGCAATGCTACCGGGGAAGAGATAACGCTGTCTTATTATCCTAAAACCGATCTCGTGCAGGAAATCGCCGCTACAAACGGGAAGAAACTGCAACTCTTCTATCAAGGCGCTTTGTTGAGTTCCTTAGTTGCTCCCAATGGACAAGAGTTTGTATACGAGTTTGACGCAAAAATTAACTTTGTGACGGTTTCTCGTAAGGACAATGCTGAAGCGCCTCCTGTGCTTTTGAAACGTTACCACTATGAAAACGCCAAATACTCTCATCACATTACAGGCGTAACTGACGGCTCTGACAGGTCGATAGCAACATGGACGTATGACGAGCAGGGAAGAACGAAATCCGCTGTGTCTGGAGATGGCTCGGATAGCTATACCATTGTATATAACGAAGACGATTCCGTCACTGTCACCCGTGATCAGGACAAGCAAACCACATACTTCTTTGAAACTATTTATGGCGTTCGCAAAGTAGTTCGAGTGGATGGCGACGCGTCCAGCAGTTGCGCTGCCTCTGAAGCGCTTTACACCTATGACGTAAATGGATATCTGGATACGGTGACGGACAAGAACGGTCTTATCACCGACTACGACCACATCGATCGTGGGCTTGAAGTCAAACGCGTTGAGGCGAAAGGGATGCCGTATGAGCGCGTTATTCTGACCGAGTGGCATCCAACTTTCCGTTTACCCACGAAAATCACTGAGCCAGAGAAAGTGACTGAGTTCGTCTACGATGACGAGGGTAAATTAATCAGTAAAACTGAACGTCCCGTAGACAGCAAATAGCCAGTCTGTTAATCAGGTCTTAAACCTCTTGATACTGCCGCCCCACGAAGGGGCGGCTTACTCTCCAGCTTCTGTAGCGTCATCGATTGATTTGACCCAGGTCGCAATTCTCCCACCCTCCGCTAAAAAGCTTTGCCTGGATTCATGGCCTGGGTGCATGATCTCTTCTGAATAACGTTCAGTTAACTGTTTTTATCGGCCTGCGTCTGGCCGGTTATAACCTGCAGTATTGCGGACATTCAGTATTCAGCCGCCGCGATAGGTTTTTAAAAGCTATCGAAAACAACAATGGAAGGGGGCAGGGATACTGTGAATGCAATATCTAAGGAGTTGGAGCAGGGATTTTTCACGCAGTCGGTGATCGGCGACCAGCCTTATCCCAGTTATGAGTTACGTAATATCCTGGCGTGCCTGGAGGAATGGGGGGACGTCGAGTTCGTGGAATCTGTTTTGAAGCAGGTGGGACTGGATTGGGAGCGCTTATGGGAAGAGCCTTCCATGCCCACTCATACATTGCTGCAAACGCTGGATTTGGTGCGCGGGCGATACGCCACGCCTGGTTTGGGATGCGCCATCGGGCAGTCCTATACGTTGGCCAGTCTGGGAGAAATCGGCGTACAGGTGGCGACTTGCCGAACACTGGGCGAAGCTCTGGTGATGGTGGAGCGCAACTATGATCAGCTCGGCGTAGTAATGGATAAATCACTGACCTTGCAGGGCGACCAGGTGGTGGTGCGGCATTACAACGTCAGCGGTCTGGATCACGAGACCCTCGATTTTCTGATGGAGATTTGTATCGCCGCTTTCTTCACGGTCGCCAGAGAGGTGGCGGGGTTCGATTTCCCCTTGCGCTATGTGTCTTTTACACGAGAACCGCCGACGGACCAAAAAGTATATCGTCTGGTGTTCGGCGATCATTTGCGTTTTTCGCAATCCTTCATCGAATGGGCGTTTGACGTGCGCTTGCTGGAGGAGCCGGTGCGGGTGCGTTTACCCGACACAACGCCGATGCAGGAGCAGCCGACCTATCTGCAGTTCACCGCCTGGGATGAAACCAGTCTGGTGCAGCGCATCAGCGACATGCTTTACGCCAGTCGCGGCTTTCCTGAACTGCCGGAAATCGCCGGACGACTGAATATGAGTCCACGCACGTTGAGGCGTCGGCTGGCGGCGGCGGGGATCAATTATCAGCGACTGCTCAATCGAATAAGGTGCCAGCAGGCGATTGCGCTGTTACAGGAAGAAGAACTGGCGGTGGACGATATCGCAGACAGGCTGGGGTTTACGGAGGTCGCCAACTTTCGGCATGCGTTCAAGAAATGGCTGGGACTGCCCCCGGGGGCAGTCCGTTCGGTTTAGCGTCTAGGGTGTCGCAAAAACTGGTTTAGCGACTGATTTTATAAAATTTTTTGTCGTTTGCCGCGCATGTGCAGCCTGTTGTCAGTTTGTAACCTGAATTATCGACGCACGCAAGGGGTTAATCTACGCAGTCGTTGGTCGCCATCCGCGCGATCCACTCATATATCAGCGCCTGTCCTTCCTGATGCACAAGCTGCCGGCCGATTTCCGGCATCTTGTCGCCAGGCTGGTCGGTCGCCATTCTGAAGTTGATGATGGAGGCGTCCGGCGATCCCGGCTCAATGTCGTAACTCAATGCGCCGCCGCCGTAAGCCACGGGCTGTTTACAAACGCCGTGCTGACTTTGGTAGTCCGCGAAGCTGCGCCAGAACTCCAGGCTGAGACCGGTGTTCGACGCGCCGCCTTCAGGACGGTGGCAATGCGCGCAGTTAATGTCCAGATAGCCTTTCGCCAGGCGATGAATCTGATCGTCGGAATAGCCCGCCAGATTGGAGGCGTCGGCGTCGCTATAGCTGGGGACGCTGTCTATGCTGGAAAGATCATCCGGCAGGCCGGAAAGAATGCCTTTCTGTTTCCAATAGGCGAGCTGGTTGGCGGCGCCGTCGGCGTAAGTGTAAATCCAGTTAAGCTGACGCGCTTTGGGGCCCAGCGGAACAAAGCGGGAGCCGGACTCCGTCTTGAACTGATGGCATTGCTTGCACTTATTAGTGTCGGGAACCTGATAAGTGAAGTTATGCTGCACCCCGTTATGCACCACCGTTGCAGCGTAATTTCCCCCAGCCACGCTCAGTTCCGCGTCTTCTTTGTTGACGTCCCAGATGTAGGGCAGGGCCACCCAGCCGCTGGCGCGACGGATCAATAGACGGGTTTCCAGTAGCCGCTCATTTTCCAGACCGCGGTTGGCCGTATCCGCCGGTAGCGCGAAAGTTTTGGTTATGACAGTTCCTTCGGGGAAATCAATGACTTCCTGTTCGCTGTATTGGGCTTGTTTACCTTCAGGAACATACACTACGCGGTATTTGCTCGCATAATCCGTAAACAGGGGGCTGGCGAGATCATATATAACGCCCGAACCGCCTGTGGTTTGCGTGGGGTCCGCGCCGCTGAACAGACGATAGCTAGACAAGTAGCGGCAATTGGTGGAAGCCAGCGCGCTCCAGTTCACCCCATCGCCGCTTTCGCCGCATACTCCCGCTTCCTTGGCGGTGGTTCCGCCGCCATCGGCGGACCCGTCTCCACCGCTGCTGCAGCCGGCGATCACTCCGGCCATTATCCACAGCACGCCGCCACAAATAGCGGCTTTTTTATTGTTTTGCATAAGCGCCTCAACTCATTACTGATGTGTCTAGCCTTGGTGTCTCATCACAGGCTGCAAGCCGCATGGGCGTCATCCAGGCCGCATCCGTATACCTTGCCGGCGACCGTGGCGGTGGCGGCGGGCAGTCGGTCCAGGTCGCAGACCAGCAGACTGGCTCCGACTCCTGTGGTGGCGTCTGGCTCGCCGTCGGCGGGGTTTGCGTCAGTAAAGGTGGTTGGGTCCGGGTTATAGAGGAAACCCTTGGTAGCGTCGCCATTGTTGAAAACGCAGATGTTCTCCGATCCGTCCGCAGCGAACGGATCTTCTGAAAACGGCGCGCCATAGCCTGCGCGGGCCAGTAGTTCCCCGAAGCCGTCATACAACACGCTGGGCAGGGTGGTCTCCCCAATGGCCTGAAATGCGGGGAGCACACCCTGTATTAAATCGCCTCGCGGGTTGGCGCCAGAGTCGCTGATGCTGTTGTCGTGAATGGAGATATTGCGAGGAACGGAGCGCCAGCCATCGTTCATGATGCCGTCCATGACATATTGCGCCATCTCTGTCTGACTGGCGGCGATGAAGAATGAGGAGACGGTGACGGACGTGGTGTCGTGATTGCTGATAGCGTTGTTATAAACCTCCACATCAGCCGTGGACAGCACGATCACGCCAGTGCCGGGAGGCACGATATGCACGCCGGCGGGATTGCTGCTGGCGTTGGCGAAGTTGTCGGTATTGTTATCGCGAATGATGTTATTGAACACACGTACGGTGGAGCCGTATTTGTGGTTGCCGATGGGAAGATCGAACACCAGGATGCCGCCGGTGTTGCCTTCCGCCACATTGTTGTAAACGTCCGCGTTGTGGGAGTTTTCAATCTCAATTCCCGCCACGTTTTCTTTGGCGATATTGCGACGCACTACGATATTGCTGGACTGTCCGACATAAACGCCGGCGTCCGCCGAACCGCGCACATAGGAGTCTTCGATCAGGATGTTGGAGCATTCCACGGGGTACAGGCCGTAGGCGCCGTTGTCCGAGTTTAATTCTCCTTTCCACTCGGTGCGGGTGTACTGCAGGCGAATGCCGTCGGAGTCCTTCAGTTTGATGCCGTTGTTGGCGGCCTCCTCCACGGCAAGGTTGCGGACAGTAATGTCCTTCATATTCTGAATGAATATGCCGTCGCCGCCCAGAGAGCCGGAAAAGTCCAGAATGGTCTTATCCATGCCGTACCCGGCGATGGTGATATTCTGCAATGATGCGCCGTCGCCGTCGGGATCGCCGTCCAGGGTCAGGGTGTCGGTGATTTGCAGACGCCCCTCTGGCAGCACCAGATAATCGCCGGACTGCGCGGTGATGAAAGCGGTCTTGATTGCAATGGTGATGTCGCCGTCGGCGCTGATGAATTTTGCGTTGTCGGGGAAGTTAGCGCCGCTGGAGCTGTCGCCGCCAGTGGTGTCGCTACTGCATCCGGTCAACGCTGCGATAGAAAGACAAAGAGCCGGCGCAAGGCCGGCGGGGATGAAATTGGGTTGCATAGTGTCCCTCGCATTCTTTTTATTATTGGGCGGTCAAAATAAGGGGATAAATTGTCCGCTTTTGGGTGTTCTCTGTTATGCCGTAAAAGCGGGGAGGGTCACAATGTGCAAAGTGGCCAGCGGTAATTTTATTCTGATTAATGCTGGCGTAGAATCGACGTCTGGGAAGGCGAAGACGGGAGAACGGCTGTAACCGTCTGTAAAAAGTTATTTTTTCTTAACAATGTGAGAAAAATACCAGTTTTGGGAGAAAAGTCTTATAGCATATCCGCTGGCGATGGCGGAGATTAAGGCGACAGGCTCCCGGAGGAAATACGCTTTCGAGCGCTATTGGAATTCTCCATAATGCCGTAGCCCCCGATTTTCAGGACACAGGACAACACCTAACAAGGACTTGATGGGCAGAGAAGGATGATCAGACGCCAGATTCACCCCCTTAGACCCTTTAAAATCGGAGACTGGTGGGTCGACCCGGAAGCCAACAAACTGGCTGACCAGGATTGTGAAATCTCTCTTACCCCTAAAGCGATGGCGGCTCTACTGGCGTTGGTGGAAGCGCAGGGCCGGGCGCTTGGGGAGACGCAACTGCAGGAAAAAATCTGGCCGTCGTCCGCTCAGCCGGACGCATCCGTCGATCAGATTGTTTCTCAATTACGCAAGGCGTTCGGAGATAATGGCAGGCCGCGTCGTTACATAGAACGAGACGGCTCCACTTATCGTATCGTGGCGCAAATGTCGCAGCCCGATGTGGACGGCCTGTGTCCCCATACAGGCCCCCAAGGTCGCCGGCGCGGTTTGTGTAAATGGGGGATCAGTGTCGGCGCGCTCGCCTTGATGTTCGCATTGGGGTTCGGCGTCTTTTACCCCAAGCCTCATGCCCCCAGCCAGGTTATTGTTTACCCGATTCAATTGGTGGACGCCTCCCATCATCGCGATAGCGCGTATCTGGCCACCAGCGTTACGGACGCCATTCGTTCGCGATTGGTTACTTTGCGCGGCGCGCGGGTGGTCTTCAGCGAGACGGCGCCCTGGTCCCGTCCTGATCGGGGCAGCGCGGTCAGCGGCAGTCTGCAGGTCACCGGTTCCAGCTTGAGGCTGATTCTCAATATCACCGATCTGGCGGGCAGAGACTCCCAGTGGAGCGGTCTCATCGAAGGCGACGCCAGTAAGCTGTATGCATTTCATCAGGAGCTGACGGAGGCGTTGCTGTCCCAGCTCAATGTGCCTGATGACGAATTTAGTGACCGCCGCGAGCCGGATCCGGAAGCATACGATTATTACCTGCAAGGGCGTCACTATTGGTCTCAGCGCGACGTGCTTTCGCTGCAGCGGGCTTTGCAGAATTTCTCTCAGGCGATCAGTCTCGACGGCCAGTTTGCGCCGGCCTATGTTGCGCTGTGCGATAGCTACCACTTCCTGAGCGTCTATTCGGATCTGCCCGCCAGTACGGTGTCAGAGAAGTGCGCGCCTCTGCTGGACCGGGCGTTCGCCCTCGACCCAGGCATGCCACAGGCCTATGCGTCACGCGCGTTGCAGTTCTCCGAGCAGGGCAGGGAGGGTGAGGCGGAAGGCTTCTACAAAAAAGCTATGGACATGGCGCCGAATTACACACCGGCCTATCTCTGGTACGGCCAGTTGCTGCGTTCCCAAGGGCGTTTTATTCAGTCTTTGGCTATGTACGAACGGGCGTTGGAACTGGAGCCTTTCTCCGGCGGCATCAATCGGGGGAAAGCCTATACTTTGCTGCGCATGGGACGCCTGGAGCAGGCGCGGGACACCTATCAGCGCGCTTTGGCTCTGGAGCCGGATTATTTGTACCGTCCACTGGACCAGCTGGAGTTTCTGCCGATCACGGTGGATACGGCGACGGACTACTTCAATTGGTCGCGCATGTATCCGCATGTGATCGGGCGGCAACCCAATAATAAAGTGACCGAAGCGATTTTGTGGATGGCTCTCGGAGATATGAAGAAAGCGCAGGAATTACTGATTCAGGTGCCGCCAGGCATGCGCACCGGCGCCAGCTATCTCTATGCGCGTGGCCTGCAGTACTCTATCAACCGTGACTATGAGGCGGCGTTATCTGTATTTCAGCAACGGCGCAGTCAGCAACCTGGGAATCGCTCTTACACGCTGCCGGTGGCCGCCACGCTGATCAAGCTGGGGCGGAACGAAGAAGCGCTGGAGGAGCTGGATCGTTACTATCCCAAGCTTGGCAATAATAAGACGTCCATTGACTCTGAGAACCGCTTTCCCTATCTGATCGCCTGTTATTTACGGCATATCATCGGGCAGAAGTCGCCGCAATATCTGCATGATGAACTCAAGCAGTCCGTGTCCTATAAAATTGTCGAAGCCATGGATATACCGGAATGGTTTGTATACGAAAACCCCGCCAAGCTGTTTGAAATATTACGAGCGCAATTGATGTCGGGCTGGCTGCCGGACTACAACCAGTTTCTGTGGGCGCCGGAGCAGTGGCCGGAGTGGAGTTCCTTTACGCGGGATCAACAGGAAGAGGTGACCAGCCTGCTACGTCGCAATCGTCAGTCGGTGCTGCGGGAAAGCGGGCGTGAGGATAAGCTTAACGCGTCCCTGGACAAGCGGAGCGTCAAAGAAGCGGCGGCGTTGAACTGAGCCGCCGCCTTGACGCAGAAAGACGTTATCGCGATCCCCAGTCATAATCCTGAATCTGATGTAGACGCTCCCGTTGCTCTTCGGTGAGCGCCTCTTGCATTTTCCTGCGCGCCTGCAAACGAATTTCCAGCATCTTGAGATGGGCGTCCGCCATGGCGCGATGAGCTTCCAGAATGGCTTTATCATTCATTTCGTCTTTGTTGAGCAGGTTCTGCATGGCGGCGTGTTGTTTGTACATTTCCTGAAAATGAGCCCATTGCTGCTCGCCCAGCTGTTTTTGAATTTCTTCTATTTGGTTTCGCTGCTTATCCTCCAACCCCAGCAGCCCCGCCATTCTAGGCGAACTTAAATCCATCATGCCGCCCATCATAAAGCCATCGCCCATCATGTATCCGTGACCAAACATACGACCGGATCCCATCATGGAATGGCGACCATAGCCGCCCCAGTTGGAGGCGCTCCAGTCGTCTCCGTTGTACATGCCGCCGCTTCCCATCATGCGCCGGCCCCGCATCATGCCCGGACCGCCTGCGCCGCAGTCATCACAATCGCTATCGACAGCGTTTGAACCGAAGAAGCCGTGTCCTGAAGCAGAGGTAGCCACGCAGAGCATCAAGGTGAAGAAAAGGGCGTTAAGGGGCGCGAGGACAAGTTTAATCATGGCGACGTATCCTTTTAGGTTGCGGGTAAGTAGTACCCCTGAACTACTGGCGAATCATGGAGTCCCTGGGGATTTCTTTAGATAGTCTGGTCAAAATTACGTCAATTGCCATGGCTTCCGCATAAATTTTTGCTTGGTTTGACAGTCATCAATTCAATTGCCTTTTATTCCGTCCCACTAAGGCAAAATTGCGGTCTTGTGCTAGTTTCCTTTATAAAAACAACAAGCCGCCACAGGCGGACATGCGAAACCAGGGAAGACGCCATAGCGTGCGCTTGATACATCTCAAAAGTCATATTCGTTCCTACCTCCGGCGTTTACTCGTCTTTTCGTTGCTGGGCGCTGGCCTCCTCTCCACTGTCTTCTTATGGGCGGACTACCAGCTGATGGAGACCTTGCCCCCTGCGCAAAAAGCGGAATTGTCTCTGCAAAGCGCCATGTTATATCTCCTGATCGCCTGCGTCGTTCTGGTCGGCGGTGTGGTCGCCTGGCTGCTTACTGCCAATGAGGCCCGCAATGAGGCCCTGCGCGAGAGTCGCAACAATCTGGATAAAGCGCAGCAAATCGCCCGGCTGGGCAATTGGCTTTGGGATATAAAGCGCAATGAAGTGTATTGGTCGGATCAGGTTTACCGCAATCTGGGGTTGTCGCTGCATGACAACAAAGCCTCCTATGAAAAGTTTCTGGAATGCGTGCATCCGGATGACAGGGCGCGCGTCGTCAAGCTGGTGGACGAGGCATTGGAGAACAAGCAGATATACGCCATCGAGCACCGCGTCATCTGGCCCGATGGCGAGGAGCGCATTATGTGCGGGGCGGGCGAGGTGCTCTTTGATGCGCAGGGAAACCCTGTGGAAATGCACGGCACTATCCAGGACATCACTGAACGCAAGCTGGATGAAAACCGCAAGAACGAATATGCGCACCTGATTTATGACCTATACAACAATGCGCCTTGCGGCTATCACTCGCTGGATCCCCAGGGAGTAATCGTGGATATCAACGAAACGGCGCTGCGCTGGCTGGGATATTCGCGCAGCGAACTGGTTGGCAAAGTGATGTTCTGCGATCTGCTGTCTGAAGACTGCGTGCAATTGTGCTGGGACAAGCTGGGGCAACTGAAGAAAGGCGGCACGCTGAGCAATCTGGAGCTTAATGTTCGCTGCAAAGACGGCCGGTTGTTCTGTGTTTTGCTGAGCAGCACGGCGTTGCGAAGCGAAGACGGCGAATTTCGCGGTAGTCGCTGCATATTGGTGGATTACACTGAGCGACGTCGTCACGAGAAGGAGCTGCAGCAGGCGGCGGTGGTGTTCGACGCCATCCGCGAAGCGGTCATTATTACCGACGACGCCCGCAATATCGTGGCGGTGAACAACGCCTTCACCGAGATCACCGGTTACACCCTGGATGATGTCTACGGACGTAACCCCCGCCTGCAACAATCCGGTCGCCACGACAAAACTTTCTATCAATCCCTGTGGCGCTCCATCACGGAGCACGGCCATTGGCAGGGGGAGATTGAGAATAAACGGCGCAATGGCGAGATTTACCCCGCCTGGCAGAACATCAATGTGGTCTACGATAGAAACGGCAAAATCGCCAACTATGTGTCGGTGTTCTCTGATATCAGCGTGATCAAAGAGAAAGAGAAGCAGCTACGCCACCTCGCTAACCATGATTCGCTGACCGGGTTGCCCAATCGACTGCTGTTCTTCAATAGCCTTGAGATTTCTCTGGAGCGGGCCAAGCGTCGGCGTATGGAAGTGGCGTTGATGTTTATCGACCTGGATCGCTTCAAAATCATCAACGACACCATGGGGCATGAGGCTGGCGATATCCTGCTGAAAACTGTGGCGCGACGCTTGTCGGAAGCGGTGCGGGGCGAAGACATGGTGGCGCGCCTGGGAGGAGATGAGTTCACTATCAGTCTGGAGGAGCTGTCCAATACCGAGGACGCCGCCGCCATGGCCGGCAAGCTGATAGAGACTATTCGTCAGCCCATTCACATCGGCGGTCATGAAATTGTCTGCTCCGCCAGCATCGGCATCGCCATTTTCCCCCATGACGCCGAAAGCGCGCAGAATCTGGCGCGGGCGGCGGATGCGGCCATGTACCGGGCCAAGGAATTGCACCGCAATACTTTCGAGTTCTACACCAGCGAACTGACGGAAAGGGCGATAGAGCACCTGACTCTGAGCAGCGAAATGCGGCAAGCCCTGGAGCGCAATGAATTTGAACTTTACTACCAGCCGCAATTCAATCTGGCCAGCGGCAAACTGGTGGGGGCGGAGACGCTGCTGCGCTGGCGGCACCCCACGCGGGGACTGATAACCCCATACTGTTTCATCAATATTGCGGAGGACAGCGCTCTGATTGATCCCATCGGCGGATGGGTGATCAATCAACTATGCCGGGATGTGGCCGGCTGGCTGAAAGAGGGGCTGAAGTTGCCTCGCATCGCCTTTAACGTCTCAGGCAAACAGCTGGAGCATTACGATGTCAAAGGGCGTATCGAACATGCGTTGCAACGCTGGGGTCTGGAGCCGTCCGATCTCGATCTGGAGCTGGAAGTGACGGAAGGCGCTCTGCAGCACGAGGAGCGTAGTGTGGAGGTGCTAAGGAAGGTGCGATCGCTGGGGTTGAGCGTGGCCATTGATGATTTTGGCACAGGGTACTCTTCTCTTAGCAGGCTCAAGCGCATGCCGATAGATACGCTTAAAATCGACCGTATGTTTATTCGCGATTTACCGGACGACCCCAATAATCAAGCTCTAGCCAGCGGTATTATTCTGCTGGGCCGGGCGCTGGGTCTTAAAGTAGTGGCGGAAGGCGTGGAGAATGTGGAGCAGCTACGCTTTCTGCAGGAGCGGGATTGCGATGAGGCGCAGGGCTTTTTGCTCAGCAAGCCTCTGCCCAAAGCAGCGTTTGTAAAGCTGTTGAAAGGAGAGGGGCTGCCTGTTATTCCGCCGGCGTCGCTGACCGTCGTCAGGAAACCGGCGGCGTCGGATTAGCGGACTTTACTGCTCCGCTTTCATAGTCAATAGATACAGCCCCCGTCAGGGCCGCAGGTGACGCTGATTCCATGGCTGGGGTCAGACGAAATGAAACCAGAGGTGGTTCCGTCGCTGATCACCGAGCCGCCACGACCGTTATGACCCAAACCGCGATTGCCGCCGCCACGGTTGCTGAACATCGGCGCCAGATTAAATAGCGCCGGACCGCCTTCATAACCGCCGACGCCAGCGGCGTTGAGCCAGTAACGTCCGGGAATCGCCTGGCCGAAATAATTTCTCAGCGCCACGGCTTCGCTGGGATGAATCTCTCGACCATTGATAAAGATCCCGGAGCCGCCGCCGGAGATATCCGCGGGCAGGGGAGCGGAGACAGGGAGTCCGGGGTAAGTGACGCCGACAGTTGGGCCGCCTTCAAAACCCCAGGCGCCGGTGTGCGCGTCGTACCAGTATTGGCCCGGTTGCAGACGAATCCCTTGCTGCGCGAAGTAGTTGGCCACTTGCGCGTCGAGGGGCGCGCGATTCACGATCACCCCCTCCGCCATCGCTGTGACTGAAATCAGTAGTGTCAGAAGAATCGTGCATGAACGAAACATCGTCGTCCTCCCGCCATTGCTACAAATAACTTGATTGCAAAGCTTTCGCCAATTAAGCGCCTATGAGGGGGCGTTAAAAACAAGTAGCGCGTTTTTTGATCAAATTCCGTCAATAAATTTTCATGAATTGACTTAGCCTGCGCGCAGTCCATCCAGGCTCAAGCCATCGCCCGCCACCGGCGCAGTGCGGGAGATAAATTGCACAAAACCGGCCACGGCGGGGGAAGTCTGCTCCCGATTATATAAAAGACGCATTTGCACGCCTGGCAAGGCAGGCAGATAGTCGCTGCTCTCCACTACTCGCAACCCTTCAGGCACGATGCTTTTACCCAATACCGTGACGCCCAATCCCGCCAACACGCCAGCGCGGATGCCGCTGAAGCTGGCGCAGGTATAAACAATGCGCCAGGGGATGCTCATGGAGTCCAGGGCTTCAATTATGCGGTGGCGGTAAACGCAGCCCCGCGGCGCGACGATCAGCGGCACCGGATGGCGGGTATGGCAGGTGTGATGAATGCTGGTGGCCCACACCAGATCCTCCATCCAGCCTTCTTCCGGAGAGATGGTGCGTAAACTGGTGTGCAGGGCGAACACAAGATCCAACTCTTTGGAGCGATAACGCTCCACCAGATTGGAGCTGAGGTCGCAGGTGACCTCCAGCGTGACATTGGGATGCGCCTGGGAGAACTTGCCCAGCACCTCTGGCAACGAACTGGCGAACTCATTGGGAATGCCCAGGCGCAAGCAACCGGCCAGCTCCGGTTGCGACAGCTTGATCATGGCTTCTTTATTAAGAGCAAGAATGTCGCGGGCGTATTGCAACAGAATCAAGCCTTCCGGAGTGGGGGCCAATGCCTTGTTGTTACGCAGCAGCAGGGTGGCGCCGACTAATTCTTCCAGTCGCCGGATCTGCAGGCTGATCGCCGGCTGCGAGCGTCCCAACGCGTCGCCGGCCTGAGTAAAACCGCCATAATCCGCTACGGCGACAAAGGTTTGCAGGAGATCGGTGGGGAGATAATTCACAGCGTTACCATAAATATTTTAAATAAATGCATTTTAACTATTAATTTCACAAATCAATAGCCCGGAGTTATGGTTCAGTTATATAAAAACGATATCGCTGTAGCCCTGTTTCGGCGGCGTCTCTCTTTGTCGATACGTCCTGGGGCGGGCTCAGAAGGATAATTTATTCCAACCGGTTCCAATTGAGGAGTATGTTACGTATGAGCGGTCTGAAATTCACTGAAGATCACGAGTGGTTGTCCATGGAATCCGATGAAGTCGGTGTTGTGGGCATTACAGATTACGCACAGGCGCAACTGGGCGATCTGGTGTTCGTGGAGCTGCCCGAAGTGGGCCGTGAAGTCAGCCAGGGCGAAGATATCGGCGTAGTGGAGTCGGTGAAAACCGCCAGCGATATCAAGAGCCCCGTCAGCGGTGTCGTAGTCGCCGTGAACGAAGCGCTGAGCGATGATCCAGGTAAAGTGAACGAAGATCCTACTGGAGAAGGCTGGATTTACAAAATCTCCCTTTCCAATGCTTCTGAAGTTGAGTCGCTGATGGATGACGCGGCTTATAAGGCGCTGACAGGAGAGTAATATCATGAGCGATACACGCGAAACTCTGGCTGAACTGGAGCAGCGGGACGCTTTCATCGGCCGCCACATCGGCCCGGATGAAGCGGAAAAGACCACCATGTTGAACGCGCTGGGCGTGGCCGACATGGAAACGCTGATCAGCAAGACTGTTCCTGAAACCATCCGCATCCAGGAAGGTCTCGAACTCGACGGCCCTTGCACCGAAGCGCAGGCGCTGGCGGAACTGAAAGCCTTCGCTGAACGTAACAAAGTTTTCAAAACCTACATCGGCATGGGTTACTACAACACCCTGACGCCGACCGTTATCCTCCGTAACGTACTGGAAAACCCCGCCTGGTATACCGCTTATACTCCGTACCAGCCGGAAATCTCTCAGGGCCGCCTGGAAGCGCTGTTGAACTTCCAAACCATGATCGGCGACCTCACCGGTATGGAAATGGCCAACGCGTCTCTGTTGGACGAAGGCACTGCGGCGGCGGAAGCCATGACCATGTGTCGCCGGGTCAACGGCAAGAACAAGAGCAATGTATTCTTCGTCGCGGAAGACTGCCTGCCGCAGACAATCGAAGTAGTAAAAGGCCGCGCTGAGCCTCTGGGCATCGAAGTCGTGGTCGGCGATCCTCTGAAAGATCTGCAGAACCGCGACTACTTTGCGGTGCTTCTGCAATATCCGGGCGTCAACGGCGATGTCCGCGATTACCGCGAACTGATCAAAACCGTTCACGAAGCCAACGCACTGGCGATCATGGCGGCGGATATCCTGTCTCTGACCCTGTTGACGCCTCCGGGCGAACTGGGCGCTGATATCGCTATCGGCAACAGTCAGCGTTTCGGCGTGCCCTTGTTCTTCGGGGGCCCCCACGCGGCTTACATCGCCACCAAAGACGAGTACAAGCGTTCTCTGCCTGGTCGTCTGGTGGGCGTTTCTGTTGACGCCAATGGCGACAAAGCCTACCGCTTGGCGCTGCAGACCCGTGAACAGCACATTCGTCGTCAGAACGCGACCTCAAACATCTGCACCGCGCAGGCGCTGCTGGCGATTACCGCCTCCATGTACGGCGCTTACCACGGCCCGGAAGGGCTCAAACGCATCGCCCGTCGCGTGCATCGTCTGACCACTATTCTGGCGGAAGGCCTGAAGCAGGCGGGACGCACCGTCAACACCACGCATTTCTTTGACACTGTGTCCGTCGCCACTGGCGGCGATACAGACGTGGTCTATCAAGCCGCTCTGCAGCAGAAGATCAACCTGCGGCGCATCGATGATAAAACCCTGGGCGTTTCATTGGACGAAACCACTACCCGCGAAGATGTCGCCGCACTTTTACAGGTATTCGCCTCCGGCAAGCCGGTTGCGGATGTCGCGACGCTGGACGCTTCCGCCAAGGATGCGATTCCAGCGGAGCTGAGCCGTCAAAGCGCATTCATGACGCACACGGTATTCAACCGTTACCACTCTGAAACGGAAATGCTGCGTTATCTGCGCCGTCTGGCGGATAAAGACCTGGCGCTTGACCGCACCATGATCCCGCTGGGCTCCTGCACCATGAAGCTGAACGCCACCACGGAAATGACCCCGGTGAGCTGGGAAGGTTTCTGCGCGATTCACCCCTTTGCGCCGTTGGATCAAACTGAAGGCTATCGCGCCCTGATCGCTGATCTGGAACGTATGCTCAGCGCAGCGACCGGTTATGCGGCGTTCTCTTTGCAGCCCAATGCGGGCTCTCAGGGCGAATACGCTGGCCTGCTGGCGATCCGCGCTTATCATCAAAGCCGCGGAGAAGGCGACCGCGACGTCTGCTTGATCCCCAATTCCGCCCACGGCACCAACCCGGCGTCAGCGCAGATGGTGGGCATGAAAGTCGTAGCGGTGAAGTGCGACGACAACGGCAACGTGGACCTGAACGATCTGCGTCTGAAAGCGGAGCAGCACAGCGCCAAACTGGCGGCGTTAATGGCGACCTATCCGTCCACTCACGGCGTGTTCGAAGAGGGCATTCGCGAAGTGTGCTCTATCGTGCATCAGCACGGCGGTCAGGTATACATTGATGGCGCTAACCTCAATGCGATGGTCGGCCTGTGTAAACCCGGTCAGTTCGGCGGCGACGTGTCGCACCTGAACCTGCACAAAACATTCTGTATTCCACACGGCGGCGGCGGCCCCGGCGTTGGCCCAATTGGCGTCGCTGCGCATCTTGCTCCGTTCCTGCCTGGCCACAGCGCCATGGGCGAGACGGCGGAAAAAGCGATTGCGCCTATCTCCGCAGCGCCTTGGGGCAGCGCGGGCATTCTGCCCATTTCCTGGACTTATATCCGCATGATGGGCGGCGAAGGTCTGACCGAAGCGACCAAGTCGGCGATTCTGAACGCCAACTACATCGCCAAGCGCCTGGAGCCGCACTATCCCGTGCTGTATACCGGTTCGCAAGGTTTCGTGGCGCATGAGTGCATTATCGACGTGCGTCCGTTCAAAGACAGCTGCGGCGTGACCGTTGACGATATCGCCAAGCGTTTGATCGACTTCGGCTTCCACGCGCCAACCATGTCATTCCCGGTTCCTGGCACGCTGATGATCGAGCCGACTGAGAGCGAATCTCTGGCGGAACTGGATCGCTTCTGCGACGCCATGATTGCTATCCGCGAGGAAATCCGCGCGATTGAGAACGGCGAGTACGACGTGGATCACAGCCCGCTGCACCATGCCCCGCACACCGCGGCGGATCTGGTGGGCGACTGGGATCGGCCCTACAGCCGCGAGCGTGGCGTGTATCCGTTGAAAGCGCTGAAAGCGGACAAATACTGGAGCCCGGTGGGTCGCATCGACAACGTGTACGGCGACCGCAACCTGGTGTGCGCATGTCCTCCGATGACTGAGTACGAGGACTAAGCAGTACTGCGGGGCGTTCACGCGTCCCGCTTCTCTGCGCAAAATAAGAATCTGAAAGAGGAACACGAGCCATGTTTACCGAAGATATGCGGATCGCTGATTACGATCCCGAGCTGTCGGCGGCCATTAATGCGGAAAAACGCCGTCAGGAAGAACACATTGAATTGATCGCCTCCGAAAACTACGTCAGCCCACGGGTGATGGAAGCGCAAGGCGGCGTCTTGACCAACAAATACGCGGAAGGCTATCCCGGCAAGCGTTATTACGGCGGCTGCGAGCACGTCGATGTCGCGGAGCAACTGGCTATCGACCGCGCCAAGCAACTGTTCGGCGCTGATTACGCCAACGTGCAACCCCATTCTGGATCACAAGCCAACGCAGGCGTGTATCTGGCCCTGGCCAAGCCTGGCGACACGATTCTGGGCATGAGTCTGGACCACGGCGGTCACCTGACCCACGGCGCCAAGCCCAACTTCTCCGGCAAAATTTTCAACGCCGTGCAGTACGGCCTGAACCCGGAAACCGGCGAAATCGACTATGATCAAGTCGAGCGTCTAGCCAAAGAACACAAGCCGAAACTGGTTATCGCAGGCTTCTCCGCTTATTCACGAGTGGTGGACTGGCAGCGTTTCCGCGACATTGCGGATAGCGTTGGCGCCTACCTGATCGTTGATATGGCGCATGTCGCCGGTCTGGTTGCGGCGGGTCTGTATCCCAGCCCGGTGCAGATCGCCGACGTCACCACGACCACCACGCATAAGACTTTGCGCGGCCCTCGCGGTGGCCTGATTCTGGCGAAGTCCAACCCAGAGATTGAGAAAAAACTGCAATCTTTGATTTTCCCTGGTATTCAGGGCGGTCCTCTGATGCACGTGATCGCCGCTAAGGCGGTAGCGTTCAAGGAAGCGTTGGAGCCTGCATTCCGCGACTACCAACAGCAAGTCGTGAATAACGCCAGAGCCATGGCGGATGCGGTGAAGGCGCGCGGCTACAAAGTCGTCAGCGGCGGCACGGACAATCACCTGTTCCTGATCGATCTGATCGATAAGGGCGTGACCGGTAAAGACGCCGACGCTGCATTAGGCCGCGCGTACATTACCGTCAACAAAAATACGGTGCCGAACGACCCACAATCGCCGTTCGTGACTTCCGGTCTGCGTATCGGTACGCCAGGCGTCACCACTCGCGGCTTCAAAGAAAAAGAAGTTGTGGAGCTGGCGAACTGGATTTGCGATGTGCTGGACAATATGGGCGATGAAAGCGTCGTAGAGAAGGTCCGCGAGAAGGTGCTGAGCATCTGTCGCGATTTCCCTGTCTACCGCGCTAACGCCAAATCCGGAGCCGCCCTATGAGGCGCTCCGGTCTCTCCGTCCGCATAGCGGGCGGGTTTCTCAAGGTTTCACAGCTCCGTGGCGAGTGATGATTTATGGCTGTAAGCGTTTTTGATTTGCTCAAAATAGGCATTGGTCCTTCCAGTTCCCATACCGTGGGACCTATGAAGGCGGTGCGTCAATTCCTGCAGGGATTGCAGCGGGACAGCCTGCTGGAGCAGGTTATCACTATCAAGGCGGAATTATTTGGCTCTCTGGCCGCCACCGGTAAGGGGCACGGCTCCGACAAAGCGGTGATGCTGGGCCTAGAGGGAGAAACACCCGAGGACGTCGATACGGATGACGTGGAAGCGAAGATTGAACGTATTCGCACCCGTCGCCGCATCCGTCTGTTGGGGCTGCACGAAGTCGACTTCGTGGAGAAAGAACATCTGCTGATGAACAAGCGCGCGACCTTGCCTTATCACCCCAACGGCATGCGTTTTACGGCGTTTAATCATGGCGCGGTGGCTCTGCGTACGCGGACGTATTATTCCGTAGGCGGCGGCTTCGTTCTGGACGAGGACGCGGTGGGCGAAGACAAGATCGTTCCCGACACCACGCCGCTGCCATACGCTTTCCGCACGGCGGCGCAGTTGCTGGAGCACTGTCGCGCCACGGGATACAGCATCAGCCGTATCATGATGGAGAACGAAAAGACCTGGCGCAGCGAAGAAGAAGTGCGCAAGGGGCTGCTGCGCATCTGGCAGGTAATGCAGGATTGCGTGGAGAACGGCTGCCGTAAAGAGGGCATTTTGCCTGGCGGTCTGAAAGTGAAGCGTCGTGCGGCGGAACTGCATCGCGCGCTGTCAAAGCGGCCGGAGTCCGCCATGAAGGATCCGCTGAACGTTCTCGACTGGGTGAATTTGTATGCGCTGGCGGTGAATGAAGAAAACGCTGCGGGCGGCAGAGTGGTGACGGCGCCGACGAACGGCGCGGCGGGCATTATTCCTGCAGTATTGCACTACTACGACCGGTTCGTTGGCGGCGCCAATGAAGACGGCATTGTGCGTTTTCTGCTGACAGCGGCCGCTATTGGCGTGCTGTACAAAGAAGGCGCTTCTATTTCCGGCGCCGAAGTCGGCTGTCAGGGTGAAGTGGGTGTGGCCTGCTCCATGGCGGCAGGCGCGTTGGCGGAGGTGCTCGGTGGAACGCCTCAGCAGGTGGAGAACGCCGCGGAAGTCGGCATGGAACATAACCTTGGCCTGACCTGCGATCCTATTGGCGGCTTGGTGCAGGTGCCCTGCATCGAGCGCAACGCCATGGGCTCGGTGAAAGCGATCAACGCCGCGCGTATCGCGCTGCGGGGAGACGGAAGTCACTTCGTTTCCCTGGACAAGGTGATCAAAACCATGAAAGCCACCGGCGCTGACATGAAGACCAAATATAAAGAGACCGCTCGCGGCGGCCTCGCGGTAAACGTAATCGAATGCTGATGCGCCGGTCCTTCGGGACCGGCTTCGGCGACCATAGAATTTCATGCGAACAATGGCGTCCCCAGTGACGCCTTTAGGGAGACGAAGCAATGGCTGAAAGTCAGAACAACGCCGAAATGGCGAAAACCCCGTTGTATGATCTGCACGTGGAGTGCGGGGCGAAGATGGTTGAATTCGCAGGCTACGCCATGCCGGTGACATTCCCCGCAGGCATTATCAAAGAACATTTGCACACCCGCGCCAAGGCCGGTCTGTTCGACGTCTCCCACATGGGGCAGGTGCGTCTCAAAGGCGCTGGCGCGGCGGAAGCGCTGGAAGCGCTGGTTCCCGGCGATATCGTTGGTCTGGAGAAGGGCGCGCAGCGCTACACGCTGTTCACCAATGACAAGGGCGGCATCCTGGACGACCTGATGGTCACCAACACTGGCGAAGATCTGTTCCTGGTGGTTAACGCCGCCTGTAAAGAGCAGGATATCGCGCATCTCCGCAAACACCTTGGCGACAAGGTGGAAATCGAAGTGCTGGAAGACCGCGCGCTGTTGGCGTTGCAAGGTCCGGCTGCGGCGGGCGTGATGGAAGAACTGGCTCCGGAACTGACCAAGCTGGTTTTCATGACTGGCGCGTGGGCGACCTTGGACGGCGCTGAGTGTTTTGTTACTCGTTCCGGCTATACCGGCGAAGACGGCTACGAAATCTCCGTCCCTGCGGATCGTGCGGAGGCGCTGGCGCGCAAATTACTGGCGCACCCGGACGTCGAGGCTATCGGCCTGGGCGCGAGAGATTCTCTGCGTCTGGAAGCCGGCCTGTGTCTGTATGGCCATGACCTGGACACGGACACCAACCTGGTGGCGGCGAACCTGAAGTGGGTGCTGTCCAAGCCGCGTCGCGCCGATGGCGAACGCGCAGGCGGTTTCCCTGGCGCGGATGTGACCCTGAGTGAATTCGCGGAAGGCTCTCCTCGCAAGCGCGTTGGTTTGGCTCCGCAAGGTCGGGCCCCAGTGCGTGAAGGCGTTGAGATTGTCAATGCGGAAGGGCAGGTGGTTGGCGTTGTGACCAGCGGCGGCTACGGTCCCAGCGTTGAGAAACCGGTGGCGATGGGCTACGTCAAAGCTGACTGTTCCGCCATGGGAACGGAGCTGAAAGCGATCGTGCGCGGTAAAGAAGTGCCGGTGACTGTCGTGTCTGCGACTTTCGTTGAGCACCGCTACTACAGAGGCTGATTCGCCACGGTAGCGCATGCGGGCGGGCAGAGAGCGGCGGGAGCCGCTTTCGCCCGCTTGGTTTCTTCCGCCGTAACGCGCCCCATATAGCGGGCGAAAACCTGTTTGTAATCCTCACTGCCTTTGAGCTGTCTGATTTTTTGCGTCACCATCTCCCTCAAGTCAGGGCTTGCCTGCTTACTCATGCTGAGATAAATATCGTAAGGCGGTATCACCGCGTCCATGTTGAGGAAGTGATAGCAATCCGATGAGGCCTCGTTTTCCTGCGCCAGGTTGTAGCGCAAACGAATTTCCATCTCCACAAATCCGTCCACGCGCCCGGCCGCCGCTAAACGAAAGCCTTGTTCATATTTTTCCACGCTTGTCAGCGTCAAGGCCCCGCGCTCTTCCAGTAAACGCAGTTCGGGGTAGCTGAAGTTATCGAGGATAGCCAGAGTCATACCCAGTAAATCGGTTTCCGTATCGATAAGCCTGGGTTGGCTATGACAGGTGAGCAAGGCGTGGTTGACGGTGAATAGTGGCTCATCCACAAAGTCTCCGACATCCGCCAATGAATTCCACACTTTGGCGTCGTAAGTCAGCCAAACCGACTGGGTGTCTTCTCTGATAATCCGGTGCAAACGGTTGACCGGCAGAGGTTTGGGGATCACGCGCAGTGGCGTGTCGCGAAAGATGATTTCCACCAGATCGGTAATAAGACCGCCGTTACTGACGCCCTCGGAAGCAATCTGAAATGGGCTGGCCAGATCCTCAACGATGTAATAGGTGATTTCACCCGAGGGCGGCGGCTCAGCCTGAGAATGTAGTGAGAAGGAAGCCAGCAAACAGTTTAGAGACGCCAACAGAACGAGCTTGGGTGCGAACATCTTTGGTACCGGCTAACGCGCTTTAAAATCTGTGGGAGAGCAATTGGTTTTGATTTGAAAAGACCAAGGCGTCTCAATGCATTGTTTGATAATAGAGTTAGCATAGCCCACTCAAAGGGCAATTGGGAGGTGGAATATCGCCAATACAGCAGGAGGCTGTGCGCAGCCTCCGACCGAGCTTGTCGTTGCGAGGAGCGAATAGGTATCATTGGCCGACCTGAAGCGCGCGGCGTCTGGCCGCTTCAGATTGTATACAGCGCAAGAAAATGACAAACAGGGAGCCGTGGGACGACGGACTCACCTGATGACTGACACGAGCCAGAGGAACCGCTTTGAAATTACACATCGCTGAATCTTATTCGTCGCAGGGGGCGTCGAATAACGTCAGAGCAGGGTTGCATGATGCCGGATAAGTTCAACGACCGGCTGCAGGCTGAAGCGATTCGGCATATTCAGGAAAACGAGGCGTATGCGGAGCTTTCGCTGCGCGAGCCTGCGCATACTTCGGGACAGGGTCTGGAGCAGCATGTATTGGACCGGGCCCGGCAGATGGGGGAAGGCGTTGCTTTGCGTCCTCGCCTGCAAAAGACGGCGGAGGCGGCGAAAAAAGTCGCCTTTGCCGCAATGGCGCTGTTGTTTTGCCTTGGCGCATTGGCGGCCCGGCAGGCCTTTGACGGCGCACAGCAAGGCAGTGTGAATTTCTTCTGGTTGTTACTGGCGCTGTTAGGCGTCAACACGCTGATGCTGGCGTTGTGGGCGGGCGGCATGGCGCTGGCGTCGCGCAAGGCTAAAACAGGTATGCTCGGCCAGACGTTGGAGTGGACGGTGGCCTACTGGATGGCCAGGCTGGGCGGCAAGAACGGCGCAGACGCCGCTGCGGCGCAGGCATGGTTCGCCGTCATGAACGCCGGGGCGTTGGGTCGCTGGAACCTCAGTCGGCTGTCTCATGCGTTATGGCTGTCCTATTTGCTGGGTGGATCGACCATGATTCTGCTCATGCTGGCCGCTCGTCAGTATGACTTTATTTGGGAAACCACCATCCTGTCCGAATCTTCATTCCAAGCTCTGACTCAAGGTCTCGCGGTGTTGCCGCAATGGCTTGGTTTCTCTTCGCCGACGTCAGAGCAAATCGCCGCCAGTCGTATTGGCGGCTCGCCAGCTGACGCTGAAGCGGCGCGTCAGGCGTGGTCAGGCTTGCTGCTGGGCGCTATGTTGACCTATGGAATCATCCCCCGTCTCTTATTGCTGGCGGCGTCCTGGGTGGCGTACGGACGTGCGCGCGCCGCTTTTCGCCTGAATCTGGCGCGCCCTTACTATGTCCGTTTGAAACAGAGGCTGATTCCGGCCACGCGAGTGCTGGGCGTGGTGGATGCGGATGACGGCGCCCGTCCTCAGACGGGCCCTGAGCCTCAACAGGCGCGTGAGGAAACCCCACCGACCCAAAGCTACTGGCTTGGGGTGGAATTGGACAACGCGCACATGGCGGCGGGGGAGAGTGTTCCCGTGGCGTTTAATCTGGGCAATGTACTGGATCGGGAAGGGCAGCATACTGCGCTGCAGCGCGCCCAGACGCTGAAACAGGCGCCATTGGTGGCTGCGGTGTCGCTGCAACGCTCCCCGGATCGCGGTTTGAAGCGGTTTCTGGCGCAACTGACGGAAGGGCGCAAATCACTGACATGGCTTGAGTTGTGCGAAACGGCGGGATATTTCGATCAGGACGAGCAGGGACGCGACATACGCATCTGCGACTGGCACCAATTAGCGGCGGAATGCGGGATAGAACCGCAACGGGTGGTGCACCGGGTGATCGGGACGCATTCCGAAGGGGAGATGAAACATGGATAATGCGACACCGTCCAAAGCGCGCGCCGGCATCGGCGGCGACCCGATTTCCGTGGCGGTGGTCGGTCACACCAACGCAGGTAAAACCTCCCTCATGCGCACCTTGCTGCGCGATCTGAAATTCGGGGTTATCTCCAATCACCCCGGCGCCACCCGGCATGTGGAGGCTGGCCAGATCCTGGTCAACGAAACGCCAGTCATCACTCTGTTCGACACGCCGGGGCTGGAGGATTCCATTGAGCTGCTGGAAGCGCTGGAACAATTACGCCCGGAGCAGGATAACGGTCTGGGACGGCTGCGCGCCTTTATCCAGGATCTGGATCGCTATCCGCAGTTCTCGCAAGAAGCCAAGGTGATCCGGCAGTTGTTGCAGGACGAGCTGATCTTCTATGTCGTGGATGTCCGTGAGCCGGTGCTCGGTAAATATCGGGATGAGCTGAAAGTGCTGAGTTTTGCTGCGCGCCCGGTGATCCCCGTGCTGAACTTTATCGCCGCGCCACGCTCCAATCTGGCGCAGTGGCGTGAGCAACTGGCGGCGTTGAACCTGCACGCCCAGGTGGAGTTCGACACGGTCGCCTTCAATTTTGAGGACGAGAAGCGTCTTTACCAGAAGATGCAGGCGCTGATGGCCGCCCGCTATGACGACCTGCAGCAGCTTATCGAAGAGCGGCAGAAGCAATGGGACTCCCAGATGGACAGCGCCGCGCAGCGCATCGCCGCCTTGTGGACGGACGTGGCCAGTTTTCGTCTGATGACGACGAATGAGGAAGCGGAAATTCAGACTGCGGCGGAGCGGATGCAGGATCAGGTGCGTAAGGCGGAGTCAGACTGCGTCGCCGACCTGCTGCAGATCTTTCGCTTCGCCGACGAGGATGTGACGATCGCCGCCTTGCCGGTACGCGATGGCGAATGGGAGCTGGATTTGTTTGATCCGGACAATATGAAGCGCATGGGCGTAGAGGCGGGTAGCGGCGCGGCCGCCGGCGCAGCGGTAGGCGTTGGCGTGGATCTGATGGCCGGCGGCGTTACGCTGGGCGCTGCGGCGGCGCTGGGCGCCCTGGCGGGGGTCGTATGGCAGACCGGACGCCGTTATCGCGAAGATTTGACCGCGGCGATACGTAAACAACGCAAGTTGTGCGTCGACGAATCCACCCTCAAAGTATTGTGGCTGCGGCAACAGTATTTATTCGAAGCGCTGCAAAAGCGGGGACATGCGTCTCAACAGCCGATGGCCCTGGCGGACGGCGGATCGCCGGAATTGCCGGGAGACTGGTCGCGCTGGTTGCGCAAGGCGCGGAGCAACCCGGAATGGTCCAGTCTGCGTCCCGGTTGCGACCTGGACGACCAAGAGCGAGTGGCGTTTATCAAGACAATAGGTTCTAATTTACCGGGTGTTCTGGTAAAAAGTTGAAAAACTTTTTAGTAAAACACTCTAACATTCTGAAAAATATGGAAGAGAAGATGAGAAAAGCAACGTTAGTATTGATTGCGACAACCTTAATGGCCTCCGGGTGTTCGTGGGTTTCTCTGACGCCGGAAGGCGAAACCGTCAAGGTGGCCAAGAGAAATGAGGTGGCGAACTGCCAGAAGCTGGGCACGACTACCTCCAATGGCGTCAGCCGCGTGGGCATACTGAGCCGCGATGAGAAGGTTATTTTCGAAGAGTTGTCTACTTTGGCGCGTAACGAAGCGGCGGCTCTGGGCGGCAATACCGTCGTTCCTGATAGTGAAATCTCCATCGACGGACGTCAGCGTTTCGCTATCTATCAGTGCCCTTACTGATCTGTATTCTGACGTCGGTTGCAGAACGAGCGGCGTCCGGCGGGCTTTGAGCGGATGATTCCGCCTGGATTGTGTCTTATGAACCTCAGCGGCGTTAAAGGATTTATCTTCGATCTGGACGGCACCTTGGTGGATTCCCGTCTGGACTTTGACGCCATGCGGCGGGAACTGGGTTTTCCTGAGGGAAAGCCCATTCTTGAGCACTTGGATACGCTGGATGATCCTGACGCCGTCGCCAGGGCCTGGACGGTGGTGGAAGCCCATGAAATCGCTGGCGCGCGCGCGGCTACCTGGATGCCGGGCGCGAAAGAACTGTTGATGTCGCTGCGGGAGCTGGATATTCCCGTGGCGATCCTGACCCGCAATATGCGTGAAGCAACCCGTATCGCCATTGAGGCGCTGGGCATTCCCGTTGAGCTGGCGCTAACCCGTGAAGACTGCAAGCCCAAGCCGCACCCTGAAGGACTGTTGCGTATCGCCGAAACCTGGGGGCTGGCCTGCGGTGAGCTGATCTATGTCGGCGATTATATTTTTGACCTGCAGGCGGCCCGTAACGCCAACATGATCGCCTGTCTTTATCTGAACGAACGTAACCACATCTACCAGGAACACGCAGACTGCGTGATCCGCGCCTTTGACGAGTTATCCCCCCGGCGCTGACTCCCCCAAAAGATGCTCTCCTCAGGTAATGACGGACTGGTCTTCCTGACGCCAGGCATTATTTTTTGTTTAACCCGCTCGTGGCGCGCCGCTTTCGTCGCCAGTAACGCCATGACGTCTCACGATCATTATGGTCCGCTTCGCACCGGGCTTCAGCGTCTCCCGCTCCTTTTCCAATCCCATAACCGCTCTAAATAGGCGCGCCCCGAGTTTGGTAATTACGCCTGGAGAGGTCTATTGTTGATATGACAGTGCAGGGAGAATTGCTATGCAAGGCGGGGAGGACATTCAGCTGCTTGTCTTTCGTTTGGACGAGAGGCCTTATGCAGTTGAATTGGCGCGAGTCAGGAAAGTGTTCAGAGCGGCGGCGATCAATCCGTTGCCGTCAGGGCCAAGGGTGATATGCGGCGTATTGAATATGCGCGGGCGGCCGGTGCCGGTGGCGGATTTGCGATTGCGCCTGGGATTGCCTCCACGCGCCACAGCGCTGGAAGACCGCTTCCTGTGGGTGCGCGCCGACGCCATGGATCTGATTCTGATCTGCGATAGCGTTGACGGCGTCAGCATATTTCCACGCTCCACTATGTTGGACGGCGCTGAGATTCCCGAACGACCGCCAATGCTGAAGGGCGTGGTCTGTCTGCCTGATGGCGTGCTTTACATCAACGACCCCGACACCTTGCTCAACCTCAGGGAAAAAGAGGAACTGGCGTATGCGCTCGCTGAGCATGATGAGTGACGCGGTGGCCATGCCCAATGCGCTCAGCCCTGACTTATTGTCGGCCTGCCAGTGGAAAATCAACGAGCTATGGGGTCTGCATTATCCTCAGGAACGCTGGTCTGATCTGGAGCGGCACCTCAAACTGGCCGCCCTGGATCTTGGTTACGACGAACCATCTGCGTTCGCCCGCGCGCTGCTCTACGACCAAATTGATGCAGCGCAGAAGGTGCGCCTGGCCACAGAGCTGGCGGTGGGCGAGACCTATTTTTTGCGCGATCCCGCCTGTTATCAGCACCTGATTCATCATTTCCTTATTCCTTTGCTTGATCAACGCCGCCGCAATGGCCAGAAACGCCTGCGCATCTGGAGCGCAGGCTGCTGCAGCGGCGAGGAAGCATACAGCCTGGCGATTCTGTTGGAAGGCCTGCTGCCTGATATCCGCGATTGGCGTGTTGAACTCATGGCCACGGATTTGGTGGCGGAATTTGTGGAGAAGGCGCAAAGCGGCAGCTACAGCGCCTGGTCGTTCCGTCAGGTCGACCCGCAATGGCGCGCCCGGTATTTCAGCCAGAGCGGCGCTAATCAGTGGACGATTCATGATCGCTTCCGGCGGCGCGTCGATTTCTTTCAGTTGAATCTGGCGCAGTCAGTTTTTCCCGACGAGAAACGAGGACTGTGCGACTGTGACGTGATTTTGTGTCGCAACGTGTTGATGTATTTCTCCCCCTCACAAGCGGCGGCGGTGCTGGACCGTTTGCAGCGCACCCTGAGCCCGGGCGGGGTATTGTTGCTATCGCCGGTGGAGAGCGTGATCTGCCAATGGGCCGGGAAGAAAGTGCACAACTGGCCGGAGGCGGTATGTCTGCGGCGGCAGGGTGAAGAGACGCGTTGGAGTCAAGCCGCGTGGGAACCCGCTGGCCCAGACCTGCAAGCGATGAATGCGCTTTCGGGACGGACTGAGCAGCATGCCAGACGCACGACGGCCGTGGATATCTCGTTAGCGGCGTCTGTTGTATCCAATACTCAGGAAAGGAAAGCCGTCTCGCGAGAGCAACAGGCGTCTGATGCGGACAATGAATGGCGCCGGGGACAAGAGGCTTATAGCGAAGGCGATTATGACGCCGCCGTGCGATTTTTGGAACGCTTTACTGCCTGCACAGGCCTATCGCTGCGTCAGCAGGCGGACGCCGCCATTCTCATCGCCCGCAGCCACGCCAACCGTCATCGCATACAAGAGGCGGAAGACTGGGCTAATCAGGCCATTCGATTGGATCGGTTGCAGCCGGCCGCCTATTGGCTGTTGGCGTCTTTGCATATTGGACGTTCTGAGCGTCGCCAGGCGTTGGAGGCGCTGATTCGGGTGATCTATCTGCAACCGGATTTCATTATGGCCCACTATCTCAGCGGCATTTTGTGTATGCGATTGGGGCAACCTGAGCGCGCTTTGCGCTGTCTGCGAAACTGCAGGGAGCTGCTGGCGTCCGTGGCGCCGGAGCAGCCACTGGAGGAAGGGGAAGGGCTGACGGCGGGAGATCTGCTGGAACTGGTGCGAGGCGCGTTTGACGATATCGCCGGCGATATCAAATGAGGCGTATTGCGCCTGAAGGACTGTAAGGAAGGAGGGCGGAGTTGAAAGGTTCAACTTACACCGACTGGGAAGCGTTAAAGCGCAATCTGCAGCAGGTGGAGCAGTTTCTGGCGAATGAGTTCAATCCGTCGCCGGATTCCGCCAGAGCGCGGCTGCAGGAGCGCGCGCGCGAGTTGGCGGAGCCGGAGAAGGAAGAAGACGAGTCGGACCGCATGGAAGCCCTGGTGTTTGAGCTGGCTCAGGAAGTTTACGCCCTGGAGCCGGAGTTTATCGCGGAAGTCACGCCACTTAAGCCGCCGACGCCTATTCCCTGTACGCCTCCCTATGTGCTGGGAGTGATCGGCGTGCGTGGGCGCATCGTATCAGTGTTAGACCTTCGCGTGTTCTTCGATCTGCCGTTGAAAGGCCTTTCGGATCGTAATTCTGTCGTTGTGTTGTCGCAGGAAGGCCGTGAATTCGGACTGCTGACCGACCGGGTGACCGGCATTCGCATATTATCGCGGAAGCGCCTGAACACCCGGCTTGAGCATTTGAGCGGTGTGCGCAAAGAATATCTGCTGGGGGTGACTCCCTCCCACTGGGCGGTGCTTGATGCATACAAGTTACTTCATGACGCCCGATTGATCGTCAACGACAGGATATAGGATATGTTCTATCGCAACCTGAAGACCGCCAATAAGCTGATTCTGGCATTCAGCTCCATCGCAGTGATTGTGGTGGGCTCCTTGATCATCGCTTTCCAGGGGCTGCAGCAGATTCAGCAGTCGCAACAGCAAATTTTCGACGACCAGTTCGCCCAGCACATGCGCATCAAGGACTTAATGATCAACATCAACGAGAATCGGGCGTTGATGTTGAAAATGGTGATGCAGCGCGGCGCCGGCGGCGTGCTGCTGGATGAGGTCAAGCGCAGCAGTTTGCAGGGAGAGAAGTTATTGGGTGAGCTCAATGCCGACGCGGTGCGCGCCAGTGAAGCTCAAGGGTTGTTGCAGAAATTGCGGGATCAGTGGATGGCGTTTTCCAGCACCCGGGAGAAAACCATTATTCCATTGATAGCGTCCGGCGATTTTGACGCCGCCGCGACGGTATTGACCAACGAGCAGGCGGAGCGCATCACGCAGATACGCGAGCTGGGCGAACAGATTATTCACTTGGGCGAACGCAATATTCAGCAGGCTCTGGCGGAGTCAGAAGCGACGGTGGAGGAGCAACGACGGACCATCATTATTGTCATTGCAGTGATATTGGCGCTGATGGCGGCCATCGTGTGGTTGACCTCTAAAGCGATTGCGGGCCCTCTGGCCGATCTGACGCAATGGGCGGAACAGATCGCGGAGGGCGATTTGATGTACGGAAGGGAATTCGAGAAACGGGAAGACGAAGTCGGCATGCTGAGTCAGGCGTTCAGCCGTATGGGAGAGTATCTGCGCGAACTGGCGAAAACTTCCGAAGCCATCACCAAGGGAGACCTGACAGTGAGCGTCACGCCTCGTTCAGGGCGGGATATTTTAGGCAATGCGTTTTCCGCCATGATCAACAATTTGCAGAGCCTCACCGCCGACTTGAAAGAAGGGGTGGCGGTGCTCTCCACCGCAAGTCAGGAAATTATGGCGTCAACCGGGCAGGTCGCCGCCAGCGCCCAGGAAACCGCCACCGCCATCAGCGAAATCACCACTACGGTGGAAGAAGTCAAACAAACGGCCTCCGTATCCAACCAGAAAGCCAAGCATGTCACTGAGGCCGCGCAACGCACCCTGCAGGTGTCCCAGGACGGACGCAAGGCGGTGGAGGCGACTCAGGACAGCATGAGCCAAATCCGGCAACAGATGCATGCCGTGGCGGAAAGCATCGTACGTTTGAGCGAGCAGAGTCAGGCCATTGCAGAGATAGTCGCTACGGTTAACGATCTGGCGGAGCAGTCTAACCTGTTGGGGGTCAACGCCTCCATTGAAGCGGTCAAGTCCGGCGAACAGGGGCGTGGTTTTTCAGTGGTGGCGCAGGAAGTGAAAACCCTGGCGGATCAGTCCAAACAGGCTACCGGTCAGGTGCGCAACATCCTCAATGATATCCAGCGCGCCATGAATAAGGCGGTGATGGTGGCGGAACAGAGCAGTAAGGCGGTGGATGGCGGTTACCAGCAGGCGCAGCTGTCTGGGGACGCCATTCGCATGCTGGCGGACAGTATCGAAGAATCTTCCGGCGCAGCGCTGCAGATCGCGGCTTCCAGCCAGCAGCAACTGGTGGGAATGGATCAGGTGGCGAGCGCGATGGAGAGCATCAAGAAAGCCAGCCAGGACAATGTGGAGGGCACCAAACAGGCGGAGCAGGCGGCGCGTAATCTGCATCAATTGGGATTGCGCATGCAGAATCGGATTGCGCAGTTCAATGCCTGAGCGACACCAAATGCGCGCTGGCTTGAGGCTTTGGAAAAGGCTTTGCTGGGCGGGAAATAATGGGGATCGGACAGAGACGTTGGTCGGGCATGCAGGGTGGAAAGACGTATGCAGGACAGAAATGAAGCGCTGAAGAAGCGGTTGCTGGAGGCTTTCCGTATGGAAGCCGGCGATCGCATGCGAATCCTGGCGGATGCCTTCGCCATGCCTGCTGACGCCTTCGACACTGCGCTGGTGGAAAGCGTATTCCGGGAGGTGCATAGCCTCAAAGGCGCCGCCAGAGCGGTATCCCTGGGAGCGGTGGAGAAACTCTGCCAGGCCTGGGAAACGCTGCTTGCTGATATCAAACGTAGCGGCGCTGGCGTCAGCGAAACGCAGCTCAGCGTCAATCGTAAGTGCCATGGTCTGTTGCGTCGGTTAATGGCGGACGCGGCCGCTATCCCCAATGACCAGCTCACGGATTTCTGCCGGCGCATCGAACGGGGCGAAGATCTGGCAGGTCCGGATCCTGCCGAGCGTCAGGCTCAGGATCTGACCTCAGACGACACTGAGCCGCCCGTGCAGGAAGAATCGAAAGTCTCCCTGCCGCCAGTTGAAGTCAGCCCCGCCCCCGCGTCAGTTTCAGCCCAACCCATAGAGGAAGAGGTCGCCGAGTCAAACGAAACCGTATCGTCGAATGAGACGGGGCGGCAAACTATGCGTCGGCAGTCTCCCGAGCTGGCCGGGTTGACGGGCGGCAGCGGTATGTTGCGTATCAAGGCGGAGCATCTGGATGAACTGATGTATCAGGTTGAGGACTTGCAGCAGGCCAAGCTGGAGGCGACGCAAGCCTGTTTAATGCTGAAAGAGGCGGTGGCCGGGTTCACGGAATGGCGCAAGCATCGGCATGAAATCACCACCGCCGCCCGTCAGTTACGGACGCATATCGAGCACGAGGCTGAACGTCAGGCGAGCCGCGATCAGGTGTTGGCGTCGATGGAGCGAGAACAACAGATCCTGATTGACTTCAGCGTCTGGGCGTCGGACTTCCTGGGGCAGTGGGAATACCGGCTCAGCCAGTTGGCCAAAACTTCAGAAAAAGTCGCCAGAGGCGTGGCCACGGTTGCGGACGGCATGCATTCGCAGATGCAGGCGGTGCTGCTGTTGCCTTGTTCTATGCTAGTGGAAGGCCTGCCGGCCATGGTGCAGGACATTGCGGACGCCCTGGGTAAAAAAGTGCGCCTGCGCTACTCAGGAGAAACGTTACAAGTGGACAAGCGAGTGCTGGATGAGCTGAAGAGTCCGCTGCAACACATGCTGCGTAACGCCGTTGATCATGGCGTGGAGACGCCCGCGCGCCGCCGTGAGCTGGGTAAAGCGGAATGCGCGCAAATCGAACTGGATTTCATGCAGGAAAATGCTGGCCTGTTTGTGGTGAGAATTCGCGATGATGGCGTTGGTTTCGACCCCGTTAAACTGAAAACCAAAGCCATCGCCCAGAAGGTGCTGGATGAGGACAAAGCCGCCGCGATGAGCGACAAAGACGCGGCGCAACTGGCGTTCACTTCCGGTGTGTCCACCAGCAACATCATAACCGACCTGTCCGGACGCGGTTTGGGATTAGCCATCGTTCGCGAGAAGGTAGAGCGCCTTGGCGGCCGCATCCATTTGGAAACGACGCCTGGTAGCGGGTCCACCATCACGCTGCAGGCGCCGACCAGTATGGCGACCTATCGGGCGTTGTTGGTGCGAGTGGAGGACCAGTTGATGGCGATTCCCGCGCAGTCGGTGGAGCGGGTGCTGCGTCTGCCCCAGGAAGAAGTCAAAAGCGTGGAAAACCGGCTTTCCTTTACTTTGCATAACGAAGCTAATCCGCTGTGGCGGCTATCGGATATTCTCGGGCTGGGCGCTTCCGCCTCCGCGCCGGACAAGGCCGCTTGCGTGCAAGTGGCGGTGATGAGCGTCAACGGCGATCGCTTTGGTCTGATGGTGGACGAAGTCATCGGCGATCACGAAGTGATTATCAAACCGCTGGGGCCTCAGCTACTGCGCGTGCGTAATATTCTTGGCGCGACGCAGATAGGGGACGGCCGCATCGTGCCTATCCTGCATCCGTTTGATCTTTATAAAAGCGCCTGCAATACAGACTCCGCGCCGCTCCAGATGGGGGACATGGAGGAGCTGCGCCGGCGTAAGCGCATTTTGGTCGCGGAAGACTCCGTGACGTCGCGGGGATTATTGAAAACCATCCTGGAAAGCGCCGGCTATGAAGCCGTAACCGCCAACGACGGCGTTGAGGCCTGGGAAGCGCTGAAACAGGGCGCATTCGATCTGATGGTGTCGGATATCGAAATGCCTCGTCTGGATGGTTTCGGATTAACCGCGAAGGTGCGCGCAGACCGCCGCTTCGCGGAGTTGCCGGTAGTGTTGGTCACCGCTTTGCAGAGCCCTGAGGACAAAGAGCGGGGCATGGAGGCGGGCGCCAACGCCTATATCGTAAAAAGCGGTTTTGATCAGGCCAATTTGCTGGAGATTATCCGCCAGTTGCTCTGATTTCAGGGGCGGGCGCAGGATGGCCTGTCGACAACGGGAGAAGAGGTGACAACGATGGATGTGTTGATAGTGGACGACTCGCCTGTTATCAGACAGCTGCTGCGCCACATCATTGAAGAAGGTGGAATGCGGGTGATCGGTGAAGCGTCGAATGGCGCGGAAGCGCTGCGCTGTATCGCCAGACGCAGACCGGATGTGATCACTATGGATATTCACATGCCGGTGATGGATGGGTTGGAAGCGTCGCGAAGAATCATGGAGGAATACCCGACGCCAATTGTGGTGGTGACCGCCAGTTACAGTCTGGGAGACGCGGTGACCGCTATGCAGGTACTGGAGGCTGGCGCTATTACCGTTACGCCGAAGCCGCAGGGCCCCGGCCACCCGGATTTTGAGCGAGACGCGGAAGGCTTGGTGAGAACCATTCGCCTCATCAGCGAAGTCAAAGTGGTGAGGCGATTTCGTCGTGAAGAAAGGCGCACGACGACGCGGCCGCCGCCTTCAGTTGGGTTGGATCAGGACCATGAAGGCATACAGCCGGGCGTGATTGCGATCGGCGCATCCACCGGCGGCCCGGTGGCGTTGAAGGAGCTGCTACAGGCGATGTCGCGGAATACGTCTTGTCCGGTGCTGGTGGTGCAGCATATATCGCCGGGTTTTCTGACCAGCTTTTGTGAGTGGCTCAATCAGGTGTCGGCGCTGCCGGTCAGCATCGGCGAGTATGGCGAGCGAGCGGAGCGAGGGCGAGTGTATCTGGCGCCGGACGGCTGCCACATGGAGGTGGATCGATCCTGCCGCATCAGTCTGGTGAATGGGGATCGCGACGAGACGCTGTGTCCGTCTGTGTCGCGTCTATTCAGCAGCGTCGCCAAAAACTTCGGCAGGAACGCGGTGGTCGTGTTGCTGTCGGGGATGGGGCGCGATGGCGCTGCGGAAATGGCGGAACTGCATCGGCTGGGAGCCCTGACCATTGCGCAGGATCCCGCCACGGTCGTAGTGAACGGCATGCCAGGGGAGGCGGTGAAGCTGGGCGCGGCCCGGCACGTATTGAGTCCTCCGCGCATCGCTGCGCTGCTAAACGAATTACCGGTACAAAGCTGCGTCTGATTTGCATATGCAACAAAGTCGTGGAGAAAACAACAAGAGAGTTGAAGTGATGTTAACAGGAACAGAAATTCTCATTGTCGAAGACAGCCTGACTCAAGCCCTGCAACTGCAAATGCTGTTGGAGCAGAATAATTGCTCCGTCACGGTTGCGGAAAACGGCGTACAGGCCCTGAAATGCATAGCTGAACGCAGACCGACCATCATCGTGAGCGACATCATGATGCCGGAAATGGACGGTTACACCTTATGCCGGACGCTGAAGTCGGACCCTAAGACGGAATCCATTCCGGTCATCCTGGTCACCACGCTCACCGACCCGAAAGACGTGGTGCAGGGACTGATCGCCGGCGCGGATAACTTCATCACCAAGCCCTATGACGAGAAGTATCTGCTGTCGCGCATCCGTTATTTCCTGGCCAACCTGGAGCACCGGGATCACCAGCGGGTGAAGATGGGGATTGAAATTATTCTGGACGGAGAGCGTCACTTCATTAACTCCGCCCGCCAGCAGATTCTCGATCTGCTGATTTCCACTTACGAAGAAGGCATCCGTCTCAATCGGGAACTGAAAGCCAAGCACGAAGAGCTCAGTCACACTCATTCGCTGATCAACAGCCTGTTTCATTTCACAGCGGGCTTGAGCGCAGCCAGCACGGAAAAGGACACCATTGAGCAAGGACTGGGGCAGGTGCTGGCGTTCCCGAACGTAATCGCCTCCTGGCTGTTGCTGGTGGATGCGGACCTGGAAGGCGGCGGCTGGCGCCTGGCGGGTTATCGCGGCGATAAGATCGACGCCGCGCAACTGGATCCTTGCGGCCGTGAGTGTCCGTGCCGGCATGGCGTGATTAACGATGGCCTGACTGGCGCCGTGGATATCGCTGACTGCCCGGCGATGAAAGGGGTTTTTGTCAGCAATCATCATGCGACCATTCCCTTGCAATTGGGAGGCGATGTCATCGGCTTGCTCAACGTCGCCCGCACCGAAGGCGAGCCTTGGGTGGAGGAGCCGCTGCGTGCGCTACATTCCCTGGGGCATCAGTTCTCGGTCGCCCTGGGCCGGGCGAGACTGTTCGATAGCCTGGAAAGTCTGGTGGAGCAGCGCACCTCCGCTCTAAAAGAGGAAATGGCGGAAAAAGAGAGCGCACAGGAGCAACTTAACCTGCGTAACCGCGCTGTAGACGCAAGTGTTAACGCTATTATCATCGCCGACAAAAGCGAACCGGATAACCCCATTGTGTACGCTAACCCGGCCTTTGAACGCATTAGCGGTTACAACCTGGAAGATGTCACGGGACGAAACTTCCTGTTTTTGCTCGGCAAAGAAACCAGTCAACTGGGCATCGCGAACATCAAACGCGCGCTTAAATCCAATACCGAAGGCTACGCCTTGCTGAAGAACTATCGCAAAGACGGCACGCTGTTTTGGAGTGAGCTGAAAGTTGCTCCAGTCACGGACGCCAAAGGCGATGTCACCCACTTCGTCGCCATTTTGAATGACGTGACGGAATCCATTCAGTATCAGGAGCAACTGGAATACAAGACCAACTACGACAACCTCACCGGGCTGCCTAACCGTAACCTGCTTAATGACCGTATTCAGCAGGCTATCGCCTATGCAGCGAGGCGCGACAAGGGCTTCGCGCTGGCGGTGTTCGACCTGGATAACTTCAAATATATCAATGACAGCATGGGCCATGAAACCGGCGATCTATTACTGAAAGAGGTGGCGGAATCCCTGCGCAGTTGTCTGCGGGAAGGCGATACGCTGGCGCGGCTGGGCGGGGATGAGTTCGTCATTCTGATGCATAAAGAGGAGCGCGACCGGCCTTTGGGGGTGATGTTGAACCGTATCCAGCAACTGGTGGCGCAGCCCCGTCGTTTGAAAGACAAAGAAATTCTGGTCACGCCCAGCATTGGGGTCTGTCAGTATCCAGAAGACGGAGAAGATGCTTCCACTTTGCTTAAAAATGCCGATACGGCCATGTACAAGGCCAAGGAGCGGGGGCGCAATCGCATCTGCAGTTATACCCAGGAAATGAATGAGTCGATCCAGAAACGGGTGCAAATGGAACAGGACCTGCGACGCGGCATCGAAAATGGCGAGCTGGAGCTGTATTACCAACCGCAACTGGATCCTCATGGCGGCGGTGCTGTCGGACTGGAGGCGCTGGTGCGCTGGCGCAAGGGCGACCGCATGGTGCCGCCGCTGGAGTTTATTCCCATTGCGGAAGAAACCGGTCTGATCACCGAAGTGGACGCCTGGGTGCTGCGCGCCGCCTGTCTGCAACTAAAAATGTGGCGGGATCAGAAACAGCAGATGGTCCCCGTTTCCGTCAATCTGTCGCCCCGGCAGTTCCAGGACGCCCATTGCGTCGAACTGGTGCGCAAAGTGCTGCAGGAATCCGATATTGAACCCGGCTGCCTCAAAATAGAGGTGACGGAAAGCATGGTCATGCACAACGCGGAAGAGGCGTTGCGCACCATGACCCAGCTCAAAGCCATGGGCGTGCAACTGTCCATGGATGACTTCGGCACAGGGTATTCCTCCCTGAGTTACCTGAAGATGTTTCCTTTTGATCAGCTCAAGATCGATAAAAGCTTTGTTCGTAACGTCACCAATGATCCCCAGGAAGCGGCCATCATCCGCGTCATTATCGGCCTGGGCAAAACCCTGGGCATCAAAATCGTGGCGGAAGGCGTGGAAACCGTCGAACAGTACAGCTTCCTGGTGCGCGCCGGTTGCGATCTCATCCAAGGCTATTTCTACTCGCCGCCATTGCCCGTCGCCGCCTGCATGCACTTCCTGCAGGAAGATCATCTGTGGGGGAAAAAGCGTAAAGAAATAGAAGATGGTCCCCAAGCCAGAAGAATACTGATCGTCAACGACGACGAAACCATATTACGCGCCGTCTGCGGCGAACTCGGCCACGAAGGCTACGATATCTTCGAAGCCCGCACCACGGCGGAAGCATTGCGTCTCCTCGCTGCCCACGAAATGCATGTCATCGTCACAGACCAATGCATGAAAGAAATAAAAGGGGTGGACCTGCTGCGCAAAGTCAAAGCCATTCACCCCGGCACCGTCCGCATGGTCCTCAGCGGCTATAGCGGTTTCAAAGAAGTCCTCGAAGCCATCAACGAAGGCGCCGTCTTCCGCTTCATCACCAAACCCTGGAACTCAGAACACCTGCGGGAAAACGTAAAACAAGCCTTCCGCGAAAGTGACCTGGCGCGGGAAAATCAGATGCTGAGGGAACAGTTGGATATATTGCGGAGTGGGAGTTGATATAGATTTAAAACAATGAGGTACGTCAGCGCAGTGTGTTTCAATAGCGCTGACGTATCGCGCCTGCTGCACGTCAGCTATAAGCCAGTTCTGTTACGATGCTTGGCCTGAGCCCGAAACTGAACTAACATCCCGCTGCAGGCAACGCCCGTTGCACTGTAATACTGAACGCGCCTGATGCTCACGCCTTAGCCTGTATATAGAACTACGAAATGAAAAAACTTGCCTGTATTTTTCTAATGATGATTTGCACGACGGCGAAGGCTGACGTAACCGAATTTGTGCGCATGTTTCAAGCTGCTCCAGAGACTGAAGCGGTTCAATTGATGCATTACAGGCCGCAACATGAAGCCAGAAAAAAAGCGCGGATAAGTGCGGAGATTAAGGTGCTTCTTCGGAACTGGGGAAGTATCTCTGATTGCAGACCTACAGATAACTCCGACTATGTCTATCTTATTCTTGAGTCCGACAATGTTGGTGACAGGGTGTTAGACACCTCCAGGCACTTTTTTGAGTGCGAGCTAAGCACTCTGGGGAGGGCGGGACTGTATGTGGAAACGGGGAAGCTATCCGGTGAGGAAAAGCCATACAGAGTCGCCCTTGGGCCGAGTATCAGTGCTGAAGGCAAGGATGAAGTGAGGCGTGTTTTCGCTCAGCTATTTGGCGACCAACATGGTGGAATGGTTGATGTATTGGAAAGCGGGAAGCCTGTTTATATTGATAAAATATACCGCGATAAAATAAGCCCTCATCTGATAGATGTTATTTACAGAACAACTTTGAACATTGTGGAAGATCGCGACGCTATCGGCGCCGAAGCAATATCGGTAGTCGAGGAGCTGGTAAGGAAAGACGCATCAGAAAAGTTTGAGTATGTGAGACTGACTATAATTGAGTTGGACACTCTGCTTGAAGAAAAAAAGATTAAGGTGGCGAAAGTATCTCTGAAGAAGAATGAAGGTCATTGGAGTGAAGCTAAGGAAGAGATAAACGAGAAATTTGGTGAGTTTCCAGAAATTAAGATAAATATTAATGGCTCTAAATAAAGGTTTAAATTGGCGTTTTAAGTGTGGGTGATGTTCTCAGTGGGTTTGCTTATATAACTGAATATTTGTTTTTTGTGGTGGGTGATTTACGATTGTATTCAGTGTTGTGAATGGGTATCTGTAAATAGTGCTGAATATAGTGTCCATTGATTTGATGTGTTTTAAATCGGCGATTAAGAAAAAAATTTTGAGCATAGAGAGAAGGAGTAATTGAATGGCTGATGATAAAGTCACGTTTTCTGTCAGGTTGATCGGTGTAGAGAAACGGTTACTCGAAAAATTTAATCATTACCTTGATTCCTTTAGTCCCTCTATTAGAGAGTACTTCAAGGATAAAACAAAGCTTGTATTTTCTATTGAAGTTACAAAAAATGTGAATATTTTTCACCTTTGTGAGGTCGTGAAAGCACTGAAAGAGCATTGCACTGTAGATATTTTTGTTTCAGTATCTTCTGATTTGGACAGTGATATTATCGATGTTCCCAGACCGGTTGTAGACATAATAGCTGTGACGGGGGCGAATCTGGTTTTTTAATATACTATTCTTGGCTGATCTATCATTGAAATGTTAAATGATGCGTTTGCCCTCATCTGTGTTTGAAGGTATGTGATGAATATGAAAAGTGAAAGGGCTACTTTAAAGGAAGTGTTAGCATTTTTGTTTGTCATGGCAGGATACTTTCTTCTCTCAATGATAAGTTTTGAGAAGATCAAACATGCAGTTGCCTGGAGCGCACTAACATTGATGTTTTTGATAATGGTCAGGCTTGCTTATGGGGTTAGTCTTGTAAAGGTGTATTCAAAGATCGCTAAAGCAGACAAAATCCAAGCTGCAATGATTTTCTTTATATTTGTTTTTTTTAATGTCTATGAGGGACTTGCTGAAAAGCTGTTGGTTGCGGTCAGCTTTTCAATGTTTGTGTTGTCATTTCATGGATGGGTCAGTAGAAGAAAACTTGAAAGCAGCTAATTGGCCACAAACCATCTTCAATGGGCGAAGAGGGTGTTCAAAACACTGCGTTGTCTGAATAACGCGCGCTCTCGCCCAACAAATCCCAGTAGCCATTAAACTCAGTCGCCTTGACTACTTCTATATGCCCCCATTTCAAGCAGTTCCACATAATCGGCTAATTTCTTCCCCGGGCAGTTATTCGGGTGGACTTGCGCAAGGTTTCGCCACTGGCTGATATTCATATCGTCGATCATGACCTGCGGTTTTGGCAGGAAGCCTGTAAATATTGCCTCTATGCCAAACTCGGCGGCGCTGTTGCGGGCGTATTCCGCACCGCCGGAACTCCAGCAATAAAGGATGGCGCCTTGTTCGTAGAGGTTTTTGAGAAGCTCTATGGTTGCGCGGGTATGGGGATGTGTTTGCTGCCATAACTACGGACGAAAGTGTCGTCGACATCGACGAAGAAAGTAAGTGGTCGTGTAGAGTGGGTCATTGATCGCGCTCAGTCCGCGATTGGAACCTTGGTTATGTCGGAAAAACGCGGCCATGTTATCGGTAGCGTCGTATTTTGCAAAGGCGGGTGATGGAAACCAGGGGCGGCCCTGTAGACGTAGATGGCAGATTATGCCGCGAATTGGCTTCAGGCTATATAAGATAAGGGAGCTGTCACGATTACCCTGAAAAATAGTCGCTCGGAGGGTGTTTTCATCGTGGCGGGCCCTTGATGCGACCTGCAGAGGGGGCGAAATGTTTAGATGAATGATCGAGCATTTTAGTGTTAGAACAAGAGGTGTCGTCGGAAGCTGGACTTATGGAACCAACTTAGCGAAAGTGAATGAGCTAACTGCTAAAGGAATACCATTGGAAAAAGCGGTTACTGAGATATGGACCGCAAAGCAGGCAGCGAAATATGGTTATACAAAGGCTACCATTTAAAGAGCTGAGGTAAAGCTCGAAAAGGCGCAAGATGCAGCTACAAAAAGTATTGATTGACGAGTTAAAGAGTATGCATGAAATTGGTTCGTCAGTTTCAGATATGCTGGCTCGAATAAAAGAAAAAGAGAGTGAGGAAAATATTAAGATGAAAAGCATCATGTATTTCAGGGCGGCCTTTGATCTCTCTATTTCTGAAGTTAGCGCTATTCCTGGATGGGAAGGGTTTGGTGGTGAGCTAAGTAGTGATCGGATTAATAGATTAGTGGTGATCAAAAGGCAGGGACAAGGCTCATGAGCGAAGTTGGCTCAAATACACCTCCGAAGGTGAAAAGTTTATGCATGATTGGACGCTGGTAGCGTTGGCGGTCGATTGGGAAAAGGGAGTTGTCACGATCACCCTGAAAAACAGTCGCTCGGAGGATGTTTTCATTGTGGCGGATGGACTTGCGAACCTTATCGTTCCAAGAAGAGAGGCGTGGGGCGGGAGTGTCTCGGTTAATGCGGTGGAAGGTCCCAGGTTGCATACAAGCGGTGATTATTATTTGGCCCTTGAGATGCAGTCTGGCGATAAAATAGAACTTGAGGCCAGAGCTATTACGCTGCCAGAATCCAGGTGTGATGAGACTGTAATTTAATTTGTGTATCTGCCTATCACTAGTACCCTATAGCGGGGTTAAGGATAGGTAGACAATGAACCAGAAAGAATTAGAAGCATTTGCCCGCGAGGCAGCCAAATCTCTGAAAACAGAAAAGGATCTCAACGAGTTCCGTCAGATGCTCACCAAGGCGACCGTGGAAGCCGCGCTCAATGCAGAGCTGGATGTGCATCTGGGGTACGAGAAACATCAATCTTCAAATTCAGACAATAGCCGTAACGGCTATTCCAGCAAGACCCTCCGTACCGAGGACGGTCAGTTTGAAGTTAATACTCCCAGAGATCGTCAGGGCAGCTTTGAGCCTCAACTGGTCAAGAAGCAGCAGACCCGCTTCACCACCATGGACGACAAGATTCTCAGCCTCTACGCCAAAGGCATGAGCACCCGAGAGATCGTGGCCACCTTCAAGGAAATGTATGGCGCGGATGTCTCTCCCACCTTAATCTCCAAAGTGACGGATGCCGTGATTGAGCAAGTGGTGGAATGGCAGTCTCGTCCTCTGGATGCGGTTTATCCCATCGTATACCTGGACTGTATTGTGGTGAAGATCCGCCAGGACAAGCAGGTGATCAACAAGGCGATTTATCTTGCCCTGGGGGTCAACCTAGAAGGCCACAAAGAACTGTTAGGGATGTGGCTCTCGGAAACCGAAGGGGCGAAGTTCTGGCTGAATGTGCTGACCGAGTTGCAGAACCGGGGCGTGAAGGACATCCTGATCGCCTGTGTGGACGGCCTGAAGGGCTTTCCCGAAGCGATCAATACCGTGTATCCCCAAACCCAGATACAGCTCTGTATCGTGCACATGGTGCGCAATGCCGTGAAGTATGTGCCGTGGAAAGACTATAAGCCGGTGACGACAGATCTGAAGCGGATCTACCAATCGGCCACCGAAGAGGAAGCCCTCTCTGAGCTGGACAAGTTTGCCGAGCGATGGGATGAGAAATATCCCCAGATCAGCCGTTCCTGGCGCACTCACTGGGAGAATCTCAACACCTTGTTCCGCTACCCGGAAGACATTCGCAGGGCCATCTACACGACCAACGCCATAGAGTCCCTTAACAGCGTCATTAGGAAAGTGATCAAGAAACGGAAGCTGTTCCCCACGGATGATTCCGCGAGGAAGGTGGTGTATCTGGCAATCATGGATGCGTCGAAGAAATGGACGATGCCGATCAGGAATTGGAAGTCAGCGCTGAACCGATTTATGATCGAGTTCGAAGATCGCTTAACAGAGTATCTTTAATAACCAGGCAGATACACAGAATTATTTACAGGGTCGGTGTGATTAGCGAGAGATAGCGGAAAGCCGCATTGCTTGCGCAAACCTGGTGTTCAGCCCCTGGCATTTTTTCCCAGAAACGGAATTTATTATGTTGAGTTCTCCGAAATTTCCTGTATTTTATGCAACCTTTTTTCCGGCATAGCGTCTTCCTCAGATGGTTCGCCGGGCTTCCACCGGCTTATTCGGGAGTTAATTTGTGGAAAAGACTTTCATCAGCGCTCAACAGCTATTAGACGATTCCTTCAAACTGGGCCTGAAAATTTACGAGAGCGGCTATCGACCTAACTACATCGTTGGCGTGTGGCGCGGCGGCGCTCCGGTCGGCATCGCGGTGCAGGAACTGCTCGATTTTCTGGGCGTGGAGTCGGACCACATCGCTATCCGCACGTCTTCCTACACTGGCATCGGCGAAAGAAGCCGTCATGTCACCGTTCATGGCCTGAACTACATGGTTAAGCGCGTCAATGCGGAAGATTCTGTTCTGATCGTGGATGATGTGTACGACACCGGCTTGAGCGTACAGCAGGTGGTGACGGATCTGAAAGCGGCCTGCCGTAAGAATACGCCGGACATCAAAATTGCGACGCCATACTTTAAGCCGTCCAACAACAAAACCGACAAAGTGCCTGACTACTTCGTACATGAGACGGACCAATGGTTGGTTTTCCCCCACGAATTGCACGGCCTGACTACGGAAGAAATTCTGGAGCACAAGCCAGAGCTGGCGGTCATTCACGACAAGCTGCTGAAGCTGCGTGAAGGAGAAAACTCCTAACTTGAGGGACTGAGCGCCTTTTAGCTAAATGAAAAAACAGGCGCTTGTTTCTTTAGATATGGCAGCCCGGCGATATATCAATAAACCAACCGGGCTGCTCGCCGTCTCCCTGGACGCTCTCCGATGAGAACTTTGTTTCCCTCATATCTTCTTTATTCTTCCAGAAAGCCTGCCATCACGACGACACAGCAGTCGTGTTAGGCATACAAATTCCTCCCAGAAAAATAGCGAGCGCCCCTATGTCATTGATCAAGCTTTTGAAACCGTTGGTTTTGGCTTTTCCAATTTTAGTAAGCGGCTGCGTCAATCATGATGGCATTGTGACGGGGTTAGACGGTGAGCCTGTACAGGTCGCTCATGATGAGATAATGCAGAAAAAATGCTACTTATCGCGAGTAAGCAATCTTAGTGACTTGCACGACAAAACTGAGGGCGGCGCTGTCTTTGAAGGGGTGGTGGTAGATAAAGAAGTGGATGCTTCCTCAATGGCTAAAGTTCAAGTGAAAACGTCTTGGATTTTATATGGTGTAAAGTCAGCGAAAGTGTTTGTCGAAACGTCGGAAAAAAGCCCCTATGGCGTAGACTTTGTCGTTGGTGAGAGCTATCGAATTCTTGCGCATTACGATGAAAGCGATCAGCTCAAAACCTGGACTTGGCTCGGTACCTATAACCTGAAAGACAAATCCGTCTGCGAACAAGCCGATTTGACGGCGAAGTGAAACTGCCAGTAGTTTCCAAAGTCCGGCCCGTCTTAACGCCACTATAGAAATGGATTACTGATGGCTTGAAACGGGCGATCATTCAAGGCAAGCCTATGAGACTACTTTTCCCCTCCCATCCTCTTTATTCCCAGCAACCGGATGATTCCTACCTGGAAGAATTTACGGCGTTTCGTCAGGTTGGCGTGAGTTGTTCTGCTGTTGATATTGATGCGTTGTGCAACGGTCTTTGCGATATACGTCCTGCAATAGGGGCGGGTGAGCCGTTGCTTTACCGGGGGTGGATGCTTGCTCCTGAGCGTTACCGTCAGCTGATTCAATTGATTGAGGAAGCAGGCGGGACACCAATAACTTCTTTTGAAAACTACCTGCGCTGTCATCATTTACCGGGTTGGTATGAAACCTGTCGGACCTTTACGGCGGAGACCCGGTTCTTCCCGGACGACGATCAGTTGCTACATAAGGTTTCGTGTTTGGGGTGGGAAGGCTTTTTTGTAAAAGACTTCGTGAAATCCAACTCGACCGGGCAGGGTTCTATCGCGCGCTCGCCGGAGGAAGTGGTGGAAATTGTGAGCCAGATTCGCGCTCACCGCGGCGCCATGGAAGGCGGCGTAGCGCTGCGGCGGGTGGAGGACTACGACGAAGCCTCGGAGCAGAGATACTTTGTCCTCAATGGCGTCGTCTACTCTGCCCATGGCGAACCTCCCGCCCTGTGTCAGGAAATAGCGCATCGCATTGATGCGCCGTTTTATTCCATTGATCTGGCGCTTCGACAGGACGGCGTGATGCGATTGGTGGAGATTGGCGATGGCCAGGTATCGGACAGAAAGCGTTGGCCATTGCACGCTTTTGTGAGAATGTTGGCCCAATAGACATAATTGGGTTTGTGTCACATTCTCACGTTTATTTGTGAACAACTGTATATTTAATCGTTCCGGCGTCTGTATACTCAGAAATGTCACCCTCCCAATGGACGCCGCCATGACATGGACTCTCCGCCTTCCTCCCGCCGCCTTTGGCGCCGGCTCTATATCTGACTTGACGCCCGCTTGGCTGAAGCGCGTTGCGAACGCCGAGTTGACTGAGTTTTATGTCTCCCATTTGTCTCCTTTGTGGTCCATGCGTCAGGTCAAGGCGCGGGTCGTCGATATTGTCGATGAAAGCGCCGACTGCAAGTCGTTTATCTTGCAACCCAATGGTCTGTGGCGGGGGTTCAGACCGGGGCAGTTCGTTACGGTCACCGTTGAAATAGACGGGGTGCGTCAGCAGCGTTGCTACAGTCTGTCTTCGGATTGGCGTGAGCCGGAGCGCCTTCGCATCACCGTCAAAGAGAAGAAAGACGGGCGCGTGTCCTCCTGGTTGCTGCGGAATCTGCGCAAGCAGGATGTATTGTTGCTGAGTCAGGCTCAGGGAGAGTTCGCAGCGCCGGAATCTCTGTCTGAACCTCTGCTGCTGATCGCCGCAGGCAGCGGCATTACGCCGTTGCGAGCCATGCTGTATCAACTCGAAGAACACCCTCGAAACACCGTATTGATTTATTACGCCCGTAGTCGCGACGAGTTGATCTTTGCGGAGGAAATTCGTAAAGCCGCCGCACATAGCGCGCAGCTCACCACGCATATCTGCTATACCGCAGCCGGTCACAACCAGGCGGAAGAGGGAGGACGCTTTCATCCAGACCAACTCTCCCGTTTGGTTCCGGATTATCGCGAACGGCGGACTCTGGTCTGCGGCCCAGAAGGATTGATGCAGCGCGTGCGACGGCATTGGCGGGAGGAGGGTGTTGAAGCGCGCATTAGCTTCGAAGATTTCACCGGGACCTTTCAAGACTTCCTCGACCCAGGGCTTACTTCGCCGTCACAGTTGGCGTCCTGTCAGGTGGACTTCCAACGTTCCGCCTGCGCCATTGAAGCAGACGGGCGGCAGAGCCTGCTGGATTTGGCTGAAGCCGCCGGGCTGCACCCGCCCTTTGGTTGCCGGATGGGAATTTGCCATAGCTGCAAAGCCAGAAAACGAGCAGGCGTGGTGCGTAATCTGGTGACAGGAAAAGTCTCCGGCGCCGGAAGTGAAGAAATCCAGTTGTGTATATGCGTTCCCATAACCGATGTCTCTCTTGATGTGTGATATCTGATGAATCAGAACAAACAAGGAGATTTGTTATGCGCCATCCTTCCAGTCGAGCATTAACGCCGGAACAGTTGGAATCTTTTCAGAACGAACTGGACGACCTGCGGCAGCAGGTGGTTGATGATCTGGGTCAGCGGGATCTGGAGCATATTCGAGGTGTGATAAACGCCGTCAGGTATTCAGAGTTAGCCGGCCGAGTGTTGTTGCACGTCAGTTTTACGCCTTTGGGCGTGGTCGCAGGCGTGGCTTGTCTGTCTTTGTCCAAAATTCTGGAGAATATGGAAGTGGGCCACAACGTGATGCACGGTCAGTACGATTGGACCCAGGATCCGGCTCTGAATTCCAAGCGCTATGAGTGGGATATTGTATGCGCCGGCGACGCCTGGCGGCATTACCATAATTATGAGCATCACACCTTCACCAATATCCTCGGTAAAGACCGGGATTTCGGTTATACCATCACCCGTTTGACCGCGGAGCAGCCCTGGCGGCCGGTTTACTTGCTGCAACCGGTATACAATGTGGTGCAGGCGCTGACTTTCGAATGGGGCGTGGCCTTATTCGGATTGGAGCTGGAGCGTGTCGCGTCCGGCAAAATGAGCAGACAGGAATTCGTTGATCGGTTAAAGCCTTTTCTGCGGAAAGCGGGCAGGCAACTCGGCAAGGATTATGTGTTGTTCCCCGCCTTGGCGGGCGTTGGCGCGCCTAAAGTTTTGGCGGGGAATCTGGCGGCGAATGTCATACGCAACGTCTGGGCCTACGCGATTATCTCTTGTGGTCATTTTACCGCGGACACTCGGGTCTACACTGAGGAAGAAACCCGCAATGAGAGTCGGGGGCAGTGGTATCTGCGGCAACTGCACGGCTCCGGCAATATAGAGGGCGGTCGTCGTTTCTATCTGCTGACCGGCCATCTCAGTCATCAGATAGAGCATCACTTGTTCCCGGATATTCCCGCGCATCGTTATCCGGAAATCGCCCCCAAGGTTAGAGCTATCTGCGACAAATACGGGCAACACTACAATACAGGGCCTTTTCTGCGTCAGTTCGGCTCGGTGATCAAACGCATTGTGAAATATGCGCTACCGATAAAAGACGCCAAGATTGATGGGCCCCGTTCAGCGTTGCAGAGCGCTCCCCAAAAGCCTCCTATAGCCAAACGTCGGAAACGGGAGGCCGAGGATCTCGCGGTGGCCTGAGCGATAGGCGAGCAGGGGCTCCAAGGTTGAATCCTTGTAAATATTCCGGTATTTATCGAGTCTCCTGGCGTGACCGGGAGTCTCGAAATCTTATTCATCCCCTGCCCAAGAAGTTAGACGCATGCTAGAGAAATTAGATCCCCGGACGTTGGACGCGCTGCTGCACAAGGTGGGCGACTATGCGCAGGATATGATGGCGGATTTAGGCGACGAAATCCGGGACATTGTCGCCAATGCGGATGGCGATGGCTCCCTGGAATTGCATGAATGCATTGGTAATTGTTGGGAAATTCACGTTGGCGATGAGATCAAACGATGGATGAACAAGGCGATGCAGGTCAAACCGGGAGAGGCCAAAACGCTCTATCTGAAACAGCTGCATGAACTGGCCCAGGAGCGCTTCACCAAATCCTGTTATGAAGCGCTCGGGATGATGCATTTATATTATTGATATCGATACCTACTGAATGCGCGGCGTATCCTTCCACACGTAAATTTCAATCTCACCCGGATCGCATAAGTTGCAGCCGCTACAGGGCGTACCCAGCGGCAGCTTTTCCAACCGGCCTTTGGAGATCCATTTATCAAGCATCCCCCGCAATGCATCCGGCTCCGTATTGAAGCGGTGAGCCATGTCTTTGAGCGCGGCCCGTTTGTGGGTCTGCAGGTAGTCGCGTATTTCTGACAGGATCATGGGGCCGCTACCGTTGCAGGACTTTGCCTGGCGCCGATATAGCGCAGCGCCGCCAGAGACGCCGCGAAGGTCGCCAGCATGATGCCGATAACCGCCAGAGCGTGCGCGGGTTGACGGCTGAGTGTGGCGGCTTGATAGAACACGGTGGCGACGACGTAAGCCACGCCGGTGGTCCAGCCTGCGATAAACAGGGTCCAGTTCAGATTGGTTTCACGATAGACGGCGGCCAGCGTGGCGGCGCAGGGCATGTACAGCAGGATGAATAGCAGGTAAGCGAAAGCGCCCGCCGCGCCGTCGAATTTCGCCGCCATGGCGCCGAAAGTGCCGGTATCCACAGCTTGCTCCTGAGCGGCGCTCTCCACATCCAGGCCCAACGGATCGCTCCAGGAGCCCAGCGCGTCAGCGAGGTTGGCGGGGATAGTAGCGAAAGACGCCAACACGCTTTCCGCCAGATTGAATTCAGGGGGTGGCTCCGGCTCTTCGCCGGCGGCTTGCGCTTCTATTCTCGCCAAGTCGCTGTAAAGAGAGTCCAATGTGCCGACTACGGCTTCTTTCGCCAGTACGCCGGTAAAGATGCCCACCGCGGCGGGCCAGTTATCTTCGCGCACTCCCATCGGTGCGAAAGCGGGAGCGATGACGCCGCCGATTTCACTTAACAGGGACTTATTGCTGTTTTCATTGCCGTAGGAGCCGTCTGTGCCCACAGAGTTCAGCACATTGAGGGCCAGCACCATCGGTACGATTACTTTGCCGGCGCGGAACATGAAGCCCCGGGTGCGCTCCCAGGCGCGAATGCCGACGCCTTTCAACGTGGGAATATGGTACGGCGGCAGCTCCATAATGAAGGGCGTGGCCTGACCCTGCAGCAGGGTGGTCTTCATTACCAGTCCAGTGAGCACCGCGATGGCGACGCCAATAATGTAGAGCCCGAAAACCACGTTTTGCCCGCCAATGGGAAAGAACGCGGCGGCGAACAAGGCGTACACGGACAAGCGCGCGCCGCAGGACATAAAGGGCGCCATGATGATGGTCATGATGCGGTCGCGCTGTTTCTCCATGGTGCGGGTGGCCATAACCGCCGGCACGTTGCAGCCGAAACCGACAATCAGCGGCACGAAAGCCTTGCCGGGAAGACCGATGGCGCGCATGGCGCGATCCATGACAAAGGCCGCGCGGGCCATGTAGCCGGAATCCTCCAGCGCGGACAGAAACAGATACAGAAAGCCGATTACCGGAATAAAAGTGGCCACCACCTGTACGCCGCCGCCCATGCCGTCCGCCAGCAACAGACGCAGCCACTGCGACGCCCCCAGTGAGGTCAGCAGCGCGCCGAAGCCGTCAACCAATAATGCGCCGGTAAATTGATCGAAGAAATCAATAAACGCGCCGCCGATGTTGATGGTGAACATGAACATCAAATACATGGCGAGGAGAAATATGGGAATGCCCAGCACCCGATTCAGGACCACGCGGTCAATTTTGTCGGATATGCTGCGCTGCACTTCGTGGTTGCGTTTGACGCTGGCGCCGGCTACCTGGTTGACGAAACCGTAGCGGGCGTCCGCCAGGCAGATGTCGATATCATCTTCCAGCTGCTGCACCAGGTTCTCTTGCAGTTCCTCCACGCTTGCGCGCAGTGTCGCGTCAGCCAGTTTCAAGGCGGAGGCGTCTCCTTCCAGCATTCGCGTCGCCAGCCAGCGCGGATCGCACCTGCCCTCGGCATGTGCGCCCAGCATGGGAGTCAGGGTGTCCAGGGCCTTGGCCACAGGGGAGGGATAAGTGATGACCGCGTTGGAGATATGCTTGCGACGCGCGGCGTCCAGAATCGCCGCCTTCAGTTGCGGCAGACCTGCGCCGGAAGCCGCCACAATGGGAACGACGGGGCAGTCCAGTAGATTGGCGAGTTTATCGTGAGCCACCGCATGGCCGCGCTCTTCCGCCACATCCATCATGTTCAACGCCGTCAGCAAGGGCGTTTTCATTTCCAGTAGCTGGCAGGTGAGGTAAAGGTTGCGCTCCAGGTTGGAGGCGTCGACGATATTGATGATGAGATCCGCCTCACGCTCGGCGACGAAATCTCTGGCGATTTGTTCATCCAGGGAGACGTCTTCTTCACAGACGTCGAGAGAATAGGTGCCGGGAAGGTCGATCAGTTCAAAGTCCACGCCTTGAAACGAAAAGCGCCCGCTTTTGCGCTCCACGGTAACGCCGGGCCAGTTGCCCACCCGCTGCTTGGAGCCGGTCAGCGCGTTGAATAAGGTGGTTTTGCCGCAGTTGGGGTTACCCACCACTGCGATGACGTATTTTTCGGTGTTGCGCTCCGGACTGGCCATGATCGACTTTCTCTCTCCAATAAACGGCTCGGGATCGGGCTGATTGCGTGTATTTCAGAGCACGCTAGATTTTTTCAATAAGAAGACTGCCTGCTTCGTCTTTACGCAGGCTGAGGCGAAACCCACGCACCAGGACTTCCACCGGATCGCCCATCGGGGCGTAGCGGGTGACGCTGAATTCGACGCCAGGGGTCAAGCCCATGGATAACAGTTTGCGGCGATAGCTTTTACCGCCTTCGCCAAACCCCGTGACACGGCCTTGATCGCCGACTTTAAGATCTTTCAGACTGACATTGTTCATTCTCGGAAACGCTCCTCAATGACTGCTGGCTGCGGCGCACGCGTTCACCACCATGATTTTCTGCGCCATGCCTGCGCCCAGCGCCAGACGCGTATCGGCGCGCACGACCACCAGGTCAGCGCCCTTGCGGTGCAGCACCGTTAACTCGCAGCCCACATTGAGCCCCAGAGAAGTTAAACGCATTTCCAGGTTTTTGCCCCCGCGTAACAGGTGAACTTTCACTCTTTCGCGCTCTTGCGCCAGCGCCAGAGGGAAAGGCTTCTGTTCTAACGTGTTCATACGATCGCCTTTAAATAAAAGTGAGATTGAGAAACGTTCTTATTCTTAACGCTATTACTGAGTGAATCCAGCAACCAAAAGAGGTATTTGCGGGGAATCTGACTCAGATCAAAGGCTTGAGATGTATTGCTCCAGGCCCGGATTCGAGTCGAATGAAGACGAACCGGATGGCCGAATAATCCATAAACGTATTGGCGAAGCGAACGTTTGGGATGATCCGGCGTTCGGCGAGCCGTTCCGCTTTTTCTACGTCAGGCTGACGCCACGCCTTCAATGATCGTCTTCTGTATATGTCAGCAGTTGCCGCTGCCTATGGCGTAGTAAAGCGTTACATCAATGTGCCGGTTGGCGTGGCCTATCAGAAAACTGATGACGGCGCTGTTTTCATTGGGCTCAAACTCTCCGTTGGACGAAATTTCCCAGGTGGAGGATTCGCCTGATCCTAACGGCGAGGGGATTATGTCGACGTACACGCCGCCACCGAATGTGGCGATAGCGCCGACCACGCTGGCGCCCAGCTTATCCCAGCTGCAGGCGCCGACTGGCCCCATATGCCCAGGGTTTCTGCGTAGGATTGGCTGGGCGTGAGGTTGTCCGCGTAGCTTTCCATTTCTCTGATGAGTTGAAGCGCCGCATCCTTGCCTTTATTGACATAGATATCGCCGTGTTCCGTGGAGAGGGTGGGGGATGAGCGTGAAGGGATCGTCATACCGATAAGTCCTTTTATCTGTCGTTGAGAGGCGCCATGAAGAACCGGGCGATGATGCGTCCCGCCTCTCCATGGCGATTTGCGTCAAAATGCGGCTGCAAACAGCCAACATAAAACGTGGCGGCAGCGGATGTTTTAGGGAGGGAGGATTCCCTAGGCGATTAGTGGTAGAGAAATCTCATGGCCCCAAAAAGCACATCGGAAAGTCCAGGGGCTGTGTATAAGGTTATGATTAAACTGAAAAAGTGTAAACTGACCTGGCTTGTCACAGTGTCGCACGCCAGTGACGTCATCCCCCCCTTTACTCACGCCAGGAGGAAACGCCATGGAAGAAATTGTGGAGATCAAGGCATTCGTGCCGGCAAAAGACTTCGAACAATCCAAAGCTTTCTATCGGGATATCGGCTTTACGCAGGCTTCTGATGTTGGCGGCGTCGCTTATTTCCATCATGGGAATTGCAGCTTTTTACTGCAGGACTTTTACCGTAAGGAACACGCGGAAAACTTCATGATGCATGTTCTGGTCAAGGATATTTACGCCTGGCGGAAGAAGGTGGTCGAGTCGGGCGTAGTGGAGAAATACCACGTTCGTCTCTCTGAGGTGATGGAGCAGCCCTGGGGCATGCTCGACTTTACCCTGACGGATCCCTGCGGTGTACTGTGGCGATTTGGAGAAAATATTTAGATCGGTTTTCAAGGAGTAAACCATGTTGAAGTTTGATGTTGGCGACAATCGCTTTAATTTCCGCAGCGCCGCGGTGATTATCCATCAAGATCATGTGCTGCTGCACAAAGCGGTGCAGGACGATTTCTGGACGCTGCCCGGCGGTCGCGTGGAGTTTTTTGAATTCTCCAGCGACACCGTGGCCCGTGAAGTGGAGGAAGAGCTGGGCATGACGGCCCGCGTGATTCGTCCTCTGTGGTATGTCGAGAATTTCTTCCAATATCAGCAGACGCGTTTCCACGAAATCGCCACGCTGTATCTCACCGACCTGGCCGATCCTGACGCTATTCCTTTTAACGAGGATGTTCCCGGCGCGGAGGAAGATGTCGACCTGATTTTCCGCTGGTTCAAAATCAGTGAACTTGAGGCTTTCGAAGTCGCTCCCTATTTCCTCAAAACACGACTAGGCTCACTGCCTGAAGGCGTTGAGTTTCTGACTTTGGATGAAATCGGAAGCTGATTTTTGACTGCCTAACGTTTTCGCTCATGCGCCTGCTAGTAAGCGAAAGCGCGCTGGGATCAGCATATGAGAGGAGAGGGACGTTGAAATTCGAGAGCGGCGATAAGCGATTCAAATTCCGCAGCGTGGCGGTGATCATCCACAATGACCACGTTTTGCTGCATAAAGTCGTCAAAGGCGACTTCTGGGCGTTGCCGGGCGGCAAAGTGGAATTCTTCGAATTCTCCCACGCCACCCTCATCCGCGAACTGGAGGAAGAACTCGGCGTCGCCGCCAACATCATCCGACCGCTCTGGTTCGTAGAAGACTACTACGCCCGCGGCGGCGTCAAAAGCCACGAAATCGCCACCTACTACCTGACTACTCTGCAAGACCCTAACGCCATCCCTTTCGGCCAGGACGTCAGAGGATTGGAGCAAGACGTCGACATCATATTTCGCTGGGTCAAACTGGCGGACGTCGCCTCATTAAATCTTTGGCCGCAATTTCTCAAAGAACGACTGACGGCGCTGCCGCAAGAAGTTGAATTCATCCACATAAACGAGCTGAAGTAGGCGTTTATGAATGAAATACAGCCATTGAATATCGCCCCTGAACATGACATTGATTGCCAGCCTATGCTGTATACATTGAAGGGTGAGTTTGAAAAAACTGTATTGCTGATGCGTTTTTCCGGTACCTACGGATATGGATGTAAGGGCAATACCGACGCCAGATACATGACCGCGATGACCCATGCCTCCATTGCCTTTGCTGATCCAGACGCGCTGGTGTTCGACTTTTCAAAACTTACATACGAGTGGGGAGATGCGATGGCGGGCGTCATCGCTGCGGGTTCCGAGTGGGAATTAGAGACGTTGGTGATTGCCGGCGAAATGTCTCAAGAGGGCCTTATATCACTCGTAGACTCTGAAATGATGATGGAGCAGAGCGAGGTCGTTTTCACATCATTGGAGAGCGCGAATGAGCGGCTTAAACATCTCTTGAACGCGCGTTAGGTTTTCCTGAGCCTGTCGAAGGGCCTCCCCGGGCGGCAAAGGGCAAAGTTGCTCTGTTCACCCAGGGCGCTCAATGGAGACAGGAGATAGTCGTCTATGAATTAACGCTCAGGAAAGCCCTTCGACAGGCTCAGGGCGAACGGGGAAAATGGGAGCAGGGAGGTTTTGGATAGGGGTGATCGGAGATTGGGCTTTCCTCTTTTGTGAGGTATAAGTCGAATTCAATATCCAAGAAGACGCGCAGCTTTGCCTTCTAGGCCATGCCATACTAGCGCTCAGACTCTCATCCTGTGACTTAGTAACGTCTACTCCCAGCCAACTCGCCCAAATTGACCTCTCCACCGTTCGCCCTGAGCTTGTCGAAGGGCCTCCCCGGGCGAAAAAGGGAAAAAATTATCCCGCTATTTCAGTATTCAATTTGGGACCTCACGGAGGCTAGGGATAACCATCTATGGATTAACGCTCTGGAAAGCCCTTCGACAAGCTCAGGGCGAACGGGGGAATGAAAGCCGGGAGGTTTCGGATGCGGTTATATGTAGATCAGACTTACCCTTTTCGAGAGTTATAAAGAGGTATAAGTCGAATTCAATATCCAAGACGCGCAGCTTTGCCTTCTAGGTCATGCCATTCTAGCGCTCAGCCTCTCGTACTGTGACTCAGTAATGTCAACTCCCAGCCAACTCGCCCAAATTGACCTCTCCACCGTTCGCCCTGAGCCTGTCGAAGGGCTTCCCAGAGCGACTAAAAGAAAAAAAGTCCCTCTGATACAGCCGTCATGATGATGGAGGTTTCAAATCCGTTCTGCCCCCAGATATTGATTAAAAGTTACTGTCTATGAATTAACTCTCTGGAAGGCCCTTCGACGAGCTCGGGGTGAACGGAGTGGATAAGGAGGGGGGAGTGCGCCTGGCTCAATTCGTCTGCAAAAAAAGGGTGAGCATAGCTCACCCAAAAACAGACTTTGATTGCAGGTTTGCAGCTGCGGCCGTCCTTGGCAGTCTGCTGCGCTCTAGGGTAGGGGTGAGCGCAGTCTCACTCTAGAGTCGGTAGTCGACCACGATGCCCGCTGTGCGGGGTGGTCCGACCTGGGCTTCGGTGGTGGCCCAGGTGGTTGTCTGGCGGTAGAGGACTTCTTCGTCGAACAGGTTTTTCACGTAGAGGCGCAGGGTGAAGTCGTCGTTTTCGTAGCCGGCGTTGACGTTGGTGATCACGTAATCGCCGGCGGTCAGGTCGTCGTTGTTGGTGACGTCGGAGTAGTATTCGCCTACGTAGCTGACGTCGGCCCCGGCGAAGTAGCCCTGGTCGAAATATCTGGTGAAGCCCAGGTTGGCGTTGACGCTGGGGGCGTAGCCGAATTCATTGCCTTTGATGTCTGGGCTGCCGTCAACGGCTTTGGTCACTTCCGTTTTCAGTAAGCCGACGGAGCCGAACACTTCCAGACCCGCCGCTAATTGCGCGTTGGTCTCCACTTCCAGGCCGTAGCTGCGGCCTTCTGGAATATTCACGAAACGACGATTGAGAATGGATTGGTAGCCGTCGTATTCATTGGCGAACAGCGTGACGCCCAGGGTCATGCGGTTATCCCAGAGGCTGGAGCGGCTGCTGGCTTCGTAAGAGATGACTTCTTCTTTCTCGTACTCATAGAAGCTGCTGTCATCCCAGTCGAGGGAGCCGCCGCCCGGGTTGTAGCCTTTGCGCACCACAAAGCCGAGCAGCGTCTGCGGCGTGGCCTGATAGCTGACGCCGGCTTTGGGCAGAAACATGGTTTCGCCGATATCGGTCAGCAGGCGGCCTTCATAGCTGGTATCCGGCCAGGCGAGGATATTTCGTTCCTGGCTTTCCCGTTCCACACGGCCGCCCAGAATCAAGTCCATACGTTCCGTCAGCGCGAAAGTGGCGTCGCCATAAACCGCAACAGTGCTGACATTGTCATCGCCGCTGAAAGTGGCCGGGTCCACCGCGAGATCCTGAGTGCGCTTGAACAGATAAACGCCCACCACGCCGCTAAGCGGGCCGGACGCCGGGTCGTACACCAGACGGCTCTCCAGCGAGTTGCTTTTTTCCTCCAGATCCAGTCTCAGATCGATATCGCCGACGCGGGAGGCGTATTCCTCGAACTTGGCCTGGGTGTTGGCGTGGTTCAATGTCAGGTAGGCGGTCAACGCATCGTTGAGAGCGTATTGCACATCCAGGGCGTAGCTGGCGCTGTCCGAGTCCTGATAACGGGTGTTGGACACATCTCCGTTCAGCTCATAGTCAAAGAAATCGCCGTTGACGAAATTGAGATATTCGCCCTCCTGGCTGCGATGCGTGGCGGTGAATTTCACCGACAGGCCAGACAACGCGGAAGGCTCCCAAAGCAGCTTGCCGCGCAGGTTGTAACGCTTGGACTCGGACGGGTCCCAGGGCCATTCCTGACCGCTGATAGGGTAGTCAATATAACCCTCTCCTTGGGACGCGCTGGCGGCCAGCCGGAACGCCAGTTCGTTGTCGATCAGAGGGCCGGACGTCATCAGGGCGAGCTGCTGCTTGCTGTCGGCGCTTTCATAGCCGGCGCGGACCGCGCTTTCCCAGTGATAGGTGGGGTCTTTGGTCAACACGACAATCGCGCCGCCAATAGAATTGCGACCCTGAGTGGTGGATTGCGGCCCACGCAATACTTCTACCTGCTGCACGTCCCATAAATTAGCGTCTACATACTCCTGGCCGAACCAGGATTCTGAAACGCCATCGACGCTGGTGCTGACTTTGGGGCGCGATCCCGCCACCAGCGCGAAACTGCCGTTCGCCGCGCCGGAGCCTTCAACGCCCCGGATGTTGGGAACGCCATAGGGGTTGGCAATCATGTTCGGCACTTTATCCACCACCTCGAAGACAGACTGCGTCTCGCCGGTGTCCACTTTCAAGTCGTCCAGCACGGTGACGGCGCTGGTGGACTCCTGCAAGTCGCGGTCGATCTTCTCACCTGTCACCACCACCGGCGCCAGGGTGGTGCTTTCCGACGGCTTGATGCGATCCGGCTGCGCCAGCGCAAGAGTTTCCGCCGCTGCATGGGCGGCCATGCCTCCTGCGAGCGCAGTGACGGCGACTTTGGTGGCGAACGCCAAGGGATGCAGGCGTGGATTCGATCGTTTATCCCGAAACAGGAACATCATTGTCTCCCCAAATGGTTGGTTTTTGCAGTGCGCCACTGGCGGGCGCGCCCAGTGCTTGGCTCCCTGTTAATGCGATCGAAGAGGAGGGTGGAAGACGACCTCGGGTGATGTCCGCAGGTATTCCTGACTAGCTGCATCGGAGGCCGGCGCAGTGCGGACGGATGATTCTCTAAATGAGAATCATTCGCAAATAACTATTGAATGCAAATGATAATCATTATTATTATGTAAAACAACACTGATGCAGACAGAGCGGAAATCTCGTTAGCTGACGCGGCTTTACCGTTATAGGGCGGGAGAGTGACGCGTTAGCGAGCTGCGTTGTCGTTCCTGATTACCGCGAGTCCATCGCAGATGGAAAAAATGAAGGCCGGGCGCTGTCCCGGGAAGGTGAAAACCATGTCCGAGATCATTGGCCGCAGAATGCCGGTCCCCATCTCACACGAACCATCGAGTGCGCAACCATTAGCGTCCGTACAGCACACATCGCCCCCCGTGGCCTCCGAATTCAGCGCATTCGGATTAGATGGCGACATTGGCGACGAGCGCTGGTGGCGTTCTCTACAACAGAAAGGAACGCCGCTGGTGGAATCTCTTGCCAATGATAAGGCGCGGGTGACCTTTGTCTGGCGCGATCCTCATGGCGACGAACATTGTTCTCCCATCCGCCGCGTGTATATCGACGTCAACTCCGTCACCAATCACCGCAGTCGTAACCCGCAAAGCCTGGAGCGTATCGCCGGGACGGATGTGTGGCGCTGGCGGACGACCTTACCGGCCAATTGGCGCGGAACCTATGCGCTGGCCCCCGTCACCAAGGATTATTTGCCGCCAAACTGGAGCGGTAGCGAAGAGCGTCAACGCATGAGCCAGCGCGTCTGGTGGCGGGATTTGATGAGTCAGGCTATCGCCGATCCACTTAACCCCAATCAACCCTATAGCGCTGGTTGGGGCGCCGCTTCCGCTTTGCATCTTCCGCAGGCGCCGGAGCAGACGGCCTGGGGCAGCGTAGACGCGGGAGAAACCGGACTGGGCGACGGCGCGCTGTTGCAGGCGCTGCACTGGAGCAGTCAAACCCTGGGCAATCGGCGCAAAGTCTGGATATTCAGCCCGGAAGAGGCGCAGGGCGATAACGTTGACCCTCGCAGACGCCCCCTGGTCATCCTGCTGGATGGTCAGCACTGGGCGACCCGCATGCCGGCGTTTTCCGCGTTGCAATATGAAACCCGCCAAGGCGCGTTGCCGCCCGCCGTGTATGTGCTGATCGACGCGATTGATGGCGAGCGCCGCAGCGAAGAACTCTGTTGCAATCCCCGTTTTTGGGAGGCGGTGCAGGACGAGCTGATCCCGCTCGCTGCTGGCGTGACGCCGTTTTCCAGTCGCGCTATGGATACGGTCGTCGCCGGACAGAGTTTCGGCGGATTGGCGGCGATGTACGCGGGACTGGCGTTTTCCGAGCGTTTCGGCTGCGTGCTGAGCCAGTCCGGCTCCTTCTGGTGGCCTTATGTGGAGTATCTGCATGCGCCGCTTGGCCAGTGCGCGGTGCGTCGCCCCGGAGAGCGCGGCGCGCTGGCGGAGCAACTGGCGCAAGGCCGGCTGAGCGCACGGCCGCTGCGCATCTATCAGGAAGTCGGCGCGCGGGAGGATGTGATGATCGATCTTAACGACACCCTGCGCATAGAACTGGAGCGCGCCGGTCATCACGTGAATTACCACTTGTTCGAAGGCGGTCACGACTGGCTTTGCTGGCGCGGCGGACTGATTGAAGGCCTGCGCTGGCTGCTGGAACAACCTGACTGACGGATTATTCAGACGCCGCTGCGGCGGCGCGATTGCATTAAAAGGAGACCCATTCATGAATACAGAGCAGCCCAACCCGTTCGATGACGAATCCCTGCCATTTCTGGTGCTGATCAACAGCCGCGGACAATACAGTTTATGGCCGCAATTCACGTCAATTCCGCCTGGTTGGCGCAACGTTCTCGGTCCGGCCAGACGCGCCGACTGCCTTCATTATATTGAACAGAACTGGACCGATATCCGCCCCCGATTATCTATAAATCCAGCAGATAAATAGCGTCCTTCTATTTGTCCGCAAGCGACAGGTCCCGCGTAGGTCAGGACCTGTCTCCCGCGGCTTATCGCCGCGCCGACGCATTCTGCGCCCGGTTATTAACGCGTCAATTACGCCTGTTAATAACGACGCCTGAGCGCGTCTGTCCCAACACTCCCGATTCGAATTTATCCGGCCGACAAGAGGGAAGGCATTGTGTTAGAAACTTCAGGTAAGAACTCTCTGGCTCCAGAGGAGGTGGAACTTCCTCTGATTGGAACCCAAATGGGCATATGGCTCGCCGATCAGATTGCGGTGGGACGCAACAGCTACGTGGTGGCTCATTATGTGGACTTACATGGGGCGCTGGACGCGCCTCTGTTGCAGCGTGCGATACGCATGGGGCTGGCGGAGACGGATACTCCCCACGCCCGCTTTATTGAAGACGACAACGGTGTTCTACAGCGCCTGCCGCTGAACCGCTGCGTCGACGACGTGGACGTTCCGGACCTGATCGATTTGACCGCGGAGCAAGATCCCAAACGCCAGGCCGGCGTCATCATGTACGACGACCTGGGAACGCCCTGGCGCGGCGAAGAGAATCAGCCGCTGTATCGACATATGCTGATCAAAGTCGGAGCGGCGCGCTGGTTCTGGTATCAGCGCTACCATCATGTGAGCGTGGATGGTTACAGCTTCGCCGCCATGACCCGTCGCATCGCCGATATCTACAACGCCCTGCGCAAAGGCCGCGCCCCGGAAAAGAGCCGTCATACTCCCTTCGCCAAAGTCGTGCAGGAGTATCAAAATTATCAGGCGTCCGACGCCTACGCGCAGGACCGCGCCTTCTGGTGGGATTACGCTGCGACTCTGGCGGACCCGGTGTCGCTGGCGGCGGGAGAGCGGCAAAAGGCGGGCGGATTCGCCAACGCCAATACCCTGAAACGCAGACTGCGCCTGCCGCTACAGCGCTTCGAGATACCGGCTGAGACGCGCCTGAATCCTAATGAAATCGCCATGGCCGGGGTGTTCGCCTATCTGCGCCGAATGACCGGCCGCAAGCGGATTGTCGTAGGCATGCCGTTTATGCGGCGAATGGGATCGACGGCCCTGAACGCCACCGGGCCGGTGGTGAATGTGTTACCGGTGCAACTGGATATGAACGGCGCGCCGGATATCGTCAGTCTGGCGCGACGTCTGACGTCGGAACTGGCGCGGATTCGCCGCCGCCAACGCTACGACGCCGAACAATTGCAACGGGATGTGGGCGTGGTGGGCTCCGGTCGGGGCCTGTACGCCGCTACGATTAACCTGAAGATTTATGATCAGGGCCTGGATCTGGACGGCGTACCCGGCGTCACTCATGTGCTGGCCGCCGGACCGGTGGAGGATCTGGAGTTTGGCCTGTGGCTGGAGCAGAACGCGCTGGTGATCGAACTCACCGCCAACCCGGAGCGCTATGGGGATCAGGAACTGCGTCTGCATTGCGAGCGACTGGCGCATTTTCTGGAGTACGCGTTGCGCCATCCTCAGGAATCGATTGATCAGCTTCCCTTATTGGGTCCGGGAGAACTGGCGCGCCTGCGCAACTGGTCCACCGGACCCCGTGTGGAGGCTCCCGCCCAAACGCAGACCATTCTGGACATATTTCACGCCTGCGTCGTCCCGTTCGAACAGGAAATAGCGCTGCGCTGCGGCGAGGCATATCTGACTTTCGCTGAACTTTCCGCCCGCGTTAACCGCCTTGGCCGAGAACTGATCGCGCAGGGGCTGGCGCCGGATGATCTGGCGGCGATCGCCTTGCCCCGAGGCGTGGACTATGTGGTGTCTATTCTCGCGGTGCTGTCAGCGGGGGCGGCGTATTTGCCGTTGGATCTGGACTATCCACCGGAGCGGCTGGCGCTGATGCTTGAAGACGCTTCGCCAAAACTGGCGGTGACGCACAGCGCTGTGGCGCAAGACGCCCTCGCGACGGTTGCTTGCGTGGCTCTGGACGACTCTGTGTTGCAACAACGCATTAACGGCCGTTCCGGCGCTCCGATTCGCGATGCAGAGCGCGCCGAGCCGCTACGTAGCGGTCATCTGGCGTATGTCATCTACACTTCCGGCTCCACCGGCGCGCCCAAAGGCGTGATGGCGACCCATGGCGGCCTGCTCAACTTATTGCTGTCCCATCAGGTCACGCTCTACGGCGCCGCCATGGCGCAACTGCCGGGACGACGCCTGCGGGCGGCGCACAGCGCGTCGTTTTCCTTCGATGCGTCCTGGGAGCAATTGTTCTGGCTGCTGCTGGGGCAGGAGCTGCATATCTGCACGGAAGAGCAGCGACGCGACGCCCAGGCGCTGGTGGAGCTGGCCCATAGCCAGGGCATTGACGCCTTTGATGTGCCGCCTTCCATGTTGCAGCAGATGCTGGATTGCGGACTCATGCAGGAAGGGGCGCCTCATCCCAGCCTGGTCCTGATCGGTAGCGAAGCGGCGCCGCCTGCGTTGTGGCGCAGGGTGAAACAGTATCCAAAATTGCACGTTCACAATTTCTATGGCCCCACTGAATATACCGTAGACGCCCTTGGCGCCGGCGTCGCTGCGGCGGACCAGCCGGTGATCGGCCGCCCGGTGGCCAATACCCGGATTTACGTGCTGGACCCGGAACTGCGCGACGCTCCCCAAGGCGTGACGGGTGAACTCTATGTCGCCGGCACGGGATTGGCGCGGGGCTATCTGGCGCGACCCGGCATGACCGCCGCGCGCTTCGTGGCGAATCCGGAAGGGGAAGGCGACTTGATGTATCGCACCGGGGATCTGGTGCGCTGGACTCCAGATGGACAGCTGGAGTTCGTCGGCCGCAGCGATCGACAAGTGAAAGTGCGCGGCTTCCGGGTGGAGCTGGGCGAAGTGGAGCATGCGCTGGAGGCGCTGCCGGGCGTCAGCGGGGCGGTGGTGACGGCGGCGACGGCGGGGGCCAGTCATCGGCTGACGGCCTACTGCACGGTCAACGAAGGCTTGCGTCATGATGACGAGCCACTGCGCGACCGCCTGTATCGTCAGCTGTCCGAAATGCTGCCGGACTATATGATGCCCTCCGCACTGGCCATCCTGCCCGCCTGGCCGCTGACGGTAAACGGCAAGATCGACAAACAGGCGCTGCCTACGATTCGTCCGTCCTCTCGCCAGGGGGGAAAGGCCCCGGTTACTGACGCAGAGAAACGGGTCTGCGCCGCCATCGCGCAAGTGTTGGGACTGGAGCAAGTGGCCGTCGATGACGATTTCTTCAATCTGGGCGGCGACAGTATTTCCGCCATGAGCCTGGGGACCGAGCTGCGGCGCAGCGGTTATCAATTGCGGCCCAAAGAAATATTCACCCAGCGTACTGCGGCGCGCATGAGCAGAGCCATGCAGCCGCTCAAGAAACAAAACGGAACCGCCAGCGGCTTGATTCAGGGGCCGGTAGGCGCATTGCCGGCGCCAAGCTGGTTTGCGGAGCAGTACGGCTGGGAGCGCCGTTTCGCCCAAGGCGTGCTACTGCGTATTCCTGAACGGATACAGTCAGCCCATTTACGGGAAGCATTGCAGGCGCTGCAACGCGCTCATCCCGCGTTACGCGCCTATATCGGCGAAGAAGGATTGGCGATAAAGGATATCGGCGCCGGTCTCGACAGCCGAATTCTCACCCGGGTTGAGGTGGCCCATGAGGCCGACTCGGAGGCTTTCGGCAAACTGGCGGATGAGTTGTTCGAGGCGTCCGCGGCGGAACTGAATCCCGCCGCCGGCGTCATGATGCGCGCCTGGTGCATCGCCGACAGAGACAACGGCGTCTGGTTAATGCTGACCTTGCATCATCTGGTGGTGGATGGCGTGTCCTGGCGGGTGCTGCTGCGCGAGCTGGAAACCGCCTGTGAAGCAGTCGCAGCCGGCGCTGCGGCGATGATTCCCGCCGAGGAAACCTCTTTGCGCGATTGGTCGCGGGCCTTACATGAAGAGATTCCGGCGCGACGTCAGGAACTGGCGCTGTGGCGCGACATGTTGCAAGGCTATCTGCCGTTGTTGTCACGACGGCCCCTTGATCCAGCGCAGGACACCTACGGCGCGGCGCAACACTGGCGCACGTTGGCGGATGCGATGCTGACCAGGGCGTTATTGCAGACGTTGCCGAACGCTTATCGGGCGTCGATTGATGAGATTCTGCTGGCGGTGGTGGCGAAAGCCTTCTGTGAAGAACGTGCGGCTTCCGGCGTGCGTTTTTCTCTGGAATCCCATGGACGTGAAATCCTGCAGGAGCAGGTCGATCCCGCTCGCACCATTGGCTGGCTGACGGCGGAATATCCGGTCGCGTTCGATCTGACGGCGGTGTTATCGGGTCAGTATGACGCGGCGGAGCCGGTGCGGGCGGTGAAACGCAGCCTGCGGCGCATTCCTGATCACGGTCTGGGCTATGGCGTGCTGCGTTATCTGGACAAAACGAGCCGGGATGAACTGGCGCAACTGGAAGCGGAACATCGACCTCAGGTGTTATTTAACTATCTGGGGCGTTTCAATGTCGGTGAGGGCTACTGGACGCCGCGCCATCTGGGCGAGCGTTTCAAAGACGCCTTCGCTGTGGCTATCGATGGCGAACTGTCCATGTTGTACGGCCTGGAAATCAATATCTTCGTGGATGAGGCCAAAGGCGACCCCCGACTGGCGATCAACTGGACCTGGGCGCAAGGGTTGTATGATCGCTGGCTGATCGCCCGCCTGCATCAACGCATCGTGGAAAACCTGCGCGAGCTGGAGCACTTCGCCGCCTACCGACCCGGCGCGGCGGCGGATACCCTGATTGCCGCGGAGACCGCAGTCGCGGGAGTCAGTCTGGATGAAGCGGCGCTGTCCGAGCTGCGTGATCGTTGTGGTCCTCTTGCGGCGGCGCTGCCTGTGTTGCCGTTACAGCAGGGGCTTTTGTTCCATGCCCAATTGGGGGAAGCGGCCAGCAAGTATAACTCCACCACACGTCTGGATTTTCGTGGAACGCTTGATGTGGAGCGGATGCGGGATGCGCTGGAGGCGGTGTTGCGACGTCATCCGCAAATGGCGGCGGCGTTCGATACCGAGAGCGCGCCGCAACCGCTGCAACTGATTCCTCTGGTAATTGACGGCGAGCGCCGTTGGCCTTGGTCGCAATGTTATTTGGGCGACCTGCGCGGGGAGGCGCTGGAGCAGGAACTGTGGCGTCTGGAACAGGAAGAGCTGGCGCGGGATTTCGATATCGCCGCGACGCCGGCGCAACCCCTGCTGCACGCCAGATTGATTCACCATATCGACAACCGCCACACCCTGTTCTTAACGGCGCACCATTTGGTGGTGGACGGGTGGTCCACGCCGATTTTGTTGCGGGACTTTCTGCACGCCTACGGCGATGGCGCGGATACCCTGGCGCCCACGCACTCCGATTACGCCCAGGTGGTGCGCGATTTATGCGCCAGAGACACAGAAGCCGCCGCCACCGCCTGGCGCGAAGCGCTGAAGGATGTCCGTCCCACCTTGTTGTTTGCAGGCGCACCCGCACAAGCGCAGGTGAAAGAGCTGGAGCTGACCTTGCCGAAGGCGTTGGAGCAGGCGCTGCAGACCTGTTGCCGTGAACAGGGACTGACTCTCAATACGGTGATGCAAGGCGCCTGGGCCGCCGTGTTGGCGGTGTTGAGCGGCCGTGATGATGTGGTGTTCGGCGCGCCAGTATCGGGACGTTTCAGTCCGGTGGATGGACTGGAGGAGCATGTGGGCCTGTTCAGTAACACGATTCCGGTGCGCATGCGCTTCGATCCTGAGCGGCCGTTATTGGCCCAATTTCAGGGGCTGCAGGCGCAACAGGTGGCGTTGCTGGAGCACGATTGTCTGGGGCTGGCGGATATTCAGCGCTTGGCGGGTACGTCGACCTTGTTCGATACCTTGCTGGTCAGTGAGAACTATCCCGATAACGATGGGCTGACCGAGCGGGATTATCTGGGCGCGCGCTTGACCCATATTCGCAATCGCGGCTACACCCATTATCCGCTGACGATCATGGTGCTGCCCGGTGACCGTTTGCGATTGATCATCGAATATCGCGAGCCGGTGACTCAGGCGGAGGACATCGCGCAACGACTGTTGAGCGTGCTGGAGCAACTCGCCTATCACTCGGAGACGCCCTGGAGCCGGATGGATCTGCGCACCCAAAGCGAATGCAGTTTGATTGATAGCGTCAACGCCACGAACGCTGTCGTCGCCGACAGCACGTTGTGTCAGTTACTGGCGGCGCAAGCCCGCAGGACCCCCAACGCGGTGGCGCTGGAAGACGAAATGCTGCGACTGAGCTATCGCCAGATGCGCGCCCAAGCGCTGGCATTGGCGCAGAAAATGCGACGGGCGGGGGTTAATACAGGAGATATCGTCGCTGTCGCTTTGCCCCGGTGCGCGCGGCTGAGCATTGCTCTGACTGCGGTATTGGAGAGCGGCGCGGCCTATCTGCCGCTGGATACCGGTTATCCCGACGAGCGCTTGGCCTATATGGTCCGTAACGCCGCGCCGCGTTTGATCATCACTTCTTCGGATCAGGCCTCCCGCTTCCGCGAGATGGGGGAACTGATGCGGTTTGATCAGCTGGCGGCGGAAGTCGCGGAGGTTGAGAAAGGTGGGCTGGAAAATGAATTAGAAGCGCAACAAGCCTTATCTCACGGACTGACGCCGGATCATCCCGCCTACCTGATTTATACCTCCGGCTCCACCGGCAATCCCAAGGGCGTGTTGGTGTCGCATCGCGCTATCGTCAATCGTCTGGCCTGGATGCAGGCGGAGTATGGGCTGCAATCCGATGATGTGGTGTTGCAGAAAACGCCCTGTAGTTTCGATGTGTCGGTGTGGGAGTTTTTCTGGTCGCATATGGTGGGGGCGTCGCTGTATATGGCGCCGCCGGAGGCGCATCGCGACCCGGATGAGCTACTGGCGTTGATCGAGCGCCACAAGGTGACGACGCTGCATTTTGTGCCGTCTATGCTGGCGGCGTTTGTGAACCGTCTGCCGGCGGCCATCGCCAGTCAGGGGGAGGTTCCCTGTGGCGGACTGCGCCGTGTTTTCTGCAGCGGCGAAGCGCTTTCCCGCGAATTGGCGGATTTGTATTCCGTCTATATTCGCGCCCCGTTGCACAATCTTTATGGACCCACGGAAGCGGCGGTGGACGTCACTTATAAACAGGCGTCTGGTTTGCTCGATAAAGAGCGTGAGAATACGGGGTTGAGCGTGCCGATCGGACGACCGGTCTGGAATACGCAACTGCGTATCCTTGATCCCTGGCTGCGTCCGGCGCCGGTCGGCGTGGCCGGAGAGTTGTATCTGTGCGGCGTGCAGTTGGCGGAGGGTTATCTGGGGCGTCCAGACCTCACCGCCGTGCGTTTTGTCGCGGATGCCGCAGGCGAGAGCGCCCGTATGTATCGCACTGGAGACGTAGCGCGCTGGCTGCCCAACGGCGATGTGGAGTATCTGGGACGCAGTGACGATCAGCTTAAGATACGCGGCCAGCGTATCGAGTTGGGAGACATCGAGTCCGCCCTGCAAAGCCTGTCGGAGGTCAAACGGGCGGTCGTCCACGCCCGCGTGATCAACCACAGCGACGCCGCCATGGCGGGCGCGGATAATCGCCAGCTCGTCGGCTATGTCATCCCCCATGCTGACGACATTGACGCCGACGCCATACGCCGTCAATTGGCGGCAACCCTGCCGGCCCATATGGTCCCCGTGGCCATTGTGCCAGTGCGGGAATTTCCGCTCAGCGCCAACGGCAAACTGGACCGTAAAGCCCTGCCGGAGCCATCAACGGTGAAGAGAGAGACTCAGGGCAGGGCGCCAAGGCCTGGATTAGAGGCGCAGATCGCCAGTGTGTTTGCGCGCATTTTGAACTTGCCGACAGTCGCTGCGGACGATGACTTTTTCGCGCTGGGAGGCCACTCTCTTCTGGCGATGAACCTGGCGGCGGAACTGCGCAAGACGTTGGCGCGTCCTGTATCCGTCGGGACGATTATGACCTCGCCAACCGTGGCGCAGTTGGCGACGTTATTGGCGGACGAGAACGCGCTGAACGATCCCGCCAACGCTGGGTTTGGCGAAGTCTTGCACCTACGCGCCGGGCGCGGCGCGCCCTTGTTCTGCGTGCATCCTGCCTCTGGATTCGCCTGGCAATACAGCGGTCTGGTGCGCCACTTGCCGACGCATATTCCATTGGTTGGCTTGCAGTCGCCAGGTTCTCACGGAGCTATCGCCGCCAGCGACGATATCGATGCGATATGTGAACGTCATCTGCAAACATTACGGCGCATTCAGCCCCATGGTCCTTATCATCTGATCGGTTATTCGCTGGGCGGCACCATCGCTCACGGCCTGGCTGCGAAGCTGCGTATGCTTGGCGAAGATGTCGCCTTCCTCGGCCTGCTGGATGCGTATCCACCAGAAGGTCAGGATTGGAGCGGCCCGACGGAAGAAGAAGCGCATGCGGAAGTGGAGCGGGAGAAGGAGCAGTTCATGCTGGACGCCGAAGCCGCGGCGGATGATTTCGTTGAGCAGGAGAAAGCGGCGATGTTCAAACAAATCGTCGCCAACTACGAAGCCTCCGTAAAACTTCTCTCCACTGCGCAAACGCCGATCTATGACGGCGACATACACATGTTCGTCGCCACCCGCACCTTACCGGAAAACTGGCAAGTGGAAGGCAGCTGGAAGCCCTACATTCGCACCATGACCCGTCACGACATTCACTGTAACCACGAAGACATCGTCTCCCCCGAGACATTGAAAACGCTGGGACCACTGCTGAATAAACTGCTGACGGAAATGAGCGAAGGAGGCGGCGAGCGCTGATTGGATTCGGCCTTGGGGTGGAAGCCTCAGGGCCTTTCCCTGGCCCATGGAGAGAGTGGGAATAGTCAGCCTTTTTTATTGTGGCAGTGATAGCCACCCTTTTTATGGTCATGATGACAGCCGTTACTATCCGTCCCTCCCGAGTGGGCGTATGCAAAGCCTGCGAAAGCAAAGAGAAAAGCTGTGATTAAGAGCGTCTTCATGGCGGTACTTCCTATATTTCCAGATGAGAGGCTACGCAAGAACTGCATAGTCGATAAAATATAGGTGTCGATCGTTATTTGATCAAATTGTGTCTGGTAGGATGGCGACGTTTCACCCTCTGTCCGTTTCTCTCATGTCATCTTGAACACTTCTCAGGCTCGCAAACCATCCCATTACACGTCCTAAAACGCGATCAAGGTCTTACCGTACGGGCCTTTCCGCTTTAATAGTCGCTTCGGGGTTGCCGTCAGCAACCCTCTAAACAGCACAAATATGGAGAGGCTAATGGCGGTATTTAGCAGGTTTATTTACTGGTTGATCCTAATGTTGGGTATAGCGTCAGGCTCTACTGTGATAGCGGCGGACCATGTGGGCGTGCGGCATCTCAGTGTGGCGTCGGGGCAGCGCGCTGGCGGTCTTGATATGACAATATGGTATCCGGCGACTGAGGGAGGTGAGCCGGTGTTATTGGGCGACAGTATTTTTTTCTCCGGCGTTCCCTCCGCGCTTAACGCACCCATAGTCACCGGAAAATTTCCACTTATCCTGCTTTCCCATGGCGCAGGTCTGGGCGGAAGTGCGCAGGCCATGAGCTGGATGGCGACGCCTTTAGCGCAGCGGGGATTTATTGTCGTCGCGCCGACTCATCCCGGTAACGCTGGGCCGAATAGATCGGCGTCAGAAACGATGAAACTCTGGTTGCGGCCCGTTGATCTGACTGACGCCCTTAATGCAATGCAGACGGATGCGCTTTTCCGCGAACATTCACGCTTCGACAGGGTTGGCGTTCTCGGGCTTTCCATGGGCGGGGGTACGGCCCTAATGATGACCGGAGCCCGTCTCGACCCTGAACGCTTTGCGGCATACTGTGATACCGGCCAGCGTAATGCGTCTCTGTGTGAGTGGGTACGGCAAAGCGGCCTGGATCTCCATAAAATGGACCTTCAGCCAGCGGGCCGTGACTATCGTGATCAACGCATTCGTTTCGCAATGGCTATCGACCCCGTGCCCATAGACGTTATTGCAGGCGACTCTTTCAAGGACATAACGACTCCCGTCACACTGGTGAATCTGGGACCGCCAGGAAAGATCCCGCAAACAGCTTTGGCTTCTGATATAGCCAAGGCTATCCCTGACGCTACCTACACACTGATCAACGATGCCAGTCACTACAGCCTGTTTGGCGAATGCAAACCTCATGCGGCGGACATTGCCAAAGAAGAACAGATTGGAGAACCCATATGCACCGACGGTAGCGGGCGTTCACGGCATGCGATTCATGATGAACTGGTTCAGTTGGTTTCGAGAGCGTTTGAACGGGCGCTGCATGGGGTGCAATAGCGGGGAGCTTCCTCGAATTGGCAAGCGTGGTTGGTAATAGAGACTTAGCCTCGATCCCGACTGGAGTAAAAGGCATACTTAATCGCACCCTGGAAGGGAATACTGTTAAAGGACGCATGTAGCGGTGGTTGAAACGATGCTAGGCGACGATGAAAGAAGATTAGTTAACGATATTAGACGGACTGTCATCCTCCATGATTATATTTCTCATTGGGGGCAGCCATCTCTCGTACATTGTGTTCGAATAAAAACAGTCAAGTTGACGTTGAAGTCTATGAGTTTTCTTCGAAAGAAGACGGCGTATACCGTTTAGCGACAATAGGGATTTCCGGTCAGGTGCTTGAAGGCGGGGGCTTGGCCAACTGGGAGTTTCTGCTATCTCTCCCAGCAGAATGGGAAAAAGAGGAAACCTCAGAGGTAGTCAACTATCTGCTTGATATTATGGCGTATTCGTTGCGCCCTGATGTTGAAGTTAAGGTAGGAAACACAATCCCTGAAACGTCATTGGCGCCCGCTTCATGGACAACGAGGGCTGTTTTATTTGATGAGCCCCGTGGTGAACCAGAGGATATGTCCAGCTTTAAAGTTGGAGATCAGGTTGTTGACTTAATTTGGCTGGTTCCGATCACAGAAAAAGAACGCCAGCTTATAAAAAATAGCGGCATAGAAGAATTCGACAAATGGGAAGCTCATTCCGACAGCTCATTAATCGATGTAAAAAGAATGAGCATAGTTTAGCCTGCTCAGTACAGGTCTATTGCTGCGTGCAAGGAGTCGTCCTCGAAGTTTCTAAACTGAAAAACGCGTATATGCGGTTTCCTAATGTCGCATACACCTGGATGCTTCTGGCGATGTGGCTACAAATGCAAGTATAGAAAAATCAAGTAGTAGGTAGAGCCGCATGTTGGTGCTTTTGTGTGGAAAAATGGGCGCTGGGAAAACGACTAAATCCAAAGAACTGGCAAAAGAGAGGGGGGCGGTTCTGCTCTCGGAAGATATATGGCTTGAATCTCTATATCCTGCGCAAATTCGTAGTGTTGAAGACTATGTAAAGTATTCAAATATGATAAAGCCGTTGGTTAAATCGCTTGTGCAAGATGTGCTCAATACGGGCTCAGACGTAGTGATGGATTTTCCCGCCAATACAATCGGGCAAAGAGGTTGGCTAAAAAGCATATTCACCGAAATTGGCGCTGATCACGAGCTAATATACATAAAAGCGCCCAACGAAATTTGTTTGAATCAAATAGCCAAAAGACGCATCGAGCAACCGGAACGAGCCGCAACGGATACTGAGGAAATGTTTGTGCAAATAACCCAATATTTCGTCGAGCCCTCTCCCGATGAGGGTTTTAACGTCACCGTTATTGAGCATAACAAGTAGCGGCAACGGACCCACCCACGATCCGCCCACTTGTGGTTTGCAGCACTCACTCGATCACAAATGGGCTTCACTCCATCCACCGTTCGCCCTGAGCCTGTCGAAGGGCCTCCCAGAGCGCTAATCCAAAACCTCTAATCAGCTCCAGCGGTGAAAACGATCCCAACTTCAACTTCCGTGTCCACCCCAAACCCGGGCTTTTACAACATGCTACGGACATTGCTCAAGAAGAGGTCGCGGAGCATATTTGCTTAGACGCTGGTGGACGCGATACTTGATCTATAGGCCTGCTCACTCTTGCAGGCTCTATAATCAGCTTTGCTTCAATCTATCTGGCAATGGAAGCGGCTATAAAGGGTATTTCCCTGGTAGGAACCTTTTAATGACGGTGATCTGGAGAGAAACAACAGCGCCAAACCCAATTAACGACATTGCTGATAGATGAAGTTTGAGGTAAGGATCAAAATCGACGGCCTTGGAGATTTGATAAAAGCATATGAGAATGCAAATGAATAGTATGTCGCTCGCATGTTTCCTTACAAACTCGAACTTACCGAATAGTCGCCAAATTTCAAAGTACAATTGCATAATAAGTACACCGACGACAGTGAATATTGCGGCCTGCGTTAAGCACAAAAGGGGTGGGATTCTCCATAGGCATAGAAGGACAGCCGCAATAATCGAAATAAGGAGCACGGCAAGCACTTCATTAATAGCCTGAATGGGGCGCAATGATTGGTAGAATTGCTTTTCACTGATATCAAGATTTGAGTTAGTGAAAACCTCTCCCACTTGACCGAGAGTTGGCGACTTTCCTGGTTTTTGACGTTCAAGCTCATTGATGGCTGCGTCAATCATCCTCAAGTAGCTTCTGTCGATCAATTTACGTTCAGCGATATCGGCGGCAAACTCCCGCGCCGGTGTCGATTTGTCGATGCCAAACACTCGAAAAGGAAGGAGTGTATTCAGTACGTGGTCATACCAAGAGCGATAGTGTTGCTTTAACCTGTCTTTTCTCGTTAATGGAGCTTGCTTAGGAGGGGAGAGCTGCTTCTTATTGGTAAACAGAAACCACTCAAACTTGTCCAAATGGTGTTTGTAGTTGGAGAATTTCAAAAACGCATGGAGCTCCTTTGCGGTGAGGTCTTGTTTAGCCCCTTCGCGTCGCTTGGCGTAAGCTTGTATGATCTCGATAACTTCAGATAGAAGCGCCTGAGCCTCAATATTGGAAGTCAAGTCGGGATTTTTTTCCAGCATTCCCTCCAGGTCTCTATCTATCGGCCTGGCAAAGTTTGCAAACAGGATAGTCTTTCCGCCGCGCAACGACAGGTAACGCCGAGCTAACGCGCCGTCGCTATCAAAACGCTCCATAAATTCCTGGTCTTTCTCAAGGTGCTCATAGTAGGACTGTAATGAGCCGCCTTTAAAGCCCTTTGGTGTATTAGGTTTTGCTGATTGTCCGGGCGCTGCTTGTTTTTGAATAGAGGGAGGCAATATGACTCTGTTTTCTTTCGTATCGTAGCGCCATAATTTGGCTTCTTCGTATGAAATGCGGTGCTGCGCACCCACATTTGACCGGAGTTCAGGCTTGTCTATCCACGCAAGCTGTTGGCCAGTTTGAAGGTCTCTCAGCTCCAACGCATCCTTGTAACATGCCACAAAGCGCATCCCTTTGGTCGTTTGAACCTTTAATAGTCTAAATGGTCCATCGCTGTAGTAGATTGAGCTGTAACTCATATAGCGTTCGTTGGCCGCATAGAGAAGTTCTTTAACTTCCGCAAAAATGGAGCCGCTGCTTTTAATACGCTCCCAGTAATTGGGGATAGCATCTATCTGTTCGATCAGCCAATCGTTAAGTTGTTGCTGGCTACTGATAAATAGAGGCGGATTTTTCCAAAACAGTTCCTGTACCTTCTGAGATAGACGTTCACTGCAAATTAATTCGCACACCTTATTGTCCCAGACGATAGCGTGGATGGCGTCCTCAATTTTTTTATTATCAATTATGGCGCGGTCATGTGACGCGATATCACTCTGATTAAATTGCTCTAACTTTCTTTCACAGTGCTTTAAAGCCGCGAGCAACTCAGGCTCGTCTATATATTCGATGAACCTGATGAGATGCTTGATATTGAGGGTTGATCCATTGTATGGCGTGTAACAGGTATACGCGCCTTTAAACCCTTCACTAGCCATACCAAAGAGCATGGTCCCATATAGTTGAATCGGTAAGTCTGCAGGGCTAAAAAGATAGTTGTCGGTATAGTCTTCGGCTATGTAAAAGACCGCTTCATAAAAATAGGCGTCTTTTGTAGCTTTAAGCGATTCAAAGGTTGTTTCCAGCACTGGAACGGCGTTGAGTTTCATTTACTTTACATCCCTAATTCGGCGGGCGGATTCTACACAAAACTTATTCCTTGTGTCTGCCCTGATTAAAGGGACGTGTCAGCTCTTTGGATCTGTTTTGGACTTGGGCTTTCTGACTGTGGAAAGCAAACACTTAGATAGGGCGTGCTAACTACACTAGCCAATTACCCATTGAGGAATGGCACGGACTGATCGGTGACGCGACCCTCGCAGATGCCATTCTGGATCGTCTGGTTCACAACGCCTACAAGATCAATCTCAGGGGCGAGTTCATGCGGAAACAGCAGGCAAAGTTGACGGGCGCCGAGACTTCGGAGTAAGAAGAGAAACCCCGCGTCGCTACGCTCCGATGGGTGGCAGCCTTCACGTGGAATGGGTGGCAACCTTCAGCGGTTTGCGCACTTGTCCTTTGATGGGGTTTCAGAGCTTGCTAGTAAATACATTTCAAATATAGGCAAATAACTCAAGCCAACTACAGGTGGCGGCTTAGTCGGGCGCTAAATTCTCGAATATCATGAGCATATAGCCTGAAAGGAGTTAAGGCTGAAATTGCCTGGAGGCAATCAGTGTTTGTCCGGTATGCTGGGCTATTCGTATAGGAAGAGGGGCTTTAAGGAACTGCGGTCTTGGGTACTTAGAAAGGCGGCGGCAGCTAAAGCACAACCGCCTATTCATCCCTAGTTCACGTCACTCATTCTCATGTTCCAGGGCGTATCTTCCACCGTTTGTCCCGAGCTTATAGAGGGGGCTCTGGAAAGCTGTCAACAAATGACTACTATTTATTGGGGTCTTTGAATTTTTGGCCATACTTTAGTGCGGCTTGCGTGGCTACAAACTTTGCATCTTTTGGGGCAGTCTCTCCACGAAGAGGCGTCCTCTGTTTTTCAAATTCGGGCATCTGATTTTCATTCTTCTTCGTCATCAGGAACAAAGCCTCCGTCTTTATCTGCCTTTCCCCATGCCAAGTCTTCGGGCTCGTCGTCACCATTGTTTTCACTGTTAAGCCAGTCATTCACGAATTTCGAGCGCCTGAGAAACCTTTCGCCGCGTATACGGGGAGGTAAGTTTTGTTCTTCTTTTTCTATCTTGTCGATCAATGGAGTGACTTTGCTCATAACTGACCCGCATTAGCTTCCAAATAAGGTTGCGTGTAACTCAACTATCCCCTGATAAATAGCATCAAAGATGAAGCCAGGTTGGGCAGTGGGTAGGAAGGGAGGCCCCGTTCACCCATCCTGCCCCACCGTTCGCCCTGAGCCTGTCGAAGGGCCTCCCAGAGCGCTAATCCAAAACCTCTAACCCGCCCCAGCGGTGAAAACAATCCTGCCCTCACTGACGCTGACTTCAACTTCCGTGTCCACCCCAAACCCGGCTTGCTCTAGCCAATAACCCTTAATCAACATCCAGGGGACAGGTTTGAAACCGCCATAATCATAACGGCTGGAGGAGAGGTGATAATTGTAATAACCCTTGCGGACCTTGAGACGGCGCTGATGGGGAAGGGCAGATTTTCCTTTAGCCGAGCGACGCTCTGGCTTATCATGCGGCTTAGCCATGATTGACTCCTAGTAAGTCTTTTGTGGTCAGCTGCCTCTGGGTGTTGCGAGCACTCAGGGGTAGCGCTTCAATTCATATATTTAAATCGAGATATTTAGTTATATTTCCCTTGGGGAAACGGTCGGTTTCTAACGTGGGAAATACCCTCCTATCATTAACTGGAATGCTGGTTAAATCAACAGGTTTTTAGGTGTGAGGCTCATTATTATCGGAAAATTCTACGGTATTGCCGAGTAAAACTTGTTCGTATATGAAAGAAGGCATAAATTCTGAGATATATAATTTGAAAGATTCAATCTGAGAGTATGCGACTATCACTAGGCATCCAATAAATACAACTATGTCTGTCACGCTGTAGTATAGGATACTGGGAAAAGTGCAGATTGATAGAGTTAAGGCTGTCTCTGAAATAGCTTGCTTTCCTTTTAAAAGAGCTCTTTTTGCATCAACGCCTAGAATATTTGTTTCGATGTTTATGTTTCTTTTCTCACTTTTTACCTTATGTGCTTTCTGGGAGATGTCACTTACATATTGATCAAAATTATTCAGCTTAGCCATAACTCTAAATGATCGAGAGTTTATTATTTTGCTTATTTGAGATCCGACAATTGTAAGTGTTACGGATACTGTTAGACCGAATATGCTAACCTCGGAGATAAGGCCTGAAGAGAAGTTGAATAGAAAGCTTATTTTGATGTCTTTTGTAGTCATTAGGAGACTATCTTTATGTGTTGTAAAGTACACATAGTAGGAAAATAGGTATATGAGTAGGCAGAAGAATCTATAAAGAGGGTATCTTGATGTTATATCTTCGATGTACTTCTGCTGTATTTTTTTTGCTAACTCATCCATTGTGAAGGTCTAAGAAATATATGTCTCCGGCTTTAGGGTCGAAGGCTCCATACTCAATCATTGGGCAGCCAGTAAATATCATGATTTCCTCTGTTCCCAAATATTCTTTTGCCTTGTGAAATGTTTGATTGTTTTCAAAGTGTATTATAGACGTGGCATTGCTTGAGAGGTTCTCAATTTTTCCATTTAAATTTTTGTGGTCTAGAGAGATTAGCTTCGATCTATAGATAATAGGGTCCCCTAATGATCTTTTTGAAATAACCTTGTGAAACTCTTCGCTCACTATAGTGTCAAACGTATATTTGTGAGATAACGTTCCATGAATGCTTACCTCAATAATACTATCCCCAGAATATTTTGATCTAACAATGGTTAATATTTGATCTATTTCTTTTAAAATAGAACGATCTCCATATTTTCTCAGTATTTTACTGCTAGGGTTGGTGTAAAGTTGATTGAAATCTTGCGGTTCGATTAAGTAACTATCTCATAACCTCATTGACTCCCCTGTAGCCGCCACATCCGCCGAAACCATAACAGACCACATGCCAATTGCAGCAATCCCAGATAGTTGCTGTCCTTTTTGTCATAGCGAATCAGTAACGCACGGCACTTAGACAGCCAACCAAACGTGCGCTCCACTACCCAACGCCGGGGCTTTCCACTTGGATGACGGTCCGCTGGCTGCGCCTCCTCGCCAATTCGGCAGATATGCGGTATGTAGTCATGCCGGGCTGCCACGTCTTCGCTCGCCACATTGTCATACCCCTTATCCAGGCATAAATGCTGCCGCGCCTCCACCGTTGGAGCCGGACGCTCTACCACAATCGACTCCAGCGTCGCTTCCAGCAGCTTATGGTCGTTGACATTGGCTCCGGCGATGACGAGTCCCAAGGGGCCTCCCTCGGCTTCCACCAGCAAGCTTTTCTTGGTTCCCTTCTTGCCTCGGTCTGTCGGGTTCGGCCCCACATTCTCCCCCCCCAAAGCGGGCTTTCCCCAGCCAGCCGTCCGCACTTTGCCATTCCCAGTCCACCCCTTCCAGTTCCTGGCAGTCTCGCAGTAGACTCGCCCAGATCTTCTCCATCACGCCGTTTTTACTCCAGCGCTGAAACCAGCGATGGACCGTGGCGTCATCCCCAAATCGGCGGGGCAACTGATTCCACTGGCAGCCTGAACGCATCCGAAAAATAATCCCGTCCAAATAGCCCCTCCAGTTGCCGATGGGGCGGCCACCCTTGACGCTGGGTTGCCAGTCTTCTTTTAAAATGGGTTCGATTCGTAGCCATAGCTCGTCCGGTACTTCCCATAGAGTGTCCAGGGGTTTCGATTTACTGGACGGGGCGCTTGAGTCCTTTTGTGACATGACGTTTCCTTATCAGAGAAGTGGCGCCTCAGTGAACCGGCAAAGGTGAAAAAATTCAAGTGGGGGGTTATGAGATAGTTACTAAGCCTGAACTTACCTGATCTGACTTTTGTTTAAGTTGATCTTGAATTGATTGGGTGTTTTCTAATCCTTTTTGCTTTGCTTGCTCGAATGCTGGAGTTAATGCAGATGAAACTCTATCTACAATCCATTTTGATACTGGGTTATCAGAGAAAAAGCTAAGTATGTACCCTCCTTCACGAGGAGCCTCAACCAGAAAGTCCGATTTTGTGAAGTCCTCGGAGAGCATGCGCGCATGCTTCCATATATGGCCGTGCTTTTGCTCTATATAAGCTCGATCTAGAGCGGACTGAAGGTGTTGGAGGGTTTTTCCAAGAGTTCTAATAGTTACTTGATGGTTCTTAGCTATATGACCATCAAAATGAATCTGTATTTTGCTCATTGACCTTTCCTTGACTGCCTGCTTGTATCGGATAGGTAAAATAGTTTTGAGACTTGTATATTGAGCAAGCTATTTATCAATTTTCCGCCGTCGGCGATTACGGCATCGCGATATTCGAATACGTCCATCTTCCTGGCTTCCTGAAGACTGTTAGTGCAGGAATTTCTGTGAAATCAAGCAGTAAACAAATCACGTCCTAATTCTCCATGCCTTATGGAGATGCCTGAGTCGTTTTTGGTTGTTGGTTGAATTTTGATCAGGTGAAAAGAAGTATAGACAAGGGCTTCAGAAATGCAGGGGAAATTGTTGATGAATTGCTTGCGTTTCGAAGAGCCCTTCGACAGGCTCAGGGCGAACGGGGCGAACGGGGCGAACGGGGCGAACGGGGCGAACGGGGCGAACGGGGCGAACGGGGCGAACGGGGCGAACGGGGCGAACGGGGCGAACGGGGCGAACGGGGCGAACGGGGCGAACGGGGCGAACGGGGCGAACGGGGCGAACGGGGTGGGCAGGTCGTAATTGGCTACAAAGAGCAGGCGACTCAATCCCCCAACGCTTGAACAATCACCTTCCTAGTCTGAATCAACCGCTCCCTGATCTCCTGCACAACGCTTTCGTTATCTGAGGCGAGTTCTGTGATGTTGGTGTCGAGGTAAGTCATGGCGGTTGAGTAGGGGAGGTAGCGGTAGTCTTTCTCGGTGGCTGCGTCGATGGGGAAGTGTTTGCGGATGTCGTTTTCCGTCATGTTGCGGTAGACAATCACGTGAACGTCGTAGTGTCTTGGTCTGGGGTCGCCGTGGGACTGCCATTGCCACCATTCTGAGCCTAACAAATCCGTCGCCAGGGAGGGCGGACCGAAGTCTTGGTAGGTCATGTCGAGGTAGCGTTGTTTGGTGGAAGTTGAGGTGGCGCAGGCGTTGAGCAGCAGGATGCCGCCGATGATCAGGAGAATAATTTTGTTTTTACAGCGGATGGGGTTGTTGAGCATGTGCGTCTTGAGCTGTGTTATGTGAAGGAATATCCGACGATTAAACTACCATCAATCCTATCTTGTCTCACTAGCGGCGGATCTTTTGAGAACAAGGAGGATCTTGTCCTGGCCAGGGAAACCCTCATGGGTTTGCCATGACGCCAATCTATGCGCTACGACGCGCGGTTGGATTTGGAGTCGCTGCGCTTCGCCTGGGGCGTCAGTTCATCCAGATAGAGGAGAATTTTTCTTGAGGCGTGCAGCGCGGCTTCCAGTGAGCGGCGCAGTAGCGAAACGACTTGAGGGCGCAGGGCGTGGTTCATGATGAGGATTTCCACGCGTTTGCACAGCATGGAGAGGGAGTCGGCGCCGATGGTTTTGGAAAGCCCTCCCATGATATGGAGTTCTTTCTCGATTTCCCGCGTGTCTTCGGTGTTGAACGGTACGCTCAGATGGATCAGCAGGCGGTTGACGTCATTTTCAAAACCTTCCAGCGCAATGCGGTACGCCGAAAAGTTGGAGCCGAATCGCCCGGCGGCTTCTTTCACATTAATGCCGATTTCCGCGCCTTTATTGAATATGGATTCCAGGGTGACGTCGCCGGCTTCATGCGGGCGGGCGGCTTTGTCCAGGCGGCTTTCGTCGGTGTACTTGAGAATGATCCGGCACAATTCGTTGATGTCGAAAGGCTTGCCAATGTGGTCGTTCATACCCGCGGCCAGACACTCCTCTCTGTCTTTTTCGAGTACGTTGGCGGTCATGGCCACAATGGGGAGAGTCTTGTAGCCGAACTTTTCCCGCAAGGCTCTGGTCGCTGCATAGCCGTCCATTTCCGGCATCTGGATATCCATGAGCACGATATCAAACTGAGAGCCCGCGTGGGTGATGGCGGTGATCGCTTCTTTTCCGGTGGAGGCGATATCCACGAACGCGCCTTCCGCCTGCAGCAGCTGGGAGGCGATCTGCTGGTTGGTGAGGTTGTCCTCCACCAGCAAGATCCGAATGCCGGATAAACTGGCTCCGGTTATCACGCTACTTAGCTGGCTGCGGCGTTTTTGCGCGGATCTGGATTGCGACGCCCGCGCTTCGGCGACGGAATCCAGCAACATCGACGGCGTGACCGGTTTGGACAGCAGGCCGTCAAAGGCGGCGTCGATCTGGGCGTCCCGCAGACCCGGGATAGCCTTGCCGCTGTTGGTCATCAGAATCAGCGCCGGAGGCGTATCGGAACGCCGTATTTTTTGCAGCTCCTCCGTCGGGTTGGCGCCGCTGGCTTTGATCATATTCAGGTCGACGAACACCGCGTCGTATTTCTTCTGTGAATCCTGGGATAAGGTGGCCAGTTCCGGCAACGACAAGACGACATCCGAAGTCCATCCCAGCGTAAGCGCCAGCTCTTTGATGCAGGCCGCCGCCCGCTTGTTGTCGTCAGCGATGAGAATACGCAAGGCTCTTAATTCCGGACGGTTGATGTTCAACTCGCCGGTTCTGTTCTCATCCACCGCCACCTTGATGTTGAAGCTGAACGCGCTGCCCTCTCCGAGGGCGCTGCGGACCTGGATATCGCCGCCCATCATTTCAATCAGTTGTTTACAGATGCCGAGTCCCAGTCCGCCGCCGCCATAATTCCTGGACGCAGCGGCGTCATCCTGAACGAACGTTTCGAATATATCTTTGCAGTGCTCCTCCGTCATGCCGATGCCGGTATCTTCTACGCTGAATTTGAGTTCCAGTTCGTCCTGAGTCATCACGGATAATTTCACGAATAAGGTGATTTCTCCCTGGTTGGTGAACTTGGCCGCATTACTGAGCAGCTTGATGAGCACCTGCTTTAATCTGGCCTCGTCGCCCACTAGGTTATTGGGTATTTTGTGGTCCAGATAGAAAATGACCTCGATGTCTTTGTTCTCTGCATGGGCGGCAACGAGATAGCTGATTTCCCGCAACAGCTTGTCCAGGTTAAAGGCGTGCGGCTCCAGTTCAAGCTGGCCTGCTTCGATTTTGGTGTAGTCGAGCAGGTCGTTAACGAAGGAGGTCATGGACTGAGAGGCGTGCTCCAGTTTTTCCACGCAGTCCTCCTGTTGAGAGTTCAATGTAGTGCGCCTCAGCACTTGCAAGGTTTCGGAAATGGCGGACATAGGGCTGCGGATTTCCTGGCTTATATTGGCGACAAAATCCGACTTTGATTTATTCGCCGACAGCACTTTATTCACGGCTTCGCCCAACTCCTGAGTGCGCTCTTTCACGTCGTTGGTCAGCTTCTTGTTTAGCGCCTTGATCTGATCCTCCGCCTCCACTTTATCCGAGATGTCGCGAATGATCGCGGCGGCGCCGATAGCCCTGCCGTCCCATTTGGACTTGATTGGAAAGGATGAGACGGAAACATCCACGCGCGCGCCGTCCTTGCGTTGCCGGGTGGTGTGATACGCCTTGACGGATTGTCCCTGATTGATCGTTTTCAACGCGTCGGCGTATTCGCTTTTCAGTCGGTCTGGAACGATCAACTTCCCCAGATTTTTACCGATCGCTTCGCTTTCCGCATAGTCGAACATCTCTTCCGCGGATTTATTCCAGCTTTCCACCACGCCCCGCAAAGAGAGGCTGATAATGGCGTCGCTGGAATTGTCGATAATGGCGGACAGGCGCGCCTGGTCTTTCAACAGACCTACTTTGCGGCCCATATGAGACAAGTAGAAATACACCAGCACGCCTGACAGGGCCAGCAGGACAATCAGGATTCCAGCCTGCCTCCAGGCGGCGTTGGCGGCCGAGGCCAGCACCACCGATTGAGGCACGGTAAGAATAAAGTTCAACGGCGCATTGGCGCGACTGTCCAGGGAGGTGATTTGAAAGGGATAGGTGTAATAGCGCACAGCGTTGATGCGGGATAGCGCAAGCTCTCCCATTTGTGGCGGGCTGGCGAATTCATCCGCCCAGGTGTTCCTTTTGCCCAGATCGAAGCCGTACTCCATCTCTTTGTCTGGATGGTAAATAAAGTCGTTACTGGCGGTGGTGATGTAGGCGCTGTAATCAGGAGGTAGATTCTCCGCTAACGTGGAGGTGATTATCGGCTCTGCATAGACATTGACGATAACTATGCCAAAGACGGCCCCAAGGTTGTCATAGATAGGCGTTGCAAAGCGCAGGGTGGGCGTCAAAGGCATGGCGACAACGCCGTTCTCTCTGTTCAGATTGATGGGAGAGATATAGGTTTCGCCTTTTTTGTACTTGATGGCTTCACTGAGGTAGGGACTTTCTCCCATATGCTGAAGCTTATCCCGGGCGATCACTGCGACAGCGTTTCCGCTGTCTCTCTCCACCCGCACCAGCTCCTTTCCGTTGTCGGCAAGCCCGATGAAACGGGCCTGCATAATGGCGTCATTGATCAACAGGTACTCGCGAAATATGACTTCCAGGCGATTCTCCCAGGTTTCGATACTGTTATTCTCCAGCGGGTCGTATCCGTCGTTCGCGGATGCGCGAATGATCCCCTGAATCGGCGGCGTTCTGGAGAGAAACTGGGTGACGTGTATGTAATCTTCAATCTCGTTATTGAACTTGCTGATTCGTAATTGCGCCTGACCGGACACTTCCACGGATTGCTGCGCCAGAATCTTATTGATTTCCGCGCTTCGAGTGACAAAATGCGCGGTGGGAACAATGATGAGAGATGCTAAAAAAGTCAGAACCGCGACACGAATGCCAAGTCCGCGGTTGCTGTAAGTGGAGCCTGTTTGCATCATGCTTTCTCCCTAAGCAATGCAAGCTATATGATCTGACGCGCCTGAGTCGCCCTGCACATCCTGGTTGCCATAAGTGTAGCTTTATTAGTTGGTAAAGCCAGGTGTGGGGGGGTATGGGAGAATTCTGCTGTTTGGGAGCGATTGAAGTGGGCGTGAGAGCATTGTGAGTAGATTGGATAATATGAATAGGTTGTGGGTGAGGCTCGGACATTTGTTTACAGATGATGAAGGCTCATTGCCCGATATTTGGATAGAAAACATCACACAAGACGAGCTGGTGAAAATCTATGGCTGGGTAATGTCGCTTACCAAGCCGGCAAAGGACGCAATGCTCTGGAGCCTCGAAGAAGATCGAGACATGCTGATCTCTGATATTGCAGACCCGGCTGTGTATTATATCCAAGGGAAGGCGGAGAGCTTTCGACACCTTCTGGACGTTTTTACGATGAATGGCGTGACGATTCCTCAACTGTCCATGTGCCTTGGCGATAGTGGCGTCGAATTTGATTACCGCATGGGCAAGGAATGGGGCCCCAAAGAAGTCTATGCGCTGTTTGAATTTCTGTATGAGATAAAGAAAATCGCGCCTGCGGCTAAGGTGACGCAGTCATACGAGGGAGGCTATTACAGCCCTAATTCAGAGTTTGCCTTGGCGTTTGAAGAGTTTTGCAAACTAGCTGTAAGTCATCGTGGTGATAATGGATAAGTGAATGCGTTATGAAAATACAAAACTCTAAAGATGTTCTGACCATTGATTGCGGCTTTCTCAAACCGCGCTTTCAGATCCTCATCGCCGAGGTGCAATCCTGGGCGTTTGTGGCGGAGGAGAATGGCGCTACTTACTTGTCCTTCCTGCTGGAAAACGCGACGCAGCATGTTTCAGTTACCGTTGCTGACGAGAACGAATTGGATCAGGTTCTTAACGACATCAGCTCTGCTTTAAACATGACGCCGCATTTGGACATCGCGGAACAAAGATTGAACTGCGGCAACGTAATCATGGCGGTGGATGGGACTCTCGGGGTGGCGGCCCTTGCGAGCATTTTGGTGTCAGCTGTCGCCAGTTGAAACTGGCTATCGGCCTTGAAATGGGGGACTAAAAACTGGGTTTGAATAAGTACAGTCTAAAAGAGTTGATTGGAGACTATCTGGAATGCGGAGCAGAGGTGACGGCTGATGAGCTTGAGCTTATCCGGAGCGCATTTCGCGGGGCGGTCGACACAGTGGACGGCCCCGTAAGATTTTATGTGGACCTTGAAACTCTGGTCCTGGAGCACGCGGATACGGCCGAAGCGATCTGGAGCGCTGATGCAGACGGCAAGCTAAAAGGGCGCCGCGGCAGAATCCTGGCGGATTTGGATAGCCTCGATGACTGTGTAAATCAGAACATAGTTGATTTGTCGGCTCTTCATGACAGCCGTGTTCTAAATAGACTCAAGGACGCTTTTGCAGGATCTGATGATAAAAGAACCCTATGGATTGCGTTTGAGAAGAAAGTTATTGAGCCTTATCGAAGAATTGAATAATCCATTTTTACCTAAACGCTCAGCTTAAAAGCGCCCTGTGACATTGCCCGCTTATTAAATCCCGCGAATTATTCTCCAGTTCCTTTCAATATTCTACGGAGTCTCTTAACGAGGCTCCGTTAGAGTGATCAATGATCAAAAACGGAAACTTACTGTAATATTTTTTCTTCTGAGTGGCGTAATAAAGCCTTGCTTTTTAACCGAGAGTAAAAGCGGCTTCACAGGGCGCTCTAACGGTAGTTTGATCTATATCAAATCGATAACTTTTATCGCGCAAAAAACAACTTTTACAAGTCGCTTAAATAAACCTAAGAATAGGGTGTCGTTACGGTCGCTATTGTACCTATCGTTGGTAAATTAAACAGAACAGTAAGTGGAAGTTATGACCAAATATATTGCGTAGAAAAGCTTTGTTAAATTGGCGGATGCAGCGTGCGTTATGATTTTATTGAAGGTTAGAGGAGGCGATAGCCTGTTGATGAATTTTTTTCATAGATATCAGGGTGGTTAAATTTAAATCTGATTAAACTCTATTAATTATTTAACAATCTTTCGTACTGGCGTAAATATATACGAATGTATATTTGGACTGGTTAATACTTTCGTATAATTGCTGGCGTCACGGTAAAAATATTTTTATAGACCTTCATTCTTTAGAAGGCTTATGCATTTTTATTGGTTTCTGAAACCTCTGTTAAATGCAGGTTTACTATTGTCAAAGCGTCCTTGGCGCCAAGTCTCTGTCGGTCACTACAAGGAGGTATGAAATGTCGATTGCCAGCCCCTCTTAACAGACTCATTACATTGAATGTAGTCGGTCATTCAGTTGTGTCAATTTTCTATTTCAATTAAGCATCCATGCCGGTGGAAGGTAGAAGATTGGGCAGGTTGTTAAATTAAGTATAGCTGTATAGAAATTATGGAAAGCATCTGTATAGATTTTAATGGTAATAAAGTTTTTGGTTCTTACGATCCCAGGTTCAGGGCAGTCGCTGAACAATTTATTGAAAACTTCCACCATCACGGAGAAGTAGGCGCTTCCGCCTGCATTCACTTGCAGGGCGAAACGGTCCTGACTCTTCATGGCGGCAGTGACGGCATAACGCCGGGGAGCCAATGGGAGGAAGATACCCTGGTGACCATCTGGTCCTGCACCAAACCGGTAGTGAGTCTTTGCGCAATGCTGTTGATGCAGGATGGGCTGTTGAGGCCGGACCAGCGGGTGACTGACTTTTGGCCTGAGTACGGCAAGAACGGTAAGCACGCCACCACGGTGGAGATGTTTTTAAATCATACCGCCGGAGCGCCGACCATCAACTCCGCTTTGTTGTCCAGCGAATGGGGCGATTGGTCATTGATGACCGAACTGCTGCAAGAGGCGGAACCCTTTTGGAATCCTGGAGATGTGGTCGGTTACCACCCCTATACATTTGGCTGGCTGGTGGGGCGTCTGGTGCGGACGATTTCTGGTATGTCGGTGACAGAGTTCGTGCAAGAACGGATATCAAAACCACTGGGGCTTGATCTCTGGATTGGCGCTCCCGCCAAGGTCAGGCATCGCATCGCCAAGACCCTGTTGGCGGAGGCTCCGGTGGAGTGCGCCTACAGGAAAGCGGCGCGTGACCGTCCCGGCTCGCTGCAGGCGGTTATCGAAAAATACCCCATAGACTTTGTTAACCGCAGCAGCGGATATGAAGCGGAGCTCTGCGCCGCCAATGGCGTCACCAATGCTTTTAACTTATCGAAGCTGTTCAGCCTGCTGATGGATGACGGAAAGCTGTTAAGCCGGGAATACCTGGCGTTAATGACGTCGATCTCTTCCGAGACGGAGGAAGACGCTACGTTTCTGACGCCGGCCCGTTATGGGCTGGGTGTGATGAAACGCTTCGGCGAACTGAGCGATCAGGACAAATTCATTATAGGCGACAGCGCGTTTGGGCATGTCGGCGCGGGCGGACATGTCGTGTTTGCAGATCCGGATTGTGATGTCAGCTTTGCCTACACCATGAACAAAATGGGCGGCGAGCTGCACCTGAATCATCGCGGACAAGGTTTGATTAATGCCGTATACCAGAGCATCGGCGGGAACAGGTTTCCCTAAGATGCCGGTTGTTATAATCATGGAGGACTCATGCGCGAATATAGTTCTATATCGTATATTGGAAATAAATGGCCCACTGATTATCAGTCGCCTTACTTAACAAGAAATCCAGAAAAGTGGCTCACTAAAGAGACTCGCCTTTTTGCGATCGGCAGTTGTTTCGCCGTGAACTTAGGGCGCTGGATAACACAGCATGGCGTGCCCATTGTATCTCCGGAATGGGGGTTACATTATAACTCTTCCACGATTAAAGAAGAGTTAAGCAGCGCTGCGGGAAAATCAAAAGCGTCTGTTATATGGAAAGCGTCTACTGACAGTGGCGTCAGGTATTTTGATGCGGGACGCCACCCTGTGGCGGCGAATTCTGAAGAGGAATTAAAGAGTCTGATTACCGCTATAGAAGCGGCGGGGCGTGAAGGCATGATTGAGGCGGACGCTTTTGTCGTCACCCTTGGTCTGTCGGAAGTCTGGGAACAGAAAGTAGGCGATGAGTGGCGTATTTTAAACAGAGCTCCGCTCAGCTCTCTTGATCGTGAAAACTATAACTTTAGAAACCGCTTTCAGACGGCGGAAGAAATTAAAAATGATCTACATGCGATTGTGGATTTGATTAACTCTGCGAGCGATTATAAAAGACCTGTTGTCATCACTGTTTCTCCCGTTCCATTAAAAACGACTGGCGCCGGTTTTGACCCGCGTATCGCAAACACGCGTTCGAAATCCAATATTGTTGCGGCGGTGCACCAATTTCTGGATGAGATTGAAGAAGAGGGAGGTCACCAAGTGAGTTATTTCCCTGCGTATGAGATGTTTCAATATATCGCCGCCGAAGATAATTGCTGGCAGTCGGACGGAAGGCATGTCACTGCAGAAAAAGTAAACTATGTATGTAAACAGTTTACGAATATATTCGCTCAGGATGAAAAGGAATTCCCCACTATAAAAGGATTTGAGGTGCCTCGTGTATGAATATCCCGTCTATTGCAACGCTTGAAAGTTTTAAGTCTATCAATGAAGAGAGCATCAGCATCAATATCTCTTCCGCTAAAAATTCCATTCTTCCGTTGTTGTTCGCGTCGATTTTGCATGCAGGAAGGACGAGGTTTCTCATAGGGGATGGCGCCACTTTAGTTGATGTGAAAATTGTTATTGAGATCCTAAGGTCTTATGGCGTCGAAGTATCTGTCGAGGACGGCGTGGTCGACATTGACGCAAGCCGCATTGAAGCCAACCAGACCTGCCCGGAGTTGTGCAAGAAAACAAGGTACTCAATCCTGGCGTTGGGAGCGTTGATATCGCGATGCGGCTTTTCTGAAGTCGGTTTGCCCGGCGGGTGCGACCTCAACCGGCCCATAGATTTTCACCTGCAGGCGCTAAAGAGTCTGGGCTGCGAAGTCAGCGAATCGGAAGGCGGCGTCAGAGGGAAGAGAGTGCGGCCATCTGAAAATGTGGTCAATTTGCCTTATCCCTCGGTGGGGGCGACGCTGAACGCCATACTGTGCGCCGCTGGCGCGGAGACACGGAGTGGCGAGCCGATCCTGATTCATAACTGCGCCACGGAGCCGGAAATTGATGATGTCATTGCGTATCTGGGTAAGATCGGGATCTCGATCAGACGCAAATGGCGCATGATAGAGGTGGCGTCATCGAACCGGCAGGTGGTCGACGTGGTGGAGCACAGACCTATTTACGACCGCATAGAAGCCGGTTCCTATGCGCTGGCGGCGGCGATATTCGGCATTGGCGTACGGCTGAATAACGCGCCGATCAATTTAATGTCGGCGGTGATATCAATCCTGCTTCAACTTGGTTGTAAAGTTAACCGTGACGGCGGCGCATTGATTATCGACGCCAGACAAATAGACAGCGATACCGCCATCAGGTTGTGCACGGAACCCTATCCAGGGTTTCCCACTGACTTGCAGCCCATATTGACGGTGCTGTGCACGACGCTGAATACGGCGGGTGTGATCAGCGATACGGTTATGCCTGAACGCACTCGATTTGTGGACGAGCTGGTCAGGCTGGGGGCGGATATCACCGTCTGTAATTCAGAAATAGTGGTCAAGCCCAAGGGCCGCGAAGATAAAAGTCATTACCCGATCAGCGTAAAGGCGACGGATCTCAGAGGCGGCATGGCGGTCCTGCTTTACGCGCTGAAAAACCGAGTCGCCTGCAATATCGATAATTACGGCTACATCAAGCGGGGGTACTCGAATGTGGAATCCATCATTGAGTCCCTGGGCGGAGGGCTGCAGGTGTGATGCTGCGAAATATCAATCTACTGGCGTATAACACCTACAAAGTGAATGCGACTGCGGAGCTGGTTGCTATACCTGAGAATGAAAACGAGCTGATATCCCATCTGCAGTATATCGGCTCAACGGAGTTCGCCGTGATTGGCGGCGGCAGCAACATCATTTTATCAAAGCCTGACTACCGATTTCCCCTGATCGTTCTTACGGAGTTCAATCGCTTCATCCGCGTGGAAGGAAATCACATCATAGCGGGCGCCGGCGTTTCGCTGTCGTCGGTGGTGGAAGCCGCCGTGTCCAACGGGCTGTGGGGGCTTGAAAAGCTGATCGGCATACCGGGAACTCTGGGCGGCGCGGTCTACATGAACGCCGGCGCATATGGTCAGGATATCGGTTCGTCAATCGAATGGGTTGAATCTCTGGATATTCGTAACCATAGCTTAGTCAGGCGCACGGGAGAGGAGCTGGGCTTTTCGTATCGGCATAGCGATTTTGTGAACTGGAAGCATGAGATCATCTGCTCCGTGAAGATTGCTCTGACTGATAAAGCGCCGGAAGGAGAGAATGGAGACATTCGCTCGGTCTCTTTATCGACGCTGCGAACGCGGCTTGCGAAACTGCCTTACGATCTTCCGAACGCCGGCAGCGTATTCAAGCGGCCTGATTACCAATACCCGGTCGGCAAAATGGTGGAAGACCTGGGAATGAAAGGCCGCTCAGTGAATGGCGCGATGGTTTCCCATATGCATGCGGGTATTATCGTGAATACAGGGTTTGCGACCGGATCGGATATACAACGCCTGGCCACGGAAATACGTGGCGCGATCAAAAAGAACTATGGTTTGGACATTGAAATGGAACAAATAGTGTTATGAAGTTAATTATTGAGTTGGGACGCCGCATTCAAAACCTGGGCCGACGGGCGGTTAGAGCGAAAACGGTTGGCGTGCGGGCGCTGGTGTTTGACTCCGATAACCGCGTTCTGTTGGTCAAGCACACCTATAGAGAGGGATGGCATACGCCAGGAGGCGCTGTTAATAACGGCGAAACGCCGATCGACGCCGTCCGTAGAGAGGTCTTGGAAGAAACCGGCGTAACGCTCGACGATAATATCGATCTGTTCGCGGTGTACCTGAATAAATGGCGTAATCTGGACGACTTCCCCATTTTGTACGTGGCGAAGAATCAGGAAGGCGATGTGGCGACCAATGACCGCTATGAAATCGCTGAAGTCGGCTGGTTCCTGCTGGATTCGCTCCCCGAGGATACGACGCAGAAAACGCGACGGAGGATTGAAGAGTACCTAGGGAATCAAGCCGTTTCCAATACTTGGTAATGGAATAGCTTGGCGCTGATATGACAGGTTCGTAACCCGGCGCACGGATGCGCAGGATCTGTCGTGGCGGACATACAGGTGCGGACAAACATACAGGTTGTGGACAAACAAAAGGAGACTGGTTGTCCGCCGGATTAATTATTCAGGGAGTTTGCGATGGCGGCCGAATATGCCTTGGCGATAGGGAATGACGATGTCGAGCGGCTGGATATTTTAAATGATATATACAGCGAAATAAGCGAGAAATACATTCGTCATGCGGTCTTTGAGCGTTATCGTCCCAAGACGGTGATGGAAGTAGGGTGTGGGCATGGGCGTCTGCTTTGTTATTGGGCGGGTCTGCTGGCCGGCGAGCAGGGTACGATTACCGGCCTTGATTGTTTTAAGGAGCAGCTCCAGCAGACGGAGAGACGGGTTCAGAGCGAGAAACTCTCAAACGTGGACCTGATGGAAGCGGATATCAACGCCACAGAGATAGAGCGCCGTTTTGACTGTGTTTACGGTCGTTTCGTATTAATGCATCAACCGCATAAACAGAGGTATCTGGAGAGAGTCGCAGGGCTTCTTAATCCCGGCGGAGCGGCTGTTTTTGAGGAGCCGGAATTATCCAGCCAGTTTTGCTACCCCTACTTGTCTGAGTTCTATTACGCCAATGAGCTGACGCTTGAGCTGGGCAAAATTAAAGGGGTGAATTATGACTACGGACACCATCTCCTGAACGATATGCCGGCGTCTTTGCAAGTGAGCGATATTCATATCGAGCAACCCGTGCTGAAGAGCGCCAGAGAGAAACTGATCGTGGCTTACTCGTTTAAACAATTATCCGCGGAGCTCATACACCACAAACTGATCGAACCGGGACAAGCTGAAAAAATCTATAACAAGCTGGTTCAGTTCGCCTCTGATCCTGGTTCTCTGATCGGCTCGCTCAAGTTGTTTCAAGTGACGGCGGTTCGTCAGTAATTGATAGGGAATGTGTCATGACGCCAAGAGTTGCGAAGAACTTTTTAACCATTACATGCCTCTGGAACGCGGAGCGAAGGGCCAGAGAGTGTTCGGCGACGCATGTGGTGTCTTTGCTGGACCCGGATCTGGATAGCCGCAGCGTTCCCGATTTATCGGGGGTTGTCAGGGAGCACCACATACTCCGGTTATATGATCAGGAGAGAGCGGGGGAGACTCAGCATTTCGACGCTCTGATTGCCGATGCATTGGCTAGATTAAAGCCTGTGACGGAGAACCCTGAAAACCGGCTGGTCATACACTGCCATGCAGGGGTAAGTCGATCCACCGCCTTAGGGTACGGAGTGCTTTCGCTACTTCACGGAGAAGGAAAGGAAGCGGACGCTTTCAACGATCTAACCAATATCACCTGTAAGCCCTGGCCTAACCGGCGCATAGTCGAAGTCATTGACAGTCTGCTGGGGCGCGACGGACGAATGCTCAGCCCTCTGGATGCATACCGGAGTCAGCACCCCTTCAGGTTGCAGAGCTACCGGCGTCTCAATAAAAAACGCGGGATTGTTTCCCGCGTAGAACGTTGATGTCTGCGAGATATCGATAATCAAATGAGCCGAAAACGACAGGGCCGGGCGTATGTCAGGTCCTGTCTTCCGCTGCTTATTTCCCCTGGTTGCTCCAAGTGCTGTCGCGTTATTCCAGGGGCCAGCCCAGGCCTTGGTGGAAACACACTGAATTTTTATCGCCCAACGGTGGCATGGTGATTGGAACGCTGCATTCTAATGCTGGTGGAAGTGGTCAGTTTGACGCCACAACGGCGATGTCTCTGATTAACAGTATTGGCGAAAATACTTTTATTGTCGGAGGCGACTTCAACTGTCAGCCATCTGAACTACCCAGTGGTATGACCAGAACCGTCCAGATAGGAACAGCGTCGAGAGGCTTTAAAGTCTACCCGTCCAGCTGCGGTAAGGTTACGCACCCTGGCTCTGGCAAAGAACTTGATTTTTTTCTGCGCAGCGAGAGTGTTTCCACCAAGAATACAGAACGACACCATGAGCAAGGCGGAGATCATTATCCAGTTGTCACTGAAGTCAGTTAGCTGATTTGATACTCAGAAATGGAGTTTTCGGCTGGGGCGTCAATCCCGGCCACATTCCAGTCTTAAAAATCCAGACTCCTGAAATAGCTGACAAGCTGCTCCACAACGATTCGTATGCGTTCGGTCTTTTTTAAATCCGGATGGCTCAAGACCCACATGTCGCTGGTTTTTCCGGGCGCAAATTCCGCTAACTCGACCAGTCCGCTGCGGCGTTGATCCACTGGCAGAAATGCAATGCCGTGTCCGCTTTCTGCGCAATAGGACATGGCGGTCAGTTCGTTGCATCTTGCCACGATGGAGGTCGCATGATTCTTCTCAAGCCAAGTGAACGCCGGCAGGCTGAGCATGCTCCCCGAGGCGCCAATAAGAGGATAGTTCGCCAGGGTTTCTAATGTTGGCGACTGTTTAAAGCGCTCCATAAATGACTCAGCGACAAACATCGCCCAGGGAATCGACGCGACTTTACGGCCAATCAAATGATCCGGCGGCGAGCTGGTCGCTCTAACGGCAATATCGGCGACGCGTGAATTCAAATTGAACTCATCGTTACTGGAGAGTATCTCGAAAGTGATGTCGGGATAGTCTCGCGCAAGCGGTCGCAATGCCTCCGGCAGGTAACGGTTTGCAATGTTGAAGGGCGCGGTAATCTTCACAACGCCGCTAGGTTGAAATTCCCTGCCGACAATTTGGCGTTCGATCTGCTCCGCGCCATCGCGCATGCGGTTGGCGAACACGAGCATCTTCTCCGCCAACGGTGTTGCGACATAGCCTTTTGAGCCGCGTTCGAACAACTTCCCGCCGACCTCGTTTTCCAGAGACTCCATGCGTCTAAACACAGTTGTGTAGTTGACGCCCAGTTCTTTCGCCGCCCCGGACATAGACCCTTTATGGGCCACAAGGGCGAGTATTTTCAGAGAATTCCAGTCCATGACTAATGCATATATGCAATTGAGAATTTCAAAAATTACAACTACGAACGCATTGATGCAATCAATAAAATGAAAACATCACTATTCACTTGGAGACTCCCATGACTATTTCCCGAAACTATGAACTGGCGGCGTTGATACTGCGCGTGACGCTCGGCGTGGTGTTGATCGCTCATAGCCTGTATTTAAAACTGGTCGTCTTTACACTGCCGGGCACGGCTGAATTCTTCAGCTCAATCGGCCTGCCTGCATTTCTCGCCTACCTCGTTTTCTTCGTGGAGGCGGTGTCCGGGATTGCGCTCATTATTGGTTTTCATAGCCAGATCGCCGCCGTCATGGTTGCGCCAGTATTGCTAGGCGCGACCTGGGCGCACTGGGACGCGGGATGGTTGTTTGCAAATGAGGGCGGCGGCTGGGAATACCCACTGGTTTTGGTCTTGATGGCGGTTACCCAGGTTTTCTTAGGCAATGGGCGTTACGCCATCACCAAGGAGGCCTGAAATGAGTATCGGAGCTATTGAACTGGTCAGTTTTAAGTTATGTCCTTACGTGCAGCGCTCTGTGATTACGCTGCTGGAAAAAGGCGTTGCGTTTAAACGTACGGCTATCGATCTGGCGAACAAACCAGGCTGGTTTCTGGCGCTTTCTCCCACAGGGAAAGTCCCCTTACTTGTGATTGATAACAAGGACGTTATTTTCGAATCGGCGGTGATTTGCGAATACCTCGATGAAGTCACGGAAGGAAGTCTGCTCCCGGCGGACCCGAAATTACGGGCATTTCATCGGTCATGGATCGAGTTTGGCTCGCAAACCTTGGATGCGATCGGCAGGTATTATTCCGCCCAAGACAAGGAAAGTTTCCGCAGTGCGGAAGAACTGCTTCGGCGTCGGTTTGAACGGCTGGAAGAAGTGGGTGTCGGTCCTTACTTTTCGGGCGCCGATTTCATGATTGCGGACGCTGTTTATGCGCCGGTCTTTCGCTATTTCGATGTGTTTAACTCTTTAATCAAAATCGATCTGTTTAAGGGACTGGCGAAAGTCGAAGCCTGGCGCCGGCAGATGGCGGCCAGACAGTCTGTCATCGACGCGGTGGATGCGGACTTCGCGCAGGCGTTGATAGCCTTTGTCATTCGCAAACAGAGTTATCTCTCGCATCTGCTGCAAGCTGGGGCGAAGGGATAGCTTTTTTCAGAGGTTCCCTAATTGTCTGCAATCGACAAGGCTTGCGCTTGTCCTTTGCCTCTGGGTATCACCAGTGGCGTATGGCTCACGGGGTCTTCTATGATCAGGCTGGATAAGCCGAAGACCTCCTCCACCAAGGCTTCAGAAATGATGCTGGCGGGCGGACCCTCCGCGATGATGGCCCCGTCGCGCATGGCGATGAGGTGAGTGGCGTAGCGGCAGGCGTGGTTGAGGTCGTGCAGCACCGCGATGAGGGTGCGGTTATCTCTGCGGTTCAGGGTGCGAAACAGCTCCAGCAATTCGATTTGATGGGTGATATCCAGATAAGTGGTGGGTTCGTCCAGCAGCAGGAGTGACGTCTGCTGAGCCAGGGCCATGGCGACCCAGACGCGCTGTCGCTGGCCGCCGGAAAGTTCGTCCACCATGCGGTCGGCCAAGCCTTCGACGCTGGTGCTTATCATGGCTGCGTTTACGGCGCTTTCATCCTCCCGGCTCCAGCGGCGAAAGGCGCTTTGATGAGGATAGCGGCCGCGCGCCACCAGATCCCGCACACGGATGCCCTCCGGCGTGTTGGCGCTTTGCGGCAGAAGCCCCACCTGACGCGCAACCAGTTTGGCGGGATAGCGATGGATGTCCTGACCGTTCAGCAATACCTCGCCCGAGACGGGCTTCAGCAGGCGGCACAGACTGCGCAGCAACGTAGACTTGCCGCATCCATTGGGGCCCACGATCACAGTAAAAGATCTATCTGGAATCGCTACATTGAGATTTTCACTGATTATGCGCTGCTCATATCCCACCGTCAGCCCTTGCGTTCGCAAGCGCGGCGGCTGGCGTTGCGGCGGTTCGATATACAGAGGGGTAGGCTGTTGCGTCATGAGGTTTTCCGCTGTGAGTCGTTGATAAGCAGCCAGGCCAGATAGACGCCGCCGATGCAGATGGTGACGACGCCGACCGGCAACTGACTGGGGGCGAACAGGTGGTGTGCGATCTGGTCCGCGGCAAGGAGCAACAAGGCGCCCATCCAGGCGGAGTTCAGCAGACTGACGCCATCGGCGGCCAGCAAGCGGCGGGTGATCTGCGGCGCCGCCAACGCAATAAAACTGATAGGGCCAGTGGCGGCGGTGGCGGCGGCGGTCAGTGACACCGCCAGAATCATGAGCGTCAGGCGTGAGCGGTTAACTGCAACGCCCAGCGCCTGAGCGGCGTCGTCCCCCATGGCCAGCAGGCGCAGGCGTCTTTGCAGAGGGACCGCGGCGGCGATGGCCAGCAGACAAAAAATCAGCGATGGCGACGCTTTGCTCCAGGTGAGGCCATTCAACGAACCCGCTCCCCACAGGGCGGCGGACATCGCAGCTTCCAGACTGGCGCTGATCATCATCCAGGTGTTAAACGCATTGAGCAGGGCGCTGACTGCAATGCCGACAATGATCAATCTGAATCCCTGGGCGCGCCCTTTCCGCCAGGCGAGCGCATACACCAGCAGCGCCGTCGTCAACCCGCCCAATAACGCCCCGGCGGCAGTCGCATAATAACCACCGTGGAAGACGGCGATCACCAGCAGTGCGCCGCTGTAGGCGCCAGTATTGAAGCCGACCACGTCAGGACTGCCCAAAGGGTTACGGAGTAACGATTGAAATATCGCCCCACTGACCCCCAGCGCAGCGCCGAGAATCAACGCCGCCGTGATGCGGGGCAGTCGCCATTGGGTCACGACAATTTGCGCCTGTTCCGGGCCTGCGCCGAACAGTGCGTTCACGACGTCGCTGAAAGGCAGCGTCAGCGTTCCCCAACCCAAAGCGGTTAAACCCAGTCCCAAACAGATAATGCAAAGCATGCATCCCAAACCCAGCGCCCATTTATGGATGGGGAGGCTGAAGGGGGCGTCCATTCCGCCAACGAGAAAATAGTCGGCGCGATTCACTACGCGCCTCCCTGATGGCGTCGCGCCAGCCAGATCAGTATTGGCGCGCCGAGAAAGGCGGTGACAATAGAGACGCGCAGTTCGCCTGGGGCGAGGAAGCGTCCCAGGATATCCGCTGACAGCAGTAAACAGGGGGAGAGGGTCAGGGTCAGCAGGATGATCCAGCGCTGATCGGCGCCCATCAACCAGCGCGCGATATGGGGAATCATCAGGCCCACGAAAGCAATAGGGCCCGTCGCCGCGGTGGCGCCTCCGCACAGCAAGGTGATCGCCAGGATGGACAGGCCCTGCACCCATTGTGGCTTCGCGCCCAGCGCTACCGCCAGATCTTCACCCATGGCGATGGCGTTAAGCGGCGTCGCCAGGAACAGCGCCAGGAGAATCCCGGCAACGATGACCGGAGCGACCCACAATACTGGCTCCAGACTGCGCACGTTCAATGAGCCCGCGCTCCAATAACGCATGGTGTCGAAGACGGAGGGATGTAGCAGGGTGACCGCGGATGCGGCGCCAGCCATGACTGCGCCAATGGCGACCCCCGCCAGCACGAAACGCAATGGGTCCATGCGCGTCGCTCCGTAATAACCGGCGAAGAACACCAACACCGTGGTGAGCAAGGCCCCTAGCGACGCCAGTCCGAGATATCCCACTTGTGAATGAACGCCGAAAAACGCCACCCCGAGAACCATCGCCAGGCCAGCGCCGGCGTTGACGCCAAGTATGCCAGGTTCCGCCAGAGGGTTGCGGGTTAATGCCTGGATCAACGCCCCGGAAGCCCCCAAGGCGGCTCCGGCCAACAAACCCAATAGCGTACGAGGTAAGCGGCTTTCCAGAATGATGGTGGCGTCAGGACCGCTGGCGTCGCCAGACAGGCTGTCCACCACGGTGGCGAAGGGAATCGCCTTCGCTCCCAGAATCAGACTGAGTGCGGCGATCAGACTCAACAGCGCCAGACTGACCAGAAAAATAGCCCAACCTGTCCTTCCTGAGTCACGTCGACGAACAGGCAGGGAGGAATTGGAGGAGGGGGAGAGAGTAGCGCCGCTCAAAATATCACTTAATGCAAATGAGAATGATTTGTATTAACGATTGGTATACTATCATGCTGCGCCACCGGGTAAAACCATTCCTGCGCAATCCTGCGAATAGAGGCAGGGAACTCACTTCTATTCATCAATTCATTGGCTGGTGTAATGAGCAAATCATCTATTTTTGTGGACTTCAGTCTGCTCAAAAACAACGCGCACTTTCGCGCCGTTTTCGTGGCGCGAATGATGTCGGTATTCGCCCTTGGCATTCTCACGGTCGCCGTTCCGGTGCAGATACACGAGCTTACCGGCTCAACGCTGCAAGTCGGCTTAGCTATGGCGCTAGACAGCGTCGGCATGTTTGTCGGTCTAATGTGCGGTGGTGTATTGGCGGATCGCTTCGACCGCCGCAAGTTGATTCTGACGGCGCGCTTTCTGTGTGGCGTCGGGTTTCTCGCCCTGGCGTTAAACAGTTTCGTAGCGGAGCCGTCGCTGCTGGCGTTATATATCGTTTCCGCCTGGGACGGCTTTTTCGGCGCCATGGGCGTCACGGCGCTGATGGCTTCGATTCCAACCCTGGTGGGCCGTGAAAACCTGGCCGCCGCCGGGGCTTTGAGCATGCTTACCGTGCGCTTTGGCGCGGTGATGTCTCCAGCGGTGGGCGGTCTGATTATCGTCTCCGCCGACGTGAGCTGGAACTACCTGCTGGCGGGCGTCGGCACTGTGGCGACCTTGCTGCCTCTGGTGCGACTGCCTTCCTTGAAACCCGGGGATCATCCGCCAGGGCATCCTCTGCAAGCGTTACTGGAAGGCTTTCAATTTCTCTGTCGCCACAAAATAGTCGGCGCGGTGATAGTCGTGGGCGCGGCGCAAACAATGCTGAGCGCCATTCGCGTGCTGTTTCCCGCGCTGGCTGAAGAAGGCTATGGCGGCGGCGCCTTTGAAGTCGGGCTGATGTTCTCCGCTGTGCCTCTGGGCGCGATGCTCGGCGCCTTCACCAGTGGCTGGGTCGGCGGCTGGCGGCGCCCTGGCGCGTTGATGTTGGGCGCGATGAGCGCCTCGGCGTTGGCGGTGGCGTCGCTTGGCGTAGTGAGCCATATCTGGCTGGCTCTAGTGGCGTTGGCGCTGGTCGGCTATCTCGGGTCCATCACGTCTCTATTGCAGTTCATGCTGGTGCAAAGCCATACGCCAGATCACCTGCTGGGGCGGGTGAACAGCCTGTGGAGCGCTCAGGATGTGGTTGGCGACGGCGTTGGCGCGGTTGGACTGGGCGCGTTAGCGCGGGCGGTGACGCCGGTGCTGGGCGTCTTTTCCTTCGGCGTTGCGGTGGCGATGGCGGGGGCGGCGCTGACCTTGGGATTCAGCTCCTTGCGGACACTGCAATCCGGCGCGCCACCGGAAGAAACCAATCCTATGTCTGGCTTTGCCGCAGAAAGCGAAGAACCGGCTTAATGCCGGGACAACCCGCTGCGCTCAGTGATGATCTGGGTGCAGTGGGTGCAGTGGGTATAGAAGCCAAATCCAGTTGGCTCTCAAGGATGCGTGATAAACGACGCATTGGCGTCGGCGACTGCCGCAGGCGTCTCAGGAAACAGGTCGGTCAGTCGCTGCAATAAATTGCTGGCGCTGTAGTAGTCCAGACGAAAGGTATCCAGCCCCACAGCGTACACCCGGTTGCTCTGGATAGCGGGCGTATGGGCGAGAAATTTATCCTGGCTGATTTGCCGCACTCGATCTTCATTGGCGGAGAACAGCAGCATGGTGCGACCCTGTAAGCCGTCGGACAGATTTTCTCCGGCGAGCTGAACGATGTCCTTACGGACGCCTTGACGAGTCCCACCTTGAATATGGGAGGGCGGCGTGGCGACGTCAAAGCCTAGCGCCTGCAACAGCCGCCCTTGCGCAGAGTCCGGCGTCCACAGGTTAGCGCCGGAGCCGTCTTCGTAATACACCAGTGCGGAGACCGGTTGCGGGGGCAGCTGTATGCGCGCTTTCACATCGGCGACCCTGGCGTTGAATTCATCGATGACCGACTGCGCCTGCTGCTCGCGGCCTGTCGCGGCGCCCAGCAGGGAGGTCAGCTGCTGCCAGCTCTTATCGTCGTAGTTGAGCACTAAAACAGGAGCGAACAAGCTGAGTTGCTCGTAAAGAGCGAGAGCGGAATCGCCGCCGGTTCCCGCCATGACAATCAAATCCGGCTGCGCCGCGATGATGGCCTCGGCGTCCGGCGCGCCCTGATAGATCGGACGCACGCCGCGTCGACGGGCGATGTCGCCCCATTGGCGGAAAAAGCCCTGTGCATCGGCGACCTCGGTATTGGGCGAGGAGGCGCCGCTGGCCACCACGGGGGCGTCAATGGCCAACAGGACGCCTGTCAGGGTCACGCTGGTGGAAACAATACGCTGCGGCGCGTGCGTTATGGTGAGGTCGCCCTGCGGTGTGGACAGCGTTCTCGGCCAGGTCGACGCGTTTTGCACGGTGAGGGCGGGTGCGGCCTGTGCCGACGCGTTGGGAGCAGCGTCTCCGTCTGCGCCGCAGGCGGTTAGCAGGCTGGCGCATAGCGTCAGGAAAAGAAACAAAAAGCGATTGTGCGGCATCGTGATATCTCTACCCCATTTGGTGATTGATTTGGCCCTGAGTCGCCGCTGGCGCTGGCTTTATGTGGATCGTTGACGAAAAGCGGCGCTAACGCGTTGACAGGATGGCGGTCAGAACTCATATAATGTTAACGCAAATGATAACTATTATCATTAAGTGTTTGTTGACCACCATCAACCCTTTGGAAGCGCGTCGTCGTGGGCGTCTTTCCCGATTCAGGAAGTGTCGAACGCAGTCATCATGGAAAAAATTCGCTATTTGCTATTCCCCCTGTTATTGACCGGATGTAGTGAGCAGGAAGCCCCTGCGCCCGCTCCGCCGCCACCGCCGGAAGTGGGCGTAGTGACGCTGACGCCTCGGGACGCGCCGATACGGACGGAGCTATCTGGGCGGACGGTCGCTTATCGCTCCGCGGAAGTTCGTCCTCAGGTCAATGGCGTTATCGAGCGCCGTCTGTTTACCGAAGGCGCGAGGGTGGAGTCGGGGCAGGCGCTGTTTCGCATTGAGTCTGATCGCTATCAGGCGTTGTTCGATCAGGCGCAGGCTAATCTGGCGACGGCCCAGGCGCGGCTGGACAGCCTGAGCGCAAAGAGTCGGCGTTATACTGAGCTGGCCGCTAGTAAAAGCGTCAGTCGACAGAATCATGAAGATATCCAGGGCGAGTATCGGCAGGCGCAAGCCTCGGTGCAGGCGGCGCAGGCGGCGCTGCAACTGGCGAAAGTGGATTTACAACGCACGGAGATCGCCGCTCCCATCGCGGGCCGCATCGGTCGCTCCGCGGTCAGCGAGGGCGCTTTAGTGACCGAGGGGCAGAGCGCGCCGCTGGCATTGGTGCAGCAACTGGACCCGATTTATGTGGACATGACGCAATCCAGTCGCGAGTTGCTCTCCTTGCGCTGGGCTCTGTCTGAACAGTCTGATTCGGAAGCTGGCGAAGAAGTCAGGCTGAAACTGGAAGATGGCGCCGATTATCCTCACCCAGGCGTTCTGCGTTTGACGGAAGTCAGTGTGAACGAGCAGACTGGTTCGGTGACCTTGCGCGCGGAGTTTCCCAATCCCGATGGGCTGCTGTTGCCCGGGATGTTTGTGCGGGCGGAACTGACGCGGGGCGTGCATTCGGATGTCTATCTCACGCCGCAACAAGCCGTGACGCATAACGCCCGCGGCGAAGCTATGGCGATGGTGGTGACGGCGGAAGAGGTCGTGGAGGAGCGTCTCCTGCATATCCTTGGCGCGCAGGAACGTCACTGGATTGTCGGCGCAGGCTTGAACCCGGGCGACAGGGTGATCGTGGAAGGTCTGTTGAACGCCTTCCCCGGCGAGTCGGTGAGAGCCACTGAGCTCACCGTTGATCTCGCAGCGGCGACCCTTCAGTAATAGGCGGCGACAATGAGAGACCCTGTGCAGGCTGATGACCTGAGCCGCCGGCGATTGGCTGAATTTTTTGTTAACCGCCCGGTGTTTTCCTGGGTGGTGGCGATTGTAGTGATGCTGGCTGGCGCGCTCGGGCTGATGTCCATGCCGGTGTCGCAATATCCGGATATCGCGCCGCCGACGATTATGATCTCGGCCAACTATCCGGGCGCGTCCGCTGAAGTGGTGGAAAACAGCGTCACCCAGATCCTTGAACAGGAACTGAAAGGGTTGGATAACCTGATGTATTTCAGTTCCCGCAGCAGTTCCTCCGGCGCGTCGGAAGTCATGCTCACTTTTCGGCATGGGACCGATGCGGATATCGCTCAGGTGCAAGTGCAGAATAAAGCGGCGCAGGCGTCGGGACGTTTGCCGGCGCCGGTGCAGCAACAGGGGCTGACTGTTAATAAGTCCCAGAACAACTTTCTTATGATTCTGGCGTTTTATGACGTCAGTGACCGCCTCAGCGACACGGATATTTCCGATTGGCTCGCGGGCAGTCTGCAGGACCCCCTCAGCCGGGTGGACGGCGTGGGATCAGTGCAGAATTTTGGTTCTTCCTACGCCATGCGAATCTGGCTGGACCCGCACAAACTCAACAGTTATCGCTTGATGCCCCAGGACGTGATCGACGCCATCGCGGCGCAGAATACAGAAGTCTCCGTGGGCGAACTCGGCGCGCTTCCCGCCAGACCGGGACAGCAGTTGAACGTGAGTGTCACCGCCCTGTCGCGGCTGACGTCGCCGCAGCAATTTCGCGATATTCTCATCAAAACCGACGGGGACGGCGCGGCGGTGCGATTGGGGGATGTGGCGAGGGTTGAGTTAGGCGCCGAGGATTACGGCGGAACCACCAAGCTGAACGGACACCCGGCTTCCGGGTTGGCGATTATGCTGGCGCCCGGCGCTAACGCCTTGCAGGTCGCAGAGGCGGTAAAGCGAAGAGTGGCGCAATTACGCCTTAGTTTTCCGCCGGGAGTGGAAGTCGCCTTCCCGGAAGACACCACGCGTTTCGTGAAGCTTTCCATCGAATCGGTATTATTGACTCTGGTGGAAGCGGTGGCGCTGGTGGTGCTGGTCATGTTCGTGTTCCTGCAGAACTGGCGCGCCACCTTGATCCCCGCGATTACGGTGCCTGTAGTGCTGCTGGGAACATTCGGCGTGCTCGCGATCGCCGGCTATTCCGTCAATACGCTCAGTCTGTTCGCCATGGTGCTGGCGATAGGCCTGTTAGTGGACGACGCCATTGTCGTAGTGGAAAACGTTGAACGCATCATGCGTGAAGAAGGACAGGGTGCGCGCGAAGCGACGCTGAAATCCATGGGCCAGATCACCGGCGTGTTGATCGGCGTGGCGGCGGCGCTGGCCGCGGTCTTTCTGCCCATGGCGTTTTTTTCAGGATCGGTGGGGGTGATCTATCGGCAGTTCTCCGTCACGCTGGTGGCGGCGATGGCGTTGTCGGCATTGGCGGCGATTTGTTTGACGCCGGCGCTCTGCGTCAGGTTCCTGCGCCATGGTCAGGCGTCCGTCGGCGTGTTCAGCGCCTTGAATCGCGGCTTCAGCAGGATTCAGCGTCGTTATGTCGGCGGCCTGGGTTTCATGCTGTCGCGGCCGTTCCGATTCAGCGCCGCCTACCTGTTAGCGGTGGGCGTGATGGCGTTGGTGTACTGGCGCTTGCCCACGGCGTTTATTCCCGATGAAGATCAGGGAACCGTTCTGGTCCAGTTCAACCTGCCTGCGGGCGCCACCTATGATCGTACCGCCAAGGTGGCGCAAGAAATCGAACGCTATTTCCTGGAGCAGGAAAAGGCGAATGTGGAGTCCGTGTATATCCTGTCCGGCTTCAGTTTTGACGGCGCGGGACAAAACGCGGGCATGGGGTTTGTGGCGCTGAAAGACTGGTCGCAACGGGAAGGCGCGGCAAACAGCGCGCAGGTGATCGCCGATCGCGCAACGGAAGCTTTTGGTCGTTTGCGCGACGCTCAGGCTTACAGCATGGTATTGCCGCCGATTGAAGGTCTGGGACGCAGTAACGGTTTTGAACTCTGGTTACAGGACTTGGGGGGATTGGGCGCAGAGGGGCTGGCTGAGGCGGCGGCGGGGCTGGAGCGAAGCCTTCAAGAGGGTGAGCGTTTTTCCTATGTGCGCGCCGGCGCTGACCGCCATGTCCAGCAACTGCGTGTGGAGATTGACCGCGAAAAGGCGTCCGCGCTGGGACTGGCGCTGGAGGATGTCAATCAGACCCTGAGCGCCGCCTGGGGCGGCTATTACGTGAATGATTTCGTGCATCAGGGAAGAGTGAAGAAAGTGCTGGTGCAGGCGGACGCACCCTTTCGTGCGGCGCCGGACGACCTGCGTCACTGGTATGTGCGCGGCGCCAGCGGCGCCATGACGCCTTTCACCGCCTTCAGTGGTACGGAATGGCGCAACGGACCCACGGAAATAAGCCGCTATAACGGACTACACGCCATTCCCATCTTCGGCGCGGCGGCGCAAGGCGTCAGCTCCGGCGATGCGATGGCGCAGGTTGAAGCGCAGGCGGCGCGCTTACCGGGAACCAACTTTGAATGGAGCGGCCTGTCCTATCAGGACAAGCTGGCCAGCGGACAAGCCCCGCTGCTGTACTTGGCGTCGATCCTGTTTGTGTTCCTGTGTCTGGCGGCGTTGTACGAAAGCTGGAGCATACCCTGCGCCGTGGCTCCGGTGATCCCTCTCGGCGTGTTGGGTGCGCTGTTGGCGGTATACTGGCGCGGTTTGCCCAATGATATCTACTTCCAGGTTGGACTGCTGACGACTATTGGATTGTCCGCCAAGAATGCGATTCTGATCGTGGAGTTCGCCGAAGCAGCGGTGCGCCAGGGTATGGCGCCAATGACCGCAGTGGTGGAGGGCGCGCGTTTACGACTGCGTCCCATCCTGATGACCTCACTGGCGTTCGGCGCCGGCGTAACGCCGCTAGCCCTGTCCACCGGCCCCGGCTCAGCAAGTCAAAACGCAATTGGAACCAGCGTACTGGGCGGCGTTCTGACGGCGACAACACTGGCGATATTCTTTGTGCCGTTGTTTTACTTGTGGGTGAAGGGCTCTATTCTGAAGAAGCGGCGCAAGGCCGTTCTGATAGAAGGTTCCATAGAAGAAAAGGCGGAAGCGCCGGCATAATTTCAGGTGGGCGAATCGGCTGATTCGTTAGAATCATATAACGCTGCTTCGCCATCGTGACGATGCAGCGTGGAGCTATTCCCTTTATCCCGATTCTGTCGGATCCTTGCCTATTTCTGTTTAACTTTCCCTTGCCGAGGGCTGGACGCTTTGCTTCCTGATGGGATAAGAGTATGTTCCTGTCCCATATTCGACGCGGATGTTTTTATCTTTCTCATAGTGAAAGGCCCTCTGTGAGTATGCGCAATTAATCCGGCGCCGCTCCGTGTCGACGCGCCTGTAAAGTTATCGCGACTAAAGGAAGTGAGTATGAATTTTTCTTTTTCCAACAGCACTCGCATTGAGTTTGGCCAAGGCCGCATCGCCAAGCTGGCGTCTTTGATCGACGCGGAGCAAAAGGTGCTGGTTGTATACGGTGGCGGCTCCATCAAAAAGAACGGCGTCTACGATCAGATCAAAGACGCTCTGAAAGATCATTCCTGGCTGGAGTTTTCCGGCGTAGAAGCCAACCCTACGGTGGAGACGTTGGACAAAGCCGTTGAGCTGGCGCGTCGCGAGAAAGTGGATTACATCCTGGCGGTAGGCGGCGGATCGGTGATCGACGGCTGTAAATATATCGCCGCGGCTACGCTGTATGACGGCGATGGCTGGGATATTCTCACCCGCAAATACACCATTGCGCGCGCGCTGCCTCTGGGCGTGGTGCTGACCTTGCCTGCCACGGGTTCTGAGTCCAATGGCGGCTCTGTGGTGACCAAAGCCGCCACCAAGGAAAAGCTGTCCTTCGGATCTCCTTTAGTGCTGCCTCGCGTCGCCGTGCTGGACCCGGATGTGATCAAATCTTTGCCCGAACGTCAGGTCGCCAACGGCGTCGTCGATGCATTCGTGCATATTTGTGAGCAGTACCTGTCCCATAACAGCGACGCCTGGGTGCAGGATGGCTACGCGGAAGCGCTGTTGCGTAATTTGGTGCGCCTGGCGGAGGAATTCCCTCAGCGCGACAACGATGTTTGGCGCAGCAACCTGATGTGGACCGCCAATCAGGCGTTGAATGGTTTGATCGGCGCCGGCGTGGCGCAGGATTGGGCGACTCATATGATCGGTCATGAAATCACTGCGCTTTACGGCGTCGATCACGCCCGCACTCTGGCTATCGTGCAGCCCTCGCTGCTGCGCGTGCAAATGGCGGACAAGCGCGCCAAACTGGAGCAAATGGGGCGTAATGTGTTCAATCTGCCTCAGGACGACAAGCTGGCGGAAACCACGATCGAAGCCATTGAACGGCTTTACAGCAGTTTGGACATCCCTACCAGACTCTCCCATGCAGGTATCGAAGGCGACACAGCCGTACCCGCGCTGGTTGATGCATTGGAAAAGCACGGTATGACCGCATTGGGTGAAAACCGCGCAATCACTTTAGATGTCAGTCGGGAAATCCTGCAACGCGCAGCTTGAAAAAAATGCGCTAAGCAGGATTAAGATAAGGGAAATGCACCTGGGGCAAGGACGCCCGATTTGCTTTAAGCCTCAGATTTAAAAGGCTTATGACGGCTGTTGCAGGTATAATCATCACCCGTTGAAACGTTCCATTCAGACAGGTGATCGTTAACAATGCAACTCGTCTACGCGTTATTTTTCCTCCCCTCCCATGACTCGAACCCTTCCGGTTTTATCGGCGTATTCACCTCCCGAGCCAAGGCCGATCAAGCCATTGCAGACTTATCCCAACAAGCGCCATTTCAAGGCCTGACAGAGCATTTCGTCATTAGAGAATGTCCTTTGGATCAAACGGCCTTCGAACCGGCAGACCTTGCTGAAACCGCAACGCCAAACTGGTCAGTCTGGCGTCAGGACGATAACAACAATACCTTCTTCATCCAGGGCGGCATGACTCAATCCGAAGCGTTGAATCTGGTGAAAGATTACGAAGATAGGGGCCATAAGCAGATGTACTGGGCGAAGAGGGATGGGGCATGATTGGCGCACCTTTCGGGTGAGCGGCCATCAAATCAGTAACCGTAGTTCTCATGCTCTGTAATTCGACGAATAGTTGAAGTAGGGCGGGAGTAGCTGTCAGGCTAGTTGAGACTTTCATCACAGAAACGTTGTTGATGTTATAGAATAACCATCTGAATAATGAAGGAAAACTCCAAAAATTAACGCTTAACTGGCTACGTATGCGCGTAAATCAAACTCATGGAGATTGGCGCGACGTGTCGTAAGGCAAGTGGGCGGTATGTGTCGTTGTTAGTTTTAAGGTATTCGCTGATCGCCCCCAGTTACCAGTAACCGTTTTCATGACGCTATGGCCCGTTTGGCTTGCTGTGTCGCTTTACAAAGGACGTACTTCGAATGTATTCCACTCGCAGTTATGTATTTAAGCATTGGTCTGACATCACTGTTGCGGACCTGCCGTTTGTTGAATCACCTTTCTTCGCCTCCAGCTATGCCGAGCGTTGTCTGAACATAGACGCCAAAGTCGGCGATGTCGTTAACCACCTAAAGGGGAGTCACTTTCGCTCATCGTTTGGCGCGTTTCCCGGCCGAGGCTCACGACATCTGCGTAAGTGGAAAGAAGACTTTGTTAAAGGGCTCGAACGGGGCGAAATCCTGTTGGTGTTTACCGACAAAAGAAAGCCATTTTGCTCCGTTGTCAGTGAGAGCGAAGACGGCCTCAAACCCAATGTGTCTGAACTGACTTTGGCCGTACGCCTGATCAACCGCGCTAACCCCGCGCCGCCGCCCCCGCCGGCGATCACTGGTGAAGTGATGGATGTCACCGCTCTCAACGGCAATCCTGGTTGGGAAAGCAAACCCAGAGAGTCCACCAGTCATCAGGCTCCGCCCAAGACCTATTCTGCGCCTCCCGCCCAGGCGGCTCCTGCAGCCTCGGAAAGCGCCGTGGACGAGCAGGCGCAAGCACAGGCTCTCAAGAACACCGCCAAAGATGAACTGCCTTTCTGCGAGGAGTGCGAAAAGTCCGGCGGAGCTGGCTCCGCGTCACCATCGAGCGACAGCAGCGTTAGCGAAAAATCCGGCAGTAACGATAATGGCGCGACCACGCCGGATAACAAAAAGGTCTGCACCAGCGGGGAACCCATCAGCATGGTCACCGGCGAGGAATTGCTGGATCTGACCGACTTTACCGTCGCGGGTCCTCTGCCAATCATCTGGAAACGCACCTACAAGTCCTCCAATCCCCATCAGCGCGGTTTGGGCGTGGGCTGGACCCACCTGCTGTGTCAGCAGCTGGAGGAGCAGGAAGGGCGTTTGGTCTTCACCACGGACGAAGGCCGCTACATTGATTTTCCTTTGGCGGAGCCGGGCCAGACCGTCCGCAACGCTGCGGAGCACCTGGAGCTGCGCCGAATCGACGAGACCCATTACGTACTGAAGCAGCGCGGCGAGCCCGCCCGTTTGTTCGTGGGCGCTGGCGGCGTCTACCGTCTGGAAGGACTGCTGGATGGCGTCGGCAATGGCGTGCGCATTCAATACTGGCAGGACCTGGACGGCCACGAGCGGCCGGTCACCCTTATTCAGACCAGCTGGGGCAAACGCCTGTACGTGCTGCATAACGCCCAGGGACTGATCTGCGAGATCCAGTCGCTGCGCGCGGACGGCGACGTGGACACCCTGGCCAAATACGAATACGACGACGCCCAGGATCTGGTGCAGGTGCGGGACCCCGCCGGCGCCGGCGAATCCTACGCCTATCGTAATCATGTCATCACCCGCCGCACCCTGAAGACCGGCTTCAGCTTCTATTTCGAATGGAGCCGCTACGACAAAGCCGCCCGCTGTGTGCGTCAGTGGGGCGACCAGGGCGTCTATGACTACCGCTTCGAATGGGACCCGGCCAACAAGACTTCCCACGCCATCGACAGCAACGGCGGCAGAACCACCTTCCACTATGACGATCGCGGTCAGATCGTTAAGGAAATCGATCCAGAAGGCGGGATCACCCGACGCGCGTACGACAACGCCGGCAATCTGGTGGAGCAGACCGATCCCAACGGCCACAGCACCCACTACGCCTACAATGACAACGGGCAGTTAACCGCCCTGATCGACGCCAACGGCGGCCATTACAAGATCGACTACAACGACGACGGCATGCCGGTGGCGATCACCAATGCACTGGGCCATGTCTGGCGTCGCGAGTACAACGAACAGGGCCTGCTGGCCCGCATCACTGACCCGGAAGGCGCGCAGACTCAGTACGAATACAACGCCCAGGGCCTGCCGCAAAAAATTATCGACGCCCTGGGACAGGCCCGGGAACTGCAGTGGAACCGGGAAGCTCAGCTGGTCAGCGAAACGGAAAACCAGCACACCACCCGTTACGCCTACAACGCGCAGGGACAGGTCCGCGCCGCTACTGATCATCAGGGGCAAACGACGGCGTATCAGTACGACCGCAACGGCAACGTCACCGAAGTCAAACGCCCGGACGGCTCCGTCCTCAAAATGCGTTACAACGCCAACGACCAGCTGACGCACTTTATCGACGCCGCCGGCCGTTGCACCGAATACGTATATGACGGTTTGGCCCAGGTGCGCAAACGCATCGACCCGGCCGGTCAGACCTTTGAGTACCTGTACGATAAAGAACGCAACCTGATCGGCCTGATCAACGAAAAGGGCGAGCGCTATGAACTGGCCTATGACCGCAACGAACGTCTGATTCAGGAAATCGGCTTCGACGGTCGGGTGCAGCAATATCAGTATGACCCGGCGGGCTATCTGAAGGCGCATATTGAAGGCGTGCACGAAGACGAACGCATCCGCGCACAGCACACCACGCTGTTCAAACGCGATCCCATGGGCCGCCTGCGCGAAAAGCACAGCCCGGACGGCGACATCAGTCGCTTCGCGTATAACGCCAACGGTCAATTGACGCAGGCTAGCAACCCTTATCGCACCCTTGAGTTCGCCTATACGCCGACAGGACGTTTGGCGGAGGAAATTCAGGACGGGCAGCGTCTGCGCCACGAATACAACCCGCTCGGCGCCCGCATCAAGTCATTGCTGCCGGACGGCGGCGTCCTTGGCTTCGGCTATGACCGCCACGGCCTGTTCACCCAGGCCAGTTTCAATGGCGACGTCCTGGCCAGCATTGAACGGGACGAGGACGGACGCGAACTGCGCCGCCGTCAGGGCGCGGCGGAATCCCGCTACGAATACGACGTCATGGGACGCCTGATCCGTCACCGGGTCAGTCACCGTCAGAGCAAAGCGCGCATTATCGAACGCAGCTATGGCTATGACGCCAGCGGCAATCTGGAGCTGATCGATGACCTGAGAAAGGGGACCACCCATTACCGTTACGACGCCCTTGATCGCCTGAAAACAGTCGAAGGCTATTGCAATGAAGAATTCGCCTTCGACCCGGCGGGCAACATTCTGGACGGCCAGAATCAGGCCAAGGGCAACCGCCTGAACTTCCACGGCGACCGCCACTTCGAATACGACGCCGCCGGCAACCTGATCCGCGAGAAACGCGGCAAAGGCGGCAAGCTGGAGACCCGTTACCAGTACAACAAGCAGAACCAGCTGATCGCCATCGAAAAAGACGGGCAAAAGACGGAGTACCAATACGACGCCCTCGGACGCCGCATCGCCAAACAGGACGCCTTCGGCAAGACCGAGTTCCTGTGGAACGGCGACGTGCTGCTCTCGGAACAGCGCAACCACCTGCACAAAGTCTACGTCTACGAACCCAACAGCTTCCGTCCGCTGGCGTTCATCCAGGACAAGCAGGTCTATCACTACCATCTGGACCACCTGGGCACGCCACAGGAAATGACCAATGCGGAAGGCGAAGTCGTCTGGTCCGCCCGCTACAAAGCCTACGGCAACCTGGCGCTGCAAGACGTCGAAGAAGTGCAGAACCCACTACGCTTCCAGGGCCAATACTACGACGAAGAAACCGGCCTGCACTACAACCGGCACCGCTACTACGACCCCAGCGCCGCACGGTTCATCAATCAGGACCCTGTTGGACTGTTGGGGGGAGACAACAACTATCAATATGCGCCGAATCCCACGGGCTGGGTGGACCCGTTTGGGTTAACTTGTAAGGAAAACAGCTGGAACACTTTCCAAAGCCGAACAAAAGGACACTTTTCAAGCAGCTCGGCAGCCTCAGAAAGCTATCAGCAAATGAAGAAAGTCAAGGCTATGCCAAAAGGCGAGCGCCCTGACCCTTCAACTTATCTCCCTCAATCATATATAAATGCACATCTTCAAAAATTTGCTGGTGGCGCTTCATACATTGTCCCTACAGAAATACTTGATAAATATGGCAGAGACAGTTTGGGTTGGCCTGATAACTCTCAATTCGTAATGTCAAAAGAAGAAATGGATAATTTAATTAAAAATGCAGATGGAGACATCGCCTTTATAGAAAAAGAACTAGGTATTCCTGAGGGCGCTTGGCAAGGGAGAGCGTTAACGCAAATAGTTGTTGATGATCCTGCTTCACTTAATCTGAGGATGCCAAAAGGTACAGAGATGGGAGCAAATGATGAATGGCTGCCAGGAGGTTACCTGCCGACTGGTAAGTCAGAGGCCGTCATGGATAATATTCCTGCGTCGAAGTTTACAGAGAAAAAAATAACATGAAAGAAATAGTATCCCAAAAAAAGTGGGTATATACCTTATATAGGACTGAAGATGGCCTGCTCTTATCTGTGGTATGTGGTGGAGTAGCTATGTTTGAGGTTGAAGTACTGTTATCCAAAGAAGAGGCTTTTCAAGTACAACGAGATGAAGGTTTTTTGGATTTACTTGCAGAAAAAATCAGGAATAATCCTAAACAATATATGCAATAGTAATTTTTAACCAGCCTTAGACTATAGACCGCATAAACTAGTATTATGGCTCCGTGTTACATTCCGCGCTGAGCTATGACCTCATAGCGGCGCGGTTTATCAGCCGTAACCCTGTCAGCTTGCTGGGACGAAACAACAACTTTATTAGTTGCAAAAATGCCAGAAAACTTATTTCAAAAGTCAGTTAACAATAGTGAGACTAATAGCTTCTTCAAGGGTGAAGGGATGTATTACTCACACAATCCCATGGATGGACAGCATTGTTATGGAGTGCGTCTGTCTGGAGATGTCAATAAATTTATTGACTCTGGGCCAGGGAAAGCGGATGAATTTAGCTATTACTTTAAGAAGTTTGTAGACTCACTAAGCCCTGCTTATGAAGATCTTGGGCATCTATTGGCGAACCTAGCGGAGGTGACTAGGTTGAGGCGTCAAGGCTTATTGAGTGGGGTGGAGTTTGATGAGCATGCTGAGTCTGATATCGCAGTTTCAATAAAAAAATACTTCCAGAAGTTAAAGCACAAAGATGATAGTGACCATCTTATTAAGCTTTACCTGGGGCTAATCGAAAGAAATAACTCCATTGCTGTAGAGAGTATTCTCAAAGACTACCTCTCGGGAGTCTGATTGATGCTGTAGGAGCGTGTGGATTAATCCTCATATTCCTACATCGCCCAGGAACGAGGACTGCTGCATTTGGATGAAGTGTGAACTCTATCCATGCCACTAGTGGGAAGAATAAGTTGCTCAAAATGAATGTTGGTTCACTTCGCAAGCTTACAGAAGAGGAAGTTGATATTGGCTTCTGTGAATGCTGCAGAAAGCAAGATCTAAAGTCCTGGGAAAATATTACTCCAGACATTAGTGAAAGTATTAGGGCCGTGGCAGAGTTTGAAGGAGCAGAAGAGTCAATAAAAATGAATGGCTATAGCGAATATCATGTAGATGGTACTAATTATTGGAGCAAGGATGCTCCAGTAGCCATTCACTTTTATCCTTACCATGAGTCATATATAAATGTTTGCATGATTTGTAAGGCGGTATTTTTAACCTATACCGAATATGCAGGCCATGGGCTGCAGAACAGGATCAGATATGTAGATAAAAATCTTGTGACAGATAATTACTGAATTGTCAGTGATTAGACCATTATGCAGTATGCGCTGGGCCATAGCAGTAGGCGAACAAAGATAAACTCCGCTAGCGCTAATAAAGGGAGCTGTAAAGCGGGTGGTTGAATGAATAAAAAAGAAACACTATGCGAAGCTATAGCAATAAATGAAGAAAGGCTTAAGCTAGCGCCGGATTATGAAATTTATCATAGTATAGCTAGGCAGCTTAATTATTTGCTTACGATAATTGATGGAAAGGAAAAAGATAAAAGTAAGCTAGATAAAATAATTCTTGGGCACTTCGCTGTTAGAGAATTTGAAGAGTCAGACCCAGAATTGTCGCAAATTTTAAAGAAGTGTCAAAATATTGCATTTGATTTGGAGCTAGAAAGTTAGATATAGGCGTCTGCTGATCTGTCTGGAAAGGTGTTAAGGAGGTTAAAGGAGTGAAACGCATAATTTATGTCCACTAATGATGCGAATTTGTACGAAAAGCCGACACTAAAAACCTTCAAAGGGTGTTGTCCTGGTTATCGACATTATTATGCGCTGATTGATTGCGCCAGTAATGATGGACTATATCCTGCGATTACCCAGAGTTCCTGCGATAGTTCCACTCTTTTTTGGGCAAAGGTTGGTGAGGAATTAAAAGCTGCATCTCCTTATATAGTTGAGCTGCAGGAAGGCAGCTTCAGCAACTGGTTGTTTGAAGAAACGTGGGGAAAAAGTTGGGGGATTTTTTTAGCAAGCAATAAGCCCATGCCTGATCTGGTGCGACATTTTCGGCGAATTGCTAAAGTTCGCGGCCCCAATTACGAGAACTGGTACTTTAGGTATTGTGATCCACGCTTTCTCGGCGCACTACTACCAACCTGCGATTTGACGCAGCTAAACAAAATTATGGGAGATATTGGCGTTTTCTGGATGCAGGCTGACGAGCCTTCGTTTTCTCGTCGGTATCGGCGCATGGGTAGTGAGCTTGAAGTGCGTACCAGTAATGGCACAGGAGCAGAGGTCGATTTATACATAACTGACCTTAACAAACATCCCGAATCTAGTGGTCTGGGAATGAAAATTAGACCAGATCAACGGGATCTTTTGGCCAAAGTTAGTGCGGACGCATATGTTCGGCGAATGGTAAAACTGTTCAAGAGGCGTTATACAAAAAAGCTACAGCCCTTGAGTGACAATGAGCTTTTTGAGCGCTTTGAGGCTGCGATCAAGCAAGCCCAAAGTATAGGAGCCATCATTCGCCAGGATGCTTTCTTCTTTCTCAATATCTGTGTGCTATACGGTTGGGACTTTATGGATAATAAGTCCTTGGCTTGGATTCGCTCTGATTATCTTGAGAATAGAAACTTTGGCTCCTTGAGCCGCCGCCTGGAAGCGCTTTATTACTATTGTAGAAGTCAGCCAATAATGGAAGAAGTACTAGCATGATGGATGAAAGTGAGTTTGCGAAAGAGGGGAGCGCTGGAACGGCGACCATTGGTGGCGTTGCTGGCAATTATTGCCCCGAAAAAGTCAATTCGGGTGACACAGACCAAAAAAAACCTATAGTCGAGCTTGTTAATATTCCTAATCAAAAAGGCCAGGAAAATTGCCCGACTTGTAAAACCTCAAAAGGTATTACTAATAGCTCTAGTACGCAGTCATATGATGATTTTTTTAGCAACCAAGAGAAGGCGGAACTTGAGCAAGTCGCGAAAGACAATCCTGACTTGAAATGTATGTTCCCTGATGCTGACGCAAGATATAAGGTAATTGGTGGGCCAGCCAATAGACAAGCAAGAAAGAGATATGAGACGGCAAAGAAAAAAGCTGAATTAAAAGGAGAGTATCATCACCCTATGCCAATTAAACTTGGTGGATGTCCAATTCATCAAAAACTTGTGAAAAAGCCGGATGATAAAAAAGATTTGGCAGCTGTGAATGATGTCGATGACAAAATTACAGAAATATATAATAAGGCCATTAAGCGACATACGTCTTAATTTAACTATTGGAAATGTATATGAATATGCCTGAATTTGTCGGAACTGGCTGGCTCACTTTAGAGCAAGGGGCTAGTTATCAATATCCTATATCTGAAGCTACCAAACAATCGCTTAGCGAAGTGAACTGTGACCCCTGGCTTCGGCTCATTTTTGTATTTGAAGAAGCTAAAGAGGGACGTTTTAAACATGTCGACTTGGTTTTGGATATCTTGAAAACGCCTGATTTGTTTGATCTTCACGAATACGCGATTAGATTACTCGGTTTTTGTGCGCCTATGAGCGCACTAAGAGAGCTGTCTAAGATGGTGGTTAAGCTAAATTATGATTTAAGGATTGAAGCATATGATGCGCTGAGAAACTCCGGAAGGCTTGAATTTATTGAGGACTATTTGGAATTCAAACGCAAGGCGTCCGGTGATGAGCTCCAGACTATCAAGGATAGAATTTCAGATATTTTAGAGAATAATGAATGCGTTTTCTCTGATGACTACAACGATATACCTGCGCCCAGCTATGAAAAGATGGCCAGGGATAAAGTGTCCGAACTAAAAAAATTATACGGAGAAGACTCATTTGTGCTTCAAGGGCAGGAAGTGAATGTAGAGTTCATCTCGAAGCAGTTAGAGGCTGAAATTGACTTTGTTCCCAATGAGGATGATGGAGTTTTCTTTAATAATAGCTTGTTTATAAACTACGTGGAGCTTTTCGAAGCTATGACAGGTGTCTCTAGTTTCAATATGCTTAATGACGAGTTAATGCCAAACAAGGTTGCTATTAGGTCTATACTGAAAGAATTTAAGAATAATTTTGACATCAATCAGTTTCCACGTCATGGAAGAATATTTTTTGGGCATAAAATAGACTGATCAGCTCGCTCATAATCAGAAAAAAGCATGCGGCCACTACTCTATCTTCTAAGGAGGGCTAAGGGATATGGAGCAACTGAATGTGTTTCAGGAGCATGGTGGAGTTCTCTACACTAAGGCAGGGCGCGCCCTCATTACTTTCTTCGGATATCAAATTGATACTAAAGAAGGTCGCTTAACTATACGTCCTACAAGCGTAGAAGTTGATATGACAGTAGAAGAGGAAAGAGTTTTACAGAACTATATGCAGCCTCTTGAGGCAAAACATCTATACTCTAAAGCCAGATCTGCGATTAATGAAATGGTTTTGTTGGATACCAATAAAACAGAAAAGACACTCTTTTTGAAAAAATTAAATGAAGAGATTGGTGCGCTCATAAATGAAACTTGAGTGTAGAAGCTATGAGAGATAAATCTTGACCAGCAAACCCAACACATTTGAGTACGCCATCAATCATAATGAAACAGATGACTTTTTCCGTGGTAAAGGTCGGTATTTCGTGCGTAGTCCGGATTACTTCGGACATGTGCATGGGGCTAATATCAGTGGTCAAGTCTGTCGTTTTGTGGGTGACTCCGAAGAGAATGGTGAGAAATTCGAACAGGCGTTTTTGACCTATATGACTGGGCTTGACGTGACGGGTGAGGAGCTTTCTCATCTACTGGCGAATCTGTCTTCTTATTTTGCGGAAAAAAATCGGGGACGGATGGGGGAGGTTAACCTCTTTTCGAGTCATGACAGCCCGGCGGCGCTACTCTTACTGCGTTATTTGGCTTTACTGCATCACGCTGGCCTATATGACGCAGTGAAGCCCGAACTGGAGATTCATGCGAGTTATATCGAAAAGCTTGGTAGCGATGTGGTTTTTGCCTGTATGAGGGAGGTTGAAGCGGCGTGCTGAAAGTTATTTTTAAAGAAGCGTATTCTTATTTGCTGATGCAGGATGGTGAGGATTGGTATCTGACATTTCTGACTGGCGGGCCTTTTGTTCAGGATATCAGCGTTAGATTGAATGAGCAGGAAATCGCCAGGGTGAGGGATAGCCAAGTCGCAGCAGCGCAGTTAGCCAGGGAGTTTTTGCGGGATAGCGCGTTGTATGAGGGGCGAAGAATTACTCCAGCTGTCCACCCAAAGCAAACTCCAAATGCGCCGTCTCATTGATGATAAGAGTGCGCTAAGGATGTCACCCATCGGCAGGCTTCCCTCCCGACGGGTTAATAGGAGTGAATCTAATCCGCCAGATGCTCTATGGCGTGGTCTTCATGCAGTTTGAGTTCTTCTTCCAACTGTTTTTCCACGGCTTTGGGGGAGCGGGTTTTGCGGGCCAGCAGGCTGTACGCTACGGGAACGATGAATATCGTAAACAGGGTGGCGGCGGAGACGCCCCAGAGGATGACGATGCCGATGACTGAGCGGGTTTCTGAGCCGGGGCCGTCGGACAGCATCAGGGGCACGGCGCCGGCGATGGTGGTGACCGCCGTCATCAGAATCGGTCTGAGACGGGCCATGGATGCTTCCACCAGGGCGTTGTCGAAGGTGAGTCCCTGATCCCGCAATTGGTTGGTGAACTCCACGATCAGGATGCCGTTTTTCGCTGCGAGCCCCACCAGCATGATCAAGCCAATTTGTGTGTACAGGTTAAGTGAGTTGCCGGTGACATAAAGGCCGAGCATGCCGCCCGCCACCGCCAGAGGCACTGTCAGCATGATCACGAACGGATGCACGTAGCTTTCGAATTGCGCCGCCAATACCAGAAACACAATCAGAATGCCCAATACCAACGTGGTCGCCAGCGCGGTTCCCGCTTCCCGGAAATCGGCGGACTGGCCTTTGTAATCGATTTGGGCGTGAGCGGGGAGGTGGGTTTCCACCAGGCTCTCCAGATAGCTCAGCGCTTTGCCCAGGGTAAGCGAGTCTTCCAGGTTGGCTTCCAGGGTGATCGCACGCAGGCGATTGAAGCGATTGAGATTGCTGGAATCAGCGAACTCGCGCAGGGTCACTACGCTGGAAAGGGGGATCAATTCGCCGCTGCGTTGCGAACGCACATAGATGTTCTGGATGCTGGCGGGGGTGCGCTGCGCGTCGCGTTCGCCTTCGACGATCACATCGTATTCCTGGCCATTATCCAGATAGGTGGTGACCGTGCGTCCGCCTAGAATCGATTCCAGAGTGCGACCGATATCCTGAACTTTTACCCCCAGGTCGGCGGCGCGATCATAGTTGATCTGCACGGACAGGTAAGGGCGGGTTTCCTTGTAATCGAAGTCCACGCCGGCGAGCCCTGGGTTGGAGGCGTCGATTTCTTTGGACAGAATGTCGCGCCATTCCGCCAGCTCCTCGTAAGTGCCGCCGCCGATGACAAATTGCACCGGTTTGGAAATACCGCCGCCAAATCCCTGCCGCATGACCGGAAAGGCGCGCACGCCTGGCAAGTCCGATAAGGATTTACGTACATCGTCCATGATGTCCCAGGCGGAGCGTCGCTCGCCCCAAGGGCTCAACGCCACCAGAGCGAAGCCTGAATTGAAGTTCTCGATATTGCCGAATCCGCGGGGGGCTCGAACCAGCACCCGTTGCGCTTCGCCGGAATCGACGAAACTCATCAAGCGCCGCTCGATCTCATTCATGTAATCGAGCATGTAGTCGTAAGTGGCGCCTTCAGGGCCGTTCACCAGAATAAAGAACGCCCCGCGGTCTTCCTTGGGCGCATACTCTTCCGGCAAGTCCCTATAGAGCCAGACGGAGCCGGCGCAAATGGCCAGCATCAGCGCCACAAATAGCCAGCGCACCTTGAGACAGCCCGCCAGAATCCTGCCGTAGACATGCTGTACTTTATGGAAGAAATGACCGCCTTCGCTCAGCCCCTGGGCTTTGTCGTCATTGGGTAGAATCTTCGACGCCAGGGCGGGGGACAGGGTGAGGGCGATGACGCTGGAAAACGCCACGGCGGCCGCCAGCGTCAGGGCGAACTCAGAGAACAGCCGGCCAATGTCGCCCTGCAGGAAGGCGATCGGCACGAACACGGCGATCAGCACCAGAGTGGTGGCGATAACCGCGAAGCCGATCTGACGACTGCCGCGAAATGACGCCACCAGTCGCGTCTCGTTATGCTCATGCATGCGCCGATAGATGTTCTCCAGCACGACAATAGCGTCGTCCACCACCATGCCGATGGCCAGCACCAGGGCCAGCAGAGTAAACATATTGATGGTGAAGTCGAAAGCGTACAGGGCGGTGAAGGTGGCGATCAGGGAGATCGGCACCGTCACCGCCGGCACCAGGGTGGCGCGCAAATCCCGCAGGAAGGCCCAGATCACCAGGATGACCAGCCCGATAGCGATGAACAGGGTTTTCACCACTTCGTGGATGGCGCCTTCCACAAAGACGGAGGAGTCATAGCTGGCTTGCAGGGTCATGCCTTCCGGCAAGGTGGGGTTGATGCGCTTGGCCTGGGCCTGCACCGCACGCGCCACATCCAGCACGTTGGCGGTGGATTGTTTGGTGACGCCCACGCCGACCATGGTTTCGCCATTGCCGCGGAAAATGCCTCGCTCCTCCACAGAGCCCAGCTCCACTTTGGCGACATCGCCGAGGCGGATGAGATAGCCATCCTGTCCGGCGCCGATCACCAGTTTGCGGAAGTCTTCCGGAGTATGAAAGTTGCGTTCCGTACGCACGGTGAACTGAGTATCCCGTGATTCGATGCTGCCCGCCGGCAACTCCACGTTTTCCGCCCGCAGCGCGCCCTCGATATCGGTCACTGTAATGCGTCGCGCCGCCATGGCGTTACGATCCAGCCAGATGCGCATAGCGTAGACCTTGCCGCCGCCGACCCGCACGCGGGCGACGCCGTCCAATACTGACAGGCGATCCACCAGATAGCGATTGGCGTAGTCGGTCAATTCCGGCACCGTCATATTGACCGCAGACAGGTTCAACCACAGGATGACGTCATCGCTGCTGTCCTCTTTGGCGATATCCGGCGGCTCTGCTTCCGCCGGCAGGTTGTCGGCGATACGGGACACGCGGTCGCGAATGTCGTTGGTGGCGGCGTCGATATCGCGGCCGATGTCGAATTCGATGGTGATGCGGGAGCGACCGTTACTGGACTGAGACGAAATCGACACAATGCCCTGCACCCCGGAAATGCGCTCTTCGATCACCTCGGTGATGCGCGTCTCCACCACATTGGCGGCGGCGCCGGGATAGTCTGTGGTGACGCTGACCACCGGCGGATCAATGGCGGGATATTCCCGTAGCGGCAGTCGCTCAAAGCAGAGATATCCGAAAGCGATCAGCAACAAGCCGATGACGGAAGCGAACACCGGTCGTTTGACGGAGAGGTCTGAGAGCATCATTCCGCTTGTTCCGCCTGGGGTTCGCCTTGCAGCAGTTTGGCGACATTAAGATCGCCGTCATCCACGGCAATGACTTTTATCGCGGCGCCGTCAGAGATTTTCACCAGGCCGTGACTGACCACCAGATCGCCTTCGTTCAGGCCCTTCAGAATTTCCACTTTCCCGGCTTTGCGGGAACCGATTTCAACTTGCCTGCGTTGGGCCCTGGCGGGTTCGCCTTCCGCCACCACAAAAACATAGTGAGCGGTTCCCACTGTTGAGATGGCGCTTTCTGGAATCACCAGGGTGGTGCGTGGGCGGGACTGCAGATCCAGCTGCAGCAACATGCCGGTCAGTAGCATGCGTCCCGGGTTATCGAAAGCGGCCCGCGCCTGCACGGTGCGCGTGACCGGGTCGACCCGGGGAGAAATGCTCTTAAGTTCGCCTGTGAATGTCTGGCCGGGATAAGCGCTGGTTTCGGCTTCCACTTTTAACCCCGGTTTCAGGATGGCGAGGAAAACCGAAGGGATGGCGAAGTCCACTTTGACGACGCTGAGATCATCCAGCGTGGTCAGCACGTCGCTGGGCTCCACCAGGGCGCCGACGCTGATATTGCGCAGCCCCAGCACGCCATTGAAAGGCGCGGTGATCTGATGCGCGGCGATGCGGGTGCGAATGGCTTCTATGTCCGCCTGACTTTGATCCACACGGGCGCGGGCCGCATCCAGATCCGCCTCGCTGCCGACGCGGCGGTTGTACAACTCTTGCGCACGGCGATAAGCGCTTTCCCTTTCCGCCTGCACCGCCAGAGTTGAACGCAGATTGGCCTGCTCTTCCTCGTCGTCCAGTTTGATCAGCATATCGCCGCGCTTCACGCTGGCGCCGTCTTCAAAATGAATGCTGATTACTTTTTCGGTGATTTTCGGTGTGATATTGACCGACTCATTGGCGTTGACCGTGCCCAATGCTTCGATCTTGTCGTAATAGGGCGTGGACTGCGCGGATGCGGCGACGACGGAAGTGGGCGGTCTGCCGGCGGCGTGCGCCAGTCCTGCGAGACAGATACCAATCAGGGCGGCGGCAAGCGCCCCGTTCAGCGTTCGTGAAGACATGTCCTGAGTCCTTAGCCTGAAACGTGAATACAAGCGCATCGTGCGCGCCGGCGGATACGGGGCGGCCTGGCGGTGTGCTCGCTTTGGACGCTGATGGCGCTGCGTCATTGTTATACGAGAAAGATTATCACTTTGATTAGGGCGCTTCAGTAGAATTCTGTGCGTCTGAATTCTTCGTAATCTTTCCCCCAGATGGCGCATTTTCTGGGCTTTGAAGGCATCGGACGTCATCTAATGTGCGTATAGAACCAATTAAGAAAACCCGTGTCATGGACGCCGCAGTCAGGAAGCGGCGTTGGATGCTACAATCCCCTTCATGAGTCCGCAGCGCCAGCGCGCAATAATGGAGGACATCGCATGAATGCCGGCGATAACAGTTTCAAAACCCCATCCATCGTCCGCCGAGGCGACGGCGAGGTGCGGCTGGTCGGGTTTGAGCTGGAATTCACTGGACTGACCCTGGAGCAAACTGTGGCGGCGCTACAGAACGCCTTGGGCGCACAGGTGATCTCCGGTTCGGCGGCGGAGAAAAAGCTGCAAGTGGAATCACTGGGCGCCTTCAGTGTGGAGGTGGACTGGGATTACTTCAAACGCCAGGCCGCCCGCCAACAGGGTGAAGAGGAAGACGAGTGGGTGCAGTTGCTGGGGCAGGCGGCGAAGCTGCTGGTTCCGATGGAGGTGGTGTGCCCGCCGCTGCCGATAACCGGTCTGACGGTGTTGGACCCGATGGTCGTCGCCTTGAGAGACGCAGGCGCCCAGGGCACGGAAGACTCGCCCATCGCCGCCTTCGGCGTGCACATCAACCCGGAAATACCTTCTCTGGACGCCGCCGCCATCGCTGCTTATCTGAAAGCGTTCAGTCTGTTGCAGTGGTGGCTGGTGGAGCGACTGCAAGTGGATGTGACCCGTCGCATCAGCCCTTATATCGACCTTTACCCCGAATCCTATGTGCGACAGCTTTTGGCGGACCCCGCGCCGAATCTGGATCGGCTGTTTATCGACTATCTCGCCTATAATCCTACACGTAACCGCGCGTTGGATATGCTGCCGTTATTAACTGAAATCGATGGCGAGCGGGTGCGGCGCGCTGTGGATGATGAGCGTATTCAAGCGCGTCCAACCTTTCATTACCGTTTGCCGAACTCGTTGATCGATCGCCCTGACTGGAGCCTGGCGGTTCCCTGGAACAGTTGGTGGGTGGTGGAGGAACTGGCCTGTCGCCCTGACGAGATCGAACGGTTGAGCGCCGCTTATCTGAGCGCGTGGCGTCCGTTGTTGGGCGTCAGTCGTCATGATTGGATAGAGATCATGGAACAATGGATACAAGATTCCGGGTTGGCGTAACCGGTAGCGGTCGTAAATGGTCGCCGTCATGGTGGTGCGCGCAGTTGGCGTTGCGTCTGGCGGGTGCGCACCCTGAGCGCATCAGCGTGCGTCATGCGCCCAGCGGCATCCCTCTGGACGCCCTGATTATTGGCGGCGGCGACGATATCAGTCCGGAGCATTATAACGGCGATATCAATGAGAAGGTCAGGATCGACCCGGATCGGGACGCGCTTGAGATCGCCTGGATTCACAAAGCCCTGGAGCACAACATTCCGCTGTTGGGCATTTGTCGCGGCGCGCAACTGATCAACTGTGTGCTGGGCGGGGCGCTGCATCAGGACATTCGCCATATGCGCAAACTCACCTACAACCGGCCGGGATTGCTGCCCACCAAACAGGTGCAGCTGGAGAAGGGCTCGCGGGTGTCCTCCATCTGCGGCTCCAACAAACTGAGGGTCAACAGTTTGCATCATCAGGCGATTAAGGTGCCTGGCGCGGGTCTGAAAGTGGTGGGGCGAGATCTGGACTTTATCGTGCAGGCGGTGGAGTGCGTCAGCGGGCGCAAGATCATTGGCGTGCAGTGGCACCCGGAATATCTGTTTTACCTGCCGTCGCAGTTTGCGCTGTTTCGCTGGCTATTACAGGAGCAACCGCACCGGAAGCACGCTCATGCGTCTTCCGGCAGGGGCTGAGCGGCGCTATCGCCGAGGAATTTGTTCAGGAACTGGCGGGTGCGCGCTTGCTTGGGATTGCTGAACAGGGACTTGGCGTCGCCTTGTTCAACGATGACGCCGCCATCGATGAATATAGCGCGGTTGGCCACATCCCGTGCGAAGCTCATTTCGTGGGTGACGATCACCATGGTGCGCTTTTCTTCCGCCAGACTGCGAATCGTCGCCAGGACTTCGCCTACCAGCTCGGGGTCGAGGGCGGAAGTGGGCTCGTCGAACAGAATCACATCCGGCTCCATGGCCAGGGCGCGGGCGATGGCTACCCGTTGCTGCTGTCCGCCGGAAAGGCGTTTGGGATAGGAGTCCTCTTTCCCGGTCAGACCGACACGGGCCAGCAGACTGCGACCTTTGGCGGCGGCCTGCTCTCGGGGCTCTTTCTTCACCACTACCGGACCTTCCATCACGTTCTCCAGCGCCGTGCGATGAGGAAACAGATTGAAGTTCTGGAAGACGAAGCCGACATGCTGCCGCAGTTTACGGATCAAACCTTGCTGCGGCCCCAGAGGACGGTTGGCGTCGATCTCGAAATCCCCGACGCGGATATGGCCGCCGCTGGGCTCCTCCAACAGGTTCATACAGCGCAGCAGCGTGGTTTTACCTGAGCCGCTGGGGCCAATGATGGCGACCACTTCGCCGGGCTGAATCTCCAGGTCAATGCCTTTCAGCACGGCTTGTCCTTTGAATTGCTTGGTCAAGTTGCGCAAGGTGATCATATCAATCAGGCGTCCTTTTCATGCAGGTTGACCCGGGCTTCCAGGCGATTCTGTAAATGCGCGAGAACGCTGGCCAGCACCCAGTAAATCAGCGCCGCTGCTAAATACATGGTGAAAATTTCGAAGGTGCGGGCGGTGATCAGCTGCGCTTGTCGGAACAGTTCGGGCACCTGAATGGTCGCCGCCAGGGCGGTGTCTTTCACCAGTGAGATGAAGCTGTTGCCCAGCGGGGGCAGGGCGGTGCGCGCAGCTTGCGGTAATATGGTGCGGTACAGCGTTTGCGTGCGGGTCATGCCGATACTGGCGGCGGCTTCCCATTGTCCCCGGTCGATAGAGGCGATGGCGGCGCGCAGGATTTCCGCCGCGTAGGCGGCCATGTTGAGGGAGAAACCGATCAGCGCGGCGGTCAACGGCTCCAGACGGACGCCCAACTGCGGCAGTCCGTAATAGATCATGAACAGTTGCACCAGCAACGGAGTGCCGCGAAAGAAGGAGATATAGACCCGGGCGGTCCAGTCCAGGGCGCGGAAACTGGACAGCCGCATCATCGCCAGCGTGAAGCCCAGTATCAGGCCGAAAAACATACCGCCGAGACTGAGCCCGACGGTGTATCCGGCGCCTTTCAGCAGGAATGGGGCGGAGTCCGCAATCAGCTTGAGGCTGCTTTCGATCATTGCGTTACGTCAGCCTTGAACCATTTCTCCGACAGTTTTTGCAGCGTGCCGTCTGCGCGCATGTTGGCGATGGCCTTATCGATAGCCGCCAGCAGTTCGGGATTGCCTTTACGCAGGGCGACGCCGGCTTCCTGACGGGAGAAGGGCGAGCCAGCCAGGGTGAGGGCGTCGCCGGTTTTGTTCAGCAGTTCGAACGCGGCGAAGCGGTCGATCAGAATGGCGTCGATGCGGCCGAAACGCAGATCCTGGTATTTGGTGGGATCGTCGTCGTAGGTTTTCACTTCCGCTTGCGGTGCGTTTTCACGCAGCCAGGTTTCATAGTTGGTGCCCAGACCAACACCCACTTTCATGCCCGCCAGGTCGGAAGGGCCGTTGATTTCGCTTTCCAGATCCTTGCGAGTCAGCGCCTGAATGCCGGACACCGTGTAAGGGGCGGAGAAGTCATATTTCTGTTTGCGCGCATCGGAAATAGTCACCTGATTGATCACCACGTCCAGACGCTCGGATTCCAGCGCAGCGAGCAAACCGTCCCACTTGGTGGTCTGATACTCCGCCTTCACGCCCAGCTGATCCGCCAGCGCTTTGGCGAATTCCACTTCGAAGCCGGTGAGCTGGCCATTTTCATCCTGATAGTTAAACGGAGGGTAAGTGCCTTCCAGGCCAACCTGGATGGAGCCCTTCTTTTGGATGCTTTGCAGCAGGTCTTCTGCGGCGAAGCTGGGGGTGACTAACGCGGAGGCAAGGGCCAGACCCAGGCCGCCAAGTACAAGAGTGCGACGTAAGCGATTGAATTTCATAAAAGCCTCCCATGGCCTGTGATAAAGATCGGACAATTTTAGGTGTCTTCTTATATGCGATAAAATAATTAAAAATTATGTACTAATTCTATTTATGAATAATATTCTCTGCGCTTTCGTGACAATGTCACATTTTTGCATCCCAATAGTTAACTGCCCCCTGATCCCTCCCTTCGTAAACTGAACCCATTCTGATGACAAGCAACGACCAAACCCAAGTCGTTGCAACCAGGTTTCCACCAGGCTGCGCCGCCAATTCATCGCGGAGCCCAAGGATCATAAATGCAGGAGGCAGTTATGAAAACCATTCATTTTTCCATCGCCATCGTTTTAGGCGCGGCGATCAGCGCCGGCGCCATTTATCTTTCCTCAGAGCGTTCGAAGCCGGTTAATAAAGGCGTTGAGACGATCTCAGAGCCCACCGCCAATGCGATTATCCCTGAGCTCAATACGCCAATAGCAGCGACTGAAGAGATGCCGGCGCCTGAGACAGAGTCCCGGCCTGTGGACGGAACCATTGCTGTTGACGCCAATGGATTGGTGACGATCAATGTGAACGCTTATCCACTGTCGTTACTGACTAACAAATTGGAGTCACTGACCGGGGTGCGCTTTTATCTGGATGATCGTCTGCGGGACACCAAAGTGTCCTTGTCGATGGTCAACGCGTCCATAGCCGACGCCATGAAGCGCCTCTCCCAGACTTATAACCATGCGGATCTCTACCACGGCGAGTCTCTGGCGGCGATCAGTCTGTATCCGAAGGAGCAGATTGAGCTGACGGAGTCCTTGCTGTTTCTCAACGCCAGTTTATATGCGTCTGCGCCGGCGGAGTCGGTGGACGATAATCCTGTGACCCAGTATCGCGCCAGTCTCTTGGGAGCCGCGCCGGATCAGGTTGCAACTCTGTTCGATCAGGGGTTGCAGTCCTCCGATGCGGATACCCGGGCGATGGCGCTGAGCGCCTATGCGGAGCGGGGCGAAGCGGCGCCGTTCGAGCACTTGAGCCGGCTGGCGCGGCAAGACCCATCGCCGTTGGTGCGCGCTATCGCCTTCAACCTGTTGATGGGGCAGGAGGAGATTGACGCCGCCGTCAAACGAGATCTGGCTTTGGCGATGCAAAGCGACAGCGATCCTTTCGTCAAAGAACAGGCGACCGCCATCCTCCTCTCGCTTTCCTCAACCAGCAGCGTGGCGGCTTTGACTGACAACGAGCAACAGGCGCAGACGCCTTAACCCCTTCATTTACCCGGAATTCACAGAGCACACATTCCCTCGTCGTCGTAGTCGTTGTTTGGGTGACGAGCGGGCGGTGCGCGCCTCAATACGAGCAAACAAGAGGGCATTACTATGAAAACTAAACAAAGACTCATCTCCTTGACCGCTGGCGCGTTGTTAAGCGCAGCCTCCGCTTTCAGTTTTGCGGATGTGGAATCCAGCGTTTATAACCTTAATCCGGTCATTTATTCCGACGGCGCGGCGCATGCTTTGCCGATCACTTCCGGCGGCGGAACTATCGCTTATGTCTATGTCAGCAACGTAGATACCCGGGCGGTGTTCTTCAACGCGGAATGCGCCGTTCAGTCTGCGGATAATTACACCTGGTTCGATATCAACCTGGAGGTGACTTATCCCAACGGAAGCGTTTCCATCATTGCGCCATCGAGCAGCGACAATGCGTTCTGCACCGGCCACGGTAATAACATTCTGGGGACCTGGAGCAGCAATGAAACCCATGGAACCTTCTACGCCTCGCAAACCGGCTGGTACCGGATTCGCGTGATTGGCCAGTTGATGGGCTACACCAACGGCGAACGGGTGCGCATGGATGACATGTCCCTGATTGTCATGGACTGAGCGTTCGTCAAAATGCAACCCGCATACCAGGAATGCGCCAAGTTAAGTGAACCTGGAGGCATTAAAGTTGTTGTATAAATATCCGTATATAACCTATGCGTAAACAGTTAAACGCACACTGCATTGAGGCCGGCTCCGCCGGCCTTTTTTGTAATAACCTGTCCTAAACAGAGTGGTGACCCGTCCTGAATAGAGTTGACAGTGTGGGCGATTACGCAGGGTCTTTTCGAACGCCGCGAGTTTAACCCGGGAGTCGCCCCGGCCGGCGCCGCGTGCTCTACGGTTTCCAGGGACGTAAACCGGGAAAATCTGAAAATTAGTGCTATATCTTATAGTTAGTCGCGATGCGGCCTTCGCATCCTGAATCGACCCAAAATATCCAGTAACCGAGGCGCACATTCGGGGAGACGTCATGTCTATACGTTACAGATACACCTTGTTTTTAATCGTGTTTCTGGCCATCGTCGGTGTATTTACGGCGTTAGGAATACAGCAGTGGGTGGCGCCCACCCTGATTCAGGGAGAACAGAGAAACATCAACAGCGTGCTGCACGCGTTGGTGCACGAGATCCTGTCGGAGCTGTCCGAAGTGCAGGCGCAGCAGCGGGTAATTACCCAGACTGTGCCGTTGTTGGAGAGTGATCAGATCGATAAGCAACTGGGCGCGATGATTGATCAGTATGGCAAGAAGCTGGTATTTGGCGGCGGCGTCTGGCCGTTGCCGCGCAAACGGGACAGCAATGTCGTTAAGAACAGCACCTTTATTCATCGCGACGCCAGCGGCAAGCTGGTCACTAACACTTACTGGAATTCCCCTGAATCGCAAAATTATTACGAGCAGAGCTGGTACAAAGACGGCTTGAACGCGCCCGCAGGGCAGTGCGCCTGGGCGCCGGCCTATCAGGATTCCGCCAGCCCGGAGGCGCGCACGAATTGTTCCATGGGCATTCGGGTCAACGGCGAAGCTTATGGCGTTTCCACTATCGATGTGACCCTGGGGTTTTTTAATGGTCTGGCGGCGGAGAAGGAAAAGGAACTGAACGGCCAACTGCTGATCTTTGAGCGCGATGGCAAGATTCTAAACAACAGCAGTGGATTGCAGGGCGATGCAATTCTAAAGAACGTCAGCGAGCTGGCGTCACAGTCTGCTTTTCTGGCGGAGGTCAAAGACTACCTGAGTTCCGCCTCCAATCAAGAGACCTATTCCAGCGAATATGAAAACGCTAAAGACGGCGAAGATTATTCCTTTTTCGTCCGCGACGTACCCGGCACGCCCTGGTTGCTGGCGGTCAGTATCAAAACGTCGCTACTGAGCGCGGCGACGGACTCGGTCATGTCCACGTTGGCGGCGATCCAGATTCCCATTGCGCTGGCGATTGTTTTCTTCGGCTTCATGGCCTTCACGCAACTGAGCAAGCGCCTGGGTGTGCTGCGCGCCAATATCGATATCCTCAGCACCGGCGAAGCGGATTTGACCAAGCGCATTCAAATCAGTAGTCGCGACGAAGTGGGCAACGTGGCGGAGTCGGTGAACAGGTTCATTAAGTTTTTGGCGGATATGATCGGTGAGTTGTCGGTCTCCAGCAAACAGATTTCCGGCATTGTGTCGGAAGTAGAAAAGCAGAGCAGAGAAAACTATCGCATGATGAACAAGCATGCGGGCGAAACCGAACAGGTGGTTACCGCCGTCACCGAGATGGCCGCCACCGCGGAATCCGTCGCCAAGAACGCCACGGAGACTTCCACCTTTACGGAAGAGGCCAGCCGCTCCGCGCAGAAGTCCAAGGAGACCGTATCGCGGGCGCGGGAGAGTGTGGTGGATCTCAGCCGCCGGGTGTCGGAGGCGGTGGAGAACGTCAACACCATGCGTCAGGAAGCGCAGTTGATCAGCAATGTGATCAATGTGATTCGCGGCATCGCCGAGCAGACCAACTTGTTGGCCCTCAACGCAGCCATTGAAGCCGCCAGAGCAGGGGACCAGGGCCGGGGCTTCGCCGTGGTGGCGGACGAAGTGCGCGCCCTGGCCGCTCGCACTCAAAACAGCACGGAAGAAATCGACGGCATGCTGAATCGTCTGGAGAGTGGCGTGTCCGTGGTGGTGAACGCCATGTCTGGCATGAAGGACAGCAGTGAAGTGGTGGTGAAGGACAACGAAGAATTGACTCAGGGCCTGGACAAAGTGCTCAGCTCCTTCGATGAGATCAACGACCTCAACACCCATATCGCCACCGCCGCCGAGGAGCAAAGCCAGGTCAGCGACAAGATCAGTGAGAACATGTCGGAAATCTCCATGATCATTAATGAGCTGACCAAGCTGGCGCAGGACTCGGAAGCTTCCATGAATCAACTGTCCAGCGCCAACGAAGGGCTGAACGGTCTGGTGTCGCGCTTCAAGTTGTAACGCAGCCCTTCTTTTTCACCCAAGCCGCCGGAAAGCGCCTCCGGCGGCTTGACGCCCATTGGAAAAATAGGTTAACTTCCTCCGCCTGACGCAAAGCGTCTGTTTTCAATCAGAATTTTTCATTTCATCCCTGCAAAAAACAGCGGGATGGAATTGCTTACCAGCTTTTCAAGAGGCGTATATGTTGGAGATAGCAGTAATCCGATAACCCCAACCCCTGTTTCGTCAGGAGTTTCGGTTATCGATACGCGCATTTTCGTGGCGAGCATGAACGCATGCTTGCCGTGTCGCATATTTGATTACTGCTACAGGTTCCAACATGAACATTTCCAAGCCGGAACAACGGACGTTGCACGTCCTCGCCAAAGGCGGCCGCATCATATTTACTCGCAATAGCTCAGGTAAGGTGACATTCGTTGAATGCTACACCCGCGAGGGCTATGTGCTTGCCGACTGCACGTTGCCGGTCTTCACTAAACTCAAAAACAAACGCCTTATCCATTCAAAAAGCGGAAAGCCTTATCAAATCAATATGGCCGGGCTGAAAGCCGTACGTCCGCAATTGGATAACCAGTAAAACCTCATTCCCTGGCGGCTGGCGACAGTCCGCCAGGGCTAGCCTTGTTTGGCAAGCAACAACGAGACAACACATGAATTTCCATATTCGCAATGAACAATCAGATGACTTAGAAGCGATCTCCCGCGTCACCGAACAAGCGTTTCTGAACGCGCCTCATACCAGTCATACGGAGCAACATATCGTCAACGCGCTCAGGCAGCGTGGCAAGTTGACCATTTCACTGGTGGCGGAAGCGCAGGGCGAGCTGATCGGTCATATCGCTATTTCCCCGGTGGCTATCCAGGGCCATCAAAGTTCTGGGCAAGCCGATGCCGCTAATATTCAAAACTGGTACGGCCTCGGCCCGGTTTCCGTACACCCGGATCGACAAGGCCAGGGCATTGGCTCCGCCCTTATCAGGGAAGCATTGAGCTGCCTGCAAGCGCATAACAACGCCGCTGGCTGCGTGCTCCTCGGTGAACCCGATTACTACGGCCGATTCGGCTTTAAACCTCATCCTGGTCTGGAGTTACCCGGCGTCCCGCCGGAGTACTTTATGGCGCTGGGGTTTGGCGGAGATGCGCCAGTCGGCGTGGTGAAATATGATGAAGCGTTTGAAATAGAGGCTAACGCCTCCAGCTGAAGACCTTCGCAAACGGCGACTTAAATAACGTGAAACTTTCCCCCAAGCTTGATTCCGTTCTTGCTAAGGAAGCCTCGGCGAATAAGTCGCTCCGGTTTTCTAAAGCTGAACGGTCAAGCATTGGGGGCAATCTGAATGTGTGTAGCTGCTACAGCTGTTTGACGACCAGCGCTTTCGCCGCCATAACGGCGGTGGGGCTCAAATTCCACAGCATGGGCGTGTCGAGCAGCTCAAGCTTTTTCACCTTCGGCGCGCCCTCGGGCGCCACCAGCGCTACCGCCCAAAACAGATAGCTGTCTTTACTGTTTTCATTCAGATAGTCGTCCTTCCACACAGAAGGTTGCCAATCCTTGCGGGCGCTTCCTTTTAGCACTCTGTATGAGGTCGAGCCGTCTTCGTAGGTGACCTTGAGGGTGAAGTCACACCCCTGGCGTCGGCAGTAATCGGAGTATTTGGCTCTGGCGCCGCTTGAGATATCGGCGTTAATGCTGTTGAGGTCGTCCTGATCGATCGCGTCGACATACTCAATGGCGTTTCCTTTGTACCGGATCGGGTTGTAGAACTGCGACGCAGCGTCGGTCCCCGCGAGGCTGTACGTAACCATGATGAAGTCAGTGGTTTCATCAAACGACACGGGGAAGTGTTCCTTGATATGCCATCCCGCGTAGTGTTTGGTTTCTGGAACAAAGTCCGCCCAGTCGCCGTTGTCGTCAAGCACCTGAAAACCATCGTTGGAGGGATTCATCCTGGCGCGATTACGCACCCAGCGCTGCATTTTTCCTGCATTAAAATCCGAGAATAACGGGAAGTCGGCGTCGGGGTCTTTTTGCTCGTCCGCAGAGTGCATTGGGTCGAATCGATAGCAGCGTCCTTCCGCGTTTTTCTGGAAAACGCCACCGCCTCTTTCTCCGCTACAGACGAAGTAGCGGGAAGTCGGCGCGGTAAGGGGAGAGCGGAAATAGCCCTTGTATTGATCATATCCCCAGACGGAGCCGCTTAAACTGCCCTCTGCATAGGGATAGTAGGGGCCGTTTGCGTCTTTGCTGCCGCTCAACGAGTGTGGAAGACCGATGGCGTGTCCGCCTTCGTGCCAAAGCAGTCCGAGAGAGGGATAACCCATAGACGCCCCGGAGCCGGTGTAAGCCACGCCACCCAGTCCACGGGTTTTAATCGGACCCGTTTTGGAGTGGTCGATGAGCATGGATGGGGCGAAGGTGATTTTGTTCAGCGCCATGTCGCCCAGGGCGTATTCGATGTGCCAGACCATATCCAGAATCGGCCTGGAATAGTCCGGGTCCGCCGCGGACTCCACTTTCTTCGCCGGAGCCGAGCCTGACGGAGGCACAATCAGATAGTCCGATTCAAACACCCCCAACGGATGGTTAACGATATGGGTCTTTGAGAAGGGCATTCCCGCAAAGCCCTGTCCGGCGGTGTCGGGGGCTGCGAACATCACTTTCAGATCGTCGATTTTAAACGGGATATTGCTTTCATTGACGCCGTAGATCAGAAAGGGCAGCGATTGAATAGTGAGATCCAATTCAGGATGCATGGCGGGCGTAACGGTTTCCGATGCGCTCTTACCTTGCGCGACGACGCGGATATTCATGCCTTTAGACATGTCATCAGACGGAATCACCGCCGACCAGGCGTCATCCGAGTAGGGCAGATCGTGGCCCTCAGTGGGAGGAAGATCGCTCGGCTTTGACAGGTTCAGGGAAGAAAGTAACTGATGGTTTTTATCATAAACGCGCACTTCCGCAGCCTGCACGGCCTCGTCGAAGGTGGCTAATACCAGCGTGTCTCTTTTTTCGACCAATTGCAGCTCGCCGGATTCTTTAAGGTCCCAGCTCAGACCGCTTGGAGGTATAACGTGAGACTGGGCGAACTCAACCGAACGCAGCGATGTCGGTTCCAGCGGGGCGTCATCATTGGATGAAGAATTATCGTCGGGCGCCACATCGCCGCTATTATCGTCGCTCGCTTGAGTCCCTTCCGACTTATTGTTGTCGTTCCCTCCGCAGCCGGACAATTGTCCAGCCAATACTAACAAAACCATGGTCATAGATAGCTTCATAAAAAGCACCTCATCTATTTTCCGAATCAGTTGTTTAGCGGTGTAAGACTCCTCTACGGCGCCATCGCTGACGTCAGTGCGAAGTCATGAGTTTTATTTTTCTTTGAATCGTCGGCGTGTTGACTGTGAAGGCGTCTGACTATGCAGGGAGAGCCGTTGTCGCGTATTCCTGATAAATACTGGATCGACAGGCTCTCTGTGTCGGCGGTGTGGCGTCACTCCCTGATACTTTTCCAAACGCTTCCTCGAAGCGCGGTAATAGGAAAATACACTGCTCCACCCGATAGATGTGACGCCATCATCTGCATTAAGGAGTAGTTTATTGGTACAACGAAACCTTAAACCGGTAATCCATTGCAATGGAGTGACCCATTAGCCGCTTAAACTAATCGTGATAAGTTTCACCTACAACCCTCAATCACAACAGATTCTCACTACCGTGACCCAGCCCGCAAAGTTGAAGAAAAGTGCGGGGCGATTTTGGTGCGTAGTGGTTTTTTGTATGGGAATCAGTGCGCTAGGATGGGGCGTGGTGATCATCGCAAAGAAGACTGCTGGGGGCGGTGGCTTCTGCTGACTCATTTTTATCAGCCTTCGCCTTATCTGATGTTGTTTATTAGCTTGGAGCTATGCAAACAGTGACCTTCCTGACAGAAGCACGTTGTCGGATTGGTTTTCCGCTAAGCTTAAATCAACAGCGAGTGAGCGCTTTACGTTCTTTTCCACAGGTGAAAAATGCCTGCTTCTCGAAGTTGAAGTATCAAGATGAAGGAAAGATTCGTATTGCCTTGATTATTGAGTCCACTGAAGCCTCAAGAGAGGGGCGGGGATGTGCTAGCCCGATGAGTGAGAGAGGGATCATGGTTAGACCACTATATTGTTAGCGTAGCGCTTTGCCACTTCATATCTCCCAGTAATGCCTGGAGTTTGTTCTTGAAAATGAGGAGAGAACATAATGATTTATGACGCAGTTCTTGTTGTTAAAGAAAAATTTCATTTAGAAGATTTACGTGAATTTTTACTTGGACATGGGTTTTATGAGGGGAGGGATGTCTATCATGATGCTGTATTCTATTTTGAGTATGGTGATGACACTGTTGGGGTGATATATGATGCTTCGATGGGATATGATAAGTATGTGAATAGAGCGGATTATAGCGACTTTTCGGTTTGGGAGGAATGCCTTGGAAAGTAAAGTATTGTTCTACCTTTAGTTATTCCTAATGCGACTGTTTATATGCCTCTTTATATTTATTGCGCGGCTATTGTTGCTAGTAAGTGGCAGCTCCTTCTTGATGATGTTGATGGGAAAGTTTATGTTGGATTTGAAGCTATTAAAAAACTTTATATTGAGAGAAATAATGGGGAAATTGTTAGCTTGAAAGAAATTTGACGAAAACTAGTAATGCTCTGAGTCAATCAAGTCGCAAGTCGATGAGAGCGCAATGGCGGGGAGGAGCCTTACATTTTACATCCAGTCCAACTCGGTCTAGGCTGAAGATTAACCTATTATTTGTAAAGGCGTGGGGTCATGTTAACCCCCTAATGCTTCAAATTCAGCGTTGCGCGTTACCCATCCTATCTCCCTGTACTGCCTATGAGGACGTTTACCACGAGAGCTGTCTTTTTGATCTGTTAAATCGCTCCTTATGCCTATTCTCTATTATCACTTGTAGCTGTTTACTAGTCGATATCCTAGACTGCAGTGTAATTGAGGAATTAGATGAAAAATGAGTATTTATCATTTTTTGAAAATTTATGAAGAAGGATCATCAGGGGCTTTGGGTGGTGCTGAGCTGCTAGCTAAGTTAGAGAGTATTGATGCTGACTTGGAGGTTGTAAACTATATCATAAGCGAAATTAGAAGCTTGATAGAGGAAGTGGACCCATCAAAGATGAGAGTGCTACTGAAAGCCGCTTATATATACCGCCTATCAGACTTTGCTGAGCCAATATCCCAGTTACTGCAAAATCTGGCTAGTCGGTCGGATGATGAAATTTATACATGCATTTGTGAAATAGAATTCTCTTTTACGGTACTTGGTTTGATTGGATGTGAGAGCGCATTGCCAGTGTTGGAACTATATTCAACGAGGTTCTTTCATTGGGATGACCTGTTTAATATAAATAAGGCTGCTATGTATGCAATCGCTGGAATTAGTGGCAATGCAGCTGATGAAATACTTGAAAAACTTAATAAAAGCCAAAATGAGAGTGTTAGATACGCTACTCTAATGGTTTTAGAAAGAAGGAATGTTAAGTGTAGATAGATGTGCAGTTTGTATAGTGCTGTTGCTGGGAAGGAAAAAGCGATGACTCGACTATTAAAATTACCTTGTGAAGGAGACTGTAATTTAATTTGTGTATCTGCCTATCACTAGTACCCTATAGCGGGGTTAAGGATAGGTAGACAATGAACCAGAAAGAATTAGAAGCATTTGCCCGTGAGGCAGCCAAATCTCTGAAAACAGAAAAGGATCTCAACGAGTTCCGTCAGATGCTCACCAAGGCGACCGTGGAAGCCGCGCTCAATGCAGAGCTGGATGTGCATCTGGGATACGAGAAACATCAATCTTCAAATTCAGACAATAGCCGTAACGGCTATTCCAGCAAGACCCTCCGTACCGAGGACGGTCAGTTTGAAGTTAATACTCCCAGAGATCGTCAGGGCAGCTTTGAGCCTCTACTGGTCAAGAAGCAGCAGACCCGCTTCACCACCATGGACGACAAGATTCTCAGCCTCTACGCCAAAGGCATGAGCACCCGAGAGATCGTGGCCACCTTTAAGGAAATGTATGGCGCGGATGTCTCTCCCACCTTAATCTCCAAAGTCACGGATGCCGTGATTGAGCGGGTGGTGGAATGGCAGTCTCGTCCTCTGGATGCGGTTTATCCCATCGTATACCTGGACTGTATTGTGGTGAAGATCCGCCAGGATAAGCAGGTGATCAACAAGGCGATCTATCTTGCCTTGGGAGTGAATCTGGAAGGTCACAAAGAACTGTTAGGGATGTGGATCTCTGAAACCGAAGGGGCGAAGTTCTGGCTTAATGTGCTGACCGAGTTACAGAACCGGGGCGTGAAGGACATTCTGATCGCCTGTGTGGATGGTCTGAAGGGTTTCCCCGAAGCGATCAATACCGTGTATCCCCAAACCCGGATACAGCTCTGTATCGTGCACATGGTGCGCAATGCGGTGAAGTATGTGCCATGGAAAGACTATAAGCCGGTCACAACAGATCTGAAGCGGATCTACCAATCGGCCACCGAAGAGGAAGCCCTCTCAGAGCTGGACAAATTTGCCGAACGATGGGATGAGAAATATCCCCAGATCAGCCGATCCTGGCGGCTTCACTGGGAGAATCTCAACACTCTGTTCCGCTACCCGGAAGACATTCGCAGGGCCATCTACACGACCAATGCCATTGAGTCCCTTAACAGCGTCATTAGGAAAGTGATCAAGAAACGGAAGCTGTTCCCCACGGATGATTCCGCGAGAAAGGTGGTGTATCTGGCGATCATGGATGCGTCGAAGAAATGGACGATGCCGATCAGGAATTGGAAGTCAGCGCTGAACCGATTTATGATCGAGTTCGAAGATCGCTTAACGGAGTATCTTTAATAACCAGGCAGATACACAGAATTATTTACAGGGTCTTGTGAAGTCTCGTTTAATAACTTTTTGAGTGTCTTTATCCTTTCTTAACATGACTCGAATGCACATTATATAGCGTGGGTCTCTTACCGAGTAAGTATTGGTTGTCGTGCTCTTGTTTAGCAAAGGTTTATTTCCCTTGGAAAGCTCTGATAGTATTGAGCCAATTCCCATTTTTGTTTCAGGAATAGTTTGGGGGAATTCTTTTTTTACTAACGATTCAACTCTGTTTGAATCGAACTGGTGAACTCGTATTTTAGAAATGCAAAATATTACTTGATTTCTTCTTGCAACCGTAGTCTCTCTACTGTTTAGGTGCCCTTCGATAGCTTGGAATCCATGTCTTAAGCCTTGAATAAGCCAGTCTTTATCAGCTCTCTGGAGCATGCCTTCTTCATAAGTCCAGTTGTTGTCTTTAATTTCATGAGCTAGGGCTTCACAATATTCATGAACTCTTTGGGCGGTGCCTAAGGTAATATACCAAACATGTTTTGATATGGCTTTAAGTGTTTTATCGTCGAAATTGACTTTCAGCTGACTAAATCCTTTTGATACTATGAACTCAACTTGATTTTCATCCAAGCTTGTCACTTTCCCTATCTCACTAATTCTATTTGCTACTGACTCGAAGTTTTTTGTTTCTCTAAAATAATCTAATACTCCATTTGGGATTCCAACAATTAGAAGGTTTATGTTGTATTGTGAGTATCTGGAGTCGTCAAGGAGTATAATTATGTCTGCTAGTTCTGACATTATACTTTTGTTTTCAAATATTGACTCTAAGTTGTCGAGAACTAATATTTTTTTTCCTTTATTGCTGTTGTCAAATATTTTAAAAGCCTCCAGAAGCGGCTCGTCTTTCTTTATCTCGTAATTACCTGTGTTTTTTAGCGAGCCTTTAGCAATAGCCACTCCAGCTTCAGCTGACTTTTCTTGACTAAACCCTATCTTTTTTGCTGTTCCAGACTCGACTAAGACGCTACATATCTCATTCGTCAAAGACCCCAGCCTTGAAGCATTTGCGCAGTTGGCTATAGAAAAAGGAGTATTTGTTTCACTTAAAACCTTTTTATATAGCCAGGATTTTCCATTTCCACTATCCCCGAATATTATTGTGTGAGAATTTCTTGATAAGGCGCGATTTAATTGCTTTTCATGAACTGGTCTGTGAACATACATGGAGCTGTTTACTTTACTGTTTCTAGGTGTAAATACCTCATTTATATCTTTTCTTTTCATGATAGTATTCTTTTCTAAAATTATTCTGTTAGAAATTTCATTAAGAGCTAATGCTTTTGCGGGGTTATTAAAAGCTAGACTCACCGTTAAATAATTTCAAGTTTTGCATATTCGATTTTGTAATAACTGATCGGTTTTTGATTGTTAAATACTATTTATATTAATTATTTAGCCTTGCTTGATTTTAAATGTGTCTTGATGGGAGCGGAATAATTATAGTTCGCGTAATAGTGGGGCGCCTTGTGCAAGGTATGTTTAACTTTAAAAGTCATACAGTGTCATTAGGCATGCTTTTAAAATTAGCTCAAGTCTCATGGGTGTCTTGCTGTCCACTTGACCTTAAGTTTCTTACTCCACTATCGTCATTATGTGCTTCGCGTCTTCGTACGCCTACTGTGTATCTCAGCTCTTTTTTGTCTACTTCTGATGTCAAATGAAAATTGAACGCTAGGTAGTAGCCTGCGCTCAATGGATAGGCTTTGTTGTAGTTTAGGCCTAGCCAACGCCTTTGCCGCGAATAGCTTAGTGCGGTTAGTCGACGCCATTGATTTCTTCCTGGTAGTAGACTTCTGGATGATAAGTGACTAACACAAGTATTTCGAATGCGATGTAGCCTTGAGATTGAGGCTGTCAGAATCATTATTAGAGGCGACTGCTCCTATAGGCTTCAGGTAGATAGTCCTTCATTTTTAATGACATCTATAACTTCGACAATGTTGTTGATAATAGTTTCATTGAACTTGGGTTTGTCGACAGATGTCGGGCTGTAGTACGCGGACTTCATCTTGGCATTGAATGCCGCCTCGATGCCAACATAACTATCTTCTACAACGAGGCAATCTGCTGGGGCTTTATTCATAATTTTTGCTGCATGTAGAAAAATATCCGGTTCAGGCTTCCAAGAGTTTATTTCATATGAGCTGAAAATGTTGTCTCTAAAATAGTCCAGCAATCCAGTTACTCTCAGTGAGAGTAGGATTTTCTCCATTGGAGCTGAAGATGCCACACAAAAGGGAATGTCGAGTGTTTCTAATAACTCTAATACCCCATTGTTAGGCTTTAAATTTGTTGATATTAGCTGATTCATCCTGTGTCGATAGTTGACTTCAAAGTCTTTTGGAAGTGTTGTTCTGTACTGTTGTTCTATGGATTCGATGATTCTCGCTAACTTCATTCCACGATAGTTGTTTAAGAGAGTTGTCGGGTTGCTTTCTAAGCCTAGTAGAGCTAACTCCTCGTGTAGAGCTAGATTGCATAAATGTTCACTGTCGACGAGTGTTCCATCACAGTCAAAAATTATTAACTTCATTTTTCTTAGTATCGTCCTTTCAATTGTTTTATTTTGAAGCGTTATAATATGTAATGCCTACTCGCAAAAGGCAAAATTGGCTTTTCCGGGTAGCCTGAAGTGCAAGTCATAGCGCACCATCCTGTATTCCTTCACCGTAAGTTCAGAAAAATCTAACCCTTTGCCCGTTAAAAGTCGCTTCGGCAGTTGCATGATCATAGAAAGCCCAATAATTTCTTAACTATCAGACTTTTCGAAGCGCGACCATCGACATAATGCGCTTGGCGTCTTCGTACATGCGTTGGTATCTCAGCTCCTTATTGCCTATTTCTGAGGTCAAATTGAAATTGAACGTCAGGTAGTAGCCAGCGCCCAATGGATAAGCCCAGTAGTAATTGAGACCTCGGCCGACGCCTTCGCCGCGAATGCCGTAATGCAGCCAGTCGACGCCGTTGAGTTCTTCTCTGTAATAGACTTCCGGCAGATGGGTTACTAACGCCAGTTTTCCGAGTGGAATGTAACCTTGGGCGCTCATTTCCTCTGGGTGCTCAAATGCGTACCGCGCCTCCCAGTTGGCTCCGGGTTTTCCGCCTTTATTTTTCTCAGTTTCGTAGTAGTCCCATAAGTCCTTTTTCAGGTATGTCTCCAGGCTATCGAGGTCTCCCTCGGCAACTGGGGTGTGGGACTCTGCGCGGTTTACGTCAATCGTGAGGCTCATGTCACCGAGCTTACCGGAATAGCCTTGTATGAATAGGCCTCTGTACGCCCACCATTCAAAACAGGCATGTACATACTCCCGATTGAACTCTTTCTCTACGCTCGACATAAAAGCGTTCGGAGTGAGAAGAACCTGTGTCAGGTCAGGGTCTTTGTGTTTGGCTAACCTCTGAACATTGCCCGGCAATCTGAAGACCAAGAGATAGTCGCCAATCCGGCATTCCTTCGCGGTCAGTTTTGAAAAATCCGGCCCTTTGCCTGTTAAGGCAGATTTGAGTAATTGGTTGATCATTATCAGCTCTTGTAAAGCTCCATCATGGACATGATACGTCTGGCGTCATCGCGCATTCGTTCGGACCGCATTGATCGGTTTCCTATTTCGAGCTGCATCCAGAAACTGACGGTGAGGTAGTAATCCTTGCTTAAGGGATAGGCCCAGTAGTAGGTATGGTGGTGTCCGGCCATGCCTTCCGAGTTGATGTGGTAGGCGAGCCAGTCGACGCCATGGATGCGTTCTTTGGTGTAGGGATCAGGTAGTTTCACCAGAAAGCCTGAGACAGGCGTATCGCCCATCAAAACCTTGTTGTTTTCGTAGTGCTGTCTGGCCCTCAGGTTAATGCCGCCGCCAGTTTCTTCTGTTTCGTAGTATGTCCAATACTCTTGTTTCAGGTAGGGCTCCAGACTATCGAGGTCGTCCTCCGATATGGGGGCGTGAGGCTCTGCGCGATTAACATCCACATGCAAAGACATTCTTCCTAGTTGGCCAAAACTGCCTTGTAGGAAAAAACCGCGATAGGCCCACCACTCAAACCCCATTTGCACAAAGGTGCGGTTGAACTCTTTGTCGCACTCATATGTCGCGAGCAGGTCATTATTTAGATTTAAGTGCGAAGGATTGGGCTTCTTAGGTATGCCAATATCAATGGCGTTCCCTGGCAGTTGATACCTCAGCCGGTAGTCTCCGATGCTGCATTCCTTTGCAGTAAGCCTTGAAAAAGCAGGCCCTTTGCCCGTTAAAAGTCGCTTCGGCAGTTGCATGATCATAGTAAGCCCAATAATTTCTTAACTATCAGACTTTTCGAAGCGCAACCATCGACATAATACGCTTAGCGTCTTCGTACATGCGTTGGTATCTCAGCTCCTTATTGCCTATTTCTGAGGTCAAATTGAAATTGAACGTCAGGTAGTAGCCAGCGCCCAATGGATAAGCCCAGTAGTAGTTCAGACCTCGGCCGACGCCTTCGCCGCGAATGCCGTAGTGCAGCCAGTCGACGCCGTTGATTTCTTCTCTGTAGTAGACTTCCGGCAGATGGGTGACTAACGCCAGTTTTCCGAGTGGAATGTAACCTTGGGCGCTCATTTCCTCTGGGTGTTCAAATGCGTATCGCGCCTCCCAGTTGGCTCCGGGTTTTCCGTCTTTATTTTTCTCGGTTTCGTAGTAGTCCCATAAGTCCTTTTTCAGGTATGTCTCCAGGCTATCGAGGTCTCCCTCAACTAGCGGGGACTGAGGTTCTGAACGGTTAACGTCGATAGTGGCGCTCATGTCGCTGAGTTTGCCGAAATGGCCTTGCAGGAATAGCCCCCTGTAAGCCCACCACTCGAATTCTATTTGTACAAAAGCTCGGTTGAACCTTTGCATGGTTTCATATGAGCTAAATAGACTTGGTTGCAAATTAAGCTGCGTCGGTTTTGGTCTTCTTGGTCTTCCAATATCAATCACATTTCCGGGAAGCTTGTAGTGCAAGTCATAGCGCCCGATCCTGCATTCCTTTGCGGTAAGCTCAGTAAAATTCGGCCCTTTGCCTGTTAACGCAGGTTTGAGTAATTGGTTGATCATTATCAGCCTTTACGAAGCTCCATCATGGACATGATGCGCCTTGCGTCATCGCGCATGCGTTCGGACCGCATAGAGCGATTTCCTATTTCGAGCTGCATCCAGAAACTGACGGTGAGGTAGTAATCCTTGCTTAAGGGATAGGCCCAGTAGTAGGTATGGTGGTGTCCGGCCATACCTTCCGAATTGATGTGGTAGGCAAGCCAGTCGGCGCCATGGATTCGTTCTTTGGTGTAAGGATCAGGTAGTTTCACCAGAAAGCCGGAAACAGGCGTGTCGCCCATCAGAACTTTGTTGTTTTCGTAGTGCTGTCTGGCTCTCAGGTTAATGCCGCCGCCAGTTTCTTCTGTTTCGTAGTATGTCCAATACTCCTGTTTCAGGTAGGACTCCAGACTATTTAGGTCGCCTTCTTTGATTGGCGAATGGGGCATTGCGCGATTGATGTCAATGTCCATACTCAGGTCGCCGAGTTTTCCAAGATGACCTTGCAGGAACAAACCTCTATAAGCCCACCATTCAAAATCCATTCGCACAAAAGTGCGATTGAACTTTTGCTCGCTTTCATACATGTTGAATAAGTCTGGCTGCAAGTTGATCTGCTGGGGTCTGGATTTTTTAGGTCTTCCTGTATCAATCACGTTTCCTGGCAACTTGTAGCGCAACCTGTAATCACCAATACCGCATTCCTTGGCCGTCAGTCCTGAAAAATCTGGCCCTTTGCCTGTTAAGATCGGTTTTAGTATCTGGTTGATCATAATAGGCCTAACTCTTTCATAGTTTGTTTCGCCAGTCTTTCAGCTTTCCTGTGGTAGCCGTTCATTTGTAAGTGTCGTATAGCAAACTCTCTACCGAGATATGGAAGCGTATGCGGGCTGGCCTCAATAGGGCGTTTATCGCCAAGCACGAGGGTTGCGCTACACAGGCTACGCCAAAGTGAACCGGGAGATAAATCGTTGAAACCTAGAAGGTTGGGTACAAAGTCACTGGGATGATCGCGACTGATTTCATCAATTGTCATTCCTGCCTTGTTGAAGGCTTTTTCTGCGCGCTGCTTATAGTTTCCGCCAGCATGGATAGATACTTGCTGGCCCTCAAGTTTGACTCCGCGCATATTCACTAGCTCGACTGCTCGGGTCATAATGATGCCGCCTTGACTATGAGCCGTCCATTTGCGCTTTATTCCTTTCTGTTGGCTCTCGATCAGCATGACTGCAAGGAACTCAGCAATTTTGGTGGTGGAAACTCTATCTGCTATGCATTCAAAGATATCGAACTTTCCACGAGTGGGGTTGTAAATCAGCGTGTAAGCGCGCGCCTGATCCTTCCAATAAGCGGTATCAACATGCACTCCCATCAGCCAAGTGGCTTTTCTGAGGTCATTTGACATGCCATTGATGGCAACGTGTTCTGTATTAATCGTTTTTACTGGTAGGGGAGTACTCCATGCATCCCTTAAATCTCTAATCTGATCTGGATCTATATCTTCATGCCATCGCACTCCAGACTTGCGCTTAATTTCAAATAACTCCATTTGTTGCATGTTAACCGGGGTCTCTGGCGTTGTAGCGCCACGCTCCAGCTTCATCCGATTAATAACAATCATCTCGGGATTCACGCTGTACATAAAACTGACTCCGCCTGAGCAGATCTTATGACGCATAAACATGGGCGCTTTTTGAAAGCCTCTGCTGTTCCAGCCATAGCCGCCGTCGCTGGTTAGTTTGAGGGCCTCTTTGTATACCTGGGTTTTCTCATACAGATTCAGGCTGCGCATAAAGACATTTGCTTCTCTGGTGATCATCAGCTTTTTGCCGGCCTTGGGAGTTTGAGAGTTCCAGGCAGGGAGCGGGTTTTCCAGCGGCAAAAGTTGATGCTGAGCAGGGAGGTTGTTGTTTTGCATTTCGCTTTCCTTAGGTGTGCAAGAAAAGCAATAATTCTAGTAATTGGGCGAGTGAAAGCAATTTGTCTTTTGTTCGAGGCTGTTTGGTCTAAAAGCCAGCTTGCAAACAATTAGCGATAAAATGCGCTAATTATCATGAAAATAAAGGGAAAAACATGGCGCTTGGCGAAAGGCTCTATAGGTGGTGTTTGGTACTGTAAGGCAATAATACTTGCTTTTGTGGTGCGAGCTGAACTGGCGTTGATAATCGAACAAGGGCTTCTCGGTGTGGGTTGTCTTGTATCTATGATGGTCTGACTAAACCGGGAAACAGGGAGCGTAACGTGCAGCCATTCACCCTGCGTGAAGGTAAATTTCCAATAAAAACGATAAAGGGTTTTGTTTCAGGTGGGCGCTAACTTAAACGAAAAATGCAGCGCTAATGAATGAAGCGGAACGCTGGCGCTCTTAAGTTGAGCTGGGATTAATAAAAGAATCTGGACACAGAATTCAGCAGGGATCAGGGATTTACTTATGGCATTAATACATGTGCAAAACGCGATTAATATTGCTGAGCAGTGGCATCAACAAAACAGACGGATTACATGGTCTCCGTTAGTTATGCCGCCTCAGGTCATGGGGCGTCGCTGGCGTTATACCAGCTCCATGGAACGCTGGGCGAGAGGGCTGGATCATCATGTTCCCAACCCGCTGACAATGGGACCTGATCAAATAGAAATATGCTGTTTTGAAATGCTGTTTCTGGCCGCCGCCGCAGCCCAGGCGCCGAGACAATTTTTCTCTGATCGTTATAACCGTGCGCATACCGCCAGGGTGATCAATGGACGCAACTGGGGCGTGCAGATAATACGTAATATGTTTCACAACGAGACGTTTTATCCCTGGCCGGCGCCATTTCCCGCTTCACTGAACCGAGGGGACGTCGTCGTTTTTTCTTACCGCAATCAACCTCTCTACAACGGACACTACCAACTGGGACACGCCGTCCTGCTCACCGGACAAAGAGACGCTTTTGGCCGGCACATCGCAATGAGTTTTTGCGGAACCAATACGCAGCCAGTCACCCGAGTGGAAAGAGTGACCGTTGAAGAACAGATTCTTAACGGCGGCAACCTGGCCAGGGCGTTTTATGGCCGGCCTGCCTGGTTGGGAGCGTAGGGCGTATTTAAAAGGCGAGGGGAGAGGTTTCTAACTCTCCCTGATTACCAAATCAATGGTGGTTGTACTTGGTCCTGATCTACCTGACGCCTATAAAGTGCGCATGCCGTGTAGAGTGGTGGTTGGTTATTTTTTATAAGTATGCATTTATAATCCGAAATTCATACTACATATTTTTTTACTAGCCCATGGGTTTCCAAATTTTCTATTTTCTTCAAATTCTATTTTGTATAAATTTAGATCAATATAGGCTGCGTTATGTGACTCAGTGATCTGTATAATAAGAGGTTTGTTATCTTGGGTTGCAACATATATTTTTGAAGCGACTTCAGAGCTGTTGTAGGAGCCTGATTGATAGGGCGAAGAAAGTATTTCGTATATTTCTTTGTTAATTAAATATAGAGTGCTAACAGGGTTGAATCCATAATATTGACCTGGAATCACATTTCCTCTCTCTAGTAAAACAAGATTGATGTTTTCTCTGATTTTGAATAAGGCAATATCTCCGGTGTAAGCGCCGTAGACTTTTCCTGCTAATGTCTCAACGTGATAGGATCTCATTTCATTGCCTGTTTTTTCAAGGAATAGCTTTCTATAAGGTAACAGTCGCTTGTCGCTGTAATCTGTAGAAATAAATTCTGGGCTCAGTATTTTTATACTCCCGTTTAAATAGCTATCAGAGAACTCTTTTCGGCAGCCATTGTGTAATGAGCTTTTGTTACTTTCCAGGGCTCCTCTTATAAAACCATCAGCATTTTTATAAGCATAGTCTAATCGTGAAGACCGTTGTATCAGTGGCGTATCATAACCAGCACCCTCAAGTCTTGACTCGTACTCACTTGTATCAAACGAAGCGTTGAAACTGGCTAGCTCTTCAGAAAGCCGTTTCCAGTTTTTATAAGCTTCGTCCGAAGAATTGCTTTGACCTAAAGTGTGGCTCACCTCGGCCAGTCTACGCGCCAGTAATCGGTTTTTATCTCGCTGTAGAAGGATTTTTGCTTTAACAAGAAAAGATTCGGCTTGAATATCCTCTGTTTCTGCAAAGTAGAGAGCTTTATCTGCGAACACTTCTGCGCTCTCATACTCTTTTTTTAGTAGTTTAATGTTGGCCAGCATGACAAGGGAAACGTTATCAATAGGGTCTGTACTAAGGAAGCCTTCGTACAGCGTTTCTGCCAAGTCAAGTTCGTTGTCTTGGTATAAACTAAATGCTTCTTCATATTTATCTTTGTTGCATTTTATGCAGCCAGCAGAATTTGCATGGCTGCAAAAAAGGGAAAATATTATAATAATTAATTTCCTGATCATCGGTATCCTGGAAGAGGGGTAAATGTATTTTGATTAAGTAGTGATTAAAATGGAAGGCTGTAGTTGTGGCTCAACTAAATATTATCCATTTTTGCGAGCGCTCCTTGAGCAATAGTGAGAATTTTTATGGTAATTTAATGTTTTAAAAGCAAATAATAAACTTTAAGTGAGCGCTATGCGAACTGTGTCTCGTGAGGTGTGTGTGTAAGCCTGTCCTTAATAGGCAAATTTTTGTGCTTTTGATGTTGGATGACTATTGTACTTCTATTCGTGTGGACGGTAAGAAATGAGTAAGTCAGAAAAAGTGTATGTAGAGATTGACTGGTATGACGGTCCGAGAGCTGGCGTAGCTGATGTTAAAGGCGTCCCTCATCGATTTGTCGCAGACTTTGATGACAGCAAAGGTTACCTTGATTCGTTCAGACTTTTTCCTATATCAAAATCTGACTTGGAGTTGGAAATCGAGCAATGGACGATATATGTGCGTTGGAGCAGGCTTTGTAAAAGCGGCGCGGCACAAGCCTCATCCCACCCAGGTGGCGGCGGTGTAAATCCCAGGTGGGATGAACTGGATTTGCTGCTGCGCGAAAGTCGGGAGGTTCCTGAGACCTGCCTATCTGCGCATGCCACTTTTGAATTAATTGAGGGGCGTTGTAGTCGCTATGAAGAGAGTGGGCCTGATTATCGGGTTACGTGGCATTTTATTGAGTAGAGCAGCGCCATCGGTGGGGGGTGGATTATTTGATAGACAACGACTTCTCTAGTTGCGCTGAACAGTGATTTACGTATGTTTGCCGAATTGCTCCAAGGGAAAGAAGAAAGTATGGAGGAGTTGCAAGCGAGCGCTTGAGAAGTTTTCTGAGATTGTGATCAGATCTGATTATCCGAAACTCTATGAAGGGGATTTACAGTCCGGTTTAACCTCCAAAGCGCCGTGGTTTAACGGACAGTGTTAAATCGAATAATTTTATAACTAAGTGGCATAAGGGGTCATTAACCTGAGTGCCTGCACCGCTTCTGAGGCCAAAAGAAGACTGGCGCAGATCAGGCTTTTCAATATTTCGCCAAGCCATAAAAGCCCTCTTGCTGAGTAAGGTTATTCATGGCAATGTGCTGAAACCTAAAGGGAAACGGGATGTTAAGGCCATAAATCGAGGCTCCCGTTGAGCTATAAGCTGGCATTGGGTGTTATCAGGATGACTCGTTATCCAACAGTTTCGATGAAGCTGTGCATTGCTTTTATTCTTTCTTTCCTCTCTGCGTATGCTTTATCAGCGACGCCTTTCGATACCGAACGTTTTAAGAAATTGCTTGGCGCCGAATCTCCACGAGATTTTAGTGGCGTCGTGCTGATCACCCAGGAAGGGGAAAAGCTGTTTTCCTATTCGTCCGATACTGCTGCAACGACTGCTTTGAATGCTCAAGGCAATAAGCTGGAACTACAAAGTCAATTTGTTATTGGTTCCTTGAGCAAGCAAATGACGGCGGTGATTATCCTGCAGCTAATGGAGGCGGACAAACTGAAGCTTGACGCCACGCTGCCGGCATCCGGGCTCAAGCTGGAAGAAACGTGGGCGGATCGCGTAACGGTCAGGCAATTGCTGACTCACAGCTCTGGCGTTTCTATTCCCGGCAAGTCCCTGTTGTTTGAGCCTGGTAAAGGATTTGCGTACTCCAATTATGGCTTCGATCTGTTGGGAAAACTGGCCGAGACGGTATCCGGGCGAAGCTACCATCAATTGACGGCGGACCTCTTCAAGCAATGCGGCATGTCCCATTCTTTCGCTGGCGCTAAGCCAGCCCGCACAGACGCTCCCAGGCTGGTGGCGGGTTTCAGTGAGGAAAGCGAGGGGCTGAAACGTATGGACAATGAGAAGTTGTATCAGCATTTGCCTTCCTCGGGCGTGGTATCCAGCGCCGCTGATCTTGACCGTTGGAACGCCTGCCTGCACGGTGGCGTCTTGTTGAAGCCTGAAGACTATCGTCAAATGGTTCATGCCTCTAACTCCCGCCAATATCGTTGGGGAGAATTGGGGTATGGATACGGGCTCCAGATTCTTGAAGATAAACCCTTGGAGTTCAGTCATAGCGGCTATGTGCCGGGGTATATCTCGACGCTGATTTATTATCCGGAGAAGAAGATCAGTATGGTGGTGCTGGAAAATATTTCCTGGTCTCTGAAAGACCTGCCCCGTGCTTTTTTTCCGCACGACAGTATAAGAAAAGCGCTAAGGCAATCGTTGAACTGACAACGATTAAATAACGATAAGTATGGATTGACTCTTATTCATTTAAGCATACTGTTGACGCAGACTTGATAAGGGCAGTTATGTATATGGAAAAACTCATGGTTATCACGACTCTATATGCCCTCTCAGGGTAACTGTCTTACCCATGAATATTCGCTATAAATATTGGAAAGAAATCGTAATCGATGAGAAAACGATGGAAAATCCATCCAAAAATATAGATGTAGGTGCATTACTGTTGAAGCGGATTCAAGACAGAGTAACTGATCCAACAGTGGCCAAAATTGCCTCAATATACAACGTACTTGGACGCGAGATTGTAAACCAGTACGGTGCGCGTGTAGCCACAATTTACAAAAAAATCACCCAATTATGAAAACTTTTGCCGCGATGCTCTCTATCGGCGTTACAGCCGCCTCGCTCATGACTTATCTAAGATTCTCTCACAGGGAATGAGTGTAGATTCACAAACCACGCTCCACTGCTTCCGCTGGCGTTATAAAGTGGGCGGCGCTGTCCGCACGGAAAGTTTCAGTCCATCATCCTGCGTTATTCCATTCGATTGATAAGCGTTGGCGAGGTCGTACACATAGGCGGGAAGGCCTGCGCTTCAAACATGGATTCCTACGCCATTTGGGGGGCGTTTGGGACGTATTCCCACTCTAGACTCGGGAGTGCGCCCTAATAACGACGACCAAAAAGGACTGGATTCATGCCAAAGAAGAAATTTCGACTCGCCCTTTTATCCGCTCAGCTGCTGCTCGTGGGCATCGGCGCCGCTGGCGCGCAGGGTGTTTTCGCCGCCGACTGTCCCGCCAGCTGGGCTGAGGGAGCCCAATATCAAGTTGCGCAGGAAGTGCTGTATCAAGGCGATATCTATCGCGCATTGGTGACGCACACCGCCTATCCCGGCGCTGGCTGGACGCCGGAGGTGGGCTCTCTGTGGGAGCGGGTCGGGCCCGCTGATTGTGATGGTGGCGATGATAGCGACGGTGACAGCGGGGGCGATGATGGCGATGGTGGAGATCATGGCGGTGGCGAAGGTCCCTATAACGGCGCGCCCATTCCGATACCGGGCGTGCTGGAGGCGGAGCACTATGACTACGGCGCTTTTCAGGATACCACTCCCACCAACGAAGGCGGCGCCTTACGCCAGGACGCCGTGGATATCGAGGCCAGTACGAGCAATGGCTATAACATCGGCTGGATCGAGCCTGGGGAATGGCTGGAATACAGCGTTAACGTCAGCGAAGACGGCGTTTACACCATGTCCTCACTGGTCGCGGCGGAAAGCATGGAAGGACGCTTCGCGGTGAGCGTTGACGGCGCCAGAGCCGTGGAGGTGACTACCCCCGTGACGGGTGGCTGGCAAAACTGGACCTGGGTGGACGCCGGCATTGAGTTGAGCCCTGGCGCGCACACTCTGAGAGTCACCATGTTGCAATCCGGCTTCAACCTGAACGCACTGCAATTCACTCTGGGGGACGATCCGGGACCAGACCCTGACGTATCTCGCCTGTGGGCGGGCGCCAACCAGTATCAGCTTGCGCATATGTCCGAGGCGGACCGTCGCAAACAATTGCAGGCGATGAAGGACAGCGGATTGAAGGTATTACGCGTCTTTGTCACACGCAGGGGCGACGCGCCTTGGGAAATCCAACCCAAGGGCTGGGCGTATGAAGAACCATTGGGCGTATACCACGACGATCAGCTGGAGAAAATGGACAAGCTGATGCAGGAGTGCCAGGAAATGGGCATAAAGATGGTGTTGGCGTTGATCAACTTTGCCTACGCTCAGGATTCCAATTCCGTTTATTACAATGCTTTCGGCCCCGTCGGGATGTATCAGCAGGATGCGATAGAGGCTTATAAAAAGCGCTTCACTCATTTTCTTAACCATCAAAATCCTTATCTCGGCAATAAGAAATGGAAGGACATTAATGACGTGGTGCTGGCGTGGGAAATCGCCAATGAGTCCGGCGTGTCCCTGGCGGATGTGAACCTGTCGAACGATCAGAAATATGACCTCCACCGCAACTTCCTGACCCAGATGGCCGCTCACCTGAAAGCGGAAGACCCGGATACCTATGTCGCCCTGGGGATCGCTGGTTACGATAAGTACTACAACAAAGGCAGCGCGGACGATATTAAAACGCTGGGCGACATCCCTGCGGCGGATATCTATACCTTGCACTATTACGGCGGCGACCTGGATCAGTGGTTGAACGACGCCCTGCCGTCAGTGCGACAGTGGGGCAAAATGCTGTTCGTGGAGGAGTTTGGTAAGGAGCGCAAGGTAGGAATGGACGCGATGACGAATGAATACCGCCATGTGGCGGAAACCGCGAAGCGCCGCGGCATCCCCTGGATGTTCTGGCGCATGGGATTGCGTAAGGATGAGAATACCTGGTCGGTCATGAACGACGATGGCGTCTGGCGTGACGTTATTGATCCCGAATCAAAACGGATATCGGAGATTGAAACCAACGATCCCTGGTTGCGTTAGTCTTGCTAGTCTTATCAGTTCTATTAGTCCAGCAGACAAGTAGCTTCCTTCTATTTGTGTGCGAATGACAGGTTGTCTGTGGATGACAGGGATGAGAATAGTTGACCTTGTGTTACTATTTCTCCGGCTTAAATGGAGGCGTCGGATGCATTAAATCCGACTCCTCCTGAACCGACCATTGTCTGACCTGTCCCACAAACATATTGAGAGCCTGTGAAGACGTATCTGCGCCAACACGCCGCTCTCGTGAGGAGATAACATGCCGAAGGGAATCAAAGTCATATCCATCATCAACACAGTTTTTTTGTTGCTCAACCTGGTGCTGGTCATCATCGTAGCTGATGATTTATCCCGCTATGTGCTGATGGTGAATTGCGTAGCCTGGACCCTGTGCGGACCCTTGCTGTGGGTGCGCTCGAAGTATGTCTGGATGCTGGCCAGACCCTTGATATACGGCTGGGCGTTACTGACTGTGTTCGGCATGTTGATGGGAGATTGGGCGTCTTTGATTATCAGTTTGATCACCGGTATTCCGTTTCTGGTCTACATCATTGGCGTTCGCGGATACCTGAATGAAGACCACGTCAGAGCCTACTTTGGCGTACCGCCGAGTGAAGTGAAAACAACTCAGGAAGACGAAACCGCTCCGGCGTGAGCTGGAACTCTGGTTTTATATCATCCGACTCCCTGGCCATATTCCCCCGTTCGCCCTGAGCCTGTCGAAGGGCTTTCCAGAGCGCTGGTTTGAAACCGCCATATGCGTCACGACTCTGGGATAGAAGTGCTTTTCCTTTCATTCGCCCGGGAGGGCCCTTCGACAAGCTCAGGGCGAACGGAGTGGGAATAAGCGCGAGGGGAAATACATTCTAATGATCCTTGAAGATCGTGTGATGGCGCTGTGCCCGGGAGGGCCCTTCGACAGGCTCAGGGCGAACGGAGTGGGAATAAGCGCGAGGGGAAATACATTCTAATGATCCTTGAAGATCGTGTGATGGCGCTGTGCCCGGGAGGGCCCTTCGACAGGCTCAGGGCGAACGGAGTGGGGATGAGCGTTGGAGGGGATTGTAGGACGGTTTAGCTAGGTCTGATTGGAAGGATTCTGACCGGAAGGATAGATGGCGCAGGGTGAAAAACTGTGTGTCCTAAGTATTGAGATCAACTTAAATCTCACGCGAAAGGAAAACTGGGCCAACTATTTTCCGTTCAACTCAACTTTCCATCTCCCATATTCCCCGTTCGCCCTGAGCCTGTCGAAGGGCTTCCCAGAGCGCTAGTTTGAAACCGCCATATGCGTCACGACTCTGGGATAGAAGTGCTTTTCCTTTCATTCGCCCGGGAGGGCCCTTCGACAGGCTCAGGGCGAACGGAGTGGGGAGGGGACTTTTTTTTGTCTTCTTTGGCGTTGTCATGAGGCTCTGCGACTACAACTTATAAAGCTTCTCATAAAACCCTGTGGTGGTGACGGTCACGGTGACGGGGTGGGCGCCGCCGTTGTGCCAGTACCAGCCGTGAGAGCCCTGGAAGGGGGCCTGGAAGGCGCCGTTGGCGTTGGTTTTATTTCTGCCGGTCCAGTAGCTGGTGAATTCGTCGCCGGCATTGGGGCGTTCGCCGTGCATGTCGAAGCTGACGGGGCCTTGCGCTTCCCATTTGAACATGAAGCGGTCGCCCTCCTGCATTTGGGCCTTGATCTCGGCGCCTTCGTTAGGGCCTAGAGTGATAGTCAGTGTATCGTCGCGAAGGGGCGCGTCGCTTCTCCATACCGGGTTGAGCAGGGAAGCGAGCTGGGCGTCGCTGATCATCGGGTCTTCCGCTGGCTCCGCCGTTTCCTGCGGGGCGATGGCGTTGAGCTGGGTCAGTCCCAGGTAGCCGCCGACGCCGGTGGGGTCGATGCCGTATTCCGCTGGCAGCACAGTCGTGACGAGCAGGCCTGCGCCAACTACCATGGCGATGGCGGTTGCTTTAAACAGTGTTTTGCTGGATGGCGATTCAGCGCGGTTGCGGTGGGTGATGTCATGCATGTCGATTATCTCAAGAACTCACGAAAAAACCGGTGAGTTGGTAGCCTATTAACATAAATCCGGCGCTCATCAGGAGCACATTGGCGGTGAAGGCCTGCTTGGCGAAGGCGTCGGTTTTGCGCCAGAAACTCATGATGATGAGAATGGCGCTCAACGCCAGTAACTGGCCGATTTCCACACCTACATTGAAGGCGATGATATTGGGGATCAGGCCATCCTGGGACAGCGTGAAATCCTGTAGTTTCGTCGCCAGTCCGAAACCGTGGAAAAAGCCGAAAATAAGCACCGCCGCTTTAGTATTGGGCTGAAAGCCGAACCAGCGAGGGTAAGCGCCAAGATTATCCAGCGCCTTGTAGACGACGGAAAGGCCAATAATGGCGTCGACCAGGTAAGGATTAACCTGCGCGCCGCTCAACACGCCATATAACAAAGTGATGCTGTGACCGATGGCGAACAGTGTGACGTAAACGCCGATGTCTTTCATCCGGTACAGGAAAAAGATTACGCCGATAAGAAACAACAGATGATCATAGCCTGTCACCATATGTTTGGCGCCGAGATAGATAAAAGGAAGCACGTGTATGCCTTCGGCCTGTTCGATGAACAGCGCATCGCCTTCCGCCACGCCGTGAGCGAACGAGGGGGACGCGGCGATGGCGAGAAACAGCAGTAAGAGAATGGAAGGGCCGCGAGTGCTAACCGTCGTATTTTTATATTGCGTTGAAGAAATCAAAACCACCCGGCATGGCCTCCGAAGTCTATGTATGAGGTCGCTGTCGTTAATGCCAAAAAACTATAGCCCAGCTGCATAGCCGAACCTATCAGCCGAATTGCTGAACTTGTCGTTTTTGTGAAGGGTGAAGCGCAGAGTCAGCGCCGGTCGAGCTGGCGCGAACGTTGAAGTCAGGGATCGGTTATTGCGATACTCATCAGTCCCATCGCATGCCTCAATTTGATTATGGCCAAGAAACGCAAAACGAAACCATCACCCAAAAACCCCCTGGACGCCAGCTGGCTGCTGGAAGAGGCGGATAAGCGCGACCAACGGGAGGCGAGGGCGGCCAGAATTACCGCCAGGAACGCCCGCATCGCCAGTAAAGTCGTGAATGATCTTGTGCGGACGGACGCCGACTGGGAGCAAATCTTCAAGGCGCTGAATCCCCGTAAAGACGAGAAAATTCAAACACTGCTGCTAAGATTCCGCGGCCCGCACATGTTCGCTCCTCATGTGGCGTTGAACATCCTGCAACACTGTCTCGAATCGAATCCGAACCTGGACTTGAATGGCTTGGTGAGCGCGGCGGTTGATGAGTCAGGAAAAGTGACTAAGTTTAGAAGTTAGTGGGGCGACTCAAATGAAGTTTTCTATCTTGTCCCGTTGGTTGCGAAATCCGTGGAGCTTTTATAATGCAGTTTATGAAAATAGTTGAGAGGCTTGTAGAGTACTATGATCCTATGCTTCAGCATGTTATAAGCTTGCTGAAAAAAAGTGATTATAGACAGCCCATTGATGGCGACTTTATCGCCATCGGCTATGAGCAGTTTAGATTTCGATACAACTATATGTTTGGCGACTCTGTATGCGACATTGATGACCTAAGTGACATAAACTTGGGAGAGTCAATTGTTAAAGAAATTGAAGTGGAACTATTGAATAATGGCATATTCGTTAGAGAGTATGAGGACGATGAAGGCGAATGGGAAACGGATGACTCCGACGCATTTTATGAATTAATAGTATTTTCGGCGCTACCGTTGGCGTTGCTCATGTTCAGAAAACGATTGATGGATTTAGGCTTACCCCTAGATGGTATGAACTGGATTGTATTTGATGATGCGGAAGGCATACCCAGCCAATCACATCTGCCCATGGGAAGTGATGTGGGCGATACAGATTCCACTATTGCGTTGCAATGGTTAGAGTCCATCAGTGCAAATGAAAAAGTCGCTTTGTACTTAAAAACGATGTACGCACTCAAATTTTCAGGATTCTCAATTAGCAGGAATAGGATAAAACGAAAAGCTGAGCTGGAGCAGTTTCTCGCCGCGACGCCTGGATGCTGCGAGCTTCTTAATGTAGAAGACTGGTTGGATTGTGAGCATGACTGGGATGTCGTGCGTAGATTTTTCTCCGAAATCTAAGGAATTTCTGAAAAATGTCGGCGATCAGTAATATATCCCCCCCTTTAGAAGGAGCTGCTTCGACTATTCTCCAATAACTCATCCCGATGCTCGGTCATCCACTGCGCCAGTGAGTCCAGTGTGGGTTTCAGGGTTTTTCCGAGTTCTGTAATCCGGTACTCAACCCGTGGCGGCATTTCCGGGTATTCCTGTCTGGACACGATGCCTAATGATTCGAACGTCCTGAGTTGTTTGGTCAATTCTTTTTGCGTAATGCCGCCAATGCCTCTTTGCAGGGCGCCAAATCGAATAATATCGTCGGTAATAATTAAGCGATATAAGGTGGGTATCGCCCATTTTCCGGAAACGATGTTGATGAAATCCGTCATTGGACAACGTGAATCGTCAGGAACTTTTTTATCCGAATGACTGATTTTCTCTTTAGTATCCATTTGGAACCTACTGTTTTAACGAATATAGCCTGCCTATACTATAAATCCTCTAATGAATTGCAAGTAAAGGCGAGTAGTATGTCGAAAAGACTGGATGGGAAATATGCATTAATTACAGGTGGAACAGCGGGTATTGGTTTGGAAACCGCTAAGCAGTTTCAACTTGAAGGGGCGACCGTTGCCGTCACGGGTCGTAATGAATCTGGTTTGAAATATGCGAAGGATCAACTGGGAGAATTGGCGCTGGTTATACAAAATGATGCCGGAAAAGTGGATCAACAAACTATATTGGCGCAGCACTTATCTGATAAGTTTCCGCGAATCGATATTGTATATATCAATGCCGGTGATGTAACGCATAAACCATTGGATAAATGGGACGAAGAGTGTTTTGACAGAGTCATGGACATTAACTTGAAAGGGCCCTTCTTTTTAATTCAGTCATTGCTCCCTTTATTGTCTGACTCGGCATCCATTATTTTATGTGGCAGCGTTTCAGCCCAGATCGGGTTGGCGCAAAGTAGTGTGTACGCGGCGAGCAAAGCGGGACTTATTTCTTTATCCCGGACGCTATCCGGAGAGCTGCATCACAAAGGAATTCGGGTTAATACTCTTAGCCCTGGGCCTACTTATACCGACGCTTTTCAGAAATTTGGTTTATCGGAGGAGAAGCAGCAGGAACTGATAGAGGAGGTTAAGGAGCTGGTGCCGTTAAAGCGCATGGGAACGCCATTGGAACTGGCGAAAGCCGCCGTTTTTCTGGCGTCGGATGAATCGGCTTACATGTTGGGAGCAGAGCTGTTGGTGGATGGCGGAGTGGGAAATTTATAAAAGGAAAAGACTTTTCTTCTTGAAAAGAATCAACCTGACATTACCGGTAACTGTCAGGTGTAAATACCGCTATGGTTGTCCTGGAGGGGCGATTCCAGCGCAATAACTCAACGTATAATCGCGAGACCTTAATAAGGTTCTATCTATGGCCGGGCGCGCCCATATTCTTTTCAGCGATTACCTTTTTAAGTTGATGATAAAGTCGCTTTCGTCAGCGTGGCCAATGACCTGCGGCTCTTCCAGTTTCACCAGGACTTGTGAGTTGAAGGCGTGGCTTGCTTCTGGCTCTTTCGCATTGCTGATAAAATCAACATCCACGATGTAATCGGCGTTCTGCTTCTGAATTTTTCCAGATAGTTGCATGTATTTCGTATCGGTTTCTATGGTGCTGGCGAAGGTGTTGTTTTCGTCGATAGGCGCTGACATTAAGATATTGCCGTAAGTGATCACCACATGCGTCGGTTCCGAGAATTGCTTCGACGAGCAGCCAATCAAAAGTGAGCACATGACGAGCAATAATTTGGATTTGAGTTTCATTCTGTTGCTTCTTTTCTGTAGGCGTTAAGGAGAGGGAATTAACCTTTCGCCGTTTGGTTAACGGCGTAAAATAAATGGTTGGCGTGTTTTTACACCATTTGGATATTCGTTAGCAAGTTGTTGTTTCTACTGCTGTTCCTGGCGGTGATTGACAAGGACGCGGGCCGGGAATTCTGAGCGCTTTTCTTATTAAAACCCTCGCATTTTCTCCTGCGGTCTGTTCATATGGGTAGTTGATAGGCGCGGCCTGGATCTCACAGGCCGCCAGATACTCATTGGGCGGCGGCCGCGCGTCCTGATATTTAATCCATCATCTTTTGAGGCAGGAGCAAACTGTGTACGTAATGCTGCATGAGCCGGGCGCGTGGTTTCTTTTTGAGCAGGACAGGAAATTTTACCTCGACGCCAGGTGTTCCCGTTCGTTTGTGGATTTTTCTATTCTTATCGAACTCAATGAGGAGGAGTGCGAGGCGTATCAAGCTGAGGGCAAGCCTTTCATTGATCAATTGGCGACCCGCATCAACGCCTGTCAGAACGAGTTTTTGCCCAGAGATATCACTAACGCTCATCTGGCGGCGGTGAGTCAGGCTGTTTCCGAGTGGCGGGAAACCACCGTCAGGCACTAATCAGCGTAAGAGCGGTTTTTTTCCAAGCCTGTCTGCATCAGCAGGTCTCTTACCCCGCAGGCAACATGCCCGACAGCAAGGTTGCAATACCCAGGAACGACATAAAGCCGGCGATGTCGGTGATCGTAGTCAGGACGATGGAGGAGGATTGCGCCGGGTCCAGGCCAAGCTTCTTCAACGCCATGGGCACCAGCGCCCCGGCGCCGCAGGCGATCGTCAACGACACCACCATCGCCAAAGCGATGATCAACGCCAGGCCGAGTGAGCGGCTCCAGATCCAGACGCCGATGGCGCAGGTCACCGCGATAATGACGCCGTTGAGGAAACCGGCGAAGCTCTCTTTGCGAAATACCTGTCCCATATTGCGAATGGTGATTTCCTTAAGAATCAGACCGCGCATGGTCACCGCAAGAGCCTGAGCGCCCGCGTTGCCGCTCTGGCCCGCCGCGACAGGCAGCAAGATCGCCAAAGCGGTGTATTGGGAAATAATGCCTTCGAACGCCCCAACCACGCCAGCGGCCACAAACGCCGTCACCAGATTGATCTGTAGCCAGGGCATGCGTTTACGCACGGCGAACCAACTGCTGGAGAGCGCTTTCTCATCTTTGCTGGCGCCCACCATCGACGCCATATCGGAGGCGAGATCCTCTTTGGTGCGTTGATAAATATCCGCGCTGCGAATCACGCCGACCACCTGATCATGCACATCCAGTACGGGAAGGCTGTTGGCCCGCAGGCCTTCGAACTTCTCAATGACGTCATCGACCGGGTCCAATGTGCTGAGAGATGCGGAAATGGGGCGCACGATTTTTGAGGCTTTGTCCTTGGCGTTGGCGAGAATCAGGTCGCTTAACTCAAATATGCCGGTGACGTTGCGCTCGTCGTTGATCAGGAAAAAGGCGTCCATGTATTTTGGACGTCGGTATCTTATCTGCTGCAACACCTCTTCCACGGTGAGATTCGAGTGAAACATCTGCACCCTGGAATCCATCATGCGACCCGCCGTGTTGAGCGGATAGGAGAGCAGTTCGGTCAGCTCGTTCGCCGTCGCTTTTTCTGCGGCGGCGATACGGGCCAGAATCGACTCCTTCTGTTCGTCCTCCAGGCGCGACAGCAGCGCAGCGGCGAGCTGGATATCCAGCTTCAAGAGCAGATCCGTCGCGGCGACAGGGTCCCAGTTGGCGATCAGTTGTTCGCCCAGTCCCGGGGGCATATAGGGAAACAAATTGGCGACGACGGAAGCGGGCTGTTGGCTCAAGAGCGAGACAGCCTCCTGATTCGGCATTTTGGCGAGTTCGCGTGCGGCCTTGACGGGAAAACGCAGCAGATAGGCGTCGGTAAGCTGTTGCGCTGTGTCTTTAACGTGGGACGTTGTGTTATCCATAGAGATTCCTTGCCAGAAGTTCAGGCGTCATGCGCCCTGTCTGAGAAGCGGTCAGTCATACCAGGGATTCGCGCACCACCTCCACCATCGCCTGCATGCTTTCACCGTGGGCGCGCAATAAGTCCAGCGCCGCCGATCCCGATGTCTTCTGCGGAGACGCCAGCCAGTCAGAGTGCGTAGATAGCAGTTCGCGCAAACGGCTATGCCATATCACGCCCATAAACTCATTGTGATGAAACACGACCGGCGCGAAGTCCTGTGTTGTCCATAAGGGATGACTGGCGGCGTTGCTTAGAGAAAGACGGCTGTTCAGGCTGACCAGCGTGGATTTGACCAGGGCTCCCAGAATAACCTGCCTGGGTGAACGCAGCAGCTTGATCGCAGGGATGGCGCCAAGGGGCCCCCGGTGCTGGTCGAGCACGACAATAATCCGCTCTTCCTGATATTCCCGCTTTTTCAGACGGGTCATGGCGTCTTCCACGGTCATGTCGCGAGTGAAAACGGGAACGTCTATCTCGGTCCAGGCGCCCAGCATACTGTTGCTGTAGGAAAGCAATTGCTGACACAGCGTACGGCGCGTCAAGGGCAGCAGGTTCAGTACGGTTTCCCTGTGCTTGGGCGGCAGGTGACGCAAAATATTGCAGAGTTGATGCGCGCCCATCTCGGCGGTCCACAGTGTGGCGCTGCTTTCCGGCGCAGCGTGAATCACCGTGGCGCAAAAACGGGGAAGCATTTCTTTCAACACGCTGATGACGACGGGCAGGGGAGCATTGGCGAGGAACTGCGCCACTTCCTCTCTGTCCCTGTCCTCCAAAAAACGCGCCGCCGCTCTGGGCTCCTGACGCAGGAAGCTGAACGCAAGCTGGTAAGTCTGGTCGGTCATGGCGAATCTCCGTCTCTGCTGGTCGGTGCGGCGCTAGGTTCTGCCGCCGTTATGGGCGGCGTTGGCTTTTATCTGGCTGATGTGCTCCATGAAAAACGAGCCGGGAATCGTGGTCCTTCCCTGGGGCGTTTCCAGCACAATGACCGAGCCGGTCATGTCCACGATGATTCCCTCCACGCCGGCGATGCTGACTTCGTCGCCCAGTTGCGCCAGCTTGTTCATCTGCTGAGATCCGATGATATTCGCCACCAGGACTCTGGCGCCGAAGGCGAACGCAAGCGAGAAGCCTCCGGCGACGACGGCGGAAAGAATAATGGTGAACTGGGTGAAGAACTGAATATTGATGCCGATCTGCTCGATGCCGATCACGATTGCGATAAAAATCACTGTGAACTGCACGCTGCGGCCAATGAGCGCCGATTGCCTGATTCCCACGGACTCCGCCGCGGAGGTCATCACCAGATTGACCACTTTGCTGACCAAATAGCCTCCCAACATGATCAGCATGCCGACGGCGAAATGGGGCAGATAGAGCAATAGCTGACTCATCCACTGGGAGACAATATTCAGCCCCAGGCTGTTGGCGCCGGCGGCGATGAAAAACAGCAGCACCAGCCAGAAAACGCCTTTGCTGATCACATTGGTGTAGGATTGCCGCAACTTGAGAGAAGAAGGGCTGGTTGAAAAGCGCGCGAATATCCGGGCGAGCAGACGCTCCAGCAAAGAAACTCCGGTGCGTACGGCTCGCGCCAGCCCCAGGGCGATAAAGAAGCCGAAGAAGAACAGCGTCAACGCCCCGAGAATATTGGGCGTAAAGGCGATCAGTTGCTGAATGGTTTGCTCGTAGGTTTGATGTAGGAGATCCCGCCACCCTTGTGCTTGTATCGGGTCCATGGTCTTTTCTCTTTATTGTTAAAGGCTGAGCGCTACGATTGGTTATGCCGGATTACCCTTTGCCCTTAGGTTTGTTTGGACCGTTCTGTACGTCCTTTACAATGTAGTCGATGATGGCGCCGGCGATGTCTTTGTTAGTGGCGCTTTCGATGCCTTTCAGGCCGGGAGAGGAATTGACCTCCAGCACCAGCGGGCCGTGACTGGAGCGGATAATGTCCACCCCGGCCAGATCCAGCCCCATGACCTGAGCCGCCTGTACCGCAAGGCGGCGTTCATCTGGACGAAGTTTCACCACCTGGGCGCTGCCGCCGCGATGCAGATTGGAACGGAACTCTCCGGGCTGCGCGGTCCGTTGCATGGCGGCGACCACTTTATCGCCGATCACAAAACAGCGGATGTCGCTGCCGCCAGCTTCCTTTATATATTCCTGCACCAGGAAATCCGCTTTTAGGCCGCGAAAGGCGTTGATCAGGGTCTCCGCGGCTTTATCCGTTTCCGCCAGCACGACGCCGTTGCCGTGGGTGCTGGACATGACTTTCACGACCAACGGCGCCCCGTTGACTGACTCAATCAAGTCATTGGTGGCGTCCGCCGAATGCGCGTAACTGGTCACTGGCTGGCCGACGCCTTTGCGCGCCAGGAGCTGATGAGCGCGCAGCTTGTCCCGTGAGCGCGTGATGGCGATGGATTCGTTGATGGAGTACACCCCGGCGACTTCGAACTGGCGCAGCACTGCGCATCCGTATGTGGTTACGCTGGCGCCGATGCGTGGAATCACCGCGTCGAATTGCAGTTCTTCGGTGGCGCCGGCGCTGCGATAACAGACTGAAGGCGCATTGGTGGTGACGTTCATGTAGCACTTCAGCACATCCACCACTCGCGTTTCATGGCCGCGCGCGCGGGCCGCCTCCACCAGACGGGACGTTGAGTAGAGTTTGGAGTTTCTTGAGAGTATGCCTATTTTCATTATTTTTTATTCCTTTGCTTGATTCCCTGCGACGTTTGCGGAACTGCTGACCTCCCTGTGACAGCCTGTCAGCCCCGGGGCGAAAAGAAGGGGTTAATAGACGTTTGTGAAATCGGACTGCGATATCTCTTTGAACTGCTATTACGTCGAATGCAATAACTTCGGACTGCGATCAATAAAGTATAGACCCGAAGTTGCATCGTGCCCGTCCGCTAGCAAGAGATCGGCAGCAGCTTGGTTCTGGTTGCCAGAGCCTGTTTCAGACGTGGCGAGTGAGGGACAATTTGGCGGAAGAGTCGGATGGCGCTTCGCTTATCCAACCTATGTTTTTACTTTGTGCTTGCATGCGAACGAAAGCAGGCGACAAGGATTTCGCAACGTTCATTGATTTGCTGCAACGGTCAAGCAGAGTAGGTTGGAAAAGTGAAGCGCCTTCCGACATTAAGAGGTCATATTAAGCTATGGACTTCCTGTTCTAGGGAATCAGACAGCACGACCGCTGAAGGCTGGCGACACCAGAAAATCCAGCAACGCCTCATTAAACAACTCTGGCTGATCCATCAGCGGCAGATGGCCGGCGCGGGGAATACGCTGTAATTTGGCGTTTGGCATCAGTCTGGCTGCGGCTTCGCCGTGCTCAATGGCGAACAATTGGTCCTGTTCTCCCCAGATAATCAGCGTCTCATTGTGAATGCCTCGCAGCGCTTCCTCCGGCAGAGCCGCTACTGCTGCGCCACGGCCTAGAGTGAAGGCGTTTTTGCCGCCGGGGCGTTTGAGCACTTCAATGGAATAATGAGCATGATTGGGGTCCCGCTTGTCCGTGTCGAACAGCAGCGAAGGCGTGAAAAAGCGATTCGCCAGCGCGGACGGAAAACTGTTCAACCAGATCATGCCGACCATGGGACGCAAGGAAGGTCGCGCGCCCAATGCCGCAGCGTCCACCAACACCAGCTTGTCCACTTTTTCGGGGCAATCCAGGGCGAATTGCAGGGCGATGGCTCCACCTTGGGACAGGCCGACAAGATGCGCCTTGGGAATATCCAGCGCCGCCATGAACCCCTGCAGCCAGGCGGAAAAATAAGGGCGATCATAGGGGGCGTCGGGTTTATCAGACTCGCCGTAACCGACGATGTCTGGCGCAATGACATAAAAACGCCGAGACAGTGCGCCCAGGGAGGGATACCAAGTGACCGCGCCAGCTCCGGCGCCATGCAGACATATCACCGGCGAGCCGGCGCCTGCAGACAAATAGGCGGTGTTGATGCTCCCGGCGCTCACCTGATTTTGGGTGACGGGCGTTCCCATTTTATCTATCAGCGCCTGCCGATAGTTCACATTTTCCATAAGGTAACTTCCTGAATTTTAGACTGTTCCATCAATATTAGAGGCGCAGCCTAAAGGGAGTTATCAGGTTAAGTCAATAAAAGGGGGGTAAAATTAGCCGGGCCGCTCCCGTGTGCGTAAAGGGCGGTTATAAAAGGGAAAGCGCGTCAATAAATCATTTCACAAGACCCTCCCGCCGCAGCGCGATAGGGGAGGCGGATGAAAAAGCTGCTGCCCTGGCCGAGTTCACTTTTCACATCGATGCTGCCGCCATGCAGCAACACCAGTTTGTGCACCAGGGCGAGACCCAGGCCGGTGCCTTCCACGTTTTTCTTTTTCATGGAGGACTCGGCTTGTTCAAAAGGCAGGAAGATACGTTGTAAATCTTCTTCGGACACGCCGCAACCCTGATCGAACACCTGGATCAACAATTCCTGATCGTCATGCAGGCTGACTTTCAGACCCACCTGCTTACCTGCGTCAGTGAACTTGATGGCGTTGCTGAGCAGGTTGATGAGAATCTGCTTGACCCGTAATGGGTCGAGCTCCGCCGGCCCGATGTCTTCCTGTATATCGGTCAGCAGCAGGATGCCGTGGCGGGAGGCCTTTTCCTTGATGATGCCAATGACGCTGTTAACCAGGATTTCGATATGGGTGGGCTGAATTTCCAGCTCCAGTTTCCCCGCCTCGATTTTGGAAAGATCCAGTAAATCGTTGATGATGATGAGCAGATAAGAACCGCTGTCGTAGATTTCTTTGCAATACTCCATTTGCTTGGGATTCATTTCGCCCATCATGCCGTCCAGCAACACTTCGGAATATCCCAGAATGGCGTTGAGCGGCGTGCGCAACTCATGAGACATGGAGGACAGGAAGTTGATTTTGTACTGATTGGACATGCCCAACTGCCGATTCTGTTCCCGCAGCTGCTGCTGGCTGCGCTTAAGCTCGTCGTCGAGGCGCTTGTGTTGCAGATGGTGATGGATGCGCGCCAGCATGACGGGGAAATCAACCGGCTTTTCAATATAGTCGTTAGCGCCTTGCGCGAAGGCGCTGATAATGTCTTCGTGGGCGTTTTTGGCGGTGACCATCAACACTGGCAACTCAACGGAATTAAACTCTTTCCGCAGGATTTCCAGCACCTCCATGCCGTCCATTTCCGGCATCATGACGTCGAGCAGAATCAGGTCGGGAGGTTGCGTTTCCACTTGTCGCAACGCCTCGCGACCGCTGAGGGCGGTGGCGCAGCGGAACCCTTTGCGTTCAAGACGCCGGTTCAACAGGTCGCAGTTATTTTGGTTGTCGTCAACGATCAGAATGGAGGCATTGTCCAGTTGTTCTGTCATCACGCCCTCCAGGCGGAATTAGCCGCGGTCGCAGTCGTCATTACGGGGAGGGAAGATCCGCGCAGCCGAATTCCCGTCCCTGCTTGCTTTGCGGAAGCGCATACCTATAAAAACTACTGCTTATTTGACAAAAATCAAATTCAGGGCTGTATTAAGAGATAGAAGCTCATGTAGCTGACGAGTCGGGCTAACGCCCGGTTGCGAGACTCTTCCTTCGTTGCTGTAGAGGGATCTTTCTTCGCTGATAATCCTTGTTCTGTAACATTCATCCTTTCAACGGCAGGAGCCTGTAGTCATGCACCCACTCACCGGTAGCAGGCTGCTTATTGTTGATGACGAGCAGCGCAACACTAAACTGCTTATGGATATCTTTCGGGCGCAAGGATTTGACGCCCTTTCTCTCAATGACGCCAACGAAGTGATTGGCGCCGTCGCCAGCTACGAACCGGATTTGATTATCCTGGACGTTATGATGCCCGGTAAGACCGGATTTGAGCTGACCCGCGAAATCAAAGCCCAGGAACACTGGAAACACATCCCCATCATTCTTCTCACGGCCCTGGCCGACCGCGACTCCTGCGTGTCGGGACTGGAGTGCGGCGCAGAGGATTACGTCAGCAAGCCGTTTAACCGGCGCGAACTGCTGGCGCGGGTGAACAACTTACTAAAGCTCAAGAAGCTGCACGATTTTCAGCATCAGAATCTGCGTCTGCTGGAGGAATACGATTCCGTCACCGGCTTGCCGAAGAAAGACATTTTGATGGAACTCATCGACACCCTCATCAAGCAGAAAAGCAACGCCAACGTCTGCGTGTGCGTCTGTGAAGTGGACATGGATCAAACCCTGATCGGCCTGCTCAGCAGTCATGACCGCGATCAGTCTGAACGTCAGGTCAGTCGCGCTGTGGTGGAGCGCATGTCGTCCATTTTTCCGCCAGGCATGCTGCTGGGCTGTCTCGGCTCCGGCAAATTTGGCGTGGTGCTCGAAGCTAACGAGGAAGAAGGCGCGGCGCATTTGCGCCAACTGCAGCAGAAGTTGAGTATGCCCATTCTGGTGGAGGGGCGGGAATTCTTTCTTAAATTCGCCATAGGCTACGCGCCGCCGCCGCACCCCCGGGTGGAATGGATAGTGCTGTTTAATCATGCGGAAATTGCGGCATTAGAGGCCAAAAAAGAAGGCGGTAATCTGGTGAAACGCTTCGCGCCAGAGATGGACGCGGTGAATCATGAACGCTGGTGGATGTCGCGGGCGTTGTTTCAGGCGATTCGAGAGCAGCAGTTTGAGGTTTATTACCAGCCCCAGGTGGATATTCTGCATGAGTCTCTGGTGGGCTTTGAGGCATTGTTGCGCTGGAATACGCCTGAGAAAGGGCATATCAGCCCAGCTCGCTTTATACCGCTGGCGGAAGAAAACGGACAGATCTATGACATCAGCCTGTGGATGATGGAGCAGGTGTGCCAGCAGATTGCGCTATGGAAGCGGGCCGGCAAGCGCCTGCGTATGGCGATTAATATCTCACCGGCGCAACTGTATCGGGATGAGTTCACCCAGGACTTCGTCGATCTTTTCACCCGCTACCGTCTCTCCCCCACTGATTTCGAACTGGAGCTGACGGAAACCAGCCTGATGGATCCAAAGGGCGGCGGACAGTTGCGGGAGTTGTGGAGTCAGGGGTTCGATATCGCCATTGACGATTTCGGCACCGGCTACAGCAATCTGGAATATCTGCGCAAATATCCTTTCAACCGCTTGAAGATCGATCGCTCATTCATCAGCAATATCTGTGATTCCGGCGATGATTCCGCCATCGTGAAGGCGATTCTCGCCATTGCCGAACATATGGGATTTAAAGTCATCGCCGAAGGCATCGAAACTGTGGACCAATTGGCGCGTTTGCGCAGTCTCGGCTGTCATGAGGCGCAAGGATATTTATTCAGCAAGCCGGCGCCCGCCGCCAACGCCACGAAGATGCTGTTCAATGGACTTAAGGCGCCAGCGTAGGGCGCCTTGAAAGGTGGACGGGACTTGCATAGCTGGATTTAGTGGCTAAATTTTGAACTACACTTAGTCTACTTTTATTGATTAGTTATTTAGGTCGGCATCTTAAGAGTTTATTGATGATTCGGCGTCGCCACCCATGATGTCGAATCATTCACAGGACCAACTGGAAGACCAACAACGCACGGTGCTAATGGACGATTGCTATGGCGAAGACCATTCTGATCATTGACGATTCCATCTCTCTGCGGCAAATGGTGGACATTACGCTCAAGTCCGCAGGCTACAACGTAATACAGGCGGAAAACGGCCAGGACGCGCTGGGAAAGTTGCCTGACGCCAAGCCCAGCTTGATAGTCTGCGATGTAAACATGCCTGTCATGGACGGCATCTCCTTCGTCAAAGAGCTTAAAAGCCTGCCTGAATATAAATTCACTCCGGTCATCATGCTGACGACCGAAAGCACCGAAGATAAACGTATGGAAGGTCAGATGGCGGGCGCCAAGGCGTGGATGGTGAAACCGTTCCGTCCGGAAGCCATGCTCAAGGCCGTCCAGAAACTGATACTGCCCTGACGCGCAGTCACCCGCCCAGGGAGGGAGAGACAATGAGCATAGACTCCCGACACAATCCCGAGCAGAACCGGCTGACTTTGAACGGCGAGCTGACGATCTATTGTGCGGCGGAGGCCAAAGCGCCTCTGCTTGAGCATAAAGATATCGACATCGATCTCAGCGAACTGACGGAGCTGGACGGAGCGGGTTTGCAACTTTTGATCCTGGCCAAACGGGATCGGGGGGCGCGACTGGTCAACGCCAGCGAGGCGGTCAATAAAGTCTTCGCGCTGACCGGACTGGCCGATATGTTGGAATAGAGCGGCTTTATCCGAGTGAGTGTGTAAAAGAGAATTTGGGCCGCCTGGCGGCGGTCCGGGAAGGAGCCCTTCTCGAACGCCCGGATGGCGATAATCAGCCGGTATGGCGAAAAAGACTTGCCGGGCTGACAGGATTTGCGTTTGCCGGTGAAGCTGTTTCGGCGACGCAAACCGCGGCCTGCGTCACGGAAAGGGAAGACGGATCATGAGCCTGGATTTCAGCGGCGCCTTAAAGGCCTTCGCTCAGGAAAGCAAAGAGCTGTTAGCGGAAATGGAGCAGTCGCTGCTAACCCTGGAGGAGGAGGGCGCAAAAAAGGAACTGGTGGATGCGGTGTTTCGCGCCGCCCACACCATCAAAGGGTCCGGTGGGCTGTTTGGGCTGGATCATGTCGTCGCCTTCACTCACGATGTGGAAGGGGTGCTGGACGCTGTTCGTGATGGCCGCCTGGACATCGACGGCGATCTGATCAGCCTGCTGTTGAGTTGCGGCGATCAAATCGGACGGCTGGTGGAAAGCTCTCTGGCCGGCGAAGTGGAAGAGGAACTGCTGCGTAAAGGCGCCGCGTTGCAGGCGATGTTGCAGCGCTATTTGCCCGGCTCCGCCATGGCTGCGATCCGGGAGGAAACGGCCGGCGAAACGCCTCAGGGCGCACGCGGCTGGCATATTTCTCTGCGTTGCGGTCGCGACCTGCTGCGCGACGGCATGGACCCTCTCAGCATCCTGCATTATATCTCCACCCTCGGCGAGCTGGCCCGGGTCACCACCTTTTGCGGGCATATGCCGGCGGCGGAGGAAATGGATCCGGAGTCCTGCTACCTGGCCTTCGAAATGGACCTGATCACCGAGCAGGCCAAAGAAGAAATCGAGGATGCGTTTGAATTCGTCAGCGCCAGCAGTGAGGTGCGCATCACTCCAGTGGGGGATCCAGACTCCTGGGACAAAGCCATCGAGGCGACCCCGGATGGGGATCAGCGTCTCGGCGAGATTCTTCTGGAAAGCGGCGCGGTCACCCGCAATGAACTTGAGCAGGCGTTGAAGCAACAGGAGAGCGTGCCGGAAAGACCCAAGCTGGGGGAAATACTGGTCGCCCGTAGCGCCGTGCAGGAAAAAACGGTCAATACGGCGCTGGAAAAGCAGGCTGGGGTGGTTAAAAAGCAGCGCCAGGACAGTTTCCTCAAAGTCGATGCGCAAAAGCTCGATCATCTCATCAATCTGATTGGCGAACTGATGATCGCCAACGCGGAAGTGCGGGTGCGGGCGGAGCGAATTCAGGAGTCCGTGCTGCATGAGTCCGTCGCCAACTCCACTCGTTTCATCGAGGCCGTGCGCGATTGCGCTCTCAGCCTGCGCATGGTGCAGATTGGCGATACTTTCAATCGTTTTCAGCGAGTTGTGCGCGACCTCGCCCGCGACCTGGGCAAAGACATACGGCTGGTTATCAGCGGCGGCGACACTGACCTCGACAAAACACTGGTGGAGCGCATCAGCGAGCCGTTGACCCATTTGGTGCGCAACGCCATCGACCATGGCATTGAATCGGATACATTACGCCGGGAGCGGGGCAAGGCGGCCACTGGCGTGATTCGTCTGAACGCCTTTCATGAGCGCGGCAGCATTGTCATTGAAGTCAGCGATGACGGCGGCGGCATGAATCCGGAAAAAATCGTCGCCAAGGCGATTGAAAAGCAGCTCATCCGCAGTAGCGAAGGTATGAGCGATGGCGACATCTTCAAGCTCATTTTTGAACCCGGGTTCTCCACGGCGGAGCAGGTGACCAATGTCTCCGGTCGTGGCGTCGGCATGGACGCGGTGAAGAAAACCCTGGAAGAGTTGCGCGGTAGCGTGGAGGTGGAGAGCGCATTGGGCAAAGGCTCGACCATTCGCATGCGGCTGCCGCTGACTCTGGCCATCATCAACGGCTTTTTGGTGGGCGTGGGGGACAGTAAGTATGTGGTGCCTCTGGAAATGGTGGACGAGTGCGTCGAGTTAAACGGCGATGGCGATGGCGGCGGCGACTTTATGGGCCTGCGCGGCCTTGCGCTGCCGTTTCTGCGGCTGCGGGATTTATTCAGCATTGACGGGCGACCCGCCGATAGGCAGAGCGTGGTGGTGGTGCAATACGCCGGCCGTCGCGCAGGGCTGGTGGTGGATCGTCTGATGGGCGAGCTGCAAACCGTCATCAAGCCCCTGGGCGATATCTTTACGCCGCTTAAGTGGGTCAGCGGATGCACCCTGCTGGGAAGCGGCGATGTAGGGCTGATATTGGATATACCAGAGCTGGTCACCCGGGCGGAACACGCCCAGAACCAGTTTGCGGGCAGGAAAATGGCGGCGGGTTAACGCCGCTATGGATTGCATAAGCAATGTGACGAATTCATTGACTAAAAGCCTGTAACAAAGCCAGTACCACATAGAGAGAAACACTGGAAACATGGGAGAGGGATCATGGGTTGGTTTAATAATCTGAAAGTCTCCGTAAAGCTGATAGGCTCATTTCTACTAATGCTCGCGTTGATGACGGTGGTGGGGTATCTCGGAATCTCCAACATGGGAAAAATCAACGAGTCCGACACCAAAATGTATCAACGTGACACATTGGGAATCTCTCACGTCAAGGAAGCCAATATCCAGCTTCTTAACCAAAGCCGCGCTTTGCGCAACCTGATGCTGGCCAGCACCATGGAGGAACGCGAAGCCTTCATGCGCGCAGTGCAGGAGTTCGACTCCGCCATGCAAACGGAGTTGAGTATCTCCAAAAGCATTGCTGAAACGGAAGAATCGAAACGTTTGTATAAAGACCTCGACCGCGCGTATCAGGAATTCACTCCGTTGCGGGACCGTCTGTTGAACATCGTCAGACAGGAAAGCCTTATGTCCAATCGCGAATCTGTTGATTTCGCCATGACGACATTGCGCCCCAAAGCAGATGCCCTGGATAGCCTGATGACTGAGCTGGTGAAGGTGATTGAAAAAAATGCGGAGTCCACTTCCAAATCCAACGATGAGCTCTACGCCACCAGCAAAGCGGTAATGATGGCGGTCATCGGCGTCGCCGCGGTATTGGGGCTGCTGTTGGGCTTTATTATCTCTCGCGCCATCTCACGTCCTCTCGGTCACGCGGCGGATGTGGCTTATCGTTTATCTGAAGGCGATTTAAACGTAAGCGTCAATGTCGACAGCCGGGATGAAACCGGGCAGGTCCTGGCGGCCATGTCGCAAATGGTGGAGAAATTCACCGACATCATCAGCGATGTGCGCAGCTCCGCAGATAATTTGTCCTCCGCCAGTGAAGAAGTCAGCTCCACGGCGCAATCACTGTCCCAGGCCGCCAGCGAACAGGCGGCCAGCGTTGAGGAAACAACGGCGTCCATGGAGCAGATGAACGCCAGCATTTCGCAGAATACCGAAAACGCGCAAGTCACCGAGGACATCGCCACCAAGTCCTCCCAGGAAGCGCAGGAAGGCGGACAGGCGGTGCAGGCGACAGTCACCGCCATGCGCGACATCGCCGGCAAAATCAAAATTATTGACGACATCGCTTATCAGACCAACTTGCTGGCCTTGAACGCCGCCATTGAAGCGGCGCGGGCGGGAGAACACGGCAAAGGCTTCGCCGTAGTAGCGGCGGAAGTGCGCAAGCTGGCGGAACGCAGCCAGACCGCCGCGCAGGAAATCAGCAATCTGGCCGACAATAGCGTTGACCGCGCAGAGCGGGCGGGCACTTTGCTGGATGAGTTGGTTCCTTCCATTGTGAAAACCGCCAGTCTGGTGCAGGAGATCGCCGCCGCCAGTTCCGAACAGGCCAGCGGTGTGGCTCAGGTCAATACCGCCATGACTCAGGTCAGTCAGGTGACGCAAAGCAACGCCTCCTCCAGTGAAGAGCTGGCGGCGACCGCGGAAGAATTGAGCAGCCAGGCCCAGCAACTGCAGCACATCATGGCGTTTTTCAAACTGGGCGACAGCAGCCCCAGAAGCGCTGCGCGGGCGGTTGTTCCGCGAGAAACGGCGCCCAAGAAAACCGCCAAGGTCAAGCCCTTGCGGGTGGTCAACAAGCCGGCGGCGGAAGCGCCGGAGCCGGACGAAGCGCATTTCATCCGTTTTTAACCGGAAACCCTTGCCTGGAAGGAGGCAGATATGACTCAGGCATTGGAAGCAAGCGCTCAGCCTGCGGATAGTGAACAGTACCTCACGTTTATGCAGAGCGGGGACATGTACGCGATTCCCCTGCTGGGGGTGAAGGAAATCATCGAGTATGGCGGCATCACCCAGATTCCCACCTTGCCGAACTTCATTCGCGGGGTGATCAATCTGCGCGGCCGGGTAGTGCCGGTGATCGATTTAGGTTGTCGCTTCGGCAAAGCCGAAAGGGAGGTGACCCGGCGCACCTGCATTATCATTGTGGAAGTTGGCTCCGGGGAAGAGAACCAGGACATGGGCGTGATCGTAGACAGCGTGAGCGCGGTCATTGATATCCCCATCGCCAACATTCAGCCGCCCCCCGCGTTCGGCGCCAAGATCCGGGTGGATTTCATTCAGGGCATGTGGAAGGCCGACGATCGTTTCGTGATCGTCATGGATATTGACCGGGTAATGTCCGTGGATGAAATCACTAACCTGGCGGAGGCCTTGCAGGAGAGCGTGGCCTGATGGTCAAAACCGTCGCCAGTGGAGGCGTTGCGCCGAAGTCTGAACTTTACCGGATCGGCGACAGGGAGTTCGCCATCATCAAACGCTTCGTGCATGACGCGGCGGGCATCTTTCTGACCGACGCCAAGAAGAATCTGGTCACGGGGCGCCTTGCCAAACGTCTGCAAGCGCATAATCTGCAAAGCTATGGCGAATATCTGAGGCTGATCGACGTCGATGCGCAAGAGCGCCAGATAGCGCTGAATCTGTTGACCACCAACGAAACCTATTTCTTTCGCGAACCTCAGCATTTTGACTACATGCAGCGGCATATTCTGCCCCAGCGCGCGCGGGGGCGGGCGTTTCGGGTGTGGAGCGCGGCCTGCTCCACGGGTGAGGAGCCCTACAGCATCGCCATGCTGCTGGATGACGCGCTGGGTCGGACGAGCTGGGAAATTCTGGCTACGGATATCTCCACCGATGTGCTCACCCACGCTAAACGCGGATGCTATTCCTTGCAGCGGGCGCAGCATATGCCGCCGAATTACCTTAAGCGCTATTGCCTGAAAGGGGTGGGGCCGGAGGATGGCAATCTGTTGGTGGACAAAAAATTGCGCGGGGTTGTGCAATTCAGAAATCTTAACTTAAACGCCACGCTGCCTAATGTGGGGCAGTTCGACGTGATTTTTTTACGCAATGTCATGATCTATTTTCAGGCGGACACCAAGCGTCAGCTGATCGCCAAGTTGATACAACATTTGCACAAAGGCGGTCACTTGTTCATCGGTCGATCGGAAAGCCTGAATGGCGTGACAGAGCAGCTTGAGCAAATATGTCCCGCCGTGTACCGCAAACCGTAACGACCAAGCCGGAGGAGCCCCTTGAGATATTCCTTGATGCGGGGGAGTTGTATCTGGCGGAGGCCGACACGCGCATTCGCAGCCTGCTCGGGGAAGGGGGAATCATCACCTTGTGGCACCCTCAATTGAAACTCGGGGGAATTTGCCATTTCAAGAAAGTGCGCATGGACCCTGGCGAGCCCACTGGACGAACGCTGAGCGCCGCCTATGCGGATGCGGCGCTGAGTCTGCTGCAACTGGAAATGGTGCGCGCCGGCGCGCCGCCTCGCTGCTTTGAGGCGAAACTGTTCGTCTTTGACGGAGCCGAGGCGGACAAGACGGCGAAAGAGGCGGGCAGACTGCTGCATGACTTTGGCTTCAAGCTGGCGCTGGATCATAACGGCAGCGGCAATCTGGTATTCGATATCTGGAACGGAGACGTTTGGATTCAGAAAGACGCCCCCAGCATGATCGACGCCGGCAAGGCGCCGCAGGACATTCTGGAAGTCTATCTGGATCCGGGGGAATGGTATTTCTCCGACGCGGACACCCGCATGAAGACGCTGCTGGGCTCCTGCGTGGCGGTGGTGTTATGGCATCCCACAAAGCGCCTGGGAGGCATGTGTCATTACATGCTTCCGCAACGTAACGGCGCAGCGCCCAACCAGGGGCTGGACGGTCGCTATGCGGATGAGGCGATGCAATTACTGGTGGGCGCCTTAAAGAAAGAGCGTACGCGGCCGCAGGAGTATGAAGTGAAAATATTCGGAGGCAGCTCTATGCTGGAAGGGTCCTCAATCAACGTGAGTAAACAAAATATCGAAGCGGCGTATCGCCTGCTTAAACAACATGGGTTTCGATTAGTCGGAGAAGACCTGGGCGGTCGGGCGCATCGCAATCTGGTGTTCGATGTCTGGAGCGGCGATGTGTGGCTGAGGAAGGGAAGCCAATGAACACTAAGATCAAGGTCATGCTGGTGGATGACTCGGCAGTGGTCAGGCAGGTGCTGCAGCAAGTGCTGGAGCGGGATAAAAATATCGAAGTGATCGGCGCGGCGGCGGACCCCATTTTCGCGCAATCGAAGATGAGCAAGCAGTGGCCCGATGTGATCGTCCTGGATGTGGAAATGCCCCGCATGGACGGCATCACTTTCCTGAAAAAACTGATGACGGAGCGACCCACGCCGGTAGTGATGTGCTCCAGTCTGACCAGTAAAGGCGCGCAGACCAGCATGAAAGCGCTGGCCGCTGGCGCAGTGGCGGTGGTGGCCAAACCTACTGTCGGCGTGAAGGAATACCTGGAGAGCGCCGCCGGACAGTTGATCATGGAGATCAAGGCGGCGGCGAAAGCCAATATGCGCAATATGCCGACCGCGACCAGCGCGCCGGCGCAGACTGTGGCGAGCCCCACCAAACTCTCCGCGGATGCGGTGATACCTTTACGCTCCAGCGGCGCCATGGCCTCTACAAATAAAATCGTCGCGCTGGGAACCTCTACCGGCGGCACCCAGGCGCTGGAGTATGTGCTGACGCGACTGCCCCGTAATTGTCCCGGTATCGTGATCGTGCAACACATGCCGGAAAAATTCACAGCGGCTTTCGCGGAACGCCTGAACAGCATCTGCGAGCTGGAAATCCTGGAGGCGGAAAGCGGCGTTCGGGTAGCGCCGGGACGCGCATTGATCGCCCCCGGCGGCAAGCATATGCTGTTGCGGCGTAATGGCGCGCAGTATTTTGTGGAGATCATGTCCGGGCCGCCGGTGAATCGTCATCGGCCATCCGTGGACGTGCTGTTCCGTTCAGTGGCTCAGGCGGCAGGCCGCAACGCCTTGGGGGTCATCATGACCGGCATGGGAGATGACGGCGCCAAAGGCTTGCTGGAGATGCGCAACGCCGGCTCCTTGACTATCGGCCAGGATGAGCGTTCCTGCATTGTTTACGGTATGCCCAAGGAGGCGGCGAAAATAGGCGCGGTGGCCCGGGAAATTTCCCTGGATCGTATACCTCAGTGCATTCTGGATATGGGGGCGTCTCTCACCACCAGCGCCCAGCGGGGGTAGCGCGCAATACGCCGCTGCGGCGACGTCGCCATGCTCACGGCCGACGACGCCCAAACGGGCAGCGAGGCGTCAAAGCAGGGGCGTGGTTACGACCCCCGGAAATTTTCCATGCGGTGGATGATGGCCCGTAACTGATCATCCAGCCCGGTTACTTCCTCGTAGGTTCTGAAGGTGCGCTCCAGCCCTGTGCGCACCACTTTGGTCAGAGTTTCCTCCTGGCTTTCCAGCAACGCGAGACTGTCGTAGGCCATCACCAGCTCGTCCAGGGTCTGCTCTAATACTTGGAACGCTGTTTTGTGCTGACGTTCACGGACATGGTTGATGTCTTTCAACGCTTTGCGGCTGTCCAGCAACACGCCTTCCACCAAGTCGATCAATATCTGGTTCTCCAGCCCCTGGCGACGGAACTCGGCGCACTCCAATAGCAGTAACAGGTTGTCGCGGGCGCGACCTTTCTTCTCTTCGTCGTCCGGCATTTTGGGCACCAGCAGGGAGAAGGGGGGAATGTTGACCAGCAAGCGTTTATTGAACTCCAGCAGCCGCTGATCCTGATCTTTGACTTTAAGCAGCAGCTCAGACTCCAGGGGAGAGACGAAGCCTTTGCTGCTGTGGCTGATTTTGTCGTTCTCTAAATTGATTTGCACAGTGCCCTGCAAATCAAATTCCTCCAGTTTCTCGATGATCAGGCCCGCCAGATCCGCCAGGGTGTCAACCTTCATACTACGGCGTAGAAATTCCAGAATAATCCCTTGCTCGCCCGCCACGGTGATGGCGGTCATCGCGGTGGACATGGCCGCCTGCTGGGCTTCCTGGCCCGCTTTCGCCTGCTGCATTTGCTGGATCGCCAGACGCACTTTCTTGCGCAGCACGTCCGGCTGCGTGGGTTTGATCAAATAATCGCGGCCGCCGGCGTCGTATCCCGCCAGCTTTTCCTCCACCGTATCGTGAGCGGAGACGAAGATGACTTCCATATGCTGCGTGACGGGATTCGCTTTCAGGCGCCGGCAACATTCGTAGCCGTCCATTTCCGGCATGGTCACGTCCAGCAGCACTACGTCCAGCTTTGGATCCTTCTCCGCCATCTGCAACGCTTTGGCGGCGCTGGTGGCGGCTTGCACGGCATAATCGTCTTTCAGGTTCTCCAGCAGGAAGTGCAGATCATTCGGAGAATCGTCGACGATCATCACATGGGGCTTTTCGTCGCTCATTGTGGTTCACCCTGAGTCTGAATAAGTTGGGATAAGTGGGTTTGAGCCAGCTCGATATCGAATTGAAACAACGCCTCCTCCAACTCCGATAACGCTCGGAGCTGAGGCGGATCACTGATAGTGGCGCGCAGTTGGGCGAGGGATTTCTGCGCCTGTCCCAGATCGCTTTCCAGATAGTCTCTTAGCTGCAGCAACTGGGGCAGTAATGGACGTCGCTCTTTGCTGAGCGTCGAGGGCGCGGGGGCGGACTCGTTTTTTTCCAGGCGGGACAGCCCGGTCAATACTTCCTCCAGCGCTTTCAATAGCGGCGCTATCAGGTCGCGGGTTTGGCTCTGGTCTCCAGCGCGGGCGGCGCTTTCCACCGCGCCGGCGGCTTTGCCCAGGGCCTCGGCGCCAATGGTCGCGCCGCTGCCTTTGAGGCCGTGAGTGATAATGGCGATTTCTCCCAGCGCGTTCTGCTCCACCAGGATTCGCAGTTCTTCTGGCGTGTCTGACCACTTTTCATAAAAGCCGCTGAGAATGCGCTGGAACAGCGACCACCGCCCTCCCAGGCGCTGTAAGGCTTCTGTGATATTGAGGCCGGGCAGAGAAGGGATATCGTGACCGCCGGCTGGCGCGGCATTGGCGTTCTCTCGCGCCGCGGGCGCTGGGGTTTTACTGCGCAGCCAATGGCCCAGGGTCTCGAACAGTTCCTCCGCGGCGAATGGTTTGACGATATGGCCGTTCATGCCTGCGTCACGACTCAGATCGCGATCGCTTTGCTGCGCGTGAGCGGTCATCGCCAGAATAGGGATCTCCTGATAGCGTCCGCCCAAAGCGCGGATGGCGCGAGTGGCGTCGAGTCCGTTTAGCTCAGGCATCTGAACATCCATCAGAATGAGGTCGTAGTCTTTGCCCTGTACGGCGTGAACGGCGGACAGACCGTTGTCCACCACGTCCGGCTTGACGCCGACGGAGCTGAGCAGGTCGATGGCCACTTCCTGATTGACCACGTTGTCCTCCGCCAGCAGCACCTTGGAGCCGCCGAACCACCAGCTTTGCTCGTTGTCATCGTCGTCATGGTCATCCAGGCAACAGGGGCGACAGTTTTCGCCCACGTAATGGTTTTGCAGCAGGACGAACAAATCATGAGGACGAATGGGCGAGCGTATTTTGGAGTACAGAGCTTCCCCGCTTTCCAGGTCCACCTGGACGCCGAATACCCGCACGGCGGTCGGAATCTGGTCGCCGTGTTTGTTACGTAGCCAGGCCAGGATTTCTTGCGGCGGCGGCTGTTGGTGAACCAACATCAGGTCGAAGGGGCGGTAGGCGCTTTCCAAGGCTTTCAGAGCTTCTTCCGTGGAGCTGGACGGAGCCAGTATATCCACGCCGAGCTCACGCAGACCTCGCTTAAGGAACGGGGCAATGGATTCCTCCGCTAACAATAGAATAGGTTTGTCCGCCCAGGGCGCCGGCGGCGGCTCCCGGGTCGATCCGTCAATAGACAGGGAGAGATAAGGCAGGGAGAAGTAGAAGTCGGCTCCAACGCCGGGTTCGCTGCGCACCTGCAGACGACCGCCCATGGCTTCCACCAGCCGGGAGCTGATGGACAGGCCCAGCCCAGTGCCGCCGTAGCGCCGGGTATGAGAGTCGTCCGCCTGACTGAACGGCTCGAAAATCTGCTGCTGCCGATCTGCGGGAATGCCGACGCCCGTGTCCGCCACGCCGAACATGAGGCGGTCCTCCACCGGGTAACAGTACAACGACACTTCTCCCTGCTTGGTGAACTTCACGGCGTTGGACAGCAGATTGCAGATGATCTGCTTGAGTCGGGTCGGGTCTCCCATGATCTGATCCGGCAGATGGGCGGCCAGAGTCAGCGTCAAAGTGAGCCCTTTATCGGACGCTTGGCTGCACACGACCGGCAGACAACTGTCCAGCAGACGACCAAGCGAGAAGGGAATGCGTTCCAGGTTGACCTTATCCGCCTCCAGCTTGGAGAAATCCAGCAGGTCATTGATGACTGTCAGCAATAGTTTGCCGGAGGTGAAGGCGGTTTTGGCGCGCGCTTTTTGTTCACGGGACAGTTCGCCTTGCATCATGGCCTGCAGCATGCCGATCACCCCGTTCAGGGGCGTGCGGATTTCATGGCTCATATTGGCGATAAACAGGCTTTTGGCTTTGTTGGCCGCCATGGCCTCATCCCGCGCCTCTTCCAGCTTTTTGGTGCGGTCTTTGACCATATCGCCCAGGGAGTGCACCATGCCAGCGGTTTTCTGCAGCGCATCCTCCAGCAACAGGTGGCTTTCATACAGTTCGCTGGCCTTCAGCTCCAGCAATTGCTCCGCCTGATGACGGGCGGCGCGCTCCCGGGCGAGAGCGCGTTCAAGTACGGCGATCTTGGTCATTGGATTTTATTCAGCTCAAAGGTGATATGGTCCTTTTCCTCGGTTCGCTGACTTAATACGACTCCGTCATTGAAGTGGGCGAGCGCGCCCCGTATCAACCCTTCCGCCAGATCTTCCAGGTGTCGGGTTGAATAATAGAGCAGGAACAGCTTGTCGGGCTGCGGCTGGGTGCAGTCGAAACGCGGCAGTTCCGCGTCCGGATAGAGCTTCTGTACTTCCTGATGGATATAAACGTCGATTTTGCTGAGGAAGTCGAAAGAGCCGTGGATGTCCTTGAAAAACTGCGGATACAGGACATAGAAGCGGCCGAAGAGATGTTCGCCGAAGGTTTTCAGCAAGTCAGGAATGGGTGCGTCGTGACGGGCGCTAAGCGTTTTCAGCAGTTCGACCATTTCGTTATGGTCGTAGGTGCCTACGGAGGTGTATATCCCTGATACGCCGGATTCCTCAATAAGGGCGTCGACTTCCTCAAGCCCGAATTTATCCTCCACCAGTTGCAGAAATTCGGTGAAAACGATGCCTTTCATCTTGCTTCTCTTCCTGAGCAGGTCCGTTATCAGAATTGTAGCAGTGAAGGTGGGCAATGCAACGCAACCTGAGCGATTGTTAATGCAGCGGAAGCCGCGGGGCGCAAGGGCTTCGGCGGTTGGGGCGGCTGCGCTGGAAGCTTTCGGTTGTCCCCATGAACGGAGTTTGCTAGGATTCGCCCACTCTTAGGGGAGTAGTCTCCCGGCGACAGCCGGGACGGTCGTCAACAGTCTCCGGACGCAAAGTCCGTGGCGGTCGTGTCCCTCCCAGGATTGATGAGACCTAAGACGCACGAAAAGCACCCAGGGGTGGATGCTTTTCGTGCGTCTTGGCGTTTATCCTTCCACCCCAGAGGCTGCATATGATGAAACTACTTGCTCTTTATGACGCCGGTTCCGTTCCATGGAATCCGCTGATTCTCAAGGCGCATGCGCCGAATTCCGTTAATTGCGAGGTGATCGCATGATGCTTGCATTGCTTGCTATTGTCGCCGGCCTGGCGTTGCTGGTTTGGAGCGCGGATCGATTTGTGGAGGGCGCCGCCGCGACGGCGAAGCATGGAGGCATGCCGCCCCTGTTGATAGGGATGGTGATCGTGGGGTTCGGCACATCCGCGCCGGAAATGGTGGTGTCGGCGCTGGCGGCGTCGGAGGGCAACCCCGGTCTGGCGCTGGGTAACGGCTACGGCTCCAACATCACCAACATTGCTTTGATTCTGGGCCTGGTGGCGATAATCAGTCCCATTGCCGTGCACTCGCAGGTATTGCGCAAAGAACTGCCGATTCTGGCGGCTATCACACTGTTATCCGCAGGCTTGTTATGGGACGGCGACCTGACCCGCGTGGATGCGGCGATTCTGCTGGTGGTGTTCGCTGGCCTGATGGGCTGGACCATTCGCGAAGGCATGCAACAGCGCTCCGATGCGCTGGCGTCTGAAGTGGACGACGAAATGATCGCGCACCCGATGCCGCTGAAAAACGCCATATTCTGGCTGGTCGCCGGTTTGGTTCTGTTGATCGTCAGCTCGCGCATTCTGGTGTGGGGCGCGGTCACTGTAGCGCAGAGTCTGGGCGTCAGCGACCTGATCATCGGGCTGACAGTCGTGGCCATCGGCACCTCGCTGCCAGAGCTGGCCTCGTCGCTGGCGGCGATCCGTAAAGGGGAGCATGATCTCGCCATCGGCAACGTCATCGGCTCTAATCTGTTCAACACTCTCACCGTTGTCGGCATCGCTGCGGCTATTCATCCTCTGGCAGTACAGCCGGAAGTCCTGTATCGCGACTGGGCCTTGATGGCCGCCCTCACCCTGGCGCTGTTCGTCATGGGCTACGGCTTCAAAGGCAAACAAGGCCGCATCAACCGCGTCGAAGGCGGCATTCTGCTCGCAGTGTACATCGCTTACACCAGCTACCTCGGCTACACCGTGGTGGCCGCTGCCTAATCAGATCGAAGAGGGCGTTGGGGTGGGGTTCCTGGCGCCTGGCTCATAACTCCATGTTGCGTGCGTTTTAAAGCTAAGAGGGTGAATAAGCTCCACGAAGTTGGTTGGAGCTACTTGAAGAAACGGGACGTCAGAGCTAGCGTAAGATCTGCCGGGGAATCTTCCTGGAAATTGATTCTCACGGAACTGTCCCTTAGACGACGTCGGAGAGGACTAGTCTGACAGCGCTTTAGCTAACAAGCGCTGTCAGATGGTGCCTGCATGGATCGGTGTAAGCTCATGACTTACTTACTGGGTAACCATCACTTTAGCAGTAGACCTAATTACCAATTGGCCCTGTCCCTTTTCTCCAACTGCGTAGCTATCCAAACTGGAAGTATAGTTATCTATGGCAAGTTCTGGAGATCGCCATACTTCGTTCCCTGTCGCTACATCATAGGCGATTACCTTCCCCGCACACTTATCGCAGTAGGGGTTTAAGGCTAAGTATAGTGCCTGTCCATTGGACTGAGACATAAAGATACCATTATTAGGGATGGGGTTAACTTTTTTCATTTGGTCAAAACTGGAGTTAAATATATAAGTGGTGTTGTCATTCCGAGCAATGATTTCTTCAAACCCATCAAGGTCAAGATCTATCGCACCAATCAAATAAATATCACTATCACTGTAATCACGAAGAGAGATTTGATTTAGCATCTCAAGCTCACTATCGTTCCATCTCCAAGTGCTAACATGCTTTCTGGACTGAATAATCAACCGTTTACCATTTTTAGTTGAAACAAAGAAAGCTTCAGCTGTCCCATCTAGCCATAAGTCGCTCTCTTTTAATGATGACTCGCTCACTAGGGTAAGAGTACTTCCATTAATGAGTTTTAATGGACTTGTTTTTGCTAGTATATCTTTCTTTCCATCACCAGTAATGTCCGCAATAATGAAGCCGTATTTTCCATTAGTGGAGAAGTTGTCGATTCTTTCGCTAAAAATTAGCTCTTGAGTAGCCGTGTCGAGAATACCCAGTTTCGATCCATCAGAATAATGTCCACCGAAAAGTACTTCTGGGTAGCCATCACTATCTATGTCAGAGTAGGCAACTCTATCAGGGTAGGCATGTGAGGTTGTTTGTGATGAAATTTTAGTAAATTGACTTTCATTAAATTGATAAGAGTAGATGTCAAAATTAGAGTAGTTGGTTTTATCTAAAAAGGCGAGAGAGGGGGCTTGACCTGGTTTCATTGATACGAATTGAACCTTGGCGTTACGATCACTATCGTCGAATATGGGATAATCAAATTTAAGTGCTCTGGCTTCATTTAATGAGGAAAAATAAATGATGTTCCCAGAAGAGAATATAAAATCATCATAACTATCTCCGTCTAGGTCCTTAGTGGAAGAAACTGTATACCATAATGGCCTAGGGTAGAAATCGAATTGAAGTTCTTCTAGAAGGACGCTTGAGCCTCCTGAAATATCATAAAATCGAGGCTTAGTCTCAAGGGCCATTAAAATATCCTGTATTCCATCTCTATTCCAATCCACTGCTGAGGGAGCAGATAAAGGGAATGAATAAGGGAAGGAGATATATCGCTCTGATAGCTCTCCATCCAGCCCTAACAAATAAAGGCGAGAGCCATCTGTAGTCGCTACCTCATACTTATCATCACCATCACTATCTATAAGGCCATAATCATGGAACCCTCTGTTGAAGCCTTCCTCATAATGGAGTTTCTCCCCGCCATCCCAAGTTGACAGAACAAAGCCCTCAGATGTGATAATTTCCTTTTCAGGGTCGCTGTCTACATTTAAAACATCCACATCAACACCGAAAGAATTGTAGTCACTTCGCCAAATTACATCCAGCGTATTAGCGTCAAGCATGATGAATCGAGAGATTTTCCACATTTCATCCCCGGAGCAGGACTTCCTTTGTCTAACAAGAATGCCTTTGCGAGATTGATCAGAAGATAAGTCTCCTGACCAGTCTATTTGGTGGCAGCCAGAAGTATCGAAATTGTGCTGTAAAATAATTTTCTGAGCATCAAGGTTATAAGCAATTATTTCATTGAAACTAGATATAAGGATCTCTCCAATACCATCACCATTGACATCTTGAACAGCAAAGTCGAGAACAGTTATATCAGGAATTAATGCAAAAGGGTTTAGTAACTGCCATCTTATGCCATCTGCCCTTACTTCGAAAATATCTATTCCGTTTCCAGCTCGGGCTATCCCTTCCAAATAATCATCATGGTCTAACTGATATAAGGTGTTAAGATAAACGCCGCTATATGGGACGACTTTCGGTTGAGGATTTTTGTTGTCAATGACGTCAAAGCTAAAAACCTGTTCACTCGATTGAGAACTGGATTTTGCAGAAATGTGAACAAAATACGTTGAGGTGGAGCCAAAGTTAATACTCCCAGTAGCAACCCAACGAATTCCTCCATCTTTATCAACAGTCATTCCCTCTGGGCCAGAAATCAGCTCGTACTGATATGGGCCAGACTTATCATCAACAGGGCGAATAGTTGCTTGAAATAATTCACCGTAGACTACTGACTTAGGGTGTTCAACAACAAAGTCATGTTGGCTTATGTCTGTTCTAAAATCTATGTATTCTGATGTTACTACTCCTCCTTTTGTAACGGAGACAGAAATCTTATAGTAACCAGGTAGCACTGGAAGGAATTTAAAAATATTACCTTCATTCTCTATTTTTATGTCGGATCCTTCAGGCTGATCGAGAATAGTCCATTTATATGCATATAAAGATGGTGCGGCAGAGTTAACTTGAGCATTTAAAACTAAATTTTCTGAATCATTTTTGTCTGCAAAAGCAATCTCCACCGTATTAATCCAATCATCAGACTCAACTGTATTGAATGTTATCTCATCTTTATATAGGTTTCCGAATGTGAAACCTGATCCAGGTGAGTTCTCTATAGCAAGCTGGAAATAAGGCTGAGAAGGGGAGCTGCCATTTAAACCATGGCGCAGGCCAACCTTAATATTATTAGATCCTTTCATGGTAAATACATCATTTTCAGCCGCCAAAGTTAGGAAACCTAACGATGAAAGGAACAACTTCCCATTTTGCGCACCTAGCCTGCCGTTATTAATGGCCACAATGTCTGCATCATCTAACTGAATATCAATTCCGCGACGCTTATCCCGAATAGTTAGATTTATATTGCCCGACTGGATTGAGTAATCTGCAGCCAGATCCATTTGCGCTTTCCCGGCTACTGTTTGATCGGTGTTGTTATTGCTAATGTGCAGATTGTAGAACTCTATTAATGTCATACTGTGAGTTAGAGATGTGTTGTCAGCCATTGAGACCGCGCCATCCAAAGTGTAACCCCCGATAACACAGGTATCGAAAACATATGTACTCCGTCCATTCTCACTGGAAGGCTTGAGTATGAGCGATCCTGTGACACAGCTATCGTTTAATGTGGGTATGCCTATGCCACGGCTTGCGACCAGTAGGGGTAGGTAATCAGACGTGAATCCCGCAAGAAGTTTAAAAGCCTGATTCTGGGCTGCCAGAAATGCGTTGGCATTATCGGGATTTACGTTGGAGTGAGATTTCACACCGATATATTCTATTACTTGAGGTAATTCAGGAGGGGGTGTGGTCGGTTCTGTTGTATCAACAGGAGAAGAAGCGTCGTTACCACCGCCACCGCCACAAGCGGTAAGACTAGAAACCAGACAAACTAACACTCCCAACAGGATGCTTTTCCACTGGGCCATGACATCACTCCCCATCTTTACAGGTCGGCTACAAAAAAGGGCGGATTGTATTGTTTTTTTGGGTGGAAATACAACTTGAATTGGGCTCTATGTGTTCAAATTTGAGACATGGACGAAAATGCTAAGCAAGAATGCTCTTGAGAGAGTTGGTAGTTGGTGGAAGGTTTAACACTCGAAATGATAAGAAAGGGATAGAAGTGTGGCGGCATTTTGGCCTGTAAAGCCACTCACTCTAACGACCAAGTAATTAAAGATTCCCAAGGGCTCTCCTTTAACTACAGGCTACAGAGTGTAGTCTCTTGTCCTTTGTTTAAGTTTTTAGAAAACCTCAAAACGGAATCTCACTACCGTCCCAGGCGAACAGTTTACCGGTGTCTTCCGGACGCAATCCTTCGATGACATTCATGAGATGGCCCGCGGCCTGGTCCGGCGTAAAAAGCTGCTGTGGTGGGACGCGTTCCAAAAAAGGGGCGGAGAGAGCGCTGGCGACGGTGCCGGGGTGCAGGCCGACCACAATCGCCTGCTTGTTGCGGCGCGCCATTTCGATGCTGGCGGTTTTGAGAGCCATATTCAGGGCGGCTTTTGAGCTGCGATAAGCGTACCAGCCGCCTAAACGGTTATCGGAAATGCTGCCGACTCTGGCGGATAAGGCGGCGAAAACTGCTGGGCGCTGATGGCTTAACGCGCCGAGAAAATGTTTGGCGACCAGCATCGGGCCAATGGTGTTGGCGAGAAAGCAGGCTTCAAAGTTTGCGCTCTCTAGCTCTTTCAGCGCCTTCTCGGGTCGCATAGTCTGCGTGTGCAGGAGGCCCGCCGTCACGATCACTCTATCGACAGGCCCCGTCTCCGCGACGAATTTCGCGGCTTGTCGAATCGAATCCTCATCGCTGAAATCCAGACGTCCCGCTTCGATGTTGATCTGTTCCCAGGTTTTGGGCGAACGGGAGAATGCAAACACTTGGGCGTTGGGCGCGCTGGCGAATCGATGGGTCAGTGCGGCGCCGATCGCGCCGGAGGCTCCCACAATAACAATGCAGTTTTGAGTCATGACGAGCGTATTTATCCATGGCAAAGGAGAAGACTGGGAAAGATACGCCGAGGATGACGGAAAAGTTCAGTTGAGGCGGAATAGCGCGGTGATGGCGAGCGTTGAAAAGGCGAGGAGGGTAAGAGACCGTTGTAACAGCTATTCCGCTGTGACGGCCTCTTTGCTCATGATGCGCGTGGGCTGACTGTTGGCCTCGCGGGTAATCCATTCCTGCAGCGTTTCATACTCCCGGCTGTCCCGTAACGAGGGGACGCAGGTAAGTTTGTAGCCCAGGCCGGTCTTTACGGTTCGGGAAAACACGTTGATCAATTGTCCGCCGGCCAGTTCATTCTGCACGTACAGCACATCGGTGATGGCGACGCCGCTGAATTTTACGGCGGCGGTGATAGCGGATTCCATGGAGTCCATGATCAGCATACGATCTGCGCTGATCTGCGCGCCGGACAGGCCGATGTGGGAGAAATACAATTCCCAGTCGGACATGGAAGGGTTGGGACTGATAAAGTTCGCCTGATTCAGTATTTCCTGATCAGACAGGCCCTGTAACTGCTCGTGGTAGTCTTTGGAGCACACCGCGACCAGATTTTCCTCGTAAAAGAACTCCTCGGACGGATCGTCGCAAAAGATGATGCCCATATCGTAGTGTTCTTTTAGAAAGTCGACGGAATGGCGCCAGGCGGTAGTGACTTTCAGGTTAAGCTCGGTTTCCTCGCGAATGCGGCTGAGACGCGGCAACATCCAACGGATGGCGAAAGTGACCGGCACTTTGATTTCGATAAAATTCTTTTCGTGAGGGATGCCGCAGGCGCCGCGAATGATCTCAAAGGCCTGAGTGAGTTGCTCCCACAGACGCTGGCCGCTGTCAGTCAGTTGCACTTGCTTGTTGTTTCTCACCAGCAACCGCTTTTCGAAATGCAGCTCCAAGGCTTTGATATGCTTGCTGACCCCGCTGTGGTTGATGCACAGTTCTTCCGAGGCTTTAGAAAAACTCTGATGGCGGGCGACTGCTTCAAAAACTTCCAAGGCTTTTAATGAAGGCCGTGAGTTACTCCTCATACATCCCTCCTGGAAAAAATATCACAGCGATGTGCAATATAATCAATTTACTTTTTTGAGTCGATTAAAATATCTTTTTCCAAATAAAAACAAATTGTAACGTTGCTTTTTGCATGGTATTGACAAGGTTGTCACTGTTCGCGGCGACAGGTTTTGTTCTCGGAATGCGGCGATTTGACTGGCGCAGTGAGAGGCGGACTGTCGGCCGGATAGGTGTGTCGTCATGCCGTTGATGGAGGTTTTCCTCCTGACCGGCTTGGTATTTCAACTTTCCGTCCACCCCCCGCTCGATTGTCGCAGGTTACGTGGACGGTGGTTTGGAGGCTTGTGATACAACGGGCGTCCAACCCCGACATTCATCCAATGATTTTCCAGCGTACGACGCCCAAGCCAGGGGCGCACATGGAAAGCCCGCCGCAAACCCGGATGTTGCAGGCAATTGCAGGACCCGGCTCAGAGCGATATAACGCAGCAACGCAAAGCGTAAGGTAACGCGTTTGACCTGACAAACCAGTGTTCCAAGTCAAGAAGTAATGGAAAGGAAGTTCGCAATATGAATATCGTAATCATTGGCGGGGGCCAACAAGCCCACGCTCTTCTGGGTATCTTCGCCTCACGAGGGCAGGAAGTTTCGATGCTGACCCGGAAAGCCCAGGAGATAAACGAAAGACTGGGCGCCAATGGCCAGATTGTCGTATCCACCCCCTATGGAGAGGATCTGCACGCCAAGCCGGTGCGGGTGACCGACAATCCCGTTGAAGTCATACCGCAGGCGGATCTGATTTTTATCACCAATCCCGCCAACGATCGCCCCCGCGTTCTGGCGCAAATCGCTAATCTGATTTCTGAAGACAAGGTCGTGCAGCTGTGCGCGATTCCCGGCTGGGGCGCTTTCGACTGGATGGTGGACTATCACATTGGCCGACGCTCCAATGTTTATGCCTGGGGCATTAAGGACACGCCGGTGATGGCGTCGCATCTCGTGCCCGGCCAGAGCGTCAGCATTCTCGGATTCAAGAAGGAGCTGTTCTACGCCATCTCCAATCCGACGCACATCAAGGTGGAGCTGGCCAAGAAAGCTCTGGAAAAACTATTCTATCAGCCGGCCAGCCGGGCGGAGCACTATATCGAACTAAGCGCCTGCGCCGGCAACCCTATCGAACACTTGCCGATTCTGTATTCCCTGGTGGGCCCCTATTCGCAGTGGGATGGCAAGCCCTTCAAGGAACGCCTGAACTTCTATGAAGATCTTACCGAGTTCGCCGCCTACTTGATTAAGAAATGCGACGAAGAGCAGCAGGCCATACTGGCGGCGCTGAAAGAGGTGTATCGCTCCGATTTCCCGTTTGCTCTGCCGCTGCACGAGGACATCGTGAAAATATACGGCAGACAGATCACCGATCCGCGCACGCTGCATTCCACCTTCCGCACCAACCCGGCGTACGCCGGTATCAAGATTCCCATGCTGACGTGCGAAGGCGGCTTTGAAGTCAATCGTCGCCACCGCATCTTCACGGAAGATGTGCCTTACGGCATGGACTTCTTTCTGGAGGTCGCCAGAAGGCTGAACGTCCATACCCCCATGCTCGCTGAAATTCGTGATTGGGCTTATGAATACTGCGGGGGCTTTGAAGACAACATCACGCGTTATTTCCCCTCGGGTTGGCCGCAACGCTCTATGGCGTTGGTGCGTTAACCAAAGGAGCCGGGAAGTAATGGTGACAATTAAATCATGCCGACAAGGCGGCGTGAGGGGTGGGGCTGCGCCGTTCCTGGCGCCGCTGACGCATCCTCTGACGCAAAGGGTGCTGGACTGCGGACGCGCTCGTTTGGATGCGTTGATGGATGCCCATGGTTCGCCCGTGCATCTGATGTTTCCACAGATTTTTGAAGAAAACCTTTACCGCTTTCGGCGGGTCTACGCTAACGCCGATATCCGTGGCGATGTGTTGTATGCGATGAAGGTTAATCGCTGCAACAGCTTTCTCAAGTCCGTTGCGATCAATGGCGCGGGAGCGGACGTCTCCAGCCTGTTCGAGCTGCAGGATGCGCTGGCGGCGGGCGTGGAGGGCGCTAAATGCTCGCTGTCCGGCGCGTTCAAAAGCCCTGACTTTGTCGAGCTGGGAGTCAAGAATGGGGCGGTCGTCGCCATTGACTCTGCGGAAGAATTCGAGGGCCTGCAAGAGTTGCTACTAGCGTCTCACAAAGGCGGTAAGACCCGCATCAAGGTGCGCTGGAACGGCGATGTCGGCGCCAGCCGCTTTGGTATGAACAGTGAGACGCTGAGGACGCTGGTGGGCGCACTGAAGCCGTATCGGGATCAGTTGACGCTGGAAGGCGTCGCCTTTCATCTGGGCGGCTACTCTATCCGTCAACGGGCCGAGGCGCTGGCGGTGTCTATTGAAATGATCCGCTACTTTCGCGAACTGGGCTTTGACGCTCACAGCGTCAACATAGGCGGGGGCTTCCCGACCCGCTATATCTCCCGAGGCGATTGGGAGGCGTTTCAGGGGTACAACGGCTCTCATTACTATATCGACGGTCGTACCCCGGAGGATTTCTATCCTTACTGGTCCCCTCGCGTCAAAGACGAGGCGCTGGAGGACATTGTGACCGCCTGCGGCAATCGCGAGCGTTTGCGTCAAGAAAGCGTATCCCTGTACGTGGAGCCGGGGCGCGCCTTGGTGGATCAGGCTGGAGCGACGTTGTTTCGCGTCAAAGGCGTCAAATGTTTGGGAGCGGGCAAGCATGTCATCGTTGTTGACGGCTTCAGCTTCAGCTCCTGTGAAACCTGGTTCCATTCGGAGTTTCTGGTGGACCCGATCGTGATTGGCGCAGGTCAGGGCGATGCTGGCGTCGCCTATATCGCAGGCGGTAGCTGCCTGGAGTCGGACGTGCTGACGAAGAGATGGATTCCTTTCAAGAATCTGCCGCAACCGGGAGATTGTCTGGCCTTTGTGAACACCGCCGGTTATCAGATGGATCTCATGGAGACCCGTTTTCACCGTGCGCCGACACCGCAAAAACTTGCAATAATCGCAACCGACGTCCATGAAGGAGGGCTGGGCGATTGGTCATGGCGATTGGATGAGTCGTTCTGAGCAGTTTCGCAATCAGGACTGGAAAGCACTGATATATAACGAATAAGGAATGAACATGATTAAAACAAAAGTGTCGGAATTAATCGGCGAAACCCCTCTACTGGAGCTGCCTTTGCGGGACTGCTCCTGGAAATTGCTGCTGAAGCTGGAAAAGTTCAACCCCGGCATGAGTATGAAGGACCGCATGGCCCGCAGCATGATCGAAGCGGCGGTGCGTGAGGGCCGTTTGCAGCCGGGTGGCGTCATCGTGGAATCGTCTTCCGGCAACACCGCGACGGGATTGGCGTTACTGGCCGCGGAAATGGGCTTTCGCTTTATCGCTGTGATGGATCATCACGCCGCCGCTGAGAAAGTCATGGCGGTGAAGGCCTACGGCGGAGAAGTACATATCGTCAAAGGCGATTACGCCGATGATGAAGTGGCGACGGTGGAAAGAGAACTGACGGCGGCGCGTCTGGCCAGTGAAATCGAGGGCGCCTGTTTTATGGATCAGTCCAACAACCTGGCGAACCCAGGCGGTTATTCCGGCACCCTGGCTCATGAGCTGATTCGCGACACAGATGGCGGCATTGACGCGCTGGTGGCCTGCGTTGGTACGGGCGGCTCCATCACCGGCGTGGCCTCGGAATTGAAGAGGTATCGCTCCGACATTCGTATTTTCGGCGTGGAGCCGGTGGGGTCAGTGGTGTTTCGCAAGGAAGGCGGGCCTTACTACCAGTCCGGCACCGGCGTGCCGCCCGGCGATGCCATTGGCGCAGCATTTCGTCGGGAATTGGTGGATTACGGTTATCAGGTGACGGACGCGGAGGCGTTTGAAACCTGTCGTTACCTGGCGCGTCAGCGCGGGTTGTTGATTGGCGGTTCAGCGGGAGGCGCGGTGTATCAGAGCGTCAAAATCGCCCAGAACCTGAGCGGAAGCGGGACGATGGTCTGCATCGTCTGTGACGGAGGAGAAAAATACCTGCCGACAATATTCAATGATGAGTGGATGAGCGAGAGGGGACTGTTCGAACCGCGCGTGCATCAGGAGTTAAATCGCTGGCTGACGCCGGCTTTTCCCGGGCGAGTCAACAAGACCCGGGCTGAAGCGGACGCCAGGGCGGCGAGCCTGTGCCTCTGACGCAGGCCTGACGCGATGCGGTTTTGGGCGTTTACAAGGGGGTGAACGCCGAGCGGTCGACCGTGAATAAAAAACAGGGACACCAAAATGGAAAACACACACAATAGCAAAGCCATGACGTTTGTTTTTATCGCTGTCGTCGCGGGTACAGGGATGGATGCTTTCGTTAAACAGGTGGGGGAAGACGTCGATACATGGCAGCTGCTGTTTCTGAGGTGGTGCTTCGCGGCGCTGCTTTTGATACCCATGGCGGTAAAAGAAGGCGCAGGCATCTTCGTCTGGAAGTCGCCGAAGGCGCATTTGATGCGCGGCGTGCTCAATTGCGTCGCCTCTTTTCTGTTGTTTTACTCCCTCGCCAACTTGCCGCTGGCGGTGGTGGTGACGATTTTTTTCGCCGAGCCTCTTTTTATTGTGCCGATCTCCGCGCTTTGGCTGAAAGAGAAAGTGGCGCCGGGACACTGGCTGGCGACCCTTGTCGGCTTTATCGGCGTTTTGCTGATCGCCCGACCCAGCGGCGAATTCGCGCCTCTGGAAATCATCTATCCCTTCGCCGGTGCGCTGGGCTTCGCCCTGTTGCATATCGGTACGAAGAAATACGGTTCGCAGGAGAGTCCCATCAGCCTGATGTTCTGGCTGGCGATTCTGACGATTCTGATGTCCGGCCCCATGGCGGTGGCGGACTGGGCGCCGGTATCGTTGAAAGACTTTTCCTTTATCGGCCTGATCGCTGTGCTGGGCTCGGTGTACAGTTATTTCTGGATTGTCGGTCTGCGTATCGGCAGCGCCGCCATCGCCGCCCACATCAGCTACCTCTCTTTGCCGATGGCTTACCTGATCGGCTGGGCGTTTTTTGATGAAACACCGGACCTGTACACGATCCTGGGAACGGGAGTGATCTTCCTGTCGGTGCTCATGGTGTCAGTGAAAAACGGAATGAAACTACCGTTTCCACGGACCCTGCGGCGGGGCAAAACCTACGACGCCAAAGCCTCCTGATCGCGCCCCGGGTCTCAGGGATCCGGGAAAACCGATGATTTTGCTGACTTTTTTGGCAATGACTGAGGAGTTCATCGCGCTTTTTTTTCAATGCTGACGTTTACGTCAACGTCACTAAAGTCTATTATCCTCAGGGTGGATTACCGTCTACAGTAGAAAGTGGAGCGGAGCCTTCAAAAGGGGCCCGCCTTGCCTCCGAACGTATCCAGGAAGAGGACCCTATGAGTCAAACAACAAAAACAATAGAAGTTATTCATAAACCTGAATTCATTCAGGGAAATGAATTTAAGTTTCCCATCTTTCAGGTCCTGAAACAGGATGGCGCGACCTATAAAGGGGCTAAGCTGCCGGAGATGGATCAGGAAGAAGCCCTGAAGATCTATCGCACCATGGTGTTCACCCGCGTATTGGATGAGCGCATGTTGGCCGCCCAACGTCAGGGGCGTCTCAGTTTTTACCTGCAATCCACCGGCGAAGAAGGCACTGTAGTCGGCTTCGCTGCGGCTTTGGATGATCGGGACATGATCATGGCTCAATACCGGGAGCAGGGCGCTTTAGCCTATCGCGGATTCTCGGTGGAGGAGTTCATGAACCAGCTGTTCGGCAACGAGCTGGATTATGGCAAGGGCCGGCAAATGCCGATTCACTACGGCTCCGCCAAACTCAATTACATGACGATTTCCTCGCCTCTGGCCACCCAGATTCCTCAGGCCGCCGGTTACGCCTACGGCCAGAAACTGGAAGGCAAGGGGTTATGCACAGTGACCGTATTTGGCGAAGGCGCCGCTTCTGAAGGGGACTTCCACGCCGCCCTGAATATGGCCTCCGTACACAAAGTGCCGGTTATCTTCCTCTGCCGCAACAACGGCTACGCTATTTCCACCCCCTCCAGCGAACAGTTCGCTGCGGACGGCATTGCGCCTCGGGCGTTAGGCTACAGCATGCGCGCTATCCGCGTGGACGGCAATGATGTGCTGGCGGTGTATCTGGCTACCCAGGCCGCGCGTAAAATCGCGGTGGAAGAAAACGAACCCGTATTAATTGAAGCCATGACCTATCGTCTGGCCGCGCACTCCTCCTCCGACGACCCATCCGGCTATCGCAGCAAGAAAGAAGAAGACGTCTGGCGCGCCAAAGATCCCATTGCGCGCATGCGCAACTGGATGATCAAGAAAAAATGGTGGACCGAAGAAGAAGAGAAACAGCTTCAGGACAGCATGCGTCAGGAAGTGCTCGACGCAATGAAGAGCGCCGAGAAGAGGCCGCCGCCACCGGTGGAGTCGCTGGTGACGGACGTCTACGACGAAGTGACCCCGCAACTGCATGAACAATTAGAAAAACTCAAGATGCATGTCCGCAAGTATCCGGACGCGTATCCCAAGAGCGCGGGGAGAATGACGCATGGCTAAGATGAACCTGTTACAGGCGATCAACAACGCCCTCGACATTGCGATGGCGGAAAACGAGAAAGTAATCTGTTTCGGTGAAGATGTGGGCGTTTTCGGCGGCGTTTTCCGCGCCACCAGCCATCTTCAGGAAAAGTACGGCCGCGCCCGCTGCTTCAACACACCGCTGGTGGAGCAGGGCATTATCGGCTTCGCCAACGGACTAGCGGCCCAAGGCCATGTGGCGGTGGCGGAAATCCAGTTTGCGGATTACATTTTTCCCGCCTTTGATCAGATCGTGAATGAGTCCGCCAAATATCGCTATCGTTCCGGCAACCTGTTCAACGTCGGCGGTTTGACGATTCGTACGCCCTACGGCGGCGGCATCTCAGGCGGACATTATCACTCACAGTCGCCGGAAGCCTATTTCGCGCATACGCCGGGCCTGAAAATCGTCGTTCCGCGTAACCCCTATCAGGCGAAGGGGCTGTTGCTCAGCTCTATTCGCGACGACAACCCAGTGGTGTTTTTCGAGCCGAAGCGGATTTATCGCGCTTCCGTCGGAGAGGTGCCTGAAGAAGATTACGAACTGCCCCTGGGTAAAGCGGAGGTGTTGAAGGAAGGTTCCGACATCACTCTGTTGGCCTGGGGCGCGCAGATGGAATACATCGAAAAGGCGGCGGAGATGGCGGAAAAAGACGGTATCTCCTGCGAAGTGATCGATTTAAGGACTATTCTGCCCTGGGATGTGGACACCGTCGTCAATTCGGTGCTGAAAACCGGACGTCTGGTCATCTCGCACGAGGCGCCTTTGACCGGCGGGTTCGCCGGCGAAATCGCCGCCACCATTCAGGAGCGCTGCTTCCTCTATCTGGAATCGCCCATCGCCAGGGTGACCGGTTTGGATACGCCTTTCCCGCTGGTGCTGGAGAAAGAGTATCTGCCGGATCATCTGAAGATCTACGAAGCGATTAAACAAAGCGTGAACTTCTAGGAGGGCGAAGATGGTGACTGATTTTATTTTGCCCGATATTGGCGAGGGCATAGTTGAGTGCGAGCTGGTCAAATGGCTGGTGCAGGAAGGGGACTTCGTTCAGGAAGATCAGCCTGTAGCGGAAGTTATGACCGACAAGGCCTTGGTGGAGATTCCTGCGCCCAATAGCGGCCGCGTCGCCAAGCTCTATTACCGTGAGGGCGACACCGCCAAGGTGCATTCCCCTCTGTTTGCAGTGGACATGGCGGGCGCTGCGAAAGCGGCTAATGAAGAGTCAGCTCCGGTGGCGGCGGTCAAGCAGCCCGACAGCAAGCCGGCGGAGGAGAGTAAACCGGCTCCAGCGTCTCAGGCTGCTGGGAAAAATGGGGACGACTTTATCCTGCCGGATATCGGTGAAGGCATTGTCGAGTGTGAGATCGTTGAATGGCGAGTGGCGGAAGGCGATCATGTGGAAGAAGACCAGCCTGTCGTTGACGTGATGACTGATAAGGCGGTGGTGGAGATTCCTGCGCCTCGCGCTGGTCGCATCGTGACGCTGCACTATGGCAAGGGTGACATCGCGAAAGTGCACACGCCGCTTTTCTCCTTTGAAGCGGACGGCGCAGCGCCTGTTGCGACGCCTGCCAAGGTGAATGGCGACAGCGCCTCCAAATCCGCCTGTCTGGCGTCATCGGCGCAGAAACCGGCGCAGGTCTCAGGGCGTGTCAAAGTCCCCGCCAGCCCGGCTGTGCGTCGTCTGGCCAGGGAGCTGTCTCTGGATCTGAATCGCGTGCCAGGCTCCGGCAAGCATGGGCGGGTGTTGAAGGAAGACGTCCATAAATATCAGAAATCCTTGCAGGCCGGTTCTGCGCCAGCGCAAAGCAAAGCTCCGGAATCGCCCGCCAGCGTCGGCGAAGTGCGGGTGGAGCCGATTCGCGGCGTGCGCGCGGTCATGGCTAAGCGCATGGTGGAAGCCGCCACCACGATTCCGCAATTTACTTTTGGCGATGAGGTCGACGTCACTGCGTTGCTGGCTCTGCGCGAGCAGCTCAAGCCGGAAGCGGAGAAAGCGGGCGTGCGTCTGACGTTGATGCCTTTCATTATGAAAGCCATGGCGCTGGCGCTGATCAAACATCCCATCATGAACAGCCGGGTCAATGAGGACTGCACGGAAATCCATTATCTGCCTCATTGCAACATCGGTATGGCGGTGGACTCCAAAGTCGGTCTGCTGGTGCCCAACGTCAAGCATGTGGAAAGCCGCAGCATTCTCGACATCGCGCGGGAAGTGGAGCGCCTGACCAATGCGGCCCGTGACGGCTCCGTGCGTCAGGAAGACCTTAAGGGCGGCACCATCAGCATCTCCAACATTGGCGCGTTGGGCGGCACGTATGCGTCCCCGATCATCAACCTGCCGGAGGTGGCGATTGTGGCGCTGGGCAAAACCCAGACCGTGCCCAGGTTCGACAGCGACGGCTCGGTGGTGGCGCGCTCGATTATGAATATCAGCTGGTCCGGCGATCATCGCATTATTGACGGCGGGACCATTGCCCGTTTCAGCAATATGTGGAAATCTTACCTGCAGGACCCGACATCGATGTTGCTGCATCTGAGCTGATAACCCTGCGAGAGTGAATGACTGGCGCGCCCAAGCTACAACAGTTCTATATTCCAGAAGAGCAGTCGATCTATCTGCTCAGTCACAATGACGCCAAGAAGCTCAAGGACTGGGTCGCCTTGTGTCAGGCCCAGCTTGAGCAGCTTGGTTACCGGGATATTGAAATGGTGGGCAAGGGCGCCTACGGTTTTGTGTTCGCCGGCGTCACCGCCGGGGGCGAGCAGTATGTTTTCAAATTCTCCCGCATCACCTTGCCCCAGCATTTGCAGGACCGTCTGGAAGAAGAGGCGTTTATGTTGGGCCTGGTGGAGCATCCCAGAGTCCCCAGCCTGATCGCATTCCAGCGTATTCGCCGCCAATCCATTCTGGTGATGGAGCGCGCGCCGGGCGTGGATCTTGAGCAATACTCGCTCAAAGTGGGGCGTCTCCCGCCTAGACTCGTTGTTAAGATTGCTGCACAACTTGCTGATATATTGAGAAATCTCCGCTCAGATAAAGGGCCGGCGGGACGTCCCTTAGTGCATGGGGACATCAAGCCTTCCAATCTGGTGTACGACCCCGATACCGAGCAGGTGGCGCTGATCGACTGGGGCTCCGCTGTCTTCGCGCAATTGGACGAAAATAATCAATACGTCTCCGCCAATGTCATGGAGCTGATGTCCAGCGATCTGCAACAGACCAACGCGCGTCTGGGCGATGTCTACTTCATTGGCGATGAGCAGCTCAATGGCGGTTTATCGTCGCCCCGATTCGACGAGCAAGGCGTGGCGGGAACCTTGTACGCCCTCGCATCCGGGCAGTCCTGCCGCTTTGGCCATCGCGCTTTGCCCGCCGTATCTCTGGGGCTGCCGGCGGAATTTGCGCGCATGCTGGACGCTATGATGGACGATGATGCCTCCGTGCGGGCCAAGGCGGGTGATTATTTCCTGCGCCATATGCCACGCATGGCGCGATTGGTCATGCTGGATCTGCCGCCGGTGCAGGAGACGCCGCTGGCCCCGGTCTGGGTGCGGCCGCAGAAGCGGGGCATCGATACGGTGGTGTACAGCTCGCGTAAGTCGTTCCTGCGGGAGGAGGGCGTCAAGGAGGAGCTGAAAGAGATCAACGATGTGCAGTTGGATCGCTACTACAAGAACTTCATGCAAGGCATGGGGGAGATTGAAAAGGCGTTCATCGCCGCCGTCAGCCGTCTTGGCCGTTACCCCGTGGTGGGCGGGCTGGCGGTACGCTGGGAGAAGGAAGGCGTGTATATCGACACCAGCCTTAACCTGCGCGATCCGGATTTAAAGCCGGCGTTTGTCGCCGCAGTGAACAATATGGTGAATCTGGCGCGGGCGATTCATCGGCAGGGTGTGTTCAAGAGCTGCTTGTTTAATGCCCGCGACACCCTGCATGTCGACCGCGATGGGCCGGAGAAGCCCTTTATTCCCGAGCCAGGTTTGAGTCTGGGCTACGAGGTTAGCGCGACGCCGGATCTGGAAGATCAAAGCCGGGTGCACTCCTATTTCGAAGACGGACCCGATCCGGAAGAGTTTCTGGTTCTTCCTATAGAAATCATGGAGATACTGGAGCTTCTTAATAATATACATCACACCGGCCTAATCATATTTGAAAGTTTGCCCACGCACTTGAAGATCCATAGTTATTACCGTCTGCTGGACCCATCCAGGGAGCAGGAGTTCCGTTATTGCCTGGACGCAATCATCGCCGCCATTCCCCTGATCAAAGGATTGGGCGTATCAGGGTTCATGAAGATGCCCTACAAAGACACCAAATTCTTTTCTCATATTGAGCGGTTGCCGGAAAAATATTACCCGAAGAATCCGCGCGATGAAGTTGGCGCGCAAGTCGCCAGTTCAGCCTCCTAACGCCAGCCTTCAAAAGAGGCGCATCTTCCCTCGATTATTTAAGTGCACCAAAATGGCGCTATATCATTCCGCTAAAACACCAATTTAGTGCAATTCTTTACGTTCTGTGGCGCCAGATAACTTGAAAATTGCGTTATTACGTGCTGTATTTAAAGCAGTAATCGGGGCGTAAATTTTGCATAACTGGTGGCCTTACTGGCTCCCTCCCCGGAAGCCCGTCACTACAGAGCGGCGGCTGACGTGAACTAGTTTTCGTTTCTTTTGTGACGGAAGTTGGTTTATTTGCCTTCAAGGCCCGGCAGAATGGGGAGAGCTGTGGGAAAAACTAGAACAAATATCAGGGAAGTTCACTGTAGGGAGTAGAAAAACGAAAGACCATACAGAGAATGCATATGCGATATAAAGTTTTGACCGCCTGTTTATTGACGCTGGTCTCCGCCGCTGGGTTTACCCAGGCGGCTGATTTCGGAAATCCTGTGCAGGTGACGATTTCCGGTATCCCCAATGGGCCTGACGGTTCGCCCATGAACCAGGAAGAGCCTTACATTTCCCGCAACGGTAAAACTCTATTCTTCAACGGCGGCCCTGATAACAACCGGCGTCTGCTGCATTACGCAGAGCGTAACGCTAACGGCGGCTGGGCTTATCGCGGCCAGATCAGTCTGGGCGGCGAGGATGAGAAATATCTTCAGGGCGCCCCCGCCATCGACGTGGACAATAATCTGGTTTTTTCCGACACGGGTGTGGAATCCATGGTGCGCAGCGGCCGTTTCTCTGGCGGCAAATTGTCTTCCGTGCGCGCTATCGACGGTCTGCCGCCCCGTAAGGCGAATGCGTTCGCCCGCAAATTTCAGGGCAATATGGGGCCGGAAGTCAGCCCTGACAGCCGTGTGTTGTATTTCACTGAAGCTGCCTGGGGCGCTGGCGGCTTCATGAGCGGACAACTGCTGCGGGCGGATATCCACTTCGCCACCCACCGTGGCGGCGCCACTTACTATTACGATCAGAGCGAAGTGGAGCGGGTAATGGAGAACGTCAACACCCGTGATATCGAGTACAGCCCCGCGATTTCGTCGGATGGACTGGAACTGTTCTTTACCCGTATCCTGTTGGCGGACCGCGCCAACAATCGTGATCGCGCTTTGATCATGCGAGCAGTGCGCGGCTCCACCAGTCAGCCGTTTGACTCTCCGGTGGAAGTCACGGGAGTAGGGGTAGATGTGATGGCGGAAGCGCCGTCCATTTCCGGCGATGGCTCTGAACTGTATTATCAGAAGAAGGAAGGCGGCAAAACGCGCATTTTCATGGTTACCCGATAGCGTCGTTTACCGCCTTCACCAGCGGCGATACTGAGCAAGGGGAAATCATGCGAATCAGCGTGTTGGCGAAAGCAACAAATTGCGATGCGGAAACCGTCCGTTACTACGAAAAAATAGGTCTGCTGCCGGCTCCGCCGCGCAGCGCCTCTGGCTATCGCGAGTACGGACGCAATCATTTGGAGCGCTTGAACTTCATTCGCCATTGCCGCTCCTTGGACATGTCTCTTAACGAAATCAAATCTCTGTTGTATTTTCGTGATCATCCTTCCCTGGACTGTGGTGAGGTCAACGACTTGGTGGACACCCACCTGCAGGCTCTGGAGCAGAAAATCTCCGATCTGGAGAAGCTGAGGGAGCAGTTGCAGTCTTTGCGTGACCAGTGCCGTATACACAATCGCGCCGCTGAGTGCGGCATTCTGACCGGGCTGAGCCATGATCCGGCTGAAGGCGAGTGTCCTTGCCATGGCGACGCGCCGAATTCATAACAAGCGTCGACGTTCTTTTCCTTTTTTCTTGTAATGAGGGCTTGACCCTGTAGCGGCTCCAGACTTTAACCTGAGCTCATTCAAATATAAGGAGAACGACGAATGGGTGTGCACTGCTGCCATAACGAACATGAAGAAAAGCCAAAAGTTGATGGGCGTTACCGCAAAATTCTATTTTGGGCGCTGTTGATTAACGGAGCCATGTTTGCGGTGGAATTGCTGTCCGGGTTGCAGGCCGGCTCCGTATCTCTGCTGGCGGACTCGCTTGACTTTCTTGGGGATGCGGCCAATTACGGCATCAGTCTTTGGGTATTGGGCATGGGGTTGGCGATGAGGGCGAAGGCGTCTCTGCTGAAGGCGTTTTCCATGGGGGCATTCGGGGTGTGGGTATTGGGCTCCACTGCCTGGAGCGCCATGGCGGGAACCTTGCCGGAAGCCGTTACTATGGGCGCTATCGGCGCACTGGCCCTGGCCGCCAATCTGGGCGTGGCGGTCATGTTGTACGCTTATCGCGAAGGTGATAGCAACATGCGCAGTGTATGGCTGTGCACCCGGAACGACGCGTTGGGCAATATCGCCGTTATGCTCGCCGCCCTGGGGGTGTTCGGATCAGGAACCGCCTGGCCTGATTTGGTTGTCGCCGGCATCATGGCCTGTCTTGCGTTAAGCGCCGCAGTTCAAGTGTTACGTCACGCCAGAAAAGAACTGCGTCACGATCACGAGGCTACCGCGGAAGCCTGAAGGCGCCTGGGCGGATGCAACGGCGGACGGTTATAATTCTCTTTTATCCCCGGCCGCCGACAATGTTTCAGGAGATTCGCCCATGACCAGTAAATTCTTCGCCTACCTTGAACGCCTGCGCTGGATCAAACGTTGGGGGCTGAAAAGGAATGTGGTGGAAGAGAACGTCATGGAGCATAGCTGGCAGGTGGCCACCATCGCCCATGTGCTGGGGCTGATCAGCAATCGCAAGTTCCATGGCGATGTCGACCCCAACGCGCTGGCGGTGGCCGCTCTGTATCACGATGTCTCGGAAATCATCACTGGGGACATGCCGAGCCCCATCAAATATCACTCCGACGCCATCAAGCACGCTTACCACGCCATTGAACGGGAGGCGGAGAAAGAAGTGCTGTCCACGTTGCCGGACGAGCTGCAACAACCTTTTGAGCCCCTGTTACTGCATGACAAGTTTGACGCCGCCAGCGTGAAGTTCGTCAAGGCCGCTGACCTGATCAGCGCCTATCTCAAGTGCCAGATGGAAGTGGCCGCCGGCAACAAAGAATTCGACGACGCTAAAGCGGATGTGGAGGCGCGCATCCGCGCGCTGCAGATGCCCGAGGTGGAATATTTCATGGCGACCTTTGTGGACAGTTATCTGCTGACGCTGGACGAGTTGCTGAAACATCACGACCCGACGCGAGACTGAACTCGTCAACGCTCACCAATAGAAAAAGCGCCCCGATGGGGCGCTATTCAGTTGCGAGTGACTTTACGCGTCACGCCTTGATATTGACGTGATCATCTTTCCGCCGCCGCAATCGGCTTCAGCGCCTCAGGCTGCGCTTGGCGCGTCCGGGAGATCAGTGTCAACCCCAGCAAAATGGCGCCCATGCCAAGCAAGCTCAGAAGAGACATTTGGTTGCCCAGGAACAGGTAATCCATGGCGGCGGTGACGCCGGGGACCAAGTAGAAAAGGCTGGTGACATTCACCAAGTTGCCGGCCTGTATGAGACGGTACAGCAGCAACGTGGCGATCACCGAGATGACGACGCCGAGCCACAACAGCGCCAGCAAAAAGCGCGGACTGAACTCCACAACGACAGACTCCCAAGGCGAGAACGCCAGACAGAGGAGCAAGGTCGTCGCGTATTGCAGGGGAAGCACCGACGCAGGCGCTTGCTTGACGCCTTTTTGCAATATCGACCCCGTGGTGATCGAGCCCAGCGCGGCCAGGGCGAATACAACGCCTGTCGTGGAGATTTGCGCCAGACCAATACTGTGATACACCACCAGAATCAATCCCGATAACGCCAGGAACAGCCCTGAGAGACGTTGCAACGAAAAGGCGGACTCGGTCGCCAGCAAGGTCAGAATGGGCTGCACGCCCAACACAGTGGCGAGCACTCCTGGCGTCACGCCATGCTCTAGCGCTTTGAAGTAGCAGATTGAATAACCGCCAATCATGAGTAAACCGATCACCGCCACGCGAAGCCGCGTTTCCGGCGCCGGCAGCCACTGGCCTCGACTCAGGCCAATGCTCAGCACCACAATAAAGGCGATAGTGAAACGGAGGAGAAGAAAGGCGAAAGCGGAGGCGGACTCCAGACCCATTTTGGAAAAGATAGCCCCGCTGCTCCACAGCAGTACGAAGAGCGCGGTTGCGCAATAAGACAGTAGCGTCGTTTTGTTTGTAGACATAATAGATTGCCCGTCGCAGGGAAAAATAAATGCCGGCCACGTCAGCTCTGTGCTGACATCAGGTGGAAGGCGTGAAGATTATTTCAGTGGAAAGCGGGCGGCGGTGGCGCACCAGCCTGAAGGCGACGGGGTGGGGGAGAGAAGCAAAACATGAAAACGTCGCGGACGCTAACACAGCCGACATCCAGTTTGAATGTGCGGGCGGTCTTGGCGATGTCCTGAGGTTGGGTCATGTTTGCAAATCGTTGAGTATGATCGAACGCTGATCTTACGACCCTGGAAAGAGGGAATCAAGCACCGGATAGCTATCTGATTCAGATTGGGAAATCGCGTGTTCCATGAAGGCGGTTCTTCGAAAAAACGCGGGACGCGGCGCATAAAAAAAGCGCCCCGCAGGGCGCTTAGCGAATAGTCGTAAGGGTGACTATCGGGAAGTGTTTCTCACCAGAACTTTGCCCACTTTGCCGTCGGCGCTTTGTGACAGCACCAGGACGTTGAGGCCGAATTCCGGAATGTTGCGGCCCGCATCAGGAATCTCGTCGCTCATGTAGTTGAGACGATCGATGAAGCGCGGATAGGGGCGACGGTTTTGGTCTTTCAGCGTGGAGCCTACGGAGTCCACATCCGTCAGGTCCAGTTTCAGGCGCTCGGAAGCGATCACGTTGAACGCCGCGTCGTGCAACTGGAACTTGGTGGATGCGACACTGCCGTCTTCCCACTTAACCACTCTCTGGTCTGCGTCGACGACGCCCAGGAAGCCTTCGCCAGGGTGAACGCCCACGTGGTTGTTATCCCAGGAGTCATCCACGAACCAGACTACCAGACCCTGGTTGAAGGACATCAACTGACCGGATACGTTGAGACGTTCCAGACCGATGTCGACGCCGTTGTGCGTACGCCATTCCATCAGGTAGTAGCGATCGGACAGCGTGAAGCCTTCGTTCGCTGCGAAACCGTCCAGTGTGAACACTGGCGCGGAATCGGCGTTGTCGCTGGCGACAACCGCACCGTCTACGGACAGAGCGATATCGTCCACGTACAGGCCTGGGTTGAGCGTGCCGGAGTCAGTGAAGTATTCGATACTGACTTTAACGGTCTGGCCAGCGTAAGCGGACAGATCGAACTCTGCGTTCACCCAACCGTCGGATGCGCCGGTGATGCCGTTGCCGAGGTTGTTGCCATTGGGATTGGTGTCAGTGGTGATTGTCGCTGGCAGGCTGACTTTGCCGGACGCGCTTTCCACCATCACGTAGCCGTAATCCCAGTCCGCTTCGATGTCGTACCAGGTTTTGAACGCCAGTTTGGCGGAGGTGGCGGACGTCAGGTTCAGGTCATAGGACATGCTGGTGTGCAGGTCGTTGGCCTTACCGCCGAAATACGCGTACTGACCGCTGGTTGGCGTTGTGATGACGCGTTTTTTCTTCGGCAGGTCGATGCGGATGACATCGTTGTTAGTCCCTTTGCTTACCGCTTCGTCCAGCAACAAGACTTCGCCTCTGCGATCCAGCTCATCGATAGACAAGGTGGCGCCGTGCTGCCAGTTGCCGCCCCAGATGCCTTGCAGCTTCTCTTTGGCGTAAGCGCTGAAGCCGGTCGGTTCAGTGCCTGGAATCTTGCCGGCCCAGGAGCCGCTGGACATGATGGACCAGTAAGAAACCGGCTCTCCTTTGCCTGTGTATTGGGTGTCGTATTCGTCCGGCAGACCCAGGTCGTGACCGTATTCGTGCGCGCACACGCCCGCTGCGGCGGAGATCGGCTGTATGGTGTAGTCATACGCCGCCATCAGGCCGCCCCAGTTGTCGGACTCGGAAGTGGTGCCTTCGATCGGGAAGATCTGGCCCAGGTTCCAGCGGTGCGCCCAGATAGCGTCTTCGCCCAGTTGTCCGCCGCCGGCTTCTTCACCGACTGCAGAGTGGAACACCATCACGTGGTCGACCAAACCGTCCGGCTCCCAGTAGTCGCCATCGCCGTCCAGGTCGTAACGGTCTTCGATGTCATAGTCGCTCAGATCCACATTGGGGTCCGCCGCCGCGGCTAAAAGGGCTTCGCGGATCAGTGCGCGGGCGTCGCCGTCCACGTTGTTGCCGTAAAACGCCGCCGGCTTCTGCGCCATGTACCAGCCCGCCACGTTGCCTTCTACAGAGTAGCTGGCGCCGGACTGCGCTTCATAATACTGACGCATGGAGATCAGGTTCTCACCATTTGGCCCCTCGTAACCGGAGCCGGAGAACAGCAGGTCCTGAAAATGCTCCCGGTTATAGTCCTCGTAGTACATCTCAGTTTCGCCGGGTTGGATGGAGTTGTGCGGGAAGTCCGGGAATTCCATCAGGATGGCGAGTACTTTGGCTTTACGGGCGCCTTCGGTCCACTCTTCCAGTTGCAGGTTATCGGGGAACAGTTTGCGGTTGTCCCGTTCACGCCATCTTTGGTCTCTCAGATGGTTGCCGGTAACGCGGCGAGGTTCTTCAGCCAGCGCCGCCGCGGTTGCGGAAGTTGTGGCCTGCATGCGGGCGCGTTGCAGTTCGTGGGCTTTGCGGTCTTTCAACCAGTCCTGCAGTTTGGCGGTGGCTTCTTCCAGCGTAGCGCCTTCAGAGATTTTGCCGCCTGCCTTCAACATTTGAATCAAGCGGCCTTCATTCGCAATGCTGGGGTCGAAGGCGCCGGCGCCATGTTGATGCGACTGGCTGGCCGCAAATGGCGAGGCGGAGGCGAGCAGCCCGGATATAGCGAGCGACAGTATGCTTCTTTTATGCATGATTAATTCCTTTTTATTGATTGCCCTTTTGTGTAAGGCCATATTCGGCCCAAGCGGGGAATGCAGGCAACGGATTGCCGGCGAATCTCAAAATGAGATAAAAAAGTAGTTCGCCCGGTCAGGCGCGGATGCCGCGCCGGTCGGGTGAACGCCAAGTCCCCGCGACGCCTAGTGAATGTCGGAACGACCGTTGAACAGTCATCGACGACGCTCACAAAAGCCATTTGGTTTTATAGTTTCCCTGTCGATCCGATAAGGTGTCTCCTTAGCGGTCAAACATCCCCAATAACGCACATTATTGAGGGACGCCGAAGACGTCCTTGTTTCATTAAAAACGGCCCTATAAGCAAGCGCTTACGTGGTCGCGCTAATTAGTAAACCAGAAAAAAATCCACAATATCAGTACTTTGGAGAAATAATCTTTATGATGATCGGCGCAGGCTGGGAGCCCGCGCCGCGCGTATCAGGAGTTGTTCGGGGAAGGAGCGGGCGCGTATTGCGGTTGACCGGAATTGATTCCGGATTTGGTTTTTTCGGTGGCCTTTTTTGACTGCGCGGAAGCATGCGCTTTTTCTCTCAAATATTGCCGCGCAGCTTCCTCTGCTTCAGCATAAGTGGCGCTTTCAGGAATGGCTCCCTCGTTGCGCAATTTCTTGATGACGCTTTCAATATTGGCTGGCGCTCCGGCTTGCGGCCCGGCGTGATCTTCATCGCAGGCCAGGGTGGGTGCGGAGACGATCAATAGGGATAGCAGCGCGCTGGTAAAGGTCCTTTTGGATAGTTTCATCATTCACTTGACTCATTCTTTTGCTTGTCTGGAGACGATAAGTCTAAGCGTTTTTGTTGCGGCGGCGAAAGGGGCTCTCCCCGCGCTTCTTTGACGAAGTAGGCGCCGCTTTGGCTTTTTACGCCGTCCGGCGTGAGCGTCCCCCAGTGAGTGATAAGGTCGCCATCCTGCGCACTGCGCTCCAGAGAAAACAATGTTTCTCCTGGCTTATAGACGGTCACGCCATAGCTGTTTTTCACTGATCCCCCGGCATGGGAGACAAAATTGATATCGATGCGCGCGCCGGACGTCTCAGCAGCGCAGATCAGGTTTTCCGCGGTTTGGAAGCCGTTGATCTCCAGATGACAGGGCGTTTCTCCTTTGGCCACGGTCAACAGGTGAATCATGATCATCGGCGTGCCTCCGGCAGTGTTTCCCAGCTGGGATTCATACCGGTAGCGGCCGTCCCAATTGACGATCAGCGTGGAGTCATCGGAATCTTCGGCGAACGTCGGTAAGACGATGCTGATCAGAAACAGCGATAAAATACATTGGCGTGCGGTCATAGCTCATCCCATATAGCCCGTCGTGAGACCCTTATCGTAAGCGGCGCGGACTTTCAGTGAAATTTCGGCGGGGGTAATGATACCGTCTTTGTTTTTATCAAAACCACTGTTCTGGGTATAGGTCAGCGTGCCGCGCCGGAACAGCGCCTGGGACGGATTCATACCCACCGCAGCGGGGTACAGAATCGCGAGGTAGACATCCTCCAGATTCTGCAAACGCCCCTGGTAAGGGCTGAAATACTTCTCTACATACTTCAATTGCTGTACCGCGGACATCCCCTTGAGCGCCTGAACGCTGGTGCCTAACGCTTTGGCGGTGGCGGGCATGAACTGGATCAAACCGATAGCGCCGCTGCCGGCGGCGTTGGTGATGCGGGGGCTGAACGTTTCGCCGGTTTCAAACGCCATACAGGCCATAAGGTAGTCCGGCGACATATCCATCGCGGCGGCGATTTTAATGACTTTATTGTTGAAGACGGAGGAGGTGCGGCCGCCCCAGGCGATACGCAAACGCGTGCCTCCCAGAAGCGCGCTCAAGGTGCGTCCGCCCGGGTCGATGCGGCCGTCGGGTTTGTTCATGCCGACTTTATCCCGCTGAAAACGTTTGATGGCGGAGGCCGTGGCGCCGCCAGCGACGCCGTCCACTACCAGGCGTGAACTGTGGGTTTTGGCGAAGCGATTGAGGAGTGTCTGCGCGAGGACAACGTCCGCTTTTTTGTTGACGCCGCCGACCCCTACGGATTGTTGAATACTCTGCATGTCGATCCTTGAAGTTAACATGGCAAGGCAGAGTAAAACTTGACCGAAGCGGTAACAACCGGGCGTATGGACTAACTGATCGTCCGATAAGGTTATACCTGTAACCTGTTGATTATGATAGATAATGTCACGATTTGTCCCCGTCCTTTTCCAATTGTCCCATTGGCGCTGGGAGCCAGGGCCTGTCTGTGTCAGAGTGTGGGAAGGGCCGAATGGGCCTCTGACAGGCCGTCGTGAAGCTTGGTTTGCAACCGCCAATGACAAAGCACAGGGAGGCTCATGAAGACGCGTATTTTTCTGATTATTGGCAGTATTCTGTTGTTGCTTCCCATCATGGCGGAACCTCTGCTGTGGATACAAACACACGCTGGATTTGTGCGGCGCATTGCATTAGTATTCCCGCGTCACTGGGGAGTAGCCTCTCTTCGCCCTGAAGAGGTTTGCGTCAACACACTTGGCCCACAGGCCATGGCGTAAACGGTTCCATAACTTGGCAAGACCTTTGACTATGCCGCACCGGTTGGGCCGGGGCGTGGCGTAGTCATATGGTTAAGTCCGGCCCAGGAGATATCCCGAATGCAAGCTTTCCTGATTTCCACCGGCATCGTCGCGCTCGCAGAGATTGGCGACAAGACCCAATTGCTGGCGTTTATTCTCGCCGCCAAATTCCGCAAGCCGGTTCCCATTATCCTCGGTATTTTCGTGGCCACCATCGTCAATCACGCCTTCGCTGGCGCGTTGGGCGCGTGGGTCACCTCTCTGGTGACGCCGGAGATACTGCGCTGGGTGCTGGGCGTGTCGTTCATCGCCATGGCGGGCTGGATGCTGGTTCCTGACAAGTTCGATGAAAGTGAAGCCAGGTTCGCCAAACTGGGCGTATTTGGTACGACGGTCATCGCCTTCTTTCTGGCGGAAATGGGCGATAAGACTCAGGTGGCCACCGTAGCGCTGGCGGCGCAATACTCCTCTGTCTTCTGGGTAGTGGCCGGCACGACCTTAGGGATGATGATCGCCAATGCGCCCGCCGTACTGCTTGGAGATCGCATCGCCCATCGCATGCCGGTGCGGGTGGTGCATGGTGTGGCGGCATTGATATTTGTCGGGTTAGGCGTTGCGACCCTGCTGGGCGCTGGCGCCAGTCTGGGCTTCTGAGGCGCCTGAAAGCATCAATTTGTGCGCAGGCTCACTCCTTGCTGTGATCCAGGTTGTGAAAAGCGCGTAAATGAGATTGAATTGCATTCCGTGCGGGCTAAAATTTAAACAGTACTGACGCCCGCACGTGCATTCACGTGCTTCATACTCTGTCTTCATGAAATAAGGAATGTTTTATGAATGCTTATACAGCACCCACCCGGCGCCGACACTTGACGTTATGCGTCGCTCTACCAGGCCGCCTGCGTTGTTGCGGCTCACTCTTTAACCTCATTCATTGTTACTGCTCATTATTCTTCAAGAGAGATATCACCGGCGGGCCGTCGCCCTCATAGCGCGTCATCCGATGGGCGTCTCAAGCCATGTCATGCGCTTGCAACAGGAGACCACTAGGCTACTGCCGTTCCGCAATGCAGGCTGACCTGCTGATTCCACTCAATTGGACTATGCAGGAAAGGCAATTGTCGCGGCGCCGTTCGGGTTTTAGGATGAAAAGTCCTTATTCGACAATAAATTATATTGAAGTAACGCTATTGATGGTCACATTTAATTACGCATCTCCATAAGTCCATTCCTGGTAGCGGGCGGAGTGCATTAAACCGATAACAACAGAAACCACAATGATCTTTCCCGCTTCTCACTGGTTACGCGTTTTACTTCACCTCAGTGCGATGTCTCTGTTTACTGTCAGTCTGGCCAGCGGCATGCGTCTGGCGGCGGACGGCGACTGGCCATTGCAACAGTATTGGACGGCTATTGCGCCGCAAGGCGACATGATCTCCTGGCATCTTGGCTCCGCGCTTGGGTGGCTGGCCGTCAGTCTCACCGTTTTATTCGCCTGGATTAAAAAGCGCGCTGAGGTTGCTCAAACTCGTCCTAAAGAGTGGCTGATACGAGCGCTGTATCTCACTTTGCCGGTACAACTTCTCAGTGGCGCGGTGTTCTATTTGGGCATTGGCGTGGGCGTGCTGGACTGGGTTCTGGCGATCCATTACTGGGGCGCGCTGGCCCTGCTGATTCTGGTTGTCGCTCATTTGACCGAGCAACTGGCGTTGCGAGGCGGGCGGTTTTTGCCTGCGGTTTTTATCCCTCGCAAATTCACTCAGGGACTGGGGCTGTTGGCCCTTTCCTGCGCCGCGGGCGCTGCGCTTTGGTGGGGCGGCGGCGCGGACAGTCAGGAACTGGTGGTCGCGCCCTTGGCGGAAAAGGTGCGCATTCAGATTGACGGAGCGCCGGACGAGGCCGCCTGGGCGGATGCTGAGCCGGTGACGGTCACGACCTATCAAGGCAACGACTACCATACCGCCATCCCGGTTGAAGTCCGCGCCTTGGCGAACCCTTACACCGTGTATTTCTCTATCAGCTGGCCGGACGCCCATGCCGATTACAGTCATCTTCCCCTGCAAAAGACGGAGTCCGGTTGGAAGGCGCTGCATGCGGGCTTTGAGAAAGATGACGAGCGTGTCTATTACGAAGACAAACTGGCGGTGATGCTATCCCAAGGCGGCGGTTTTGGCGGCGATAACAGCATTCATTTAGGCGGACGTCCTTTGCAAGGCTATCCGGCCAGTCGTTCCGGGCGCGGTTATCACTACACGACGGACGGCTCCATTCGCGACGTCTGGCATTGGAAAGCGGTGCGTGGGGGCGACATGGCGGTGCTGGATGATGATCACTTCGGTAAACCGGAGGCGGCCTGCGCGTTTTGTCCCCGTTACAAGGCGGGTTATCAGCCTGATCCGGTAGAAGACGGCGGCGTGCGTCAGAACTGGGACTGGTTTCGCACCGGTGGCGTGACGCCTCTGCGCATCCCGCGAGAAGGGCCGGGCGTGACGGTGGCGGAGAACGCCATGACTTGGTATGGCTCGCGCACCTATCGGGCGGAGCGCGACGAGACGCCGGTGGGCGGCAGTCTGCCCTCGGTGCTGTGGATGAGCCATTACGAAGGCGATCGGGGAGATGTGCGCGGTCGCGCGCAATGGAAGGACGGACGCTGGTATCTGGAGCTGGCTCGCGCTCGCGAGACGGGGTCACCCTTTGATATTCCCATAGAGGACGGTGTGTTTATGTGGGTGGCGCCCTTTGACCACGCACAAACCCGCCATGCCTATCACCATCGCCCCATTCGTTTGAGGGTGCGGCCATGAGTCAACGACAGCGCACCCAGATCATTTCCGCCATTGGCGTCAGCATCCTGGCGCCAGTGGCGATGATTGCGGCCATGACTGTTAACGGCGGACAGGACGCCGGCGCTTCCAGCGAACATGCGCAACGCCGCATACAGGCCGAACTCGCGCGTTGGCGCAAGCTGGATGTAAACGGCGCGGAGGTTGCGCCCAAAGTGGGGCCTTGGGCATGTGTGGCGGACGCCCGCAATAACGTGATTTGGGAAGTGAAGAGCTGGCAGGAAAACATCCATCATTACAAGTCCAGCTTTTCCTGGCGATGGAACGACCGCGGCGAAGCGGGGCGGGGCAGTTGTATTCTCGGCGACCATATTCAGCCCTGTGACACCGATGATCTGATTGAGGCGCTGAATCGGGTTCGGTACTGCGGCGTCTCTTCCTGGCGTTTGCCCACCATTGAGGAATTGCGTTCTCTGATGGACCGCGAAACCTATCCTGGTCAACCCATGATCAACGCTTACCTGTTTCCCCGAACCGCCGTTGGGCCTTATTGGTCCTCCACGGTGCGGGAAGGAGACGGTGGCGATTTCAGCGTCATGACATTCAATTTTTATCAGGGAAGTGAACAGGCGGCGCCCCCGCGTACGGTTGCGTGGGCGAGGCTGGTGTCTTCCATGGAGCAGTAGCGGAGATGAGCAAGGGAGCGACGTGGGGATTATCCGGCTGCGGCAGGCCGGACGTCGCGATGTCTTAAACTACCTGGAGAAATCTACAACTGATGAATAACGATAAACCCATAATCGCCGTGATCGCCGGTTTAACCCTGGCGGCGACCGGGTCCACTGCGTTGGCCGCGCCGACGCAGATTCGCGTGGTCTGGGACCACGATCCCGCCCATGAAGCCATTGTCGCCTTTTCCGAAGGCTCCGGCGGTTCACCCTATCTTCTATGGGGAGACAGCACGGATGAGAACAGCTGGGAGAATACCGCTTACCAGAAGAACTATACCTTCGACGGGAGTCTGCGCAGTTATTTCGTGCGTCTGACGAACCTGCAACCCGGCTCTAATTACTATTTTCGCGCCTGCGACAGCAAAGGGTGCGGTGAGCGCTTCTGGTTTACCACGGCGTCGGATAACGCTACCGACCTGACGTTCATCGCCGGCGGCGACTCCCGCAGCAACCCGACGGCGCGCCGTCAGGGCAACCGGCTGGTCAGTAAAGTGCGTCCTCAGTTCGTGCTCTTTGGCGGCGATCTTACCGACGACAATCGCGCCAGCGAAGTGGATGAATGGCTGGATAACTGGGCCGAAACCTACTCTAACGATGTCATCGACGGGGTGGATTACAAACGGGTGTATCCGCTGGTCCCAACGGTGGGCAATCACGAGGATAACGACCAGACCTTTATCTGTAAGGTGTTCGGCGTGGACGCCAACAAAGACGGTTCCTGCTCCCTCGACGACACCTATTTCGCTTTCACTATCGGCGGCGGACAAGCTCGTTTCTACACGCTTAACACGGAGTTCCGGAACTCTGGATACGAAGCGGAATGGCGCGAGCAGATGGACTGGTTGAAGGCGGATCTGGCCTCTGACGGCTCCAGTGTGACCTGGCGCATGACCCAGTACCACAAGCCGATGTTTCCACGCACGACTTCGAAGCCGTCCAAATACGACAAAATGTACGAGTGGGCGCAACCCTTTTACGCCTACAAGATGAACCTGTCCTTCGAATCGGACAGCCACCTGGTGAAATACACCTGGCCGGTCGTGCCGGACAACGGCGGTTATGCGCAGGCGTCCGCCGGCACGTTGTATGTGGGCGAGGGCAGTTGGGGCGCGCCCACAAGGTCTGCGGATCGCTATGCGAACTGGATCATCGATCAGGACAGCTTCGCTCAGTTGAAAATCGTGCAGTTCTCCGGCGACGAGGTGCTGGTGCGCACTGCGCGTTTTTCCGGAGAAGGCGATGTGACGGCGCTTTCCAAGGCGCAACGAGACGCTGATCCTCTGGCGCTGCCTTCCGGCCTTAACCTCTGGAAGCCGCAAAGCGTGGGCGAGGTCATGACGTTGACGCGGTCCGGCGACGGCCTCACCCAGGTCAAGGGCGGTGGGGACGATCCTGGTCCGGGCGATCCAGGCGATGGCGACGCTGCAACCCTGGCGGCCACGCAGGATGTCACTGTAGGCAGTAACGGTTTCCACAACAATGGCGATGAAGTCTATGCAGACGGCTCCGATGGCGGTCAGGAACTGCGCGCGCTGCTGTCCTGGGATGTGAGCGCCATTCCTGCTGATTCCCGCGTAGATTCTGTGGAGCTGGCCTTGCAGGTCGTCAATAGCTCCGGCGGTGAATACGGCGTTTACGCCGGCTCTGCGTCCTGGTCGGAAAATGGCGCGGACTGGAATGACGCCTCTACCGGCGTCAAGGTAGGAAGCGTTACACCTTCCAGCAAAGGCGGCGTGAGCATTAGGCTGAACGAGGAAGGTCGTCGCTTGGTGGAAGGCTGGATCAACGGTCAGGAAACAAATAATGGCCTGATCATCGCCAGCATGGGAACGTCCGACGGCGTTGATTTTGTCTCCAGAGAAGGCGGTCAGGCCGCTAAACTTATCGTCGCCCATCAAGCTGGCGATGATTCGTCGGGACGGGGCGCCAAGTCGCTTTCCTCCGATCAGGACGTCTCGGTCGGATCGCAAGGACGTCGACGCAATACCAGTCGTTTGGAAGCAGACGGCAGCGATGGCGGCCAGGAATTACGCGTCCTGATGCATTGGAATCTGGTCGACATGCCGGCGCAGGCGAAAATCACCAGCGTGAAAGCCGAGCTTTCCATCATCGATCCCTCCAGCGGCTCATACTCTCTGTACACCGCCAAAGGTGACTGGAGTGAAAGCGCCGCTCAGTGGAGCGATGCGGAAACCTCCGGCGGCAAAGTCGCCACTTTCACCCCGTCAAACAACGGCTCATTGTCCGTTAATCTGGGCGCAGCCGGCATAGAACTGGTGCAAAGCTGGTTATCCGGCGCGCCGAACAACGGACTGGTATTGTCATCCGACGGCACCAGCAACGGCGTGGACATTGAAAGTAGAGAAAGCAGCCGCGCGCCCAAACTGATCGTGGAGTATGAGTTGTAAGGGGCGATACGGTTTGCGTTAACCGTTGAACCTTCTGTGAACGCAAAGGACGGCGCGGGCTGGGTCGCCGCGCCGTCCTTCGTTATAATTTCGTCCTTTACCTTACTTGAATAACCAAACGGGTATTCAACTTCTGGCATGGCGACTCAGTCTGAGTTGTTCGCCAGCTAGCGCACCGGGACGGAATGATGACAAACGCACTGAGTAAAATACTGAGCATACTGCTGCTGATTTTGGCGTTAAGTGGATGCGACATGGTAGAGGGGCTCCAAGAAGAGTCAGACCAGAAATTCGGCGACCAGCATTTTAAAACCGCCATCGCGTTGATCGAACTACACAAGGTTCGCACCGGCGCTTACCCTGAGAAGTTCTCTGATATTCAGTACACCGGCGACTGGGATATGATCGTGGCTCATAGCGTCAGCTACAAAAAGCTGGAGGAAGGCTATGAGCTGAATATTGTCCGGGGCTGGGTAGGAACCCCGGAGTTAAGTTATCCCGAAGATTTTTGGTCTGGACTGGGCGTCCGCAAGACCAATGTCAGTGGTCTCACGAATAATACGCCCTGATCCTGCCGCTGGCGGAGCCCACATGCTTCACCAAACGATCCCCTGTCTTCTTAGCTGTCGCCGTGGACCATAGCGTCAGCAACTGGTCGACGCTGCTCATATTGACGGAAATAGCGCGGTGGTGTTTGGCGACGCCGAAACGGGCCGTCATGTCGCTGAGGCAGCGTTTCAAATCCATCAAATCGCCCACGAACACTTCCGGCTGATAATTGGGCGGGACATCAAAAAACTGACTGATGGTGGGGTCGACAATCAGCTTGCTGGGTAAGCGCAAGTGATAATGCATGGCGTTCAATGCATACAGATCGCAACGCTGATCCGTATCCACAAAAATCTTTCCGGCCAGCGTCTCGCATTGCGCAAGGCAACTACCGTGCTTCGCCGAAGCGGTGTTTTGAAAACCTTTAACTTTCAATGATAAATCGTACATCTTAGCTACCTGTATTACGCCCCGTAGTGACTAAAACTGGTGTAAATAACGTATAAAAACGGGGCGGGGGATTATTGCGTGGATTGCGGCTGGGCTCAAGCCTTCTAGAAAGAGACTAAATATACTTAAACTTGTTCAAATTAAATGACACAATGTGGTGTTCTTATTGGCGATATAAAATAGGAAGGTGCAAACTGAGGTTGTGAATAATAAATAAACAAGTGGCTATGATTTTATTAATTTTAATGGAATGATTCGGTGAAAATTTTATCACGCTCTTTGATTTTGTTTACTTGGCTAATTGGTTCAGTATGTAGTCTGTCGGCATCAGCTAATGTTAGTGGTGATGTAAGAGGCGTCACGTTTTTCTATTTGGATGGCGTACATCAAGACTTTCCCTGGGTGTTAGATAATCAGCGCGATCCGGAAGTCAGGAAGAAAATCGACAGTCTCTTGAATGAATATCGTAATGCTGGAGTTAATTGGATACGAATTTTAGTTGACGCTGACCACTATGGTAAGGCAAATGAAAATCCAGTTCCAAGCCTGTCATTGATACAAAAAGTCAATGACTTTATGAGGATAACCCGGACTGGCGACCAAGCTGATTGGTTTACCATAGAGTTGGTTTTAGATCCTTATACGATCAAGAAGGAAGATGGTAATAAGGATAATGGCAAGATGCAGGATATACATCCTTATGACAGAGATAAGCTTTGGTATAAGACTTGGCTGGATAATTTAGACTATACAAACTTGGGAATGGTCGTGATTGGAGGCGACTTATCCCCATGCTCTATCCAGGGGTGTGATCAAACGGGAGAGATATCTGAAAGTCATGCCAGCTGGATTAAGGAAATGTGGTCATGGAAAGAGCAGTACTATCCAGAATTGAATGCAACTTATGAAGTCATCGGTAATGAAGAAGGGATTAATGACCCAAGGCTGATTAGTATATTGGCGACCTGGATTGAAAAAAATACCCCAACTGTTCCAGTTATTGCTGCTTCAATATACATAGACTTGCCAAGTGGCTCACACTGGGTCGATTATGCTGAGGCTACGAATAATACTCTTGAAGCATATCACTCCGTGACTAGCAAGCCTTTATGGATTGATGAGTTTGGTAAGAACATTCGTATGGGCTCAACGGTTGCTGATCAAAAAGCGGCTTATGAAGGTTTTCTGGGCGCTTCCATCTGCTGGCGTAAAAATAAGTATGCAAAGTTTGCCTGGGTCGGTGGGAATGATTATCCGTATAAAGATAAATACTGGTATGGGCTTGTTTCCGGGTTCAATAGTAACGACGAACCTGTAATGAGGCCGGCCTGGAGTGTGCTTTCTCAGTATTATAATCTTCAACAATGCCCGTAAATGAATGACTAATAGAAGCTATAGACTTTAATAGTCAGAGAAAATAAGGGCGTAGTGCTGAGAAACAATAACTTCCGCTATCCAAGGAGAGAAACGGAATGCTCGATAAGTTGGAGTTTATTCTCAACCGTATCAGGGAGCGGCTTTGGATCAAGCCGTTGATTGTCTGTTTGCTCTCGGTGGCGGCGGCGTTGGCGTCCAGGGGAGCGGATTCGTTTGGCGCCGAGATGGGGTGGGAGCAGTGGACGCCGGAGGTGTCGAAAGAGTCCTTGATCGAACTGCTGAAAATCTGCGCGGCCAGCATGTTAGTCATCGCCACTCTGGCGGTGGCCTCTATGGTGTCCGCCTATGCCTCCGCTGCGAGCACCGCGACCCCGCGCACATTCGCGCTGGTGATCGCCGACGATGTCTCTCAATACGCGCTGTCTACCTTTATCGGCGCATTTATTTTCAGCATTGTGGCGTTGGTCGCCCTGATGAACGGCTATTACGGCAACAACGGGCGATTCGTGCTGTGCTCCATCACGCTTGCGATACTGTCGGTGGTGATTGTCACATTCGTGCGCTGGGTGGATCGCATCGCCCGCTTGGGGCGTTTGGGTTCGGTGATCGAAAAAGTAGAGACCGCTACATCACAGTCGCTGAAGCGTCGGCGCGCGCAACCTACAATGCGCTGCGCGGGAATAGACGGCTCCTCCCGTGACGGGCGCCCGGTATTCACCCGGCAGGTCGGTTACGTACAGCATATCGAGTGCGACAAGCTGCAGGCCTGCGCCAAGAAATATGACGCGCATATCCGGGTGGCGGCGTTGCCGGGGGCTTTCGTCTCTCCCGGCGTTCCAATCGCTTTTGTCGTCGATGGCGGCGAGGAATTGGAGGCGGCGACGGTAGAAAACGCATTCGTGATCGGGCGCAACCGTATCTTTGAAGAAGATCCTTGCTTTGGTCTGACGGTATTGTCAGAGATAGCTATTCGCGGCTTGTCGCCAGCGGTGAATGACCCGGGCACGGCGCGGGACATTGTGGGCGCGATGGGGCGGCTATTCGTGCAGTGGATGGCTCCCGAGGATAAAACGGACGCCGCTGAGACCTGTGAGTTTGATCGTGTGCAGGTTCCCGAATTGTCTTTATGGGACATGTTCGATGACGCCTTCACCGCTATCGCCAGAGAAGGGGCAGGAGCTCCGGAAGTACATCGAAGGCTGCAGGAGACACTGTATGCGTTGGCGCATTTCGGCGACGGCGCTATGCGCGACATGGCGGTCAAGCATTCCCAACTGGCTTTGGCGAGGGCGGAGCAAACCTTGACGCTGAGAGAAGACCTGGAGGCTGTGCGTAATACCGGATTATGTTGTGAACTGTCGGCCGAGGACGGTCAAATGCGGTAGCCGCAAGAGGCGATTTGAATTGTCATAAAAAAGCGCTAAGTTCTTCAACGCAATGGAAATTCATTGTGCGCCACGGATAAGAGAACACAAGGAAATTGAAGGAATGAAACTCGCTAAATTACTGCCTTTTACGCTCGCCGCACTCTCTGCTCAGGTTCTTGCCGCTCCTCCCGAAATTGTCGCTCGTTTTGAGTCGGAAGCATTCTATGACGATGACGCCGGTAAGAACTCAGACGCGGATGATCCCGCCATTTGGGCGCACTCTGAAGATTCCGCAAAAAGCCTGGTCATCGCTACCTTGAAAGAGGGCGGCCTTGTTGTATTGAACATGCAGGGACAGACGCTGCAGCACATTGACGCACCGTTGCCTCCCAGCGCCGCCGATGCGCCTGGACGCTTCAATAATGTTGACCTGGTATACGGTTTAAAAAGCCGTAAATATGAAAACGATTTCGCTGTGGTCATTGATCGCGGCGCCGACAAGCTACGCTTCTTTCGCATCAACCCCGACTATAACGGCGCGGATATCGCTCCATTAACGGACGTGACTTCGCCAGACGCTCCCTGGATTTTCTCCGATGATCAGGACGAGGTGAACGAGCAGCGCACTGGCTATGGCTTAGCTGTATCCAAGCGGAAAAAGCACAAAGACGGCTATGCGGTGATCAGTCAGCGTAAAGATACGGATTTGGCGATTGCTGAGTTCAAGGTGACCAAAGAGGGCCTGATGACTTATGAGGTAGATGATTTGACGGACCTGCCCGATGAGTTTGAGTTATCTGATGATGTGGAATGGACTCCCTGCCAGGACGAGGACGGTCAGGACCCGCAAGTTGAAGGCATGGTGATCGATGAGCGCAACCAAGTGCTCTACGCGGCTCAGGAGCAAGTGGGTATCTGGCGTATCCCGATGGATGACCCGGACGAAGCCGATTTAGTGGATGTCGTGGCGTCCTTTGGCGTCCCCTACACGCGGGAGTGGGATGAACAGGAAGAGGAATACGTCTGCACGCTGTTGTGGGATCAAGATCCAGGGCATGGCGGTCAGCATCTGAAGGCGGACGTCGAAGGGCTGACGATCTATTACGGGCCAGGAAAATCCGGCTATCTGCTGGCCTCCAGTCAGGGAGACAATCGTTATGTCGTCTACGATCGGCAGGGGAGCAATGCCTATGTGGGAGAGTTCGCCATTGTCGATGGTCCTTATACGGATGGAACCCAGGAAACCGATGGCGGCGCTGTCATCAACGTCAATATGGGGCCAGACTTCCCCTATGGCCTGTTGGTTGTGCAGGATGGCGACAACACCCCGGATGAGCTGGATGACGAGGGCGAAAAAAGGGATAACACCAACTTTAAGTTCGTGCCCTGGCAAGACGTCGCCAACAGTCAGTTCCCGCCTTTGATGATTGAGACGGATAGCTGGCATCCTCGCCGGAAACACCGCTTCCCCCATTGATGAACTGAGCAAAGTCGTCGCGGCGGCCGCGCATGGCTTTGGCTGGCGTGGCGCAACTGGCGGTGGCCTATCGAAATAACCTTCGCAGTCGGGGAGAGTGGTGGAAAGCCACTGTCTCCGGCATGTCAGTCTTCCTGAAACAACCCTCACGACGCCACTTCAAAGGCGTCATTAGCAGCCTGCTGGCGCACAGAGAAGTGCGTTTGCAGTAAAACGATATGCTGGATTGGTAGTAAAACAACCAAGACCCCGCTCGCCCAGAGCCTGTCGAAGGGCTGGTAGTCTCCCGCGATACTAAACAGCGTTACTAATCCGGCGGGAAATAGTTTTCACTGGGGATTCTATTTGGGCTAACGCTCTGGAAGGCCCTTCGACAAGCTCAGGGCGAACGGAGGGTTAGCGTTGGCTCAGTATTTTCACTCCCTCATGCGGAAGGAATCGGAGTGGCTTCCAGATTATTATCGTAACAACCAATATCCCGTTCGCCCTGAGCCTGCCGAAGGGCTGGTAGTCTCCCGCGATACTAAACAGCGTTACTAATCCGGCGGGAAATAGTTTTCACTGGGGGATTCTATTTGGGCTAACGCTCTGGAAGGCCCTTCGACAAGCTCAGGGCGAACGGAGGGCTTAGGGTTGGTTCAGTATTTTCACTTCTTCATGCGGAAGGAATCGGAGTGGCTTCCAGATTAATATCGCAACAACCAATATCCCGTTCGCCCTGAGCCTGTCGAAGGGCTGGCAAGTGCCCCGCGATACCAAAAGTGTTACTTATCCAGCGGGAAAATAGATTCCACTGAGGGGAGTTCTATTTAGGCTAACGCTCTGGAAGGCCCTTCGACAAGCTCAGGGCGAACGGAGGGTTAGCGTTGGCTCAGTATTTTCACTCCCTCATGCGGAAGGAATCGGAGTGGCTTCCAGATTATTATCGTAACAACCAATATCCCGTTCGCCCTGAGCCAGTCGAAGGGCTGGTAGTCTCCCGCGATACTAAACAGCGTTACTAATCCGGCGGGAAATAGTTTTCACTGGGGATTCTATTTGGGCTATCGCTCTGGAAGGCCCTTCGACAGACTCAGGGCGAACGGAGGGTTAGCGTTGGCTCAGTATTTTCACTCCCTCATGCGGAAGGAATCGGAGTGGCTTCCAGATTATTATCGTAACAACCAATATCCCGTTCGCCCTGAGCCAGTCGAAGGGCTGGCAGTCTCCCGCGATACTAAACAGCGTTACTAATCTGGCGGGAAATAGTTTTCACTGGGGATTCTATTTGGGGTATCGCTCTGGAAGGCCCTTCGACAAGCTCAGTGCGAACGGGGGCTTAGCGTTAGTTCAGCGCGATTAACAGCATGCGGTTATCTATGACTTTCTCTAAAATTTTGCTCATCGTTGTCAGTGCCTCCCCAAGAAAAATAGTCCAGCAAAGGCTAATGGCCGAGGCCAGGAGGGCGCATTCTATAATTTGTATTTTGCAAACCGGGGTTAAGTTGAACTTGTGGCTGGTGCGTCATGGCCAAAGCTTTTCGTTGCAATAGCGCTGCGTCGTCCACAACTCGTCGCTCCAAAATTCCTCGACTTTGCGTCTGTCGTTAATCGCCCAGTGGTAATGTCGGGCGGGATAAACGCTGTCGTCATAGCCAATGCGAACACAGCGACCGGTAATATCCGCATCCTGCGCGGCGTCATAGAAATATTCAGCGTTATCCGGCGTTGCAGGAAGGATGCCGCTTTGCGTCAGTGAGTTGAACTCGTTGATGAATCGGTTGCAGGCGTCTTCAATTTCTTTGTCCACTTTCCATATGTAGTGGTATTGCTCCTGAGATTCGTCTGGAGCGCACAGAGCCGCAACCGCCCCATACAAGACGCAGCTTTCACGTAATGCGGCAATCAGTAAGGGCTCCTTGGATAAAGAGGCGATGCCGACTAATGAATAATCGTCTTTCTCCTGGGCGATGTTCGCCGCCAATTCCGTCAATGTCGCCAACGCCCACTCATCAGGGGGCAGCGCATTTAGTGCGTAGTAGAGGGGATCATGTCGTGAAGGCAAGAGTCCGCTATGGTTGGCTCCAGCGCCATAAATCGCCGCGTTACAGACTTTCAGCAACTGACGGAATTCAGGCATCACTTCCACCTTGTCTGCGGAACGCGCACCCTGTTGCTGTAAAGAGCGCATGAACTGAAAGTACTCTGTCAGTGCTTCTGTCTCTGCATAGTAACCCTCTACCGGCCCACTACATGGCTCTACATCCAATACCTTCGCCACCGCTTTGGCCGCTGGCAGGAGCGTATTCACTTCAAAAGACTGCATGCGCCGACGATACAACTCGTCCAGGGCCAGAATCAGGGTGCGGTTGTCTACGATGCATTCGATAGTGCGTATTTCGGACATAAATACCTTCGCTTGGCGGATGAATATACTTTGACCGGAGAAAGCAGTTTAAGTTAGCTTCGAACTTCGTTGGGGAGTTTGCCAGAGAGGAACAAAGGAGAGAACTCTAAATTGAGCAGGTGGCCTAAACGTTTATTCATGACTTGTATGAAAAACAATCTGAAGGCAACATCCAATGGCGCTATGAATGAGTGAAGCGCAAGAATGATGATTATGAAGAGAAGGACTTTATATGCCCAATCAAGTCAATGAAGCGATAGAGAGCCACTATACCCGCCCGGACGTGGGTAGCCTTATATTGGCGGCTTTGGCGCGCGCGGGGAAAGATTTGGATCAGCTCACTCCGGAAGACTTGACGCCGATTGATGCGTTCCATATTCGCGGTCGGGCGGCGACGCTTGAGTTGGCCCGGGTAGTTGAGCTGGACGAAAACAAGCATGTGCTTGATGTAGGCAGCGGTATTGGCGGGACCTCGCGTTGTCTCGCGCAGAAGTTTGGCTGTCGCGTCACTGGGGTCGATCTGACTGATGAATACTGCCGCGCCGCCGCCATGTTGTCCGCCAGAGTCGGCCTGCAAGCACTGACGGACTATCGCCAGGGCGACGCTGTTAATCTGCCGTTTGAGGATGAGATGTTTGATGTCGTGTGGAGTGAGCATGTCGCCATGAATATTCCAGACAAAGCCCGGCTTTATCAAGAGATGTATCGGGTGCTGAAGCCGGGGGGCGTGGCGGCGATCTATGACGTTCTGGCTGGTCCCTCTGGACCCGCGTTGTTTCCTGTTCCCTGGGCGCGCTCGCCGGCAACGAGCTTTCTTGTTGAGCCTGATGAGCTACGCAAATTATTGGAGGATGCAGGCTTTGTTATTTCAGATTGGACGGATTCAACAGAGGCGGCGCGAACATGGTTCGCCTCATTGGTTGAAAAGATCCAGAAAAAAGGCCTTCCGCCCTTGGGATTCCATGTGTTGATGGGGAATGACTTCCAGGTTATGGCGCAAAATCAGGGGCGAAACCTGCAGGAAGGTCGCATTGTGCTCGGGCAAATCGTCGTAAGGAAATAGTAACGCTGGATTGTTGAGAAGGCGCATCCTTGCGCCTGGTTATTAGCAGGCCAATCTCATGACTGCATCAATGATGGTTATTGCGTCGGCAACGATTTAGCTGCTCCCCTGGGTACCGTAATCACCCATAACTCTGTTGCATCGATAGAACCCGTGGAGCAGGCTTTGTGATAAACAGTTGAGTTGGAACTACCTGAATCCACATAAAGGCAGTTGGAATTGCTGCGACTCTTTAATTGTACTGCGCCAGTGGAAGTATAAATCGGCGTGAAACGTTGATGATCGGAGTTATCGCAGGCTTGCGTATAAACACCGGAATAATCACTGTCCACATGCAGACATACATCTGTGTAATAGGCATTTCTAAAACGCAACGAGCCGTCTGCAAGATATTCAGCCCGCCAGTTGATGCGTTCGAAATCGCTCCCCGTGTATTCATAGGCGGGATAAGTAAAAACATAGCCTGCGCCATTATGATAATTAACCAATAGCTGTCCGGTATAAACATTTTCCAGGGCGGCATTGACATAATCTTGGGCGTGGCTGGTTTGCGCGATTGCTGCGCTGAGAATAAGTGCAGGTAAAACTCGAGATAACATATTTAATAGTCCTGATTATTTAATTAATAACGTTGAAATCTGACAGGGGTATGGTCTGAAGAAAGTTGTCCGACCAGAGAGGCAATACCCAGTAACGCGCGCATTAAATTGGCGCCGCCCGTGATGGAGCCGGTGACGGCGTAATCGAGGTTGCCCCCGCTGCGCTGGGTGGCGGAGCCTTGATTGACGAGATTGATGTTGGCGTGAACCGCCGGGTGGTTGGACGCCAGTTGCGTATTAAGCGCCTGGGGACTGCGGTTCCAGTCGCCCATGATCATGAAAGGCGCGTTGTTGTTCGTGGTAGCGAAGTAGTGATGCACCGCGTTTACGATCAACGCGGCGTCCGTTCCCCCATTGGCGGAAGCGTGAATGGAGAAGTAAGTGTCTCCGGCGGCGCCCACTTCCACCCCCAGAATGGGGCGGGCGCTGGCGTAACTGGCCGGTGGAGGAAGGATAATCACCCGGTTGGCGCGTTCTTCCGTGACAATAGCGACGTTAACCCGATTAGCGCCGGCGTCGTTGCGCGAGAAATAGATCCAACGGTATTCAGGGCGGGAGCGCGTACCAATATTCCAACGGTACTCTTCAACGGGAACCTGAACAGAGTGCGGGTTATCCAGTCGCGGCGGGGTGAGTTGCGGCATCAGTTCAGCGGAATCAGGAACCGAGCCAGCTTCTTGAATGGCCAATACCTGCGCGCGATCTGAACCACGCAACAACTGGCGGATGCTTACATTCCATTTACTTTCCGATGCATGGCTGGAGCCTTGTAAGTTCCAGGTGACGGCGACACGGTCGAATAACGCGGCATGAGAAAGCGGAACAACCAGTAACGTTAATGTCCAAAAGGACAGTTGCTTAAATATCCATCGATAGACCTGAATAGGCATTAAAACATCCTCTATTGTGATATATCTTCTCGTTTTGAATACGAATGCCATCGCATTCGAATTAATTAAACAACGCCCGCTGATTTTTGTTCCCTGTTTTTAGTTAAAAGATTCTCATAAAAGGGATATTTGACCTGATTTAAATGAATGGTCAGGTAAGTGTTTTTATAGGGCCAATCCGGAGAGCGTCTGGTGAAATGTATATTTTTGTGATGGTATGTTGTGTATTGCCCCGGGGAGTATTCGAAAATTTTAAGTTGGCGGACTTTATGAACTTCATTTAACGACATTAATGTCTGGCGAAATTGGGGCGCATGAATTAAAGATGAACTCACAAATAGCTGGGCGTATCTCTGGCTGCTTTTTTGAGAATAAACTCAAAATATATGAAGGGTGCAGAACTAAATGCTCGCTAGTTTAAGTCTGGGAGAAGGTCTTTTCCCAAATATTGGAATGTTAATAGAGCGAGCTTGAAAAGCCTGCCGAGTTAATAAACAGGGAGAACTATTATGCCAGTAAGATCAAGAGAAGAAGCGGATAGCGGCGACGAGTTAAGACCCAGGTCACGTAGACGCGTGGGAGGGCACGGCATGGAGCTGGTAACCGTTACGCAGATGGCTTGCCATACATGGGCGTTGTCCGGTAATCCAGAGCGTGCTCGAGAAGTGCACCTGCAATACGAGGGGTTATCTAATAGACTGGGTATGCATTATGGGTACGGCTCAAACCTGCGTGGTCAAACGCTTATGCAGGTTCGCCAGTCAATTATGGAGAGTATTAGTGAATTATGCGACGAAAGAACGGAGCGTACGGGCAACCGGGTTTTCTTATGTGGGGGATTTAGAAACGGTCAAGTTTGTCCCGAGCATGTATGGTTGGAAGATCACACTGCTAGTAGAACCTATGACACCTTCATTGATCAGCCTGTGAGATATCGCCGTTCTGTTGGCGTTGAAAACCAGCCTTTTCGGCCTGGATGCGAGAGGGAAGCCTTTGCCGCGAATGAAATTGCCCGAGTGCTGATGCAGGGTTATACAAGTGGACAGGTACGGAGCCTTCCACGGGGTTAAAGACGTATTAATCAACGAGCGGCCAATCCATAGTAAGGGTTTGGCCGTTTTCTGAGTTTTTGCCTCTGCGCTTATAGGGGCAGGCTGCTGCAATTATTTCTATGAATAGCTGAGAGGCTCGCTCATTGCGGCTGAAATAAATCGTCGCCAAGTTGGTCGATGGCGGTTTTTACCTTCATCAAGGTAATTTCATTGCACTGTTCTTTGCTGGGGATCTGGTCGGCGCGGATGAACTGGTGTTCGCGAACTTCGCCGTCGATCTCCTTGCGGATAATCGCGCCGACGCCGTAATTTCCCCCCAGATTGCGTGGCTTCAGAATTATCTGGAAACCTTTGTGTTCGATAATGTCTTCCGGCTCAGGGGCCTTTTCGCCGCCGCCGAACATGGATTTAAAAAATGAGCCCAAGCCCATGCCTTTCTCCTGTTTATAACAAGGTAATGAGGACGCATGACGTCCCACTCAGTCGCTTATTGTGGCGTAAGCGCGGGATTTTTCAAATGGATGAGGTTCTTGTCCAACATCCGGCGCTTAAAAATATTCATCCGGCGGATCTATTTGTCCGACAAGTCTGGGGCTGCGGTTGGCCGAGTGGAAGAGGCCAATTGAGTGGGTAAAATCACAAAAGGATGATGACTTTTTGACCGATTGATACATTTATTAATAATCTTAAAGTAATCAATTAAGATCTCCGTGGTATTATAAACAAATGAATGTTTGTTCTGGACGACAAACAGGGTAATATAAATCGGCCTCAAATTGTCTTGATGCGCCGCCTCCACTATATTGAACGAAACCTGTCCTCCGTCGGATTTCGACCTCCCGGACAGTTTTTCAATTAACTCGATAGCTAAAAACGATTACTTATACATGCAGTTAAAGATTTTAAAAGATCTGAAAAAGCTCAGCCCACGGGAAGTCTCGCAACGCTTGTCAGAAGCGCTGCAGGAAATGGACTCAAGCATGAAAGATCGCAAACAGGAAGACTTCAAGCGGAAACTGGATCGGTTAATGGAGGAATACCACAAGGATATATCCGACGTGATCGATATTCTGTCTCTTAACGAAATTCATAAACCAGATTAAATAAAGTTCCCGCGCGTAACCGTCTCTTTCACGAGCAGTCTTTATAGTGAGCAGTAGAATGATGGCTGACGCCGAGTCGTCCGCCGTACGGTGTTACTTCGTCTTTAAGTTATTGCTATCATATGCGCCGGCTGAGCCGCCGCACTGCGTCTGCACGCCCGAATTATCCGCCGCCCGGGCCAACAAGTTTATTTGTCTGTTGCTGCCGTATCACAAGCCCGGCGCGTATTTGCGCTTCGAATGACGCGCACATGCATATTAATCGATCAGCAACGGAATCCAGCATCAACATAGCTAAGGATTAAGAGAGAAAATAATGAATCTGAATTTAACCGCAATGCCCACAACAATTGATCTGTTGCATTTGGGACTGGCTGTATTCGCAATTATATTTCTGGCGGCGTGGCTGAGCGCCAGAAAAAATGCGCAATCACAGAACGTCGCGGCGCAGCCAGCGCCGCAACCGGTTGAAAAGCCCGCCGAACCGGCGCCGGAAGTCAAACCGGAACCCGTTAACCCCTTCAAAGATTCAACTCCGGATTCAGCCCTGCAGTTATTGGCCCTGTTACAACAGAATGCTCGCTTTATCGATTTCCTGAAAGAAGATCTGGCTGGTTTCAGCGATGCGGACATTGGCGCGGCGGCGCGCGTCGTGCACGAAGGCGGTCAAAAGACCCTGAACGAATACTTCACGCTGGCGCCGCTGCGTCAGGAGGAAGAAGAAACCCGCGTCACCCTGCCGGAAGGATTCAATGCATCCGAAGTGCGCTTGACCGGCAATGTCGCAGGCAAAGCGCCGTTCACCGGCGTATTGGTGCATCGTGGTTGGAAGGCGGTGGACGTGAAGCTGCCGAAACTCGCTAAAGAACATGACGCCGCCATTATCGCGCCGGCGGAGGTCGAACTATGAGCGATATGAACGCCGATAGATCGCCCCGTTATAGTGTGGGGATCGACCTGGGCACCACCAACTGCGTGCTGTCCTACATTGAACTGACCGATGAAAGCGGCCAGGCGCCGGATGAAGACCAACTGCTGCAGGACGTGATGCCTGTGCCGCAATTGACCCGTCCAGGCAGTGTGGAGGAAAAGAAGCAACTGCCGTCTTTCTTATATCAGCCCCATGAATCCGAACTGGGAGAAGGGGAGTTGGCCCTGCCTTGGGCGGCCAGGGCGGACGCCCTGGTGGGCGGCGTCGCCCGCGAATTGGGATCGAAAACGCCAATTCGTCTGGTGGCGAGCGCCAAAAGCTGGCTGTGTCACGGTGGCGTTGATTGCCGTTCCGACTTTCTTCCACTGAACAGTCCGGAGGAAGTGGCGCGCATTTCTCCTTTGGCGGCGACGATTCGTTATCTGGAACACCTGCGCAACGCCTGGAATCATAAGCACCCGCACTATCCGCTGAATGAGCAGGACGTGGTGGTGACGGTGCCCGCTTCGTTCGACCCGGCTGCGCGCGATCTCACTGTAGAAGCGGTGAAAGCCGCCGGTCTTGGCAACCTGACGCTGTTGGAAGAGCCTCAAGCTGCGGTTTATAACTGGATCAAGGCCAGCGGCGGCGCCTGGCGCGATCAGGTGGGCGTTGGCGACATCCTGCTGGTGGTGGACATCGGCGGCGGCACTACGGATTTGTCCCTGATTGCGGTCACCGAACAGGACGGTGGGCTGGAACTGAATCGCGTCGCAGTGGGCGAACATATTCTGCTGGGCGGCGACAACATGGACCTGGCCCTGGCTTATCGGGTGAAGAGCAAACTGGCGCAAGAAGGCAAAGAGCTGCAGCCCTGGCAGATTCAGGCGATTGTACATGGTTGCCGCGACGCTAAAGAGGCATTGCTGTCGGATCAGGACGTCAACGCTGTGCCGATAGTCGTACCCAGCCGAGGCTCGAAATTGCTGGGCGGCTCCTTGCGCACGGAATTGACTCGGGACGAAGTGCAGCAGACTCTAGTGGAAGGCTTTTTCCCACAAGTCGGCGTCCATGAACATCCGAAGCAGCAAATGCGTCGCGCGTTGACCCAAATCAGCCTGCCTTACGCCCAGGATGCTGCAGTCACACGCCATCTGGCGGCGTTTTTGAGTCGTCAGCACGCCGCCGCCAACGAACTGTTGGCGCAAAACGAAAGCGAATTTATTAAACCCACGGCGGTATTGTTCAATGGCGGCGTGCTTAAAGCGCCCGCTCTGGCGGAACGTCTGATGAATATCATTAATGGCTGGCTGCGTGACGCCAATGCGCCTTCCGCCCGGTTGTTGCAGGACAGTGACCTCGACCTGGCGGTAGCCTGCGGGGCGGCTTATTACGGCTACGTGCGCCGTGGACGCGGAGTGCGCATTCGCGGCGGCATCGCCAGCGCCTACTATGTGGGAATCGAGAGCGCCATGCCGGCGGTGCCGGGTATGGAAGCGCCGATGGAAGCCTTGTGCGTGGCGCCTTTCGGTATGGAAGAAGGTTCGGAAGTGAAGGTGGAGAGCCAGGAACTGGGCTTGATTGTTGGCGAGCCGGTCCGTTTCAAATTTTTCGGCTCCACCCTGCGTCGCGATGACGAGCCGGGCATGGTGCTGGACGCCTGGGGCCCGGATGAACTGGAAGAGTTGCCGGAAATCCAGGCCTCGCTGCCAGCGGAAGGGCGTCGTCCGGGAGAAATCGTGCCGGTGCGTCTGTCGGCGCGGGTCACCGAAGTCGGCACCCTATGTCTGGAAGCCATTCCCAGAAACGGCGATGCGAGATGGCAGGTTGAGTTCGACGTGCGCGAGGGCTGAGAGTGAAATATCTGGTAGGGATAGATTTGGGCACCACTCACACGGTGGTGGCCTATACGGACATCTCGACAGGAGCGGAAAACGCCGTTCCCAAGTTGTTTGAAATCGAACAGTTGGTGGCGCCGGGCGAGCTGGCCAAGAAGCCTATGCTGCCGTCTTTCCGCTACCATCCGGCCCCCGGCGAGATTGCGGAGCATCATCTGCAACTGCCATGGCGTCCTCAGGCGCTGCCCGGCGAGATCGGTCAGGTCGTGATCGGCGAATGGGCGCGTGAGCTGGGCTCCAAGGTCGACGGCCGGCTGGTGGCCAGCGCCAAAAGCTGGCTGTCCCATCCCCAGGTGGAGCGCACGGCGGATATTCTGCCCTGGGCGGCGGCTGAGGATGTCGTCAAAGTTTCTCCGCTGCTCGCCAGCGCCAGCTATCTGCACCACGTCAGACAGGCCTGGAACCGGGAGCATCCGCAGGATCTGCTGGAGCAGCAGGAAGTGGTCATCACGGTGCCGGCGTCTTTTGATGAAGGCGCCCGCTCCCTCACTCTGGAGGCCGCACGCCTGGCGGGCTTGCCGGACGTGTTGTTATTGGAGGAGCCGCAGGCGGTTGTATACGACTGGTGCGCGCGCAACAAAGAGCAGGCGCAATCACTGCTGCAGGACGCCAGACTCTTGCTGGTGTGCGATGTTGGCGGCGGCACCACGGATTTAAGCTTGATCAGCGTGGCGGCCGGATCCGGCGATCAAGGCGAGCTATCCCTGAATCGCGTCGGGGTGGGCGATCACCTTATGCTGGGCGGAGACAATATCGATCTGGCGCTGGCGCACATAGCGGAGCAGCGCATCGCCAGCGCGCGTAAACTCAGCGCAGCGGCGCTCTCCCAGCTGATTCAGCAAACCCGAAAAGCCAAAGAATTGTTATTGTCGCCGGAGGCGCCTGAAACCGCTTCCGTGACGGTGCTGGGCGGCGGCGCCAAGTTGATTGGCGGCGCCAAGAGTTGCGAGCTGACCCGTGAAGAAGCGCACCAGATCGCTGTAGACGGCTTTTTTCCTCTCTGTGAATTCAGTGAGCGTCCCGCCAAGCGACGCAGCGCAGTCGTGGAGTTTGGCTTGCCCTATGCGCCGGACCCCGCCGTCAGCAAATACATTGCGGAATTCCTGGCCCGCCATGAGCAGGCCTGCCGACAGGCGTTGAAGACCAGCGAGACGGCGGCGGCAGTACCTGACGTGCTGTTGCTGAACGGCGGCGTATTCAACAGTCCGTTACTCAGTGAGCGGGCGCGCGCGTTGTTGAGTCAATGGAACGGCGCGCCGGTCAGGCTCCTGGATAATGTTCATCCCAATCTGGCGGTGGCTTTCGGCGGAGTGGCCTACGGGCTGGCGCGTAAGGGCGCGCAAATCAAAATTGGCGGCGGTTCGGCCCGCTCTTATTTTCTGCTTGTGGAGGCGTCCACTGACGTCGCTGCAGATAAGAAATTTGGCGTTTGCTTATTACCCAAGGCGACGGAAGAAGGCGAAGAAATTCGTCTGCATGGTCGTAAATTCGCGTTGCGCATCGGACGCCCGGTGCGTTTCCACTTGGCGTCATCGACGAGCGACAAGGCATTCAATGCGGGCGATCTGCAGGAAATGAACGATGATGACTTCATCTTCCTGCCGCCCATGGTGTCGGCGTTGAGCGCCGATGCGGAGGATAGCGGCGCAGAAGTTGAAGTGGAATTGAGCGCCGTGCTGACGGAGGCGGGCGCGTTACAAGTCGAGTGCGTGGAGATTGCTGGCGGCGACGCCAACCCGCAACGCTGGCGCCTGGATTTTCAGTTACGCAAACAGACTCCGATGGAAGACAGCGGCGCGCAACTGCCCGCCAGATTCGCCGAAGCGGCGAGCAAGATCGAAGCGGCCTACAGCCCCAACAAAAAAGGCGGCGACTCCATCAAAACGCTGCGCAATGATCTGGAAAAACTGCTCGGCAAGCGCGACCAGTGGGATATGCCCACGCTGCGCGCCATTTTTGACAAGTTTTTGGAAGGCGCCAAAAACCGCCGTCGTTCCGCGGCTCATGAACGTATCTGGCTCAATTTCGCCGGATACTGCCTGCGTCCCGGTTTCGGCGATCCCCTGGATGACTGGCGGGTGCAGCAAGTCTGGAAAATGTATCAGCAAGGCCTGCAATTCGATAAGGAAGGGCAGTTGTGGAGCGAATGGTGGACCTTCTGGCGTCGCGTCGCTGGTGGACTCAACAGCGAGCAGCAACAGCGTGTGTACAAAGATGCGGCGGTCTACATTAATCCGGCCGCATTGCGTAGCCGCAAGCTGGTGGCTACGCCGGCGTTCAAGTCCTACGAGGACATGGTGCGATTGGCGGCGGCGCTGGAGCGCTTGCCGGTGGAAACCAAAGTAGAAGTCGCCAAATGGCTGCTGCAGCGTCTGCAGAAACCCAGCGAACCTGTTGCAAGCTGGTGGGCGCTTGGACGGATCGCTTCGCGGCAGCCTTTCCATGGCAGCGCCCACAATGTCGTTCCTGCGGAAACGGTGTCCGGCTGGCTGCCGCAGTTGCTCAAACAAGACTGGAAAAAGAACCAGGAAGCGGCCTTCTCTACAGTGATGTTGTCGCGCATGAGCGGTGATCGCGTACGGGATTTGTCGGAAGCGGACCGTAGCGCGGTGGTCGCGGCGCTGAAAGCCGCCAAGGCTCCGGCGGTCTGGGTCGATATGGTGTCGCAGGTGGTGGAGCTGGATGAGGCGGAAACCAAGCGCGTATTCGGCGAGGCGTTGCCCTCCGGGCTTAAGTTGTTGGCTGAATAATCGGCGGCGCAACTCAGATAGCGTCGCCTGCATACGAAGGAGTAGAAAAAAACCGAGGCGCCCACCCTGGCTCATTAACGCCTCGGTCGCTGGGAGGCTCTCCTGCGATCGCAGACGCCAGGAGCAGCCGCCGTAAGCGGAAAGGGGGAGTCAGAAACGGGGTAATCGTTTCTGAAACCGCTGTCGGACAGGAATAGTATCCCCGGAGCGCCAGAATACTTCTGTGTAAAATTGCGCTTTTATTCCGCTGAATATCCCCATTACGTCTTTATCAGCTTTTGCTAACCCCGCATTTTTCCCAAATCCCGGTTTTTCTGCTTTAATTCATAGAAATACTCCTTCCAGAATCCATCGCAGTTCGTGTTTTACGACGGGTCCTCCGTGCGGAATACGATCGGGATACTGACCGAAGCTCCGTTTGACGGCGTAAGTCGTCTCCACTCACCAAAAGGAAGAGCTATGGCGCAGTACAGCACAGAAAACATCCGCAATATCGCGCTTTTGGGACACGTCGGTTGCGGCAAGACGACTTTATTGGAAGCGCTCCTGGTTAAGTCGGGAGAAATCCCCAGCGCCGGCAGTGTTGAGAAGGGCGCAACCCTCAGCGATTTCGACCCCCAGGAAAAAGAACTGGGGCATTCCCTCTACACCTCTGTATGCAGCCTGGATTACGACGCGGCGCATATTAACTTCATCGATACTCCCGGCTATCCCGATTTTCTCGGACGGGCATTGAGCATATTGCCCGCGGTGGACTCCGCCGCGCTGGTGATCAATGCGCAGGCGGGCGTGGAAATGGTGACGGAGCGCCTGATGGCGGCGGTAAAAAAGCGCGAGCTTTGCCGCATGATTATCATCAATAAGATAGACACGAACGACATCGACTTCGCCCAACTCATGGAAAGCATTTGCGAGGCGTTTGGTCCTGAATGTTTGCCGATCAACCTGCCGGCGGAATCCGGTCATGCGGTGGTGGATTGCTATTTCACGCCGGACGAAAGTCGCGCCACGGACTTTTCATCCGTGGAGAAAGCGCACAGCGCGCTGGTGGATCAAGTCGTGGAGGTGGATGAGAAGTTGATGGAAGTGTATCTGGAACAGGGGCAGGAACTCAGTCCGGAGCAGTTGCACGACCCCTTCGAACAAGCTTTACGGGAAGGGCATCTGATTCCCGTCTGTTTCGTATCGGCGCAAACCGGCGCGGGCGTGGAGGAGCTATTGAAGGTCATTTCCCATCTGATGCCGACGCCTCTGGAAGGCAATCCGCCGCAATTTTTGAAAGGCGAGGGCGCGGAGGCCAGGAAAGTGACAGTGGAGCCGGACCCGGGAAAGCACGCCATCGCACACGTGTTTAAAGTCGCCGTGGACCCTTACGTGGGCAAGTTGGGCGTGTTTCGGATTCACCAGGGACGCATCTCCCCGAACTCGCAAATGTATGTGGGCGACGCCCGTAAGCCTTTCAAAGTGGCCCATCTATTGAAGCTGCAGGGCAAGAAAACCCGGGAGACCGCCTATGGCGTGCCGGGAGATATTTGCGCCGTTGCGAAGGTGGATGATATTGAGTTCGACTCCGTGCTGCATGATTCGACGGATGAAGAGCAATACCACCTGAAGTCCATCGACTTTCCGCCACCGATCTGCGGCATCGCCATTGAACCGGTGCGCAGAGGGGATGAGCAAAAATTGTCTGATGCATTACAGAAGGTTTGCGCGGAAGATCCCAGCCTGAAACTGGAACACCGCGCCTCGCTGAATGAAACCGTGATGTATGGGGTCAGCGATCTCCATCTGCGCGTGGTGCTGCAGCGCATGAAACAGCAATTCAACGTGGAGGTGGTCACCCATCCGCCCTCCATTGCTTACAAAGAAACTATCTCCAAGCCTGCGGAAGGGCACTATCGGCACAAAAAACAAACCGGCGGGGCGGGGCAGTTTGGCGAGGTCTATCTGCGGGTGGAGCCTTTGGAGCGCGGGCAGGGCTTTGAATTCGAAAACAAAGTGGTGGGTGGCTCCATCCCGTCCCAATACATTCCCGGCGTGGAAAAAGGCGTGCGACAGGTGCTGGAAAGCGGCGCCATCGCCGGTTTTCCCTTGCAGGACCTGCGAGTGACGGTGTACGACGGCAAGCATCACTCGGTGGACTCCAAGGAGATCGCCTTCGTCACCGCCGGCAAGAAAGCCTTTCTGGATGCGGTGACCAAAGCACAACCCGTGGTGTTGGAGCCTATGGTGAGGCTCAAAGTGACCGCGCCGGCGGCCAGCGTTGGGGATATTACCGGAGATATTTCCGGCTCCCGGGGCATGGTGACGGGCAGCAATGCTCTTAGTCGTAATCGGGCCGCAGTGTCGGCGTTGATTCCGTTGGCGGAGCTGGATAACTATCAGTCGAAACTGAAATCCATGACCGGGGGCGAGGGCGCCTATACGCTGGAGTTCAGCCATTACGACTATGCGCCGCCTAAACTACAGCATGAGTTAATGGATCGCTACAAACAAAAACAAAGCGGCGGATGAGCCGCCTCACAGGCGTTTCGCCTGAGTTGGATGTGTCATTCCGGCGGCGACGCTGCAAGCGGCCTTGAAATCCATGGCCGCAGGGCTATCTTTTGGATAAGGGCTAACGGGAATCAGAGTCTCTTTCATGACGACTATCTTGCAAGCTGATGGATTCGAGGATTGCGCCACGATCGAGGATCTCTCTGAGTTCACGGTCTTAATTGTCGACGACTCACCTCTCAATCTGGATGTAGCGGTGGCTTGCCTGGAAAGCCGGGGCTACCGCACGCTGTCCGCCGAAAATGGCATGCAGGCGCTGCAAATCGCTGCGCAAAACCAGCCCTCCCTCATTCTTCTGGACGTAATGATGCCGGAAATGAATGGGTTCGAAACCTGCCGCAAGCTGAAGAAGCTGGCTGGGTGTGACGATATTCCAGTGATTTTCATGACTGCGCTCAGTGACGTTAAAAGCAAAAAGGCGGGCTTTGACGCCGGCGGCGTGGATTATGTCACCAAGCCGTTTCAAGTGGAGGAGCTGGCGGCGCGGGTGCACACTCATATCGCACTGAAAGTCGCCTATCAGCATTTGAAAGACAGTGAGCAACGCTACCGCAAGTTAGTGGAGACCACGCCCGACGCCATCCTTGTGGAGAGCGAAGAGGGGATCGTGTTTCTCAACTCCGCGGCGGTGAACATGCTCCGAGCGGATAACCCGGACAAACTGCTGGGCGGCGCGTTATTGGACTTCGTCACGGACGATCAGAAAGAATACGCGGCGATGCAGCTAAAACAGGCTTGTTCGGTGGACAGAAGCGCCGGCCCGCCGGAAGTCATGCTGCTACGGCAGCTTACCGGGGGGCGTGTGGAGGTGGAGGTTAACTGCATTCCCATTACCTATCATCGCTCGCCTTCCCATATGTATGTGCTGCGTGACATCACTGAACGTCGGCGTCAGGAGGCGGCGATTGAGTTTCAGGCTACTCACGACGCGTTAACCGGTCTGCCGAACCGTAGCCTGTTTCTGGATAGAGTGACGCAGTCGATCAATCACGCGCAACGTAATGAGTCCCGCTTGGCGCTGATTTTTATCGACCTGGATAAATTCAAACTGATTAATGACACACTGGGGCATAACGCCGGGGACGAGCTGCTAAGGATCATGTCGAAGCGCTTGCAGGAATGCACCCGCAACTGCGACACCCTGGCCAGGTTCGGCGGCGACGAGTTCGTTTTACTGGTGGATAACCTGGAAAGCGAAGGGGATTTGACCCACCTGGCCGCGCGTCTGATCAGCTCCGTCAGCGCGCCGGTATTACTGCTGGGGCAAAGCCATTCCATTACCTGCAGTCTGGGCATCAGCAGCTTTCCGGAAGACGGCGACAACGTGGAAGTACTATTGCGTCATGCGGATATCGCCATGTATCGGGCCAAGGAGTCCGGACGCAATGCCTATCAGTTCTTCACCCATCAGATGCAGGACCGCCTCAACGAGCGCCTGAAGCTGGAAAGCAGCTTGAAACAGGCCCTGGAAAATGACGAATTCGTATTACATTACCAGCCTCAGGTGGACCTGAGTACAGGCAAGATCATTGGACTCGAGGCCCTGATCCGCTGGCAGTCGCCCACCTTAGGTCTGGTGCCGCCGGGAGACTTTATCCCCGCTGCGGAAGAGGGGCGTTTGATCTCCGCCATTGGCGAGTGGGTCATCTTCGCCGTCTGTAAACGTCTGCAAAGCTGGCGACGGCAAGGGCTGAAGATCGTGCCGGTGGCGATCAATATCTCGGCTTTACAGTTTATGGAGCAAAAAACCGAGGAATTGGTGAAGCAGGCTTTGAATAAATACATGGTGGAGCCGAAGTATCTGGAGCTGGAGCTGACGGAGTCTCTCTCCATGCTGGATCCGGTTACCTCCATCTCCCTTATGCAGCGGCTCAAGGATATCGGCGTGTCCTTGTCCATTGACGACTTTGGCACCGGCTATTCCAATCTCAGTTATCTGAAGCGCTTTCCCGTCAACAAGCTGAAAATAGATAAGTCCTTTGTGTCAGGTCTGACTAATAACCCTGACGATTACTCCATCGTCAAAGCCATTATCCGCATGTCCCAGAGCCTGGGGTTGAAAACCATTGCGGAAGGCGCGGAGACGGCGGGCCAGATAGCGCTGTTGGCGGCGGAAAGCTGCGATGCGATTCAGGGCTTTTACTTCAGCCGTCCGCTGCCGGAGGCGGAGATTTACGCCATGCTGAAAGAGCGCCCGCGGCTGGACATCAGCGAATTCGGTCGCAACAGGGACAGGGGCGCGGTGCTGGTGGTGGACGATGACGCCAACATCTTGCGCAGCATCAAGCGCATTCTGCGTGATGAGGCCTACGAAGTGCTGGTGGCTAGCAATACGGAAGATGCCTATGAAGTGCTCGCACGGCGCGAAGTGGCGGTAATCGTTTCAGATTTGCAGATGCCAGGAGAAAGCGGCGTGCAGTTTTTCTCCAAAATCAAAACCATGCATCCGCGTTCACTGCGAATTCTGCTTACAGGACACGGCTCGTCGGAAAGTCTGGAGCGAGCGATCAACCAGGGGGAAATATACCGCTATATCTCCAAGCCCTGGGACAATACGCATTTGCTGGAAACTCTTGCCGCGGCGTTCAAACAATACGAAAAAGGCGCCGGATGACGCCTTGATCTTGTCCGTTTCCCTGCCTGACTCTGATCTTCGATCTACTTCCTGTTTTAACTTTTTCCGGCGCGATGTCTTTGCTGAGGCGCGTCTATTTCGCGCTGCGGTCGGCGATGCGTGCTTTGGCGGGGGGGAGCCAGCGCGCCAGCGAAGTATACAACTGCTGAATATTGAAGGGCTTGGCGAGGAAGTCATCCATCCCCGCATCCATGCAGCGTTGCTGGTCCGCAGGCAGCGCGTTAGCGGTCAACGCCACTATCGGCAAACGCTGGCTGCCCGGGTGGGACTGCTCTGCGGCGCGAATGGCCATGGTGGTTTCATAGCCATCCATGACCGGCATCTGACAATCCATCAGCACCATGTCGTAATGGTTCTTGGCCAAGCGCGTGAGGGCTTCGCGACCATTCTCCGCGATGTCTGCGGTGATGCCGATCATATTCAACAGCTCAACCGCATACTCTTGGTTGATGGGATGATCCTCCACCAGTAAAACGCGTCCGCTGAGCGGCGGATTCTGACTACGACCCGTGGCGCTGCCGCCAGATTTGGCGGTCAGGGTGGATACGCCACTGGCGGAAGGATCTTTTTCCAGCCACACGGAGAACCAGAAAGTGGAGCCTTCGCCGGGGCGGCTTTCCACGCCCAGCTCGCCGCCCATCAGTTCCACCAGACTCTTGGAGATGCTCAAGCCAAGCCCGGTGCCGCCATAGGTGCGGGTAGTGGAGCCGTCCGCTTGAGAGAAGGATTCGAAAATCTTTTCCTGTTTCTCCAGGGGGATGCCAATGCCGGTGTCGATGACCGATATTTTCAGCTTCATATTACGGGCGTCTTCATCGCTGATTTCCACAATGATCTGAATACTGCCCTGCTGGGTGAATTTGAGAGCGTTGCCCACCAGATTGGTCAGGATCTGCCGCAAGCGTCCGCTGTCGCCGATCAGGGTTTCCGGGATGCCGTCGCTGACCGCGCAGATCAGCTCAATGTCTTTACTGTGCGCCCGGGGCGAGAAGATATCTGTGAGGTAGGAGAGCAACTCCGGCAATTTGAAGGGGTGATTATCCAGATCCAGTTTACCGGCTTCGATCTTGGAGAAATCCAGGATGTCGTTGATGATATTCAGCAGGGACTCGCCGGAACTGACGATAGTGTCGAGATACTTGCGCTGTTTTTCCGACAGGGGCGTATCGGCGAGAATGCTCGCCATGCCCAGCACGCCATTCATCGGCGTACGGATTTCGTGGCTCATTCTCGCCAGGAATTCGCTTTTGGCCTGATTGGCCTGCTCCGCCGCTTCTTTCTCGCGGCAGGCTTCCTTGATGTTCTTTTTCAGCTCCACTTCCATGAAAATGAAGGACTCCGCCAGACGCCCCACCTCATCGCGGGAGCGCGCCGCCAGTGACTGAATCTTGCTGTTCGGCTGATCGTCCTTGAGGAAATCCTGAGAAGGTAATTGCTTGGCGTAGTTGGTGAGGAAGTCCAGCGGTCGGGAAATGCGCGATACCCAGATAAAGGCGACAAGAATGCTGCCAATGAAGAAAAAGCCGATGACCAGACTCTGGCTTTTCACCAGATTTTCCGCCGGCGCGGAAATTTCCTCCACTGGCACTACCACGGAAAGATACCAGTCGAATGGTTTGAAATAGCTGACATAAGCCACCGCCTGCCGCTCGTCATCGGTTCTGGCCCCGGCGACAAAGGGGTCGCTGTAGTGATAGACCACCTGGCCGATTTGCTCTTGCGCTGCAACCTGACCGATCAGCTCGGTCAGCAAGTCCTGCTGCTCGCCGTTCAGCGGCTTGGGCGCTTCGCCATCTTCGCCATTGCCGGGAGGCGGCACCAGCACTTCGCTCTGGCCGTCAAACAGGTAGGCGTAGCCGGTGTTGGCGACTTTGATGTCAGGGAAGGTCTTACGCAGACTGTCGATAATGGCGCTCATTTTCTTGCGGCTTTCTGCTTCCACGTACTCGAAGTCCACCATGGCGACAAGCGTCAACTTCCAGTCGGGCAGGGGAAGGAAGTAGCCGATATGACGGCTGTCGCGGTCGCTGCCGGGTTTGCGCCAGTTGAAGATGGCCTTGTCGCCGGCGGCGTCCAGATTGTCGTCCGCCATGGTCTGATAGATGACGCGACCTTTAAAATCCCGCAGCGAAGTAATGTAAGTCGCTTCCACGCTGGGGTCCGGGTGCGCCATGACGCCGCCCTGGCGGTTAAACACAAAGACTTCCACTTCGCCGAAACGTACGTCCCGCAGCCACTCGAAAGCCATGGACTCGGCCTCTTCCTGCGAGACCTTGCCCGACTTGTACAGATCCCCGTATACCTTGAAGGAGGACTGCGCGATTTCCGACACGCTCTGTAAATCGCTTTGCAGGTTGGAGAGAATTTCTATTTTGTCGCCGGTCAACTGATCGTAACCGGCTTTGATATTCAGCTCGACCAACTTCAATACGTTTTGCGCAGAGGATTCTTCAGCATGAAGCATCGCACGTCCCACATCGCGATGAGTGAAATAAAGAATCGCCAGCGCCGCTATGGTCATAATCAACAGGATGAGGGAAATTATCCTGGTTCTTAGCGAGTAAAAACGGTAGCGGCTGAAAAAACGGCTGTTAGCTCGAACCATGTTTAATCGGGAACCTGTATTTCTCGATAGATTTCGTCTGCAGCGGCAAGCCAGTCTGCACGCAGATAAATGCCAATGACTTCCGCCGTCTTAAGGTTAAGGGATATATTGGTCTTCTCCTCAAACAGTTGTTTCAGGGCTCTGGGGCTCGCCCCGTTTATAACCTGACCCAGGCAGGAAGCCAGGTAATCACCGACGGATTCAAAGTCCGGTCGCGACATACTCATTAAAACGCCATATTTTACTTCTTCCGAGCCCAGTTGGGAAAAAGTGGGCAGTTTATGCTTGTTGGCGATTTTAACTATCTTCGGAATGCTGTGCTCATTTACGCCGCCCTGCATCGTAATGTACAGCGCGTCCACTTCCGGCGCCAGTTTGTCGATGCATGAAAGTACGCTTTCCACCGCTTTGCTGTTGTCCGGAATATCGCTTAGGGTATAACAACTTACCACTTTGAAGCGATTCTCCTCGGCGACTTTTTCAATATTCTCCAGCGCCGCATAGGCGCGCCCGTCCACAGAGTTCTCGTAGGCCACGCCGAGGCGCTTGAAGCCTACCGCTTCGTGGAACACCCGTAGTTGCTTCTCATAGCGCTGGGGCGACACTCGGGCGAACACGTGATCATAGCCGGAATCCTCGGCGCTTTTGATGATGCCTGACTGAATCGGATCGCTGGCGGACAACACGAAGACGGGGGTGTGATGACGGTTGTTGGCCAGGTCCTGACCCGCCCAGGTGCCCATGGCGAAGACCAGGTCGATATCTTTTCGCCGGTTCATCCGCTCGATAATATCCGTGCGGATTTTCTCTCTGGACTGCTGTTCCCAGTCTGCGGAATAGTAGGCGTCGCTCAGAAACGTCAGGTATTGGCTTTTGGCGTTCTGCGCCAGCCAGTCCCAAAGGGTGCGGGCGTCGGCCTCGCTGGAAGGCAGTTCCGCCTGTTCGATCCAGCCCAACGCCATCAGCCCCTGGATGGTCGCTTCAAGATAGTCGTGATAGTTGCCATGAGGGCCGCCTTCGTAATAGGCCAGCCGCCATGGGGTATGAGCGGGCGGATTTTGCGCCTGTGGCGTATCGGACGGGTGCGAAGCGGCGGCAGGTGGCGTCAAGGCGAGCAGGAGGGTGGTTCCCAGCACGCCTGTGAAGAGGAAGACAATCCTGGTGATCGAATTGCGCATGAGATGCTCCATCTTGCTGGCGCCCGCTCTGAGAGCGGGCGGTTACGCTTATTGGGGCGTTTCGACCTCTCTGTAAATCTCGTCGCTGGCGCCGAGTAACAACAGGGAGGGATTAAACCCGATGATCTCTGCGGTCTTCAGGTTCAGCGCCATTCTCGCCGGTTCCTCGAACAATTGGGGCAACTCGTTGGGCTTGGCGCCATTAAATATTCTGGCCATGGTTTGGGCGTGAAACTCGCCAAAATACTTGAAGTTGAACTGCGACAGGCTGGCCAGCACGCCATAGCGGACTTCTTCGGAACCGGATTGGGAGAACGTAGGCACGTTGTACTTTTGAGCTGTCTTCACGATCACCGGCAAGGTCTTGCGGGTGACGCCGCCCTGTTCGGTAATGTAGATAGCGTCCACTTTCGGCGCCAGTTTCTGGAAGCAGTCGATGACGCTGTGTTCCGCCATACTGACGTCGGCGATATCGCTCTTGGTGTAGCAGGGCGTGATGGTGAATTTAAGCTCTTTGCTCAGCGCCTCGATGGTGTCCACTGCTGCGTAACTGCGGCCGTTCTGAGAGTTCTCATAAGCGATGCCGAGGCGTTTGAAGCCGGTAATGTCATGAAATACCCGGATATGGCGATCATAACGGAAGGGATCCATCGTCGCGTGCAAATGATCATAACCGGAGTCGTCGATACTTTTGATGATGCCGGCGGAGAGAGGGTCGCTCGCTGAAAACACCAGAGTCGGCGTACTGTGTTCGTTATTGGCCAGGTCCAGTCCCGCCCAGGTGCCCATGGCGATCATCAGGTCGATGTCTTTCTTCTCACTGAGCCGCTTGATGATGTCCTTTTTCATCTGGGCGCGCAGGTTGTCGTCCCAATTGGCGTTGTAGTGGGCGTCTTTGACGAATTCGATATAGTCGCTTTGGGCCGATTCAGAAAGCCAGCGCCATAGATCACTGGTCTGATCGCCCTTCTGAGGAGGGATATCCGCCTTTTTAATCCAGCCCATATCCATCAACGAACGCACTGTGACGATCAGCTCCCGTTGGTAATCCGCATACTCGCCGCCTTCGTAGTAGCCGATGCGCCAACGCTGACCTTGATTGGTCGTCGGCTCCATGTTGAACTTAGAGGCGGCTTCAGCCTTGGCGGATGTGGCCGCAGTGGCGACGCTGGTGAACAGCGCCAATGTCAGTGTTGTCAGAGCGACCAGATAAAGTTTTATCCTCATTCGCTGTTCTCCTTAATCTCCCCAGACTGGTTTCCGCAATTATAGTTCCCTAACACCTCACTCGCTTTGACTGCTTTACTGCGCTACTGCAACGTTGTCCATATAACCCTTTGTTTCTATTGCGCTCTTATGGCGCACTATCAGATCCTCCTAGGCCTCGATGGTTACGGGCGCGCCCGCCAGTCGACATCTGCATTCTCCCGCCAGGGTAGCGGCCCAGCCTGCCGGCATCGCCCCCTGGCCCGCCATCACGTCCGCCGTCGTCTCCAGCAATGAGGCGATATGCGCCTGTTCCACCGTCATGGCGCGAATACGCGCCACGGCGCTGGCGTCCAGTCCGCCGGCGGCGATGATTTCAATTGGACCCGCTGGCACATAGCCATCATCGCGTGTGCGGGTGACCACGGTTTGCATGCCTGACAGATAGAATCCTGTGAAGGCCTCTGCGATGGCTTGAAAGCGGGCGTCTTCGCCAAAATGGCGTTGTAGCGCGTTCAATACGCCGCGTTGCATCCGGGGCAAATAGGAAGCCTGATAGTAACCGCCGGCGCAGGTTACGCCGCGGGCCAGGGCGATGACAAGAAAATTCGTTAATAATGAAGGCAATAGACGCCCTGCTCGAAGTTCCTGCAATAACGGGCCGGCCGTCAAGGGAACTGCATAGTCGCTTTGTTGTCCGTCCACTGCACGCAATGTCGCCGCGCCTCCGTCTTCAGCCGTCAGGCCGAGTGATACTCTGCGCCCGGCGTCGTCAACGCCCCAGAACAGAAAGGTGCCGGAGCCGTTGACTCCCTTAAGTTCAGCGTCCAGAGCCTGCAACAAAGGCTGCTCGAAAAATAGAATGGAAGCGAGACTATCCGGGTTAGCCAAGTCATATTCCAGAAGCATAGTCGCTATTTTTTCCATTTCCAGATAGACCAGCGTCGGCGCGGATACGTCGGCGGCGAACAGACGGCTCCAGAGACGCTGGTTCAGCATGACCGCCTGGTCGGAATAGTGCGCAGCGGACATCACCGCTTCCGCCCCGTATTCACCCTGCAGCAGGCTGAGAGCGGCCTCGGCCAGGCGAGAATCGTCGCTACAGGCGGCGCGAACGCGCTTTTGGGCGTTCTGCAGCATATTGGCGTCGAGGGCGGGAGTGCGGGCGACGATGGTGCGCTTCAGACGGTCGGGAAACAAGGGTATTTTTAGCGGAAAAGCGCCGCTGGCGGCGCATTCGGCGAATTTCGCCTCGGGATACAGCAACATCCCACGAGGATAGGTGAGATTATTGAGGGGAATGTTGGCGCAGGCGAACACGGGCAGGGTGGCGGCGCCGGTGGAGAGCCCAAACAACAGCGTGCCCTGCACGGACTGGGCGAAATAGTCCACGCCGTGATGATTGGCGGTCAGAGCGACGGGATGACTGAGAATATCCGCGCTGACCGCGGCGGCTACTGCTTCGCCGAGCAGAGGCGAGACATAGCTTCGTAATACGTCCGCCAGATCATGGCGTGGTTGAAAACTGCTCTGGGAAAAGCGAAATCCGCTGCGGGTGTAGTCGCAGACCGGGATTCCAGCATGCGTTTGTAGTGCGCCATCGACGACGGGAAGGCGCGCGCGAATCTGGGTCAGCAGCGTATCGGTCAGGCTGCTTTCCGACAGGAGTGATGCCATGATAAAGAGATCCTTATGCGGTTTTGCTGCGGCTGGATAGAGCGCTCTGGCTTTGTCGAGGCGCGGTGCGCTGAGAATCAGGCTTCGCCTGCGCAACGCTTTCCTCGCTCTTGTCGCTGTCGCCGGCGGGCGTTTCCCGCGCGGCCAGTAATTGGAACAGAATGACTGTGATCAGATAAGCGCCCCCCAGCACCGCCACGCCGTGGCGGATGTCGGACAGCCCCACCAGTCCGGCGAACAACATGGGGCCAAGCATCTGGCCGATGCGGCTGGAGGCTCGGAACAGGCCGAGCGCTTTGCCTTCTCCCAGCTTTTTGCTGACATCCAGATGCAGGACGTAAGCGCTTTGCGAGGACAGCACGAAACAATTGGATAATCCCAACAGAATGACGGCGCAGGAGGTCGCTGCGACGCCCTGCAGGCCGATAAAAGACAGAAACGCCGCGCTGCCAAGCAATCCTCCGATGAAAATCGGGATCTTTTTACTCGGCATGCGGTCCGCCAGTCGTCCGGCGACGGGGCCGAGAAAGGTCATGCAAAGCCCGAACAGCATTAATATCTGTCCGATTTTGGCCTCAGGCGCGCCTATGCGGCTCAGGTAAACCGGGGTGAAATAGTGCATGAAACCTATGGCGGCGATGGCGGCGGGCAGACTGCTAAGCAGACTGACGGCGATCACATTGCGATCCCCCAGAAAACGCCAGATGCTGATCTCTCCGCCATGAGCGCCGGAGCTTGTTGCGGCGGCTTTGGGCGCGGCGGGGCCGGATGCGCCCCGACGCAAGTATATGACCGCATAGGCGACGACCGTGAACACCAGCAGAGCGCCGGTCAGGAACACGGCTTCGTAGCCAAAGCGCTCAGCGATCAGGGCGCCGGTGGCGGCGCCGCAGATACTGCCTGAATAAAGACCTGCGAACAGATGCGCCAGCCCTTGGGTCTTGGTGCGGGTGTCGGTGTGACGCACGACGAAGCCCTGCGCCGCCAGCAATGTCAGGCCGTAACCGAAGCCCAGAATGGCGCGGGACAACACAAACTGCAAAGCGTCAGGCGCCAGCCAGGAGTACAGACCTCCCGCCAGAGTCAGCAGCAGGCCCACAGCGAATGGTGGAACCCAGCCTTTGCGGTCGAGCCAGGCGCCGGAGACAAAGATGGCGACGCCAACACATAAAAACTCCACCGCAACAGGCAGCCCCAGCGCAAACTCTCTGGATACGCCAGGAATGATTTCATACAGCCTTTCCATATGCAGAGGCAGTATCGACATGGACAGATCCACACCGAACAGAAACAGGAAAATCGCCGGGCGCATAGCTTTGTACAGCTCAGACGCCGCCAGTGTGGAGGCGGAGGGCGCGTTTTCGGCAGTCTGTGACGGCTCAGTCGGCGTGCGCCCGGCGAACAAAACCACGGACATCTCGACCGCAATCAGCAGGGCGATCAGCATGATTGTGGCGTTATCCGCCACTAACGCAACGAACTCCGCACCGTTGTAGACTGCGCCGTCCTGCGCAGAGGACAGGTCAGCCTGTATGGCGAGCCAGGCGGTGACAAACAGCGCCCCGTGGGCGCTGGCGGCGGTGAGAATGCCGGCGCCGGCGCGCACGAGTCGGGCGAAGCGATGGGCTCCCTTGCTATCGCCTTCCTCGATTGAGGCGTTGGCCACCCGATTAAGCACAATCAGCAGTAGCGTCATACCCGCCAACACTGCGAATCCGGCTGTGAATCCCCACGCCAGACTTTCCCACATCTGGCGTACGCGTTGTTCGCCGTTGGCGGCGGTAACGGTTTTGTCCAGGGTAACCATGGCGGTGACACGGGACTCAGGCAGCGCCGGTGGAACAATGATTTGGAAGTGCTCCTGGATGGACGCGTACTTCAGCACGTCGTCAGGAAGCTTCTTTAAGCGGTAAGCATTGGGAAGCTCCGCGCCGATCTGAGTGGCGTCGGTGCTCAGGGTGACGACGCCGTCCCGGGCCAGAGCAAGCTCCAGCCCGAAAACAGAGGACGCGTCGCCGGGCTGTTGGCCCATACTTTGAGTGGCGACCTTGAACACAGCGGAGGCGCGCAGTTTTTCCGACAGCTCGGTTTGACGTTGGCTCAGATCCTCAAGATCTGTCACGTTCTGGATAGGGATCTCTTTGATTCCCGCGTCAAACAGCGACGCGGACAGAAAGTGCTGCTCGTGCAAACGCTCGAATACAACATAAGAAAGGAAAGCGCTGAGGGGCAGTGTGAGAATCAGCAATAACGTCATTCTTGCGGAAAACCGCATCGGGTTTAGCGCGTCCATTTAGTGACGGTCCTCATAGCTAAGTGTGGCGATCGTAACTCATTGAAATACCTCCAGACTAGTACAGAAAACTGATTACTGCTTGGTCATCAGACGTTTGCGGATGGAGGACGAATTCGCCGCCTCCAGGGTGAGTTGCTGCTTGTATAAACGCGCTTCGCTTTCCGCCATCAGGTATTCGTTGGCGGTTGGCGCCACTACATTGATCGGCTGCATACGGTATTGGCCTTCAAACAACAGGTAAGGTTTGGTGGTCAGCACCCAGCCGTTTTCGGTCTGCTGAATATTGATCACCGCATCGGGATCTTCTTCCCGGCAGCGGATGGGCAGCAAGTTGATATTGGTGATGGGCATGGAGAACAACTGTTGCACCACATAAGCCACCGCCAGAGCGCCGGTGCTGCAGGCCAGGGTCTCACGGTTGATGCCTCGTTCGAAGCAGCGGTTGGAGACGGAGTCCAGGTTGTGGATGCGGGCGAAGTTGACGCTGACGCCTTCAGGGAAAATGTGCCGGCAACGGCTATTGATAAAGGAGCCAATGCGATGCACCAACCAGGCGCCCAGGCCGCGGCGTCTGTCTTCCGGCGCATGGCCCTCGGGAGTGGCGCCGAAAATGAAGTTGGCCAGCTCAGGCACGGAGAAATCATAATCCGGGAAAATCACCAGATGGGGCTCTCCAGTGAATACCAGATAGCCTTTAATGCTCAGCGTGGAGTCATCCGTATAGGGCTTGAGATCGTCCCGGCGGAACTGAATGGTGAGTTCCTCAATGATGTCGATCGTCTCGTCCAGCGGATGCAGGCTGTCGCGGTTGACCAATTGCGTTGGCGTATGGCGGGGCATGCCCAGGTTGACCCAGCTGCCGTCATAACCGAGGCTGCCGATGGAAATAATGTTGGGAGAGGACAACGGGATTTCAGTGGCGATATTGGACACCGTTACGCCGTGCTTGCGGCGTAAAAAGTCAGCGATGCATATCAAGCCATTGCCGCAGCAGGCGGCTTCTTCGCCGTTGGGCTCAAACATTCTGAAAACATAGTCCGCAGCGGATAAATCCGGCTTTGCGTCCCAGTAGTTTCTGTCCTTAGCGATCGCGTCCAGCGTCCGTGCATTCGAGCGTTGCACTACCAGCAGATTGTCGCAACCAATGCCAAAAGTCGTGCTTGTGGCTTTGGGAGCGAAAGCCGACCATTCCATTTCCGCCAATACGCTATCCTCGGTGGCGTCAACAATAACGAAGTTATTGCCACAGGAAGTGTATTTGACGAAGGGAACAGTTTTCGCGGCTACGTCTGCTGTTTCGTTCTTATCTATGAACATCTGGAGTGACCTCACTTGGTGACAAACAGTACAAATCCGCCATAGAAAATAGCATGGACTAAATTCTTCGCCATTGCATAACGGCGATAATTGGAAATGATTAGTAAACTTAGATTATTAACTGTGATCGCGAAGGGCGCGAGGAAGTGATGGAAGTTTTGTGAGACATGTATTGTCAAATTCTGATACATAAGCCGCTCGGACTCTCTATCTGTGTATCCGGAAGAGGGCTGGCGATTGCAAATATCCACACAGGCTTACAGTCATTTCCCGCCGTTCTGCTATACCTAAGCGGCCTTGCTGACATTCTGCAGTTGTGAGCGGTATGCTTTAATTTCTCAATGATTATCGGCGACGCCCGCATAGCCGAAGGAGTCTGACATGCTGAGCTTGTACGCTAAAGATTCAATGGTGGATTTTTTAGTACAGAAATTGGACTACAAGATTCGTTGCGCGCTTTCCCCCTTTCCGGTGGCGAAGGAGTACAAAGCGCATCTGGACACATTGAACAGGGACGGTTGTGTAGTATTCGAGGAATACTTTTCACCGGAGCAGGTGGACGAATTCCTGGAAGATATAGAGGCCGCCAAGAAGCGTCAGGATCTTACCCGGGTCGCCAATGGCCACATCGACACGGGCATTTCGCGTGTTTACGATGTCGCCAATGTTGCGCCGATGACCCGCAGAATTTTTGAGGACCCGATGATCCTCAGTCTGATCAAAGGCTATTGTTCCAGTAAGTGTGAGCTGCTGAAAACTTTCTATGAAGAGAAAAGGGAAGTAGGGACATCCTCCCAGTCCAACCATCATCATTTTGACGACTGGCGTCATCGTATAAAGGTATGGGTGTATCTTACCGATGTAACAGAAAATCAGGCTCCGACTACGATTACCCTGGGCAGCCACAAAAACCATTTGTGGCGCTATTGGCCGGAATACAATTACTTTTTGCACTTCCGCACTGACGAAAACAACCGCTACACGGAAATGACCGATTATTCCGGCATGTTCTGGCCCCACGAAGCAGCGACGATTCGCAAGCTATGGAAGTATAAAGAGAAGACCATCACTGGTAAGAAAGGAACGATGTTTATCTTCGACTCCCGCGCCTTGCACCGCTCAACGGTACTGCAAGAAGGCGAACGCAAGATTGTTACCGGTTATTACACCTATAAAGGATTGGGCCTGTAGGCGAGGGGCTTCGCTTAAAAGATAAATACGGGATAAACAAAGCGACGCAATGTAATACAGGAATACGAAGCGGATAAATAAGATCAAGCGCTGAAAAAAAGCCGCTCCCGACAATGAGAAGTAGCAAACCGTAATGCGTCGGGAGCGGTCGATCGAAATCGATTAAGGGGGTGTTATTGCGCGGAGATAATTTCTCCTTTGCGGCGCTGAACTTTAAATTCGCCTCTAATATCGCCTCGCGCGTATCTGACCCAGCCGGTGTCGATGGCGTCGACAGTCGGCAGCTCCCGCACGAAAAGGTCCGCAAAGTCTTGTGCGCCAGCCAGTACGGCGAAATCGCCTTTTCCCACCACGTTCAGCCAGATCCCGCCATCGGGATTAACTTTCATCAGGTTGGGCGAGTTCTTTTGCGGCCTGATGTAATCATGAGAAGCGTCGCCATTGAGGTGGTAGGCCGTTCCGTCCACGGTCATCGCCATGCCTGGCAGCAGGTCGATACGCAAATCCAGCGGATACTGGTCCTGCGTCAGTTTGCTGACGGTCATGCGCAGCTTGCCCGAGAAGTTGAACGCCTTGCCGTCGATGCTGAGCGCCACATTGTCATAGGACGCGCTCACCTCATCGGTATTGGGCGCCAACAGGGTTTCCGACCACATTTCCAGGTCGCGGGCGCCGCTGACGAACTCAACCAGGCCATTCACTCCAACGTTCAACACACAGCCGTGAAAGCGTTGGCTGTAGCGCTTTCGCACTCTGCGACCGTCGTTGAGCTCGCCCTTGTAGGCGATGTTGTAATAGCCGCCGTTGGGACAGTTGGTGGTGACCTCGGTCTGAATTGCGTCAGGTAGATCCCCGTAGGCGTTCTGCATGGCTGAGAAGCTATACAGTCGGCTTTCGGCGATGGTCACATAGGATACGTGATACGCTTTGCGCGCCAGGGACGCCAGTTCGTTGCGTTGGTTGGCTTCAGAAGAGGCGGAGCCTCCTCCGCCGCCACAACCTGAGAGCATAACCATTCCCGCAACGAGACACAGTGTGCGAGGGATTATTCTCATGGCTCATTGCCTCAGTTTTGATTAGAAATCATTGAAGTGATCATTGAGACGGGAGACGGCAGTACTCCCGCCCAAGTCTTTATTAGTGATAAAGATCACTCTTCCTCTATCCATCTCGAACAGAGAGTCGCGCTCTACGCCAAAGGCGCCGCTCTCTCCCTCTTTAACGCCTGAGTAGACCACGGCTTGTTTCATCGAAAGGCTTTCCAGAATGATGCTGCCGCTGGTTTTGACTTTCATAAGCTTCGGCACAATAGCGTTTGGCTTGATGGTGAATTGAACGGGAGCAATGCTCTTATGCACTTCGTCCAATGTGAAAAACGCTTCAGCAAGGAGCGTGACGTTACCGCCAAGAGTAACTTCCATCTTGAATGGGTAGTCGCCTGCTTCATTGGTGCGAGACACTTTGGTCGTAATAGTGCCCGAGTACTCCAGCGGCAAACCATCGATAGTGACGTTGACGTCGTTGTTGACGGACTCTGTCGTCAGTTCAAGGGCGTCGCCCTCAGGCAGTATGAACGAAATGTCGCGGGAGCCGCTGACGTAAGTGATGGTGTCCATGAGGCCATAGTCCATCGAGCAGTTGTAAAACTTCTGTGTGAATGTGCTCGTTCTATCCTTAAGCGATTTGAATTCGGCCGTGTAATAACCGCCTTTGGGGCAGGTGATGGTTTTCACGCCATCTGTCAGACCAGGCAGGCTGTTATCCCTTAGCTCAACTGAGTGGAAGCTGTAGAGTCGCGCTTCCGCCAGCGGCACATAAGTGATGGCGTACGCCTGTCTGGCGAGTGAGAATTCATACGCGCTGATTGTGTTATTTTTTGTTGATCCATTCCCCGTTGAGGAGCCGCCGCCCCCACCGCCACATCCTGTGAGCAGAGCCAAAACCGATACCAAAGCAATGCTACGTGTTTTCATTCGTTATTAATTTCCAGAGAACCAAAATATATAGAGATGTATATCGCGCACTAACCGCGCGGCCCTTGTTAACAGGGAGTTGAACTTTAATTACGTTCCTGTAACACACCCATACGTAAAATTACTAAAACGTTTAAGTTCATTTGCGCTATGCTTATTGGAAGAAACGAGAGGTGGAAAGGCTGTCGTGATATGAAAGCGTTTCCTTTTTTATAAATTTACACTGTTAAGTTTTCCGCTAAAAATGTGATGCGCGTCACAAAAAGTGATGGACGGGATTCAACCAAAGGATTAATAATCTAATCATATGGAGTAACGCCGTTCGAAGATCTTGGAACAACCAGGAAGCGCTTTTGCGGTTTACAAGGAAAGGACACCATGAAAACAATATCGCTATGGCTCTTATTGTTATTGGCGTGGGACGCGCAAGCGGCTTATGTCACCTCTACGGACTCTGCGGAGTACGATCTGAAACGCCCCCTCGAAAGCATGAATATCAAGTATGGCTATGAAGAGCCACAGCTTGATCGCTTGCCTGCCGGCAAGTGCGGAATAGGCGGCGGACTCTACGTGAACACGGATTTCTGCAGGACCTCCGACCTTTCGTCCACAGGCTCCGCGATCACTGCGACGGAATCAGTGACAGGCGGCTCGGCGTCCGCCAACCCGACTGTGGCGGCGGTGTTCGGACTCAGCTTGATCGGCTTGGGATTATTGGGTTTGGGAGCGTTGCAAATACGGTCATAAGAGATAACAAACCGTTTCCCTAATTTACCAAATCCACGCTTACTATCGGGGGACTGGGGCCTAGACTTGAATCACATTCAGGCGAAAGAGGGTGATTCTATGAACGGCGCAGTCCTTTTGGTTGATGATGAACCCGGGGTGACTCAATCCCTGACCCGTCTACTTCATCGACGAGGTTACCGCACTCATTCCGCTCATGATGGCGTGGCTGCGCTGCGGCTGATGCAGCAGCACGATTTCGACGTGGTGATCACCGATTTCAACATGCCTTATATGAACGGCGTGGAGTTTCTGCAGAAAGTCGGTCACAAATATCCACGCATCGAGAGAGTGTTGATGAGCGGGTTAAGTGAGTTCTCCATGTTGCGGGACGCCGTCAACAGCGCCCGCGTCAGCACCTTTATAACCAAACCCTGGGACGATGAAGACCTGGTGCGGGTAGTGACCCAGTCTTTGCGTTCGGCGTCGGGACGTGAGGATGCGCAGGCGTTTCGCGACATCCTCGACAACGCCAGGGAGGGGGTGGTGGTGATCGATCGCACCGGTGTGGTGACCGATATCAATGAGAAGCTGTGCTTCTGGCTGGGGTATGAAGCCCACGAGTTGATAGGCGTAGCCTCCTCCGCCATGCGGTCGGACCAGCAGCCTCGCGAGGCCTATCAGGCGCTATATGCCGATGTCGTGGACCGGGGATGTTGGGAGGGTGAGCTGCATTTACGTCGCAAAGACGGCGGTTCCCTGAAAACCGAGACTCTGATTAAGCCTTTTCGCGACGGAGACGGCTGCATCGAGCGCATTGTCTTCTACGTCTTCCCGTCGGAATTTCAGTAAAAGCCACCTAGGACAATAACCAAAACCGGGACAGTAAGTCCCGGTTTTGTCCATAGCAGCCGGTAGGAGCGTCATTTTAGTATCTAGGCTCAGTTGCAAATAACGCCTGGTAACTTCTATGACGATACAAGCTCCGCGTAAGAAATTCATTTGGGTTTGGCTGTTATGGCTGGTTGGTTTTTATAGCGTATGGGCGTTCCTGGTGTTCGGCCTTGATCAATGGGGGGCGGTGACGGAACACTGGCCTATCGCTCTGGCGATGGCGCTGGGCAGCTACGCCGCCGGTTCTACGCCCATGGGGGGCGGCACGGTTGGGTTTCCTGTGCTGGTGCTATTGTTTGATATGCCGGCGACTTTGGGGCGGGACTTCAGTTTCGCCGTACAGGCGATCGGGATGACCAGCGCCAGCATTTTCATAATGGCTCGTCGCCAGCCTCTGGCCTGGTCCATGCTGTTTGGCGCGATGTTTGGCGCACTGATCGGCACGCCTTTGGGGATTTTCTTTGTCGCCCCTTACGTTCCGGGCTTGTTGATAAAGGTCGTGTTCGCAGTGATCTGGGCCAGTTTCGGCATTTTGCACCTGTACCGTATTCGTGAGATCGCCGGTCACAGCGGCATGACTGAGTTTGATGAGAACTGGGATTTCCGCGTCGGCGCCATGCTTGGCTTGTGCGCCGGCGCGTCGGTCGCTTCCGTCACTGGCGTCGGCATCGACATGGTGGTTTATAGCGCGTTGGTGTTGCTGTGTCGCGCGGATCTCAAGATTGCGATTCCGACCTCTGTCGTCATCATGGCGTTCACTTCCGTGCTGGGCGTCGCTGTCAAAAGCCTGTCCACCGGCATGCAGCCCGGCGTATATGAAAACTGGCTGGCGGCGGCGCCTATTGTCGCACTGGGAGCGCCGTTGGGGGCCTATATCGTTGATCTGATTGGGCGTAAGCCAACCCTGTTATTCGTGGCGGTGCTGTGCGTGGGGCAGTTTATCTGGACCTGCACTGTCGAGAGCGACACCCTGGGCGTGGCTGGCGTTTTGATGGCGGTAGGCGCGGTGGGCGTCTGTCTGTATGGCTTTGAACGTCTGCGCGCCTGGGGAGCGGTGCTGGTGGGTGAAGCTAAGGAAAAACAGGCGGCGAAGACTCGGCTGGCGTATTTGGCGAACATGTCCGGGCAATCCTTGTCTCAGAATCCCTATCCAACCCAGGGCCGCCCTGTGAAACAGGTGGAAGCGGCGGACGTCAGCTGAAGATGCTTTCCGTAGGCTGACAATATACGATCCAGAGCCATGTACTGGCGAAGCGGCCGGAATGCCTCCAGCCGCTTCGCCATCTTGCCATTTATGAAATAGCCGGCTTGTTGAGGCCCCTCATTTTTGACTTGGCGCTATTGCGCTCCTACCTTTAGTTTATCAGCTGCCATTGATTATGACTGTCATAGATTGATCTCTGGCTCCGTCTCAATTGTAAAAATCAGAATCGCCCGGGATTGGCGCATTACCCTGGTTAGGGGAACCTACGATGCGTTACAGGCTGTTGTTGTTGGTTTTTATGCTCGCTTCGATGACCTTTCCGTTACAGGCTGAGCCGCGTCTGATCGCCGGCGAAGCGCCATTATTTTGCTATATGCAAAGAGATAAAGTACGCGGCGTCGCCTGTGATCTGCTGCGTGAAATGGCGCAGCGAGTGGGGTATTCGGGTGAACTTGAATTGATGCCTTTTAAGCGGGCGTTGTATGAGACCAGACATACTCAGGATGCGCTGATGGTCCCCGTGACTCGGACAAGCGAACGAGATCCGGATTACCAATGGCTGGCGGAAATACTGCAGGAAGAGTTTCTGCTGGCGGCTCTGCGCGGAAGTCAGGTGGATATTTCCAATTTTGGCGCCGCCAGGAAGCTGAATATTGGCGTATTGATTGGCGGCGCTTCCGCTCAGATCATCAAAGATCAACGCTTGCTTCATGTGCAGGGAGTCTACACCGAAGAACTGAATGTGCGGAAACTGGCGGCGGGACGCATAGACGCCTGGCTGGGATCCTGGAATGTCATGCGTCAGGCGCAGCGGGATATTGGGTATCCTGACGATGCATTACGCCGCGGCGCCGTGGCTGCTCGGGTGCGCATTTATCTGGCTGGCTCGCCAGGGCTGGGGCCGTTGGAAGCGGCGAAATGGCTCACGGCCTTCAAATCCATGCAGGATGACGGCGTGTACGCCCGTATTCTGGAGCGCTATCGCTACCAACAGCCCCCGGAGCAGTAAGCTCGCGGCGGTCTCACATGTGAGACTGCAGGTAATTTTGCTCGCCTACTTTGTCCATCAAATCCAGCTGAGTTTCCAGCCAGTCGATGTGCTCTTCCTCATCCTCAAGAATGTCCTGGAACAGATCCCGACTCACATAATCCGCATGCTTTTCGCAGTATGCGATCGCGGCGCGCAGGTCTTTGGCGGCGTCCATTTCCAGGCTGAGGTCGCAGGACAGCATTTCGCGCACGTTTTCGCCGATGCGCAGCTTGCCGAGTTTTTGTAGATTGGGTAGTCCTTCCAGAAACAGAATGCGGTTGATCAGATTGTCCGCATGTTTCATCTCATCAATGGATTCTTTGTATTCATGCTCATTGAGTTCTTCCAGACCCCAATTCTTGTACATGCGGGCGTGTAGGAAATACTGATTGATGGCGATTAATTCGTTGCCCAAGACAGTGTTCAGATGAGTGATGACTTTCGGATCGCTTTTCATCGTCGTAACCTCCCTCCCAGTGACCCTCAGGAGAAAAGCCGACGCCCCTGAGGGATAAGTCTCTTTGATCACGGTTTGATCATTATAGGCTACTTGTTGTTATGCATAAAATGTAACCAATTGATATATAAACAAAAAAGATGGCATATTCGATTCTCATTCGTGTTAGGTTTCTCTTTTGGCCTGATGCGTCTTTGAGTAAACAGCGCGCCAAAAGAGAAACAAGGCAGCCTCGACGAATTCACCCGCGTGCTGAAGATGAAGGAATTACAATATGTTGGGGAGGGTGGGGCTTCTAAGGAATAGAGGGCTTATCCGTAGTTTAAAAATCAAAAAGACTATTATTACGAGATGAAATTAACAATGAGCGCCAGACACCACGGTTCCTGCCTATGCGGCGAAGTACGTTTTGAGATAGAGGGCGATTTTGAAAGCTTCTATCTCTGCCACTGTGAGCATTGCCGCAAAGACACCGGGTCGGCGCATGCCTCAAACTTATTCTCTACCTCGGCGCAATTGGTGTGGCTGAGCGGTGAAGTGCAGGTCAAAACGTTCATGCTGCCAGGAACCCAGCACTGCAAAAGCTTTTGTTCACACTGCGGCTCAGCGTTGCCGACTATTCAAATGAACGGCCAACTCCTGGCCGTCCCTGCCGGCAGCTTGGATAGCAAAGTCACGATAAAACCCAATGCGCATATTTTCGTTTCCAGCAGGGCGGAGTGGGATGCAGAGTTGGAGAAGGCGCCGATGGTGGAGAGGATGCCGAAGTGACGACATAAGCTTTAAAAATAGTTTGCGATTGCATTGTATATTTTGATTATTCAAAAACAGAAAAGTCTTCTGGTTGAACGCTTGTTGGCGCGACAACTGCGTCGCTTAAAGTAACTTTATTGTTTAGCAGAGTGTTAAGCTGTATGTCGAATGAACTTAAGTTTGGGTGAAGCGCCATAGGCAGGTAAACATAGACGTTCTTTTTTTGGCCAATTCTATATACGCGATCTGTTGCCTGGGCTTCCTTGGCGGGGTTCCAGTGACGCTCAAGATGGATTACATTGTTGGCGCCTACCACAGTCAGCCCAACGCCTGCTGCGATTGGTGACATAATTAAAACGCGGAATCCTTTCTCTGCTTGAAAGCGGTCAATGATAGCCTTTCTGGTCAGGTCATCTTTGGGCGTTGCTACGGCTTTGGTATCACCGTTGACGATTGGCGCTTGAATCTTGAATAGAGTTGTAATTAATGCACTGGTATAAGCCTGTACGGCTTTCGAAGTGGCGAAAACTAGCACCTTCTCTTGCCGCTTCTCTATGTCTTTTAGGATATCTAGCATTGCTCGTATTTTTATAGAGTTATCTGCATGTTTCAGAAACTCTTTAGGCGAATTTGATGGAGTGTAGCCTGAGCCAATATCATGATGAATACATGCTATTTTAAGTTTCAGTAAGCTAGGTAGAACTATCCTTCTTTTATCTTCAATTTTGCGGTCGTGTACGCTGGCTATTACCTCGTCGTAATACTTAAGTTGGGCGCCGCTCATCATGCCGCTTAATGTAGGGAGGTAGCTATCCGCGAGGTCGTTTGGATCTCCAGAGTAGATGGTTTTCTCTGGCATTCCAGGCAGCTTTTCTTCTTTTGTTCTACGCAACATAAAGTCGCCAACTCTATCTCGGAGCTCTTTGCCAATTCTCAATTTCTCAGTGTTGATGCTATCCGAATCTGCGGAAGTGATTGGACTTATATATTCTTCCCGAAAGGTCTGCCATGCCCCCAATAACCCGGGGACAGCGGTGTCCATCAGGCACCAAAAGTCCTTCAATGTATTTTCCACCGGAGTGCCAGTAGCTAATAGTTTAAAATCCGCCTTTAGTCCTTTTGCGGCCCTTGTCGCCAGAGCATTTGGGTTTTTTATATTTTGAGCTTCGTCAAAAACAATTGCGCTCCAGTCTACTCTGCTCAATGAAAACTGATAGTCACGCAGTGTTTGGTAAGTTGTAAGAACAAGGCGACGAGGCATGTCCAGACGGTCTGGTCCGTATAGTCCTCCAACTTTTAAGGAATAACGAATCTGTTCATAGTCTTCAATAATGTCTTTGTCTTCGAATACCTGCTGCGTCTCGCGACTAGATCCTTTTATCTTAAAACGCGATAACTCGCTTCCAGATTGAAGTATAACGATGTCGTTAAATGGTGATTTTATGAAGGTTTCATTTACCTCCGCCTGCCAGTTCTCCAGGAGGCTCAATGTCGCCACGATCAACACAGGCTTATCGTATTTCCCTTCTGGTTTTTTGCGTCGATGCCATTCTGAAATGGCAACTAGAGCCATATAAGTTTTTCCGAGGCCCATGTCATCAGCCAACAACGCCCCTTTAGGCGCATCATGCTCTATGGCAATATCCATATGAGCGAGCAGCCACTTAATACCCTCACTCTGATGTGGATAAGGAGAGCGCTTCAAGTTGTCGGTTGCAAAGCTTTGGATCGCTGAGTTTATGCCCTCAATAGGAATATTACTTACAAACTCTTCTTTCTCATCGTTGCTGTCAATTGATACAACGGCTTGCTCTTTTATCGCTGTATCTGGTGCGTTCTCATCTAGCAGTGTAGGAGGAACTTTATCCGAACCGCCGGTGGCTAGGGTTTCTTGTATGCGCTCAATTGTTTGACTGACATTTTCTGTATCCGATATATCAAATTTTTTATCGGCGTACTCAATGAGTTCTGCGCCACTATTTTTTGCGTTTAAGATGAGTTCATTAAGCTCCGCTAAACTCTCCTCAGAGACCACCAAGTCTTTTATCCTTTCAAATGGCTCTGGTATTGATTTATCTACGGCAAACCAGTCAATGCCTGATTTCTCAATATCACCGAAGTAACGATGAGAGAACTTCTCTGCACCATGCACGCGTAATGAAAAGCCAGTATCCAGGTCGATAAGGGCTGCATTAAGGTAAGCTGTAGGGGATTTGAGAAATGTGGCGACTTGCTCCTTTGGAATATGCCTGCTTGTTAGAATTTCGTGGGCGGCCTCTAGTCTTTCGTTATCCAATAACACAAATCTATTTTTGATTCGTAATAGGCAGTGATCGTCGTTCGTTGGTAATTGCCCCAGTCGCGCTTTGATATCATCTATGGCAATGTTTGCCCCAAAACTTGGCGTTAGGAATAGGTCGCCATTAGGAAGCACCTCGGCTGCAACACCGATGGATTCTGGATACGAGATCTCTAACTTATTGAAGTGCGCTAAATTAATCGGAACGCCAGCTTTTTTTGCCAGCTGAAGCTGAAATATGAGCCAGTTATTTTCGTATTCGTTTCTACTATCCGCAGGAAGTTCAGCATGTTTTTCTAGAGCGTTTAAGGCTTGCCATTCTGGCGGGGATAGCCGGTAGAGTTCATCATCAGTAAACTTCAAAAATGGGCCAAACAGTGCGATGTCGCTTATAACACCGCCATCAGGAAGCTCGGCATCCAGCGATACATGAAACGCGGCTTGTCCCGTATTTCCTTCTATTCTGCATCGATACAAGCCCGGGTAAGGTCGCGGCAATTGAAAGAGCTCACAGAAGTCATCATCAAGCTCGGCAACAAACTGTGTTGGGATCGTATAGCCGCTAGCATTTTTCTGAGCCACCCCTTCTTCATGCAATCCTTTTAGATAAGCGTACTGAATACCAAACATAGGGTTATTGACGGCTTGGTTTTCGATATCTGTGAGGGCTTGGTGACTTATTATGAAGTCCAGTCCTTCATCAAGATCCACTTTCCAGGTGATGTCGGCATTTTTACTAGAAGTTATAAGCTTGCTGATGAATTCCCGAATACTCATTTAATCGCTACCAAACTTTTCTTTATAAGCACGATAAGACTCTTGTCGTATTACTTTGGCTGCTCTAATTAAGACACCATTACTCTTCATAAATTGAAGTACACTGTTTTGCCAAATTAAGTCTCGATGTGTCTGACTTAGGCAACCGTTGAGTCCGTAAGCTCTGTGAAAGCGTTCCATTTCGCCATTTCGTAACTGTTCGTCAGTGACCTCATCAATATTATAGTTAGGCAAACGGCTTTCAGGAGCTAATTTGTTGAAAATCTTAATAGGAAAGCTGTGGCTACCTTCAACTAAATAGACTTTGTTTTTTATATTTAGGTAAATCATTGAAGTTCTAGAGGAACGAACTCTCGCATATGCTGGAAGGTCTTCCTTCTTATACCGCTGCTTTAAATATCGTGTAGCGTAAGTACTCAAAAATAAACGAGACTCGACTATAACGCCTTCTTCCAACAAGCCTTCCATGAACTTCTTGCGGGGCGCGAACATACGCTCCATATCCCTTTCTCCACTGTCTTTTGCGCTTTGTTCCAGGATGCTAAGAAACAGCTTGAGGTCGAAACGGCTCAGCCACCCCCGCATTAATGCAACTCTTTCTTCCCCCAGTAACGACCACCATCGTTGATAGTTTTCTGCGCTTTTCGGTACGCGTGGATCTCCGGCAATCGCTAATATGGCATTGCGCCAATCGGTATGAATTACACTTCCTTTGGAGCGGTCAATGATGATCTCCAAAACGCCATGTCCAACTAGCCGATTTTCGTCCAAGGGAGTCGTGAAGACTTCCTTTTTACAGATTTCAGACAGGATTGAATGGCTTTGGTTGATTGGTATGGTTTCCAGGGTTCGAAGATAGTATTGGCAGCGAGCCAGGGTGAGGTATCGACTTTCACCAAGTCCTGAGAGGGAGAGGCGCTTAAAAAGAACATCAAGGTCGATAGCTTCCCTTTGTGCTTTTTCCGCTAACATAGCCGGCCCTGTTTCGGAGAATAAAAGAGAGGAAGAGCATGCATAAGTGGATAGTCCTCCCTGTGCGCCTCTATCGAGAGTTCCGAGTTGGCCTTGTATTAGCGCAATCAGTGCTTGCAAATCGGGAGGGGAAGCCAGGTTATCGAAACGAAAAAAGAAAGCTCGGATTAATTGCATTAGGGAAAGCCGGCTCAGAGACTGTAATTTAATTTGTGTATCTGCCTATCACTAGTACCCTATAGCGGGGTTAAGGATAGGTAGACAATGAACCAGAAAGAATTAGAAGCATTTGCCCGTGAGGCAGCCAAATCTCTGAAAACAGAAAAGGATCTCAACGAGTTCCGTCAGATGCTCACCAAGGCGACCGTGGAAGCCGCGCTCAATGCAGAGCTGGATGTGCATCTGGGATACGAGAAACATCAATCTTCAAATTCAGACAATAGCCGTAACGGCTATTCCAGCAAGACCCTCCGTACCGAGGACGGTCAGTTTGAAGTTAATACTCCCAGAGATCGTCAGGGCAGCTTTGAGCCTCTACTGGTCAAGAAGCAGCAGACCCGCTTCACCACCATGGACGACAAGATTCTCAGCCTCTACGCCAAAGGCATGAGCACCCGAGAGATCGTGGCCACCTTTAAGGAAATGTATGGCGCGGATGTCTCTCCCACCTTAATCTCCAAAGTCACGGATGCCGTGATTGAGCGGGTGGTGGAATGGCAGTCTCGTCCTCTGGATGCGGTTTATCCCATCGTATACCTGGACTGTATTGTGGTGAAGATCCGCCAGGATAAGCAGGTGATCAACAAGGCGATCTATCTTGCCTTGGGAGTGAATCTGGAAGGTCACAAAGAACTGTTAGGGATGTGGATCTCTGAAACCGAAGGGGCGAAGTTCTGGCTTAATGTGCTGACCGAGTTACAGAACCGGGGCGTGAAGGACATTCTGATCGCCTGTGTGGATGGTCTGAAGGGTTTCCCCGAAGCGATCAATACCGTGTATCCCCAAACCCGGATACAGCTCTGTATCGTGCACATGGTGCGCAATGCGGTGAAGTATGTGCCATGGAAAGACTATAAGCCGGTCACAACAGATCTGAAGCGGATCTACCAATCGGCCACCGAAGAGGAAGCCCTCTCAGAGCTGGACAAATTTGCCGAACGATGGGATGAGAAATATCCCCAGATCAGCCGATCCTGGCGGCTTCACTGGGAGAATCTCAACACTCTGTTCCGCTACCCGGAAGACATTCGCAGGGCCATCTACACGACCAATGCCATTGAGTCCCTTAACAGCGTCATTAGGAAAGTGATCAAGAAACGGAAGCTGTTCCCCACGGATGATTCCGCGAGAAAGGTGGTGTATCTGGCGATCATGGATGCGTCGAAGAAATGGACGATGCCGATCAGGAATTGGAAGTCAGCGCTGAACCGATTTATGATCGAGTTCGAAGATCGCTTAACGGAGTATCTTTAATAACCAGGCAGATACACAGAATTATTTACAGGGTCCCGGCTCATTGGACTTTTTATTTCTCCCATGCGCTTAATTATTTTCTCTGTTAGCATAATTGCCGTATGTTTTTCAGCTGGGACCGAGAGAATATATGTCAGTGCTCGGATTTCGATGGGCTCATTTATATTGGCTAAGAGAGCTGACTCACCCTGGTTGGCGGCCCGTCCTAATCTGCTGCAAGTATCTTGGAATCTCGTCGAGCCTTTCCCCGCGCTGCCCGCTATATCCGTCAGCTTTTTCTCTGCTTCACGGATGCCATTAAAAGCCTTGTCTGACCAGTCGGGTAAAGTAAATTCAATAAATCTTAGTTTAAGCGTCACTTTAGAGCCTGCTTAACTGCTTGATAATCCTCAAGCGCAGGACGGCGGACAGTAAAACGAATGTCTATACGCCTGTTTTTCTGTTGGGACTCAGACTCTTCAAGTAATCCAGCAGGGCATAACTCTTTATTCATTACATTTGGGTCAACGTTAGTGCAAGGGACTGGTCGAGTATCTGCATAGCCGCTGACGGAGAAGAGTGTTTTTCCCATATGGTTTCTCAGTAGCTCAAGTCGTTCGTTTTCTTCCAGCATGGTATTCCAGTAGTTCCAGACAGATATGGCTCTGAAAGAGGACAACCCCCAGTTGCCTTTTATCGATGAGTTTCGGTAGGGAACTCTATCGGTGTGCCCTTCAACAAAAATAGTATCTAAATACAGCCAACGACTTTTTTTGTTGATTGTATGGAACAGGACTTTGCCAATTTCCAACGCAATATCTTGATGTAGTTGGTCCTTGGGGATATCGAAGCGGCCTTGGCGAAATGTCAGAACATCCTCAGGGATTCTTAGGACAGTATCGTTGTCGCTGATTTTGACGGGGATATTCTTTTCGTTTAGTTCTTGCTCAATCTCTTTGAGAATATCTTTTCTGACTTGCTCAGCCATAGCGATTTCTTTTATCGCATCGTCCCATTGTTCGCTCTTTTGTGTTAGCTCGAGAATCAAAGCAACCGCCGCCAGTACAAAGATCACTAATAAGCCAGCCATGATGTCAGAGAAGGAAATCCAGTAAGGGTTCTCTTCATCTACTTGTGTGCTGGGATAGCGCTTGCTAATTGTTCTCATCCGTGACTACCTGTGCGAATACTGACTTTACTATCTACCTCATCTACTACCTCACTGAGAGTGCGAACAGCATCTGTCATGACTCCCAGATAGCTGTTAGTTTGCTCATTCCAGACGCTTAAGCGCTCTGTGGTTTGAGCTTGTACACGGTCGGAATAATCAGCTAGCAATTCAGCAATCTGCTTTTCTAGATCTTCAATATGCGCTTTTAGTGAGGTCGCCAAGCGATCAAAGTGTGATCCAACAATGGACATGCCCTGGCTCGCTGTTTGCGCGGCCTTATCCAAGTTGGTTGCAGTGTCTTCCATCTGCATATTTGTAAGCTGAAGCTTGTCGGACAGTTCTTTATAAGCTTGAAGGAGAGCTTGCGACTGCTCAGAAATGGATGAGGTAAGTGATACTGCATTTTGTATTTTGTCGGTCATAGCGTCAGTAGCGCTTTTGATATTTACGGAAAGTAGCCCTAGTTGATTTGACGAGGCTTTCATATCGGCCCCGGCTTGGAGCATCCCCTGTGTGGATTCTCTATGACTTTTTGAGAGATCTTTGAAGTCCTCAAGTAAGGTCGATAATGCGCTTTGCAAAGACGAGTGTTGTTGCTCTTGGTGCGCCAATAGTTTCTCTACAGATTCAGTTAAAGCAGCTTGGCTGCTATTAAAGCTGCTGAGCTGGTCATGTAAGACTCTCTGTCTGGCGATTTCTCTCTTCTGTTGCCCTTCAACTTGTTGGCCTAAGGTTGTTTGAACGCCTTCGAGCATTTGCGCACTTTGATGTGAGAGATTTCGCATCTGTTCTTCCATTGAAATAAGAAAGCCACCGAACTCTTGTTGCAGTTGCTGTTGGCGAGAAGCATCAAGTTCTCTCTGTTGGGATAGTTGGTGTGTCAACTGCGCTTCTATATCAGCTGTTACTGTTGCGCTTTGAGTGATAAGGCTTTTGACTTGCTGCTCAAGATTATTAGTGAACTGGCTCAGACCTTGAGTCATGCCGCCAGAAGCGTTGGATATTTCTTGCGCAGCCTGCTCCATCATCGCTCTTTGGCTTTCTCCAGCGGAACCAATACCAGTAAGAAACCGCTCTAGCAGGGACTCAAGCGCCTTCTCCGACCCAGAGTGAGCGCTATCAACCAATTTAGAAATTGCTGGGGCAAGAATGCTGTTTAAGCTTTGTGCAACGCTTGCACTGATAGCCCCTGATGCTTCCCGCATCGCTTCTTGCATTTTATGGCCAATTTTTTCGTCTAGCTCAGCAAGCTTTTCTAGGCTTTGGCGAGAAGAGTCTTCGATATTAGAAAGACTCTGTTCTGCTGTAATGCGAGGGTATAAGTAATCAACCTCATTTTGAAATTGACTTATTCTTCCTCGAATGTTCCGCTCAAGGAGTTTTTCGTAAATGTTAAAAATCACGCTGGTCAATACGCCCCAGACAGATGTCATAAAGGCAATAGACGCCCCTCCAATAAGTCCGGCTATCCCTACTTTTAGCTCGTTGAAGTCTTCTGACGTAACATTAAGCTCAGCCAACCCCATTTGAAGACCGGCAAAGGTTCCAATTACACCAATGGCCGTTAGAAAACCTGGTACCGCTGCAATTAGCCGGTTTTCCGTTAAACCACTTGCCAGCGTATGAGTATTGAAAAAGTGAGCGGCGTCTAATGTATTACATAGACGCCTCTTCTGAGGTATGTGGACAAGAGACTCGTCAAACTCGCGCCAAAGCTTTCCGTACTTAGTACTTTTCAAAGCATGATTGAGAATATCGCGCTGCTTCTCAAGCAGCTCTTCGGGCGCTATGCCCGAAAGTAATCTCTTATAAAACCGGAGGCGCCGAATAGCTCTATCGTAATTTATTAGAGACCAAGCTCCGAGAGATAGGGCAATGATAATTAACGCTAAGACAACCAGTGCGCTTAAGCCTTCTGGTGAAGTTATATCCCATTGGAGAACACGGCCAAACTCTGGCCATAAGTTTCCCAAATTGTACTCAGCATTTTTCATACAGTCCCTCGCACGCGAGATACCTACACTGAGATAAAGTAAAGTCTGTGAATTGCTCTACGCCCACTGAATTTCACAGGATAAGTGTAAAACTTTGTGATAACCGAGAGCGGGGAAGGGAGGGACGCTGTGAGCAGGATAAAGGGGAAATCAATCAAAAGTTGGATCATTAAACCTACTAAACAGCTCCTTTAATTTCCCACTCTTCATCAAACGGTCCATCTCTCTATCCCATATCTCCGCAAACCTCCGTCCTTCGTCGTCGTATCTGAATCCGAGGTAGAATTTGGCGCCTGGGATGACGTCTTTCTGGATGACGACGCGTTGCGCCAGGCGGGTGTCGATGACGGCGTCGACGAGGCGTTCTTCGTAGTCGAGGATGAAGTCGATGCGTCTGAGGTCGAGCATTTTCAGGGCGGCGTCTATGTCGACGAATTCGTGGACCTGGACGGGAACAGTGAGGATGCCGTTATTGTCGAAACCGGAGTTGGGCTCCCAGGAGACGCGTTGTCCTTTTAGTTGTTCCTGGCTGATCCAGTGGTCTATTTTGCCCTTGAGGTGAGCGACGGAGAGGCTGCCCACATAGATGTGCCAGCGGGGCAGGTAAATATCCCGCATGCCTTTGTAGGCGCCAGGAAAGGCGTCGAAGTTCAACTTGGCGGTTTGCACGTTGGCCTGGCATCGTTTGGGAGGCATGTAGCTCACTTCTACTGAGACGCCGTTGTCCTCGTAAATAAGCTCCCATAATTCATGATATAGCCCTGTGCCATCCGGGTTGGTGTAGCCTTGCCAGATTGGGGTGCAGATGCGAATGATGGAGTCGGCCTTTAGAGGAAGGCTGACGCCAAGCATCAGTAGTAAGGCGATCCAAGAAAGACTCTGTGGGGATGACAACCGTCTATTTGGCATTGGGCTTCCAATTTGCTGCTACCAATACTTGTTGATGAAAAAGGTATTGGCTTGAAGTATAGCAGTGGCAAATTGACGGAACGTGGGAAAGACCGACAAGGGGGTAATTCCTAGTCAATTAAGAGCTATTGAGAATGTAGAAAAATAGCAGGCTTTTAAAATCTGTTTACAGGTACTGAGGGTGTTCAAAACTCTGTGTCAACCAATCCTAACTCCTCTAGCCTTATAGCCATCGCCGTCACTGATACGTTGAACTGGTCAGCTAATGAAATAAACTGAACTCTGTTATAACGCATAACTTTGGCTAAGTATTGGCTCAAGTCTCTACGGGTTTGCAGCTTCTGGGATATCTCCTCAAGACTTTGAGAAAGCGCGAATGCGCTTGTGTCATTCAACTTGAATTCTTGGGTTAAGAATCTATCCTCAAATGCTTTTCGAATTTGCTTCTCTGGCATTAAAAAGAATGTTGCAAAGGTATCTGCTTCATATTCCATTGGGACTCTGGACGCTCCGCCGCCGCTACCATCTAATGCTCGGTCGCGATGAAATCCGACACCCTCGTGAAGGATTGCGTGCCCCAGCTCATGCGCGGCAGTGAAGTTTCTAATATTTGGAAGAGGCTTCCGAGAGATAGCGACCTCTAATCTAATGGTATCGATTGAGCCGGCAACTTCGTATAACTCTGCGCCATCTGGCTTATATTGGCCGAGTGAATCTTGCATGTTCACCGAATAACCAAGATATTTGAATGCCACTATTGGATCTAAAATATCGATGGGGGAAGTAAGCGCTTGGTCTGGGAAGAGTTGAGACCTGTTGCGCCACATCTTGGCTTGCAGATTACGGGCAAACTTCTCTATATCAGCTCTGGAAAATCTTTGGCCTTTTCGTTTTCCATTTAAAATTATGTCGGATGACATAGAAAGATTAGGCTTCTTAACGGAGGAAATTGCGCTGAATCTCCCTTCATCATCAAGGTATGCGTAGGGATTTTTTAGAAGAAGGCGGCTCTCGCGTATCTGATCGGTAAGGGATTGATCCATATTCACTCCGAAAAGCTATCTGCTCAAAAAACGCTCAGGCCAATATATGGTAGATAGGAGTGTGAATCAACAATACATGTGGAATTAACCGTCATCTATACGGCGGCGCGCAAAAAAACGCCCCCGACAGGCGAGTGCGGAAGGGCCCGGTCGGGGACGAAGGGTTTAATCGGTCAGTGGCGTCGTCTCTCGGTCAAGCCGGCGAGGTAGTTCATGACGAAGTGGGCGGCGACTTCTGCGGTGTTGGAGGCGTCGTCCAGGGGCGGGCTGACTTCTACAATATCCAGGCCGATGGTTTTGGTTTTGCGGGCGATTTCATAGACCGCGTCGGCCACTTCGTACGCCATCAGGCCACAGCCGTTAGGGACGCTGGTGCCCTGGGCGAAGGCGCGGTCGAGACAGTCGATATCCACCGATACGTAAACGCCGTCGGTATCGCGAGAAGCGTGAGCGATGGCTTCCTCCAAAGTGTGGTGCCAGCCGTCGCGGCGGATCTCGTATGGGGTGCGCACCATGACGCCAGCCTGTTCCGCCCGTTCCATGTACTCTCGCGAATAGATCGGCGCATTGACGCCCAGCTGTACGCTATTGGCGTGGCTGTACACGTCTTGCACCGTATACATCCAATGCCCCGAATGCTCCTGACCTTTCACCGGCGGACGGGAGTCGAAATGGGCGTCAAACACGATCAGACCGAAACGCTGGCCGCCGGAACGTTTAAGGAGTCCGCGCAGTATCGGATCAGTGACCGAATGATCGCCTCCCAGAAAAACCGGCATCGTTGCAGGCGGCAGCGCCGTGACAGCTTCTTCGATGCGGGAATAGGTCTGATGAATGTCATTGCTGACAGGCACCGGCGCGCCGCGGCGAAAACGCAGAGAAGAAAGGTCTGCGCGTTTGTCCGTGCAATAAAGACTGAAACCGTTCAGCGCCTCCAGAATGGCGGCGGGCCCAAACCGGGTTCCGGGTCGATGACTCACGGCGAAATCGAAGGGAATCTCCACAAAGGTGATCAAGTCTGAACCGAAGTCTGCGCCGGCGGCGTCTTCCACATCCTTGACCCAGGCTTCGGACACCCATTTCAGGGACTGATCATTGACAACTCTCTCATACATGGCGGCTTCCTCATCACACCGGTTGCGTTGTTTGCGTTTTCACCATGGCGCCTTTGCGGGTCAACTCCACATGGTCAATGCCGACGGCCTGTTTGGCCCTTTCCACCACCGCGTCGTCGCCATGCTTGGCGCGCCAGCGTTCATATTCTTCGACCTTGCGGTTCATGGCGGACAGGTCGCGGCCTTGCCATTGGCGCTCCCGCACCAGACAGAAACCGTTCTGATCCGGCGTACGGATTTTCGCCGCATAGGCGGAGTTCCATACGTTCTCCAGCGTATCCTGGCGCAAATGGCCAATCAGGCGGGACAGGCCGTTGCAGTCGTACACTTCGCCAAACAGATTCACGAACAGGCCGCAGTTAACCTGCCGACAGCGATAGCCGCCGCCCATGGGACGGCTGGGGGAATAGATCAGCCCGTATTCCTCCTCGTCGATTTTGCGCATCATCTCTATCAGGCCATTGGCGCGCTCTTTCTCCAGTAGCAGGGACTTATGATCCGCCATGCCTTCCGGGATCAACGTCATGATGTAGCTGTGTACGTTGTTGTCTCGACACCAGCGGAATAGATCCGCGACATCGTCCAGATCGTGAAACTTGGGCGTCACCACGACATCGATAGCGAGTCGGGTGGGAATCGACTGGTTGAAGCCCCGATCCAGCAGCAGGCCCATGGCGCTGCGCGCTTTGTCTCCATAGCCGCGCACGCCCACCATGCGGTCCTGCACGGCGGTGTCGATATTGTTGTATTTGAGGAAAACGGACGCGCCCAGCTCATACAGGCGATCCGCTCCGGCGGCGTCCAGATGATAGCCGCTGGTGAACAGGACAGTGGTCATGCCCAGACTATGAATGTATTCGACGATCTCCCAGAAGCCGGGATCAATCATCGGTTCGCCGGCGCCGGGAAACTCCACCGTTGTGGCTCCGAGGCGGCGCGCCTGCAGAATGATGTCTTTACGCTCCTGCGTGCTCAGCTCTATCCGGTCCGGCACATCGCTGTAGCGGTCTGGCGTGCGGTCGCAATAGAAGCACTTCAGTTTGCATTCGCCGGTCATATCGATGTCCAGGTGCAACAGACGATTTTCCGCCTGAGCCCGGCGAATTGTCTCCTGGCAGTAATCCGTGCCCGCCGCCCACAGGTTCTCCAGCCGGCTCTGCGCAGCCTGGATATGGGGGAGGGATTTGCGGTCCACATCAGGGGAGAGACGCAGTCTCGGAAGATTGTCGGTCCGCTCTTCGGCGGCGTCGATCAGATGTACGTTCAACAGCGTTGCGTGATTCTTATCCATGACTAAATTCCTTTTTTGATCCATTTTGCGTGACAGCTATTCCATGAAGCGTATCCTTTTCGTCTTCACCGCCATGAGGCCAACGCGGGCTTGGCGGTTGTGGATTTAGTAGGCGTTCTGAGTAGGTTCTTGCAGTGTCCCAGTGGTCTCGTCCAACGCCTTTTTCGCCTTGTTTTTCTGAGACGAGGACTGGGCGTTTTTTTCTTTTATTGTGATGAGGCAGACGGCGACGATGATCACGCCGATACCGATCATGTTGACCAGGGTCAGGCGTTCGCCCACCAGCGCGTAAGCGACCAGTCCCGCCACAAGAGGATCGAACATGCCGATAATAGTGGCGGGTAGGGCGTCTACGTGACGCAATCCGTACATCAGCAGCCAGTAGGGAATAATGGTGGCGATAATCGCGATAAACGCGATGTAGAGAACGACTTCCCCGGAGTAATCAATGGTATGAACGGTGAGCGCCGGCAGCGCAGCCAGCCAGAGCAGGGAGCTGACCAGAAACGCATAGAGCGTCACTGTACTGGCGCCGACGCCGCGTTGCTTGCAGGCGTTGCCGAGCATATTGAAGATGGCGAACGCCAGGCCGCAGGCCAACCCCACCAGTACTCCCGCGTTGAGGGAAAACAGTTCCGCCTCGCCGCCGGTGAGCAGGAAGCAGCCCGCTACGCTCAAGGCGACGATGCCTGCGTCACGGAGGTCAACGCGGCGTGAGGCGAAGGCGACGCTGATCAACAGCACGAAAAATGGCGCGGTGTATTCCAGGGTGATGGCCGCCGCCACGCTGATCATGCTGATGGCGTAGTAAAAAGTAATGTTCACAGCGGTGAAAGCCAGACCGGTGGCGATCAACAGGGGAATCGCCGACTTGCTGACCCGAAAGGTGGCGGGCTGCGTCAGCAGCATGGCCAGCGAGAATACTGCGCAGGCGACCAGCGAACGCACCGCCGTTAGATCCAGGGGCGAGATATCCGCATGGAACAGCACTTTGGCGAGGGCGCCGGCGACGCCGAACAAAATCGCCGCGATGGCGATCGCGGTAATGCCGAGAGCAAAAGGATGATTTCGCCACATATCGAGTTCCTTCCGTTGCAATCCATGTTTATGGCAGCGATATACGGGCTCCGTATGCCGTCCCGCCTGTAACATAACGCGCGCCGACGCCTGACGACGAAGTGGCGTCGAATCTGTCAGGCGACGATATCGTTGCGAGACAGGACGAATGAAAAGGGGGACGAATTCATACTACGCCTGTTTCCGGCTCGCTGGCAACAGGCAAAGTTATCATTAAAAACAAACGCTTAGGCTCATAGTTAGAGCGTTTCTCAGAGCGCCATGGCTTCCTGCAGACACGCCTCTATCAGCGTCATCAGCCAGCGCAGAGCCGGGTCTTTATCGCGGGTGGCGCGCCACACCAGATCCACGCTGGTGTCCGCCAACGCCAGTGGCGGCGCCGTGGCGCGAAGTCCCGACGCAGCGCACATGCAACTGGCGACGACGCTGGGAACGGTGGCCAGAGCGGGAATCCGCTTGAGGATCGGGGGCAGGGTGGAGAAGCGAGGTAGTGCGAACTGCACGGTGCGTCGCAGGCCCATTTCCGCCAGAGCGACATCCACATTGCTTTCAAACGCGCCTTTGTAAGTCACCATCAGATGCGGATGACTGACATATTGCTCCAGCGTGAGGGGCTCTGTGATGGCGACCTGGGCGGGATCGTAAACACTGAGAAAGCCCATGGAGCACAGGCGTTTGCGCAGCATCCAGGCAGGCCCGCCGTCCATGAAGCAGGAAACGCCCAAGTCCATGCCATTCTGCTCCAGCATGGCGGGCCCCTGAAAAGGATCGACGGATTTAATGGCGAGTCGGATCGACGGCGCCAGCTGATGCAGCTTGGCGATCAGGCGGGGCCCCAGCCAGACCTCCACCCAGTCCGACATGCCTACGGTGAAGACGCCTTCGCTGGTGGCGGGATCGAACGTCGACGGCTCGAACAGGGCGGAATGGATTTTCCCCAACGCCGGCAGCAACTCCGCTTCCAGCTGTAAGGCTTTCACCGTAGGAGACATACCCTGCGCAGTGCGCACCAGGATCGGATCATCGAACAGCTCCCGCAACCGAGACAGCGCCCCGCTTACCGCAGGTTGTCCCAGGTGCAGTTTTTCCGCTGCGCGGGTGACGCTGCGCTCGCGCAATAGAACCAGCAGGGTGACCAGTAAATTAAGGTCGACGCCCCTAAAATCTCTTTCGGTGATATTCATTATCGTGATAATCGATTTGAGTGATGGTGGCGGATATTGAATCATTGCTCCCGGTCAAAGGCAATGGCGATGACGCTGAGCCGCAGTAAAAATCTTTTAAGGAATTACTATGTCTACCTCTTTTTTTCGCACCGCTTTCCATACTTCCCATAGCACTCAGAAAACACCCCTGGCGCGTAGTTTGTTTCTGGGCGCAGCGATACTGACCGCCGGAGTATCTATGATGGCGCCATCCGCTTACGCTGAATCCGCCGCGAACGCAAAATCCACCCACGTCGCTGTAGCGGCGCAAAGCAATCCTGGTTATTACGGCATGAAGCTGGGCGACTTCAAAATTACCGCGGTTTCCGACGGTTCTGTAATGGTCGACTTCACCAAACTGATGAACAACACCACGCCGGAAGAAGTGACGCGGCTGCTGGCGCGCCATTATCTGGGGCCACAGGTGGAAACCTCCATTAACACTTTCGTGATCGACACCGGCGACCATGTAGCCATCGTGGACACCGGCGCGGGGGATATCTTCGGCGACAAGGGCGGCCACCTGCTGGACAACCTGAAAGCGGCGGGATACCAGCCGGAGCAAATTGACGCCGTACTGCTGACCCACATTCACGGCGATCACTCTTCCGGGCTGATACGCAATGGCAAGATGGCGTTCCCCAATGCGACGGTCTATGTGGATCAGCATGATGTCGACTTCTGGCTGAATCCGGCCAACAAAACCAAGGTAAATGATACGTTGAAACGCGGCTTCGACTGGGCGGAACAATCCGTCAGGCCCTATCTGAACGCCAACAAAGTGAAAACCTTCAACAGCGATGGCGAGTTGTTCCCTGGCGTGAAAACGGTCGCCACTCATGGGCACACGCCAGGGCACACGGTGTACGAAGTGGAAAGCCAGGGACAGCGTATTCGTTTCCTGGGGGATCTGCTGCATATTAGGGACATCCAGTTCGCCAGACCGGAAATCACTATCGATTTCGACGTCGACTCGCCAGAAGCCGCCCGTCAACGACTCGCCGCCTTCAACGATGCGGTGGAAGACGGTTATCTGGTGGGCGCCGCGCACATTCCTTTCCCTGGCGTCGGTCATGTGCAACGGGACGGCGGCGCGTTTGAATGGATTCCGGTGAACTATAGCGCGCAAGTGAAGTAACGCCCGTCTTTGTCTGATAGCAACAGGGTCTGAGTGTTTCAGGCCCTGTCTTGCGCGCACTGTTTCCCGGTATGAGGGAATCACCCCTCACAGAACGACTTCTTCATCTATACTCAAACTAACGCCTTTTCTGGGCGCTGGTTGTATTGACGGCTGTAGGCGATGGACGCGAAGGGAATTTCAGCAGCCGATGCGGGATGAACCTTCGCCGATACGGAAGGCGGCTTCTGAGAACATGTCATGGCAGGGTCAGCTTGAAGGAGGTGCGCATGTTCATTTCCAAAGATCACATCATTCACTTGGCGGACGGGCGATTACAGCCCGCATCCTCTACCTCTGCGGCGGACGTGCGCCATATTGTGCGTCAGGCGCTGCAAAAGAACCCACCGGCGGGAATCGTCATTCACTTCCACGGTGGACTGGTCAGCGAAAGCAGCGCCCGGGAAACAGCCGAGCAGCGACTGTATCCCTTGTATGCCGATAAAGCCGGCGCTTATCCCATATTCTTTGTGTGGGAGTCCGGCTTTTTCGAGGCCCCCATGAATAACCTGAGGGAAATCGCCAACGAAAAAATCTTCAGGGAATTCGTGAAAAAAGCCTCCGAATGGGTGCTGAAAAAGCTTCCCGCAGGCGCCGGTATAAAAGGCGCGGGGGGAGTGGGGGTTAATGAAATCAAGTTGCGGCAGGAGTTCGACGACTGGTTCGCCGGGCGCAGAGATGCGCCCCCTGAGGCGCTGCATAAGTCCGCTCATCTGTCCAACGCCGTGATCGCCGCCAATACCCGCAGCGCTGCGCTGGATGTGGATGAACTGCTCGTTGATATTACCGATAGCATAGAGGGAGATCCGAATTTTCAGGAGGCGGTGACGGAAGTCTATAACGGCCTTCACCCGCGCAATGGGCTGCAATCGGCCTCCAAATCAGAAGGCGCAAGGGTTGCCTCCAATTCGCAGATCAGCAAGGAAGCGGCGGATCGGCTGTTCGAGCCTCAGCCTGCTGAAACCACCAAAGGGTTCGGCGCGATCGCCTGGGTGAAAGTCGCCAAAGTGGTCGCCGCCATTGTGGTGCGCGTTATTCGGCGTTTTCGCGCCGGGCGGGCGCACGGCGCATACGTCACCTTGGTGGAGGAGGCGTTGCGTGAACTGTATATCGACAAAATCGGGCGCTCGCTATGGTGGGACAGAATGAAGAAGGACACCGCCGACGCCTTTACTGAAGGGAATGAATTTGGCGGCCATGTTTTCCTGTCAGCGCTGAAGGAGGAACTGGAAGGCGTGCAGACGCCGCCCAGAATCACTCTGGTGGGGCACAGCACCGGCGCGATCTATATCTGTCATCTGCTGAGAAGCGCCGCCCGCCTGCTGCCCAATCAGCAGTTTGACGTCCTGTTCGAAGCGCCGGCCGCCACCCATGCGCTGATGGCCGCCACGGTCGCTGAGCTCGGCGGCAGGATCAGTCACTTCCGCCAGTTCGCCATGTCTGATGAGCGTGAGGCGGGAGATATTCTGGTTCCCATTCTGTATCGCAGCTCGTTGCTGTATTTCGTCTCAGGCATGCTGGAGAACGAACCGGACGAGCCCCTGGTCGGCATGCAGCGCTATCTGAGTGAGAGCGACGTCTACAACGCCGACGCTTTCCCCAATATCCAGGCCTGTCGCGAGTTTTACGGCAAATATCCCAACAGCCTGGTGTGGTCGCCCAGCGCCGCCGGGGATGGCCGCAATAGCGACGGTCGTAAACATGGGGACTTCGATGACGCCGACGATAGCACCATGGCGAGTGTGGCGTACATCCTTCAACATGGGTATTAAGCGTCATGGCCAGCAATGACTACGCTATTCTGGTGGGCATCAGCCGATACGCGGACCCTGACCGCCTGCCTGACCTGCAGGGCCCGGTTCGTGACGTTGAACTGATGCGTAGCTGGCTGACGTCGCCTTCCGGCGGCGATGTGCCAGCGACTCAGGTCATAGAAATCGTATCCGATGAAACCGGCATGACGCTGGCTGATCTGACAACGAGGAATGAGGGTGACGATAGCGCCATGCCGCCCCTGTTCCAGGATTTTTTCAAGAAGTTCCTCAAACTGGTCAGCAAGCCGGATCGCAGCGGCTATGTGTATCGCGACAGCCGGCTTTATCTGTATTTCTCCGGGCACGGATTTTGTGAGAAATACCGCCGCGAAGCCCACGCTGCGTTATTCGTAGGCAATAGCAGTCCGATAGAAAGCTGGAATATTTACGGCACCTATTTTGCGCAATGGACCAAGGATCAGGGGCTGTTTTCTGAAATTGTGCTCATCATGGACTGCTGCCGTGACGCCAAGTTGACGCAACGTCCTATGCCGCCCCCCCTGCCGCAACCCACCAATATTGGCGCCAGCGTCGCGCCAAGGCTGTTTGAACTGTACGGGGCTCCGCGAGGAGGCAAGGCCCAGGAGCGGGCCATCGCCGCCCGCAATGGCGAAGTGCACGGACTGCTGACTCACGCCTTTCTGGATGCGTTGGAGCATGCGGAGTGGGGAAAAACAGAGGTGCCTTCCCAGGCGGTGAAGAATTATCTGGAAAGTCAGTGGCGCATACTTTGCGAAGGGAGTCCGGCGGACCCGCCGGAGGTGGTGATTCCGTCCAATGGCGAAATCTACTTTCAGCGTAAGGCCGGTAAATTGAAGTCGCAACGCTTCAAGGTAAAGAACTGGACTCAAGGAGAGAGAGTCAGAATCGTTAACGGCCAGTTTGAAGTGATTGCCGAACTTACTCTGATGGGAGATCAGGTAAAAGTTAAGCGAGAGGCGCAGTCAGGAGGCGACGACAGCGAGGAATTAGTCATTCCTGTCGTCGATGGCGAGTTTGAGCTGCCGCTGCCGGTTTCTTTGTTGATGGCGACCGGCGGGGCGGGGATTCAACAGAAATTTGAAACCGGAGGTGACGATGTCGAACTCTAAAGCATCCGTTACCGTCAATATCGCCGACCGCCAGGGCGAGATCGAAGTGGTGAACAGCGCGTTTCAGGTGGTCGCCAACGGGTTTGGCGCATTGACAGTGGACCTGGCGCCGGGACTGTACAAGGCGCGCGCGCAGGCTGGCGGAGGACGCACGGAATCGCTGTTCCTGGTAGAGCCGGAGGCGGAGACGCTGACCGTGCCTCTGGACACCATCGACTTCGCCAACCCCGCGCCGGTGCAGGAGGGCGAAGATTGGATCAAGCGTCAACAGTTGGCGCTGTTTGATCTGGTTGAGAGTGAACCGGAGGAAGTAGGACTGGGGTGGGACGGCGGGCTATTGCTGAGCCTGCGTCAGGACGCGATTCACGATGGCGACGAAGGGCGGAGTGCGGACCGTTTGCGCGCCGCCATGGATCGACTGCAGCTACGGGACGCCATGGGCAATCAGCTCGCTGACTTTCGCCGCAAAGAAATCTATCTGCCGGAACTGGGACTGACCGCCGTTAACCTGAAGCTGAAAGCCGGCTACTACCTGCTGGGCTATCAGGATGAGAAAGACGAGACGGTTTTGACTCCTTTTTATGTTGTAACGGGCTGGCGCAGTCAGGCCTATTTTCACCTTCCTGACCAGGGCGCTTTTGGCTATCAGGACTTCAGCGAACGGGCCATGTTGATGACGCCTTCGGGAATGGGCTTGCCTCATTACGAGCTGCGACGGTATTTAAGGCTCACTGAGATTGCGCGCTATGCATTGCTGCAGGGACGGCAGGCCATCACCCGGGAGGAAATGAATGCGCTGTTGCAGGACAAGTTCTTTAATCCGCTCTTTGGTCTGTTCGCCGCCCACTTGTTGCTTTTGAGCCCGAGTCCCAATCAGGACTTGCTGGAGACGGTGATACACAACACCGCCGGGATGATTGGCGTTGATAATCCGGACATTCAGGCGTTGAGGCTGACACTGGCTGCGCTCAAAGGGGAATCGCCATCCGCTTCACTGCAAGGAGTGAGCTTTCCGCCTATGCTCAGCGCCAGCTGGAGAGCGTTGCTGGATTGCCCTGCCATGCTGGCCGGTAATCCCGTTCTGCGTGAAGTGGCGGCCAGACAGGTCGCCCAGGGCCCTTGGCTGGCCTGGAAGCTGGAAGAGGACGTTGGCGGCCGTATTGTGACGCGCCCTGGTGGCTCTGTGCTGTCGCCACGAATATTAGAGCTGACCTTAAATATATCTTCTAATGCATTGGAAAAATTGAATATTTTTACTAAAAGTTATAATTCTTCCACTCTGACCCACTCGTCCTGGGAGCCGCCAGAGACGACTCCAGCGTCAGAGGAAGACGCGTTGCAAGCCATCAAGGACCTCGCCTGCAATACCCCCTGGACCGAGATTATTCGGGAACACAAGAGAGCGATTCGCGAAGGGCGAGGAGGGCTCCATCTGACCAGTCTGCAAATCTCACTGCTGCCTATGTTGCAACTGATCAAGGAGCAGCTGGAAGAAGGGGACGACTTCACGTTGGAGGAATTCAGGCTAATGATGTCGGGGCTGCATGCGCCGCTTATTATCGCGGCGGAGGCGTTGCAGGATTTGACCAAAAAACTGGCGACGACCACTGCGCCGTCCGGCGGCTAGTTTTAAAAAGAAAGCTATCTACGGCTTGAAAAAAGGGGGCGGGAAGCCCCCGACTGAGTGGACATCTCAGGTGGAACCGTTGTGTGATGTCTAATCGCTCTTGATGCTAAGGATGTTAAAAAGAGTATTAAGACTGCGTGTCTTGGCTGGGGGCGTCGTCAAATAACCAGCGCTTGTGCTGCACCGCCGTGTGGCCCATTTGGCTGGCGGTGGAGTAGCCTGATTTGGCGGCGGCTTGCTCTTTCTGCTCTGCTTTCTTTTCCCACAGGTAACCGCCGCCTTCATTCTCGGCTGCATTCGCAGTCAGGGTGAAGCTGGACGCCATCAGGGTCGCTAAAATCATTGCTTTGGCTTTCATCGTTTCAATTCTCCAGTTACAGGGTGTGTATTTCGTTAAACCTTTACGGACAGTATTTTTCGCTACGGGCTTGGCCCGGCTTAATCCGAATCCTTTTGGTTTCCGCTGCCAGCAACTCCCTCGCAACAGGCCGGCTGCGCCGGTAATTCGAAAAGGATGGCGACACTATGTCGCGTCGGCGCTGACGGAGGCATGACGCATGGGTTACAGGGTCGTAATGCGGCCGTCATCTTTACGCACGGCGCCACGGGTTATCTTTGCGCCGCCGCGCCCGCACGCGCGGCTTGATTCCTCTCACATGTCCCTATGCGACAACCCTATGCAGCCCGGAGGCGCAACATGAAACTGCTGGTCGTGGAAGACGAAGCGAAAACCAGGGAATACCTGCGGAAAGGCCTGACGGAAGCGGGCTTTGTCGTCGATACCGCCGCCAATGGCCTGGATGGCCGGCATTTGGCCATGACTGAACAGTTTGATTTGATCGTGATGGATATCATGTTGCCGGATCTGGATGGCTGGCGTCTGCTCGCCTCCTTGCGGGAAGGGGGCAACGCCACCCCGGTGCTGTTTCTGACCGCCCGCGACAGCGTGTCGGACCGGGTGCAGGGACTTGAATCCGGCGCCGATGATTATCTGGTGAAGCCGTTCGCCTTCTCTGAACTGCTTGCGCGCGTGCGCAATATTCTGCGGCGAGGGCTCGCGCCTTTAAGCGGCAATCAACTGAGCGTGGGCGATCTGACCTTGGATATTTCCCGCCGCAGCGCCCGTCGCGGGGATGCGGATATTCAGCTGACCACGAAAGAATTCACCTTGCTGGAGCTGTTCGTGCGGCGTCAGGGGGAAGTGCTGCCACGTTCACTGATCGCCTCTCAGGTGTGGGATATGAATTTCGACAGCGACACCAATGTCATTGACGTGGCGGTGCGGCGCCTGCGTATGAAAGTGGACGACGGCCATGAAATTAAATTGATCCAGACCGTGCGGGGCATGGGCTATCGGCTGGATGTGCGCAATGAGCTCCACTAAACGGCCATTGCCTCTCGCGGTGCGCATCACTGCGCTGGTGGGGATAGCCATCCTGGCGGTGTTTCTGGTGTTCGGTTGGCTGATCGAACGCACCATCGACCAGCATTTCATGGAGCAGGACAGCGCCGTGCTGAAGGAAGCGGCGGCCGTGGTGGAGGATATCCTGTTTCAGCATTGGCCCGCCGAAGATATCGACATGTTGCAGCGCAAGCTGGATCGCGCCCTGCCTGACCGTCTTGGCGTAATCTGCAAACTCAGCAAGTCCTCCAGTGAAGTTTTATACGCGTCCCCTGAATTTCGGGGCAGAGGGTCGCCGGGGGATCTGGAAGTGTTCACGGTGATTACTGCGGACAACTTGCGCATGTGGCGGGACGGGCAGAATCTGTACCGTGGCGTCCGCTTGAAGTTGAGCGCGCCGGAAGCCGCGCCGTCCTCTTACTATCTGGTGACGTTGGCGCTTGAAATCAGCGCTCACCGGAAATTCATGAAAAGCTATCGCCATACCTTATGGGCGTCCACTTTATTGGCGGCGCTGGTGGGAATATGTGGCGTGTGGGTGGGGGTAGGCAGGGGGCTGGCGCCGCTGCGGCGAGTCAGCAACCGTATTCGCGGGGTCTCCTCGGACCGGCTGCACGTCCGATTGGAACTGGATGCCGCGCCGATCGAACTGGTGGAACTGGCCGCCTCTTTCAATGACATGATGCAACGCGTGGAAACGTCCTATCAGCGCCTGTCCAATTTCGCGGCGGATATCGCTCATGAATTGCGCACCCCCGTCACCAACCTGATGACGCAAACTCAGGTGGCTCTGAGCAAAGGGCGGGGCGTGGAGGAATATCGTGAGGTGCTTTATTCCGGTCTGGAGGAGTTCGAGCGCATCTCCAAAATGATCGACGACATGCTGTTGCTGGCGCGCACGGAGAGCGGTTTAGGTCGTTTGTCGCCGGAAAAAGTAAGCCTACGCCAGGAAGTGCAGGACCTGTTTGACTACTTCGAAGCCTGGGCGGAAGCCCAGGGCGTATCGCTGACTCTCAAGGGACGTTGCCGCAAAGTGCGGGGAGACCGCATGATGCTGCGTCGCGCCGTCAGCAATCTGCTATCCAACGCCATCCGCCACACTCCCGAAGGCGGGACCGTGTCCGTATCCCTGTGCGACACTCCCGGCTTCGCCGTGGTCAGCGTCGCCAACCCCGGCCCCGGCATACCGCCGGAACACTTGTCCCGTGTGTTCGACCGCTTCTACCGCGTCGACGACTCCCGCTGCCGCACCGACGAAGGCGCCGGTCTGGGACTGGCCATCGTCAAATCCATCGTAGAAGCCCACGGCGGCTGCATCGCCGCCAACTCAGAACAAAACCACACGCAATTTGTGATGAAAATGCCGGGTAAGTAGGACGCGCCGCCGGGGCGCAAGAGTCTTATCCTCCGTGCGCCGAGGCGAACTCCGGGTAGAGAATAAAGTTATGGATGAGTAATGGAATCAGCCCGCCAAACATAATGACAGTGCTGACAACCAAAACATAACAGAGACAGATTTGAAATCTTGAAGCGTGAGCGCGAAAGTTAATGGTCTTCCTGTAAACGCTTTTTTGGTAATTGAACCGTCCATCCACAAACCTTTTGGCAAGCCCTTTAAGAGGCCTGCCTTTGTAAGGCTGCAGCAAAATGCCTGATACATAGTTGAATAGTCGAATCAGGAAACTGACATAGAAGATGCCTTTCTCTAGCGTGAACTCCTGAATCTCAAACTTCTTATCGAAAGGCCTGACGATGGAGAAATAAGCCACAGGCAACTGAATAAGCAAAATTGAGAACATGACCAGCGCCCAGATAAGCAGCCCGTAATGCCAATAGACGTTGGGGCTTAACAAGAACTCTGGGGGCGACGTGGGCAATTTCTGTGACTCAATACGGTAAAAAGGTTAGCTATTTCGTGCTGCGGCGAAGTCAGGGTAGAGAATAAAGTCATGTATGAGCAAGGGGATTGTTCCTACAAACAATATGACTGTGCTGACCAGCATGAGATAGCACAGCGCGATTTGAAACCCGGAGGCATGGGCGCGAAAGTTAACGGTCTTCTTGTAGACACGTTCCTGATAGCTGAGACGTCCATTGACAAATCGTTGCGCGAGACCTTTCAAAGGCCTGTCTTTATAGGGCTGCACTAATATCCCCGCCACGTAATTGAAAAGCCGCATCAAAAAGCTGACATAGAAAATTCCTTTTTCCAGCGTGTAATGTTTAATCTCAAACTTTTTATCGAAGGGCCTGACGAGCGTGAAATAGGCGACAGGAAGCTGGACTAATAATATTGAAAATAAAACCAGCCCCCAAAATACCCAATAGTAGTGCCATATTGGGTTTGGGCTGAGAAGCAGCTCGGTCGGGGCGTCAGCCAATATGTGTACTCCTGTCAAAATGTGCGGCAGCTTTTGGCGTCTCACAACCAGCGTGGATTTATATTAATCAGGTAGACAAATAGTTCCCGTCTATTTGTCTGCAACGACAGGGCCTGCACAGGTCAGGCTCTGTCTCCCGAAGCCTGCCGCCGCATTCACGCGTCTGGATATTAAAATATCATTGCCATGTTAATTACTCATGCGAGACCTGTTAAACATAGAGTAACGAAGGAAGTCTTGAGGGTTGTGGAGCTTTATCCACCCCGCGCGGCCGCAAACTCCGGGTAGAGTATGAAATTATGGATGATCAGGGGAATCACGCCGACGATCATCACGATGGTGCTGGCGATCAGAATATAGCTCAGAGCTATTTGAAGGGAATTGGCGGAGGATCGCATATTAATTCTCTTTTCGTACAGCCTGTCCTGATATTCAAACTTGCCATCAATGAGCCTCTTGGCGATCGGGTTGGAAAGCTTGCCGCGATAAGGCTCAAATACAATCCCGTGAACGTAATTGGTCAGGCGGACAACAAAGCTGCCATAGAAAATGCCCCTCTCAAGAATGATGTTTTTCATTTCAAACTTCTTGTCGAAAGGCCTGACCACAGCGACGTAGGCCAGTGGCAGCTGAATGAGCAGCACGGAAAATAGCACCAACATCCAAAATACCCAATAGTAATGCCATAGTGGGTTTGGGCTGAGGAGCAGCTCATGTGAGGCGTCAGACAATATGTGTCCTCCTGTCATGCGCGGGTTGTCGCCGAATAGGCGAATATATCCGCCTTGTTATTAAACTACAAAAAGTTCTATATTGATATTAAAAGCCAGGTGCAATGTGCTGTAGCCTTGGTACGTTTCGGTAATTCTGAAACTGCATATCAACAAAGTCGTATGTGTTACCAGCTGCATATTTTGCCATATAGTCCAACGATACAGCAGCTGCCCCAATCACAATAATAGCTATAATCCAGCCTAGTGGGCCGAGGGCGAGGCTGAGGGCATATAAGCCGCCTATGTAACCAACATAAAATGAAGCGCCAAAACCGGCCGCCTCCATCATCGTTTGTCGATATCGGTTGTCTGCAAGATATATGTTTCTGGCTCGGAGTCCAAGGTCGAGAAAAACTAAACCTTTTCCAACATAGTTTAATGCTTTCAGGCCGGAGGTTATTTGTCTGCCTTGAGTTGAACCTGTAAGGGTCATATATCGGCCGCGGCTTGCCAATTTCATGGCGCGTCTCGAACTATACGCAGGATGGCGGGCATGGTTTGCAGAAGCTTTTCCAATGTACCGCTGCATGATATTGCCAAAACGTTGGTTAAGTTCCTTATACGCATTGTTGATCTGCGTCTTAAGCTTGGCTTTTTGTAAGTTGGGCGCTTTTCCGTATTGTTCTAATAACACTTCAATTTCGTTAAGTGCTTTGACGAAACCTTCTGTTCTGGTGGCTGTGGCGCCTAATCCGGCTCCGCCAAATGTATTAAGATCTCCTGCGTGGCTATACCAGTCTTGATCTTTCAAAAACTCCATAATGGCTTGGATTAGGATTATTGACTCATTACCACCTAACTCTGCTATGCCATTAAACGCAGCATCAGGCATGCACTGTAGTTGAGTTCTTAGAGACTGGTATTCGTTTCTTAGAATAGGGTTGCAGTGAACGTCCTGATTCAGAATCACTAAGTCGTTTCTAGGAAAGGTGGGCGTTTTAATTAAATCTTTGTTGAACTCCATAACATAGTCCATACGCTGCTGCATGGTCATAGAGTTGTTTGCGGGGAAATCATTTGCCATTGCCCTGATCGGGTCGCCTTGTTTAGCGATATAAACGTCTGCCATTTTCCTTATTCCCTAAAGATGAACCTAATTGGAGAAGATTGAGGGGCAAGATTTTTTCTTCCGGAAGGGGTTGTCGTCAATCAAGCAAAGAGGATAGGGGAAAACCCTTGGAGGACAAAAAAACCGTTAAATAACTTACGACTGAACACTAAAAGTCAAAAAAGGTAATGTAACAGGTTGTCAAATATGCAGGCTTGGCTCGCCTCTCTACGGCTACCGCATCGCCGCCAACTTCGAGCAAAATCACACGCAATTTGTGATAAAAATGCCGGGTCAGTGAGGGGCTCATTAAGGCCCCAATCGCCTAACTGTCTTTTCTATCAAGCCGCCCGCACGCCCGTGCATTTCGGAGAGGCGCTGCAGCTGAAGAATTCGCGGCCGGCGCTGGGGCCTTTTTTGATTCGGCGGCTGACCATCTGTGCGCCGCATTGGGGGCATATTCTGATTCTGTTTGCGGGCTTACGTTCGTTGGCGTCGGCGATGCGCATGACGGGTAGCGGAGTTGAGGCAGGCGTTTCCTCTTGCTGGGTTACGCGTTGTATGAGGTTACTGAACCAAGAAGTTTGCACCAGGGAGATAATGGCCGCCAACGGGGCTAAAAACCAGAATTCGAGCGCAAGGTCAAACGTGAATGAAGTGTTCATGATGCTTCCTGCTTTTATCTTTCCGGATTGTTCTTGTTTTGGGGAAGTATAGTCCATCGGCGCGGGGCCGGGCGGCGTTGGCCAGGCGAATCGTAGTTATTACGGTATGGATAGTGGGCTTGTACAAAATATGATCTTTTTATAAAGGTTTCGCCTGTTCATTCACGCCTATATTGATAATCGGCTCATGCTGTTTCGTTGACGCCGGTGGAGCAACCCATTTGACTGCAAGGAGTGTGTCCCATGGCTAAAACCCACAAGCAAATCATCGAAGCGATCACCCAGCGTATGTATAAGCGTCGTCTGCGGGAGGCGAACACCACTAAAAGCGGTTTCACTATGTGCTACGCGGTATCTGTGGTCACTGGCCGCTGCTATGTCGGCTACAACATGGATGAATTGAATAAAACAGACTGGGGAACTGGCGGTTGCGCGGAAAACCGCGCGGCCTATCTGGCGATGGCCTATGGTGAGGCGTTGGAAAATATGGTGTTTTTCGCCATGAACAACAACAGCGAGTATTTTAACGCCTGCAGCGATTGCCAGCGCTGGCTTTGCGGCGCCCATCAAGGGCGGGGATTTCTGAAGAACCAGAGTCAGGAGTGGATGATCTGTACGACTCGATTTCATTCCGCATCAAGCGCTTATGTAGAGGCGCCGTTGACGGAGCCAGAACAGGAAACGCTGTTTGCGGCGGGTGACGAAATTGATGAGGATTCCCGCGAGTTCTACAGGGATATCCGCTACAGACAGGGCTGATCCGCTAGGGAGCCACTGAAAAACTACCTGCGGCGTCAAAAGTCGGCTCAAAATGCTCATTTATTCACGATAAACTGCGCTTTTTCGCCGACTTTTTCCTTGCACTGGCGGCCTCGCCAACGTTTTTCAGAGGTTCCCTATTTTTTCGGATCATACTTCCCAGCCAGCAGATCCGCCATATAGCGGTCATAGAGTCCCTCTGCGCGGACCTGCTTGAGTCCCTCATTGAACATCAACATCAGGCGCATCGAATCCTTATGAATTCGGGGGAACAGCAAGCTCAGACGGGTGGTGACGAGCGGTTTGGGGTTGTATGTGATGGACTCTCTGATCGCTTTGGGAAACTTCAGGCGCAGCAATGTCATGCCTGCGACCGGACCCATCAAGCATAAGTCGATGCGGCCCAACGCCAGCATGTTGAAGTTCTGCTCATCTTCTGGAACGGTGCTTACCCGCAGCAGGCCTGAGTCCGCCGCAGCCCAAAACTCTTTCGTATAGGTATAACCTATTGTGGCGCCAATGCTGTACAAGCGGAGGTCGTCCAGGGAGTTCCAGTCGTCCAGCGGTGTGGTTTTCAAGTGAAAAAAGACGATGTCTTCCTGGGCCAGAGGGTCGCTGCAATAGAAGTCCTTCTGTCGTTCCTCGCTGCATACCCAATAGGAAGCGGCGTTGTGCAGACCCTGACGCGCCTGTTCGTAACTGCGCGCCCATAGATAATACTCAAACCTGACGTCAATGCCCTGGCGTTTAAAGGCCTCAGTAATGATATGCCCGATAAAGCCGTTATGGGGACCTTTCTGAGACACCCAGGGAACATATTCGCCAGTGGCGATGGAGATAGTTTCCTGAGCATGGATAACAGGGGGGAGAGCGCCTAGCGACATCGCGATGAAAAAGGCGCATAAAATACGTCGAGCACGCGGACTTGACGTCTGCTTTGGAAATACAAGGATGTCCATATGGCGCTTGCTGGCTTGGCGTGCGTGAGCGGGTCCAAATGATAGTTAGAACAAGTCTAGTTAATTTTAGTGCTGTCGTGGTCGCGCATAGGGTGTTTATCTCCTGAATCGCTGACTTGCACGAGATGTTGTAGGTAGTAGGCGCCCAATTCCGGGCTGAAGTGATTAGCGTCCTGCCATAACTTGGGTTCATTCAGAAACTCGCGGTCGTATATCTCCGAATAGGACACCAGGCTATTTTGCTCTCCTAGTTCACGTTCAATATCTGCAATCAACTGGTTGACCTCATCTGGGTTTAGAAGATCAGGATGCACCGGTGGAATAAAAAGAATCACATTAGTTTGGGCGGTGGCCTTGCTTTGTATGCGCTTGACCGCCAGCGCAATGTTGGTTGTATGTCGTGAAATGTTACGATATTGCCGGTATACCCTTTTGTCAAACGTGCTTACTTCCGTGAAGTAGGGGCCAGCGGCGCCAGGGTGGCTACAGTCAAACTTGGCCTGAGATTTCGGCTTGAACTGGCCCAACAAGGCCTCAGAAGAAATGAAAAATGTCCTCAGGCTGATCAGCTTGGCGATAAGGTCTTTCTGTGCAGATAGAATCTTTTCTGGTGGCGTGTATGGCAAGGCTTCCACAAAAATGGCGTCAAACTTGTTCAGGTTTACCGCATAATCGACAAGGTACTCAGTTTGGGTTGAGGTAATGCTGCTGACGCCGATATTAAGCACAGCGTTAAGAGCGCAGGTGTCGAAGCCTCTCATTACGCGGGACGATCCTATCAGCACTTTGGTGGCGGAGGTTTCCGCAAGCGCTGTTTTTATTTCTTCAAAAACAAGTCGCGTATTAATCTCATCGTAGACCGCGGGTTCATTCGCGACCTCGGTCACCCAGCCCAGACCCAGTGGGTCCATAAAAATATTTACTGGAAGAACCACGGCGTAACAGAGGACAAGGACACCGACGATACACTTGATATAACGGGTCACTGGTTATCCGCCATAGCTGAAGCTGGAGCCGTTATTGGCGAAGGATAGGGATACGCACAGCAATACGCCCGCGGCGATGGCGGTGCGCATACGATTGTTCCAACGCGTTTTTATAGCTTCCTCTTCGTTTTCCTCTAACAGGCCAAATATCTGCATGGAGTTTGGAAAATAAAACGTAATGAACGTGACGACCAGTATATGCAGCATGCTGAGGTCCGGCGATAGCATCGGTTGTGTTATTTCATAGCGATTGACCGTTGTGAGAGTTGGAAAAAAACTGTAGTACTCGATCCACGCGCCGTGGAGATAACCTGATAAGAAATCGAGTCTGTCTGACACGAAAAGGGTTGGGTTATGAGTAAGCATATTGGTGAAGGACTGCACGATCTCAAAGTCAGGATGGGTGAACTTCATGGCGCAGAGGCAGATAAAGATCAGCAAAATGGCTCTGGAGAGGAGGCTTGGCGTGCGAACTGAGGCGGGCTTGCGTCTTCTAAATAGAAGCGATGAGGACTCAACGCCCACAATAGTAATGGCGACGCACAGGCTGATGGCCACGGTTACGATATCCGGCGCATGCCAAACGCCCACCACGCCAAAAGAGCAAAATACGGCGCCGGCCCAGGCCGCCAGGTAGCGTGTATTGAGGTCCTTAATCGGCGCCCTTTTTAACAGTAGATAAACCGGCTGAAATACATACTGCCTGACAAACGCCATGAAACTCATGTGCCAGGACATGACATATTGCTGAGGCGTTTTGGCTTTGAGAGGCGAATTGAAATTGACGGGCAGGCGAACGCCGAATAGCAGAGCGATGCCAATGGCCATATCTGAATACGCCGAGAACACAAAATAAAAACTCAGCATGCCGCCCCAGAAAATGTATAAAAGTTCTGAGATGGAATAATAGGTTTCCGGGTTGATATTGCTAACCTGCAATAGCGCGCTGGTCATGCTCTCGATGGGGTCTGCGATCAGCGTTTTCTTCGCGAAGCCAAGAATGAACAGGCTGACGCCCAAATCAATGTTATAGGAAGAAATAGACGACGAACTGGTTTGCTGCAGCTGCCCCATCATGTCTTTGTAGGTGATGATAGGGCCAGAGGTAAGCGTGGCGAAGAAAAAAGAGAAGAACAGGTAATCGACAGTCTGGATTGGCTTTACCTGCCCGTTGGCGGAGTCGACAATTGCGGTGACCTGTTGCAGCGAATAGAACGCAAGGCCTAGTGGAAGCAGGAGAGACTGGGCCAGCTCTCCATCAAAGTAGACTGTTCCGCCAAGCAGTTTATAAAAGATGAGGGGGGTCAGGCTCAGCGCGACTCCGATCAGCTTGTACAGGCGTTTGCGATGAGGGGAGATTTCCATGCCTCGAATCAAGTGGTAGTTGATCAAAACCACAGCTAACAAAATGCCAAATGAAACCAGGTCTGCAATGGCGAGAAACAGCATTGAAGCAAAGGCGACGGATAGCCTGGCGTAGCCGGGCGCGACTCTTCTACACAGAGAGAAGAGGCAAAGGATCGCCGGAAACACCAGAAGGTAAAAGGTAAGGTAGGAGATTTTCATCTCTCCGCGTTACCTCTTTTTCTGAATGTAATGAGCGTCTAGAAGAATCGCATCCAGGCCTGTGGACATCAACACCGAAACGGCGTCGTGAGCCGAATGGATAATGGGTTTTCCCATCACGTTGAAACTGGTGTTCAAGAGGACCGGCGCGTTGGTTATTCCGCCAAAGGCGTGCAGCAGACTATGAAACCAGGGCGACACGCTGGCGGAGACGCTTTGCAGTCGCCCTGTCCCATCATTATGCACCACAGCGGGAACCTGTGAACGTTTATCTTCCTTCCACGGAAGCGCGAAAGACATATAGGGGGAGGGCTGGGCGTCATCAAACCAATCCTGAACCAGTTCTTCAGGTAAAGCGGGAGCGAAAGGACGATATGACTCTCTACCTTTAATGATTCCGTTAATTCTGTCTTTCATTTCCGGGTCCCTGGGGTCAGCCAATATAGACCGGTTTCCCAGCGCCCGTGGACCAAACTCCGCGCGACCCCGGGCTACGCCGATGACTTTTCCTGCGGCGAGTTCCTTGGCGATCAAATCCACGCTCCCCTCAGGAAGCGGCGTGACTGCAAGTCCTGAATGGCGCGCAATTGCGTCAATATCTGCGGCGGCGATTGATGAACCGAGATAAGGCGATAAATGGCCATGGGACAATCGCGTCGCTTTGTTATCCTCCGCCCAGGCAAGGATGGCGGCGCCTAGAGAATTGCCATCATCCGCTGGCGCTGACGGCGCATGGACCTGCTCGAAGCCATGCTGTCGCTTGATGCCGCCGTTGTAGAGGGAGTTCAGCGCACAGCCGCCGGAGAGCAGCAGGTTGGAGGTATCGGGGTATTGATCCTTTATATCGTATAGGATTTGGTCGACGAGCTCCTTATAGGCCTGTTGGGCGGACATCGCGAGACGGGTCTGGCTTAATATTGGGTCTTCAGGTTTTCTGGCGAGTCGCTGCAAAGAACATACGACAGTCTTGATCCGGTCTGTGTCGGATAGCAGCAGCCGGCCTGCCTCGACTTGCATGATTGACTTGATTTCGGCGACTAGCCTCTCATCCGCCTGACCGTAGGCCGCCAATCCCATTACCTTCCATTCTTCTCCGTGACGGGTGCTGAATCCGCACAGCTCCGTCAGCCAGCCATAAAGAGCGCCTAAACTGCCAGGCCCCCATGAGCGCCAAGCCCTTTTCAACGCGCCATCGTTCAATTCGAATAAGCTGGCGGCGCCGACTTCGCCTTCGCCATCCAATACCAGGCAAAGACCGTCTATGAATGGCGAGGAGTACAGCGCGTTGGCGGCGTGGCACATATGATGATCATAGTGACGCACCTCGCCCAACATACGTTCACCCAGCATCATTCGACAATGATTGCCCGCTTTGGCTTGCACGTAGCCCTGCTGACGCCTAATCCATTCACCGAGAGAGGCGGGCAACAGCGCATCGGATATTTCCACCGGTAACTCTTCCTTGATGGATTTCCAGCTGGTGGCGACCAGAAACTCTGCGTGGCGGTCTTTAGCTATTAAGGGTTTCAGGGCGCTCTCTATATGTCCGATATGATCCGGCATGACGCCCCAGGCTCTCTTGTCCTGTAGAAAGCGTTCGGTCGCCTCGGCGAAAATCACTTGCCCGTCGCTGTTTACAATGCTGAAGGAGGGGTCATGACCGGAGGTGGACAGCCCAATGTAGTAACGATTCATACAGGTTGCGCCATCTTCAACAGCGCGTCGGCGACCTCATTGGCAGTGCGGTATTCGAACATGACGATAGGCTCAATCTCGATTCCGAAATGATCTTCAAGGCGTCCGCAAATCAACACCGCATATAATGAATCCACACCGATCGAAGCCAGCGGCGTATCGCCAAAGAGCTGTTCCCGGGACGTTTTGGTCAGTTCTGATGCGCGATCAAGGATAAAACTCACGATGTATTCTTTTTCTAGTTTCATTGATCAGGGCTCACAGTTAATGAAGTTAATGCTCTGGCGATGTGATTACTCTCGTCGTACTGCTTGTTGAGCACTTGCAAGCGAGGGAACTGCTTTAAAAATCTTGGAATAAATTCATTGATGATGCGTTTGGACAGCGGTGCGCCAATGCAGAAGTGCGCGCCATGACCAAAGCTGTAGTGTCTCAAGCGCCCGCCTGGGACATCAATTTCTGTCAGGGCCGCTTTGGTGATATCAATCATGACGGTATCGCCTTGGCGGATAGTGATGCTTCCTAACTTGCGCGGTTGCGCCGCCACCCGATGAATAAATCGCGGCGCGGCGCACTGGTGAATAATGTACGGTAGACTTTCTAACATTTGCAGTGGTTCAGAAGAGGGAGGAGGGCCATCTCTGTACAGGACTTCAATTATATTACAAAGGGTTTGCGCCAGAGGCGCCACCGCTGCATAGAGAGTAATGACGAGAGCGACTTTCTCCTCATCGGATAGCGGCGTATCCTTATCCGCCATTAACTCCGCCAACATGCCGCCTGCAGGCGGCCCCATCTCAAGTTGCCGCTGGATCTGTTGGGTCAGCCATTCCAGTTCGTTATTTATACGCGCCAGATTATTCAAGGACAGCATTGGTTCTATCAGACGTTGCAGAACCATGGCCAAGCGATCGAATTTTTCGCTTTCAAGCGGCGCCAATCCCAGCAGCGGCTTGATAATCCGGGTGAATATGGGTTTCCCAACAAGGGCGATAACATCAAAGGACGTATTGGGCAGATTATCCAGAATAAGGCCGGTTTGAGTGACGATGACGTCATCCATCTCTTTCAACGCTTGCCCGCTGAGGTGGCGAAGACAAACATCCCGTAGCTGCTTATGCTTTGGCCCTTCCAGGAAAAACGGCGAGTTATCGACGTACAGTTTCAGAAAGCGCAAGTCTACAGGGGCGTGGGCTTCCAACTTGCGAAGAAAGCCGGGGAGATCAGGGACTCGGAAGGCTTTATCTGATAAGACGGTCGCGGCCTCGTGATAGTCATCGAGAATGAGGATGCCGTTCTTATCTTCAAATTTACTTCTGCGCGTTTGCGTCTCTTCTTCAGCAAACATAGGCCGGGATACTCGCTGGTCGTTTGGCGAAGGTGGACTGTTTGTACCGCACAGTCTCGGGATTTATTGCGATCCGTGTCAAAGTCGAATATATGACAGGGATCACTGCGCTAAGGTAAACCTTGGCCAGATTGGCTCCGGGGCAACGATGGCTACCGCCGCCAAAGGCGATGTGGCGACATTGACGACTACGTTCCAGCCCTGAAAAACAGCTGTCGGGATAATAGTTTGGGTCACGGTTTGCGGAAGGGACATGAATGAGAATCTGCTCCTCCGCTGCGATGGATAGCTCATCCATCTGGACCGGCTCTTTGGCGACGCGGGTCAAGTACTCTGTAGAAGCGCAAAGCCTCACCATTCCCTCAATATGTTCCTCAACCCACTGAGGATCGCTCAGCAACGCATGATGAAAGCCTGGCTCCTTGCTGTTTTCGAACAGAATCCCCGCCAGTGTTTCCGTTGTGGTGCGAGACGCTATCACTAACGTCGCCATTAATATCAGCAACTCCTCCTGATCCAGGTGATCGCCCTGCTGTTGCATCGCCAGAAGGATTCCGGGGCGGAGCGCCCGCCATTGACCGTTGATCATGTCCCGCAGGGATAAAAAGGCGTTTTGCAGCACTTTCAAGCGCCTTATTGGCAATAGTGGCTCAGTAATGGCCGCGGTTGCGTCGATCAGCGCCAGGAATTTTTCTCGATCAGGGATATCAAGACCAAACAGCTTGCTGATCATTGCAATAAAGAGCGGGTCACACAGGTCGCAGACCAAATCCACCTGCGACCTTTGCTTGAGTTGCAACAACAGCTCCCGCACGGCGACCAGCAGACTTTGCTTATCCATCGTCACAAGCCCTTGCTGCAGCGAGGACAGCGCGACTTTTTTCAACGCGAGATGCGCTGGGCCCTCCATGAATGACAGCATGGCGCGAACGACGCGGAGAAGATAAGAGAAGTCCTCTTCGCTTTCATGATTCAGCTTTTCCACATAGTCTGCGATGGAAAATGCGGCCATTTTCTTATGGTTTAAAAGCTTGAGGGCTAACTCCTGGTTTTGTATCGCCTCTGGCCTCATACAACCTGTTCCGCGTAGCTGCGACGAACCAGATCCGCCTGCACCTTGCCGCTTGACGTTCGGGGCATGGATCCTCTTGGAAGTATGGATACGTCAATAAGGCTGACTCCGAATTCGTCAAATACCTGACGCTTAATCAAGGCGACCTTCTCTTCATCGAACTCGGCTGTTTTGTTTTTGGTTTCAATCAACATGGTCAGACGATGGTCGGGCTCGCGCTTGTAAAGCACGCAGGCGTTGGGGTTCAGCGTGTGGATGATGTTGGCCGCATTCAGCGCCAGATCATTGGTGAATACGTTTTTGCCATGGACAACCACCATGTCTTTTTCGCGTCCGGTGATGAACAAGTAGTTGTCTTTGATGAAGCCAATATCGCCCGTGTCCAGCCAAGCTCTACCGCCTTCCTCAAAGACAGGTAATGGCGCGTTGACGTAACCGTCCGTCACGCTGTCGCTGCTGATAAAAATCTTGCCGGTTTCCCCCGGCTCCTTATCTTTACCACCCTCCGTCGATAGAATTCTTATGTGATCAAAGGTCTGTCCAAGATAGCACCCCTCGCAAGTGGTGAGTTCATTGCTGCGGTGGGCGAAAACCTCAGGTAAGTCCTCCCAGACCTTTTCTCCCCCCACATAGAGCGTGCTCTCGGCGAGGCCGTAACAGGCAAGCACGGAGCGAGGATGTAAGCCCGCTACGCTGAGCCGTTTTCTCACATTTTCAAGTAGCTGGTGGGGTACATAATCCGCGCCGCAGTAGGCGGCCTGCCAGCAGGACAGGTCTATCCCTTTGATAAAATCATCTGGCGCTATATCCAGACATAATTGATAGGCGAAGGCGGGTCCGCCGCTGATGGCTGCGCGGTATTTGCTGACGGCGAATAACCAGCGTAATGGTTGCTTAATAAAATCGACCGGGCTCATCAGGACGCATTGCATGCCTGACATAAGTGGATAAATGATGCTCCCGAACAATCCCATATCATGGTAATGAGGCAGCCAGGACAACATGTTCTTCTCGGCGGCGAAGCGCCACTTTTCCGCGGAAATACGCTGGTTTGCGAGAATGTTTTTCTCTGAAACTTTGACGCCTCTTGGCGCTTTGGTCGAGCCGGAGGTGTATTGAATGATAACGGGCTCATGCGGTGATGCGAACGGCGTAATCTTCGGTTCCGAAAGGAGGGAGGGGGGCTGGCTGTCGACTTCGTTCGCGCCCGTTGCAATATGGATTAACTGAAGCCCATCGGCGCCTGCGGCTTCCTGTTGGAAATACGCCAGCGTGTTTGAGTCGCAGATAACATGGCGAGTATGGCTGTCTCCCATAATCGCCTGCAACCGGCTCATCTCCTTGGTCGACCTGGGCGCCGGCACAGGAATGGCCGTTGTGCCGGAAAATAGGCATCCCAGCAATGCCACCACAAAATGGCAGCCCGGCTCCATAGAGAGCAACGCTGTCTGAGCGCCGTTCATGGCGCAGCGCAAGCGTTCTGCGTATTCGGCGCTTTCCGCGAGTAATTGAGCAGGAGTATACCGGGTTTCCCCAAGCTCTCCGCCTTTATTCAGATAGGTCAGGATGTATTGTTGCGGGCTGCTCTTCAGCGCCTCAACAAGTAACGTTGCAACGGATTTTTCTTGGTTGTTATGAAGCGTATTGTCGTCCATGAAGTTCCCTTGAAAAAGTTTATTGTTATACCTGACTGCGCTTTTATGACTTCTGTAAATAAATCCTAGCGCCCCTTCTTTGGTTCTTCCACTTGGAACGTGTAAAAAAAATGAGGCGAATTAGATACTAGGCGCAACTTATTGTTGTATGAAATTAGTTCAGATTGGCATTGGCGGAGGGGCAATCAGGCGCAGGCGGCGGGCTGAAACGACCTGCAGCGATGGGAGGGGGGGTGTCTTCGGAGTTAGCGTGACTTCTTTAACTTCGCGTAGTCTTTTTTCAGCTTCATTTCAATCAATTCGCTAATGGTCACGCCCTCGGCTTTGGCGAGGGCGCTGACGATTTGGTGGGCCATGACGTTCAAGTCCACGCCTCGGGTGGGGATGGCGGTTCCTCTTTGCTTTTCCCGGCGCAGGCGGGCGGCGCGGATGGCGTTTTTCATGGCGTTCCATTCTTTTGACGTCATCCACTTTTCGCACCAGGCGTTCAGGGAGCTGTGGCTGCCGGCGCGGGTCAACGCCCTGGCGGCGCGTTTGCGGCGTTCGGGGGCGGCGTCGGCTCCGCCGGGGAAGGCGGCGTCGCGGAATTTATTGTCGATCCAGCGTTTGGCGTATTCATAATCCAGCGCTTGAATGTCGTACTTCTTTCGCATCGTGGCAACCTGCATGAATTTTGCTCATTTTCTAATATGTTACCTGGTAACGCAATTGATTTATCTTAATACTTTAAACTACAACAATAATCCCCATTTATATCTCTGATATGCTTAGGGTATATTGCCGTTTCGATAGCAGCGGCGACGCCGAGACATTAATCAAGCTTAAGGACGCATCTCTTTAAACGATCCAGGTGGTAATCGCTCCCATGACAGAAGAACAATTCCGGATCGCCATCTCCGGCATGGAACTGGCCGAATCCAATCGTATTATCGCGCATGACTTATTGGTCAAACGCGTTCGCAGGAAGCTGATCGTGCGACGCACAGGGCTGTCCAACACCCGCATTGGCCAGATTGAAAAGAATGTGCTGGCCAATTACGCCAAGCGCCTGGAAGCGCTGGGGCTGGTGCGCGTAGAAGTATTGGTGAGTCCCGAAAACGTCGCGCAGGTGAGGGCGATGGAGGAGCTGGATCGGTTTCCGGCCTACTCGGATCAGGGCGCCGAGGATGAGGCGCTGGAAGCGGCGACCAGTTAACGCATCGCGGCGCTCAATTTTCTTGTCGACACGCAACTATTGACACACAGCCGGGTTGTGATGAAATGTGTTACGCCTGACGCCGCTTTCTGTGGCGCGGGCTAAGCCGTTTCGGCTTGTCTTTCTCGTTATCATCCATCTTCTTTATATCGCTGGTTGTCTATGTGGCCGACTATTTCTCCTGTCGTCGCGAGCGTGTTTCTGCTGCTCGCCAGTAATATCTTTATGACCTTCGCCTGGTATGCGCATCTGAAAGAGCTGAACAACAAGCCCTGGATTATCGCCGCGCTGGTGAGCTGGGGTATCGCCTTGTTCGAGTACCTGCTTCAGGTGCCCGCCAACCGTATTGGTTACGGCGAACTCAGTTTGGGGCAACTTAAGATATTGCAGGAAGTTATTACGCTAAGTGTGTTCATTCCATTCGCTTTTTTCTATATGAAGGAGCCGCTTAGACTGGATTTTTTGTGGGCGGGATTGTGTATTCTGGGCGCTGTATTTTTTATCTTCAGGCCCACCATTATGCAGGCGCTGCAAAGCTAAAAAGTTATACTGGATCAGCGCGCCGGCGTTCAGGGCGCGCTTGGAATCTTCGCTGACTCATCAATTGAAGGTCGCAGGGAGCCACGCCTTTTATGAAATTATTCACCTGTCCGACATGCGGTAATCTCGTCTATTTTGAAAACGTCGCCTGCATCCGTTGCGGCGCCACCCTGGGGTTTGTATCCGATGAGATGGTCATGGCGGCGTTTACCCCTGATGGAGAAGGGGGTTGGCGGCGCGAAGGGGGGACGTATGGGCGCTACAAGCAGTGCTCCAATTACGCCGTTCACGCCGCTTGCAACTGGATGCTGAACGCGGATGAGCCCGTGGACCTGTGCGCCGCCTGTCAGCTCAACCGGACCATACCGGACCTGAGCATTGCGGAAAATCTCCCGTTGTGGCGTACGTTGGAGACGGAGAAGCGTCGTCTGGCGTTCACCTTGCTGCGCCTGGGCCTTCCATTGACGCCCCGCAGTCAGGATGACGCCGGGCTGGCGTTTGATTTTCTGGCGGACCCCGATCCCAGTTTCAACGAGCGCGGCAGGGTGATGACCGGCCATGCCCTGGGTGTCATCACCCTGAATATTGCTGAAGCGGACCCGGCGGTGCGGGTGAGCATGCGGGAGCAGATGGGCGAACCGTATCGTACGATCCTGGGCCACTTTCGCCATGAGTCAGGACACTATTATTGGGACCGACTGATACGGAATAGCGACCGGTTACCGGCTTTTCGCCGCCAGTTCGGTGATGAAACCCAGAATTACAGCGAGGCGCTGGAGCGTCATTATCAGTCCGCGCCGCCGTCAAACTGGACGCAACGCTTCGTCAGCGCCTACGCCAGCAGTCACCCTTGGGAAGATTGGGCGGAAACCTGGGCGCATTACCTGCATATGATCGACACCCTGGAGACGGCGTATCAGTTCGGTCTGATGATTCAACCCCGCGCTGGCGATGGCGCTAATCTGGACGTGCGCCATGACTTCGACCCCTACAATCAGCCTGCGTTCTCCGTGCTGGTGGACCACTGGCTGCCCCTTACTTTCGCGCTCAACAGCCTGAACCGCAGTATGGGCCACGCCCATGCGTATCCCTTTGTGCTGGGACCGCAGGTGTTGCAGAAACTGGAGTTTGTGCACCTGACCGTGCGAGAGGCCAGCTTGACGAATCCGCAAGGGATAAGCTGACAGTTTGTTAACGGCGTCCCGCCAGTATGAGTGATAGACTGCTCGAAAGTATAATCTATTACTTTAAAAATATGGTTTAACTATATGTTATTGAATATAAATAGACTGCTTTTTCTGCTCGCACTTGGTCTGCCGTCAGCCGTCGTCGCAGCGCTGGAAGAGTGCTCCTCTGAGGTTACGCCTACCTCCCAATTCGTTCTGAAGGGCGAAGAAGCCTATGATACGAAAACCGGGCTGATCTGGAGCCGCTGCAGTATGGGGCTGATCTGGCGGGAAGGCGCGGGCTGCGTGGGGAAGGTGAAAATCTCCACTTTGGCGGGAGCGCGCCATTTTGCGGAACAGCAGGGGCAGGGCTGGCGCATTCCGACAATCGAAGAGCTATACAGCCTGGTGCGGCGAGGCTGTTCGGAACCGGCGATCAACGCCGAAGTTTTTCCGGATGTGCGGGACTTGGGAGAGGGCAGCCCATACTGGAGCCAGACTCAGGTCGAAGAGGTTCCTATCCTGTATTACTTCGTCGACTTTATGACCGGAGATATTGACGGGCACACGGAGCGGTTTCCGTTGGCGTTGCGACTGGTGCGAGACAAAGAGACGCTAGGAAATTAGTCTTTATATAGCATAAACAATAACTTAATCTTGTTTCTTCATGCATGGATAAGGAGCGTAAGATGAAAGCGCAAACGCTTATCGCCGTTCGCGATGTGGCCGCCAGCAGTCGTTGGTATCAGACATTGCTCGACTGCCGGAGCGGGCATGGCGGCCCGGAATATGAACAGCTGGTGCAGGGCGAGGAAATGTTTATGCAGCTGCACGCCTGGCATGCCCACGATCATCCTAACCTGGGCGACCCGGACGCCGCGCCACATGGTTACGGCGTGCTGTTATGGTTTCAGGTGGATAAGTTCGATGCGGCGGTGGCGCGGGCCAAAACGCTGCAGGCGGACATCCTGGAAGGGCCGAAACTGAACCCCCGCGCCCAGCATCGGGAAATCTGGCTACGCGATCCGGATGGCTACGTGGTGGTGCTGGCCAGCGCCTATGGCGATGTTGAATAGGGCGACGTTGAATGAGCGCAGACCAATAATCTGCGCGCTGGTATGAATGGGTAACCGTAACGGGAGAACTTTGTGAACACAACGCCTACAGAGGGATTGAATACGATCGACACGCCGTTTCTGGCGGTGGACAAGTCCCGCTTCAACGCCAACATTGCGCGCATGCGCGCCTATCTGCAGCCGTTTAACGTAAGACTGCGCCCTCACTTGAAGACAATTAAGTCTGTTCCCGCTGCGGCGCTGGTGATGGCGAGCAAGCAGGACCCAGCGACGGTGTCCACCCTGAAAGAGGCGGAAGCCTTTGCGGAGGCGGGGTATACGGATTTACTCTACGCCGTCGGCATTTCCCCGCAAAAGGCGCCCCGGGTGCTGGCGCTACAGCGTAAAGGCGTCAATATTTCCATTCTGTTGGACAGTCGCCAGCAGGCCGAAATGGTCGTCGCTTTTTGTCGGGAAAAGGAGGTCAATATTCCTGTTTATATCGAGGTGGACTGCGACGGGCATCGCGCCGGTTTGCCTGCGGATGATCCCGAACTGGTCACTATTGGACGCCTGATGCATGAAGCAGGAGTGGAGGTGCGCGGCGTAATGAGTCATTCCGGCGGAACCTACGGTTGCGATACGCCGGAACAGTTGGCCGCCGCCGCGGAACAGGAACGCAAGGCGGCGGTGGCCGCAGCGCAGGCGTTGCGCGATGCGGGCGTGGCCTGTCCTGAGGTGAGCGTCGGCTCGACGCCGGCGGCGTTGTCTTTCACTAATCTGGAAGGCGTGACGGAAGTACGGGCCGGAGTGTATACCTTCTTTGACCTGGTGATGGCGGGCGTCGGCGTATGCAAGCTGGATGACATCGCGTTGTCGGTGGTGACCACCGTCACTGGACACAATCAGGCCAAAGGCTGGATCTTTGTGGATGCGGGCTGGTCGGCCTTGTCCCGGGACCGCGGCACGGCGGGGCAGAAGGTGGACCAACTGTATGGCGTGGTGTGCGATGAACAGGGGCGGGTCATTGACGACCTGTTGGTGAGCGCCGTCAATCAGGAACACGGCATCCTGAGCATGCGTGAGGGCAGCGGCAAGGCGCTTCCGGATCTGCCCATTGGCGCGCGCCTGCGCATCCTTCCCAATCACGCCTGCGCCACGGCGGGACAGTTCCTGCAATATCACGTGCTGGACGACGCCAACCATCTGCTGGAAATCTGGCCCCGTATTCAGGGCTGGTGATTCTTCTTTCTTCGGCGCCGCTCACAAGCCACTCACAGGCGCTTCTCTAGGTACAACTCACTAAGTCGATCAGGACCGCAATTAATGGCGGTTCCTGACTTTCTTGACTACTCTGTGCTGTGACCCTCCAAGGATGTTCAGGAGAATCGAACAAAAATAAATCTATGTTGTATCTACTTACCGTATAACTGGTTTCAAGCCGTAAAAATCAGTCAACACGATGTAAGTATCCAACCATCGTAAGGAGACTTCAGAATGAAAGGAGTAGACGCCTATCTCGCCGCAGTAATCACCGCCGTTACGCTCACTGGCTGCGCTTCGCAGACCGCGCTCACTGAGCAGGCCGCCTACCAGCAATATCCCGCCCTGGAAGAACTGAGGGATCAGGTTGAGCAGGGGAAATCACAGAATCTCAACGTATTGTCGCCGCAGCGCTACAGCCAGGCCAGAAAGTCCTATCAGGACGCTCTGCAATGGGCTCAGGCCGATAACGCCAAAGCCACCGGCATCGCCAGACAGGGACTGGCCTCCATCAGCGAAGCCCGCACCAATGCGGATGTCGCCGCCTATAATCTTGAAGATGTGCTGAACGCCCGTCAGAAAGCCCTGTCGGCCAATGCCGACAAAATGATCCCCGCAGAGTTTATGAAAGCGGAGGATAACCTCATCAAACTTACCGGTATGATTGAAAAAGGCAATATTGAAGACGCCAAAGCCGGTCGTGCGGAAGTCGCGCGCCTGTATTCCCAGGCGGAATTAAACGCGCTCAAGGGCAATATCGTGGATCTGGCCCGGGACGCGCTGGAATCAGCCAGAAGTCGCGACATTGATGATCTGGCGCCGAAAACCATGGAAATGGCGCAGGAAGAGTATCAGTTGGCGCTGAAAATCCTGGATGCGGACAGAACCGATACTGAGCGGGCGCAGAGTCATGCGCAGAAAGCTTTGTGGAACGTCATGCGCGCTGAGTATATCGCCGACACCGTTAAATACTTCGATGAATCCGACTTCAACGAGGAAGACAAGGTGCTGTGGTATCAACAGCAACTGGCGACAGCCGCGAAACCCATCAATCAACAGTTGCCCTTTGATCAGCCCAACAAAGAAGTGATTCGTCAGTTGAGTTCGAATATCCAGGGCGTGATGACGGATCGCGATTCCGCGCTGCTGGCGCTGGAAAACGCCAAAACCCGCGAAATGCGGGCGGCGTCAGAGAAGGATGAGCTGATGGCGCAGCAGGAGCGGGAAGAGAGACGCAAGCAGGCGATCACCGCCAAGTTCGCCGTAGTGCAATCTCTGTTCACGGACAAAGAAGCGGATGTATACAGACAGAAAGACAACGTACTGATTCGCGCTCACGGGTTTAATTTCCCCTCTGGAAAAAGCGAGATTCAGGGAGAAAACTTTGCCCTGGTGAATAAAATCATCGAAGCGGTGAAAGAGTTCCCCAATGCGCAGGTTGTAGTGTCCGGCCATACCGATAATCGCGGCTCTACCGAGCTGAACCAGGGGCTGTCGCAAAAACGGGCGGAGGAAGTGGCCAGAATGTTGAAAGAAATCGGTCGCATACCTTCCGACAAAATTACTGCGATGGGCTACGGCGAGCAGCGCCCGGTGTCCAACAATGACACCACGGAAGGCCGCGCTGACAACCGTCGGGTGGAAGTACTGATCGTCAATGAAGGCGGCGTAGAACAGGTCTATTGATCTTGCCGCCAACGATGCGCGTCCTGTCAGGGCGCGCGTCGCCGAGACTCTGCATGAATGCGCCTGCGCGGCGGCGGGCCGCGGAAAGCGGGGCCTGACATGTGCAGGCCCTGTCGTTGTAGACAAACAGAAGGAAGCTATTTGTCTGCCTGATTAATAAACAGCGAATAGCACGCTTCGACGCCGTCGCAAGATAACGGGATATGTGCCGGGCGATGGGCGGAAAGAACGCGTCCGTTGATCTGGGTCAAGGCTGACCCGGGCTGCGCCTTAACACCCCTAATCACTTGATCCAAATCATAATTATTCGCCGGTAAAGGCATAGACTCCCGCCCCGTCATCAATTCTTAATTTTGCAGTTGAATGTGAAGAGTAGGGGTATGTTATGCATAAGCTAAGTAAATCTATGTTGGCTCTGGGACTGCTGGCCTGCGCGGGCTCCGCGATGGCGCACCAGCCGGGAGATATGGTGCTGCGCGTCGGCGCCGCGATGGTGGACCCCCAGGATGACAGCTCAACCCTGCGTTTAAATGGCGCTTCCTTGGACGGCTCCAGCGTATCAGTGGACAGCAATACCCAGTTGGGTTTGACCTTCACCTATATGTTGCGTGAGCATATCGGTCTGGAAGTACTGGCGGCGACGCCGTTTTCCCATGAAGTCAGCGCTCATGGCTCAGTCGCAGGCGACAATCTGAAAACGGCGGAGGTTAAACACCTTCCACCCACCGTCAGCGTACAGTACTACCCGATGGAAGCCGGCGACGCCTTCCAGCCCTACGTGGGCGTTGGCGTGAACTACACCCTGTTCTTTGATGAAGAGCTGACATCGGATTTCAAAGGCGCCATGGGCGACGGCAAGATCAAACTGGACAACTCCTTTGGCGCGGCGTTCCAGTTGGGCTTCGACTATCAATTGACCGATAACCTGGTGGTTAACGCGGCGGTCTGGAAGATCGGCATCGACACTACCGCCACGATCGACCTGGATTCCGGCGCGCAGATCAAAACCGACGTGGACATCGACCCGTTGGTGTACATGGTCGGCGTTGGTTACAAATTTTAATTCCATCAACTTGTAAACGGCTTCGTGGATAGATCTGCGGAGCCAACCGCCAATGAATTTTGCGGCCTGCGCTCAGGGATGAGAGCGGGCCAGTTTCACCTCGCTTCATCCCCGCATGCGGCCCGTCTTTGCCCATGCGGTTTTTTTGTTTATGCGCTGCTGCTTGCCGCTTAACTGAGGCGGGTAGATGCAGGTGGAAACCTGTAGAACCAGATAGCCGCCATGCCAGTTTGCCGCCCTGATCTATACTTATTGTTCAAATTTCACCATTCGTTGACTGGGTTTAACTGACATGGGGGACTGGCATGCAACGTTCTTTGATTTTCGCTGGTTTTGGGCTGTTTTGTGTGGTGTTCAGCGCGCTGACTCAAGCCGCCACCACGGTTCAGGTGTGGACCTACTATGATTCGCCGCCTTTTGCAGTGGATCCCAAAGGGGATGATCTCACCTCCACCTTGTGCCGGGTGCTGACAGAGAAAAGCGGCGGTGAATGGGTTTTCAAACCCCAGTATCTGCCCCGCAAACGCATTAATCACTATCTGGAGAGCGGCGCCGAGCAGGGGCTGGTGCTATGGGCGAATCCCTTGTGGTTTCAGGATAAGGAAGAGACCAAGTACGCCTGGACTCATCGTGTCATCTGGGGCGCTAATGAGATCGTCTCCTTGCGGCAAAGTCCGGTGGAGTATACCGGTCCGGAATCTTTGGAGGGCAAACGCTTCGGCGGCGTGGCGGGACATCATTATGTCGGTATCGACGATCTCGTGCAGGCTGGACGCATTAAGCGGGAAGACACTACCTCATTTTCCAAGAACCTCGACAAACTGCTGAGCAACCGTCTCGACGCCATGCTGATACCTCGTGGGGAACTGTTTCATATGGTTTCGCAAGGTAATCTTGGCGACAGATTGTTTATTTCCTCAAAACCCCATCAGCAATACGAACGTAAAATTCTGGCGACGCAAAAGCTGGCGGCGGTCCGGGACTTTATTAACGCTCAGCTTCCTGCGTTGAATGAGGATGCGCAATGGCGCGCGTTATTGGAAAAATACGGCTTGCAGCCGTAACCCTGATTAACACAGTGACCACCTGACCTCATCAAGGACTGATATTTGGGGGGATGAATCGCCAATGCCGAGACGTTTCGGGCTGACATTGATGATCTGGCTGTTGCTTGGCGCTTACAGCCGTGCGGAAACAGTTGTGCCGGTGTGGACCTACTACACCTCTCCGCCCTATGGTCTGCATAGCGATGGCTACGATCTGACCAGCATATTGTGTGTTGAGCTCACCAGGAACAGCCAGGGAAAATGGCGTTTTGAGCCGCAAAGTTTGCCCAGAAAGCGCATCGACAACTATCTGGAGCGGGGCGATCAGGCGGTGGTGGCCTGGGTGAGTCCATCCTGGTTCGGCGACCCTGACGAAGTCGGCTACGATTGGACCCGAGGCGTGGTGTGGGGGCGCAATGAAATCGTTTCTCTCAAACTGCAGCCGGTGGAATACGACGGGCCGGAATCGCTGATAGGCAAGAGTTTCGGCGGCGTCTTGGGGCATCGCTATGTCGGTATCGACGAACTGGTGGCGGAGGGGCGCATCAGGCGCGAAGACGCCTCTTCCTTCTCCAGCAACTTCGGCAAATTACTGTTGCGTCGCATTGAAGTGACCATGATTCCCCGGGAAGAGTTGTTCTATTTAATGGCGAATGAACAGGTGGGGGCGCAACTTTACGTGTCTAAAAAGCCGCACCAGAGCTATCAGCGCAAGATGTTGGTGACCAAAAATCTAAAGGGGGTGAGGGACTTCATGGAGGCGCAATGGGAGAAACTCAACGATCACCCTGATTGGCGTCATCTGCTGCAGCGCTATGGGCTCGACCAGTGAGGCGGGAATGAGAGCGACCATCGACCTCCGAATCGGAATCGTCCGCCTGATCCTGAAAATTCAACAGATTGCGCACAGTCATGCGTAGCCTGGCGTTGTCCGCCACGGCTTTGATTAGCGTGGCCTGGACCTTGGCCGTTAGTTGCGGCGGGGAAGGATAGGAGGAAAAAATCACCACAGGGGTTTCATCTGGGTTGATCTCATCCACCAGTTCGGCGCCGGGGCCATCCGGCAACTCCAGGTCCAGAATCACCAGATCGTACTTTTGCTCCTGCAGCATGCGTCGCGCCTGCTCCAAGGCGCCCGCCTGATGAATGTCGGCGATCTCTTCCAGTACTGAACGGGCGACTTGCACAAGGTCGTGGTCATCCTCCACGTGCAGGATGCAGGGTCGCTTTTGCTTTAACAGCACCTGATGAATGATGGCCCGGAACTGACTGAGTCCTGGGACGCTGCGACTCAACCAGGCCAGGGGAGTGACTGCGTCGCTTTCCAGCCTGGAGTCCGCTTCTGAAGCGTAATTGTCCTCCGCAATCGCCACCAAAGGCAGTTGAGCGGCGCTGGGCGCATGCTGCAGAGACCTTAAAAAGGTGAAACCGCCATCGTCGACCATCGTGCTGTCGACGACCAGCAGGCAATATTGCTTTTCCTCCAGGCAGCGCAAGGCGCTCGCTGCATCCGGCGCGACGTCGCAGCATAGGCCTTCAGCGCGCACGGCTTTCGCCAGTAGCTCGGACAAGTCTTTATCCTTCTCACAAACCAACGCGCAAGGATGCCGCGACGCTTTTGGCTGCATCGGCGTCAAGCGAACGGGAAGGTCAAAGTAGAATTCAGTGCCCTTGTCGACGTTGGAAACGAAGCCAATTTCTCCGCCGTGATGCTCTACGATAGCTTTGGCGATGCTAAGCCCCAGTCCGGTTCCCCCTTGCTCGCGGGTGTCGGAACTGTCCGCTTGCGAGAAGCGCTCGAACACGCGGGATTGAAAAGCCTCGGGAATGCCTTTGCCGTGATCTTTCACATGGACGCGCAGTTTGCTTTTAAGACAGGAAACGCCAACGTCGACATATCCGCCCCGTGGCGAGTATTTCACTGCATTCGAGATCAGGTTGGACATGACCTGATGAATGCGTCGTTCATCGACATGCACGCAGGATCTGGGCAAGGCGTTGGCAAAGCGAAGCTCAACCTGATACTTGCCGGCGAATTCCCTGTGATCTTCCAGGCTGCGCTGAACCAGCGTCGCCAGATCCAGGTCCTCCAGCTCAAACTTGAGCGCGCCGGACTCCAGTTTTTCAATTTCCAGGATGTCGTTGATCAGCATCGTCAGCCGGTCGCAGTTGCGATAGGCGACTTTAAGCATGTGATGAACGACCTCCGGCAGCTCGCCGCCGTGCTTGCCCAGCACCAGCCCCAATGCGCCGCCAATCGCGGTCAGGGGCGTGCGCAGCTCATGGCTGACGGTGGCGACGAACTCATCTTTTTGCCGCTCCATGCGCTTGCGTTCAGTGATGTCGCGCACCACGCCGGTGAACATGCGGCGGCCCTCTACAGTCATCTCGCTTACCGCCAACTCCATGGGAAACGTCGAGCCGTCGCGGCGACGACCGGTGACTTCCCGGCCAATGCCAATGACCTTCGCCTCACCGGTGTGCATGAACTTGGTGATATAGCCATCGTGTTCGCTGTGATACGGCTCCGGCATCAGGATCTTGACGTTGACGCCGATCACGTCGCGGGCGGCGTATCCAAAGATGCGTTCCGCGGCCGGGTTGAAGGTGTCGATCAATCCCGCTCCGTCGATAGTGATAATGCCGTCGACGACGGTGTCGACGATGGCGCGGACGCGGGCTTCCCGGTCCTGCAACGCCAATTCGGAGGCTTTGCGTTCGCTGATGTCGCGCACCACGCCGGTGAACATGCGGCGGCCATCCACCTGCATTTCCGTCACCGCCAGATCGAGAGGGAACAGACTGCCGTCCTTGCGCTGGCCGAGCACTTCACGGCCAATGCCGATGATTTGCGCCTTACCTGTTTGCAGATAATTGCTGAGATAGTCGTCGTGGTGTTCGCGAAAGGGGGAGGGCATCAGCATGTGCACGTTGCAGCCGATGACTTCTTCCGCGTCATAGCCGAAGATGCGCTCGGCGGCGGGATTGAAGGTTTCTATAACGCCCAGGCTGTCGATGGTGATGATGCCGTCCACCACCGCTTCGACAATGGCGCGCACCCGACTGTCCGACTCCGATGTAAAGCCGCTTCCCCCGGCCTTTTGATAGAGTTTCCTGCTCACATAAACTCCCTTACCTGAACGCCAAAACGCTCGTTTTATAAATATAGGCGGGGTCCGGGCTATTACAAATTCAAGGGACTATTAATCAGGCGGACAAATAGCTTCCTTTTATTTGTCTGCAACGACAGGTCCTGCACATGTCAGGCCCTGTCTCCCACGGCTGGCCGCCGCACAGACGCATTCATGCGCCTGATGATTAACATGCCAATATCACACCAACGCCATCACCTCTTCCACAGGGCGACGCACCTTCTGCGGCCAATTGCCTTCAGTCGGATAACCCGCCGTCACCAACATCACCGGCACCTCCCGCTCCGACAACCCAAACTCCTGCGCCAGCGCCTGTGGATCGAAACCACTCATGGCGCCAGTAGACAGCCCCATGCCTTGCGCCGCGAACATCAGCGTCATTGCGGCGAGGGAAGCGGAACGGAAAGCTTCGTCCCGTTGCAGCGTGGGGTTGTTCTCATGAGAAGAACTGGCCTGCGCAACCCAGCCGTCACTGAACGCCTGCGGCAGAAAACCCGCAGCGACGGAAGGCTGCAACGCACTGGCCAGACCTTCATGCGCCGCCAGCGTTCCGCAGATGATAAAGGTCACCGCGGCGTCCACCACCTGCTTCTGCCCATAAGAAACCGCCTGTAAACGGGCCTTCGCTTCGGGCGAGCGCACGGCGATGAACTTCCAGTTCTGAAAGTTGTAAGCGGAGGGGGCGCGGGTGGCCAGTCTCACCAACTCGGTGATCTGTTCTTCAGACAGGGATTTCTCTGCGTCGTAACGGCCAGTGGATACGCGGTTTTCGATAAGATCTTTTACAGTCTCGTACATATCAGGTTCCTTGATTTACGGCTAAGCAATGCATTTATCTTCAATTCAAGATAAAATCAGTTTTGCACAGATAAATCTTGATATCAAGATAAAATAAACGGAGCCAAACATGACTGAAAAACGCCCTCCCGACGCCGTAGACAAGATTCTGGAACAATGGAACGCCGAACGGCCCGACCTGGACGTCACCCCCATGGGCGCCATCGGGCGCCTGAAACGCTGCGCCGCCCTCATGCAACGTCGACTGGACGCTACCTTCAACCAGTTCGACATGACCGGCTGGGAATTCGACGTCCTCGCCACCCTGAGACGCTCAGGCAAACCCTACTGCCTGGCCCCCACAACCCTGTTCTCAACCCTCATGATCACCTCCGGCACCATGACCCACCGCCTGCAACGGCTGGAAGCCAGCGGCCTCATCGAACGCACCGCCAACAAAGACGACGCCCGCAGCAAACTCGTCCAACTCACCCCCAAAGGCCTCGAACTCATTGACCGCGCCGTCGACGCCCACGTACAAAACGAACACAACATCCTGCAACCCCTGAACCCAGAAGAACGCCAACAACTGGATGAGTGCATGAGGAGGCTACTAAGATTATTGGAGGGGGAAGGGTAGTCGAGCGTTTACCTGTCATTTGTATGACAATGGAATACATGGGCCCACAGAATCACTCATTGAAACGCTAGCAAAGACGTATGACTAAAAAACTACTATTCCCTGACCTTGAACGCTCTCCAGCTATTACCGGCACGGATAATTGCACCTGTTATGGGATGATTTGGGAGACTGGCAAACCCCTCAATCCCAATAATCATGATCTTTCTCGCCTGGAATTTATCTGTGAAAGGCGACACAAGGGAAAACTCACGGACTTCGCCGTTTCCGACGCCGGATGCCCGATTGTGTCTAAAACATTGAAAGACTTTCTGGACAACCTGGGCGTGGACAATATCGATTACTACCCCGCCACAGTACTGAAAAAAGCCGGCGCTGAACCCAATCACGATTACTTCGCCTGCAATATCAAGGGAATGGCCAACTGTATCGACTTTGAGAAAAGCGAACTTGAAATCGAAATGGAAGATGAAGAAGTCATGTTCATTCACGAGGTCGACACCCTTGTACTGAACTCGAAGAGCTACGGGACCATTTACAGGCTTTACTATTACGAACGAGTGATTGTCCTGGAAGACCCGTTAGCCGCCGCACTGGCGTCCAGTGGGTTTACCGGAATGAAAATAATAACCCCTGAAAACTGGGACGGCTTTGCGGGGGAAAAGTGATTTACGATCATCAAAGCCAGTGTTCTTCACTGGCGCAGACAACATCACATAATCCCGCACCAACACCAACACCAACACCAACACCAACACCAACACCAACACCTAACAACACCCGACACCCTCTCTACCATGTCCACCGTTCGCCCTGAGCCTGTCGAAGGGCCTTCCAGAGCGCATGAGCGAGAAGCGCTTGATTCGCACTGTCGTTGAATGAAGCAGACATTGGAGGGTGTGCTATCTTTTGCTCATAGCTAGGCATGTTATCGAAATTGATGGCGATTGAGCGCTGACGAGGGGCAGAAGCATGTTCAAACTATTTGATTTATTACAATTGCTTAGTCCCACATTGTCGCCTGCCGATTGCAAATTACATATGGCCGTCTGGAATGGAGTAGAGCATCCCCTTGATGTCTTTCTTGCAGGAGATTTTGAGGATTGGCAGCGATGGCAAACAAAACGTAATTTTGAACGCCGGTTTGTAGTCTCTCTTATTAACATTCACGGCACGGACAACTGGCTTTTTAGCGGTCTATACGAACAAACAGGGGTTGAGTTCAAGAACGAAGAAAACTGTTTCTATTATGACTTAGGGCAAGTGCGAGACTGTGCTGAGCTCTCCGGCCGCTTGGTTATTAAATTTAGCCGAAATTTTCGGGCGACATATTTGTTGGCTGAACGGTGGAGTGAAGATCTATTGGTATCGGAACTCAAATCAGAGCGACTCACCTTATCGGAGTTTCCAGGTTTTAAATCAGTGAATTTGTCTAAGCGGGAATTAGATTGTGTTATTCGTCAGAGCATCCCATCTTGGAAAGGCGCGCTCTCCTCAGTCTCAGGAGTTTATGTAATATCAGATACGATGTCGGGGAAACTCTATGTTGGTAGTGCATATGGAGAAGGGGGCATATGGAGCCGCTGGTCGCAGTACTCGTCTTCGGGGCATGGTAACAACGTAGAACTCCGAGCGCTCTTGAACGACCTTGGCGCTAAAAGTGCTGAAGCCTTTCGTTTTTCAATTCTTGAAGTGGCGGATGTGCACGCCAATAAAAATGAAGTTATTACGCGCGAAACTCATTGGAAGGAAGTCTTGTTGTCCCGCACACATGGCTACAACTCGAATTAGCCAGAGAGTTAGGAACGTTAGAGTCAACTGAGAGCGAGAAAGTAGAGTGGCTTAACGACGTTTCCTAGAAATAGGGATTTCTTCTCCACCCGTTCGCCCTGAGCCTGTCGAAGGGCCTTCCAGAGCTATGAGCATCGCTTTAGTCGCAAAGTTGCTATCGACAGATTCTGAACCAAACACTGCTCATAAAATGCTTGATATCGTCCGATACAGATATTTAAGGGTGTGCTATCTTTATGAAGTGATAAAGGCCACTTTTATCTACACTAGGAGCTTATTGAGCCTATCTAACTATTTGCCATCTTATTCTTGCTATCGCCGCTATAGAGGTTAGGACGTTGTATTGAGGAGGCTACGTTGAAGGTACTAGGAATTCGAGTTGATCCCCAAAGGACAAGGTATGCTCTGGTTGAGTATGACGGAAATAACTTCACTCTTCTTAATTCAAATTCTGAGTCACGACTAGTATACCCTGCAGATATATCTGAGCCTGAGGATAAAGTGGAATGGCTTTATCATGAGTTAGGTCGCGTTTTTCATAGTCACCAGGGTGTTGAGACAGTCTGTGTTAAGACAAATGAATATACGCAGAATGATAGTAAATCAAAACGCGAATCAGCTTATCTTGAAGGAGCGGTTCTTTTGTTTTGTAAAAGTAAAAATGTTCCAGTAACTGTTAAAATATATGGTTCTCTTGCAACACGTAGTGCAGATGTGAGAAAACATGCAGAGGAACGTGTTGGTCGCACGACTAAGTATTGGGATAATAAAATGGCGGACGCTGTGATTGCGGCATGGCAGGGAGCCCGAAACTTGTGACGGAACCGGCTACTGTTGTGCAGTTGCAAGCTGGAATGCAATTATATAAGTATCGGCTATGTCATCGTATTGGCGGTGGAAGCTTCGGTGAAGTGTGGTTAGCTGAAGATCGTGCTGTTGACCATGAATACGCTATTAAAATATTGAAACCAGGAACACCTGTCCACCACCGACTGCGTGAAGCTCAGATTGGACATGTTCTCGACCATAATAATGTAGTCCGTGTTCACCAGGCAGATGTAACTAGAATTGGACAACATGATTATGTCATTATTGCCATGGACTATATGCCTAATGGTCCAATTACCATGCTTGCTAACCCTTCTCACTATCTTAGGCTACCTGATGTAATCCGTCTCGGAAAAGATATTTTACGGGGCCTTGAGTATTTACATGGGCACGACTTCTTTCACAATGATGTAAAACCAGAAAATGTACTTATTGGTCTGCACGAACAGGGTATGTTAACTGACTATGGAATTGTCGGGGTTACACAGGATGGAGCACCAGTCCAGCCCCCCACTTTTTATAAAATTCATGCTGCCCCTGAAGTATTGAACGCAAATGAGATTACAGCGCAGACTGATGTTTTTCAGGCTGGACTAACACTTTTTAGAATGCTAGTGGGTCTCGACACGCTTAGACAAAAGTTTAATGAGCTAGGTGAACAAGCATATTACAGAGCATTATCAGATGCCGATCTGATTTCAGTCTCAGATTTCCCTGCATATATTCCCCCGCGCTTGAAGCGAATAATTCTAAAGGCCATTAACCCAAATCTTGCTGAAAGGTTTCAGTCTGCCCTAGAAATGCGTAGAGAGCTTGAAAAATTGAATTTTCCTGGTTTTTGGACAGTAGAAGAAACGGGAGAGTTCGTTGGTTATAATGCCGCTTATAGTTATAGGTATGAACAAACTAAAAAGGTAGGTAATAGATATGATATTCTTGCATTAAAGCGTAGCCTCTCAACAGGTAGAGAGACCCGTTTCGCAAAATTTTGCCATACCAATGTAACGAGTGGAGTTGCAAAGAGAGAAATTGCCAAGTTTGTAAAAGCTGTAGTGGAGGGGGTGTAGCTGCTTAAAGCATATAAATACGGGAGAAGTTTTGGAAAGCATGAATTGTCTATCTCTTAGTCACCTGAGATAGATTGGGAAAAACACTTTCTTAAACGACTACGGACTACTATTCGGCCTCTTTATCGTCATATATTGCATCACTGGCTAACTCATCAAGTGCTGTGAAGACTGCTTCCAAATCTTCGCTATAGCGTGCAATGTAATTGGGTGTGACTACGCGGCGATCCAATGCATACGGAACTTGCTCATAGATGAGTTGCTTATGTTGACTCCAATATAGCCCCATCTCTTTCGGATTGAGACCGCTAGGAAGCCCGTCTTTGGTTGCAGTGTAATTAATTGTGCCTCCACTTGGAAGTATAGTTCTACTCAAGTGTAATAGGCAGTAATCTAGAAAGTGAAAGGTGTTATTCTTGTTTAGATAAGGGTTAAAACAAATATTAAATATGTAGTTGTTCATCGCCTTTGCTATTCCCAACTTGTTTTCAGCTCCAGATTCATTGTAATATCCGCAGCCAACGCCACTCCCCTCTGGAGGAACTGAATTGCTAAGTTGATAAATTACAAACGATTTAACAACAGAGCGTGAGGAGGCAATTCGATTTTCAATAGAATTATTATCTTGTTCATTACGAAATTTATTTGAAATGTGTTGGCTAAGCTCAAATGAGGCTATGCCGAGAAATTCCTGAATAGGAGCCTCATTAACTTCTGTAAAAAAGTTCCGCCGCGGTTTAATATACGTTTTCTTGAATCGCGAGAAGATATTTTGAGAAATTTTTCTCATGCCTACTAATGCAAGATCGCTGACTAATCCCGTTGTTGTACCGTTTTTATCTTGATGAAATATCAGAGCAGAGTACAGGTTGAATAACTGTCCTTGACGGTCAGCAGAACAATGCAACCTGAACATCATAAGGTCGTTCCAGCCAAGAACTCCGCGGTTGCTGGCCACAAGTTGCTGAAGAAGGCCCTTCCCAGCATAAGAGCCTTCACCAAAAATTCGCCATGCGATTTCTATCACACCTGATTCAGTTGTTTTGTGACGATGTTGGTGTCGATGTTCTGATGTATCTCCCCAGCCAGCTCTATCTAAAAGTTGAAGCAAAGTATAGATCGATCTATTCCGCAAACCTCTATCGTGGTACTCAATAGATGGGTAGCGCGGCAGATATTTAATGAGGGTATTAATGGCGTCATCGGCGACATTACGAGTGAAGCTATAAGACTGATTGGCGAGGACTCTCCAGAATTGATCGTAAGCATGATCACTTTGCCCTAATCGAAAGTCGTCTGATGATAAAACTGACTCAATTTTAACTCCTTTCAGAACTTGATCTACGGCATTCTTGTAAAGTACAAAGGTTTTCTGTGGCTCCGGTGTGACGAACCGTACTATGAGCTTTAGGTAATCTTCTAAGTTTCTAAAGTCGGGCTGATTAAAGCAGGCGCGTGAAGATAATTCTGCTTCATCCAGACTGTTCCAGTTAAACTTCAAAGTGTTTAAGTCGAATAGCTCTTTCAATAAAAATGCTGCAATTTCTTGCTGTTTAGCCACAAAATCTGAGAAGCTAGAATCATTTTTATACTCTTGTTTTATGAGGTCTCGTTGCACTGAGAATATTCCGCAACGCCCTTGCGTCTCGTCGGCATAAATACGTCTGAACAGCCCAGGATAGTTTAGGTGTATGAGTATCAGGTTTATAAGATCATGCTTATTAAAGTCTGTTCTACCTAAGTCGCTTTTCTCAAGCTGCATGAGCAGCATAGCGTTGACAAAACGCTTCACTTTGCGCAAGTCTCCAACAAGGGGTAGGTACCAAGTGGCTTTGTCTCCGTCGAGAATATTGGCTAATTCATCCAGCACGGAGCCCAGTTTCAACATCGTATCAGACGGAATTGTGCTGAGTTGGTTAGCTTGAGATTTCCAGTCCCTGCGTAAAAAATCCCGAATATGTGAGCTATCAACAAAGAGGCTTAGCTTCACCGTTATAAATTTCTCTAGAAACTCTCTCGCCCTCGAACTCTCCTCTTGGCTCCCTGCAAGGACTTCTGTGTCGTAACAGAGAATATAGGTCGCCTGTGAAAGCTTGAATGTCCGGCGTATCGCAAACAGTACGTTGTTTGTGGTTCTAGTGTCTAAACGATCAAGATCATCAATGACGACTATTACTCGACGGTTGATGCGTTTCAGGACCTCGTCAATATCATTAAGCAACTCATCAGCGGTCTCTTGTGATGGTTCTAATGTGAGCTTGAAGCCAAAGAATGAAATGTCGGCTTTCCCCTTTATCAACCGGGAGTATCGTGACACAGCAGGGCGAAACTCAGGAACGAATACTTTTTGTTGAATTGCTGAGGAGAGGTCGCGAATCAAACGATCGGCAAGATCAGGCTCGGAGGCGTAACGAAGCGGCTCAAATCGGCAAACAATGACTCTATCGTCTGCTTCTTCCCAATAATGTTGAGCAAGGTTGATAAAGCTAGTTTTACCGACTCCCCATGGCCCATCAACCCCAAAGGTAAGCCCTGAAAGGGCTTCGCTTTCAAGGACAGTATCCGCGAATGATTTGACCTGCTCATCGCCAGCAAGCAGATCTTCCTTGTCGTTATCGACTTCCTCGTCTGAAAGGAAGCGAAGTTGTGGAGGGGAAGTATTGGGTCTCTGTCGGCGATGCTGAACGAGAGGTGTCAAGAGTATCGTGCAGAGCAAAAGCAATACCGTTGGACCTGAATAAGGATCTACATCTTTTAGTGCTTCGTGGACCTTGGATAGCAGGGGAGAGATCAAATAGTTTGTCCAGATGCCTACAATGATCATGATCAGCAAGTCGACGCGAAGACTTGAGCAAATCCGTGATGTAGCAATATGCGCTCCTCGTTCGATGGCGTAGATTAGACAGAGCAGAAATATGGCCAGTGATATAACTACTATCCCCGTGGCTCTGATACCGATGGAAACGCCTGACAACATCGTAGCGAAGCTGTTTCCGAGGTAGTACGCGGACCAGCCCACTTCAGCTCCCACAAAACCAATGACAAACAGCCTCGCGAACACCAGTAACTCTGGCATATTCATTGTTTGATCGTGTTTGGTGGCAGCCATTAATTTCTCTCCAAGAAACGGGCTAGATCACAAAATATCCCATCAGTTTCGGTCTTGCTCCATAGGAAAAACTAGTACAGGAGAGTTGTACGACCAAACATAGAGAATATAGACCAGTGGCCAGCACGAAGCGCCACCACCGCCGGCTAGGGCGTGTTGACGTTTCGTCATAGGTGATAGATAGGCGCAAACTCGTCATATTGCGGTTCCCACACCAACAACAAGACGAGTTTGCGATGCCCCGATTGATGCTCAGTGACGAGCTTTGGTCGAAGCTGAAAGAGATCATGCTGCAAGAGCGAATCTATAACAAGCCCACACTACGAATGATGGTGGAAGGCATGTTGTACCGAATGCGGACGGGGTGTCCCTGGCGAGACTTGCCAGGGCAGTTTGGCGACTGGAATTCGGTGTTCAAAAAATTCAATTCCTGGTCTGCCCAAGGCAAGTGGTTGAGGATCTTCCGGGGCTTGATCCGCGAGCCGGATTTGGAATGGGAGTTTATTGATGGCAGCTATGTGAAGGCCCATCAGCACAGCGCAGGAGCCTGCACGGAAGAGTCTCAGGCGATTGGTAAGAGTCGGGCGGGCAATACCACGAAAGTGCATCTGGCCGTGGATGCCTATGGTCTTCCTGTGGAATTTGAGATCACAGGAGGCGAAGTCAATGACTGTACGGCAGCGGCGGAGTTGATTGAAAAGCTTCCCTTGTCAGAAGCGGTTGTCGGAGACAAAGGCTACGACAGTGAACGAGTGCGGGCACAGATCGAAAGGAAGGGAGCCAGGGCCGTGATACCGAGAAAGCGAAACTCTGTCAAAGGCAATGACGATATGGATTGGGGTTTATACAAGTGTCGCCATTTGGTGGAGAACGCCTTCGCCCGACTCAAGCAGTACCGGGCCATCGCGACGAGGTATGACAAGTTGAAGAGGAACTATGAAAGTATGGTAGCCATGGCTTGTGGGTATTTATGGCTGCCGATGTGAAACGTCAACAGACCCTAGCATTCAGAGAGAAATCCCTATATGGTGATTAATCTGTTGCTACTTCACTGATTTATCTCGTTATTCGAAAACGAACCAGAAATCAGGCGAATACGGATTGGAGGAGGAATGATGGCGGTCGTATTGATGACGCTGATTGGCTTAACGGTGGCCGCATGGCTGTGGCTCGCGTTAATAGCCATCATGGCGGTGAAAAACGATGACACCCTGGAACGGGGTCAAAAAGCGCTACAGTTTTTTATCATACTCGTGGCGCCACTTTTCGGCTCCTTAATGGCGCTCTACTTGGTAAACCAGTACTCGCCTGAAGCCATACCGCACCGGCTGATTCCATGGCCCTTCAAAAGCTTCTTGAACAGCGCCCGTAATGCGCGTAACCCCAATCGCGATGATAATAACGACCAGGGATTCGACTTGGCCATTAGTTCGCGTCAGGATGGCGGTATGTTCGATGTGGGGTCTGATGGCGGCGGTGGAGGAGGGGGCGACTAGGTCCCGATAACCGCCGGCGCTCCCTCCCCATCAACCCCACGCTACGCCAATACGCACTCAGTTTCCTCCTGTAGCAAAAGCCAACCAAACATAACAACTTTCCGGGCCTGAAGCCCTTGCCAATTCCTCTTTCTAGCCTAGTTTTTAAACACGGTGGTAATACTGGCTGAGGGAGGTTTTATGCGTTTGTATAGCTACAAAATGACCCACGATTCAGGCTTTGCGCCCAATCCTTTTGGCGAGTGGTTAACGTTGGCGACTTGCAAACCCTATATACGAAGGAATGGTAACGTTAAGGTAGATGAAGAGGGCGGAACGTGGATTGCAGGCTTTTCGTCCGCTACCTTGAACGGCGATGCAGTTGGCAGTGAGCGACTTGTGTATTTGATGAAAGTGGAGAAGAAGCTATCAATCAGCGCCTATTTTAAAGACTCTAGTTTCAAGAATAAGATTCCAGATATGTCGTCTAAGAGCGCGATAGAGCGAGCCGGAGATAACATTTACGACTTATTGCCGTCAGGCGACCCAAAAGATTACACACACTATCGGCAGGTCAAGAATCCTAGCCACTGGGATATAAAACAGGATAAGCCTCATATGGGGTGTCAGAAGGAAGATATCTCTGGTGAGAATGTGTTGATTGCGAAAACGTTTTATTACTTCGGCCGCGAGCCGCTGGTGATTCCAGACCACCTTCGGCCTTCTGTCCCCAAAGGTTCATCAGTCTATGGCAACCTAACGGAAGGTCAAAAAGCAGGCGACTTTATTGCCTTTATTGAAAAACACAAAAAAGGCCTCATTCATCTTCCCCACACATTCGACGCCGACGAAGAAATATGCAGCAGCTGCGCTCCCAAACCTGCGCAAAAAGCGCCGAAAACGACGTGCGCACCCCCTAATCAAAATCCCTCTCGCCGGGCAGCCACGCAATCACATTAAAACGCGCCGCGATCTCCCGGTATGCCGGTTGCTGGCGGAATTGTTTGTAGGCGATAGCGAAGTCGTAAGCCAGTTTGGCGCCGCTTTGGCGGCTGAAGGCGATGTACATGGGTTCGGAGGGGAACAGGGCGCCTTGCAGCGGTTGTACGACGTCTTCCAGATTTTCGATGGCGGTTTTACTGCGCAGCATGGCGTTGGAGCCGCCCAGTATGGCGTCGTAGCGGTCGTTGACCAGCATGAGGAAGAGTTGCGCCATGGTGACGGTGCGTTGTTGCAGCGGATAGTTGTTGCGGATCAACGCCATCGCCTCGTCATTGATGTGATAGCCGGTGGGAACGGCGACGCGCCAGCGGCTGACGAAATGCTCCAGCGGCGGATCGTAGAGAATTTCCTTGGCGCGGGACTTTTTGATGTAGATGGTGCTCTGTGAAATGTGCAGAAGATTGTCAGGCAGATATAGGGCGAACTTTTCACGCTCAACGGACTTCGCCATATAGGTCACGGCGTTCACTTCGCCGCTTTCCAGCATCTTGATGACGCGGGTCCAGGGCAGGCGCACGAACTCCACTTTCCATTCCAAACTGGCCGTCACCTGCTTGACGACCTCCGTATGAAATCCGCTCAGCTCCCCGGATTCCGCCACATATTCAAAGGGTTTGTTGTTGGCGTCCTCCATGCCGATGATCAAGGTTTGCGCAAGCGCCCCCTGCGAAAACAGCGCAAACCAGAGCCACAGAGCATAACGCATGACTTTCCCTCCCAGGCAATAGTGACAGTATAGTTACGATCTCCCGGGCGCTCGATAAATCTGCATGAATCCGCTCGGACGGCCCCTCCGTTGTGACAAAGCGATGGCTTGATAGGGGCGGCTCTGATTAAGCTATTCCTGTTCACCCAACTGGCCTAGCTCAAAAATCCCTGCGACATTTTGCCGCATCCATCTCCCGTAAAGGCTTCATTAATATGCCCTTTTTCTAACATAAAGAGTAAGGGGACGTTATGCGCCTGAACCGCGCGATCGGGGCTGTAGCAAGCCTTGCGCTGCCATTGGGGGCGGCGGCGGAAGAGGTCACTGTGTTACAAGCGGTGGAAGTGGTGGGAGAACGGCCCGCGTTGGTGACGGAGCCGACGGCTTTACAAACGGAAGTCATGGCGGAGAAACTGGAGCACATCAACAGCCCAGAGGTATCCGATGCGCTTAAATACGAGCCCAACCTGATCGTGCGCAAACGCTATATCGGCGACCGTAACGCCACCTTATCCTTCCGTGAGACGCACACCACCCAGACCGCGCGCGCCGTGGTGATGGGAGATGGCCTTATGCTCAGCAACTTCCTGGGTTCCAGCTTCAACTTCGCGCCCCGATGGAGCCTGATGCAGCCGGAGGAAATCGAGTGGATCGAAGTGCTGTATGGACCTTACGCGGCGGAATACAGCGGCAACGCCATGGGCGGCGCGGTGATCATGCACGGCCGCATGCCGGAACAGCGCGAGGCGCAGGTAAGCGCCGGGGTGTTTCTACAGGATTTCAGCGCCTACGGAACTGACGACACTTATTTCGGCTACAAAACCCACGCCTCCTTTGGCGACAGAAAGGGCCCCTGGAGCTACTTCCTGGCGACGGACTGGCTGCAGAACGAAGGACATCCACAAAGTTTCGGCGTCGCCTCAGGCTCTGGCGGCGCGCCAGCAGGAAATCCTGTCGAGGGCGCCCATGACTATCCGGCGGGAGGCTATCTGTATAACTCCGCCGGTCGCAGCGACATCGGCGAAAGCGTCAGCAAAATCAAGCTGGGCTATGACATCAACGAGCGCCTGCAAGCCAGAGTGACGCTGGCCTATCTCGACCGTAACGAAGACAGCCTCAACCCGGAAACCTATCTGCGCGACGCCGCTGGCCAGCCCGTGTATAACGGCGACGTGGATATCGACGGCGCCAGCTACAACGTCAGCAGCCAGCGCCTGGGCGAGTCCGAAGCGAAAGACCTGATCTATGGCGCCGAACTGGAAGGCGCGCTGGGAGATGGATGGGAGATCAAATCCGCCGTGTCCCTGTATGACGTGCTGGAGCAAAAGCAACGCCGCTCTGGAACCAACTATGAAGAGGCGCAAGCCAACGGCGCGGGAACCCTGACGGAAGATCAGGGCACGGGCTGGGAGACCGCCGACGTCAAGTTCGGTCATCGTCACGACGGCGGCTGGTTGGGCGAGCGCGTTTTGTTTGGCTATCACTTTGATCGCTATCGACTGGATCAGGCCAACTACAACACCACTCACTGGCGCAGCGACGACATCGCCAGCTTGAGCGGCGACACGGAAGGAACCACTCGCACCCATGCGCTGTTCGTGGAAAACGAATGGACGCCGGCCCCGGCCTGGAGCATGACCCTGGGCGCCCGTCAGGAGTGGTGGCGCGCCTATAACGGCAGGCTGGCGCGGGACTTCGGCGCCGAGCGCGTGAGCGCGGCCTATCCGGAAAGAAGCGAATCCGACCTGTCCCCCAAAGCCAGTTTCAGCTATCGCCCCAATGCGGACTGGAGCGCCACTTTGTCTCTGGCGCTGGCCTATCGTTATCCCACCGTGGGCGAGTTATATCAGGGCTCTATCGACAATACCGGCGCTTTCAACGCCAGTTTTGATCCTGATTTGAAGAAAGAGAAAAGCTTCGCCAAGAACCTGACCGTCAAACGCAACTTCGACAGCGCCTCGGTGACCGTCAGCCTGTGGGAAAACGACGTGGACGACGCCATCTACCGGCAGACCAACGTGCTCACCGGCGTCACCAACTATCAGAATATCGACCGCGTGCGCTCCCGGGGCGTGGAGCTGGTGACCGGCTTGCAGAACGTGCTGACCCCAGGCCTGGACTTGGATTTCAATCTGTCCTTCACCGATGCGGAAATCCTCAAGAACAACGGCGCGCCGGAGTCGGAAGGCAAACAGTTTCCCCGCGTTCCCAAATGGCGCGCCAACGCGCTGGCGGGCTATCAGGCGACGGAGCAGTTACGCCTGGGCGGCGGCGTCCGTTACGCCAGCGATCCCTATGACAGCCTGGACAACAGCGACGGCGACCGCAGCGGCTTCGGCTACACCGACAGCTTTCTGGTGTTCGACGCCCGCGCCGTTTACGCACTGAATGAGCATTTCTCTGTCGCCGGCGGAGTGGATAACTTCACCGACGAACGTTACTACGTCTATCACCCATATCCGGGTCGAACCTACTATGCGGAGGTCAAATGGAAGTATTGAATCTGCGCCTGTTGCGCGTCGCTGTGATGGCGGCCGCGGCGGGCCTTGCAAGCGGCGGCGTCTACGCCCACGGCGACAAGCATGGCGCGCACAATGACAAGAGCGGCGGCCATCATGGCGCGGCGGCGCCCGCAGGCCCCTGCGCCGACCCTATGGCGCTGCCGTCCTTGAACTGCGCCAAGTCGCCCACGCCGGCGTTCGGCCGCGATGGGCGACTGTGGATCACCTGGTATTCCCGCGGCCATATCTACATCCAGCATTCCGACGATAACGGCGCCACGTTCAGCGCCCCCCAGGCGGTGAACCCGATCCCGGAGGCGGTGGACGACCAGGGCGAGGATCGGCCGCAAGTGGCGCTGGGGCCGCGTAATGAAATCTATCTGCTGTGGACCCGCAAACTGGATAAACCCTATACCGGGCATATTCGCTTCAGCCGCTCCCTGGATGGCGGCCGCACGTTCAGCGCGCCGATCAACGTAAATGACGACAAAGACGTCATCGCCCATCGCTTCCCCACCTTCCGCGTGAATGACCGCGGCGAGATCTTTGTGGTGTGGGTGGATAAGCGGGATCTGGAAGCGGCCAAGGCCGCCAACAAGGAATACGCCGGCGCTGCGCTCTATTACGGCGTCTCCACGGATAACGGCGCATCGTTTCAAACCAGCCGCAAACTGTCGGACAACTCCTGCGAATGCTGCCGCATCGCCATGGAGCTGGACGCGCAGGGGCTGCCGGTGATTCTGTATCGACAGGTGTTTGACGGCGGCGTGCGCGACCATGCACTGATCACATTCAGCGATCTGACCACGCATTCCGCGCCGCAACGGGTGAGCGACGATCAGTGGAAACTGGATGGCTGTCCTCATCACGGACCGGCGATAGCGGCGAGCGGCGACAGACAGCATCTGGCCTGGTTCACCGCGGGAGAAAACCGTCAGGGTCTGTTCTACGCCCATTCCACTAAAGACGGCTTCAGCAAGCCCGTGGCCTTTGGCGGTCCTGGTGCGGAGCGTCCCATGATCGAGGCGTTGGGCGAGCACGTCGTCCTCACCTGGAAAGCCTTCGCTGACGACCGCACCCGCACTTTCATGCAGGTGTCCGAGGACGGCGGCGATTCCTGGAGCGCCGCCACGGAAGTGGTTAATACCGAAGGCGCATCGGATCATCCGTTGCTGGTCAACAATGGCGATAAGATTTATCTGTCCTGGCAGACGGCGCAGGAGGGCTATCGTTTGACGCCGTTGCCGGGCTCCAGCGCGGAAGTGGCGGCTAACGCCGCAATCGAGAACGCCGAGGATCACCATCAACATAAGGAGTCGTTGTGATGGGACGGGTAATGCTGACGCTGGCGGCATGGCTGTTGGCCTCCGCCGCCAACGCGGAGGTCAAGCCATTCACCGCGGATAGCGTCAACGCGGTGCAGCAACAGTGGGACGGCGAACCTTACCTGGTGGTGCTGTGGTCCATTGACTGTCCGCCTTGTCACAAAGAGCTGGAGACGTTGGGCGGTCTGTTGCAGGACAACCCCAATCTGGCGGTGACCCTGGTGTCCACGGACCAGGACCTGCCTGAAGCGCAGGTCATGGAAACCCTGGCCCGTTACAAGATTGAGTCCGCCGATAACTGGCGTTTCGCCGATCCGGTTCCGGCGCGCCTGCGGCAGGCGATTGATCCCTCCTGGTATGGCGAGTTGCCGCGCAGCTACTTTGTTTCCGCCAACGGCGAGCGCAAAGGCCGCAGCGGCCTGTTATCCGAGGAAGCTATTCGCGGCTGGCTGCAGATCGATTAAGGCCTTCTGGGCGGGCGCCTGTCGCCGTTCCCGCGCCTCACCGCAACTTCTCCCTCCATCCGGTTACTGAATCTGGGTGGAGGGCGCTCCAAGATTCCGATCGCCTGAACGCCTCAAACTGATTGATTTCCGTCGGTCGGAATTGTCGCCCATCCCGCTTTTTGCAACCGCTAATCAAAATCAGTCAAAGAGGAAAGGCGATGGATATAAAAGAGTTTAATTCCTACCTGGATGACGTGAGCCAACGCAGTCCCGATTCGCAGGTGTCCGCGCTGGCGGAAATTTATCGCGATGAGTTCAACCGTCAGTACGACCAGCTGAAAAGCAACGGCGGCAACCTGGGAGCAATGCAGGATTTGCTGGATATGATCATGCAGCAACTGCGGATGATCCTGAAGATGGACGGCTCCCAGGATACTAACCCGTCCAAGCAAGATAAAACCGGCGGCATTGACGGCGTCTGTGGCGTCAGCGATCCGCCGGCGCTGAACCTGGGCGTGCATAAGTCCAATAAAATCGCTGATGTTGATCTGCAGGATACGCCGGTCAGCTTTGATTCCACCCTGAGCAAAGCCATGCCGAAAGGGCGACTGTCTGAGTCAGAAGGCAAGGATGTGGCGATGCAGGTCATGGATAACCTTATCAAGGACTTCGGCCTCACTCCGGAGCAGGCGGCGGGTGTGGTCGGCAACCTGTATATGGAAAGCGACGGCATGAACCCGCACATCAACCAATACTCCCAGTTCAGCCAGGGCGCTTCCGATCCTCGGGCGTTCGGAACGCCCACCAATGACCGGGTGCAGGACAGCACGGGGTATGGCTGGGCGCAGTGGGGCGAATCCCGCAAGGATGGGCTTATCTCCTTCGCGGAGAATAACGGCATGGATCCTGGCAGCGCCGCCGCCAACTACGGCTTTCTGAAGCACGAGTTGTCTTCCACTTCAGAAAGTGCGGTGATCGGCAAACTGAAGCAAACGGACTCGGTGGCTGACGCCATGGTGGTGTTCAGACAGGACTTTGAACGGGCGGCGGTAGGGTCGTCGGCGGATCAGGAGCGCCTCAACAAAGCTAACGAAATATACGAGCTGTACAAGAGCAGAACCGCTTAAACCTTAACGAAGACGGACGGGCGCCTGCTCGCCGTCTTTTTGCTTTAGTCGTGCGTTTACAATGTGTTACATTTCTGTCGCTTCCCGTTGGCCATCCTGGGGGCGCGACAGTTCTTCGTTGTCGCCTTCCCAAGTCAATGGCCATTTCACGCCGTCGGAACCGGGATTCCGATCATTTCCATAGTCATTGATGAGCAGAGAAGGGGCGACGATGCCGTTCATAGAAGGAATAAAACAAAGCCTGATTTATCCATTTGAAGACCGGGACTGGGTCAGCAAACTCTGGCCGTTGCCGCTGATCGCCGCCATTCCCGTGCTGGGCCTGATCAGTGTCATTCTGCTGAAAGGCTGGCGCTTCGAAATGGTGAAACGCATTGCGCAGGGCTCCCATGAACTTCCTCCGTTTCGCCCCATTCCCATGCTGAAAACCGGCGCTTTGCTGTGGGTGGTCATGATGGGACACATGTTCATTCCCGGCGTGCTGTGCTCAATTTTAGGGATCGGCGGTCCTTTAGGGAGCCTCTGAAAAACGTTGGTGAGGCCGTAAGTGCAAGGAAAAAGTCGGCGAAAAAGCGCAGTTTATCGTGAATAAATGAGCATTTTGAGCCGACTTTTGACGCTGCAATGGCGGCCGCAGGTAGTTTTTCAGAGGTTCCTTAGGTTTCGCGGCGGATATTTACGACATCGTTACCGACGGATTCGGCGCCTGGGCCAAATCGCAGCCGTCGGACTGGCTGTTGACCATACTGGTTTATCTCACCTGGGGCGTTATTTCCTTTCTGGTGTTTCAATCCGGCATGATCCGTTACGCTCTGAGCGGAGACTGGAAAACCTTGCTTAACGCGCCGGTGAATTTTCTGCTGTTCGTCCGGCATGCTCACTATTTTCTGAAGTTCTATATTTACTGGGTGCTGCTGTCATTGGGCATCTTTCTGGCGGATTCCGTTCTGGCCTTCACCGGGATTGGTCTGCTGCTGGTTCCTGCCTTCACCGTATGCGCCTATTACATCACTACCGCTCATGAACTGGGCTTGCTGGCGAGAAAGGTGAATAACGCCAAGGCGGCAAGCGAGATTGCGTCAACGGCGGCATGAAGGTCCCACCAGTAGTGGTTTCACACAAACGGAGCAAGGAATAATCCCACTCTGCGCCAGCGTATTAGTGCCTTTGCGGCGCTGGCGGCCACTGCTAGGGTCAATTGACGCCTGCTGAAAAAGCGTGGATGCCAGCCTGTTTGGCGACGCGATAAGCAGGCGCTGGCCGCCAGTCTGGCGATAACGGGGCAGGGGTTGCGTCCCGGAGGTTAATCGACCGGCTTGCGGCGTTCACCCTCTCAACACACTCAGAAGGAGTCTGCGTCATGTTGAAGAAACTCATCGCCTTCATGTCCCTGATCGCCATGTTCAGTATCGTGGCCCCGGTCAACGCCCAGTCCACCGCTGCGACGAATGCAGTCAGCGCCACCACGACTGCTGATGAAATTGGCGTCAGTCAAAGCCACTATTACATCATCTGCATCGCGTATACCTGCTATAAGATACCGATTCCTCATTGAAGGGATCAGCGCAAGGCGCGTGAAAGGTGTTTACATATGTAAGCGTAAGCTAATACACATTCGTGTTGATCGTTAAGGATGGGAAACCATCCTTAACTTTTGTATGGTGAGGACGCCTGATCCAACCTGCTGCGGAGAGCAAATGTCCAAGGTGATTCTCAAGGGATATATCATTGTCCCCCATGAAGATTTAAGCGCCGTAGAGCAGGCGTTACCCACTCATACGCAACTGACGGTTGAAGAGGAAGGCTGTCTGACATTTCAAGTAACGAAAAATGATGGCGACCCAAACCGGTTCGATGTCTATGAAGAATTCGTGGATAGAGCCGCCTTTAATGCGCACCAAATCAGAGCTAAAAACTCCCATTGGGGAAAAGTGACTCACAACGTTGAAAGGCATTACGAAATCTGCGAGTAACGAATCCATGCTGAAATGACGAGCATAAATCTTTTCTTTTTCCCCAAGACATTTAATCTTAGTGACGGTATAAGCGTAGTAGACAAGCAAACAAGGTAATCAATGGATATCGAAGATAAAGTAAAAAGAAAAGACGCCATCCGTAAATATATTGGCGTATTGGGCCCCGAACTGAGAAAGCGGCATGATAAGAAAAAATACTACAGCGGCTCTGAGGTAAAGCAGGCTTTGGCCGCCTTAAACCTGCCCGACAAATTCATGCTTTTCGCCTTGGCGCTTTACTGCAGCAAGGACGAATACGAAAAAGCCACCCCACAACCCGGCGGTAAAGTCATGAACTACGCCGAAGCCAAGACCATCGCGCTGAATATCGCCCTGGCGGGGAGTGCGTTGGGGGCGGGGGAAGGAGAGTAGTCGTTTGAAGCAATGCATCTTGTTTATTCTTATGACTTTGTGGGGAACAGCGATGGCGGCGGATATTGTCTACAAATCAGCGGACGGCAGAGTGCTGACCTTGCAGGAGTTGGAGAACTCAGAGGGTAAGGTGGCGTGGGAGGTTCAGAGCGGTCAAGGTATACCGGAGGCCGCCGTCGCCTTGCACAATCAGGGTAGAGAGTTTGGTCAGCAAGGGGAGAACGACAAGGCGATTGACGCCTTCACCCATGCCATCAAGCTGGCGCCGGATTGGCCGTATCCCTATTACGATCTGGCGTATACCTACCTGCTGGCGGGCGACCCAGAACAGGCCTTAGCTCAGTACAAGACAGTAAACCAGCTGTCCCCACGAGGATTCTTCACTGCGCAAACCGCTTATCATTATCTGCAACTCGAAAAAGAAGGCGCCTATCCGGCGGGATTGTATTTGTATTACCTCAGCCATGAATGGGGAAAGAGCCCAGAGCAACAGACGGAGATCTTCACGAACATCCTCAATCGCTTTCCCGATTACGCACCGGCCCTGCAAAAACTCGCGGGTCTATATGACGACGGGGAAAAGAAACTCGCGCTGATTGATAAAGGCCTGGCCGCCAACCCGGATAAGGAAACACGAGGCTTTCTCCTGCTGAATAAAGCCGTGACCTTGTATAACTCCGGCGACGGTCAAACGGCGATCACCATCTTGGGAGAGCTGGCTTTGGACCCTGAATCGCCTATGGATGTTGAGCTCATCGCCCAGCGTACCTTGGCGATGTTGGTGAAACAGCAGGGGCAGTGAAGTGATGGGTTCAGCAGATAAAGATGCGCCGTCGCAGCCTTGACGTCTCATTGTTTACCGCTTGGTTACCCGGAAGCCGATATATTCTCAAGTTAGATTCGCGACCAACTGATAGTTATGTGGAGGCGATATGATTTCATGGGTTGTAAACATAGGCGGATTATTTCTGTCTTTCTATTTCACAGAGCTGACGTCTCAGTCAGTGTTCGCAAGCGTTATTTGTCCCATCCTGGCCACGTTGTTTTTGATCACCACTGCGGTAAAAATCGCCTTATCCACCTCGGGTTATTCCGACGGCCGCTACTCCGGTGATGGCGGAGGCGGCTTCTATGGCGGCGATGGAGGATGCGGAGGCGACGGAGGCGGTGGCGGGGACTGCTAGGCTCTCTAGAAAACGCCTCTGGCTTATTTTTGTTTCGGCGAATAACCGAAATACTTGCGAAAGGCGGCGCTGAAGTTTTCCGGGTGTCGATAGCCCACTGTATAGGCGGTCCAGGCAACTTGCTTGCCGGCTTGCAACAGGGCTTTAGCGCGTTGCATTTTCAGCTCCAGAAACTTCCTCCCCGGTGAGACGCCGAAGTAGCGTCGAAAGCCGGTCTTAAACCGATACTCGCTCATTCCCACCTGTGCGCTCAGAAAGGCGATAGACAACGGCTGTTCCATTGCGCTTTGCATGAGGTCCAATGCGCGCTCCAGTTTGCGGATATCGTCGGCCTGCATGTCGCATGCATCATCGATCGGCGCTGTCTGATGCAGTGTTTCGGCTAACAGCGTCAGCGCCTGAATGCGCTGGCTGAGTGGATCGGCATGAGGCGCGCGTAAGGCCTGCAGGCCGGTATACTCCGCCTCGCTTATTCGACGATGCAGCAGGAGAGAGGTGTCGGTATTTCTGCACAGCGAATGAGCGATGCGCTGCATTCGCGGCGCTCCCAGATACTGCGTCAGACGATCCGCGGTGAAGGCGAGTCTGACTTGCTCCAGGTTTGCCGTCGCATTGAACTGACGACGCCCTTGGACATCCTGATAAGAAGCAAAAGTAACGCAGCCTGACTTGAATGGCGCCGATACCGATCCACAGCGACTGTGATAGGCGGACTCGCCGCTAAGGCCAAAGGTGATGACATACAGCCGGGCGCCGCCTTCCCGTCGCTGCGGTTCTGCATAAGGGGCAGGGAAGCGTTGTCGCAGATGAATCAGACTAAAGCCCTCGTCCAGGCAGACGATGCGCGCCTTCAGGTTGGGACCGACACGATCGCGCCAGTCAGGGCCTGGATGGGCCTCACCCTTTATCACAGTCATTGCTCCTAATAGCACAGGCATTTAAATGATAATAATTATCATTGGCTGGTAGGGTATGTCTACCTCTACGAACTATCTACCAGCTATCAGGAGACATGAGAATCATGACTTTCAATCCTCCCCATCCCATGCAGGCGTACTGGAATATTGCGGCGACGCCGGTACAGGGACAGTCGCTGAAACTGGCTATCGAAATGGATTTGTTCCGATTGCTGCAGCAACCCGCTACGGCGCCTGAACTGGCTCGGAAAACGTCCGTACGCCCGGAAAAACTGGCGCTATTGTTGGAAATGCTGTGGAGCATGGGATTGCTGCATCGTTGCGGCGGGGCGCTTGGAGGCCACTTCGAGTACAGCCCGACGAAGGTGGCGCATCAGTACTTTGCACCGGATAAAGACAGTCTCGCCTCTGCCTGGCGTTTTCGTTTTGACATGTTGCAAACCGCCGCCGATGCGATGACGCGTGACTTGATGAGCGTAGACGAGACGCTGGAAAATGCTTCCCACGCCACTGACGCCGGGTGGGCCGCAGCGGCGCAAGCGCAGATCGCCCATGAACAAGCCCGCGTCAGCGCGCCGGACTTGGCGGAACTGCTTAAGCAAATTCCGGCGCTTCCAGATAAGGGACGTCTCATCGATTTGGGAGGAGGCCCGGGGATTATGACGCAAACGCTCGCACGGGCTTTTCCTGATATGAAGGCTTACCTGTTTGAAGGTCCCATGACGGCGGCGGTCGCCAGAGATTCTATCGGCGCTGCAGGGATGGCGGACAGAATTGACGTGCTGGAAGGCGACTTGGAGACAGACGCGTTCGGTGACGGCTACGCTCTGATTTGGTGCTCATCCGTCCTACATTTCATTCATGATCGAGTCGCCTTTCTAAAGAGAGTGAAAGACGCTCTGGCGCCAGGAGGCGTGTTTATCTGCGCTCACGGTGAGCGCGCCAACGACCCTGAGCACAACGCCGTGGTGCTGCCTTTCTACCTGCCTATGCTGCTGCGCGGCTGTTTTGTCCCTCGGCAGGGTGAGATAGGGGACTTGTTGGTGGAAGCAGGCTTTTCAGCCCCTCAATCCGCTGGGCGTCGTCATTTCGCCCTGGCGCCGGTTCAGGTCATGGTGGCGCGCAAGGAGCCGAGGGCCTGACGGATTTTCCGGCCGCTACGAAGGCGGCCTCTTTCTTTTTTCTTTTTTCTATTTTCCTTTTCCTTTTCCTTATTCTTTTTCTTCATTTTTTTTCCTTGCCTTCGTTTTCCTGCTTTTACTCCCTGAACTCATCTCCGAATTTCTTTCCCGCTAAAGTGAAATTTAGTCATTTCATCATCGCCGCTTTCCTCTCTTTTCATTATCTGGATCAATTAATGACCGGATATTGATTGGGTTACATAATGAAACAAGTTATATATTGTTATGAAATGCTTTTCATAGAGAGGCAAACCGCTCAGTGTGATTGATAATATAAATTTTAATGTTTGCTTAATGGGGGCGTCTGATGAACAGAATCTGTCTATTTAGACAGGTTTTATTGAACGCCGGTTAATTAATTCTTATGAATATTCAATAAGTTAAATAATTTGAATTGTAATAGTTATCCCGATGGTAAATTAGATATGACTTAATTAGGTTTTATGAATGTCAATAGGCATTAGACTAAAGGCTAATTTTCTGATTATTTTTTGATTGATTAACTGAATTTGCGTTTATTTGTTTGGATGCAATGATTGCTGAAATAAACCATATGTATTAACCAACTAATCCGCAGGATAGGCCTAATGATAGATATGTAAAACTATTTTGGTTAATCGTTCTCTGAATGAGTAAAAGGACGATAAATAAATATAAGGACCTAATTATGCATTACCTGTCGAAATCTTTTGTTCCCTCAGCGCTCGCAGCCAGCATCATTTCTCTGCTAGCGCCCGTCTCGACCGCTCAGGCGAATGACGATATACCCAAGTATCAAGATAAAGTATACGCTGCCCAGGATATCGCCTCCCTGAAGGATACTATCGTTCGCGACCCGGACTTTTATGTTCCCCTGACTTATCTGGCGCACTACCTGGGCTACGGCTGGTGCGGTGGAACCGCTTCTCAGAATGTGGGTGAAGATTTCAGTATTACCCGCAATGGCGATCAACAATATACGTTACAGGCTAATTATAATAGCAGTGATCCTTACTCTGGAGGATACTGGGCGGATAAACGCTTAAAAATGTCGTTATCCGGACTTAAGTTTTATACCAACCCCGGCTCACTTAAATTGGGCGATCCCCAGGTCTATGACCGCGAGCCGTTAAAGACCATTACTGCGGTGGTATATAACCGTGGCAATACGGAAGATACCGCCGTCGCCACTTTACAATATGACGAAACGAAAAGTTGGTCGAAACAGGAAGATTATTCTTTCTCTGAAACAATAAGCATTAAAAATACATATGAATTTGATCTTAAGATATTCGGAGGAAGTACAGAAATTACAGCTGGCTTTACCGCCAATCAGGGATGGAGCGAATCCAACGGCAACAGTGAAACCGTCACCCAGTCCGCGCAGTATCGCGCACTGATGCCAGCGAATTCCAAGCGCATCATCACCCTTACGGTCTTCAAACAGAAAGCCGATATTCCTTATGAGTCGGAAATGGTGCTGGGGTACAATGTGGCGCTGGAGAACTTCCTGCGCTGGGGCGGCAACGCCAGAAACGACCACCCCACAGATCGCCCCTGGGAGAACTATACCTTTGGCGGTCGCAACAATCTGAACGGCGCGGAGGATATTCTGGATCAGTACGCGCATCGCAGTATCCAGAACTACGGACAATGGGATTGGAACTGGATGCTGAATCAGTACGGCGCCGACAGCGTGAAGTGGGCGGTGGGCAATATCAGTAAGCGTCGTTTCATCGCGCCGCTGACGGGCAAGTTCACCACAGTCGACGGCAGTCAGTTCAATATCGACGCCAGCGCGCCGATTGCTCTGGATGGCTCCGAAATGCAGATGGCGCAGCAGTCGGCTCGCAGCAAACGCAGCCTGGGCGGCAATCTGGAAATGGAAATCGTACGAGTGGATGACTACAGCTACGACGACACCGTCACCAACCTGACCTTCACTTTGGATGACGGCTTGAAGTCGATGTAATTCAATCGAGTTCGCACGCTGACTCTGATCAGCTCCCCTTCGGCGCGTCCCTGCTCGGTGACGCGCCGTTTTTGTTATACGGCTTATTTCTTCCGCTATTGAAATGATTCGCCCGATCCAAGTGAAAGCGTGCTATTTTGGAGGGATCAGGGCTTCCTAAGAGTCCATAAACTTAATGGACGCAAATTATGAAGTACTTTTCGATCTGGCGTAGCGCGGCATGCAGCCTTCTGTCGTTGCTCTGCCTAGTTGGCGGCGCCTATGCTAAAGACCCACATCCCGCCAACTCTCATCCTCTCCCGTATGGCGACAACTGGGAATGCGATCGCGGCTATCGTCAGAAGAATAAATCCTGCATCGCCGTTGAGGTTCCTGCGCATGCCTATCTGAGCGCTTACGGCCGTTCCTGGGATTGCGACAGAGGGTTTCGCAAGGAGAGCGAAAGCTGTGTGGCGATTACTGTTCCAGCCAATGGCTATCTGGACAGAAGCGCTTTCCAGGGCTGGCGTTGCGAGATCGGTTTTCGCAAGCAGGATGATCAATGCGCTGCGGTGTCAGTGCCGGCGAACGCTTATCCTACCTACGAGACCCATGGTAGAGGCTGGAAATGTGAGCGCGGCTTCAGGGAAATGGATAACGCCTGCCTGTCGGTGAAGACGCCGGCCAATGGCTATCCTGTCTATGAGCTTTATGGAAAGGGCTGGTCTTGTATGCGCGGTTTTAAGGAAGTCGGCGATCAATGCGTGGCGGTCAACATGCCTGCAAACGCCTTTCTGACGGAAAAAGGCGACGACTGGGAATGCGCTCGCGGCTTTCAAGCGGACAGAGACGCCTGTATACCGCTTAAACTGCCGCCACACTCGCACATCGACAATTCCGGCAACGGCTGGGAGTGCAACAGCGGCTATCGTGAGAAAAGCGGTCGTTGTGATCAGAGCTGGTAATTAGCGTTTTTTTATGACCGGAGACATTGAGATTTCTCTATTGAGTATTAGATTAGTAATTTAAGAGAAATAGTCTGATAGGAGCTCTGAATGCATGCCGAGACATTAAGAAACGTTCTGCACTGGACCAAGGAATACCATCAACGACTTTCAAAGTCCCTTTCTCAGTCCGCAGGGCTCCATGAGAATGAAGGATCCCGTTTGCTGCTGGACTACCTGGCTCGGCACGAAACCCTGCTCTCCGACGTGATCGATGGCTTTGAACAAACCGGCGAATTGAAAGCGCTTAATACCTGGTGTTACGAATACCTTGAGATGCAACCGACTCATGCTTTGGCGGATGGGAATATTCACTATGAGTCGCTGAACTCCCAACAGATCATTGAAACCGTTATGGAGAAACATCAGCACATTATCGAGCTGTATCGCTATCTGCACGCCAAGGCGGCGACGCCTTCGACTCAGGAGCTTCTGGAGAACCTGATGAAGCTGGAAGAGCACGAAGCGATGTTGATGTCGCAGAACGGTAATCGACTGGATGAAATGTGATTGAAGCAAAGAGCGGCTTAACCTGCGCCGCTCGTTTGTTGAATTAGCCCACCGCCAAACGCGTCCCCGAAGATTCCCCTCATTTGCTTGCGATAGGCGCAAGCTGCAACTAAAAAAACCGATCTAAGCGTTAGTTTAGCCATAATGTCCCGGGTGACAGGTCGGTTTTATGCGTCATAAACTGGCCACAACGAAAATAAACAACAAAGTTGTACATAGAACCCCCTGAGCTTTCGCCGCTTGCTTGAAACATCGGACAAGGAGTGAAGGAACTATGCGACATACAGGCTTGCTATTGGCGCTGATTGTCTCAACCGTCGCGTGGTCGACGGAGCCCTCCAAAGTGGAAGCCAATCGCGCTTATTCATTATCCGCGCCCGCCAATCTTCGTGATTCACCGCCCAGCACCTTTCTCTACATTCTCGGAGACAAAAAAGGCTCCGTGGCGGAAGACGACAGCGTCGTCGTGAAAGAAATCAAAAAGGTCAACACCCTGACGGGGACTCAGTATTGGATCAATGTCCAGCAGGCCGAACCGGGCTCAGCGAATGGTCAAAGCGGCTGGGTGTATATCGGCAAAGAGGGCGGCGAATCCATCTTGAAGGAGGAACGACAATGAATGAGTTGGCGCCATTTGTTTCTCAAATCTTTCTGATGGGAGTTGTGCCTTTCGCCGCTTATTTTCTGGGCGTCTATATCCGGAAAACGGTTTTTCCCTCTCCGCAAAGCCTGGTAATGAAGCATCAGTTCCTGGTGGCGATTCCTCTGAGCGTCATGGTGATTGCGCCATTGATCGTTACATTGGGGCAGGCCATCACCGACGCGGAGAATATGTCCGCCTACCTGATCACCATCGGCGTGATCATCGAGCACGGTCTGTTTATGAATGAAGCCGTCTGTGAACGCTTCAAGGCCAAACTGCAACCGGCATAAGACGACACGCAAAACCTGTAAGAAGACCCGGCGAAAAGGAGACAACAATGAACAAGGCATTGGCGACCCTCGTTTTGGCGCTGTTCTTAAGCGCATGCTCAGGACTTACCCTGGTCAGTGATTATGACGAGGTTATCGATAAGGGCAGTATGGAGTTTTCCGAACAATTAAATACCCACGTGAAGAACATGGCGGATCTGGCGGGCACGCCGGAAGGAACTTATGAGAAGAACAGGTTCGCCTATAACGCACTGGAGTCCAAGCTGGATGCGATGATCGCCCGCGCCTCCGCCGCATCGGAAGGCAAAGCCTGCAAACTGGAGAAAAAGCTCTACAAGCGGGTGACCACCATGATGCACGAGAAGATCCCCACGGAAATCGCCCAAAGCGGCATGGAAGCAGACGGCAACGCGGCTGGCTGTAATGAAAAGCTGTTGTCGCTAGTGAAAGACCAGTTGCAGTTTATTGAAGAAATTCATCGCGACGGCGATAGGTGCGGCCCCAAAAACCTTTCCTGCCTGAGACCCGCCACCTCCAAATCAGCGTTGGCTATCGCCAATCAGTCGATTAACGCTGTATCCGTCGTCGAAAACGCAAAGAAGAACTAAGCCTCTGAAGAAGTAAGCCTCGGAGCAGTTAACCTTGAAAGAAAAGGAGACAGCCATGGAGATCAATGCGAACGATATCTACGAAAAAATCATCCAGGCGGCGGAAGCCTCTTTCAAAGAGGGCTGGCTGGCGGTGAAGTCATACGCCCCCGCTGAGTTTAAGAAAATGTCCGTGCAACTGGCGGACGTGGCGCAAAACGTGGCGCTGTATCAGATCGATAAAAACCAGGGCTACTCGCCGAAGACCGGCAAGATACTGGTTAAAATGCAAAGAACTTCCTGTGAATCAGTGCTGGTCGCCATTACCCAACTCACCCTGATCACCGTCCAAAAAGCGCTGAACGCCATCATGAAAGTGCTGAAAGACGCTTTTGGCGGTGTGCTGGCGGCGGTGGTTTAACTCAAGCTGTTTCACGACTCTCTCTGTGCGCGTCAATATTAGCGGTAATATGACGCGCAAAACTTTCCTCTCAAAAACAGATAATAAGTCACAAAATCGCCTCCCAGTATTTAACTGCCCGCCAAACCGCCCATCCGTACACTCGTAATACATCCTGAATGAGACCACCGCCACGCAGGTATAGATTCACATTAGCAGGCGCGGCGTCGGCTCTGTGAGATGGAACTCGGCGGGACGGCTGACGACACTTTTCAGCGCGCTCGCCGAATAATATCGACCTCCATGGATATAGGGGTTCTTTATGAAAACAACACTCATTTCTCTCGCCATGGGCGCGGCGATTACCGTTGCATCGTCCGCCAGTTACGCAGACGTGGAAGGCTCCGCCTCCTACCTGAATCATGTGATCACCGCCAACGGGGCGGCGCACTACTTGCCGATTAACCTGTCGTTCTATGCGAGCACGACCGGTACGAGAGCGATCTTCTTCAATGGTGAATGTGCGGTGCAGTCCAACGACAACTTCACCTGGTATAACATCAACATCGAAGTCACCAGCCCCAGCGGCGTAGTGACCGTTATCGCGCCTTCCAACAGCGACAACGCCTTCTGCACCGGCAAAGGCAATGGCGTACTCGGCAACTGGTCCAGCAACGAAACCCACGGAACCTACTACGCCTCCACCGTGGGCTGGTATCGCGTGCGCGTGCAGGGACAACTGATCGGGTACGGCGCAGGGGAGAGCGTCGATATGGACGACATGTCTTTGATCGTGATGGATTGATCAGGGCGGTTGTACAGATAAATCTAAGCCCGCCGCCCACGCTCATAGCAGTGTGTGGGCGGTTTCCTGTTTATGAGCCGAAATAGTTTTACCGCCAGTTACCTGCAAGCAATCGCCTTCCAAAGACCCCAAATAACTTGTGCTGACATTCAAAGCCGTCGACAGTAGGCTGTCGCCGAGGATCTCATGCCGCAGAAGGGGAAATTAAGACGTTATGAACGTTAATAATGTGTTGAGCAACTTTGATAACTATTCTGGTCGAACATTAACGGTATCCGGTGTTTTCTTCGCGAACAAAACGTTAATGTTGCTGTGTGGTGCGGAGGAGAGTGCGGTAGATGACTGCATTACATTGGAGTCAGCTAAGGTATATGACGTTCTGTCTGAATACATTGAGCCCAGAACTGGCGGCGAATGGGAGTATGTCGATCATTGTGAAGTCAGCGGAACCCTTCTGATATGTGATGGGAAAGCGACGTTATCTGACATAAGACACATGACGCTGAAAACAAAGTGGATTAGCTATGATCTCTACTTTGATGGTCGCGAGAAAAATCCTGAAACTGATGTGTCTGATACGTTACGTAGCTTAGTCGTTGAAAAAGACGAAGGAAGGTGGATAAGCGGCTATCTTATTGACGTAAAGGAGGGTGTTTATCTGTCAGATAGAATTGACGCCAATATTAGTGATACTGACGTTATTAAAATCGTTCAACCTGATATTCACGAGGTGGTTGAGAATAACTTTAACCCGACGGTTGACTGGCCCGAAATTCGTGAGAAGGTGATGGTTCTGGCGGAGCTTGCTGAAAAAGATGGATCTGTTGAAGTCACTAATATTGAACGCTTTAAGGTTGATTACGGGGCGTTGGTCATATCCTTTGACGGGAAGGGCGAGTACACGTGGGGGGAGTAATTATTGTCATCTTTTGAAGACGCATACCAGGAAATGCTCACTGAAGGCATTATCTCTGGGGCGAACATTGGTTGCTCAAGCACTGAAATCGCTGCAATTGAACACAAGTACGGCATAACCTTGCCTCAGTCCTATAAAGAATTTCTGAGACGGTGTGGTCGCTCCTGTGAAGCGCTTGACGATAATGAGTTCAATTATCAGTATGAGCATGTCAAAGACATGACTGAACTCCTGATAAAAGGTCGCCAGAGATTACTTGTTGAAGAAGATGAACTGACGGACCCTTTTCCTGACAGCATCTTTTTCATAATGGAACGGTATGGGGATGAGTTTAATTACATTATCGCCAATAGCGAGGCTGACTCTCCTGTGTACTATTACAATTACCCATTGGATACTTTCAAAAAAGTCTTTGACTCCGTAGGCAACTGGTTTAAGGCCCACGCAGCAGATATGAATAGCTTTAAAGAGCAAGGTTTGTAGCCTCTGCGTTGATGGCTGGCCGAATGCTGTAGTGAATTAGGGGGAGACGTGAATGAGTGTTCAGACGAAAGATAAGACGAGGATTCAGGGCGTGTTGGCGGTTCTGGGCGCCAGGACTCTTCGGCCCTTTTTGATTGAGGGCGGCGATGATGTTATTGAGTATTCGGAATCTATATCTAGGGATTGTTAGCATGGCTAACATTGATGAAGTTGTTATCAAACTGAAGGAAAAAGAAAAATTCTGCGTCGAGTATTATCAGCCAGAATGGATGTTGGCTGATGCGGTAGTCGTTGAATTGAGTCAGTTTGATGTCACGGAATACAATATTTTTGATATTTTCTCCAGAGACGTGATTGAGAATTACATCCTTGCCCCAGCTGAACCATTTTTGAGTGTTAAAGAGGGTAGTGTTAAAGTTGAGAGCTTTATTAAAGTCAGTGGGGCGGAGCTTAAAAAAGTCGATCATTCAAGCTTGGCTCCCTTGTATCAAAAATTGATTCACGAGTGGGAGAAGGCTGGTTGGATAACGATCATTAAAGATGCGGATAGCAATAATTCTCTAACCATACGCATTAATGAAAAATAAGACGAATACACCTTTTATTTGAACTCTATGAACTGGTCAATCCAAAAATGGACAGATGGAAGTGGGTGAAGCGTTTGAAGTCGAGCCATACGAGGGATTTATGGCTTTTATAGGAGGTGATGAGCATGGTCATGACGATATAATCGGATAAAGCAGAATGTCAGTCTTAGCCTCAGAAATTGAAATTAATAAACTCCGTTACATTGACACGTTTCAAACCGTCAAAGGGTGCTTTTCAGGGCCGCCATTTAGTCTGGATAACACTGTAAAACTTAATGTCGAGAGTTTTGAAGACTCTTTTTTCGAGTTCTTGTCTGTTTTGGTCGGTGGAAGATCTCTCCTTAACTATGATGTTAAGCTGCACGGTAAGGTTGCAGAGGATAGGGATGGATTATATATAGACGAAGTTAGCTATATTAAATTCTGCGTGAGAATTGGAACTGCAGTTTTTATATATTCACCAGATAATATTCGCTCGCTTGAATCAGTTTTAACTGACTTTGAAAGTGATAGTGTGATTTGCGGTGATATAAGTCTGGATGGGGAAGATCTGTGCTTTCGTGCAGTAGATGGGGGTAACGTGAGCTTTGATGAAAACCCTCGTCGTTTTCTGGAAAAATTCCTTAAGCGTAGAGACTTTTTTGATAAGACAGTGACAGTCGTTGCGGAAGTAGAGTCAGAAGAACATGATGGCGTGCGCAACGTCACGGATATCCACAAAGCCAAAGCTGTTGTGGGAAATGCAGTGTTTGAATGGAATGAAGAAGCCATTCACGCCTGATTCAGGGCAGGCAGGCTCCTCGGTCTATTTCTATAAGTAGCATGTTTTATTGGGATTTTTTGATTGAGCCTCAAATTATAAAGGACTATCAATGATACATATTCGACTCGCTTCAATGGATGATTTCGACGCTATGTGGAATATCTTCCAGTCTGTCATCGAAACCGGTGATGCGCTTCCATTTGGCGAAAGCTTTGATCGGGAAGCATTTCATCAGAACTGGTTTGCTTCACAACCGGCATATGTCGCAACAAATGAGTCCGACGTTATCGGTATGTATAGTATGGGAGCGAACTATCCTGACCTGGGAGCTCATATTTCAAGCGCTACCTATCTGGTGCGCCCAGATGCTCAAGGAAAGGGTGTGGGGCGGGCGTTAGTTCGCCATAGCCTCGAAAGAGCGCGTTCAGAAGGCTTTTCCGCCATGCAGTTTAACTATGTGGTCAGCACCAATGTCGCCGCGGTTGAGCTGTATAAGTCGTTAGGTTTTTTCATTGCAGGCACTTTGCCAAAAGCGTTCAAGCACAAGCGACTTGGGCTTGTCGATGCTTATGTCATGTATTGCTTCTTGTAAGTCGAGTGGAATGGACAAGCCCGTATCCTGTCTGGGGTTGTGACGCTCAGTTTAGTGAGGGGCTTTCTTCTGATGAGTGAAACAGTTTGGCAGAGGGGAGCGAACTCCCCACTGAATTACAATTAGAACTCAACTCAAAACGACGCCGCGTCGTTCACTTGTATTTCCACTGACGCCAATACGTCGCGGAAGTGTTTGCAGCGTTCCAGTCGAAGGTTGTACACCACGCCTTCATCTGGGTAGTAGACTTTCCATTCGCCTTTTTCGATGGGAGTGAATGATACTTTGCTTCCTGACCTTCCCATGCTGACCGAGGTAGTAGACGCCAACACAGGCAGGCCGATGGCGTTGCCAACGTCGATGTAAAGTCCTTCTCGATTAGTATGCGCGCCGCGACACCCGGCCAGGAAGACAAAACCGAATTTTGAAGGGGTTAACTTGCGTGTGGTCACTAAATGGTTGACGACGTCAGCGCCGGTTTTGCGTTCGTTGGCGCTGGTTTTGAATCTTAGTTCGTTGGCGTGGCCGAGTAACACCAGAGGGAGTTTGCCGTCGCCGTTGCGTTCATTCAGGAGGGTGGAGCTTCGCCATGTCGTTCGGTCCAGAGCGCCTTCGAGCGCTGAGAAGATATCGCCGATCTGACTGTCTCCGCTAGTTACCAAAACACCTAATCCGCTCGCCATCTTTCTTCTCCTTTTGACAGATGCATAGAGGGCTCGCTCTCTGAGCCAGAGCGCTGCGGGAGCGAGGCTGTATAAGCAGAATAAAAGGCGTTTTTAGAGAGAGATTGCCGTCAACGCCGAAGAATATTTGTGGTGTATTCGCATCTTGCAGGCTCCTGCCATTTAGGGGCGGTTAACCCCCCTCAAATCGTCCCCCCGGGAGAAATCACGTAGCCCAAATCCATCACTGGTTCGAAGTCGGTTTGTCCCTCCAGACGGGCGAGGAGGGCTTCGGCGGCGAGGGCGCCCATTTCGTGACGAGGGGTGAGCACGCTGGCCAGTTGTGGAGTCATTACCTGGCCGACGTCGTGGCCATGGAAGCCGGCGATGGCCATTTCCTGGGGTACTTTGATGCCGCGTCGCAGGCATTCGAAGTAAGCGCCGATGGCCACGTCGTCATTGGTGCAGAAGATGGCGTCGGTTTCCGGCATTTCATCCAGAATACGGGTCATCAAATGCGCCCCCACGCTGAAAGAAGAGCGTGCGGCGTATTGCATGGTGCGCGGTTCCAGGCCGGCGTCGCGCATGGCTTGTTGATAACCCTCCTGACGCTGAAGCGTGCGCGTGTCCAGTCGTACGGAGAGATACGCCGTGCGACGATATCCCCTTTGAATCAACGTGCGGGTCATATCGTAGGCGGCCTGCACGTTATCGAAGCCAATAGCCTGATCCAGCGCGGGGCTGCGGGTGTCCATGATTTCCACCGTTGGCGCGCCGGCGGTTCTGATCATTTGCAGTGCGCGCTCAGTATGGCGACTCTCTGACATGATCAATCCGTCTACGTTATAGGCGAGCAGATTGGCGAGATTCTGCTCTTCCAGTTCCGGGCTATAGCCGTAATGAGTGAACATCAAATGATAACCGCGACTTTCCGTGACCTGCTCAATGCCCCGAATCACGTCGGAAAACACTTGGTTGGTCAGGGATGGAATCAACACGCCGATGGCGTGGCTGCGTGACTTGGACAGTATGTCCGGCGCCCGGTTGGGGATGTAACCCAATTCCCGCACCGCAGTCTGGATCTTGTGCCGCAGGGGCTCGGAAACCAGCTCCGGTTGACGCAGGCAACGACTTACCGTCATTTTGGTGGCGCCGACCTGATCGGCGATGTCCTGTAGCGTTGGTCTTCTTTTTTTCACTGCGGTCCCTTCCAATCTGATGCGGGGCGACTGCGCGATGCGTCACAACAATCCAGCGCCTGTAAACAAGCCATTAAAACCTCTTCCGCTGACTGACGAATATCAATAACGATGGCTTCGTCGGAATGAGGCTCCTCCAATGCGGCGAACTGACTCAGCAGCATGTCCGGCCCCTTGAAATAGTGGCCGCGGCGTTGCGCCAGGCGCTGCAGGATCGTATCAAAATCCCCCTGTAAATAAACATACTGCAAACCGGGAGCGCCTGCGCGAAGAAGGACGCGGTACTCCGCCTTCAAAGCGGAACAGGCCAACACCAGGCAGGGCTCATGCTGAATAAGGGTGGACAGGTCCGCCAACCATTGCGCCCGGTCAGTGTCAGTGAGCGGTTCGCCGCGGGACATTTTGTCCACATTGGCGCCGCTGTGAAAGTCGTCTGCGTCGTAGAACGGCAAACTCAGGCGCTGCGCCAGGGCGGCGCCGATGCGACTTTTGCCGCAACCGGATACGCCCATCACGATAATTTTCAATCCGTTTTCTCTGTTATTCGGGTTGTCTTTAGCTGTTTTTTCGTGGGTCGCCATCGTGTCGGGTTTCCTTTCCATCAGGCCCACCATAACGCCAGTTGCGGGAAGGCGATGAGCAGCGCCAGAGCGATCAACTGCAATCCGATAAAGGGCAGCAGGGAGATAAATATTTCGCCAAGAGAAATGTCTTTCGGCGCAACGGACTTTAGATAAAACGCGGCGGGTCCAAAAGGCGGCGACAGAAATGATACCTGCATGTTCATGCAGAACACCACGCCGAACCAGATAGGGTTGTAGCCCAGCTCCACCACGATGGGTACGAATATGGGCATGGTCAGCAACGCCACGCCCACCCAGTCCAGGAACATGCCCAGCACCAGCAGGATAGCCATCATCAGCAGAATCGTGGTGAGGCCGTCGCTACCGCTGAAGGACAGAATGGTCTCGCGCACAAAATCAATGCCGCCCATCAGGTTATAGACCCCCACCAGGGCGGTGGCGCCAATGCCAATCCAGATGATCATGCCGCAACTACGCAAGGTGGTGACACAGCTTTGTTTCAGCATGGTTTTGTTCAGCTCGCCGCGAATCAAGGCGCTGATGGCGATGCCGACCACGCCCAACGCGGACGCTTCGGTAATCGACGCAACACCCGTGTAGATACTGCCCAGCACCACGGCGACGGTGAGGATAGGAAACAGCAACGCTTTCGCCAGATTAGGCGTGGCCACCTGTGGCTCAAGATCCGGCGCGCCGTTGTCGTTATCCGAAGGCAATGGCGCCCAGTGAGGGTGTATTTTCGCGACGAAGAGCACATATGCAATGTACAGCGCCGCCAGGATCAACGCCGGCGCAAAGGCTCCTTTGAACAGGTCGCCGATGGACACATTTGCGGTCAATCCATAAATGATCAGGACGATACTGGGCGGCAACATGGTGCCCAACGCGCCGCCGGCGCAGGTGACGCCGATGGCCAGACGACGGTGGTAGCGCAGACGCAACATTTGCGGCAGCGCCAGCAGGCCCAGCAAGACGGTTTCGCCGCCGATAACGCCGGACATGGAGGCGAGAATGACCGCCACCAACAGCGTCTGCACCGCCACGCCGCCGCGCACCTTGCGGCCAAGTCGATTCATGGCGTCGAACAGGTCCCGGGCGATGCCCGAGTGATCGAGCAGGGCGGCCATTAACACGAACATGGGCACCGCCAGAAACACATAGCTGCCGACAAAGCTATACATACGGCTGCTGACCAAAGGCAGCGCCTGGGGGCCGAACCAGCCCAGGGCGAAGGTTAGCGCCACCAGCCCGGTGGCGAAGGCCAGTTGCATGCCGGTGAGCAGCAGAACAATCAACATAAACAGCATCAACAGACTGCCATAGGCGATGCCGATGGAAGATAAATCAAACATCCTCGGACGACTCCCTGGCGGACGAATTGTGAGTGGCGAACAGGCGTCTGATATCGCGAATCAGGTGCAGGACCATTTGCAGCGCCAGTATGCAGAATGCGACGAATATCAGACCTTTCAGGTAAGCGGGAAAATGCGGATTCCAGGCGGAGCCGGAGGACTCCAGACGCAGATCGCCCCAGGGTGCGAACCAGGCTTTTTGCGCCATGAACCAGGAGCCGTAAATCATCATGCCGCAGAAACTCAGTCCCAGCAGATGATGCAGCAGCTTCAGCCAGGCGCGAACCTTGGGACCGACGGCGTCATAGATCACCACCACCCGCACATGCTGGTCATTGGCGAAGGCGTATAGACCGCCGATGACGAACAAGGCGGCGCCGATAAAGGTGGCGGTTTCATGCACCCAGATGGTGGGGGAGTCGAACACATAGCGCATCGCCACTTCGTAAAAGGAAATCGCGACGACCAGAATGAACAGCAAGCTGAGTTGGCGGCCCACCCAGTTGATGCAGCGGTCGAGCAGGTTGGCGGGAGCGGGAGTTTTCGCATCCTCCAGCTCTTGCATCAGATCGGACATGACAGAGGCTCCTGAGTCAGGGCGAAGCGATACGACGTTCGCCCGGGCGTGGTTTAGGACAAATCAGAGCGGTTACAGCAGCCCTTGTTGCTGTAGGTAGGCGGTCACGGACTCGTAAACCTTCTTGGCGTTGGGAGATTGTTTGGCGAACTCCTCCCATTGGCTGCGGGCAATCTCGCGGAATTTCTTACGCTCTTCCGCCGGCCAGTCGTGAATGGTGATTTTGGGGTTGGCGCGGGCGGTTTTGACCGCTTCGATATCCGCCATTCTGAGCTGCGTGCTGATGTCGTGGGCGAAATCCCGCGCGGAAGTGGTGAGAATCTCCTGAATGTCCGCCGGCAGCTTGTTCCACTGTTTCATACCCATGGCGATCTCCAACAAGGGCAGGGAGTGGAAGCCGGGGTACACCGGGTGCGGCGCCACGTCATTCATACCGGCTTCCTGATTGGTGGAGAACACGGTGTAATCCGCCGCGTCGATGACCCCTTTGCTCAAGGCGGTGAACACCTCAGAGCCGGGCAGGTTAACCGGAGCCGCCCCCGCAGCGGCGAATACCGACTGCACCAAGCCCTCCGGCGCTCGCAACTTCAGACCCTTCAGGTCCGCCACGCCGTTCAATGGCTTCTTGGAAACGAAGGCCTCCAGCCCGGTGGCGCCGCCTCCGACGAATTTGACGCCGTAGGGTTTATACAGCTCATTCATGAGCTGATAGCCGCCGCCGTAGTTGATGTAGGTAATCAGTTGATCCGGCGACGACCAGGCGCCCACGGTGTTGCCGATAAGGCCGAATGCGGGATCTTTGCCGGAGAAGTAACCGGTGACGGAAATATGCCCGTCAAGAATGCCCATGCCCATGGCGTCCAGGGTTTCCGTGTGGCTCACCACGCTGCCGACAGGCAGCAATTCGATGTGCAATCGGCCGCCGCTCATACGCTCAACGCGCTCGGCCCATTCCTGTTGCACTTTGAAATTCTTCACCCCGGACGGGTCAGAGGACTGAAACTTGAAATTGAAATCCGCTGCGCCAGCGGTTCCGAAGGACAGAGCGGTCGCCAAAGCGCCCGCTGCGAGAGAGGTCGATAACTTCATATGATCGCTCCAATTCTTATTTTTAACGGAGTATCGCCGCCGCTGTTTGAGGGCGGCTTCAGGGTTAACGCAATTCATGCTAGGCGTGTTACCGGTAACATTCTAATAAATTTGTTACCGGTAACTTTTTTAAATCAATAAGTATTAACTATCGATATCGCCAGAGTGAAAACTCCCGCTTTTTTAGCCAAAAACAGGGTGAATAGTGATCAATATGCTAAAGTTAGGGTACTTATGGAACCAGTTTTTATGCGCTAATTCAGAGTTATAGCAGGAGCAGGGAATATAGGAATAATGATTAGGGAATGTCGACGATGGAAAGTTATTACAAGACGATACTGAACTTAATAGCGCAATCTCCTAACTCAGACTCTTTATTCCAGCCTTTCTTGAAGCTGCTTACTGAAATCGCCAGCTGCGACAGCGCGGTATTTCTGATCACCGATCTGAATAATCTGGGCGATTCCCACAGCGACTACATCTATAACGTTCCCTTGGAACATCAAAATGTCTATGAAAGCTATTACAACCAGATAGACACGACGAACGAGACCATCTCGAAAAGCCGGCAGGACCTGGTGTTTGTGCAGGATCTTCCTGAGGAACTGATCAGCAGGGAAGTGGAGTCGGACTTCATGACGCCCAATGGATACAAAGGACGCGCCGTCTTTGCATTCCCGCGCAACAATAATTACGTGACGAATCTCTATCTGTGCCGGGATGGCGTCTTTTCGGAAAACGACAAAGCGATGCTGGCCCGCTCTATGCCATCCATTCGCTTAACGGTGCAGGAAATACTGAATAATGAGCGTCGCCGGAATTTTGCACGCTCGCTCCTCAATGCGACGGGGAGCCTGGGCGGTCTGCTTGGCTATGTCATCGTGGATGACAAAATGAATCTGGTGGATATGGATTCCGACTTGGTTTTCCTGTTCGTCAAAAAGCAGATAAAAATCGAGAATCAAAAGGTTCATATCTATGAGCCGGGGCTGGCGAATATCCTCGATATGTCCATTCGCTTCGGCGCCGCGCTGACTTACCCTGCGATAGACTCAGACTTCACCTATGACATCGCCGTGGCGCCCACATCGCTGCTGCGTGGACTGCTTCCCTGGGAGATGCCGCCCCAAGGCGTGGTGATCGCCGTGTATGACTGCCACCGCAGCGTGATTCATTTAAAGAAGCTGATGGACTGCTATGGGCTCACCAGAACGGAAGCGGAAACCACGCTGCACTTCTCCCAAAAGCCCCATAACAAACTACTGGCCTCCGAGTTGTCGAAGGCGCCGGAAACTGTCAGAACTCATGTCAAAAGAGCCATGCATAAGATGGGCGTGCACTCGCAGTCGGAACTGGTGCGTCTGGTGCTGACCATCACCTTGCCATGATTTTGCGAAAGCCGTCTCCTGATCAGAAAGCGCCCCCAATTGGGGTATTTCCAGTTATTCGCATTCCTTTTAATCTTGCTATGACGACATCAGATGGCGGTATTGAAAACACAGCAAGAGGGATCTATTAGTGACCAATTGGGAAGTGAGGCCGTATTGGGCGGACGAGAGTTCAGTCCGCCCGGTTGCAAGGCATGAAGACGTGATGTCTTCACGAGCAGGTGGTGCAGACTCCACGCCAGCGCCCAAAAATAATTCGCAGACGTTGGAGCATTCGATAGAAAAATATAAGAAATTCCTGAGATCCGAAGCCGATAAACTGAACACGCATAAAAACGAAATGGGCAAAAAAGGAAAAGGCGAGCAAGCCTGAAGATGAGTAGGCAGTGACGTGACAACAGAATTCGGATGACTCATAGCGATACGCCGCGCTAACCGCCAATACCACTTATCAGCGCGGCTAATTTCACAAACTTCCCGGTCAAAATTCAGCGTAGCTTCGATGTGACTTTTAAGAGCCGTTGACGCATGGGCTGAAAAGGGTGAAACGTCAACGGAGCAGGATCAAATTGCGTCTGTGAAACTCAGATGCGTCGCGACAAATCTCAAAAACTCCGGCAGGGAGACATAGCGGTCATACCCTGTGACATGTTCTTCGCGGGTGGGGAAGGTCCATTCACCGCCGCCAACGTCTTCCATCCAACTCAGTATGTTGTAGTGAGAGGGCAGGGAGACGATGTAGCCGACCGTCTTGTCTTCCGGCTCGCCGCTGCGCCATTGCAGCCTATCTGGCGCGGCGGTGCGGATATCCTGCTGGCATTCGACGCCAGTGGCCCACTCAATCGCGCGCGTCAGATCCATGTAGCCCACCACCTTCGCCGCCACGCTCTCCAGACCGCGCCAGAAATAGTAATCCGGCGGATCAAAGATCCAGGGTAAAACGTCATACACTAAACCAGCAGGGTATTGGATGGCGACGAGGTAGTGGACGCTGTGGGCTTTTCCTGGGGAAGCGCCTTTGTTCCATAGGGGTAACGAGAGGGGTAACGAGGTCGTCATTGCAAATAATCACCGGATTAATAACAGGCCAATATTATTGCCATATTAATAATGGCTGGGCGCTTACAGGTATTCCGGTTGCGCTGACGGTTCTTTGTCTGCGTACTCGGTTGCTTCTGCCTGAGCAGGCATCAGGTCCCGCCACCAGTAGGTCTGTTGCGCGGGCTCTGAAAGCACCAGCGGCGCGCCGATCATAGGCGTGCGCAACGTTACCTGACGCTCCCGCGCCAGCGCTGCAATGCGTTCAAGGGGGTCATACCAGGCATGCATCGCCAGATCGAAAGTGCTGTTGTGAATCGGCATCATCTGCTTGCCTTGCAGGTCGATATGAGCCTGTATGCTTTCTTCCGGGTGCATATGCACGCCGGGCCAGTTCTGGTTGTAAGCGCCGGTTTCGATCATGGTTAGATCGAAGGGGCCGTACTTGTCGCCAATCTCTTTGAAGCCTGGGAAATAACCGCTGTCACCGCTGAAAAACAGCCGTTCTTTGCTTCCCAGCATCACCCAGGACGCCCACAGGGTCGTATTGCCGTCGAACAAGCCGCGACCGGAAAAGTGTTGCGCAGGCGTCGCCGCCAGGGTCACAGGCCCCACCTTTACTGACGACCACCAGTCCAGTTCAGTGATTTTCTCCGCAGGAACGCCCCAGGCCTTCAACTGTCGCCCCACGCCAAGCGGGGTATAGAAATGCTCGACGCGGGAATGCAGCGCCTTGATGGAGCCTTCGTCCAAATGATCGTAGTGATTGTGTGAGATCAGCACGCCCTTGATCGGCGGTAGTTGCTCCATCTCGATGGGGGCTGGGTGGAAACGCTTGGGACCGGCCCACTGCACTGGGGACGCCCGTTCTGAAAACACCGGATCGGTCAGCCAGAAGTCGCCTTCAAAGCGAATGAGCACGGTGGAATGGCCCAGGCGATAAACGGCGTTGCGGTCATCGCTAAGCAGTTGTTCAGATTGCATTGGCTGCAGTGGAATCGCTTTATCAGGACGTGCGGCGGCGTTTTTATCAAACAGGAAGCTTTTCAGTATCTTGCCCATGCCCGCGCTTGCCAGAGTCGGAATGGAATTATGGAATTTGCCTTCGTGGAAGTTGTCGCTGTAAGCGTCGGAGGAAGCGGCCGGCGATGTCAGCGCGTCTAAGCCGGTGAGGGTGGCGAGAGTATCGTTGTTGTGCATGGCTAAAGCTCCCAATGTGATAACAACCAAGCCGAATAGCAGGCGTTTTTTCATGATGTGTATCGAACCGCTCCATTCAACTATTTGTAAACTACACAGACATTTGTAAACTACACCGAGCAGTTTACCCATAAATTTTTAAAAGTAAACTGGGGAGTGTAAACTTGTTTGCATTGTTCACATCAACACGACCTGGATAAGGCAATGGAAAAGAAAAAAAGTCTGAGCGAGCGTAAACGTGAAGCGATTCTGAACGCTGCAGTCAGTGTGTTTCAGGAGTTCGGCTTTCAAGGCGCCAGCATGGACCGCATCGCCGAGCGGGCGGAGGTGTCCAAACGCACGGTGTACAACCATTTCACCAGCAAAGAAGCCTTATTTATTGAAATCACCGACCAGATGTGGCGCAAGGCGATGGACGCCACAAAGTTTCCTTATCAAAGCGACGCTCCCCTGGCTCCGCAACTCACCGCCATTGCGGAACAGGAACTGGAATTGTTGGGGTCGGAGGGGTATATCGGCATGGCGCGCATGGTGCTGGCGGAATATATGCTGTCTCCCGACCTGGCGCGGCAGGCGATGCGGAAAATGCAGGAAAACGAAGGCGGAACCAAACGCTGGTTAAAGGCCGCTATGGCGGATAAAAGAATAATCAAGGTCGACCCGGAATTCGCTGCCACGCAATTCATGAGTCTGATAAAAGCGTTCTCCTTCTGGCCGCAAGTCGTCGGCCACGCGCCCAACCCCACGCAGGCGGAGCGACGTGAGATCGTCGCCGCTGCGGTGGAGATGTTTTTGGGGCGTTATGTCATCAAGAAAGAATCATGAAGGGTTTCTTTAAGATTCGGGTTCGGGGTCGAGCTCTCTGAATGCGTCGTAATCGCCATATTCATCATCACACCAGCCTGTGCGCTCCCAGCGAATATCCGGCTCAAGAAAACACTTATAGGTGATATATGCGCCTGAGTCATAGGTGCGATCCAGGCGCGCAGTTTGTGAATAAATCATAATGTCCGCTGCAATGTCTGGCTTTTCCCTGCGGCAATCTATATAGGCGTTGCAATATATCGATATCGCCAGACTTCCTAGCATTGGAGTTGATGACTGCGCAGTAAAACGAACGACCTGCCCATCAACAGGCTTGTCGATATCGAAGTCCAGATTAACGCCAATATCGCGGCTGAGTGAGTTGACCAATGCAAGCGCCACCTCATCCACTGTATCATTGGCGCTGCTATCGCCTGCCGACAGCGATTGAAGAAAAGACTTAATAAGCAATGATTTGTTCTGCATACAGGTTAATCCCAATCAAATGGTTTTCCTCGCGCGTGCTCTCGGATATGTCGTTCTTCTTGATTGATTTCAGCGTAATACTCGCCTTCTTTCCAGCCAACCACTTGCTTTTTATCATCTACAATCCTCTCGTAGAGAGGGTCAGCCCATTGGTCGTCTTTGACTGGTTTCTTTTGCCTGGGGTCAATTTTTCCATATACAGTTATTATGCTTCTTTTGTTGCCTGCATCGGTGAATACCGCATTGCCATCCTTGAAATAGATATCGATATAATTTCCGTTCTTATTCTTTCCCGTGAAAATTCTTTCTGGGTCATTGAGTATATCAAGAACTTTGCGGTCCTTGATGTTTACACCATGTTTCGACTGACCGTGTCCAGATCTTCTGCCAGGCATGTCGAAATCATACACATCGTCCTTAGTTAATCTTTCAAAGAAGTGGTTGTTTGATTGTGGGAGCACCCCCCTGTATACCCCATTCTCATCAAAGCCGATTCTATTTTGACGTCGGTATTCATCCAGTTCTTTGCCTTTCTCGCAGGATAACCCGAATGGATCAATCCAGGTCAACGGGTCTGGCGTATAGGCGTAGAGATTTAGACCCCCTCGGAGTTTGATAGGGTCCTGCCGAATATACTGGCCCGAGTCCGGATCGTAATACCGGAACCGGTTGTAATATAAGCCGGTCTCTTCATCCTCGTATTGGCCTGGCCAGCGGAAAGGGCAGGCGCGCCTATCGCCTTTGAGATTACGCAGTTCGCCCCAAACGCTGATGTCCGCCGACCATACCTGCCGTCCCTCGCTGTCGTACATGGCGTTGGGCGTTCCCAGATAATCCGCGAGGATAGAGAAATAAGCGTCTCCCACCTGTTTAGCCATGGGGGTGAAGCTTTCCGGCTCAAACAGCCAGGTGATGAGTTTACTTTCTCCGCCGGCGGCAACGGGACGCGCTTGTGGTGAAATAGCAGCAGGAGGCGCCTGCGGCTGAATGGGGCTGCGGGCGATGGCTGGGCGTCCTGAGACGGTTTCGGTTGGAACGGAAGATAGATCGAATGCTGTGCGCGCTTCCTGAGCGTCTTGCATTTCCACCCATTCATGCAACGGATTATTGCCGTCCCAGACCCAACGTGTGATGCGACCGTTGAAAGTTTTTCTGAGGCGTCGGCCAAGCGCGTCATATTCGAATGTGACGATGCGGCCATCCGGTCGAATAACTTTTTTCAGTGTGCCGGAAACATTCCATTCATAGCGCCAGATTTTGCCCCCGGGTTCCGACTTGGTGATCAGATTTCCTTCCGCATCGTATTCAAAACGCACAAGACCATTAGGCCTGCGCATCGACAGCAGCTGACCCGCAGGGCCGTATTCGCGATCTTTACGGTTATAGGACTGGAATAGGGCGCCGATGGCGTCTGGCATACGCAAGTCCATGACGCCGTCGCCATAACGGGCGGAAACCAGATTGCCTAATTCGTCATGCTCGAAGACGGAAACGCCGTTAAGGGAGTCGTGCATTTTTTCCAGACGGCCGTTCACACCCCAGAAATAGGTCTTTGCGGACTGTGAGGCGTCGGCTTTGAGTACTTCATGCTGCGAGGGACGTCCCAGGCGATCCCGGCGCCACCGGCTTCGGACGCCTCCTGGCAAACTTCGTTCTAGTTCACGCCCTAACTCGTCTCGTTTGAACTGTGCGGAGAATAGGGCGTCGCCTGTTGTCACGCCCATAACGTCGCCAGCAGCATTGCGCTGAATTTGCTGGTCTGCGCCCAGAGAAGAGCGCATGCGTGAGCGTAAGCCCAGTGCGTCATACTCTGACGAAACCCAAAGATCGCCGCAGATTTCCTTTGTCACCTGGCCTAATGCATTGCGTTCGAAAGACAGCGTTGCGCTGCTATTGACGGCCAGCATCAGTTCGCCGTCGGGGCGGTATTGGAAACGTTCCTCTTCGCCATCACTGTGCAAGATTCGCATCACGCGGCCAAGCGTATCGTAGGCGTAGTCAGTATGGCGCCCGCCGGGCTTGAGGATGCGGCGCACTTGGCCGGCGGCATTGCGCTCATATCGACGCAATAGCCCATCGAATCCGGATTCAGACAGTGTTTCCCCTGTTGGACCCAGCTCAAAGCGATAGACATCGCCGTGTTCGTTAGTAATCGCCGTCAGCTGCTCTTCGGTATCGTATTCAAACTGAATCGTGGTTCCCGCTTGGGTGCGAGAGGCGATCCGTCCCATGCCCTGATAAGTGAAATGCACGTCAAACTGAGCGTCTGTGGCGCGAACAAGGTTGCCTTCAGGGTCATAGGAGAACGTTCTGAGATTGCCGTCAGGTTCGTTGACCTGGGTGACGCGTCCCAGCAGGTCATACTGTAAACGGCGTTGTACGCCTTGTGCGTCGATGGCGAGAGTAATGCGGCCATGGTTGTCATAGCGCCATTCAGGCGAGCCGCCATCCGGCGTAGCGAAGCCGATGGGGTTGTTGTACCCATCGTATTCGATATGGGTTTCTTGTCCGGCAGAACCTGCGACAGACGTCAGCATGGCTCCTTCGTAGCTGTAGCGGGTCCGGCGATCCAGTGGGTCCACCTTGGCGGTGAGGCGACAGTGCTCGTCATATTCCCATAACCAGGCGCCGCCATTGGCGTCCTGTGCTTTAACCGCGTTGTCCCGCTCATCATATTCCATCTGCAGCGTGGAGCCGTCCGCCTGTGTGATTTGGGTGAGGTTGCCGCGAGAATCGTATTCGTAGCGCGTCGACAGGCCCAGTTCGTTGGTTTCGCAGGTGACTTGGTAATACTCGTTGTATTCGTTGACGATCACGCCGCCGGAAGCGGTTTCGATTCTATGGGGCAGGGCTCCGTCGTGGTGGTAAACGGTCTGATAGCCGAGGGAGTTCTGTACGATAGTGAGGCTTTTCTCATCGTCGTAGACGAGCTGGTGGTTATAAATGCCGCCGTCGCCCCAGGTGTGAATACAGCGGGCGTTGTGGTCAGCGCCGTCATATTTGAAGTAGAAGCTCAGTCCGTTGTAGCCGGTTTCCTGACACAGCAGGTGATTCTGGTATTGATAGCTGAACTCGCTGCCTAAGGCGTCGCGGGTCGCCACCAGATCGCCGCCGTAGTAATCGTATTCTATGGCGCAGTAAAACTCGCCGGCGTTATCCGGGTGCGGCAGCAGGATGCGCCGGATGCGGTTGTCCGCATCGCTTTCAAACTGAATACGCCGTCCGCCGCTGTCGATGATCCGGCTCAGACAGCCGCCTGCGGTGTAGTGAAACTGAATGCAGGCGTTTTCCGTGGCGTCGGTGATAGCGCTCAGATAGTGCGTCACCGTCGCTTGCGGATACCCCGAGGCTGCCGCCGGGGTGAATCGCAACCAGTTACCGTCAACATGTTTGAGGCGATAGCCCTGATCGTCACGGTGCAGGGTCATGCGTTCCTGGCGGTTAAAGCTTTCTTCTCCCTCTTTCAGCGCAGGAAACGCCATATGCCGGCCGTCCTGCATCATCACCGCGACCGCGCCGTCTTCTTCGATCAGTTTCCAGTCATAGTTGTGATGCCAGCCGTGACCGAGGGAGCCCTGATAAGTCGACGAGCTGAACCAGGTGCGCTCCCAGGACAGAGGAATCGGACCGGGCAACTGGAAGTCGATCCAATCCGTAAAAACCTTGCCGGAGGCGACATCCACTGGATGCCCGGTAACCGCGCAGACACCCTTGTGAACGCGGTTGCGAACGCTGGGCGGCGCGCCCAGTTTATCCATGAGCTTGTCCGCTTTCTTGTGGATGGCGTCGGAGATCTTTTTAACGCGCTTACTGCTTTTCTGCATCTTGCGCATCTTTTTGAACGCCGCGCCCAAACCGGCCAGCCCGGCGGTGGTGGCCACGCCCATGGCGTCAATGGTGGGCGGCCCGCCGATCATGACCGGCGCTCCAATGGGAATGGGCAATACGGTGGTGGTGGGCAGCACCATGCCATAGGACTTTTTGGGTTTCTTGGCGCGAATGGGCGCCAGCATGCCCACGCTCTGACAGCTCAGCACTGGCAGCGCGGTGAAACTGAAGGGGGCTCCGTCCGCCACCACTGTGGCGCCGCCCATGAAAATTTCGTCTTCGTTCCCCGGCGGCATGACGAACGGGCCGCCCATGGGTATGTGAGGAATCGGTTTGCCTGCCGTGCCTGCCGTCGCGCGGGGCACGCCGTTGACTTTCACCGTGCCGCCAAAGATCGGCAGGTAATCCAGGACATCGAAAATAATGCCGATGTGCGGGTGAGGAATGGGAATAGGCGTTCCCGGCGGCAGCGCCAGCAAGTGAATATCAATCCCCAATATTGGGTCAAAATGTTTGGCGGCCAGCATCAGACTGTCTCCGTCCTGGCGGCGGGAGCTTCCCGCCAGCCTTCGCCCAGTAAGGCCGACATGGCTTCATGGACGTAGTCTTTATCTTCCCGGGACGGCGCCACGCGCAGCAGCGTTTCTCCCAGATAAGGCAGGGTCGTGTATTGGCGTTGCTCCGGTTCGATCAGCCCCGCCGCCTTGAGTCCCCGCAGGGCGCTTTCCCAGGCGTAACCTTTGAGTTTGAGGCGCTCCAGACAGTAACTCTGCAAGCGCCAGCTCTCCATACACATCATGGTGTCTTCATGCGCTTCGGCGATATCCGCACTGCGGCGAAAACTTTTGGCGGCCTCTTCATAGCGCTTTTCGCTCAAATAGGCGCTGGCTTCGCTCATGTGGGCCTGAAACAGTAATTTGTCGCAGCCGGGACGCTCTGCTTCCATGCCTTGCAATGCGCACTGCTGGGCCTGTTGATAATCCTGTAACGCTTGTTCCGGTTGCTTGGCGTTCAGATAACCGGAGGCGCGCAGCAGCAGCACGGAACACTGCATGTCGAACCATGCCTGCTCGCCGGCGATGACCAATGCGCGTTCAGAGCGGCGCTGTAAAGCGGGAATATCGTTGTTCTGTACGGCGTAGTTCATGTCCACGAAACACTGGCGAAACTCCGCGCCGGGCGAGCCGTCGTCGGCATCCTCCATGATCTTGTTCATGGCCTCCCGCAGATTCAGAGGCGGGGTCTGGCTGAAAATTTGCGCCGGATAATCCTGGGCCAGTTTGGCGAAAACAGGATGCTTGGCGTTGTCGACGATGATCCACTTCAGATTGCCGCCCCATAGCTTGTAATCGCGATGAATTTCGCAAGCCAGTTGCAGCCAGCGTCGCCACGCCTTGAGGTCTTTGACCTCGTGGGGCCAGATGGCGATCACCAGCGTGGAGAAGTAATCGGCGAACGCATCCAGAATCTGGTGACAGCTTTTGTACAGCGCGTCGTGGCCGCTCAGCGCTTTTTTCGGGTCGGGCGCGCGCCAGGTGAAAGTTTCCTCCTCGCTATCGTCGTCCTCGTCTTCCGCACTGGCGGCGACGCCCGCTGCGATTTCCCGGTTCAGCTCATCCGACAGGTCATAGCCGAAACGTTCCAGGGAGGAAAACTCCGAGTGCAGGGCGACAAAGAATTCACCTGAGGTTTCGTCGAATTGCTCCCGCATTTTCATAAACCCCGCCACCAGCTGGCTGGCGTCCGGGTCGATAGTCCAGCGCAGGATAGGGCGTCCGCTTTCCACGAATGTCTCCCACTGCGCGTCGAGCTTTTCCAGCTCTCTTTCGATTGGGTTTTTCTCTGTCATGACGCTCAGTTCAATTTGATCATCGGACCGGACACGGACACCCCGGCGCCATCGACTTTAATGGAGCTGCCGCCAATGGTGATAGTGACGCCGCCGTCATTGATCTGGATGCTGGTTCCACCTACCCGCAGGGAGATATTGCCTCCCGCCGCCAGATCGATTTCCGTGGCGGTAGTGGCGGTTTTGCCAGTGACAGTGACGGTCTGTGCATCCGCCTGCACGCTCTGTAGACCGCTTATGGTGAACTTCTGGCTGGAGGCATTGACCTCCTGCGCCGCGCCCAGATTGATTTTCTGGTTGGTGGCGCTGATGCTGTGGTCCGCTGACAGGTTCAACGTCTGGTTAGTGGCGCTTTGCGTGATATTGCCGGAAACGCTTTCGGTCTGATCCGCGCCCACGTTCAAGGTTTGCGCGCCAGTGACGGAGTGTGTCTGCGCGCCAGTGATCGACACATTCTGTTTGCCGGTCACACTAACGGAGTGATCGCCGCCGACGCTAAGGGAGCTGTTTCCTCCCACCGAATCCGACGCATTGCCGCCGACGCTGCTGGTGGAATGGCCTTTGGCGTTGGCGCCGATGTTGTTTTTCACCTCCATGTTGAAGTCTTTTTCAGCATGGATATTGAGAGACTCTTCGCCTTTTTTATCGTCGAAAGAGATCTCGTTGTAGTTGGAGGTTTGTCCGCCTTTGGTGGATTGCGATTTCACCCCGAAGCGGGCTTTGTTATCCGGTAGAGAGTAGGGAGGCATGTTGCCTTTGTTGTAGACGCCGCCAATCACCAGCGGGCGGTCCGGATCGCCTTCCAGAAAGGTGGTCACCACTTCCTGGCCAACCCGCGGCACGCCCATGCTGCCCCATTTTTTACCCGCCCAGGGCGTGGCCACCCGCACCCAGCAGGAACTGTTTTCATTCCTCTCGCCGTAGCGGTCCCAATGAAACTGGACTTTGATGCGGCCGTATTCGTCAGTGTAGATCTCGTCGCCGCTCTTACCGCAAACGATGGCGGTTTGCACGCCGTCTATGCGCGGTTTGGGCGTGCTCAGCGCGGGACGGAAGCTGACGTTATCCGGCAGGCATTCGAAGCGGTTGAAGTACACGCTGTTTTCTTTGTCCGCGCTGTCGGGATTGTCGGCGCTGGTGTAGCCGCCTTCATAGGCGTAATGACGCACCGCCGTGACGACGAAGTTTTTGCGATTGTCAGTGACGCACTCTTCCGATTCCAGCATGAATTTTCTGCCCACCAGCAGATGGGGCAGATTGCTTCTGCCGTTCACCCGGGTGAAACGGCTTTCCTCTTCCTCCATACGCAGTTTGGTCAGACGCCGGCCGCGATCCTGGTCGCCGAAAGCGCCGGGATAATCAAAGCGTTCGTAAGACGCGGCGCCGCGCAGCTCGGTTAGCGCGGAGCACTCCGCCAGCAGGGACTGATCGGACTTTTCAAAGTTGAAGTCGCTCAGGCTCCATTTGCCGGAGAAATACTGATAGCTGCGCCGCCATTCCTGGATATAGTCGCCACTGCGCGGCCGGGAGCTGTGTTCAAGCTTGCGCGGCTCCATAAAGGCGTTGGTGGATTTATCGTCCGCCAGAATCAGCATGTGCCGCTTCTGCGCCTGTTCGAAGTAGAAATAAATGCCTTCCTGCTCCATCAGACGCAGGGCGAAATTCAGGTCGGACTCCCGGTACTGTACGCAATACTCCAGTTCTGGATATTCGTTATACAAACCGGAAAAACGGAAGTCGGAAAAGCCCGCTTCCGTGAACACGGTTTCCAGGATTTTAGGGGCGGTCATGTTTTGAAATACCCGGCAGTCTGTGTTCTTGCCCAGAAACCATAGCCAGGGAACGAGAACGGCTTTGTAACCGTACAGCCCGCGTTTTTCCAGGCCGGTGGACTCGAAATAACTCACATGCCCGCTGAATACGCGAGGCGCGCCGCCATCGGCGCCAATGGTGACCTGCACCGCTTCGCCGATAATGTCTTCCGCGCGAATGTCCCGCTTGTGGGACAGCAAGTCCACGTCATATTGGAACAGCTGCGAATACCCTTCCTGACCCCGAAAGTGGCGCAACAGGAACACGTCTTTACCTAAAGGCGTGTCAATGCGGATGGGGCGGGTGTCTTGGGTGTAGCGTCCCTCTTCGATAAATAAAGCGTCCATAAGGAACTCCATGTTGGCGAGAGTGGCGTGAGAATTCCCCGCCATTCCTGCCGAAAATAGTGTTATCGCCAACGTCGCGAGCAGGAGGTCTGAGCGGTTTGCAAGGCGCCCGCGCGCGATTGCGCGACGGTAAAGCGAGACGCTCTCCTGACCTGACTGCAGCGGATACGCTGTGGTTTTCTTGCATTAATTAGATCATAAACCCCCATAACGACGCTACGGGGCAAAACGCTACAAGTTGTTGTTATTTAACGATAAAGTGAGTGGCGGGAAGGGCGCTTTCCTGGCGTGGCGGCGCTTGAGGGGCAGGTTTACAATACAGAGACGACGCCGCGAAGAGGGAATTACAAGGGCGTTGTGAGTCGCTGGTCGCCTCCCGGGCCGAACTTGCGTTTTACACCCTAAAATACAATACTGCGCCCGTAGCCCTTGAGATAAGCGGCTTACGCCAGATTTCACTGATGACGAAGGTTAACACTGTGCCCACATCCACCCGTTTCGCCGTAGCGATCCATATTCTCGCCGACCTGGCTTTGCACAAAGGCAAGGCGGTGCGTTCAGAGGATATCGCCTGTAGCGTGAACACCAATGCGGCGGTGGTGAGACGCCTTTTGGGAGTGCTGGCCGAGGCGGGCATGACCCGCTCGCAATTGGGCGTGGGCGGCGGCGCTTTGCTCGCCAAACCCGCTGATGAAATCACGCTGCTGGATGTGTATCAGGCGGTGGAAGAGCCCAATTACTTCGTCTTACATCGCTCCAAGCCCAACCCCAAATGCTATATCGGTTGCAACATCACCTCGGTGCTGGAAGAAGAGTTCCAACGTATTTCCGCCACCATGGACGCCTCTCTGGCGCAGACCACGATTGCGGATGTGGCGCGACAGGTCGCCGACAACGCGGGCGTGCATTATCAATGCGCCAAGCAGGAAATATCTGAAGACGTCGATTAGACGACAAAAAATTTCTTGTCATGTGTAACAGTGTTGGTTACATTGTTTCCCATTGTCGGGGCGGCGACCTGTTTCAGTCGGATGCCTCTCATTATTTTCATCGCTATCCAGGGAGACTGAATGATGGCTTCATTGTTTGACCCAATTCGTATTGGCGATTTTGAGCTTTCCAACCGTATCGTCATGGCTCCGCTTACTCGCAGTCGCGCAGGTGGAGAAGGGCGCGTTCCCAACGAACTCATGGCGCAGTATTACGCACAGCGCGCCTCTGCGGGGCTGATCGTCAGCGAGGCGACCGCAGTGATTCCACAAGGCGTGGGCTACGCCAATACCCCAGGCATCTGGTCTGCGGAGCAGGTGCAGGGCTGGAGGAAAGTCACCGACGCCGTGCATGCCGCCGGCGGCAAAATTATTCTGCAACTCTGGCACGTGGGCAGAATCTCCGATCCGATTTTCCTGAATGGGGAATTGCCTGTCGCTCCCAGCGCCATCGCGGCGGAAGGGCATGTCAGTCTGCTGCGTCCCATGCGCCCCTTTGTGACTCCCAGAGCGCTGGAGCGCGATGAGATTCCCGGCATCGTGGAAGGCTTCCGCAAAGGCGCCGAAAACGCCAAAGAGGCTGGATTTGACGGCGTTGAAATCCACGCGGCCAATGGTTACTTGCTGGACCAGTTTCTACAGGACGGCGTGAATAAACGGACGGACGACTACGGCGGTTCGGTGGAAAACCGCGCGCGTCTGCTGCTGGAAGTCGCCGACGCCTGTATCTCTGTCTGGGGCGCCGGGCGCGTCGGGGTGCATCTGGCGCCGCGCAGTCCTTCGCACTCCATGTCCGACTCCAATCCGGTCGCCACTTTCGGCTATGTCGCGCAGCAACTGGGTGAGCGCGGAATTGCTTTTATCTTCTCCCGCGACCCCATCGTCGATGACGAACTGGGTGGAACCCTGCGCAAAAACTTTGGCGGCGCGATTATCGCCAATGAAGAGATGACCAGGGAGCGCGCGGAGCAGTTGCTTGCGGACAACAAGGCGGAGGCGGTGGCGTTTGGGCGTCTGTTTATCGCCAATCCGGACTTGCCGGAGCGCTTTAAAGCCGGCGCTGATTTTAACGACCCGCATCCAGAGACGTTTATGCAGCTCGGCGCTGAAGGCTATGTGGATTATCCCAGCCTGAGCGAGGCGATGGCTTAACGCGATGCGCCCACAGGCATTCTCAGGATGTACTGTGGGCCGGCCTTGCCGCCCAGATACTGTTCGCCGGTGTCGATGAAGCCGCCGCCGATGTAGCAGCGATAGGCGGCCGGGTTCCGGCAGTTCACGGTGAGGGCGATAGAAGGTCTGTCGCCATACGCTTCTTCCAGATAGGGTTGCAACGCGCGAGCGGCGTTCTTGCCAATGCCTTGTCCCTGTCTGCCTGCGTCGATCAAAAAGGCGCGCAACCCCAACTCGTCTTGCAGTGTGAAGCTGTAGCTTTGGTGATAGGCGACGTCGATAATGAAAAAGCCGACGATTTCTTCGCTTAATGTCAGCACATGGCAGTGATGCTGAGGCCCCACCATTTGCAGAATCTCCCGCGTACGCCCGACATAGGGCAATTGTTCCTCGTGGACTTGCAGGGCCAGGACAGCAGGTCTGTCTTCGTCCCGCATTTTGCGGATCTGTAAATTCTTCATTGTAACGTCCATACAACGTCCATTTTTACGACTGAGCGATGAATCCAGCAGGCGCATTAGCGGACCCTGTCGTGAGTATGTCAGTTACTGGATTACGCGATAAAAGCTCAAATATAACAATAAAGTAGCTTATCATGTTAAATGCCTTCACCATTCTGTCTCGAACCGATTTTATTAAATAGGCGCTCACATGGATCAACCTGCCGCTACCTCCTATACCTCCTATTGTCACGCCAGATGTTACCTGTTTATTCCCGCCAATCGTCCCGAGTTTGTCGTTAAGGCGGGAGGACTGGATGCGGAGGTGATCATCATTGATCTGGAAGACAGCGTGCCTCGCAACGATAAAGATCAGGCCCGAAAGGCGCTGCCGCAGATCGTGACGGCGCTGCGAGAGAAAGACAAACGCGTGGCGGTGCGCATTAATGCTGATCTTGAGCACATGGCTGCGGACCTGCAGGCGCTGCCGCTGGCGGATCTGCATTCAGTGTTCCTGCCCAAAACCCAGGAAGCCGGCGTGATCCGTTTGATCTGTCAGTATCTGAGCGTCCTGGAAGCTCGCCAGTCACTGGAGCCGGGCGTCACGGCGCTGACGCCGCAGATCGAAAGCTGCAAAGGCGTGCTGGACTTACGTGATATTGCCGCGGCGTCGCCGCGGGTGAAAGCCCTGGCCATGGGCTCAGAAGACCTGGCGGCGGAGCTGGGAGCGCTGGCCTCGCCCGATAGCCTGCTGGCGGCTTGCCAACACATGGCGCTGGTGGCGGGAGAGCGGCGTATCGACGCTCTGGGACTGCCTGGCTCCATCGGCGAGTTCAAGGATCTGGACAGCTATTCCGCCAATCTCGCCAAGGCCAAAGCCTTAGGCTTCAGCGGCGCTTTGTGCGTCCATCCCAATCAGATTCCCTGCGTCAATCGCGCTTTCGCCTACACCGAGGAGCAAAAACAATGGGCGCAGCGGGTTATCGCCACCATGGCGCAGGCGGAGCAGCAAGGCCTGGGGGCGGCGAATCTGGATGGCCGTATGCTGGATGCGCCGGTGGTCGCCCTCGCCAAGCGAATTCTGGCGCGGGATTAGCGCAGGTTTAACTGACACTGAACACATCAAGGTTGCCGCAAGATGAAACGTTACGAGCAGTTGGCGAATGAAATCGCGGACCTGATCCGCTCTGGCGTACTGCCGGCGGGAAGCCGGGTTCCGTCGGTGCGTAACGCCAGTAAAACTTATGGCGTCAGCGCTTCCACTGTATTCGAAGCCTATTACCTGTTGGAAAACCGCGGCTTGATCCGCTCCAGGCCGCGCTCGGGGTATTTTGTCTGCAACCAGGCCAAGCAAGCGGCGCCGGCAACGCAAAAACGCCCGCGACAGACGTTGTCCTCCACCTCCGTGGACGTCAGCGAACTGGTGTTTTCCGTGCTGGGATCCGTGCGCGACCCCGCCATTACGCCACTGGGCTCCGCGTTCCCCAGTCCGACGTTGTTTCCCATGCAAAGACTGGCGCGTTCTATGGCCAAGGCCACGCGCCTGATGGACTTGCGCTCAGTGGTCGCCGATCTGCCGCCGGGAAACCGGGATCTGCGTCGTCAGATTGCATTGCGATATGTCATGGAGGGCGTCTCCACGCCGATGGAGGAGCTGGTTATCACCAGCGGGGCCATGGAGGCGCTGAATCTGTGTCTGCAGGCGGTGACGCAACCGGGCGATCTGGTGGCGATTGAATCGCCCGCTTTCTACGCCAGCCTGCAAGTGCTGGAGCGCCTGCAGCTCAAAGCGGTGGAGATTCCCGTGGACGCCGGAGCCGGCATGGATCTGGATGTATTGGAGCAGGCGCTGGGCAAGCATCCGATCAAGGCCTGCTGGCTGATGTCCAACTTCCAGAACCCGGTGGGCGTCACCCTGGCGGAGGAGAAGAAGCGTCGGCTGGTTGAGCTGTTGCGACGGCGCCAGGTTCCGCTGATCGAGGATGACGTCTATGGTGAGCTGTATTTCAGCGCTCATGCGCCCAAACCCGCTAAAGCCTTTGATGAGGATGGTTGGGTCATGCACTGCGGTTCGTTCTCGAAAAGTCTCGCTCCCGGTTATCGCGTCGGTTGGACCGCCGCCGGCCGTTTTGCGCAACAGGTGGAGCGTCTGCGTCTGATGACGACGATTTCCGCGTCCATTCCCGCCCAGGCGGCGATTGCGGATTACCTGCAATTCGGCGGCTATGACCGTCATTTGCGCAAGCTGCGCCATAATCTGGAAGTGCAGCAGAACCAGATGCTGGCGGCGATAGATCGCTACTTCCCGCCGCAAACCCGGGTGACGCGGCCTGACGGCGGCTACTTTTTGTGGCTGGAATTACCCGCCGCTGTGGATTCGCTGGCCCTGTTTAAACTGGCGTTGGAGCAGGGCGTCAGCATCGCTCCGGGACCGATATTCTCCGCCACGCGTCGTTTCCGCAATTTTATCCGCCTTAATTATGGTCATCCCTGGGGGCCGGAGTTTGAGCAGGCCATGGATGTGCTGGGACGCCTCGTCCGTTCCTTTTGAAAAACCAGTCATGCCTGTCAGCGATGGATCGCCATCTGATATGGTTTTTTAAATCTTTTCTGAAACTGTTTGTTTGCTGCGTAGGCCTGAATAATCCCGCCTGACTTTTGGATGTAAAAAGGAAGGTGGCGGCGAATGAGCGAGCATATCCCGGTTCACAATATTGAGGCGGTGACGGTTGATCTGTATGAGTCCCGCACCAAGGTTCATACCCGCAGTTTCAGTGGTCGCTTCAGGCGTTTGCGTCTGTTGGGCGGCTTTCTTCTGTTCGCCCTGTACTTCGGGGTGGCCTGGCTGAACTGGGAAGGTCGCCAGGCGGTGTTGTGGGATATTTCCTCCCGCAAGTTTCATATCTTTGGCGACACCTTTTGGCCGCAGGATTTTATCCTGCTTTCCGGCATTCTCATCATCGCCGCCTTTGGCCTGTTCTTCCTGACCGTGTTCGCTGGCCGCGCCTGGTGCGGTTACGCCTGTCCTCAGAGCATGTGGACCTGGGTATTCATGTGGGCGGAAAAGGTCACGGAAGGCGATCGCAATCAACGCATCAAACTGGATAAGGCGCCGGTGAGTCTTGAGAAGGCTGCGCGACGCGGACTCAAGCATGGGCTGTGGGTCTTGATCAGTCTGGCGACGGCGGTGACTTTCGTCGGTTATTTCACGCCCATCCGCGCTCTGGTCACGGATCTCGCCACCCTGGAGGTTGGCGGCTGGAGTTTGTTCTGGATCGGATTTTTCACCGTCGCCACCTATCTGAACGCCGGCTGGCTGCGCGAGCAGGTGTGTTTTCATATGTGTCCCTACGGACGGTTCCAGTCTTCCATGCTTGATGAGGACTCTTTGGTGGTTACCTATGACGCCGCCAGAGGCGAATCTCGCGGCCCGCGCAAGAAGAACGCCCCTTATCGCACACAAGGCCTGGGGGATTGCGTGGACTGCAGCCTGTGCGTGCAGGTGTGTCCCACCGGCATTGATATTCGCGACGGGCTGCAAATGGAGTGCATCGGATGCGCCGCCTGTATCGACGCCTGTGACGCGGTCATGGCGAAGATGAACTATGACGCGGGCCTGATTCGCTACACCGGCGAACGCGCATTGAAAGGCGGCGAGGCGCGCATACTCCGGCCGCGACTGTTGGGATACGGCGCGGTGTTGCTGTTGATGATCAGCGTGTTCGCCTGGGTGATGGCGTCTCGTCCGCTGCTATCCCTGGATGTGGCCAAAGACCGTGGACTGTTTCGATATAACTCGGAAAACCGTATAGAAAACGGCTACATACTGGATATTCTTAATAAAGAAAATGAACCGAAAACGTTTCTGATCAGCGCCTCTGGCCTGGAAGGGCTGGTGATGGGCGGCGAGCGCAGGATACAGGTTGGGCCGGAGAGCGCCGTCAGCGTTCCTGTGACCCTGTCAATGCGGCCAAGCCAGTTACTGCAACGCTCCAGCGATGTGTTCTTTGAGGTGAAAGACGCCTACCGGCCCGAGCGGCGAGTGGTCAAACCCAGCCGCTTCACTGGGCCATCCGTACATTTCACTGGGTCCTCCGTACAGTAAGAGGACTCGATGGAGAGGTCCAAGTGCGGTTGAAGGTCTATACTGGCAAGTAAGCACGGACGTTCATCACGGCGACGTTGCGCCCCCTCTGTCGCCGTTCTGGATGAAACCTGCTTGGGGTATATCGTCGTTGACACGCGGGGGATGCCTGTGCAGCTTTTAATTTTTCTTTTGGCCGTTTTGCTCTTTGGCGCGTCTGCTTCCTGGGCGAAAGGTCACTTTCATGAGCCCAACACCGATAAGCTGGTGCGGGTCGCCACGCTGACCAATAATCCGCCATTCACGTTCGACAGGCGCTTTGCTGAAAAGGTGCAACTGGAAACCATTCCGCCGGGCCTGGATTCAGAACGTCTGCAAGGTTATAGCTGGGATATCCTGAGGGAGAGTTACCATGAAATGGGCTACACCATTCAACTCTATATCTACCCCTGGATTCGCGCCTTTGATCAGGTAAAGGCCGGCAAGCTGGATATCCTGTTTCCCACCGGCTTCAATCAGGAGCGGGCCGGCTACTTCAATTACTCCAGGGAACCCATTAATCATGTGGATTTTCTGGTCTACGTAAAGCCGGACGCTAAACTGCGCTGGAATGGACTGGCGTCTTTGGAGGGCAAAACCATTGGCGTGCTGCGGGGCTGGAATTACGGTTTGGAATGGGAGCGACAGTCCCGCATCATCAAGTATGACGTAGGTGAGATTCTGCAGGGCTTCGCCATGCTGGACAAAGGCCATCTGGACGGCCTCGCCGGTTACGAGCTGAACTTTGACTACGCCTTGCAGCAGGCGAACTGGCGCAATCACTACAAAAAACTTCCGGTGTTCGACTCCACTGACGAATTCGCCGTCAGCGCCAAGAAAAATCCTGACGGACAGAAGCTGTTGGACCTATTCGACGAGGGCAGGCGACGTATCGTAGAGAAGGGGATTTTCTATAAAATCAATGCAAAGTGGCAGGGCGCCGGGGTGCAGGAAGCTGACGCAGAGCGCGAATAAGACTTGGAGCATTCAGAAGGAATTCGTTACGAACATGATGTAGCCATCTTTACTGCCGTCGCCGAGATTCGAAACGCCTCATTCAAGGTAATCCAGCGCATTATGCAAAACGACAGGCTGCAGTCGTGTATAGGCGGTCGATCAATGTATAAACATAATAAAAAGTATAGCTTTGTTCAGATACAGCTGGAGGGGACCATATATATGGTTCGGGCTGAGCTTGTGGATCGACGTTGGCTGATTAGACAGTACACGACAGTTAGCGGGCTATAGCGAGCCATCAAAGCTCCCTGTCTTCCCCGTGCTTTTTCAGAATCCGGGCCTCGGTTCCATCCTTGCGGATGATATCCAGGCCCAGATTGAAGTCCTGGATGATTTTCTGGTAATCGGGATTAACTTTCGACACGCAGTTGTGAAAGTAATTAGTGTGCAGGGGAGGATTCACAAACGACAGTTTATGGGCTTCGGAGGCGAAGTCGGTATCCAGCAGTTGTATGATCCGTTGCTTTTTTTCCACCACCAGATCAAGCCTTCCCGCCAGCAGTTTGCGGATATTGGTCTCGGCGTCGAAGGCGTACTCCATGTCCAGATATTCCGCTTCCGCCCTGTCGAATTCTGGGCTGACCTTGGAGTTGCTGATGTGGCCGATTCGGTACGGTTTCAGGTCCTCAATCGTTTGATAGGAGATGACGCTGTCTTTACGTTTCAGCAACATGACCTGCGCGACGCCGATGGGGTTGGAATACGCCAGTTTCTCCGCCCGCTCCTTTGTATAGTAAGCGGCCAGTAATACATCGTACTCGCCAGCAATGCTTCTTTTGAGCGCCCTGGACCAGGGAACGAATAAAAACTCAGTTTCATACCCGACCCTTTGGAACGCTTCCCTGGTGATCTCCACCAAATAGCCGCCCTGCTTTTCTTCATCGCCAGCGACAACAAGTGTTTTAGGGGCGGCGAAAGCCGACCCCGAAATGAAGATCATTCCGAGGATAAAGACGGTAGCGACTTTAATTCGCCAGGACTTGGGGGTCATAAATATTCACCATCTCAGGTAAGAACAGTAGGGTAAGCAAACGCCGTACTAACCCTGGCGAGATAAGTCCTAGTTTATTATTCGTTTTCATAAAAAGTATAGCGTACCCTGTTTACGACGTTATTATTTACTGGGTTATCAGGTCCCGTGACAGGGGGAATCCTATGGCGCATCGAGTTGTTAAATCAGGAGAGAAATGATGGAAATAGTGTCTGCCTGGCTAATCCACCACCGGGCTTCCATGGAGCCGACTTCGCCAATGAATTGTGATGGATCCGAATACGTTGTCGGCGTTGGCGTGGTTCCCGCTACGTCAATGAGAGAAGCACTGGATCTATTTGACCAATACCTGGCGAAAAACAAAATGGCGCTGATGGATCTCTGGAAGTGTGAACAGTATAGCGGCCCGATCAGGCTGTTCACTACGCCAACTCTGACGGAAAAGGAGGCTCAAGAGAGCTCGCAAAGGGCCCTGGAAAGAGACTGTATATACTACGCTGGCGGTATTTCTTCTGAAGTTATAAAGCATATGGAAGAGTGTGGCCATGAAGAGACATAGAGGCGCGCTGACCCTCGCCGAGGGGCGCTATGACTACAAAACGCGCGTCTCACTTGCATTGGATAATGACATACAGGAAAAAGACGCTGTGGTCAGAACCTGTTTGCACTCATTTGAGGAGTGGCGGGCGACGCATCATGACTATTGCTATGTGTTTCCGTTTATCGCCTGGATACGCGGAGAAAGGGTGCAGGCAGGTATCGTAGACAGCAGAGAAGTCTGGGTTTTCCAAGTAGATGCAATGCGAGCACAGGACATCGTTCAGGCGGTTCGTGTGGGGATGTTTTTTTTCAACCTGACGGCGGATGATCTGCTGTGCGATGTCTATGTCAAGAATCTGGATGTGGGAGATGAGCAGGGCGCCTCGTTGCAGGATCTGGTCAACGCCAATAAAACGTTATACGAAAAGACGGGCGTTGCTCTCCGAGAAGCTGCGGTCGCTTTGGCGTACGGCGGCGAACTCAATTTCTGGATATACAGCCATAACAATAATCCGAGAATTCCCCAAAAAGCCCTGCACGAAGCTGTTTCCAACGCAGGAGCGACCTCCGTCATGACCGATAGCGTCAAGACCCATTGGACGCGGGTCGGCAATAATCAGGGCGACCCCGGACAACTCTGCAAATCGGATTTACATCGGGCGATTTTTTAACGGCGCCAGCGAAGGTCGCATCCACGGACGATGCATCAATGGAGCCAGTCAGGCCGCGGCGGAATATCATAAAGACGAGAGAAACAATGCAGGATAAATGGAATGTCTACCCCCGGTTCACTGACGAGGGGCAAGCGTGGGTGTCGGTAAATCTGGGATATGAAGAGATTGCGCAAACGGACGCTCGTAACTCTCTATTGGCTGTCAGACTGAAATTGAAGCGCCCCAACGCGCAAGGGCTGCCAACTTCTGAGGAGTTTGCGGCGCTGGAGGAAATTGATGAGGCGCTCTTTGCAGGCTTGGAGGCGCATAACGCTGTTTATGCGGGACGCATAACCGTAAATCGCGAGCGCTTTTTCTTTTATTACATGAATTGCGATGAAAAGGCCGCCGCCGCAATTGTCCGCCATGTTGGTCGCCAATTCGGTTATATCCTGGAATTCGGCGTGAGCGCAGATCCGGAAAAGCAGTCTTATTGGCTGAATCTCTATCCGTCAGAAGATGACTGGCAGGTCATTCAGGACCTGGATGTGCTGCAAGCGCTGGCGAAAAGCGGCGATCAACCGGATCTTCAAAGGGAGGTTACACACTGGGCGTATTTCCCGACGCAGGCTCTCGCGCAGCAGTTTGCGGATTGGGCGGCCGCTGAACATTATGTGGTGACCCGCTGCGCCAGGGAAGAGGATGGAGACCGATTCCAGGTGATATTCAGCCATACCGGAAGCATGCGGTTGGACGACATTTCGTTTCGTACGCTGTACTCCAATCGTAAAGCGAAAGAGTTCGGCGGCGACTATGACGGTTGGGAAACCAGTGTGGAAAAGGGTGCGCCTTCCGCATCAGGTAATACACCGCTGTTTACCGGGCGACCCACCCATATTATCGGCAGCGTGGCCATCGCCAGTCTGACGGTGGGCGCTGTTGGCGGTGCGGCGTTGTTCGGCGTAGCGGGAATCGCTTCTCCTGTTACGTTTTCCCTGGGCGATTGGTTTCCCCAATTGGCGGAAGGCGCACTGATGGGCATATTTATCCTGTTTGGAATGGGGATATTCGTACTGACGCCCTTGCTGTTGATATTGCGATTTTTCGGCTATGCAGGGCCATTCTCTGTATATGCGATCAGCCTGCTTTTCAGCATTCTGTTTATGCTGGACGAGCCTGTGCTTGGCGTCGTCGGACTGACCTTATCCATACCCGCCGCCTATATATTCTGCCGCTACGCTTATGTTCGCGGTTAATACTACAGGTGACGCAATAGTTGGCCGCAAAAGTTACAGCCGGATTGCACAAGCTACAAACCCTCGTCGTCTATGCGCCCGTTGTGAATCAGCGGGACAGGCTGGTATTGCGGCCATGCTGCGCTTGGTTGGACTGCTGGCATAGACTTTGACTGGTGTCTCCTGAAGTGAATGAAGCCTGCGGTGAAGGCGGGCTTCTTCCGTTGCATTCGAACAGGAGGATACACAATGCATAAGCTGGCTATTACTATCGCTGCTGCGACTCTTGCACTGGGCAGTGCTTTGAGCGCCCAGGCGCAAAACGCCACACGGGTTTCCGTTAACAAAATCAGCGAAGAAGGCGTTGGCGACAAAATTGGCTCTATCATTCTGGAGCCGACCCCGCATGGCGTTTTAATCCGGCCTATTCTAGAGGGCTTGGAACCGGGAATGCATGGCTTTCACCTGCATGAAAAAGGCAGTTGCGACACCGGAGAGAAGAGCGGTGAAATGACTGCGGGCGCAGCGGCCGGCGGTCATTACGACCCAGACAAAGAAGGCGGACATACCGGGCCGTTTCGTCCCGGACACCAAGGCGATCTGCCGGCGCTATTTGTCGATGAAGATGGAAACGCCAACCAACAGGTGCTGGCGCCCAAACTCAACGTCGAGGACATGCGCGGACACGCCCTGATCATCCATGAAGGGGGCGACAACTACACCGACAAACCTGACCTCGGAGGCGGCGGCGCGCGCATCGCCTGTGGCGTTGTGATCGACGAGGACTTGCAATCGCAATCCGCCGTACAGCAGAAAAAGCAGCAGAAACTGCAACAGAAGGATGACAGCGCCAGTTAACGCGGAAGCGTTGATCACGTAAACCTCGAAACCGCCAGCCGTTTACCAGGAAGAAAAAGTACGTAAAAGGAAAGAAAGAGGAAAAGAAAAGGCCTGCATTACGCAGGCCCTGTTGTAGAAGAGTGACAGCTGGTTTGATTAGCCGGCTGCCGGCTGAGCGTGGCCGGATTCGATTTCGTCGCCGACGGGTTCATCCTTATGCTGCCGCGCCAGCAACACATACAGCGCTGGCGTCACAAACAGCGTGAACAGGGTGCCGATGGCCATGCCGCCCACCAGCACCAGGCCGATGGAGTTACGGGCTGCAGCGCCGGGGCCTTCCACTAAAGTCAGCGGGAAGTGGCCCGCCACGGTGGCGACGGAGGTCATGAGCACCGGTCGCAGCCGGGTCATGGCGGCCTGATGCACAGCGTTGAGCTTATCCATGCCCTGCATTTGCAGCTTGTTGGCGAATTCCACGATCAGGATGCCGTTTTTGGATATCAATCCCACCAGGGTCACCAGTCCCACTTGCGCGTAAATGTTCATCGTGGTGGTCCAGCCGTTGGTCCAATAGGGCATATTCGGGTCCGGCATCTTCAAAGTGGTGAAGATCAGGGCGCCGAACATGGCCAATGGCGCGGAGCCCAACAGAATCACGAACGGATCGCGGAAGGAGTTGAACTGCACTGAGAGCACCAGGAAGATCATCAGAATCGCCAGTCCCAACGCAGGCAGGAACTTGCCTCCCTCCGTGCGCAATTGGCGGGACTCGCCCGTGTAGTTGATGGTGTAGCCCGGCGGCAGGATTTCTTCCGCCGCTTTTTCCAGCACCTTCAAGCCTTCGTCTAACTGGGCGGTCATGCCGGACAGTTTCACTGCATTAAGCTGTTGAAAGCGGTTCAGTGAACGCGGCACGGTGCTGTCGCTGATCGTGGCCACAGCGCTGAGCGGCATCAACTGTCCCTCGGGGCCGGAAACGTAGATGTCCTTGAGCTGGTCCGGATTCAGGCGCTCCACTCGCGACACTTGGGGAATGACCTTGTAGGCGCGTCCGTCCATGTTGAGACGATTAACGTAGTTGCCGCCCAACGCCGCGCTCAGATCCGCGCCAATTTGCGCGTTATTGAGCCCCAGCGCCGCCACTTTACGGTGGTCGATCACCACTTCAGACTGTGGTTGGTCGTACTTCAGGTCGATATCCGGCGGAAAGTAGAACAGACCGCTTTCCATCGCTTTCATTTGCAGTTGTTGCGCAAATTGCAGCATCTGTTCCGGCTCTGCGGTGGAGGCGATCACGAACTCCACCGGAAAGTTGCTGCCGCCGGGCAGGGCGGGCGGTTGCGCCGCGAACACCTGCAGACCGGGAATCTGGTTCAGCTGATTCTGCATATCCATAACGATCTCGGCGATAGAGCGATCCCGCTGATCCCAGGGCTTGACCACCATACCACTGAAACCGCCGACGCCCAGCGCCGCTGCAAACGGGTCAGACGGCGACAGCAGGATCTGGAAAGTCAGATCGCGCTCTGGCGCATTCAGAAATATCTGCTCCGCGGCGTGACCGAAATGCACCTTCTGATCCGCAGAGGCGTTGGCGGCGTTGTTGATGATGCCGAACATAAAGCCCTGGTCTTCCAGCGGCGCCAGCTCTTTGGGAGAGAACATGTACATGGGGATCACCATCAAACTGAGCCCGGCCCAGATGGTGTACACCGCCGGACGCGCATGCAGCACCTTTTCCAGTACATTGCCGTACATATCGCGCAGACGGTCGAAGCGGTGGTTCACCCAACCGGTGAAGCCTTTTTCTTCACTTTCGGCGCTGCGTAACAGCTTGGCGCTCATCATCGGCGACAGCGTGAGAGCGACGATGCCTGAAATGGTGACCGCCCCCGCCAGAGTTAATGCGAACTCGCGGAACAAGGCGCCAGTCAAGCCGCCCTGCAGGCCAATGGGAGTGTATACCGCCGCCAGAGTGATGGTCATGGCGATGACGGGGCCGATCAATTCGCGCGCGCCGATTCGGGCGGCTTCAAACGGACTGCGGCCTTCCCGCAAATGCCGTTCGACGTTCTCCACCACGACGATGGCGTCGTCCACCACCAGTCCAACGGAAAGCACTATCGCCAGCAGCGTGAGCAGATTCAGAGTGAACCCGAACATCTGCATCAAAAAGATAGCGCCGATCAGGGACACGGGAATCGCCACAATCGGCACCAGCACGGAACGGAAGGAACCCAGGAACAGGAAGATCACCACCACCACGATTAACAGGGTGTCGGTGAGGGTTCCCACCACTTCGTGAATGGCGTTGTTAATGTACTCCGACGCGTCATAACCGATACCGCCCTGTAGACCGGGAGGCAAGTCTTCCGTAATTGCTTCCAGGTCCTTGCGCACCCGTTCCACCACCTCAATGGTGTTGGCGCTGGGGAGAGGGAAAATCCCCATGAACACGGCGGTCTGACCATTGAAGCTGACTTCGGTGTCGTACTCCTCCGCGCCCAGCTCCACGTCAGCGATGTCCTGCAGACGGATAATGGTGTCGTTCTCCTGGCGGATCACCAGTTCCTGAAACTGCTCAACGGTGTGCAGGTCAGTGTTGGCGGTCAGGTAGGTCTGCACGAAGCTGCCCTTGGTGCTGCCCACCGGCGCAAGATAATTATTGGCGGCGAGGGCGTCATTGACTTGCGCGGGACTGATGTTCAGCGCGGCCATGTGGTCCGGCTTTAGCCAGATGCGCATGGCGAAGGTGCGGGCGCCGAAAATGTCCGCCCGCTGCACGCCTGACAAAGCCGCCAGGCGCGGTTGCACCACTCGCACCAGATAGTCGGTGATCTCGCTTTGAGACAAGGAGTCTGACCAGAAACTGAGGTAGGCGGCGGCGAACTCCGAATCGGCGGACTGCACGCTGATGGCGGGCAGCTCCGAGCCAGCGGGCAATTCGTTGCGTACCTGATTCACCTTGGCGGTGATGTCCGCCAGCGCTTTGGTGGGGTCGTAGTTGAGCTTGAGCCGGGCGGTCACCAGAGACAGCCCCAGCATACTCTTGGACTCGATGTAGTCCACGCCGTCGGCGGAGGCGATAGCGCGTTCAATCGCCGTGGTGACAAAACCTCGCACCACGTCCGCACTGGCCCCCACGTATGTCGTGGCCACCGTGACGGAGGCGTTCTCGCTCTGCGGATACTGGCGCACGCTAAGTGAGTTCCAGGCCTGCACGCCGGCGATGATGATCACGATGTTGACCACCAGGGCCAGCACCGGACGCCGCACGAATATATCAGTAAAAGCTTTCATAATCGGCGGCCCTGTCAGGTGTTTTTGGGTTGCGGATCAAGTTTGAAATCCGGAGCCAGCTTGTTGTCGATGACCACGGACATGCCCGGCATCAGCTTGAATGAGCCGGTGGACACCACACGGTCACCGGGTTTCACACCTTCGACCACGATGACGAAGTCGCCCTGGGTTTCTCCCAGACGCACCAACTGTTGCCGTAATACCAGCGGCGCATCGCCGCCGTCTTTGGCTTCGCCTTCATCGACGATATAGACAGAAGAACCGTAAGGGCCGTGCAACACTGCCGTGGAAGGAATGAACAGCACGTCGCGCGCCTGCGCCAGAATCATCTCCAGCGCTACGAACATGCCCGGACGCAACTTGCCCTCGGGATTGTCCAGCGTCGCCTGCACCCGCACGTTACGGGTGTTGGGATCGACGTCCGGATTGAACGCGGTGATTTTGCCGACAAACGTCTGCTCTGGGTATGCATCGGTGACGACCTCCACTTTCAGACCTTCCGCCAGTTCGCCCAAACGACGTTGCGACAGCGAAAATTCCACATACACCGGATTCAGCGATTGCAGGGACACCACGGGCGTGCCTCTGTTCAGGAACTGACCGACACTGATCTGGCGAATACCCAACTTACCGTCGAAGGGCGCCCGCAATGTCTTCTTGGCGATCACTGCGCGGTTGTAATTCAGCCGCGCCTGCGCCTGCTTCACGTCGTTTTCCGCGTTGTCGAATTCAAGTTGGGAGATGTTGCGGGTCTTGCTCAGTTCTTTGGCGCGGGTCAGGCTTAGCTGTGCGCGGTCAGCGGCCACTTCCGCCTCCCGTAACTCGGCTTGTTCGATCTGATCGTCGAACAACACTAAAACGTCGCCGGCTTTCACGTCGGCGCCGGCGGAGAACTTGATCTCCTTCACCGTCCCATCGATTTCAGTGTTGATCACCGTTCCCTGCACCGGTTTGACGGAACCCACCAGGGAGACGCGCGGTCGCCATTGCGACTGTTCGACGGTATAGGTGTTGACCGGCGTCGGCGGCATGGTCATCTGCGCCGCAGCGGCCCCCATGGTGTCGAACTGCTGCATCTTGACCTGGATGATCCCCCCAACAATGAGCGCCACAACGACAAGGCCAGCGAACACCCATAGGAGCTTTTTAAGCATATGCACTTCCTCTGCAAAGTGAGTTAAAGCGTTGGATCACATTCGCCAAAATAGCAATTCAAGCGGCGCAAATATGATCATAAACCTGTCAAATCCCTGTGTCCCGGTCGCCATTGATGGACTCCGGCAGGCAAGTGGAAGCCTGGAATAGAGGGGGATTTACACCTTGTCGAACGGCGAACGCGATTTTCGACAAGGCGAAATGAAAAAATTTTAACTGAGAATAAGCTAAGGAAATCAAGTTATTGTGATAATTGCAAGAGAATGCTTCGTAGAATTTCATCCTGTTAAGTAACGGCTGCAGGGGAAAAGTTACTAGGTAGGGAGCGCCTAATGCGCTTTTACGTTTTCAACCGCCATGTGGCGCACAGGCGGCGGCTTATTCGGAACAGGTTTCAAAGGATTGAATCATGATTTTAATTCGCAAAAACGTGCGAGACGGGAACGGTCTCAAATCGTAGATCCCCCATAAGAAAGGCGTTACTCTGTGCGCTTTCAATATTAAACCTGCCGGAGTTATTAATATCGACACTAAATCATCACGCGCAATTGCGATCATCGAGACAGTTCTGATAGCCGTCCCGGTGTTATTTATCGCGTGGTCCTCCGGCGCTGCTATTTTAATCGGCGTCTTTGCATCGTTGCGGAAAGAGAGTCTCGGTTTGGAACATATCCTGGTCACCTTCATCACCCTGATATGTTTGCTGGCCATATCCAGCCTCTTTGTTTTGCTGTCACGTTATTTAATTCATGGCGCCAGCGGCTTGGTTTCCACCCATAAGTTCTGGTGGCTATCCGCTAGTACCGGAGGCTTGGTCGCTCTGGTCTCAGTCATCTGGGCGCTGATGGCCACAAAGCCCATATTTCCCCCATTCTGGATCGGCGCGCCAGCGCTTGTTCCGTTATTGCATTTGTGGGGTATACGTTTGTATTGCAAAACGTAGGCGCGATTTATATTGTTCAGTGGGTTGCGAAGTGTCGACTGCAACTGATTTTGAATAAGCGAGCAGACACACAAAAGAGACTTACACACTTAGTGTGCTGTAATACCAAACCTTGATGCCGCAACTGCGGTACTTTGATGTGGTGAATAGTGAAAAAATACTTAATTGGCGCACTGATTGGCTTTTTTTGTGAGCAGCATGGTTATTTTTCCGCTCGCAATGTACGAGCTGAAGAGAAAGGAACAGGTGGCAAGACATAATGGGTTTCTGGATGGGATGCAGCATACTGTGAAAGTATTGTCTAAGAAGTTTGGCAAGCCGCCAAAAGATGCTGACATAGAAGTTCTATATTCTCTCAAAACCACTGATATAGTAGTTTTTAAGATTGATGGAGTAAATACTGTCGGCATTGCACCTTGATTGATGTGAAGTATTATCATATATAAACTGTCAGTAGAATATATTTTCGACCATAATGCGAGGATGTGGTAATGGAGCCGTTGGATATGGCGCTATCGTTCACTTCTGAAATGAATGATTGGGAGAACAAAATGTATTTGGTCTCTAGGAATTATAGCGGTCAGGTTATAAATCACCAGTGTGACAGGGATATCCTCCCCGATTGCTCTTACGAAGAGTTTAAAGAAAAGTATTATGGTGTTTTCAATAAGTATTGCACAAAAAGAAAACGGTCTTATGGCGATATTCCTCGAAAAGCTTTATAAAGCGGTCCTGCCATATTGTTAGGGATGAAGAATGAAAGATGTCCATAAATCCGCCCTGTGGGCCTTAATCAGTATTCCAATCACTCTTTTCGCAGGCTATTTCAGCTATGCGATGGCGCATGGTTCTTTTGCCTTTCTTGTTATCTTCTTGGCGCCAGGAGGAGTGATTGTTTCGCTATTGGAAGACGTTATTCACTCTAGCTCGTCACTGATAGTTGTGGGACTACTCGCTCAGTATCTGGGATATTTTGCAATCATCCACGGAGTCAGAAAGCTGGCGAGCTGGCTTCGATTCCGGTCGCGCAGGGACGCGTCAGCCTGATAGACGCTCAGGATTTTTTATTGAATAGAAAGGGCCCACCATGGAACTGGACCATATTTTTATCTGCGTAACGAAAGACGCCCCGGAAGGGGATCTGTTAACGGCATTTGGTTTGACAGAAGGTTCCGCTAATACTCACCCTGGCCAGGGTACCGCCAACCGTCGCTTTTTCTTTCATAACGTATTTATCGAGTTGTTGTATTTAAACGACCCGAAAGAAGCCGACAGTGCTCTGACTCGGCCGACGATGCTGCTGGAAAGACTGACCCAACATGGCGCTGCCATTTTGCCATTTGGCGTTTGCTTTCGACCTGAGACAGGCAAAGAGCGAGGCCCTGCGCCGTTCAAAAGCTGGGACTACCGACCCAAATACCTGCCGGCAACCCTGCGCGTGGAAGTCGCGGAATCGCCATTAAGCGAACCCATGTGGTTTTACCTGGGGTTTGCCGGCAGACCAGACCAAGCCGCCCCAGAACGCGCACAGCCACTAATGCATGCCATCGGTTTCAGAGACGTCACGCGTGTTTGCGTAACATCCCCCAATAGAGAAACGCCCTCCGAAGCCGCCATTCAGGCGACCACTGTGAGCGGATTTGAGATGGCGGCGGGAGATGAGAGCCTATTGGAAATCGGTTTTGATCATGAAAAAGAGGGAAAGCATCATGACTTTCGGCCTCATTTGCCGTTGGTCTTCCGGTGGTGATGGAAGTGACGGCCGGGCTTAATCAAACAATATGATCCCCAGCTCGGCGTCTAGCTGATCGCACAGCTTTCGTTGTTCTTCTTCAGGGATGTTGTTGCTGTAAAGGTTTATTTCTTTCAGCTGTTTCAGGTTCAGAATTTCTGATGGCGCCTCAGTGAGTTGGTTGTCATTCAGGTGCAGGCGCTTTAGCTGAGTAACCTCGCCAATTTCTGGAGGTACTTTCTTGAGTTTGTTGAAGCTTAGGTCTAGTTCCTCAAGATTAGGAATATTCTTCAGTAGCCCAATCGCCGGCGGTAGTGTCTCCATATTATGGGTTTTCAGCGATAGAGATCTAACGCCAGCGAATTTTTCCAGGCATTTTAGCTGCTGGTCCATGTTATCCGTATCAAGACTGAGGCATAAATGAGAAACGTTGCGAGGTAAGTTTGTTGAGGTGGTGATACAACTAATATCAATAGACAAATAGGTCAGTTTATCAAGTTGCGAAAGCACTTCAGGAACAGATCCGAATTGGTTGCCAATCAGAGATAGAGAACTTAATGAGGATAGGTTTTCAATACTCTGAGGAAGATGCTCCAGTTTGTTGTTGTCCAGCTCCAGCGTGCTGAGTGAGTGCATGTTCCCTATAGTTTCGGGCAGCGCCACCAGACGGTTGTTATGTAAGTACAGCAGGCTCAATTTGGACAGCCCGCCTATTTCGTAGGGGAGCGCACTAAGGGCGTTCTGACTCAGGGAGAGAAGCTCAAGCTCCGCCAGATCACCCATCTCTCCTGGTAGGCTCTCCAGGCTATTATCCAAGAGCGTCAGGCTTTTTAGCCGAGATAGGTTTCCGATAGAAGATGGCAGGCTTGTTAGTTTGTTGTTCTCCAAATACAGATGATTGAGTCTGGATAACTTACCTATCGTTTCTGGCAGTTGTCGCAGTTGATTACCTGACAGGCTGAGTCGCTCTAACTTCTGGAAAACGCTGATAGCAGGGGACAACTCCTCTAACGAACGATCCGCCAGATAAAGCTCGGAAAGCTGTTTAAGCTCTCTAAGTGCATAGGGAAGGCGTGGCGGCTGATTATCTGGAACATAATCTCTTAAAAACTCGAATGCTCTCTGGTAATTCTCACTGCTATTGATCACGTCTAACCCCTGCGGCCGGCCTGCTAGTATAGAATGCGGGAAAAGCCTTTATCATTTCAAAACTAGCGTATTTGTGGCGGACTATATAGGAAAAAACGTCCAATTTGTTTATCTTTTCAATGACTTTTGATATGAGTGCGAGAGAAACCACGCACCAGAGGAACTGGTTGATGACCATAGAAACAGAGCAAGATTTACTTCACCTGAAACATATCGGCGGTATTGTCGCGACGATTTTGCAGGAGATGATAACCCGCACCGAACCGGGGATGACCACCGCCGAACTGGACGCCATCGGCAAGGCGTTGTTTGAAAAATACGAAGCTCAGTCGGCTCCGTTGGTGTCCTATAACTTCCCCGGTTATACCTGTATCAGCGTGAATGAAGAGGCGGCTCACGGCATTCCTGGCGATCGCGTTATTCATCCTGGAGATATCGTTAATATTGATGTTTCCGGTGAAAAGAACGGTTATTTCGCTGACACCGGCGGCACCTTTATTGTGCCGCCATCTACGCCTCAAAAAGACCGGTTGTTACACGCGACGAAGCTGGCGTTGCGCAACGCCGCGGCGAAAGCGCGGGCGGGGGAGAACCTGAATGTCATTGGCAAGGAAATCCAGAAAGTCGCCAAGGACAAAGGCTTCAAAATTATCAGAAATCTGTGTAGCCATGGCGTAGGGCGCAGCTTGCACGAAGAGCCGAAGGAGATTCTGGGCTATTACGATCCTCGTGAAGAACGGCGTTTGCACAAGGGATTGGTCATCACCATCGAACCTTTCCTGTCCACCAAAAGCAAACACGTAACGGAAGCACACGACGGTTGGACCCTGATTGGCGCCGCAGGGAATTTATCCGCTCAGTTTGAACATACGATGGTGATCACCAACGGACAGCCCATATTAGTGACCGTGCCTCAGAGCGCCTAGCAGCTTCATCGTCTCCTGCTATGATCTTCTGAAATTAACCGCATTAACCGTAGGTTGGATAAGCGAAGCGCCATCCAACTTTTTGCGTCACGATTAGCTCAGGGGAAGCGTGGCGAGTATTGGGGCCGCCCAATAGTTGCATACAGAAAGCGACGCCTGGGTTGCTAATTGGGCTTGTCGGAAGGCGCTGCGCATTTCCGACCTACCGAAGAACTTACGACAAGGGGAGTTTCAGATACTGTGAATTGGCCAGTTCATGACTGGCGCTTCCACCATTTCTGGCTAATTCTTATACATAGTCAGTCACAGGGATGAGCGGACAGGGATTCAGGACTTCCACCACCTAATTGAGAAGTTGAGCCCGTGTCGCTGGCGGCCGGAAGGAGGGTCCTTTGTATAAATCCTTGGATTTGAGTCGCCTGCCGGTGCTGGAGTCTCACGCTGACCTTGCGTTGTTTGACCTGCACCCTGACGCTATTTTCATTCTGGACCTGGATGTGCACGCTTTCTGGTGGGCCAATGCGGCGGGAGTGGCGTTTTGGGGTCTGGATAACGTCCAGCAGGTGATTGACAAAGACATGTCGGGGGATACCGCCAGCGCGCGTCGCCGCATGCAACAGACCTTCGAAAAAGCGGCGCTGGAAGGCATATCCGTCGATCCCTGGACCGCCTATCCCAATGAGCAACCCACACGCCTGCATATTCGTCACAAAGCGGTTCTGCTGGGGCCTGAGCGTCATCGCGGCACGATTGCTTTTATTTCCGATGGCGGGCCGCCAGGCGACAATCCAGAACAATGCCTGTTCGCGGAAGCGATACATTACACCTCGGTTGCGGTGACCAGTTTTTCTCTGGATGGACAGCCGTTGTTTGAAAATCCTGCCGCCACCGAACTCTACGGGTATGCGGTGAGAGATGACGCGCCAGCGGGCGTGTCCGTGTTCGAAAGCCGCTTCCATGACCTTGAGGAAGGGCGGGAAAGACTGCGGCAGGGGCAGGCGCTGCTGGACAGCTCGCAGGATCATTTGATGATCACCCGACGAGGCATTCGCAAACATACACTGGATATGCGCATCAGCCGTCATCCCATGACCGGCGAATATGTGATGCTGGTGTCCGAATACGATATCAGCGCCTTGCAGCATGCGCTGGATGAGTCGGAAAGAGCCCAGTCGGAGTTGAAAAAACTGGCTCATTACGATGCGCTGACTGGCGCGCCCACCGTGCGTTTGTGCAAGGACCGACTGGGACGCATGATCGCCGTCGCCAAACGCAATGAAGCGATAGCCGCGCTGCTGTTCATCGATCTGGATGGATTCAAGGCGGTGAATGACCAGCACGGCCATGACGCCGGCGATGGTCTGTTGAAGGAAGTCGCGTTGCGACTGCAATCTTGCGTGCGCGCTTCTGACACCGTGGGCAGAATCGGTGGCGATGAATTTATTGTGCTGATCCCGGATCTACAGCAGCGGGAACATGCCGGCGTGGTCGCGCATCAGATTATCAAGACGCTCTCCATGCCAGTGACGGTGACCTCAAACGACGGCAGTGAAGTGGAAGTGTATATCGGGGCGAGCATTGGCGTGGCGTCGTTTCCCCACAACGGCGACGATCCGGAAGCGCTGCTCCGCAATGCGGATGCGGCGATGTACCAGATCAAACGGCAGGGCAAGAATAATTACGGTTACGCTTAAAGCTTGTTGCAACCCAGGAGAGGATGGCGGCGCAGTCAAAAAAACGCGGCCGGTAAGGCGCGGCCGCGTGAAAAAGGCAGTCATTACACTTGCTTACGACTTAGCATCTGTCTCGAACACTCTATTCGTCTAGCGTCACAGCCTCTGTTGCGTCGACAGGTGTTATTGGCCGCACAAGAGGTTCACTTCTTTTCTCAGTTTCGGCAAAAAGATATCCGTAAAGAAGTTGTATAGCCCCATCTGATCGTGCTCATGGGTATAGATCGCCCAGGGATCCAGGATGACGGAGCGTATGCAGGGAATCGCATTTACTTGCTGGGGATTTTCGAACAGGCGCTCGCCCAGGGCGTTCATGAAGTCGTCGCCGTAATCATCCCGGTTAAAGGTGGTCATGGATACGAACACCTGATCCGGAGATACCGGCTGCCCCGGCGGCACGCTGAGTTTGTCGAACAAGTCATTGTTAAGCTGCAGCGTCCGCTCTAAAGAGCGATCGTTCTTGTCGACGAACACATAGTCCACAATATTCTGGTCGCCTGAGATCTTGCGCAGGAACGAACTGATTTCCCTGTGTTGCAACAGATCACGCTTGGAGACCTGGCGTTTCCACAACATTTCAGCGATGGCTTTGCGCTGCATCTCCTGGTCTTTGGGCATCGGATTCAGCAGCACCAGATCGAACTTGTCGTCAGGGAAGGCGATGTCCATGGTCGCCAGATACAGGTAGAACAACTTCGAGTTCAACATGCTCTGGTTGATGATATGGCCATAGCCGCGCTTGTCTGGACGGATAGTCTGATGGCTGAGGTAAACCGCCGTCGCCGCCGCGCCGGGCTTGGAGCCTTCCAGACCGGACTCGCCGATATTGCGGGTGTTGATGCTGTCGCTGTCGCCTTCGGAACTGATGTAAGGCGCGCTGAAGCTCAGCAGGTTGATGATTTTTTCGTTGCGGTAAGTCAGGCTGCCCGCCGGATAGGGGATATATCCCATTTTGTGCGGATCAATGGTGGCGCTGTCGCAACGATGGACATGAGCCATGCTGTCGTAGACGGACTGGCGGAACCAAGCGTCGCTGTTGTCGAACTGATCCGTTGGCAAATTGCCTTGTTGCGGCTCGGAACCCATCTCAAAGGGCTTGCGGATACAGGCCATGAAGTAGCCGCCCCAGGCGCCGTCAGTATGCACCGCATACTCGAATGGCTCCGCGTCGCGCCGGAAGTCTTCGCGGATCTGCAGAATTTTTTCCACCGGGTCCACGGCGCCTTCTTCGGTGGAGCCGAATACAGCGACGTTCAGCAGGATGGGCTTTTTGTTCTGCTTACAGGTGTTCAATACGGTCTGCAGCAGATCGGTTTTCACTCTGCCTTCTTCGTCTACATAAACATTCAACACGGCGTCGTCGCCAATCACGTTGATGTCCGCCATCTGCGCTTCGGTCAAGCCTTTCTGACCGCCGCCCAGGCCCAGCACGGCGGCTGACTTCACCCAGGAGTAATGCTTGGTGGAGGGCGCAATGATCGCCGGGGCCCTGATGTTTTCCGCCGCCAGATATTTGTTTTGGAAGAAAGTCATGCCTCTGGAATTGAGCGAGTAGCCTTCTCCCAGGGTTTTCCAGACGTCCGCTTCGTCCACGTTGAGCAAACCGGCCATTTTGCCTGGCAGATTCAATGCGTCGTCCTGCATCAGGTTGAGCAGACGCCAGGCGCTGGCGTCGGCGACCCGCTGGCCGTCAGGCAGGGTGAGGCTGTCGCGGATGGAGGCGTAGGGTTGCCCGTCCTCCAAAGAGTATTTAATGCCCAGCGGCATGTACTTGAGTTCACGGGCGGCCCACACGCTTTCGATGTTGGCGACCGTGCCGCCGCTGGTGATATGCGACCAGGAACGCGGCTCGGCGGACTCGCTGTCATTCTCCAGCGGACGCACGTTGAAGCCGGCCATTTGCGCGACGTCATTAGCGGCGACGATTTCCAGCAATGTCGTCGCCGGCGCGGCTTGCGGCGTGACGTTATTCTGGTTCTGCAGCATGCCGGACAGATAACCGATAATCGCCGGCAAAGTGATATCCCAGGTCATATGCCCCTGATAGCGCAGACTGGAGAAGGGGACGGAATACTGCGTCAACAGACTGAGAAGATCGTCACTGCGCTGCTCGATGTTCTGCAGCGCCTGAATGTACGCATCGGAAGATTTCACTTTATCCGTGATGTATCCGGGATCTTCCGGAAACAGATTGGTGCGCCCTTCTAGGGTTTTGTCGACAACGGCGCTCAACAACTTCTTCACTACTTCAAGATTTTCGCCTTTCGTGCCCATAAACCAGCCGGCGATGGAGGTGTCGTCCAATAAGGGCGCGCCAACCAGGCCTTGTTTTAAATGGGATTTAACTTGTTTTAGAACATCGCGTGAGACAAATTTCCTTCTTGGGGAAGTCATTTCCATTACGGGTCTCCGTTTTATTGTGCTTGACATGCAATGTTGGGGTAATCGCGATATTTAAGGCGGGTGTTTCCTAATCAGAAACAAGCTTGATCAGTACGGCGTGAAATCGTCCACTCAGAGACAGCGGTCGCGAGATGGCTATCTTAGTACAGTCAGGGGAATTAGCAACCGGATAAAACAGGGTGAATAACTGCGCTTAAGCGGCCCACTCGCCCGATTTTTGGAAGTGTCGAAATGGCGTGAGGGGAATGGCGCGAGATAGACGGCGGATCGATTAACGGATGACGATAGAAACCACATACCAGTTTATTTTCGGCAGCGCCTTGTTAGCGTTGCTGTGCGTGTTCACCAGCGTGCTGTCGCGTCGGCTTGGGGCGCCGTTGTTATTGGTGTTCCTGGTCCTGGGCATGCTGGCGGGTGAGGACGGTCCCGGAGGCATCAAGTTCGACGATTTCGGCCTGGCGTTTCTGGTGGGCAACCTGGCCTTGGCGGTGATTATTTTTGATGGTGGCCTGGGCGCGCGGCGGGATACCTTCCGCGTCAGTCTGCGTCCGGCGTTGTCGCTGGCCACGGTAGGCGTCCTGGTGACCGCGGGTTTGACTGGACTGGCCGCCCACTGGATTCTCGACCTGAGCTGGCGGGAAGGTCTGTTGATTGGCGCTATCGTCGGCTCCACGGACGCGGCGGCGGTGTTCGGCTTATTACGCAGCGCGGGGCTGGAGTTGAAAGAGCGCACCGGCGCCACCCTGGAAATCGAATCCGGCTCCAATGATCCGATGGCGATATTTCTGACCATCACCCTGGTGCAGTTAATCAGCGCCCCTACGGGCAATCCCGGCTGGTCCTTGTTGAGTGAGTTAGCGATTCAAATGGGCCTTGGGCTCGCGGCGGGAGGCGCTGGCGGTTATCTGTTGTCGTGGCTGCTCAGCCGTTTGCACCTGTCCGCTTCGCTGTACCCGTTGTTGGCGTTGACTGGCGCGCTGAGTCTGTTCGGCGTGACCAACTTAATGGGCGGCAGCGGTTTTCTTGCGATCTATATCGTGGGCGTGATGATCGGCTCCAAATCGCTGCCTTATGGCGGCGACATTCATCGCTTCCATGACGGGCTGGCCTGGCTGAGCCAGATCATCATGTTCTTGATGTTGGGACTGTTGATTACGCCCAGTCAAATGACGCCGATTATCGCGCCGGCGGTCGCCATCGCCTTCGTGCTGATCTTCTTCGCCCGCCCCCTGGCGGTGCTGCTGTCTCTGGCGCCTTTCCACTTTCCATGGCGGGAGCAGGCTTTTATCAGTTGGTGCGGCCTGCGCGGGGCGGTGCCGATCATACTCGCGCTGTTTCCTTCTCTGGCGGGACTGGAGCATACCCGCATCTACTTTGACCTGGTGTTCTTCGTCGTGCTGATTTCGCTGATTCTGCAAGGTTGGACCATAGCGCCCGTCGCCAAATGGCTGCGAGTGGAGCTGCCGCCGCCGGTGAGGGAACCGGAGCATCTGACGCTGAAAATTCCCGACTCTCAGGAGAAAGAAGTGTTGCTGTATCAAGTGACGCCGAGCTGTCGCGCATTGGGAATGCAAGGCAAGCAGTTGCCATTGTCTGAAGGCGCACAGTTGATCGGCCTGATTCGCCTGGGTGTCCTGCTGGAGGCGCCGGGGGAGCAAAAACTAGCAGTGGATGATTATGTGATGGCGCTGGCCACGGAGGGAAGCAGCGGCGCTCTGGGGCGGCTTTTCGCTCCTGAACAACCGCTCAACTTGGAGACCAGTCTGTTCTTCGGCGAGTTCGCCATCAATCCCGGAGCCAAACTGGCGGATCTGGCGCAACTGTATTGTTTTGACGTGCGGGATAAAGATAGCGCGCTAAGCGTCGCCGACTTTGTGCTCACGCAATTTCACGGCAAGCCGGTGGTGGGGGACCGGGTGCAACTCGGACCCGTGCAGTTCGTAGTGAAAGAGGTTAAAGACGGTGTTATCACTGCGATTGGGTTGAAACTGGGGCGGACTTGATCCGCCCGTATGAAGACAGCGTTCGTCTCAATTGTTTTAAGGCAGAGGGATTAGCCTGCTGCGATCCGCAGGGGGGAGGTCGTTTATGGAGACGATCTTGAGTCGCCTTTGTTCTCTATTGGCGATCAGTTCATCCAGGGTGACTTCTGATTTCTCCGGCAATTTCCACATGGCGCCAGTGATCGGGTCCACCACCAGCAAGCCGATCAGACCACCCAATAAAATATTGCCGAAATACCATCCATCCAGAGTCGTATTCACTTCGACCTCTTTCTCGTGAAAACCGGCTTTGCTGAAGCGAATTTTGTATTTCTCGCTGGAGAAATAGCCGCTGCCACTTTGCAACGTCACGGTTTCCGGCGTTGTGCCTGAGTGAATAGCGTCGCCGTTTTTGTTGGTGATGACAAACTGAGCCTGGGAAGGGTGGCTTTCAATAGCTAGAGGATAGGAGTTGTCACTCACAATGCTGGCGCATCCGGAGACCAGAATAATGGATGCAGCGCAAAGCATCAGGGATAATGCGGTTTTCATAATCGCCTCCGATGTCTCGACGAAGACTGTAATTGGAAGCGACGCTCCATGTCGGTTATGAGGTCCCATTCGCTATCCCGAAACGCAGGAACCGCGCCACTTCGTCGGCTCCCTTATACACCCATGATTTACTAGGGTTATTACTCTCCCAGGTAAGACGCGCTGCCAAAGAAAGGGCCGCCATTATCGTATGTAGCGGCGTCAGGCGCCGGCGTAGCCGACATTGAGTGTCGAAACAGGGCATGGGATGTCGTTGGGTTCCGTGGATTTGGTCTAACCTTTGATATAAGGGGAACCTGTTTCTGCAAGAAGGGATGTCGTGCTCATCATTGAGGTGGCCTGAATGACGCCATTGACGCTTCCTTCTCACGAACGGCGGCTGCTTGAAGGGCTGGCGCGCGCGATTCCGTTAAACCCTTTTGGCGCAGAACGCATACCGCAGTTGGCGGCGTTGGTCGGAGTTTCGCCTCCGGCCTCGGAAGATGCGCTCGTCGCCTGGCTGGATAAGCGCATCAATGCGTTAAGCGCTATAGGTGGAAATCGTATTAACGACTTTTCCCTGGCGGACCAGACGCTGGTGACCATGCTGTATCTCTATCGTCAGTATCATCGGGCGTTTCCAGCGCTGGACCGATTAATCTCCGATGAGTTGCATGGCGGAAAGTACGATGCCGCTTCCCTGGCGGAGATCCGGGATAACCTCGAAAAGCATGGGTTCACTGCCGCGCAGGCGGACCATTATTTGGCGCTGTTCTATCAGTTTCGGCGCACCTTTCACTTCATCCTTGACGCGTTGGTGGGCGAAGCTCCCTGCATTAATGAGCTGCGTGCGTCCTTGTGGAACAACATCTTCACCAGCGATCTGATTCTTTATGAACGCCACCTGTGCCAGCGTATGCGTGACTTCTCAACGCTGTTATTGGGCGAAACCGGAGTCGGGAAAGGGACTGCCGCGGCGGCGATCGGACGATCTGGATACATTCCCTACGACCGCTTTACCGGTAGATTCGTTGAACCCTTACAAGAGACCTTTGTGACGGTGAATCTCTCCCAATTTCCTGAAAGTCTGATTGAGTCCGCCTTGTTTGGGCATCGCAAAGGAGCCTTTACTGGCGCGATCGCCAACCATGATGGCGTATTCGGACGCTGTAGCGCATACGGCGTTTTGTTTCTAGATGAGATAGGCGAGCTGGGCGTATCCATTCAGATCAAGCTGCTGCAGGTGTTGCAGGAGCGGTGTTACACGCCGCTGGGCAGTCAGCAGGCGCAGCAATTCAGCGGCAGAGTCATCGCCGCCGCTAATCGACCGTTGCAGGAATTGCGAGCAGGAGGGTTGCGGGATGATTTCTATCATCGTCTGTGTTCGGATGTCATTATCCTTCCACCCTTGCGACAGCGTCTTCAGGAGCATCCTGGAGAAATGGCGCTGCTGGTTGACCTGACATTGCAACGGCTGCTTGGTGAACAGGATAGTAAGCTGAGCGCTTATGTACAGGATGCTCTCCATCGGGATGTTCCTGAGACGTACGGCTGGCCCGGTAATGTCCGCGAGTTGGAGCAGGCGGTCAGGCGAATTCTGTTGACGGGGCGCTATGTTAGCGTCAGCGGTAAAGCCGAGACAGAGTCCGCGGCGGCGACAGTCTCAAGCAGCATTCCCCGTCTACAAGAGGCATTCCGGCAGGGCTCCCTCACGGCCTCCGAGTTGCAGGCGGAGTATTGCGCGCATTTGTATCGACAGCTGGGAGGCTATCAAGAGGTGGCGCGCAGAACGGGTCTGGATTGGCGCACCGTAAAGCGCTACGTGCAGGAGGCAGAAGGTGGATGCTAGCCAGCGACGCTGATTGGTTTAATCTCTGCACTGGACGTCTGCCTTGCCGACACTGAATGTCTTTTCCCCTCATTCGTTTTGATCGTATTTCTAAACTCCACCGCTTTAAATTTTAAATAATTCAATAAAAACAATAAGCTAAACCTCAGTATCAAGACTGGCCCGACGCCTGCAACAGGCACCAGTGCGAACGGCGGAGCGATCCGCAGTATTCAATCTGGACGGGAGAAGGCCATGACATCCCTTATCGTGTTTAAAATTCTTTGCTGGTTAATCCTCAGCGTTTTTTTCTACTACGGCTACGACATGAGGCGACGCCCCAACTGGCGCGAGCTGGCTCCAAGTATCAGCACCCGAGTCATGAAAAGCGCAGCTTTGGCTTTGGGCGTCATACTTGTGACGGCAATCGCTTGTCTCAGTCAATTGAAGGCGACGGACTATGCCGCATTTCTGTGTTTTCTGATTGGCGCCTTGTTGGTTTGTCAGGCGAAAACAGAACTGGAGAAGAACCATGCTTTCACCTGGACCGGCTATGTCTTGTGCAAGCCGCACCTGGTTACCTCGGGCATCTACGCATGGTTGCGTCATCCTCTGTATGCAGGCGTATATCTGGTGGAGATCGGTGGGGCCCTGGTTGTTCTTCCTCACGCCTCAGAATGGTTTCCACACGCCCATTTCGCAGTAAGTCTTGGTCTGTCGCTGGCGCTGCTATACGCCATGTTTTTCAATTTGCTGCAGGCCACTCGTGAATCCCGGTTTTTGTCGCAGGTCTTTGGCGAGGAGTACCTGCGGTACGCCTCTCGGGTAAGAGCGTTTCTTCCCATTTCCAAAGGTCGTTAGAGGAGGGCTGGTTATGTTTGCATTATCGCTACGCCTTAATAACTTTCGTTTTAGAAAAGCAGCGACGGGCATTCCCAATAGCGCGGTTTATAAACAGGCCATGGCTCAATATTACTTGAGTAAACGAAGCCAAAACTCAGACCTCGGCGAGGCCTGTCAGGCCTTCGAACGGGCCTATCGGGATAGGTGTTGCGACGGGGATATGGTTAATGATCTGACTATTGTCGAGCAGGACGGCGTGCGCATTAAAGTTCGTAAACAGGATGGCGCCGAATTCGCGACGTTGAACCTGGCTACCAATTCATACCAGGATCTCGATCTGGAAGCGGCTCCCCGCCGACTGTTAGCGGAATATGCGCTGACCCATGCGCTTTCAAGCTGCCTGTCGAGAAAAATAGCAGGACAATTGCCCGTGCATGCTTTATTGGAAGCGGAAATTCGAGACTTTCTGGGCTATGAGTCCTGCCTGTTGGCCACGTGTGGCTACATTGCGCAACAGGCGGTTATGTTCGCCTTATTTCAGAAAGGCGACGTGATTTTCTCCGATGAGCACAACCACTCGTCATTGATCGACGGCATGCGCCTGACGGGTTCTGATGTCGTGGTATATCCTCACCTGGACTACGACAGGCTGCGCGTCCTCGTGAGAAAGCATCGGGCTCGCTATAACTGCGCGGGCATTGTGTCCGACGGTGTGTTCAGCGCCCACGGAACCATGGCGAATCTGGACGCCATCGCCGCCATTAAGCGCGATCATAATCTGCTTTCCATTATCGACGATACCCACGGCTTCGCCACCATTGGGCGGCAGGCTCGCGGCGTACTTGATTACTATGAGTCCCGCCCTGATGTGTTAACCGCCAGTCTGGCGAAGGGGTTGGCCGGATTTGGCGGGGTGGTGGCGGCGAGTCGGCCTGTGTTGAGAGTGATTGACTGCTTCGGTCGGCAGAACATCAATACTTCGCATCTGTCTCCTCTGGTGACGGCGCAATCCTATTTCAATCTCAAGCATCTACGCGCCAATCTGACCGCATTCACTGCCGATCTTAATCAGGCAGTGAGGTTCTTTAATCAGGAGCTGGAAAGGAAGGGGCTCAAGCAGTACCAGGACGCCAACAAGTATGCGCACCCCATATTTTCCTTTTATGGCGATTCAGAGGCGCAAGTTGTAGAGGCGTACCAGTTGTTACTGAAGAATGGCTTCACGGGGGCTTTTTTTCCTCCTCCAGTCGCGCCGGTTCCAACCATCCGTTTTTCGCTGCATCGCAAGGTGGACCTGGAGTCTTTGGCGCGTCTGGCTGTGTTGATTGAGCTTAGCGGTCTGCGGCCGCTAAGCCGCGAGTACTGGCCGCGTATGCAAACCGTTCGGCAAGCGCAGCCAGAATGCGCGACGCCAGCAGATCTGCTCGGTGATTCCAGTTTGGCGTCTCTGAAATAAGGAGCTTAATCATGAAAAAACGAAAGCTCCCGACGCAAATAGCAACGTCGATCAACTATGACCGGATTCAGAGAGAGTCGTTCTTGTCCTGTTGGTTTCTGAGCTACTGTCTGCTGGTGAGTTCCGCCGAGCGCTTTATTATTCGCAGCGCTGGCGACGCTGTACGGGACATTGGCGATCAGGAATTGAAGAGCAACCTAAAACTCTGCTTCTTTCAGGAAGCGCAACATGCCAGGAGTCATCACATATTTAGTGAACGTTTTTTCGAGTTCAGGCCAATGTTGCGCATGTTCGTAAAGATGAACGACTATCTGAACTACCGCATCGTTGAACCGCTGGCCCCAGGGAGATTAAAACTGTCCGTCGCTGCTGCGATGGAGCAACTAAACGCGGAAATCGCCTATTTTGGCTTGCAAAGGCTGAGGGAAATCAGCAACGAAGAGTCGTTCAAGCAGATTCTGAGCTGGCATTTTGTGGAGGAAATAGAACATCGCGAACATATCTATGACCTGATGCGGGAAAAAGACGTTAGACAGGGTGCGAAGGTGTTTGGAATGATGCTCGTCTGGTGGTCTTTTTCATTCTGGATCACGATGGGCGCTGTGCTGATTAGCTGGCCGCAATTTGGGGTATGGCGACTGTGCGGACGGGACTTGCGCAAACGAGGCATTCTCTCGCGGCTGTGGCGGTCGGCATGGCGATACTGCCGTAAGGAATATCATCCTTCCGTGGAGACGCTTCCGCCGGAGTTCTTTATTTATCAGCGGCGAGTAAAGGCATTTGAGTGATGATGGCTATTTCTGCTGACTGGATAAGGCGACCGGAAATAACAATGGCCTCCCGGGGTCCTATACAGGCTTGGGGAGGCCATTCATGCAAAGAGTCTATCTCTCTGCGAGACTCGCGGCTTATTGCCCCTGCGTCTCAACCTTGAGATAAGGTCCGGGCAGCAGGCCGTTGCCGGGTGAGTTGATGGTTCTGTAGTTGGCGTTGGCGGAGAGTTCCGGCGTTTTGTCGCTCACGGAGTTCACTACCTGCTCAACCACCGCGGCCACCAACATGCCCGCCAGGCCATTGCCGCCGCCGTCGCCGGAGGATTGCTGCGCGTAGGCGCGGCCTTGCCACAGGGTTTCGCCGGATCTGGCGTCAACCAGACGCCAGGACGAAGACACCACTGCTACGGAGGAGATGATCTGGTATTGCTGTCCCCAGTCGTCGATGGTGACGTACAACACCGCATCAGGACCGATGTGCTCGCGCAGTTTGTCCAGAGGGACGCTGTTCATTTCCGCAGGGGTGGGCAGGCCATTGTCTTTCATGAACTGATCAATCACCGCGACAGGGAAGACGTAGTAGCCTTTTTCCGCCAGCGGCGCGGAGATCGTGGACAGGAAGATGTAGGGCGCATTCACTTCCACCGTATTGTTTTGCGGAGGAATGACCAGAATCGAACGCGGTTTGCTCGCCAGTAATGCGGAGTAGTCATAGGGCTGCTGTGTAGCGCACCCTGTACTCAACAGCACAGTTAGCGACAACAGGCCGAGAAGCTTCCAAAGTTGCAAAGATCTCATTTAGCCGCCCCCTTTTTGGCTCTCTCCAGAATCCCGTCGATAAACTGTGCGGATTCAGGGTAGAGCGCTTTTTCCTGGTTGAACGCCTCCACCGCCATGCCCGGTTCTCCGGCGCTGGCGTAGATCATGCCCAGGTGGGCGTATAACCCGGGAGGAACTTGCTGGCCGTGGTTATTGGCCTGCTCAATGGTGACCGTCAACTTCTCGATCTGCGTATTGTTGTCCGCTTCGCCGGGCTTGGTGTACATGTCCAGCAAAACGTCCTGATAAGACCCCCAATAATAGAGGCCTCGCGGTTGGTTGGCGCACCCGGCCAATAAGGCGAGGGCCAGAGCCGGTGCAATAAGGCGCAAAGTATTCTTCATTCCAGCATTACCTGACAGCGAATGTAAGCGGTTATTTCAGTCTCAGCGAGCCTGAATCCAGGTCACGAACCAGGTTGTTGACCACCTCGGTAATGGCGAAGTTCAGCACTTTGCCGTTCAATGTGGCGTCATAGCCGGCAGTGCCGCCGAAGCCGACGATTTCGCGATTGCTCAGTTCATACTCGCCTGCGCCCTGGGTGGAATAAATGATAGCGGAGGTTTCTACGTCGACCACAGACAAGGCGACTTTCGCATAAGCTATTTGTTGCTTGCCGCGGCCCAGGATGCCGAATAACTGTCTGTCGCCCACTTCTTTGCGGCCGAATTCGGTAACGCTGCCCGAGATAACGTAGCGCGCCCCGGCGAGTTTTTGTTTAACGCCAGCGATCTGCGCTTCTTGTTGCAGCTCCTGCATGTTGTCGCGGTCCACCAGATTGAAACGCTGAGTCTGCTGCATGTGGGTTTTCAGAATAGATTTGGCCTGGCTGCCCAGACGGTCGGTATCCGATGAAAACAGCCCTTGCATATAGTTGGAGCGGTTCTGGAAATTGCCGACCACCATGGTGGTGCGCTCGCCGTTGTAGGACGTGCCATATGAGGCGACTTTCTGGGGTTCGATAGCGCGGTGACTTTCAGTGGCGCAAGCGGAAACCATAATGGTCAGCGCAACCAGCGCTGCATTTTTCAAGGCCTTCATGGAAAAGTTACTCCTTAAGGGGGGATAGACTCGAAGTGTAGTTGAGCGCGCTCAGACGCTCAAAAGGTGACTTATACTTTTTACAAATACCTTATGCAACCCCTATTCATGGCGCTAAGGGTTCTCCCTTATTCCGCGGTCGCCATGGACGTATTCGCACTGCCTGATAAATCGCCACGATCCGTCCGCCGCTTGGCCCAAAATGAGAACGGCGCGAACCTTTCCGGTCCAGCGTACGTCTGCGCCAGATACTTTAGATAACGCTCCGCCACACGCAGCATTTCCCCACGATAAGCCTCCCAGGCGCCAGCTTGAAAGGGAAATCCCTCTTTAATTGCATTGGCGGCGCTGACGGCGCTCGCCAAACAATGAAACAGTCCCTGGGACGAGATCGGATCGAATGAAATCAGGGCGTCGCCGATAGCCAGAAACCCCTGCTGCGCGAGCGCCTGGGTCTTGGAAGCAGTCAGATCTAATATAGCGGCGCCGGCGGGGTGATAACGCAGGGGCTCCGGTTCTGAATTTGCAATGATCTCCCGCAGAATGGCGTGGCGGCGAGCGAACGTCAGAAAAGCCCGTGGTTCCCGCCACTGATGTCGCAATGGATCATGGGCGTCAAAATGATAGGCGAGCACCCTTTTCCCGTGAGGAATGCGTGCGCTGTACCACCAGCCGTTTTTATCCGCACAGGTGCGCAGCGTCGCCTCCTGATCGTCAGGAAGACAAGGCAAAAAGGTGAAGGCGCAAAGCAGATCGTCGTCAGCCTGACGAGGCAGTCCCAAACGACGGGTAATGGTCCCAGAGCGGCCGGTGGCGTCCACCAACACTGGCGCAGTATGGATGAGGTTGTCTTGGGGCAGTTGTATGGACCAGGCGTCACTGTTTCGATCAATTTCGTACTGTCGACGGTCCTCCAGAATACAGGCGCCGGACTCGAGCGCGCCCTCATATAACATCCTGTCGAATCCGCGTCGATCCAACAGCCAACCGGGCCCGCAAGGGTCAAATAACGCCTCCCGCCACACCGGGAACTCCGCGTCCCACACCGATAATGCGGAACCCCGCTGTAAATGGGCGCTTTCCAGGAAACACTCCCACAGACCCAGCTTACGCAACAGTACGCTGGCGGCGCCGGGGAGCGACTCGCCAATGCGTGGACCCGTCTCTCCGGTTGCGCGCCGTTCAATCACCAGCACATCATGAGACGGGCGCAGCAGCCTGGCCAGCGCTGAACCGGCGGGGCCAGCGCCCAGAATGATGACGTCCCAGCGGCGCCTGTCCTGCGCGCTGGCTGTCGTTGTCGCCATGAGAGACTATCGCCGCGGCGCTTTCTGCCGCATGAGTTCGCGGCGCATGGCGTGGTCGGTGAGACGGCGCTCTTCTTTCGTCATGTCCGGACCGCCACGATCCTCGACCTGCATGACGGGCGGAAAGTCCGGGTCATTAGGCACGCCGGGACGGACTTCTACGATGCCCATTTCCGGGAAGCGGTCAATCATGTTGGCCAACTGGTTGTCGTAACCCACGCCAAGGGTGCGATCCCAGTCGGAGCGCGCTTGATAGGCGGCGATGCGCTCCTGCCGGGACAGGCCGCTATCCATCACCTTGCTGTAATTCTCCTCGCTCAACACCTGGTTCGGTACTCGCGCAGGCCAGAAAGTGGGCAAGTAAGGATCGTATTGAGAATCATAGCCGGAGCGGCAGCTTGCGGTGTCGGTTTGCCACGGAATCGCCATCCAGCGGGTGATGGAGCCGGGGAACTGAGCGTAGAGCGGTCCGTTATAGGACAAGGCTTCCACCGAGGTAAGCGTGCTGCCGTAGTTCGGCTCTGGATTGTTGGGCGTGCGATGACGCCAGCGATAGGGTTCGCTATACATGGTGGCGTGACGCACTGGCCAGGTCATTTCACAGCCGGGGTGAAAGGCGTCCGCCAGGCAGAATTCCAGCGCGGCTTGGTCCAGACATGCCGGTTGGTCGCTTACCGATACATCATCTATGGAGTGCGGCGGGCTGGCGTCCGGGTCATAATCCGACTCAAACTGTCCCTGCGCCCAGTAATCCAGCATGGCTAATTGGGTCTCCGTCAACGCATTCATGGCGTTGCTGACCGGCGGCATGGGGATATTCATGGCGTCGCCATACACCCAAGGCCAGAGATTCATTGATATGTCATTGCGGCCGGGATGACGAAATGCGTTAGCGACGGTGCGCCGCAGCTCGGCATAGTCGTCGCCGGGCATGGAAAGTTTGCGTAGATAGTCAGGATCGAGAAAGTGTTGCGGCATGCCGAACCCGAAACCTGCTGCAAATCCAGCGTTCATCCACTGCAAATCGCACATGGCTTTTAAGACGGGCAGGATGTCGTTCTGAAATGAAGGGCAGGTGGGGGCGGGCGCCATGCCGGCGTTGATCGCCAGATCCGTCATCAATGCGTACATGGTGCGCACGGACTTTTGCTGCGGCCCATAATTGGGAGGCGCGACCACCACCCAGGCCGGCGCCACATCCAGTTTTCTACCGTTGAAAACGACCGTGGCGGTGACTGGGCCGTCGCTGGTGTCGTCATACCAGCCGTCGTTATTGGCGAAGGTGGTGGGCGGCTTGCCATCGTATGAGGCGGACTTGCCATGACCGCCGAACACCAGCAGGCGACCGGTCGCGTCAGTGCGCAGTTCTCCCAGCGGCACATCTATCCCCATAAACTTGCCGCCTCGAAATTGATACTCCGGGCCGTAGCTGGAGGGGGTGTTGATAGAACGTGGGCCAGGAGTAATGGATAGCTCGCTACGGTCTTTGACGCTGGCGTTACGCAGGGTGCTGGGCGTAGCCGCAGCGGCCTCCGGGATATCCAGCGCCAGTTCAAAGTTGTACCAGGCCGCCTTGTGATTGGCCAGCTCCACCGTCCATTCGATCTGGGTGACATCGTCAATCGACAACTCCCGCACAACCTGACCGTTACCGTCATAACCGTAGATTCGGAACTCCGCTACTTCACGCTTCAAGGCGCCGGTAGCGTCACGATACTCGCCAGGTTCCTTGGGAGGCGGGTTCGACACCTGCGGCCCAATATAAAAACCGTCTTCTACGAGGGAATTACCAACACGAGCGATGCCGATGGAGGGATGAATCTTGGCGTAAACAATCTGGTCGTCGGATTTGCTGCTGTTCGTCATAACACACTCCCTTTGGTTAATCAGATACCCGCCATGCCATATCAGATGGCTGTTAAAGGAGTGTAGATGGTGGATGGGGATTAACAAGCAAGGGAAATAACCTTATTGGCGTCTGGCGAAATACGGATAGAATGCGAGACCACCCGAGTAATGTTTCTTCCTGTATCTAGGGCAATCCCTATCAGCCAAATAGCCCCCGCCGGTTTGCCGATTGAGACAAGTGCTTATCTATCGTTAGGATAAAAATACTTTTGTCTCATTCTTTCGGAACACAACATGCAAGAAGGCATTCAAACAATATCCCTCCCAGATTCATGCCTTTTATGTGCTTTAGATTCCAGAAGCAAACTCAACTTGGTAAGCCGGCTTGTTTATACGAATAGGTTATAGGCCGTTGTTCTATGAAGGATTATGCTGAAGCAATCATGAGTGATAACATCCATCACCTTTGGCGCTCGCGGAGAGAAGAACTCCGCCGATTATCTTCTCAATTTATATAAACACTGTTAAACAAGGCCTTTCTATGCTTCAGCGCACTCTAGCTCTAATGATATTCACTCTGCTTGCCGGATGCGGACAATCCGAACCTCAAAAAGCTGAACCTGAGGCTAATAATGCTCCTCAGTATTCTGAGGCTGAGATCCAACGATATGTGGACCAGTGTGACAAGCACGATGGGAAGTCCCCACTGGAGATTGTAAGGGCATGTGTAAAATTAATTAAAGCAACGCATTACCATACTCTTGATCTGAAGGGACTAAATATGGAGAGTCTTCCCGATGATGTTTTTAAGGGCTTGGAGCATGTCAAAATTCTATATCTTAGCGAAAATGCATTGTCTAGCTTGCCAAAGTCCATATCCGAAATGAAAAGCCTTAAGCGTGTCCACTTAGGTTGGAATGAGTTTGAGGAGTTTCCAGTTGAACTGTTTGATATAAGTGGATTGAAGGATGTATATATTTCCAAAAATAAAATAGCTCGCATTGGTGAAGGGTTAAAGAATATTAAATCTTTAAGAAGAGTGATTATTTCACACAATAATCTGAAGGAATTCCCGCATGTTTTTACTGAAATGTCGGGGTTAAAACTTCTTGATCTGGGAACGAACTCCATTAGTGAGGTGCCGAAATCCATAAATAAGATGTCTGCACTTATAGGGCTGTCTTTGTCTGATAATGATATTAAAGAGATTCCTGGGGAAATCGGCGATTTAAAAAATCTGACTATGTTAGATCTCAGCTCTAATAAGCTACATTCACTTCCTGTAGAGATTGCGCACCTTCCGAAGTTAATTGAACCAGTTAAAAATCATAGCGGATTTGTGAATAATTTGTTGGGTTTGGGGTTTGAAGAGGATGGCGAGGAAATTTATGGCGTTTCAATATTAAAAGGATATAAGACAACACCTCCGGTAAGCGAATACTCAGGTATAAATCTTCTATTCAATGACAAGCTGGTCCTTGACAAGGATTTTTGTAACGTATTTTTTATGAAATTAGATAGTGATGCTGTAATTGATTGTAAATGAAGGGGGTGCTGTGTGGCTTTAGATCCTGACTTAAGTGAAGGGTTAGTGAAAAACCAGTTTTTAAGGATTACTCAAGATATACTTTTAGCCTCCGAGAGATGGGAGGCATCGGTATGGGAGTTTATGTCAAGCTATGAAGTGGCATTGCTAAGGTTTAAAGCAACGATACAGTCACAGGAAGAGCTTGAGAAAAAAGCGGTCGACTACGCCTTTACTGCACTAGCTTTAGCTGGCGGTGGTATTATGGCCGCGTCTGTTGCGCGATCAATTGAAAAATATATTTATGACAAATCACTTTCTTTCGTTTGTAAGAATAACCTTGAAACGATTTTTAATCGCGTTTATGCAAATGAAAAAGTAAAAAGTATTGTCGGTGGTATTGTAAAGAAAGGAGAGGAAGCACTCGCTCAAAAAATTGTTGGAGCTATCAAGGAGGGAGTTGGAAAATACAGGTATTCTAAGTCTCCGACTAATAATAGCGAAATGACTGTTCTATCGGGTATGATGCATTATATTAAATATAATTCAACTCTTTTGAGCGATACTTTAAGGAATGCTGCGGAGTCATATCTTTCCTCTATTGGTACAAATTATGAGAGGCCTAGATTAGATAATTATAACAATACAGTTAGTGAGGTTATCGGTTGTAAGTATATGTTTCCGCCTTTTACTAACAAAACTGGAAATAAGGCTTCCTTCTCTCAACAAATGAAAGATGGGGTGCAAGAAAAAATAGAACTGTCAATGTATCTTGCTAGATTGCTGGACTGTGATGTTTTGGTTCAAAGATATGAAAGTAGTCCGCATGTTAAATCTACTAATGTGCGTACGCCCATCTACTATTCACCGTCCCAGGTTGGATATCCAAATACACTGCCAGAGCGTGCTCAAAGCTATAATAGTACCGGACTTATCGAGCAACGAGTTGTATACTCACCTTATGGCTCTAAGGTGGCTGAGCAACTTAATAAATTGGCGAGTAAGATATATAACAATGGAACGATTGTCGAGTTTTCTAACTGGAGAGGGTCAAGGCCAACGGCTGAGTCTTTAGTTAAAGCAGAGAACTTGGCGAATATACTTGGTCAACCCTATAATCAGCATCTGGTTGAGTCGGATAGACCTATATTACCGAGAGACGCAAAGTTATTGGGGCTCACTGAGCGTCAGAAAAAGGTAATAAAGCAAAATAGTCGATATTAACTACATGAATTATAAAGCCGCCTTAATCGCCGGCGGCTTTAGCTTTTAGCGTCATTCAATTAACTCTTTGTAAGTGATTTCAATAACAGTTTTTCAACTGGATTTTCCATTTTTTGTATCTCGATGTTAAAAGCCTCATAAAGCTAGTGTTGAAACTCAAGTGGCGCCAAAGTATACCGCGACAAGGTCGAAGAAAGTGTCAGCTCCTTTGGCGCCTATCCTCCATTGGAGCCAAGTGTTAGTGCATAACTATTGTTAGAGAGTTTAATATGTAAAAGACGTATTGGGCTGGATTGTAATGAGTTCGAAGCTTTTTTTGTCACATTGGTTAACAATTGCGAGATCTGGTCGATTATTCACCGCATGGCGCAATTAGCCTGGGTATCACCTATACCTATAAACACTGTTATCATGGCCTTTTTATGCTTAAGCGCACTATTGCTCTAATAATACTCATCTTGCTTGCCGGATGTGGGCAATCCGAACCTCAAAAATCTGAGCCCGAGACTAACAATGCCCCTCAGTATTCTGAGGCTGAGATTCAGAAACTTATCGATGTTTGTAAGAATCGGGGTGGAGAATTCCCGATGGATGAACTGAATGCTTGTATTAAACTAAATAAATATAGTCATTTTCATACGTTGGACTTGAGTAGAATAAAGATTGGGAAACTGCCAGAAAATACTTTTGAAGGAATGAGTCATATTCGGCAGTTGTTTCTTAATGAGAACTCAATTTCAGCACTTCCTGAATCAATAAAAGAGCTAGTTAATCTAAAAGTTGTTATGTTGGATTGGAATAAGTTTGACTCGGTTCCGGAGGAGTTGTTTGAAATAGATGGGATTAGAGATATATATATTTCTCATAATTCGATAACTAAAGTTGATCAAGGTTTGAAGAATTCTAAAAAACTTAGAAGAATTATTCTTTCATTTAACAAATTGGAAGAGTTTCCGGCTGTGTTTTCTGAAATGCCTAATCTTAAAATTCTCGATTTGGCGTCAAACTCTATTTCGCGTGTGCCTAAAGAAATAGGGGGCATGTCTAGCCTTATAGGATTATCTCTGGCTGATAACAAGGTAGAAGAGGTTCCCGAGGAGATTGGAGCGCTTTCTAACTTAACCATGCTGGATTTAAGCGCAAATAAACTAAAAACATTGCCTGTAACAATAGCCAGGCTTCCAAATTTGACTCAACATATAAAAGAGCATAGTGGCTTTGTAAATAATCTTACGGCGCTTGGTTTTGAGGAAGATGGAGAAGAGATATATGGGGTGTCTCTGCTAAAGGGATATCAAACAACACTGCCTGTCAGTAGATACTCAGGTATAAATCTTCTCTTTAATGAAGTTATAGTCCTTGATAAAGAATTCTGTAATGTCTTTTTTATGAAATTGGACAGTAAAGTATCTGTTAATTGCAGACAGACATTTTGGATGATACTTTAGCGGGAAAAATGGAATTAGAGTGGTTTATGGATGATGGTTTTATGAATTTATTAGTGCTAAGTATTGCTCGGAAATCACTGTCAATCCTACCTTGATTTTTTTAAATAATAAAAATTAAATCATATGGAACTGAGTTGTAATGAGTTAGAAGCTTTTCCTAATACATTGGTTAACAATTACGAGGTTAGGTCAATTATTCATTGCCCATCAGGATTTCCTGGATATCACCTATAGCTATATAAATACTGGTAGCATGGCTTTTCTATGCTTCAGCGTGCTCTAACTCTGACTATACTCATCTTGCTTGCAGGATGCGGGCAATCCGATCCCCAAAAAATAGGACCTTCGACAGCTCCTCAGTATTCTGAGGTTCAACTGGGGGAACTTTCTAAACTATGTGATGAGGATGAGCCTTCAGAAGCTAGTGTCGTTTCCTGCATCACGCTAAATAGAGTAAAGAAGAGTATAGTTCTAGACTTGGAAGGGATGAATATAAGAAGTCTCCCGGAAGACGCCTTTGAGGGGATGGGGCATATTCGAATATTACGACTGGGAAATAACTCTCTATCTGAATTGCCAAAGTCAACAACTAAGCTGAAGGAGTTGAGGCAGATATATATTGATGACAATAATTTTTCTGAATTTCCTACCGTTTTGCTCTCATTGACCAGTCTAAAAGGTATATTTGCGTCTAATAATCATATAGGTTCCATACCTAAAGAGATAGAAAGGTTGAAGTCTCTGCGGCGAATAATTATTTCCTTGAATGATTTTAGGGAGTTCCCTGTTCAGCTAAAAAATAATGAGGAGCTCAAGATATTGGATCTATCAATGAATAAAATTTCTGTTATTCCAAACGAGATTGGGAGTTTTGATGCTCTTGTAGGCCTTTCTTTGTCTGGTAATAAGGTGCGAGTGGTTCCTAGAGAAACTGGAAAGATGAAAAAATTAACCATGTTGGATCTGAGCGCGAATGAATTGAAAGAGTTGCCGGTGGAGATAGCTGCTTTACCTGAACTGAGAAGGTCTGTGGAAGGCCATCACGGCTTTGTTAGAGCCTTTGTGAGTATTAGCTTTAATGAGGATGTTGAAGATATATATGGAAGTGATGCCGCGAAAGCCCACGATATCTATGATAAACCTGAGAAATTTTCAGGGATTAATATTCTTTTTAACAAGATTGAAAGCCTTGAGCCGGAATTTTGTAATGTGTTTTTTGTTAAAAATGACTCAAACGTATATCTAAATTGTAATTGATGCTAGGCGTTAGTGTGTCTGAGTTTGGTATTTCGTAAACTAAGACAACTCCCCCACCAAAAAGTCAAAAACTGTTCTGACTCTTAGATTCATTTTCAGTTCGCGGTGAGATACGAGCCAGCTTTCGCCTTTGAATGCTTCATAATGAGGAAGGGCTCTTTCAACTGAGGGTTCCATATCGCCGATTTCAATTGGCATGGCGCCGATGCCCAGGCCTTGTTTGGTCATTTCCCAGTGGGCTAAGTGACCGTCAGTCTTTACTGGAAAGTTCTTGTCGTGTAGTTCAAATCCATGCTCTTTCAGCGCCTTGATGTAGCCGTCATTGTTGGTGCTGAAACCAAGAAAGTGGGCCTTGTTGAACTCCTTTGGAGTTTTAGGCCGGCCTATTCTGTCCAGGTAGCTTGGCGCAGCGTAAAGCGTCGCTTTTATATCGCTGAGCTTTCTTGCTATCAAATCCGGTTGAGTAGGGCGGAACGCGCGGATAGCGATATCCGCTTCTCGACGTTTTAAATCGCTGGCTATGTTGGATGCGATGATGTCGATATGGAGACCTGGATATGACTCTCTCAATTTCATGATGATTGACGGCAGAACAAAAGCGGCGGTCACTTCTGTGGCTGAGATAACTATCGTTCCCTCCACTGAGCGGGCATGACCCGAAGCGGCCATGGATAGACCGCCTGCCGCTTCTCCCATTGCGCGAACATAGCCTAATAACGCCAACCCATTTGGCGTAAGTTCAAGTCCCTTTGAGCCTCGCTCGAACAGTGCAACGCTCAGTTCTTTTTCGAGCGCGGCCACCTGCCTGCTTAGGGTTGGCTGGGAAATGCCTAATGCGCGTGCGGCGGCCGAGAGAGATCCTTCTTCAGCCGTAACCAGAAATGCCCGCGCTCGGTTCCAATCAAAATTTATTGGGCGCCATTCCATACAAATATGCATAACCTAAATTCATAATCAGGAATGTTAGCAATAACTGCGTATAGGTAAAATCTTAATCTTTAATCGCCAACTACCAAGAGGACTCAGATGGACTTCTCAATCAGATTTTGGGACAAAGCCGCCGAGCGTTACGCCAGAAGGCCGGTGGCCGATGTTGGCGCCTACGAGAAGAAGCTTGCTGTTACGCAACAATTTCTTGGAGCGGATATGCGAGTGCTGGAATTCGGCTGCGGGACTGGCTCGACCGCGATAGTTCTAGCGCCCCAAGTTGCTGAATACTTGGCGACAGATGCATCCTCGAAGATGATAGATATCGCCAGAGCGAAGCTAAGTGATAAACCCATCCCGGGATTGAAATTTGATGTGGCGACATTGGACGACTATCGCGGGCAGTCAGAAATCTATGATGCGATTCTTGGACTGAATATTCTGCACTTATTGCGCGACCCGGATCACGCGATACAACAGGTGTACGGGCTGTTGAAACCGGGGGGCGTTTTCATTAGCAACACGGCTTGTTTATCGGATACGCGGCCCTATCTGCGGCTTATTACACCCGTGGGCAAGCTGTTGCGACTCATGCCTTATGTGAAATTTCTGTCCCGTAAAGGCCTTGAAACGAGCATGGAAAGGGCGGGATTTGAGATTGATTACAAGTGGATTCCCGAGACGACGAAAGATGTATATTTCATGGTCGCGAGGAAAAGTCGGTAAGGGCGGATTAACCGTTCGCCAAAACCCGAAAAACCTGTTCTGCGCTCTGTTATTAATTCGACAGACAAATAGAAGGAAGCTATTTGTCTGCCTGATTAATAAACACCGAGCAAACAGAATAGATCGACCGACTGATACCTGCCTCATCCTGGCCTGACTACTTTGCCTCTATGGCTCCGCAGTTTTCTCCATCTGCGGAGCCATATCAGTCATTTTTAATGTTGAAAAGGCGAGGTATCTATTATGGCTAGAGTTGACGGCGGTGGCGCAGCGCCAATCACCCCGCAGAATCATGTTCAAGCTGGAGGCGGCGTTGCAAATCAGCCTGGAGTGGGCGCTCCTGCGTTGGCGCGTAACCAGAATCCTGTCGCGCGGCAGGATGAGGGCGGCCGCTCTATGTTTAATGCGTTTACGGAAAGGGCGGCCAATTTCAGGTCGGCGGTTTACAACAGCCTGCCCAATAATCCGCTCCGGGATATGTCTGTCAGAGAACAGACATACAGGGTTCCGCTTTCTCGTATGGAAGGCAACGCGACGACGCTTTTTAACGATATGGACCGGGCCAATCACCATGAACAGCTCAGAGAGCAAGCTTTGGCTTCTTTCAGGGGGACGCATCACGCTACTGGCGACGCGACCCAGGTGGTGGGTCAGTTTCAGGACTTTCTGGCGTTTGATGTTGATAATTTAAGCGCGAATGAAGTCCAGCAAGCTGAAGATAATGCACGGCAACGGACTGACAATTGGTCTGATGGCGTCCCTGTGAGCGCTCATGATTTCAATGTCAGATTGCAGCAGGAAAAAGAAATCATCGCACTGGAAAAACTGGCGCAGTTAGATCATCTTCCACCCCCGGATGAGTCCCAGGAGCACCATCGAATGTGGGGAGAGCTGAGCATTGGCGCGTCTCTGCAAAGAAACGTCACCATGCAGGAAACCCGTGATCAGCTCTCTTTCTTCGGGCGCCAGATTTCGGTCTTTATGAAGAAAGAAGGGTTGGGCTTTGATGGTTTGATAGACAGGAAGACAGCGCAGTTAGTGAGGGATGAGGGGCTGGACCCGGAGACAGGCTTCAACGACCTAAACAATGATCAACAGATCGACGTTTACAAGGCGGTATTGAAATCCGCGTCCACCGCCAATCCGAACCTTATGGATAAATTCCAGAAAACCATCAGCACCAACCTGCAAGCGGGTGCGGCGAACTTTATGTCGTTTTTAAACCGCATTAATATTTTCTCCAGTTAAGGGGCGGTGATTTGAGCGTCATCCTGGTTCGCCGGTGGTGAGACTTGATGGCGCTTGCTTCTTGCTTTCCTGCTTTGTTTCTATTCTTTATTCCCTCTCTTTCCTTTCTTTCTCTCGCCAATTAATACCGGCCGCTTTGCACAAATACATCGGTAGGCTGATATGGCCAAACCGGTCGTCCTTCTAATCTGGTTCCAGTTTGAATCCGCAAGGCTGCCAGCCTTCACTGACCAGAGGAATAGAGGATGAGGCCGCTACTGTCATTAATCGTATTGTTATTTTGCCTGTCGAGTGTGGCGGTGCGCGCCGAGGGATGGCCGTGGGCCAAACTTAGCTACGCCCATTATGCGGAAAACGAGCCCATTCAGGAGTTGTTGCAGCAATTCGCCGCCGCCATCAATACGCCGGTGGTGGTCAGCGATAAAGTACAGGGCATGGTCAATGGTCGCTTCGAAAAGGCGCCGGCCCGGGACTTTATCGATAGGCTGACCAAGCTGCACAGCCTGCTGTGGTACTACGACGGTCAGGTGCTATACGTTTATGGCGCCAGTGAAGTGGAGACAGGTCTGATTCATCTGCAGGACGTGTCCTCGCAACGCCTGATCAAAACCCTGACGAACCTTGGCGTGCTGGATCGCCGCTATACCCTGAAAGCCATCTTGGGCGAGGGCATTGTGATGGTGTCCGGGCCGCCCCGTTACACCCAACTGGTCAAGGAAGTGGCGGATATCCTGATGTCGGGCCAGCAGGGCAAGCCCAAAACCGGCGACGCCTTTGTCGTGCAGGTGTTCGAGCTCAAGCACGCCTGGGCGGATGACCGCAGTATGGTGATCAACGGCCAACGCTTACAGGTTCCCGGCGTCGCCTCCTCACTGCAGGCAGTGCTTGGACGTCGCATTGGGGAAACCACCGCCAACATCGAAGCGCCGCGGACCGTTCCCAAACTGAAAGGGCAGGGATTGGCGCAGGAGCGCTACGGAGCCAAAGAAATCCCTCCCTCTCAAGGCGCGAACCAGGATGATGCATCAATAAGAAGCGAGGAGAGCGGCCTCAACTCGGAAACGGCCGGATACATCATCGCCAACGAGCGCCTGAATGCAGTCATCGTACATGATCGTCAGTCGAAAATGCCCCTTTACCAGGAACTCATCGAGTCCCTGGATCAGCCTAGAAGCCAGGTGGAGATTGAAGTCTCGATTATCGACGTGAGTACGGATCGTCTGAATGAAATGGGATTTGAGTGGCAGGTCAACGGCCGCAACGGCAGCTTCACCAACGCGGATTTCTCTCAGGGCGCTTTGCCGCGCAGCCCTAACGAACTGTCATTCGTGGTGGGCGACGGCGCCAGTTTCTCCACCTTGCTGACCAATCCGCAGGATCTCTTTCTGTCGCGCATTCGGGCTTTATCGGAAGATGGCGACGCCAACGTGTTGTCCCAGCCGACTATTCTGACTCTGGACAATATTGAAGCGGTGCTGGATCACAGCACTACCTTCTTCGTGCGGCTGGTGGGCGACCGGGAAGTGGACCTGTTCCCGGTGTCCGTCGGCTCGGTGGTCAGAGTGACGCCGCACATCGTGAAGGGCGATCTCAGCGATAGAATTCATCTGAATATCAATATCGAAGATGGTCAGCAGACCGGACAGGCGGTGGACGACATACCCGCTGTCAGCAAAAGCATCATTACCACTGAAGCCCTGGTGAACGACAACGGCAGCCTGCTTGTCGGCGGTTATTACTTCAATCAGGACTCCACCACTAGCAGCAAGATTCCCGTGCTGGGCGATATCCCGCTATTGGGACGCCTGTTCCGCACCGACAGCAGTCAGCTGCAGAAACGAGCGAGACTGTTTCTGATCTCGCCCCGCATCGTCGGCTCCAACACGGCTGAAATTAAGTACAACCGCCGACTGGAATCCTTGATCAACCAGTATCTGAGCACGGCGCCGGAACTCAATACGCCGTAGGCGCCAATTAGGCCTGTGGATATATGGTTGCTGGCGCCTTTCTAAGGCACTGTTAATACAAGCTATGACACTGTTAACACAAGCGCGGCGATTTCTATTCAGTTTCGCCGCAACCCAAACGCTTCACTCACTTACCGGACACAAGTACAGCAATGACTAGCGCACAGTGGATGATCAAGTTGCTCTCCGGGCCTCACGCAGGCGCGGAAATGCGTCTCGAGAACCGCACCTACCGGGTCGGCTCCGCAGACGACTGCGATATCGTGTTGCACGACAAATTGCTGCCTGACCTGGCGTTTACGCTGTGCGTGGGAATGGACGGCGTGCGTCTGCAACGGGAAGGAGAAAATGAGACAAGCGTGACGCTGCTGTGCGAAGGGCGAGAGTCGGACGATCCGGACCTGCTGACCGACGCTTACTCGGTCTATTCGCTGGGGATGCTGCACTTTTGCTTCGGCCCGGCCCATCAGCGCTGGCCGGATATCTCGTTGCCGACGCCTTATCACGCGGGCGAAACAAACCCGTCGAATCTTCCTGCCGCAGCGGAATCGGAGCATTCGCAAGATGCCATGGGCAAACGCCAAGAAAGCGGCCGCAGCGGTCTGTCGCGACGCTCCAGACTCATGCTCAATCTGCCGGTGTTTATGTGTTTCATCATCGGTGGGGTGATCTTCAACAGCCGCTTTCTCGACGCAGGCGTTATCCCGCCGGAAGCGTCCCTGGATCTCGCTGGCATTGTCGCCCATGACTGGCGTTTTGAAGGACTCGCCGTCAATCCACAGACCCAGACCAACGGCGCGAACAAGTGGTTGATCAGTGGCTATGTCGACACCGCAGCGCAAGCGGCGGATCTGAAGCGACGTCTGCAAGCGCTGAATGCGCTATTTGAGCTGGATATCCGTGTCATGGAGAGCGTCAAACGCTCAACGGAAACGCTCCTCCAACAGTTTCAGTTATCACATCTCACGGTCAGTCTCGGAGATCAGCCCGGCGAGCTGGTGATCAGCGGGGTCGAAGCGAATCTGGACAACTGGTTACGGCAAAAAGAGTTACTGCTCGCCGACATTCCCGGCCTGACCCACATTCAAGACCGCGTAGAGAGGCCGGAAAGCCGACTGAATCAGCTTAAGCAGTGGCTGCAGGAGGAAGGGCTCGATAAGCAAGTGCTGGTCAATGCACAAGACGGACGTCTGTCTATCACCTCGGACATTCGCCTGGAAGAGTCTGAGGCCTGGCGGCGGGTGCAGCGTAAGTTTCAGGAACGCTTTGGCGGCGCCTTGGAAGCGGCGGTGATCGCCAACGCCAGGCCCGCGTTGGCCATCCGTAGCGTCAGCCTGGGCGCGGTTCCCCATCTTGTGCTGGCGAACGGACGCCGTTATGGCCTGGGAGCCCATGTCAGCGACGGCTACTTTCTGGAGCAGGTCGCCAAAGACGCTGTCGTGCTGCGACGGGGCGAGGAATTGATCAAATATCGCGTCGGTTCCGGCGCGGATGCATCCGGCGAATAACAACGGAACCACAGGAGAAGCAAATGGGAGACAACTTTAGCGAACGTACGCCTCAGGAGTGGCTGCAACTGCTGGTGGATTATCAGCGGCAGTTGCAAGCGCGCCTTAAGGTGGGATGTCAGCCATCAGAGTATTACCTGCTGGCGGATCTGGATGCAGCGGTGAATCTGGTGATCCGCCGGTTTAGCCGCCCTCAACTTAACAACGCGTTATTTAACGACGCTCTAATAAACAACCCTGACGATGGAGGAAGCCGATATGGCGTTCAATTTTGATGCAATCAACGATGCGATGGGTCGCCAGGCGACATTGAAGGAAGAGGAGTTACGCTCCTTCGCCAACAGCATGGACCCCAATAACTCCTCGGACCTGATCAAATTTCAGCAGAAGGTCCAGGAATGGGGACTGATCACCAACCTGCAAAGCACGACGATCAAGTCTCTCAAGGACACCATCGCCAGCATCGTGCAGAAAATGCAGTGAGCGTAAACATGGACGCCGGCATTGACGACCTGGTTCTGCGCAAACTGGCTGTAGAGGCCTTCGGGATGCTGCTCGAAGGTTCCGTTGACGACGCCCGCAAAGTGCTCGCGACAGTGAACAGGTTCAAACCGGACAACCCTGCGTCGACATTAGGGCTGGCGTTGGCCGAGCGACTGCAGGCGCCATGGCGCGACAACGGATATGGCGGCGGCCAGAACAGCGACCCGGTGTTGTGCTGTTTCCAAGGTTTGATCTGGTTGCAACAGGGGCGCGAAGAGGAAGCCAGGGCGCTATTGGCGAAGACGTCGCAGTCGCAGGATGTCATCGCCGCCGGATTAGCCCAAGACATCATCCAGTTTGAAATAGAAGGTAGGTAACAATGGACCCCATCAATATTCAATACAGCCTGAATTTTCTCAATTCAGAACAGCTCGCAGCCCTTGACCTGACGGCGGACCCGGCGGCGCTGGAGCGCTTTCAGCAAAGTCTTCAGCCGCAACCAGACACGTCTGCGCACGCAACGTCAGACAGCTCGCTTGTCACGTTGGGCGTTGAGCCGTCGGAAAACACGCTGGGAGATAAAGTGCTGCAGGGCATGCAGAACGTGAAGTCCGGCTATGACCAGCAAATGGAAGCGATGCAGCTCACCTTGAACAACGCCGACCCGCTCAATATGAGCGATATGCTCAAACTGCAAATGAACCTCGCTCAACTGACGCTACAGGGGGAGCTAATCAGCAAGACCGTCAGCAAGAGCACGCAGAACCTGGATACGTTGCTCAAGAGTCAGTAGCCATGAAAAAACCATTCATACCATACCGGTTCTCTTGTCGAGCGCGACTCCTGTTGGGATTTCTGCTTGTCTTCGCCTTGAGCGGCTGTAAAGAGACGCTGTACAGCGGTCTGACCGAGAAAGAAGGCGCGGAAATGCTGTCGATTCTGCTGGAGGAGGGCCTGGAGGCGGAAAAAGTCCCGGGCCAGAAGGGGCAGACCGTCGCTCTCAGCGTTGAGCGCACGCAGTTGTCTCAGGCGATCCGTCTGCTCAAAAGCCGGGGTTATCCCCGTGATGACTTCACCAGCGTTGGCGAGCTGTTCAAGAAAGACGGCCTGATCTCATCGCCCCTGGAAGAGCGGGCGCGCTACATATACGGCCTGTCTCAGGAGATCGCCGCGACCCTGTCGCAGCTGGACGGGGTGATTACCGCCCGCGTGCATGTGGTGATGCCGGAGGTGGAGAACAAAAAAGCGCCGTTGCAAGTGTCCTCCGCCTCGGTGTTTATCAAATATGAAAGCACCGTCAATCTGGACGATTTTGTGCCGCAGATTAAGTTGTTGGTGAACAACAGCATTGAAGGGCTCAGCTATGACAACATCGCCGTCGCGCTGTTTCCGACTCAGTCCGCGCCGGTCACTGGCGCCACCGCGATGGAGAGCGTGCTTTCCGTAAATGTCGCCGCCGGGTCGATCGATCGCCTGTATGGACTGCTCGCCATTGGCGCGCTGCTGTTGATCTGCGCTGTGGGAGGCAATCTGTTGCTTTACCGGCGCATGAAAAAACGCAGCTCTCACACGCTGGCCATAGAGCAGTAATGTCCACAGTGCCCCCAAGGTGAGATCGTCAATGCGTACAAAACTTCTCATTCAGGCGATCCGATTTAACGGCGCGCCCGCTATCTACGCTGACGCCAGCTGGTTCGCGCCCTGGCTGACTCCAGCGCGTTTAGCCGTTATGCGACGTCAGACTGACGCGGCAAGAACCCTGAACCGCTTTTTACTGGAGCAGCTCGAGCCTATAGAGCCCGTCGACCCGGAGGCGTTTTCCGATCCGCTGCTACAGTTGCTGACGCAAACCACTAATACATCTCAACTCACCATGTGGGCGGGGTTGGCGCTCCACCATCTGAGTTTGAAGCGGATCATCTGCGGGCGTCGCCAGCGTGAATTAAAAGTCGCGTTTGGGGAGAATGGCTATTGTTTCGCGCTGGAGCGGGCGCAATTTATGATGGGCGCCGCCTGTGACCCTATCCCTGCGCTGACCGATGAAGATACGCTGGCTGTCTACGAAAGGGTTCAAAGTGCGGGAGTAACTTTGCTGGCGACGGCGTCAGTGAATCTGCCGGAATCTGTGCAAAAACGCCTGCCGTTTTTCTTCCCCAAACAATACGCTCATTGCTTCACGGGTCTTCATACGAACGATGAAATACCCGGCATGACGTTGGACGTAAATCACCCTGACGCCGTGGAAAAGGCGAGGGGATTACTCTTTAAAATTGCCCAGGAGATAATACCGTCATGGAAGCCAGTTTCATTTTAATCAAAGATATACAAGATAAAGTTAAAGTTGGAAATAGTATCGTTAAGGCGTCTGATTATCAGTCCTGGCATGACGCGGACTCGCTTCTCTCCGCCGCCCGCGCCGAAGCGGACGCAATCCTGACTGACGCGAAAAGACAGGCGCAGGCGGCGCTGGAAAGCGGCTATCAGGACGGCTTGGCCAAGGCCAAAGAGGAAAGCGCCGAGCGCCTGATTACCGCCAGTATACGAGCCCATCAGATGTTGCAGATGGCGGAGTCGGATTTGATTGAGCTGGTGAAACTCAGCGTGGAGAAACTGTTTGGCGATATCGGCGATGAAGTGAAAATAGCAAGCCTGATTCAAACCGGTCTGGCGTCCCTGCGCGACGACTATCGCGTCACAGTCCATGTCGCCCCTGAAATGGAAGTTCAAGTAAAAGCGTCGCTACCGGATGTCCTGTCTCATTTTCCGGGCATCGAATACTTCGACATCACAGCGGACCCGCGACTGCCCCGCGACGCCTACGTACTGCAAGGAGACGCCGGCATTATCAAAGGGTCCATCTCCGACCGCTTCGCCAGGCTGAATGCGTTGGTGGAGCAAGCCCTGTCCGCTCCCCAGGACTAAACCCTTCCTTGAAGGGCATTTATCTACAGGACTGCCTCTACGGCATATGCCGAATGGTGGATTGGGGCGGCCGTAGGGCGAACGTACAATGTAGCGCGCCCGGTCGCCAATGCGGCCAGATTTTGTCGCTTTTCCAATTATCATTTGTCCGTCTCCGCCCCAGTGGCCTTTAACAAGGGATGTTTCCTGCATGCATTACCCCCGTCGCTTCCAAGTCAAACATCACTTGGATATCGTCGTCGATGAGTTGACGCGCATTGAGTCGCCCACCACCGCCATCGGTTATATCGAAAAATGTCTGAACGACGGGGACGGACGCGGTAAAGATTTCGACGCCTTTATCGCCTCGCTGCAGGGAAGTCATTTCCAGTCCACCTCAAACAAGTTTCCCGGCCGCAGCGCGGCGGCGTTCAATAGCTGGCGCAACACCCTGATTCGCGAAGCCCGCCATGGCAATGTGTTGCTGGTGGTGGATAGCGCGGAAAAACCTTTCCATCCGCTGATTATTGAGAAGGACAAGAAGCTGACGCCGGGGCAGTCCAACACCCACGCCGCCACCCAGTTGTTGAACCGTCTGAAGCCGGTGAAAACGCCCTCGCCAAAACGTCCGGCGGGGACCGCCGCAGGGGGCGCGGCCGCCTCTAATCCGCTGGCGGAAAGTCATCCGTCGTTCAACGGCAATGTGGGCTGGGCCAGCGTCCAGGGCGAAAAAACCAGCTACGGCGCGCCGCCGCCTCCGGCCCCATCAGCGTCCAATCCCGAAGAGACGTCCGTCAGCGACGCCAGCGGCCACAACGACAACGGCGAGACTCAAACCGCCAACGACGAAGCCTGCGTCAGCGGCGATCCTGTGAGCATGATCACCGGAGAAGAACTGCTGGATCTGGTGGACTTCACCTTGCCCGGTCCCATGCCTTTGGTGTGGAAGCGCACCTATAAAAGCTCCAACAATCATCAGCGCGGCCTGGGCGTCGGCTGGACGCACCTGTTGTGTCAAACCCTGGAAGAGGACAACGGGCGCATCACCTTCACCACCGACGAAGGCCGTTATATCGACTTCCCGCGTCCCCTGATCGAACAGTCCAGCCGCAACGCCGCGGAGCGCATGACTCTGCATCGGGTGGACGAGAACACCTACGCGCTGCAGCAGCTGGGACAGCCGGACAAAGTCTTCGTCGGCGGCAACGGCGCCTATCGTCTGGAAGCTCTGGTGGACGCCTTGGGCAATCGCATCGACATTGCTTACTGGCAGGACGTGGACGGCTATGCGCGTCCCATCACACTCCTGCAAGCCAACTGGGGACCACGTTTGCATATCCTGCACAACGCCCAGGGACTGATGTGCGAGATTCAGTCAATCCAGAGCAATGGCGCCGTCGTTACCTTGGCGACCTACGACTATGACGAACAGCAGGATCTGATCCGCGCCGCAGACCGGGCCGGCGCCAGCGAAACCTACGCCTACCGCCATCACGTCATCACCCGTCGCACCCTGAAAACCGGCTTCAGCTTCTATTTCGAGTGGAGTCAGTACAGCCCCAGCGGCAAGTGTCTGCGCCAGTGGGGCGATCGCGGCATTTACGATTACCGTTTTGAATGGGATACCGCCAATAAAGTCTCCCACGCTTTCGACAGCAATGGCGGCAAAACTACTTATTACTACGACCACCGCGGCAAGATCATCAAGGAAATCGATCCCGAAGGCGGGGTCACGCGCATGGCCTACAACAAAAACGGCCAGCTGATCCAGCATATCGACCCGGAAGGCGGCGTCACCCGCTACGTCTACGACGAGCAGGGGTTACTGACGCAACTGACAGACGCCGCCGGCGCGTCCTACAAAATCCGTTACAACCACCGCGGCCAGCCGGTGGAGATGATCAATCCTCTGGGTCATAGCTGGCGTCGCGAGTACGACGGCAAAGGGCTGCTGACCTGCGTCACCGATCCGCTGGGCAACCAGACCCGCTACGCCTACAACGAACGCGGCCTGCCGCAGAGCATCACCGACGCCGCCGGCAATGAAAAAACCTTCGTCTGGAACGCCCTCGCGCAGTTAGTCAGCGAGAGCGTCAACGGCCGCCGCACCGAGTACCTGCTGAACGAAGACGGCGATATCGGCGCGGTTGTGGATGCGGACCAGCGCACCACCGAGTACGAATATGACCTGCTCGGCAACGTCACCCGCGTACAGCATCCCGACGGCTCCGCCGTGCAGTTGCGCTACAACGCCAACAGCCAGCTGACCCACTTTATCGACGCCGCCGGCCGCTGCACGGAATACGTGTACGACGGCCTGTCCCAGGTGCGTAAAAAGATCGATCCCAACGGACAGGTGTTTGAATACCTGTACGACAAAGAACGCAACCTGATTGGCCTGATCAACGAGAAGGGCGAGCGCTATAAGCTGGGCTACGACCGCAATGAACGCCTGATCCGGGAGATCGGCTTCGATGGGCGCATTCAGGAGTACCAGTACAACCGCGCCGGGCATTTGATCTCTCATCTGGAAGGCGTCCATATCGACCTGCCGTCGGAACAGGCCAACACCACCCGCTTCAGCCGCGACCCACTGGGCCGCCTGCGAGAAAAACACAGCCCGGACGGCGAAGTGAGCCAGTTCCACTACGACGCAGCGGGACGGCTCACTGAGGCGAGCAATCCTCACCGACAGCTGCGCTTCGCCTACAACGCCCTGGGACAGCTAACCGAAGAACGTCAGGACCAGCATGTGCTGCGTCATGACTACAATCCCCTGGGCCTGCGCACGCAAACCCAGTTAGCGGACGGAACCCGGTTGAACTTCGCTTACGATCAGCACGGCCTGTTCAGCGAAGCCCGCTACAACGACAACCTGCTGACGCAGATCACCCGCGATGCGCAGGGACGGGAAGTCGCCCGCCAGCAGGGCGCGCTGCAATCCCAGTACGAATACGACCTGATGGGCCGCCTGAGCCGCCATCGCGTCGGCCATGAGGCCAACAAAACGCAACTGATCGACCGTCGCTACCAGTACGACCACCACGGCAATCTGGCGCTGATCGACGATCTGCAGAAAGGGACGACCCGCTACCATTACGACGCCCTGGACCGCCTCAAGCAGGTGGAAAGTTACTGCAACGAGCAGTTCGACTTCGACCCGGCGGGCAATATCCTGAGCGGAGAAAGCGTCAGCGCGGTGAGAAAAGGCAACCGCCTGCAGTTCCATGGCGACCGCCACTTTGACTATGACGACGCCGGCAACCTGATCCGCGAACGTCGCGGCAAAGGCGGCAAACTGGAAACCCGCTACCTCTACAACAAGCAGAACCAGCTGATTGCGGTGGAGAAAGACGGGCAGCGCACCGAGTACCGTTATGACGCGTTGGGCCGCCGCATCTCAAAACAGGACGCCTTCGGCCAGACCGAATTCCTGTGGAACGGCGACGTGCTGCTGTCCGAACAACGCCAGCACCTGCGCAAGCTCTACGTCTTCGAACCGGACTCCTTCCGGCCGCTGGCGTTCATTCAGGACGAAAAAGTCTACCACTACCACCTGGATCACCTGGGCACGCCCCAGGAAATGACCGACGCAGAAGGAACCCTGGTCTGGTCCGCCCGCTACAAAGCCTACGGCGCCCTGGCCCTGCAAGACGTGGAAAGCGTCCACAACCCGCTACGCTTCCAAGGTCAGTATTACGACGAAGAAACCGGCTTCCATTACAACCGCCACCGGTACTATGATCCCCAAAGCGGCCGCTTCATCAACCAAGACCCCATCGGCCTCCTGGGCGGCGCCAATGCCTACCAATATGCGCCAAATCCGGTGGGATGGGTCGACCCGTTTGGGTTGACTTGTAAAGAGGGAGTCGCAACCATTTATAAAATGGGGACCGGACGTGAGATGCACTTTGCGATTCAGATTGAAACCCAAGCTGGAACAAAACGGGCGACTCACCAACTAGGTACGGTTGGCTCTAAAACATTGATAGATACTTTTGATCCAGCGAAGAAGGAAGACTTGGAAGTAATAAAAATAAAGGTTCCAAACCCAAAGGCCGCCATTGATTACCAAGACCACTTAATAAGTCAGGCCGACCGTCAATTAAGTGAGGCCAACTATCAAGTAGAGAACTTGAAAACGCCAGATTATGACATTGTAAATCAAAGCTGTCTCACACATGTTTTTGATGTTTTAAGGGCTGCTGGTATTGATGGCGCACCTATGCACTCTGACCCGAAAGACAAGGGAACTAAGAGATTTATGATCGGCTTGAAACGACAATCTAAACAGGATTTTCCCGAGGAGAGTTAAAGTTGTGAACCGCGAAGACTTATTTCGTCGAGCATTTGAAAGAAAAGAGCTGGTTTGTTCTCACATATATAGCGCAAAGGAAATGTGCTCTTTGGATGGAAAAGAGGCTTTCCCCCTGTGTGTGCAAATCTATGAAGATGGTTTTAACTTGTTTTGGTATTGTGAAAAGTGTGTCGAAATGTATGGCTTATCCAGGCAGGGAACATACGTCTACGATGCCGAAGACGAGTTCTTTGAAAGGCTAGAGGATTTAGACGACTTCAAAGCAGGAGAAAATTTGGATTTAAATCCATTCTCCGACTATCTGGAGGAACAAAAAGGCTTTATGTTAAGTAAGGATGACTTCTCCAAGCTCAGCGTAACATTTGATGCAGAAAAGCCGATATCCGAGGCTAACATAATGCGAGTCCCTTTTGGCGCGCAGTTGAAGAGGTAATAGATATCTGGTCATTAAACCAAAACAGCTGATGCAGGCTTTCGGAATACGTCTCTTACCTGCAACCTCCTAACTCTCCAATCCAGCCACCCATTTCAACACATCCGCCACCGGCTCTATCAACTCTGAAGGGATGTAATTCTCCAGCTCGGCCTGAGCGTATAGGGCGCGGGCCAGGGGGATGTTTTCCATGATGGGGATGCCTTCTTTGGCGGCGATTTTCTTTACTCTTTGGGCGGTGGTGTTTTTTGCTTTGATGATGACGGTTGGCAGGCTGCGTTTATCGCCGTCGTAGTAGATGCCGATGGCGATGTGGGTGGGGTTGGTGACGATGACGGAGGCTTTTTTGATTTGGCTGATCATGCCGCCTTCCAGCATTTCACGGTGAATCTGTTTGCGTTGGCCGATGACTTCCGGGTTGCCTTCTGCGTCTTTGTACTCCCGTTTCACTTCATCTTTGGTCATGCGCAGTTGCTTTTGGTGTTCATGCTTCTGATAAAGAAAATCCAGCACCGCTACGATCACAAACGCGAACATGGACACCATCGCCAGCTGCAGCATCAGGTGGCCGATAAAGGGCATGACGCAGTCTGAGCCGCAGTGGGGGAGTTTGCTGATGTCGTTGAGATTGGCGGTGATCACCCAGTAGATCAGGATGGACAGGAACAGGATTTTTACGATGGACTTGAGCAACTCCACCAGGCTTCGTACTGAAAACAGCTTCTTGACGCCTTCCACCGGGTCAATTTTCTTCAGATCGAACTTGATCGACTCCATGGCGAACAACGGGCCGACATGCCCGACATTAGAGACCACCGCAGTGACGATCACCAACAGGATAAAAGGGAGCAGGATGTCCAGACTCTTCTCGAACACGCCATTCAGCACCGCCTGCAATGCTTCCCCAAAAGGCTGACCGTAGAAGCGCGGGGGCAGATCAATCAGGCTTTGCAGCGCTTCCACCAACCCATAACCGGAGGCGAACAGGAGTCCGTACATGGCGATCATCATGGCGGTGGACACCAGCTCCTTACTGTGCGCTACCTGACCCTTTTTACGGGCGTCGCGGAGCTTTTTCGGGGTGGGCTTTTCGGTCTTTTCACTCATCGCTTTGGCTTTCTTGCATTTGTCTGTATGGGGGGTTGTGAAGACTTACGCTAACTGACGGTTGTTCAAGACAAGAGGTTAAACAGCGGTTGCAGCAGACCGTCGATATTCTCCAGCAGCTCGCTGAAATAACGGATCACGAAGCCTGCGTAGACGCACAGCAGCGCCAGTCCCACCGCGCTTTTCAGCGGCATCGCCAGGATGAACACGTTCAGTTGCGGCGCGAAACGACTGATCAACGCCAGGCCAAACTCGGTCAGGAACATCACGATCACCACTGGCGCCCCCAGCAAAACAGTAAGGTGCATCAAGGTGTCCAGTTGAGCCAGGAAAAAGCCAGGCCCGCTTAAGGTAAGAGACGGGAAAAATTCAAACACAGGCCAGACCACGTAGCTCTTGTACAGCGCATAGAGCATCAGCAGAAAAGAACCGCTGATAAAAAACAGGGTGACCAAAGACTGCGTTAGCAGAATGCCCAAAGGAGACGTTTGCGATCCGGACAGCGGATTCAACGCGCTCGCCATGGTGGCGCCGCGCTGGTTATCAATAAAAAAGCCCACTGACTCAATCGCCCAGAACGGCATCACCAATACAAATCCCATCGCCAGACCAATGCCGACTTCTTTGACGATGATCAGCAGCAGATGCAGCCCGTCCAAAGTCTGGGCGTCCAGACCATGCTCGACAAGCGGATAGGTAATGAGGGAAAAACTGGCGACTACGCCGTTGCGGATCATCGCGTTGCCCAAAGACTGTTTAGACAGAAACGGCAGCATCATAAACATCGCCAGCATGCGTGCGGACGACATAAAGAACACAAACAACGTGTGGGAGATCAGTTCAATATTCATCAGTCGTTCTTCGCTTGCAACCGTTCTTCGTTTCCATCAACCGGCCACATCAGGAATGGCGTCGAACACCAGCACCGTGTACTGGTACATCTCGATGCCGAGCCAGCGCGCGGTCAGGTAAAGGGTGGCGACGATGGCCACCAGTTTCACGGCGAACCCCAGGGTTTGCTCCTGGATTTGGGTCACCGCCTGCAACAGGCTGACCAGCACGCCAGTAAAAGTCGCCACCAGAATCGGCGGCATGGAAAGGATCAGCACCAGCATCAGCGCTTCCGTGGTGTATTGAATAACGTCGGCTTCGGTCATAGCTTCACTCTCCGTCATCCGGTTTTATCGGTCTCTACTCAAATGCTTGTTCGTACTTGCGCCGGTTCTGCGCCGGTTCTGTGTATGGGATGAATGGCTGCCGGCTATTGATAGGCGAGCACCAGTCCATGGATTAGGCGCGTCCATCCGTCCATCAGCACGAATAACAACAGCTTGAAGGGCAGGGAGATGGTCATGGGGGAGACCATCATCATGCCCATGGCCAACAGGATGTTGGAGATGATCAGGTCAATCGCCAGGAAGGGCAGATAAATCAGAAACCCGATTTCAAAGGCGCTGGTGAGTTCGCTGGCGGTGAAGGCGGGAATCAGCACGCAAAAGCTGTCTTTTTCCAGGCCCTTCGCGACGTCTTCCGGCCAGATTTCCGCCGCCGTCTCATGAAAGAACGTCTGCTCATCCTCCGAGCCGTGCCGTTGCAGAAACGCCTTGTAAGGCTGCGAGGCGGTGTCCACGAGCGCTTTCAACTCCTGCGTATTCTCCAGGGAGATCGGCTGGCTGCTGAGTTCGTTGTAGGCGCTGATGCCCACCGGCGCCATGATGTAGGCGGTCAGGATGATGGACAGCCCGTAGAGCGCCATGTTCGGCGGGATCTGCTGAATGCCTAAAGCGTTACGCAGTAACCCTAAGACTACGGCGATCTTCACGAAGGACGTGGCCATCACCGCAAAGAAGGGAATCAGAGCGATGCCCGCCAAGCCGAGGGTCAGGTAAAAAGGATCAGGCAACGTCATGCTCGTTCTCCTGTTCTTTCTGCTGTTCGCTTTCCTGTATGACGCCAGTCTCAGCGGAGACGGCCGGCGTGAGCGACAAACGCGTGATGCGGGCGCCAATCTGATCGCCTACCCGCACCAGTTCGGCTTCCGCGATCGCCTGACCCTGAACCAGCAGTGTGACGGCGCCGGATAAAGGCTTGTCGAGGGCGAGCGTTTGTCCTGGCGCCAGAGACTGAATCTGGCTAAGGGTGGCGGTGCGTCGGGCGACCTCAAAGACCACCTCAACGGGAAGGTCATGCAACGGCTGCAACGGCGCGTCGTTGTTGGGAGTCGTTGTGTGTGTCATAGGTTGATCCGTGTTGATATGGGTGAGAGTGATGTCCTGACGCTGCAATGTCCCGTAGCCCAAACGCCTGCCGCAGACGCTGAGAGAGATTGAAAAAAAGCAAGCGGAGGGCGAATCGCCGGTCGGATTGATCGAAGCCGACGGCAGCAGAACGATGTCGTTCAACTGCAATTGACGGACTTCGTCATAGCTGAGTTTGGGACCGTCAATGCCTGCGCTGAGAGCCAGAGGCAGATGAGTGATGGCCAGCGTCGAATAAGGTTGCGACCAGTGGCGCGGCGCCTTGTCCTGCACCAGATCGAAAGCGCCCTGAACCAGATCAAGAGCCTCATGAGAAAGGGCGATCGTCGCCCAACCCGTTTGGCGACCATAAACGCACCGACAATACAGTTTGATGGAATCCTGCTCCTGAACAGGCGCGGGTAGCATCGCCTCGACCTCTATGTGCAAACCGCCGGCCGCGGATATCTGATCGATCAATGGCGCCAGCGCAGCCTGCAGCAACGCCAGTTGTAGCATTTCTGGGATTTTCTCAAACGGCAGCGACGCTAGCGCCCCGTCATCGGGCTGACCAGCACTCTCGTCTAACGTTGAGAGCAGGGCGTCCAGAAGGCGTTGGTCGAAGCGTAACGACGCCGAGGTTTGATCAAGTCGAATTCGCGCGCCGAAGGCGAAAGAATGAGCTTCTTTTGCGGCGGCAAACTGGACATCAAGAGGCGTCGCGCCCAGTTCAAATCGGGTTCCTGCGCCAATAGGAAATAGCGACTGCAGTCGCAGCGCTAACGGGTTTACCTGGGGAAGCGCCAACCGCTGCATAGCGACGGAGGCGGCATGTATACGCAAGGCGGTCACAGCAGCCTCCCGATAGATTCAGCAGACTGGGCGGAGGCGTTGGCCATCGAATCTGTATCGCGCCCATGCACAATGTCCACTTTGACCTTGACGCCGTCTTGTCCGTAACGACGTTGCAATGATTGCAGCAGGCTCGCCCGGCTCTGATGCAGTTGCTGATAACTGGCTGCCGCGGCGGTGGCGAACTGCACCGTCAAAACGCCATCCACTTTGGCGATGCTGAGCGTGGTATCCGGCAGTTGCGGGCTTTTCAGGTCCATCCTGACTTCTTGCAGCCCAGGCGTTTCGGAGCGCTTCACGTACATCTGATCAACCAGCTTCGCCACCAGATCCGCGAGCTCCTCCGTCGGCGAAGTCGGCATCGCCGCGTTCGTCATGCCGGGTTGATAGCGGGGTTCATGCAGTGGGGAGAGATAACCGCCTTGCAGTAAGTGAGCGGCTTCGTTTCCCTGATCGGAACTTTCCTGTTCCCCTTGTTCAAATTGTTCAAACTGCCGCTGAAAACGCGCTAACGCTTCTTCATCCACCGTTGGTTTTCTGTGCTCATTGCTGCGGAATTTGGCCGCATCATGTTGTTCTTTTGCGGCGGTCCTGATTTCTCCTTGCAGGCGCTGCGCATTCATATCGACGCCTCCATCTCCAAGCCGAAACCAGTCGTAGCCCGGGCGGGAAATCGAAGGTTGTCCGCCGCCATTTCCTCCGCCTGCTGTTCTTCAAGGCGAATGCGCTCCTGATGCAGCGCTCCCTGGAATTCGTCGGCCAGAATGGCGAACTTTTCCTGCGCTTTTTGCGCTACTTTCAGTTGGTCCAGTGCGGCTTGCAGTTTTTGTTCGGCGGCGGCTTCTTCCGTTTGAATCTGTTTGAGCTGGTTCGCCAGGTCGTTAGTTTGGACTTTGAAATACGCCACCCGACTGTTGTAGTCGTCCATCTCTTGCAGGCTGGCGGGTTTGCCGGCCAGTTCCGCGAACAGGCGGTCGCTTTCGCGGCGACGCCATTGCTGAAAATCGGTGAATGCGTGGGCGGACTGACTTCTGCGCTCGCGCAGGTCTGATAGTGCGATTTCGAGGTGTTTGACTTGTCTGGCCTGACGGTTGGTTCGGTGCTGTTTGATTTCGGCGATGCTGGCGATCATGGCTGAGTCTCCGTTAGTGTTGGGCCAGGGATTGCAGTTGAGCCAAGGTGTCCCCCATGGAGCAGGGGGCGTCGTCATGCTGTCTCAGGAACTGGTTAATGGGCTCGATGGCCTTGATCGCGGCGTCGGCGAGCGGGTCTGTCCCCGGCTGGTATTCCCCGATCCTGACCAGCAACTCGATTTCCCTGTAGCGGGCCAATAGCTGCCGCAGCCGCCGCGCATGTTGCCGTTGCTCCGGCGTGGCGATTTCGTTCATCAGGCGACTGCTGCTGGCGAGAATATCCACCGCGGGAAAGTGGCCGGATTCCGCCAAAGCGCGGGATAGCACAATGTGGCCATCCAGAATGGAGCGCACTTCGTCCGCCACTGGCTCGGTCATGTCGTCGCCTTCCACCAGCACGGTGTAGAGCGCGCTGATCGCGCCTTTGGCCCCAGGGCCGGCGCGTTCCAGCAATTTGGGCAAGGTGGCGAATACAGTGGGCGGAAAGCCTCTGCGCGCCGGCGGTTCTCCCGCCGCCAGGCCGATTTCCCGCAGCGCACGGGCGAAGCGGGTGACGGAGTCCATGAGCAGCAGCACCCGTTTGCCTTGATCGCGGAAATATTCGGCGATAGCAGTGGCCACGTAACCCGCCTTCACCCGCTCCATGGCGGGGCGGTCGGACGTGGCGGCCACCACCACGGCGCGCCGCATGCCTTCCGCGCCCAGATCCCGTTCGATAAATCCTCTGACTTCGCGGCCGCGTTCACCGATCAAGCCGATGACGACGATGTCGGCGTCTGTATGGCGGGTGATCATGGAGAGCAGGGTGCTTTTGCCGACCCCCGCCGCCGCGAACACGCCCATACGTTGCCCCTCGCCGCAGGTGAGCATGCCGTCAATCGCACGCACCCCGGTGGTTATGGGCGTTTCCACCAGCCTGCGGGTCAATGGGTTAGGGGAGGCGCTGATAATGGGGTAAGGGACGCCGCCCGTCAGAGGCTCGCCGTCATCAATGGGCGCGCCCAGGCCGTCCAGCACCCGCCCCAAAATACCCTCGCTGATCTGGATCTCATGACTGCGGCCCGTGGGAATCACTTCGGTATGAGCGGACAGACCTTCCATCTCACTCAACGGCGTCAACAACGCCTCCTGCCTGGAAAAACCGATCACCTCCGCAAGAATGGAACGCTGCGACTCCGGGTCCACCAACTCACAAATCTCACCAATCCGCACCCCATTCACAGACGCCTTAACAATCGTCCCCACCGCCTGCGTCACCCGCCCCCGCACCTGCGCAAAATCCGCCTGCTCCACCAACGACCGCAACAACTTGGTCCTGGACGCGGAAAACGCGCTATCACTGAAGACTGTCTGATCCATAGCATCCACACCCTGAAAAAACACCGCGAAAGCGGATTGATATTTGGTTTAGGGGCAGATTAAAGGGGGAGTGGGAGGGGCTGTATCAGCCGGGGGATCTAATTTTTGGGGGGAAGTAGAATAACTTGGAAGGGGAACGCATGGGACCATGCAAAGCTTTTAAAGGGAAACAAATGCAAACATTTAGGGCTATCCCTAAACTGATGAGAGTCCCGTTTACCCTAAGGGCTCATTTCTCCTATTTTCCATTCACGAAATTCGCCTATTTGTATCTTTTAAGGTAACGGAGGCAAATCACCCTTTTCCAAATACTCCATTACATCGGCATTGGCCAGAACCGCAGCATAAAAGACATGTCCCCAAGAATTTTTGGTTAGATCTTGCTCCGTAGCACAGAACGTTTCCAATGTATTGGTAACATTTTGTCCTGTCTCCCTCATGCGTGCAGCCAAGCGTATTAAACGCCTATGTTGATCACGAAAGAAATGAGCATAACGCTGCTCTATTCCTAGCTCCCTTACATGGCTCTCCACTAAAGCTGATTGTTCAGCTGTAAGTTGAGCACAAGCTGTTAAGTCAAACGTCGGCGTATCGAACGGTGGGCTGATGGAAAGCTCAATTACCTGTTCGGCAACAAAAACGTCAAAATATGGGTGAATAAAAAATCTAGGACTTATGTCATCACCTGTTTTGGCCCCCTTTTGGGCTTGGCAAGCATCACACATAGGAAACAGGTTTAGGGGGGTAATACAAAAATGGGGGAACGCAGCTTTGGGGAGATAGTGATCCAGAGTGTTAGGTCTCCCTGGCTCACCACATGCAGGACAAAGAGTTAGCCCATGATCCCTTAAACTATCAATTGCTAATTTTTGAACCGCACCTTCTTGTGGCGAGCTATATAAATTGAGAAAGACATTTTTTTGAGGAGTGATTTTAGGCCATAGCTGAATGTTCTTTGGAGATCCGCTCGCATCGATGTACTCCTGTACCTTGCTTTTCCACTCCGCAGCTATTTTATTGAAGAATTGAGCATTTTTGCCGTTCTGCCGCTCGGCAACTACATCATCGATGAGTTGCAAGCTACAAATATCCGGCAATGGTAAATGCATCACCATTGATCACGTCCCATAGCTTTGATTTGTACGATCAGCTCCTCATTGAGTTCATTGCCCATCGCCTCAATAAGTTCATCAGCAGAACCATAATCTTCGAGCTTATCACGTATCCAGGCTTCAAAGGGTTTTGAAATCGACTTGTCGCCGAATACATAAGAAGAAATACGCTGAACATCTCCTCCAAAAGTTTGAAATGGCGGATGTTTAATGAATAACCCTTCATCTGTTCTTTCAAATACGTGAACGCAATCAGAAGGCACCTCTCTAACCGTTACAGCGGAGTGCGTCGCTAAAAGAGCTTTGGAGTTAAAACGTGACAGAATCATTTTCAGCATATTTACGAACTGAATTTCCAGGGTCGGATGTAAAAAAAGCTCTGGTTCGTCAATTAGAATAAGGCTATTTTTTTGGATTGCACCTAAAATATTAATGACGATGTATGCAAATAATCGTTGCCCTGAACTCAACTCGATCGGATGGCCACTCATAAAAAAAGTCACCCCCTGATCTACTACAATATTCTTTTTTAGCTTGGGAATATTTAGGGAGTAGGCCGTTTCTGAAACGATAGGGATATATGCTTTTTTTCTGCCGTTATCTTCGTCAAAATGCACATGATCTTGTTTATGAAAAATAGTGTCACGGCTATTGTCTTTGTAATAATCTTTTACTCCGCTATATCCTTTTACCTCTATAGCAGCACAGTCAAAATTGAACGCTGTTCTCAGGACGCGTTCGACAGTCTTAACTTTATTTGCCCAACCTCGTACTGAATTGAAGCGCTCATCGTCGGTGAGACACTCAATAAGTGCTTCTGCGGCATTTCTCTTAGGAAATTGGTGAGAAAGCCTAATTTGTCCACTCGGTCGACTTTCAGTAGGAGCCGTTCTTCCGCGAAACCCAAAATACCTATACGCCTCAGTATCTTGTTGTTGATTTTTTGGAGGGGCGACAGGGAAACGCTCGAATGGGCTATAAGATATAACAACTATCTGACTAAGGTTGGGGGCTTCTGCAAATCCAGTTTCGGGTTCTTCATCAGGAGATATCCAGTCTGATACCATTTGATGTAGCACTTGAGATTTACCTGACCCGTTGGGCCCAATCAAAACATTAATGTCGTGAGGTAACAAGCTTTCAGAGTGATATTTAAGATTAAGGTTAGAAATGTCTCCGCATACATTTTTAAATTTGAATCCAAGGTCGAGTACGGCGATAGCTTGACGGGCCAAAATTTTCCAGCCATCCAAATATGCCTTTTTACTCCCACGCTCCCGCTGAAGAGAGCTTTCAAACCCTTCCGTTTCAACTAGTGTTTTTGCGTCATCATCTTCTGAAACATGTATGAGATAGCTTGCATCACGTAATTTATTTGCGACCTCGATGGATTTTTTAGAATCTATTAAACCATCTATTTGCTCATAAAAAATAATATTTGAAGGGGTTGATATGTAGTTGGTGTTAGGGATCGGAAACTCTCCACTCCAGCCTTCTTTAAGGAGCTTGTTGAGATAGTCGCTGGAATTTTTAGTGTCTGCAATAAGAATACGTATTAGCCCAAGAGTAATTCTTTCATCACTTATTCGACAAGTGACGGAAAAGCTTGTTTTGTATCCATAATCGTCCCAGTTATCTGAAAAAAGCTCAATAGCATCCCCTTCCAACGACGGAAGAGGGTTGTTGCGACAACTCACTTTTCCAAGATATACAATTCTCATCAGTTTTCCGGAATGTTTAAAATGTATATAAAATTAAATTCTTTTTTATACTTTTAATGTCTTGATCTGGAATTGCTAAAATTGATAGTAGCCATTCTCGTGAAAAAGTGTGTGTGTGATTTCTGGTGCCATAATTATAGTGTTTTAAATTATTAGTGTAATATGTTGTATCTTTTTATGGAGGTGCCTCGTTGTAGCAAAAGTAGTTTGTGATCGTTTTATATTCGACTAAAAGATAGCACATCTCTCAGAGTTTGCTTTGAGTGTCTGTGCGAGGGTAAGGCTGATTGGTGAACTGAGTAATAAAGCTGATAACCTTCAACGATCACTTTAAAACACCTTCAAAGAAGAGGTATCGGTGGCGAACTAAGGCGACCTGATGTCATAAACACGTGAAAACGTGACGACGGTGCGGGCGAGCCGCCCGCGCTCCCGGGGTGGGGATGTGTTGTGTCTTTGGGCGCGGATCGTGTTGGGAGGATTACGGGTTTTTGGTGTACTTTTATCGGATAGCTGAGTTTTATTTTTGAACAGCGTTTTGTTTATCCGACCTGTTTGATCATCAGGTCGTCGGTGGGATTCAACACAACAATACAAGTGAGAGCACATATGAATCTGGATAAAGATATTGTGACGGTGAGGCCGGAGGGGACGATTGATACGATTCAGAAGTTGCCTAATTATTTGGGAATTTCCGGGAAAACGGCGGGTTCTACCGGGATTTCGATGAATATTGTGGTGATTCCGCCTTCGGCGCGGGCGGAGCCTCACTTTCATGATGGGTTTGAGACGGCGATTTATTTGTTGAAGGGAAATGTTAAGACCCTGTATGGCGAGAATTTGTCGAAGTCGGTGGTGAACAAGGAAGGGGATTTTATTTTTATACCTGACGGGGTGCCGCATCAGCCGATCAATTTGAGTGATACGGAGGAGGCCATTGCGCTGGTGTCCCGTAATGATCCCAATGAGCAGGAGAGTGTTCAGGTGTATCGGCCGGATCAATCGGCGTGATGGGTAATGATTGATATGGCGACTGGGGATAAGAAACAGGGCCTGAGATAAGCAAACCCTGTCGTCGTCAGACCAAGTCAGACCAGCAGAAAGAAATTGCCTGTCCGTTGCCTTAATAGCTCAGCGCGATTCTTCCTAATGGTTGAATGGTGATTTCCGGCGTCAGGTCCTGGTAGGAGAGGATGGGCAGTTGGCGCATGTCTCTTTCCAGTAGTTTGCGCAGGTAGCGGCGCACGTCCATGGAGGTGATCACCACTACTTTTTGCGCGCCGGGATCGAGGTCGCCCACGGTGCGTTTGGCGATGTCCACGATTTTACGGGTGGTGTCCGGCTCCAGGGCCAGGTAGGCGCCGGAGGAGGTTTGGCGCACGCCGCTGCGGATGGCGTCTTCCAGGGATTGGTCCAGCATATACGCCGGCAGGATATTCTGGCCGTTGCTGTATTTGTAGCTGATATAACGACGCAGGCTGTTGCGCACGTACTCCGTCAGCAGCACGGTTTCCTTCTCTTTCTGCCCCCATTCCGCCAAGGCTTCCAGAATGCTGCGCAGGTTGCGGATGGAAATGTCTTCTGACACCAGACGCTGCAGTATTTCGGTGATTTTCTGTATCGGCAGCAGGCGCTGCACCTCCTTCACCAGCTCCCCGTAGCGCCCTTCCATTTTCTCCAGCAGAAAGCGAGTCTCCTGAATGCCGATGAACTCCTGCGCGTATTTTTTCAGGATGATGGACAAGTGATAGCTCAACACCTTGGGTGGGGTCAGATAGGCGACTTCCATCTTGTCCAGAGAAGTCTGATGACGTTGCTCCACCCAATAGGCGGGTGCGTCGGGCAGCAGCTCCACTTCGCAGTTATGCTTGATGGCCAGCAGATCCAATTGCTCTTTCTGATCGCGCACCAATAACTGCCTGGGCTTGATAAAGCCCTCCGCAATCGGCGTTTCCTGCAGATGAATCTTATAGCGGCCATCGCTCAAGCCATGATTGATGCGCAAATGAATCCCCGGAAACGGCACGCCTAGATCAAGGTACAGGGAGCGGCGGATTTTGAGAATTTCCTCGTTCAACGCATTCGGGTCCAGCGCGTCTTCCGCGTCGGCGGCGATGTCCACCAGCAGCGGCACGGTGAAGGTAAACTCCTCTGTCTCGTTGAGCTGGGCTTTGCTGGGAGGCTGTCCGGCGGCGGCCATCGCTGATAGCGGCGGATGCTTGTCGGCGGCGTGGGCTTTGTCCTGCCTTATGATATAGACGCCCGTGCCGGTCACCGCCAACGCCAGCATGATAAAAGTGAGGGTGGGGAAGCCGGGAATCAGCGCGAAAGTGAACAGCAGGCCGCCGCCGATCAGGATCGCCTGGGGTTTGCCGACGACCTGGTTGGCGATGTCCGCGCCCAGGTTTTCCGACTCGTCCGTCGTCACTCGGGTGACGATGACCCCAGCGGTGATGGCGATAAATAACGCGGGAATCTGCGCCACCAGCCCATCGCCGATGGTGAGAATAGCGTACAGTTCCAGGGCTTCGCCGGAGGTCATGCCGTTCTGTAGCGTGCCGATGGCGATGCCGCCGAGAATGTTCACCGCAATGATGATCAAACCGGCGATGGCGTCGCCTTTGACGAACTTCATGGCGCCGTCCATCGAGCCGTATAACTGGCTTTCCTTCTGCACCTGATTACGACGATGTCGCGCTTCGTCCACGTCAATCACCCCTGCGCGCATATCGCCATCGATGCTCATTTGTTTGCCGGGCATGGCGTCCAGAGAAAAACGGGCGCTGACTTCCGCCACCCGTTCCGAGCCTTTGGTGATCACCAGAAACTGCACCACGGTGATGATCAGAAAAATGACCAACCCCACCACCAGATTGCCGCCCACCACAAAACCGCCGAACGCTTCGATGATGGAGCCCGCGTCCGCCTGCAACAGAATCAAGCGGGTGGTGGTGATGGACAGGGACAATCGAAACAGGGTGGTGATCAGCAGTACGGAAGGAAAAGCGACGAACTCCAGCGGCGAGCGCAGATACACCGCCACCATCAGCAACACCACCGCCAGCCCCATATTGACGCCGATCAGGATATCCACCAGCGCGGTGGGCAGCGGCAAAATCATCATGAAGATAATCGCCACCAGCATGGCGGCGAAGAAAATGTCTTTACGCCCGGCGATCATGAGCAGGGTCTGGTTCAGGCGTGCGAGGGTCATGGCGCGCTCCTTGTTGATAGAAATTGCAGGTAGTGAGTCAGCGCGGGCTCTCTCTGTCCCAGCTTGAGATGGCAATGGCTGCGCAGCAGCGGTAAACGCGCTTCCGACGCGCCCGGTAACCGCTTCTCGCAGGCGCGGCAGTACTTTAGCGCCAGCTCATAGCGACCGAGCTGATAGCACAGATAGGCCATCTGCCGCAGCGGCGCAGGGTCGTCAGGAAGCAGCCGAATCAGCAGACGCAGTAGCGGTTGCGCCTTGGCGTACTGACGGCATTGCAGAAACACGGTGGTCACTTCCTGCAGCCAGGCCGCCTGCTGCGGTTGCAGCCTGTTCATGGCGCTGGCATGGGGAAGCGGGGCGACGGATTGAGTTGGTCTCATGGCTTTTCCAGGGCGCTTAGGTTGCTGCGCAGCCATTGCCGGTCTTCATACAGCGCGTTGAGAATGGCGACGGCGCTTTGCAGGGTTTGCCGGAACTCGGGATCGCTGCTGGCCTCCGCCTCTTGCTCCAGCGCCGCCAGCGTGGATTGGGTAGAGGCGGCCAGATCGTCAAAGTCCTGGGGATCAACCCCGGCGGCGCCGGATGATCCAATCAAAGCGCGCAGCATTTCCTGACTGGTCGCATGACGCAGAAACAGTTTTTCCGTGTGTTGGACGACGGATTCCCCTCGCGGCACAAACGACCGGGAAGGGGCGTTGGCGCCGGCGTCCTGTGCGGGGTTGTCGTGGGTGTCGTGGACGCGCACGCTTTGCACGCCTTCGGTGAAAGTCACCAGATCCATGGATCACCTGCCTATTGATTCAGTTGTTGATGAAGGTAATCGAGCAGGCCCAGCGCCTCATTGAGACCGGCGATGGACAACTGCGGGCGGGACAGCGCGACGATGAAGGCCAGTTGACTGGCGCCTTTCATTCCGGTGTGCGCCCGCAACGGTAAGGACTGGTCGTAATGCACCGCGCGCAACGCCTTGGGGATCAAATCCGCGCAGTCGTACTCGCTGATTTCCTGCAGTCGGACCAGCAACAAGCCCTGTTCGTGAGGCTCGATCATCAGCGTTCCCGAGCGCTCGAACGCCAGCGTCAGCGGCTCGCCGCGCCAGATAAAATCGGCAAACCCCAATTGTTGCAGGAACTCGGTAATCGTTAGGTGAACGGCGGAGTCCTGCATCATGAGCGCGACGCCTTGGCGAATGGGGAAATATCTCTCATTGGGGGCCTCGTTAAGGTTGTTCGGCTTCTTGCTCAATGCTGAGGTCCAGACGCTCCTGGATGACGGTCAGCAGCTTGTCCCGTTCAAACGGGTCGCGATACGCTTTCAGCGGAATGGCTCGCATCAGCTCCTTGAAACCGCGCCAGAAGTAGATAGTCATGGCGGACGGAATGTGTAACGCCTTCAGTACGCCGCCCAGTTGTTCCGCTCCGATCCATTTTTTTTCCAGCAGGGCGAGCAATTGCTCCATCAATGCGTATTTATTAAGCGGGGTCTGAGAGCGGTAGATTCTCTCCAGTTGCGCGAGAAAATCGCGACACTCCGCGTCCAGTCCTTCCAATGCCTGGAGCGCGTAGATATCCTCGATAATCATGCGCAGGCGCTCTTTGGGCAGTGAAGGACCTTCCGATCCCAGGTCAGCGCCCAAGGCGGAAATCAGGTAGGCGACGGATTCGGAAAAACGCGCTTCACCATACTGGGCCAGAATCTTGCGAAAAGTGTCGGTGAGGCTGCCGTAGTCCAGCACTGCATCACGGTAGAGCTTGCGCAGTTCATTCACTGCGCCAAGCTGACGGTCGCTGAACTGCGCGGCGACTTCCGCCACATTGACACCTGCGAGAATGGCGGCGCCGTTTTCCTCCAGCATGTCATCCACTGCGGCTTCAACTGACGCCAGCAACTCATCCACACTGGCGTCGCCCGCCTTACGTTTACGTCGTAACTGATCGCGGACGAACACCAGCGCCAGATACTGTTGGGTAATGTCCCCAAACTGTTGCGCAGCGCGCTGACGCATCTCCGCTTTAGCGGGATCGCTCTGGGTTAACAACTGATGCAGAAAGGGCTTGAGCTGCTTTTCCTTATCCAGCTCCCTGGCTTTCTCCACGTAGGCCAACGCCTTTTCCAGCGCCTGGGTTTTATACAGCGGCCGTTCGCCAATCTTGCGTTTGCTCAGGTCCTTGCTCTTTTTCTCCGAGCGCAGAAAAGACATCTCCTCCGCCGCAGACGCGAACAGCGACTTGTCGTGACTCGCCAGACGCACTCCCTCGCCACGCCAGCTTCCCGACGCAACTGAGGTACTCAACGCGTCCGTGCGATAGCTCCTGTCCGTCTGCAATGAAACGCCGCCTGTGAGGTTAGACATAGACAAAACCTGCTGTGTGATAGAGAAAACCCGTGTGCCAGAAAAACGAGTGCGATAGCGAAAAACCGGCTGGAAGCAGGGTCGCCGCCCAGCCTGTTTAAGTTGTTGCTAGTGTTGCGTTCAGAGGCAGGAAGAGAAATAGATCGGTGGATATAAACGGCTGGTGTATGTCTGGCGAATGACTGGCGATTAAAAAGAAAAAAGAAAAAAGAAAAAAGCCGGCGCAACAGGCCGCCGGCTAAGTCATGGCTAATCAACGTGGATCAACAAAAGGCGTGCGCGGTATCAGGCCATGATCTTGCTGTTGACCTGGGCGCGGGAGGCAATGAATTGATCCAGAAAGTCCTGGATGGCTTTGGCGCCTTCGCTGGCGGCGCGTACGAACTCCACTTCGCTTTCCACGTCCGCCTGCGCTTTGGTGGCTTGCGCGTCCTGCTGCTCTTTTTCCGCCCGGTCCAGTTCCGCGGAGTAGCTCAACGGCGCGGCGATGAGGCCGCCAAAGCCGGTGAAGAACTGGCCGACGACCATGCCGATGCTGCTGTAGTTTTGCGCGTCGGACATAAGCTCTTTGTGCCTCACTTCCGTGGATTTAGCTGACCCATCCGGTCCGTCGTTTTTGCCTTTTGACGCGTCCGCCTGGTCTTTAGCCTTGTTGGCGCTACTGGTGTCCGGCGCTTTTTCTGCATCGGCGTTCACGGGCTTAATCGGCGCTTCCGTTTCCACAGCAGGTTTGCTCTGGCCGTTTTGAGCGGACCCGTTGGCCGGCGTTTTGTTCACCGGAGCGGCGTTGGCGGCAGGAGGCGTTTGTCCAGCATTGCCTTTGCTGGCGGTTGTCGCGGTGGGGCCTGTATTGCCCGGAGTGGGAGGTTTAACCGCAGGCGTCGGCATCTCCAGTTCCAGCGTTTTGGGTGGCGCCGGGGCGTCAATCTTGGGCTTGGCGATGTCCAGTTTCATGGCCTTGTTGGTCTGGCTGATCGCTCTGGCGCCGCCATACATGCCAAGGGCGCCGCCGGCCATGGACATGGCTCCGTTCACTACCGACGCGGCGAGGTCTTTCCTGGCGGCGCTTTTGATTTCTTCCGCTTTCGCTTCCAGGGCGGTCCACTGGGACAGATAGGCGTCCTGTCTGGACTCGGCGGCCTGACGGCGCATTTCGATAAAAATCTTATGAATCGCCTCCATGATCTTGAAGGTGTCGGCGCCGTGGTTGGTCCCGTTCAACTTGAAGCTGAGGGCGCCGGCGTCAAACTCTGATTCGACGATGGACGGTTCGTCCAGCAGTCTTGCTGCGGGGGGGAAGGGCGTCTCCGCGCTTTGCTGTCTTGACGCCGTCAGGGCGGGCGTTTGCGCTGTGCGCGTAGCGGAAGTGGGCGCGCCATGCGCCGAATACAGGGGCGCCTGGGCGCTTGGCTCTATGCCGATATTTTGAATACTCATGGTTTTACCTTAAGGGTTGCTTGTAAGAAAACGTTGTCGGTCATAGGTAAATCAGGCTCAGGCCATATCCCTGATCAACGTCTGATTGGTCTGCTGTTCCTGATTGATGTAATTGACCATCTGACTCAGGGTGCTTTCGCTGTTTGAAGTCAGGCTCTTGATATGCTCGATGGCCTGCTCGATGCCGGCCTGATTCTGCATGATCACTTTGCGCACCAGGGCTTCCTCCGCTTTGGCGTCATTCGCCTCTTTAGTGTGTACGGCCGCATCGACGCCCGCCGCGCCGCCGCCCACCTGCGCGCCGCTGGAAACAAACAGGGACATATTGCGGGCCTGATGCAGCAGCGGCCATTCGCTGAGGGACTGCGCCAGCTTGCTGAGGCTGTTCGTCGCCGCCTGACTGGAAGACGAAGCAGTCGTACCCGCCTGGGTCGCCGTGCTTGCGGTCTTACCCGCGGTCGCCGCTGATGAGGCCGTCTTGCTGGAGTTGGAGGCGACCGAGGCGGCTTTCCCCGCAGAAGTGGTGGCGGAGGCGTACATACCCGCTCCCGCCGTGCCGATGATCAACACGGCGGCCACAATCACTGAAGCGACGATGGCGTTGGCCGGTTCGCCCATGACGTTGGCCAGCCCCTTGGCGATGGCGTTGGTCAGTTCCGACACCGCGCTTTTGCCGGTGGCCATGCCGACCATCTGGTCCACCGCCAACGCCATCATGACGCCGCCGGCGATGGCTCCGGCGCCGGTAGCGATAATCGCTGCGCCGGCGATCAGGGTGGCGGCCGCGGCGATCCAGCCGAACACTTTGGCGAACATGCCGGACTTCTTGGCCTTTTCCATCTCGTTGATGGATTTCTGCAGGGCTTCCATCACTTCTTTGTGGCGGGCCTCGTTTTCCTGGGCGAGGTACTTGGCGTCTTCCTTACCGCTTTTAATACCTTCTTCGTCCAGCTTCACTTGCAGGCTTTGCAGCGCCAGCAACAGATCGACGGTGGCTTTAGGCGGCGTCAGCGCCACCTGTGATGTCGCGCCGCTACGGTTATCTGCGTCAACTGGCGGCAACTGGGTGAACGAATCAGCCGCACGAGAGGTCCGCGTGGCGTTATGGGTTTCCTGACTGGCCAGAAACAGCTCCGCCAGATCGCCGTTCAGGACGTCTGTCGGTAAGGCTCCTATTGTATTCATAGCGTGTCTCCCTGGTTGGGTAGCGGGTTTGATAAAGGCTTGGATAAAGGGCCGGAAATAGGGTTGGTTTGAGAGCTGGGAAGAGAATGAGCTTTATTGTCAATCGCCCCCAGCAGTTCCTGCGCTTTGTTGTAAGTCGCCTGATGCTGGGGGCGACCCCGGGACCAATGCAACGCTGCGGTGAGGCCGTTGCGGGCCTGCTGCAGATCATTGAGGGCGAGGTAGCACTTGGCGGCCTGTAGCGGCGGCACGGGATTGTCGTGCTGGAGCAGGGCGGAGTAGGAGTAGGCTTCAATCGCCTGCGCATACTTGCCCAGAGACTCGCGGCAGGCGCCCAGTCCGGTCCAGAAGCGCACGTCCAGGTGACTGTAGAGACAGAGAAAGGCGAAGGTCTTTTCCGCCTGCTCGAACTTGCGTTGCTGATAGAGGTTGTAGCTGATGGTGTAGATCGCCTCGATCTCTGTCTGGGTGATACCGCGGGCGATCGCCAGAGCCCCGCCGCCTTGCAGAATCTGCTCTAGCAAGGCGGGAATCTCGGCGTGGGTGAGTGAGTCGGGTTGCGTCACAATGATTCTCCTTGTGATGTCAGATGCGGTTGATTAACCCCAGCTGGATGCGCGCCCGGTTCGGGCTGGATGGCTGTGGGTCGGGGGCGAGGGAGTGCTCGAAGCGATGACGCCAATCCTGCTCTTGGCGCGCCAGCTCCACGCGTTCGGCTTCGGATAATTGGCGCTTGCTGCGTTCGATCAGGGGCGCCAGGGTGTCCCGGTTCACGCCCCATTTCGCCATCAGCGCGTCGGTGTCGGCGAATGAGGCGGTCACCGACGCGTGCAGCCGCTCCATCTCATAGATAAGTTGATAAGAGAGATTTTCCGTCGCGTCAGACATAGTTCCTCCTGTCTTTAGACCTGAAATCCTCAATGGCCAGGCAAGCCCGATCCGGGATCGGGCCTGACGGGAACGCTGTCCCTAGATCTTGCCGAGGATGCCCTGATTGGTCTGGTGGATGTTGCTGTTGGTGTTGGAAGGCAGCGTCAGCGATTCGTCCCGCTTCTTCATTAATGAGCTGATGCGGATCATCTCCAGCTGGCTGCGGCTGTTCAGGCCATCGATAAAGGCTTTCAGATTCTCGATGGAGGTCTCCCACTCATCGCTGTTCTGACAGAAATCGTAACCGTCGCTGTCCAGATACAGGCCGCTGTGAGGTACGCCTTTGTGCTCCTTGTCGTACTTGCTGAGGCCTTGCTGGATATCGTGCTCTTCGAAGAAGTCGATCATTTCCGGCGGCATGGTGCTGTTGCCTTTGCCTTCCAGCTTGCCTTTCTCGGTGCGGGCGATGGACAGCATCGCATTCGCCTGCTTAAGCAGGTTGTTCAACGCGGCCATGCTTTGCAGCTCGTCCGCCAACTGTTGCTCCAGGTTATTGGCGCGCTCGATCTCCAGAAACATGATGAGTTCCGCCAGACTCATCACCTGATTGTTGATTTGAAATTTATCTCCGCCAAGGGAAGCAATTCCGCCGATGTTTTCCATTCTGTTTTCCTCTTTCAAAGTGAGTGACGGGGCGCGTCAACCATGGACGCGTCGTCGGTTCAGTTAGCTGTAAGGCAGACGGGGTTAGTCCGGGGCGCACATGACGACGCCATTGCAGCCTGACCCGCTGACAGGGCCAGTATTTGGAAACAGGGGGAAGGGAGACATATATCGACCGGCTGATTTTGGCGGCGAAATTTTTTCGCGATGTCCTGTAACTTTTTCGAGAGCGGCGGCGTAAATGGAGAAACAGGCGCTGATAAGCGGCTTGTTGCTCGCAAACAACAATGACTGAAAATAAAACGACATCGATAACGACACAGGTAAACGACATGGACACAGGGCAGTTTTTGAAGGGAAAGTTTTCCTTCCCTTTGGCATCACAGATCGTTATTTCCCGCCGCCGTTTGACGCGGAAGCTGGATGCGGCCAGACAGGCGCAGATTCATTGTGTGACCGCGCCCGCCGGGTTTGGTAAAACCACGCTGATGCAGGATTGGGCTGCGCCTCAGAAGAGCCGCGTTATCTGGTTTGCTATTGAGCGCAGCGACAATCGTCTTTTGCGCTTGGGCGGCGGACTGTTGGCCGCTTTCGCCAGCGCCGGTTATGGTTTTCCGGGCTGCAAAGACGAGCTGGGTCTGTTGAATGAGCGGAGTGGCGTCGCACGTTGGAGCAGCTTGTTTGTCGCCGAGCTGGAGGCCGCCGCCCGCCGAAATGATGCGTCTTTGACGCTGGTGCTGGACAATCTGCATTTACTGGATGCGCCGGAGGCCATCGGTTTGCTGGCTTGTCTGGTACGCGACCTGCCAGCCCCGCACCGTTTATGTCTGTTGTCCAGAAATCCGCTTCCCCCGGCGCTGTTCGCGTCCACATCCTGGAATCGGATTCATCACCTTAACGCCGACGAACTGGCGTTTACGCTGGAAGAAGGCAAACAGTATCTGCGTGCCTTGCAGGCGGAAGGGCTCCTGGGGCGTTATGCCACTCCTGGCTCTCCCGGCATGCAGACGCAGCTTAGCGAACTGTGGCGACAGACCGATGGCTGGCCGATCTTCTTTTGCGCCTTGGCGAACCGTATGGCCAACAGAAACGCGCCGTTCGCCGCCAGAGATGAACTCAACACGCTGCCTGATTTTCATCGCTATATGGAAGAGCAGGTGATGCAGCCGTTGCAGCTAGTGCAAAAAGACATGCAGTCGCGGTTGCGGGAGCTGGCGCCGATTAGCGAATTCAATCGGGATCTGCTGAGTCAGTGTCTGCTGCCTGGCGAATCGCCCGCTTTGATTCAGGCGATGATTCATCACACTGGCCTTATCGTCAAAGCGGGGCAATCAAACGGCGAGTATCGCCTGCGTCGCCCCTTGCGGGAGCATCTGCGCCAGGACGCCACGTCAAAAACGGTAGAAGCGCCTTCTCTTTTCGATAAAGCGTTTAGATGGCGTTTGGCCAACCATCAGGGCATGGCGGCGATCACTCTGTGTATTGATAATGGTTATTGGCGGGCCGCCGTGCATATGCTGGAAAAGTTGTATCCCTCTCTCATCAGCGCAGGATGTTGGACGCAGGTTGCTCATTGGCTGGCGGCTGTTCCGGCGCATATCGTCGAGCAACGTCCGCTTTTGCAGATGTTGTTGGGGCGGAAGGCGTTGTTCGAGTCGGCGCCTGCGTCAGCGCTCATGCACTGCAAACAGGCGCAGACGCTGTTGTCGTCTGCGCGGGAATTGGATCATCCCGAAGCGGTGTACGAGGCGTCATCCAGGGCCCGGTGGTTGCGGGAGGCGTCCGCACTGATTGCCTCCACTCAGGCGCTGTACGCCACTGGTCAGGCCCAGCCCGTTGCTGAGTCTGCTCCGTCCTGTCTGCTGACGCGCTATCACCAGGGGCTGCACGCCCTGCATCAGGGACGTTTGTATGAGGCCAGGCAGCGCCTTACTCAGGTGATGGAGGCGGCTTTGGCGGATGATCCGGGAACGTTGATCCAGGTGATCCAGGTGTTGGGCTGGCTGCATTATCTGATCGGAGAAACGGACCTGTGGCGCAGTGGACTGGCCTCGCTGCGAGAGCGCCTCGCGCCAAGTTGCGATCTGTCGCATTGGTTCGCCTGGACCAGCGCATCGACCTTGTTCGGTCTGCTGGAAAACGCCGACACGGACGAAGTAACGCAAGGATTGCAAGACGCTTCTGTGTTGCATGGCTTGTGCGCGCCGGCGGAGCTGCGCTTCAATCTGGCGGCGGCGCAGGCGTTGCTGGCGATTCGTGAGGCCCGTTGGGATGAGGCGGGAGAAGCGCTGATGGAAGCTGAAGTGCTGCATCACTCAATCCCCCATCCTGTGCGACAGACGCTGTTTTCAATGCCCGCGCTCAAGGCGCAAAGACTGCAGGCGCAAGGCGGCGAACGCGAGGCGCTGCACCTGTTGCAAGCCTGGGGCGGCCACTCTGACCAAGCCTGTTTCGCCAGTCAGCACGAGCAATTAATACTGAGCGAGATTCTGTTCGCGCTGAACCGTCCCGAAGCAAGCCTGGAACCGGCGCGTCAGGTGAAAGCCTGGGCGGAGCAACGCCGTTGTGGTTTGTTGTTGACGAGAGCACTGGCGGTCGAAGCGTTGGCGCTGCAAAAGCTGGGACGGGAGGAGAAAGCGCAGCAGGTGTTTCACGACGCCTTGCATGTGGGTCGCATGACCAGCAGCCTGCATTCGCTGGTGAGAAAAGACGCCCCTGAGATGAAATCCTTGTTGGCGGCGGCGAAACAACAGGGGCGTTATCCAGCCTATGTCGGCAAATTGATCCAGCATTACGGCCAAGATATCGAGCAGAATGACGCCGACAGCGCCAGTCTCGCCGCCTTGAGCAAACGCGAGAAACAAGTGCTGGATCTGCTGGTGACCGGCATGTCCAACCCTGAAATCGCCGACGCCCTGTGCCGCTCTCTGGGCACGGTCAAGATTCACGTCCACAACATTTACCGGAAGCTGGGCGCCGCCAATCGGGTGTCGGCGATCAACAAATACAACGTCGCCACCGCCTGACGCCTTCCGGGAAAACACAGAACCAAATCTGAACAACCTCCGACGCCTCAAGGCGTCTGGAGCAGGATACTTACGCCTATTTTCGGTGTTTTACAGGGTTAGCGGTTGATAACTGGTCACCGCCAATCGATAAACACAAGCAACACTTAAGGAAAGCCCATGCACACCTACAATCAGTTCGAAAGCCTGTTATTTCGTTTCTGCCAGCGCCACCAAATCCCCATGATCCGGCCGGACGCCAATCTGCACTACGTGATTTATATCGACAACCTGGCTGTGCGCTGCTTTTCCCAAAGCGGGCGCATCTATCTGCAAATTGATCTGGAAGAACTACCGGGAACAGGACCGGACCACACCCAAACCGGCAAACACCTGATGCAGCAGTCACTACTGGACAGCCTGCAAACCTCCAGCGTAATCGCACTTAACGAACAAAACCGCATCATCCTGTTCCAAACACTCCCCCTGGACGACTGCCAGCTACACGACCTCGAAACCGCCATAGAAACCCTCGCCAATCAGGCGGAAGCCTATGGGGGGATATTGGAGAGTTGAGAAGTTTGGGGGCGATGGAAGGGCGTAGTGGTCAATTACGGCTCCTTGACAGCCAAACAGCCTTCCAAACCATGTTCGGCGAGCCAGTGCGAAGAGACGCTCGATAACCTTGGTTTCAAACTAACAAAAAGTAGGTCGGAAAAGCGAAGCGCCTTCCGACGCCATGTCGAAATACGAATAAATATCAATAAATACAATTTATTATGGTTTATACTTAAACCAATTTATTGGATGCGCTGTGCTTATCCAACCTACGTTTTATCACTGTTGTTCGCTGACTTAGGGGTATGAAGATGGATAACTTCGATGCTTCCAAGGACATGCTGTATATCGGCTGGGATGTTGGCGGTTGGAATTGCGATAGCAACAGCAAAAGCCGTGATGCCTTGGTGGTGCTGGACGGTCGCCGGAGGCTGCTGGGCAAGCCCTGGCGGGGTAACTTGCGGAAGGTTATCAATCAGGCCGCCACCACAGCGGAGTGGATTCAGGCGCTGCTTGAATGCTGTGAGGTGACATCGCCGTCCTCAAAGCTTCCTGTTGTGACCTTGGCCATCGATACGCCTTTGGGCTTCTCCCTGGCGTTGCAGCAACTGATCACCGGCGGCGCCCCTGTCGACAGGCTGGATGAATCCGCCGCTAATCCTTATCTGTTCCGCTTCACTGAGCGCTTTTTATTCCAACAGGGTTTGGCGCCCTTATCTGCGGTCAAAGATATGATCGGTAGTCAGGCCACTAAAGGCATGCACGCGCTCGCCAAATTCGCGCCCCAACGAAAATCAGTGGGAGTTTGGGAAGGGGATGGTCAGCTCCAGGCAATCGAAGCCTATCCGTCGTCCTGCAGACACTCCGATCTTATGGCGACGCTGTTGGAGCCATTTTGTTCAGATCGGCGCAATGATGCGCAACCCTTGCGCCTTCACTGGCGTGACGCGGCCTTTGTGGAGAATATCGACCACGACGACAAACGGGACGCGCTGATCTGCGCCCTGATCGCCTGGCTGTTCGTGAACCAACCCGAACAACTACAACCGCCGGAACCGGATACCCCGTTATCGGAAGGCTGGATCTTCGTCCCCCAAGACGGCTTGGATACAGAGAAGAAAAGCGCTAATACCAAGTAGGTCGGAAAAGCGAAGCGCCTTCTGACGTCATGTGTTCATGTTAATAAATGCATTTAATTCAAAGGATTAAAATGGTTTATTAAACCTATTTGTTGGATGGCGCTGCGCTTATCCAACCTACTTTGATGTGTGAAAGATGTCGGGGAAGTGCGGGCGGGCCGCCCGCGCTTCCGGGTAGGGTTAGTTTTGCAGTTGTTTTTCTGCGTCGGTTTTCCAGGGTGAGGCCAAGCCTAGCCTCAGGGAGGATTTGAACAGGCTTTGGGCTTCCGCTACCTGGCCGCTTTTCTGTTTCACTTTGGCGTAGTGGTAGATGATCGTCGGGTTGCTGGCGGCCAGTTGGTAGGCTTTGCCGATGTTGGTTTCCGCTTCGGCGACTTTGCCCTGGCGGAATTGTATCCAGCCTAGCGTGTCCAGTACCGTGGGGTTGATGGGAGCGAGCTTAGCGGCTTGCAGCGCCAGTTTCTCCGCTTCGTTGAGTTTGTCCGTTTCACCCAGCAGATACGCCAGATTGTTCAGCGCGCCCAGGTGGGTATCGTTCAGACGCAGGACACGGCGATAGGCGTCTATCGCCTGGTCGGTTTTCTTGTCCTCTTCATACAGAGAGCCTAACAGGAACAAGCCTTCGTGGGACTCTGGATTATTTTTGACCAGAATCTCCATTTCCTGCTGCGCCTTGTCCAGTGTGCCCAGTTGTTTCAGCGCCACGGCTTTGGCCATACGCAGGGAGCTGGAGTCTGGGGACAGTTCCAGCCCTTTATCGAACAGATCCGAGGCGGCGGCGTAATCCCGGGTGAATGCGTGAAACGAGCCCGCGTACAGATAACTCTGTGGATTGTCCGGGTAGGTCTTTAACAGGTCTCTGTATACCGCCTTCGCCTTAGTCGGGTCATTCTGTAGCTGGTAGAGGCTGCCCAGACGCTGATAGTAGGGGAAAGGCGTATCGGAATGTTTCATCAGGTCTTTGTAGACTTGTTCCGCCAACGCATGTTTTCCGGATTGCGCGAAGTAATCGCCTGCCTGGACCGCCAGATTCTCCGGCAGCTCTTTGTCTTTCAATGCCTTTTGATAGTCGCCGACGGCTTTATCGTGTTCGTCTTTTTTCACGTAGGTCAGCGCGCGCTGAAAATACGCCAGCCCCCAGTCCGACTTTAATTTGAGCAATTGGTTGAAGCTGTCGAGGGAGTTATCCAGCTGGCCGGCGTCGCGCTGGGCGATGCCCAGGGCCAACAGGGGCGCAGGTTGCTTGGGTGAGAGTTTTAGCGCTTTCTGGAACAGGGGAATGGCCGCTTCCGGACTTTGATTGGCGACGTATGCGTTGGCGAGCAGCACCAGAGCAACGGCGTTGTCGCTGGTGGCGTCAATGATCGGGGAGAGCAGTTTGATGGCTTTCCCTGATTCGCCATTCCTGACGTATTGCTCCGCCAGATTGAGTTTGACCCCCACATAGTCCTCTGGCGTGTTGGCCAGGCCTTTCTCCAGATGCTCGATGGATTTGGCGACCTCGCCTTGCTCCTGGTAGATCAAGCCCAGCCGTTGATGCGCGCGGGAGTCGTTGTCGTTGTAACCGACGGCGGTTTTATAGGCGTTAAAGGCCTTCTTGGGTTCTTTTAAGGCGGTATGGACATCGCCTTGTTTGGTCCAGGCGGAACTTTGCGTGGGCGCTAATTGTGTGGCTTTTTGCAGTAGCTTGAGCCCATCCTTGAGTTTTCCCTGTAACGCCAGCACCGTTCCTTTCAACTCCAGCGCCAGTGAATTGTTAGGCTCTTTGGCGAGAATCTGATCCAGCAGTTTCTGGCTCTGCATAAACTTTTGGCGCCGGATCAGGTCCAGCGCGGTGGCGAGATCCTGGTTGGCGGGTTGTAACTCGCCGCCGGCGGGTGGCGCGTCAAGAAAGAAAAGGCTGGTGTCGGACTGGGCGGAGCTGGGTTGCGTTATCGCGGCTTGACTGCCGCCAACGGCGAAAAAGAGGGCCAGCGCTAAAGAGAGGCGTTTGTTCATCGATCGGGACCTTATAGTTCTCAGACATTGGAAGCATCATGCTGTCGTCAGAGTGTAATCCAATATGAGGGATAAAAAAAAAGGGCGTTAAACAACGCCCTTTTTGGTAGTGGACTACTTAGCTTTTTCTGCGACGAACCATCAGGCCAACCAGACCCAGACCCATCAACGCCAGGCTGGCGGGTTCTGGAACCGTTGCGCCGACAACGATGTGATCGCGCTCGGTAGCGACTCTGCCGCCGTCAACAGTAGCGTAGATGTCGAAGTCGTAGGTGCCGGGTGTAGTGCCGGTGAAGGTGACTTCGAAATCATAGGTCGCAGTGCTGTCGCGGGTGAAAGAGCCGTTATAGGACGCAGGAGAGACGGATACCATGCCGGGAGGCGCGCCAGAGATATCGAGCGCCACTTCAGTATAGGAAGAAATAGCGGTCGAAATGGCGTCATTGATAGTGTCTACCAATGTGCTGGTGTCGATGCCTGCGTGATAGGTGCCGCCAGTCGCATTGGTGATGCGGGTAGCTTGGCCGGTTCCATCAAGACAGAAGCCGAATGCGCAGTTGCCGACGTCAATCGCTTCCACCTGGATGCTGGCCGCCTGCAAAGCGGCGGTAGCACTGGCTTCAGTTGAGCCCAAAGAGGGATCATGGCCCGTTGCGTCGCCGAACCACAGTAGGATGCGCTCAGCGTCCGGACGCCAGGAAACGGTGCTGGCGACCTGTTCCAAAGCATAGATATTCGCTTCGGGGAAGTCGCCGCCGCCAGCGGCGGTCCAGCTGTTGATCGCTGCTTGAGTGACAGCAGTATCGCTGGTGATATCGGTCAGCGTGCGATAAGCGAACAAATCGCGGGCGTCACGATAACCGCCTACGCCGAAGTTAATGTCGCCAAAGCCCGCTGCAGTGCTCAATATGGAGCTGGCGGCGGCCTTAACGGCTGCGATCTCGCCACCCATACTTCCTGTTTCATCCATCAAGAAGAACACGTCGACTTTGGATGTAGTCGCTTCAGCGTCAACGGTGACTGTCTTGGTGATGGTCACGCTTTCGCCGACATCAAGCGTCGCAGAGAAAGTAGTGGGAGAGATGGAGTCCGCCATCGCCGTAAACGGCAGGAAAGCGGTAAGAGCGAGTGAGCACGCTAGTCTTTTCATTGTTACCTCCTGGTGTGGGTTGTAGTTAGTTTTAGTACTGCAATGAAAAATTCGTGAGATTGCTCAGGGAACCTATAAGGCACAAAACAGGCCAATCTCGTTAGAACCCCACCTATCGGGGTGTTTCTTAACTCTTTTAGAAAGTGGCTCTCCGAGAACTGTAAATTCGTTATATAAGTATTTCCACTAAAGGCCAAAAGGCTTATTCCATTAAGGATAATTTGGCAAAAATAGAGGGGTTTGTATACAAAGCTAAGCGTCTGTTTTGTATCGTTTTTGTGCGATCTAACGATAGGCCTAAACGCCCCTGGCGCAAGGGATAGACTGAAATTCAAACAACCTGGAATTTAAGAAGGTGTAAATTCTTTGAACGCTGTCAGGGCGCTTATTAAGAAACGCAGGTGAAGCGTTAGCTTGTTGTGTAAGGCGGGAAAACAGCGCTGATGGCGAGTTAGCCGTCAGCGCTCAAAAAAGGCTATTTAACCAGCAAAGGAAGAGGCATTGACCCTGTTATGGCTGAGCTGCGTACCACACGTTGCCTACGCCATGGCCAGTGGCGTCGCCTTGCTGACGGTCGCCCACCCACAGATACAGAGGCTGGTTCTTGTACGCCCACTGATAAGTCCCGTCTTTACGGCCGACGATGGTGAAGTCGCCCCATGTTTTGGCGTCTTTCTTGGCGAAAAACGGAGGCCAGCTGTCTGCGCAGGAGTCGTAGCAGACTGACGCGCCATTGCTGTCTTTGGTGAAGGTGTACAGCGTCATGCCTTGCGCGTTGGCGAAGACTTCACCGACGGAGGTAGTGACTTTAGTGACGACCTTAGAGGAGCTGGCGCTGGCTGAAGAAGTTTTCAGCAGGCCGCCGGCGTTGTCATAGGAGTTGTTATAGGAATTGCTATAGCCGTCAGCGCTGGCGTAGCTGTTGGCGCTGTAGCTCTTGCTGGAGCTGGAATACTTTTCATCGCAGTAACGATCCGCTTTGCCTTCAGCGAATACGGCGGAGGTGAAACCAGCGGTGGCGATCATCAGAGTGGTCAGTGCGGCGAACTTTTTCATCTTTCTATCCTTTATCTATCTAAGTGTGGCTAGCGGGTCTCGGACCCTGAATTTGAAACTCGTAGATAAAGACGACAGGGATGCGGCGTTTGGATGCAAAGAAATTAAAAAAATTTCTGATTTCTGAATTTCACTTAAAAAACAAATCTTAAGGTTCCGTTAAGAATGCGCCGTTAATCTGCGTACATGAAACAAGGAAATGGCGTTAACCCGCCGCGGAAGTACGGCGGCTCTCTCTAAAAATCATAAAACTACGAAACACCCTCAATAATGCATAAAAGGAATCTTAATCATGGCTAGTTACATCTATCTTCCCGTTGTCGGCCCGGAAATGATCGCGCTGTCCGCGCAACTCGCTGGTGTCTTGAACGCCACCGTGATTCAAAAACCGCGACTCAGATTACCCACATCGCCTGGCTGTCTGTCGCGTTTACACGCCACTGACACGCTGTACATTTTCACCCATGGCGCGGGCAGAGGCGATACGGCCACCATCGCCGCCAAGGAGAACGGCTGGTTGCCGAGAAACCGTCAGCACTACGATAGAGAAACGGAGCATTGGGTAGGCGGGGTGTTCAAAGCGTTCACCACGGAACAGATGGCGGACGATTTGCGTGCGGAAGGCCTGCCATTGAACTTCATCGATATGCACGTACTGGCCTGCGGCGGCGGATACGCCGGCGCGTTATCGCCCTGGGTGGGGCGCTTCTGCACCAAACTTTCCAGAACTCATGTCTTTGTCGAAGTCACCGGATATCAAGGGTTTGTGCATGTCTCCTCCGGCTCTATCCGCGTCGAAGACCGCAACGAACGCGGCGCCCGCAGCTTCTACAGCCTGGAGGAAAAAGCGGTGGTTTATCGCTCAGGCTATGCGGAAATGACCGCCGGCCGCGGCAGATCCTCGTTCGCTCGCCCCATCAATACGCGGGATCGGTCGCATCATAATACCTAAGGGCGGTTGCACCAAATACGTAAGGGAAGTTGCAAAGGGGAGAGCGTTTCCTCTCCCCAGGCGCAATAAACGGATAACCTGATCCTTGGACGCCTGTTTCCTCACAACACCCCAATAAGATGCGAAGCCTTACCCCAAAAAGACACGGTCCACTCATTGTTCGAATAGGTGATTTCGGAATAGGCGCAATTGAAGTGGGTGTACCGACTAGCGCTGGCTTGATCTTGCGCATGTATCCGCCAGATCAGCGCTTTTAAGAAGTTGCCATGGGTGACAGCCAGGATAGTGTCATCTTGATGATGCATGTTCGCAAGCAGATTCAGGAACCGACTTGCTCTTTGCGCGACTTCCGCCAGACTCTCGGAATTTTCGCCGGCTTTTTGGTGGGGGTGTTCTCCCCGGATAACGGCTCTGGCAGTAGGATCTATTCTGTCTATGTCATGCAGGGACAGACCTTCATAGGAACCAAAGTTCTGTTCCTGGAGCAGGTCGCATATTGCAAAGTCAGGCGCAATGACCTTGCATGTCTGCATACAGCGTAAAGCTGGCGATGAGTAGACCTTGGCGAAGCGATATGGCTTCATTTCCGTCGCCAGTCTGTCCGCTTGCGCTTTGCCCTGGTCCGTCAGGTCAGAGTTCAGGCTACCTTGCAGGAGGCCTTGTTGGTTCCAGATAGTCTGACCGTGTCGCGCCAGGATGATTCTCATGCTACCCATTCCATTACTTCACTGATTCTCTATTCTGAACAACTGAAAGAATGGCACTGTATGGCTAACCTGGATTATTGTCGAGGGTAGCGATTTCCTGTTTCTTTTTTGGGGGGGGGAGAAAGAAAATGAACTTCGACAAGTTTAAAGAAGAGACGTTAAAAGGCCTGCGCGCCTCGGCGGAATCTTATGCGGAGATGATTCTGTCCGAACCGGAAACTATGGCGGAATTAACCGACGCCAGCGATGAGGCCACACGGGAGGAACTCATTGACGAAATCGTCGACACCGCCTGGGAGCGCAACGGCGAAGCCTGGTTCGAGCGCTTTGTCATCGAACCGGGACTACCCGACGACATTGAGCCGGGCGATTTAATGAAGATGCTGAGGCCCAGCGCCAAATACCGGGAATGGGTGCAGGCGGTGATTGAGGAACGGGTCTCGGAGAGTTGAAAGACGGCGATTCGACTCGGTGGTGATATGTGTTAGAGTCCCGTCCCCAAATTTAGTAAGGCAATGTCAATCAGACAACACATGCTGGTAGCAATATTAAAAGGTGCTCTCTTTTAGGTATTTTCCTAAAGGAGAGAAGAGTGAAAAAACGAGAAGTTCGTCTTATCAAGGCGTTTGGGAGCAATGAAGCAGGGCTGGCGGATTTACCTAAGAAGGTGTCCGGCACAACGGTTTCGAGAGTAGTTCTGGGGGAAGAGTCCGGCTGCTCGCGCTGCTTTCCCCACGGTTTTGAAACCGTCAATGCCACAAGGCCTCAACGTAGTTGGAAGACAAATCGTAAAACCAGATGGAAGTAAACGGTGATAAGGGCGTCGAAGTGCATTTAACATCGCCGCTGCCAAAAGAGAACGGGGCTTTACGCCCCGTTTTTTAATTCAACGCCGCCTTCAGCACTTTGTGCTCATCTTCGCTGACGCCGAGTTTCCAGTAGCTGGAGATATACAGATCGCTTTTTTGCAGTCCTTCCTGGGCGCGGAAGTGGTCCCGCAATTGGCGCATGCTGTTGAGTTCGCAGGCGCACCAGACGGAGGGACGTCCTTGCAGCCAGGGCAGGTCGCGCACTTTGTTCAGCAGCAAATTGCTGTCGACGCCGGGATGGGGATTAATCAGCCAGTGCACGTCGAGGTTTGCGGGCGTCTTGAGGGGCTGGATATCCGCCTCGCTGATCACTTCAATCACCACATAGCCTCTTGCATTGGAAGGAAGCTGCTCCAGGTTGACGCTGATGGCGGGCAGGGCGGTCATGTCGCCGATCACCAGAAACCAGTCTGCATCCGCATCCACCAGCTTTTTCGGGCCTGGGCCGCCGATCAAAATCTGCGAGCCGATTTCCGCCTGGATCGCCCAGGTGGACGCCGGGCCGCCGTCTTCATGAATAACGAAATCAATGTCGATCTCATCTTCTCTTTGCGCGCGTACCGTGTAGGTGCGCATCAGCGGGCGCTGCTCGCCGTCGCGGGGAAACATCAGTTTGACGTAAGCGCTTTCCTGGTCGGCGGGAAAGTTGGCGATGCCGTCGCCGCCCAGGGTCACGCGCAGCATGTTGGGAGTTATCGATTGTCTGCGAACCAGTGTCAGTTCGCGGGGCGCAGGTCTGCTCATTTCATCCTCGTGAATTCAGTAAAAATAGGGCTCCCGTTGGCAGGAGCGGCTGTATTCAGTGTTTGAGGTTTTCCGCCATCGCATTCGCGAGTTTGACGAACTCCCGGATCTCATCAGCATTGAGGCCTTGCGCCATGCGGCTTCCCGCCAGCGCTTCCACCTCTTTTATTGTCTTGTACGCGTCCAGGCCTTTCTGGGTTAAATCCAGTAGTTGGCTGCGTCGATCTTCAGGGTTGTCTCGTTTTTCGATCAACCCTTCCTCCAGCAGATCTTTCACCACCCGCGTGATCTGCGCCTTATCCCGCTGCAGGCGTTCTGCAATCACCTGGGCGGTGCATATGACGTTCTTTTCACGGGCGTGGTTGATCACTTTCAGTGAGCGTATATGGGAAACCGCCAAGGTCAGGTTGACCTCCTGATAGGCCTGACGCATCGCGCGTTTATATGCATGAAGCAAGCGGTGCAGAGACTCGCCGACGCTGGTTTCCGGGACAGTGTTTTCTGGCATGATTCACAGTTCATGTTAGTTGACAGTGTCAACCATAATGATATTGGTTGATACTGTCAACTAAAAGTAAGCAATTGAGAAAGGAGTTCATGGGTGTTGATTTACAGGACGTGCTTTCAGGCGCCTGTATCGCGGCGTCGGCGCAGGAAATAACCGTATCATCGTTAGACGCTCGATTTTATGTCTATACTTCACTTCAAAGCGGCGCGAAAGTCAGTAGCCATCAGCGAGGCATGAAGTAATGGTTTGGCTGCGCGGGATGTTCTTGTCCTGCATCCTGATAAGCATCATGGCGGCGCCACATGTGCGCGCTGAGGGCAAAGTCTGGCTATCTATAGGCGAGTTTCCGCCGTTTTTCTCTTCGAAACTGAGCCACTATGGCGTTTTTCCTCATATCGTCGAAGAAGCTTTCGCCGCCGAAAATATCCAGGTCGAGTATGTCTTTCTGCCCTGGAACCGAGCGTTACGGATGGCCGCGGAAGGGGACTACGACGGCACTCCGGGCTGGGTTTACTCGAAGGAGCGGGCGCAGCAATTTTCCTATAGCGACCCTGTTCTGATCGAAACCAAAGTGTTCTTCCATCTGAAAACTCTGGACTTTGACTGGAGCAATATTGAGGACGTCAAACCCTACAAAATTGGACTGACGCTGGGGTATTTCTACGGCCCAACGCTCGCCAGGGCGGAGCTGAGCGATGGTTTCAAGTTTGAGAGAGTCACAACCGACCTGTTGAATATGAGAAAGCTGGCGGCAGGCAGAATCCAGCTGTTTGTCGTGAATCGGGAGGTCGGAATGCAGATCGCTAAAAGCGAATTTTCACAACAGGACGCCGCCAGTTTCACCTACCATCCCACTCCGGTGGCGGTGGATACGCAACACCTGCTGATTTCCAAAAATATTGACCCCATCCGAGCCGAATTTCTTGTGGATTCATTCAACCGGGGTTTGAGGAAGTTGAGGGAAAGCGGCAGGTACGAGCAACTATGGAAAGAAGATGTCGGCGTACCTGTCGCTTCGCCTCCGAGTCCATGAGACGTCCCGCCAAGCCGCGGCCAGTCATCCAGCCAATTATGGTTGGGTAAACTTGATAGATATCGCTATCTATCAATCCTTTCTGGCGCTCAGAGGGCAATGATGAAAAACCTGCTGATAAGCGTTATGTATTGCGCGTTACTCTGCCCATTACTGGCGTCAGCGGAAGATCTGAGTCTGACTAATGGCGAGTGGCCTCCTTTCACTTCTGAAAACTACCGGGATTACGGGTTTATTTCCCGTGTCGTCGCAGAGGCGTACAAGTTGGAGGGAATCAACGTCAAATACACCTTTCTGCCCTGGAAAAGAGCGCTTCAGGAAGCGCGGGAGGGGGACATCTGGGTGGGCTCTGTGGCCTGGTCCAAGGCTGACGGCAGACCTGATCACTTTCTGTTCTCCGAGCCGATCATTGTGCTGACGGATGTCTTCTTTCACCGCAAAGATCTCCCTTTCGACTGGAACTCCTTTGAGGACCTGAAGCCGTATCGAATTGGCGCGACCATCGGGTACTCCTATGGAAAAGATTTCAGCGAGGCGGAAGCAAAGGGTCTGATCACCGTCGAGCGAATCTCCACCGATGAAAGCAACTTCAAGAAGCTGGCGCAGGGGCGCATCAATCTGTTTCCCTGCGTGCTTGAGGTAGGCTACGAAATTCTCGCTCATAATCTGCCGTCGGGCGTCGCCAACAGCATTACCAATCATCCGAAAGCGCTGAGAAGCGTTGGCTATCACGTCATCATCACCAGGAAATATCCCCAGGCCGAGCGCTATATCGCCGCCTTCAATCGCGGTCTGCAAAAGTTAAAAGACTCAGGACGCTACGAGCAGTATCTGGAAGGCATCGTGGAAGGCCATTACCGCAGGGAATCAGATGAGGCGACGAAATAATACGACTGAATAAAACGATGAGAAGCTATAACGTCATTGCGCCGGGCTTTCGGCGGGGATGAGGCTGGGATCTACTTGCAGGCGATTCAGTCTGCCAGAATCAACTAATTGCTGCATGCCTTTATCAAACTGCGCTTTCAGCCATGCATGTCGCGGCGATTTCTTCGAAAACATCAGATACAGCTTCGCGGTGTACAATTGTTCCGGCAGGTACCTGATTTGCTGACGCTCCGCTGCGTTAAAATGTTTTCTTAAGACTTCCAGCCCTACCACCAGATCACTGGGAAACAGGTCAATATGGCCTTTGATCAGTTGTCTGAAGTTGGTCATTTCCGAGTCGCTGCGACGCACTGTAAATAATCCTGTCCGCACCGCCTCATCTATCTTATTCCCGTAGTTGTAGCCCAGTATGGCGCCGACACGCAGCTTGGTTGCGTCTTCTGGTGGCGTCCAGATTTCCTCCCATGACACAGCGCGATGCTTTGAGTAAAAGAACACCGTGCGCTCAATGATGATCGGCATCTCGCTGAATACGAAATCCTGCTCCCGCTCCGCTGTTTTTTCCCACGCAATGGTAGCGTCCAGTTCTCCCCGCTGACAGAGCAAGAAGCTGCGATTCCAGGGGTGGAAGCGGTACTCCACATCAATATTCACCAGTGCAAACGCTTCGGTGACAATCTGCGAGGAGGGACCAAAGTGGGGCGAATCCTCGGAAATATACGGCGGCCACTCGCCGCTGCCGATAAGGATCACCTCCTGCGCCGCCGTTGGAGCGCAGCAGAAAAGCGCCAGACTCAGCTGCAATAAGATCGAAAGATTTTGCAAACGCCAGCGCATCATTGTCACCCGAATAGTCGTGCATGACATCTAAAAGCGTAGCAGACCCCGTCAACAACGCAGGCCGGATAAGCAAAGCGCCATCCGACATATCGTCCAGAATCCTGCTATTGCATCGGGTTACTTGCAAAGACGCAGGTAAATCAGCAGGTTAAGCAGTGCGGAGGGGGTGGTTGCGGCGTTGTCCTCGCGCCAGTCAATCGCGCGGGACATGATTTGACTCAGCCGGTGCAGTCCTATGGTTTCGCACTGTTGCGTTATTTCCCGCCACCGGCATTGAGCATTGGGCGCCGCTTGTCTAATTCCCGTGATCAGCAGGTCGCAGAGTAATTGATCTAAATCCTCTAATAGCTGAGACAGGGCGGATCGCTCCAGAGCAAGGCGGTTTGCCGCAGGTAATGCGTGAGTGGCGGGTATCCCGGGCAGACTGGCGTCGATATAGGGTTGCAGCATCATGGCTTGTTGATTCACGGAATACACAATACTGATCGGCTCGATCATCAGCGCATGCGTGTGCTCTGTAACGGCGCCGGCGACATAGCTGATTTGGGCGCTTTGCATACGCAGCAGTTGCAATAACGCTTCCGCGCCCTCCGCCCCTCGCGTCGAGTAGGGGAAAGCAAGCGCCATGCTGGCGCCTTTGGCGTCCAGGAGGTCCGCTCTGACGCACTGGGACGCGCTATCGAAACGGGGATTGGCGACGCCAGCGACTTTGAGTACGTAAAAATTTTCATTGGCCTTGAGAGACCGAAACGGCCCCGCCAGCCGACTGGCCAGGCGCCGGAGGAGTTCATCGAAGTCCTCCATCAACAGGTTCTGGCGCAGCGTCGACCATTGATAGGACTGTGGATTAACCGCGGTCTGGCGACCAAAGGTCATACGGTTATCCAGGGATAGCTTGGCGCCTGAGGTGAGTACCTGGCCTTTGCCGTAATCATGGATAGGGTGTTGCAGCATATACATACGCTGGGCGATCTGGTGATTCGAGTGGGGCGCGGCTTCCTCCTTCGAGGTTTTCTGGCGTTTCTCCAGAATCACGAGCGCGCCGGTATCCACACTCTGTAAAAACACCTCCGCCAGGACGCCGTCACTGTCTTCTCGCATGCGACATCCCAGACCTATATACCGGGATTTACCGGTTCGTTCCTTCACCCTTTGGGGTCCACCGCCTCTAATCACGACTTCCGGCGCAGAGAGCGCCGGAGAGGCGAGGGCGCGGCGCCGGCAGAGCAGCTCGCCCATGTGGCGAATCGCCTGCGAAGGTGAAAAAGAACCGTCACGGCGATGATAGCGGTCTATCTGCTCTACCAGGCGCTCACAATGGCTGGCGGGCCAGAGCCAGTCATGCTCGTGCAGCGTTTTGGCGGCGCGCCTGAGTTTATCCCGCAGCCCTGGCTCCAACTGAGACAGTCCGCACTGCAGTAAATGCACAAACAGATCGCCGATAGACGGCAACCTGTCCGGCTCCACTGGCGGCCGCGGGCAAGTGCTGACATAGCCGGCGGTTTGACCTGGCGGTAGCCGCCTGAACGCGAGGATGGCGATAACCGCCGCCACCGCGGTCAGGTTGTCGTCGCCATCGGACTGCACATAACGCGGATCGCCCGGCGCCAGGAAGCGGACCGCCACGCCAATCGTCTCAATAATCGCCAGCGGCTTTTCACTGAGCGCCAACTCCACCAGTACGCCGTCCTGAAACCACTTCTTCGCTTTGCGAATTTGAGCGGGAGAGTATGTCTTCTCCATCTGCTCGTCGCTGATCTCTCCCGGATTCCAGATGACGGGTACAGCGCTTTCGGCATGCTCCTCCGCGCACATTTCCTGATAGGCCAGCACCAGCGTAATCAGGTGGCGACAGGTGGTGGTCGAGGGACATGTGCACCGACCATGCGGGAACGCCTGATCCGCCTCCAGCTGCGTGACCACGCCATCCGGCCAGTGCGCCGCCAGGTTGCCGGCGTCATCTTCTGACAATAGCGTCTGGTTCGCGCCCAGCTGTGCGCCCAGCTTCTCCAGTTCTTTCTGCGCTCTTTTAACGGTTCCCCGATTGGCGTAACCCTCCAGGTCCTGCAGCGTCATGCTGAGCAAATCATCCCGGCGCTTGGTCATTCGGCGTTACTCTCACTCACTAGCATTACTCAACATCACCGGTTGTCACTCGATTACTTCCGACACCCAGTTGGCGAGCTCGCCTGGCGTCATGCATCCCACTTTTGCGCCAATATTCGCCATCTGTTGCGCCAGGCGCTGGTCATAAACCGGGTTGGCTCGCTCATCCAGCGCTGCAAGGCCCAGCACCTGAACGCCGCTTTCAACCAGATCCTGGGTGACGCTCAGCAAACGACGAGGATCGCCGCCCTCATAAAAATCGGAAATCACCACGAGAATGGTCTTGGTCGGCTGAGACACCAGAGACGCGCCATACTGCATCGCGTGGGCGATGTCGGTGCCTCCGCCCATCTGCACTTTCATCAACGTCTCCACCGGGTCCTGACAATGATCGGTAAGGTCCACTATATTCGTGTCGAAAACCACCAAATGGGTGTCCAGAGCCTGGATGCCCCAGAAAATGGACGCGGTTACCGCGGAGTAAATAACACTGTCCATCATGCTGCCGGACTGATCCACCAGGATGATGAGTCGCCATTTATCACTTTGCCGTCGAATGCGCGAGTGGAAATAGGGCGTTTCAATGACCAGTCTTCCGCGTTTGCGGTCATAGTGCTTCAGGTTGCGACGAATGGTCTCCCTGGCGTCAAAGTTCTTCGCAATCTTGAGGTGACTGCGCTTTAAGCGATGAACTCGTCCCAGAAACGGATGACGCATCGGGCGGGCCAGTTTTTCCAGCAGCTCGGAGATCACCCGCTTAGCCATGGCTCTCGCCAGGGCGAGAACCTCCTGATTCATAAGATGTTTGGTGTGCAGGATGGCTTTGAGCAAAGTCAGGCTGGGTTGCGCCCTTTTCAATAGCTCAGGGTTGGTCACCATCTCCTGAATCTGATAGCGCTCCAGCGCGTCTTTCTCCAGACGTTCAATCGTTTCCCTGGGGAAAAGTTCATGAATGCCGTTAATCCACTCCGGAATGGTGAGCGACGAGGCGTCCAGCGTCCCGCCGCGAATATTGCGGTTGTCCCGTTGGTATTCCTTACCATAGAGATAATCCAGTAACTGATCCTGACGGCATTGCTGGGGCGTCATGGAGGGGGTCAGATGTTCGCTGTCCGTTTCGCCGAGAATCAGGCGCCACCTCAATAGCTGTTCAGCCTTCATCGGTGATCTCCAGCTCGATGCCATATTCGCGGGCCGTGGCGAGCAGGGCGCTTTCAAACTTCATGGCCGCTTCAATATCCTTCAGTTCAGGAGTAAATGCCTCGGCTTCTGTCCCGGCGTGCGCAGGCGCTGCGATTCCCGGCAGATGATCCGCCAGATACAGTTTTTCCCGCGGCGTGAAGTAAGTGAACGCCAGGCGCAGACTGGGCAGCGCCTGCAAAAACTCGTGCGCGTCATAACCCTGCACCACTTGGTGTATCACATTGATTAAATCAGGATGGCGCTGCACCGTCTCTCTGGCGATGCGAAACAGGCCGACAAGAAAATCCCCCAATTCCGATGTGGCGATCTGCCGGACAAAGGGGGTAATGCTTTCTCCAGGGGTAACGCCCAGCATAAAGCAGGCGCCCAAAGCCGCTCCCCGGATTTCCGGCGCCTGCTCTGGCTCCTTGCACTGGTTCTGCAAGCTGTCCGCGAAGGGCGCTTTGGACCAGCCCAACGCCTGCGACAGGGCAAAATGACAATGCAATAGCGTTCGAATCGCTTCGACAAACTCGAAGCCTTTGTCAGGACGCCCCAGAGAGTCGAGCAAGAACAGCCCGCGTTCATACAAGGCGTTCGTCAGTGGGGCAGTGGCGTCGATATTGTCCCACTCAAGAATATCGTCATACCTTTGCAGGTAAGTCATGTGGTTCAGGGCCGACGCCACTTCCACAAAATCGCTGCAAAGGCCTGCCTGTTGGGTCAGCTCCGTCATCAGGTTGCGGGCGTGGCGACCCAGTCCGCACAGTGCGGCGAGAATGAGCAGCTCCGCCGTGTCGCCCAGGCGACCTTTGCGCCGCATCTTCTCCAGTAACCGCTGATTGGCGGCTTCCTCCAACGAGGCTCCATACTTGGAGGCTTCGATTTTTCCGGCGTCGAATTCAGGCGTCCACTGCAGCTTCCATTGCGCCTGCGCCTCCATAAGATCATCTCGGGCGACGAAGTCCGGCGTGGACAATAGTTCAAATCCCGCCATGTTCAGAAGCTGCAGTTGTCGCAATACTCGGTTGCGCTGCAGATCGCCCGCTTCCAGCAGATTCAGGGAGACGATGCGAGGCGTCGTGGACGGCCATAAATCCAGTGATCGCAAGAGCGCGTCGATGTCCTTCGCCAAAGGCGGCAGGCTTGTCTCATCGTGCAAACGCCCCTGACGATCGCCTCGAAATACCTCATGAATCACTTCGTGCATGGGGTGATAGCCCCCATGAGCCAGTTCGTCTTTGATGATGGCGCTGCTCAGCCCGTCGAAAATGTCTTCGCGCCATGGCGTGGGATGACCGCGCAAGGACGCCAGCGCCCCGATGCTGCATTCCGCCGCAATACGGTCGGCGGTGCTGAACGTCAGTTTGCGATGACGCAAATTCAGGGCGATGGCGTCGATCAGCGGCTGCGTCTGAAATTCGCCGTCGCTTGAGCGCGCTGACCAGACCTGATGATAGAACTCCGGACCGGGCATGCCGGATTGATACCCGGTCAGCGCATCCAGACGGGCGTAGCTGTATGGGGTGAGGGCGGCGCCTTGTTCCCGCCAGGGCGTTTCTGATTGCGGTGGCGGAGTCGAATTGTCCGCGCACGTCAGCAGCTCAGACAACGCGCTGGTGTGGAAGCCCCCCGTCACCACCAGAATCGCGCCAGACACGCGCTTGCCGACTTCACGAATTCTGTCCGCCATGTGGCGCTCCCGCGCCTGATTGACCAGATCCGGCGGCAAGCCCTGGCGCTCTCGATCTTCGTCTTCAAAGGTGCGAATCGCCAGGCAAAAGGCGGCGACTTTCTGCTTCAGTGCGTCGGGGGACGCCGGATCGATTTCAAACAGCTCGTCCCAGGCGGCGTCAAAATCTTCCACTTTCAGCTTCTGACATAGCGCCTGGATATACCGGCTTCGCCTTAATTCGCCATCGGCGTAGCGATGCTCCTGATCCTGGATTTCCTGCTCGGCGTTGTGAAGCCGCAATGCGCAGATCTCGGGCCAGGGCAGGTCGATGAACGCCGCCTCGCACTTGAGCTGCTGCGCCGCCTGTAACGCGCGCCACTCAGGACTGTACTCACAGAAAGGGTGGTACGCCCCCGCCCGGTGGTCGTCGTTCGCAACGTAGGTATAAATCGCCAGCGGCAATTGATGGGAGAGGAACAGCTCTTCCAGTTGCGCATTATATTCACTGGGCCCTTCGATCAGGATAGCCTGCGGCTGCAGCGCCATCGCATAGTCATACACCGCAAGGGCGCAGGCGGGACTGTGATGCCGAACCGGGAAAAAATGAATACGGTCAGAGAGCATCAGTGGTCACTTAACGCCTGTTTCGCGCTGGCGAATTCGCTCCAGGCGGCCCCTTTGCGCTTGCCCGCCACATGATGAAAGTAGTGTCTGATTTTCTTGAGGTCTTCGCTGGAGTCCTTGGCGGCGGTGGAGCCCAGGGCCGAAACGAGATGTTCGGCGGTGATGGCGCCCGCGTTGTAGTAATATCCCTGCACGCAGGCGGCGAAGGCCACAGCGACGGACTCCGCCGTACTCATGACGGAATTGAGCGGCTCCAGAGCGCCGCCGCCGATAACCTTGCCGTTGCGCAACTCATGAAAAATCGTCACCAGCACTTCGGCCTTGTCGACCGGCAGCGTCATGGGGATTCCTGCTTGTTGCAGTAGGGCGTTAGTCTCTCTCGCGACTAATTCCATTTCTTCTTCGATGCTGGCGATAGGGTGCACCGTTTCAAAATTGAGGCGGCGCTTCAACGCCGCGCTCATTTCATTGACGCCTTTATCCAGGGTGTTGGCGGTCGCTATCAGGTTGAAGCCCTGGCGCGCGTAGACCGCGCTTGCGCTCTGCTCCAGCTCGGGAATATGCAGCACCCGGTCGCTCAGAATGGACAACAGGGTATCCTGAATCTCCAGAGGGCAACGGGTAATTTCTTCAAAGCGAACCAGTTTGCCCTGTTGCATGCCCTGATACACCGGCGCTGGAACCAGGGACTCGGGACCGGGCCCTTTTTCCAGCAGCAAGGCGTAGTTCCAGGTGTATTTGATCTGGTCCTCAGTCGTCCCCGCCGACCCCTGGATGGTTAATCCCGAGTCCCCTGAGATCGCGGCGGCGAGCAATTCGCTCAGATAACTTTTGGCGGAACCCGGCGGTCCGATCAACATCAGGCCGCGGTTGGTCGCCAGGGTGGCCACGCAGCGCTCTATGAAGCGCCGTTTCCCCACGAATTTGGGGCTGATGTTCTGGCGGGCGTCGCCCAAAATAAAGTCGATGACCGCCAAAGGGGAGAGATTCCAGCCTGGAGGCTTGACGCTTTCACGGTCCTTGGCGACCAACTGCGCAAGCTCTTCGGCGTAGCGCTGTTCCGCTGGCGGACGCTGCAGGGCTAAATCACTCATTGTTCGGCCTTCGCTGCAAGCTGGTTCAAATCTTTGATGACTTCACTGATCACCAATGGATCCACCTGTTTGAGGGGCAGGATCTTATCTTTTATATCCCAGCCATAGCCTGAGGGCTGTCGCATGCCTTCCACGAAAACAATCTCGGTGGTCTCCAGCGTCTCATCCGCTTCGATATACCCCATGCCGACCACGCCTTCGTAGTTGACGACAGCCGTGACATTGGCGGCGGCGAACTGTTTGGAGTGTTCGTCAAAACCGCCGGCGTCCATCGCTTCGCCTCGGGCCCAACCCTGTTTCTCAAGACCGAAAACCAGCGTGGGGGCGGGCAGCTTCAGCTTCTCAAAGCGGGACATGGATTGCTGCTCCAACTCCTGCTCACTCAGGGCGAACACCGGTCGGCTGAGCTGTTGAAATGGAGGCAGGAGTTCGTAGTCGCTGAACATCTCGCCCCAGGCGTTTTTATCTTCTTCCGACAGATGCAGGGGGTGGACGAGTCCGACTTCATCAAATGCGTCCAACGCCATCGGGTCGTCATTGACGTCAGCAAAATCCTGTTCGTCCGTTAAACGGAACGTCCCCGCTAACTGACCCTTTTGATAACCGCCCCAAAGCAGCAATCTCGCCAGGTGCGTCATTAATGGGTGACGGGCGATCAGACTGTTGAAGTCCTCAACCTGCCAGCGACGTCCTACAACCATGGCCAGCTCCAGCCGCTCCGCCTGAATCTTCGCCATATCGCGAATTTGCTTCTTGACCAGCTTCCATTCCTGCAGGGACGCGTTGGCCAGTTCCGCGTCATCCTTAGCGGAAGGTTTGGGCGGATTGTCGCGAAGCTTGCCACTGTCGTCTTTGAGTTTCGGCTTTAAGTCGGAGCCCAGCACGAAATGGAACTGTCGGGGACCATAATCAAACACCCGCCGACCGGTTGCGTCCAGTCCGCAGTCCGGGATCACCATGTCTTCAAGTTCCGCCTTGGTCAGCCCTTTTTCCTTGGCGATTTGCTCCATGTACTCCTGCGCCTTGGACTTAACGCCTTTGAACTTCACCTTCTGGGAAATGCCGCTGAGCTGCATCAAGGCGGTTTTGGAGCCGATCAACCGCAACACCTCCAGGCCGGACACCGCTCGCTGGTGCTGGGATTCCCCTGGCCATTTTCTGATCAGCGGGGTCAGTTTCATCACTGATTCGTCGCCCCCCAGGTATCCCATCGCCATCATCGCCCATTTCTCTTTCGAGGGCGCGCCCTCCGACAGCCAGGTTTCAAATAGGGTCCAGGCGAAGGCGTCAAGGCAATTACCGTCTGTTTCCTGTTTAAGCTGCTGGAAAAAGGGCGCCTGCTGGCTATCCGCCGATTTCAGAGCCAACAGTAGCGCCGTCACTTGCTGGGCGCTGAATGCTCTGCCTTGCATTATGATAGGGGGGAGGTCGTTAGCGTTGACCCAGTCGATGGGCTTCGTTTTCGACTTTGAGGTTAATCCCGCTCGCAGCCAGTCTGGCGTTTCCGCGTCCGTGAGTGGGTTATCAGCGGGGTCCTGGTAATTAAGCACCTCATCTATGGTGTCCGCGATGGCCGGTTGATGCGCCGCCGTCTGTCGCATCAGTTCTCCGTAGCCTTTGCGTTTCATCAGACGCAATGCCGCCAGGGCGTCCTGACGCAGCGCTCCCGAACGATGATTGGCGACGCAATCCGCCAGCCCTGTCACCGCAGCCTGGGGGTGTTCATCCAGCCAGTTTTTAGCCATTTTCGGCGCCTTTGACGACTTCGTCAGGGCCAGCATGACCGGAGCGACTTCCGGGGCATTGACTGCAATCAGCGCGGACAACTGGTTTTCCGCCTCATCCCGGTTGGACTCCTGTTTCAGGGACTCCTCAATGTAGTCCAGATGCTCAAGCCCGGTATGAGCCAGCCAGGCGCGGATGTAGTCGGGATTGGACAGGTGTAACTTCAAGCGCCGGAAATGGTGACTGACCCGCTCCGGGTCCTGAAGACCGAAAATGATTTCCTGGGGCTTATGGTAATGGTCGTGCCAGGCGTCTCCGCCATAACGTTTATCGTCCCAGGACTCTACTACACCCGTTAGCAGATCGGATAATCCCAATACAGCGGCCAGAACGAAGTAGTTGGTGGTCTGGTAAAAATCCGACGCCGGCCAGTTCGCTACACTGACATGCGCCTTCGCGGCCTCTTGCAGCCGCTGAATTGCAGGTGCGGACAATAAAGGAAGCACATATTGCAAACCACGAACACGCTCCCATTGAAGGTCGGAGCCGTGATAACGGGCGTCTTTTTCCGTAAGAACCAGGTCCAGAAACTCTTGCTCCGATAACAGATTGAACGCCGGGATCATTAACCAGGGCGTGCTGGGCGCTTCACTGTAAAGCATCTGCTTATAATCCACTGGCTTGGAGAAGTCCCATTCCTTTAGGTGTTTCTTACGCTCAGCAACCGTCCGGCGGTTGTTTGACATGGCGACGAGCCAGAACGCAGCTTCTTCTTTACTCATGCGCAATGGCATCTCCGCCGTCCGCCAATCAAAGTCGCCCCAGTAGCTGGACTTATCGATGCGAATATTGGAGAAGGTTTTCATCAACCGCGCTACGTCAAAGGGGCGCGGCGGAGGGATATCGGCGTTTTCCTGAGGTCGCCAGGTCGCCCAGCGCCAGTCAACAGGAAGGAGTCCCAGAGAGACAGGCTCATCTGAATAGGCGGCGAGAGGCTTGCTTTCCGAGGGGGGAGGCGATTCAGATGACTCTGAAAGCGCCGCGGCTTTCCTGGGCGCAGCTGTTGTTTTGGGGGAAGCCGTCACTGTCTGAGCGGGAAGGGAGCCCGCTGACGCGCCGTCCTCGACGTAGCCTTTTTTCAGTTTCGCGGCAATCTGCTTGTCATGCTCTGACTTGGCTTTTGCCTCAGAATCAAACTCTTTGGTTTTTATTTGTCCATCTGTCCCGGCTCTGCCGTAACGGACGGTGTACTGATTTCCCTGTAAGTCTATTTCCCAGAACTTATCCGAAGCGCCGTCCTTTAATGTCAACCTGCGCACGCGTCCCCCTGATACTTATAAGTGAACTATGAAATCAATAGATGAAAGCCGCACTCTAGCCGACTCAACGTCGAGATAAAACTAAAAATGCAACATTAGTTTCCGAAAGGCCAGACGCTAAATTGATCGGCCCATACTCACGGAAACTAATGGCCTGTGTGAGGCGGTTATAAGCGTAATACAAAACAAAAATAGACCGGTCGATAGATAACTTAACCGGCGATCACTCCATATCCTGACGTCTGAAACGACATGTTTTATACCCTTAAAATCAGTTTATGGAGCATCCTCATGAACGGAAGAGAAAAATTAACGCTTATCCTGGCGGATCTAGGCAGTTCCATTGGTCTGCCAGACTTTCATCTGAAAGATGAGCAGCCTGCCCAGCTTGTCTTTGACGACAACATCGTTGTCAATTTTGAACTCTGCCCGAGTGAGATGTTTTTGATTGTCTACAGCAGTCTCGGTGAGATTGTCGACGCTTCCAACCACACCCTTGAATTTATTAACGCCAGGTACAAGCTGCTATTGGCGGCCAATCTGTTCTGGCGGAACACGGGGGGCGCCACGGTGGGGCTGAGCGACGACGGCCTCGCCATCATGAGCTATCAGCATCCCATCGATACGTTGGATGCGCGTGCGCTGGAGTCGCTACTGGTCACTTTTGTGGACTGCGCAGAGTCGTTGAAGCGTTCTTTGCAGGACTCTGACGACCAGCCAGAGGCGCTGTCCATCAGTCACCCAATACCGTCCATCAACTCAACTGACCACTTGGTTAAAGTTTAAAACTCAGGAACCCATTTCATGGCCAATCCAATTACTCTATCAAGTTTTGTGACCGCCGCCCGCCAGAACGAAGGAAGACTGGTGGTCAATAACAATAACTCTGTGTCCGCCTCAGGAAATATGGGCGAACGCCATGTCATGTCCGCCAGTGCGGAGAAGAAAGTAAACAGTGATAACCAAAAAGCAAATAACGAATTTGCCAAAGTAATGCGGCAAGCCTTTGGAGAAAAAATCGCGGGTCAGGCGATAGGGACCGCTCTCCAAGACAGAACGCAAGCCTTAACAGGCAGAACGGTTTTAGACGTCTTTCAACACGCCAAAGAGTTGCAGGACGACAAGGGGCTCTTGGGGAATATGTACGCGTCTCTGATGGACAAGATCGGTCTGGCTCCCAGCAAAAGTCATATCAGAGAAACCTGGCATAACTTAAAACCCCATGTGAACGTTGAACAAAGGGGCCGCGGCGAGAGCGACGCCACGGTCGAAACGCTCGATTCTCTTGACCTGCATGACATACATTCTTTTGCGACCTTTGTCCCTAAAGGCGTATCGGAAGCGGAAGCCATGGAGTTTCTGATGACCCATGACGACGGCAAATTGCTGATGGAAAACATCGCACGCAATACCGCCGATTGGGATGATTCAACCGCCGAGAAGAAAGCAAGCAATACCCAGACCCGGCTTAACATCGCCCTGCAACAGGTCATGTCCGGGGAAAGGCTGCCCACGCGATTACAACTCAATGTGGGCGACGAGTTGGTCAAAATTACTAAACGCGGGGAGACGCCCAGCGCCTATTCGCCATACTTCACTACGCGGGCTGCGCTTGAACAGGCTATCCGTACTGTGGACAAGGCGGATCCGAACCGCTCCATCGCCGCCGTCTTCGGATTGCCGCTTGGAAGCATCGATTCTAAAGATGTGTATGACGTTCATGTGATAAGCGTGACTCAAGCGACGTCAGTTCTTACTTCCACCGTTGCGCCAACAGAGGAGCTGGGCGGTCATGTAAAAACCCCCGGTGGCGCCATGCAGATATTGATGAGCCGGGCGGATGCGGAGAGCGTCACCGGCGTGCTTAAAGAAAGGGCGGACACCAGTGGCGTAGGGGCGAGCGTCAAACGTACAGTTAACGACAACATGAGTGATTTGGCGAGCTTCGTCCGTAGCTGGACGACTGGCTAGAGCGCGGGTCCCTATCAGTATTGAAACCTGACCAATCACTCATACTATGGCTATTAACCCGGCAGGCAAATCGCGTTCTTCTATTCGTCTGCAACGGCAGGGCCTGCACATGTCAGGCCCTGTCTCCCGCAGCTAGCCGCCGCACAGGCGCATCCATGCGCCTGAGTATTAACATGCCAATATCATTGCCATGTTAATAATAATCGGATCATTGATGGTTAGGATCCTCGCGAAGAAAAGCCGTCAAAACTTCGCGTATTGTCCTGGCGGGCCGACCCAGAAGATTCTCCAGTGCAGGATGAGTGGCGGCGAAGTCGCCTCGACGGGAGGCTTGGAAACTGCCGAGAAGCAGTTCTGCGTAGATCTTTGGCATGCCTGCAGCCATTTTTGCGTCGAGCCACTCCTGATCCGACACTACCACATGACGTACCCGACGCCCGCTGATGTCGGAGGCAATCTCCGCAATTTCGGCCATTGTCCAGGCTTGCGGCGCCGTGAGGGGCAGGGTAACGCCATTCCAGTTTTCCGAGTCAATCAGAATCTCGGCGTCAGCCTGCGCCAGGTCTGAACGAGCAGTCCAGCTAACAGGACCATCTTCAGGCGTGCGCAATTCACCTCTTTTCAGACCGTCGCCGATCATGGCGAGGCAGCTCTCGGCGTAAAACCCGTGTCGCAACGATGTGTAGGCGGCGCCGCTTTTCGCAAGGTACGCTTCAGTACCGGCATGCTGATCAGCGGGCGCAAATAGAGATCCCACCCTGGCGCCCATGTGACTGGTGTACAAAATCCGGTTAACGCCGGCCAGCTTGGCGGCGTCTATTGCATTACGGTGAAGCCGCAGCGCCTCTTCACCCAGTGTGTTGGCTGAAACAATCAGCACTTGGCTGGCGCCTTCGAACGCTGTTTTCAGGTCGTCAATGCAATCGAAACTCCCCTTACGGACGCTAACGCCTTTTTCCTGATAGAAACTTGCCTTTTGTAAATCTCGAACACTTGCTATGAGGTGGTTAGGGCCACATTTTTTAATGAGGTTGTCTATAACGCCTTTTCCAAGGTTTCCTGTTGCGCCAGTAATTACAATCATCCTATTGTCCTCACAGTTTAATTTGATGCTTGCCATACAAGCTATCATTGATATCATATTATTGTTAACACTGATACCGGTAAAATTCTAGAGATGCAGAATCAAGATACTTCGGAGGACACGCTGTCCACGCAGGAACGAATAATCGCGGTCGCCACTGAGCTTGTCGCCAGTGGCGGGATTTCCGCTTTGACCACACGGGCAGTGGCGTCGGCGGCCTCAGTACAGGCTCCGACCATTTACAGGCTATTCGGTGATAAGAGGGGGTTGCTTGATGCTGTAGCTGAATTTGGCCTTACGCAATTCATCGCGCAAAAATTAGCGGCGGAGCCAAACCCTGATCCTGTTCAAGACCTCAGAGACGCTTGGGACGCCTACGTGGCCTTTGGCGTGAGCAATCCTGCTGTTTTTGCGATTATGAATGACATTGGCTCCACCCATTCACAATCAATGTCAGCAAAGACGGGGATTGGGGTATTGAAAACGCGCATTCAGCGTATCGCCCATGCCGGTCTGCTTTTAAAACCTGTTGAAAGCGCGGTGGCTCTGGTGCATGCGGCTGGTGTCGGAACCGTGACGACGCTACTTTCGACGCCTGAATGCGAGCGTAGAACAACCTTGTCGGATGACGCTCGTGAAGCTGTTTTTTCCTCTCTCATTGCAGGAACCAAACCACAGCGGAATGACAACCTGGCGACACTGGCGAATGGGCTGCGCGAACAGCTTGAGCAAGTGGACACGTTATCGCCTGGAGAGTTGCTGTTGCTTGGTGAACTGTTGGAAAAAATTGCAAGGTAACGACCGCCTTTTATTTTCAAGTTATTCTCCACTGGCGCATTACTGACGATGGTGATGACGCCGGTTTAGTATTTTAGGGTTCCTTAAACTCACATACTCTAATTCGGCAGATTTCAGAGGAGAAAACACATGGAACAATTCACCGGCGGTTGCCTTTGCGGCGCTGTGCGTTTGGTGGCGACAGGGCGTCCTTATCGAGTGGGGATTTGTCATTGTCTTGACTGCCGTAAGCATCATGGCGCGTTGTTTCATGCGTCCGCGGTTTTTCCTCAGAATGCGGTGACGATTGAGGGCAAGGTGGGCGACTACGCCGGGCGTTGTTTCTGTCCTCGTTGCGGCTCTTCTGTTTTTTCACGCACCGGCGACGAAATCGAGGTGAATCTGGGAGCTTTGGACGCCCCGGATCAACTCACGCCTACCTACGAACTCTGGATGCGCCGTCGCGAGTCCTGGTTGCCGCCGTTTCCAACCTCTCGACATTATGAGCGTGATCGCGACGACGCCAGTCGTGCTGAAGAATAGGGTTTGCACCGCTCCCTAACTTCGCTATAAGTGAAGTTAAATTTCAACTTATCTGTCATCTGATGCGCATAGAACACTCTGTTATTTCCTCCGTGACCATGAGAGCCCTGACGCGTTTTCTCATTTCGCTCATGGCGATTCTGGCTTTAGCCTCCTGCCACAAGCTGAAAGAAAGTCCGGAGTTCACGGCTTCCAGTCATCTTCCTCAGTATGACTACCAGTCAGACTTTGACGAGTACGTCGCTGAAACCAAGGCTTGGCTGCTGGAGAACAGGGCGTTTAAAACCAAAAACCGGCAACGAGAGCTGGAGGCTAATCTGCCTTTTGAGCTGACGCCGACGCATCCGAACAATAAAAGCGTTCTGCTGGTTCATGGCCTGGGGGATTCGCCGTTTTCGTTCACAGATGTCGCCAGCCACCTCGCCAGTAAAGGCTATTTTGTGAGGGCGATACTGTTACCGGGTCACGGCAGCAAAGTCGCTGACCTCAATCTGGCTACGTTGGACAGCTGGAAGGCCAACCTTCAGCATCACATTGAACTGTTGAAAGCCACATCGGAGGAAGTCTGGCTCGGCGGCTTCTCAACGGGCGCCAACCTGGTTACGGCGGCGGCCTACAATGATCAGGACATCGCCGGATTAATGCTGTTTTCACCTGCGTTTGAAGCCCGCTCGCGACTGCTGCTTTTCTCAAAATACGCCAAGTATTTCATTACCTGGGCGGACAGAGATGAGGAGTCCAACTATCTCCGCTATAACTCGCTTCCCATGCATGCGGCGGCGATGTTTTATGAAACGGTGCTGGAAGTGCGGGAAAAAATGAACGACGCCCGGTTTGCAAGACCGGTATTTATTCTGGCCAGTGCAACCGACAGCATCATCGACACCCAGTATTTACGCGACCGCTTCAGCCAGTCCTTTACTCATCCAGACAGCCGGCTGATCTGGCAAGGCGAAGATATCGGCAACCGTGACCCTCGCATCCTGGCGTATAGCATGAATCTGCCCGAACTCAGAATCGCCAACGGGTCACACATGGGCGTTCTATTTGCGCCGGATAACCCGGAGTACGGCGTCAATGGCAAGTTGAGAATCTGCGACAACGGACAATCGGAGGAAAATCAAAGCCTCTGTGAAAGCGGCGCGGAGACCTGGCGTACCGCCTATGGCGGCGACGGTTCTGACAACGCCACCTCCCGGCTCACCTTCAACCCATATTTTGCTGAGCATATGGAAGTGCTGGACAGGGTAATGACGTCGGTTTCGGATAGCGCAAGCGTGGTTGACGCAGACTAGCTGTCGCAGATCACAACCTGAGAACCCTCCTGCCTGCCGACATCAGCCTTTGCCGGATCTTATTATTCGCCAGCGCAGGAGCTTCAATTCAACACATTATTGAAAAAGCGTTTGATAGGATTACTCAGTTTTTCATATTGAGATTTCAGTGACTGTAATTCCTGATTATCCGGCTCAACATTGAGACCCGAGTCCACATATCTCAGCCCCTTCCCGTATTCTTTTCTGTTAAATGCGTCATTGGCCATGGCGATATACTCCGACACAACACGCTTCAGCCCGTCTTGTGCAAGCTGATTATCGCTATCCATGCCCAGCACTTTCCGATAATAGAAAACAGCATTATCTCCAGCCGGGATAGTCAAACGACGTTGCTCGAACCTTTCCGCCGCCAATGTCAGATAACGATCAACCAATCGCTCATCGATTTCCTTCAACCCGTTCAGCGCATCATCATTTCCCGGGTCTATGCTCAGTACTTGATTGTAAAAATACTGAGCGTTATCAAACTCCGGCTCGATCAGGCTATTTGCCGCAATCCGGCTTTCCGCCTGTTGCAGCAGGGCATTAATCTTTTTGTCGGTTTCACTTTCGTACAGACCAAAAAACAAAACGACCGCCAGCATTGCGCCCATCAGTCCGCCAGCTATCAATTTATTCTTTGTCAGATAATCAATAGGCCGTAGTGAACCTGCGGCCAACCCTGACGTCTGGGGCGCTGCGTTCCGCACCAATGTCGCGTCGTCATCCGTGAGCGCGCGACGCAAGTCAGCCAGCAGCGCGTCGGCGTTTGCATAACGATCTTCAGGATTTTTTGCCAACATCCTGGCAATGATTTCCCGACAGCTCTCTGGAACGTCTGACAGGTCCGGAGTCGGTTTCTCTGTGTGATTAACGATGGTTTCCGTGTAATTCGAGCCCTTAAAAGGGTTGCGTCCGACCAGTAGTTCCAGAAATACGACTCCCAGACTGTATATATCTGATCGCGCATCGAGGGGCTTACCATAAGCCTGCTCGGGGCTGCTATAAGAAGGGCTGCCCACCGAATACCCGGCTATCGTCATGTCTGTGTTGATGGCGGTATCTTTAGCGATACCAAAATCAGTCAGAACAATGGAGTCATCGGAGTGGAACAGGATGTTCGCAGGCTTGATATCACGGTGAATAACGCCTTTATCATGCACGATTTTCAGGGCCTCAGCGACCTGCCTGACAATATCCAGAACATACTCTGGCTTCTGTGGCCGCCCTTTCAGGAGGGTCAGATCGCCTCCACTCACATATTCCATGGTTATGTACGGCTTGCCGTCTTCCAGGCGCGCCACATCGTGAACAACAATGATATGTGGGTGGCGCAGGCCCGCCACGGTCCTGGCCTCTGAGAAAAAGCGCCGCTCGGCTGACTCGTCGCCAAATTCCGTTAATATTTTGATGGCCACCTTGCGATTCAGGGACTCCTGTGTCGCCAAATAAACCGCAGCCATACCTCCTTTGCCCAACAACTTGTGAATGGTATAGCCAGGGATGTCCGGAAACTCCATTACTTATTCATCTCCATCTCCATCAACTCCACCAACGCTATCGTTTCCTCCCACGGAAGAGCCTTGCTCGCCAGATAAGCGAGGCCGTTGTTGGCAGGCCGCCAACCGGTCAAATAGTCTGGTTCTATATGATTTGATGCAGTTTTCATGTTTGTTCTCATTGGACGATGGTTACTCAATACAAACTTTAATCCGGGCCTGTCCCTTCATGTTTATCACCAATATAGTGAAATAGTACAGCGTCTGAACCGTTTAGGGATCGAAGCATCGCATTCACCGAACTCACTGCAGAAAAAGAAACGGATTCTCCCGCAGCGTTTGCGTGGCCAGGTCGATGAAACAGCGGGTTTTGGCGTTGGCGCGGCGGCCTTCCATGTGAATGATGCTGACCGGCAATGGCTCTTCCTCAAACTCTGTCAGCACTCGTTGCAGGCGTTTGCTTTTCAGATCTTCCGCCGCCTGATAGGACATCAGAGTCGTAATTCCGTGACCCAGTAACGCCGCCTTCAGCGCGGCGCCATTGTGATTGCAGCGTAGCCTGGGATTCAACCGAATCAGCTCTTTCTTGCCTTCAATCTGGAAATGCCAGCCATTGGTGTACTCAAAGGGCGCTGGAAAAATAATGCTGTGATTGGCCAGATCCTGAGGGGTTGCAGGATAGCCGCGCTGCTTGAAGTACGCTGGCGCGCCGCACACGATCTTCTTAACGTGTCCCACTGTGGTGGCGTACAGACTGGAGTCCTTGAGGTGGCCGATGCGTATCGCCACATCAAAGTCTTCCTCCAAAAGATTGGTGACGCGATCCAGCAGAATGATCTTTACTGCCACGTTTGGGTGTTTCGCCAGATAGTCCGTCACAATCGGCATGACGTACTTCTCGCCAAACAATACCGGCGCAGTGATGGCGAGCGTCCCGGCAGGCGTCGCGTAGGTGCCCGCCGCCGCGGCTTCCGCCTCTTCCAGGTCCTCCAGGATGCGTTTTGCATCCTGCAAAAAGCGGGCGCCGGGTTCGGTTAGTCTCACCAATCGGGTAGTGCGATGAAACAACTTCACTCCCAGCCTTTCCTCCAACGCGGCGATGGCGCGACTGGCCGCCGGCGCGGAAAGCCCCAGGACCTCACTGGCGACACTGAAGCTCTGCTGTTTCGCCACCTCAATAAATACCTGCATGGTTTGTAGTTTATCCACGCCGCCACCTTGATATGCGCCACTTGATTATTGCGCTGAGTGTAAGAGTGAATTGTAAATTGCGTCAATTACTTCGGTATTTGCATGAATAATAATGCTTAACGACGACTCATTCGGCCCAACCCCGCGTCAGTACCAAGGCAGCGAGGGAACGGCCTGAGGAGCGAGTAAGACCAGGAAACATCGAAGCAGGGGATACCCCGATAACAGGAGAACACCGTGAACGCCCATTTTTCCAATACACAAGCGCCGATCAAACTCTATCGCAACCCGATGTCAGGACACTGCCACCGCGTTGAGCTCATGCTTTCTTTTCTGAACTTGCCTTACGAAACGATTGACCTGGATATGGCGAACGGCGCGCACAAAGCGCCTGACTATCTGAAAATCAACCCGCTTGGACAGGTTCCCACCATTGACGACAATGGTTTCGTGATGGCGGATTCTAACGCCATCATTACTTACCTGACGCAGAAATATAGCGATGGCTATGTATGGTGGCCCAAAGAACCGGAGCAGGCGGCGGAAGTGCAGCGCTGGCTCTCTGTCGCCGCGGGTGAAATAGCACAGGGTCCCTGCGCCGTGCGCCTGGTTAAGGTTTTTGGTATGAAGCTGGATTATGACAGAGCCAAAAGCATTACTGAGTCACTATTTGCCATATTGGAGCCCTTGCTGGAAAGCCGCCAATATCTTGCTGGCGATCACATCACCCTGGCGGATGTGGCGGGTTATAGTTACATCTCTCATGCACCGGAGGGCGGCGTCAGTTTGCAGCCGTATCCCGCCATTCGCGCCTGGCTGGAGAGAATTGAAGCCCACCCCGGATTTGTTGGAATGAAGCGCTCTCCCTTACCGACAGCGTAAATCCCTCGGGCTTAATTCCATAAAGGAGCTGGTTATGACTCAGCAAGAAAACTCTCCGTTTCACGCGGCGGAAATCGCGGTGCAAAAGCGGCTTGGCGTTGCGGATCAAGTGGCGCAATACTCAGGAGGAATCCGCAAGGCGATGCCGCTGCAGCATCGGGAGTTTTTCTGCGAGGCGCCTTTTGTCATCCTGGGCCTTCTCGATCAGCAAGGCTTTCCCTGGTGCATGCCATTGTTCCCGGGGGAGGCGCCGCCCTCCGGGGATTCCGGTTTTATCACCTCTCCCACCGATACACGTCTGGAGGTGCAGGCGTTGCCTGTCCTAAGGCGCCTCTTGGACCTGGATTTCGCCCCAGGCCGGAAAGTAGGGATGCTGGGCATTCAGCTGCATACCCGTCGACGCAACCGTATGAACGGGGTGATTGGCGAGGTGACTGCGACGGGGTTCAGCATTGATGTGGAGCTTAGCTTCGGCAATTGCCCTAAGTACATACAAACCCGTGAATTGCAGTGGGTAAAGGGCGAGCCTGCCGCCATGAGCGTTGATAACGCAGCGGTTGTCGCCGGTATTGCTGAGCATGCAAAGTCGCTGATAGCACAGTCAGATACCTTTTTTATCGCTTCCCGCACCAAGGTGCTGGACAGCGACCCTCGTCATGGCGTCGATGCATCCCATCGTGGCGGCAAGCCAGGCTTCGTGAAAGTGGAGGGCGATACCCTGTACTTTCCTGATTTCAGCGGTAACCGCTTTTTCAATACTCTGGGCAACATTGAATCCGACGGCAGAGTAGGTCTGTTTTTCCCCGACTTCTCGACAGGAAATGCTCTCTTGGCGGCGGGGCGCGCCGAAGTGCTGTGGGACCATCCCGCGGTGAATGAATTCGAGGGGGCGCAACGTATTGTTGCGGTCAAAGTGGAAAGATCCACCTTCCTCGAAAAGTTCATGCCGATGACGGGGGAACTGCAAGAGATTTCCCCGGTTCTCGATAGGACTGGCGTATGGAAAGATAGCAAGCCGCTCGCATGATTTTTATTAATACGGCGCAGAAGGTTTTATGGGACGTATCTATAGGGAAGTGTGGCCTATCAGAAAGCCACAAGCATTCTGGCGGAAACAGCTTTACCGCTTCGTTCCACCATTTCTAGCCTAAACTCAATAAGATATCCCATCCGTTTGTCTTACTCAAAGAGCCTGTCTTTATTGGTGTAAGCAAAAAAGGCGTGGATGTGGCAAGCTTGATCAAACTTTTCGAAGCCTATGAGTCCTTGTTGCTGGACGGAACTTTGACGAAAATCCGCAGCCAGTGGTTGCAGGAGGGATAAACCGCCCCATGTTAACGACAGCAGAAATATTAAACCTGATTCGCCTTACCGAACTGGAAATCAGACGGCTCCAAGAGCAAATTGACGGCGATGACGAGAACAAAAGCAATGAGGCCGGCGAAGTGATCCTGCAGTTTGACGCGATGGCGCTCAAGCTTGAGCAGATGTATCTTGAGTCGCAGCCGGACTACGACATTTTCCCGCGATATGATGACTATATAAAGCTTATAAACGAATAGAGCGGCGGGTGGGGGATTTGTCGGATGGCGCTTTGCTTATCCGTCCTACGTTCTTTGCTGTTTAGACATTGTTACTGCTGGGTGTCTTAATCATCAGGCAAAAAGTAGAGTTGATAAAGCTTTTCATACTCGCCAGAATCCTTTAGGCGATCAAGGGCTTCTTGCCACTTAGCAACGGTTTCGTCAGGAATGTTGTTGGAAAAAGCAATATATCCTTCTGACACTAACAATACCACTGGCGTTTGCTGGATTTGATCGGGTGAAATTTCTGCCTCTTTTAACTTGCTTAATACTGTACTTGAGGCTGAAACAGTTAAATCAACCCTTCCTTTCTTCAGCATACCGAAACAACCAACATAGCTTACGTTGGTATGAATATTATTAAAATTATAGCTGCTAAGGATTTTATGGTGTATTGCGCCATTAAGAACGCATATTGAAGAAACTTTTCTGGCGTCTTCTAATTTTGATATTCCTGTTGGAGCCGATTTCATTTCATAAAAGTAGTCTTCTTCTTTCTGAATAGGGCCAACCCATTTAACAATATTTTCCCTGTCTGGAGTCCGGCTGACATTAAACATGGCCAGGTCATTATTATTCGTGACCATCTGCATGCCTCTGGCAAAGGGTACCTCTAGAAATTCAGTGGGATGCTTCATTATAAGCATCAATTCTCTAACGACCTCGATATTGAAAGCCCTTTTGCCTGAGTGCTTTATTCCTCTTAGTTCACCATTCTGGTCAGTATAAACCTGTCCTTCCAAGTTATGTGTCAGAAAAGTAAGTTCATCCGCTGTGACATTAATGGTTATTAGAAGTGCGCCTAACAACGCTAGTCTTATTCGCTTCATGGGAGTCTCCAATGGGCGAGAAACACTTGGTCAGAGGTGTTTTGTTTCGCCCAACGGCCGAGCTTTGAGGTAGACCTCGCCTGATGCAGCCATGGTCGGCGACATACAGCACAGTGTTAAAGACGTGCAGGTTGGATATCTTCACCTTACCGTGAGGATTTGGCGGCAGATCCTTGATAATCTTGAATTGTTGCGCTGTAACGTCCATACGGAGATTATAAATGGTTACTGTGAACAGGCCCTGATGTGAATGAGCAGTCAATAAAAATGATTATAGCAGTGATTGATTTTATAGCCTCTCCCATGCGGCGTTCAGCAACATGCGCAATTATGAAAGTAACTCCAGCGTCTGTTGATAGGGGAGGCGCAGGGCGGAGATGGCGTCTTCTTTGGATTTGATATTGGTGTAGCCCATCACCAGTCCGTACTTCCTGTCTTGCTTCCAGGCGTACCACATTGAAAGCGGCAGCACCTGCAGATTATGCGACTGCCAGATGTTGCAAAGCTCTCTGTCTTTGGCGCCTTGCTTCAGGAAGGCGACAATATGCATCCCGCCGTTTTGAAGCGGCATATCGAAGTAGTCGCCATACATCTCTGTGAACGCTTCATGCACGATTCTTCTTCTGGATTCATACAGAGAACGCATACGCTTAAGATGCTTGTAGAAAGCGCCTGACGATATAAATGACTCCAGAATTTTTTGCGGAAGCAGAGGCAACCCTGTCTCAACCATCTCCGCCGTTTCGTAGAATTGCGGCAGCAATGCTTTGGGGATCACCACGTACGCTGTGCGCAGCGAGGGCATGATGGTTTTACTGAAGGTTCCAACGTAGATCACCCGGTCAAAGACATCCAGGCTTTTTAATGACGGGATATTCTTGCGGGAAAAGTGGAACTCCCCGTCGTAGTCATCTTCGATGATCCACGCCTGATTCTCTTGCGCCCAATTCAGTAACTGATGTCTTCTAGGTAGAGACAGGCTGACAGTAAGGGGGCTTTGATGGGAGGGAGTGGTGATGACAAACTTCGCATCGCTATGATGAGCCCCCAGAAAGTCGACGTTGACGCCATCCGAATCCACGGGCGCATAGCAGAGATTTGGCGTTCGTCTCTCTAACAGCTTTTGGCCAAAGAAGTATCCAGGCTCCTCAAATACGACTTTATCGCTGTTCGAAGCCATCGCCTCAAAGATGAGCCTAAGACTGGAATTATAACCATTGGTGATGAATATCTGGTCTGCTGAGCAGTCTATGCCGCGGGAAATATTCAGGTAATTTGCTATCGCTTGCCGAAGAGGAAGGTGTCCCATCACCGGCGGATGGTTCATGTCTTCATAGGTCATGGAACGGGCGACTTTCCCAGAAAGAAGCAGCCACTTTTTGTATGGAAATTCATCCAGAGACGGAATGCCGAGCTGAAAGAACCCTCGCGAATCGCGAAAATCCACGATCTTTCTTAAATCCGGGTCATCAAGTTGGTTGGGCGAGTGATTCCAGTAGGCGGCGTCAATGACCAAGTCCGGGTTAACGAGGGTTCCCTTGGGCCCTCGACTGACAAGGTAACCCTCGCCAATCAAAATATCATAAGCCGACTCGACGGTTTTTTTGGCGACGCCGAGTTCCTGCGCCAGATTGCGTATGGATGGCGCCCGCTCGCCGGGCTTAAGATCGCCTCTGCGTATGGCGTTTATAAAGCGATCATAGATATCTTTGTAACCCACTCTATGTCCTACCTAAAATTACCGTTTTTGTACCCTTAAACTACGTCATTTTTCACCATAATTCATCACCAGTCCGCCAGGTTGTTTGCGTCTGGGACGACCCGCCAACTGGCGTTCGCCCCGATGAGAGACGCCGTGTCGTTGTCTGGCCGCTAACTGGCATAGGTATTCTGATCCCGAAGGTGAGTAGTATGAATCTCTTGCACATCAAAGTGAGCCCAAACCTATATGGTTCAGCGTCGAGGGAAGTGTCCGACTATCTTGTCGACCGGCTGAAAAAGAAACACCCGGATATCAATGAAGTGGTGCTCGACCTGTCGCAAGACCCCTTGCCCCACCTGGATGGCTTTACGATCGAAGCGTTCTTTACGAAGCCGGAAGAACGGACCGAGCAGCAAAAAAACGCCGTCAAACTCTCGGACAAAATGATCGATATGTTGTTGGCCAGCGAACTGATCGTCCTGTCGTCACCGATGTGGAACCTGGGATTGCCCTCTGTACTAAAAGCCTGGTTTGACCATGTCACCAGAGCCGGTCGGACCTTCAAGTTTAAAGAGGCTGGGGGCAAGGAGGGGTTGGTTCCTGATCGAAAAGTGTATGTCGTCATGGCGAGCGGAAGCGTCTTTTCCAACGGCCCCTTTGTCAGTCATGACCAGTTTACGCCCTATGTAAAAGTCGCGTTTGAATATATTGGAATCACCGATGTGAATGTCATCCGGATTGATGGTACGCACGATCCGTTGACCCGCAAATTCGCCGTGCCCGACGCGATTTCCAGTGTTGATGAAATGAATATCTAGTTACCAAGATTCCGACCTCCAAACTTTTAATCATCAGGCGCATGGATGCGCCTGCGCGGCTAGCCGCGGGAGAAAGGGCCTGACATGTGCAGGCACTGTCGTTGCAGACAAGTAGAAGGAAGCTATTTGCCTGCCTGATTAATAAATATCAGGAAAATTGCCATGACAAGACAACTTAAGAGCTTGATAAAAATACCAGTGATTGCGTTATATCTGAGTGTATTTTCTCAAGCTGGCTATGCGGAAGACGCGGATTACGCCGCCGAAGGAGAGCGACGGGCTAAGATTGCAGGAAAATCTCTGCTGGGCGCGCCGGCGCCTAAAATCAAGATGATGGACATTGATGGTCGAACGATCGACCTTGCTCAAATTTACGGCGAAAAGCCCGTTTACCTTAAGTTCTGGGCGACCTGGTGCGGGCCCTGTCGTGAGCAGATGCAGGGGTTTGAAGAGATTTATAAAAAGTATGGCGATCAAGTTCAGGTAGTTGCGATCAATGTGGGGATCAGCGATGACTTGGAATCCGTTACTGAGTTTCGTAAAAAAATGGGACTGACCATGCCAATCACCATCGACAATGGGGAGTTGGCTCGCGCGTTTCGATTACGCGTTACGCCTCAGCACGTGTTAATTGATAAAAAAGGGGAGCTGGCCTATTTCGGCCATAAAGATGACCTGGCGTTACATCAGGCGCTGGAGAGCGTCGTAGCGGAAAAGCCTGCTGGAAAACCACTCAACAACCCTGACCTGGCGCTCAACGATGAAGGTTATAAAGTGGGAGATAGTGCGCAGGATGTGACTTTCTCAACCATCGATGAGCAATCGCTTAGTTTCAAGTTTAACGCGCCTGACAGCAAAAAAGTGGCTGTCGTGTTCTTCGCGCCGTGGTGCGAATGGTATTTAGAGGAAACGGAACCCAAGACCTCGAAAGCCTGCGCCCAGGTTCGTGAATTGCTGGAAAGCAAACCCAAATCGACCGATGTGCAGTGGGTGACCGTTTCAAGCAACTTATGGACGTCGCTTGCCGACCTGAAAGATTATCGCAAGAGTTACGCAAACACGCCGCCGATCGTATTCGATGACGACGGAGAACTGTTTAAGCAATTTGGCGTCAATCAAATACCCACCATCACGGTCATTGAGCCCAACGGGGTTATTAGCCTGAAATCCTCGATTCAAGACGAGGATTTCGATACCGCCTTACACACTATCTCATCCTTCAAATAAGCTGAATTAACCAGAAATAGCAGAATTAACGGGAAATAACTGAACTAACAGGAAATATTGCAAGCAGGCGCTGAATGAAACTTTTCATGCAAGTAGTGATGACGTGGTTGGTTGTCTTGCTATGTTCACAACAAGCCATGGCCAATAAACCAACAGAAAATCAGCGCCTGCTATCTATCGCTATTGCGCCGGAATCAGACTACCCCGCCGCTGGCGGTGCGCTAGAGCTGGCGTTAATAATGACGCCTAAACAAGGCTGGCATGGCTATTGGCTTAACCCTGGCGATGCAGGCTTTCCAACCCGGTTTAGCTGGGAGCTTCCTGCAGGCGTCACAGTAGGGGAGGTGCAATACCCGGCCCCGAGCCAGCTCGTAACCGCTGACATCATGAATTACATCTACCCTGGCGAATTTACTCTGCTGACAGAGATAACGATTGATAAAAGTGTCCCGGTGGGAAGTTCACTCCCCATCAAACTCGATGTCAGTTATCTGGTATGCAGCCCCTCTGTGTGCCTGCCTGAACAGCAACGGATTGAAACCACACTGATTGTCGGTGATGGTCGCGTTTCTAAAGATCGCACGGATAAATTCAATCAATGGAGACAAAAGTTAGCCAAACCATTGGACGCAAGGGGACAGTTTTCCGTTGAAAAAGGAAAGTTTGTTATCACCTTGCCGCTACCAAGCTCCATCAAGAGTGATAACGCGCATATCTATCCCGTCATTAATCATACGATTGTAAATAACGCCAAGCAGTCACTCATCCATGACGGTGATGTCCTTAGAATGCAAACCAAAGCGGGCGACGAGCTTGGCGACCGATTTCAGGGTGTCTTAGTGCTGGAAAACGGCATCGCTCTGAGTTTTGAGGCGAATAAATCTGACCATGTCGCATTGATAGCTGAAGCGAAAAATAACAGCAGCGGTTCCTCCATTAAAGATGCGTGGCTGCTGGGAGTAACGGCCTTTTTCGGCTCCATTCTGGGAGGTTTACTGCTCAACATCATGCCCTGCGTATTTCCTATATTAAGTTTAAAGATATTAAGTCTTACGCATCAGAAATCTGAAAAAGACGCCAGGCTAGGCGCGGTCGCTTACACGTTTGGCGCCGTCCTGGTATGTGTTTTATTGGGTGGCGTGATCCTGGGCCTGCGAGCGCTGGGGCATCAAATCGGCTGGGCGTTTCAACTTCAGAGCCCTGCGGTGATCGCGGTGTTGATTGTCTTAATGAGCGCCATTGGTTTCAATTTAGCCGGGCTCTTTGAATTCGGCACAATGACTTCAGGGTCTCGACTGCAAGATAAGAAGGGTCCGATTGGCGACTTCTGGACAGGGATTTTAGCAGCCTTTATCGCCACACCTTGCACAGGCCCTTTCATGGCGACCGCTTTGGGAGCCGCCTTGGTGTTGCCCGCCGGCATCGCATTTACGATTTTTGCGGGCCTGGGTTTTGGCATGGCTTTACCACTACTGTTGGTGAGTTTTATCCCTGCATTACGCGCTTACTTACCGAAGCCTGGCGCCTGGATGACGACAGCCAGACGCGTTCTTTCTCTGCCAATATTTGTGACTGTCATTGGCTTAATCTGGGTTTTGATGCGCCAATCAAACAACGATTATGTTTTATCTGTACTTGCAGCCGCGATGTTGTCGGCTTTTGGTTTATGGATGACCGGATTATGGCAACAGTCGCAACGCCGAGGCGAATGGTGGCCCGCTACCTCGTTAACCATATTGCCTTTATTGGCGGTAATCATCTGGATCCCCTCCACACATGCCTCCGCACAACTTGAGCAAAAAGATGTTTCAGAAGCGGTTGCGTTTAATCAGGACCAGCTGAGTACATTGCGGGAAAAACAAGACGTATTTTTGTATTTTACCGCCGATTGGTGCCTGACCTGCAAGGTCAATGAAAAGACGTCCATTGATCAGAAAGACGTAAAAGAAGCGTTTAAACAAAGCAATGTCGTCACAATGGTCGGCGACTGGACCAGCGGCGATAACAAGATAACCGAGTTCTTATCCCAGCATGGCCGATCAGGCGTGCCTCTCTATTTATGGTATGAAAAAGGGGCAAGCAGACCTTTGATCTTACCTCAGGTTTTGACGCCATCGGAGTTGATTAATCATGCTCTCAATTAGATCTCCAATGAATCCGCCACTGCAGCATTAGAGTAAAAAAATCGTGTAAGTACTGGCTACAGGGTGGGTGTTTCGCCCTCTACCACCTTAGGGATAGACGCCGGTCTAATCCCGATCACCTTGATATGTATCAATAAGCGACTAAGTAGACCCTTTTACCCTTGGGGCGGCATTGCTGTTACGCCGCTCGCCCAAGGAGTTATAACGTGGAATATTCGTTGGATAAAGGTTGCTTACGGTTGCTCTTGGTTGCCGTGCTTCTGCTGTTCACCTCAGCCTGGTGTAATGCCGGGGAGGGGATGACGGCGATTGAGAAGCAACGCATCAACGAGATATTCCCTCAAGCCGACGTCATCTCAGATCCCCTGGGCGAACCTCCGGTTCGCACGATTAGTCAGGGGGAGCACACGCTCGGTTACGCCTACCAAACCCGTGACGTTTTTCAGATTCCCGCCTACTCTGGCAAACCAATCAATCTTCATATCATTCTCGACGCTAAAGGAACCATTAAAGACGCCGTCGTTCTGGAACATCATGAGCCTATTCTGTTAGTCGGCATTCCTGAGCAAAAGCTGTTTGACTTTGTGGCGGGCTATCAAGAGGTTGGCGCCAACGACCGCGTAGTGGTGGGACATTCAGTCACCGCCGCCAAAAGCGTGGATGCAATTACTGGCGCCACGGTTACCGTTATGGTGGTGAATGAGTCAATCATGCGGTCGGTTCGTAAAGTGGCGACGTCTCTGGGCCTGATCAACGTCAACGCCGCGGCGCCGACCCGAGCGGAAGTGTTGGATGATCTGTTCAATGCCGCCGATTGGACTCAACTGACCGGAGTCGGAGCGATACGCCGGTTACATCTGAGTCGCGGGCAGGTGGATGACTCGTTTCGGGATACTGCAGCGGAAGGCGTCGACGACGCTCCGCCCGATTCAAGGGATGAAACCTTTATCAACCTGTACTACGCCTATCTGAATGCGCCCACGATAGGCCGCAACCTGCTTGGCGAAAGCCAGTACCGCTGGTTGATGGATGAGCTAAAGCCTGGCGAACACGCCATTGCCGTGATGGCGGAAGGACTTTATTCCTTCAAAGGATCGGGTTATGTGCGCGGCGGGATATTCGACAGAGTGCAGTTGCGCCAGCGCAGCGACATTATCAGTTTCCGCGATCTCGATTATTACCGCTTAAGCGATGTCTACGCTCAGGGCATGCCGGAGTTTCGGGAGATGGCGATTTTTGTGATTCGCTCTCACTATGACTTCGATCCTGGCGGCTCCTGGGACCTTGAGCTGTTGGTGCGGCGACAGACTGGTCCGGTGGAGGGCGTATTCTCAAGCTTCTCCGCGACATATCAGATACCCGACGCCTATGTGAGCAGACCTGCGCCGTTAGTGGTGGATGAACCTGACCCTGAGCCCATTTGGGTCAGCATTTGGCGTAATAAAAGCATGCAGATTGGCGTAGTGATCGTCAGTCTGGCGCTGCTGCTGATCATTCTGTTTCTGCAGGATTACTTCGTACGCTTTCCCCGTTTACTCCATAACCTGCGACGCATTTATCTTCTCTATACGGTGATATTTCTTGGCTGGTACGCGCTGGGGCAACTGTCTATCGTCAACGTTCTGACCTTTACCCACGCGGTCATGCAGGATTTTCACTGGGAATTATTCCTGATTGATCCTGTGATTTTTATTCTGTGGACATTTACTGCGGCGACCATTCTGTTATGGGGGCGCGGCGTATTCTGTGGCTGGCTGTGTCCTTTCGGCGCCTTGCAGGAGCTTATCAACGAAGCCGCGCGCAAGATAAAGATCCCCCAATTTGATCTGCCGTTCGGGCTCCATGAGCGATTGTGGGCGGTGAAATACATCATCTTGCTGGCCTTGTTTGGCGTGTCGCTGGAATCCATGGCGACCGCGGAGAAGTATGCGGAGGTGGAGCCGTTTAAAACTTCGATAACGCTGTTTTTCAACCGGGAGTGGTGGTTTGTCGCATACGCTGGCGTACTGCTCCTGATCAACGTTTTTACCCGCAAGTTTTACTGCCGCTACATCTGCCCATTAGGGGCGGCGTTGGCGATCCCCACTAAATTCCGCCTGTTCGATTGGCTAAAGCGTCGAAAAGAGTGCGGGAACCCCTGTCAACTTTGCGCCGTAGAGTGCGAAATTCAGGCGATACACCCCGATGGCCGCATCAACGCCAACGAATGCCATCACTGTCTTGACTGTCAGATGACCTATCACAACGAGCGTAAATGTCCGCCGCTGGTGCTGAAAAACAAACGTCAGCGCAAGAACGCCGCTGCGCCAAAGCCGGAGCAAATCCCGGCAACGCAACTGGACGGCTGATTCCATTGATGAACAGGAGCTTAACTATGAAAGATGCAGACAAATCGTCACCAACTACACCGGATACTCGGGATTCAGGAATCAGTCGTCGCGGTTTCCTGGGCGGGGCTGCGGTGACAGGCGTATCCGCTGTTACCGGAATGGCGGCGATGACAGGTTTGGGTTCTTCCATCATGAGCCCGGAGTCCTGGGCGGCGGCAGTAAAGACCGCACATCAGAAAGCCTCCGTGGAGCCTGGGGAGCTGGACGAATACTATGGTTTTTGGAGCGGGGGGCATTCAGGGGAAGTGAGGGTATTGGGCGTTCCGTCCATGCGCGAATTAATGCGCATCCCAGTATTCAATGTGGATTCCGCCACAGGATGGGGCCTGACCAATGAGAGCAAACAAGTGCTGGGAGAATCGGCGCGGTTTTCCAATGGCGACACTCACCATCCTCACGTGTCCATGACGGATGGGCGGTATGACGGCAAATACCTGTTTATCAACGACAAAGCCAATACCCGGGTGGCGCGTATCCGCCTGGACATCATGAAGTGCGATAAAATTACAACCATTCCTAATGTGCAGGCGATTCACGGCTTGCGGCTACAGAAAGTTCCCCGCACCAAGTACGTCTTCTGTAATGCTGAGTTTGTGATTCCACAGCCCAATGACGGCACGGACATGGAGAGCCTGGATAATCACTACACTATGTTCAACGCCATTGACGCAGACACGATGGAAGTCGCCTGGCAGGTGATTGTCGACGGTAATCTGGACAACACCGATGCAGACTACACCGGTAAGTATGTCGCCTCTACATGCTATAACTCTGAAAAAGGGCTGTTGTTGACGGATACCATGCGCAATGAGCGCGACTGGGTCGTCGTGTTCAACGTGCCGAGAATTGAGGCTGCAATTAAGGCGGGTAACTTCAAAACGATTGGCGACGCCAAAACGCCAGTGGTGGATGGTCGTCATGGTTCAGAGCTGACCCGCTATATCCCCGTTCCTAAAAACCCACACGGGCTGAATACGTCCCCCGACGGCAAATACTTCATGGCTAACGGCAAGCTGTCGCCCACGGTCTCCATCATCGCCATCGATAAACTGGATGCCTTGTTTGACGGGAAATTTAAAGACGAGCGCGATGTGATCGTAGCCGAACCGGAGCTGGGCTTGGGGCCGCTGCACACGACCTTCGACGGCCGCGGATTTGCTTACACGACGTTGTTTATAGACAGTCAGGTGGCGAAGTGGAATATCGCCGAAGCTATACGGGCCTATAACGGAGAGAAGGTTAACTATATTAAGCAGAAGCTGGACGTACAGTACCAGCCGGGTCACAACCACGCCAGTTTGACTGAGTCCCGGGATGCTGATGGGAAATGGCTGGTGGTGCTCTGCAAGTTCTCGAAAGACCGTTTCCTTCCAGTGGGGCCGCTACACCCTGAGAACGATCAGTTAATCGATATCTCAGGGGAGGAGATGGCCCTGGTCCACGATGGTCCAACCTACGCCGAACCTCATGACTGTATATTGCTGCGCCGGGATCAGATTCGTCCGTTGAAAATATGGCGCCGGGATGACCCATTCTTCGCCTCCGCCGTGGCGCAAGCCAAAAAGGACGGTATTACTTTAGAGACGGATAACAAGGTTATTCGCGACGGTAAAAAAGTGCGCGTGTACATGACCTCCGTGGCGCCGGCATACGGCCTCACTGAGTTTCGGGTGAAACAGGGAGATGAGGTCACCGTTTACATTACCAATATGGATATGGTGGAGGATGTCTCCCATGGTTTCTGTATGGTGAATCATGGGGTCAGTATGGAAATCAGTCCCCAGCAGACAGCGTCTGTCACTTTTGTGGCGTCTGAGCCGGGCGTGCATTGGTATTACTGTAATTGGTTCTGCCATGCCCTGCACATGGAAATGCGCGGCCGCATGATTGTGGAAAAGGCTTGATGCCCGGACACCGCATGCGCACATTCCTGGCTCGGCGACTTTCCGGCTTTCGCATAGTGCAGGCGTCACTCCTGTGCCTTGCGACGGGATATGCATCGGCAACGCTACAAGAGTTGCCGGTGATCCAGGCAGGCGATGGAGAGTGGGTGCTGTCGGAAGGAGTTTATGAAGGCAATTTCTCCGTTTCCCGCAGCCTCCATGTTCGTTGCCTGCCAGGCGCCGTCATCGACGCTGGCGGCCAGGGGCACGGGCTCCGTCTCATGGCGCCGGACATAACCGTCCGCGACTGTGAGGTTCGAAACTGGGGACGTAACCTGACAAACCTGGACGCCGGTATTTTTATTGAGCGTCAAGCCTCTGGCGCTGTGGTGGAGAATGTCCGTCTAAGCGGGCCGGGATTTGGCGTCTGGGTAGACGCCACTCCCAACGTCATCCTGCGCGGCGCCAAAATTCGAGGCGACGTCAGCGTGCGTTCACAAGATCGCGGTAATGGCATTCACCTGTTCGCGGTCACCGGCGCTCTCGTTGAAAATAATGAGGTGTCGCAAACGCGGGATGGCATCTACATCGACACCTCCAACAATAACACTCTGACCAACAACTTCCTGCACGATCTGCGTTACGGGGTGCATTACATGTACTCTCACCATAATGCCGTGCTGAATAACTGCACCTTGCGCACACGCACAGGCTATGCGCTCATGCAGAGTCGTAACCTGACCGTAGAGGGAAACTATTCCGAACAAGATCAGAACTACGGCATCTTGATGAATTACATCACCTATTCCACTTTGCGCAACAACCAAGTCGTTGGCGTGAAGCAAGGAGAAATGGCGGGCGTAGGGGTTGACGGCGCCGAAGGGAAGGCCTTATTCGTTTATAACTCGCCGTTTAACGTTTTTGAGCGCAACCGTTTTGAACAGAGCGATATTGGCATCCATCTGACGGCAGGTTCAGAAGATAACCAAGTGAGCGGCAATGCGTTTATTCATAATCGGCGACAAGTGAAGTATGTAGCGACCCGCCTGCAAGAGTGGTCAACGAATAGAGCAGGGAATTTCTGGAGCGACTATTTGGGATGGGATCGTAACGCCGATGGGATTGGCGATGTCCCCTATGAACCCAATGATAACGTGGACCGACTTTTGTGGACCTATCCACAAGCCCGATTGCTGCTGCACAGCCCATCTATCGACCTCTTGCGCTGGGCGCAACAGGCCTTTCCCGTAGTGAAATCCCCCGGCGTGAGGGACAGCGCGCCATTGATGCGGGATACCACGCAACACAGAACCCAGGCGGCGTGTCGTCAACAGAGCAGGGGGAAATAGCATGATTCACCTGGAGGGGGTTAGCCAGTATTACAGTCGTCATCAGGTTTTGCATGATCTCAGTCTGACATTGGGAGAAGGCGAGGTACTGGGGTTATTCGGACATAACGGCGCCGGCAAAACCACTACGATCAAACTGATTCTTGGGCTGCTGCGTCCGGATCACGGCAATGTGCTCACCTTGGGGCGCAGCCCGAATCAAGTAGATATGCGCCGCCACATCGGCTATCTACCGGAAAATGTCATGTTCTATCCGCAACTGAGCGGCTTGGAGACGTTGCGTTATTTCGCGCAGCTTAAACAGGCGCCGTTGACTCAGGTGAAGAGCCTGCTGGAGCAGGTGGGGCTGGCGGAAGCCGCGAGCCAGAAAGTTAAAACCTACTCAAAAGGCATGCGACAACGTCTCGGGCTTGCTCAGGCGCTATTGGGCGAGCCCAGGCTACTTCTGTTGGATGAGCCGACAGTGGGGCTCGACCCAATCGCTACCGCTGATTTGTATGAACTGGTGGATGGGCTGCGACGTCAGGGGGCAGGAGTCATTTTATGCTCTCATGTCTTACCTGGAGTGGAGCCTCATATTGATCGGGCGGCGATCCTCGCTCACGGGCGTCTGCGGGCGCAAGGCTCTCTGGGTGAATTGCGTCGCCTGGCGCAAGCCCCGATTCGGGTAAGGCTGTCGGGAGTCAAGCATCGGGACCAATGCCTGGAGCGTTGGAAAGATCAGATTCCCGATATGCGTCCGGTTAACGCCCATGGTTTGGAAATCGCCACCGACGCTCAACATAAACTGGAACTGCTGAAAGTATTGCTGACCAGCATCCAGGTAGAGGATGTAGACATCCACCAGCCCGGCCTGGAGGACTTATATCGGTATTTCATCGCCGATGACCCTGCGCAAATAAAGGAGACGCAGCAATGAGTCAGATCTGGCGCATCGCCCAAAAAGAAGTCAGCGACGGCTTACGCAACCGCTGGCTGCTCGCTATCACGATGACGTTTGCGATACTGGCGATTGGCATTGCCTGGTTTGGTTCAGCGGCGTCAGGTGAAATCGGGTTCTCCAATGTGGAGACTACTATCGCCAGTCTCACTAGTCTGGCCAGCTTTCTGATTCCCCTCATTGCACTGCTGGTAGCCTATGACGCGATTGTCGGAGAGGATGAAGGCGGAACCTTGTTGTTGCTGCTGACTTACCCGCTGAGTCGAATGCATTTGTTAATAGGGAAGTTTTGCGGTCATAGCATAATTCTTGGTTTGGCGGCGGTAGCGGGCTTCGGCTCCGCCGCTCTGGCGATTGTGGTCTTCGCCGAGGGGGTCGTTGTTAGCGAGGTTTTAGCGGCTTTTGGCCGCTTTATCCTGTCATCCACACTATTGGGATGGTCGTTTCTGGCGCTTGCCTATCTTGTCAGCGCGCTGGTGACGGAGAAAAAGCGCGCCGCCGGGCTGGCGTTGTCGATATGGTTTCTGTTTGTGCTGGTGTTTGATCTGGCTTTATTAGCGATTCTGACCTCCACCGAAGGCGGGATGAGTCCTGAGACGCTTCCCTGGCTACTGATGCTTAATCCGACGGATATTTATCGTCTCATTAATTTGGCGGCGATGAATGGGTTTGGCGGAGTCAGCGGCGCACTGGCGATCGGGGCGGATTTGCCTCTGACCCATGGGTTATGGCTCGGTTTGGCGGTATGGGTGGCCGCGCCTCTTCTGCTGGCGCATGTCGCCTTTATGCGGAGAGCCATTTAGTAGCCGGCCCGCCGGAAGACAAAGCGGGATGTAATCTTTAATGCTTGCTTTAAATGAGACAGGTGACGTTGTGTACGGAATACATGAATGGACATTGAAATACTCCTTGTGCGTATTGCTGATTATCGCTTTGCTTGGCCTGGCGGGTTGCCGCGAACCTGACAGGAAAGCAAACGCCCAGCTGGCGGCAGTAGACTTTGAGCCAAGCGACGAATGTCATATCTGCGGAATGGTCATCGCCAACTTGCCAGGCCCCAAAGGAGAGGCATTGCTTGCCGATGGTCGTGTATTTAAGTTTTGCTCAACCTATGAACTTTTTACTTGGTTGCTGCAACCAGAGAATCGGCATCTAGGCTCCGTCGTATTTGTGCATGACATGTCGCGCACAGATTGGAATACGCCAGGCAATGAATACCTTATAGACGCCAGAACGGCTTCATATGTGTTGGGTGCAAAGATTAAATCAGGTATGGGACCCTCCCTGGCGTCATTTAAAAGCGAAGAAGACGCGAAAGCATTCATGGCGGTCCACGGTGGTCATTTATTGGGGTATGAGCAGATTAATCTGGAGGTTCTCAATCGTGGCATGGAGCCAATGATGACCTCAGAAAATAGTCACGCTAATCAACAGTAAGCTAAATTGGCTGACGGTTGCCGCGTCTGCGAACATTCCGTCAGCCATGCCTCATATTGATCAATAGCGGTTACTATTTTGGCCGCGAGGCTTCGCAAATCACTGAGGTTCCTGGCACTGGTCGTTCACCCAGATTGTACAGCCTTGTCCTGGGCCCGGCGTGCCGGTTCCTCCGCCTACGGAACACCCCAAGGCGCCGTTTTGTGTGATGCTGCCGCCATCGCTCAAGGTCGCCATGAAGTAATAACGACCGTCTGAGGTATTAGAAGTGCAGCGCGCCACCATATAGCCGACGCCCTGATCTTCAATGACTGCGCCGTATTCCGCGCGCCACGTTTGAGACGTTAAATAGGCGCTGTTATCGGAAACAAAGGTATCGCAGGCAACGCGGCCCGAACCGAGGAACTCGCAGATGGTGTTGGTTCCTGCCGCCAGAGCGGCGTTTGTTCCCAGCAACAAAGCGGTAGCGGTCAGAAGTGTGTAGTTCATGATGTTTCGCTCCTATCCAGGTTGTTTTTCCTGCCGCTTTCTGCGGCGGAATCAGTATCCCGGTTCGCGTTCATAGGGACCATGACCGCTTGTTTTGTTGAATTGATCTTCTGTTTTGATTGTTGAGGAACTCCATATCAATAAGAGAGTCTGAATAACATTGGCAATTACCCATGACCCAAAGCAGGAGCAACAATTATATGGATAGAGTGGGGCGCACAGGGCTTGATGTACATGTATCTCCCCCAGAGCAGTTGTTACGTCAGGTGTTTTTCAATCTCAGGGTCGATGGGAGCTTATACTTTGATAGCCACTTACACGGCGATTGGGGGATGGCGATTGGAGCTTCTGCATACATACAGTTTCATTGTGTCGCTTCCGGGGTTTGCTGGTTAACGTCCGCAACGGAACAAGTTCGTTTGTCGCCTGGCGATATCGCCTTGTGCATGCGGGGGCAAGTTCACACACTTTCGCATGCTCCTGGTGTGGCGTTGGCGACGGATCAGGAGTATTTACAAAGTCTGCGGCAGGGCGCCCCACTGTTTCGCGAGGGCGCGTTGAATAATCGTCTGCTGTGCGGACACTTCGCCATCGCGGATCGAGATACGGTTCCTTTTCTTGCAGGATTGCCCGATTTGGTTGTTGTCCGTCAGCAACGTAAATCTGTGGAATGGGCAAGCGCGTTGCGCGGTCTCATGGAGAGCAAAAAACTTGAAAACGATGAGAATCCGGTCAGCAATCGTCTGGCGGAAGCACTAATGATCCGCTTCCTGGATGGATACTTTCAGCAGCAGTCAGAACAAGGAGAGCTGACGGGGGTGATTCAGGATAAGCGAATTGCCCGGGCGCTGAGTATTTTCCATCGTCGATACCACGAACCTCTTACTGTGGAGCAAGTCGCCGGCTCTGTGGGAATGTCTCGTTCTGCGTTTAGCATTCTTTTTAAGCGGAATTTGCAGCAGGGTCCGATGGCTTATCTCAATAGCTGGCGTTTTTATCAGGCGCGCCAGATTCTTCGGCAGAGTCAGCGTACTTTATTACAGGTTTCTCTTGAGGTGGGATACGCTTCCGAAGCGGCATTTAGCCGAGCCTTCAAGCGGCGCTACGATATCACTCCCGGCGAATATCGGCTTGCGGCGATTGAGGCGTAGTGTCTTGGAGATGGGTAAGGAAACACGAGCTACTTACATTTATTATCAAAAATATATGCCGGCTACCCTGAATGGCTCGGTTGTATCGGTGTTAAAACGGATGTTTCGTAAAGTTGTGTCGGCGTGATTGAGCGATTACAAAACAAAGTTGAGCGTTACCAATCCATTACCAGAAAACCTGACCAAGCGCCTTGCTGCTCTATCGTTCCGTGCTATACCTAAAGTGATCGCTTCCGTAGGGTATCAATCCAGGGAAGGGCGTGTGACGAGTTATGGATATTCATGTTGACTGAATAACATTCGGTAATCGCCATGGCTCAGAGTTCCGCCGTATTATTTGCCGATATTGCTGGCAGTTCCTGTCTATACAAGCAGATTGGAGATAACAGAGCGAAGGAGGCGGTCTTCTCCTGCTTTCATCTTATGCAGCAGCTTGCGGAGGAACACGGCGGGACGGTGGTTAAAACCATTGGCGACGAACTGATGGTGCGATTCCACTCTGCGGATGAGGCTTTCAAAGCTGCTTGCGCTATCCAGTGGGAACTGGAGTCAAACCTTAACAACGGACCCAGCCTGTCAGTAAAGATAGGTATTCATTTTGGGCCGGTTATTTTTGAGAAAAACGATATTTTCGGCGATACCGTCAATACCGCCGCCCGCATGGTTTCCATCGCCAACGCCAAACAGATCGTCGTGAGCGAGGACGCAGCAGCCGTCCTGTCCGCCGAATTCCAGGCCCAGATAACAACGTTTGACTGCGTAAAGATAAAGTCATTTCAGAAAGACTCAATTCTGTATCTCGTCGACTGGCGCCAAAGTGCAGGGGATTGCGGCAACTCAACCACGATCAGCTTTGACGACCAGGACCTGAAAATGCATAAGACCGCCAGGGGGATGCATCTGGTCTACCAGAGCAGGGATATTATGCTATCGCCACAGCTGGATAGCTTTAACGTAGGCCGAGACCAGGACGTATGTGATTTGGTGGTGCAGATGCAATACGCTTCCAGGAAACATTTCTGGATTGAATATCGCCGAGGAAAATTTGTCTTGGTAGATCACAGCACCAATGGCACCTGGGTCAAAATGGACGATGAGAAGGAAATTTACCTGAAACGCGAAGAGCTGCCTTTGTGGGGGCGCGGCCTTATCAGCGCCGGCCAGCCCCTTAAATGCAATCTGTCACATCGTATCGAGTTCTTTCACTGAAGAGGCCAATTAATCCTTCTGATAAAGGAGACGACTGACTGCTGAGGAGGTTCTATTACGGCAGAGGCGCCCGCTCTAATAATTCATTGGGACGCTGGGGATTTCTATAGCCTCCAAGGGACGGATCGTAAAGCTCATAAGGCATGTCATAGTGTCGCCCTGTTTGAGGATCATAGCTTCGTTCATATCCCATGGTCGCCTCATGTTGGTTTCGATAGATTCGGTCAAGACTCTTTTGACGAGCATCCCAGGAATTGTTGTAGTCTCCGTAGATATAGTCATGAGGAATCGGTCCAGGTAAGACAACCTGATCTTGACCCGCCACTTGCCTGGCATTCGTAATAACAACAGTTTCAGCCACCGCGGGCAGCCAGTAGCGAAACTTATCCCAGTGCTGCTCTGCGCTCTGGTAAGCCCGGATAAACGCGGAATATTGCCCCCAACCCTGCATGACCCCTACCGTGTAGTGCGCATGTACTGGCGTCCCCTTGAATTTATAGCGCAACTCGATTTCAGCAATATCCCACCGTAACCCCATCGGTCCCGGTTGAGAAGGAAGCGGACGATTGGCTATTACTTGGCTTGATTGGAAGTCTTGAGAGGAACTTAGCACCATATTGAGAAAATCAGCGGGAGAGGGGTGACCGAATCCCCCAAGCAATAGCGCAAAAGAAGCGATGGTTACGCCATCAGGCGACTGCATATCGACGCCATTGGTTGTCTCGGTGGCCTTCCAGTCGCTTGGCATGGAGTATCGGAAATACTGCCCTTGATGTACACGCAGTGGGGGACGCGCGTCCAGCTGGGCGCGTTCAGATGCATCCACGCTTACTTTTCCACCCAAGCAAAGCGCCAGACCAATTGCACAGCCTTGAATGAGTCGCTTCATACCTAACTCCAACGACTTCGCAAATAACCAAGGTATTAAGTAAGCGTACCTGGAAAAACAGCCCTGAACCTAGAGCGATAAAAAACGGGAACAGCACAAAGCTCCCGCCAGAATAGGTATCTTGCATTGGTATTCAACACACAAATAAGCATAGTTCATGACAGCTACGATGATCTTACGCTTTGTGTTTTTTTTATTTGCCGCGAGTACGAAAGGGGCTTCTTCGCTGCAGCATGGCCGGCAAAGGCAACGGTCATGACAACGCCTGTATGGAAAGTTTCTTTGTCGGACGCCCAACTAACTTCCTGGTTCGCTGGAGAAATAGCGCTCTTATGTCCACTAATGTCAATTAGTGGACATTGGGCGTGAAGCGATTATTGCAGTCTTTTATCGCTTTATAACTACGATCTGTCCGTTTTCATTTGCTATGCAGCAGCCTGATCTGTTTACTTACACCTACGTGATAGACAAATTACCGTTTACGATCAAAAGATATTAGGATCCTCCGACTTACTTATTATTTGCGCCCATGTCGTTTGTGGCAGATCTGCGCAATCAAAAGGAGAAATCTTTCATGTTTGATCATGTCGTATTTGGAGTCAGCGACTATACCGTCAGCAAGGCATTCTACCTCAAGGTCCTGAAACCACTCGGCGTCACCATCGTGCAGGAAGGTCCGCTTGGCATTGAACTCAGTACAGATGGCAAGTCGTCACTGTGTTTATTCGAAACCAAGGAAAAACCCGCGCATCTGCATCTGGCTTTCATCGCTAAGAATCGCCAGCAAGTCGCGGATTTCTATCAGGCGGCTATGGAAGCTGGCGGCAGAGACAATGGAGTCCCCGGACTGCGTCCTAAGTACCACGCGAATTACTACGCGGCTTTCATCATCGACCCAGACGGGCACAACATTGAAGCCGTTTGTCATCAGTCTGAGGAATAGTCTTTACAGCGTCGAAAAAGGAACGATAAAACGCGCTTTCTCCACAGGCCCTTCATCCCGACGGTTTATCCATGAGTGCGCATAATATATATTATGTTAAATTGAGTATTCAGATTAGAAAGCGCATGCCAAGGTCAAAGACGAATTGGCGGGTTACCGAGCTTCTCTTGGAAGGATTTTCAGGTTGGACGGTTTTGGCGGCAGACCCTCGATAATTTCGAGTTGTTGCGCTGTGATTTCGATGCGGCGATCATAAACGTTAACGTTGAGTATGAACTGCCCCTGGGAAGCAAACACAAATGAGCGAACCGGTCTTTATGTCCGTTGAACAACTCGGTGAAACTCTTGTTGAGTTGTGGTTTAAGTCTTTAAGTGATGAGTTATCCCCTGGAAAGACGTTGTCCCGACTTTTGGCTACCGGAGATGATGTTGAAATGTGCCTAAGTCATTTGGAGTGGACCTGCGAGGGCGACAGTCAGTAGGTATCTCAGCGAATCATGATGAGTTAACAGAATCTCCGTTAACTGATGATCTTATCTATATGCTCAAGCGCGCCATCGACTTTGAAATGCTGTTTGCGATCAATAAAGTAAAGAAGAAGCTGGAATTATCTGGCGTCACCTTTACTAGTGATGCAGATATCGGAATATACCGGCATGGCGATTACGGCTCGACCAAACTCGATGCTTTTATCGCAGATCCTGGCAGGCTGGAATTCAGTACAAAGAAAATTCCTGAACCCGATGTGTTAGATATGACAGCCAATGCCTTTTATCGAACAGACGCACGAAAACAATGGTTCAAGAAAGCACGCCTGCGAATTGTCGAGTGCGATTTGTGACCTGGCTAATCAATACAAAATCTGAGCGCCCTCCCCCAGACTGCGATACCAAAACAAGGCGGTTTCACCCTCGTTTTCGCTGTTCGCATAAAGCATCCGATCGAACCCTTCGAGGCTGTATCCTGCACGAGCATACAGCTTACACGCCGCCGGATTGGTCGATTGTGTTTCGAGGCGTATGAAACGGAAGCCCTGCTGGCGCGCCCAATCTTCTGCTGCGCTAAGAAGAGACATTCCCACACCTTGGCCGCGTGCGTTACGGTCGACGGCTATCTCCGCAATTTCCGCCATGCCATTCCAACTCTCAATGATCAATGCGAATCCCACTAGCCGTTTCTCTACGCGAGCGGCGAATAATGCGGTTCTTCCTGAGGATTCCTCGACAGCGCTGGCAGGATCAAAACCATACTCTTTGCGCCGCCTGCAAATAGGACGAGTGCTCTCTGCGTCATGGTATGGGAAAACAATTTCATGCGTTATTTCGAAGGAAAAATCACATGACTCCAACTCACTGGCTGGAATAGCGGTTACAAGCAATATATGGGGTTGAGGGTCTGATTTCATGGCTGCAACCCTATTCGGCGTCGCCAATGTTGTCCACCTTTAGATTCGGTCTGGTGATGAAAGAGCCAAAAGAAACGTTTTTCTCCGTTTATTCATGAGGGGCACTGGCTGTATCGAGTAAAAGGTAGTCAGTCAGATCACTTAGATCCTGATCAGACATCCGCCATCGCGGCATTAAATCATTCAGCGTGCTTCCGTCAGGAGCTTCTCCATGGGTAATAGCGTGACTAAGAGAATCTAGATCATAGGCTACGTGATCATGTTCATCTTCCATCCAGCCATCCTCATGAGTTTCTCCTTTTAGCGAGTCAACAGTCAGGGGTGGGGCGATCACCCAAAACCAAGGCCACATACGGATGCCCCCCTCCCTGTTTTCCCCGTGGCAAGTCGCGCAGCCGCCGCCATGCATGCCCATGTGATGATGGCCTCCAATAATAGGTATTGGGGAACCATCACTGCCCTTCCCGGTAAAATATATTCTCTCTCCGTTGCTTGAATAGGGGCGATTTTGCGGAGTCGCATCCCAGTGCATGGAATCGGAGCAGCCCTGTAGGAGCGTTGCAATGATTAAAGTAATTATTAACTCGCCCTTCATATCCAGTTACCTCTTTTCCTTTTTGTTTTGTTCCCCCTATAACCCTACTCTGATCATCCAGGAACGCCAAGTAATGTAAAAAATCTTGGATTTCGTTGCACTTAACGAGCGTTGTTAAGAACGCGACTCAATTTGCAAACTATCACATTTTCGTGTCTGCAAAAGACGATTTATCTACGATAATGAAATGCACCATGAAGTCATTGTCAAACGTGAAATCAAGATTACTCGCAATAGCAATATTGAATGTAAGGCAGATCAAAATATTAGATGAAATGGGATACTAATGACGGGCTGATCAGCGTATATGGAAAGTCGCCCCTTGATACAAAGAGCCCACCTGAACTGGGTGACATGGTGACCTTAACATCCCATGGAGGGATATGTTGGATTACCGTTAAAGTCGTCAAGATTGATTGTGATGAAACCACTGGACTAATCGTTGATACTTCTGGTCCACTTAGTTCTTATTGTGATGCTTCAATTACCCCAGGTTCCTATATTGGTTTCCAAGCGGAAAATGTCAAAATCCTTGTCAGGAAAAGTTAGACGCAATAACCTCAGAGAAACGGAACAAGGGTAATGATGTAAGCATATGATAAGACAGTAAATCCGTATTTTATTAAAACGCTCCTCTCCAAGATTCAGTCAGTTTACGGCTGTAGATTTGATCCAGGTCAGCATCCTTGCCGCCCAATAAGGTTAAAAAATATACAGCCCAATTCTCAAGGATTTCTATAGTCTTTGTGTGATTGGCGTCACCAAACTGGAGGCCTATCGCAGCATTCTAGGGTTTTGGCGCTGTGGACAATAGGCAGGGAAGTGATAGTGGCTGATACGAATCTAATCGATGAAGCCTTGGCAAAAGATCGGCGATCAGTGTGGTGCTCGTGAGGCGGTTATATGCATCACGACTGCAGAGTTATTAAAACTCGCAGAGATGCTAACCCCGCCCAACCATTGACCTTGTAACCCTTACGCATTACCAAGGGGGTCTTAATGTTGAGCTACTTGCGCCAAATTACTATTCGGCATCGCTTCTATCTAATTCTGTTCCTTTTCGTTATTGGCCTCCTCGCCGTCGTCGCAATGGCGTACTTTAACGCCAGCAAGAACCTCATGGATGGCAAAAAAGAAAGCGCTAGAAATGCGGTCGACGCAGCGATCAGTATTATCGCCACGTATCAGAAGAAAGCGACAGATGGAACGCTGGAAGACGCTAAAGCACGCGAGCAGGCGCTGCGCACAATTGAGAGCATACGTTATGCCGGCGCGGAGTACATTTGGATTAACGACCTGAATCATACCGTGCTCATGCACCCCATAAAGCCTGAGCTAAATGGAAAAAGGTTATATGACTTAAAAGACCCGAATGGAGTTTATCTATTTCGAGAGTTTGTTTCCGTGGTGAAACAAAATAAGGCTGGATTTGTGCCTTATTATTGGCCAAAACCCGGACATAAAGATCCTGTGGCCAAGGTCAGCTATGTGAAAGGTTTTGAGCCCTGGGGATGGGTAGTAGGATCAGGGGTTTACGTTGATGATGTCGAAGCTGTTTTATCCCAGCAAATGATTGAAATGCTTGTGACGGTGAGCATTATCATTGTCCTTTTACTTCTTATCCTCATGATAGTCGCCAATAGCGTTACAAGCCCACTGAATAGAACTTTAGAACGGATGGGCGATATCGCCTCTGGCGACGGAGACTTAACGGTCTATTTGCAAACTGACGGTCGGGATGAGCTTGCCGCTCTTTCCGTACAATTCAATACGTTCGTTGATAAAATTCGAAATCTAGTCAGCAATGTAACGTCATCTATAGATTTACTAACCCTCTCTGTCGATGAGTTATCCAACGCAGCAATGAAGAGCGTTGACAACGCCCAGAATCAACAGAAGGAAACGGATCAGGTCGCCAGCGCCATGAACCAAATGTCGGCTTCCGCGCAGGAAATTGCTCAAAATGCAAATAGGGCTGCGCAATGCGCTGCTGATGCGGACAATGACTCTGATCAAGGCCGGCTTATCATGAAAAACACATTGGTGACGGTGGATGAACTTGCCGCTGAAATGAACCAGACAACATTATCGATAGAGTCGCTTAGAGCCGAGACGGTCAACATCGGCAGTGTTTTGACGGTCATAGAAAGTATTGCCGAACAGACCAACCTGCTGGCGTTGAACGCGGCAATAGAAGCAGCGCGGGCGGGAGAGCTTGGAAGGGGCTTCGCGGTTGTTGCGGATGAAGTGAGAGCCTTGGCCAGTAAGACCCAACATTCCACTCAGGAAATTAATGAGATGATAGGAAAACTGCAAACTGGCGCTTCCTCAGCCGTGTCTGCAATGGAAAAAAGTCTCCATAAGGCGCGTGGCGCACAAGAACAGACTCAAAGTGTGGAGCATGCGCTGGACAAGGTCATAACGTCCATTACAGAAATCAACGATGTTAATAACCAAATCGCCACGGCTTCAGAACAACAAAGTCTGGTTTCAGAAGAAATAAACAAAAACGTTAGCAACATCGCAGTGATTGCAGAGGAAAACTCAGAGTCTATAAATCAGGTTAGATCGTCTTGCGAAAGCATTCGCCAAGTAAGTGAAATCCTTATCCAACAGGCCAAACAGTTTAAGGTGAGTTGAAGCAACCTTCGCCAGCTCAACAACTTGAATCATACAGGTAGCTGAATCGCCCCGGGTCTGTTGGAGGCTACCTTCTCTTTTTCAAGAAGATGCGGCAGATCAAATTGAAGCTATTCCAGCTAATGTCTCATGACGACATCGGGATCAAAAGTCAGGTCTTTCGTCTCTAGTTTTTTTACTCCGCGCACGGCTTTGGCGGCGCTCACAGCCGCTATTTGTTCGTCGGCGGTGTGCAGATGGCCGGTTAACGTCACTACGCTGTCTTTAGTGCACACTCCGATGCTGAGCCCTGGCGCCTTCTTGGCGCAAAACAACGAGGACTTAACCTTCATGGTTATCCAACTGTCTCTAAGGAAGGTGTTGGTTTCTTTTTTCGAGCTTTCTGAGTTCACGGCCGCCATTGGCGAAGCGTCTTCGGTCTCAACATTATTTTTGTCCATGATTGCACCTCCTGTTACCTGTTTCACATTGGAGTGATGAGCATACAATCGAGACTGACGGTAGTCGGTGCGCTACCGCACTGACCCGTAGCGTAAGAGACTGCAAGAGACGGGGCCTGACAAGTGCATGTCCTGTCGGCGCAGGCAAATGGATGGATGCTATTTGTCAGCCAGATTAATATACTGCGATTTCACCGCCCTTCGTCCGCAACGACGACCGGCGCCTGATTCTGACGGTCCCACCTCACCCCACAGGATGGCGCATTTCGGTATGAAGCGATACAAGATCGGGCATGAGACAACCTATTCCTTCTTCGGCTTGGTACAGCTTTACCCGCATACGCTGCGGCTGCGCCCCAGGGAAGGCCATGAATTGCGGATCGAGTCCTCAAGGTTGGATATCTCCCCTCCGGCGACTCTGCGCTGGCATCGTGATGTGGAAGGAAATTCCGTTTCCATCGCCAGTTTTATCGACAAAGCGAGACAGCTGAGGATATTCAGCGAAGTCTTCATACAGAAATACGATCTCGCTCCCCTTGATTTTCTGGTGGCGGACTACGCCGTCGACTATCCATTCAACTATTTGGATGAAGACAGAGCCGTGCTCGCGCCCTACATCAATGACATGTGCGGCGCTGATAACAACGGTTTATCTGACTGGATCAGCAAGCTGTGGCGGTATGGCGAAAAAGTTCAGACCATCAGTCTTCTACTTCGATTAAACCACCACATCTTCCAGACTATCGCCTACCGCAAACGCGAGGAGGAAGGCGTTCAGAGCGCGGAACGCACTCTATTTCTTGGCTCAGGATCCTGTCGGGACTCCGCCAACCTTTTTATGGCTTGCGCCCGACGGCTGGGCTTCGCCGCCAGATTCGTCAGCGGATATATCTATGTCAACGGTATGCCGATGCACGCGGGCTCCACGCATGCCTGGGCGGAGGTGTTCATTCCCGGAGCTGGTTGGAAAGGCTTTGACCCCACTAGAGGAACCATTGTCGGAGCTGAGCACATCGCAGTCGCTGTCGCCAGATTGCCAGAATCGATTCCCCCCATCGCGGGCGATTTTTTTGGCGTTCCCGGCTCCTCCATGGACGTAAATGTCTGGGTAACGGACATCACCTAAACCTCCTTCCAGGAGACCTCGCCAATGTGGTTAATAACAAGCTGTGAATTCCTATTCGCCATCGAAGTCCCCACGCCGTTTATCTTGATGTTGCGACCACGAAGCGGCGCGCAACAGTGGATCGCCTTCGAAGAGTATTTACTCTTCCCAAGCGTTCCGGTTTTCGAATTTACGGACGACTACGGCAATCTTTGCCAGAGACTGGTGGCGCCGCCCGGGACGTTTAAAATTCAAACTTCCGCCAGAATCATGACTTCCGATCATGTTGACGAGGAGCCTGGCGGCGCCTTTATAGACGTCCAGCACCTGCCTGACAGCGTCCTGAAATACCTGTTGCCCAGCCGCTACTGCGAGTCCGACTGTTTTAATGACATGGCGCGGGAAATCACCTTGAATCAGCCGCCCGGCTACGATCAGGTGGCGGAAATTGAAAACTGGCTACGTAAAACCATTAAATTCCAACCGGGAAGCAGCTTAACGCCGCTGTCAGCGATCGAAGTGAATCAAAAGCAGGTAGGCGTATGCAGGGATCTTGCTCACCTGGGCGTCGCCCTTTGTCGCAGCCTGAGCATTCCCGCCCGTATGGTGGTGGGATATTTGCACGCACTGCGCCCTATGGAGTTGCACGCCTGGTTTGAAGCCTTCGTCGCCGGGCGCTGGTATACCTTCGACGCAACCCAGATGTCTAAACGAGGCGGCTACGTCGCGATTGGCTATGGCAGGGACGCAGCCGATGTGGCGATCTACAACCAGTTTGGCCCAGCCGTATTCCCTATTGAGCAGAAGGTATGCGTCGCACTGGCGTAAAACAAAACCAGACTCTGTTCCGCACCGTACAGACAACTCGCGCCGCTTATCTTCAGACTGATGACAAGGCTGCCGGAGCCTATCCATTACCCTCTATGGCCCTTGCTCGTAAACTGAGGATCCTCCCATGTCCACAGCAACAGCCAACGCTCACAATCACTTGCTACAGCATCTGCCTGGCAGAGAGCGCAATAAGATAATCGAGCAAGGCGAACTTACCAAGTTCAACTTAGGCGCCGAACTTTGCGACCCAGGCCTGAATTACCGTTACGTATACTTTCCCTTTACCGGTTTGGTTTCCCTGATGGCCAGAGTAAAAGAGCAAAAGTCTCTGATCATAGGGTTGATAGGTAACGAAGGCATGTTTGGCGCGACGCTGGCGTTAGGGATCGCCACTGCGCCAACGCAGGCTATTGTCTGTAGCGCTGGCGTCGGATTGCGCTTGCGCGCCAGCAAGTTTCGCAGAATATTGCAGGACAGCCCCTGCCTGAGACGCACGCTGAACCATTATCTGTACATGCTGATCATACAGTTGTCTCAGGAGGCCGCCTGCGTTCACTTCCATAAAGTGGAAGCCCGTTTGGCGCGCTGGCTTCTGATCGCGCTTGACCATACCCAGGAAAACCATTTTCACCTCACTCATGAGTTTCTGGCGCTGATGCTGGGCGTGCGTCGAAGCAGCATCAGCATCGCCGCCAAAGCGTTGCAATGTAGTGAGTTGATTCGTTATACACGCGGTGAAATATACATACTGGACCGTCACAAACTGGAAGCCGCCGCCTGTAGTTGCTACCAGACTCTGGCGGCGGAGAACTCCGCGTACTGGAATAAAGGCCTTTGGTGCGCTAACGCACCGACTCCGGGTTGGAGCAATCTCTATTATGGCTGTCACACCGGCAATTCGCCGGAATAAATGGAGATTCATATGAACAAGGCAAGCGATCAAAATACCAATAAAGGCGCCGCCAGGGATGATGCCAGGAAAACACCTCCGCAAGGGGGTCAATCATCGCCCCAGGCACAATCTCAAAAACATGAGCCTGGAACACAACAACAACCCCAGCACGCGAGACCGATGACGCCGCAACAACAGACGCAATCCGCCAGTATTGACGTCATAAAAGGAAAGTGGAACCAACACGTCGGAGCCGCAAAAGTCGCCTGGGGCAAGTTGACTGAAGACGAGATATTGAAGTCGGAAGGGAACGAGCAGAAATTGGCGGGACTGGTGCAGGAACGCTATGCAATTACCCGCGACGAAGCTAACGAGCAGGTTAAAGGCTTTTTAGAGAAGTGCAAGTCTTAATCAACGCTTGATTTAACGTTTTGATATCACGTCAGCAAGGAGGGGTCTAAAGCTCCCCTCCTCTAACGCCGCCTTAAGCCAGCATCGAAATAAATATTGGAGACGTTCCAGCTCTGACGCAAAGAAAACAGGGCCTGTCTCTATGGGGCCGCGCCCGATAGGACTTTCAGAGTTCGCCTGATTATCCATGGAGCATTAATGGCTTAGCATTAAGGCTCACTTTTAATGAAAAGGCATTCGCCACGACCCAGACCATAACCTCAAAGGCTTTCGCATAATAATAAGCAACGAAGCGTATAATATAAGAATCGGTATTCACCGCCACTTATTCCGGTCAACGCCAATGGATGAAAATGGATGAGTATATGTCTCCCAGACTACAACAGAACCACCTCTTAGCCGCCCTGCCCTCACACGTTCTTAACCGACTTCGCCCCCATCTTGAATTGATTGATCTGCCGCTCGGCGCGGTGCTCTATGAATCCGGCGCCGCCATGCGTCACATCTATTTCCCAACCGACTCCATTGTCTCGCTGCTCTACGTCATGGAGAACGGCGCGTCAGCGGAGATCTCAGTGGTAGGCAATGAAGGGCTTATCGGCATCGCCGTCTTCATGGGCGGCGAAAGCACGCCCAGCCGCGCAATCGTACAAAGCGCCGGCTCCGCCTATCGCATGCCGGGCCCAAGGATAATGGAAGAATTCAATCGTCACAGCGAACTATTGCAACTGATGCTGCGCTATACGCAAGCGCTTATTACGCAAATGGCGCAGACCGCCGTCTGTAACCGCCATCATTCGATAGATCAGCAGCTGTGCCGCTGGTTGCTGCTGTCTCTGGACCGTTTATCAGACAACAAACTGACCATGACTCAGGAGCTTATCGCCAATATGCTTGGCGTGCGTCGCGAAGGTGTGACGGAGGCCGCCGGTAAGCTGCAAAAGCAGGGCATTATTGAATATCACCGCGGCCATATCACCGTTCTCAATCGGACGGAGCTTGAGAAACAATGCTGTGAATGTTACGCCGTGGTAAAAAAGGAAACTGATCGTCTACTCACCCATGCCCCTCTTGATAATGCAGTTGATTTAGGCGTCGCCTGAATTGCTAGCCTGCTGATATGTATCCAAACGCCAGATCTGTTTCAGCATAATATGCTTATGGCTATTCCAGCGGTATCTGGGGTCTGATAGCGCAAGGCGAAATTGATCTCAGTGAGTCGACCATGGTGATTATTTGAGTATAATTTTAGCCATCTGCATAGCGTTGAACGACAGTGTTCGACTTTCATACCGCCTCGCTCTGAAGCGCGCCTGGAGCAAGCCAATTCAACGCGCAGTCATAGGGTTAGCCAAACCTGGAGCACACAGGAGAGCGACATGTCTTTTCAAGTGCAGTCAGATTTACGCCAAGATGACTCAGCGCTACCGGAGCACAGCGCAGACATAAGGATAGGAAAGGAGCTGCTGATCGCCACGCAGCCCTTCGCTCGGGAAATCCGCTCGACAAGTTGGAAGCATGTCAGTACGACCTTTATCTTGTTGTTCGTGGTGTTGACCTGCGCAGGTCTGGCGCCCTGGTGGCCGTTGCAAGGGATCTTGTCGCTGCTGGGAGCATTGCTGATGGTCAGGACCTTCATCACGTACCACGATTATATGCACGGCGCCATACTACAGAATTCCCGTCTTGCCTGGCTCATCTTCCATGTCTACGGCATTCTCGCTCTTACCCCCACCCGCTCCTGGAAAAAAAGTCACAACTACCATCACGGTCATGTGGGCATGATAAATGCCTCAAGCGTAGGGGCATTTCCGCTTATGACGACGGAAATGTGGCGAAACGCATCAAAACTGGAGCGTCTGAAATACCGCATCGAACGACATCCATTGTCAATAATGGCGGGTTACCTCACTGTATTCGCTTTCAGTATCTGTTTGCTGCCGTTTCTTCGGCGCCCAATGCAGCACTGGGATTCATTGCTTTCGATATCAGTCCATACCGCTCTGATTGCCGCTCTGTGTTGGTTCGCCAGCTTCAACGTCGCTTTTTTCGTGGTCATACTCCCAATGGCGGTGGCCTGCGCGCTAGGCTCCTATCTTTTCTTCGCCCAGCACAGCTTCAAACGCATGCATATCATTTCACCCGAGGCATGGTCTTTTTATCGGGCCGCCATTGAGTCTTCCAGCTATATGAAACTCAATAAAGCGATGCAGTGGTTCACCGGCAACATTGGTTATCATCACATTCATCATCTTAACGTTAGAATTCCTTTCTACCGCCTGCCTGAGGCCATGGCAGCCATTCCAGAACTCCAATCGCCGGTGACGACTTCACTTGCTCCGAAAGACATCGCGGAGTGTTTCAAAGCGAGTCTTTGGGATGAAAACTTGCAGCGCATGGTGTCCTTTCAGGCGGCGAAGTCTACCTGACATTCGCCAGCCTGTTTCCGCCTCGCCCTCACTGCGCCCCCCCTCTTCTTTTTTAATAACGCCCAAATGTTCGCTAGCAAACCGATACGCAGACTGGTATCTGCCAGCATGGAGCAAGAGCCTGTAGTTATTGCGCTCAAGGTCGCCGCCCAAACCCAAGGATTTGGCGTGGCTCCATACAAGCCCACAGGACTATGTCCGTATAGGTAACAATATGAATCCCCAATCACAACAGCCGAAAAAGGATCAACCCCATCAACCCGAAGTGCAGCCGCAACAACCTCAGCAACCGGCGCACCCGCAGGAAAAGAAACCCGCCAAAGATGCGGACAAGCAACGCTGACTCATCACGGCTCAGAAGACGCAAGATCCAGTATGGTTGCTGGATCGAGGCCAGTTGATGGAGAGAAGGACGGTTAATCAGTTAGGCTGGTTACAGTCTCGCTATAAAGTCCGCATCATTGAGGGCGATATGAGCATCTGATGGCTGTCGCCAAAGGCTTCTTAAACGCCTTTTTTAAGCACACTGGGACACAACATATTTTCCTGGTGTGCTGCCCCCGCATTTATTTCGCCTCTCACCCAACAAGTCTGAATGGCTATGTACGGTAACGCACTGACCCCAGCGTCACTTTTTATTTAGTCTTGCGTTAACAGCCTTGCCAACCTGAAGAAGGCGCATTCTCATGACCAAGCCATACGCGAACGATGAGCCGGACCCGTGGGCTCAACCCAAGGGACTCAGCAGAGACGTGGAAAAACAATTCCTTCAAACCAAACGCCTCATCGGCGACATGATGCCGAAAGGCGGACTGGGCGGTTATCTCATCCCCATATTGCTGCTTCTAGCGATAGTTGGCGTCTGGACAGCTTACTACACCGTTCCCAGCGACTCCGTCGCCATTGTCCAGCGTTTTGGAAAATACCTCAAAGAAGTCCCTCCCGGGCTGCATTTTAAACTTCCATTTCAAGCGGATATCGCCACCATTGTGCCCGTGAAACGACAGTTAAAGCAGGAATTCGGATTTACCACGCCGGGCGCCACCGATCCGAACCAAAGCCCCCGCCTGCGAGACACAAAACGAGAGACTCAAATGGTCACTGGCGACCTCAACGCCGCCCTGGTCGAATGGGTGATTCAGTATAGGATTTCCGATCCTGTAAAGTTTTTGTTTGAGGTTCGCGAACCCAGTGAAACCCTGCGTTATGTTTCCGAGTCCGTCATGCGTGAAGTGGTGGGAGATCGCACCGTGGATGAGGTCATTACTATTGGGCGCCAGGAAATTGAAAGCCAGGCCCTTATCAAGATGCAGGAGCTGGCGACTCAATACGTCATGGGCCTTAGTATCGACCAAGTCCAACTGAAAAATATCAACCCGCCGCAACCTGTTCAGCAATCCTTCAATGAAGTTAATCAGGCGCAACAGGAAAAAGAAAAACTGATCAACGAAGCCCGTCGGGAATACAACAGAGTCATCCCTCTGGCGCAGGGTCAAAAAGACCAGCGCATTCGTGAAGCCGACGGCTACAGGCTTAAACGCATTAATGAGGCTGAAGGCGATGTCGCCCGCTTCAACGCCTTATTCAAGGAGTACAGCAAAGCGCCCGAAGTCACCCGACGACGTATTTATTTGGAAACTCTGCAGGAGGTGATGCCCGGCGTTCACAGCAAGATCATTATCGATGGGGAGAGCGGAGGCGTCCTTCCCTTCCTGAATCTCAACAATCCGTTACCGGTATCCAGCCATGAAAGGTAAATCCTATCTCGCCACCCTGACGCTATTGGCGATTGGGGGAAGCGCTCTGCTCAACTCGCTATACACTGTGAGTGAAATCGAGCAAGTGATCATCACACAATTCGGCAAACCGGTGGGAGCGCCGATTACTGAAGCAGGACTGAAAATCAAAGCGCCTTTTATTCAGGAGGTCAATCCTATCGATAAGCGGGTGCTGGAATGGAACGGAAGCCCCTCAGACATGCCCACCAAAGATAAGCTCTATATCTCTGTAGACCTTTACGCCCGCTGGCGGATTACCGATCCCCTGCAGTACTTCTTGCGACTGAGGGATGAGCGCAGCGCCCAATCCCGTCTCGACGACATACTGGGAAGTGAGACTCGTAACGCCGTCGCCAAGCATGAACTTATCGAAATTATCCGCACCACAAAGGACCGTACGCCACTGCGCGATACACTGCTCACAGGATCGAGCCAGGAGCTGAATATGGGAGCCTTGGCGCCGATCCAGAAAGGGCGAAAGCTGGTGGAGGCGGAAATCTTCCGGGCAGGCGCGGAAAAGGTCCGTGTGTTCGGTATTGAGCTGCTGGACATTCGCTTTAAACGCATCAATTACAACGAAAGTGTCCGCCCCAAAATCTATGATCGCATGATCAGCGAACGACGACAGATCGCAGAGCGCTTTCTCTCCGAAGGCAATGGCGAGGCGGCCCGCATCCGCGGCAACCGGGAGCGCGACCTTAATAAAATTCAATCGGAAGCCTATCGACAGGTTGAAGAAATTCGGGGCCTCGCCGACGCCAAGGCCACCGACATCTACTCCAGTGCTTACAACCAAAGTAAAGATGCGGTGGATTTTTATGAGTTTACCCGCACCATGCAGGCTTACCGTTCGATAATAGCGGAAAACTCTACGCTGGTGCTTTCCACTGACAGCGACCTTTTAAAATACCTGAAAGGTATGACCCCCAACGCCAGCGTTGATACCGATTACTTCGCAGATCGAACCAGGACCGATAAGACCGACGGAGCGACGCACTGAAACGTCTGCGTCACCCGCCGGCATGAAGACAAAACATGAAGACAAAAGCGGATGAAACATCCGCTTTTTCTTTGGTCAGTGAGCTTTAGGGGGATTGGTTTGGTCTGAGCTATGGGTGATCGCGTAGTAAACACCATGGCAGACCAGTAGCAAAATAACCGCTCCAGTCGCCGCCGCCAGAAGGCTATAAGTGGTGTACAAGGCTGCGCCGGTAATCGTAAAGGTGGAATAGGCTCCGCCTCCGATAGCCGCGCCGATTGCGCCGACTCCCATATCCGTCAAAATACCCTGATTAGCGCTGTGCGCTAACTTGCCTGCGCCGAAGCCCAGGACGATTCCAATTAGTATGCAAGATAGAATTAACATAGCGACTCTCCTGTGTACGCATAGTGAATAGTAAAGGTTTGGACTTTCTCAGCACCGGTATTGCTTACTGGGTGCTGACCAGCTACGTCATAGCGCAAAGAGTCCGCTTAGCGCCCACCTCCATTGTTGTTTCTACATCACCCTTCGGTCTGTACGGAGGCATACAGAAGGCTGCGAAAACACCCGACTTGCTACGTGGGCTGCCGTACCGACTGAATGTGCCTGCTACTTTTATAGTCCCATCTTACGCACCGCATCATTCATTGCAGTGCTGTATGCTCAGGAGGCTATATGAACAAATTAGTTGAGCAACGCGCTCCAGAGGTAAAATCCAAAAGCGTGAGCGCAATCTCTGACCGGATCAGTGAAACACGCCAGGAAACTCAAATCTGGACAACGTTCGCCTTAAGTCCCTATCTGCGCGCACTTGACCTGAAGGTTTCAGTTCACGAAGGGTGCGCACTGTTGAGCGGCAAGGTGGATCAAGGTGTCAGCAAAGAGTTAGCGAAGCAAATTGCTCTGGGGGTAAAGGGTATCCGCTCAGTAGAGGACCAGATTGTTGTCGTCGAGGACGCGGTTCCCTCCTCTCCCATGGAAGACCGCAGCTATGGGGATATTATTGATGATGTCACGATCAGCGCGGCGGTAAAGACAAAGTTGTTGTCCTGTCGCTACGCTGACAGTATTGCCGCAGAGGTAAATACTACCGCTGGCAAAGTGACGCTGACAGGAACCGCAGAGGACAAAGCCGCCAAAAAATTCGCCAGATCCGTGGCCATTCACACTCATGGCGTTATCAGCGTTGAAAACGCGCTGGTAATTACACCCGGAAAAGCCGGGCTATCCAAGCATTCGGATGAAGTCGTGAATATCAAAAGATACACGGATGAACTTGGCCATTATCTTTCCGACATCTGGATCACCGCCAAGGTAAAAGTGGTGCTACTGTATTCCAGTAGTGTGTCGGGCTCGAAAATCAGCGTGTTGACCCATAATGGCGTCGTGACGCTGAATGGCGACCTTGGCGGCGGCGCGGAGAAAGCACTGGCCATTGAAGTCGCGAAAAATGTGTATGGCGTTAAAAGAGTCAACGCTAAAGGCCTGACGTTTACCGCCAATCATCTTTTGGATAGCTAGGCTGCTCACTGAGAGACGCAGACGCGCGCCACAACGGCAATGGGCTTTCCTGGTAGGCGGCCTGTAACGGCCGCCGTCTGGCTCAACCATTTTGTCGTTGATAACGGTCTGCGTAGTAGCGGAACTGACCCGGCCCATTCTTTTTCGCCTCATACATGGCTTCATCCGCACAACAAATTAAGTCGTTCGCCTCAGTGGCGTTATCTGGATACACCGCTATTCCGATGCTGGGCGATGTTTTCACTAGCACATTTTCGAGAGCGTAAGGTTTGGACAAAGTGACGATAATGGTCTTGGCCAGGCGCGCGGAATCATTGCGGTTGTTATGGTCGAGCGCGATCACGGCGAATTCATCACCGCCTATACGGGCTACCAGATCAGACTCGCGCACGACGCCTTTTAGCCGGAGGGCGACTTCCTTCAGCAGCGCGTCGCCTACCCTGTGTCCGTGGGTGTCATTGACGTTTTTGAATTGGTCCAGATCCAGATATAACAGCGCCACCTTTTTACTGTTGCGATGCGCCAACGCAAACTCCTGGAACAGGAACGCCGTCAAAAAGCGCCTGTTCGCCAGGCCGGTCAGCATGTCATGAGTGGCGAGATATTCCGCTTCTCTTTGCGCCGTCATTTCGGAAATAAGCAGCGCTGCGCCAGCTGAGGCGTGATCACCTCTGCTGCGTAAGGGCAAACAGGTTGCGACAAAACTTCGCATGGCGCTCTTGTCATAGGCTTTGCAGAGTGACGCTTCGACATTATAAGCCGGCGCACCGCTGGCGATGGTCTGTTTTAATGTATCTTCATAGCCCGCCACCAGACCAGACTTAAGCTCACTGAGCTTTCGCCCGATAATTTCCTTCTTTGCAAGACCGCACCATTGCGCCAGCTTGCTGTTCATTCGCACGCAACTCAGATCTTGGTTGACCATGGCGATGCCAATTGGCGAACCTTCATAAAGCAAGTCAATTTCACTGAACTGTCTTTCAAGCGCCACTTCCCTGATTCTTATTCGCTCCACCAGATCCTCTATTGCGGCGGCCACCAGTTGAACTTCCCTGGGACCGGTGATTGTCACGCCATAGGCCGACTCAGCGCTCCCCAGCCTGAGGGCATTGGCGAAAATCGCCAGCTTCTTCAATGGCCTTGAAATTAACTCTGAGATAAACCAACCAAAAACAGCAAAGAAAACAGACACCACAATTCCCCAGCGCCAAATTGCTCCGCTGAGAATATGTAGCGGCCTCAACGCCGCGACGGATTCCTGTCTGGCGATCACCACCCAGCCGTTACCGGGATAATCAAGAAATCCTTTGGTTTCACTGTAGCCCACCAGGTATTGCTTCCCGTCCGGTAAAACTATCAATGCATTTTTGTGCTCTTTCAGTGAGTCAGGTATCGTCAGCCTCGTGCTCATAAGCGCAGCAGGCCCCATCAGCACTGCGCCGTCTCTGGCAAGCACCAGCAGCTCCAGCTGTTGGCTGTGGTGCTGTAACACGCTCTCGGCGAGTGAATTAACCCAGCTCCAACTTATGAAGGCGCCCATCACACCAATGGAAGCGCCTTCCGCATCCCGAATTGGAGCCGCCAGACTGATGTAGCGATGCATTGGGGAATTACTCTGACTTGAACCGTTGAACTCGGCGCTTTCTGTATTGTTTATATCACTCGCATAAGGGCCTTGTAAGCCCTGCTTCCACCAGGCTTGCTCTGAAACGTCCGCACCTTTCAACAGCGTCCCTGTGGCGCGCAACACTCTACCGTTTCTATCTGTCAGCCCTATCCAAATATAATACTCGTGCGTCCTCTTTAACGTTTCCAGAATATTGATTTGTTCGGCGTATCCTGATCCGTATAGATTACGCACTGTTGGCAATGCTGAGATATTAATCATATCCCGCAGATGCTCATACATGCCTCTATCCAGCCTGTCCGCCATTTGGAATGAGGCTCTGGAAATTTTACCGTATAGCTCCCGCCTGAGGCTTTGTGAAGATTCATAGTCAACAATACAATTCACCACTCCTATCGTAGCGATAACCACACCGGCCAGCGTTATAGATAAAAGAGTACTCAGCCGGAAATTCATTGCGTCCCCGCCTCATTAACATCCTGTACAATTAATACTCTTAGGCAACAAAATCGCAATTTGCAAATAATATAAATGCATTACCTATTTTCAATAGTTTATGGGGGAATACCCCATGCCATCACGTCCAATATCCTGATACCGCTTTTATTGATTTGGTAATAATATGCGTCAAAAAAGAGGGGGCTTTTCGCCTGCATCCAGAATAAAAACTTAACAAGGAGACTGGATATGCGTATTTATAATCCAGAAAAAATCATGAATGATTCAGATACAACGAGAGCTCATCCTAAAAGAAATAATCACTGGGCGATTGTTTTAGCGGGCGGCGATGGCAAATTCATGAAGCAAAACACCCTTCACTGGTTTGGACATGAGCGGCCAGAACAATTTTGCTGTTTCAACGGAAATAAAACATTATTGGATCAGACATGGGAAAGAGCGGAACGGCTTGTTTTCAGGAAAAATATTATCACCACCGCATTGGTCAGCCATAAAAAATACTTTGATGAATATCTTGAAGGGGACTCCCCGGGAAGCACTTTATATCAGCCGGTAAACTGCGGCACCGCCCCTTCTGTCATGATGTCATTAGCGCATATTCTGGCGCAGGATGAAAATGCATCCATTATCATCCTTCCTTCTGATCATTACATCCACCAGGAAAACACCTTCTCTTTGCTTGCCAGACGCACACTGGATTTAACTGAGAAATATGAGGACAAGGTGATTTTATTTGGCGCAGAAGCCACTTGGGGCAACCCGGATTATGGCTGGCTTGAAACATCCGGTCCATCTGATTATAACTCGCTTATGGATGGCGATATGCATGAACTGTCTCAGGTGCTCGCCATTCACACTCGTCCAACGTCTTCGCTGGTGCATCGGCTATACCGGCGCAATGCGCTCTGGAATACATCCATCATTGCCTGCAAAGCCAAGACATTGTGGCGATTATGTTCGAAATACCTGCCCGGTCTGTTTGAACGTTCTGAACATGTTCACAAAGTCGTTAGTCACTTCAGTAGATATAAAGAAGGCAGCGATTATATAACAACCGCCATTTCCCATGCTTATTATCATCTCACCAAAAGCGACATGTATCGAAGCTTTTTAAGATGCGCCGTCTCCGATTGTTTATCCGTACGCATGGCCAATCTTGATTGGGTTGACTGGGGGCGCCCTGAGCGCATCATAGAAACGATAAAAAAATACAGTCTGGCGCCAAGTTTTGATCTAAATATTGGGCTTTCTCAAGCATCCAAATCCTAACTCCAAAACGTGTTATTTAAATCATCAATAAAAACCAAATATTTTATTACTTTATATCCCGGCCAACTTCTAAACGCCCTGGACAATATAGGTTACTAAAGCTTCTATACGGCGCCTGCCTGGGCCTAAATAGTGCGGGCGTTCGCCATTATTCGTCCCGCCACACCAATCAACCGCTCATAGACTCCATATAATCATGATTTACTTATCTTATTACGCCAACTCTCGGTCAATAGACACGTCCTTCAGCCGCCCTAAAGCAGGTTGCGTTCTTACGCAGGATGCAAGAAAACAAACGCCGATGACAACCAGCGCCATCGTCGAATATCTGCTCGACCATGCTGAAACGCAGAGCTTTCCAACGCTGAAGAAAAGTCTAACGGACATCGCAATGTGGCACCAAAGAAACGGCTTTGCGGACCCAACACAAGCGTCTTCGGTGAAAACAGTCCTGGAGGGAATAAAAAAGAAGCTGCATTCCCAACGCAGCAGACAGGGGAACCTGATACAGATCGAACAATTGTCGCAGCTTGCAAAATGGTTGGATAAAACCATCATGGAAGCTAAAGAGCATGGCGACAACCGTCGTATATTACGACAAACCCGTGATAAAGCGCTTGTTCTACTGGGCTTCTGGTTTGGACTGCAGGATGAAGAGCTTAGCAAGCTGCATGTCGAAGATGTTGACTTAAATTCCCATGAACGCATCTCCGTGTTCATGGCCTACGATAAAGGAAACAGACGCAAGCGTCTGAAGTACTATGAGATCATAGAGCCGCGCCATTTATGCCCATTTCAAGCCTATAAAGACTGGCTGAACATCGCTGCGCTATCGTCGGGAGCGGTATTCAGAAGCGTCAATCGATGGGGGAGCATTGGAGAAGCTCCGCTGCATGCCGGCAGCATCAGACCTATTTTCCGACAGTTATTTCAAAATGTTGGCTTACCAAGGTACGGAGATATCGTCCTGGCGTAAATGCGCCGCGGGAGATATGTCACGCTATGTTAGCTGCCGTACCGATATCGATCGCCCCAGTAGTTAGAGTGAACATAACGCTCATCTTTTAAGCATAACGTAAGCCTTGTTGGATGATGGATGATGCGCCAACAGGGCCGTTGAAAGAGTCGCATTATGTATAAGACAAGCCAAGCCTGTAAAACAACCGCCTTACCAAAGGACTCTCTAATCATTCTTGGATCTCATGCCAAACCTCGCTTTATACAGACCGCGCAGACGAATATAGCGACGATGGCCTCTGCGCCCCAAAAACCCGCCGGCGTCAACTCAAAACGCAACGCCGGCGCGCGGACCAGCGCTTTGTTAAGGGCTGACGAAAATGAATCCTCCTACCCCCCCAGCAAACCTGTCACCGTGCTCCTAATAGAAAAATGCGCCACCGATGCACGTAGAATTCTGGATATTTTACACGCCAACACCAAATATCCTTTCTACATCATCTGGACACAAACTCCTCCCGCTTCACTTAAACGCGAATATGCAAATACGGATGTCATATTGCTGGACGCGTCTTTTTTAATTCATCACAGCGTTAAAGTGCTGGCGCAATTGCAGCGGATAGCGCCCCGCGTTCCTATCTTGATCATGTGCGCAACGGTACAAGAGGAACAGGAGGCGGAAACCTTGGTGAAGTCTGAAGTGCGCCAAAGGGTCGACTTTTTCGCCAAGAATCACGTCGACGCCTACTGGTTGCCGCGAGCGTTAATGCTATTGATTGCTCGCCAGGCCGCTGAAAACTTATTGGCGAAAGGGGAAAAACGCGCGCAACAGATCCTGAACTCCATAGGCGACGCGGTGTTGGCGACCGATCTGCAAGGTAAGGTGATTTATCTGAATAAGATGGCGGAAAATCTGACAGGCTGGTCTTACAAAGACGCTCTGGGTCAACCCTCTTCTGTGGTGCTCACATTAATCAACAATCAGCCTCAATCGAAGGGCGCCGACCCCATACAGCAGGCTATTGAGGAGAATCGCATATTAAGGATGACGGATGATTGCATCCTGGTTCGACGGGATGGCGTGGAGCTCTTTATTGATGACTCTATTGCGCCGATTCACGATGGCGAGGACAAAGTATCCGGGGCGGTTATCGTATTTCATGACGTTTCGGCGGAGCGGACAATGGCCAAGGAAATATCGCATATGGCCCAACACGACTCCCTGACCGGACTGCCCAACCGCGCGTTGCTGGAGGAACGATTTTCCTCCGCCGTCAATCTGGCCAAACGCAACGCCAAGCAAATAGCCTTACTGTTTATTGACCTCGACTTCTTCAAGCTGGTCAATGATTCCCTCGGCCATGGCGTGGGCGACCTGCTGCTTCGCTCTGTCGCGGAGAGACTGGAAGCCTGCGTACGTGCGACGGACACTGTCAGTCGTCATGGCGGAGACGAGTTTGTCATATTGCTAAGCGAGCTGGACAAACCGGAAGACGCCGCCCATGTAGCCGAGAAGCTGACGGCGGCTTTCTGCGTCCCTCATATCATCAACGACTATAAACTTCATGTCAGCTTGAGCATCGGCATCAGTGTTTATCCAGATGATGGAAGCGAGATGGCGTTCATTATGCAAAATGCGGACATCGCCATGTATCACGCCAAGAGCAGCGGCCGCAATAACTATCAGTTCTTCAGAGCCGACATGAATGCTCGCACCAGCAAGCGACTGCTTTTGGAGAGCAAACTCCGCCAGGCCTTGATAGAGCATGAGTTTATCTTGCACTACCAGCCCCAGATAGAGCTGGTTTCCGGGGAGATCACCGGCGCAGAAGCGCTGATCCGCTGGCGCGACCCTGCCGCAGGGATTATTCCACCGAGTCGATTTATACCCGTTGCAGAGGAATGCGGGCTCATTATTTCAATCGGACGCTGGGTGCTGCACGAGGCATGCCGTCAGATGAAAGCTTGGCGCGATCTGGGATATCGGCCGGCGCCGGTTTCGGTGAATATATCGGCGCTGGAGTTCAGAAATAAAGACTTTCTGGACAGCATCAATGACATATTGGAGCAGTACCAAGTGCCCCCGGGATTGCTGAAGCTGGAATTGACCGAAAGCATTCTTATGCATGACATCAACTCGTCCACAAGCGTGCTGGACAAGCTTAAATCCATTGGCGTGCTTCTGGCCATCGACGACTTCGGAACCGGCTATTCAAGCCTGAGCTATCTGAAACGATTGCCAATAGACACCCTAAAAATAGACCAGTCTTTCGTACGCGATCTGACAATGGAAAAAGACGACGCCACCATTGTCAGCGCGGTCATTGGCATGGGGAAAAACCTTGGCCAGAAGGTCATTGCTGAGGGTGTGGAAACACTTGAACAACTTAACATTCTGCGCAGCTACCACTGTGATGAAGGACAGGGTTTCCAATTCAGCCGGCCCCTGTCGGCGGATGACTTCGCCCTGTTCCTCGCAACCAATAACGGCGTTTTAACGCTGGATTAGAGGCTTATGCAGGAATGAAGCAAAGTATGATCACTCGCCCCTTGGTACACGCATGGGGGTTACCCCGATACCATTCCCGCCAGCGCCCTGATCTGATCCGGCGGAACGCCATACTATAATGTTCTCATTGCACTTAGCGCGCAATGGATGGACGAACAGGAAGGAAGCAATGAATAAATTAGCGACAAATGTCTTTGGAGCCCCTTCGGATACCTCGGTTGCAATGCGCCTGATTCGCAAACTTGCGGGCGAGGATGTCATTTCTCGGGAAGAATGGCGTCACCTTTACAGTCACACAGTTGGATCCGAATACTCGGCGCATCAGTATCTCATGAGGCATCTCACGGGGCGTCAGTACTCGGAAACAGACTCGATTAAGCTCTGGAATGGCATTCTGCATCATAAAGTCGAGCTGACCTGCGCGCTCGATCGAGATCCCGGCTTTTTTGTCGCGGCGCTCGATTACCTTTCCAATAAATCCCCCAAAAATGGCGCAGATTATATTCTGGTGGCTGAAGATGTCCTGATTCGATGCATGGAAATGTCTCTTGTTGATGGCTTAACCGGACTGTTCAATCGTAATGCGGCGATGAAGGTAATGGAGAAGACAATCGAAGGCGTCAGACGTAAAAACGGCTGTTTCGCGCTGCTGATGATGGATGTGGATGACTTCAGCGAGGTCAATAGCGAATTCGGGCATATCGGCGGCGACGAGGTCTTGGTTCAAATCGCCCAGATTATCAATCAAAGCGTGCGGGGTATGGATATTGTCGGCCGATACGGCGGCGATGAATTTGTAGCGCTCTTACCTGAGGCGGACTCCAATGTCGCCATTGAAGTGGCGGAACGGATAAGACGGGCCGTGGAGTCCAATATTTTCAAGGAAAAGCAAGTGACGATCAGCATTGGCGTCGCGGTGTTCGAAGCCAATGGAGCCTCCATGAAAGAATATATTCAGGCTGCTGACGAAATGCTTTACAAAGTGAAGCACAACGCAAAAAACAGCGTACTGATTTCATCCATATATAGAAATACACATCCTCTCGTTAAATAAGTATTTGCAGTTGATCTGCGTATATTCCTTTCTTGCGATATATGCCATGTCAAACACAAAGCGTCGCCGCACCGACCTCTTGTGCGGCGCGCTATCCAATTGAACTATAAGGCATAAAAAAATCATTCTTTCGTCAGTCTTTGCACTATAAAAGCGCATTCTCAGCACGTTTTACGCCGTTTAACGAGCGCCCTTGCAGGAATAAGAAATCTATTATAAACCTGGCTAATTTTATCGACTTATGGGCCATATCGGCACACAATGCCACTATATGCCGCACCTTGGCGCGCGTTATGAAACGTATTTGAGAAGAAATGAGCAATTAACAAGCGATTATGGCCTTTAATAAAGACTTATCATCCCCCGCAGGCGCGGAAATTAGTTCAAAACCGACCTTTTATGCAGCTGCGGTGGGCGCCTCCGCCGGAGGATTGGAAGCGCTTAAGCGTATGTTCAACGTCATGCCGGCAAAGACCGGAATCGTATTTATCATCATTACGCATCAAAAGGCCGGTCATGTCAGCATTTTACCGGAACTCCTGGGCAACCATACAGACCTGCCCATAGAAGTCGCCCAAAGCGGACAGGCGCTAGAACCGGACCATATCTACATCAACCCTTCCAATGGCATGCTGGGCGTGGAAAATGGCGTTTTTGTGGTGACGCCTTTCGATGAAGAAAAAAATGTCGAAAAGCATCACCCTATCGATTATTTCTTTCACTCAATCGCCAGAGAATTCGGCGACAACGCCATCGGCATCATTCTGTCGGGCACTGGAAGCGATGGGACGGTCGGACTGCAAAGCATCAAGGAAAAAGGGGGACTGGTTATCGCTGAAGATCCGGGCTCCGCTGAATTCGCTGGTATGCCGGCCAGCGCAATCGCAACCGGGTTGACGGACTATGTATTGTCTCCAGAAGACATGACCAGCGTGTTGGAAGAATACATGACCGCCATCGGCAAATCGTTGGTGTCCAACAGAGAGCTGAAGACGCAATTCCCTGACGAAGTCATGGCGCAAATATTCGCGATGCTGCTCGCGCGCACAGGACACGACTTTTCCCTTTACAAAACCAATACCCTGTACCGGCGCATTGAACGCCGTATGAATCGACATAGGCTGCATACTCCCCAAGGGTATGTAAACTATCTGAGAACAGAGCCTCAGGAGCTGGATCAGCTCTTTAAGGAATTCCTCATCCGGGTGACCAGCTTTTTCCGCGACGCCGACGTCTGGAGCAGTCTCTCCAAAGGCGCATTGGAAGAGTTGGTGATGAAAAGATCGGCGGAAGGCTTATTCCGCGTCTGGGTGCCGGGCTGCTCTACCGGCGAAGAGGCCTACACGGTGGCCTTTATTATCACGGAGTTATTGGAGAAACTGCAGTTCCCTCCCCGTATCCAGATCTTCGCTACAGATCTCGACGCCAGCGCTATCAATATCGCACGCAAAGGGGTATATGACAAAAGCATTCAAAGCGAGATTTCCAACGAAAGACTGCACAAATATTTCACTCAGGAAGGCGATTGCTACAAGGTGAATAAGGCCATCCGCGACATGATGGTATTCGCAGTCCACAATATTATTAAAGACCCTCCCTTTACCAAAATAGACCTGATTTCCTGCCGTAATCTCCTTATTTACATGCGGTCGGAAATGCAAAGAAAGTTATTTTCCCTGATGCACTACGCCTTGCGCCCGGAAGGACTGCTAGTACTGGGGCCATCCGAATCCATTGGCGACTCCTCCCTATTGTTTGAGGCGGTGGATAAGAAGCATAAGATATATAAGCACAAACTTTCTTCGGATATCGATTACCTGCCGAATATGGGGTCAAGATTGGAGCCAAATGGCAATATTGCTATAGACAGGCTGGGCATCGGCCAGCGCTATTCCCAGGAGACGCCGTCGTTTTCCAGTGCGGTTATGAAAATGCTGGTTAATCGGTTCGCTCCGGTTTGCGTCCTCATTAACTATCTCGGGGACATTTGCTACATACACGGAAAAACCGGCGCGTATCTCGAACCGAATGAGGGACGCCCCCGCAACAACATATTGGAAATGGCGCGTCCGGGACTGCGTATGGAACTGGTTTCCGCCATGCATCAGGCGGCGACAGAAGAATGTCCCGTTGTGCATCGCATCGCCAACATCACTCAGCCGCCTTCGTCAGTAAAACTGTCCGTTGAGCGCATTCAAGAGCCAGCGGCATTACACGGGCTTCTGCTGATTATGCTCGCCCCTCTCAGTGAGGCGATACCGGCTATCAGCGATATCGTTACAGACAGCAACGCCTGGGGCATTCCAGAAAAAAAGGAAGATGCCGAGAACGCTGAGACGGGCAATGAGGTCGTCTGGCTCCGAAAAGAGTTGGGCATGATGCAGTTGTTTTACCAAAATCTGGTTGAGCAACTGGAAACCTCCAACGAAGAGCTGCAAAGCGTAAACGAAGAGTTGCAAAGCGCCAATGAGGAACTGGAAACTTCGAAAGAAGAAATGCAGTCGCTGAATGAAGAGCTTTCTACCGTCAACAACGAGTTTCAGTCCAAACTGGAGTCCTTGTCACAAGCCAATGACGATATGCAAAATTTATTGAACAGCACTGATATCGCCACCATTTTCCTGGACGATAACCTTTGTATTAATCGCTTCACTGAGCAGGCGAATAAAATAGTCACGTTGCGAGAGGGAGATGTCGGACGTCCTATCAGTGAGCTGGCGCTGAATAATCTCGATTATCGGCTCCTTCTTAAAAACGGCAAGGAAGTATTGAAAACGCTGGTTCCAGTAGAGATAGAGTTCGCCACCGGTTCCGGTGAGTGGTATTCCATGAGAATCGCGCCGTATCGCACTACAGGCAACGCCATCAACGGTTTGGTCTGCACCTTTTTAGGCATCAACAGCCTAAAACGAACTGAAACGCAATTAAGCTGCCTCACCGCGGCGCTTAATGCGCTACCGGACCCAATTCTGACGCTTGAACCGAACCTGACAATTCGCTTCGCGAATAGCGCCTTTTATGAACTTTTTAAACTGGATAGGACAGATGTTGAACATATGTCTATTTATGACATCGTCCAGGCATTCCAGGAGCACACCGAGCTTAGATCCGCCCTGGAACAATTGAGAGAGACTGGCGTCCCTTTCAACAATCTGAAGGTGTCGCTTAACTCGGGGGATGCCGGCTCAATCAACTTGGGCCTGGCCGGCCGCCGGGTAACCCCTGAAGCGGGAGACATCTTAATTACCATCAGACCTAACTGATGGCGTAGCAAAAAATTTATTGAGGAATGGGAATGATGTCAGGGAGACAAACCAGCTATGAAACTCAAATCACCGCTCAGGTCAATTAATAAGAGCCTGAAAAACTACGCAGTGCACTTATTTCATCCAGAGACGCCCAAGTCTCTCACACCCGATGACGAGCCGAGCGGAGAGTCAACATTACAGCGCCTGGTGCATGAACTTCAGGTACATCAAATTGAGCTGGAAACTCAGAACGAAGAGCTGCGGCATACGCAACTGCAGCTCTCCGATGCGCGAGATCAGTACCTCCAGCTGTATGATATGGCTCCGGTCGCGTATGTGACGATTGATCAGAAGGGAAAGATTCTGGACGCCAACCTTAAAGCATCGGAATTGCTCAGCGCCGGTCGCAAAGCGTTACATGGCTCCGCCCTCGCCGATTTTATCTCACCCACCTCACAGGATGCTTACTATCTGCATCGACAAGCGGTTTTCTCCACTGGATTCAAGCAAGTAACTGAGCTGACGCTGAAAGGACCTCCCACTCGCATCGTGACCCGGGTAGAAAGCGTCACGAGCGTGGATAAAGACCGCTGCCTTATGGTCCTGGTCGATATTACCAGTCAAAAGCAGGCCGAAGCGGCGTTGCAAAAGCTCAATGAGGAACTGGAAACATTGGTGGAGGAAAGAATGCGCCAGATCCAGATGAGCTTTAACCGCCTGAACACCATTCTGAATACCGCCACCGACGCCATTATCACCATTAACAATCAGGGCAAGATTGAAAGCGTCAACCCCGCCTCAGCGGAAATGTTCGGTTATTCCGCCGAGGAGCTCATTGGCGGCAATATTTCTCTGGTTATCCCCACGCAGCAAGCGGAGGCGCTGCTCAAAAACATCAATCAATTGTTACAGCAGCAAGATAACCGCCCCATTGGATGTGTCATGGATATGTCGGCAAGACGCAAAGGGGGTTATCTATTTCCGATCAGCCTGAGCAGCAACAGAATTGATAAAGAAAATGCGTTTACCTGCATCATTCGGGATATGAGCGAGCGGGTCGAGCTTGAAAAAGTCCTGTTGCAGCGAACGGAAGAGGAACGCAATAGAATCGGTCGAGAGCTTCACGACACTATAGGACAAACCGTGGTGGGCATCGCTTTAAAAGCCATTTCTCTGTCGACTGAACTGGAGAAAATCGCCCCTCCCCTCGCGCAAGCGCTGGGTGACATGAGCGCGAAACTGGAAGCGACAGGACGCGAAATCCACACTATTGTGAGCGACTTGTCCCCACTGCGGATGGATGACAATGACTTCAAAGAAGCGTTTCAGTGGTTGGTGGACTCCTGTCAGATTTACAGTCAGGCAAAGATCACGCTTGAATGTCCGAATAACGTCGCTATCAAGGACTCCCGCGTGGCGACCCAACTGTATCGCATTGCGCAGGAAGCGCTGCATAACGCGATAAAGCACGCCAAAGCGACGCTGATCCGAGTAAAAATCGAACAAACTTCTGAATTTATCAGGCTTTCCGTCATCGACAACGGTTCCGGCATTGCGTCCGCCCCCCAAGCCTCCCGGCCTCCCTTCAGTTTGTCCGGCAAAGGCCTTGAAAATATGAAATATCGCGCTCATGTCATTGGCGCCGACGTGGTCGTGCTGAGCAACAGGGGCAAAGGCTCGCATGTTGAATGCACCTTACTGACGTAATTCGGTTAGTGTCGGTCAATACGCCCTTAAACGTTGTTACGGAAAACCAATAGAACGCCATTAAATAACCTGAGCAAGAAATACGTAATGATTCATAAAGTGCTGATTGTCGATGACCACCCCATATTTCGCGACGGGTTGACCAGCCTGATCAATAAAGAAGGAGATATGAGCGTATGCGCTGAAGCCAGTGATATTTACAGCGCATTGGAGCTATTTAATGCATATGAACCGGATGTCGTCATCGTAGACCTGAATTTAGTCGACAGTAACGGCCTGGAGTTAATCAAAAGACTCAGGCTGACCTCTCACTCCGTTAAGATCCTGGTTGCGTCGATGCACAGCGAAAGTTTCTTTGGCGAAAGAAGTTTAAGGGCTGGCGCCAACGGTTATATCTGCAAAGAGGAAACGCCAAGGAGTCTGATCAACGCTCTTCGGGAGCTTTTAAACAACGGGTTTTATATGAGTCCCAAGCTTTCCAATATCATCGCCAAGCGACACTTGGCGAACGCAGAAAACGGAGACTCAAGACCCGAATGCATTCTTTCTGAGCGAGAGCTGGAAGTTTTCACGATGGTTGGCAAAGGCTCTTCAACCAAAGAAATCGCTCACAAGCTAAATCTCAGCGTCAAAACCATCGACACCTATAAAGAACACATCAAGCGTAAACTTGGCATCAAAGATAATACGGCGCTGATTCAACAAGCCGTCGTGTGGATGGTGCGGGAGTCAATGCTATAAAAATGGCGTAACGCTGCTGGAAAGCCCTGAGTCGCACTGGGCCTGTCTCCAAATTGCCCTTCTTGGTCTATTGTTGGGCGTCCATCTATGGACGCCCAACTAAAATACTTAATACTGCGCCCTGACAAGCCAAATACTGGAATGTCACATGATCGTTTTTGCTGCGACTAGGCAAGCACTCTGGAGCTTATATCTCGTAAAGAAAGGTATTCAATGAATTCCCCTTCCGCTGAGACCGGAATTATCTTTACAGCGCAGGTTTTGTTGCCTTTTTCACTTGTCCCTCTTTCAAACTCCAGCTGACACCCGCTTTTTGCAATAGTTGTCATCTCAGAGTTCGTCGGGCGAGTCCCCCCAGAAAATCGGACATGTGATACATGGAAAAAGAGATCGCTCGTTTTTCCTGATTCATCCTTAACAGTTAAGAAACCAAAACCCTTGTCTTCTCTCCAGGAACCCGCCTTGATGGTGGCGATCTCACGAACAGGCTTTGTGGTCTTCTCTTTCTTTTCCGCCTTGGTTGGCTGTTTGAGGGCGGTTTGATTTTTTTTCAGAAAACCGTGGATCTTATGGCCATGTTCGCCATCTGGACGGTAAAAGGTATCCACGCCTTGACTCAGTTCAGTGGAAATATTGTCGAAAGCAAAGGCCTCCACCTTTTTGCCCTTGTGCTGTAATGCAGATACAACACGGCAAAAATCACCATCTCCACTGCCTAGTAGAACATAGTCAAGATTGTCGGTTTGCAGCAAGGCGTCTACGGCCAGTTCCAAGTCTACATTGCCTTTTGCATACACGGTTCCGTCTTCTTGCTGGTACTTTTTCAAGGGTTTCTCGAACACCCTGAATCCAGCATTACGGATATCACTGCGATGTTTTCGTTGCTCCTGCCGGTATTTGGCGTCTTTTTGTTCCCTGTCTTCATCAACCGCCATGTACGTATTGGCTCGAATGACAAGCATCCCCAGGTCTTCCACAAACTTTATGATGGCGCTGTAGTCCAGCCCCTCACGATCCTGTCCATAGATCAAATTGTCATTGTCGATGAATATTCCGGCTTTTAGCCCATCGTATTTCATGTGTCACTTCCGCTCAGAGTCGCTTATAACCTTTTTACTCATTATATCCGGCGGAATCTCGTCCGCCTCCCTAATTCGTAACATTTAGGTTGGTGGCCTTGGACTCTGTGAAAGTGACAGTCTGTTGCGCCCTCACCCGTTCTGGCGCTCATCCCCCCCTTTCTCTACTTCACTTCAACAAGTCCAGCAACGCTTTGGCTGCGCCTTCGGAGCTGGCGGGGTTTTGTCCGGTGACCAGGAGGCCGTCGGTGACAACGTGGGGCTGCCAGTCCGCGCCCTTCTCATAATGGCCTCCCAGACGTTGGAACTCGTCTTCAATTAAGAACGGTACGACAGAAGTTAATCCTACGGCGTCCTCTTCACTGTTAGAGAAACCTGTGACTTTAAGGCCGGCGATAAAAGGATTTCCTTTCTCGTCGCGTACTTTGATCAGCGCGCCAGGGGCATGACAAACCAGCCCGACAGGCTTGCCAGATTGAGCAAATGTTTCGATGAGAGAAATGGAGTTTGCATCATTAGCCAGATCCCACAGCGGGCCATGTCCGCCCGGATAGAAGACGGCGTCAAAGTCTGCGCTGTCGACAGACACTAGAGGAACGGTCGCCGCCAGCAGTTGTTGGGCTTCCTGGTCTTGATGAAAGCGTTCCGTTGCTGCGGTTTGGGCGCCTGGCTCATCGCTTTTGGGATCGATGGGCGGTTGACCGCCAGCCGGAGACGCCAGAGTTATCGTAGCGCCTGCATCCTTAAACGCATAATAAGGAGCCGCGAACTCCTCCAACCAGAATCCCGTCTTGTGACCTGTCTCTCCAAGCCGCTCGTGTGAGGTCAACACCAATAAGATTTTCATAATTATCTCTCTGTTTGGGTTCATGATGATTTCCAACCATCCTAGGTCAAACCCATCTGCTGCAGAATAGGTTGAATGCTGAAATGACTTTTGTCTTAATGACAATAATCACAGTATGAGAGCACGCGATGGACAAGCTAAGAGCCATGCAGTACCTGCTCAAAGTAGCGGATACCCTGAGTTTTTCACGGGCGGCGAAGTCATTCGGCGTACCGGCTTCTTCCATCTCCCGCCGCATCGCTGATCTGGAAGCGGACCTGGGCGTGGAATTGCTTCACCGCACAACCCGTACTGTGCGGCTCACTGAAATTGGCGTGATTTACGTTGAGCACGTGCGCAGCGGAGTGGCCCAGCTTGATGACGCCGAGGAAATGGTCAGTCTGCACAGCAGGACGCCAAGCGGCACATTACGCATTAGCGCCATGCCAAGTTTCAGCCAATTGCTGTTGCCAGCCGTCATCGCTTTCAATGAACGCTATCCAGATATCCTCCTGGACCTGCATTTTAGTGACGCTGTGGTGGAGATGGGGCGCGAGCGGATTGATATCGCCATTCGTAGCAGCCTTTTAACTCAGGAGCGGGTGGTGGCTCGCAAAATCCACAGCCACAATTACCTTCTCGCCGCTTCTCCTGAGTATTTAAAAAGAAATGGAACGCCTCGCACACTGGAGGATCTGCAGGATCATCCGGCCCTGCTCTATCGCGGACCGAGTTCAGTTCTGAAATGGTACGGCCAGGACGCTGACGGCTGGTATGAACTACCGATTTCGCCACTCATGATCAGTAATGATGGCGCCACGTTGGTGGCGATGGCCTGTCAGCATCGAGGTCTTGTATTGTTGCCTCAATGGGGACTTGAGGGCTACGTTAAACGAGGCGAACTCACTCCTATCGTTCTAAATCGCCCCATATCAGTACGTCGTGGAACCGAAGCAAGTCTCTACCTGATGTACTTGCATGCCAGATATCAGATACCCAAAGTTAAACTGGCGGCGGACTTTCTGTTTGAACATCTGACCCTGAATTCGACAGATCTGTGATTTCCTATTTATGTGGAACGCCATCCTGCAAAACTAACCATTATCCCGATCATACTCCCGCCGAGCGCTACGTATTTCTTCATGGTGTGTGTTGGCCCATGAAACCAGTTTCCAGAGTGACTTGGCCAGGCCTTCTCCCAGCGGAGTCAGTTCATACTCCACTTTTACCGGGACTTCTGGATAAACCGTGCGGTTAACGTATCCATCCCGCTCCAGATCTCTTAAGGTTTGCGTCAGCATGCGTTGAGAAATGCCTTCGATTCTGGTTTTCAGCGAATTGAAGCGATCAGGCCCTTCAACGAGGCTGAATAAGATCAGCATCGACCATTTATCCCCTACCTGACTGACCACATTTCGAATCGGACAGTCTTCATTTTGCAGAAAAACTCGCTTGCCGTTTTTGGTCTTGGTGCTCATTGATCTTCCCTCACAGGTTATCAAAAGGTAACTAGGGCAGATTTCAGTGCCTAATTGTTGCCCAAAATTCTTTTATGTATGTTAGTACACATTAGTAACCTACATGAAGACAATTTTATGACTCAATCTCTACTTAACCTGGCGCTAAATGAATATGCAACACGCCGCGCAGAATCTGGAATCGATTTTTTTACCCCCAAATACGTAGATGTCGGCAAGTTTAACGTTCGCTATGTTCGTCACGTTAAAGAGAATGCGCCCACTTTGGTGCTGCTTAACGGCTTGCCTCAAAGCATCCGCATCTGGGAGAGTTTTTGGGAAAGGCTCTCTCAGGACTTTGATCTGCTTGCCTTCGACATCCCTGGATTCGGGCTTACCAAAGCGGAAGAGAGCGATATGTCGCCGAGAAAACTGGGGCAAGCCGTCATCGACATAATGGACCACTTTGGCATTCAGAAAGCGCACCTGATTGGCCCCGATGTGGGCGTGCCGACAACGCTTGCGGCCGTTATTGGTCATCCTGAGCGCTTCGAGAGTATTAATATTTTTGACGGCCCTGGCAGTTATCCGCCAAAGATGTCACCCATTTTGACGGCGGTCATCAAATCAGGTTTCGTCAGATGGCTTGCGAAGGGGCTAAATAGAAAGGCGGTTATGAAGACTAACTTTATGGTCGCAGTGAAAGAGGGCTACACGCGTTATCGACCCACAAAAAATGCAATTCGAGAGTATTACCAGGTAACCCATGACCTGCAGAGTCATCGTTGCGCCATGAGTTTCTTTGGCGCCTACGCCCAGGATCTTCCCTGGATTCAGGAACGCCTGCGGAGCATTTCGGTTCCTACCTTAGTTACCTGGGGGAAACTCGACCCGTTCGTTGACGTTAGCAACGCCGACTATCTTGCATCGCACATCCCTTTGAGCAAACTCGTCATCTTTGAAAACGCCTCCCACTTTTCATCTGAAGATGCGGGAGAAGAGTATCTAAAGACGTTAACGAACTGGTGTCTGGGTGAATACAAGGGGATACGGGGGAAAGCTTGATCCCCCTACTCCTTTATTTCCCATTCCTTCTCTTTTATTTGTGTCGACTATTTGTGTCTGCATTGCCGAGACTCCGCCCTGCCTTTCCATCAGTTTGGCGGAGCCTTTGCGGGCGCTCAGGAGATATCCGCCACTGCCGCGTCGAGTGCGGCGATATCGATTTTCTTCATGGTCATCATCGCGTCGAAAGCGCGTTTCGCCTCGACCGGATTGGAGCTTGTCGTCAAATCAAGCAATCGTCTCGGCGTGATTTGCCATGAATACCCCCAACGGTCTTTGCACCAGCCGCAGGCGCTTTCCGCGCCGCCATTTTCGAGAATGGCATTCCAATAGCGATCCGTTTCTTCCTGGTTCTCCGTCACTATCATGAAGCTGACGGATTCATTGGGAGTGAACACCGGACCGCCGTTGAGACCGACAAACTGTCGCCCAAGCACTGTGAACTCGACGGTTAACTCTGTCCCTTCCTGACCGCCGGGAAAATCACCAGGGGCCATGTTGACTCGGCCGACATGGCTGTCGGGAAAAGTGGCGGCGTAGAACTCAGCCGCCTTGCTGGCTTCACCGTGGTCAAACCACAGACAGGTAACGAGGTTGGACATATCTGTTCTCCTTATTTGTTGGACGCAAACCCTTTGTTGCAATCACAGAGTAGTCGTTCAGCGACATCCCATTTCGACCGTCGTGCGTAAAAATTTATGCGGGTAACAATGCCGCCAAGTCACAACGCAAGTGGCGTCAGTATTATGTCTGTTGAGGATAATCAATCTACCCTCTCCCAACTCAACTTATTTTCTACAGCAAAATCACTAAATGTTTTTGGGGGGCGATCAGTCATGTCTTCGACTTCGCAAGTAAGGCGCTCTTCGGAGCCTCCCGCTATCGCAGTATCCAATGAGGATAGAAGGCTGGCGTATTCAGGCGCCATCCCCATGCGTTCAAATCTTTCCTTCAACTGCCGCTCCGTCAGCATCACATGTTTGACAGGACGACCAATCGTTGTGGAAATTATTCTCGCTACATCAGTGTAGGTAATGAGCTGGGGCCCCGTCAGGATTAAGTCTCTATTCAAGGGCTCCCGTTGAGTTAGCGCGGTAGCGGCTACTGCTGCGATATCTCCCGCATCGATAAAAGGGATAAGGCCATCTCCGGTTGCTGAATATATCGCCCCCTCGTCCATGATCGTCAGCAAATGTTGTTGCTCGGAAAAGTTCTGCATAAACCAGGAAGGACGTAATACGGTCCATTCCGGCGCGTTTTCCGCCAGATATTGATGAACAGCGCCAAGCAGTGGGCCGCCCTTAGGCAATGACGATGCGCTAAGTAACACGAAACGACGCACGCCGTTCTTAATAGCAAGGTCGATAAAGGGGCGCATCGCTTCCAAAGGCTCACTGACATTGGAGGGGGCGAGCAGGTAGACGGCGTCGACTTGGGAAAGCGCCGCCTCAAAAGTGCTGGCGTCGCTCCAATCAAACAAAACGCTATCGCAAGACTCAACAACGGTTAAAGAGCGCGCCACCAATCTCACTCTGATATCGGCGGAGGCCAGTCTGGAAGCGATGCGTCTACCGGTCTTTCCCGTACCGCCAGTCAAAAGCACTGTCCTCATAGCTTGTTCTCCGCTTCGCCTTGCAGAGGCGCGAGATTATCCAACGCTTCGAGCGCCACAAGAGGATTCCAGTAGTCAACATAGCGTTCAATCATTCCATCACGAACTGTAATCACGGATATATAGCGTTGATGGTAAGGACGCTGGGTCTTGAGTGCGCGTCCAGCGCATTCGAACTCCAGAATCACCACATTTGGGGTCAATGTGTGATGTATTTGGGGCTCGCTGAGTCTGTCGACGGCAAGAATGTCACCCAGCCTGGATAAGTATGAGGAAAGCGCTACACGCCCCTTTATTTCTCGCACGCTGCCAGGTGGCGCATAGGGGAACTCCATAACACCGTCAGGGGTCATCATCGCCACGAAATCCTCTGCGGTCTGATCCACAAGCGCACCGAGGGAATGTTTGAGCATATCTGAGAAACCAGCGAATCCTGAGGTGTGATCAACCATTATCTGTAACTCCTTGCTCATCGTTGGAACGGTATCGTATCATCGATAAAACCTTACTAGAGATGATCAATGGAACGCAACCGTATCGACGAAAATAAAAAACGCCGTCGCCCTTCCGGGGCGGCAGTGAAGCAGGAGGCGGTCACTCAGGCGATTGAGCGGGCTTTATTCCAAGTGTGGGCTAAAACAGGTTATGCGGCGCTAACCATGGAAGCGGTGGCGAAGCAAGCGGGAGTGGGCAAGGCTGCAATCTATCGGCGCTGGCCATCGAAACTGGCGATGGTGAATGATGTTCTTACCCGTGTAGGAACCAGCCTGGCGGTAGCGCCAGACACGGGTAACTTGCGCAGTGATATCCTGGCGCTTTTAAAGAGTTTACGGCGGCTCCTGAGACACCCTCTTGTCTCTCGCATACTTCCGGACCTTCACGCAGAGATGCCGCGAACGCCGGAACTCGCCGCCGCCATCCGATCGGAGTTGCAGGTGCAACGAAGAGCGCGAGCCAAAGAAATACTGAACCGCGCCAACGCTCGTAATGAGCTATCTGCGGATACTGATTTTGATATCGCGGCGGACATGTTTGGCGCACTTATTTACTGGCGCATGATCATTACTCGACAGAAGGCCGATAACGCCTATTTAGATCGTCTAACGGATGTAATTGTAAAAGCGTTGACCAGATCGAATTGAAAATGGCGGGCTCGCTTGAAAAAACCTTCTGAACAAGAGCACGCTCATGGCGTACAAAAAAACACACAAACCCATCTTGTAACCGAAATTATATTCGCTTATATTGCCGATCATGAAACCAAAAGATGAAAAAAAACTGAATGCCGTGATAGCCGCCACCTGCCGATTGGCGACGGAGCGCGGTTTGTTTGGCTTGACTCTGGCGCAAATCGCCAAAGAAGCCGGTATTGGAACCAGCACTTTGTACATTTACTTCAGCGACAAAGAGAGCTTGTTCAATGAGGTATATCGCCGAGCCAAGCGGGAAGCCCTGGACTTCTACAGTACGGGTATCGATCATAACCTTCCATTGAAAGGACGAGTGCGCAGCATATGGAATAAGATGCTTGATCATCGCCTGCGCCGCTTTGACCAGGTTACTTTCATGGAACAATTTGTCGGTTCGATTTTTATGACTGATGAAAGTCGCGCCTTTGTCGATAGACACAGCGAAGGGCTGTTGCAGATCGTTATTGAAGGACAGACAGAGGAGATTATTAAGATGGCGCCTATTCCGTTCATAAGCTCCTTTTTCTTTGGTTCGATCCGCGAGACTGCTCGCCTTATTCGGGCTGGCGTGGTCGCCGACTCGGAAGAAAATCGCGAGATTGCATTCCAACTTTGTTGGGACGGCATACGAATCTGATATTTTTTTGCCATTTAACCGAATATATATTCACTTATAAGAGAGATGCATTATGACCACTGAAACCTCCCCCGTCGTCCTTATCACTGGCGCTTCAAGCGGAATCGGCCAGGCAACGGCCGTTAAGTTCGCTGAACAAGGCTGGAATGTCGTGGCGACTATGCGCAACCCGACTGATGGCAAGGCGTTGCAAAATAGGCATCACAGCATAAAGGTGCAACCGCTTGACGTGACAGACCCCGTCACCGTTGAGGCGGCCGTCGCGGAAACTCTCCGTCAATTCGGGCGTATCGATGCTCTCATTAATAATGCAGGTTATGGCTTGTTTGGCCCTTTTGAAACAGCCGGCGATGACCAAATCCGCCGTCAGTTCGCAACCAATGTTGATGGGGTCTTCGCGCTAACTCGCGCAGTTTTGCCGACGATGAGAAATCAACGGAGTGGTTCGATTATCAATGTCGCCTCTTTAGGCGGAATCATTCCTCTGCCATTTTTCTCACTTTATAACGCCACCAAGTTTGCAGTGGTTGGCTTTACTGAGGCTTTGTCCTATGAACTGGCGCCCTTTGGCATTCGAGCAAAGACGATTGCGCCTGGTGGCGTGGCTACTGATTTTGCCGGTAGATCCATGGAGCGGACCTTTGAAAGCGGAGAGAGCCCTTATAGCGAGACACTTACCAAGGCGCTAACGGCTATGAGTCAACGTCGTGGAAATTACTCCACGCCTGAGTCAGTAGCAGAGGTAATTTACACAGCGGCTACTGATGGGACAGGCAAAGTCATGTATCTCGCGGGACCGGACGCGGAACAGGGATTTGAAATGAACCGGAGCCTCTCTGAGGCAAAGAGACTGGAGATGGTTCGGCAGCATGCCGGTCTATGATAAGACATACGGAGGAAGGAGCGCCTTTATATTTCAAGCGGTAAGAGAGGCTCCCACCAACAGCTCCTCCACCAGCGCGCTCCGAAACGATTCGCCGTCTTCATCGAGTTCCGAGTTGATCAGAACGAGCACGCCGTGGCTCAGGTCTTCGGTCAGAACCAGGATATTGGCGGCGCCCAGATCTCTGCCGCTGTGTCCTACGAATTGGCGTTCATTAACGCCTTCCGTGGTCCAGCCCAGGCCTTGATAGGGGTATACGGTGGATTTGACTTGTCGCCGCAGCATTTCCCTGGGGGCTGTTGGCGACAGGATTTCTCTACTGTTTTCGCCGCCGATCATGGCGCGGACGGCGTGACCAAGATCTTCCACCGAACAGCGAAGCATGCCGGCGGGAACATCCGGATAGCCTTGTTGCGGGAGTTCTACGAAGTCGCCGTTTTCATAGTCATAAGGTTTAGCGAGCACGTCAGGACCGAACTGTCGCAGGTACCAGTGGGCGTTCCAGATTCCGAGAGGTTCAAGCACATTTCTTTCCACATAAGAAGCAAAGGGCTGGCCGCTGACGCACTCGATCACATATCCCGCCAGCGCCATCGCCACATTGCAGTAATCCCACTTTTGTCCCGGCCGCGCCCGGCTATAAGATCCCTCAGGCGTGTAGGCGTCCCCTCCTTTCACCAGATAATTTTTTAGAAAACTGTCCAGACTCTGTCTAGGATCGCCCTCGTAGGAAGGGCTGCCATGCCCTTCATCGGAAATGCTGGAAGTGTGCGTGAGGAGTTGACGGGGCGTTATCACGTCTTGCGGACGATGTGGGTTTCTAACTGCAAAGTCGATGTGCTCGTTGACATCACCGTCCAGATCGAGCCTTTCACGCTCAAATAACTGCACCAGCGCGGTGGCGGTGAATAATTTGCTGATTGAGGCCAGATGCATGGGCGTGTCGACAGTGAGCTTGCGCCCCTTGCCGATATCGGCGAAACCAAAGGACGCGGAATAAACCGCGCCGCGGTCTTTGGACATGATCGCCACGGAAGCGCCCGCCACATGAGCGGCATGCATGCGCGGTTGAATGGTGGATTCAAATTGCTCCCGCCACGTATCGAAAGAACGCAAGGGGCCATGGGTGGAGTTCGCGAAGGTGAATTGAGGAGCGATCAGACCCGCTATTCCCATTTTGAGCAAAGAACGTCTAATTAAAATCATGGATAGTCCCCTTATATATGTTGTTGTGCGGAGGCCTCATTAGAAAGTTCATGCCCGCTAAAAACAAATATAATATCTCTCTTTATCTATACTTTTTTGCACTTATACAGACTGATACATTTTCTAATGAAGATGTCGAGTTTGGCTGTCGTCACAAAGTATTTCTCCATCTCTCGCACCGCCGGTGTAGAGACTTAAGCAACGCATAACTTTGTATATGTTAATCAATTAATTGCAACATGTTCTTTATAAATTAAGTGAAGTTTTAGAAATAGCTGGCGTTGATTGTTTCGCGAATTTATTAACAATATTCACCTACAAACAGATACAAAGATTGCCTATTAATCCTCATTAAGAAAAAAGGCCAGTATATTACTGACCTTTGCTGCATTTTATTTATTTAGAAATAAACAAAATAAGAACCAGTAAACACGCCTCAAGGGCCCTTAAAGCGAATTATCCAACTTCACCATTTTGGCTTCAGAAGGCACGCCGTTCTCGTTGAGCGCGAACAGCATGTAGTAGCCTGGAGGCGCGATATTGGAGTTCAATGGCGTGGTCAATCGGTAATAATTACCGCCCAGGGCGTTCAGGTCCAATTCGATGCGTCGTTGATCGGTATTGGATGAATGGGTGACCGCGGACAAACGGATCAGCGCAACAGAGCTAATGGCCTGTTCAGAGCTAATGTCGAAATCCTTGTTATAGCCGATTTTTCCGTTGTACCCGGTCGGTCCATTGGTGACAAGGCTGACTTCAGGGCGATCGCCCTTAAACAGGTATGGAGGGCTGTAGATTTCCGCCGTGGTGTAGTTGAATTCGCAACCTACGCCACAGGCGCCGCCGCCGGCGACCCAGATTCGTCCATCAGGAAGCAGCACTGCGGTCGAATGGTAGTTCCTGGGGTCTTTATGCGGAGCGACTTCCGTCCATGCGTCATTGACCGGATCGTATATTTCCGGCGTATACACCGCTTCGCTGGTATCGAACAGGTGGCTGTCCCGGGAACCGCCTACCGTAAAGACGCCGCCATCCGGCATCACTACGGAGTTGGCGTAATACCTGGGATGATGCATGTTTTCCTTGCGAATGGACTCACCGGTTTTCAGGTCAATTTCATAGACGGAATACAGTGACTCACTGACATTAATTTCCGCCTGATCATCTTTATAGTCTTCAACCCCGAACCTGGCGTTTCCACCCATTAGCAGCAGCTTATCCCCGCTGTACTGCACATTGGCAGCGCCCTGAATGTACTTCGGTCCATCCTCACGTCCCAGGCCGGTCAGCGTGGAGCTACCCTCGCCTTCGACAGTGTGACGAGTGAAGTTTTTATAAGGCGCATACTCCAGAATGCTACCGTCATGCATGACGGCGAGTTTACGGTAATACTGCCCACGGGCCAGGCCGTAATCACTGTTTTGTCTGCCGTCGATATCAATCACAGTGGATATCTTCTCGTAACCAATATCCCTGGTATTGCTCAAATACCTGAAACTGCGGGTGTCTGGATTCCAGATTTCTCCCTTCATATTTTCAAAGAAAGAATTTGGGTTGATAGAACCGTCCCCGTCGCCGCCGGTTGTAAAGACGGAGCCGTCGCCCAGAATAACGGCGCTGTTGTACCAACGCGCTTTCACCAGATCGTTTTCCCGGTTCCACTTGTTGGTGTCTGAGTTATAGGTCACCACATATTTGCGTTTGGACTGGTCGCCTCCGCCGCCCATAATCAGCAAGGAACCATCCCGGTCCATGACCGTGGCCGGACAGAACATCTCATAGGTATCTTTCACTACATATTGAGAAAGCGCGCCATCTTTGGGATTGAACGTGCCGGTATAGGTGACGTCATCGCCATGAAAACTGATCGGCGTGGACCCCGACCAGAACACCAACTGCCCGTTGGGTAGAATCGCCGACGCAATCGCCACCAGACCAAGATCGAAAGTATCGCTCCATTCGCCGACTACTGTTTTGGCGGCCGGTTTGAGGTCGAATTTTTCATTATCTCCTGTGCTACAGCCGAACTGCATCAGCTTCGCCCCAACCGTGAATCGGTTGCCTGCAATATTCAGGCAAAGATTCGTTCCCGCCTCGGTTATCCGATAACCGTCCCTTAAAGGCGCTATATTCAGCGGCCTGGAGGCTTGGCAATCGCCCAGTTTGACGTCGGTTCCGGCAGTACCGGGGACATTCAGGCAGTATTCCCGGTCCTCAACCGTGGTGGTCAGTCGATAGCTCCCGTCAGGGTTCTGGTGAGCATTCCACAACAGGGAATCCGCAGAGCAGGCCAACTGAACCAGTCCCATCGTTGCGTTGCTTTGAAAGCACAGCCCACTGTCCTTGCCGGCAAGGTTAAACAAGCCGGCCGGTATGTCAGCAAACGCCATCTGGGAGGTCACAGCTATGCCCGTACCTACAATAATTTCACGTATTCTCACGTGTACTTCTCCAAATAATTAACTTCTTAGGTTTCTCATGCAGCTTGTTGTTTTTATTGACTAACATGAGCTCCTGTTAGAAGAGCGTCTGGAGAATTGGTTCAATTATTTCGATTAAAATAATCGATTAACTTGAAAAGTTGGGTAAGCGAGTCGGCCCTGACTGCCCATGTTACGCCAAAGCGTAGAACGCCACTCACAGCCAGTGCGCGGGCCAACCTGCAGAATTGCGTTCTGAACCTAAGGCATGCTTAAGGCTTCCCGCAGACGCTCTGGAAGCGGGACGGGCCTTTTGCTTTCTGGCGATACGGCGACCTGGGTTAAGGTTGAGCGGAAGGTTACTTCGTTGGCATGGTTACGGGCTTCAACCAGAAAGCTGAATGAGGTGGTGGTTAACTCTTTGCAGCTGACGGCAATGTCTATGACGTCATCCCAGGCCATGGGCGCCAGAAACTCAATGGAAAGCGCTCGCGCTGGCGGCAGAATATCCATCGCCAATATCTCGCGGACTCCCGGCGCGCCGAGCTTATAGGTCAGGAAGTCGTGCACGGCTTCTATCACGAAGTACGAGATACGGGGCGTATAGACAATGCCGGCCGGGTCGCAGTCGCCAAACAGTATCCTGCGTTGGGTGGTAAAACTCATGGGGTTCACTCGCTCGTTATTTTTTCCGTTATCTTTTCGTCGCGCAGACGCCCTGCTCGCAATCTCCGCTTTCGCCCTCATATTATGCGCGAACAGCCACTTTTAAAGTACGAACAGCCACTTTTAAAGTACGAACGACCATTTTATTAACGTGGCAATGATATTGGCATGTTAACAAAGAGGCGCAAGGATGCGCCTGCGCGGCGGCCAGCCGCGGGAGGCAGGGCCTGACATGCGCAGGACCTGTCGTTGCAGACAAATAGAAGGAAGCTATTTGTCCGCCTGATGAATAAGTACGAATAACCCATAGTACGCGCTATCAATTAGATTTCAGGAGACGGCTCTGCATGTATATTGGCAAATTAGCGAAACTGACAGGAACCACGCCGAAGGCCATTCGCCACTATGAATCTCTGGGGCTGTTGCCGGAGCCGCAACGCAAAGAGAAATACCGCATTTACTCTGACGATGACGTGGAGGCGGTTACGCTGATCAAGCAGGCCCAGTCTCTCGGATTTAAGTTGTCCGAACTGAAAAAGCTGGTTGAAGGCATTAATGTGTCCGACGGTTTTCCCTTCGACGCGGCGATCGCCATGGTCAAATTGAAACGGGATGTTCTACACAAGGAAATGAAGGCGATTCAAAGTCTGGACAAGCGCCTCAGGCAACTTCAGGAAGACCTGCAAAACTCCTCTTGTCGTTGTTGACTCTGCCCCTAGGGACAGGGTTTAGCATCTGCGCCGTCAAACGGGTTTCTGATTAAGTGTTTGGAGGTTGTAGATGAAAAAAATACTGGTGCTCAACGGCAGTCCTAAAAACGACGGCTTCGCTTGCGCCTTGTCTCAGCACTACGCGACGGCGGCAAACGAGGCGGGTTTCCCCGTCACGCACGTGAATCTGCGGGATTTGGAGTTTGACCCCAATCTGGCGACGGGGTATGACGCCATCATGCCGCTGGAGCCGGATTTATTGCGACTGCAGGAGCAGGTTCTGGATGCCGATCATCTGGTATTCGCCTACCCGGTCTGGTGGGGATCGGTTCCGGCTTTAATGAAAGGCGTGTTGGACCGCATTCTATTGCCGGGCTTCGCATTCCGCTTTGAAGAAGGCGCGTCCTTTCCCCAACAACTACTGGCGGGCAAAACCGCGCGCCTGCTGGTCACCATGGATACGCCCCCCTGGTACTACAAGCTGGTTTATGGCGCGCCCAGCCATAAGATGATGAAGAAAACGGTGTTGGAATTCTGCGGCGTCAAACCGGTGAAAATCAGCGAATTCGGACCGATCGTCAAGTCCACTCATGACCTCCGCCGTCGCTGGTTGGAGCAGACATGGCAGTTGGCGACGGCGGGGAGATGAAACTTATGTCATCGCCTTATGTCAGCCTCATTGCTCAAAAAAAAGAATAACGGCTGGAGAGGAACGGGATCAGGCAATACCACCAATAGCATAATAACCAGGACGGCACTCGCCATTGCGACGACGCATGCCAGACTGATTCGGGACAGTTGGCGGGCGTCGCGGGGAATCAGCAGGGCTCCCAGAATCAGACCGGTAATGAGCCCTCCCCCATGGGCGGCGTTGTCGATGCCGTCCACCAGGAAACCGAAGACGATAGTGAACAGAGAAAAAATGACGGCGCCGAAGAAAACCCAGCGGAACTCAATCAAGGGCACGCGGGTTCTATTCAGCCAGAGATAACTGAGTAACGCGCCATACACACCGAATATGCCTCCCGAAGCGCCTGCGGAGACGACGCTGATAACATGGAAAGTGAGTGAAAACAGATTGCCGACGACCCCTGACGTTATAAAGATGAGTAAAAAACGCATCGGGCCATACATGCGCTCCACCCATTGTCCTCCATCCCACAACGCCCAGACGTTCAACGTCAGGTGGATGATGCCGAAGTGGAGGAAAACCGCCGTAGCGAGCCGCCACCATTGCCCGTTCTGAGTCGCCGGGCTGAAGTTGGCGCCCCACTGCAACATGACATGACTCGGGACATGCCAAAATTCACCGTTTTTTAACCATATAGAGACAAAAACGAGTATAATCCCGAGAATGATTATCATTGAAGTGTAAGTAACGGCGACTCTTTCTTTTAGCTGTTCATAGAAAGAAGGCATGGACGCGCTGGATTCCCTGCGAAAGTTTTTAACTTATTGAAATTAAAAGGACATATTGGCTCGGTATATATGGAAACTAACATACCCCGGGCGCAGACGCACGTTAACACGATGAATAGAAACAGGCATTCACTGCGGCGCCTGACGCCGCCTTTTTGGGGCCCGCGAACATTTGTTCCAAGCCCTCCCACCACCGGACCCTAGAGGAGACTGACGCTCTTTCAGTAAGACAAAGAACCAAGGAAGTAAAGGATTAGATGTACACAAGGATTAGAGGTACACATGGACAACCTGCAACGATCAATGAAGATCGGCTTTGGCCGGAAAAATCTGCATCAATTTTGCGAGGCGCTGTTGGATCCCCTCGCCCTGTTCATCAGCATATTACTGGTGAGTTATTTATTCGAAGACGCGATTGAAGCGCCGTCGATGATCTCCGCCTTATTTGCATTCTGCGTCGCCTTCCCTGGGCAATCGCGACTACACCAACCCTTGAGTCGTTGTCTCGTCGACATATTACTGGGCTGGTTCGTCATCGCCTTTCTGATTTTATCTTTAGGCTACGCCACGCGGTCAATAGACTTATTCTCCCTGTCCACCATCCTCCACTGGCTGTGGATCGGTCCCGCCATGCAAGTCAGCGCGCATTTGGCGTTCCGCTATTTCACAGTGTTGCTGCAACTGCGCGGCGATCGACAGAAAGTGGTCATCGTGGGCATGAACGAACAGGGACTGGAACTGGCCAAGCGCCTTTCCCGCAGCCCCTATTACAACGTCGAAATACTGGGCTTTTTCGACGACCGAACGGTGGATCGTCTGCCCAAAGGCGCCGACTGGCCGGTGCTGGGGGATTTTTCTGAGTTATACGGATACTGCAAGGCGCAGCGCGTGAACAGTATCTACCTGTCGCTGCCCATGACGACGCAGCCTCGCATTCTCGCGATTCTCGACAGCCTCGGCGACACTACCGCATCGGTTCTGTTTATTCCCGATATGTTCGTGACCAAGCTGATCCAGGGCAATGTCTACCAGGTCACTGGCATGCCGGTCGTGTCCGTCTGCGATACGCCGTTCCGCGGCGTCAACGGATTAATCAAGCGCTGGAGCGATATTGTTCTCTCCTCGCTGATCCTGGTGATGATCGCGCCGCTGTTGGCGGTAATCGCGGTGATGGTGAAAGTCAGTTCGCCCGGTCCCATCATATTCAGGCAGCGCCGTTACGGTTTGGATGGAGAGGAAATCATCGTCTACAAATTCCGCTCCATGACCGTCTGTGAAGACGGCGATGTCATAAAGCAAGCGCAAAACGGCGACAAAAGACTCACCCCGATCGGTGGTTTTCTGCGCAAAACCTCATTGGATGAACTTCCTCAATTCATCAATGTGCTGCAAGGCAGGATGAGTATTGTCGGCCCCCGTCCTCACGCGGTGGCGCACAACGAGCAATATCGCAAGCTCATCAAAGGCTATATGGTCCGCCACAAAGTTCGACCGGGCATCACCGGTTGGGCTCAGGTCAACGGTTTGCGGGGCGAAACACAAACCCTGGAGCGCATGCAGGCGCGGATCGAGTATGACCTCGACTACCTGCGCAACTGGTCGCTGGCGTTGGATCTGAAAATCATCCTGATGACTGTTGGCATGGTCTACAAGGATGAGTACGCATACTGAAACCGGAACCTGGAACATCACCCGGGCGCCGCGCAATGGATATTACCTCCCACTTAATTGAGAGATATTTGCAATGAAAGGCCTGTACATTAACGTTACCAACGCCAGAGCCGAGGTAGAGTTATTTTCTTCTTCGATTGGCGCACCAGCGGACATACATGAATTCGACTCCCCGCTTGGCGCCCGTATTTTAGTGGATGTGCATCGCGCCAATTGGCCGGAGGGCGTCGCTTACGCCGATGAGGCTTCACGCTCGCTGGCGGTGGGTTGCGGGCATTTCGTCTTCAACGGACGTTTGGGCAATATCGGTGAGTTCGCCCGCGCTTTTTTCCGGGCGGAGACGGAAGAGGAACGCACGGCGGTGTGTTCGCTGATCGAAGCCGGCAGTTACCTGTTCTATATCGAAACCGGCGGCGTGTACTATCTGGTGACGGACCCCTTCGCGCTGGTTCCGCACTTTCAGGATGTTCAGTCCGAGACACTGCGTGTCGCGCCGGCGCCTTGCTATATTGCTGACGGCAAGGACGTGGACCCTGTGCTGCAAAACATTCTGAATATCAAACGGCACCTGTTTGGCGGTTATACCTTGTTCAAAGGCATCGAGCGGCTGGAAGTGGGCGCGATTGTATCCCGGAGCCAGACGTCATTCTATTTCGACTACCTGAACGGTTCCGGCGACTTGCACAACGTCAATCAAAAGATGCGCAAAGGCATGGGGATCTTTGGCGACCGCAAAAAGATTCTGCCTTTGAGCGGCGGACTGGATTCCCGGTATTTGCTGTCTCTCGGCAAGACTCATTACGGTTACACCTACGGGCCGGCGAACACCGGCGATCGCCCTGTCGCTCGCAAGTTCGCCGGCTTCTTCGACGAGTACCGTGAGTTTTCCCTGCTGGATCTCAGTTATCCAAAGCTTTCACAACAGCTGGGCGAAAAGATGTTCAAAGGACTGGTGTCGCGCCCGCTTTCCGAGCTGCTGGTGGTGTATCGTCATTTTTACGAGAAATGGGGCGATGGCAATCTGTTCGTGGACGGCTACCTGGGCGGCACCTTGCAAAGGGGTTATTACTTTAACATTGAGTCCACCTGGGGGACCTTGTTCCGAATATTCCCTTCCCTGATGTTCCGCTTCATCACGCCGGAAGATCTGATTCGCTACCGTTACCGTCAGCTGGACTCCGCCGGCAAAGCCCTATTGCTGGAAAACTTCCATACCGCCACGGCCCGTTTCAACTGCGACGGCTGGAAGAAAATATTCCTGTATGAAGCGCTGTACGGGCGCAGCGGGCGCTGGATTACCCACGGCGGCTGCGTGATGGCCAGCCAGTTCTTCACGCCGGTGCAGCCCTTCGTCTTCTTCGACGTCTTCCGCACCTTCATGTCTCTGGACGTACGCAAGTTCAACAGCTTTTCCTTGCTCTCGCCCCTGTGGCGAACGCTGCCAAAAGGATTGAGCGACGTCGCCACCCTTGATCTATATCGGCCGCTCTGGCCCGCCATGCTGAATCGCTGCCTGCACGTAGCGTCAAGGACGACCGACAAACTTTCCCTCAGCAATCGCTTTGATAACTACAAGGAAGAATTGCCCAAGGTGCAGTGGGAGTGAGTTTAGTCGCGGCGGAAGTCAGGACCTAAGTGAAGCAGGCGAAATAAGTGAAGTAAGAAAAGTGAAGCAATATAGACGATACTGAATCGGTTCGCCGAGTCTGCCGAGGCCGGCTCGGCGAACCGTTAATGAATCCTTCCGTTAGTCCAACTCCAAACTGGGTCTTTTGGGAATCGCCATCCGGACTTTTTCCGGAATGGACGTATCGGGCTCGCAATCCGCAAGCGTATTGCAGCCAATCATTTTCATATCATCCCACTGAATCGTCAGCAGCCCACCGTTGGCGGTGACGTAATCAATCAACTCCGCAGAGGTATAGAGTTTCATGGGGCTGATAATGCTGATGCCATCCGGAGAGGGATCGAGAGGATGGCGGGTGTAGTTGTGAATGTCGAAAATGGTCTGGGGCGCTTGATTATCCAGCGCGGCGGTCATCTTGAAACGTCCGGTCTCCGCATCCCCCTCAATAAAGGTGTATTCAAGAGAAATCCACTGTCCCACGGGAACTTCAAAAGTCTGGTTTACTTCACGCCATAGCGCGTCGTCCCACTTCTGTGTGGTTTGATTATAGCTGCGCGCCCGCACAGCGAAGCGCAATTGGTTTTCGCCCTCCTTCACGCTAGGTTTATTGATATTCACGCTGACCACGAACGGATAAGGATCCCCGTCCCAGTGAGGATTATTCCACCAGGAAGACAGCGACAGCCAGTCAATGGTCTTCGGGTAGGTCCGCAGCATGCTGAAACTGTTGCTCAGATACATACGCACCAGCAGCTTTAATTCTTTAAAGCCGGTCTTGCCTGTGACATCCAGCTGCACTCTGCCTTTCTCGTTATTGACGTTGGGCTTTTTCAGTGCGAATGCGAGCACCTTATTGCTGGGGTTATCCAGCGCCGGCTGCACTTGCGCCCAACGTTCGGTGAGGTCGCCCCCTTCATAGTTGATGAACGCGCCGCCAAACCCCATGGTCGTTGTCTGTTCGCTGGTCCAGTTGCGCACGCAGGAAAACTGATTGGAGCTCAGTTTCGGTTCTGCGGTTTTACCTGGCTGGATTTCCTGAAAATACACACCTTCGTTAAAATCCGAGCTGAAAACGACTCTGTCTCCATCGTTACATGACCAGAACCAGTCCAGTTGCGGCGTTTCCGCTTGGACCGAATCAAGGGGCGGAAGCAAACACCCCAGAGTAGTAAGTAGAAGCGCCCGTCGTTTGAGAACGGTGGGCGGCATGATCAAAATGGCTGTCGGCCTGTCCATAGCGCTGTGACTCCTATTGGTTAGACTGACTATAAAGGGGGGCGCTGCTGTGCAGCGACCGAATACAACTTGGCAGTTAATTAACCAAAGGTTCATCCGCGACCACGGATATAAAAGGGCCCGATTGCAATGACGGGGACCTCCACAAATGCTGGGATAAGTCGAAGTCGTTCAGGCCCGATAATGCTTTTCCGGTTGGCCAGCCACTTCGCGGCGGACAACTGATGCTCTATACGGCGCTCGCCGGAAGACGCTTGCGCGGCTGCTCGATGAGCGGCGCTGCATCACGCCGGCGGGCGGATCTTGTTGAGGTGGCTGTAGGTTTCTCCTAGCGGAATGACTCCTGTTAGTTAGTCTGACCTTATTAATAGTAGTCGTCATTGCAAGGACTGAATGTAACGTGACAGCTTTTTAACCAAAGCGCCATCCGCCACTTCAGAGATCGCAGGGCCGGATTCCAGTTGCGCGCGTCGGTCCAGAATGCGCGGCAAATCCGCGGCCTCCCAGGCCACAATAATGCCTTTGCGGTTGGCCAGCCATTTCGCAGTAGCCAACTGATGCTCATTGCGATGCTCGCCCAGAGACGCTTTGCGCGGCATGATGATCACCGGCTTCCGCAAGTACATGGCGGTGATGATGGAGCCCATGCCCGCGTGAGAGACGATCAGCTCCGCCTCGCGCATGTAGTCGGTCACCTTTCCCGGAGCGAGAAAATCCGCGAACCCCATGTGTTGGGGCATGTATTCAGCCGGTCCAGTCTGCGCATAGACCACAACGTCCTGGTTGCGTCCCGCCCAGTCGTCCAGCGCGCTGATCATGCGATCAAACGCAAGTTGAGTGCCTACAGTTGCGAAAATCACAGCACGGCCCCCCAGTAGTGTGGCCCGCTGGGCTTGCTCAGATGCTCCCATTGGGTCAGCCAGACATGGGCCCACCTGCCGACTTTGGCGCCGGACTGGGACAAGGCTTCGCCATTGGCGATGCTGTCTATCCAGATGGTGCGCGCCCCTAAAAGCCGGCCATACAGGATAGCGGCGAATCCCGGCGCCGCGCCGGTGGTGACGACGATGTCCGGTCGGGTCTTGAGCATCACCAGCGCCACCTGCAGGAACATTTTCAGCAGCGCCAGTTTGTTCCACATGTTGGCGTCCTGCACGATAAAACAGGGCTCGTTCTGAGGCGAACTGTAGTCCTTTACGGTGGTCATCCATAACAGTTTGTGGTCCTCAAACGCGCCGCGCAGTCTTTGTAGTTGCACCCAGTGTCCCCCACCTGAGGCGACCAAAAGTATTTTTTTCATTTTTATTCTCCTGTCATTCCCTGAAAGTTCCTTTTTTGAGACAGATTTCCGGCCCTGGGCCGGTTGACGATGCTCAACCAAAGCTTCGCCAGTTTGGGGTACACCACATTTGCGGAAAAGGTATCCGCAAAGCTGGCGTGTCCCCTTGCCGCCAGGTCCGCGCGCGCGTCACCATCGCTGATCGCGTAACGCAAAGCCCGGCGCAATTCCTGAATATCCCCCGCAGGCGTCAACAGACCCCGGCCATCGCTTAATACATTGGCGATGCCTCCGACCGGCGTCGAAATCACACAACAATGGCGCGCCAGCGCCTCCAGAATAAACATCGGCATCGCCTCATCTCTGGAAGGCAGAACCGCTACGGCGGCGCGGTCCAGCAGATCCATCAGCGCCTGATGGGACAGCCCCCCTACGAATTCAGCGTTGCGCAACGCCTCTGGAACCACTCCCGCATCAATGACCGGGCCGGCGATGATCAGCTTCCAGGCGCCGACATTAAGCGTCGGATCGACCTCGCCCTCAGCCTGCAGTTCCTCCCAGGCCTGCACCAGCACATCCACGCCTTTGCGGTAGGTGACGCCGCCGCCAAATACCGCCAGATTCTCCTTATTCCCCGGCTTGCCGGTCGCCACCGCGTTGGGGATATACACGATGCGTTCCGGCTCCAGAGTCTGGGCCACGATAGCGCGGGTCTCTTCACTCAATACGTGAACATAGGTCGCCCGCGAAAGGACAAAACGCACCAGTTTCGGATAACGCCGACTGAACTCGGCGAAACGACTGCCGTGCAATTGCGCGACCACCCCAAATCCCAACCATTGCGCCAGGGTAAGCAAAGCGCCCTCACGCACGAAAGAACCGTCCTGGGACAGGTGCACGACCATGGCGTCTTTGTTTCTGCGTCCGCGCAAGCGCAGAATTTTCCAAACGGCGCTGAAAAACAGCCTCAGCGCCTTCACGCCTCTGGAGCCGTCCCGAGACGGGATCACTGCCACTTCGAGGTTCTCAAACGGCCAACTCAGATAGGCGTTGATCACCTGAGTCATTCCCCCCGCCACCTCGCCATGCCGCCCTACGTGCCACACCACAGGCGTCGCCCTGTTTACGCTCATGCTTCACGCCCCCGCACCGCCTCCACGAAAGACACCAGCTCTTTTCTGACCCCATCCAGGGACGCCCTGGCCTGCCCCAGCGTATTCAAATAGCTCTCCCGCTGTCGCAGCGTATCCTCCAGAAACTGACCGATGCGCTCCGGGGACCAGGTCGCGGCGCTTTGTCCCACGCCTTTCAGCCCGATAGCTTCGAAATGCCGGTCCACTTTACTGGAATTATCGGTGGTCAGGCCCGCCGGCGCGGCGCCTTCCGTATAGGCGGCGATGAGCACATGGAGACGGTCGCTCACCACCAGCGCTGCGCGTCGATAGACGTCCCGCAAACGCTGCTCCTGTTGCATATGGTCATGGCCGTCCCAGTCCAGCACCTGCCCGCCCAGGCTGCCGGCCAGTTCGCGGGAGCGCGCGGAGTCCATCAACACCTGGGTCACCGCCATGATTTCCAAGCGATGTTTCTCGGCGAAATCACGGACGGCCTTACGCCAGGCGTCGTTGGGCGCCGGTCGGTCGCCGCGCATGGAGACAATCAGATAGCGGCGGTTTTCCATGGAGGATATACGGCTGAGTTCGCCTCCCTCCGCGAACGCCAGATCCGGCATTACGCCGCCGTGTCCCAGGTATTGAAAGGAGCCTTGATCGCGCCAGTAAGTGAGATCGGAGACTTTCAACGAAGGCGTTATCAGACGGCGATAGAAACTGGAGAAATTACGCACTCCTGAGCCCAGACGAGCAACGCTGCCGCCTCGCGCCTTGAAGCGTTTCGCCATGGGCAGGACGCCGAGGTGCTCTTTCATGCCTTTCAAACTCAGTTGAATTTCCCCGGGCTTGAACAAATAGATGCTTTTCTGGCGCCGACTGGTTTCCATGCCGGCGCGATACCAGGACAGAAACGACGTATAGACGTGATCGTCCGGGCGCAACTGCAACGCCTCGGTATAGCCGGCGGGAGCGTCTCCGGTGAACACATGCAATCGCGAATCGCCCTGCAGCCATTTGGCCAACGGACGTCTCAGGATGATGTCGCCGATGTTCTGGTATTGACCGATGAGAGGTAAAAAAATCGGGGTCATGATTTCAACTTCCTTGCTTCAGAGCCTCGTGACAGGCTTTCTCATGGATGGCGAAGTAGGTCCCAGCCAATTTCCTTGCAATGACTGGATAGTCCCTGTGGGTTCTTAAATAGCGAATGGCGTTTTCCATTCGGCGGCGCCGCATTTCCGGCGTTTCTTTAAGCAACGTTTTCGCCGCTTCCGCAAACGCTTCGGCGGTGTACGGCGCGCATAGTCCTGCGCCGGATTGTTCAATCACCATTTGCTGGTCCGGGTTGTCGTTACAGACCACGGGCACGCCCAGCGCCATATATTCGATCAGTTTGGTCGGTGAAGAGCAGTCAAGCAGCTCGCCTCGGGGAATGGGCGACAAGCCCACTTCCGCCAGATGAATATAGCGCCAGGCTTCCTGAATCGGCAGCCAGCCGGTCCAGATCAGGATATCGTCGACGCCCAACTGGCGCGCCCGCTCCTGCAACCACGCCTTGTGCTGCTTATCGTTGGTGTCGCCGACGATAGCGACCACAATGTTGGGCAGGCGCCAGCGCAGCAGCGACGCCATTTCGAACAGGGTTTCGATGTTGCGAACGTAGTCCAGGCTGCCCAGATAGATCAGCGCGCGTCGCCCCTGCATGCGTTTATCGACAGAGACGTCGCCGACGGTGTCCGCATCGAATGCCGCGACAGAAGCCAGCATGCGCTCCAGATCCACGCCCATGGGAACCGCTGTCATGCGGTCCGTCGGCGCGCCCCGGCCCGTCATGTCCTGTTTCATTCGTTCCGACTGCACAAAGATATGGTCCGCCCGAGGCAGCACGAGGCGGTACAGAACAAAGCGTCCCAGCAGTCCGCGCAACAGCAAAGGCAGCGAAGCGAGCTTTTTCCAACCGCTGGCCCTGCGGGCCCGGTCTATCTGGCCTTCGGGATAGGGATAGGAGCACCAGTACAGGAACGGCATGCCTTTGAGCCGGGCGAAAATCAGCGCCATGAGCGCGATAAAGGGCATGTCCCGCACCTGTACGCCGTCATACCTGTCGCGCCCGGATTGCGCGAGAGCCTTGAACATATGCATGAACACAGCAAGATGTTTGAGTCGGCGCGGCGGGTCCGCCAGAATCGCCTCGCCGCCGCCCCAGACCTCCTCCTGCGCGCCCGGTTTGCGAAACGCGACAATGTCGGAATACACGCCGTAACGGGGTAAGCAGTCGCCAAACAGCAAGCCCACGTCCACCCGTCTGGCGGGAAACATTCCTGGCGTCAGATAAAGCAGTCTCATCGTTCTCATGCCGTGCGCGCGCCTCTCTTCACTAGCGATTTCAACAATCCTGTTTCCTCCGCCGTAAAAGGTCGGAGCAGCCACACCGACGCCACGAAGGCGCCGACGATCAACAATGAATAGCCCAGCATTGGAATAAGGCTGGAGCCGAGCACCGCGACGGAGACCGCCGGGCTGATCGCGCCGGGAATGATCGCCACCGCCATGGCCAGAATAAGTTTGGTCTGATTGAGCCAGTCGAAGACGTAATCGCAGCGCCGCCTGAGGCCCGCAATGATGAAGCTGTTGAACAGCACATGTCCGAGTCCGATAGCGATCACCGCCGCCCATACGCCAAAGCCCAGATGCAGTAGTCCCCAGAGACTGGGCAGCGTAATCAGTCCCAGCGCCGCGCCCCATTTACACAGGTTGGCCTGATCCAGCGTCACGGCGGCGGTTTCCAGTAAAAGCCGCTGACTGTAGGGAATCAGACACAACAGAAATCCGAAAAACAGGTAGCCGGAGTCGCTGAATTTGCCGCCGGAGATTAACTGAATGAGTTCGTCGCCGAATACCGCCGCCACGGACACCAAAGGCAACAGAATCACCAGACTGACTTTGCCGGCGGAATTGGTCAGGCGACTGAGTTCGGACGTGCCGCCGCCGTTGACGTAAACCGCCACCAGTTTGGGTCTGATCAAACTGAACAACAACGACGCCGGCAGATAGCGCGCAATCTGGTCATTCAAGGTGCGCAGGAATCCGAATATGGCGGAGGCTTCCGGTCCCAGGTATTTCTGCAACAGATTGACCAGCGCCTGGGGGCTGTACAGCAGAGTTAACAAGTGCGCGAAATACATGTGCAGGGAAAGCCACCATTGTTGGCGAATGGACGGCTCCGTCCACCCCGCCTCTCCCTGTAAACCGCGCATCGAACGGCAGAATCTGACCAGGCACGCCAGAGCGACGAGGGTTCCAAACGCGGACGCCGTCAGTTCAATCAGAACTACTGCGAAAAGCCCTGCTCCGGGTTGCGTCAACGCAGAGGAAGCCTCAGTTAAAAAACCTGGCATAAAACCGGATAAGAACGCTGCCGTCGACTGTGACGCATCGGAGGGGGCAAACCGCCATAGCGCCAGCAAGGCGATGAGATAGAGCATCTGTCGTCCCACCATGCTGGCGCGGATACCGCCCTGCAGCACCAATGGCCCGAGTACCGCCTCCCGCAGGAAACGGCCGACGCCTTCCACCAGAAAAACGCCCAGAAACACCAACGCGGCGGGACGGAACGCCTGTAGTCCCGCCCAGTTGAGATAAGCATCCATCAGCACCGCGAATAACAAGGCGCAGGCAATGAGCGCTGCGCTTTGCCATGCCACCACGCGGCGGCAGAACCGGATCAAACGTGGCCCGTCCGCCTTGAGACGATACTCGGGAAGCTGCCGCGCAGTGAGCCAGGCCAGCCCCAGTTGCGCCAGGGAGCGGCCGATTTCCGTCATGGCCAACAGGGTGACATAGGCGCCGTACTCCGTCACCGGCAGCAAACGCACCGTCACCAACAGAATGCCCAGGGTCAACAGGGCGGAGATGACTTTGCCGGACAAGAATTTTTTAGTGCCGGAAATCAGCGCCTGACGTGAATAAGGATGACTCATACCGCCTCCTCTGTACGTCGGGATTCGCGGTAAAGCCACGCCAGATACCCCAGCATGCCCCAGAACAGAATCTGAAAGGGCAAGCCCTCCAGCAAGGTGCTGCGATAGACCGGATAGATCATGAAAATACTTAGCGCCGCCTGAATGCCGGCGGCGTCCGCCATGATCCGGCGACCGAACCGCGCAGCGCGCAACCTGCCGGCGGTCAGCCAGGCCGACACTAATACGCCGTAGAACAGCAGGGAGCCTAGCAGTCCCTGTTCCCACAGCAAGGAAGACAATGCAGTGAGGCTGACGCCGAACCCTGGATAACGCAGCGCGATGGTCCCGCCGGTAGCGTCATGGGCGGAGCCGATGCCGCAGCCAAAAAAGAAAGAGATGGGATCATGCAGGCCTTGCTGATGAAACCAGAACAGCAGTCCGGTAAGGCGATTCAAATAGTAGCCGCCATAGCCCTTGTCGCCCATGTTGTAGGCCATGGTGTCGGACAGCATTTCCGACAGGCTCTGCGCCTTCACCAGTTGCAGATAGGCGTAGGCGGCGCCCAGTGTCAGCAGCGCGCCGACGATCAACGCCAACACCGCCAGATGGGGCTTTCTCAACAGCTCACGGCCATACAGAGTGACGAACATCAACGGCAGGAAAATCACCACGACCTTGGTTTCACCAAGGAACAGCGGCGTCAGCGCGAACAGTCCCAGGACGGCGAAGTGGCGCGGCGATATCAGTTTTTCACTGCGTCTGGCCAACAGGAAACCCAGGGCGATCACCAGAAAACTCGCCATTTCGGCGTTAGCGCCGCCGGCGTAGCGGGTTGCGCCGAAAGTGCCGGCCACCACGTCGATGGGGATCATGCCGGGATAGGCGTATTGCAGGCTTTCTCTGACAGGCACGAGCTTGAGCAGCTCATAGAGCGCGAACGGCAATTGCACGATCACCAGCGCGGCGAAAAGCCGCACCCAGCGATCCATGTCCTCACGGGAAAAACTCAACCAGGCCAGCGCGAAGCAGACGCCCATCACTTGAAAGTAGCGTTTGAATCCGCTGGCGAGTTCGAAGAGCGTCGATTGCGCCGCCCCGTTCAATAAGGCATAGCCAACAAACACCAGCGCCAGCCAGATGAACAGCGGCTGCTTCTCAGCGCTGGCGGGATTGAGCAGGCGTCGGGAGACGGCGCTGAGGAACAGGATCAGCCCCAGCACGGAAATGCCCCACACCGCTTTCTTGCTCAGGCCTTCCGCCCAGATGGGCGCCAATCCGGCTACGAACAACCCCAAAAACAGAATCAGCCACAGGGTGATGGCGGCGTTGGCGAACGCCAGCAGGCCGACAATCATGCCCGCCGCCAGCCCCGCCAGCAACAGGTTGCCGGTGGCGGCCACCATACCGAATACAACGGCGGCGGCCAGCGCTCCCAGAATGATCAGCGCCTCCACCCCATATCGCTCAAAAAATACAAACGCGCTGGCTGCGCCTGCTTGCAACTGCTGACTGAAAATCATCGAACATCCTTTCGATTAAATGTAAGAGTCCTTCCGGTTATTTACTGCGTCAACCTGTTATGTGAATCCTTACTGAGTCAAACCCGCCAGGCGTTGCCGCGACGCCGGCGATATTTCCGTTAAAAGCGCGTCCACCAGCTCCCGCTGTTTCTTGAACGCACGCATGGGATCTTTATCCACGGAGGACACGCGAAACAGCAGTCCGTCCGGAATGAAGCCACGAAAGCCGTAGCTGATTTCCTTTAATTTCTTGTCGACTTTGTTGGCGATGACCTTCTCGCCCACCGTCGCCCAATAGGTGACCGGTTCATGCCGTTGTCCCTGGGAAGTCAGCAGCCGGGTGATGCGAATCTGCCCGTAGTCGGTCTGCAACAGCCCGGAGGTCTTGTCCGCCAAAGTGAAGCCCTGGGCCGGATAGCAGACTTCCGGATAGTGCATTTGGATGGCGTCGCGCTGATCTTTCCCATAAGCAATGGAAACCATTACTCGGTAACCCGATTCGTCCACATAGGTGCGGGACAGCGTCTGGTTATAAATCCGATTGATAGCCTGTCGGGTTTGCGGATCGACAATCTGGTTGGTGGATTGCACGACTTCGCGCCACCCGCCGAACACTTCAGGAATCATGGCGTCCAGCTTCACCTTGGCGATGTGATCAGACAGCATTTCACTTGGCGTCAGAGCGTATGCCGACAACGCCGATATCACCATGGCCGCGCAGGCGATCAGACTGGTCTTGTGATTACGCATTGGCCTGTCTCCTCCTTGTCGCTGGTTTCAGCGCCAGCTGCAGAATCGAGTCGACGCCGATAATGAGCAACAACGCGCTGACAAACAGCACGATGCCGGCGAATCCGTGCAGAAACCCCTGCCCCGCTTCATCGCCGTAATGATAGGTGATCAAGGTCAGCGCCAGCACTCTGATGAAATTGGCGACGAATGAAATCGGAACAATAGCGATAGCAAGGGCGACGTTACGCAAAATCGACTCATGCCGCACGATATGCAGATAAAACAGCCCCATCGCCTCCAGGGTAAACAAAGTATGCAACCCCGCGCAGGCGTCGGCGATCAGCAGACGGTATTGGCCGACCTGTAAAATCACTCCTGATCGGGATACCGGATATCCCGCCCAATAAAGCACCTGATCCACGGACCAGGACACCGCCGTTTTCATGGGCAGCGTGAGCGCGCTCACCAGCGGTCCCGGCAAGGGCGCCATAAAGATCATGAACAGCAGCGGAAACCACATCATTTTCACTGCATCGCGGCCTCGCAACAGCAAAAGCAGTCCCGCGACCACCGGAATCTGCGAGCCCACTTCGAACAGCAGGATGTCCTGGGACCGCCCCAACACGTAGAGAATCAGGCCGCCGCCAAGAGCGACGCAGCCCTCCAGGGAAGCGGGCGCGCACTCAAGCTGGTGGATGTCCTGGCGTTTTTTCCAGAAAAACCACAGCACCAGAGTGAGGATAATCGGCTCATGCCCCTGCTCGCCCGACCTCCATATAGCACCGGCCAGATCGTAGTAGGTGGGCAGATAAAGCACGACAACGCCTAATAGTACGGGCGACCATTCGCTAATCGCCGGAATATGGGGTCGGGTGATTGTCTGCTGCATGATGTTTCAGTGCTTCGCGCGCGTGAGTGTCAGGTTTTGTTCAAAAGACTCCCGGCGATGGCGACGCCGTTTTGCTCCAGATTCGCCACCAGGGATTTGAGGCCTCTGACGGCGGTTTTGTGCTGGTTCGCCACCACCAGCGCCCCGCCCGCCTGTGCGGAAATCGGCTGCGCGTCGGAGACCGACGATGCCGGCGGAGTGTCGAAGATGACAATGTCGTAGTGCTCTTTCAGTTCCTCCACCAGGCTGGCGAAACGCGGCCGGCTGAGCAACTCCTGGGGATTGGGCGGAATCGCCCCGGCGGTCATCAAAAAGAGCCCCTGCAGGCCTTCTATCCGCCTCACCGCCTCCCGCCAGGGAATGCGGTCGGCCAGAACCGTGGAGAAACCAAACTTATTTGCGCGCTTGAACAGCTCATGCTGCCGCGGCGCGCGCAGGTCGGCGTCCACAATCAGCGTGCGTTCGCCCAGTTGCGAGAACACCACCGCCAGATTGGCGGCGACAAAGCTGCGCCCCTCGCCATGGTTGGCGCTGACCACCGACAAGGCTTTACGCCCGTTCTGCGCGTCGAACCAGCGCAGCAGTAATTGGCTGCGCAGCGCCCGCAGTTGTTCAACGATATGACTGAACGGATTGAACGCAGCGACTACTTCCTGACTGATGCGGTCATCGGACGCGTGCAAATAGGAGTAGACAAACTGCCGCGACAGAGCGAACTGAATGTCCTGCTCTTCCAGCAAACCCAGTTGCATGGCGGCGTCGCCGAAGCGCAGACCGGGTTTGCTTTGCTGCAAGCGCAGAATCTGTTCGGCGTCGGCGGGCTCCAGTCGCCCACTGTCGATCAATATGGCGCCAATGGATGGCGAATGGCTGCTGAGGCTTTGAGCTTCCATAGTCATCAGGCTTCTCCCGCCAAGGGATAAGAGCCGCCCGCCATCGCCCCGGTTTTCAGTCCTGACGGTCTGGCGGTATCGGTCTTCCCTTCTTTTTGCTTCATCATGGATACCGGCGCTTTACTCAATTGCGCCAATACAGGGACGCCAAGTGCGGATTGCAAGTCCTCAATGGAACGCACTACAGGGTTGCGTAATTCCAGAATCAGCGCCGCGCCGACAGACAACAGTCCCCCCAGCATCACCGCGATGACAAGATTGAGGAACAACATCGGCTTGCTGTGCTTGAGGGGCGGCGACGCCGGCGTCAGTATGGAAACATTGGTCTGCACGGTTTGCGCCTCCAGCTGACTTTGCGTGAGGCGCTGACTGATGGCGTCGAAATCCCGCTGCGCGGTTTCCACCTGATGGGACAGAATCTGAATCTGATCATGCTGGCTTTTCAGCTCAAGCATTTTCTTTTTCTGCGCTTCGATGGCTGCTTTCAATTCCGCCTGCTTGGCTTTGCTGACGCGTCCCACGGTGGAAATGGATTCCGCGATCTTGGCGGTTTCCATGCGCAGCCGCGACTTCATGCTGGCCAGCTCGGAAGCAGCGCTTTTGTATTGAGGATGGTTGACGCCATAGTCCTCGGACAACTCCTGCAGCCGCGAATCCATGCGCGCAATGTCGGTCTTGAGCTGAATTATCAGCGGGTTGCGCATGATTTCCGGCAGCGTATCACTGCCTTGATTGAAGCCCTGCTTGCTGGAGGAATCCGTGCCTTCCGCCAGGGCCAGACTCAGCTGCGCAGTCAACTCGCCCAACTTCTGGTTTTCGAAATCCAGGCGATCATTGGTCACCACGATACCGGTTTTCTGCTGAAAGTCGGACAAGGCTCTCTGCGCTTTTTGCAGCCGTTCGCGCTGGATGTCGTATTGTTGCTCAAACCAGGCGGCGTACTTTCTCGCCGGCTCCGCCCGCAGATCGATAGTGGTGTCGATATAGGCTTGTGCGAATGCGTTGGCGGCGGTGGCGGCGAAACGGGGATCCGTGGCGCTGAACTCCACACTGATGACATTGCTTTCCCGGGCGGGACTGACTTCCAGGCTCTTCTTCAGGCCCGGAGCCAGCCATACGGCGATGGTCCCCTGCCCGCCGGTTTCCTCCAGCCACTTTTCACGGGTCTCCGGGTTCTCGTCGAGCTTGAGCAGCCGCACCACGCCCTGGGCGACGCGGTCGCTGGTGATGATATCCATCTGCGTCGCCATATAACCTGGCGACATCATGCCTGGCAGCACCATGCCGACAATACGGTCGGGCGTCTGCACGTCCAGCACCACAGTGGTGGAGGCCGTATATTCTTTAGGGATGAGCAGGCTGACTACGGCGGTGGTCGTTATCGTGGCCAGCAAGACGCTCAGCACCACCCAGCGCCGCGCCCACAGAACCAGTAATACATGTTTCAAGGTCATTACTTATCTTTCCTGGAACAGATCTTTCCTAGAACAAACTTTCGCGAATGTAGATAACGTCATCGGCGCGCACGAGGTCGTACAGCTCCGACTCTTTCAACTCCACGTCGCCTTTGGCGTCCTTGCGATACACCTTGATGCCGCTATCAGTGCCCCGCAGGCTGATTCCCCCGCCCTGGGCCAGGGCCTGTTGTACGGTCATGTTGCGCTCGACCCGGTAGACGCCGGGACGTTGCACCTCGCCGTAGATGTAATACACCGGGGCCTTATCCACAAAGATCACGTCGCCGCCGGCCACCAGGATGTTATCGTTGCGCTCTCCCTGGGCGAAAATGGCGGGGAAATCCACTTCTCTGTGGAACGGCCTGCCCTCGCGAATCCCCGACACCACGACAATGTCGGAGCCTGACGGGGTGACGCCGCCAGCCATCGCCAGCACGTCGGAAAGCCGGGTCTTTTGCGTTTCCAAAGGAAAACGGCCGGGCCGGCTCACCTGCCCCAGCACCGAAACCTGGTTGCCGCGAATTTCCAGTAACGTAATGGTGACCTGGGGGTCTTTCACGTACTTGCCCTGACGCAAGCCGGCGGCGATTTGCTGCTCCGCCGCCGCCAGGGTTTCTCCGCCCAATTGCAGACTGCCGATCAGCGGGTAAGTAATACTTCCGTTTTCCGAAATACGGGTGTCCAGAGTCAGGTCCGGTTGTTGAAATACGTTGATGCGAATCGCGTCCCCGGGGGCCAGGCGGTAATTCAGGCCAGCGACCTCCGCCCCAGCCGGCGTGAACACAATCAGCGTCAACAGACACAGCACTATCTTTGTTCGCATTTGCGTCAATTGCATGACGTAAGAAAATAAAGCTTCCATTTTTTTCAGGCGCCGTTACGCATCATTTCCCAGTTGCATAGAAACGGCGTCGGCATTGCGGATATCCTCTCCGCCTTCGACGCCGCTGTTTTCAATTCCTTTCTCCCCGTCTGCCCCAGGGATGGCGAGCCGCTTGAAGTCGCCGACATACTCAATGGCGGCGCTGTTTTTTAAGCGCTCCACTTCTTCGGTAACGGTTTTTTGTACCTTCAGATTATGAAGAAACTGGGTAATACGGGATTTGGCGTCCTCTTCCGACACTGGCCTTTTCTGCGAAGCGGCCACCCTGACGACAAGGTAGTTGTTGGGCCCCTGGAACAGCGTCATCGCGCCGTCTTCAAGCTTGGCCACCTGGGTCAACAGATCCAGACCGATCTGCTCTGCGGAGCGGTTCGCCGCGTTGACGCGATATTGGACGCCCTCGGATTTTAACCAGGACACGATGTCTTCCAGCTGCCCGGCGCTACTAACTTTATCTTTAAGCGGCTCAAACAGATCATCCCGAGGCTCAATGGCGACTTCCTGCAGGCTGTAAAGCTTGCGCTCGGCGAATAACGCGGGATGGTCTTCGTAATACTGATGAATTTCTTCTGCGGACGGTTGTGAAAGCGCGCCGATCACCTGCTGCAGATACGCCCGGGCGATGATGCTTTTCTTCATGGATTCTATCGCCATGACCACGTCAGGGTTGCGGTCCAGCTTGAGTTCCAGCGCCTTGTCGTAGGCGACTTGCTGCTCCACCAGCTCATCCAATGCCTGCGCCCGCGCCGAGTCGGAGCTGTCGCCCTGGGAGGGCTGCTTGGCGAGTATGGCGTTAAGCTGATGAATAGAGATTTCCGAGCCGTTGACTTTGGCGACCACCTGGGTTGCGTCCGTCGCCTCGCCTGCGCCGCCGCACCCGGCCAAAGAACCCGTCAGGGCGGCCAGAAAGACTACCTTCGGAAAGGAAGTTCTATGGAGAAACATTGCTAAATCCTTTAGTTAATATGTGCGGCGCGATTGACCACACAGTTACACATTCCTACATGTGGGCTACATACTAAACCTAAAAATTTTTCAGTGATAGTGATTCTCACTAAAAAGTAAAGGTTAACGATAACGTCGCCATATCGCTGATGAAATCAGCATTCGGTTGACTCGAATTGCGCTTCTCCCGTTGCAGCGCGGCGCCTATCAGGACGCAGTTGGCGGGGGTCCAATCACCCCCTACAACCAGCGTTTGCAAGCGGTCTTTTCGCCCATCCAGGTCAGCCAGCAAACCTCCCTCATAGTCCCTTTCTTCATAGCGCCAGCGGGCATGCAGACTCACTTTGGCGGAGTAGCGCCACAACGGTCCGATGGAGATCAGGCGCCGCCGATAATAGCTGCTGTTATAGTAAGCTTGACTCGCTGTCACCTTACCGACGTCAGTAACCGGCGAACTTTGATAGGACACGAGACTTTGTTCAACCGCGGCGGTCACACTGGTTGATCCTGTCCATTGATAATCCAGGCTCAGCGCGCCAATGCCGCCCTGATAGTCTCTTTCACCGTAGTGGTCATGCTCGCGATCGACATATCCCAGGCTGCCGCGGATTTTTGATTTGCCGCTGAAGATCCACAGGAAGCGCATTTCCACCAGGCTCTGTTCGAAACCGGAATCCACACGATCCGCTGTGCTGATCACGCGATTGGCGTAATCGCCGTCCGTCTTGCGTAGAAACAAAGAAATAGTGCTGCCGGAAGGCGTCTCATAGCCCACGCCCAGTTCCAGAGAATCAGACTGATAGTCCCCTTCAACGCGGTACAACGAGCTGTTTTCCTGCTCGTAATGAGCGCCGCCGGCCAGCAGTCGCCAACGCCCGACGACACGCCAGTCAGCGTCCAGGTAATAGCGGCGCCGGGTGCGGATATTCTGTTCGGTTCCGGAGAAGTCGGCGAAGCTGTTGATGGATTCGTTGTAGTCGGCGCCGAGCACGCCCTGCAAGCGGCTGGTCGCCAGCCAGTCCCAGGCCGCTTCGGCTTCCCAGGCGGAGTAATCCAAGTAGTCGTAATGATGGTAGCGGTTGTCGGAAAACCGGGCGTCCAGTTTCAGGTTTTGACGCGAAAGCGACTGCTCGCCGCTGATCGCCGCGAAGGTGGACACAATCTGTTCATTTCTTGCGTTGTCGGAGGTTGACCGAAACAGGTTGTCTTCATGACGCAGATAGCTGCCTGTGCTGAATTCCCAGGCGTCTCCGACTTTACCCTGCGCCGCTGTGCAGTATAACAATGACAGGCCCGCAGTAATCCATGCGGTAAGTTTGATCGGACAGAACATTGCAATTCGTCACTCACATTAAGAACGCGATCCTGCGCTCTAAAGAATATTAAGGCGGACGCCGAACACAGTGCGCTGAAGTCGTGAATGACCTGAATGAAAAGAATCGAAGCCATGACGCACGCTTCAAGCGACGGAAAATCCAAGATCCATGGATGGCGTCTGTGTAGCACCAAGCGAGGGCCATTCTAGAGGAGATTCCGTTTCCTTACTATTACGAAATAGGATACTTACTATTACGAAATAGGATGCTCTTATTACATAAAGAGGATAACTCGGCGAAGCGGGTTGCAAGCCCGCAGCCTCTTCCCGGTGGGCCGCGTTGAAAATAGAGGTTTGCGCAACGACTCCACATCGAACCGAGATGAGCTAGACTGGTTAGGTTAAGCGGTTGAACAACAAAACAGGCCATAAGGGACCACAAAAAGCTGTGATTAGGGAGAACGAAAAGGATGACTCAATCTTTGATTGACGGCGACTGGCGCAAGCTGCTGATTGACGACAACGTGAGCGAAGAGCCCAAGCAACAGGTTATCGACGCCAAGCGCAGGCAACTGCAGGACCTCAAAGCAAGACCGGACGCTCCTGTCCAGGTCCGGCGTTTGATTATCTCCGCCTGCGATGCGCTGGAACGTTTGAAGGGACATCTCGGCGCGGAGGAGTTTTATGTCTACTACGGGCGTCTGACCGATTTGCTCAGAGTCATTGGCAAAGAGCTGGAGGTGTGCGGCATCGCCGTCGATTAGCTGGCGCCGCGCAGGCGCATATGAGAGCGGGAGTATTGGTCGCCCATGTCTCCCGCTTAGGTTTCAGACTATCTATTCATCAGACAAATAACATCCGTCTATTTGTCTGCCAATGACCATAGCAGAGCTTACGCTTTCTGGCTGCGCCGACGGGCCACGTATCCAACGATACCCAGACCAGCCATCCACATGGCGTAAGCGTCAGCTTCAGGAACCATGGTTACAGCGGCTGTGCCGAACTGATTGGATGCAAAGTAGACGTCGCCGATCAATATAGAGTCAGTGGCGCCATTCAAGTTGAGATCGATTTCACCAAGCTTGGTTTTCCATCCATCGAAAACACTGCTGTTGTAAGCGCCGATAATGCCTTCGTTCGTCGGGCCCGCATACCATTGAAAGCTGGTAATATTGCCGTCCACGATGGTCAATACGCCGCTGTCGCCGTCCTGCGTATCGTCTGGGGTCCAGGTGACGCCGTCCGGCGCCTCCTGACGGGTCCCTTCAATACCGCCAAGCATGCCGCTCACAATCGCCAGATTCAGGCCATTGGAGTTGAGGCTCACCTGGTGCGTACCTGTCAGGTAGTTATCGAAGTTGGGAAGAATAATCTGACCCAGGAAAGTCGCGTAGGATGCATCCTCCATGAATAGGTCAGTGTATTCGTCAATCGTTTGCTGGCTGTGATAGTTCGGGTCAAAAGTCAGGTCGACGCTTCCTGAAAAATCAAAAACCAGTGTACTGGCGCTAACGCCCATACTCACTGCTGAAAGCATTGTCGCCAGGACTGCCCCTCTAAAAGGATTCATGTTTAACTCCTTGTTTTATTGGGTTGAGGTCCATTTCCATAGGCGATACTAAGTTTCTAACTAATACGACTCATAATAGAAATACGACGTCGCCGACATGAATAATACTCATTCGTATAAAAAGAAAACAACTGTTGACACAATAAAAGTCAAATAACCGTTACATGGTTTTTCATTGGGTGGTCAAGATGTCGAGCGATGTGATAAAGCGTTCTGAATCAGGCCGGCATCCATTGAATCGCCTGTCTGAACAGGGTCTACCAATGGTTGAACGACGTCATCAGTACTTAATACCATATCCCCCCCCGAAGCCCTCTAATAATCCGTGCTGTATTTGGCTTTGAACGGGTCTACGCCCCCCTGCTCGCAGGGCTTCATTCCATTTTTTATCAGGACGCCGCCATCGCTTATATATATCGGGTTTTCTTTTTATCTTTTGAAAAAGATAAATCAGATATGTATCAATCAGGTTACGGTTACATAATTATTTTTTAACTTATTGCAGGTCTCTCTATATGCATGGCCATCATAATAACTGGTTATAAATTCGCCTTGTAAACGCACTCTTTATATAAATTATTAATAAAAATAACCTGTTGCAAATTACCTCGTCACATGGGCAATAACGACTCCCCTACCGGGTCCGTGGATTTGGACTAAGCTGATGGAGTCGGGTTGTTTTGTTCTATCACTGGAATAAGGAAATGGCTATGAGCAACTATGTGATTGGCGGCTGGACGCAAAACCCTGCAGACTCTTCCCCTCAAAGCTTCTCTTACACCATGTACGGCATGGTGACCAACCTTTCCGGACTCACCACCGGGACGCCTCAGTCCCCGGGGTGGAGTCCGGATACCACCCCAGCGCCCGGCAGGTCGGGCAAAGTGCTGTGGACCTACGGCGGCGGTGGCTGCACGCCGAACAACATGCCGCAGAACGCGGCGGAAGTGAGCGCCATCGTCAATGCGACCCAAACCAAGAACTGGGCCGGCGTGGATTTTGATGACGAGTGCTACATGAACGTGGACATGCTGGTTGAGACGATGAGCAAGCTGAAATCGCTCAATAAGGAGTGCAGCTACACCTTTCTCGCTGGCTGGGATTACAACAACCCCGGCGCCTCCAGCGAGGGAACCAAAATTAATCAGGCCGTGCAAACCATGGCGCAGTCAGGGGCGGTGAACCGCTTTTGCCTGATGTGCTACGCCGCGGCCATGTGGAGCATGAGCGATATTGAAGCCAATGTCGGACCGGCCATTAAACGCACCATGGCTAATGGCGTTCCCGCCAAACAGGTGATCTTGGCGCTGACGCCCGCCGGCCTGAATCAGCAGAATCTGAGCTACTTTCTCAATCAGGTGACGCAAAACGGCATTGGCGGTCTCTTCATCTGGGACTACCCTGCCATGCCCAGCAGCTACCTGCAGCAGATTGAGCAGACCCTGTTGTCTGCTTAGTTATCTGCTTAAAAGTCAGGTTAAACGACAGGACCAATACAGGGCCTGACATGTGCAGGCCCTGTCGTTGCAGCCAAATAGAAGGAAGCTATTTGTCTGCCTGATTAATCGCGTGAAAGTCAGTAAGAATAGAACCCTTTACCGGTCTTGCGACCAAGGTGACCTGCGTCAACCATGCTGCGCATCAAAGGACAGACCCGGTATTTCGAATCCTGAAATGTCTGATAAAGCACATCCAGTGAGTTCACTACTGTATCGACGCCAATTAGATCCGCGGTTTCCAGCGGTCCCATTTTATGACCGAAACACTCCTTGAAAATCGCATCCACATCCGCTGGTTTGGCTATTCCGTCCTGAATGGCGAACGCCGCTTCATTCATGAACAGGTGGGAAATACGGTTGGAGACGAAACCTGGGCCATCTTTCACCACCACCGCTTTTTTGCCCAGCATCGCCAGCATTTCCAGGCAACGGTCTTTGGTTTGCTCTGAGGTATTCAGGCCCAGTATCACTTCCACGGTATGTTTCAGGTAAACCGGGTTCATGAAGTGAACGCCGATGACCTGCGCCGACGTTTTATGAAAAGACCCCAGCTTGGTAATGGGAATACAGGAGGTGTTGGCCGCCAGAACGGCGTTGGGCGCAATAAACTCGGCCATGCGGGTATACAGCGCCTGTTTAAGCTCGATGTTTTCCGGGATATTCTCCACCACGAACGCGCAATCAGAAATCGCATTCAGCTCATTCGTCCAGCGAATGTTGTCCAGAATATCCTGTGGTTTCTTCCCTTTCGCCAGTGGGCTGAACAACGGCGCGTAACCCGCCGTCTCCAGCACGCGCGCCCGACTTTGCTCACAGGACGGCTCGTCTTTTTCAACGACGACGACGTTATGGCCGCGCAAAGCGCAATCAAACGCCAGACTGGACCCAATATTACCGCCGCCGATCACGGCAATGTTTAGTTTTGACATACAAACTTCTTCCTTGTTGTGCTTTAAAAATCTGTTTTCCGTTGTCTAATCAGGCAGCGGAATCCGGCGAGATCACTTCCCACCTGCCGAACCAGGTCAGCCCGACCGCCTTGGCCAGAGACGCCGACGCCTGATTATCGAACTGACAACGGTACTGGGGTTCGTACCCCTTCTCACTGGCGCGTCTGCAAATAGCGCGCACCACTTTACGGGCGTATCCCTGGCCTCTGAAGGGAGGCAACGTCAGCACGCCCAGATCCGCGATGCGCGCCTGATCGCCGGGATAACTGTCCCAGGGATACATGCTGGCGGCGCAAACCAGACGGTCGTCAACAACAGCGCCGACGACTTCCCAATGATCCAGCTCGACATAGGCGTCATCCAGGTCCTGCTCTGTCGCAGCCCCCTGAAACTGGTTGAAGATCGCTTCATCCTGAATGCTCAGAGGACGGATGCAATTCTCCGAAGCTTCCTGCATCAATGTGTTTTTATCCTCCGCAGAGAAATAGAAAATCTCATCGGCGCCATGCAGCGCCACTCCCGCTTCCTGCAGCTTTTGACGCAGGTCAGCCGCCGACAGGCCGTCAAGCTGGTAGAAACCCAGCTTATCCGCCATCGCCGGCGTCATGACCGTCATGACGCGCCCGTCCGCGGTTTCCAGCACCATCAGCCGTCTTTCCTCCGGTAACGCCGCATTGGCGACCACAGTCAAACTCCCGGACTGGAGCAGAACCTCTCCCCTTGCAAAAGGGGTCATCCAAAAGTCCATTATCGTTGATGAAAATACAGACATACTTCTCTCTCGACTTCGTTGTCATTAATTCGACGGACATATAACGTCCTTCTATTTGTCGGCAAACCACAGGATCTGCGTAGGTCAGATCCTGTCTCCCCAGTTCATCGCCGCGCTTTCCGGCAGCTCTCCCAGAGAAAGAGGTTGAGCCTGTAACTGCGCCAACTCCCCGACCTGGGCTTCAATCCATGGAACCACGTTTGTATCAGCGAACAGGTAAAAGTGGCCGCCGGTAAACACCCGCTGGGTCAGCGGCGCGGCGAACGCCCGCCCCCATCCCGCCAGACGGGGAACCGGCACGCGACTGTCGCAATCCCCTCCCGCAATATAGGCCTGAACGTCCAGCGGCGGCTTCGGCATGCCGGCCAACGCCGCCAGCAACGTCAGATCATTGCGCATCACCCCGATCACATAGGCGCGCAACTCCGGGTCCGCCAGCACTTCCGGCGGCGTGCCTTCGTACTGCTCCAGCAGACGCAGGATATCGTCATCAGACAGCGATTCCCGGGGTCTTCCGCGCAGGTCAATGGGATCGATATAGCCGCGCGCGGAGAGCATCACTCCCAGACGCATCTCCGGCGCTTCGCGCCTGAGTCGATGGGCAGTCTGGTAGGCAAGCTCAGCGCCCAGGCTGTGGCCGCATATCATCAAAGGCTTGTGACGCCCCAGCCCCAGTCGTTCGATGGCATTCATTATCTCGCCAAGAGTGACCTCGGCGTCCGCCGTCAGGGGATCCAGAAAGCGTGAGCCTCTCCCCGCCAATTCCAGGCAAAAGACTTCTATCGAATCGGACATTTTCTGCGCCAGTTGCATGTAGCTGTAACTGGAGCCTCCCGCATGATGCATAAACAGCAACTGCGCGGCGGCGTCCGGCCTGTTGTGCGCCGCAAACAAGACTGAATCAGACAAGGCTAACCTCCTCCTTGGCGTCAATCATGGAAGCGGAGGGTTTCTGATATACCCGTTGAAACGCCGGCGCCGCCGCAATAGGAGCGCCAGCGATCCACCCCGGACCGCGCGCGCTTTTGAATTTGAAATAGTCGTCATACTCCTGGCTGGTGACGAAGTTATAGGTCAGGGAAATGCTGGGCGACAGGGTGTGCACCTCATGGGTCAGGCCCTTGGGAATCAGCATGATTTCTCCCGGCTCCAGATCGAAGCGCCAAACCCTGTCCGCCTGCCCGCCAGGATCATTGCCGGCGGCGGGCGAATGGGGGAACGATCGTCCTTCCGCAAGGGTTCTGGCGGCGCCCTCCAGAGACGAAGAAAAGATCCAACCCGCCTTTTTGCCCACTACCTGACACAACACGGCGTTGGTGCGCATGCCGTCCACATGCAAACGGGTGCAGGCTCCCGGGGCGGAGAAATACAGCCCCCAGTCCTGACACATCCGCCTGTTCGGCTGCAACGAGCCCATCTGCACCCAGGGAATCCTGTAGCCGCTCCGGGGCAGAAAATAAGGTCGGCTCCAGTGCCGCTGAATGCGCTGAAACGCGAGAAAGCTGAACGACTGCGTCTTGACGCGATGCCCAAATCCCCAAGTGAACAGCAGGTGCTTGAGAAAAGAGTCATAGGTATAGCGCAGATAGTCCAGGTCATGGCGCATGCATCCCAGCTCAACCTCCGGCAGCGAAGCGATTTGCCGCAGGTAGGCGCGCAACTCGACATTGTCTTTCGGTTTGAACCCCGCATCCTGCAAGCGTACGGACAGGTCGCCGAATTCTTCGCAGAAGAAGTCGAAGCTCCAAAGCTGGTGCGCCGGCCAGTCCTGCAATCCATCTGCGACAATGACGGGTTCACTACGCATCAGGTAACGCTCACTGAACTCCGCCGAGTCAATATCCGACACTTTTTCCACCTGCCGGTAATCCGCCGCCTGCAGCCGCGACGCCGCATCGCTCTCACTGATCAACGGCTGCGCTTCCCGTTTGCGCCGATAAATGCTGGCTTCTTCATAAGCCCATAACGCCACATCGCCCAGCGCATTGCATACATCGCCAATAAAACTCATGACCGCCCTTCCCTAAAAATCAAACTCTAAGTCCACATCCCTTTCCGCCGATTGCGCGGCGTCAGATCGAACGGGTTGGTAATCGAGATTTTGCAGTAAGTCCTGCACTTGCGTTTCCGGATCCGCGAGAATGGACGCCACCAGTTCGAAGTAGTATTTGAACAGCGCCAGTATCGTCGCCTGTTCGAACATGCGCTCGCGATACTGAATAGTGCAGTCGAAGCCGTCCCGGGTTTCGGACACCTCCAGCACCAGATCAAACTTCGCGGTGTCCGAACTCACATCAAGTCGCGACAACCCGGCGCCCTGCCCCTCCTCAGCCGCGCCGTTCAGGCTTTGCGGCAAATAGCCGAAAACCACGTCGAACAGAGGATGCTTACCCTGACGATGCTGACAATAGGACTCTGCGCTCAAGTCCTGCAAAAGAGCGCTCATCGGATAAGTTTGATAGGGCGCGCATTCAGACCACTGTTCATTGAGGTCCAGCAGGTAGTCCGTCGCCGGGAAATCCGCTTCCGGCTCCAGCTTGAGCGCCAGCATGTTGACCAGATACCCGACCAGTTGCATTTCTTCCGGCTGGGTGCGTCCGGTGACCGGTACGCCAAGCAGGAAGGAATCCGCGCGCGCCATCTTGCTCATCAGCACGCCGAATGCGCCCAGGAAGAATGTAAAGGTCGGCAGCCCCAGTTCATCGCACAACTGTTTGACGTTGTCACTGACCTGCGGTGAAAGCGACCGGACCAGCGTCGCGCCCTGATTGCTGACGGACTCATCGCCATCGTCGCAATCCTCCATCCGGGGCAACGCCAGAGGCGCCGGCAACGGCAATAAGTTGGCGAGCCAGAACGCTTTGTCCTTGCGGATCTTTTCCTCATCTTCAGCCGCCTGTCGCACCTGACGGAACGCCGCGTAGCTGTATTCCAGAGGAGGCATGGGCCGACCGGCGAGCATGTTTTGCAGATCTTCAGCGAGAATGCCGAGAGACACGGCGTCGCAGACAATATGGTGGACGACGATCAACACTTGATGAGGCCTTGCGTCAGTGCTGGTTATCAGCATGGCGCGAATGGGCAGCGTGGCGTGCAGATCGAACGGCATGGCGGCGAACTGCTCCAATCGAGCGCGATTTTCCGCCTCAGTCGAAGCGGTTTCGAATACCGCCAGGCTGGCCTTGGCATGGATCTGGGGCAACATCATCAGATCCGCCCCCTGTCGCTTGAACAAGCACTTCAGCACCAGATGTCTGTCCGCCACCTGCTCGATCGCCGCCGCAATGGCGGTTGGGCTGTATGACGCGGGACACTCAAAGGCCACCGGCATGTTATAGCTGGCGTCCTGATAAGTGGTCTGATGTATGTACAGCAGCTCCTGATCCGCGCTCGCCAGTATAGGCGCGGCGGGATCGATCTCCAATGCGGTCACTGGCGCGCCCTCCTGCTCCAGCAGACATTGACGCTCAATTTCCCGAATGGTCGGTTGTGCGAAAAAGTCCTGAATAGCGATCCGCTTGCCCAGTTTTTTATATACTTTCTCCGCCATCACGATGGTTTTGAGACTGTCGCCGCCCAGCTCCATAAAGCGATCGTCGACGCCCACGCCTTCCACGCCAAGAATACCGCTCCAGATGGCCGCAATGTCCTGCTGCAATGCACTGTCTGGCGCGACGAACGCCGCCCCCACCGTGGCGGGCCTTGGCTTCAGCTTGATGTTGCTGATCGCGGAAACTGGATGGGCGCCACTCGCCGGGCGCCTGCCGCCCCAGGCATACAGGCGATCGGTGAACTGTCCGGCGGAGAAGATCTTTTGGTTCTCGCGGTCGAACTCGCGCAAACTGCGTTCGAACAAGGCGGGAAATTCCGCTCCCAGCAGGGCCGTTTCGTTGGCTCCCCAGGCGTTTGCATCTTTGCGGGACGCCTCCTCAAAGTGAACGGTCTCCCAGTTCACCGCCACCCAGCGGGGCGCATCGGGTTTGCTGTTTTGCCGTTGACACCAGCCGTCCAGAAACAGGTTCGCGGTCGCATAAGGCGCATGGGCGATTCCGCCAAAGAACGCGGACATGGAGGATGTGACAAAGCACATCTCGACAGGAACGTTTGCAAACACGCGCGCCAGCACCTGCGCGACCCGCGCTTTCGGCCCCAGTTGCGCCTGATAATGGTCTGCATTGAGCTGCGCAAGTGGCGCAAAGGAGTCGCCATCCGTCACCCCGGCGGCGTGAATCACCACACTGATTTCGCCCAGACGTTGGCGAATGGACTCAAACAACGCCAGAGCGTCGTCTTCCGCTTCCAGCGCATAGGGAAACATCTCTACTGCGCCTGCGCCGGCCGCTGTGAGTTGTTGCCGCAGGCTTTGCATGGCGGGCGAATCCGCCTGTTGACGGGTGATTAAAGCCAGGCGTCCCTGAAAACGCTCCGCGATGGTTTTCGCCATCGCTCTGGCCATTCTGCCCCCTGCGCCGGTGATCACGAAGGTCGCGCCCATGAAGCGCGATTCTTCCAGCACCTCATTTTCGTCTTCGTCAGGACAGCGAAAATCCTCCACGTAAAGTCCGTCTTCACTGAGTTTGAGGGGGCCATGCATGGGCGCCGCCAGCACCCTGGCGAGCGCCGCCGGCGTCCATTTCTCACTGGGATTACAAATCCCCAGACAGGCGCACGTAATACCGGGTATTTCCTGAGGCGCCACTAACGCCAGCGCTTTCAACGCAGCGGTCGTCAGCACTTGATCGGCCTCCTGCCGCAGATCAGCGTCTCCCGTCGAAAAGACAGGCGCCAGCAGATAGATGTGTACGGACGCGTAGCCTGAAAAGTCAGTATCCGCCAGGCCCCTTCCCAGTTCAGACAGGGCGCGCAGGGACTCCGCGGCCATTGCGACGCCATCCGCAGGGAAAGCCAGCGCCAACGTCAGAGATTGCCCGCTGCGCGCTCTAGCGGAAAGCTCCGTCAATGCGCTGCGCAGTTGGACAGGACACAAGGGGTTGCAGTCGAGAACTTCGATATTATGACGTGAAAGCCCCCCCGTCAGCGCGTCTGACGATGGCGGGGCGAGCGCCACCCGCCGGCCCTCCTGTTGTTCTTGCGCTCTGGGGAAGCGTATGGGTTTCCAGAAGGGCGTCAGCATACCCGCCGCGTTTTTGGAGAGGCTCCTGCCTTCCGGCGCGGACAGTACTTCTGCGATGCGTCCCCAGGTTTTATCCGAGACATGCCCCGCGCCATGATCGTCACGGGCGAAAGCATATCCCGGAACCTCTTTCAGAGGCTGCCCGGACAGGCCGCCGAATAAAGACGGCGGCAATTCCTTACTGGCGCCGGAGAGCCATTTTTCGATGCCGTCGTTATCAAGGGGAGCCTGCTCCCCATTCAGCGCTTCCGTCATCTGCGAGGCCAGAGTCGAATAAATCAACGCATGCCCATCATCTTCCTCCGCGAGCGCCAAATAACGTTCGATTTCCCGCATCAGGGCGAATTTGGAGTCCGCCGCCAGCAGAACTCGACAGGAGAAACTATGACGCTTGCCCAGGGTATGGGAAAGCGCGCGCAGATCAATGCCGTCCTGCGTCACCAGCCACTGGGATACGGACTCCAGGTGCTGCGTCAACGAGGCTTTATTGACGGCGGAAAAAGGAAAAAACAACCGCTCGGCGCCCGCTGCCTCAATAGGCGTCTTCGCCATCAGCGGCGCATACTCCTGCAGGACGATATGGGCGTTGGTTCCGCCTATGCCGAAGCTGCTGACGCCCCCGGTGCGCAGTTTACCTTCCTGCGCCAGCCAGGGTTCGGCGCACGTGTTGATATAGAAGGACGACTTTTCAAAATCCAGTTGCGGATTGGGACGTTGGAAATGCAATGTTGGCGGGATGAGACCGTGTCTGAGCGCCAACACCATTTTGATGAAACCGGCCACCCCGGCGGCGGAATCCAGATGTCCGATATTGCTTTTAACCGCGCCCAATGCGCACTGATTAGGTTCGCCTCTGTTGGCGTGCGCCTCGCCAAATACTTCCCGCAACGCCATGAACTCAATGCTGTCGCCCAGGCCGGTGGCGGTGCCATGGCACTCGATGTAATCCATATCGGAGGCGTCCACTTCCGCCAATTGCAGCGCGGCGCGAATCACCTCCGCCTGCCCTTTCACGCTGGGCGCGGTATAGCCGACTTTGCGGGCGCCGTCGTTGTTGATGGCGGAGCCCTTGAGAATCGCCCAAATAGGGTCGTTGTCGGCGATGGCGTCTCCCGCCCGCCGCAACACGACAGCGCCCACACCGCTGCCGAACACGCTGCCGCTGGCGTCGGCGTCGAATGCGCGGGTTTTGCCGTCCTTGGAAAACAGCATGCCATCCTGATAGAGGTGTCCATTCTGTTGCGGCAGCAGCAGGCTGACGCCGCCCGCCACCGCGAAGTCGCACTCGCCGTTCAACAGACTCTGCACCGCCTGATGGATGCTGACCAGACTCGTAGAGCAGGCGGTCTGCATGGTGAAACTCGGGCCTTCCAGTCCCAGTTTCCACGAAATCAGCGTGCTCATGGCGTCTTTATTGGACAACTGCGACGCCAGAAAACCGCCAACGTTATCCACCTGCTCGGACAACATCGCCTGCATGGTCCACTGCACCGTGCTGCGGGCGCCCAGGAATAAACCAATATTACGACCGCGCTTATCCGGGTCCACGCCGGCGTTCTCCAGGGCGTGCCAAACGCATTGCAGCATCAGGCGGGTTTGCGGGTCCATCAGCGCGGCTTCCGCCTGACTGTATCCGAAGAATTCCGCATCGAAATACTGTGCGCCGGCCAACACGCCATTGGCTGGCACAAAGTCCTTATTACGGATTTTATTTAGGTCGTGACCGGCTTCGAGCAACTCGTCTTCACTGAAATGAGAAATGCCGGCCACGCCCATGAGCAGATTTCGCCAAAACGTCTGACAGTCGTCAGAGCCGGGAAAACGGCCGGACAAACCAATGACGGCGATATCCAGATCTTCTCTAATTTCTACAACACTCATAATTCCATACCTTGTTAAGTTCTCAGACGCCGCGGGCGCCTGATGCAATCCCTGTGGTCCTCGCCATGTTCTGCGCCAGCGTTTCAGACTGGCTCGGACAGCGCCTCTAACCGGGCGTCCGCCTGGGATGAAGTCGCATCCAGAAAGTCAGCGACGCCAAGCGCTTTCATAAAGTCAAAATGTCCGCCCCTTACGCGGCGGATCGAGACATGCTTCGGCGCCGCCTGGATCAACGCCGCTGCGCTGTCTCCATCGGCGTCTTCGGACAAAAAGACGGATACGGGCGCGTAATTCAGCGGAGACGCCGACAAGCGCTCCGGGAACGTCGCGCCCCGGATTAACTGGTGCTGCAATTGGTAGTAACGCCAGTCCATAAACAACGCCGGGAAGGTGGCGCGCAATGACGCTTCATCCAACGCGTCGCTCACCGTCGCACCGGCTGCGTCGCCCGTCAGCGCAGCGACATCCCGGAAGAACGCCAGAAACTCCGCGTACAGTTCCGGGCCCTCAAACACCGTCGTCTGCAGATTGGGATCCAGAAACACCCACTTCGCCACCTGCCGGGTGAAGTCAGCAGACTGCGCCCGCAACGCCGCCAGCATCTCCGCTCCCAGGGAATACCCGCCCAGCCAGAGAGGACGTGCGGATTGCTCTGCGTGTGTCGTCGCCAGGGACGCCAATGTTCCCGTCAGCGCCGTTTCCAGATCGGCCGGCGTCATATCGATAACGACATCCGGCTCCAGGGTCAGCACGGAGACGGTCACTTTCCCCGCCAGCGCATCCGCCAGCGCCTGTAGCTCAACCAGGCCGCCCAGCGCGGGAGGCAGCAACAGCAGTCTGGGGGCGCTGGGGACGTCCTGATTCAACAGGCGTTCGGATATAACGCCGCTACCCTCAGGGCGCCGGCCGCGGCGATTCGCAATCAACGCCCACTGCGCCCCCAGAGTGGCGTTGCGGAACACGTCAACCGGACTGAACGGAACGTCAAAGCGCATCTCAACCTGACTGGCCAGTCGCACTGCGCTCAAGGAAGAGCCGGATACCTGGAAAAAGTCGGAATTCGCGGTCAAGGTTCCCTGATACCCCAGACACTCACGCCAGCAGTCAACCAAACGGGCCAGCGCTTTATCCTCCTGCGGGCTGATTTCATCCAACGCCGTCTGCGCGCAATCACGCCAAATCAGATACATGCTGACGATTTGCGCTCTATCCAGCTTGCCTGTCTCCGTCCTGGGTAAGCATGGGACCGGGAAAATCGCGGAAGGCAGGTGCGACCGGGGATAATGGCGCGCCAGATGCTCCTGCAGCCCTGACCAGCCTTTCTCCTCGCCTTCTATCGCCAGCACCAGACAGGCCTCCGGCGTACCCGCCTGCGCCACCGCCGCTCCCGCCGCGATGACCCCGGGATGCCGCCCCGCCCGGCCTTCCAGCTCTCCCAGGCCAATGAAGTTGCCGCGTACTTTGCAACTGTCGTCCATGCGTCCTTTGAGGAAAAACTGGCCACTGGCGTCCACCATGGCTATATCCCCGGTGCGGAAATACAGGCCCTGATCATCCTTTCCGAACTTCTGCGCGGTCTGCTCCGCTTCGTCCAGATAGCCATGCTGCGCAAAGTCACCGTAGATCAGCAGCTCGCCCCACTGCCCCGGGCGCAGACGACGGCCCTGCGCATCCACCACGGCGAAGGCGACGTGATCAAGGGGCGCGCCAATGGGCAGCATCGCTCCCGGCTCCATGTCCGCGCAGTTCGCCATGGATACCGCGATACAGGTTTCCGTCGGGCCATAGCTGTTCCAGATCTGCGTGCGCGCCAGCAGACGATTGATATCGCCAAAGGCGAGAAAGTCTCCTCCGCTGATGCACACGCTGGGAAGAGGCAGGTTGTCCATGCGGTTCCAGGCGGAGAACAGCGCGGGCGCGGCGGAAATGACATCAGGCTGGCGCAAAGTCAAAAAGGCCCGCGCCTTGCGTTCGTCCAACAGGCTGTAGCGATCGACCACCAGACTGGTTCCCTGCAGCGCCCAGGCCAGCAGGACTTCTTCCAGGTATCCGTCAAAGCTGGGGGAAAACTGCTGAACCACTTGCGCGCCTGGCCGCAACGCCAGGGTGCGGACCAGCGAGTCCACATACTGCGCGACTGACTGCGTCGCGACGCAAATGCCTTTGGGCCGGCCAGTGGTGCCGGAGCTGTACAGTATCCATGCGACAGGATTGGCGGCGAGAGGCTTCACGCTCTCAAAGGCGCGCCAGTCGAAGCCAGCGGCGGTGATCGCATCGTCCGCATTCACCCCGTCCTCCCCATTGATCACTATGTCCGGCTGCGCATGCCGTATCACTTCCTCTACACGCGCCTCCGGCGTCCCCTGTTCCAGGGCCAGATAGGTGGTTCGCGTCAGAAAACACGCCGCCAGGAACGCCTGCAGCCGGCGCCCGGGACGACCCAGGATCAGCCCGCGGCGAATCCCTGGGTGGTTCAGGCGCTCCGCGTAAGTCGCGGTCAGCGACGCGAATTCCTCCCAACTGAGCTCGCCTTCGTCGTCAATGACAGCGGGGCGATCAGCCAGGGTCAGAAAACCCTGCCGCAATATGGCTTCTATCGACGGATACTCTTCACGTCGTCGCACTGGACGGAACGCCCGGGCGGCGATGTCATCGGAAATGAGCAGCGCCTGCAATTGCGGCGTTGAATCGTCGCTCAGCGTTCGTCCCAGGATATCGCGATAGCTTGCGGCAAGTGCTGCGATCCGCCCCTCCGTCAATGCGGCGGGCTGATATTCCAACGTCAGTCGACACTGATCTCCGCTGTGGCTTACCGTGAGATTCAAGGGACCATGGGCTTCTCTCTCCGGGTTGTCGCCGGCTAGCGCGTCGCTTGCCTCTTCGGCTTCAGAACTCGCCTCTAACGAGTCAAAATAGGAATAGGCGACATTAAGCAACGGATTGGCGCCAAACACCCTCGGATCATGGCGCAATAACGCAAACACCTCCTCCACAGGGAAGAACAGCCGTTCCGTCGTTCGCCACTGCGCTTCCGTCAGAGACTTGAGATAAGCGGCGAAATTTTCGCCGTCGCGATCAAAGCGAAACGCGCAGGGAGACAGAGAAACGAACATGCCCACGGTGGTTTGCGCCGGAGACGGACGGAATGCATTCGCCACGGAAATGGAGAACGCATCGCTGCGACCTTCGCGCGCTACGGCCAGCCCCCATATCCCCAGAAAGAACACCGCCGGTGTCACACCGTGGTGGGCGCACTGGCGGTTCACCGCCTCCATCTCCGTCGCGGACAAGGTCCAGGAGGTATATTTCACGCCGTCTTCGTCGTCCACGGCCCCATGACCGAAAGGATCAAAGTCGAGTCCCTCCAGGTAATCTTTCCAGAACGCCTGCGCCTCCCGCCAGACTGGTTGCTCACGGGCTTCCGCCAACGCCTGCGCGTAACTGCGGTAATTCAGGCCGGACAATGGCGGCTGTTCGCCCCGCAGTAACTGCTCGAACTCAAGCTTGAGGATTTCCATGGACGGCTTGTCCACCAGAATGTGATGAATCTGCAGTTGTAGCCGCGCCCGCTCCGTTTGCAGATCCAGCAGACGCCCCCGCAGTAATGGCCCTTGCTCAAGGGCGAATCCCTGCGCCCAGGTCTCGTCCGTCGCCCTCAGTATCTGCTCGGCGCTGAGCGTGGCCAGCGCCTCGGCGAAGGGCCTTCCTCGCCCATCGAGAGGATAACGCGTGCGCAAAATAGCATGACGGTCAAGCAAGGCCTGAAGCGCTTGCGTCACGGCGTCGCCCGCAATTTCCTGCGGTATGGGCATGTCCAGTTCCAACACATAGGCCATGGATTCCGGATGCAGACGATACTGTGCGTACAGCCGGGCCTCCTGAGGGGATAGCTCGCCCCTGACCACATCGCCGGCCTCGGCAGCCTTTTCCAGCAGGCTGGAAAAAGCGTCCGCCGCGTCTGGCCGCCGTCCGGCGCAACGGGCGTCTATCAACGCCGCCAGGCTGGCGATGGCGTCGTGCTTAAAGAACTCCAGCAGGGACACCGCCTGGCCGAATTCCTGCTGTATTTCCGCCAGCACCCTGCCCGCCCGCAAGGAATGCCCGCCCAATGCGAAAAAGCTCTTATCCGCGCCAATAGCCGTGGCATCCAACTCAAGATGGCGGGCCCAGCACGCCGCCAGCCATTCCTGAGTCGGCCCGTGCGGACGAGGCCCCGCATCGACAGCGGCGTCATTGAGCGCTTGTTTCAGCTTCTGACGATCGAGCTTGCCGTTGCGGTTCATGGGCAGCGCCGGCGTCAGAATAATCTGGCTGGGAATCATGTAAGCGGGCATCCGCAGGAGCAGCGCCTCACGCAGATGTCGCTCAGATAGCGTCTTGTCCGCCGCCACGATGAACGCGCCCAGGCGCGCATGACCACGGCTGTCGGCCATGCCGATCACCGCCGCCTGAGATACTCCCGGCAGACCCAGCACGACTTTTTCTATGGCGTCCAGCTCCACGCGGAAGCCATTTACCTTCAGCTGACGGTCTTTGCGTCCCAGAATTTCCAGTTCGCCGTCCGTATTCCAGCAGCACAGATCGCCGCTGCGATAGTAGCGCCCTTGCAGGCGTCCGGTATTCAGCTGTAAGAACGCTTTTTCGCTCAGATCAGGCCGTTTCAGATAACCGAGCCCCACCCCCGCGCCGCCGATCAACAGCTCTCCCGGCGCGCCTATGGGACAGGGCTGCATCGTATCGGGAAACACCACCACGCATTGGTAACCATTGAATGGCTTGCCGATGGTTATCTTCTGGTCATTGTCCAGAATTGGCTGACAGGTGGTGAGTACGCCGGTCTCGCTCGGCCCATAGACATTAAACAGCGCATAGTTGTTTTTCTGAAAAGCGCGAAGACTCTCTCCGCCGAAATACAACTGTCGCAGGCCGGGAATATCGCCCAGCGCCATGATGTCTTCCGCCAGCACGGTTGTCGTAAACATCAGGTCGATGTGTTTTTCACGCAGGAATTCAGCGCACTTCGTCGCGTCGGCGCGCGCCTCCTCCGGAGCGATGACGATCACCACGTCTTCGGTCAACGCCAGCACGCACTCAAGGACAAAATAATCAAACGTATGATTGGCCAGAGAGGCGACCCGGGCGTTTTGGGTTGGGTAAAGCGCCCGCTTCTCCTGGCAGATATTGAGCAACGCCCTGTGCGTATTGACGCAGCCTTTGGGTTTGCCCTCGCTGCCGGAGGTAAACACCACGCACAGCGCATCGTCCAGCTGCGCTGCGAGCCCCTTGTCGAAGTACTCTTTTGAACCGGGGGATAAGTCTGAACCAGGGGATGAGCCTGAACCAGGGGATGAGTCTGGACCAAGGATTGAGGTGGACGTTATCGCATCGCCTTCGTAAGCAGGCAATATCACTGTCCGACACCCCAGTGCGCGGAGACCCGCCTGCAGATGTTCACAGCCAGCCTCCAGCAGTAGGGTCTGTATCTGGTGCGTCCTGGCGATATCGAGCAGCTGTTCGACAGGAGTGACATGGGACTGCAGACAAAACGGCTTGCCGACCTGCATGCACAGCATCGCCGCCAGCGTCGTTTCCACGTTTTTCGCGCCGATGATCAGCACGCAGTCTCCCAACGCCTCCCACTGAGGCCACTCGGGCCTTTGGAGCAATGTATCCGTATAGGCCCGCAGCTGGTGAAAGTTCACCGTCCGTTCGCCGCATTCCAGAAACACCTGCTCACCTCTATCGCGGGTCGCCGCCGCAATGGCCTCGGCGACATTGCGATAGCGCAGCGGCCTGGCCGGCGCGGGCGTAGACAACTCATCAATGCGCGCCTGCTCCGCAACGGGAATCCAGGGCATGGACGAGAGCAAGGCGCCGGGTTCGAAAGCCATGGCTTCCATCAGCGTCAACAGGCGCTGCTGCAGCAGGGAAATCAATGCTGAATCCACCCGCCCCGGATGAAAGCGCAGATGCAATTGCGTCAATTCAGGGCGCGCCTCGATCCAGAGGCAGAGCGTATAGGCGGAGGCGTCAATATCCGCAAAGGGCTCCAGGGTTTCCGAGTAGCCCGCCAACACCTGCGGTCGCGCCGGCGTTGCGTCCGCCACCGCCTGGGGAGACAGACCTGCGGTCAGCGCCGCGACGTGCTTCCACTGTTTCAGTTCAGCGCCGATCAGATGTTTGACTGGCTGCTGCAACTCCGCCTGCGCCACGCGCCACACAGAGGGAAGGAGATAGACGCCGGCGGTGTCCGCCGCCATGTCCTGCGCTCCTATGGCCCAGGCCAGAGCGCCTTGCGGTTCCCGGCCGTGCAGAAACGCCAGATATTTGAGGCAGGCGGAGAACAAGGATAGACGATGCAACGGTGACGCCGACGCCATTCCATAGATCCGCGTGTTGAGCGATTGCGGGAGTGCGCAAGAGAGCGTAGTCGTGGCGTCTGAAGCCTGCGCGGAGGATTTCGCCACAAAAAAAGGACACCCCTGATACGCCACGTCCAGTTGTTGACGGACATAATCTTTGAGGGCTTGTTTCCGTGCATTCAATGCAATGGGATCATTAGAGAGCATATTCACGACTTCCTGCTTCCGTTTTCCTTACGCTCAACGTTCAAAATGCGCTGAACTGTCGAATAAAACAACGCGCCCCAATCCTCTTCCCCGGCTTCAGCTGGATGCGACAGGGCTTCAAGCCTCACCTCAAAGCCACAGGCATGTTCAGCCACCTCACAGGTCAGGCTCCAGTGCCCCTGCCCGTCGGCGATAAAGGGAAGCTCCAGCTGCCGGCAGGCGACGCCGAGTATCTCGCCTGCAAAACCTTCTTTTTTGAAGTAACCGAAGAAGGCGGATGGGCGTAGCGCCTGTCGGGAGAGCGCTGGATTGCGCGTCTCCAGTTCTTCGGGGTCAAACAGGTAGTGTCGACAAGCGTCTCGCACCGCCACGGACACCTGCCGCAACAGGTTTTGCGACGCCTCCGTGGCGGTGACGGCCACCGGCAACACCGTCATCAAAGGCGCCACGACGGTTTGCTGCGCCAGGTTGTCGCGCCCGTGGAATATCATCGACGTGAGCTGCTTCGGCATCTGCTCAACGCGGCTCTTGAACAACGTGAAGGCCGCTATGAAGAATTCCGGGGCGCTGATTTTCAGTCCGGCGGTGAGCGCGTCGATCTGCGCTTTTTCGTCGGCGTCCAGGGCGATACGCCAGACGCCGGTCATGGCGTGAGAGCGCTCCTGCTCCGGCCCGGGCGGCCTGTCCCGCAACTGGGACAGCCAGTAATCCGCATGTTCACGCCGCAACGCGGAGAAGCCCTCGCCGTAATACATCCCGGAATACTGCGCCAAGCCGTCCCCGGCGGGGACCCTGTCGGCGCCCGCCGCCAGCTCGTCAAGAATCTGCGCCAGTGCCGATCCGTCGATACAGGCATGGGAGAAGTCCAGCAGGAGCAGAGGGCGTTGCGCGCCGGTCACCCAGCGGCCTCGGACATTCATGCCGTCCTCCAGGGTAAATGGACGGATAAAGTCGCGAACGTCCGCCTCCAGCGCTCCCAGACTCTGGCGTTTTTCCAGACGGAACAGGAAGCGTTTGCCCGGGCGCAGGAACAGCTCATCATTTTCCAGAACGAATTGCGCGCCAAGGGCTTCATGCCGCGAGAACACGGTTTGCAGCAGGTTGCGCAACTGTTTCAGGTCCGGCTCCGCCTCAAATTCCAGCGCCACAAAGCTGTTGGAGCCCAAATCGGCCGGATTCAGCTTCACAGCCTTGTAGATGGCTTTTTGCGCCGGCAGCGCGCGAATTGTCATCGGCGCGTTCGGTCGCGCTGAATCGGGCGCTGGCGCAGCCCCGTTCTGCGCTTGCGCCAATTCAGCTTCAAGCAGACGCGCCTGACTTTGCAGATCCAGATGCGCCACAAGGGCGCTCAGGGAAATGGACAGATTGAACTCTTGTTGAATGGCCGCCATTAACGCCACCGCCAACAGAGAGTGTCCGCCGGCTTCGAAAAAGTGAGTCTGGCGGCTGATGGCGTCGGTATTGAGCAGCCGCCGCCACAGGTGCGCGAGTCTGGCCTCCACGCCATCCCGGGGCGCCTCCTGCGCCGAAGTTAGCGCCGCCGGCGCGACAGAGGGCGCCGGCAGCGCCTTGCGGTCCAGTTTGCCATTGCTGGTGACAGGCAAGGTTTGCAGCCAAACGAAGTTGGAAGGAACCATGAACGCCGGCAGGCGCCCTTGCAGATGTTTTCGCAGCGCAAGATTCAATGCTTCCGCATGGGCATCCGCCCCGGCCTCCGCCAGCTCAGGCGCACGGATGACGTAGGCGACCAGCCGGGCGTCTCCCGGCGTATCTTCACGCACCAGCGCGACACATTCCTTGACGCTGGCGTGGGAGGATATCGCCGCTTCCACCTCCCCCAGTTCAATACGAAAGCCGCGCAGCTTGACCTGGAAATCATTACGTCCCAAATACTCGATGTCGCCATTGGGCAGGTAACGGGCCAGATCGCCAGTGCGATACATGGCGTTACCGGCTTCGGAATCGAAGGGATCGTTGACGAACTTTTCAGCGGTCAGCGCCGCCTGGTTCAGATATCCCCGCGCCACGCCCACTCCGGCGATATGAAGTTCTCCTGCGACGCCGACAGGACAGGGTTGCCCGTGAACATCGAGAATATACAGGCGGATGTTATCGATCGGCCGTCCAATAGGAATGACGGCAGTCGCCTCATTCTGACGGCAATCCCAAACCGATACGTCAATCGCCGCCTCAGTCGGCCCATACAGGTTATACAGACCGACGCCGTCAAAGCGCTCCCGAAACCGGCGCACGCTGTGAGCCGGCAACGCCTCGCCGCTGCACAGAACCCGGCGCAGGCAGTCGCTTACGCCGGCTGACGCCTGATCCAGAAACGGCGTCAGCATGGACGGCACGAAATGCAAAGTGGTGATGCGGCGGGCGCAGATCAGTTCACTCAAGTAAACCGGGTCTTTATGTCCCTCAGGTTTCGCCACCACCAGCCTGGCGCCGTACATCAACGGCCAGAAGAACTCCCACACCGAGACGTCAAAGCTGAAAGGCGTTTTTTGCAGCACTGCGTCCTGAGCGGTCAGCCCATAGAATCTCTGCATCCACACCAAACGGTTCACGACCCCGCGGTGTTCGTTCATGACGCCTTTCGGACGCCCGGTAGACCCGGATGTGTAGATCACATAAGCCAGATGAGAGGCGTTCACCGCCGTCTCTTCCCGGCTCAGATCGCCGCCCTCTTTGTCCCGCCAGGCGGACGCCTGATTGAGATCAAGTAACCGGGCGCCGCTCTCTTCCGCGTAGGCGTCCAATAACGCCTTCACATGCGCAGGGACGTCATCGTGGGACAGCACGGCTTTAGGCGCCGCGTCGTGCAACATGTATTCAAGGCGCTCCCGGGGATAATGGGGGTCCAGTGGCGTATAGGCGGCGCCGGCTTTCAGCACCGCCAACAGCGACACCACCATGTCCAGGCTGCGCTCCAAACAAACGCCAACGAGAGCATCCGGTCCAGCGCCCGCATCCTCGCGCAGATAGCGGGCCAGCTGGTTGGCGCGACGGTTCAGTTGCGCATAGGTCAACGCCTCGTCGGCGAACTCTACTGCAATTGCATCCGGCGTGCTGGCAGCCTGCGCTTCGATCATTTCATGCACACAGGTTTGCCTGGGGAAGTCCGCTGCGGTCTGGTTCCAGCGACGCACGATCAGGTCCATTTCCTGTTCAGGTAACGGGTTCAGGCGGCTGATGCGGGTTTCAGGCGCGGTTTCCAGCGCATGGGCGATGCGCTGCAACGCCGCTTCGATGAAGTCGCAAATCCGTTCAGGGTCATGGGCTTGCTCCACCTGAACATTGACGACGAAGTCGTCAGCGAAGTCATCCACGTTGACGGACAGCGGATAAGTCGTACGCTCCATGATCCCTGAGTAACTGACGCCTTCTACCTGCGAAGGGTTGGCGGCCTGAAACGGATCCGCGGAAGGAACGTTGCGCACTTCACTGTGGCGATAGTTAAGCAACGTCGTGAACAGCGGCGCCTCTCCCAGGTTCAACGCCGATTTCTGGGCTTGCGCCAGGGACGCCTGCTCATGCTTGACCAACTGCATCAGCATGTCCTGAACGTTCCAGAGGCGCTCCCGCAGCGGCGCGGCGCCCAGGCGCAGGCGAACAGGCAGGGTGTTGATAAACTGCCCCATCGCATTCTCCGTGTCTTCGCCTGAAAACATGCGTCCCAGCAATACGGTTCCGAACACCACATCGTCGCTTCCGCTCAGGCAGCCGATCACCTTGGCCCAGGCCAGATGAAAGATCGCCGCCACGCTGACGCCATGCGCTTTGGCCTGCTGACGTATTTGCTGCGATAACGCCGGCGGCAAGGAACGCCACGCCTCAGTCACCCTGTCCTCGCCGGTGAGATACGCCTCCGCGTCCAGGGGCGCCGGACCCGGTTCGAAGTCCTGCAACATGGCGTCAAAAAACGCTTTGCGCTCGACGGGGTCGGCGTTGGCGTCCAGGTTGCGTCTGACCTGCCGGAACGACACGGGGGACACAGGCGCCAGGGGTTGCGACAGCAACTGCGCTTCTATTTCCTGCTGCATTTTCTCCACCGTCGCATGGTCCACTGCGAGATGATGCAGCAGGTGCAGCAATACCCATTGATCATGGGCGCGGTCATACGCGTAATAGCAACGCTGCAACGGCGCTTTGGCGATATCGAACCGTTGCGCCCCTGTATCGCAGCGACGCTTCAGCGCAGCCATGATGTCTTCGCTTTCCGTCTCCTCGGTCAGCGCCTCCACAGTCAGTTCCGCGGTTTTGCACACCACCTGCAGGGGCTGCGTCAGGCCTTCGTAGACAATGCCGACGCGAAAGGCGGCGTGGCGCGTCAGGGTATTGCGCAGGGCGTCCAGGTACGCGTGCAGCAAAGCGGCGTCGCGGAAACGGGTCACCTGCCAGAGCACGTAGGGATCTCCCGCCGGGTTCGTGAGAGCGTGATAAAGCATGCCTTGCTGCAAGGGCCCCAGGGGACAGATGTCCTGGACGTTGTCGAGTCCCCCCGGTACGGCGGCGGCGACAATGGCGCGCTCCGACTCGCTCAGTCCCTCCCAGGGCGTCGTGGCCTGCTCCGCCAATGACGCCGGCGAATACCCTGCCGCGGACGGATCGAACTTCCGCAATTGCAGCGCCAGATCCGACAAAACCGGGTACTGATACAGGGTGTGCGCATCCACGATGAACCCGCGACGGCGCAAGGCCAGCATCATTTTTACGATCAGCAAAGAGTGCCCGCCGAGGTTGAAAAAGTGGGCGCTTCGGCCAACGTCCCCGACGTTCAGCAGTTCGCTCCAGACTTCCGCCAACAGTTGCTCCAGCTCCGTTTGCGGAGGCGTTGCGTCGCCTGCTTCACCCCATTCGGGAGAGATGTCGGGAAATCCTTTGCGATCAATCTTGCCGCTGGCGGATAAGGGAAAGCGCTCCATAATGGCCATGGCCGCAGGCCGCATATAATCCGGCGCCTTGTCCGTCATGTAGCGGCGAATGCTCTCCAGCACGCCGTCGCGGGTCTGCCGTTGCAACGCCGGCTCGGACACGATGACGAAAGCCGCCAGATATTTACTGTCAGGCGCGTCTCCGCGTGCGACCACGACTGCGTCACGGACTGCCGGATGCCCCATCAATAGAGCCTCCACTTCTCCCAGCTCTACTCTATAGCCGCGGATTTTGACCTGAAAGTCGATTCGTCCCAGGATGTCCAATAGCCCGTCCGATCGCCTCCGCGCCAGGTCTCCCGTGCGATAAAGGCGTTTGGGGCCACCGCCGTCCACATCAATGTCAACGAATCGGGCGACGGTTTCCTGCAGGCGCTGATGATACCCATAGGCGAGTTGAGGTCCGCCTATGCAAAGCTCTCCAGGCGTCTCATCGCTCACTACGCGATTGTTTTCGTCCAGCAGATAGATGTCGACATGATCGATCGCTCTCCCCACGGAAGGCAGCGCGGGCCACGCCTGCGCGCTCCCTTCCAGGGTATAGGCCGTCACCACATGGCTTTCCGATGGACCGTAGTGGTTATGCAGACGGCAGGTCGGCAGCGCAGTGAAAAACTGCCGGATAGCGCCGGTCACCACCAGTTGTTCGCCGGCGGTGACCACATCGATCAGACTGTGCGGGTAGCGGTCTTCCGCCACAGCGGCCAGCGCCAGACTGTTCAACGCCACGTAGGGCAAAAATATCCGCTGCACCTGTTGTGAGGCGATCAGCGACAGCAGCGCCACAGGGTCCAGACGCAGCTCGCTGGCCATCAGCACCAGCTCGCCGCCGCTGGCCAGGGTGGCGAATATTTCCTGGAAGGAAACATCGAAACTCAGCGGCGAAAACTGCAGGGTTTTCTTGCCTGCATAGTCGCCCTGCTCGCGAATTTGCCAGACCAGCAGGTTCACCAGCGCTTTATGCGGCATGCAGACGCCCTTGGGCGCGCCCGTGGAGCCCGAGGTGTAGATGAGATAGGCCAGATCATCCGGGGTACAGGTCCGGGACGGATTTTCCGCCTCGCTATCCGCAACGTCGTCGCCGGAAAAGTCTTCCGCGTCCATATCGATAAACGCAAAGGCGCCGGGAAGCGAACGAAGGATTTCCCCGCGGGATATCACCACTGAGACATTGGAGTCGTTCAGAATATAGGCCTGGCGCGCAACAGGATAACCCGTATCCACTGGCGCATAGGCGGCGCCGGCTTTCAACGCGGCGATAACGGCGACGATGGCGTCCACGCCGCGATCCAGACACACGCCCACCACCGCCAGCTCCTCGCCATAGCGGCGGCGCAGGGTGTGGGCCAGTCGGTTGGCTCTGCGATTTAGCGCCGCGTAGGTCAGGGTTTGCGCGCCAAAGCTGAGAGCAATAGCGTTCGGCGTCAGCGCCGCCTGACGCTCAAACAGGTCGTGAACGCAACAGTCCGGCATTGCGCCCGAGGACTGTGCGGTTGGGTCGAGATGGCCAGCATTACTTTCTAACAACGATTTAGTAAACATAACTATCTTCTTTAAACTCGATAAGTTGACCGTTTTTCATGGTGATCAGGGCGTCCGCTTCGGAAAAATATTCATCATCATGGGTCACCACAAAAACGATGCGTCCCTGGGCTTTCAACATTGGCAGCCATTCCTTGTAAAACCGCGCCTTGGAGCGCGGGTCCTGATCCGCCGCCCACTCATCCAGCACCACCACCGGGCTCGGGTCCGCCAGCAGCATGGCCAGCGACAGCCGTTTGCGTTGTCCGGTCGACAGCTTGATATTGTCGAAGGCGCCGTCGCTCAACAGAGTGGATTTATCCGCGAGACCGAGCAGCGCGATATTGCGATTGATCGCCTCCCGCACCGCAATCAGAGCGGGGTCATATACTCGCTTGAACAGCCAGTTGTCGCTGAAAATGGCGCGCGTCCGCTCCAGCAGCTGGCTTTGCGACACCTCCTCGCCATCGATCACGAGAGTTCCTTCCGCCGGTGCGTAAAGTCCCGCCAGGATCATCGCCAGGGTGCTCTTGCCGGAGCCATTGCCCCCAGTCAGAAAATAGGCTTTACCGCTTTCCGCTTTCAGGGATACCGGGCCCACCCCGAAGCATTCGCTCTCGCCGCCCACACTGGGGTAGTTAAAGCGAATGGCGTTCAGTTCCAGGGACTTGACCGGCTGCGAAGGCGCGGTGACCGCATCCCGCCCGCCGCTCTGAATAGACTGGCTGAACGTCACCATGTTGCGCATCAGGCTACGCAGACGCACCAGCTCGGGCATGGCCGCCATCACCGCATTCAGCGGGCCGATGAGGTACAACAGGATGATCAGGTATTCTTTCGACGCGTTTCCGTCGAAACGGGGAATGAGCAACGGAAACAACAAGGCCACCGCCACCAACAGCACCGTGAGCAATGACTCGCCAATGAAGAACGCGCTCAAAAATCCGCGGTCATATTGAATCCGCAAGGCCTTGAAACGGTCCGACACCGCCTGGGCGTGACGGTAGAAGCTGCGTTTCACTGCTTCACGACGCAGACCTTTGTAGCCCTTTTGCAGATCCTCAACGGCGTCCATGAACTCGCTGCGGGTCTCCAGCGCCTGCGGCATGATGCGATTGGCGCGCTCGGACACGTAGTAATACAGACCAATCATCGGGACCGCGCAGGCCAACAGAATGGAGGTCGCCAGCGCAGACTTGAACGCCATCAGGTACGCGAACAGGAATACGATCGTCAGCAGATTGGCGAAGAAAGGTACGAAGGCGAGAACGCTCTTGGCCAGTTCCTGGGAGTCTTCCCCGACTACGGACTGGATTTTGCCGGGCGACAGACGCTCGACGCTTTTATAATCCGACGCCAGTAATTTGCGGATGATCTCCATCCGCCATCCCTGCACGAAGGCGTGGCCGAAGCGCATGATCTGTTGTTCGGCGGCCTTGCGGGCGGAAATATAGAAGTAAATGCAATTGAACAGCAGCACCGCGCTGTAGGCCAGGTTCGCCGCAGGGCTGTCTATCGCCTGAATGATGCAAAGCACCAGCGCCGAATTAAGCAGGCCTGACACCACCGTCAGACCGACCACTTTGGCGATCATCAAGGACGAAAAGGTTTTGCTGTCGAACCGTTCGCTATGCCGCGCCGCCTGAAAGAAAAACAGGCTCAGCGCGTTAACGCAGACGATCAACCCCAGCGCCGCCACCGGCAGACTCACCGGGCCCCATACCAGCAAATTCGCCCAGCCCAGACCCAGCACCAGAGGCGGCGCAATCATCAGTACGGAGAGCAACGCCGCATTCTGCACCACCAGTCGTCCCAGCAACGCGCGCCAGCTCACCGCTTCGGCGGACTGCACAAAGCTCTCCTGCACAATCGCCGCATCGATCTGAGATTGGGATGCGGCGTCCCTGGCGTCGGTCGGCGGCTGAACGCCGCCTGCGGCGCGCAAGCGTTTCAGCAAGGGAAACAACAACAGGCTGCACAACCAGAATAGCGCTGCGGCGACTGTAGACACCCAATCGCCGGAGTCGGCGGCGAAGCTGTCCGGCAGAGGTTGCGGCGTCGCGCCGCGCAGATGCTCAAAGATCGCCCGTCCCAGTTGGATCACTTGAGGGCTGTTGCTGTTGCCCAGCAGAGACACGCCAACCCCCGCCTCCGGATCAAACGCTACATAGGCGCCGGCGTTGGGATTCTGGCCCGGGTGGCTCCAACTGGTGGCGGTCTTTTTTTCCACATCCCAGCCGTAGGCGTACCCGGTCTCGCCCTCTCCGCCATAAGGCCGTTTCGCCTGCTGCAACGCAAACAGTAAAACGTTCAGGCGCGCATCGGTCAGCTTCGGCGCAGGCTGCAGCAGAAACTGCAACCACCGCGCCATGTCCTCCGGCGTGCTGAGAATATAGCCCGCCGGGGTGTTTTGCAGGTAGCGCGGCGCCGCATAGGGTTGCGCGGCCGTGAAGCTGATTTTATAGCCCGGAATCCGCGATTGCGTCCCGGAGAACTCTGGATCTCCCTCTACATAGGTGTCCTTCATGCCCAGCGGCAGAAAGATTTTTTCTCTCAACAAGCTCGCATAGGATTTACCCGTCGCCCTGGCCGCCGCCAGCCCCAGCAAACTGTAGTTCAGCGTGGCGTATTCCTCTTGCGCGCCAACCGGATGAGCCAGAGGGATATCCTTCAGCAGCGACGGCAATTGCTCCAAGGCATTGGGATCGGCGTTGGGACGCAGCAGATCCAGGGTGTCGCCGGAAAGACCGCTGGTATGGAACAACAGATTGCTGAGCCGGATGGCGGAGTAGCCTAATTCCGGTCGCTCGTTGAGTTCGGGAATCCACTGGGTGACGGCGTCCTGTCGGCTAAGCACGCCCTCTTGCTCCAACAGGGCGATCAATAACCCGGTAAAGGCCTTGGAGCAGGAAGCCAGCTCAAAAGCGCCCGCCTCACCCTCGCCCAGGCGCAATGAGCGCACCTGGTCGCCGACGACGATGCTCAATCCCGCAGTGGGCGTCTGAGAGGCGTCCCAACGCTGACTCAGTTCGCTGACCACTTGCTCCAGATTGGGGCTGGACCTGACAGTGGGGGCGGCGTCTGCGAAGGCGCCCTCGGTCAGGACAAGCAGCAAAGACAGCAGAAAAACGCCTATACGGATAAAACCGACGTTACTCATTGACTTCACTCTCCTGACGGGACGCAGCGCCGCGTAATTTACGACGCGCCTGTAAAGCCCTTCGCTTGTCTCCCAGGTCCGCCTGCGCAGGAACGGACGCCTGCGTCGCATCGGACGGCTCAGGGGCCAGCTCCCTGCTCAACTCACGCAGCGACGCCGCTTTGAACAACAGGGCCACCGGGATTTCACGCTCCAGTCGTTGCTCCAGACGCTTGGCGAACTGAATCAAATCCAGCGACGTCGCCCCCAGGTTGAAGAAGCTGGCGTCCACATCCAGCCTGTCAACGCCCAAGAAACTTTCCAGCATGGCGCGCATCGCCTGCAACAACGTCTCTGCGTTCGCCCCTTTGAGAGACTCGGCGTCACTGCCGGGGTTGTCCTCCGGGCCTCCCTGAGCGCTATTGGCGCTGAACAGCATTTGCTGGGTGCTCAATTGCTTCTCCAGCACGACGCCGATAGGAAGTTTGGAAACGGCGACAAAAGACGACGAGGTCTGACGCGCCAGGGTCGCCATCGCCAGGGCGATTTGCGTTCCTTCCAGATTCGACAGCCCCTCTTCCCGCAACTTGGCGGTGAAGCCGCGCGCTTCAGCGCGCTCCGCCATGGCGATCACGATTTTGCCGGTATGCCGTCCCTGCGCCATAAACTGAAACGCGTCGGCAATGTCTTTGGCGGCGTACACCTTGGTCGGCAGCGGCTTCAGCGCCTCCCGCGCCATTAAATCCACCACTTCCGACCAGGCTTCCTGGTAAACAGGGTGCTCCGCCCCGGCCTGCACGGCATGGAAGCTGCCGCCCTCCGCAAAAATCGACAATCCCAGCTTCCAGTCCTGCAGAATGTCCCGCAGGCCAAGCTCCAGGAAGCGACCTTGCGGCGCCAGTAAAGACACGCTTTCTTCCAATAGTTCTCCCGCCAGCGCGTTGAGAATCACCTGGAACGGTCTGTCGCCAAGCTGATGCCGGAACGCTTCTCCGAACTCCCGCGTACGGGAATTGGCGGCGCCTTTGGCGCCCATGCTCATCAGCAGGTTGCGCTTTTCCTCGCTGCCGGCGGTCACCCATACTTCCGCGCCCAAATGCAGCGCTATCTGCATGGCGGCCATACCCACGCCCCCGGCGGCGGAGTGGATCAGTATGCGTTCGCCCCGTTTTAGATTGGCGGCATGGCGCAGCGCGATCCAGGCCGTCGTGAACGCCACGGGGACGCCGGCGGCCAGCTGATAACCGAGCACAGGGGGGATCGGAGCCACTACCCGCTCCGGCATGATGACGTGCTCCGCCAGACAGCTATGGCCTGCGCACATCACACGATCGCCGACGCGAACCCGGGTCACTTCCGCGCCCACGCGGGTGACGACGCCCGCCGCCTCCTGCCCAAAGGTCATGCTTGGATCCGTGGGCGCCGGCAACACGCCTAATGCGATCAATACATCCTTGAAGTTAAGCCCGGCGGCCTTCACCTGAATCTCCACATCCCGGGGACCTGGCTCCTTGCGAGGCTCCAACTGGGTGCTGAAGGCGAAGTTGCCGTCGCTGGCGTCGCCCTGCCGCAATCGCATGACCCCATGACGGGGCGTATCATTATCCTGCAAAGCATTACTCTGTAACGCTCTGGAGACATCCATCAACAACAGATCATCGATGGACACCAGTAATTGACGCGTCTCGGAATAGATCTTCACTTGCAGTAATTTACCGGTCCCCAGATCGCTCACCTGGACAAGGCTGCGGACTTTGTCGCACATGGGCGCGTGCTGCCTGAAGCCGCCGATGGAAACCGGGGCGAACTGAGTATCCTCATTCTCTGGAGAGGCTATCAGCGTGGCGGTGTCCAGCAGCGCCACATGCAAACCGGAAGCCGCCGCTTCACCTTGATACGCGGCCGGCAACGCAAGCTGCACTTCTACGCTATCCGGAGCGACCCGATGCACGGCGACGACATTTCGCCAACGGGGACCGAACGCCAGGGCGGCTTTGGGACTGACGCCGACGCCATCTCTGGCGACAAACAGACTTTCTGCGTATCGCGGAGGCGTCGCCATTAACGGCTCCGCATCGCCTTCCCGCACAGTGATTTTTCCGGAAGCATGCTTCAGCCAGGTCTCGGGAGAGAAATCGCCATGGCCGGAATAAACAGCAAAAGCGGTCTGGTCCTCTGCAAGGGTTATGACGATATCTGACGGCGTGGCGTCCTGCACGATCAGCGGTCTTTCAATGGCCACGCCATCCAGCGAAAACGCCTGCGCCCGGCCTTGCTCGGACACGGCGCGATGAGCCAGCGCCAGCATGCCCATGGCCGGCATGACAGCGGTCGATGCGTCCATACGATGTTCGTCAAGCCACCAGTCCTGCCTGGCGTTCAGGGGACGTCGCCACACTAAAGCGGGAGACGCCGCGGTCTGAGCAGGGTGCTTGAGCGCCTCATCCAGTTGTTGCGCAGAGCGCGTCGCCATGCCGGATTCCGCCCAGTCGTCCCAGGCGATGGCCAGCGCCCGTCCGCCACGGCGGCGCACTTGCTCGGCATAGGCTTCCAGACAGGCGTTGGCGGCCACGTAGGCGACCTGCCCGACTTTTTCCTTCGGCAACAGGTTGCCCAGGCTGGAGAACAGCAACAGGGTTGGGTTACCCAGCTTGGCGAGGTTATCGCACAGGAAGCGGGTCCCCGTTACTTTAGGCGCCAGGGTGGCCAGTGACTCCCCTTCCGAACGCATTTGCATCATGGCGCCTTCGCCGCGACCGGCGGTATGGAACACATAGTCTATGCCGACGCCCGTCGCCGCGAGCTGAAATACCGGCGCGAACGCGCGGTTCAACGCGGCCTCGTCGCCCAGATCCGTGTGCAGCGTCACCACTCGGGCGCCCTTGGCTTCGAGCCCAAGCACCCACTGCAAAAAGTCAGCATGAGCGCTCTGTCTGGCGATCTCCACAGGCCAGTCCCGTCTTGGCGGCAAGGACTTACGCACCAGCAACAGCAGGTTGCAGTGATAGACCTGCGCCAAATGCTCGGCAATCGCCGCCCCCATGCCGCCATTGGCGCCGGTAATCAGCACCCAGCTATTGCGACTGATATCCGCAAGCGAGCGTTTAAGGGGCTGCGCCTGAATACGGGCGCTTACCCGTCGCCGCCAGAACGCATCACGCCGGAAACAATAGAACTGCCCCCCGCGCCAACCTTGCTCAATCCAGGGCTTGAGCCCGCGGACGATTGTGTCTGCGTCATCCTTGTCCAGATCCACGCATAGCGTCGCCATCTCAGCGTATTCCTCAGGAGCGATCAGCAGCGGCCCCAGAAGCTGGCTTTTCTCCGCGCTTAACTTCTCCGTCCCATCCCAGGCGGCCATGCCAGTGGCGGGAAACACCAGCCTCAACCTCGGCGTAGACGGTTGCGCCGCGCTCCATTTCGCCAGCGTCAACGGCAACCAGAACGCCCAGAATTGCGCCTGCCTGTCATCCAGATCCTCCAGTAATCCCGTGACGATGACATCCATCGCCGCAGACGGGCGCAGCCCCTGTTGCGTCAGCCAGTCCTGCAACGCCTCAGTGATCGTGTTGACGTCGCCTTGCCACTCGCCGCACTCAATCAATCCGCAGCGTTCGCTGTTTCTCGCCAGCGCCTGCGCCAGATCCCGTTCTCGCTGGGTCTGGCGACGGCAGATAATCCATGTCTCCACGTCCGCCGCCGCGTCGGTTGCGGTGTCTACGGGCGGCCGCCCGCCGATGCTTTCCCATTCCTGTCCATAAAAGTGCGAACCAAAAAACAACGACGAAACCATTGCCGTGTCCTGCGTGGAGACGGGAGACGGGGCGCGCGCATTCGCCAGACGCGCGCAGACGCGACGTTCAAAGGCATGTCCGGGCAAATGCGTCCGCAGGTTGTCCTGTTCTGACGCCTCAAGCGTCCGCTCCCGCCGCCGTAGTCGCGGCCAGTCGATGCCGGCGCCATGCGTCCAGGCGTTGGCGATGAACTGCAGGACCGCCCCCACCTCTTGTTCAGCGCCGCCGGCGCCCAGGCTTGACGCCAGCCTCGCGGCATCCAGACGCAACCATTTGCGCGTATGCTGCAGCAAGTCCACGCCGGTTCCCAACTGTATATAGAGAGACTCGGGATGCGCCTTTTCCAGGCGCTTTAACGCTTCTCCCCATTGCACGGGCGACAGCATCTGGTTAACCCAGTATTGGGGGTCGCACATCTCGCTCTCGGCGATATTGCGTCCCAGCGCCGTGGAGTAAATCACACACTGCGCCGGGCGCAGCGTATAAGACTGCAGCAATTCGCCAAAGGCCCGCGCCACCGGTTCGATCAACGGCGTATGGAAGGCATGCGACACCGCCACGCGTTTATAGGTGACTCCCTGTTCCGACAGCCACTGTTCCACTGCGCTGGCGCGCTCTTCCGCAGTAGCCAGCGTCCAGACGCCGGGACTCAGTTCCGCCACGCGCCATAGGTCAGCGGGAAGTTCACCCTCAAAGCCGTTCTTGAAGTTAACGGCGAAGACCGCGCCCCTGGGTGTGGCGTCCATCAGCCTGGCGCGCGCGATAATCAGCTCCATGCCGTCTTCCGGGGTGAAAACGCCGGCGACCGCCGCCGCGGCGAATTCTCCCAGACTGAAGCCGCACAGCGCCGCCGGCTGGCAACCCAGTTGTCGCAGCCACACGCCCAAGGCCGTTTGCAACGCATAGATCAGTGGCTGCAGATAGAGCGTCGACAGGGACTCCGGCTGTTTGAGACGTTCGATCAGGTCTTCCCGCAACATCGACAGCCGCTGCGCCGCCTTGTCCAGTAACCGGTAATACATTTCGCCGAATTCGGGAAACTCCGCCGCCAGACGCAACCCCATCTGGGGCGATTGCGATCCCTGACCAGGAAACAGCCAGACATGCTCCGTCAGCGGCGAGACCGCGCCGTCCATCAGCTCCCAACTATCCAACTGGCGCTTCCAGTCATCGCTGCTGGCGGCGACCAAGGCGGCGCGGCAGGAATAGTCATTACGGTTATCCTGCAATTGCCGGGCGATCGCCTGCACATCAATCGGTTCCTCGCCGACAGCCCCCGCCAAATAGGCGGAATAGGTTTCCGTCAACCGCGCCAATGCCGCCGGCGACGCCGCGGAGAGAGGCAGAATTTGCGCAGGGCGGGCACTCGCATCCGCGCCCATTTCGGTTTGTGCGCCAGATATTGTGGCGTCGTCTGTAGTGATCTGCGGCGGCTGCTCCAGCAGTACATGTACGTTGGTGCCGCCAATGCCGAATGAACTGACGCCCGCACGCCGAATGGGCTGATCAACCGGCCACGCCTGCGCCTGGGTGGGCGCCCAGAACGGGGTTTTATCCAGCTCCAGATGGGGATTAGGCCTGTCGAAATGCAATGTAGGCGGAATTTTGCCATAGCGAACGCTGAGGGCGGCCTTGATCAGACCCGCCACGCCCGCGGCGGCGTCCAGATGCCCCATGTTGGATTTGACGCTGCCAATGGCGCAGCGAAACTGAGCCAGCCGCTCCGGCGGGGTCAACGCCGTCGCCACTTTGTTCAGCGCCTGGATTTCTATAGGGTCGCCAAGCACTGTGGCGGTGCCGTGCGCTTCGATCATGCCCAGGCTGGAGAAAGGAATATCCGCCAGTTGATACACCTGGGAAATAACATCCGCCTGCCCTTGAACGCTGGGCGCCTCGAAACTCACTTTGCGATCGCCGTCGTTATTCATCGCGGATTCAACGATCACCGCATGGATGGGATCGCCATCCGCCACGGCGTCCTCCAGCAGCTTCAGTAAGACGACGCCCACGCCATTGCCGTTCACCGTGCCCTGCCCCTGGTCAGAGAAGGTTTTACAGTGTCCGTCCGGCGACAGGATCATACCGTTCTGATACAGATAGCCCCCGGCCACCGGGTCCGTAATGCACGCGCCGCCGGCCAGCGCCATATCGCACTCTCCCGCCAGCAGCGCCTTGCAGGCCAGATGCACGGCGGATAACGAAGTGGAACAGGCGGTCTGCACATGCACCGCCGGCCCCTGTAACTTCATACGGTAGGCGATCTGCGTGGCGAAGGCGGCCGGGTCGTTGTAGTTGCCGACGTCGAACATTTCCGCGATGTCCTGACTGGCGCCGGCGAACTGCTCCAAGCGCTCCAGGTTCAGCGTCGAACCGATAAACACGCCGGCGTTCAGCGTCGACGCGCCGGGCGTGATCCCTGCATCGACAAAGGCGTTATAGCTGACTTCATGCAGAATCCGCAGTTGCGGGTCCATTTTCTGGGCTTCCCGCTGCGAATAGCCGAAAAAGCCGTAATCAAAGCACTCGGCGTCTTCCAGCGCGGCTTTCGCCGGGACATAGTTGGGTTGATCGATAAGATCGGATGGCGTCCCGGCGGCCAGGAGCTCGTCCCGGGAGAAAAACGACACCAGCTCCCGCCCCGCCAGAAGATTGCGCCAGAAGGCGCGCCAGTCGGGGCTTTGGGGGAATCGGCAGGAAATACCAATTATGGCGACTTCGTTACCGCTATATTCTCGCTTCATGATACTGAACTTCCTTTTACTTTACGCCGTCTGTCAGCCAGCCGGCTCTTGCCTGAACGGGCGGACGACAGGATGTGTTCTTGATGGGACGAAACGCCCTGCGGCGAGCCGGGATTGGAGGCGGTTGCGTCGGCGCCTGAATGCGCCGTTGTCGCGTCGCCGCGTTTGATCCAGGCTGCGAATGAGGCGATGGTCGGGTGCTCGAAAATGACCGCGACGCCAATCTCTCGATCAAACGCCTGCTGCAACTGGGATTGCAACGAAATAACTTTGATAGAATCGCCGCCGGCGTCGAAGAAATTGAGGTGGGTCGCCACCGCCGGGACCTCCAGGACGCGGCTCCAGACCGCTTGCACCTGAGCTTCCACCGGGTCGGTCAACGGCCCCTGCGCAGCGACGATTTGCGCTTCCTCCTGGGCTTTGCGGGCGGCGATATCCAGAAGCCCCCTGCGATCTATTTTTCCGGTCAGCGTGCGGGGAAAACCGTTGAGCGCGACTATTCGCGCCGGAATCCAGTTTTCCGGCAGATGACGGCGAATATGCTCCCGCATGCGCGGCTCCAACTGCGCCTGAGCGAGCTCGCTATCGATGAAGAGTCGCCATTGACGCTTGCCGCCAGGCTCCAGGGCGGGCAGCAGACAGCCGGCTCTGACCTCCGGCAGGGCTTCCGCCACCCGCTCCAGCTCACGAGGCTCTATACGAACGCCGTTTATCTTGACCTGATCGTCGATGCGCCCCAGGTATTTAAACCCTGTCGCCGGTGACAAAGTGACTGCGTCTCCGGTGCGGTAAAACGTCTGCCGCCTGTAGTTGACGAAACATCTGGCGGATTCAGCCGGGTTGCCGTCGTAGCCCTGCGCCACTGCCCGTCCCGCCACCCAGAGCTCGCCTCGCACGCCCGCCGGCAGCGGTTTACCAAAAATATCCGCGCAGTAGGCCGCCACGTTTTGAATCGGCCAGCCAATGGCGACCTCCTGCCCCAGGGATTGTTTCGCGCTGAGGCAGTCCACCGTCGTCTCACTGGGGCCATAGTGGTTGCTGACCGCGTATCCCTGCCGCAATAGCTGGTCGCGCAGGGGCTGCGGCAGCTCTTCCCCGCCGAAGATCCATCGCCGCATGGCGGGCAGCGGCGGCGCGTCCTCGATTAACCGGGCGATGGCGCCGGGAATGAAGTTAACCAGGGTCACCCCCTCCTCCTGCATCAGGCGAATAAACGCCTGACGTTCCTGCAGGACATGGGAAGGGGGGTAAATCAACACAGCGCCGACAAGGAGGCAACCGAACAGATCTTCGACGCTCGGATCAAAGTTCAGATCGGTCAGCCCCAGCACCCGGTCGGCCGCCGACAGGCCGGTTTCCTTGATGAACCAGTCCAGTAAGTTCGCGACGGATTCATTACGGATAGAAATGCCCTTGGGCGCGCCGGTGGTGCCGGAGGTGAAAATGAAATAGAACTCATCCTCGGGACGACGCGGTCTCCATAGTTCAGGCGCACAGGCGTCATCAGCGGACGCCTGCGCAAGCGCTGGCGCATCCAGCAACAGGCGACCGGCATCGCCGAACTCGGAAAACAACGCGGCGTCGCCCAGGACAATGTCGCACTTCGCCATGTCCAATAATGTCCGTCGACGCGGCAGCGGGTCTTTCGGGTTAATGTAGCAATAGCTCCCGCCGCTGAACAGCACCGCCAGAATCGCCAGCGTCGAAGCCTCTCCCTTGGCGAGATGCACCGCGACTCTGTCGCCGGGCACAAAGCCGGACCGGCGCAAGTGTTCCTGCAGCGCGCCGATCCGTTGCGCCAGCGCATGGTTGTGAATCCGCCTGTCGCCCTCTACAAGAACGACGCCTTGAGGCTGTTCGATCAGTCGTTGATACATTTGCAGCAACTGCGCATTGATATCCGCAGCCTCCGCCCGTTCTCCCGTCACCAGATAATGGTCTTCAGTCTGTTCCGGGCTGAACTTCAGCACGCAATCCGCCACCGGCGCCTGTGCAGGCAGGTCGATAAGATCGGCCGCCAGCGAGTCGAACGCCTGAAACGCCACCGTCACCGCCGCGGGATCGCCCGTATAGGTTTCTCCTGCGCTCAGCTCCACCCGCCAGTCCCGCTCTCCTGATACAGTGAGGGTCAGGCCGAAGTGGGTGGTTTCTTCACTGTGCAGGTCCGTGAGACAGGCATCGTAGGACCTATCCTGCAACGTGGCGTCGATGGGGTAATTGTCAAAGACCACCAGTGAGTCATACAGCTCCTCGCGCCGCCCTGCGATTTCCCGGATCAACAGAGGCGGCGTTTTTTCATGGGCCTGAGTCTGCTGCAAGGTCTGGAATACGGCGCGCAGCGCCTCCTGCAGGCTCCAGTCGCCGTCCAGAGTCAGCAACAGCGGCGCGGTGTTGGTGAACAATCCCAGCGGCTGCCGTTCCGCATTTTGCGCCAAGGCGGCTTCACGTCCGGAGAACGCGCAACCGAAAGCCACGCTTTTCTGGAAAGTGAACTTGCTCAGGGTTAACGCCCAGCACAGATAGACAAAACTGGCCGGCGTCACCCCTGCGCGCCGGCAAACGGCTTCAATCTGCGCTTTACGGGCTTGCGGCCACAGACCGCCCGCCCTGGCCTCCGCGTCGCCGGATGGCGCAGCGCGGCGGAACAGCGGCTCCGCCAGCAGTCTGGTTCCTGCGGAGGCGTCCGCGTCAGGCAGGCGTTGCAACGCCTCGCGCCAGAACTCGCGGCTGCTTTGCAGTGCGTCAGGCGTCAGTCCTTTCCAAAGCTGCTGCGAATACAGTCGCGAGTCCAGCGGCGGTATTGGCTCGCCTCGCAATCCCTGCACCCAAAGCGAGACCAGCAACGAACTGCTCCACCCATCCATCAAAATATGATGGAACGAGAAAGCGATGCTCAGGCGGCCTTCTTTTGCGTCATGAAAACAGGCGATGCGAAAGACCTCCGCGTCCAATTCAAACGGACGCGCCCTGGACCCGGCCAGCCAGTCAAGACAGCGCTGTTCGCAATCAGGGGCCGGGGCGGCGACGGACTCATAGGCCAGAGGGATGCGTGGACGCGCATAGACAACCTGATGCGGAACCCGTAATCCACGCCACACAAACACCGACCTCAACGCCGGTTGGGCGGCCTCAATAAGGCGCCAGACCTCATGAATCCGCGCCTCGTCAGCCGGGGTGCGCAGCGTGAAGGACACGCCGATGTGATACGCGCTGTTGCCGTCCTTTAACGCATGAAACAATAGACCGTTGGCTTGCGGCGTCGCCTGCAGCACTTCTTCGATATAGTTGGACGGGGTCGTCATACGCGCTGCTCCGCCGCCTCAAACAGGTTTTGCAGTCGGCGTCTGTCGATGGCGAGAGAGCGCGCGCCGGCGTCTTCAACAATGCTCAGCCATTGCTGCGTGCGCGCATGGATAACCGCGGTCTCCTTGCGCTCCGTTGACAGCGCCTCTTTTACCTCAGTACGGATGCGACGCAGTTGTTCCAGCGCCGCCGCGTCTTCAATGGGGGGAAGCTTCGCGCTATACAGGTGATAGCAGCAGCGTTGCAGAAACCGCTCATGTCTGCGCTCCGGCGCGCTCATCTCCTGCGCAAAGGAAAACAGATCATGAGGTTCGCACACCGGTTCGATGGGCAGATTCGCACGCTGGTTCAGATAGCTCAGGACGGCTTTGGGCGATATCTCCAGGTAGCGGGTGACGCCATTTTGCGCCACATACTGCAAGCTGCGCAGCCACTGCACCGGCGCAATCAGGTGATGCAATATCGATGTACGCAAATCCGCCGCCGGCGCTTCCGCCGCGCTGACGTTGCAAACCAGTCTGGAAATCGGCTGCGAAGAGGTCGCGCAATCGGGTAAAAAGTCCAGTTTGCTCTCCAGTTGCGCTCGCGCGTCCGCCATCAACGGCGAATGAAAAGGGCCGCCGATGCGCAACGGGTAAAGCAGGCCGCCCAATGCCTCCATACGCGGAGCAAAACGCCGGATCTGCGCCATTTCACCGGACACCGTCGCCTGATCGAAAGCATCGACGGCGGACAGGTATATCTCCACGCCCTCATCCCGTCGCGCCTTTTCGACTTCCTGGGCGACGACCTCCGCCGGCACATGCAGCACCCAGCACATTTCGCCCTGATCGAACTGACGGGCGCAGGCTTCCACTATCTCCGAACGCAGGCTGACCACTTTGGTGACAGTGGCCAGATCCAGATATCCGGCGGCGCATAATGCGGGATACTGGCCCAGGCTATGCCCCATCACGAAATCGGGAACCAGGCCGCAGTGCTTGCGTAAAATGTCGGCGATGGCGACCGTTGTCGCCGTCAACGCCAACTGGGCGATGCGCACCTGCTTCAGATCACTGCGACGCTCGCCATGAATCACCTCATGCAAATTGACCTGAGAAATCTCCGAGACTTCCTCCAGACACTCCCGGTATTCGGGATAAATCAGGAACTCGGCGAACATATTCGGTTGCTGAGCGCCGACGCCCGGAAAAAGAAACACGGTTTTGGCTGAATCCATAGCGGTTCTCATACTGCGGCTCCATTAATGATGAGATCCAGCTCTGCCTGAGAGAGCTGACAAAGAGGAAAATCCGAAGGTATCAGGACGGCGGGCGGCGCCCCCGTCTCATCGTCTCCACGCTGCAGCGCCTCGTTCCAGGCGGACAGTCTGGCGTTCAATTGCCCCAGGCGGTCGCGGGCGAGCGTTTCATCTGCGTTGGCCGCGCCCAGGCGCAGTTCGACATACACCGCGCCGGACTCCCGGTCGTCATGAATAAGCAGATCGAAATCGGCCACGCTGCGTTCGCCGGGATGACGAAAGCCGCCGGACAAATCATGCGCCAGGGTAAAATGACGCCACTGTTTCTGGCTCTCCAGGCCGAAACCTATGTCGTTGACGCACAGCAGCGGCCTGTGTCCCTGCGCCGGCAGCCCCAATTGACGGGTCCAGGTCTGGCCGCTTTCATGGCGCTGGGACTTGATGGCCCGCAGATAGGCGTGCTCGCCCGCCATGGGGATATCAATGCTGATCTGGTCGAAACCAGTGAACCATCCCACGGCGTTGGCCAGATGAGCGCCCCAGGCGCTGGGAGTCTCCGCCTCGGAAAAGAGGCGGCCATGATGCTCGAACAATAGGAAGGACTGCGCCGGCGTTGCATCGCTCTCATGCAAAACCGCCAGTAACGCGGCGGCGATCAGCTGCATGCGATCCGTTTTATGACGCTGCGCCATCTCCCGCAACGCCGCGCCGGACAGGCTCAGCGCTTCACGGACCGGCGCCGCGGCGGGACCTGGTTCCAGGTTTTCACCCACCTGAAGGTCCGCATCTTCACCGACCTGATCCCGCAGCCATTTCCCCCACAAAAACACGCCCTGCTCAGTTGGCGCGCCAATGGAGTCGGGGTCTTCCAGCGCACGCTCCAGCTCATCCAGCAAGTAAATCCAGGAGTGCACATCGCAGATGAGGTGATGGCATACCCAGATCAGGTGGTTCCGCTGCGAGTCCGGGTCGCAGACGATTTCATGAGCGCTGGGTTGACGCTGCATGTCGACCTCGCACTGCAAGCGCTGCAAGCGATCCGCCAGCGCTTCACCCGGTTGCAGAACATGGGACGACAGCGGTTCAACGGCGGGGCTTTCAAAGCGGCAGGCGCTGAAATCGGCGTTCGCTCTCAGCGCGAAGATTTTGTGTCGCGCTTTGACCGCCGTCACCGCCGCGTGAATGCGCACAGGCGTCAGGGCGGCCGGAAACGTCAATGTCACGCCCTGCTGCAAGCGTTCGCCATACTTGAAGTTTTGGCGCTGGAACCAGCGCACGCTGGGAAGATAGCGAATCCAGTTCGCATCGACGTCTTCAGTCGCCGCCGCATCCGCGGACGCCAGAATTTGCGCGCTATGCAGACAGGCCTTTTCCAGCACGGCGCCAAGCGCGGTCATGGACAACAGTTCACCGGCGCCGACGCGAACGCCCTCCTTCGCCAGCAGCGCCGCCAGCCGAATCGCCTTGATCGAATCGCCGCCCTGCTCCAGAAATGAGCCGTTTAAGTCCACGCCTTGCGGCCAGATGGGTTGTAGAAAGTCCTGATTCAGCCAGGATGGCAGCTGGAATGTCCGCGCAGACTGAGTGGACGACGCGCCGATCGGATGCGGCTGCGCCACAGCGTCTGCAAGCTGCGCCTGAGCCGCCGCGGTCAGCGCCGCCATATCCACTTTGCCGTTGGCGTTCACCGGCCAGGGCTTGACCGTACAGTACAAACCGGGCAGCCAGGCGTCGGGCAGCAGGGCCCGCAACTGTTGTTGAAATGCCGGGTTGGCGCAGGGCAAGGGTTCGCTGCTGCACAGCGCTACCATTTCGCGTTTTTCAAACCCCTCGCGCTCTTCGCCAGTGGGCTCAGCGGCGTGATCCTGAGTGGAAATCTTGAGCGCTTTCAGCTCCCAGCTGCGTTCGTCGCGCCCCAACTGCGCAAGCGCGCGCTCTACGGCGCTCTCGATTTCAGTAGGATGAATGCGATGCCCGCGTATTTTGAATTCCTCATCAATGCGTCCGAGGCAATGCAGTGCCCCCTGCTCGTCCTGAACGCCCAGATCGCCGGAGCGATACCAGAGGCCGCCGTCATCGCGGCTGCGCACGAACTTGGCCTCTGTTTGCAGCGGGTTGTTGAGGTAACCGTCGGCCAGCACCGGACCGCCAATCCATAGCTCGCCCTTGAAGCCTTGCGGCGCGCACTCGCCCCAGGCGTCTCTTACCGTCATTCGCGCAACGCCAAGGGCGGCGCCGATCGGCGTGACGGCGCTCGGCGCCAGGTCTCCCGCCATCGGCTCGCTCACGACATGAATGCAGCATCCGACTGTCGCTTCAGTGGGTCCGTACTCGTTCACCACCCTGCCGCCCTGCGGGAAAAACGCCAACGCCTGATTCACCAGTGCGGTGGATAGATGCTCTCCGCCGACGACAAAGGTAAGCGGGGTCCGCCGGGGCGGGCTGTGCTCCGTCAACAGAGACAGATGAGACGGCGTACATTTAACGCCAGTGAGCGCTTCATCCGCGAGCAACCTGCGCAGCAACTCAGGATTGTCGCGAATATCAGATTCATGGGGCTGGATGAAACCGCCGGACAGCACCGGAACCAGAATACTGGTTTGCGTCAGATCGAATCCAAACGAGGTGAACAATGGCGCGTTGAAAGGCCGTTCATCCGCATAGGCGCGGGTCGCCGCCAGGGCGTAATGAGCCAGGGCGAGCGGAGAAATCGCCACCCCCTTGGGCTCTCCCGTGGAGCCGGACGTATACAGGATGTACGCCGGCCGATCGTGGGGCGCTGCTTCCCCAGTCGTAGTTGGCTCCCCGGCCTCCTCTCCCGCCGCCAGCGTCACGTCAGTGGCCGGCAGGCCTAAACTCTCCGCCAGCGCTTTGTCCGCCCCTGCGTGTAGACATCGAGCCACGCCGGAACTGCGGACAATAGTGAGCAACCTGGCCGCCGGCGTGGTTGGGCATACGGGAACCACCGTCAGGTTTTCCATCAGACAGGCCAGGTAGGCCAGCACGATGTCAGGCGTGCGTCGTCCGAGCATCATCACAGGTCGCCCGGCGCCGTCTTGCCCGCGCCATTTACGCAGCCGCTCGCGCAACGCAGAAAGCCGCCCCCAGCCTTCGCGATAACTCATCGACGCGCCCGTCTCGCACTTGAACAGGCAGTGGTCGGCGTAGCGCGCAAAAGCCTCCGTCAGGTAATAGCCGATGGGCGATACAGACTTCCTCGCGTCTATGGCGGCGACAGGCGGATTCACCCCCGTCACATCCGCCGCCGCTTCCATGGCGTAGTCAATAACCTTGTTCAGAAACGCCTTACATTGAGAGGATGACCACTGCTGGCGAAAATCCGCTTCGATCTGGATACTCCCGTCTTCGAAACGGTCATGGATGTGAACCGTAGCGAACAGCGCTTCCACCGCCTGCAAATGGTCAATTTCCACCTGGGCGCCGGAGACGTTTTTCTGGAAGGCGCCCGTCTGGTATGACACGCCAAACGCGGGAACAATGCGTTTCCATTGCGCTGAAGCGAACTCGCCCCAACGGGCGCCCGGCGCGTAACGGGAATGCGCCAGGGCTTTTTGCAGAGGCTTTCTGAGCCCGCGGTAACAATCCGCCACGGTTTCCCCGGCGGCGCGGGAGACAGGAACCATCACGGGCGCCACCGCCATGGCGATGGTGCGCTTCTCATCGTCACTCCAACGGTTCAGCATGGGCGCCTGTAATAGAACCGCGTCAGCGTCCTCCACCACCATTTGCGCATAAGCCACTGCGGCGAAAAACAGCCTGAACACAGACCCACCCTGAGCTTTGAAGGCGCGCAGCCGATCATTGTGTTCCCTGGGCAACGGAACGCGGATGCGCATGGAGCGGGCTTCCCCACCCCGATAATCGCCGATGGGCCAGCGGCTGTTGATTGGCGCCGCCGGTTCCTGACCGAAAACCTCAGCCCAATAGTCAGAATCCCTGCGCCAGCGTTGCGAATTTTCATAGTCCTGTTCGCGCTCCGCAATGACAGAGAAAACCGGAGACTCGCCCTGCGCCGACTCCGCGCCGTCCAGCGCGTTCGCCAGTTGTTCCATCAACAGCGCCAGGGCGGCGCCGTCCGCAGCGGCGTGATGGGCTTTGACAAACCAGCCGGAAAGATTCTCGCGGTACTGAACGGCGAACACGCTGATCGCCGCTCGCGCCAGATCTTCGTCCAGCAGCAGACGCCGCTCGGCCCAGCTTGCGAAGGCCTGCTCAGGATCGGGGCGATGACTGAAGTCCACCGTCTCCACCACCGTCAGCGGTTTGTCATGGCGCACGCCGCGCCATTCCGCGCCGGAGGGGGCAGGGATGAAGCCAATACGGAATACATCCTGCGCCGCCATGACCCTCTCGGCCGCCAGCGTCAACCTCTCCAGAGACACCTCGCCATGCAGGCGCGCCACGCCGCCCAAATAGAAGCGGCGTCCGGACAAATGAAACGCTTCCATCTTGAAAACGGCCTGCTGCGACCGGGACAGCTCAAATGTCAGCTTATTCATAAGTTACGCCACCGCCTCGGCGAAGAAGTGGTCACGCAGGGTGTCCGCAATGGATTTACGGTTGAGTTTGCCGGAGCTGGATCTGGGCAATTTACCGGCTTGCCAGAATCGGGTCGGCAACATGTAAGCAGGCATCTGCGCTGCGAGGAATTGGCGCAGCGCCTGGGCTTCCAAGGTTTCTCCCATTGTGACGATGGCGGCGACCAGCCATTGCTCGCCTTCGTCATCGTCCACCACACAGGCGACCGCTTCCGTAATCGCCGGATGATTAAGCAGGTGATGCTCTATCTCGCCTAATTCGATGCGCAGCCCGCGTAACTTCACCTGGGTGTCCTTGCGTCCCTGACAGAAAAAGACGTCTCCCTCTTCCCGCCATCCCAGGTCGCCGGTCAGATAGATGCGCTTTTGCAGCTCGGGATGAAAAACAAAGGCTTTGTCCGTCAAGTCCTGGCGGTTGTAATAACCGTCAGCAAGACAAACGCCGCCAATGGCGATTTCTCCCTGCTCCAGATCGCCTTTCAAGGCCAATGTTTCCGGGTCGACAATGTATAACTCGCAACCGGTGAGCGCCTCCCCGATGGGCACGTTTTTGGGCGCGGGAGCGACGCAGTCGTAGTAACTGACGTCGATAGCCGCTTCCGTCGGGCCATACAGGTTGGTCAGCAGACAGCGAGAGCCGAACAGGGTCTGAAACTGGCTGACCAGACTGGGCTGTAACGACTCACCGCTGACATAAACCTGGCGCAGCGTCGTCGCGGCATGCTGCAACTCCTGCAGCACCGGTTTGAGCAGGCTGGGCACAAAGTGCGCCACGCTGATATTTTCACTTTGCAGCGCCGCCACGATGCCTCTGGGAAATGACTCCAGCCCGGCACGCAGCAGATAGTGCGCGCCGCCATTCAACGCCGGCAGAAACAGCTCCCATAGAGACACATCAAACGTCAGAGCGGTGCGCTGCAGAATGACGTCCGCCGCGGTCATCGCACTGTGGTTTTGGTGCCATTGCAGTCGATTGATGAACGCGCCATGGTTGACCAGCACGCCTTTCGGGGCGCCCGTGGTGCCGGACGTAAAGATCAGATAAGCAGGGTCCGACGCCTGCAGACGGGGCGCATTCTGCATGGTCTTTATTGCTGGTTGGGAAACGCAAATATCCTCCAGACGCTCCGCCAGAATCAGCGCGAGCTCCGGTCCCGCCTGGGAAAGCTGGCCGGCCTGGGCGGCGCTGCAAAAAGCAACGCGACACTGCGCCGTCTGCAGCATGGAAGCCATGCGCGCGACCGGCGTTTTCGCATCCAGAGGGAAATAAACGCCGCCTGCGAGCAGCACGGCGTAGGCCGCCACCACAAACGCCGGACTTCGCTCCAGGCCAATGGCGACGCACTCGCCCTGGCGCAGGTCGCGCTCATCAATCAGATATTGAGCCAGTAGCAGCGCGCGTTGATGCAGTTCGCGCCAGGATAGCGCCTCCCCATTGCCCCAGCGGATGGCCGGATTGGGGTTGTCTCGCGCCGTGTCCTCGAAAAAATCAGTAATAAGTCGACCAGTGTCCATAGAGCCGGAGTCCTTTGATTGCTGGCTGTATCGCCCCCAAAACCACGGGACGCCGGGGCTCACAGGCGAACCCCAGGCAATAGCGCCCCATTAGACGAGGCCTGCGCCTCGCGCTTTCAAGATGACGATGGTGAGAAGCGGATTATGAAATAGTCTGTACAGCGCTATAGCTGTAGCGATTACATACTTCCTTGCCGATCAGCATTTTTTGCAGTTCGTTGCTGCCTTCGACAACCTGAAGTATTTTCGCATCCCGATAGAGACGGCTGACGCCGTTGCTCTCATCGCAACCATGACCGCCATGAATCTGGACGGCCTTGGCCGCCGCGGAACCGGCTTCATGTGACGCAAAAAGCTTGGCCTGAAGAATCTGCTCCAGGGCGTCTTCATCCCTGGCTTCCTTCGCTTTTGTCGCTGACAGGCAAATGAGTTGAGAAGCAAGCAAGCTACTGGACATTTCCGCCAGATAGCCGCGAATGATGCCTTGGTCCGCAAGCAACGAACCAAAGGTGGAGCGCGTGTTGGCTCTGTGCGCGGAGGCCGCCAACGCCGCTTGTTGAACGCCAAGAGCCGCCCAGGCCACGCTGATTCTGCCGTAGTCCAGAGCGCTGTTGGAGATGAGGTTCTGGCCAAAGCCCGGTTTGCCGATAATGTGGTTTTTGGGAATCCGCACGTCGGCGAAGTCGAGCACCGCCAGATAGGCGCTCTTGAAGCCAAGCATGTTTTTCTTGGCGGTGACAGTGAAGCCTGGGGCGTCTCTGGGTATCAGCACAGCAGTATCCAGCCCCTGGTATTTGCCGAACACCAGAAACAGGTCCGCGATCTGAGCGAAAGTGATCCAGGTTTTCTGCCCGTTTACGATCAGAGCGTCGCCATCGTCAACAAACTGGGTCGACAGATTTTTGGAGTCGCCTCCGGCCGCCACTTCAGTTTGCGCGAAAGCGCCAATGATTTCGCCTTTCACCAGCGGCGCCAGATACCGTTGCTTCTGTTCCTGCGACCCCCAATCTTCAATGGTTTTCAAAACCATGGAATGAACGTTCAACAGGCCCGTCAACGAACCGCTACCCGCACCGATAGCCATATTCAAAAGACCGAAAGTGGTGGCGTCGAATCCAAGACCGCCACTTTCCTCTTTCGCTAAGCCGCCAAGCCAGCCGTTAAGAGCCAGCTTTGTTACTACGGATGAAGGCGTGGCTTCTTGCAGGTCCCATTCGTCCGCATAAGGCGCCACTTCCGCGGCGGAAAATGCTTCAAAGGCCTGCAGCCACTGGTTTTGAGAAGGTGATAGAAAACGGTTAAGCATTTACCACCGCCTTTCTCTCCAAGAAATTACAGACGGCCTGAATACTACAAAAATTGGCGTTATCAAGGTCGTCAATCTCAACCTTGATTCTGAAGTTTTTTTCGAGAAAGGAGATTAATTGGATAGCGGCCAGGGAGTTAACCAGACCTGTTTCGAAGATGTCGATTGACTCGTCCAAATCCTGTTTTCCAGCGAGTTTGCTCAGGTATTCAGACACTAATTTTTTACGCGCAGATACGTCCATTACTACTTTCCTTTGCGAGCTAAAATTCCATTAGTCTTTCCATTGAACAATCGGCTTGGCTTTTTATGAAAGGGCTTTCTTTTTCAGGCCCCATCTTGGGGCGCCAAACCGATCTCCAGTCATCATATATCAACCTCAGCGACAGGCGCAATCTTCCAATCAGCTGTTTTTATTGACAAATATTAATCATGCATGGCATCGCTGATATCAAGGAAAAATACGCCTGAATGCAGACTCTTAAAGATTGAGCGACACGACAGCAAACGACTGTATTGATCTTTTTCCGCCATAACACGCTCCGGGTGCAAACGCTTGCAGAACAAAATTGGGACGAGATTGGGAATGGGTTGATCCGGCTTTTGTAGCGAATGTCGCAGCGACGACCGACGCAGAAGGATACGCGGGACTCTCCCCGAGTAAGCACTGGGCAATCAGCACAAACGTTAATGAGAATGCTTCTTATTGATATTATATTTTCCCCCGGCTAGACTGCGCGTTTCCTTTCGTACGATAGAAACGCATACCGATGTTACCCAAATTCCGGCTCAGCCTATGGCCTTTCAAGGCCTCCCAATCGCGCCGCGGCCTCATCGCGCTCACTGCATGTCTGATCAGCCTTGGCGACCTTCTGGCTGGATTTAGCGCCAGCTACGCCCATGCGGAATCCCCGCGTCGCATTGAGCACTCGATGGGGGTGACGGAGGTATCCGGTACGCCAATCAGAGTCGTCACCCTGTTTCAGGGCGCGACGGACACCGCCATCGCCTTGGGCGTTATTCCGGTGGGCGTGGTGGACTCCTGGGCGCAGAAGCCCACCTACAAATACCTGCGTTCTCATCTTCAGGGCGTTCCTCATGTGGGGCTGGAGACGCAGCCCAACCTGGAAATGGTCGCCGGGCTCAGGCCGGATCTGATCATCGCCTCGAAAAGAAGGCATGAGAAAATCTACGGCCACCTCACCCAGATCGCCCCGACCATTGCACTGGAAACCGTGTTTGATTTCAAAGACACCCTGGCCATGATGGGATCGGCGATGAACCGACAGGAACAGGCGGAGACGTTGCTGCGACACTGGAGCGACCGCGTGGCGGATTTTCAGCGGCGTATTCAGCTCAAGCTCGGCGACACGTGGCCGCAGGAAGTGTCCGCCATTAACTTCCGCGCCGATCACGCCCGTCTGTATCTTCAAGGCAGCTATACCGGTTCTATTCTGAATGAGCTGGGCTTTGTCAGCCCTCCCGGTCATCCGCAGGACCACTGGATGCAGAAGCTGGCCACCAAGGAAAGCATTCCCGCGATGAACGCCGATGTCTTTTTTGTGTTTATGAACACCGAAGACCCTGCTGTGCTGCAGGGGTATGCGGACTGGACCCGGCACCCGCTGTGGAAGAACCTGGACGCCGTGCGTAAGAATCAGGTTTATCAGGTCGACCAGATAGCCTGGCATTTATCCGGCAGCATCCTTGGGGCCAATCTGATGCTGGATCAGATCTACGACCATTTTGACCTCACCGGTCCGACGCAGTAGATGTTCCTCAGGTATTTACGGGCCGGGCGGAATTCCGGTCGCGCCCTGCATCTCTTCCTCGCGCTGCTGGTATTGGCGGCGGCCTTCAGCGCCAGCGTCGCCCTGGGCCAGATATCCATGCCGCTGAGCATCGTGCTGGACGCTTTCACTGCTTTCGATCCGGCCTCCACGGAGCACATCATCGTCACCACTACCCGCCTGTCCCGGGCGTTGACGGCGTTGTGCGTCGGCTCCGCGCTGGCGGTGGCGGGCGCGCTGATGCAGGCGCTGACCCGTAATCCCCTGGCCTCGCCGGGAATCTTCGGCGTCAACGCCGGCGCCTTGTTCGCCATTGCGCTGTCGACCACGCTTTTCTCCGTCCCGTCGCTGCAACACTATATCTGGATCGCTTTCGCCGGCGCCGCCGTCGCTGGAACGCTGGTCTACTGCCTGAGCGCCCTCGGTCGCGATGGCCTGACGCCGGTCAGAACCGTGTTGGCGGGCGCCGCCATCACTGCTTTGTTCGTTTCTTTCACCCAGGGGCTGCTGGTGATCAATCAGGAAGGGCTGGACAGTATTCTGTTCTGGCTGGCGGGATCGGTGGCGGGGCGCAGTCTGGAACTGGTGGCGCCGGTAGCGCCTTTCATTCTGTTCGCCATTGTCGCCAGCATGGCTCTGGGCCGTCATATCAATGTCCTGATGTCCGGCGATGAGGTCGCAAAAGGCTTGGGACAACGCACGGCTATGCTGCGACTGCTGATGGGGGTTTTGATCATCGGTCTGGCCGGCGCCGCAGTGGCGATCGCCGGCAATATCGTCTTTGTCGGGCTGATCGTTCCTCACATGGTGCGCGCCTGGCTCGGCGCGGATTACCGTTGGGTGCTGCCGGGTTGCGCGGTGCTGGGCGCCGTTCTGCTGCTGAGCGCCGACGTGGCCGCGCGGTTTTTGATACCGCCCCAGGAAGTCCCCATCGGGGTGATGACCGCATTGCTGGGAACGCCCTTTTTCATCTATCTGGCCAGGCGGAGCGCGCAGCATGGATAGACTCATCACCCTGCGCTTTAACAGGTGGTCGGTGCAGATCAATGCCCGCTCAGCGACCCTCACTCTGCTGGTGCTGGCGGCGTCCTTGACGCTGGCGCTCCTCTCGATAGCGACGGGTAGTCTCTGGATTTCCCCGCTGGAAGTGATCAAGGAGCTGATGGCCAGTGAGCCGGGCGACCACGCCTTTATTATCGAAACCCTGCGGCTGCCCAGAGTGCTGATGGCGTTTCTGGCGGGCGCCGCCCTCGCGCTGTCCGGCCTGATCCTACAGAGTATTATCAGGAATCCCCTGGCCTCTCCCGACATAATCGGCATCACCAGCGGCGCCTCTGCGGCGGCGGTGTTCTTTCTGTCGTTTCTGGCGGGCGCCGTCAGCATTCGCTGGCTGCCGGTAGCGGCCATACTGGGCGCGGCCTGCACTTCCCTGTTGATCTATACGCTGGCGTGGCGACAGGGAGTTTCCCCCATTCGTCTGGTGTTGATCGGCATCGGACTGTCCGCCGGGCTCAGCGCGCTGACGACGCTGATGATCGTCATCAGCCCTATCGCCACCAGCATGACCGCCTATGTGTGGCTGACCGGCAGCGTTTACGGCTCGGAGTGGAGCGACGTCCAGGCTTTGGCGCCCTGGCTGCTGACCCTGGGCCCGCTGTCGCTGCTACTGGCGCGAACCATTGATATTCAGGAGATGGGCGACGCTATCGCCATCAACCTTGGCGTTCCGGTGCAGCGTAACCGTTTCATCCTGCTATTGATCAGCGTCGCCCTAGCCGGCTCCGCCGTCGCCTATACCGGCGCTATTGGTTTTGTCGGCCTGATTGCGCCGCATATGGCGCGGCGTCTGGTGGATCGTTCTTTCGCCAGTCTGGCGCCGGTGGCGGCCATGATCGGCGGCGGCATGGTGGCGCTGGCCGACACCATTGGCCGCACCGCCTTTCTGCCGCTGGATATTCCCGCCGGGGTGTTTGTCTCCGGCGTGGGAGCGCCGTTTTTTATCTACCTGCTGTATCGGCAGCGTCATTATTAGCATGTCAATCACATGGCGATGATATTGGCATGTTAATAATCAGGCGCATGAATGCGCCTGTGCGGCGGCTAGCCGCGGGAGACAGGGCCTGACATGCGCAGGCCCTGTCGTTGCAGACAAATAATTGGAAGCTATTTGTCTGCCTGATTAATAGTGAGATCGTCATGAGCATTACGACAACGACTGAACATCCGCTTGAAAGCCGCGCTCTGACTCTGGGGTATGAGCAGAAGGTCATTATTGAAGCGCTGAGCCTGAAGATTCCCCGGGCCAAGGTGACCGTGTTCGTCGGCAGCAACGGCTGCGGCAAGTCCACACTGCTGAAGTCCTTCGCCAGAGTGCTTAAACCGCAGCAGGGGTGCGTGTTGCTGGACGGTCAGGAAATACAGCGAAGCCCTACCCGGCAGGTGGCGCAGAAACTGTCCATGCTGCCCCAGGGGCCCTTGGCGCCGGAGGGGCTGACCGTACATCAGCTGGTCAGACAGGGGCGCTATCCGCATCAGGGCTTGCTGCGGCAATGGTCGCAGGAAGACGAACGGCTGGTTGAAAAAGCGCTGCACGATACCGGCCTCTCTGCGCTGCAACACCAGCCTGTGGACTCGCTCTCCGGAGGCCAGCGTCAGCGCGCCTGGATCGCCATGACGCTGGCCCAGAACACGAAGATTCTGCTGCTGGACGAGCCTACCACCTACCTGGATCTCACCCATCAGATTGAAATCCTCGACTTGTTGCGCGACTTGAACGACCGCGAGCAAAAGACCATTGTCATGGTCCTGCACGATCTCAATCTGGCCTGTCGTTACGCGGACCACATCGTGGCGATACAGCATCGCAACGTCTACGCCCAGGGCAGTCCGGAGGAAATCATCACCGAGGCAACCGTCAGCGCGGTGTTCGACCTGGGCTGCCGCATTATCCGCGATCCCCTGTTCGGCTCGCCGTTATGCATCCCTTTCGGCAAAACGACCCGGATGCCCAGGCAAAATCAAGATCAAGCGTGCGCCATACGAGGCGAAGCATGCGTCTAGTCGCGGCCACGCCAAAATTCTGCGCCCAGTACAGTCAAAGCGCTGGCGAGCCTTTGCCGGGAACGGGCTTTCACCCGCAAAGCAATCTATTGCTGAGCTGGCCTATCGCCGGTTGGACGCGCACTTACCATCAGGCCAAGGACATGAGCGAGACCGAATCCATGCTTATCGCGGGATTAGTCGAGCAAGGCCGCCGGGTGAACCTGATGCATCGGGCGGACCAGTCCAAGTCCCTGCGTCGCGCCTATTTGATGCCCGAACGGGAGGCGTACGACATTCCCCGCGAAGAGCTGGCGGCGTTTCTGCTGGCGTTGCAGCAGGGGCGCTCGTTGGCGGCCTGGCATAGCGGCCCGGCGCCCACCAAGGTCGTGCTCTGTTGCACCCATGGCGTCAAGGACAAGTGTTGCGCCAAGTTCGGCGTCGCGGGCTTCAAGGCGCTGGAGCGAGCCGCGCAGAGCTTCCCGGGAGTTGAAGTCTGGCAAAGCTCTCACTTGGGAGGCTGTCGTTTCGCGGCGACCGCCCTGGTGTTTCCCGACCTGCGCAAATACGGGCGTATCGAACCTGAGCGCGCCCGCCCCCTGCTGGAAAGCGAGATGAGCGACCTGCCTTATCTACCCTGCTTCCGCGGGAACAGCGCTCTGACGCCAATCCAGCAGATTGCCGAGGTCGAGGCGCGCAAGCGCCTTGGCGCGGAGGGACATCAGCCGACCCAATTAGAAATAGTCACTGAACAGAGCCACGGAGAGGAGCGGGCGGAAATCGCGTTTTCCTGGCGATCCGATACGGCGCACGGACGTCTGGTTATCCATCTGGAGACCGCGTCTTTCCTGCGCTACGACATGTGCTCGGATATTGATGCGGGCGCTGGCCCCACAGAGCGCCGCACATGGCGAGGCAGCGCAGCGCTTGAGTCTTAACTGAAGCAAAAGTTAATTTGTTATCCGCCGCTTAATACGATTGATAATAATTATCATTTTTATTACATTGCAATCTTGGCTATTACTCCTGGCTATTTTTCTCCTTCATTCATGTCCCACGACAATCATTAAGGAATTGTCCATGCTGTCAAAACCTTCCCTTCACGCTCTGGCGCTAACGCCGCTGGCGGCGTTTTTCCTCTCCGCACAGGCTCAGGCCGCGCAGCCGACTACGGTGCTGGATGAGGTCGTGATTACGTCCACTCGGTCCGCCACGGGGGAGAAGGACTCCCCTCAAGTCGTCACTATAATCACCAGGGAAGAGATTGAAGAGCAGTTGGCGTTGACGTCCGATTCGTCGCAAATTCTGAGTAACCTGCTGCCGGCCTACTCGCCTAATCGACAAAAGTTGACCAGCAGCGGCGAAACTTTCCGCGGCCGCGCGGTGTTGTTCATGATCGACGGCGTGCCTCAGTCCAATCCCCTCAGAAACGCATCCCGTTCGGGTCATACCATTGATCTGTCCATGGTGGAGCGTATCGAGGTGATTCACGGCGCCAACGCCATTCACGGCCTGGGCGCCACCGGCGGCATCATTAACTTCATCACGCGCCGTCCCAGCGGGGTGGAACTCAAGCAGCATGCAGGGGTTCAGGTCGCCACTCCCGCCCGCAAGCTGGACTCCGACACACTGGGCTATAAGTTGGACTACCGGGTGGAAGGCGCGCAACAGGATTTTGAGTATCTGGCCGGCCTCAGCTACGAAACGCAAGGGTTGTATCTGGACGCCGACGGCTCCCCGGTAGGGGTCGACAACACTCAGGGCGACCTGATGGACTCACAAGCCTATGACCTGTTCCTCAAACTTGGCTACTGGCTGGACGACGACCAGAATATCGAGCTTGAAGTCAACCACTACCAAGCCAAAGGCGACATGAATTACGTGAGCGTCACCGGCGACCGCAGCGAGGGCGTCCCCACCACTTCTGAGAAAGGCGAGCCTGAAGGCGAAGCGCCCCGCAACAGAGTGCTCACCGCCAGCCTGAAGTACGAGCATCACGATCTCAACGGCATGGTCTTTACCGCGCAGGGGTACAGCCAGCAGTTTGAAGGCCGCTTCGGCGCCACCCTCACCTCCACATTCCAGGACGAGGACATTGCGCCGGTCGGCACGCTGTATGACCAGTCGCAGAATGAGTCCGACAAACTCGGCGCCAAGTTTACCCTGAGCAAACAGGATCTGTTCGACAAAAAGCTGAAACTGACCGGCGGACTGGACCTGTTGCGGGACACCACCCAGCAAAGACTGGTGCTGACCAACCGCAGTTGGGTGCCGGAGACGTCCTACAACAACTACGCCCCGTTCCTGCAAGCGCAAGTGCAGCCCATGGACAGTTTAGTGTTGCACGCGGGAGTGCGTTACGAGTACGCGGAACTGGATGTGGACTCTTTCCAGACCCTGGCGTCCGCCAATGGCGTTACCGTGGAAGGCGGCAATCCCGACTTCAGCGAAACCTTGTATAACGCCGGCGTCGTGGTCACGCCCCTCACCTGGCTGAGCGTCTTCGCCAATTATTCGGAAGGCTTCGGCATGCCTGACGTGGGCCGCGTGCTGCGGGGCATCAACAAGCCGGATCAGGACGTGGACGACTTCCTCAATCTGCAACCGATCTTGACCGACAACCGTGAAATCGGAGTGCGGGTCAATCTCAAACCGGTGGACTTCGAGCTGAGTTATTACCAGTCCGATTCTGACCTGGGCTCGCGACTGGAGAATATCGACGGCGTTTATTTTGTGAAACGGGAAAGAACGGAAATTGATGGATGGGAAGCGACACTGGGCCTTCAGGTTCACGAAAGGCACCGGGTGAGGCTGGCCTACTCGCGCATCAACGGCGAATACGACAGCGACGCTGACGGCGTGCTGGACAGCAAACTGGACGGGCTCAACATCCCGCCGAACAGACTGACGGCGGGCTGGAATGCGCACTGGACGGATGAGCTCAGCACCGCCCTGCAAGCCAGCCACGCCTTTGATCGCAGTTTCGATGATCCGGCCAAGGAGTTTGACGGCTACACCCTGGTGGACGCCACCCTCGACTACCGGCTCTCCGCCGGTAAGGTCTCTCTGGCCGTCGCCAACCTGTTCAATGAAGACTACTTCACCTACTACTCACAAAGCGCCCAAGTAAACGACGACCGCTACTTCAAAGGCCGCGGCCGCACCTACACCCTGGGCTATAGCGTCGACTTCTAATTTGCCTCGCTAACTGCACGCCTCAAGAAGACCAGCGTTTGACTGGTCTTCTTGTTTAGCTGCATACCGTCGCGCTGTCAGAATCCAGCTTTTAATATACCGGCTCACTTAATCTGTATGACCTTAACGTAATTATCATAATCCTTAATCTCGCCGGAGAAGCCCGGCAGCAGCAGGATTGCAGGCCTGTGGGTCTGGTTCGTATTCTAGATGATTTCAACAGTATGGTTCCCCTGACTTTCAGGATTCCATCCAGCTTGAATGCTGGCGCGAATAATCTCTGAAACGAGTTTGGGCTTAATGCTCACCAACTGGTCTATACCCAGAAAACCATCTACCACCAAACCAAAATAATTGACTGAAATAACCGAGGCCGGGTTGTTTCTGAGCTCGACCGTTATTTTAAACACCACATCAGCAACCTGGCCCAATCCATACCTCTCCGCCGCCTTTAAATATCTTTCATCCAATACCTCCGTCTCTTTCCGCCAGTCAGAAATAATTCTGTACCTGGAAACCCTCCATCTGTAATCGATACCGTCGACAGATATTTCTCTTGAGCCTTTTTTAGGCATCGCCATGGTATAAACCTGTTTGTAAGTGAGAGTGTTGGATGGCGCTGCGCTTATCCAACCTACCGGGTTATAGAGTGTTCGTTATTTGTAGGTTGGAAAAGCGCAGCGCCTTCCAACAACTGAGGTTATTTCAGGCTACAGATGAAAGTCTCCGTGATGCAGCTTGATCGACAATGGCCTGTAAGCGGCGCCCTCACACCAGCCTGCCTTGAGGCAGCTAGCGAAGGCGCGCGTTTCCAAGACTCTCACGCCCCAAACCGGGCCGTCAGCGCGCTCAACTCGTCCGCGAGCGCAGAGAGGTTTTCCGCTCTCTTGGCGACTTGCACCGCCCTTTCGGAAGACTGCCCCGTCACTTCGTTGATGGAAACGATATTTCTGTTGATTTCCTCCGCCACGGAATGTTGCTCTCGGGCGGCGGCGGCGATCTGCGCGCTCATTTCGCTGGCGACTTTTATCGCCTCCGACACCTGATTGATGGTTTCGGAGGTTCGTTGCGCATACTCCACCGACTGCGCGGTTTTACCGGACGCCTGCTCAATCACCGACACCATAGCCTGAGCGCCGGAATGTAGCCGCTCGATCATATGATGGATCTCTTCCGTCGACGCCTGAGTCTTCTGAGCCAGACTCCTTACTTCGTCGGCGACCACCGCGAATCCGCGCCCCTGTTCGCCGGCTCTGGCCGCTTCAATGGCGGCGTTCAGCGCCAACAGATTGGTCTGCTCGGCGATGCCCCGTATGACATCAAGTACAGCGCCGATACTTTTACTGTCCTCGTTCAGTTTATCCACGACCTCTTTGGCGTCCTGCATGCTTTCCGACACTTGCGCGATCGCTGCGGAGGCCGCCTGAGTCACCTGTAAGCCCTGCTTGGCCGCTTCATCCGCACTGGCGGACGCCGATGACGACTGCGCGGCGTTCTCCGCCACATGATTCACCGTGCTGGCCATTTGATTGACCGCCGCCGCAGCCGTCTCAGTCTGCCGTTGTTGGTGGTGGATATCGTCGTTGCTCTGGTCGGTGATGTCCGACAGCTCTTTGGCGGACGCCGCCACATCGCGGGTTAAGGCGACAATCTTGGTGAAGGTCTGCGACAGCTCGTTAACGAAGTTGTTGAACGCGGTGGCGATACGGCTGATTTCATCATTACCATCCGCATCCAGCCTGCGCGTGAGATCGCTGCCGCCGCCGGAAATTTCCTCCATCGCCACGGCGATGTTATTGATGCGACGATGGGCCAGCATTCTGTACAGGAAGGCGGTAAGCCCCAATACTGCAAGCAGGGCCAACGCCAACAAAATCGCTATTTTAGAGCCCAGCGCCTGTCCATTGGCCAGCGGTCCGTCAATGTTGATATCCACTTCCAAAACCCCTCTGACGTCCCCCAGTTTCCAGTCATTTTTGGGCGTGTCCGCCCTGGTGTTGTGACAGGAGACACAGGCTTGCGCGACCATCTTATCCGCCACTGCGACGCGCACCATGGACCCCAGCTTGGCGTCTTTGTCCACCTGTGAAAATGTGGTGTCCGGATCTTTGGTCAGGCTGTCCCAGGCGGCCTGACCAAAGCTATCCAGCCGCCGCTCGGACCGGTTGGGAAACGGAAAGGCGCTGTACAGCTTCAGCGTCATGCCCTTTTGTGAAAACTCTTTGCTCAAGTCGTGAATCATCGTCGCCGGCAACGGGATCGCGTCCTTCTCCTTACCATGGTCAAAAGACGCCTTCATGCTCGAGTTTCCCAGCACCTTCTGCACCACATTCTTGGTGTAATAACCACGCAACGTCTTGAACTGCTGCACAACCTGCTCCGCCGACGCGGTGGCTTCACTGATGGCGTTGGCTTCAACCGCTTTGGGGATATAAATGTAGATTGCGATGACGGATAAAGTAAAAACAACAATAACGGGAAGTGTGATTTTCCAGATGAGAGAGAGTCTATTCATAACACTGCTCCTCTCCACAGTCGGGCCGGAAAGCCCCGAGGGCTTCCGGTAAGGATTAAGGGACGAACGCGGGCTTATATAACAAGTGTAGACCTATAAACGGTTAGATTTGGCGTTTTGTGGGTAAAAGTTGGGAAGCTTGGCTGTGTGCTGGGAGCGGCTTTATCTGAGCTTGCGAACCGGTGACATTACGCAAAACTCCTTAACTCACAACTCAGTCGGCGTTCCCCAGTGAAACAACCTCGACCAGCCCTTGCGAGGCAAAATATTTAAGCGGCCATTCACGATGTTTCCCACGTGTCTGCAACACCCGACATGCATATCAATGAAATCGAGGGAGCACGAAAGTGCCAGTGTTGGATGGCGCTACGCTTATCCAACCTACCGGATTATGGACTGTTCCCTATTTGTAGGCTGGAAAAGCGCAGCGCCTTCCAACCACTGAGCTGAACAGGTCATCAGAACCGGCCGTGAACTGGGGCCCCTGATGGCTCTATGGACAAGGTTTGCAGGAAGGAAAATAAGTCGAGCTTTTCCTCTCTACACCACCCGACAGTTTCTACCCTATCGGGTGCGGTGGTTTTTGGAGTTGTTGGGGGAGCGGTTGGAGTTGGGTTAGGAGTAAAATTGCCACATTCAGCCCAGTGCAAACTTGATGGGATACCCTTATCCAACCACTACACTAATTCTCGAAATTAAGTGTAATGCTTTATGGAATTTATTTTCTGTGCCAACAAGAGTTATCCATTTGCATCTTCGTCTCGAACGTTCAATCCCACTGAAGCAAGTGGATGCGTCTCTGAGTTGAAGAAATATAGCTCCTTCCCTTTGAATTCAACAGTTAGACGCGATTTTAAAGCAACAATATCCTCGTTCTCTTGATGAGGCCAAATACCAATAGCTACTTTACTCGAGTAGCTCTCTAAGATTGCATCGATAATATGCTGATCGTAATTTTTGTCTAAAGAATGGCCAATTATAACTAATCCATTTTCGCTTCTTGCTAAGTTTTCATAGCAAAAACGGAGATAGTCATTTCGTTTAATCCGCGATAACTTACCTTTAGAGCTGCCTTCCGTAATAAAAAGAGGAAACTGTTCAGGATGGTCTAAGTTGAAAAGTTCTGATAGTGAATTCAGTCTATTAGCAACTAGTTTTTTTGTCTTTCCGTTCGGTAGTTCCACCAAATGGATGGCCCCATGCAGATAATGAAGCTTGGTTCTGTCAGCGGGAGCAGAGGTATTAGAAGAGTCAAAGCTTCCCTCTTCACCCCAAAAGTAATCTTTAAACCTCCATGTGTCAGACTCCATAATGGCCCAATATGGTATTAAGTCATAGTTCGTTGTGAAGACATTATTGTAGTGTCTAAGACCAGTATTAATTTCACTAACGTCAGCAAGCTCTCGTGGTATGTGTGCAAAGTTAACTGCTGAGCCCAAGGCATTGTTGACACTTTCATATAACGCCGTAATCTCGACTTCTTGAGGATTTCCAAGCTGTTGATCCACGATCTTGGCATGATAAAGAACCCTCAAAACTTCCTCAAAATTAGTGCTACCAATATGCTCAAATAGAGCAAGGCTCTGGGCATTTAGCGGATGATTTATATCTTCCCTTCTCGCAAGCTCAAATAGTGTTCCGTAACCAAAGCGACGCCAGATATTAATACTAAAACCATTACCAAGAAGCAGATTTCTCCATTCAAGCTCGGAAAGCTCATCCCAATCAACCAAATTTTGATCAATTTTAAGATCCGGCATATATACTCCACGCAGACAAATCAAGGAATGTATGCCAATAATATTAGTTGCTTTTTGGATTAGTATTCCCGGTTATTTCTTCGCCTTTGCCCCTAAAAAGTGATGTCCAGTCAAAAAGACCTATTCCTCCGTGTCCCACTCTGGCCATTCGCCGCGAAAACGGGCGACTATTTCTGTAGTCGAGATGAATACAAACTACCGATACCGCCCCCATATCCCCTCAATCTCCCCACTATCAATCAACTCCTTAATCGCCGCATTCAACCGATCCAGCGCGGCGGCTTTGTTGGGGTGGATGCGTAGCATGACGTCTACGCCGCCGACTTCGAAGCCGGGTTCGAGGCCTCGGTAGACGGGGTTTTCGCGCATGCGGTAGAGGGCGAGGTCTTTGTTGATGATGACCTGGTCCAGGCGGCCGGCGACGAGCATGGTGAGGAGTTGGGATTCGCCGTTGACGTCGTAGCGTTCGATGTCGCCGTTTTGGAAGAGTTTGGTGAAACTCGGGTATTGGTAGCCGCGCACGACGCCGATGCGTTTGCCGATTAAGTCCGAGGGCGCTTCGACGGGCAGGCTTTTATTGCGGCCGAATAGCAGGATGTCGACGGATTGCGCGTAGGGAATCGTAAACAGCCCGAGGGTTTTCTCCCCTGTCCGCCATGCGAGGTTCACGCCCGATTCGATATCCACCAGGTTTTCATTGAACATCATCAAGCCGCGGGCCAAGGGGTGAGCTTGATTGATAAAGGTGTCGCCCGTGATGCGGCTGATGGCGTCGAAAAAGTCTTTGTAGAAGCCGGTGGGGACTCCGTCCTGGTAGAAATAATAGGGTGGAAATTCCGTATTATGGGCAAGCACTCTGAACTCTTCCGCGTGCGCCCCGCCCTTCGGCGGCCATATCCCGACAAGGAGAACGACGAGGCTTCTCAAAAAGATACCCGCCAACAGCTTTCGTAGGGTCATTCTTGCTCTAACTTCTATGACAAAGGCATGTGAAAAGCGTGGCTCTCCCTGCGTCCGTTTGACGCCGCCTCAGCGTAACGCGCTTGCTGCCGGTAGACGCCTCGTACGTTACGGTGGCTACCGGTTAAAGCAGTCTGCTCTGATCATCTCCTTTTTGGCATGACACATTTGTAAATCAATGCAAATTCAACCGCCAGACAGTCCCACCTGTTCGCACGAAACTGACTTGTCTGGCGGCCGATATGAAAGTGCGGGTTATTTGACCCCGTAATCCGCCAGGATCTTGTCGTAGGTTCCGTCCGCTTTGATGGCGGCGAGACCCCGGTTGTAGGCCTCAATAAGTTTCTGGCCCTGAGCGTTGGCCTTGCCTGTGGCCACATGCAGGTCGTTCACTGACAGAGCGTTATTGGTGAATTCCACCGAGCCCAGGTCGATGCCCGCCTCCTTCATGACAGACTTGGCGACGATCTCATCTTCCAGGGTCAGGTCCACGCGGTCGCTCAACAGCTTTTTGACGTTAGCTTCAATCGTCCCCGCTTCCGGTCTGGAGAAATTAGTCGCGTGGGTGAACTCATCACCATAGCCGTAGCCGCTGACGATGCCGACCTTCTTCCCAGTGAGACTATCCAGACCATTGAACTCAAACGGGTCGCCTTTACGCTTGATAAACTTGATGCTGTTCTGCGCGTAATAGTTGCTGTAGTTCAGCACCTTGGCGCGCTCCTCCGTGAACCAGGCGCCGGGCAATATGTCGATATTGCCGTTGATCACATCATTCAACGCCCGTTTCCATGGCAGGATTTTAAAATCCACCGTGTACCCCTCTTTCTCCATCGCCGCTTTCAGCAGCGCAATGGATATTCCGGGATCACTCCCCTCCTGTATAAATGGCGGCCAAGGGTCCTGCGCAGCCGTGACGGTCTCCGCCTGCGCGGAAAACGCAACGAACATGGTCAGAATCAAGGTGGAAAGAGCCTTCATGCTTATACCTCTCTGTTTGAGATAGATCATTGGCGTAGGCCGATAAACTTTGGGGGAAAGTTCACCGAGCGAGGGTCGAATGGCGTTGTTTATAAATCCCCATGGTGCGTGGCGAAACGGCCAGTAACCGTATTAAGGTTAGTTTATAAACAGATCTCCAACAAATTAGAGCGCCGCTGGGAGTGGGTTTTTTTGGGGGTGGCGGTAGTTTTGAACGTGGGAGTAGTCTTGAACGTGGGAGTAGTCTTGAACGTTCGAATGTTGGAAGGCGCTGCGCTTTTCCAACCTACCGTTGTGAGGCGGCGTTAATTGTAGGTTGGATAAGCAAAGCGCCATCCAACAATTTTCGTGGAATGAGCGCCGGAGTCCAGCCCGACTCCGGCGCATAAGAAAGACTAGCGGTCGCTAATCAGATAGACGTTGTTGGCGGAGCCTTTGGGCAGTTCGGTGGCGCTTTGGAACAGGAAGTTCTGGAAGTTGTTAGCGCCGTTGAGCACATGAATTTCCGTACTGTTCACGCCATTGCGTTTGAAACCGATCAGGTCCGGCGCGCCGTCGCCATTGAAATCCGCGACGCGGAAGCTCCAGTTGTCATCGGTGACATGCAGCGCCGTGGCGGTGTGGACGATGAAGTTATCGTAGCCGCTTTGCGCGCTCAGGATGTGTACTTCCGTTCTGTTGGAGCCGCCTCGTTTGGCGATGTACCAGAGGTCGGGCCGGCCGTCGCGGTCATAATCGCTGACCAGGAACTCGTCGGAAGAGTTCGGGCGCAATCCCAGCCCTGTGGCGTCATGCAACAGAAAGTTCTGCGGATTTCTCCCGTCCAGCACATGCACTTCCGTGCGACCGCTGCCTGTTGTGTTATGCATGATGGCCCAGATGTCCGGCTGGCCGTCGCCGTTGTAATCCCGTATCGCCATGTGATCGTTGACGTTCATGTAACCCAACGCCGTGCCCGACTGGAAGATAAAGCGCTGCAACCCGCTCTTGCCGTCCATGATGTGCACTTCCGTCGTTCCCGTGCCGGTGTTGCGCTTTTTGAAGCCGGCGATGTCCATGTAGCCGTCGCGATCCCAATCCGTCATATCGAACTGCCAGGCCTCATTGGTGGCCTCCAATGCGCTGTTCTGGGCGGCGGTGGAGATAAAGCTCTTGCTGCGCAACAACTTCTGGAACGAGGTTCTGGCGCCGCCTTGTTTGTTCAGCACATAGACATTGGGCGCCAGTGGACGATTGGCGCCCGGCGCGCATCCTGGATTCAAGCACACGAAGATAGAGCCCAGTTCGCCGGGATTTCTGAAATCCGCGCCAGCGGGCGCTTTGAAGCGTACAAACAAGCTGCCGTTTTCATAAGCCCAGGCGTTGCCGTCAAACGCGCGCAACGCCGCCCAGGCGCCGACCGAACCCAACTGAATCAGCGGACCGGAGAAGCCGTACTGCCCCGCCGGCGTTCCCAGATAGACATACACGTTGGGCGCCACGCCCGGCAGCTCCAAAGTCACGTACTCGCCGCTGCTCATGCTGTGATAATCGAAACGTGTGATGCTGGGAATCTGGTCGTGATAGATGTAGGCGTAGTTATAGGCGCCGTCGACCATGGGCAACAGACTGACGCCTTCGATTTCCTTGCGGGATTCGGTATAGCGCGCGCCGTCACTGCGGAAAAAGGTGCTGTCCTGACGTCTGCGGCTGACCAGCGGCGCCGGCGGCAGCCAGATTTCATCGGAGGGACGCACCTCCACGTAGGCGAAACGGCGGCGACTTTCCATGCCGCTAAGCCCATCTCTGATCCGGCTGCTGTTACCGTCCACCAGCATGGGATGGTCCTGAGTGATGGCGGTCATAGGCTGACCGGTCAAGGTTCCATCCACATCGTAAATCGCGCCGTTGAACCAGACCGGACCAATGTAATCGTTGCGATAACGCACTTGGTAACTGCCCGGCGAGACGGTGGTGTTGTGCAGGGAGTGCCCGGAGTATTTGATGTTGGCGCCCCATTGGTCGAACAGGGTGAAATTATCCCGCTCGAAACCCGTGAAATGGGAATCGCGGATACGCACCGGACCGTCATACAGAATATGCCCGATCGCCATGCCGATTACGCCACTGGACGCGGATAGACCCAACGGCGCCACCGGCTCGTAGTTTTCCGAAGCGCCCACCCACAACACGCGGTTGTAGTCCGTCACCCAGGTGCTGGCTTCGCCTTCATAGTTGTCCGCCACGATCAGGTCGTTGTAGGTGCTTTTACCGCGATTGCCGCCCACTCGGGAATACATTCCCAGATAGTTTTTGTACACCGTCAGCCCATTGATGACCGGCTCCTGTTGGGGCATGTAGTCGTTGTTCAGATTAGGCGTTTGCGAAGCGTCATTAGGGGTGGGCGCCATGCCCAGCAACCAGCCGTGGAAACTGGAGTGCGCGGTGTTATTGTCAATGGCGCCGGCGGGCAGGTTCTGCACATTGGGATTCAGTCCCTGCTGAAAAACCGGACTGTTCGGATTCTGATGAAAGGCGAACCAGAAACCGGAGCCGTCGGAACCGGCGGCATGGTTATTCTGTACGATATTGTTGGGGTTGGTGATCCAGAAGGTGGACGGGCCGCTGGCGTTTCTCAATCTGCCATTGGTGAAATCGCTGGGCAGCAGCGCGTATTCCGGCGCGGGCTTGCGGGTCACCATGCCCAGATTGCCGACGATACGGTTGCCGGTTTCGTTGCCGTCTTCCATGAAAACCGCGTGTCCCAGGTTGTCGTAGCAGACGTTGTTTTCCACTGACGCGTTGTTCGTACCGTGAATGGTAATGGCGCGATTGTAGGTGTGGTGGATACTGGAACTGCGAATGTATTGCCCGGCGGCGTTACCGGCCAGATGCCAATGAAAGGGATAACGTCCCAGCTTGCGGCGCTGCCCCATACGGGTCAACTCCACATTGGAAAGACGGCCGAAGGCTCCGCGCATCACCATGATGTTGCCGCCATAGGCGGTGCGGTCGCTGTCTTCGTCCCCCTGAATCCGGAGATTACGGGACAACAGCCCCACTTCCGCACGCTCGTCCAGCGTCCAGCTTTGTCCGTTGTCGCTGTATTGCTGCAGTTTGCCGAAGTGGTTGTAGGCAAGGCGGTCATTGAGAGTCAGCGTCTTTCTGTCGCCGCTCACGCTGACGATGGTGAATTCTTCCGCGTGATTCATGTCGAAATCGCTGGAGGCGATCACAATGCGATCCCCTGCCCGCCAGTTCACCGACTCTTTCAACGTGATGCTGTTGTCGCCAATTGCGGCGGAAGCGCCCAACTGGGTCCAGGATCGCTGAGGCTGGCCATGCATTTCGATACGTCCGCCGTTCATGGCGTGAATCAGCTTGGATTCCGCCGCCGGATTGTCTCCCAGCAAGGTAATGACGCCCTGGCCATTGAACGGGGCCTCTTCCCGACCCAGCTCCAATACGCCGCCCGCCATGACGTGGATTTCCGCCACATCCAGTGTAAAGTCGCGGTTAACCGGCGCGGTGAGAATCCCCTCGTTGATGATCACATTCGCCGCGTTCAGATTATCCAGCACCATGGTGGCGCCGGCGGGAATGTAGACTTCTTCGCCAGGCCCGGGAACCGAGTTCTCCAGCCAGGACGACGCCTCCGACCACACCGGCAGCTTCTCCAACTGCACGTCGTCGACAAAGGCGGTGTTATCGCCGCTTGCGCTCAAGCCGCTCAATAATAATTGGTATTTGCCGGGCTCCAGCCACATCGCGGTGGAATGATATAGGCGATAGTTAGTGTCCTGCGGACGGATTCGGCCAATCTGACTGCCGGCGAGGGATACGCGCAGGGTTTGTCCTTGAGGAGAGTTGATACATCCGCGCTGTGCGCCTTGCAGATTAACGCGGTAAACGCCTGCGTTGGGGATAGTAATGGTTTTCTGCACCTGCCCCGTCTGCTGAATAAACAGCGCCTGCTGGCCCTGGGGCGTGGCGGGATTGCATGAGGTAAACGCAGAGCCGTTTTCGGTAATGCCCGCGCCATCGGCGAAGGCCCATTCGCCGCCTCTGGGAAGATATTGATAGCCTCCCGAGGGAACATCCGGCGTCTCAAAACCGGAATCGCCTATTGGCGTCATGACGCCCTCGCTGACCGCCGTCACCGCCATCGCGCTCTGACAAAAAGTCAGCGCAGCGACGGTCGTCAGTACGGAGAGCGCCCCCTTGCGTTTTAAGACAGAGCCGCGCGCAGGCCCGTCTGTATGAATATTCGTTTCACCCAAGTTCATTTTATAGTCTTCCACAGTGCATTGATTCTTAGCTCTGGCTCGCCTGAACAGGCATAAAAGCGATTCCGGGTCGGCGCTTAAAACAGACGCAGAAATCCCACATCCAAAATCACCCTTAAACGTTTCAGATCCGGCATAGATAAATTAAGTAAAAAGCTCGGCATTGCTATCTTGTCGCCGAAACCAGAACCTCATCCTTTAAGGCGAATAACCGAAATGCATCAAGCCAATAACCGCCGGCGCAGCCATCAAATTAACGCGGTGTTTCCGTTATCCGTATCCCAGGCGAACATTAACATAAGTTCACAGTCAATCCTCTAGGGCAATATTAATAACCCATACGGGATAACGATTAATAGAGAATTATCGGGGTTAATATACAACTCAATCTGCATCTCCAATGACAGATTTTCATATTTTAATTATGCGCGGTTGGAGCCTGTTTTGTATGATCAAAAAGCCCTGCTGACAGGCCCTGCAAGCCTGATTTAGACTACTCGGCGACATAGCGCGACATATAGAAAGGGAGAGCTTTTCGTGTCAGAACTCATTAGTGAAAAGAAGAAATTTGAAGAAACCTGGGAAAAGGAGGCGCTCAAAGCTTTTTCTCGTCTGTTTTCATCACAGCAAATAACGGAGTTTGATCAGGCTTTGTTCGGCGATCAGTTTGATCACTTTCGCCAAGGAATGGGCGTCAAGTTTCCTGATTCGGATGATATAAACTTCAAAAGAATAAGGTCCAACAGATTAAAGCGTCTCGGTTATAGCTGGCAGGCGGATATAAAGACATGGATCAAAGTGTCGGATTAATTACATCATGATCCATAAGCCGCCTGCTTTTCGTTTAAACAACCCGACAATCAGGCGGCGAGATTCAAACGCTGACCGTTAACAGGACAACGTTGTTTATTTTGCTAATCCGCGTATTTCACCTGCCGCGCCAGACTCAATTGCTCTTTACAGCAAACCAGAATCGCCAGGCAGACGCAAAGCAGTGCGGACAGGATAGGAGCGCTGACGCTGATGTTCGCCACAAAGCCAAAGGCGAAGCCAGAGAAGCCTGCGCTGAAGGCGGCGATGGCGGCGGCCATTCCCATGATGGAGCCCTGCCGACTGGCGTCGACGCTCATGGATAATTGCGCCATCAGACCGCTGTAAGACAGGCCGAACCCCACGGCTCCCAGGGCCGCCAGCAGATACAGCGCGTAGACATTGGCGCTGATCAGGGTTCCGCCGATGCAGAGCGCCATCAGCGCCAACGCCAGCCCAACCATGCCAAGCGGCTTCAGCATTTTCATGGCGGCGCCCACCAGAAACAGGAACGCCGCCGCCAGACCAAAGCCGACCCAGGAGACGAAACTACTCACTTCCTGCTGCCCCAGGCCCAGCTCCCCTGTCAGATACAGACCGATAAACTGGAAGAAGGTATTCCAGCCCACCAGCATCAACAGCAGGAGCAAGGCGTAGGTGCGGATGTCCTTGATTCGCACTGCGTCGAGCAGGTTCGCAATGGGGTTGGGAAGGGTCATCCCGCGACTGTCGGCGTCCGCTTGCTGATCCTGAAACACCAGCAGCAGGATCAGCAAATTCACCACAGACAACGCCGCCACAAAGACAAACGGCGTCTGCAGATTGAACCAGGGAACTAACGTCGGATCGCTCAGGTAGCCGCCGATCAATGGACCGACGACATAGCCCAGGGAAACAAAGAACATGATGTAGCCGATGTACTTGGCCCGCTGCTTCTCCTCAGTAACGTCAATAATGGACGCCTGCGCGACAGGCAGACTGCCAGAGAAAAAGCCGCCGATAAGACGCCCGACCATGAACAGCCACAGGCTTTTGAACGCCAGGGCGAGCGCCAGAAAGACATAGCTCATCGCCAGACCGCCCAGACACAGCAACAGCGTCTTCTTTCGGCCCAGGCCATCGGACAAGGCCCCCAGCAACGGCGCGCCGAAAAACATGGCGATGGAAAACGCGCCCAACGCCACGCCATAGACGCCATTGCGGAAACTCTCCGATCCCTCGCTGATCAGTCCTGCCGCCGGATCGTGGGCGATGGGCGTCAGCATGGGAATAATCAGGCTGGCGCCCAGGTTATCAATGAAGATAACCAGATAAATGCCGATTAAACTCAACATCCTTATGTTTGTCATAAAACCTCTCGTACTGGAGCGCCCTACAAGGACGCCCTTTATTTTTTCCATTATTTGCTATTGGATTGGCGCTTTATTGGCCTCTTAATCCTGGCCGCTTCGCCGCAGCTTCTTCGTCTTAACCGATGCCCTCCCCATTGAGAAAGCGCAGTAACTGCGTATTAAAAAAACGGCTCGCGGTCAGGGGGATAAAGTGACCGTGCCCCTTCACGACCAGTTCGGCGGCTTGAGGAATGCGGCGTAACTGATCGAATGTGGCTTCATCGATAACGCAGTCGTTTTGTCCGTGCGTCAACAACACCGGCATGGCGATCCCACCAAGGCGCGCATTGACGTCAAAGCACATCAGCGCGTCGTAGTAATAACGCAGCACGCTCATCGGCGCGCCGGCGCCCAGACTGGCGACGATATCTTCCGCGCCGTCAAATACGATCTCCAGCATGTCGCGATGCGCTTTCAGTTCGTCATGCAGGTCCAGCGTATTGCCGAACACGTCTTCGCTGAAACTTGGCGCGGTGCTGATCAAGGTCAACGAACGCACCAGATCCGGGTGATGGATGGCGATCAGGCAGGACAGGCAGCCGCCCAGAGACCAGCCCACCAGATCGACGGCGTTGCTGCTTAACTCTTGTCTGATAAAAATCGACATGTCTTCCGCCAGCGCTTCCAGGGAAAACGCAGCAGCGTCGAAAGGGCAGTCTTTGTGGCCGGGATAGATTGGAATTAACACCCGTCGACCGGACTGGGTCAGCGCATTGATTTGCTGCGTCCAGGCTTCCGCGCTGGTGTTCAGGGGCGGCGCCAGAATAATGGGCCGCCCTTCCCCATAGCTTAACCATTGCGCCATGGGGCCAGATGCGGTCGCAGATGCGCTTTCTCTCGGCGCTTCCGCTATCGCCTTCTCTTCCGCTATTCCCCTCTCTTCCGCTATCACCTTCTGCTCCACTATCCCCTTATCCTCCGTGACAGTCGCGCTCTCAGCGCCTGCCGCGGCTATAGCGGCGGCGAGATCCGCCAGCGTGCGATATCGGAACAAGTCATGAGCCTGCAGGCCTGGGCCGCGCTGTTGATAAGGCGCCAGCAGTTTCAGGGCGGACAGGGAATCCAGCCCGAGATCTTCGATTAACGCGTCCCGAGGCAGTTCATCCGGCGCAAACCCCAGCAGGTCTGACACCGCGGCGCGCAGCTCTTCTACAATGGCTTCGGTGGAAAGGGTCGAATCAGCCTGGGTGGACGGAGAAGCGTCAGCAACTTGCTCGTCTTCCCGGTCATCAATCCAATAACGCTTGCCGTCAAACGGATATGCCGGCGCATTGACGTCTGGATTCAGTGACGCGACCGCGTCCAATCGGCGCCGCACTTCCCCCTGCTCGCCCGCCCGCCACAGCGTCATCAGGGCCAGTTTATCCGTCGACAGGGTAAGTTCTCGCACGGCCAAAGGCGCATTTCGCAATGCGTCTCCGGCGTCCAACTCGTGCGCCAGTTGCTCCAATGCGGATAGCAAATCTGACTTATTCGCGGCGATAACGACGCAGTGCTGTCCATAGCGGGGGCGACGCAGTAACAACTGGCTGAGATCATAAAGCGCGTCCTCGTCCAGCTTCCCGACTAATTGCCGCACCCGTCCGACACTGGCGATCAGGCTGTTGCGGCTTTGCGCCGAGAGACAGAACGGCAGCGCCTCGCCCTTCCTGCGGGCGGCCAGGTTCTGCGTTGTCGAAGGCATTTTCTGCAGTAGCGCGTGCCCATTGGAGCCCGTGAACCCGAAGGCGCTGACGGCGCACAGGGGTTTATCCTGGGGCCATGGCAAGGGCTCAAAATTCATGCGAAAGCCAGCGAAGTCGATCAGCGCATTGGTTTTTCGCAGAGCCGGAAATGGCGGAATCGTCTCATGCTTGAAACTCAGCAGCACTTTGATGATGCCGGCGAGCCCGGAGCACACCAGGGAGTGGCCGATAATCGGCTTGACCGCGCCCAACAGACAGGCGTAATCCTCGCCATGGTCTTTGAACGCTTCGGTCAATCCGCGCATCTCAATGGGATCGCCCAAATGCGTGCCAGTGCCGTGGGTCTCCACATAGGCCAGCTGCGCGACATCCACCTCGTGACGACGGTACAGGTTGCGGATCAGCCTGCTTTGTGACTGCGCGTTGGGCGCCATCAACCCATTGCTTCTGCCGTCATGATTCAAGCCCGTTGCGACAATCGCGCCGTAGACGCGCAGCCCCCGCGCTTTGGCTTCTCCGTAGCGCATCAGGATAACCGACGCGCATCCCTCCGCTGGCGTGAAACCGTCCGCATCGTCGCTGAACGCGGCGCAGCGGCCGCTTGGCGATGACATATTGGAGCGTTGCGCAAACTCAAACAGCTCCGGCGTGCTGAACACCGACGCCGCCGCCACGATCGCCGCGCCGCAATGGCCCGCCTGAATATTGAGGCAGGCTTCATGCAGGGCGCTCAACGAGGAGGAACAGGCGGTGTCCAGAGTCAGCGACGGCCCATTAAAATCATAGAAATAAGAGATCCTGCCGGACAAGGTCGAGGTGGCGTTGCCAAGAAAACTGTGCGTACTGAACGCCTGCTCAGGATGTCCCGCCACCACAAATTTATAATCGCCGGGAAGACTGACTGCGAACACTCCGCACTGTAGCTCCCGTAATTCGTCCAGTCCCAGGTAGCTGTCGTCAATGGCGTGCTGCGCGGACTGCATCAGCAGGCGCTGCTGCGGGTCCATGCATTTGGCTTCGTTGGGGGAAATTTTGAAAAAGCCGGCGTCAAAATGATCGTAGTCAGGCAGAAAGCCGCCCACGAACTCCCTCGTCCCCTGCCTACGCCAGCGATCTGTCGTCGTCAGTTGGGAAGTCCCTTGCATGATGGCGTCCCAATAGGCGTCCACGCCATCGCAGCCGGCGAACTGCGCCGCCATGCCCACGACGACGATGGCGTCATCCTGGATTAGGTCGTCTTGTGGATCTTCGCCTCGGGAAGCCTGCGTGGGCTCACTCGATTGCTCCGCCGCCCCGGTTTGCGGCGTGTCCGCCAGAACCTTACTTATGTGGACAGTAAGCCCGTCGATGCTGATGCATTCGTAGATATCCGTCGGCGTGATTCCACAGTCGAAATGGCGATTGATGAGCTTGCTCAATTGCGCCGCCAGAATGGAATCCACACCGAGGGTCGCGACTTCCGCGCCCGTTTCAATATCGCCGGGGTCCGCCAATAGCGCCTCAGCAAACAGCGCGACAAGGCGCTCTTTAACTTCCATGATTCACCTCTTTCATCGCGGCGCTGTCCGCCGCCTGTTCAAACCAATAAGGCTTGGTGTCGAAGACATATCCCGGTAAGTGCAGACGACGATAAGCGCCCTCTGCAAACACGGGCGTCCAATCAATCAGGGCGCCTTGCTGATATTGCGCCTGGGCCGCCTGCATTAGGGCAGTCCAATCGCTTTGCGACAGGTCCGGCGTCCAATGCGACGTTTTACCGGCGCACTTTTCCTGGCCGGTCGCATCGGTGGCGCGAATCTGTGCGGTCAGGTCGGCGACGGAGGTGGCGATCCAGCTCAGACGATATGCAAAGGCCTCACGTCCGGTGTTCAGGGTGAACGCAATATCCGCCAACTCATGATCGGTAGTTTGCAGGCGCTCCAATAAATGCGCCTTCATGGCCGCCAGCGAATAAGGCGTCTTGGCGCTGAGCGTCACCAGCCAGCAGGGCTTTGGCGCCCTTTCGACAACGGCTGATTGCCGCCCCTCGGACAGGACGACATGAGCGTTGGAGCCGCCAAACCCAAATGAACTGATACCGGCCACTCTCGGACCCGTCGCCTCCCAGTCGCGATTCTCGGTCAGCAGCCAGAAGGGACCATCGCTGAGATGAATCATGGGATTCAGCCGGTGGAAATGGATATTCGCCGGTAACCGCCGATGTTGCAGGCACAGCAGCACCTTCAGCAGCGACGCGATGCCCGCGGCGGGCTCCAGATGGCCGACATTGGACTTCACTGCGCCCAGCGCGATACTGCCCTTGCTCTTGTGCGGCGCCAGTGCGTGGAACGCCTGATGCAGGGCGTCGATTTCAATGGGGTCGCCCAATTGCGTGCCGGTGCCGTGGGTTTCGATATAGCTGACCCGCTCCGCCAGTTCCGGCGTGTAGGCCTTTTGCAGCAACGCTGACTGCGCCTGTGGGTTCGGCGCGGTTAACGAGTTTGCGCGCCCGCCATGGTTTTCCGCAGAGGCTTCGATGACGCCATAAATGCTGTCGCCATCCCGTTGCGCATCCGCCAGCCGCTTGATCACCACGCACCCGACGCCTTCCGCGCGCACATAGCCGTTGGCGTCGGCATCGAAGGTCGCGCAGCGGTAATCGGGCGAGAGCACCCCCATGCTTTGCGCCGCATCGCTGATAGCCGGGTCGATCAGCAGACTCACCGCGCCCACCAGCGCCATATCACACTCGTTGCGCTGTAAAGACATCACCCCGCGATTGACCGCCACCAACGCGCTGGAGCACGCGGTGTCGATGGTTTGACTGGGGCCATTGAAGTTGAGCAGATACGACACCCGGTTAGCCAACATGGCGTGGGCGTTGCCGGTGGCGGCGTAGGGGTGCGAGCTTTGCCCCCAGGACTGCAGCAAGGTCTGATAATCGTTGAACTGCACCCCGGCGAACACCCCTACGCTACTCAGTAACGCCGGCGCATAGCCCGCGTCGGTCAGGGCGTTGTAGCTGGTCTGCAGAAACAGACGGTGTTGCGGGTCCATCAACATCGCTTCGCGGGCGGAGAGACCGAAAAAGCGCGCGTCGAAACGCTCGATATCGTCAATGGTTCCCGCGTAATAGGATTTATCCCCCCAACGCGCCACACGGCGAATGGCGCTGCGGTTTTCCGTCAGCAACGTCCAGAATGCCTCTAGATCCGCCGCCCCCGGCATGACGCCGCTCATGCCGATAATGGCGAAGCGTTGCTCTGAGAATTCCTCGGAGCGTTTCTCCGCCAACGGCTGCTCTACTGACGCGACGCTGGCCAGGGAAGACGCGGCGGATGCCGTCTCGCCGGTCTGCGAAACCGCATCGTCAGCACTGGCTGCGCCCGCCAGGGTGGCGCCCTGTTGCTGCAGATATTCCGCCAGTCGCTGGATATTGTTGTAACTGAACAAAGCATTAGGCGGGACCTGGGCGCCGAAGGTCTTGCCGATATCCTGCGCCAGGGTCTGCATCATCACCGAGTTCAGGCCGAGGTCGCCCCAACTCTTGTCCGTGCTGATGTCCTCTTCCGTGAGCTTGGTCAGCGCCTCCACCAAGCGGGTCAGCCCCGCCCGGATCTGCGCTTCAGAGGCGGTGACCTGAGAGGCGTTTTGATTGCCGTTTTTAGCCTGTTGTTGCGAGTTTTGGACTGTAGACGACGTGAAGCGCGCGCGGATTTTCTCCAGATCGCCCACCAGCCCCATGACCTGGTCATATTGATCGGCGACGCCGTTGATCCAGGTGATGAAAAGCGCGGCGCCCTGCCCCAAGGTCAGCGGGACAAACCCGTAATGACGTTTCAGGTAGTCCGCCAGAGAGCGGTACTGATCCATCAGATTTTCGCTATCCTGATCGTCAATCCACAGAGGCCAGTTGATGGACAGCGTATGCCCTTTGCGCGCCCCTTGCCTGACCTGTCCATTGCGCTCTGCGGCAAACTCATCCAGAAAACGATTGGCGGCGACATAGTCGCACTGCCCCACATTGCCCATGATGCTGGACATGGAAGAGAACAGGCAGAAGAAATCCAGTTCCAGATGGGCGGTGCAGCGATCCAATTGCCGGGTTCCCGCCACCTTCGCCGCCATGACCGCAGAAAAGTCCGCCAGCGACTTGTTCTGCACCTGGGCGTCTCTTAATACGCCGGCGGACTGAATGACCCCATGCAAACGGCCATGCTTTTGCAGCACATCGGCGATCAGGCGCTCCGCCTGAACCGGGTCGGCGATATCCGCCCGCAGGTAACTGATTTCACCCTGCGGCCACTGCTGCAACCAGGCTTCCCGCTCTGGCGACAAGGCGGAGCGTCCGACCAGAATCACTTTGGCGTTGTAGTCCGCGTGCAGACGTCGGGCGATTTCTCTGCCGATCATGCCCATGCCGCCGCTGATCAGATACACGCCGCCCTCGCGCAGGCGCGCGCCCGGAGCCGGTTCAATGCTGGTCAGGCTGCGCTCCCAGCGCTCTTCTTGCCGGCGTTCGACCTCCTTAAATTCGTCCGTTGTATCGGCCTGTTCCGCCAACAGCCAGCGCCAGTCCTCCAATTCCCAGGACCCAGCGGGCTTGGCGATCTGCGCCTGTCTGTAATGAACGTCCGTATTTTCCAGCGCCAGCACTCTGAAAACTCCCCCCATGGCGATTTGTTCAGGGGGCTGACGGCTGTCACTGACATTCAATAGTACACAAGGGCGCGCACAGGCCTGCATCGCCTTCGCCAGGTTCAACGCCATCGCGTCGCTCCAGGGGACGTTGCAGTTGATCCAGCGGATCTCTTCCTGCTGCAGTTCATGGGCGATGTAATCCAGCGCCTGGGTGAAATCATCCAGGTGATCGGGCCGCAGGGTCAGGGCGTCATGTTGGAAACTCAATGCCGTTCCTGGACTGACGCGCAGAACCCGCGCACCGTCGATCATCGGCGGCAACACTTGCTCCGGCGGCGCCATTACCGCCACTAAAGGGATGGGGTTTGACAGCGCAGGCGCATCAGTGCGTCGCCATACTGGCGTCAACAATACGGCGGGCGTCAAGTCCGGCGTCGGCGCTGAACTTGGCGCGACAGGTTGAACAGAATTAGTCGCCGCCGAAACGACTTCCGCCTGTAGCGTCGGCGCCCAGTAAACATCGCGTGCGAACGGATACTTTGGAGCCCCTCGCAGCAGGGATTTCACTGGAAAGCTGCCGGCGAAGTCCACGCTGTCCCCTTGCAGGTAGGCGCGCATTAACGACGCGAAGGGCTGGTTCGCCGGCCTGTTCGTTTCGGACGTATCTGCGCCTTCCAGTCTGTCGATCAATGCGTGGACTGACGCCACGACATAACACTCCCGCTCGGCGTGATGTTGGCGGGCGCAACACAGGGTGTAGCTCAGACTGTATAAGCTGACTTGCGGTTGATCGCGCAAATACGCCGCCAGTTGTTGCCGCACCCGCCGCAGGCCGCTGCGATTGGGCGCCGACAAGGCGATAAGATACTCCGATTGCGCCGGCATGGTTCCGGCGGACTCACTTGCAAGATATTGCTGCAGAATAACGTGACCGTTGGCGCCCCCCGCGCCAAAAGAGCTGAGCCCGGCGAAGCGGGTGGCCGCTCCCGCCAGGGGCCAGGGCTGCGTTTCCCGCACCAGTTGAAAGCGGGTTTGCTCAATATTTAGATAAGGGTTCTCAATGGCGCAATGCAGCGTGGGAGCAAGCTGTTCGTGGGCGAACTGCTGGATCACCTTGAAGAGTCCCGCCATCGCGGCGGCGGATTCCAGGTGGCCGATATTGCTTTTCACCGAGCCGAGGTAACAAGGCGCGTCCGCACCCTCCAGATTAGCGCCGTATGCGCTTTGCAACGCCTGCAGTTCGATGGGATCGCCCAGCCCGGTGCCGGTGCCATGGGCCTCCACATAATTGACCTGGGCGGGATTTACGCCGGATTTGCGCAAGGCGTCCTGAATCACCCGCTGTTGCGCCCGCGCTGAGGGAACCGTAAAGCTGCTGGTTTTGCCGCCGGAATTAATCGCCGTGGCGCGTACGATGGCGTATATCACGTCCTGATCGCGCAGGGCGTCGGCGACGGACTTCAACACCACCACCGCCGCGCCTTCGCCGGGGACATAGCCGTCCGCCTCCACGCCAAAAGCGTGGCAATGTCCGCTGGCGCTGAGGAACTTGCCTTGGGATAACAGCCGGTATTTACCCGGATGCGCCATGATATTCACGCCGCCGGCCAGAGCCATGCGGCACTCGCCCAGACGCAGGCTGTTGCACGCCATATGCAACGCGGTCAGAGAGCCCGAGCACATGGTGTCTACAGTCAGGCTGGGGCCTTGCAGATCAAATGCATAAGACACGCGGTTGGCGATGGCGGCGAAGGAACTGCTCACCACCCTGGAAGCATCCAGGTCCTGATAATGGCCGAACATGGCGGCGGCGAACACGCCGACGTCCCGGCTCGGGGCGCTAAAATACCCCGCGTCCTCCAAGGCATGGTAGCTGACCTGCAGAAAACGTCTTTCCTGAGGATCCAGCAGCGTCGCATCCACGGGCGCAATATTGAAAAAAGCCGGATCGAACTCGGCAACGCCTTCCATAAAGCCGCCGTGACGGCCGTAGGTCGCCTCCCCCTGCGCGGTTGAGGCGGAGTAATCCCGCCGCCAATCCCAACGGGACTGCGGAATGACCCGCACCGCGTCTTCACCGGCGGCGAGCGAGCGCCAGAACGCTTCCGGCGTCGCGCCATTAGGGAACTCTCCCGCCAAGCCGATGATCGCAATGTCGTCGTCCCGATAAGCGTCCGTCGAGAGTTTGGGTTCGTTGGTCAACGTTGGTGTAGCGCCGCCGCCATGAGGTTTGACATGCTCGGAGTTAGCTTCTTTGACGTCAGGCGTATTGTCTGTGGCGTCAATTTGCGCTTGTTCGGCAGGTGCTGTTTCCACTTGCCGGGACGCCGCAGCGCCGTCCGTGTCCGCCAGACAGGCGCATAGCAGCGGCTGCGCCCGCTCCATCAAATGCTCCGCCAGTTGCCTGATGGTGGAGCACTCAAACAAGATAGCGCGACTGAGTTTGAAGTCGCCTTGAGGCGATAACTGCGCCGCAATGTCCGTGCTGATCTGAATGCTGGCGACGCTGTCGAGACCTTTGTCCAGCAGGTTGTCGTCGTCTTTCACCGCTTTCAGACCGCTATGCCGGCGCACGATGTCCCGCAGCCAGCGTCGCGTTTGCGCTTCCAGCTCAACGCTATCCCCCTGCGCCAGCGGCGATTGGTCGACCACTTCGGGCTCACTTGCCGATTGCGGCGCGTCCATGTCGCCTCGTAACGCAGTCATTCCCGCCGCCGCGCCCTCATAGATCACCAAATGGCGCTCCCCCGCCGCCAGGGCGGCTAACATGCGTTCACAGGCCGGCTGCGGCTCCATCGGGCGCAGACCAGAGTCATCCTGAGCCATTTGCATGCCTTGGGAACGCCATAGCCCCCAGGCGAAGCTGTACCAGTTTGGAAGCAGCTCCGAGGCCAGCTCGACGAACTCGTTGGCGGCTCCGTAAGCGCTCTGCCCCACATTGCCGAGGGTCGCCGTCAGCGAGCTGAAGTTGACCACATACTGAGGCTGATAATCCTGTTGCAACGCCGCCAGATTCAAGACCACGCCGACTTTGGCGCGCAGCGTTCGGTGCAGACGTTCCGCAGTCAGGTTATGAAACAGACAGTCGTCCAGGGTTCCCGCCAGATTAAACACCGCTTTGATGGCGCCGAATCCCTGCTCGATATGGGTGAAAGCCGCCTTGAGCACGCCGTAGTCCGTGGCGTCGACGCGCAGATAGCTTTTTACGCCATAGGCCTTCAGCGTTTGCGTCAACCCGGCGTCGGGCGCCTTGCGGCCCAGCACGAACAGATTCAGCCGCCGCGTGGACTGCAACACGCGAATCAGCTCCTGGCCAACGCCTCCCGCGCCGCCGATCAACACGATATTGTCGCCGTCACGAAACGGCGTCGGCGTCGCCGCGCCCTGCCCGGCGGCGACCCAGGATTCGACGCACAGGCCCGTCCCGTCAAAGCGCAGACGACGCCCCGGCCAGGCCAGGCCGGCGGCGATATAAGCCGGCAATGCGGCGCTAATGGGACCGGCGGGAATGCGCGCGGACGTGAACTGGCAGCGGGACGTCTCCAGGCTGGCGGAGCGCGCCAAGCCGTCGAACAAGGCGGCAAGCGCGTCTTGCTGCGAATGCAAAGATAGCAGATGGATCTGACGCTTCTGCGCGAATAGCCAGCGCAGCAGCTCAAGGCTGCGACGACTGCAGGACATCCAGCTCGCTTCGGTCAGCGACGCCAGAGGCCGGTCGCGACCGGCGATCACCGCCACCACATCGCGGCCGCCGCCAATCTCGGTCAACCTCGCCTGCATACCCGCCTCGTCCCGAACCTGATCCAGACGCAACACCGCTGCGCCCATGTGGCGCGCCGCGGTCGCCGCCTCGGCGCAGTCCGTCGCCACCAGCACTCGCTCCGCTTGAATTTCGCCGTGGGGAGGCGCGGCGACCTCCGTCAATTGCCGTCTTAATATTTCCATTCAAACACCACTGTAAATATGCTTTGAGTCTTCCGTCACCGACGAGCCAGGTATCTTTTCTGTGAAGGGACGCGATGCTCCGGGAGGGATTGCGCCTGCGCTCAGACAGGGTCAGCGAATGTAACGCCCATCCAGATATTTCATCGCCAGATCCAGATAATTGGGGTACTCGGAATGTCGGATCAGCTCGAAAAAGAACATTTCCCGGGTGATCAGCTGCACGCCGTTCTGCTCAAGGCGCCGCAACGCCGCCTCATGATCGGTGCGCGAGCGCGCGGAGCAGGTGTCCGCCAGCAGAAACACCTCTTTCCCCTGAGCTTTTAAACGCAACGCGGATTGCAGCAGGCAGACGTGGGTTTCCGCCCCCGCCAGCACGTAGTGGTCGCGTCTGGTGGCTTCCACAGAATGGGCGACGGCCTGTTCCTGCATGAAATCAAAGTGGGTTTTCTCCAGAAATTCCGCGTCCCTGGCCACCTCGGTCAGCGATTGCGACAACTTGCCGAGCTTTTTGTGCTCGATGATCTGGGTGGGAACCTGCAGATCGCAACACATGTCCGCCAGCCAGCGGCAGTCGTTCAATAATTGAGTGCCGTTTTGCAGCAGCGGAATCAACTCCAACTGCATGTTGAAAATAACCACAGACGCTTTTTCTTTTTGTAGCAACATTGTTCGACTCCTTTAAACCATTAAGTCCTTGATGAATTTGTGCGATTGCTCTTTATGCAGGGATAGCGCCTTGGCCACCCGGAAGATAGCGTCGCCGATCCAGGAGGCGACTTTTTCGCCGGGCTTGTTCACCCCCATAATGTCCTTGATGACTTTGAACTGCACATAAGCAAGGGTGTTGTCCCGGTAGGGATAGGCGGCGCCCAGTCGATCTGCGATCACCATAGCGGAGACAATGGCGCCTTCGTGTCCGGTCAGGCTGGTGTCTGTACCGCAGAACCAAAGGTTATTAACGCCCTGTATCTCTTTGATGCGAGTCTTGCGATAGAAATCCACCGGTCTGAGTTTGGGCAGTTTCCATGATCTTTCGCAGGCGATGCGCTCCGGCCTGATACTGTCTTTCGGGTCGAAAGTGACCAGCAACGGCTTGTCCAGGTTCCGATACGGCGGCAGCACGTTATTGACCCGGGTCAGGGTCCCGAACTGCGCCTCCGGCGCTGCGATATTGAAGCTGTCCGGCATTTTGAACTGACAATAGTGCCCCTCTCCCTGGGGACTGATCCAGCGCTCGTCATGATGCAGAAAACTCTTCACCGGCACATGCTCGAAGCCGCCCAGAATGTCCTGGTACAGGCTTTCCGTCGTCGCCAGTATGGACAGCGTTACGTCAGCGTGGGTGGCGAATATCACTTGGTCGAAGCGCTGGCTCTTCCCGTTGAACTCCACGGTGACGCCCGAGGCGGACGGGGTGACGCGCTGCACCGGCGTATTCAGTTGCACCCGCTCGCCCAACTCCTCGGCGATGCGCTTCAGATAGCCATTCACCCCGCCTTTGGCCTTGCGCCAGTAGCCCGGCGAAAAGAACGACAGCAGATTCATGTTAAAGGAGATGGCGACGTACATGAGCGTGTAATCCAGGGACGGCGCGTTGCAGCCGGAATACACCGTCATCAGCGGCGACAGCGCCTGGTGCTTGAAGGCGTCCGAATAACCTTGTTCATCCAGATACTGGCCGATGCTCATTTTCTTGTAGCGCTCGTCCCCGGAGCTCAGCACGGTGGCCATGTCCAGATGAAAACGATCGAATTCCTCGCGCAGTTCTTCCCCCAATTCGCCCTTACCGGTGAGGTTGTTCCAGAAGCGCCCTTCCCCGGGAAAATCCACGTGCATGGTCAGCGGCGCCACATAGCTGTCGACGCCGAAATGCGTCAGCAACGCGCACAAGTTGGGCGACAGGCGTTCGTTGAAATACTCCACCCCCATATCGATATACTGCGTTCCCGTCTCGGTTTCGACAGGATGACTGTAGGCGTGACCGCCGAGATAGTCGCTGGCTTCGAACAGCGTGACCTGGTTGTTTTTACTGAGCAGCCACGCGGCCATTGCGCCGGCGCCGCCCCCGCCGATGACGGCGATGTTGCTTCCTTTCATTTTGATTACCTCTATGGGTTAAGCCTGTGCGTGCGTTGCGACCGCATGCTGAATTTTTCCCTGCAGGTTGGTAAGCACCCGACCCGGTCCCAGTTCGACAAAACGCGCCTGCGGATAACGCCGCAACAGACTCTGAATGGTCAGCGACCAGCGCACGGGTTTTACCAGCTGAAAAGCCATTTCTTCGATAAGGTGTTCACCGCTGATAGCGTCGCCACTGGCGCTGGAAATCACCATCTTCTGCGGCGCATGGAGATCGAGCCCCAGCAGAAATTCAGCGAACTCCACCCGGCAGGGCTCCATGTAGCGGGAATGAAACGCGCCGCTGACCGGCAACGACACACAGCGAAGCCCGTCCTTTTCCAGTCGCGGAGATAACTGCCGCATGCGCGCTTCCTGGCCGCTCAACACCACTTGGCCCGGAGCGTTATCGTTGGCCACATCCACATCAAAACAGTCGAGCTGGATCAGCTTTTCCCGCAACCTGTCGGCGCTGACGCCCAGCACCGCCAACATGCCGCCGCCATGAATCGCCTGCATCATTTCCCCGCGTTTGGCGACGATGCGCAGCCCGGTCAGCAGGTCGAAGCCCCCCGCCGCGAACAGCGCCGGAAACAGCCCCAGGCTGTGCCCGAGCAGGCGCCCGTCAAATGAGTCATGAAAACGGCGGCCGACCTGCCGCAGGTAGTCCAGGTAGGTCAGGCAGCACACAAAGTACAGCGCCGGCTGCGTATAGGCGGTCTGATTCAAACGCCCTTCCCGGTCTTGCAGACACAGATCCACCAGGTCGTAACCCAGGATCTCTTCCGCGTCGCGACACTGCGTCGGGTAGCGCTCGAACAGGTCTTTCCCCATGCCCGGATGTTGCGATCCCTGACCGGGAAACATCAGTATTTCCATTGTTTCAACACTTCCATCGTTGTGGTTTTTCAGGCTGCTTCAAAGCAGGTTGAACTCCGGCGTCAGCTGAGATCAAAGACCTCAAAGCGGGGCTCCGGCCGCACCTGTCGGGGGCGCGTATCGACGTCGTCTTCGGCGTCTGGCCGCACCACCACGGACACCATGTCTTCCAGTAGGATCAGCACCTCTCCCTGTCTGTCCGTGAAGTAGAAATCAAAGCGTCTGGCCTTGCTGGCCTGACCGGAAGTTCTCTCCAGGCAATAGCCGTATACCGCCTCGTTGTCCGGCAGGCGTTTCACCACTAACCGACCCAGGTGGTATGGCATAAAGACCGTCCCCTCGCCGCTGCTCTCAGCGCCGGAACCCGCCGCCAGAATCGCCAGTTGCAGACCTGAATCCAGCAGCGCCGGAGACACCAGCCGCCCCCAGTCGTGGTCGACCTGCAGCAGCGCCCTCACCAGGCCCGGTTTGACTTGCGCCCAGCGTATCCCCTGCAGGGGGGCGCCATAGTCATAACCCCGTTGTTTGAAGTCCGCATAGATCTGCGCCTGGGACCGACGCGGGATGGCGCCCATCTCCTGCAGCGGATTTGGCGGGTTTTCCATGCCCAGTCGCGCCAGCACGGCGGCGATATTCGCTGGCGCGCTGGCGTCAGGGGTCCGCTCCGCGCTGCAATACTGGGTATAACCGCCGCGCCCTACGAAAAGCGTACGCTCGCCCTCTTCAATCACGTCCACCCACTGCGGGTCGGTGATCTTGTCTTTCCACATAATGTTGGCGAAACCGCCGTCATCGGCGCTTTCACACAGGGTCGACAGGGTCCAGGCGGCGGGCGCCATGGCGCGGCTGTTGATGCGATGGGCCTGGGTCAGAGAAGTGAAGCCCTTGAAGTTGGATTCAACCGAGTCGATCCAGTGACGATGACGGATGAATACATATGGCGGGACCGCCGCCAGACGCCGCTGCGGATAGAAATCGCGCCAGGGCAAATCGCCCCCGGCCTCGTACAGGGCGGCGACGCGCTCGGCGTTGTCGCGGGTCAACCGCTGCGGCGGCTGTTCCTGTAATGGTCCCGACGCCTCTTTGCGGGACGCAGCGGTAACGACTTGCAAGTCCTGACCCAGTTGCTCAATCAGGTCAGCCTGATCGCGACACACCAGCGCCCGGCGGAAGCAATCGTGATCCCGCGCGCACGCCAGCGTATACGCCAATGCGTCCATATCCACCTGCCGCCCCAGCAACCACTCCCGTAAGCTGTCCATAGTCTGCTGCAATCCTGCGTTACAGTGATGGGACAGCGGAATCACATAGCTATCCCGCGCCGCACGGGGCGCCGCATCGACAGACGCCTGGGCCACGCCCTGAATCACTACATGGGCGTTGCCGCCGCCGGCGCCGAACGAACTAACGGCGGAAACCCTGGGCGCCGTTGCGTCCCATACCCGCCGCTCCCGGTTCAGCAGGAACGGAGTCTGAGTGAAGTCCAGATGGGGATTGAGTTGCTCCGCGTGCAAAGAAGGAACCCACTCGCCGTGATGCATCTGCAGAACCGCTTTTAGCACGCCGCAAAGTCCCGCCGCCGATTCCAGATGGCCCAGATTCGACTTGACCGACCCCAGACGAATACTCTGGGGCGCCGCGTCCCCGTAGCTTTTGCTTAATGCGCGCAGCTCGATAGGATCGCCCAGCTCCGTGCCGGTGCCGTGCGCTTCCACATAGCCCACCTCCCGCGCGGATACGCCGGCGGCTCGCAGCGCTTTGCCGATCAACGCCGCCTGAGCGTCCGGGTTGGGCGCGGTGTAGCCGTTGGAGCGGCCGCCGGCGTTGATCGCGGAGCCTTTGATAAAGGCGTAAACGCGATCCTTGTCGCGAATGGCGTCCTCCGCCCGCTTCACCACCAGACAGACCACGCCTTCGCCGTCGACAAAGCCGTCCGCATTGGCGCCGAAAGGTTTGCACTGCTCGCTTCTGGACAGCATGTGCAGGCCGCATAGCAGCTCATAATGACGGGGATGGGTAATCAGGTTCACCCCGCCCACCACCGCCTGTTCGCAGTCGCCGTTTTTCAGCGCCTGGCAGGCCAGATGCAAGGCGGTCAGCGAGGCGGAGCACGCCGTGTCCACCGCCATACTGGGGCCGCGCCAGTCAAAGAAATAAGACGCACGGTTGGCCATGGACCAGAACAGGGAGGTCGCCGGCGCTGTCGTCGTTTGCGCCGGGGTGTGCCAGGCGTAATCGCCGTTCATCACGCCTACGAACACCGCGGTGTCGCTACCCGCCCACTGCTTGCGGGTGTAGCCCGCGTCCAGCATGGAACGGTAGGTCTGCTCCAGCATTATCCGCTCTTGCGGATCCATTCTGGCGGCTTCGTTGGGCGTCAGATTGAAGAACACATGGTCGAAGGCGTCCACGTCGTCAATGAACGCGCCGCGATTGGTGTAGCTGCCGCGGCCGTTAAGAGGAGCGTCCGTAAGGAAGCCTTCCTGCTTCCAGCGCTCCGCCGGAATCACATCGGTGCAGTCGCGGCCATTGCGCAGATTTTCCCAAAAACGCGCCACGTCCTGCGCCTTCGGTAGCCGCGCCGCCATACCGACAATGGCGATATCGCCGGGGCGCCACAGCGATTTTTCTGGCGCATCAGAGGATGGCTGCGCATCCCAATCACGTTCATCTGTACCACTATTGCCTGCATATTCCCCTGTCTCAGAAACCTGGGCAGGCGTGTTTTCAGGCGTGGTCTCGCCTGAAGGTGAAGTCGCCACCGTGGTCGCTAGATAGGCCGACAGCTGGCGCAGGCTGGGATATTCAAACAGCACCGTCGCAGGCAGGTAGCCGAATATCTCCTTCAACGGACGAATCAGTTCCAGGGAAATAATGGAATCGACGCCGTACTCCTGAAACGGCGTATCCGCCTCGACATCTTCGGGCTCCATCATCATGGTGTCTGCAATCACGGCGCGGACTTGGTTCATGATTTCCGTCAGGCTATCCCGGCCGGGCGGCGTGACCGCCGTTTCTTCGACAGTCAGAGCCGCAGCCGGCGCTTGGTTCGTGGCCCCTTCATTCCAGGCCAATCCAGAGGCCACTATATACTCCGCCAACTGGCGGATAGTGGGATACTCAAACAGGATGGTCGCGGGCAGATATCCCGTTTTCTCTTTGATCGGCTTCAATAGTTCCATGGAGATCAACGAGTCCACGCCCATTTCACTGAAGGGCATATCGCGCTCGATTTCACTGGGGTCGAATTGCAGCACCTCGGCGATCGCCTGCTGCAAGAACGCTTCAGTGGACGCCTGACTGGCGACTCCGGCCTGAGATGCACTTTGCTCCGCCGCGCTGTCAGGCGACGGCTCGATGGAAGCTGCTTCCGCCTGGGGCCCAGTGTTTTGCGACACAGCGCCTTGCTGCGCATCGGTTCCGGCGAAGCCGACCATCACCTGCTGATCTTCGCCACCGTGGGCGTCCACGCCCTGGAATCCCGCCTGCAACATCAGACGTCGCCAACTGTCGCCGGACAGCAGTGGGCTGTTGGGGATGCGATAAGGGTCCTGGCTCAGCCACCAGCCGTCCGTCAGGCCGAAGGTCAACGTGGCGTAATCCTGACAGGAAGTGATTTCATTAAGCACGAACACGCCGTCGTCCGCCAACAACCGACGCACCTGACGCAGGGTTTCCGGCAGGTCCGAGGTGGCGTGGATGACGTTGGTGGCGATCACCACGTCGAAGGGCTGTTCAAACGCAGGGGGCTTCTCAATATTGCAGATTTTGTATTCCACAAAGGGATAGTCAGCGAAGCGGCGTCTGGCTTTGTTCAAAAACGCGAAAGACAGGTCGGTGAAGGTGTAACTGACGTTGTCCGGCGTCAGTTCAGGCAGCACAAACTGAGTGGTGCTGCCGGTGCCGGCGCCGATTTCGATAATGCGCAGAGGACGTCCCGCCCGCGCCTTTTGCAAGTTGGCGACGATCCTGGCGACTACCTGATTGAAGTAATCCGCAATGGGATTGTCCCGGTACACCGGCTCCACCAGCTCAAAGCCGCCATCGGGGAAAATCACGCTCAATGGATTGGTTTCCCCCCGCAGAATGGCGGGCAGATTGTCGATGCACTGGTCCAGCAGCCGAATATGACCTTTCAGTTCTGGATAGAGGCCTATGACTTGCTCGCGGCCGGGTGAATGACCCGCGTGAATACTTCTGAGCGCCGCCGCCAGCTTGCCAAACTTGGGCGCAATGGTTTCCGGCATGCTCACTTGACTCAAACGCCAGCGCGCGTATTCCTGCAAGGCGGCGGACATGGCCTCATTGCGGGCGACCAACGGGTCCTGCGTGCGATACGCAGGGATCAGCTCAGCGCTGGTTGCAGACGCGGCGGGTTCCTGGGCCTTGAGTTGGGGAGAGGTTTGAGCCATCACGTTTTGAGGCATTAGGTTTTGAACTGCGGTATGAGGAGCGATATGCAGGCGTTTTAACGCCAGATCAGACGCTTTCACCACGGTGATTTGCCGGCGCTCCGTCACCAGAAAACGTTCAATGACGGCGAGTCCTTCGTCCACTTCAATAGAGCCGATTTGCAGCTTCTTCATGCGCTCTCGGTAGGTCTCGGAGGCCACCACGCCCACCGAGCCCCAATAGCCCCAGTTGATGACCTTGCTGTTGATCATCAGTCCGTTGTGCAGCAAATCCGCGAAGGCGTCTTTCGCCACGCAGGCGGCGGTGTAATTGCCCTGCCCGGGGTTGGCGATATAAGACTGAATGGAAGAGAAAAACAGGCAGAAATCCAGGGTCCGCCCTTTCAACGCCCGCGCCAGATTGTAGGCGCCATGCACCTTCGGCCGCAGCACATTGAACAGCGTCTGCTCGGACATCGCCGCCAGCGACGCATCCTCCAGCACCAGAGCAGAATGCACTACGCCATGAATCACGGCGTATTGGTCCAGCACCGTCTGCAATGCGGCGCGGTCGCTGAGATCGACGGAGTGATAATGCGCCTCGGCGGCGCCCAGATCGCGCAGTCGCATCAGCAGGTCGTGCGCCTCAGATCGACGTCCGAGAATCACCAGCCGCGCCTGATAGCGAGCGGCCAGATATTCCGCCAGCTTGCCGCCCAACCCGCCGGCGCCGCCGAGAATCACATAGGTTCCCTGCTGGCGAAAAGCGGATTGCGCCGGCCATGGGCTCAAGGTCGTCGGCTGCATGTCGGCGACGCCATAGCGCCCGTCCGCGATACAGACCGGCCTGCCCGGCAACGTGGGAAGCGGCGCACGCAACGCCTCCCGCAACGTATCTGGAGTCAGCTTGTGCAGCGAGAAGCTGCGCACGGTCCATTCCGGCCGCTCTTTGGCCAGGGTCTGCGCCAGCCCCACATAGACGCCGTCCACAGGATGGGTGACGCTCTCGAACAGCGGGCTGGCGACAGCTTTGTCCGTGAACACGTCCAGTTTGACCGCAGGTTTGTCACGCAGCGCTTTGAGCAGACTAAAAAAGGCGCTGACGTCCTCGTCCGGCACGGCGGCGCGCCAGGGAGTACGGGTGACGAAACACAGGCGCAGCGCGGGGTTTTTATCCACCGCCCGCGCCAGATCGTCAATGGTTTGAGGGTCCAGCAGGCGCACTTCCGCCTGGGGCGTATAATCGGCGATTTCCTCCCGTAGCGCTGCCTGCGATGGCGGAACAATAATGACCCAGGGCTCGTCCGCCCCGGACGCCGCCGCTAAAGGCAGGATTTTCCATTCGGGAGAAAACACCAGCGAATCGATAGCCGTTTGAGAAATTCCGGCAAACTCCATATCCCTCATACTCCTTTATTGTAAATGTGATGGTTTGACGCCCAGGTCAAAAACAGACAGCAAGGGGGTGTAGGCTTCGTCAAAAACAGTGAGGTTGGTGCGAAACGGAGACAGTTTCTCCGTCAGCACGAAGGCGCTGCCCAAAGCCTGTTCAGGCAGCGCTTGATGTAAGGTCAGCCGGCCCAGGGAATATGGCATCAGACTCTCTCTGCGCTCGCCGATGGAAATCGCCATACCAGCCTGAAACGCGCAGTCCAGCAGGCCGGCCCATCCCAGAAAAACGCCGTCGTAATTGCTCAGCCAGGACAGCGCCTTGTTGGACAGGCGCTGCACGTAGCTGATGCGTTGAAAGTAAGGACCGTAGACGATCCCCATATCGGCGAAGGCGGCGTAGACCTCGCTTCGCGGAAAGTGGTCCCGGGTCTCCGCGCCGACCTGACTGCGTACGCACAACGGCGTCGCCAGAGGATCAGCGCGCCCGGATACGGTTTGTGCGTTCAGGACGCCGCCGCCGCACACCTCGCCGCCGTGTGCAATGCGAAACTCAATGCGCGTCGGGCTGATCGGCGCCAGTTGCACGTCGATCTCCGTCTCCGGCGTATTGGCGAGAACCGGGCGCAGCCAGACCACTTCATCGACAAAACGGGTATTAAAATCCGGCCGCGCCCTGGCGACAGCGCTCAAAGCCAGCTCCAGATACACCACGCCAGGCAGGACCTTCCAGCCGCGCACGCGATGGTGTGAAAAATACGGATGATCGTCTCGCAGGGCGACGCGATAGCCATCGCCGGCAGGCAGCCTGCGCCAACGTCCTTGCGTGTCGAAAAATGAATCTCCGGCTCTAACGCTTATGCTCATCATCGGTCTCGCCATCCTTAGCTGTGGTTTTCGTTTGCGCCAATCCTGTCAGGTTCTTGGCGTACCCCCCTGTCAGGCTCTTGGTATACCAATAGTCGCGTTCGTCGAATTGATAAGTCGGCAGTCGCATTTTGACTGCGCCGGCGCCCTCATACAGACGCGTCCAGTCAACCTGAAGCCTCTTCAGATATCGCGCTCGCGCATGGGCCAATATTGCCGGATCGTTCAGCCCGCCGGGATCCATCGTCTCGTGCAGGGCCTGACCTTCCGGAGTTTGTTCATTTGCGGACGGACTGTGTCGTGGCGCGTGCACGCCGGCGTGGCCGGAACGCAGTTGCGTCAATAACTCATCCACCCCGCTTACCAGCCAGGCGTGTCGATACTCGAAATGTTCGCGCCCGCAGCTCAACGTGAAGGCCAGATCAAGCAAGCCGCTCTCCTCTAGTTCTGCGCGACGTTCGGCCACGAAGTGCGCCAGCGCCGCCATACTTTTCTGCAACGCGCTTTCGGTACGGGCGGAAACGGGAATCAGGTATTGGTCATGGTGATTGACCGAACGCCGCTCCCGCCGCGGAGGCTCGGACAAGACCACGTGGGCGTTGGCGCCGCCAAAACCAAAGGAGCTGACTCCCGCCGTCAGCGGTTGCTCGCTGCGCCAGGGAATACTGTCCGCCAACACCTGAAACGGCGACGAGGACAGGTCGATCTCCGGGTTCAGTTGCTGGAAGTGCACATTGGCGGGCAGCCGTTGGTGCTCGAAAGCTTTGATGACTTTCACCACTGACGCCACGCCTGCCGCCGGCTCCAGATGGCCGATGTTGGATTTCACCGCGCCGAGCCAGACCGTTTGTGCGGCATTGCCGCCGGTCAACTCCTGTAAGGCCCGCTTCAGCGCCGCCACTTCAATGGGATCGCCCAGGCGAGTGCCGGTGCCGTGGGTTTCGATATAGCTGAGCCGCTGCGCCAGTTCCGGCGTATAAGCGTCCAGCAACAGCCGATACTGGGCGTTGGGATTCGGCGCCGTCAGGGAATTGGCCTTGCCGCCATGGTTTTCCGCCACGCTTTCAATCACCGCGTGAATAAGGTCCCCGTTCGCCTGCGCGTCCTGCAAGCGTTTCACCAGAAAGCAGCCAACCCCTTCCCCTCTTACGTAGCCATTAGCGCTGGCGTCGAAAGTGGCGCAACGGCTATCCGGGGACATAAAACGCCCCGCTTCCAGTCCTTCGTTGATCTGCGCATCCAGGATCAGATTGACGCCTCCCACCATGGCGGCGTCGCAGACCTGGGCTTGCAGATCCCGACAGGCCTTCACCAGTGCGGTCAGCGCCCCGGAGCAGGCCGTGTCCAAAGTAAACGAAGGACCGTTCCAATCAAAAAAACTGGAAATCCGGTTGGCCAGTATGCTCAGGGAATGTCCCGACAGAGAGTACGGCGTCTGTTTTTCGCCGTCGCGGGCCTGCAGTAACGCATAGTCGCTGCCCGTGGCCGCCATATAACATCCGATGCGGCCGCCGGATAGGTGGGATGGCGCATAGCCCGCATCCTCCAGCGCTTTCCAGGCGGCCTGCAGCAACAGGCGCTGACGCGGGTCCATCCTGGTGGCCTCAAGGGGGGAAATGGAGAAGAAGCGCGCGTCGAACCCTCTGACCGAGGAAATAAATCCCGCGCGATAGCCCGATAAAGACCGGTCCGCAGGCGCGGGGGCGATACAGTCCTTGCGGTCCAGCAACGCGCGCCAAAAGGTTTCCGCGTCGTCCCCGCCCGGTAAGGTGGCCGCCATGCCGACGATAGCCAGTCTGTCATCCCCGTTGCGCTCCTGGCGACGATCCATCCCGGACGTTTGCGATCTGGCGCCCTGCTGCGGCGACTGACGCTGACGGATTGCCCCAGCCACCTCGTTGATGGTGTTGAACTGATAAAACTCATAGCTGCGAAACGCAATATTGAAACGTTGTTGTATCGCCGCCGCCAGCAGGTTGTAACTGATGGAATTCAGCCCCAGCCATCCCAGGGGTTGATCAAGGTCAGGCGCGGCGACATCCAGTTTTTCCAGCAGTATGTTCTGTATCGCCTGCTGAATCCCCTGCTCTTGCGCAGCCGTTGGTCGCGGCGTCGGGACGACGGACGAGGGCTGCGTCATAAGCGGCAGCTCCGTCATCAGCGCTTCGCTCAGGAATTTGACGTCCGCTTTGCCGTTGGCGGTCAGAGGAATACGGCTCAGACGATGTAGCGCTTTCGGCGTCATGTAATAAGGCAAGGTGCGTCGACACCAATGCAGCGCCACGTCGACATCGAACCCACTATTCTCCGGAGCCCAGACAAAGCAACACAGGTGAGCTTCCGGCTTATGTCTGACCACGGTGAAAAAGGCCGCGTCCGGGGCGAACTCTTTAAGGCGGTGACTCACTTCGCCAGTGTCGACCCGATAGCCATTCACTTTGTACTGACTATCCCGACGACCGACGTATTCGATGTCCTGATGGGACAGGTAATGCACGATATCACCGGTTTTATAGGCGCGGACGCCATTAGGCAGAGTGATAAAAGCCTGCTCTGAGGGCGCGTTCAAATAGCCTTTGCCGACACACTCCCCCGCAATCGTCAATTCGCCCTGCATCCCTGGCGCCACGGAATCGCCCTTGGCATCCAGAATATAGTATTCGCTGTTGAGCACCGGACGCCCCAAAGGAATCCGCCCCGCCTCCGTCACCCTGCGGCAACTGGCCCAGATCGTCGCCTCGGTGGGGCCATACATGTTGTAGAGCCGCCCGGTCTGTTGCAGCAGGTATTGCGCCAGTTCTTTATCCAAGGCTTCGCCGCCGCACAGAATGGTTAACTCCCCAGTCGCGCGCCAACCCGCTTGCTGCAGCATACGCCAGGTCGACGGCGTCGCCTGGGCCACATCTACCTTGTGCTGATTCAGCGCCTCTCCCAGCAATTCGGCGCTCAGCCGGGTTTGGTCGGACACAATATGCACTTCGCCGCCGCACATGAGCGGCAATAGCAACTCCAGAATAGAGATATCGAAGCTGATGGGGGTTAGCGCCAGCATACGTTCACCGGGCTGAAAGCCAGGAACGCCCTGCATCGCCACGAGAAAATTGGCCAGATTGCGCGCGCTGATCGCCACGCCCTTGGGTCGACCCGTGGACCCCGAGGTGAACATCACATAGGCGGTCGCATCCGGGTGCGCGTCCGCCGCCAGAGCGTGCTCCAGCTCCTCTTCCGCGCCCACCGACGCTGTCGTCGCCATATGGATAGACGTCTCGACATCGATAAGCGGCGCGCCGGGAAACAGCGCCGCCGCTCTGGCGCGCGTGCCGCCGTCCACCAATATGACGCCGACATTGGACACGTCCATCATGTAGCCGAGCCGTTCATCCGGCAGCAACGGGTCCATGGGCGTAAACGCGCGTTGGGACGCCAAGGCGCCGAGATAAGCCACCGGAGCCGCCACTGTACGCTCCACAAATACGCCTATGGCGGAGGACGCGGCAGCGCTAGCTGAACTATCTGAATGCGCCGCGATGTCGCGATACAAGCGTCCGATGGCGGCATAGGTTTGACGGTAGGTCAGACTTGTCCGCTCATCACTGACAGCAGGCGCATTGGCCTGTAGTCTGGCGGCGTTCGCCACCCTTTCCAGAATACGTACTTGGGGCGCCGCCTCGTTGCGTTCGCCGCAGATAACCGGCGTCAAAGGCTGGCTGAGGCTGCATTCATGCAGCGGTCGCTCTGGCGATGCGGCGATATAGGCCGCGACTTTGACAAAGTTATCCGCCAGCGACGTCAAGGTTTCCCTGGACACAAAGCGGGATGACGAATCGAAGGACAGCAACAATTGCTCGCCATCGCAACTGTAGTTGATGGCGAGATCATTCGGACCTCCGGTATGCGGGGGCTCGGTCAGCTCCACTTTGCACCCCGCCATTTCCGGCGCCGCATAAGGCACGAGTCCGTCAGAGGCGTTCACCACCAGATTAAACAAACGGCCAGCGTGATTGGCGCGCGGGTCCGCCCACTCAATCAATTGCTGCGTAGGCGTGTGTTGATGCTCACGCACAGCTTCGCGCGCCTGTTTGACGCCGGCAAGCAGTCCGGCCCCTGATTGGGCGGGATCAGCCTTGATGAATAGCGGAATCAGATTGGTGTAACAGCCGTAGGCCTGGCGCTCGCCGCGGCAATTGACCGTATGGGCGATAGTGACAGCTTCTTCGTCATGTTCTTGGGTCGCTGAGTACAACCTGATGACTGCGGCGGTAACCGCGACGACATACTGGAACAAAGTAACGCCGCATCCTTCCAGCATAGCGCTAATGGAAGCGAAGCGCTCTCCATCCAGAGCAGGTTCGACGGCCTGCGTTCGCTTATTTATCCCCAGCGTTCGTTTAATAGCCAACGTTCGTTTAACAGACAGATACGCGCCTTTTTCCTTCGGCGTTTTGTAGCAAAACGGCAGCGGTTGAAACAAACGCGCGCCATGCAAAGCTTCCTTCCAAAAGTCGACAGACGACGGTGCAACCGGAGCGTCGCCGATGGGGAGAAACGATATGCCCCCCTCATCCCTGGCTTCGCCATGCCCGCCTTCGCGACGATGCCAATAGTCCGCAAATGTATTTAAAAATGGCTGATAACACTCACCGTCAAACACAAGGTGACTGAACTCAAATTTCAAGCCTGTGATACTTTCATTTTCAATAAAACAAGCAAACCTGAACAGTTTGTCGCCCGCTGGATCAATCGGCTCTAAGTTACTCCATTCGGCTTTATCGGTAATGATATCCACCACTTTATCCGGCAATGGATTACATCCGACCAAAAGGCTGCCGCCTCTATCTAAAAAATAACTTAACAGGCCATTAAATCCATTTAAAAGCACGGCTTTCAAAGCTCTGTTTAATGCCTGGAATTCAATGTTTCCAGTGATTTTAAATTGGTAGCTTAATGTCAGACCTGGGTCGTCAGGGTTACGTCGATAGCGCAGCCACTGAAACTGTTCATAATGGGTTGCTTTACGTAATTTCATGAAACTTTCTCAAGCATTAAAATCCCTAATTTCACTTGATACGATGCCTACGCAAAGTTGCAGGGAACAACTAGCGACAAAACAACAGCCGAAGGAAACAGCACGCAATCGCCGTTCCTCTCAGAAGCGTTGGAAATGTTTGAATGGCCTACGCCATCCGCGTAAAACAAGCCTACCAGCGCCAAGATAGATTCTAAGCACCTGTTTTTATTGGCTTATTTCACTGAGACTAAATTGCAGGCGGACGAGTGCGCCTTGGCGAAAATGGGAAGCGTACATCCATCACTTACTCTACTCCTCGCGGGGGAACCCCAGCTTGATACCCTTCAAGTCACAATATTGATATGAGACTGTGTGCAAAAAAAGAAAGTATACTTTCCTTTAAGTACATAACACCTGAAAACATCCTAACTCTGCTATGTTTTCAGTGAAAATTTTATGAATTTAACATTACAAAATATTAGGAACTGGATGCATCAATGCACTCTCTTAGCGCGACAACCACCGTGTGTAATGCATGTCACATCAGTCAATATACAGCCAACTTCTACAGACCATTTTTAGCCAATTGTTCACAAATGGCCAGCTCACGTTAGCGCATTATTTAAAACAGTTCAACCGGTAAAGAACAAGGTTATTAATACTTGGGAACGTTTACTTAAATTGATCTGATATTAATTTGATTTCACGCACTCTTTTAAATTTTATATTTGTCAACCGTAAAAAATAACGTTGCGCAGCATGAATTGGCTACCAATAGCGGATTATCTATAAACATAGTAGCTCTATTTATAATCAATATTAAAAATTAGTTAACAAATACACGCCATTCAAGTCACAACATCACCTCAACTTTTCAACGCTCCAGCGCCACGGCGCCCACTCTCTAACAGAGACGCAACCTCACCGGCCCGTACACGCAGGATCGCCAGCAAGCCCAACCAGGCGAAGTACGAAAGAAACGGCAAAGCGCCGTAAGCATGCCGTTGTGAAGTATTGGCGGCCGCAGTCGTGTTAATTGGCCCGGGTTCTGGCGGGCTTTCGAGACAGCCCCAGGCTTACGCTTTTTTTGCTAGCTCCGAATTACGAAGACGTCTGGTATGATCCGAAGGTGTTAAACGCCTCTTAGGCGAGCATCCTAACAACAAAAATCACGGAGTCAGGCGAGATGCATATCGGGCCGAAGTTTTTACTTGCCGCCATCAGAAGAAGAATCAAAGACGAGGGGCTGAGTTACGGTTATTTGTCAGAGAAGACCGGCATCCCGCTCTCCAGTATCAAACGTCACCTGCATAATCCGTCCCTGGGGCTGGACAAGATTCTCATGTACGTCAGCTTTCTCAATACCGATCTGGTGGAGCTGACCAAGCTCGCCAACAAGCTGCAGCACGAGAACGAGCTGTTTATATCCGACAAACAGAGCGAGCTGTTTCTGGAGCACCCCTACCTCCTCGACTTCATCAATATGGTGACCTCCCATAATATGACGCCGGATGCAGTGGCGGAGAAATACGGCCTCAGCGAGACCAGTCTGCGCTTCTATCTGCGCATCGCTGAAATCCTTGGCTATATCGATGACTTTGGCGACGGCTCTTTTTATCAGTCCGGACGCCGCTATCTACTGGAAGAAGGCTCCGCCTTGGACAGCCTGTTTCGTCGCCGCTTTCAGGAAGAATCCCTCTCCCACCCCATCCACCCCGGCGTCTGCGTTGGCCGCATCAGAATGACGGAAGCGCAGAGAATCCAGCTCGAAGACGACCTTTACGACAAACTGATCGAACTCAACGCAGTCAACTCCTCCAACGACGAAGGCGAACCCACCAACGTACTCATGCGCTGCACCCCAGGCAAACTGACCCAGTTTTCCGATGGCCTGCCGGATATCGACGGGCAACTGCTGAAGTATGTGTCGGAGTTGTTTGCTAAGGCTTAGTGGGGATGATTTGGCGTGATCGTGCAGGGAGGGCGTGGTATAGATCTATTTTCCCCTGACTGACCGTATCAATGCCAGGAATTCTATATAGCGTTTATAGCCACAAATTTATAATGGCGCTGATAAGCAGCCCAAAAACTAACACTGCAAATGTTTGCCATCCATAATCCCATATGCTTTTTTGGCGCCTCTTTGAAATCAGCTGACATTTTATCAGGCAGGTATCTTTCGGAATATCCAACTCAAAAGATATAGGATATGGCGAGTACGCCAAGAACTCTTCAGCCCAAGTAGAGCCTTTATCCACGCCAAGAAAGTTATCGTCTTTATCGTAGTATGAAAACGAGGCATGAAAGTCGTCTCCTTCAAGAAGGCTTGGAGCCTCTATTCTCGCCTGAAAGCACATTTTAGGCACTCTTTCCTGATCGTCCATGAACGACTGGTCTCGTATTACGTATTCAAGAATTTTGATTTCAGCATCGACTTTTTCTAGCTCAATTTTCATGGCGCCACATTAAGTAAAAACTATTTAGAATAACAAAAAAACACTGAGGAAAAATTCATCGCGGATTAGTTTTTACGTACTACCATTTCACCTTCACTATATTTATGTCTTGGTTTTGATAGAGTTTATCTTTAAGCCTTTTTAACAGCCCAGTAAAAATCTCAAGTGTTTCTTTACTCCTTCCTCCAATGGGCTCTTCCATCTCTAGAAAACAACTCCATGTAATCCCTTGTTCTTCTTCATTAAAATACTCTTTGGAAAACTCTGCTCCTCGCTCACCAGTGCAGCCTATCCACACGTACTGCGGATGCAGCATCAAGTTTACTCGCCAAGCATCGTCTTTTTGCGCAACATTTTTTCCAGGAAATTCATCCGTTTGAAAGAGAGGACCCAAAAATCTAGCTAAATACTCACCAAGGTCATCCTGAGGCGATTGGACATTGATCAAATCTGAAACAAAATAAATGGTTTCACTTTTCATTTTTGTCCACCAACCAGTTTTAAGTTCTAATGCGGCAGTGATTTGTTTACAGTATTGATGCTAATAACTGCTGACTATCGTAATCCAATAAACCTAAAGGCGTTATCAGATTCAGTGTAGTCGCCAATTGATTGAGCGGCATGAATTCGACTTCCTACGGATATAAAGTTATAGCCGAGTGCTTCGGACGCTCTCCAATCCCAAGGCCCATCGCCAAAGTATGTTTTAGAGTCGTAACTCCCTGTGCTTGCGCGCATTTCAGCCACCCTCATGATCTCCGTCCTGCTATAGTGGTCTGAGGATGAAGCCATCGCTATCCCTGGAAGGCTGATGCCGACCGCGTCCAGCTTCATCCTGGCGGTTTCGGCCCAACCACCTGTCGCAAAAGCGATCGCCACATCCTGACGTTTTACGAGCCGTGACAAAAATTCAACCGCCCCACAAATTGGAGACAGTTCATGGCGCGAAATATATTCTTCTACACGTCTAACGAATTGTGCTTTTACATCGAAAAAAATACGCTCCCGTTCCCTCTGAAGACCGACTTCTTCAATTATCTCTGAGAGAATTCCAGCGTCCGTTACATGCCGAAACCGACCCCAGTCAGGGCCAACCGAAATACCAACCACATCTTTGACGGCAGCCTGAAAACACTCCGTGTCGAAGTCGTAGGATTCGACCAACGTTCCGTCTATGTCAAACATGACTAGATGCACGTCCTCTCCCCTAACTATCAAATTGCAGTCTGATCACCTGCCACTGCTCCCATGCCTTCTCGGGATCGATATCTGAGTACCCCCTCGATTCCTCAAGCGCTCTTACCTGATGAATCGTACCCATCTGGCATGTGGCGCTATCTCTTATTTCGATAACTTCATCTTCTGTAAGAGGTTCGCCTTTTTCACGCTCTTTATTGAGGAGCACCGCCACCAATGCCGGAATCGGTATTGGAATTAGATCATCCGCCATCTGTCACCTACCATTTTTAGCTATTTAGCCCTATAAACCCGATCATCCACTCGCTGGCCTCCGAAACACTTTATGTCCCTGGCCGCTACCTCCCCCGAGTTGGGGATGACGGCCATTTGAAACCGAGTAGTTGGAGGAGGAGCTACCCAGTTCCGACCTATACTCGTTATCGGTTCTGCTACCAACTGGTTTTATTTTCAAGTATTAATATCTTCCGGTGTACGCCTTCGAAAATAGGAGAATCATAAATTAATCAAAGAGTGCATATCTTAAGTCGCTATGCTTCTGGACTTGCTTCGTCACTGTCAGAGAACCATCCCATTGGCCTAAAATCAGTAAAAGTGCGGACCTGAATTTCATCAGCCATGATAGAAAAAACATACTTTTCAAACTCGATAAAATCAGGTTTTGGTGCAGCATCATAGGTAAGCCGCCCCATTTTATTCCATTCCGCCAACACAGTAGGATTCTCGTAGGGACATGGCTCCCTACCCTTTTCCAGACCAAATATTCTAATTTTAGTGTAATCTTCTTTGTCGCATATCACATATGAAAAATGAAGCTCATTGGGCGATATAGCTTTTGGCATTATTATCCCCATACAAATCACATTCTTCGCTACACGCTTTACGAGCTCAAGTCCATCATCAGGCATCCGGTCGCTTGGCGGAAGTTTTTCTCCTATGTTATTCCATACATTACGTAACTTCTGTTGTCCATCTTCAAGTAAAAAGTTTGAAATAAAAGGTTCTGGATGACCTAGAACCATCATTGGAAGAGTGAACTTACCGAACTCATAGTGGTGTTTTCTAGGCTTTTCCTGTTCATTCGCTTGACCTTCTTTATTAATATTAGAAGTGTCATCCTTGTCTGGGCCTTTACTTTTCTTTCCAAATAATTTCTTAAACATTAACAACTTCCTCTAAGAAGTATTGATAGGATACATACGATTAACCAAGGGGCTATGTTTCTTGGCTTTATTATTAGGAGACAAAACCCCCACTTTCAACCAAAGCATCCACTTTACAACTTGGGCATTTTTTCAGGTCGTCTTCAAAATGGAATTGAATTGCCCCCTCAGCGCCGCAGTCCATACATTGCGTGGATTCCAAGTCAAGGCGACCCTGCTCTCCCGATTTGCAGGAATATGGCGCTTCATGCACCTCAATATCAGCGTCCTGCATACCTACATATAGAAGCGAATCAAACTTCTCCAAGATATCCCTTGCTTTGGGTTTTCCGAAATAAGGATTCTTAACCCTGGACAACATAACTAATCTCGCCTCAATTCCTTCCGCTAGCAGGCTCGAAGCTATACGATCAGGGTCGCCATACTTATCGACGAATATAAATGGCATATCATTAAGCTTATTCTTTGCTTCGTGAAGACTTAACTCATACCATTGCCTAACATGCTTCAGTAGTTTTATCTTAGACTCTTGGGCATAACCAACTATCTCAACCCCCTTCTCTTCAAAGTACTCAGGGCCGCGATATTCATTTCCATAAAATATTGAATACTGGACGCCACATCCCATGCAAACTGCGCATACGCCACCATCGTAATCCTCGTATGGAGTAATACCATGGTAGCCGCCAACCTTAAATGTCAGGTTGCAAGATTGGCAATCGTATTGTACTGGCATATGTTGACTCTAATAGCTTTTTGAGCTCCCTTTGCTCGGCTTGGTTAAGCCTTCACCCTAAGGGTTACCGAAGCCTTTACTCTTTGTAACATCAAATTATTGGGTAAATGTAATAGCACTGCACTTTTCCGCAATATCTCGCTGCTTGATTTCTGAACCGAGAGCAACCAGTTGTACTATTATTGATCGAGATTCAGTGCTTTTCGCAAATTCAAGCTGAATCCCATCAAAGTAGCCTTGCTGATTATGAAGCACCCAAGACCATAGCAGCGGGCTTCCAATTGCTAATGACCAAGGCCGTCTTTTCATAAACGATATGGATTTCCATTTAGGGTCACCGCACCAATCGTTTGGATACAGCACAAAACTGTCATCCTCTTGGACCACAATGTAAAATTTTGACTTCTCGAAAATGAATTCCATCGCGCATAAAACACACTCGAGACTGCTCTCTTCACAATTCTCAAAATACCCAACAACATCTACTAACTTTTGCTCAGAATTTGCGCAGCTTGATAATATTTGTTGATTTACGCTCATGCCTAATATTTCCGACCTTTCATTCCCGCCTGCATGATAATCTTGAGAGTAGTCTCCGCGTAAAGCTTCCATATGCTTCCTGCCAATTTTGTTGACATGCTGCGGCACTACCTGGGTGATATGGATCTGCTTTTAAAGCCTGGGAACAACCGCTAAGTGTCTTCGTCTTTGTAACATCAAAATTGGTCTATATACGCAAAAACTCCCTCGTGATGAAAAGCCCATACCGATTTGTTTTTTAGACTTACTATTGCAACATCACCATTAAAGAAACACTCACCATACTGGCTCAGGTGGTTCTTCACAAAGGCTTCCAATTCTTCGGCTTTCAGTTGAAATGGGCCGTTATTATCATCATTCGAAGCTTCCGTAATCACAAAAACCTCACCATCAATAACATGCAGCTTTAACATTTCATGCAATATATCCAGATCTTCAAGATCTTCCCAATTTGACAAGCTATGCCAGTATATTTTTATGTTGGCTGATTCAAGTGCAGCGACAATATCCTCTAACGATCTATAATCGAATCCAAAACAGCTTTTGAAGAGAGCATGAAAGCTCTCCCAAAGGACAACATTATTCTCAACATTTGTCATCGAAATTTCTCCGGAAGTGAGAGCTATAAGAATATGGAGAGCGATAAGTTACAAGCTAATGCCGCTAGCTGAATCGGGTTACTTTGCCTTTTTAGCACTCAGATCATAGGCGAAACCGAGGGCTAATGCTTAGCCTCATCATCTAAATCCAGTTCTAACGCCGCGAAGATGAGCCCAAAGTAAGGGCGCGCTAGTCCGTGGCCTTGGCGCCCAATTCTCCAAGCCATATTTTCTCTATATATCCGGGCTCCCTAATCTCTTTGAGCTGCTGAACTAAACCTGAAACACCAAGACTTGAAAGTGATTCTGGCAGGTCGCTTACAAGAAAATCGAAGACCTTTGACCAATCGCCTTCGGTATCAATTCTTGAGTGCTCGAAGTGCAAAAGCTGTGACTGGTATTTTAACTTTTCGCCAAAGCTATTCAGCGTTAACTTAAATGGATACTCCATAGGGTCGCAGTGGAACTTCCCCTTCGGCCTTTCCATATAGTCAAAGCTGATTGGTCTTGCGCAAATTACAAAAGCCTTTGTCCCTGCTTGCTGAAACCGTCCACTTAGCCCTATGAGCCCTATCACCCACTCACCAGCGTTCCCAAAAGCACTTGCTGTCCCTAGCTGTTCAAATCCCGACTTTTCGAGCTTTTCTATTAATTCGGCATGATTCATATCTGAGTGTGAAAGTCTCCAACACTGTACAAGTAGTCATTGATGCAGCGAAAGTTGACCCGCGCGATTTCGTAATTTACGTGGACTCACTGGTCTGCCCAAAATACCAGCCTGACTTCGCTGTCTGGCAAGGCGCTTGGGAATAGTGTTAAGTCAATAGCAGGGCAACGGCCATTTGCGTCTTCTTGTAAATGCTTTAGTTCCGACATTAGCAACCACGACGGCCGGTTTGCATCTTGCCAGTACTCTTTTATGAAGCTCAACATCTCAGCGCTGAGGTCAGCAGGGAACCCCCTTTCTCCAGATAATTCGTAAATGTCTGCGTATGCGCTCTTGCCCCACCAATACGGAGCGACGTTCTTCGGAACTGGTTTACCTTCATAGTCCTCATCTTCAACAAGATCATCCGCGATGATCCACTCATCGTTGTGATTAATTTCAATGAAGGCGAATACGCATGCGCCCATAAATCCCCGTATATCCAACGTTTACTGAACTGAAGCTAACCCCGAAATTTAACGCCAGCTGCAGACAGCATGAAAAACAAAAGTTCACTTTAAAGGCCTTGTCATACGCCCAGGCCTGTAAACAGCAAAATACCAAAACACAACGGCTGACACGCCGCCAACAAAACTACAGAAAAGCGCCTGGATCAATAAGGAAGGCTCAGCATCCTGACCGAAAGGCTTTAGCCAGTATACAAACACAAAACCAGGAAGAAGCGCGGGCGCGATATACCAAATCAGCTTATCTTTCTTCAGTTTGTTTAGAAGTAAATGGCCAGGAATCGCCCAGATAACCAGAACCACTAGCGCCACCAATGTGGCCACGCCAGCGATTACGGCGGAAATTCGGAAATCAAAGTTATTATTAATGGAGTCAATCACTGCTGTGAGAAATACCAGCATAAATACCGTGAGCAGCATGGCTAAGCTGGCTATTAGTGTGTTCTTCATAATATGTACGCTGATACTTACAACTGTAACCCTAACGAGCTATTCAACCACAGCCAATCCCAACTCCCCAACCGGTTTTTCACCCGACTTCAACACCCTGCAACGACACAAAATCCAGAATGAGTCGATGACCGGGCGCTGTTTCTTTAGACGCAACTCAAGCTTCTAATGTTTCAAAAATCGACTCGTCATCCACCCACCAGTCTCACTTTCTGAGACCGCCAAGCTCTGATTCTGATCCTTCATATTGACGTCTTCAAAGGGTGTTGAGAACGAATTGTATACAATATACATTTCGTCGTTGCATAACGA